>NZ_CM137131.1:0-3592922 GCF_054495185.1 Glutamicibacter bergerei | reverse complement strand
TAAGGGCGCCCCACTTCCATCATTTAATGCAATGTTGATCACATAAAACCCTGCTTCGGGCCTCATTTTCGCCGTTCTGGCGACGTTATCTCCACTGATTCTAACCACTATCCACATGGTTATGCACAGTCCGGTGGAAAAAGTTAGCTGTTTGCCTGTGGAAAACGCCTTTCCCCTTGAAATATACCGTTTTCATGGGCGTTGTGACGTGGATTTTCATCCCAGATTGTGAGTTGTCTTTCGTTAAATGATGCAGTAATCCACAACTTTGGGGTAGATTATTCACAGGTAGGACTCTGATATGCACAGGGGTCCTTGAAAATCGCGCCAATTTGACCTATGGCGTAATTTTTCCTATCGTTATTTAGTCCTATGTGTGCGTTTTGTGACCTGCTCAGTTTTTAGAAGAGCCCGCAAAATTACACATTTTATAAAGAACGAGCGTCAGCCTGTTGTTATCCAGCTAGCTAGTAGCGGGTCCGGCGCATCACTTAAATTTCTTGGAGTGTCACCGTGAGCAAGCGGACTTTTCAGCCTAATAACCGTCGTCGTGCCAAGAAGCACGGTTTCCGCCTTCGTATGCGTACCCGTGCAGGTCGCGCAATCTTGTCCGCACGTCGCGGCAAGAGCCGTACCGAGCTTTCCGCATAAATTTGCGAAACAGCTTTTGGCTGCGTAGTTCTGGCGGAATCAACTAGATCTGGCTAGAACAAAAAATGTTGCCAAAGAATCAGCGATTGCGCTTAGCGCAAGACCTTACAGTCACTGTACGTTCCGGCGCCCGAAGCGGACGCCGGAACGTCGTGCTATATGCACGTCCTCGCCCCGAAGGGGCCGCGGGGGACCGGTTTGGATTTATTGTCTCCAAGGCAGTGGGAATTGCAGTTAAGCGAAACCTGACTAAACGCCGTATGCGCGAAGTTGCCCACGAGCTCAGGCGCGTGGATGGGAACCTGGACATCGTTGTTCGTGCTTTACCCGGAGCTGCAGAGCTCACTTGGGACGAACTGCGGACCCAGGTTACTGCCGCTTTCGCATCTGTACAGCGTAAATCAGAGGTTCGCTGATGCGTAAGGACTTGAGTCCGCGTACCGGGGTGCTGTGGTTCATCATTGATATTCCGCGCAACCTGCTTATTGGATTTCTTAAGACTTACCGCAAGATCATCTCGCCAATTTACGGCGATGTATGCCGATACTTTCCTAGCTGTTCTGCCTATGGGCTCGAAGCGGTGACACAACACGGCGCTATCAAAGGCATCGTCTTGACCGCTTGGCGGGTTCTGAGGTGCAATCCATTTTCCCACGGCGGTGTAGACCAAGTGCCCGAAGGACCAAGGATTTGGCCTGAAGGTAAACTGCCGAGGATCATAGTTCTGAATCATCCTGTGATTCCCGACGATGAAGACGCCGCGGATAGCGGCCACAAGGAGCTTGACCGCTAATGAACTTTCTAGACACGATATTGACTCCGTTCACGTATGCCGTGTCGTGGGTCCTGTGGGCCTTCCACGAACTGTTCACGATCCTTGGTATGGATGAAGGCTCGGGTGTGACTTGGACCTTGTCCATTATCTTCCTTGTGCTGCTTATTCGTACCTTGTTGATCCCGGTCTTCGTTAAGCAGATCAAGAGTCAGCGAGCGATGCAGGCACTGCAGCCTGATCTTCGTAAGCTCCAGGCAAAGTACAAGGGCAAGACCGACCAGATGTCGCGTCAGGCCATGGTGCAAGAGCAGCAGGCGCTGTTCAAGAAGCACAAGACCAACCCACTTTCTTCATGCCTGCCATTACTCGTGCAGATGCCGTTCTTCTTTGCATTGTTCCGCGTGCTCAACGAAGCATCCCGCGCCAGCGATGACGGCCGTTCAATCGGTGCCTTGTCCGCTGACCACATCCGCAGCTTCGACCAGTCCTCAATTCTCGGCGCACCACTGTCCGAGACGTTCTTGGGCACCATTAACTCCGGCGCTATCAACTGGGCCGTAATCATTGTTGCTGTCATTATGATCCTTGCAATGACCGCCTCGCAGTTCTTCACCCAGCGTCAGCTGATGACGAAGAACATGAGCGCAGAAGCTCTTCAGGGCCCATTCATGCAGCAGCAGAAGATGATGCTCTACATCCTGCCTTTGGTCTTCGGTATCGGTGGCATTAACTTCCCAATCGGTGTGCTGATCTACTGGACCGCATCGAACTTGTGGACCCTGGGACAGCAGTTCTGGGTTATTCGTAACAACCCAACCCCGGGCTCCCAGGCAGAACGTGAACTAAACGCTCGCCGTGCAGAGAAGGGCCTGCCTCCTGTGGGGCAGAAGAAGGTTGACGAGTCCGAGACCCCAGCCATTGAAGAGCCTAAAGGCCAGCGCGAGCAGCCTAAGCGCAAGAACCGCAAGAAGAGGTAGTCATGACTGCAACTGAAAATCCTGAAGCAACAGAGCTAGAGGATCAGCATGAGCAAGCAGACGAGGTAATTGACGAAGGCGATGTTGCCGCGGATTACCTCGAAGAACTGCTCGATATTGCCGATCTTGATGGCGACATTGACATCGAAATTCGTGGTGGGCGTACCTACATTTCGATCGTTGCCGAAGAAGCAACCACTGACCTGAACAGCCTGGTAGGCAAGGACGGTGAAGTCCTTGATGCACTACAGGAACTCACCCGTTTGGCCGTCCTGAACGCTACAGGTGAGCGCTCACGGCTCGTCCTGGACATAGCTGGTTACCGCGCTAACCGTGCCGAGGAACTGCAGGAGATTGCAGCACAGGCCATCGAGCAAGCTCGCAAAAGTGGAGAAGCTGTACATCTTGAACCGATGAGCGCATATGAGCGCAAGCTTGTTCATGATGTGATCGCTGATGCCGGCTTGCACTCGGAATCCGAGGGCGAATCCGCTCGTCGCCACATCGTCGTTTCGACGCTAGCTAACTAAGTACATCGCTATTCGCGGTTTCGAACGTTCTAAGGACCAATGCAATGACTGAGGACCTCAGCCTGACAGCTGCGGAGACCGTAGCCGCCGAGAAAATTTTCGGCGACCGACTGGATCTTGCCAAGCGTTATGTAACGCACCTAGCGACCTCCGGAATTGAACGGGGCTTACTTGGCCCACGTGAAGTTCCACGCCTCTGGTCACGCCACGTATTGAACTGTGCGATCATCGAATCGCTTATGGAGCAGGACGCTGAAGTGGCCGACGTAGGCAGTGGCGCAGGGCTTCCTGGGCTATGCCTTGCCATCGCACGTCCAGACTTGAAACTAACTCTGATTGAGCCGCTAGAGCGTCGCTGCATCTGGCTGACAGAGGTTATTGATGATCTTGGGCTAGATAACGTTACTGTGATGCGTGGACGCGCAGAACAGATGGTCGAGACGATCAACGCTCGATACGTTACGGCTCGTGCTGTATCAGCCCTGAGCAACTTGGCAGGCTTGACCATTCCACTACTGCATGGCAAGGGCGACTTGATCGCGATCAAGGGTCGTTCGGCTGCAGAAGAAATCGACAAGGCTCAAAAAGTCATTCGTAAGCTCGGTGGCACCAAAACCGAGGTTTTGACTGTGGGTGAAGACATTCTTGAAGAAGTCACCACGGTGGTTCGAATCAAGGTTGGCTAAGGCTTAGGCGTTAGTCTTTAAGTAGCTTTCGATGCGGCACGATGCAAAATTTTGAAGTCTTTTGACATCTAAATTGAACACACGCTAAGACGTTTGTTTTCGAGTGTTTCACGTGAAACAAAGTCTAACTATCTGCGAAAATTGCACGCATCAAATTACGAGGAGGAGTTTCACCTTTGTCCAAGGCTAAAGGTTCGTCGAGTAACGTTTTTGACTTTAATGACTCTTCTTCGCCCCTTGCTAGTCAATTGGCTAGCGAGCACCGCCGACGCGAAGCAATTTCTGAGCGTAAGGTTCCCACTCCTCCGAAGACTCGTTACCTGACCATTTCGAATCAAAAGGGTGGCGTCGGTAAAACGACGACGACGGTTAATTTGGCGGCTGCGCTGGCAAAGAGCGGTTTGAATGTTCTTGTGATCGATATTGATCCACAGGGTAATGCATCAACTGCGCTCGGCATTGAGCATCATTCGGAAGTGGATAGCATCTACGATGTTCTAATCAACGATCTTCCGTTGGCTGACGTCATCGCGACATGCCCTGAACTACCTTTATTGCAAGTTGCACCTGCAACCATTCACCTGGCCGGCGCAGAGATTGAGTTGGTATCTCTGGTTGCCCGTGAACAGCGGTTGCAACGAGCATTGGACGACTACGCGCGAACCCGACAGCGCGAGGGCCTTCCGCGGTTGGATTATGTTTTCATTGACTGTCCGCCGAGCCTCGGCCTGTTGACAGTTAATGCGTTTGTGGCTGCCAGAGAAGTTCTGATTCCGATTCAGTGCGAATATTACGCGCTGGAAGGTCTCAGTCAGCTGTTGAAGAACATTGAAATGATTCAGAAGCACTTGAATTCAAAGTTGACAGTATCTACGATTCTGCTGACCATGTATGACGGACGAACGAACCTTGCAGCTCAAGTTGCTAACGAAGTTCGGGAACATTTTCCGGAGCAAGTTTTAGGAGCCGTGATTCCACGTTCCGTGCGCATCTCTGAAGCACCTAGTTACCAACAAACGGTCATTACTTACGATCCAAGCTCTACAGGTGCTCTGTCTTACATGGAGGCAGCCATAGAGATTGCGGAAAGAGCCGTTCGGGTCTAACCGAAAGCTTTTGAGCCAACTTAAGCGGGAAATAACCCGCTTATTGTTGTTTAACGAGAAAATTTTGTATTTGTACTCTTCGAGACTTCTTACAATCAAGGCGAGCAACATCCCCCTTGTTTGTCGAGTAAACAGTAGACTAGTCATGGCTGAGTATTTGGATGAGAAGGAGTGCCGGCAAATGGCTGAGAAAAAGCGTGGCTTAGGCAGGGGACTAGGTGCCCTGATTTCCAGTTCACCAACAGGCGCTGCACCTGAGACTGTTGAGGAAGTTTCACGTGAAACATCTTCTACTGAACCGCAAGTAAGCAAAACCAAATCTGCACGCCCTGTGGATATGTTCTTTGAACCGGGGCGGAAATCTTCGTCTTCTGCCTCTAAGATCACCCCTGCAAAAAATGGCAAAAAAACTCGTGCGGCCATGCCTGGTTTAACTTCGTCTGTGGCTCCAAGAGAAACTGAACCAGCTGTCTCGAAGAAGGCGACTATTCCTAACATTGAAGAATCTTCTCCAGGACTAGTTGACGTTCCTGGTGCAAGTTTTGCTGAACTCAATGTTAACCAGATCCATCCGAACCGTAAGCAGCCAAGAACTAACTTCGATCAGGAACAACTGGATGAACTCATCCATTCCATCCGGGAAATCGGGTTGCTTCAGCCGATCGTTGTTCGGCCTTCGAGAGAAGAAAATGAGGCCCCATACGAACTGGTCATGGGTGAGCGTCGTTGGCGCGCTACTCAAGCCGCGGGCCTGTCTACGATTCCAGCCATTATCCGCGACACTCAAGATAACGACCTTTTACGTGACGCGCTGCTTGAAAATCTACATCGGTCGGAACTCAACCCGCTGGAAGAAGCGGCTGCTTACCAGCAGTTACTCGAAGAGTTCAACTGCACACAAGAGGTCTTATCTGATCGTATCGGTCGTTCGCGGTCACAGATTTCGAACACTATTCGGCTCATGAAGCTACCAGCTTTGGTTCAACGACGAGTTGCGGCGGGAGTCCTCTCTGCGGGGCACGCAAGAGCTTTGCTCGGCCTGTCCAATGGGGAAGCGATAGAACAACTCGCTCAACGCATCGTCAATGAAGGCCTGTCGGTTCGCGCTACAGAAGAAGCCGTAGCACTCAGTGGCGATAAGCCGGTCAAGAAGAATGCCAAACCACGAGAAACCCAGCGAAACGAACGGCTTGATTTCCTAGCTACTTCTCTGGCCGATCGACTGGATACTAGCGTGAAGATTCAGTTGGGCTCTCGAAAAGGTAAAGTTAGTATCGAATTCGCGTCCGTTGAAGACCTGAACAGAATCATGGAAGTTCTAGATCCGGACCTTAAGAAATCATAGGCTTCAGCTAACAATGATGGTCATGTTTCACGTGAAACATGACCGCCTTTGTTTAAAAACTGAGTTCAAGATCAGTAAGGAAAAGTGAAGTAGGTTCTGGCTGGCAACGATAGTGCGTGGGTTCCACTGCGGATTCTACTGGAGAATGATTGCGACCAAAAAAGTTGCTGAATCGGCACCTAAGGAGTCACTGAGCCGCTTCTAGGCTCAGGGGGAGGGTCTCGTCCCACTGGTGGCCCGTAAGGTCGCTGTAGCGCGACCAGGGTGCTCTAGTTTTCTATGCTTGGGTCGTGAAAGGAATAGAAGGTGCTCGGGTTCTCCGTTTAGACCGCTTTCAAGAAGCTCTTGCTGACACGTTTACTGCTTCAAGATTCTTCACAGAGGCTCTCTCAAGGAGGCCGTCAAGTCGGTGCTATTTTTTTGCGCCCTGCGAATAAACGTCTGCCACCTACAGAAAGGCCCGTAGAAGAAGATTCCAGTTGGAATCATATAAATGGTTGGACCAGAAACTTTAATTTTTATTCAAGAGGTCAGAAACTACTACCTCTCTTGCCGAAGTTGTTTCTTTACCATTGACGAAATTTTCAAAGGTTTCATTGTCACCAGTTACTGCATACCAGAGCCACCATAATTCTCGTTCAGGGCACCAATAATCTAGATATGATGGTCAGTGGTTTGGAGGCACGAACTTGGCCACGGTGCTGTTTTCTGGAGCAAAGGCTAATGCACGAAAAATTCGCACGTTTGGTGCACCTACTGGTCCGCCGCATATTTGAGCCCAGCCGATATCGAACGCCATCCTAACTCGTAACGTAGACGACGCGAGTGGGTAAGCGTCCTGTTGCTCGTACTGTTTACTGACGGTGGTCGTCGCCTTCTCATTTCTTAGTTTCTGGATGCAACGACACATTCCAGAAATCGTCAGAGTCCTTAGTAACTGTGTTGCGGCTTTCAAAGATACAGCGCCTTGGGACAAGATGCTTAGGGAGGCTGGCCATACTGTCCGGGCATCCCGTTCAGGCGGTATTGGAGTATGCTCCTCGCCTCGATTTGTTGTCTATCTGGTGGCCGGCTCCTCTCTTGAGATATTGCTGCATGGGGGAGTGGAGACAGACAAAGTGGATCTAAATGAAGATCTGGTGTGGCTCTGAAGCTCAAAATGGTCCCTGTCAGCGGGTCTAATAATCATGTCAACACGTGATCGTTGGTGGCACACAGTTGGTGATCGGGGAGGACGATACATGCTTTGGAAATATCGGGATTGTACCGTTGCGCGGGTAGCCGCCTAGTCATGGATCAGTAGTTTGGCGGGCATCGCCATGACTTTTGATGCAGTGGAAAACGTGGGTGAATATGCGCAAGTTTTAGAGCTACCAATATTGTGGTTGAGCGCCACCCGTTATTGCAGATCAGAGCCACCAAGCTGCAGTGCACCCGTCGAGGACGGCTCGCATCTAGATACACCTTATCGATGGGATCAAAGAGAGGAGGTCGTAGAATGACCGGCAAATCGCAAACACATACGCATCCGTACCCCCTCAAACATCACCGTTTCGCTTGGGGGCACGATCTGACCTGGCTCAAGCGATATAGCCCGGGCATCACTCTCATGCTCAATCTATGGTGATTCCCGGATTGATTGTCATAGCTAGAGAGCCCTCCCGGCGTACATGTGTTGCAGGAACATCACTCTCGTCTTGGTTTCTGACGAGTGCCTCATGCCGAGAAACCGCTAGCCATTGCGTGGACAGGCACTCAAGATGCATTGACAAGAAGAATTATTGGCCTGCTAGTTGGGTTTGACCACTAATCAGCCTGTTGCCAGCTATCCTGTCATTGCTGCGACGGCGAGTTGACGGGCAATGGTCAGTAAGAACCTAGGCTCGATGCGACAGCACATGCCGCCGATACCTATTCAGCATGAGGTTTCTGTACAGCCCTCCGTACGATTTAGATGTGCAAGTAGCACAACTGCCAACTTGTCATAGTTGCGTGCCGCTGACCGGACGGAAACAGATCGTAGGGTGGCTCCAACAGGGAATACCAAGCGGCTCTGCGACCGAATATCGCTGTAGTGACCATATGGCGCTGAATTGCAATCTTGGTGGCTACCAAGGAGGCAAATAATCAACGGACTCGACCATCGTAAGTAAACAGCACGCGCAACCGTCCTGGCATACCCGCTCGTGTTAGCGACGATATAACTGACGTGTACGCACCATATCGTTTCGAACTAGATCTGTGCTGGAGCCATCAGTGCATTATGTGCGTGAGAGTTTCGAGCAGGAGGCCTTGCTCCTGAAGCGCTACCTCGACAGGGTAATTTCCCTCGAGCTACCGTCCATCGTGGCTTGAAGAAGCGACAGTTATAAATGAGGCTAATGGGCGGCCCTCAATGCGGGTACTAATTGACTCTGACTCCTCCGAATAATCACCGTTGTCGTGGTGCAGTCACAGGTTCATCTCAGTTGTTGCAACCAAACCGGGTGGGGATGATTCCAACGTGAATGGGAGCGATCCTCGCTGACCATTCGTTGAGCAAAGAACTATCGAGGATATGCCAGTTCGTATTTTCCATTTGTCGAAACTGATCTACCCGTGGCAAGAACGAATGGGCAGAAGTGCAGTATTGGGCTTCACCGGGGAGACGAGTGGCATCGGCATATTAAATAACTCCTCAGGATGCGTGGGGGTCTTTGGAGTGCTCTTCGTAGTTGAATTTTATGTAGGTAACCTCAGCCACGTAGATTGGATTTGTATGGCCGCTGGCATTCTCGTAGCCACGCACCGACTGTTCCTGTCTCTGTTTCACGTGAAACATATCTAATACAAAGAGCCAAAGCGAATTCTCCAGCCCCACGTCGGCTACATTCTCTGACGTCCATTGACGTTCACTCTGGACACCTTGCCAGCAGCCTCTTTTACCCAGGGTCAAAACACCACCGGCTAGGCCGCTGGTGAACTCTGAGACGTCGTTCAGTCCAGGAACGGGAGCGATTGTGTTGTCTGTCTGCTGCTGGTGTTATGACTGCAACACTGATTTATCGCTCGTGGTAGGGACGATACGTTCGACGATTTCGGGGAGCATCGTGTGGAACCGTGTCTGCGCTGAAACCGTCGAAGTCACCACACGGGTGAGACTTAGGTGCAGGAATAATTGATACTCAGTCACTTTCACTGTGGTGGTCTGCTGAAGCCGTTGAAGAATCATTCTGGCGTCGACGCTCGTACATGTCGACTTCGTAAGTACGAGTCACGTGAATTTGCAAGAATCAGGGGGAACGCAGGGAAGCAGACGGTCCGTGTCCCGTGGAAGTTGCCAAAGGACAAGAAAGTTGAGGTCTTGGCGAAGAATGGTAGTCGCAGCACTAACTAATTCTAAAGACCTCTACTTTGAACCGTTCTCTCTTTCTACCGCGACAGATCTTGTGTCATTCGCGAACCGTGGGGGCGGGATCTACCTAGAAGGGACAAAACCAGTGAAGGGTCGAAGCCGATACCCGTTGCCAAATCACTAATCCATACCTATGGACCGGGGGTGAGGGAACAATTGGGAATTCTTAGGTGATTGTGAGAAGCCGTCGTCCTAGCCACTGACTCTTTGTCTGTCGGACTACCGTCAAATTCTTGATTCATCACGATTGCCAACGACCTAATCGCCAGCGGGTCCGGTTCCGCCTATCGGAAGCACTGGTTGCTGATGGATTCATAGTTATTAGAAAATCTACGATGAGGTTCTCCTAGCTGAGAGTCAGTGCTTTAAAGCAAGAGCCCAAGGAGGTTCATCGGAGTGGGGAAGATAGAACTGACAGCCTAATTGTTGGTCTACCAATACCGGAACGAAGTACCCCGGTGTATCGGAAACCTTGTATATAAAGCGGACAACGAAACGGCATGTTTTCTAGATATCGTTGCCTCTTGGTCAAGACCAGTACCCAGGGCTTGGTTGGATGAGCAAGAAGAGCAGCGTCAGGAGGACATTGAAGTGCCGGAACCGGATGACTCAATGGGTTCAAAGTTGAACTTGTGAAAGGCTGTATCTTGTTATGTAGGTCTTGAATCCAACCTAGTGGGTCGAAACTGATTCCAAGGCTTTGTGCGAGTAAGCCCGTCAGCGCATCCGACATGAGCAATATTGGAGGCGAGACGTGAAGAATATCTTCGTTCAAAATGCCAGTGACCGTTGATCGCGCAGCTACCACTGGATGCGTAAAAGATGGGGAGCAAACTTGAAGATCTGTTCGCTAAGGCTGACTATGAATTAATCCAGTTGGTCTTGAGCGCATATCCTAAGTCAGTCGACGGTCACCGTAAGCCCTGAATTCAGCTTTGAAGCGGGGCCAAAGTGAATATTTGACCCGATCAGAGCCACCGATATTGCGCTTCAGAGCCACCCGTTCTTGCGGTTCAGAGCCACCCGTTCTTGCGGTTCAGAGCAACCCAATATTCACGTTCAGAGCCACCGGCTTCCCTCGCGGTGAACCGGCGGCTCTGAACCCATATCTCACCGTAACGGCGACCCGTTCCTACTGCCCGGAACTGGAATACGCCTCACGCATGTTGAACCCACCGGTCTCAACCCAGATCGTGTTGTGAACAATGCGATCCATGATCGCGTCAGCCAACGCACCAGCACCCAGCCAGGCATGCCAGTCCGACTGCTAGTACTGTGTGCAGAAAATAGTCGACCCGGCGTCATACCTTCGCTCCATGAACTCGAAAATGAACCTTAAGAACTCACCTGTAGGCGGATCCAGCAACCATTCATCCAACGCCAGAACACTGTAATTGGCATATTTACGCAATAGTTTGTGCTGACCCATCGGCTTATCGACGGCTTGCTGCCATTCTTCTTCGAGATCCGGGATCCACACGTATCCGGTACGGTACCGACGAACACAAGCCTGCTTCGCCCCCGCGCACGCTAGGTAGGACTTGCCGGACCCGGTGAAGCCTTGAAAGACCAGGTTCCTGTTCAGATCAATGAAATGACAGGTCGCCAACTGAGCCAGCATGGACTGGTTCAGCCGCGTTCTTCGACTCGATCCACTTTCCTCAGGTCAGCATTTGGGGAGCAGTTCACACGCAGACTCTTGCGTGGTGGACGGAGTTTATACAGGGTGGCTCTGAAGGAGAATATTGGGTGGCTCTGAAAGGCAATAATGCTGTTTCTGGCAGGTGGCTCTCAACGAGTCAAATATTCAGCCAAAGAATAGCTGACTATGGAAAATGGAACCAAGGCACCTGAGAAGATACAGCAATCTCAGAAGTTAAATAGAGCGCTGCGGTGACGGAAGGCGCAGACTTTCACGTACGTAATTCCGATTCGTCGCACGTACGGTCTACTGAAAGTCCATAGGGGAGCTTTGAGCGTTATCGAGATATTGTTGTTAGGTTCGATCTTATGTCCGCCTATAGAGCATGGTCGTTGTTAGGGAATACTAGGTTTCTGGTACTCATAGAACCTGAACCCTGAAGACCAGTATTTATTGAGCATCGTGATGTCTGGCCGTTATTGGCCGTCAGTCATAGAAATAAGTGCGAAGACATTTCGGTTCTGCCAGGGGACTACGGAAGCCTGATTATTGAAGGACACTGTGCTCAATTTATAGGTGCTCACTTCTTACTTTTGATAGTAACGGTCGTTCGGGGGAGTGTTTCACGTGAAACAAATGTATGGCCGTTCGAGTGCGAGGCATAGCTATAGGCTGGATTCGATACGGCTATCTGTGGCTAAGTTTCACGTGAAACATCTCGTGCGTATTCAATGGACGAGAAACCAGCCCGGGTGAACATCTGGAGCCTGAGAGCCATCCAGTATCCCAGAGTAGTGACGCCGCCCTTTATCCATTTAGCACCGATACTCATACGACGCGATTCACCGATGGTCCCAATTTTCTAATACCCGCTGCATGACAGGATGATCGCGAACACGTTGACTTCCGTACTGTCTATAGAGACCGTTTCGAGGAGCAACATATGTCCGGGTTAGAACTGACACTTCCGGCCCGGACATCTCCGCCACTCTTAGATATCAGGATCCTCCCGATTATTTTGCTGTAGCAAGGACTGGCTCAGGGAGACGAGACACGAATCTTCATTCTGGCGGCTAGCCTTTACCAGCTCCTCGGGCCGGCTAACCAATGCAGTTTCACGAACACATGTTTAGAGTCCGGTGGGCACGAAACTAGTCGAGAGGCTAAACGCTGCAGCACTCAAATCATCGACCTGTAAATTGATCGCAACGGGTACTTCAATTCCATAAACCGGGTAATGCAGCTGGGGTGAAGATGTCCTTGTAGACCCAGTGCGCCACGCCTAAAAAACTGTCGGCATCTATCCTGTAGAGCTTAACTATGGGGAAGCCATCACGCGCTCGAAAGAGCCACGTCCAGCTATCAATGCGTTGAGGGCAACTCTGGACTAGAAATGCCTTTCCAAAACCGATCAATGACGGATAGATACGAGCTGACCCAGACAGATCAGGATACGACATAAATTTCGGCATACACTGGTTCCGATTGTCCTTCGGGTGCTCCTAACTGATTGAATCCAACTGAAATACACATGTGCGAGGCAAGAGTTCTGCGCCCGAACAATCAATGACTAGTCTGTATAGCTTCACAATGGTCTGCGTCAGCGTGAAACAGCGGTACCAGATTGCGGATTGGTAGGCCCGTCTTTAGCCAGCAGACATGGTTCTATTCCCAGCTATATGCCGAAACTGTAGCGAGGTGTTCAGAAATTCGGACCGGGAGGTGTCTTAGTATGGGGACAATAAATTCTGGCTATTCCAGCACACGAGCAGACATACGGGTTTGCATAAGATACGGAAGTCCAAAAATGCATCTACCTGCTAGACGTATTTGAGTGCGATGGAGGAAAATTACCTGTCTGGTAGCTGATTATTCGGAGCTCGTAGAGCCACCGATATTCCCACTGGGAGCCACCCGATATTGCCGTTCAGAGCCACCCGCCAACCGATGTGGTTGACCGGCGGCTCTGAACAAGGAATCTCACCGCGAACGCATCATGCGTTTACCGCTCGCCACGCGAATACGCCTCGCGCATATTGAACCCATCGGTCTCAACTCAGATCCTGTTGTGAACGATGCGGTCCATGACCGCGTCCGCCAACGCACCAGCCCCAGCAAGGCATGCAGTCCGGCTGCTCGTACTGCATACAGGAAATCGTCGACGCAGCGTCATACCTTCGCTCCGTGAGCTCTCGAAGATGAACCGCGTGAATTCTCCGCCCGGCGGATCCAACAGTCACTCATCAAGGACCGAGGCACAGTAGTTTACATACTTGCACAACAGCTTTTTGCACGCCCAAGGGCTCATCGACCGCTTGCTGCCAGGGTGGCCCTGAACAACAATAACGCTGTTTTTGTCGGGTGGCTCTGAACGGCAGTATTGGTGGCTTTCAAAGTGTCCAATATTCAGTAGCTTTGACAAGCTGTTTAGGGATGCAATTTTTAGGGGGCTAACTTGGAATACTGAGCCACGAACGGTTTTGTAGGAGGACAACATGCCAATGATGTGTAATACGGCGGGCCGTCAGATATCTTGAATAGGTGCTGAAAATGTAAAGAAGGAAAATAGGTACTTGAGGTTCCGCCTTGATCGTTTTTTACTGGGACAAGAGCGCTGACTTCCGATAAGAGTGATATTAAAGGAAATGTAATCTAAATACCTTGTTTTCTTTCCAAAACTAACAAATACTGATTCCCTGAGGTCATGACAGTGGCCATGACCATGGGTAGGGACGAAAATAGGCGTTGAACTCGAAAGTTCAACGCCTATTTTGGGAGTGCTTAGGATTTACAGGTATTCAGCAAAATCCTTTTCGATGACAGCCTTTGGCTTGGCACCGATTGAGGTAGCGACGTGCTCGCCACCCTTGAAAACGTATACAGCAGGAATGCTAGTGATTCCGTACTTAGCAGCGATGCTCTGATTCTCGTCAACGTTGATCTTTACGACATCAACCTTTGCAGCATGCTCTTCAGCGATCTGGTCCAGGATTGGACCAAGCTGACGGCAAGGACCGCACCACTCTGCCCAGAAGTCGACGATGACTGGTTTTTCGGCATCCAGAACTTCTGCCTGGAAGGTTGCTTCAGTTACTGCCTTAGCGTTACTCATGTGAGTGAACCCCTTTCTGAGAAATATTAGTTACTGGCCTTGGCCGGAGTTTTGATGTTTGCCAAGTAGTGTTCGACATCCTGAGCCGCAGCGCAACCCGAAGCCGCGGCGGTGATCGCCTGACGGTAGGTTGAATCGATGACATCGCCGGCGGCATAGACACCAGGTAATGAGGTGCGGGAGGAACGTCCGTCGACGGCAATGGTGCCCTCGGCAGTCAGCTCTAGCTGATCCTTGACAAGTTCCACGCGTGGATCGTTACCGATTGCAACGAAGATACCGGTGACATCCAGCGTGGATTCTTCTCCGGAATTACGGTTCTTGACTACTAGGCCGCTGACCTTATCTTCACCGTTGATCCCGATAACCTCGGAATCCCACACAAACTCAATTTTTTCGTGAGCGAGCGCTCGATCAGCCATGATCTTCGAGGCGCGCAGTTCGCTACGACGGTGAACTACGATCACCTTTGCGGCGAACTTGGTCAAGAACAAAGCTTCTTCCATGGCGGAGTCGCCACCGCCAATGACGGCAATCGTCTGATCACGGAAGAAGAAACCGTCGCAGGTTGCGCACCATGAAACGCCGTGGCCCGAGAGGCGCTTCTCATCTGGAAGCCCCAATTCGCGGTAGGCAGAGCCGGTAGAAACGATGACTGCGCGGGCGCGGTAGACGGTACCGTCGGCCAGCGACAGGGTCTTGATCTCGCCGTCGAGCTGCATCTCGGTAACATCATCGAAGAGAACCTCGGCACCGAAGCGCTCGGCCTGCTTCTGCATGTTGTCCATCAAGTCCGGGCCCATGATTCCTTCAGGGAAGCCCGGGAAGTTTTCAACGTCCGTGGTGTTCATTAGTTCGCCACCGGCAGTGACCGATCCGGCGATAACCAATGGATTCAGATTCGCACGCGCGGTGTAAATCGCTGCGGTATAACCCGACGGGCCCGAACCGACGATGATTACGTCGCGGATTTCGTCGTTCTGTGCTGAAGTCACGGGGATAGAACCCTTTCGTTCTAATAATGCGAGGTGGATAGTAAGGTCTAACCTCACTATCCACCTCAACGCATTGCTATGGTAAAAAATTCCGCGTCTGTTACTTCGCGGAGAACTCGCCAATCTGTAGACCCCATGGACGGGATGCATTGGCACCCGAAGCACGGCGTGGTAGCTCGGTGACGTTGAGGAACACGTGGGAACCGGCAAGGTAGTCGGTTTCATCGCCCTTGACCGGAATGGAGATCGAAGGACCAGAGAAGGAACCCTTCGCAACCGACTTCGCATCGCCAAGATCATCGGACTTGCCAACAAGGATCTCATAATCTCCACCGGTGGCATTTAGGCCCTCGAGGTTGATTTCCTTGATCGCTGACTCTTCTTCGAGATCTAAGATGAAGACCATATTTGAAGCGAAGCCACCGAAATTGCTCGTGGTGTACGAGTAAGTCTTGTAGGTGCTTGAAGGGTTACCGTCGGTCATATCCTTCAAGGTGTTATCAGTTTCGGCGTTGAGCTGCTGATTACCTGGTACTAAGCGGGACACACCATCAACCTTAGGAGCCGGCAACGAAGACTCTGTAGGAGCCTCTGAGGTTTCCTTGGACGGTTCTGCTGCCGTCTCGGTAGGGGTTGCGGGGGCATCAGCTGTATTGTCCTTGCCTGCTCCACCGAGGAAGTTGAAGGCGAAGACGATACCGATAACTAATACCGCGATTAATACTGCTCCGACGAGCAGACGCACACCCTTTGAGGTGCCCTCGTCTTCTTCGTTATCTACTGGCTCAGGAACATCCTGTGCGGGGACACCCTTGGCGGCCGCAGGGAAGGTCGAAGCCTTTGGTGCCGAGGCAACCGCAGCAACTCCAGCTCCAGCAGCTACACCAGCGGCGGCGGCCTTCTTCTGAGCAGGCTTCTTAGGTTCTTCCTTCTGTGGTTCTGCTTTTTTAGGCTCTGCCTTTTTCGGCGTATTGCCCTTTGACTGAGCAGCTGCGGCGAGGGCCGCGGTAGCGGTTACGTTCGGTTCCTTGTCGTCATCCAGACGCGTCACCTTAGGCTTTGGAGCCTCGGTGTTCTTGCTCGATGGAGTGACTGGGGTAGCAACAGTTGGTGTAGCGACTTGAGCATTAGGTGCTGTCTGGTCGCCGGTATTTTCCTCATCGTACGAATCTTCGTCATCGAAGGATTCCGCTGGGGCAGTGTTTTTGCGACTGAAACGATTCTTCAGACCGGCAAACCCACTACTCAGCGCGTTTCCAACCTTGCCCTGTTCTTCGGGCTCATCTTCGTAACGCAACTGATCGTAGTACTCAGCGTCGTCCGCGTAAGTTTCAGGGACCGACTGACGGGATTCCCCGAAAATTTCGGTTCCCAGAGTGTCGGTGAAAAACGGCTCTACGTACGGTGCGTCCTGGGCTTCAAGAACCAAATCTAGGAGGTCCGCCGAACGTGCGACATTCGCTACCAAGTAGCTTTGATTTGTTTCAGTAATTCCCAGATCCAGAACCTGGACGTTTGCCTGACGCTCACCCATGGCGATTTCTCGTGCGCTGGTAGCGAGCTGGGAGGAGTTAGTCGCAGATGCGACCACGATGCTGACCGATCGGTTGAGCACCTGATCGATGCCACCAAGCACCAGATCTCCCTCGGCGGTGGTCAAAACGGATTCGGTGACCTGGTAACGGCCGCTAAGGACGGAACCGACATCGATGGGCTGCGACACGTGCATCTCCAAGGTTTGATTGCTTCGAACGGCAGGCTGACCTACCATCTTTCATGTTACCTGCCCAAAGACGTCATTCGTTGGTCATTTGAGCAGAATCACCGCTTAGTGAGACCCGGAATTCTGCGCAGCAGTGGTCCGAGGAACCCGGCGAGCTCAGGGACTTTAGTGCGGTGCAATAGGAACACGAAGGCGACTGCCATAACAAGCCCCACGATACAGATGGTGATGACGGCACTCAATAGTGAATCGTACGCAAATCCGAAGCTGAAACCACCCAAAAGAGCTAACGGCACACAGCCGATGATGGCTGATAACGTGGCCATCCACCCGATACGAATGTAGGTGTCGATTACCGTGCCAACGCCATAGTCTCCATATCGGCGTTTGATCAGATAGTGCGTGATCAAGGCGGAAATGACGTTAGTGATTCCGTAAATAAAGGCAATGGCCGCCGCGATGTGAACTGGATCGATCAAGAAATACGCCAACACCGCACCGACCAGCCCAATGAGGGCAATGCTGCTTTGGATGAGCATCGGTGTACGGGTGTCTTCGTCGGCAAAAAATACGCGCAGCATAAAGAACTGCAAGGATTTGAAGGGAAGCCCCAGTGCTGTCAGCACCAGTAGCTGACCGATCGCCGCGGCTGCCGCAATTGAGTGTTCCGAGTTACCCGCGAAGAGGCGACCCAAAGGACCAGCCAAAACAATGAAGACCAGAGTGCAGAAAATTATCGGGATCGCGGTGGAGCGCATGCCCTCATTGAGTAGCGGACCGATATCTTTGCGCCGTTTGTCGGCGAAGGCGCGCGTGAAGTCATTGAACAACACCGTGGCGACCGTGAGCGCGAAAAGCGAGTGGGGGAGCACCGTGATGAGCTGTGAGGTGTTCAGTGCGTATTCGCCGGCTACCGAGGCTGCTTGCTCAGCACTTAGCTCGGTACGGGCGGCTGTCGCTCCGGAGACAATTTTTGAATAGAGCAACGACGAGATATTGCCGATGACCATTGCAGCGAGCGTCCAAATGGCCAATCGGCCGACGTGGCGTAAGCCCATACCGCGCCATGAAAAATCGAATTGGAGCTTGAGGTTGATCTTTTTCAGGGGCCACAACAACACCAGTGATTGCATCAAAATGCCAAGAGTTGCGCCACCGGCAAGCCAGACGGTTTTTCCGGTGCTCCACGTGTCCATTGGATTACCCGTGGAATAGGCGCCGAACACGATGATGAACGAGCCAATAACCAGCAGTTGAATGAGGTTGTTGACCGCTGGTGCCCACATAAACGCGGCGAACTTCCCGTGCGCGTTGAGCACCTGGCCAAGTACCGCATACAGTCCGTAGAAAAATATTTGGGGCAAGGACCAATAGGCGAACGCGGTCCCTAGGGCAATCATCGGTTCGGTCCAGTTATTGGTTAACGCAACGATAATTGGGCGTGCGCAGAGGGTTAGTATCAGAGTCAGCGCGCCCATTACGACTATGGTGAGGGTTACCAGCTTCGAGGTATAAGCGGCACCACGATCTTTAGCTTTGGAAGCCTTGATGAGCTGTGGGATGAGCACAACGTTGAAAATACCGCCGGCCAACAACATGAAGATGATCGTCGGAATGACGTTCGCCTTCTCGAAAATATCAGCCACCGAGGTGACCGAGCCGATGGCCATGGCGAGCATTGCGGTACGAACAAAACCAAGAATTCGGGACACCAACGTGCCTGAAGCCATGAGAGCGTAGGTCGTTGATCGTCCGCCGGAGACCGGCACTGGGGGAGGCGCTGGTTCCGTTACCTGTTCAAAGGCTCCAGTGTGTGGCTGATCGGAGCCTGGTTGTGACTTAGGAACCTGAGACATACTTCGTTAGGACCTCGCGTGCCAGGTCTGCGATCCGGCGTTCATTAGGGAAGGAAAGGCGTTTACCGAGTGAATTTAACGGAATCCATGCGACATCAACGGCTTCATGATCGGGATCATTCTCGATCGTGAGGTGGCCGCCGGTGGCTTCCAAAAGGAAATGGTGCACAGTTTTATGTACCCGGTAGTTAGTTACGGTGAACCAATAATCGACGGAACCGAGCGGAGCAAGAATACGACCGGCAATTCCAGTTTCTTCTTCGATCTCCCGGATAGCCGCTTCTTCGTTCGTTTCTTCGCCCTCAGGATGGCCCTTCGGTAGGCACCATTCCAAGCGTCCACCACGGTTGTATCGGGCGATGATTGCTACCGGAAAATCGGGGTTATCGAAGTCGATAACTATGCCACCAGAGGAGACTTCTTCGACCGTAGGAAGCGCCTGAGGACCGCCGGGTGCCTGAGCAGAAGCCATTGACGCAGTCAATGGGGTGCGCTTTGGGGCAGACGGGATCGGACGGTTCATGCAACCACTCTATCGAGTTTTTGGTGATCTATACCTTAGCGACTTGGACAAGAGAGCTATCTCGCAAGGAACTTCGGTGATTTTTCAAGCGAGATCACCAGAAATCTGGCACGCTTAAGGAACTATGCACGCACTTCCATCTCATGACGCCCTGCGCCAGATCCTACCTTCGGTCATTTTCGAACTAGCCGACCGTTTTGTTCGCGCCGGATTTGAGATCTCTTTGGTGGGTGGTCCGGTACGCGACCTGTTTCTTGGACGTGTCTCACCCGACTTAGATTTCACCACGAGCGCTACACCTGAGCAGACGGTCAAAGCGATCTCTGGCTGGGCCGACAATATTTGGGATGTGGGTCGCGAGTTTGGGACCATTGCCTTCAAAAAAGACGGGTTTACCCTAGAGGTCACGACCTATCGCGCAGATGCCTATGACAAGGATTCGCGTAAGCCTATCGTTGCTTTTGGTGACAATCTCCGTGATGATCTCTTCCGCCGGGACTTCACCATGAATGCAATGGCCTTACGACTGCCTGATTTGGAATTGGTGGATCCTTTTGACGGGGTTGATTCACTACGTGAAGGACTCATCCGCACTCCAGGATCTCCGGATATCTCATTTTCTGATGATCCATTAAGAATGATGCGCGCCGCGCGCTTTGCATCTCAACTTCGCATTGAAGTTTCGCCGGAGGTACGCCAGGCGATGGCCGAGATGACCGAGCGCATTGATATTATTTCCGCCGAACGAGTGCGCGATGAATTGGTCAAGTTGATCAATGGCGCGGACCCTCGAGCTGGCATAGATTTATTGGTCGACTCTGGCCTGGCCGACAAAGTATTGCCAGAGGTATCGGCTTTGCGTTTAGAAATCGACGAACATCATCGACACAAAGATGTCTATCAGCATTCATTGACTGTGCTCGAGCAGGCAATCGGACATGAAACCGACACTGATGGTGCGGTCCCGGGGCCAGATTTCATTTTGCGCTTTGCGGCCCTGATGCATGATGTCGGCAAGCCTGCGACGCGAAAATTTGAGTCCAATGGAGCGGTGTCTTTCCGTCACCATGACATGGTCGGTTCCAAGTTAGTGAAGCAGCGTATGCGCGCTCTTCGCTTCGATAAGGACACGACAAAAGCGGTAGCGCGCCTGGTTGAGTTGCATATGCGCTTCTATGGTTATGGAGAAGCCGGCTGGACCGACTCGGCCGTACGTCGCTACGTGACAGATGCTGGGGACTTACTAGAGCGGTTGCATCGGTTAACCCGCTCGGACGTCACGACTCGAAACCGTCGCAAGGCAGAACGCCTAGGTTTCGCATATGACGATTTAGAGACTCGTATCGCAGAAATCACGGAGCAGGAAGAGCTGAATGCTATTCGGCCAGACCTCAACGGAGAACAGATTATGTCCCTCCTGGGGATCAAGGCAGGTCCAATGGTGGGCCGGGCTTACAACTTCATGTTGAACTTGCGTCTCGATGATGGGCCACTGGGCGAAGAGATAGCGGGGGAGCGATTGCAGGCTTGGTGGGCTGAGCAACCTGAATCTCAAGCCGGAGAACACGATAAGTAGTTCACACGCTTTGGTGTTGGGGTCGTTTTGAGCATCGCTCGAAACGGCCCCAACGCATTTAATGAAACTTATTTAAGAATTTTTGCCTTTCGCTAGCACTCACGGCATTCTCCATGTATGCTAAGTACTGTGATTGGGAAGTCTCAATGAGATTTGCGGATCAAAAAGAAAATTCACATAGGATCTCGTGCTTCGCACGATTGATTCGGACAGACATTTAGGAGGTGGGAAACGTGATTACGAATTCAGTTATTTGGAACGATGGCGGCAAGCGATCAGGCAATATGACCTTTACGCATCGCTGGTTCGGCTATGCCGCACGCCATGGCGTTTCCTCTGCCTCCGGAGTAATGGATTCCTAGACTTCTACGAATTCAATCAAAAGTTCCTGAGGTGGTCAGTCAGTAATCGACATTCTCCCTTAGGAACTTTTTCATGTCTGCTCCACTTTTTGACAGCACCACCCAACGGGCTGTTCGGACCTCGGAACTCATCTTCGCCGGTCCTGAAAGCCTCAAGGCTCGCGCAGTTTCAACTACGCGCCAAGACCTTCCCAGCCCTTCGATTCATTTAGAGGGGAGGGAATAATAATGCGAAAGCGTTTAGGTAAAAACTCCAAGCCATTGGACAACACTGAATTCAACCGTCTACTGCGGCAACGGGAATTGGTTAACCATGTGCCACCAGAAATGTACTTCCGCATCCGGTAGTTCCAAACGACGCCATTACCGTTGATTGGAATCACTGGAAAAGAGGTAGAAAATGAATTCGCAAGTAATTGCACAGAGGCCCGCCGGCCTTTCAGCCGGCGGGCTTCTCCGCGTCTTGATGCAGAAAACAAAAAGCAGGGTTCGGAAATCTAAAATTTCCAAACCCTGCTTTGGTTAGCGCAAAACTAACTCATAAAATTTAGCGCTCGACGTCGCCGCGGATGAAGGCCTCAACCTTTTGACGCGCAGTGTCGTCGTCGTACTGCTCTGGTGGCGACTTCATGAAGTAACTCGACGCCGACAGAATCGGTCCACCGATACCGCGGTCAAGCGCGATCTTAGCTGCGCGGACAGCATCAATGATGACGCCAGCGGAGTTTGGTGAGTCCCATACTTCCAACTTGTATTCCAAGTTCACTGGAGCGTCGCCGAAGTTGCGTCCCTCGAGGCGGACAAACGCCCACTTGCGGTCATCCAACCAGGCAACGTAGTCACTTGGGCCGATGTGGACATCGTCAGCGGTGAGCTTGGCAGAAGTGTTCGAGGTGACGGCCTGAGTCTTGGAGATCTTCTTGGATTCAAGGCGCTCGCGCTCGAGCATGTTCTTGAAGTCCATGTTGCCACCGACATTTAGCTGGTAGGTGCGGTCAAGCACTACTCCGCGGTCCTCAAAAAGCTTGGCCATCACGCGGTGCGTGATGGTGGCGCCAATCTGCGATTTAATGTCGTCGCCGATAATAGGAACGCCTGCATCGGTGAATTTCTGAGCCCACTCTGGGGTGCCGGCAATGAAGACAGGCAAGGCGTTAACAAATCCAACGCCCGCGTCGATGGCGCACTGTGCGTAGAACTTCGCGGCAGCTTCGGAACCCACTGGCAGGTAGCAAACCATGACGTCTACCTTGTTGTCCTTCAACGTCTGAACGACGTCGACAGGATCGGCGGTGGACTCTTCAATGGTCTCGCGGTAGTACTTGCCCAGACCATCCAGGGTGTGGCCACGTAGCACGGTCACACCGGTGTGTGGCACGTCTGCGATTTTGATGGTGTTGTTCTCGCTCGCGAGGATTGCTTCAGATAGGTCGAGGCCGACCTTCTTAGCGTCAACATCGAATGCCGCTACGAACTCCACGTCACCCACGTGGTATTCGCCGAATCGGACGTGCATCAGACCCGGGATAGAGGCATTTTCGTCGGCACTGCGGTAGTACTCGACACCTTGGATAAGGGATGTAGCGCAGTTGCCCACGCCAACAATGGCAACGCGAATCGGGTTCGCCGACACATGAACTCCTAAAGAAATATACAAAGCTGTGGGCAAAATGGCCGCGCGAAAGCACAGTCTATTAATGGGCCCTTAATGATCTTAAGACCTTTTGGTCAAGAAACATTCCCAAAGTGCTAGTAATCACCGGAGATGTCGGAGAGCACGAGAGAATACCTGTTATCTAAAGGGTGCAGTATCAGACAATGGGCACACTCTAACGCGCCACTCTGTACAGTTTTAATTCATGTTTTGGACATTACAAGTATTGTAGTTTGGCTATCAATCCCTAGTAAGCACTGTTAGTTAGGTGACTCATGACGATGATCTAGTGCTCGACTTCTGGGATAACCGCAGTTGTCTGCGAATTTTTAATAGAACCTTCAGTAAGGGTGTCGGAAGCGCCGTACGCACTCTTTGGCGAAGTGGCTGATGCTTAATGAACGCCAGTATTTCGGGATCTGTTTTTAGCTGACCGTCGCGCGCTCGCTGCGCAAGGATCATAAGGGATTCATTAAAAGTGTTGTCCACGCGGTGAAAATAATTTTCGCGTAGCCATGGTTTATTCGCTGGAGCAAAGTTTAACGCTTCAAGATCATCCAAGCTTCCAAGCAACCCTGAACTCTCAAAAACAACGTTGATCATTTGGGCGTTGACCCCAAAGTCCGAAAGAACCATAGTTGGTAAGCCGCGATCTAGAGACTCCAGAGCGGCCGTCGAAGAAACCGTCACCAGGGCACTTTCCTTGCTCAGGACTTCGGCCATACTGCCGGTGACAAATTGTAGATGTGTGACTTTACCTAGCGTGCCCGCGCGTACAAGTTGCTCAAAGAGTAAATCGTAGGGGTATGCCTCGAGGTGTGTCTGTGGTTCTCCGGCTCGGGCACGAAGTTTGACCAGTACCTCTAGCCCCGGGTTAAGCCTGGCAGTGCGCTCGAGCGAGATGAGAATCTGTTCTCGTTCTGCTTTGCCAAAAGGAACCTTCGCCTGCGGTGCGAAAACTAAGCGTTTAATGGTTCCCGGAACCTGAGTCGGGAATCCGGTGGAACGCAGAAAGGGAAGCTTGCTGACCATGATGGTGGGTTGATGTCCATCATCATCAAGGTTCATAAAGGAAAAGTCGCGAGCCTCGGCATGTGAATGGCAGATAAATCCGTCGCCGGGACGACGGTAGTTCCAACCCTTGCGTGTCGCCGGGAATGCAACTCCCGGAAGCGCAGAAATAAGCGCGGTACGTCGGTTATTGGCCGGCTCGGTTCGCAGGATTCGAGCGTATAACTCCGCAACGACCGGTCCCGTGGCGGCGGCGAAGACTAGATCTTCGCCAATAGTTTGCGAGTTGAACTGGTTTAACGCCAATACTTCTAGATCTGCAGGGTCAAGGTCGGTTCCTTCAAAGGCAGCCAAGATTTGTTCGTCGGTAGGCATTACCGGGGTGCGGGCTAAAACAACACGTCGATCCCAACCCGGACCAAGACGGTGCAGGAAGGTGGTGGCGAGCTTCAGATAAGAATCTGAATCCGCAACAACTAAAACTGCTGGTTTCACGGCTCTGATCACACCTTCAACGAACTGGACAGGTGATCACGTAGATCTTGCGAGGTATCGGATGTCCACCAGTGATCTGGGACCGGCTGCGCGTAGAGGCTACGAGCTTCATTGCCGAGCAATAAACGTAAGGAGGGAATAACTGTCGAGGGCAGGGCTCTGATCTCTTGTCCCGGGCGTAAGTCCCGTAAACGCATCTCGATGGGAATGGTATGTTCCTTCAGGATGACATTGGGTATCTGTCGAAGTTCGGACAGCATTTGTTCAGTTTCGCGGCGATGCGGGAAATAAGCGACGGGACCCTCCGCGGCAATGGAGCGAATCCACTGGAGGTAGGGTTCGGCATGAATAATCGAGTCGGCAGCCATGGCCGAACCGATCAATAATGTTGGTTCGGTGAAGCGTTCGGCGACGGGCTGGGTGGCCAACCATTCAAAGCGATGCTGGGCGAACTTAATTCCCAACTCTTCCATACGCTTTTTAAGCTGCACGTCCACCTGCAAAGCAGAGACGATCAGTAATCGCCCTTCTCTGGCCAGACCACGAAGTCGGTGCCACATAGCTAATCCCAGTGCATGGCGTGCGGGAGTATTCTTGGCTCGCGCGCGAACCAAAGGTGTCGGCTCTTCGCTGACCAACTGACGAATCAGTGCCAGGGTGGCCAGCCCGTCATCGATGATGACAACTTCCTTGGCTTTGACCCCGGTGAGCAGGGTGCGCTGGATCCGGCCCGAATAGGCATCGCCAGTTACATAACGCTCACGTGAAGAGTTCGGTTGTGGCGGACGTTTGGCTGCGGGCATGAAATGCAATCCTGCTGGCGAATTTTTTAGCAGTGCCCCGGTAGTTGCTTCTAAGGGCATGCCTCGCCGTGGAATGACGTAGACCTCGTCGCCTAGCAACCCTGCTGCATGTGTTTCCACGGCAGACAGCAATTGCAGGGGAGATTCAACCCATACATGGGCAGCGCCAAAGCGTGGCCGTGGCACTTCTTGAGTTTCGGGCTGGGAAATTTTCATCATCGTATCGTTCATTTTGCCAGCCGGCTCAGGACCTTGGACATTCTGTCCAAGCCCCGCGAACCGCGACGCAATGCGTGGCGGCTAGCCCCACGGACCTTTGCAGGTACCGACCGGCGCACCGGTAGGTGAGCCCAAGACGGTGGAAGTTCAAGTTTGGTGATGCGCCGACGTTTGAAGTGTGCTGAATACACACCATAGTGTTCGGAAAGAAACTGTTCGGCCGTCTGCCGCAACTGTGGAAGCTGCTTGGACTGCATGCAGTAGGAGACCGCAGCGAGCAGATTGCTGAGCATATCGATGTTTCCAGCTCGAGCAGGCACCGGCAGATCCTGCACAAAGAGACCGTGGATGATCGACAGCGGGATCCGGTTCGAATTCTCATACGGAGCCAGCAATTGCAGCATTTTGGCGGTCCCCACCGCGTGCACCGGAGTGTCGAGCACATACTTTGCGGTCACTAGCGCGGTAGAGAAACAAGAGATCACCAGCTGCGGCTGCGCGGCGAGGATGACAGTTTCTGCTAAATGATCGGTATCTAAGAGATGAAAGTCCAGTTGCAGATCCAGCGCCCGCGCCCGCAACCGTGCCGCCGAGGTGGCACTGGCCGAAGGGTGCGCCTTGAACAAAATAGTGTTCAAGCCACGGTCTTTGGCGGCCAAGAGCATCTGTTCGTGTAGTTCCAGCTCTTCCTCCGCGTCGACCAAACCCAGCGAGCCTAAATACTGCCCAAGAAGCAATGCGGCCCCCTGGGGAAGCTGCAACTCGGAGCTCTCGGCAAGCTGTGCGAAGACCACCTTTAGTGCGGTGCCCGGCAAGACCTGACGCGGGGGTTGCTGTTCGGCGAGTAACTGGGGCTCGAGCCCTGGAACCAGATCCACGTGGATGGTGCCGGCTAGGCGCTGCGCGAGTGGGACCTGGAGCTTGTTACGGGTGGGCCCGTAAGACATCAGGCCATCGGAGTGCACCCACAATGTGGCGTCGAAGAAGATTCGCGCTAGGGTACGGGCCGGGTTGACCTGGATAGATTCAACCACCAAGGTGACCCGTTCATCGCCTAAGCCCCAAGCGTTGCGTAGCAAGCGTTCAAAGATTAACAATTCGTCTTCGCGCGGGTTGAACTGGGCTGGGCGGCGTGGGGACACTAGCGCTGCCAGGTCGACAACTCGGTCAAATCTTGCGGCGAGTTCTGCAAAACCGGGAGCTTCGTCTAACGGTGTAGTCAGTTCGGGTAGCTGTGAGCCATTGGCGAGTACCAGCACATATTCATCTGCCTGCGGCAGTAGTCCAGCATCGGCCATGGCGGCCAGGGAAGCTATTTGAAAATAGCTGCTGGCCTCGACTAAAGCGATCATTTAGCGACCCCCACCTGAAGGAAGGAGAGGATATGACGACGGCGCGCAATATCCATTTCAAGTGCGACCTGTTGGGCAATATGAACGTCGATGGTGGTGAAGATCTTTCGTAGCTGCTGTTTCATTTCCAGCCGTACCTGCGGCGGATAGTTTTTGGCGCGTTTTTCATGGTGGCATACGATCGCGAAGAACTGGCGCATAGCCTTGGGAAGGTGCCTATCCGCGTCCTGATGGGCACGCACCTCTTCCAAAATCCGCGCGTAGGCAGGAATGAAACCTAGTTGCCGTTCGTCAAAAACTTGGGTGAGCGAGCCGGGCAGACCACGACGGTAGAACACCCCGGGGTAGGAAACTACCGCATAGCGACTGGTGCGCAGATGCAATTTCCACAACCAAAGCCGGTCCTCGGCGCTGTAGAGGTCTGCATCAAAGAAGTATGCGTCCACGGAGCGCATCAAGTCGGTGCGGTACATGCCGGCCCAGACGAAGGCGTAGTCCACCATCGACGGTGAGTCGATGGGTTCGATATCATCTGCCGGGTTTAGCGGCAGGCCACGCACCGCCTGCGGGGCGCGGTGCAGCACCCGGTTGGTCCCGGTCACTCGCACATGGTCGGTGCGCACAAAGTCCACGTGTAGCTCTTCTAAGGCGGAGGCTAGCGTGGCTAAATGTTCCGGGGCATACCAGTCATCCGGGTCAAGGAAGGTGAAAAATTCACCGGTTACCGCTTCAAGCCCGGCGTTGCGGGCCGCGGAGACCCCAGAGTTTGTAGGCAGGCTGACAAGTTCGAGGCGCTCGAGCTTGTGCTGGTAGCCGAGCACCAGATTCGCGGTCTGATCGGTGGAAGCATCATCAACCACCAATACCTCTAATTCCCACTTGCCCAGCTTCTGTCTGGTTAGTGAGGTGAGGGCATCACAGATGTATTCCTCCTGGTTATAGGCGGGAATCACCACTGATATACGACCGGGGATCAAACTCATGGTTCCTTCTGGGCTAGGGGAGACAAAAAATAAACGGCGGTTGGACCCAATGGCGAGTCCAACCGCCGGATGTGCTCCGTGACTAGGCGTCGACGCGACGCAGGCGGCTTAGCGGTGCCAGCTCGCCTGGGAAGACTTTCTTGACGCCGTCACCCATGGCCTGCTCGAGGATGCGAATGTCGCGGATCAGCGAGGCGAAGCCCTTTGGCTCCAGCGAGGAAGCCTGATCCGAACCCCACATGGTGCGGTCCAAGGTGATGTGGCGTTCTACGGTGACCGCGCCTAGGGCAACGGCTGCCAGCGAGATCTGCAGGCCGCGCTCGTGGCCCGAGTAGCCCACTGGAACCTGGTAACGGTCGCGCAAGGTCTCGACCATGCGCAGGTTTGCCTCTTCTGGAGGCAGTGGGTAGGTCGACGTTGCGTGCATCATGACCAGGTTGGAAGTACCTAGGGTCTCCACTGCCTTGTCGATCTGCTCGATGGTGGACATGCCGGTGGACAGGATGATTGGCTTGCCAGTCTCGGCCAGAGCCTTGAGCAGCTCAATGTCGGTGACCGATGCGGAAGCAACCTTGTGGGTGACCGCGCCCTGTTCCTCCATGAAGTGCACCGATGGGATGTCCCATGGCGAAGCGAAAGCGTGCAGGCCCTTGGACGCGGCGTAGGAGATGAGCTCCTTGTACTGTGCCTGATCAAATTCGACGCGGTAGCGGTAGTCCAGGTAGGTCATGTCGCCCCATGGGGTGGAGCGGATCTTGTCACGCATGTCCATCGGGGTGGAGATGTCCGGGGTGCGCTTCTGGAACTTCACGGCGTTGGCGCCGGCCTCGGCCGAGACATCGATCAGCTGCTTGGCGATTTCCATGTCGCCATTGTGGTTGATGCCGATCTCGCCGATGACGTAGACCTGCTGGCCGGTGCCGAGCAGGGAATCGCCGATAGCTACTGGCTTGATTTCGGTGTTCACGGAGGTCATTGACTTGCCTTTCATTGGGAAAACTTTGATTTTCAAACTTGGGGTGCGCAGCGGGCCGTGAGGACCAGCTCCGCGAGCTCACGGACCGCGCCGTTGCCGCCGGGGCGGGTGAGGCGATGGCGTGCGGCTCGGTGTACCTCGTCGCTGGCGTCGGCAACCGTAATCGGCCAACCCACCAGCGCCATAGGTGCCAGATCATTGATGTCATTGCCGACATAGGCCACGCGGGCCGGATTGATTTCTTCGTCGGCTAACCAGCGGGCCAAATATTCGGCCTTGTTGTCGATGCCGTGGGCGACCTCGACGTTCAGTTTTGCCGCGCGGGCGGCAACCACCGGGTTACGTTCCTTGGAGAGAATCAGGAACTTCACCCCGGCCGCTCGTAGCCGGGCTACGCCCATGCCATCGGAGCGTGAGACTCGCACGGTTTCTGTCCCGTGCTCATCTACGTAGGCGGTATCCGGGGTGTGTACCCCGTCGAAGTCGGTCACTACCGCGTCAACCAGGATGGGTTCGACTTGGCGTGGCACGCGTAGCTGCGCCAACGCCAGATCCGCTTCGGTGTCGATGTCCATCCCGTGTTCTGCGGCGACTTCACAGATCCGAACCCGGCCGAAGAAACGATGTTCTGCGGCCCGAAAGCCTTCGGTATTCATCGCGTAGAACGCGCCGGTTTCTAACCAGCGGGCCTCGCGATCTTGGCGGCGCGGCCGGTTCGCCGCGTCATGTCCGCTGGAGACCGCTAGTCCTGCGGAGTCTGCGGTCCAGTGGAAACCGTGGTCGGCTACTGCGGCGAAGCTGACTTCGGCTTCACCGTCGCGCACCGAGGCTACGGCAGCATCCAGGTCCGCCGGATCAATCAGCGGGCTGGTGCACTGTATGAACAAGGTGATATCCGGAGTGTCGGAGACCTTGGACAAAACATCGAGAAGCACCGCTTCGCTGCTAGCCGTATCCCCGGCGATATCTGCCGGGCGGCTGATCACGGTGGCTCCGTAGGCGAGGGCCTCGGCCTTGATCTGTTCATGATCGGTGCTGACCACGACTTCGCTGACTGTCGTCGCAGAACGCGCCGCAAGGATGGCCCTGCCCACCAAGGAGATGCCCCCGATGGTGCGTAGATTCTTGAGCTTAACGCCTTTGGAACCACCCCGTGCTGGGATGATCGCTAGGACGCTGGGCTTGTCGGTTTTACTCACATTCATGAGCTTAGGAAGCCGAGTTAGCCAGTCGCCCTACAGCAGGTTAACGCAGGGTGAAGAGGAGATTTAGCTTGCTGAGAGAACCCTGAATACCCATGTCATCGTATTTTTCTAGCGGTTTGTTTACCGTAGCGAGTCCAGTTTGTCGTATAGCAGCGCTAAGTGCGCTGTAAATTTTTCGCGTTCGGCATCGCTGAAACGACGCACCTGCATATCGAGGATGGCTCGAGCCTCGTCTTCGCTGACTCCTAGGAGCTTGTGGACTGCCACGGCCGACGCATCGGTGGAAGGGGCATCCTTAATGCACGCGAAGACTTCTTCACGATGGTCGATTCCCCGGAGGATTGCCCGAAGTATTCTGGCGCTTGCTTCCAAACTTTCACGGCGTTGGCTGTGCATAGTTGCATCCTGCCATGTACCGCCCGGTGGCGAAAGGACGAGAATAACCGAACTAGCGGACTAAATGATGCAGTGCGGTGCCCGGGCAAACTAGGCTGGAGGTCATGAGTGCCCCGAAGAAACCGAGCCAACGCGGTCCGTTGCGCATTACCGTCCCCTCGAGGGCGGATGGATTTTTGCGTCAATTCACCGCGCTGATTGGTGGCCCCTTGGGTCGTCACAGTGATCCGGGACGAGTCAGTCCGGGATTCTTCAGTGTAGAACGCGTGATGATCTTGCTGACCACTCTCGGAGCGCTACTCATGCTCTTGGCGAAGAACCCCTGCCGAGTCAACGGCTGGGGCGGTTCAAACCCCTATGTTTATGCTTGCTACTCCGACTGGGTGCCGTTGTTCGGTGCGCGCGGTTTTGCCGACAACCCCTGGGTACCTTTTAGCAGCGGGGCAGAATTTGAATACCCGGTGCTGATGAGCGCCGTGGCCTCGGCGGTGGCGGCACTGGTTCCACAGGGGCTAGAGAACCGGTCACTGCTCTACTTTGATATGAACCTGGCGATCGTGGCGATCCTCTGGGTCATCACCGTGGTGTGTACGTTGCGCATGGGCGGACGTCGCCCCTGGGATGCGGCCATCGTGGCCATCGCGCCGGGCATCATCCTCACTGCCAGCATCAACTGGGATATGTGGGCGGTGGCCCTACTTGCTATGGGCATGCTGGCCTTCGCACGCGGACATACGGTGCTCGCCGGCGTGCTCATCGGGTTGGGCGCGGCGATGAAGATCTACCCATTTTTTGTTCTTGGGGCGATCCTGGTCATCGCCATCCGAACCGGAAAGTTCAAAGTCTTCTGGACAACCGGTGCAGTCGCCGCCGCAACGTGGGTGCTGGTCAATCTGCCCTACGCCCTGGCTTACCCGGACTCCTTTAAACACTTCTTCACTTTCTCCTCCGAACGCGGTGCGGGGCTCTCAAGTTTCTGGCATGCATGGAACGCCATCGCAGCAAAAACCGACTCCATGGGCACCTTCGAAGCCGAACAAATCTCGCGCTACGGGCTGATCCTCTTCTTCCTGTGCTGCATTGGCGTTGCGGTTCTAGGCCTGATGGCTAAACGCACCCCACGTCTGGGGTCACTGGCGTTTTTGATCATTGCCTCCTTTGTCATGGTCAATAAGGTGTACTCCCCACAGTTCATTGTTTGGCTGATCCCGTTGTTCGCGTTGGCGTTGCCGCGTTGGCGATTATTTGTGGTCTGGATGATGGTCGAAGTGGCGCACTTCTACGGACTCTGGAACTATCTTGACTCGTTCTCCGCAGATAAAGATCCACATAAGGTCTTCCCGGAAATCGGCTATGTTCTCTTAGTGCTCGCACATATGGTGATGCTGGCCTACGTGATGTTCCAAGTGGTTCGTTCGATCCTTGATCCGCGGCGTGACCCGATACGTGCCGTGGGACAAGAAGATCCATTGGCAGGTCCATTTGCCGGAGCCAAAGACGTATTCACCCTGCGCGGTCTTGGTAAGGGTGCAGAAAAACCAGAGGGACAAAAAGTATGACGTCGGTAGCGGTAGTAGGGGCTGGACCTAATGGACTCGCGGCGGCTGCGGTAGCCGCTCGAGCCGGGCTAAGTGTCGATGTCTACGAAGCCAACGAGACTATCGGCGGCGCCGCGCGCACACAACCGTTAGAGGGCTCGAGCGCAAAGTTTGATCTAGGCAGCGCCGTGCACCCCATGGCCATGCTTTCCACCGCGATGCACGAGCTCAACGTGCACCAACGGGTCGACTTTATCGTCCCGGAACTGTCCTTTGCTCATGTTCTAGACGAACGGACCGCCTACGCATGGCGCGACTTAGAACGCACCGGAGCCGAACTTGGTGCAGGCGACGGGCAGGCTTACACCCGGCTGCTTAGACCCCTGGTGCAACGTATCGAAGCGCTGAGCGATACCTTGCTTAACCCGCTGCTCAAGATGCCAGCCCACCCACTGACCTTGGGACTCTTTAGTGCCTCCACGCTAGGTGGCATGGCGTTGAAAGACATATTTTCAGCCAGGTACCCGCGTGCCGCAGCGCTTTACGCGGGATGTGCCGCCCATGTGGCCGGCGGAGCGCGTGGCCCGGCCAACGCCGGGGCTGGACTCTTTCTTGCAGCAGCAGCGCACGGGCAAGGATGGGCCGTACCGCGTGGCGGCTCACAGGCTATTGCCGATGCACTTGCCGCCGAAGTCATCAGCCACGGGGGCACCATTCATACCGGACATAAGGTGTCGCATGTTGCCGAACTCCAGGCAAAAACAATCCTGCTTGATACCTCCGCAGAGGATGGCGCTAAACTAACTAGCGGAAAAATTCCTGACAAACTGGCCAAAAAGTTGGCAAAAACCCGGCGCTCGCCGGGCAGCTGTTTGGTACATTTTGTGCTCAACGAACCGATCCCTTGGAAAGATCCGGTGTTGAGCCAGACAAGCACCGTGCATCTGGGCGGTACCGCAGCACAAGTGGGCCGGGCCGAACGCGCAGCGAACCGCCGCACCAGCGAGCATCCGTATCTGATTGTCGCCCAACCATCGCTTTTTGATGATTCGCGCGCACCGGCCGGAGAACAGGTTATTTGGGCTTACTGTCATGTCCCGCTGGGATCAACAGCAGACATGAGTCGGCAGATCACCGCTCAAATCGAAGCTGCGGCTCCAGGTTTCAGCGACCTCATTAAAGAAAGTCATGTGGTTCCTGCCAGCGGACTAGAACAGCAAAATGCTGCTCTGGTCGGGGGAGATCTTTCGGGAGGAACTATGGACCTCCTCGGAAGCGTGATGCGTCCGAGATTGTCTGCGGAGCCGTGGTATTTGCAATCCAAGGGCCTGTATTTAGTTTCCTCGGCGACCCCTCCGGGACCGTCGGTGCATGGGATGGCTGGTTATCTTGGGGCCAAGGCGATGCTGCGACGCGAATATTCGATTTCTTCCTAAGCTTTAAGGACTGGCAGATGAATTCTCTTTACTCCGGTTGGCTTCCCGGCCTAGTACTTGTGGGTTTCTGGTTGTTCTTCGTGCATTCTTATCGCAAGGATCCACGCCGTTTAGGCAATGCGGTGCTACTTTTCCCCTTAGTTCTGTTGAGCATCGCCTTCTTAGCTGATCTAGTGACTGACCTAGTGCCAGGTCTTGGACTGGTATTTGTGTTGGTCTTCGCCCTGGCTCCGCTGATTTACCTGATCTTTGCCGGTGCGCTGATCTATAACGGGGTGGTGATGTGGCGCCGGGAAGGCTCCCGCGTCTCCAACCTACTTTCCTTTGCTTCCGGGGTCGCGGTTCTTGTGCTGCCGGTGGTGGCCATACTGCTGGTGGCACTGAATACCTGGTGGTCCTACACCGTAGCCTTTGTGTTGTTCATGTCCTCCGCTTTTACCGCCAGCCTTTTTGCGATGTTGCTGCTCTACGCCTGGGTGCACGGAAAGTTTCCTTCGATGGGTCAGCCTGCCGCGGTGGTGGTGCTCGGTGCACGCACCATTGATGGAAAAGTTACCCCGCTATTGCGCGGTCGACTCGATCGTGGCCTGCAGTTATACCGCGCGGCGACAGAACCTAAACCGCTCATAGTTCCCACCGGTGGGCAGGGCACCGACGAGCTGGAGCCCGAAGGCGTCAGCATGAGCCGCTACCTGAGCGAGCAGGGGATAGCTGAGGAACAGCTGTTGATTGAAGACCGGGCTAAAGACACCATAGAGAATTTGAAGTTCTCTGACACTCTGGTGCGAACCCATAGGCCGGACGGACAATTATGGGTGGTGACCAGTGATTACCATGCGCTACGCGCAGGGCTTGCAGCACGTAGTCTGGGGTTGGACGCGCGAGCGTTCGGCGGCAAAACCGCCGCGTATTACCGGCCCAGCGCGTTCTTGCGTGAATTTGTTGCCATCATGCGCGACCACCGAGTGCTGGTTGCGCTGCTCGCTTTACCCTTTGCTGCCGTGATAGTCGCGGGTTTAATGGTTCTGACTAACGCTGCGCTGTGGGTCTGAAGTCCACGACTTGTGCGCCTATAGGTGCACTTGTTGGCGCCTCAGCACGGTTGGCTCCACCTTTGGAGTGAGGGTCAAGATCAGCACTCGGGTCGGTGTTTTTGCTGACCAAGTTTTTTATGCTGGACATATGATTCAGGCACAGCAGCTAACCAAGAAATACGGTGCAAAAACCGTAGTCGACAACGTGTCGTTCACGGTCCAGCCGGGAATGGTGACCGGATTCCTCGGCCCTAACGGCGCCGGCAAATCGACCACCATGCGCATGATCGTAGGGTTGGCCAAGCCAACCGCCGGGCAGGTCGCAGTCAACGGCAATAATTTTCGCTCATCAAAGCATCCATTGACCGAGGTGGGGGCCTTGCTCGAAGCGAAATCGGTGCACAAGTCGCTTACCGCCCGCACCCACTTGCGGGCTATGGCAGCCACCGGGGGTATCTCGAGATCTCGTGTGGACGAGGCGTTGGAACTGACCGGTTTGAGCCAGTTGAACCGGAAGAAGGTCGGCGGCTTCTCACTGGGTATGGGTCAACGTCTGGGCATTGCCTCGGCGTTGCTCGGGGACCCACAGGTGTTAATCCTTGATGAACCGGTCAACGGACTGGATCCCGAGGGTGTCGCCTGGGTGCGTAACCTGGCTCGCCAGCAGGCAGCCGAGGGGAAAACGGTTTTCATCTCCTCGCACCTGATGAGCGAGATGGCGCAGACCGCCGATCACCTGATTGTTATTGGTCGTGGGCGGATCCTTGCCGATGCGCCGATCAGTGAATTTATTGATGACGGATTGCGTCAGACCATTGTGCGCTCGTCGAATCTGGATCCGTTGATGACGGTTCTCGCAGCCGATGGTGTGCAATTAACCCGACTGGATTCCACCACCTTGCGTGTGGCTGGTCCGGACTCGGAATCGATTGGACGCCGGGCTTTGGAAAGCGGAATCGTGCTCAGTGAGCTCCGACCACTGCAGCGCACGCTCGAAGACGCTTACATGGAATTGACCCGCGACGAGGTCGAATACAAGTCCCAAGTTCAGCACGACGCAGTCGCCGGAGGCACCCACTAATGAGCACTCATCTCGCAACCCCAAGCACTGGCAAAGTCACCTTTGGTGGCGTGCTGCGTTCGGAATCGATCCGATTCTTTTCGCTGAATTCCACCCGCGTCCTGATCCTAGTGGCGGTTGTACTCAATATGGGTATTGCCGTGCTGGGTGTCTGGGGCGTTGGTTCTTTCGCCAGCGAAGCCCCACCGATGGCCGGGGTTCCGGATATGACGAGCCCCGAATTTACTGCGGAACTGCTGGGCTCAGGCCTAGCCTTCTCGCAGCTAATCCTCGGTGTTCTCGGTGTGCTGCTGATGAGCGGCGAATTCACCACCGGCTCGGCTGTCAGTACCTTCCTGGCAAGCCCACAACGACTGCGTGTGCTGGGAGCCAAAGCATTACTCATCACCATCCTCAGTGCGCTCGTCCAACTGACTAGTAGTGTGCTGACCTATCTGGTCTGCTTGCCGCTAGCAAAGAACTACAACATGAAGTTGGACTTCTTCGCAAGTCACTTCCAAAACGTTCTTTGGTACGGTGCGCTCGCGGTAGTCATGGCAGCCCTGATTGGTTTGGCGCTGGGAGCAATCCTGCGTAACTCCGCAGGCGGCATCACCTCTTTGGTGGCCCTGTTCTTCGTACTTCCAATCGTCACCGGACTGCTGACTATGCTGGCAGACTGGGTGCAAAATGTTGTCCAGTTCCTCCCGGACCAGCTGGGCATGTCACTGGCTTTGCCGCAGTCCTATCCAAGCGATCTTGAACTGTGGCAACAGCTAGTTGGCGTAGCCGGTTGGACGCTGATCCCGCTGATCTTAGGTGCCTGGTTGCTTAAGGCCCGCGACATCTAAAAAATTGAAACACCGGATCAAACTAGACTGGATGATATGAGCCAAACATCGCTGCAGGAGCCGGTAGTCTCCTTCGACGAGCTGGCGGCCAAGCGGATGGGTCGGGTACGTAGATACCTGCGTACCCATCCGCGTGTGGTCGTTGTGGGGACCGTAGTCATTTACTTTTTCCTGGCGTTGCCCAACACCGTCATGATGGCCTACCTGCCTAATGTGCCACCGGCCTTGTATTTGTTACTGACCGTAGCTATTGGTCTGGCACTGTTGTGGCGGCGCAAGGCTCCACTGACGGTGTTATGCGTCATCTTCGTCCTTGAGTTTGTTGGCATATTACTTGCCGGCCAAAGCGGCGGTATGGGTGGCGTGGGAATGGCCATCGTCCTGTATTCGGTGGGCACCAGTTATTCTGGACGGCGGGCGATTCCCATTGCCTTGCTTGCAGGTTGTTTCCAACTGTTAATGATGGTGCTGATGGGCTACCCGGACCTGACCGATCTGACGGTGGAATCGGACGCGGAGAATATTGATGACGCGGCGGCCTCCGGGATCCTCATCGGTATTACCGGTGGCTTCCTGATCGGTATTTATGCTGCTGCTGCGGCCATCGGCACAAATATTCGTAACGCTCGCATCCATGAGGCCGAATTGAATCACTGGGCCTCCCAAGTTTCACGGCTCGCCCAGGTCCAAGAACGAAACCGTATTGCCCGCGAAATGCATGACGTGGTGGCTCACTCACTGTCGGTGATGATCGCTTTGTCTGAGGGTGCCCGTGTGGTGGGACGACGCGACCAAGAACGTTCCGAACAGGTACTCAAGGAACTATCGGGGACCGGACGTGCGGCCCTGTCTGATATGCGACGTATGCTCGGGGTACTACGGCAAAGCGAAACCGAAGAACTTGAACTGAAACCTACCGGCGGTAGCTTGGATCAGATGCTCGAGGGATTCCGTGTGGCAGGTTTGCCACTGACCTTTACGTATACCGGTGAGCCGCTTCCAGAAGATACAACTTTTCAGTTGACGGTCTTCCGCATCATCCAAGAATCTCTGACTAATTCATTGCGCTACGCTCACAATGTCAGCGATGTGCAGGTGCGTATGGAACGTTGTTCCAGCCAGGTGCGAATCGAAATTATCGATGACGGTGACGCAACCAGGGTACCGAGCGTGGGCACCGGCCAAGGACTACGTGGCATGCGTGAACGGGTTGCCCTCTTTGGCGGAACGGTGAACGCCGGCCCAGTGGCCCAAGGTGGCTGGATCGTGAAAGCTACCCTGCAAATGCCAGAACATTCCAACGAACATTTAGCCATCAAGGAGTAGCTCATGGAAGAAATTATCAAGGTGTTGCTGGTTGATGACCAGCCACTGCTACGCATGGGCTTCCGACTAATTCTTGAGGGCGAAAACGATATGCACATCGTGGGTGAGGCCGCCGATGGGTTAGAAGCACTCACGCAGACCGCGGCCTTGGCTCCAGACGTCGTGCTCATGGACGTGCGCATGCCAAAAATGGATGGGCTGGAGGCGACCGAACGGATCGCTAAACAGTACCCGGATACGAAGATCATCATCCTGACGACCTTTGACCTAGACGAGTACGCCTTTTCTGGATTGCAGGCAGGTGCCAGTGCCTTCCTACTCAAAGATGTTGCACCCGAAGAACTTGTCTCCGCGGTGCGCCTAGTAGCCTCGGGTGACGCGGTGGTAGCACCGCGCGTGACAGCCCGACTGTTGGAAACCTATGTGCGCCACGGTGCCAAGGGACATCCCGCAAAGACTGCCGACCCCCCGGAACGCGATCCACTGCTTGATGACCTGACTCCGCGCGAACAGGAAGTTCTGCGGGCCTTGTCCGAAGGACTATCAAATGCCGAAATTGCGCACCGATTTTTCCTCTCCGAGGCAACTGTTAAAACCCATGTTCGCCGGATTCTGACAAAGCTGCACTTACGTGATCGAGTGCAGGCAGTGGTTTATGCCTACGAAACCGGGCTGGTCATCCCATCGCAGGGCCTGGACTTCTAGACTTTAAACAAGAAACGCTGCTGACCGGCCTTCATCGGGTCCGGGCAGCAGCGTTCATACTTTAACGACGCTTCTGTGCCTTGCGGTCTTTTCGTGCAGTGGCGCGTAACTGAATCACGCGGGCGGCACCGACTGCCGCGATCAACAGGCCGCCGGCAACCGCTGCGATAAACAGGGCCAGACCAAGATTTACCTGACCTTCATAGGTAAAGTAGCGCAGCGTCACCTGGTCCTGGTTCTGCGCAATAAAAATGATCAGCAGCACCAGAACAATAAGACCCAGAACGGACGCAGTCCAGATCCGACCTAGTTTGGTCGCTGGTAACTTGGACTCTGGTTCGGGCGGCGGGGTCTGGGACTTAGTTGGCTTCTCAAGCGGTGCGGTAACTGGCTTGACGCTGGTAGCACCGTCTGGATCTGACGTTGCTTCGTGTCCAACCGGGAGTTCGTCTGGTGTGTGAGGAGTCGATGCCATGATTTCACTCGTTTCCTAGTTGGCTACTTTCTGTCAGCATGCTTGTAAATGTCCTACTACGTCAAGCTCGACACTCAGAAGCTTCGTTGATGAGACATTTTAAGTTCAAAGCGGAGACGATTGCACCCCTTAAAGGCCGAAAAATACTAAGCTGGGAAAAGCTCGGCAGTTCAGGCCGACACAGCAACCTGATGAAAGAAGTGAGCACCCAGTTATGGCACAAGCCGCAGCAATGGCACACATTGCAGACCTGGCCGAGTACGTAGCGACCTCCCCTTCCAGCTTCCACGCGGTGGCTAGCGCCGCCAAACGCTTGGACGCGGAGGGATTCACCGCCTTGGATGAAAGCGCAGCATGGAATTTGAGCTCAGGCTCTTACTATGTTGTGCGAGATGGTGCGATCATCGCTTGGGTGCAACCCGAAGCCGCGACAGCAACCAGTGGGTTTCACATTTTTGGAGCCCATACCGACTCACCTGGCTTTAAACTTAAGCCAAAGCCGACAACCGGATCTAACGGTTGGTGGCAGGCAGGCGTCGAGGTATACGGCGGACCGCTGCTCAACTCCTGGTTAGACCGAGAACTAGTGCTCGCAGGCCGTCTGGTCTTGCGTGACGGATCGGTTCACCTGGCTCAGACCGAACCGCTGCTGCGTATTCCACAACTGGCTATTCACCTTGATCGTCAGGTTAACGACGGCCTGACCCTCGACAAGCAGACTCACACCAACCCAATCTTCGGAGCCGGTGATCTGGCTGATGCCGACATTTTGGGTATTTTGGCGGCCTCCGCTGGTGTTGATCCGACGCAGGTCGCAGGCTACGACGTGCTGACTGCCCCGGCCCAACGCGGAGAGGTCTTCGGCCATGGCAAGGACTTCTTTGCCAGCTCGCGGCTGGATAACCTCACCAGCGTGCACGCAGGGCTAATTGCCCTGACTAATCATTCGCGCACCCCATCGGGGCAGCGCATCGCGATGCTCGCGGCCTTTGACCACGAAGAAATCGGTTCGGCTTCACGCTCCGGTGCTAGTGGACCATTCTTGGAAGAGATCTTGGGACGAATCCAGGCATCCTTCGGTGCTAGTACGGAGGACAACGCTCGTGCGATGGCCGCCTCCGTATGCCTCTCGGCTGATGCTGGACACGCGGTACACCCGAACTATCCGGAACGTCACGATCCGGCTAACCGCCCACAGCTCAACGGCGGACCGTTGCTGAAGATCAACGCGAACCAACGATACGCAACCGACGCGGTAGGTGCTGCAGCTTTTGCGAACTGGTGCGAGAACGCAGGGGTTCCATACCAAGAATTTGTTTCGAACAACCAGGTTCCTTGTGGTTCAACCATCGGCCCGCTGACCGCTACCCGTTTGGGTATCCGTACGTTGGATGTCGGCGTCGCGTTGTTATCGATGCACTCGGCTCGCGAGATGTGCGGTGTGGATGATCCTTGGTACCTCTCCAAGGTATCCCGCGAGTTCTTCGGAGAATAAGCGTCACGAAAAGCCGAAAGGAGCCCAGAAGCTTTTGAACCTGGGCTCCTAAAGTTTCGGAACTTAAGACGACTAGCGGAACTACACGTACAAAAGTATTACTCGGCTTGTCGAAGTTCTGGATGGCATAATCGCTTGCATGTCGATCTTCAATCAGGACGTTCTCGTTTTTCAGCAGACTAAGAATATTTCGAAAAATGATTTTGCCATCTTAGATGGTTCCGGTGGGCAAGTTGCCCATGTTGAAACCGGAGGAAGTGCGCTCGGACGTATGTTTGCTGGCGCGCGGCAACTGACAGTATTTGACGGACCGGACAATCCGGTCGTTCAGGTCAAGGACACCATGACTATGGGTCGCGACCGTTTTGAAATTCTAGACGGGCAGAGCGTTCCGTTGGCGAGTCTGGTCAAGCGCGTTACTTTCTTCAAGACACGAGTCACCATTTCCATGCAGGGCGAAGAGCTGGATTTGCTCGGTAGCGTATGGGACTTTAATTTCCAGATCACCGGTTCCACCGGAGAGATGGCCAGCGTTACCCGTGAGTGGTCGGGGATGGGCAATGCGTTATTAGGTAAGTCCACCTACGCACTGCAGATCGCTTCCCATCTAAATGTTGGGCAACGTCAGGCGGTCATCGGATCGGTACTCGCTTTGGATCTAATCCGGGAGAAACAAAACCGTAGCTCGTAGAGTCACTCTCTGAGAACCAAGGAACATGCCTTCGAGGGCATATGTCTTTCTTGTCCGGTAAATAGACTGAAAACCCCGTAAAGTCAAAGGTGTCGGCTTGTTGTCGGGTGAGTGTCGGGGTCATGTCGTGGTGCTTACGTGTCTGCCGCCAGTAGTGTCACTTGCATGAATGAATCACGGATTGCAGAACTTCGCCGCGCTAAAGGTTGGACGCAAGAACGTCTGGCTACGGAAAGCGGCATCACTGTTAGAACTGTTCAGCGGCTCGAAGCCGGCAGCGATGCCAGCTTGGAAACAATCTCGCTGATCGCTAAGGCGTTGGACGTGCAGGTTGGTGAACTTTTTATCAGCGTGCAGACCCCACACTTCTCAGAAGCCGTCGACGGATTAGAAACTCGTACACGAGTTGATCAAGAGCGTCGAGATTCTGCCACCCAGGGAATAGTCCTAATCTTTCGAGGGCTGGGAATACTGGTCACTTTCGCAACCCTGATTCTCGCCACGGTTGGACAATTCGGCTGGTACATCTGGTTGCTCATACCTGTCTATTGGGGAGTGGGCCGGTTACTGCTCGAAGCGGTCTTCCGATTGCGCATAGATCCCAAATTTGATGCCAAATATCCGCTCTCCTCGGCAAATAGAAAACTTTTGGGATAGTTCTATTCAGGTATTCCTCGTGGCACATGTCGGATACCCACGAGTTTCCCACTTGTAGTTTTGCTTGCGGATGCCCGGTGATTACCTGCTGTTCACCGGGAACTGGTCTGATCAAAGAACATGAGTTCAGCACCGGCAAACATCAAAAATTTCAGGCCCGAAATTCAGGCACTACGCGCCTTAGCGGTCCTGCTGGTGGTTGCTTACCATTTAGAGCCAGGTGTGCTCCCAGGTGGGTATATCGGCGTGGATATCTTCTTCGTCATTTCCGGTTTTCTGATCACCTCACATTTACTGCGCGAAGCACAACGCACCGGAACGGTGAATCTTGCCTCGTTCTTTGCCGGCCGAGCACGCAGAATCTTGCCCGCCGCGATGCTGGTCATTGTTGTTGTGATTGTTGCCGGACTACTGATTCTGCCTAAGACTCTGTGGGGGACTCTGGGGATTCAAGCGCTCGCCTCCGCCTTTTCCGTGCAGAACTGGGTGCTCGCAGCTGATGCGGTTGATTATCTGGCCGCCGAAGAAGCCGCCGGTCCACTTCAGCATTTCTGGTCACTCGGAGTCGAAGAACAGTTTTACCTTTTCTGGCCATTGATAGTGCTCGTCGTCTGTGTGCTGGTTAAGCAAAATTTTCCGGGCCCACGAACTGACCGGTTTGCTTCCCGACGGCGGGTCATATTTCTCAGCTTTATGATTATCGCGCTGATCTCTTTGGGCTACTCGATCTACACGGGATACTCCGGTGATGCTGCCGGATATTTCATCACCACCACCCGCATCTGGGAGTTAGCCGTTGGCGGACTGCTCGCTGTACTGATGGATGCACACGCAAACGGATCTTTCACCCTTCCCCGATGGACCAGTTCGGCGGCTGTGCGAAATACTCTGGTGCTCATTTCCTTGGTCTCGATTCTGGGCGCTGCGCTGACCTATGATGCGCAGACGGTGTTCCCCGGAATTGCCGCAGCCCTACCGGTGCTCAGCTGTGTGGCAATTATTATTGCGGGCAATACTCGTGGGCTTGGTTCTTTGCACTTACTGGTTCAGTGGAAACCGGTGCAATGGATCGGCTTGGCTTCCTACTCGCTCTATCTCTGGCATTGGCCACTGATCGTCTTTGTCACCCATCTTCTGGGTCATGATCCAAACCCGATTCAAACGCTGGCCCTGTTGGCTGGGTCGTTGCTCTTGGCCTGGGCGAGTTTGAAGTTTGTTGAGTCGCCGGCACGGCAATTTATGCCGTTAGCCGGCTCGGCGAAGCTTTCGCTGGTTGCCGGTGCAGCAGCGGTTGCAGTAGTGGCAGGAACTGCACTCATACCTGGTATCGCGCAACGAGAAAGCATCGAAAAGGATCAGCAGGCAGTCGCCCAGCTAATCCAGGATCCACCGGCAGGTTTTGGTGCCGCTTCGGTGGGCTCCGGAGCTCCGGCATACCTTCCGGAGACCACGCAGATCATCCCGGTGCCTGCCACGGCCGAGGATGATCAACCGGATTTGGGTGAGTGTGTCCAGGATCCGCAATCAACGCAGATCAAAGAATGCGAATTCGGGAGCAAAAACGCCAGCTTCACGGTGGCGCTGGTCGGCGACTCCCACGCAGCTCACTGGTTCGAAGCGTTAGCCGAACATGCCAAAGAGCGGGGCTGGAAAGTTGTCACGTACTTGAAGAACTCTTGTCCGTTTAGCGCTACGGAACGCACCGCAGAACGCGACGGGGGCATCAACTGCGCCGAAGCCAACAAGCAGACTCTGGAGAGGCTTAAAAGCAGGGACGATATAAACGCGGTGGTTGCCGCGAACTGGGCCGGAGCCAGCTTTGTGGCAGACGCTGCGCAAGGTTATGCGCAGCAGTGGAGCAAACTAGAAGATGCCGGTTTGCCAGTGTATGCGGTGGTTGATACTCCGCGGCCGCCCAAGGATGAATATGCCCGTGATTGCGTGGAAGAACATTCGGCAGAGCCCGAGGCTTGCAGCTTCGATAAAGCGGTAGCTTTCGAATCGGGGGACGTCACCAAGCAGGCGGCGAAACACGAGCCCCGGGTGAAGGTCTTGGATTTCAGTGATCAATTTTGTATCGACGAGCGCTGTCCGTCGGTGATAGGCAATGTGCTGGTCTACCGGGATAAGCACCACATCTCCGATACCTACATGCGCACTCTGGCCACAGTGTTTGGGGAACGTCTTGAATCGGCGATGAATGCTCAATGAAATTCAGTGCATGATCTAGGACACCTAGGGTTCTGTCATTGCACTTATCTCGGGTAGGATTGGAAGGTCTGTGCTACTGCACGCCCGAAACTTGGGTGCCGCGGTGCATGGATAACGCAAGAACCTCCTGTTGCGGAAATGCCGCGACCGTTTAGCCCAAAGGAGGTGGGTTCACATGCGTGCTTATGAACTTATGGTCCTCATCGATCCAGAGGTCGATGACCGCACCGTAGAGCCAACTCTCGAGAAGTACCTCGAAGTTGTTCGCTCAAACGGTGGAACGATCGACAAGGTCGATATCTGGGGACGTCGCAAGATGTCTTACGAGATCCAGAAGAAGGCAGAAGCCATCTACATCGTGGTGAACTACACCGCGGATCCAGCTACTTCGTCCGAGCTTGAGCGTCTGCTCAAGATCAACGAGCTGATCCTGCGTCACAAGGTCACCCGTCCGGAAGAGGCTCGCGTTTAATTACGCTTGCACTTTCGTTGTACGACAAACGTTCATTCTGACTAAGGAGAGTCAATGGCAGGCGAGACTGTTATTACCGTTATCGGAAACCTGACCGCCGATCCGGAGCTGCGTTTCACGCCGTCCGGTTCAGCCGTAGCGAACTTCACGATCGCTTCGACTCCTCGCACCTTTGATCGCCAGTCCAATGAGTGGAAGGACGGGGAAGCCCTGTTCTTGCGCGCATCGGTATGGCGTGAGGCTGCAGAGAACGTTGCGGAGACCTTCACCAAGGGCATGCGAGTCATCGCCCAGGGTCGTCTGCGCTCACGTTCGTATGACACCAAGGAAGGCGAACGTCGCACCGTCATGGAGCTCGAGGTCGATGAAATCGGCCCGTCGCTCCGCTTTGCGTCCGCCAAGGTAACCCGTACCCAGCGCTCCGGCGGTGGCCAGGGCGGCTTTGGCAACAACGGTGGCGGTGGAGGATTCTCCAACGCTCCGCAGCAAAATGCCCCACAAGCACAGCCGCAGCAACAGCAGCAGCCACAGCAGGGCGGCGGATGGAATGCTCCATCCAACGACCCGTGGAGCACCGGCGGTAACAACGGCGGCGGTGGCGGCGGTGGCTGGGGCAACCCAGGCAGCGACGAACCACCTTTCTAAAAAACTATTTATTCACCATCCCGCAGATCTCTCTGCGGGCTCCAAACCTAAGGAGCTCCACGATGGCTAAGGCTGAAATCCGTAAGCCCAAACCAAAGTCCAATCCCTTGAAGGCCGCTGACATCACTGTCATCGACTACAAGGACGTAGCGTTGCTGCGCAAGTTCATTTCTGATCGCGGAAAGATCCGCGCTCGTCGCGTGACCGGCGTATCGGTTCAGGAACAGCGCAAGATCGCACAGGCTATCAAGAACGCACGTGAAGTAGCCCTGCTGCCTTACTCCGGCGCTGGCCGCGGCTAAGGAAGAGGGGATATAAAATGGCAAAGATCATTCTGACTCACGAAGTATCCGGTCTGGGTGCTGCAGGCGACATTGTTGAGGTAAAGAACGGCTACGCCCGTAACTACCTCCTTCCACGCGGGTTCGCACTCGTATGGACCAAGGGTGGCGAGAAGCAGGTTGAGTCCATCAAGGCTGCTCGCGCTGCTCGCGCCGTAGCAAACCTTGAGGATGCTCAGGCACTTGCTTCGAAGCTGAAGTCCCAGCCGGTGAAAATCACCATGAAGGCTGGCACCAACGGCCGCCTGTTCGGCACCGTGAAGACCGCAGACATTGCTGCTGCGGTTGAAGCTGCTGGCCTAGGCAAGATCGACAAGCGCAACGTTGAGGTCAACGACCACATCAAGTCGACTGGCAACTACACCGCAACCGTTCGCGTACACGAGGATGTTGTTGCAAACCTGAAGCTTCAGGTTGTTGCTGCAGCCAAGAAGTAAGTCTTTTTAGACTCACCTCTGTTCAAAGGGTGATGCATTCTCCGCAAGGGGAGTGCATCACCCTTTGACGTTTAACGACTCTTGCGCGAACGTGCGATAGCGCGTGAGAAATCAATGATGATCCCCAGCGCTACGAATCCGAATGCAGGTAGCCACGTGACTGCCCAATTACTCATGCTCCCGGCAGTTCGGTCGCGAAGGATAAGTTGCAGCAGTGGCCACAAGATTCCCAAGACCACTCCGATGATCATGAATGTTTGGTGGCCCTTGGGGGTAGCTTTCTTGGGAAAGGAATCCGCATATTCGTCGGGGCTTCCGAAGCTAGCTGTAGCTTCGTCGTAGTTGCTGCTCTCTGCTTCAACTTCGCGCACAATGTCACGAATGGTGGCGACGTCCAGATTCCGTAGTGAGAGATTAAAACGAAGCTCGGCGAGATAGTCTTTAGTGCTTTTCATCGTTTTCTCCTAGGTTATCTGGCGTAGCCAGGTTCGAACTTCTTGCAGAGTTGTTTGGCCTTGACTGGTGATCCTGAAGGTCTTGCGTGCTGGGCCGCGGTCGGTGATTTCCCATTCCGAGACGATATCTCCGGACTCTTCCATCACTCGCAACAATGGGTAGAGGGTGCCGCTTTTGATCCCTGTGAGACCATGTTCTTCGAGTTTGGATAGCAATGCATAGCCATGTGCTGGCTCATTCATTAGCTGATTCAAGATGATCACCGGTAGCGTTGAGCGCTTCACCTGATGAACTGTCTTATTCGCGTTCATGCCTTAAGTATGATTCATACATATTCAAGTTCCAATACTACTTTCGGATGACATCTGAGACTTTGCTCAAGTCACCTTTGCTTCCTAAAGCCCTGCGGAGAGGCGTAACCGCGCATTGGGTCATTGTTCATTCAAATGACCCCCGCCAAGGCCGTCACAATCATTGGGAAATGCGCCGGTCACACCTAATCTCAGAGATGAGAGTAGCTAGCTTTGAACAATGAAAGAACGGTGGAACACATGGGCTTTGCTTTTGCGGATCCGGATGTATTAACTGAGGCCCAGCGTGAGGCGGTTGCCGAACATCGACGTTCGGTGAAGATTGAGTCTCGCAAGCTCTCGCTGCGCGAAATGCGCGAGGACGCGCAGCTGAGCCAGGTGGAGCTTGCAACATCCCTGAAGCTCAGCGTAGACCGGGTTGCACGTATGGAAGCCGGGGATCTGGACCGCGTGCAGGTGGCAACACTTCGGCGATATGTTGAAGCGATGGGTGGCAGGCTTAAGGTAAAGGCCGTTGGTGAAGCAATTCACGTGGACCTTGGATAAGTAAACAAGGCGGGTCAAATTACTGCATATTAGCTGTCAAGGCCAGACCGGTCAGCGCAAATTGAAGACAGCTCGTCGCTAAAACTCTGAACTCTCGTGCAAAAGCCCTAGCCGCGGTGAAATCAACCGCAAATACCGGCTAAAGTGTTCCGGTGAGATGTGGGTTACTGATCTGCATCACAAGGAAGTTTAGAAGGGGTTATTTTGCACGAGCGTATTCACCACCGGGCCTTTGTCGATCGTTTGATGAGTGCCGAACAGGCAGCAACTTTTATCAAACCCGGAATGACGGTGGCCATGAGTGGCTTCACCGGTGCGGGATACCCGAAAGCGGTTCCTGGCGCCTTGGCCGCGCAGATGGAAAGTCAGCACGCTCAGGGACAAGACTTCAAGATCAACGTGCTGACCGGCGCCTCGACCGCACCGGAGCTCGATGGTGTGCTCGCCAAGGCCGAGGGCATGAACCTGCGCCTGCCTTATATGTCTGACCCTGAGCTACGCCGGCGAATCAACGACGGCAACATGGAGTACATGGACATTCACCTGTCCCACGTCGCTCAGCACGCCTGGTTCGGCTTCTACGGCAAGATCGATGTAGCTATCGTCGAGGTGGTCGGCGTGACCGCAGAAGGCGATCTGATCCCTTCCAGCTCGGTTGGCAACAATAAGACTTGGCTGGAAATGGCAGACCAGATCATCATCGAGGTCAACACCCAGCAGTCGGCCGCGATGGATGGCATGCACGACATCTACTACGGCACCGCGCTGCCTCCACACCGCAAGCCAATTAACCTGACTACGGTACGTGACCGCATCGGCCAGAAGTACATGGATATCGATGTCACCAAGGTGGTGGCGGTCGTAGAAACTGATGCGCCAGACCGTCTGAGCCCTTTCGCTCCGGTAGACGAGACCAGTACCCAGATCGCAGATCACCTACTTGATTTCTTGGACTATGAGATCCGCCAGGGAAGACTGACCGAGAAGCTACTGCCATTGCAGTCCGGCGTAGGCAATATTGCCAACGCCGTACTAGCCGGACTGGCTCGTGGCGGATACGAGGGCCTAACCGCCTACACGGAGGTCATCCAAGACGGGATGTTGGAGCTGATCAAGGACGGCACCATCGAGTTTGCCTCCGCCACCAGCTTCTCGCTGTCTGCCGATGGTATCGACGAGTTCAACAAGCACGTGGATCACTACCGTGAGCGGATCTTGCTTCGTGCTCAGGAGATTTCCAATCACCCGGAAATCATTCGCCGGTTGGGCTGCATTGCGCTCAACGGCATGATTGAGGCGGATATCTACGGCAACGTCAACTCCACTAACGTGCTCGGATCCCATGTGATGAACGGTATTGGCGGCTCGGGTGACTTTGCCCGTAACGGTTACCTGTCGGTGTTCATGTCCCCCTCAGTGGCTAAGGGTGGCAAGATCTCCGGTATCGTGCCAATGGCCAGCCACGTGGACCACACCGAACATGACACGATGATCCTGATTACCGAGCAGGGCCTAGCTGATCTGCGTGGACTTTCACCTAAGCAGCGCGCCCAGCTGATCATCGACAAGTGCGCACACCCCGAATACCGTCCGATGTTGCAGGACTACTTCGACCGCGCACGTAAAGAAAGCTACGGCAAGCACACCCCACACCTGTTGGGTGAGGCGCTTGCCATGCATCAGCGCTTCTTCGAGACCGGTGATATGCGCTTAGCTAAGTAGCTCAAGATCGCTTTAGGCTGGACCCTGACTCTTTTGAATCAAGGTCCAGCCTTCGCTTTAACTATCTCTTATTTAGATTCGCGAAGGTAAAATCCCTGAGTCTGGTTGTTGTACATGCGCACTTCGTTCAAGTGGCCGGTCGGCACGTTCGGGTTCGCAGGATCTGCAATTTTGGTTCCCGGTGCATAGAACATGGCTAACGGTGCATCGGAGTAGTTCAACGTCGTAAAACCGTTGTTGACCCAGAAGTTGAGAACTGCAACGTCGCCGTTTGCATGGGTGACCTGAGGATACTTAATTTCTAAGCAGCCAGGGGAATGCTCGGCGGTGACATCATCACCTGGACACCACGTTCCGTAGACCAGTGAGAGATCCAAGATTCCTCGGTCTGTCGCAGCCAAATCTTCTATGGACTCGGCGACTAACTGCTTACCGTTCCAAGCTAAGGTCGCCTTAATCTGTCCGCTGGGAGCTGCGGCCGGCTCGGTGGTCAAAAGTTCCCGGTCAGCGATGACCAATTTCTTGCCGTCGACTTTCAAAGAGCTGGGAATCCCGCGTGCCCCGCCGTTGACATCACCCACCTGGAACGGCTTACCCAGCGGGGCGATGCCCTGCGCTGTGCTCTGAAAAAGCTGGATGTGTGCTGGCCACGCTACGCCGCCCTTGTCGCAGTAGAACGCCGTGACCAATTCTTTCACCCCGTCGCCGGTGAGGTCAGCGGCTACGGTGAGCTTCGAGTCTGCAAGGGTTGGAGCGCTCGCGTTGGGGTATTCCGGATGTTTTGCAGGCAGCGCTCCGTCGACGAGTTTTCCCGCTGGGAAGCCACACATCGACGGAATCTTTGCGGATTTGAGCATTTGCGGGGTTAGATCTGCAAGGGGTGCGGGAGACGAGGGGGCCAGTTTCGACTCGTGGGCTGATGGACTAGATGGTTCCGTGGTCGTTGGAGGTACGGTGCACGAGACCATTGCCAAGGCAGCGATGACGCCAAGAACAGCCGGAATTATTTTTCGCTGTGGCACGGTAGTTTCCTAAGCAAGAAGTGATTATCTGGTATTTATCTCCGAGCTTATAGTGAATTACTACTTGTGGGAGCGTCCATTTTGAGTATGACGCCAAACTTCGAGATTTGTGAGCCGCTGCCTGACGTTCTTAATGATGCAGGCTAGGACGATAAATTAATTCTTGGATACTCCCATCAAGCAACCTTGAATCCACAAGTTCAAGGTCAAAATCCTCGACGCCGGCGAAGATTGGATCCTGACCCGTGAGCCCAGTCAGTGCAGGGAAGATGGTTAGCTGAATAAAATCAACCAGCCCCGCTGCCATAAGTGCCCTATTCATAGACAAAGACCCGTGCGAACGCAGGGGGACCGTGGATTCAGCTTTTAACCGCGGCACCACCGCTAGCGCGTCAGCACGCTCTAGCGAGGCATCGGGCCAGTCCAAGACACCGGTCAGCGTATTAGAAATGACGGTGGCGGGTTGTTTATGCATCGCCTCGCCCCACGGGTCATCAACATCCGAATATTTGTCGGCCTGCGCACAAAACTGTGAGAACAGCTTGAAGGTGTTGGAGCCGAAAACCATATGACAGGGGGATGCATACTGCTCTAAACGGCGGGCTAGAAGTTCGGGGCCTTGTTTGCCCCAGTAACCACCCCAATTTCCCGAGGCGCCGCCAAATCCGTCGAGGCTCGAAAACACGTCAAAGGTATATGTCGCAGGCATGAGAACTCCCGGTGTAATGAGCTAAGTGCAACTCACCTTACGCCTGCCCGGGCCTGCCCGGAACCCTGAAGTGAAGGCCGGTCCACGGTCATTTAGTTTCGCTCAACCCTTGAGCGCGCAGGACATTCTTTTGTACCTTGCCGGTGGAGGTACGTGGCAGATCCTGTGGGAAAACGATGGTTCGTGGAACCTTATATCCGGCAAGTTTTTCCCGAGCAAAACCGATCAAGGTCTCCTCATCTAGGGTGGACCCGCTGGCTCGGATGACGTAGGCGATCGGACGCTCTCCCCACTTCTCATCAGGCACCCCCACGACTGCCAAGTCCAACACTTCCGGGTGAGAAGCCAACGCCTGTTCCACCTCAATGGTGGAGATGTTCTCGCCGCCAGAAATGATAATGTCCTTCGCCCGGTCGCGTACCTGGATATAGCCGTCGGGATGCATCACCCCAAGATCCCCGGTGTGGAACCAGCCGCCGGCAAATGCCTGTTCTGTGGCCGCTTCGTCACGGTAGTAGCCAATCATGACGTTGTTTCCGCGCAAAACAATCTCACCCATGGTCTGTCCATCGGCGGGAACATCGCCCATATTCTCGTCAACTATCCGGGCGCTTTCTGCGGTCAGCATGCCCACGCCCTGGCGGGAGAGCAGGGATGCACGCTCATCTTCGCCCAGCTGATTCCACTCGTCTTGGTATTCACAGATCGTGTAGGGACCATAGACCTCAGTCAGGCCGTACACGTGGACTACCTCGATACCCAATTTTTGGAGCTTGGCGATAATTGCTGGCGAAGGTGGTGCGCCCGCGGTGGTGATGCGCAGTGGTGCCTGGAGCGGGTGAGCGCGCGGCGCATCGGCAATGATCGAGCAGACCGTGGGAGCCCCGCAGAGGTGTGTTGCGCCAAGTTCTTCAATGCCATCCCAGACTGCATCTTCGCGGACACCACGCAGGCAAAGGTGGGTGCCGCCGGCTGCGGTGACCGCCCAGGGTGTGCACCACCCATTGCAGTGGAACATTGGCAGTGTCCAGAGGTAGCGGGTTTGGGTGGTGAATCCCTGGTGGTGCGCCTCGGAGAGCGAGTTCAGGTAGCTGCCGCGATGCGAGTAGAGCACTCCCTTGGGTTTCCCCGTGGTGCCCGAGGTGTAGTTCAAGGCGATGGGTGCGCGCTCATCTGCCACCTCGTAGGCCAGCGGTTCCGCCGTCGAGACAGTATCAAGCAGCTCCTCTAGCGTCCCGTCCACCGCAACCTCGGGGCGTTGGCCGGTGTACTGGTCGTCGGTGATCTCAATCAGTGCTTCGAGGCTCAGAATCTCGGCACGCAAGGTTGAAGTATTAGCCAACAGCTCGGTGTCGGCAAAAAGTATCTTCGCCTCGGAGTGATCCATGATGTAGCGCAGCTCGTGGGCGGTGAGTCGCGTATTTAAAGCGATCAGCACGCCTCCTGCCAGTGGTACCGCGTAGTGCGCCATCAGCATTTCTGGAGTATTGGGGGCCAACACGGCTACCCGGTCACCTGGGTTAATACGCGTCCTGATGGCCTGCGCAAAGCGTTGCACACGGGACTCAAATTGTGCGTAGCTGTAATTTCGTGAGCCGTGAATGATCGCGGTCTTGGATGGATAAACCTCGGCCGAACGCTGTAGGAAACGCAGAGGGGTGAGTTCCGAATGGTTTGCCTGAGTCATGACCATGTGCGCGACATCCTTCGATTCATCGTTGTGGTTTACTTCAATTTGCAGATGTGAGCTGAAGCACTTCCATCTAATATCGTGGCATGAACCGCAGGGTCAAACAAAGAAACGCAGTCTCATTGCGTCGAGTGGGCGAAATTCAGCGGTCAGTGACTATGTCACTGACTAAACTTTGCGGGAAAAATACCGAGAATCTTGTCATCAGATTCCTGCGCGGTACCGCGGCCATCGGTGTTATTGGTCAATACCCAAAGCTCTCCGGCAGCAGTGACCGCTGCGTCCCGAAACCTTCCGTAGCTGCCGGTGAAGGCTTCGGTGGAATCACTCGGTGAGTTCAAATCGATGATTCGCAACCGTTCACCACGCAAGTTAGCCACATAAAGTACGTCCTGGTGAATGCTCATGCCACTAGGGCTCGCAGACTCAGTGCTCCATTGCTGGAGCGGGTCAACGTAGTCAGCATTATTGGCGATACCTTCGGTGACCGGCCACCCGTAGTTAGCACCCGCTCTGATCAGGTTCAGCTCGTCCCAGCGGTTTTGCCCAAACTCGCTGGCGTACATGGTTCCATCGCTAGCCCAGGCGAGTCCCTGCGGATTACGATGACCGAAGCTAAACACCGGAGAATCGGGAAAAGGATTATCTTCCGGAACTTCACCGTTGATGGTTAGTCGCAAGATCTTTCCGCCGAAGCTGTCTAGGTCTTGGGCCAAAGATTCATTTCCGGCATCACCAACGGTTGCGTAGAGCATCAAATCTGGTCCGATGGCCAACCGTCCGCCATTGTGGATCGTTGCCGAAGGTAGCCCTGAAATAAGCGTTTGTGGATTTGTGAGGCTCAGATTTCCAGCCTCTCCAGTTACCTCAAAGCGCTGGATTCGATTCCCATCGGCGGCGGTCGAATAGGCGAACAGGTATGGCCGTTGATAAGCCAGCCCGAGCAGTCCACCCTCACCACCATGAACTACGTCGTTGAGTTTGCTAACTTGCCGCTGATTTCCTTCCGTGTCTATTTCCAATATTCGTCCAGAATCACGTTCTGAAACCAAGAGCGTACTCTCCGCGAAAACCATTGACCAGGGAGCATTTAGCTCATCGGCAACGATGCGGGGTTCGGCTGTTTGTGATGCAGAACCACTGTTGGAGACGTTGACTGGTGGTGCTGATGGCTGCGCAGTGCAGGCCGTTATGGAAACAGCGCAGGCCAGGGCAATACCGAGGTAAGCAGTGGTTTTACCGATGGCTACTGGTCCGGGACGCATGGGATCAGGCTAGCAACTTTGGTTTAATGCGCAAGGGAGTATTGGGATAAGTCTGAGCAGCGCTAAAAATGAATAATTTTCTGATTTGCCAACAAAAAATGGGTGCTCATCGAATTTCAGCTCGAATATTTCGATTTGCGAAGCGATTTGTTTGACGGTTACGCACGTTGCCCAATATCGTTTAATCAGAATCATGAGCGTCAGCAAAAGCCCTGGCTAGCTGGCCGGCAACCCTCTATACGGTAGCGGGGTGCTCCAGGTGAGGATTCGGTGTCGTGCAACACCGCACGATACAAGTACCGCACATCGAGGCGTAAAACCTTCGACGGCGGGCCAAAGTAAGCAGTAGGTGCTTTTGTCCTGTCGCCGACCGTCGCCGTACCGATGTGTATGAAGTAAAGGAAGCAAAGCATGTCTTTGAATCAAGAGCTTGACGCGCTGACGTTACGCAAAGTTTTCGCGCAGCACCCATCCGGAGTTGCCGCGCTTTGCGCCGATATCGACGGTGAGAAGACGGGAATTGTTGCCTCCTCGTTCACCGTGGGGGTCTCACTGGAACCCGCGTTAGTGATGTTTGCGGTGCAGAAAACCTCAAATACCTGGCCAAAGTTGCGCGGTGCTAACCGCATAGGTGTCTCAGTGCTCAGTGAGCGCAATGAAGGAGTCTGCGGGCAGATCGCATCGAAGAAGGGCGATCGGTTCCTCGGTATTAATACACACAGTAGCGCCGATGGTTCATTGTTCATTGAGGACTCCACACTATGGCTCGACACCTCAATTTATAGTGAGGTAGAAGCGGGAGATCACTGGGTGGTACTGCTAGAAGTTCATGGCCATAAGCTGGCCGAGCATCTTCCATCGATCTTCCATGATTCACGATTTCACTCGTTACCGGTCCCGGAATTCGTCTAAATAGCTTTTTCGCGCCGCCGGCCTCTTGATCAAGAGGCCGGCGGCGCGATGCTGTTTAAGCAGTAGGTCTCGAGTTGATGCCGGGACTCCGTGCGTCACAAGTCGACGCGGGCGACTTTGAGCTTAATTGTGGATTACTTCGCCCAAAGTTACGACTCAGTAGCTTATAGTCGCTGTGACTACCGACTTCTAAGACTGTTGATTATCCACAAAACTGTCCACATGCATGTGGACAGTGCGTGGATAAGTTCCATCATAAGGCGAAATACACCGTAATTCCGGACTTTATCCTGTGGATAACGTAAGTTGAGAAGATTGTCTCTACAAAGAAATAAACTTTCTATCCACAGGCGTCAAAATATATTTATACTAGTCAACTCATAGTTCAATGAGTTTAAGTGTGGTAATCCACAAGCTTCTCCCCAAGTCACGCACAGGGTCATCCACAGCGAGAGCATGCTTATCCACAGATCTTGTGGATAACCGAGTTTACGGCTATAGATAAGAGACCTAGTGTTGGCTTTGGGACTGATATATCCACAGGTACCGCTGACGCTATAGCGTCGGTCGGCAGTGACATGCTTGAGCGTTGCCATCGGGGCACAAGGGTATTTCCCAGAGGTTCAATAGGGGATGGAAGTGTCTGTTATGAGTGCGGAACCGGTCTACGAAAGTCAGGGTTCTGAGGCGGGTCGTACCCCGCCGCAGGATATTCCTGCCGAAATGTCGGTTCTCGGCGGCATGATGCTGTCTAAAGATGCCATCGCCGACGTGGTTGAGGTGTTGCGTGGAACAGATTTTTATCGTCCAGCCCACGAGTCAATCTTCGATGCAATTATCGATCTCTACGGTCGTGGTGAACCTGCCGATGCAGTGACCGTCTCGGATCTGCTCACCAAGCGCAGCGAAATCGCCCGCGTCGGTGGAGCTGCCTATCTGCACAATCTCATCCAACAGGTACCAACGGCCGCAAACGCCGGCTACTACGCTGAGATTGTCCGTGAGCGGGCGGTGCTTCGCCGTCTGGTGGATGCCGGAACACGTATCGTGCAGATGGGTTACTCGCCAGATGGCGAAGTTGACGCCATCGTGAATGAAGCCCAGGCTGAGGTCTACAAGGTTGCCGAAAACCGAAATAGTGAAGACTACGTACGCCTCTCGGACATCATCGAAGGAACAGTTGATGAAATCGAGAACGCCGCCAATGCCGGCGACGGAATTACCGGTGTGCCTACCGGATTCTACGAATTCGACGAGCTGACCCAAGGTTTGAAGGGCGGACAGATGATTATCATCGCGGCCCGTCCGGCAGTGGGTAAATCAACCTTTGCTCTGGATTTCGCCCGCTCGGCGGCCATTAAGAACAATATGGCTACCGTCTTCTTCTCCTTGGAAATGGGCCGCAATGAAATTGCGATGCGACTGCTCTCGGCGGAAGCGTCCATTCAGCTCCAGGACCTGCGTAAGGGTTCGGTAGAAGACGCGCAGTGGACCAAGATTGCCACCACCATGGGACGGCTGAACGAAGCGCCACTATTCATCGACGATTCGCCGAATATGTCCATGATGGAAATTCGTGCGAAATGCCGCCGGCTCAAGCAACGCAATGAGCTGCGCATGATCATCCTGGACTACCTCCAGCTGATGAGCTCCGGTAAGCGCGTGGAATCGCGTCAGCAGGAAGTCTCTGAGTTCTCACGTAACCTCAAGCTGCTGGCCAAGGAGCTAGACGTTCCGCTGGTTGCCCTGTCGCAGCTGAACCGTGGTTCCGAGCAACGTACCGACAAGAAGCCAATGATTTCGGACCTTCGTGAATCGGGTTCGATCGAGCAGGACGCCGACATGGTCATCTTGCTGCACCGTGATGACGTGTATGACAAGGAAAATCGTCCGGGTGAAGCCGACGTGATCATCGCTAAGCACCGTGCAGGTCCTACCAAGACCATCACCGTGGCCTTCCAAGGCCACTACTCGCGCTTCAGCAACATGCAAAACGATGGCTAAGAATTTGCCTTGAACCAAAGCAAAAATGTTGGGCTCGAGAAATCATGTAGATTTCTCGAGCCCAACATTTTAAGTTAGTAGCTAGCCTTCGCACGGATTGGGCAGGCTAGAAAAGGCTGAGTACCCCGCTGGAAAGAATTCCCGTGGCACCAACCATCACTGCAAGAGAAACCGCGGTGATTTTGACCATGCGGCGACGTGTATCTTCGTTAAGCATGCCTTCAGCTTACAAAGCAAAGCTGAATAAACACTAACCAAAGATGCCGAATCAGCGAGCATGGCATTCGATGAAAGAATGACGGTATGCCTTCGTCACCCACCCCACCCGCAAAAACTTCGGGTATCGAGTCGATCTACGACGCCAAATATTTAGCCACCACAGTGGGAATGTTTGTTTTAGTGTTCCTGGTGGCCTTTGAATCGATGGCTGTGACCACCGTGATGCCACTGGTTAGCGAATTATTAGACGGGCAACGCTACTTTGCGCTGGCCTTTGCCGCTCCCATGGCTAGTGCCATGCTTGGCATGGTTGCCGCCGGTGAAATATCGGATCGACGTGGTCCTAAAATCCCGCTCTATGCCTCGGTGAGTGTCTTTGTTATCGGCTTGTTGATCTGCGGGACGGCGAACACCATGCAGGTGTTGATTCTTGGAAGGATCTTGCAGGGGATTGGCGGGGGCGCAATTACTGTGGCCATCTATGTGTTGATCGCCAGAGCTTACCCAGCAATTCTCCATACAAAAATCTTTGCACTCTTCGCCACCGCGTGGGTGATCCCAGCTTTGGTTGGCCCGTGGATCGCGGGGCTCATTGCCACCTATATCCACTGGCGCGCGGTATTCCTTGGCGTTCTAGTATTTATTGCACTGGCCTTTATCGCTATCGTCCCCACCTTGCACCGGATGTCCACAGAACGTGATCCAAGCCTGGGACCGGTATCAACCAAACGCCTACTATTGGCAGCGCTCACCGGCGCACTGGTCATCGTGATGAACCTGCTTGGCAATGCCGGTACCGGTTGGTCTTTAGCCGGTCTGCTGGCCGCGCTGTTACTCGCACTGGTAGCCATCAGGCCCTTGCTTCCGCGTGGAACTTTTACCGTACGTCGCGGGCTGCCGGCCACAATAATGACCCGAACGCTTGTAGCTGGCGCATTTTTCGGGGCGGAAATTTATCTTCCTTATATGCTCCGCGAAGACTACTTCTTAGCGCCAGACCGCGCCGGGCTAGTCCTCACGGCGTCTGCTTTGATGTGGTCACTAGGCTCCTGGCTGCAAGGCAGAGTCGGGGACCGGCTCAGTAACGCGGCGTGTATTTCGATTGGTGGTGTAGCCGGTGTTATCGCAATATCCACTGCGTTGTGCGCGGCGTTGTTCCATCCGCCCGTGGTGCTACTTGTCGCCGGATGGGCGGTTGGCGGGTTCGGCATGGGCATGATCTTCCCCCGGCAAAACGTGAACATGTTTGCCCTGTCATCTAAGGCAGAACAAGGCTTTAACTCCTCGGCCATGACCTTGGCGGACTCGCTGGGCAACGCTTCGGTGACCGCGCTGGGTGGTGTCATCTTCGCAATGGCCGCTATCGGATTTGGCTTCGTCGCGGTCTTCGCGTTCTCGCTGCTCCTGATCCTTGTGCTGCTGATCATCGCCCCGCGCACCAAAGCCAACGCCGCGGTAAGTGTCTAGTTATGCTGGTCAAATGGCTACCAAATTACCAGTGATCGGGGCACCTGCAACCCGGGCATTAGAAAAAGCCGGTATCACCAGCCTCGAACAGGCAGGGGATACCGGCATCAAAGCACTAGCAGCACTTCACGGGGTGGGGCCCAAAGCCCTGAAGATTCTTAGTGAAGCGATCGCCCAGCGCGGACTAAAAATGAAGAGCTAAGCACTTGGCAGAACCTTTAAATGCTCGTCCGTGGTTGCCGCTAGGTGCTCTTGGAATTCAGGATGTTTGGCAATATAGGCTTTGACGTAAGGGCAGACCGCGACAATTTTTGCCCCGCCGGAGATCGTGTTGTCCAACGCGAATTTCACCATCACGCTGGCTAGTCCTTGGCCGCCGTATTGCTCGTCGACTACCGTGTGGAAGAAGATCCGCTCGACACCGTCCACACCCTGAAAATCACGGTAGTGTGCGGCTCCGATCAACTTTCCGTTGTCGTCCAAGGCATAACGATTGCGATCCGGAAGATATGCCGGGGTAATCTCACTCATGGTGATTCAACTTTCTACGAGGGGTTCACGCGGGGACGTAGTCGGACGGCGGGTAAGGCCGGAGCAGGTAATGCCGCCGGAGTATTCGCTGGGAAAGGCCCAAACCGGTCTTCTGAAGCATCTCCCGGTTCGGCACCAATTTCAGCCTGATATTGCGCACGGAACGCAAGGACCTCTTCATGCGTGCGGCCCACGAAGTTCCACCACATGAGGATGTCTTCGCCTAGCGGCTCCCCACCAATGAGCAGTGCACGCAATGGCTCGTCGCCTGCCTTAATCCGCAGAATGGTGCAGCCGGCCCGGACAAATCCGAGTTCACGGTGTTCCAGCTGATTCCCATTGAGCGTTGCTTGGCCCTGATCAATGAGCAACCCGTGTTCGTGATTGGCTGGCACGAGGATGCCGACTTCGGCTCCGGCTTCTAGATGCAGTTCGGCGCCACTGAGTTCGGTATGTGTTTTCACCGGTGAGGTAGAGGTTTGATCGCCGATGGCGAGGGTGCCTAGGAATACGTTGAGCATCCAACCAGTCCCGTTCATCGGTTCTGGACGGTAGTTCTCAAAGGTCGGTTCCATATTGCGTACTCGGTCCGGCAGTGCAGTCCATAGCTGCGCTCCGTGCAAGATGGTGGATTCATCGCACAAAAACTCCGAATGCGTGATGCCGTAACCGGCGGTCATCAAGTTCACTTCACCGGGACGTACTATCGCCTGATTCCCCGCAGAATCGATGTGCTCGATTTCTCCGCTGAATAACCACGAAACCGTCTGCAGCCCAGTGTGTGGATGGCGCGGAACGCTCATGCCACCGGTGAGCGAAACATCATCCGGACCGTAATGATCGAGGAAACACCACGCGCCAATCAAGCTCCGCTGACGCTGGGGAAGAGTACGGAATACGGTCATAGCTCGCGGACCACCCAAGGGAACTGGGCGAGGCTCGAGGGTCTGTACCTCTAAATGCGCATCAAGATTACTGCAGTCAATTTCCGCAGGGGCCGGTTCGAGGTTGCTCATAGGCTAAGACTAGGCAGGTTGTTTCATTCGTGCCACCCATAATGCGGTGGTTCCCGCCCAAGCCGCCACCGCAATCCAAATAAGTATTTGTCCCAAGACAAAGAGCGCGGTGAAGTCCGGAATGGACCCCAGTGAAAGGCAAGCTGTCGACAGCATGCCCAAGGGAAACACAATGGCCCATAATCCGGTCTCGTAGCTCACCGGATGTCGATGCATTACATGGCGCCAGATCCCAAAAATTATCAGCAGCGGGATGAACCACAATCCGATAGACAACAACGCCAACGTGGTGAACGCGATGTTTGCCTGTAGCCATTGCGGAATTTCACCACTATTTGCTAAGCCTAAAAGCTGCGAACCGGTCAGCACGCTGATTGCCGTGGCACCCATGAAGATCCAATAAGTGGGGGAGAGCGTTTCGGCTCGATTCGGGTAGCGAATCATGCGCACCGTCACCAGTGTCGCGGTCAGCAAGTAAAGCGAGCAGCCCAACAACCAGATACCTAAGGACAGCATCGGTGTCCAGGATCCGAGGTAGGTGTGGTGTGCCAGGCCGCCTGCCACCGACTGTGTAGCAACAACCCAGAGGAACCACGAGCCGTTGGCAAGTGTCAGGGCAGGCTCGGGACGTTCATGCAGCACTAATCCTGCAGGAATGGCATAGGTGCCCGCCACCCACAGAAGCGCACCAAAAATCATGGCCGTGAGTGCGGCGCCTGGCATATTCAAAACTGCCAAAACTAAGGCTAGGACGTTGGCGGCCGCCACGACGGTGAAGAACCCAAAACCAACCGCAGGGTTCAAGATATCTAACAGCATTGCGGCTGGGTGCCGCACCGCACGTAGTGTCAGCACCCCCAGCAATCCGAGGAACATGACGAAGGCGAGCAACGAAAATACCTGTCCCAATGCGATAAACCCAGACAGAACCAAACCCAAACCAATGATGCCGGTGGCCATGACGCTGGAAAAAACTGAGGGAGCAAGAGCGGTAACCCAATGTGAGAAGCGCGGCCGTATGCCATCCAGTTTTTGGTTCACCTGTTGCTCCTCGTATTCTTCGGTCTCGAATTTGAGGGTAGCGCGAGCGGGGCTTGGTATCCAAGCCGCGTCTCAGGTTGCTGGCGTACGATCTTAAGGAAGGTACCGGGATGAGCTCAAGGAGAACTAAACATCGTGGACACTACCAATCTTCGTCGTGATGATCTGCTTAAGCTTGAACGACAATTATGTTTCGGGTTAGCGGTCGCCTCACGCGCGGTGATTTCAGCCTATAAGCCCGTGCTTGACCCGATGGGTCTGACCCACCCGCAGTATTTAGTCATGCTGGCCTTATGGGAGCACGGCCCGATTGGCGCTCGTGAACTAAGCGAGAAGTTGCATTTGGATCCAGGAACCCTCACTCCGTTGGTGAAACGGCTTGAAAAAGCCGGGTTGCTTGAACGTCGCAAGAATCCTCGGGACGAACGCGCAATCCTGATTGAAATTACGGCGCAGGGCAACGCATTGCGTGAGCACGCACTGGATGTTCCTAGCCAGATGATGCAGCGACTGAACCTCAGTGAAGAAAAGGTTGTTGAGCTGTGTGAGATTCTGGGCTCGGTAGCGAACGCAGGAATTTCTGCGCCGAGGGAATGACCTAAAATATAGTTGGTGCACCAACTAATAGCGTAGACTGGAAGTACTGACGTAGCCCGCCCAGGCGCACCGACAAACATGAGGTTTACACCATGGACGAGTCACCACTACCCATCATCAGAGATATCACCGGACTAAGCCTTCGGTACCGCGCCCTTTGGCGTCTGAAGTTTCTAGGCCTGAGCATCTTTGGCCCGGCTGAACGCTCGGTAGCCACCAGTCCGCGCGAACGCATCAAATGGGATCGGGCCATGATGGTGTTGCGCGCACATCAGGCCGCCGGAACACAGCCTGATGAACAGACTATTTACACCACTAACCGCATGGAATCGCGTCGCCCCAAACAGTAGGCAGTCGATTCCTCAGAAGGACCACGGTAAAATCTGATTATGCAGGAAATGACTGAACTTGTAGTGTCCCGGCAATTCACCGCACCGCGTAGCGCGGTGTGGGCGGCTTTTGTTGAGCCAGAAATTATCGCCCAATGGTGGGGCCCGCAAGGGTGGAACGTGCAAGATGGCTCGGTCATCCTTGAACCAAAAGTCGGTGGACGTCACGAACTGACCATGGAGCAGGGCGATAACCCCGAAGCACAGGTGCCGCTCAAGGCAGTGGTCACAGTCTTTGATGAACATGTTTGTCTGGCTAGCGCCGACGGCCCTCATGAGATGACCTTGGATCTGGTGATCCACACCAAGGTGGACTTCAAAGAATTTGCAGGACAGACCCATGTGACTCTCACGCAGACGCCGCTGCCTTACGAGGTCATCGAAACCAGCACGAAGGCGTGGAATTCGGCCTTCGCGAAACTTGAATCGTTATTGTCCGAATACTTCTAAATGGGGCTTCGGGACTAGGTAACTGCGCACGGAGGCAATGCGCGCTGTTTTGGTTGCCCCGGTAAAGCGCAGTACATGGCTAAAGGCAGCAGAGATATCTTGTTCGTTGGTGACATTTCCGTCGGTGCTACCCTCGCGCCCGTGAGTCAGTACGCTTTTGAACTCCAAGGACTTTTTTTCTCCGGAACTGCTCACCCACTGACATAACGCGTCGACCCCGCGCAACGTCCCAAAGCCTACGATTTCCCATTCAACATCGTCGCTTACCCACCGTTTCAGATGGTTCACGTCCTTGCTGTGCAAGGCCACAATCACTTCTTGAATGATTTGATGCCGTGGGGCGTTACCGCAATTCTCCGGATAACTGATCTGTAAGTTTGAACGTTCGGCTGACATGTTTTCACTCACCTGGCTTCGGACTTAAATGGTTTGTCCCACTATAGTCACCACTTTTGAGCCGAAGTTGCAGCGCCTTACCCACGACCGATAAATGGCATGCCGGCAGCGGTGATGGTTAATTGATTGACCGACACGGTCAGTGGACTATTGGCGAGGAAAGCCACCGCATCCGCCGCTTGCTGCAAAGCGAATGTTGGTTCGACCTTGAGTGAGCCATCGGCTTGCAAGGCACCCTGGGAAGTGCCTAGCTCATTCATGATGTCGCTTGCGGTATTGCCAATATCTATTTGAGAAGCGCAAATATTAAACGGCCGGCCATCTAGCTCGATCGATTTTGTGAGTCCAGTAATCGCATGTTTGGTGACCGCATAGGCCACCGAACGCGGCCTAGGCACCTGCGCAGAGATAGAGCCATTGTTGATGACCCGGCCACCGCCGTGATCTTTCATGTAGATAAAGGCTTCGCGGGCACAATTTATCGCACCAGTGAGGTTGACCCGACAGGCTTTGTCCCAATCGTCCTCGTGCAATTCATCGATTGATACCGCAGGGCCAAAAGTGCCAGCATTATTAAACAGTGCATCTAATCTGCCGAAGTGAGCGGTGGCTTTAGCAAACAACTCACGGACTTGACCGGCGCTGGTCACGTCGGCGGTGAGTACTAGGGCATGTTCGTGATCTTGGGCGGCCTGGCGAAGTGTGTCCTCGGTGCGCCCAGCCAACACGACATTCCAGCCTTGACTGAGCAGCGTTCGCGCGGTCGCTTTTCCAATCCCGGATCCGGCACCGGTTATCAAGATGGTGGAACGAGACGTATTTGCAGTAGCCATTTTCTCTCCTTAGAGCACCAAGTTCAGCACGGTGGTGCCTGATTACAGAGCATATGAACTTGTCTGCCAATGACTGAAGTCGATCCTCGGATATTACGCCGATGCGTAGGGCCGACTCCATAACTATTAGGCTTAGAAAGACTCAAAAAGACCTGTGAAGGAGTCGTGTGTTCCTCGACGTGCTGTTCGGTGTTTTACCGCTATTTTTTGTGATGCTCATTGGGTATGCGGTTAGCTATTCACCGAAGTTCCCGCCCAGCGTGGAACCAGCACTGAACGTCTTCGTTTTTTATGTGGCGCTGCCGGCACTGTTGTACAAGGTGGTTGCCCGCTCCGATATTAGTCACGGCGTTCCGTTGGATTTTCTCTGGATCTCGGTTCTATCCACGTTGCTCTTCGCGCTCATCTGTTGGGTGCTGTTCCGCTACCTCTTGCGCGTGGATCGCGGCCGGTCTCTTGCCGGGATGTTAAGCACCAGCTTCGGTAACGTCTCCTATTTAGGGATTCCAGTAATTCTTGGAGTGCTCGGCAGTCAAGCCGGACTTGCCGCCGGGATGGGGCAGCTGATCCACAACGTCATTTTCATGGTGGGTTTTCCGATTCTCGCGCAGCTAATGATGCCAACCGGCCCGGGAAACGGGCATAAGCCAAGTGGCCGCCGAATCGCGTTGACGGTAAGAAACGCGCTAATTTACAGCCCGGTTACGTGGGCGATGGTTATTGGCGGAGCGGTAGTCATGTGGGGGATCCCGATACCACAGCCGATAGATGACACGGTAGATTTAGTCGCCGCCGCAGCGGCCCCAGGAGCATTGTTCGTGATCGGGTTGTCCTTGCGACGTACGGTTCAACGCACGCTGCAGCGGCGTGCCTCGGCAACTGCGGTTCCGGTGCGAGCGACAAAACGCACCATGGGCATTATGGTGGTGGGCAAAATGCTGGCCCTGCCAATGCTCACGGTTTCATTGCTGTGGCTTTTTGCGCCAGAACTTGATGCGATGTGGTTCAACACTGCGGTACTGATGGCAGCTTTGCCTACCTCGGCCACGGCGTACATCATGGCGCAAAACGACACCGGTGATGGCGAGTCGACCGCACTAGCCATCGTGATCACCTGCGCCTTGTCCGTGGTTGTGCTCCCGGTGCTTGCGCAGCTGGTACTGAAGTAGGTTGCCGAGCTCGGTGGTTATTCTTGGTTGCTGAATGCCGCATCAAAACCTGCTTCGGGCAGTTTCCACAGCAGCGAGCGGACGTAACTTAGCGCCTGCCTGGCGCCATGTAGCCGGTCCATTCCGGCGTCTTCCCATTCAACCGAGATGGGGCCGGTGTAGCCAATAGATTTCAGTGCCCGGAACGCGTCCTCCCACGGTACGTCTCCATGGCCTGTAGAGACGAAGTCCCAGCCTCGGCGAGGGTCACCCCACGGTAGGTGTGAACCAAGGACACCCGCACGTCCATTAGCGGCACGAAGTCTGGTGTCTTTGCAGTCCACATGGTAAATCCGATCTTTGAAGTCCCAGATAAACCCGACCGGATCAATGTTCTGCCACATCATATGTGAGGGGTCCCAATTAAAACCGAATGCCGAGCGGTATCCGATTGCCTCGAGGCTGCGCACCGAAGACCAATAGTCATACGCGATTTCCGAAGGATGAACCTCGTGTGCGAAGCGCACCCCTTGGTCATCAAAAACATCGAGGATCGGGTTCCAGCGGGTTGCGAAATCTTCATATCCTGCTTCGATAACCGAGGCGGGCACCGGTGGAAATTGGGCGACGTAAGGCCAAATCTTTGAGCCGGTAAATCCCACCACTACGTTAACATCGAGCTTTCGGGCCACTCTGGCCGCGCGCTTCATATCTTCTGCAGCACGCTGGCGAACCCCTTCAGCATCTCCATCTGCCCAGGTGTATCTGCGCACCATCGCCTGGTGGCGAAAATCAATGGGATCATCACAGACGGCTTGACCGGTGAGGTGGTTGGAGATCGCATGAACCTGCAATCCATACCGATTTAGGATCTCCAGACGTGATTTCAGATAGTTGGGATCTTCGTCGGCGCGTTTGAGGTCTAGATGGTCGCCGGAGGCGGCGATCTCTAACCCGTCATAACCCCAGTCCGCGGCCAACTTAGCTACCTGCTCGAAGGGAAGATCTGCCCATTGCCCGGTAAAGAGTGTCACCGGGTGGGTTGCGGGGTCGGTGTTCATCGCAGGCTCTCCTTGGTGGTGTCGTGTGAGGATCGTGTGGCTGCTCGGGCGTTGGCTAGTTTGTCGACCGCCTCGGCGGAAAGTATGTGAGAAATGACCAGCATGCTTGCCCCGCGGACACCTGCCATGTCTTTCGCTGTTGAGCCGCCGATGACCAAATGTTGGGTGGCCAAGGGGGTGGATCGATAGTAGACGACTTCACGTACTCCGGCGATGACATGCTCGCCCGCGCGAGCCAGCCGTCCGCCCAGAACGATCACCGAGGGATTGAGAAGATTCACGCACATGGCAAGTACTGCTCCGATATCGCGTCCGGCTTGTCGGAGTACTTGAATCGCGGCGGTATTATTCTCTTCGGCAAGCTTTCCGACGTCTGAAGCGGTCTGTACTGGATAGCCTAGAGCCGCCAGGTTTTTAGCTACCGCTGCCCCTCCGGCAAGGGCCTCTAGACAACCGGTGTTTCCGCAGCTGCACGGTTTAGCTGCTCCGCCGGGCACTTGCACATGGCCTAAGTCGCCAGCTGAGCCTTGAGCTCCACGTTGTAGCTCGCCACCGCTGATGATGCCGACACCGACTCCGGTCGCGACTTTCACGAAAATAAGGTTTTCGGTAGTGGGCCAAGACAGTGTTTTCTCGCCCAGTGCCATGATGTTCACGTCGTTGTCGACCAGGACCGGGACATCAAAGTGCTGTTGGATGGTCCCCGGAATATCGAAGTCGTTCCAGCCGGGCATGATCGGAGGTTTGGTGGGGCGCCCCGTTGAGTGTTCGACCGGGCCAGGGACGCCAATAGCGATTCCAGAAAGTGTGTCTAGACCCCGTGCGTTACGTTGAAGTAGTTCGGTGAAGCTTTTAATCACCCACGCCAAGGTGGCCATGGGGCCGGCGGCGATATCGACATCTGCGCGCAAATGGTCAATGATGTTCCCGGCTAAATCGGTCAGTGCCAAAATGGCGTGCGCGGCTCCTAAGTCTGCGGCGAGCACTGTGCGAGATTTCGGTGCGAACGCAAAGTTTGACGGTGGCCTGCCGCCGGAAGATGCACTGGATCCGACGGTGCCGATTAGTTCGAGGTCAAGCAGTGCCTCTACGCGGGCTGCGATGGTGGAGCGCGATAGTCCGGTGATCTGGGCTAGCTCCGAGCGGGTGCGCGGTTTGCCGTCACGCAGGAACTGAAACAGTTCACCTGCACCGGGTGCAGCGGTGGGTGACTTGGGGGCAGTGATCGTCATGGCCATGACTCTAGTGAAACATATTCAGCAAAAGATGTTGTCCAGATCACAACTAATGACAATAGATAATCGACTTTTGCTCGACAGATATCAAAAGTCAGTGTAACGTCCATCACTATGAGCCACGATGAAGTCAACAGTGGGACGGATGAGCAAATCACTTTGCTCGAAATGCGGGGGATCGAAAAGCGATTTCCAGGCATCATTGCCTTGCAACAGGTCAGTTTCGGGGTCAAAGCTGGAGAGGTCCACTGCCTGCTGGGTCAAAATGGCGCGGGAAAGTCGACACTGATCAAGGTTCTCGCCGGGGTACATCAACCTAATGACGGAGAAATCCTGCTTGACGGCCGCCAGATCCGTTTTTCCTCTCCCGATGATGCGATCAAGGCTGGCATAGGAACGATGTACCAGGAACTCGACTTGGTCGAGTCACTGACGGTTGCGCAAAATATCTTCCTGGGACACGAAAAATCCCGCGGGGGATTCAGCTCCCATAAAGCTGAACAAGTCGAGGCAGCAAAGCTTCTTGGCAGGCTAGGCCACCAAGAAATATCACCAAGCATGGAAGTCGGCGAGCTTTCGGCGGCTGGTCAGCAAATCGTCTCAATGGCCCGCGCACTGTCTCGCGAGGTACGCCTTATCATCATGGATGAACCCTCTGCGGTCCTCGATTCCGAAGAGGTGCGCAACCTATTTGAGACCGTCAGAGCATTAACCGCCAGTGGGGTTGCGGTCATTTACATTTCGCATCGCCTCGAAGAAATCCGAGTCATTGGCGATCGCATCACGGTTTTAAAAGACGGCCGCGCCGTCGCCTCAAACCTAGAGGTCTCGCAAACTTCCAATGGTGAACTGATCACGCATATGACTGGCCGGACCATCAGCAACGTCTTCCCGCCGGTGGTCAGTCTTCTGGACGGCACACCAGACATTTTGCAGGTTGAAGAGCTGGTCATCGCTCCCGGACAGGAACCGCTCTCCTTTAACGTCCGGGCAGGTGAGGTGCTTGGGCTGGCCGGGCTTGTTGGCTCCGGGCGTTCGGAGATCTTGGCAGCTATTTATGGCAGTACTAAACCGGTCTCCGGAGTGGTACGCGTCGAAGGCAAAAAGTTGAGACCGGGTTCTGCGGTAGCCGCCGTTAAAGCAGGCATGGGTCTTTGCCCAGAAGAACGCAAAAGCCAGGCTCTGCTGCTTGATGACACTCTCATCTCGAACTTCACGCTCGCGAGTATCGGACGCTACGGCACCGCCGGGTTTACCAGTGGTAAAAACGAATACCAAGTCAGTATGGAACAGATCGGCAAGCTCGAATTGCGGCCCGCAGATCCCACTCGCGAGGCACGCACCCTCTCTGGTGGAAACCAACAAAAGATCGTCTTGGGCCGCTGGCTCTCCCACGGGTGCAAGGTGCTCTTGCTCGATGAACCAACGCGTGGCGTAGATGTTGGGGCACGAAGCGAGATCTATCAATTGATCTCCGAACTCTCTCGTGCAGGAATCGCGATCATCGTGGTGTCCAGTGAACTAGAAGAAGTGCTCGGATTAAGCCATCAAGTTCTGGTGGTTTCCGAGAACCGCATCGTGCACCGGGGCATGGCAGCAGAACTGAGTGAACATCAAATTCTTGACCTTGTGATGGAAGGGACCACCCTATGAGCTTCGCAACTTCGAGCCACGCGCGATCAACGGTGCATAATCGGCCGCGACGCAGCGTACTCAAATGGCTGCTTGATGCTGGGCTGCGCCGAAATATGGGGCTGATTTTTGCGCTGATCTTGTTGTGCGTGGTGGGTGGCCTCACCGCCGGAGAGCGATTCGCTGACGTGAACAACATGATGACCATTCTGCGCCTGGCCGCGGTAACCGGTGTGGTCAGTATTGGCGCAACCTTTGTGATCACCATCGCCGGTATCGATCTGTCCGTGGGTGCGATCCTGGCTCTCGCAGCGGTCTGGGCGACTACCTTATCCGGGCAGATGTTCGCCGAGAGTACCTCCTGGATCTTTTTGCCCATCACCGCGATGGCCATTGGCGCCGCGGCCGGGCTGGTCAACGGCATTTTGATCGCCTATGGCAAGGTCGTCTCGTTTATTACCACTTTGGCTATGATGGCCGCCGCACGTGGTTTGGCAGAGATCATCTCAGATAAGAAAACCCAACTGATTTCGGTGGATGGATTTCTTCAGGCTATCGGTGGAGACCTGTTCGGAATTCCCACTATCGTGTTGATCTTTGTCCTCGTGGCGATAGGCGGTTGGGTCTTACTCAACCGCACGACCTTCGGGCGCAGAACCTTCGCCATTGGCGGAAACGCAGAAGCCGCAAGGCTCGCCGGGATCAAGGTCGAACGTCACACCATGATCGTGTACGCGCTCGCCGGCCTATGTGCCGGAATCGGTGCCTTTATGCTCATGGCCCGTACCACCACCGGCAGCGCCACACACGGTACCGGCTTGGAGCTGGACGTGATTGCCGCGGTGGTTATCGGCGGAACTTTGCTCACCGGTGGCCGCGGCTCAATTTTTGGGACGGTGCTTGGTGTACTGATTTTTTCCACACTGACCAACATTTTCGCACTGAACAACCTCTCGCTGTCGGTGCAACTTGTAGCTAAGGGCGCCATTATCGTGATCGCAGTGCTGATTCAGAGGCAGCTGGCGATTAGGCAGTCGAGAACCTGATTTATCCCAAGACTTTCCGTGCACCACTCGCAGTAACAATGATTCAAAGGAGAAGAAATGTTTGCCTCGATTAAGGGTCCACGCAAGATGTTGGGTGCGGCCGCGCTGCTCGCAACGTCGGCTTTTATGCTCACCTCTTGCGTCTCAAATTCACCAGCACCCAGCAATGAATCTTCCGACGCCCAAAATGCCCCGGCAGCGGCCGGCGCCAACGCCGAAGAAGGCAAGAAGGTCACCATTGGTTTGTCGGTTCCCGCCGCGGATCACGGATTCATGGCTGCCATGACTGACCTCGCGGTGGAAACCGCGAAGGATTACCCAGACGTAGAACTGAAGGTATCCGAAGGCACCAACGACGTCAGCGTACAGATCAGCCAGGTCGAGACGATGATCAACGACAAGGTCGATGCGATTGTGCTCTTGCCTTTCGATGGGGCAGCGTTGACCAAGGTGGCGCAAAAAGCCATGGATGCGGGCATCCCCGTGATCAACGTTGACCGTGAGTTCAGTACCGCGCAATCGTCACGAGTCACGGTGCTCGGCGATAACTATGGCGTAGGAGTCTCCGCTGGCGACTTCATCTGCGCCGAACTGGGCGACAAAAAAGACGCCAAAATCGGTGAAATTCCTGGAATTGATTCCTTGCCGCTCACCCAGGAGCGTAGTGAAGGTTTCAAAGATGCGCTGGCCAAATGTGGTCTTGAAGTTTCGAACCGGGTTCCAGCAGAGTTCACCGTGGAATCCGGTGAGCGTGCCGCCTCAAACCTGTTGCAAGCTGCACCTCATCTAGATGCAATCTGGAACCACGATGATGATCAGGGCGTCGGGGTGCTGGCAGCCATCAAGGCCGCAGACCGTAGTGAATTCTTCATGGTAGGTAATGGCGGTTCGGCAAATATGATGCGTGAGATTCAGTCCGGAGATTCGGTGGTCAAGGCGACCACCGTGTACCCGGCATATCAGGCCGCTGATGGCGTGAGGATGGCGCGACTTGTTGCCCAGGAACGCTCGTTGGAAGACCTGTTGGACATTGAAATTCCGCGCAAAGTTGTGCTGTATGCCGCAGTGGTGACCAAGGACAACGTGGAGAAGTATTTGCCTACAGCCTTTGAGTCCTAGGCCGCAGAGCGTAGCGAAATTAGTTCCACTAGAAGGAGAAGCAAATGCTCAGAACAGGATCGGCCCTTGGGGTTGCGGTGATTGGCCATTCGTTCATGGGCAAGGCCCATTCCCAAGCGTGGCGAAACGTTAACGCCACCTACGATTCGACCCTGGTGAGCATGCGGGTGCTGGTGGGCTCTAACCCCACCAGCACCGCCGAATCAGCTGCCAAATATGGGTGGGAAGAATCTAGCACCGACTGGCGCGCGACAATCCTCCGTGAGGATATAGACATTGTCGATATCTGCACCCCGGGAGCCCTGCACGCTGAAATAGCACTTTTTGCTTTAGCGCATGGCAAACACGTGGTGGTTGAAAAGCCACTGGCTAACACGCTGGCCGAGGCCGAGGAGATGAATGCGGCCGCGCTGGCGGCGGCCGAGCGTGGAGTGATCAGCATGGTGGGGTTCAACTACCGGAGAATTCCTGCCCTGACCATGGCTCAGCGGATGCTAGCCGAGGGGCGGCTGGGTCAATTGCGACAGTTGAACATTCGCTACTATCAGGACTGGCTCGTCGATGATTCCGCTCCTATGACGTGGCGGTTGCGCAAGGATGAAGCCGGGTCCGGGGCGCTGGGAGATTTGGCTTCTCACGCGGTGGACCAGCTCAGGTTTCTCACCGGGGCGCAGATCAGCTCGGCTTCGGCGACCAGCCGAACCTTTGTCACCGAACGGGCTGGAGACTCGGGGCCAGAGCAGGTCAGCGTCGACGATGCGATCTGGGCGACCTTAGAACTGGATAATGGCGCAATCGCCACGGTGGAAGCCAGTCGGATGGCCACAGGGAGGAAGAATTCTCTTCGTATCGAGGTTTACGGATCCCAAGGATCCTTAGAATTCGATTTGGAGTCAATGAACTTTTTGAAGTTGTACGAGGCTTCGCATGATGCCGGGGAGCAGGGCTTCAAATCGATTATGGTCACCGAACCAGAGCATCCGTACTTAGATGGCTGGTGGCCTACCGGGCACGTACTTGGGTGGGCCGAAAGTTTCACCCATGAAATCCGGGATTTCTTGGCGGCCATTGTCAGCGGTATCCCGGCCAGCCCATCTTTCGCTGATGGGCTTGCAGTGCAACGGGTGTTGGCAGGAATTGAAGATAGCGCGACCCAAAGTGGTGCGCGAGTGAAGGTTGCTGGCGCAAATTAGCAAGTGCTGCGGGGCAAGAAAATCAAGTATCCGATTACTCACGGGATCAATTTTCCGGTGGCATCATGTGTGGTGCCGAACATTTTAAGTACGCAAAGACCATGCTCGGCGCCTCCGGAGCATGGTCTTTGCGCTGTTCGTGGCCCACGAGGTGGGTGGGTGTTACCTGCGCAGCAAACGATCAAAAAAGGTTGGCGCGGAAGGGTTGATTCGAGGCCGTGGGGACATATCTGGATCTAGGTTTTCAATTGGCTGGAACATTCCCGTTTGCAGTGCTGTGGTCGCGCTGAGGACCCGCGCTTCCTTGGGTGAGTAGTTGATGCTGGCCGGCTGGTTGGCGGTCATGGCGACCCTCCTTCTTGAATCTATTCATTCCACAATATGGAAGTTTGTTTTTGTTGTACGGAACCAGTATCTCTGGGTAGCTGGAGTGTTGGCAAGGGTTTGCGCCTAAAAACTTCTTCCGACCGAAATTCCGGGCAATAAATCACACTTCAAAAAATAGCTTTGCAAAACCACTTGACGGGAGTGGTGTGAGTTGGCTTACAGTAGTGGAACGAAGATTCCACGATCCAAAAACATCGAGTCGAAGCCGATAAGTCGTCGGTGGTAAGGGTGTTCAGCCGCCGGATTGTGGTGTAAGAAAAGAGCTGATCACCCAATGAACCTCGAAGACTTTAACAACCTCTCTCAGGGGCAGGCCGCAGCGATTCTGCGCCCATGCCTCGATGTGGAGCGTTGGATCAACGACATCGTCGCATCTCGTCCCTACTCAAGTAACGATGAATTACTTGCAACAGGTTATCGAAGTGCCGAAACCCTGAGCGAAGCAGAAACTGCCGCCGCGTTGGCACACCATCCAAGGATCGGTGAACGAGCCGATGGGAACTCGGCCGAAGCCCACCTTTCGCGTGGTGAACAAGCGGACCTGCAGCTGAACGACGACATTACCGCTCAGCTTTCCGCGGCTAACCGAGCCTACGAAGCCCGATTTAACCGGGTATTCCTCATCCGTGCCGCCGGCCGAAGCAGTGCCGAAATCCTGAGCGAATGCGAACGCCGTTTGGGTAATGCCGATGACATTGAAGCGCGCGAAGTAGCTGAGCAACTAAGCGCCATTGCGCTGCTACGGCTAGAAAATGCCATCAGCAACTAAAGCCACCCCTTTGAACTAAGGAGTACTCCATGGATGAACAGACCGCGGAACGCAGTCACATCACCACCCATATTCTCGACACCGGGACCGGGAGGCCTGCCTCTGGTGTTAAGGCCACGCTGGAAGCCAATTCGGCATCCGGCTGGCAAGAAATCGGATCCCAGATCACCGATGCGGACGGACGCATTAAGCATCTTGGACCGACTCAGGTTGAAATAGGCCGCTACCGGATCTCCTTTGAAACCGGTGACTATTTCGGGAAGCAGGGAACGGAAACTTTCTTCCCCGCGGTAAGCATCGAATTTTACGTTTCTGACGTTGCCGAGCATTACCACGTACCCCTTCTTATCAGCCCGTTTGCATATTCCACGTACCGAGGAAGTTAGAGTCATGACCGCACAAATTAAGGCCCCAGCCGGAACCAAAATCGTCCTAGGAAGCAACCAGTACGGTAAAGCTGAAGTCCACCTGGTGAAGATCACCCGAGACACCGACCGTCATCAGATCCAAGATCTAAACGTCACCAGTCAACTGCACGGAGACTTCGCCGCCGCCCATACCGATGGCGACAACGCCCATGTGGTCGCCACCGACACTCAGAAAAACACCGTATACGGCTTGGCCCGTGATGGAGTGGCTTCACCAGAAGAGTTCCTGGTTCGACTCGGCGAACACTTCACCAGCAAATTCGATTGGGTGACCGGAGGACGCTGGGCCGCACAACAATTCTTCTGGGACCGGATCAACGACCATGATCACGCGTTTTCACAGAACAAGTCCGAGGTCCGCACCGCGGTCTTAGAAATCGCCGAAAATGGTGAAAAATGTATCGTTGCAGGTCTGGAAGACCTGACGGTTTTGAAGTCCACCGGCAGTGAATTTCATGGGTTCCCGGTGGATAAATACACCACACTCAAGGGCACCACCGAACGAATTCTCGCCACCGATGTCACCGCCCGTTGGCGCTACACTCCGGAAGCTGTGTCCGCCGGCATCGATTTTGATGCCGTGTACGCGTCGGTGCGATCCTTGCTGCTAACGCAGTTTGCGCTCACTCACTCCTATGCTCTGCAGCAGAGCATGTACAACATGGGTCAAGCGGTTCTGGAGGCACATCCGGAAATCGCTGAAATCAAGATGTCCTTGCCAAACAAGCATCACTTCCTGGTGGACCTTGATGTTTTTGGGCAGGACAACCCGAATGAAGTGTTCTTTGCTGCTGATCGTCCCTATGGGCTGATCGAAGCGACTGTCACCCGTGAGGGCACCGAGGCTAACCATCCGGTCTGGGCTAATATCCCTGCATTTATCTAACTCGACGTGAAAAGGGTGTGCCAGTGCTGGTATACCGGTACACCCTTTTGGCAGCGACTGACGTAGGAGGTCAGCCTTGAGCGCTACACACAACGAATCTATCAAAGCAGCACGCCCGGAAGACGCTAAATTACCTTTTGGAAAGTCGTTGGCCTACGGGCTCCAGCATGTATTGACGATGTATGGCGGCATTATTGCTCCACCTCTCATCATCGGTGGAGCGGCCGGACTGAGCAGTGAAGAAGTAGGGCTCCTGGTAGCCAGCTGCCTATTCATTGGCGGGCTTGCAACCATCCTGCAGACTATCGGCATTCCTTTCTTCGGTGCCCAACTGCCGCTGGTTCAAGGCACATCGTTCGCCTCCGTGGCAACCATGGTCGCCATCGTCAACGGTGGTGGAGGGTTGCCGGCAGTCTTCGGCGCGGTGCTGGTTGCGGCGCTCATTGGTTTCCTCATCGCCCCATTCTTCGCCCGAGTCATCAGATATTTCCCGCCGGTAGTCACCGGCGTGGTGATCACCATGATTGGCATATCGCTGACCCCGGTAGCAGCAAACTGGGCTATGGGAGGAGACGCTAAAGCTGAGGACTACGGATCATTGGCGAATATTGGTTTAGCCGCCGGTACTTTGCTGCTTGTCTTGCTGCTGTCCAAGGTTGGTATCGCAGCCATCTCGCGCATGTCTATCTTGATCGCGATCCTTTTAGGCACCGTCGGCGCCGCGTTGCTTGGCATGGCCGACTTCTCGCAAGTGGGGACCGGTGCAGTCTTCGCCTTCCCACAGCCGCTGGCCTTCGGAATGCCGGTTTTTGAGCTCGGTGGAATCATCTCGATGACCATCGTTGTCTTGGTCATCTTGACGGAGACAACCGCCGACATTCTTGCCGTCGGTGAAATCGCTGGTTCCCGCGTGGATTCCAAACGTATTGCCGATGGCCTACGCGCAGATATGGCATCTTCGGCGGTGGCTCCAATCTTTAATACCTTCACCCAGTCTGCCTTTGCGCAGAATGTTGGGCTGGTAGCAATCACCGGGATCACCAGTCGCTTTGTCGTGGCAGCCGGTGGCGGAATCCTGGTGGTACTTGGACTGCTTCCAATCCTTGGACGGGTGGTCGCAGCGATTCCCACGCCAGTTCTTGGTGGTGCTGGAATAGTCTTATTCGGAACCGTGGCTGCCTCGGGAATTCGCACGCTGTCGAAGATCAAATATGACGGAATGAACCTGGTGATTGTGGCCGCGTCCATCTCCTTCGGCTGTATCCCGATCGTCAAGCCTGACTTCTATGCAAATTTCCCAAATTGGTTTGAAACGATCTTCCACTCGGGAATCTCCTCGGCGGCCATCATGGCGGTATTGCTGAACTTGCTGTTCAACGAATTTAGGTTCGGAAATACCAAAAACTCCTCGGTCTTCTCCGCCGCCCCGCCACGTTTGGTGAAGCGCGAAGAGATCTGCGGACTGATCGAGGGTGACCATTTTGAAGGTGGCAAGCTCATCGATAAGGAAGGCTATGAAATTCCCGTGGTGACTCCCGAAGAATTTGAACAGATTCAGACCGGAGCCATTCAGATGCCTGTACCCAAAGTTGCCGAAACACCGGAGCATTAGAGGCGAAAGTCCTAACGACAAGCCTGATGAAAAAGATTGAAAGTACCAATTTTGGCAAAGTGCCCGCTGATGAATATCTGTGGGCACTTTGTCGTGTTCTCAGGCTGAGAAAATTTTTATATGTAGGCAATATGAGATTTTATAGTCGGAGGGGCTCGTAGGGTTTGCGATAATGACGAATGTGAATACTTACCGGACTGACGCCGAGAGCTCTTCCAGCCGTCCGCCATCGATGGCGGACGTGGCAGCAGTCGCCGGAGTCTCCCACCAAACTGTGTCCCGGGTTTTGAACGATCATCCGAACGTCCGCGAAGGCACCCGGGTACGGGTTTTAGAGGCAATTAAAGAGCTCGGATACCGAAGGAACCTCGCAGCCCGTGCCTTGGCTACGGCACAAACACGCACCATCGGCATCTTGACCATTGGCAGCGAATTTTTTGGGCCGCAGTCCACCGTGCTTGCGGTAGAAGCAGCAGCTCGAGCCCAAGGGTATTTTGTCACGGTGACCTCCATGGACAGTTATGACATTGGTGCCGCGGTCACCGCGCTGAACCATCTCACCGACCAGAGCGTGGATGGCGTGGTGGTAGTTGCCCCACATGATCAGGTCACCGAGGCCATCGATGAACTAAAGCTGAAGGTGCCGGTGGTCGTGGTGGCCGCCCGCACGAACGTTCTTGAGAATGATCCGGTGCACTACGTATATGTTGATCAACGCGATGGCGCACGGCAGGCCACAGAGCATTTAATTTCGCTAGGACACCAAAAAATCGTGCACGTTTCTGGACCTACCGGATGGTTCGATGCGACCGAACGCAAAATTGGGTGGGGTGAGACTATGGCGGCCGCGGGTTATGACGCGGTGGAATTTCCTGCCGAGTCCTGGCTGGCTCCGAGCGGTTATGACGCGGGAGTCAGTCTTGCACCGCGGGTGAAGGCCGGAGAAATTACCGCGGTTTTCGCATCCAATGATTATCTGGCCATCGGGTTATTGCGGGCCTTTTGGGAAGCTGGGGTGTCGGTTCCCGAAGACGTGTCGGTAGTGGGCTTTGATGATTTACAGATTGCCGAGTTCTATATTCCCAAGCTGACCACGGTGCGCCAGCCCTTTGGTGACGTGGGACGTGCTGCGCTCGCCGAGTTGCTCAATGATGATCCGGCGTCATCTGGTCCACGGATGATCGCACCAACAATGATTGTGCGAGCAAGCACTGCGCCACCTGCGCGGAGCTGATCTGTGCGCCAAAGTGGGTAACTCAAACTTCTTCATGTGTTGCGCATCGCATTTTGTTAGCGCTAACATTGTGTGAGCGTTCCGGTTAGCCGTAGGACTTCAAGCCCTCACGCGCGGCGGAACGCGAAGACATTGAGCGTCACCCGCATGTGGGTGTAGGACGGAGAAGCCATGACTGGTCACCACATAGGTATGTCTGCGCCCGAGGTGATCGGTTCGGGACGTGCGGTGCTCGGCATCGAGTTCGGCTCGACGAATATCAAGGCGAGCCTCATCGGGCCCAACCACGAACAGCTGGCCAGTGGCCAGCATGCGTGGGAAAACCAGTTTGTGGACCGCCGCTGGACTTATTCACGTGAAGCTATCGTGACCGGTCTGCAAGAGTGCTTCGCCAACCTCGTCAACGAGTGCGAACAGCAATATTCGGTGCGCCCCACCAACTTTGCAAGCATTGGGATTTCGGCCATGATGCACGGCTATCTAGCCTTTGATGATGCGGGTCAGTTGCTGGTCCCATTCCGGACCTGGCGCAATACCTCCACCGAACGGGCCGCCGAAGCACTAAGCAAGGCTTTTGAGTTCAACGTACCTCAGCGCTGGTCAGTAGCCCACTATTACCAGGCACTATTGGACAACGAGGAACATGTTGCTGAGGTAGCTAGCCTCAATACCTTGGCTGGTTTTGTTCATCAGCAGCTCACTGGGCGCCGATTATTAGGTGCCGGAGACGCTTCGGGCATGTTCCCGCTGGACAGTTCTGTTCTTGGTTATGACACCAAATTCTTAGCAACCTTTGATTCGCTAGCCCAGAGTTTAGGTGCCACTGGCACGCTGGCCGAGCTGCTGCCTGAAGTATTGCCTGCCGGCGCAGATGCCGGGAGCCTGACTGCGCAGGGTGCACTGCTGCTTGACCCAAGCGGGCAACTGCAACGCGGAGCGCAGTGCTGTCCTCCGGAAGGAGATGCTGGAACCGGAATGGTGGCAACCAACTCGGTCGCCCCACACACCGCAAACGTCTCGATCGGAACGTCGATCTTCTCAATGGTGGTCCTCGACGCTGCGCTACGCGAAGTTCACCCCGAAATTGACATCGTCACCACCCCTACCGGGGACCCGGTAGCCATGGTGCACTGCAATAACGGGGCCAGTGAACTGGCGAGCTGGGCCTCGGTCTTCGGACAATTCGCATCCGCGCTGGGTCAACAGGCCTCCGACGATGAGGTGTACCAGGCGCTTTTGACCTCGGCGCTAGACGGTGCAGTGGACGGGGGAGGACTCGTTGCCTACAACTACCTCTCCGGAGAACCGGTCACCGGATTAGCCGAGGGCCGGCCACTGCTAGTGCGTACCCCCGACTCAACCCTAAATCTTGCAAACTTCATGCGAACCCAGGTGTATTCGATGTTTGCGACCTTAAGCGTGGGGATGGAGATTCTTGGCTCAGAGGGTGTCAAAATTCATAAAATGTTCGCCCACGGTGGCATTTTCCGCACCGCACAAGCCGCCCAACGACTCCTCGCCGCGGCACTTAACGTGCCGGTTTCCGTTGGAAGCACGGCACAACACGGTGGGCCCTGGGGGATCGCTGTGCTGGCCGCATATCGTCACTATGTCGGCACTAATCCAACGGTGAGCCTCGCCGAATATCTGAATTCGCAGGTATTCGCGGACGCGCAGCTAGACGAGGTTTCACCACTGCCGCAGGACGTGGCCGGTTACGCAGACTACCTGAACAGTTACCGGGCGGGGCTGGCCATTGAACACGCCGCGATTAAAGCGATCTAAAACATGTCCACCTCGGCACCAAGGAGTTCTCAGATGAGCGATGCTCAAGGATTAGCCAAATACTCAGAAGCAATGCGCCAAGAAATCGCGCAAGCGCGCGAACTCGTCGCGCAACTGCACGCGCAGTTGCCACGTTATGAGCTGGTGGTGTGGACTGCCGGAAACGTCTCGCAACGCGTACGAAACCCAGAGGTTGCCGACGGCAGTGCCGATGTATTTGTCATCAAACCTTCCGGCGTTGCCTATGAGGAATTGACTGCCGAATCCATGGTGGTCTGCACGCTGGATGGGGAGCTCATCGACGGAACCCGCGCTCCCTCCTCGGATACTGCCGCGCACGCCTACACCTACCAACATCTGGCTCATGTTGGCGGCGTGGTGCACACCCACTCGACCTATGCGACCGCATGGGCTGCCCGTGGGGAAGAAATTCCTTGTGTGCTGACCATGATGGCAGATGAATTTGGTGGACCCATTCCGGTGGGGCCATTCGCCATCATTGGCGATGACTCCATCGGCCGAGGCATCGTCCAGACACTACGTGAGTCGCGTAGCCCGGCGGTACTCATGCAAAACCATGGCCCCTTCACCATTGGCAAGGACGCACGTTCCGCCGTCAAGGCGGCGGTGATGTGTGAAGAGGTGGCCCGCACAGTTCACATCTCCCGCCAATTAGGTAACCCGGTGCCGATGCGCAGCGAAGATATCGACGCGCTCTACGCACGCTACCAAAACGTTTACGGACAATAAGCGCTTCTTTCGCGCCCGCATACTTCAATCCGAAAGGACACCATGAGCAAAGCATATGAATCCAAGGAAATCTGGTTTTTCACCGGAAGCCAAGACCTCTACGGGGAAGAAACCCTGCGTCAGGTCGCCGAGCAGTCACGCGAGGTGGCCCAGGCACTGGGAGATTCCGAACAGGTTCCCGCAAAGGTGATCTGGAAACCGGTACTCAAGGATGCCGAATCGATTCGTCGGGCCATGCTGGACGCAAATTCGGATGACAATGTGCTCGGTGTGATTACCTGGATGCATACCTTCAGCCCAGCCAAAATGTGGATCTCTGGTCTGAAAGCACTGGCTAAGCCATTGTTGCACCTGCATACTCAGGCCAATGTTGAACTTCCTTGGGACACCATTGACTTCGATTTCATGAACCTGAACCAGGCCGCACACGGTGACCGTGAATACGCGTACCTAGCAACCCGTATCGGTGCCACCCGCACCACCGTAGTCGGTCACGTCTCCAACCCAGCGGTAGCCGGGCGTATCGGCAACTGGGTGCGAGGCGCCGCAGGCTGGAACGCCACCCAGACGATGAAATTGGTTCGATTCGGTGACAATATGCGCAACGTTGCGGTGACCGAGGGGGATAAGACCGAAGCAGAACTACGCTTCGGTGTTTCAGTGAACACCTGGGCGGTCAACGACCTCGTGGAAGCCGTGGAAGCAGTTTCCGAGCCTGCCGTGGATGAACTGGTTGCAGAATATGAGCGAGAATACGACGTCTCCGCCGAGTTGCGTGCCGGTGCAGAGCGTCACGAGTCGCTACGTTATGCGGCTCGTCAGGAACTGGCCATCGAGTCCTTCCTACGAGAACTAGGTGCGTGGGCCTTCACCACCAACTTTGAAGATCTCGGTGGGCTGAAGCAGCTACCTGGCCTCGCCGTACAACGTCTGATGGGTAAGGGCTACGGCTTCGGTGCCGAGGGTGACTGGAAGACCGCGGTGCTGGTACGCGCGGCCAAGGTAATGGGAGCAGGGCTCCCCGGTGGTGCCTCGCTGATGGAGGATTACACCTATGACCTGACCCCGGGCAAGGAACTGATCCTCGGCGCGCACATGCTTGAGGTGTGCCCGTCGTTGACCACTACCAAGCCACGAATCGAGATTCACCCGCTGGGCATTGGCGGCCGTGAAGATCCGGTACGCATGGTCTTTAACGCGGACGCGACCACGGGCGCGGTAGTTGTTTCCATGGCCGATATGCGTGAGCGTTTCCGGTTGACGGCCAACGTAGTGGACGTGGTTACTCCGCCACAGGACCTGCCAAACTTGCCGGTGGCACGCGCCGTATGGCAGCCACGACCAGACTTCTCCACCTCGGCCGAATCCTGGTTGACCGCCGGTGGAGCGCACCACACGGTGATGTCTACGGCCGCCGGCATTGAGGCTTTTGAGGTCTTTGCAGAAATCGCTGGAACCGAATTGCTAGTCATCGATGAGAACACTACGCGTCGCGGATTCGCCGAACAGGTGCGACTGAACCAGGCGTACTACCGTCTGGCGCAGGGCCTGTAAGAAAAAATGAAGAGCACAAGGGCCGGCAACAAAAGTTGCCGGCCCTTGGCTCGTTAATCGAACGCTTCTGGATCTAGGGTCCGTGTCAGTTTTCTCGTGGCGGGAAGTATATGATCCACAGGTCGCAGCGGTAATCCGCATAGAGTTGTCGATTCTAACCGTGATATTGTCTAAACGGTCGATAGAAAAGGTGTAGACGTGCCGGTAGTTCTTATTGTTGCTGGCGTGCTAGTAGTGGGCTTTATTGTTCGGCTTGCATTGCATCCAGTTCAAACGATCTTGAATACGATCAGAGTCATTCTTTTCGCCCTTGCCGTCACGACGTTTTGCGTCTGGTACTTCTCCGTCGACAAAAGCAAGCCAGGGAGCGTTGAAGGGCTTTGGTTCAGCCTGATTGTCGCTGGGTTGTGGGTGTCAACCTTCGTATTACCTGCACTATTGAGAAGACCCGTTAATCGCCGCTAGCAGCAATGAATGCACCAGCCTCGCGCTACGCGAAGAGCAATTAGAGCTTTTTGTGAGGCTGAGATTTCTCGGGCTTGATTCGCTTTTCGACCTTAAGTAAACACCGTAGTTACTACTCGTGCACATCCATTCGTGGCGTGAGACCCGTTGGATGAGTCGCTTAAGACCGCACTTTCCCGCGGGTTCGACACCAGATGATTTACCTGTTAAAAAATTCTTCTCCAAAAAAGTGGCTCAAAGCACGTTGTTAGCGCTAACATAGTGTGAGCCCGGTCGCACCGCCGGAGCGAATCGGAACACGCAGGAGGAAAAGATGGCACGGAATAACTGGGCTCGCCGAGCGGTAGTCACGTTCGGATCCCTAGCACTGATCGGCTCACTAGCCGCATGTGGCGGTGGCGGAGCGGGAAGTGGCGACGCAGCCGGTGGCGACAGCAAGGCGCCTGAAGATATCCAGGTCGGTGTCGCCATGCCAACCGAAACCTCCGAGCGTTGGATCGCCGACGGTGAAGCCGTGAAGTCCCAGCTTGAAGAAGCCGGCTACGAGGTCTTCATGCAGTTCGCCAACGATGACATCCCAACTCAGCAGCAGCAGATCGACCAGATGATCACCAAGGGTGCAGATATCCTAGTGGTCGCCTCCATCGACGGCACCGCACTATCCAGCCAGTTGCAGGCTGCAGCTGATCAAGACATTCCGATCATTTCCTATGACCGCCTGATCAACGGCACCGAAAACGTCGACTTCTATGTCACCTTCGACAACTACAAGGTTGGCGTGCAGCAGGCTACCTCGCTGCTGACCGGCCTAGGCCTTGTTGATGATAAGGGCGAGAAGACCGGAAAGAAGGGCCCGCTGAACATCGAGCTCTTCGCCGGCTCCATCGATGACAACAACGCGCACTTCTTCTGGAAGGGAGCCATGGATACCCTGAAGCCATTCATGGATGACGGCACCTTGGTAGTCAAGTCCAAACAGACCAAGATTGAACAGGCTGCAACCCTGCGCTGGAGCCAGGAAGAAGCCCAGAGCCGCATGGAGGACTTGATCACCGCGCACTACGCCGGTGGCAAGACCAAGATTGACGGTGTGCTCTCGCCATTCGACGGGATTTCCCGTGGCATCCAGACCGCACTGACCAACGCTGGCTACGGCAAGTCCATCAAGGACGGTCTGCCAATCATCACCGGTCAGGATGCCGAAATCGCTTCGGTGAAGCTGATCCAGGACGGTGTGCAGTACTCAACCATCTTCAAGGACACCCGCAAGCTGGCTTCCCAGGCAGTCACTGCTGTGAAGTCCTACGCGGAGGGTAATGAGCCCGAAGCTAACGACACCGAATCCTATGACAACGGCAAGAAGGTTGTTCCTTCCTTCCTGCTTGATTCGGACATCGTGACCGCCGATAACATCAGCTCGTTGCTGGTTGACTCCGGTTACTACACCGCCGCTGAGGTCAAGGCAGGACAGACCAAGTAGCACCCGGTGTACGACGCGTTGGCGGGTGCTGAACCTAGTACCCGCCAACGCAGTCACCACGCAGCATGCAGTACACAGATCACGACAAGGACGGCGCCAGTATGGACAGCACCATCCTGCAGATGCAGGACATCACCAAGACATTCCCCGGGGTCAAAGCCTTAGACGGAGTAAACCTTTCCGTCAGGGAAGGTGAAATCCACGCCATCTGCGGCGAAAACGGGGCCGGCAAATCAACCCTTATGAAGGTGCTCTCCGGCGTCTATCCACACGGTAGCTACGACGGAAAAATCCTGTTCAACGGTCAAGAACTTAAGGCTTCGAGCATCAAGGATTCCGAAGCCGAAGGCATCGTGATCATTCACCAAGAATTGGCTCTGGTGCCCTACCTGTCGGTGGCCGAGAACCTGTTCCTTGGCAACGAGACCAAGCGCCGCGGACTGATCGACTGGCAAGAAGCAAACCAGCGTGCCGCCAAGTTACTGGCCCGCGTGGGTTTGGCAGAGTCTCCGGTCACCCCGGTTGGACAGCTCGGCGTTGGCAAACAGCAGCTGGTGGAAATCGCCAAGGCGCTGAACAAGGACGTGAAGCTACTGATCCTTGATGAGCCAACCGCAGCCTTGAACGATGACGATTCCGAACATCTGCTTCACCTGCTGCGCGAACTACGTGAGCAGGGAATTACCTGCATCATCATTTCGCATAAGTTGGGCGAAATTGAAGATATCGCCAATAACACCACGATTATCCGTGACGGTCAGACCGTGGAGTCCCTCGACATGGCGGACCCTAAATCCACACAGAGCCGGATCATCCAGGGCATGGTGGGACGCGCCCTCTCGGCGCGTTACCCAGACCGGGAACCGAATATTGGTCAAGTGGTCTTCGAAGTACGCGACTGGTCGGTGCACCATCCCACGCAGCATGAGCGCATAGTGGTCAATAAAGCCTCACTAGACGTACGCGCCGGAGAAATTGTTGGCATTGCCGGGCTGATGGGCGCAGGACGCACCGAACTTGCCATGAGCATCTTTGGACACAGCTACGGACGCGGCATTTCCGGTACCGTGCTGATGGACGGACGCCCGGTAGATACCTCCACCGTAGGCAAGGCCATCAAGGCCGGCATCGCTTACGTTTCTGAGGACCGCAAAAAATTCGGGTTGAACCTACTCGAAGATATTCGTGTGAACACCACCGCCGCCGGGCTCGGAAAGATCTCTTCGCGCGGGTTTGTCAACGGCAACAAGGAAATCCAGATTGCCGAGCACTACCGCAAATCCATGCGCATTAAGGCGCCGAGCGTGCTGGCAAAAACCGGTAACCTCTCCGGCGGTAACCAGCAGAAGGTAGTACTGGGCAAGTGGTTGCACACTGCCCCGGAACTTTTGATCTTAGATGAACCAACCCGCGGTATCGACGTCGGCGCAAAGTACGAGATCTACACGATCATCAATGAGCTTGCTGCCTCCGGTAAAGCGGTGCTGGTGATCTCCTCGGAACTGCCCGAACTGTTGGGTATCTGCGACCGTATCTACACCCTTGCTTATGGCCGGATGACCGGCCAACTCCCGAAAAGCGAAGCCACCCAGGAACGCCTCATGGAGCTTATGACCATCGAGAAGGAAATCGTCCGATGACACTGAAAACCGAGCTGAAAGACATTTTCACCAAGAACCTGCGCACCAGTGGCATCTATATTGCCTTCGTGCTCATCGTGGTGCTGTTTACCATCATGACCGACGGGCTGCTGCTCAGCCCGATCAACCTGACAAACATTATTTTGCAGTACTCTTACGTGCTGATCTTGGCGCTTGGCATGATTATGGTCATTGTCGCCGGACATATTGACCTGTCGGTAGGTTCGCTGGTCGCCTTAACCGGTGCGGTCTCCGCAGTATTGGTGATTAAAACCGGGGCTCCTTGGTGGGTTGGTATTCTCGCGGCCGTAGCCGTGGGTGCTTTGTGCGGTGTGTGGCAGGGATTCTGGGTGGCCTATGTGGGCATTCCGGCGTTCATCGTCACCTTGGCCGGCATGTTGCTGTTCCGTGGTTTGACCTACGAAGTGCTCAACAATGTCTCGTTGTCCCCATTCCCTGGTGAATACCAGCAGGTGGCCGGTGGCTTCCTGAACGGTTTGCTCGGCGGTTACGGTTTTGACATGTTCACCGTGCTGATCGGCGTAGTGGCCGTGGCAGGTTTGGTGTGGTCGCAGTACAGCACTCGTCGTGGACGGGTGAAGTTTGGTCAGGACGTCGAGTCGATGGCCATGTTCATCGCCAAGAACGCACTTTCAGCGATCGTGATTCTCTGGTTCTTCTGGCAGATCTCCATCAGCCGCGGTATGCCAATCGTGCTGATGATTCTGGGCGTACTGGTGATCGCCTACCACGTGTTGACTACACGGACCGTCTTCGGTCGCCACATTTACGCCATTGGTGGCAACCTGTCTGCCGCACGACTTTCGGGCGTCAACGTCAAGAAGGTCAACTTCTGGATCTTCATTAACATGGGCATGCTCGCCGGTGTGGCCGGAGCGGTCTTCTCTTCACGCTCCAATGGTGCGCAGCCCGGTGCAGGTAACATGTTTGAGCTCGACGCCATTGCTGCCTGTTTCATCGGTGGCGCCTCAACAACCGGCGGTGTGGGCCGTGTAACCGGTGCCATCGTTGGTGGCTTGGTGATGGCGGTACTGTCCAACGGTATGCAGCTGATGGGCGTGGGTGCTTCGGCACAGCAAATCGTCAAGGGCCTAGTGCTCTTGCTCGCCGTCGCCTTTGACATCTACAACAAGCGCCGCGCAGGCGAAGCCAGCTAAGCGCATTGGACCCTCCTGCCGGTTTGCCTTGGCTCACGCCTGACAAAGGACCTGCGGGAGGGTTCAGCTATGTCTTGAGCACAGCGAAAACTAGGAAAGAAGAGATATGCAGGCGGATTTGAAGGACCTCACCGCAAATGGGCAGCTGATCAACCTTGCAGCCCATGGCTACAGTGCGCAGATCGCTACCATCGGAGCCACCGTGGTGAGCCTGGAATATCGCCAGCGCCCGTTGGTGCGCAGTTTTGACCCGCAGTCACAACGCCCGGTGTACTCCGGCGCAACGCTTGCCCCGTGGCCAAACCGGGTGATCGATGGCCGTTACAGCTGGCAGGGCACCGAGCATCAATTACCTCTCACCGAGGTGACTCGCGGACACGCACTGCACGGGTTGGTGTACCTCTCCGATTTCTCGATTCTGCAGCAAAGCGCCGAACGGGTGGAACTAGAGGTACTGATCCCCAAGCAGGAAGGTTATCCCTTTGCCTTACTGCTGCGCGTGAATTATCAGCTTGAGCCTTCCGGGCTACGCAGCACCATCAACGCCACAAACTTAGGCGATCTTCAGGCTCCCTATGGCTTTGGATCCCACTGTTATTTGGTGGCTCCCGGTCAACGCGTGGATGACTGGACCCTAAGTATTCCGGCGCAACAAGTTCAGCAGGTCAGCGGCGAACGCTTGTTACCGCAAGCCGTGGTGGCGGTGGCGGAAACGAACCTTGATTTTAGTTCCCCACGAATCATGGGGGACACCTTTATCGACCACGCGTATACCGACTTGCAGAGCGCAGGCGGACAGGGCTACCGCGTTGAGCTCACGGATCAGCACGGTGTGGGTAGTTACATCAGCTTTGATGAAAGCTGCCCCTGGGTGCAGGTGCATACCGCGGATCAGCAAGACCCTGCGTTGAACCGTACCGGCTTAGCCGTAGAACCCATGAGCTGTCCACCAGCAGCGTTTAACGATGGCACCGACGTCATTAGCTTGGCTCCCGGAGCTAGCCATCACGCCGCGTGGGTCATCGGCGCCATCGAACCAAACTAAAGCCCGCACCAGCAGTCTTTGTACCGTCTGGACCCATCCACTACTGGAGCAGCAAATGCCACAGGGCACACAGCACAATCGGTCACTCACCGCACACCGCACCCACCACCTGGCCGATGGCCGCGAAGCGATCTTCTTCGCCGACCACGGGCATACCGTTCCCGAGAAGGTGAGCGACCAGCGGGCGCTAGATCCTCGCGGGGAACCTGGCGAATTACGTTTTGATCGGTTGACCGGGGACTGGGTGGCGGTGGCGGCACACCGTCAGTCGCGCACCTACCTTCCACCCAAGGAAGACTGCCCGCTGTGCCCAAGTACCAAAACTCGGCACAGCGAAATTCCGGCCAGCGAATTTGATGTGGTCGTCTTCGAGAATCGTTTCCCCTCCCTAGGCCCAGCCCTAGGAGAAATCTCGGCTCCCGCCGACGCGAGCAAACTACCGACTGGCGCCATAGCTGCGGTGGGTCGCTGCGAGGTAGTGGTCTTCACCTCGGACCATGCCGGATCCTTCGCCTCCTTGGATGATGACAGGGCGCGCACGGTCATCGACGCATGGGCGCAACGCACCGAGGATCTCTCGGCTAAAGCCGGGATCAAACAGGTTTTTGTTTTTGAAAATCGGGGACAGGATATCGGGGTGACCTTGCATCACCCGCACGGGCAGATCTACGCCTACCCCTATGTCACACCGACCGCGCAGAAGATGGCCGAGCAAGCACGCAAACACTTAGCGAGCACTGGTAAGAACCTGATGGGCCAAATCCTGGAAGATGAACTGGCCGACGGTTCGCGAATCGTCGGCCGAGGCGAACATTTCACGGTGTTCGTTCCCTACGCGTCGCGTTGGCCGTTAGAAGCGCATCTGGTCCCGCATCGTCAGGTGCCGGATCTTGCTGCCCTGAATGAGGCAGAAAAAGCCGAGCTGGCCATCATGTATCGAGATTTAATGCGCCGTTTCGACGCGCTTTATGACACCCCTACACCTTATATAGCTGCCTGGCATCAGGCACCGCTGAACGCTGAGGACCGGGCGGCCTCCCGACTGCACCTACAGCTGACCAGTCCGCGCCGGGCGGCAGATAAACTCAAGTTCCTTGCCGGTTCCGAAGCAGCCATGGGTGCGTTCATCAACGACGTGCCCGCCGAGCAGACCGCGGCACGCCTGCGCGAGGTGAAACTGTGAACACCGCTTTTACCGCGCAGCGCGCCCAAGTGTTGCAGCAAAAGTTTATGGACACCTTTGGACAGGCACCTGACGGAATCTGGCGTGCGCCGGGACGCGTGAATCTCATCGGCGAACACACCGACTACAACCTTGGTTTTGTGCTGCCCTTCGCCATTGACAAGAACGCGCTGGTAGCCGTGCGACGCAAAGCTGCGAACAAAACCCAAAGCTACCAATTCGCCTCCACCTACGGTGCCCAAGACACCGTGGAAATCACCGAGATTCTCCACGAAAATCTAGTACCAGGTACGGTGCCCGGTTGGGCCGCCTACCCGGCGGCGGTTGCCTATGTTTTGGATCAGCTGCCACAGGTTCAGCTGGACGGATTTGAACTATTGGTTGATTCCAATGTTCCGGTAGGTTCGGGTCTTTCCTCCTCGCATGCCATTGAGGTCGGAACCATTGTGGCACTCAACGACCTCTTTGAGTTGGGCCTTAATAAAAAAGAAATGGCACGGTTGACTCAACGTGCCGAGAACGAATTTGTGGGTGCACCCACGGGCATTATGGATCAAAGTGCGTCGTTGATGTCCGGGGCGGAACATGCGCTGTTCTTAGATTGCCGAACCCTTGATTCACAACTCGTTCCGTTGCCGTTGGACGAACACCAGTTAGTGGTGCTGGTGATCGATACCCGAGTGGAACACTCAAATTCTGACGGTGGCTACGGTGCACGCCGGGCCAGCTGCGAACAAGCGGCCAGCGAGCTGGGTGTTGAATCCCTGCGAGATATTCAAGATGTTGGACAGCTAGAAAATCTTGATCCGTTGGTACGGCGCCGAGCCACACATATCGTCACCGAAAATCAGCGGGTACTGCACACGGTTAAAGCACTACGGGCGTCAGACATGAACGCCGTAGGCCAATTGCTCAACGCCTCCCATGTTTCGATGCGTGATGATTATGAAATTTCCTGCCCCGAACTTGATCTTGCGGTCAGTATTGCGCAGGGCGCCGGGGCGCTGGGAGCGCGGATGACCGGTGGCGGGTTCGGTGGTAGCGCCATCGCGTTGATTTCCGAAGATAAGATCAACTTGGTGAGCGAAACCATCACAGATGCTTTTGCTCGGGCCGGATACCGCAGTCCCTCAATATTCACGGTCATTGCAGATGAAGGTGCAGGAAGTTTATGAGTTGGTTAGTCACCGGCGGTGCCGGATATATCGGATCCCATGTGGTGCGTTGCCTCGATGAGGCAGGGCTTGCACCAGTCATCGTGGATTCCATGAGCAGTGGAATCCGCTCCTTTGCGCCTGCGCATGTGCCGTTCTACGAGGCGAGCGTGCTGGACCGCGAAGAACTGGTACGCATTATGGACGCGCATTCAATTACCGGGGTCATCCACTTGGCTGGCTACAAGTACGCGGGAGAATCAGTGAAGTTCCCGTTACTCACCTTTGAGCAGAACGTCACCGGGACCGCCCGACTCCTCGAAGCAATGCAGCAGGCGGGAGTAAACAACATGGTCTTCTCATCCTCCGCTGCAGTTTATGGAACACCGAGCGTTGCACTGGTTACCGAACAGACCGCCACCGAACCGGAGTCGCCCTATGGGCAGAGCAAACTCATCGGTGAATGGCTGATTCGTGACCAGGGGATTGCCGCCGGGCTCAAGCACACCAGTCTGCGCTACTTTAATGTGGTGGGTTCTGGCTCCGAAGAGCTCTATGACGCGAGCCCGCACAATCTGTTCCCACTGGTATTCGCAGCGCTAAACTCAGGTGCCACACCAAAAATCTTCGGTACCGACTACGACACCACCGACGGCACCTGCGTGCGCGACTACGTACACGTGGCAGACCTAGCGCTAGCCCACGTGGAAGCCGCTAAAAAGCTCGAAGCGGGCCAAGAGTTGGAGCCGGTGTACAACCTTGGCTCAGGTGATGGTGTTTCCGTACGGGAAATCATGGATGCTGTAGCGCGGGTGACCGGGAACCAGTTCCAGCCGTTACTTGAACCGCGACGCCCCGGAGATCCTGCTCGGATCGTTGCCGACGGACAGTTAGCTGCCCGCGATTTAGGTTGGGCCATGCGTCATAGCTTGGGTCAGATGGTTGATAGCGCGTACCGGGCCTCACAAGCGTTGACTCCCGCCAAGGAAGCCTAAAGATCTACGGCGTTGTCCAAAACCGGTAGCTGTTCACGAGCGGTTACCACTTCGGTCAGGTCCAGCTCCACTACCAAAAGTTCTGGAGCCGGACCGGCTTGGGCGAGTACCTCGCCCAACGGTCCTACCGCGATGGAGTGGCCTACCCCAAGCGGAGCGCTGCCCTTTGGTTCGTGTCCCATACTCAGCGGGTCTGCTTGATCCACCGCGAGCACAAAGGTGGTCGAGTCCAAAGCACGTGCTTGGGCCAACGAGGTCCACTGCTCGACTTTGCGTGCTCCAGCACCCCAGGAAGCTGAGACGAGGTTAACCAGTGCTCCCTGTCTGGCATGATGCGTGAAAAGCTGCGGGAAGCGGATGTCATAACAGGTCGCCAACCCGAAGGTGACCTCATCGATAACAAACTGCACCGGGCGCTCACCGGGGGTCACCGTGTCCGACTCGGAGAAACCGAATGCGTCGTAGAGATGAATCTTGTCGTAGTGGGTTTCTACGTCGGGTCCGGTGACCAAAAGCGTATTGCGTACGTGCCCTGCGGTGCCGGGGGTGAACATTCCTACAACAACGTTGATTCCGATATCTCGGGCGAGCTGTTTGACGAGCGTGGCCCAAGGGCCACCTAGCGGCTCGGCGATTTTCGTTAAGGAATGGCCAAAGCAGATGTGCATGGCCTCGGGGAAGATCACCAATTTTGCATCTTGCGCGGCTGCCTGTTTGGCGTAGTCGCGGATGATGGCGAGATTGTGCATCGGATTGGCGGTGCTAAGCACCTGTGCCATGGCGATTTTCATCTTAGGCAGTTTCCCTTCCCTGAGGTGTTCTGGCAATGCGTACCTGCTGCTTCTGACTCTACGGAAGGATCTTGAGCACTGGCAATCCCGACTGCGCCACGTCACCCCGGAATTTTCTGATGACATGAGCTCTTGAACCGGAGAATCCCGAGATTTCGGGATAAAACGACACAAAAAACTGTGAGACGCAGTCTCATTGTTGGTCAAGAATCTCAGAGTAGAGTTATTGTCATGAGCGTAAGCATGCGTACCAGGGTCCGAGCCAAAATGCGCTCCGAGCTTGCGCTGCAGATGTATCCACTGTTTGCTGAACAGGGAATTGAGACTGTCACCGCAGAACAGGCAGCCAAAGAAGCAGGTATTTCCCGGGCAACTTTCTTCAGATATTTCTCATCCAAAGAAGAAGCCGTGGTTACTGCCGTGCATGCTGTGGGCACCGATTTAGCGTCTGTGATGGAGAAGCTAGAACCGCGCAGTGGCGAAAGCATTCTTGAAATGCTTCGGCGCTGTTTTGAAGCTTCGGTCATCGCCGTTGAGGCGGATGCGTCGGCGGTTCGTGGCCGTACGCAGCTGGTGCTTTCTTCGCCTTCCTTGCGCGCAGCTTGGTCCATGCAACGCAGCGAGACGGAAAAGTCTCTGGCCGAGGCACTGAATGAACACTGTGAAAATCTACGGTTAGCCCGAACTGCAACGGTTATCGCACTGACATTGCATGAGCATGCCTTGGTGCGCTGGCTAGAAAGCGAGGACATCTCCTTTCGAGATGCCCTCGATGAGTCTTTCGACTATGCGGCCATGCTTGATACTCCGCGTTAGTTGAGGTCGAACGGAAGCTAGCGTTTAGCGTGTGCTCATTTGTTGTTCTTCGCGCCCTTTAGACACCGAGTAAATGTCTTTCTGGCGTTCGCCGGCGACTCGGCCTGCCAGTGCGTCCAAGTCCTGCAGAGCTTGAGTGCTGAGTTTCAGGGAAATCGCGGTGACGTTCTCGTCCACGTGCGAGGTGTAGCGAGTGCCGGGAATTGGTGCCATGGCGACATTAAACTTACGTCCCTGCTCATAGACCCAGGCCAGTGCTAGTTGCCCCGGGGTGATCTTTTCATTGCGTGCAATGGTGAAGATTTCGTTGCGAAGCGTGAGGTTAGGGCCGATGTTTTCCGTAGCAAAGCGTGGGAAATTATGTCGAATATCGTCTCTTGGTAGTTGCTCCAAGGATTCGGCAGCACCGTTAAAGAATCCGCGTCCGAGAGAGGCGTAGGGAACAACGCCGACTCCTAGTTGACTTGCGGTGGGCAATAACCACTTTTCGATATCACGACTAAATAGCGAGTATTCCATTTGTATGGCGGTGATGGGGTGAACCTGATGCGCACGCTCTAGTTCGTAGGTCGTGACCTCGGACAGGCCGATGTGCTTGATCTTCCCGGCCTGTATTAGCTCGGCGTAGGCGCCTACGGTTTCCTCGATAGGAACGCGGCTGTCCACCCGGTGGTAGTAGTACAGGTCAACTTCGTCAACACCTAGGCGTTGCAGGCTCTCATCCAAGCATTTTTTGATAAATGCAGGATCGCCATTTGCTCGTGGATCTCCGGGGTTCTTGGGCCGAACAATACCTGCTTTGGTCGCGAGGGTGACCTCGTCTCGGCGTGTTTTGAGCACCTGAGAAAGCAGCGTTTCGCTATGTCCCGCACCGTAGATGTTTGCGGTGTCCAGGAAAGTGACGCCGATATCCAACGCATGATTGACCATTCGCACAGATTCGGCATCGTCGGCTGAACCGTAGACGCCGCTGACCGACATGCATCCGAGGCCTTGTTCAGATACTTGCAGTCCCTGGCCGAGATTGATGCTGGAAAGGGTTCGTTGATCCTGCGTCATGGTGTTCCTCTGGTTGCCGTCAGTTCCCTGTGCCGAGACTACCGGCGAAGGGGTGGTGCCCGGCAAGAAGTAATGCGCAATATGTCGACAGCTGAAAGCTGAACCAGTGCTCTTCAAATGAGGGCAACGGACCCCAGTATTTGCTAGGAATTTTGATCAGCGCAGATTTAGCGTCAGCGCAAAGTGGCAAACGGTAGGTGCAAAATCCTAGGAATTTTTTGCCTACTCGAGCGCCGCCAGATCAGTTAATCAGAGACAGCAATGAGCTGACGGCCGAGCTCCGCAGCTGCCTGATGTAATTCAGGAACTGCTTGCTCGATAAATTCCTGATTGACACGGGTTACGGGCCCGGAGACAGAGATCGCCATCGGTGTTGGAGCTCCGGGGACCGGAACAGCAATACAGCGAACTCCTAATTCCTGCTCTTCGTCATCCATTGCGTAGCCCCGTTCGCGGGTGGCCTCCACATCGGTGAACAGCTTGCCGAGCGTGGTAATGGTCTTTGGAGTTTTTGGTGGCATGCCCGATTGTGAGACTAGGCGCTGTACGCGTTCGTCATCAAGTACGGAGAGTACCGCTTTGCCGACACCCGAGTTGTGCAACATGGCGCGGCGACCAACTTCGGTGATCATGCGCATCGAGTGAGGGGACTGTGCTTGGGCAATGTAGGTGACCATGTCGCCATCGAGTACTGCAATATTTGCCGATTCGCCCAGTTTCCCTACAAGTTCCTTCAAGACCGGCGAAGCTAGCGCGCCAAGCTGCCGATTGGCGACTTCGCCTAGGCGGATCAAGCGTGGGCCAAGCGAATAGCGGCGGTTGGGGAGCTGGCGAACGTAGCCGACCCCGACGAGAGTCCGCAATAAGCGGTGAATCGTGGGTAGCGGCAACGGAGACTCGAGCGCTAGCTCGCTCAATGCTGCTTCTCCTCCGGCGCGGGCAATAACCTCTAGTAGTTCAAAGGCGCGTTCGACCGACTGGACTCCACTGGTTGCTTTCGTTGGGGTCTGTGTCATGTCTTGCTCCTAGTAACTAGATGTACCGTTGCGATCCGCGAACTTCTGCAATGCGAAATCTTTCCCTTTAGATTACCGCTAAAACGGCAAAACATTCCACGATCCGAAAAAACTGGATTGATTTATGTGAAGTGGCAGACAAAAATCTCTTGCAATTTCATTTTATAGATAATAGTATCCACTATACGGAAACTTTTGGAGGAGGGGCGGAATGACAGTCTTCAACTTAGAGCAGTCATTGATGATTCGAGTGCAAATTTCAGCCTCGAATTTAGCAACGAAGCTATTGACCGCCACCGTCCGGACGCTCGTCGCACATCACGCCATACCCGACTCCATGCTCAGTACCGCGCGGGTTGCACCGCAAGAGCAAAATTTCGGGTTCATCCGTCTCTAGGGGCGAAAGAATCCACCAGTAGAAAATGTCGCCGGAACACGACACCAACAGGTTAAGGAGCACCATGACCATCTCAATCCCACGTATCCCAGAGGTAAACGGCGCGGAAGAAATTCTCAGCATCGAGGCGTTAGCCTTCATTGAGAAGCTGCATGAAAAGTTCGCGGATACCCGCAACGACCTGTTGAATGCACGCGGTGAGCGCCGCCAGCAGTTCTCCGATGCACGCGCCATCGACTTTGATCCCGAGACAGAGCACGTGCGCACCGGAGACTGGAAAGTTGCCGAAGCGCCGGAAGCGTTACGTGACCGCCGTGTGGAAATCACCGGCCCGGCGTCCCCGGCCAAGATGGCCATCAACGCACTGAACTCTGGTGCGAAAGTCTGGTTGGCCGACTTGGAAGATGCTTCCACCCCCAACTGGTCAAATGTCATTGATGCGATCGCTAACCTGTCAGCCGCCGCCCGTGGCACCCTTGCATTCACCGATGAGAAAAGCGGCAAGTCCTACGCACTGCGCAACGACGCCCCACGCGCAGTAGTGGTAGTGCGCCCACGCGGCTGGCACCTGCCAGAAAATAACGTGCTGATCAACGGCAAGCCAGCCATCGGCGCACTGGTGGACTTCGGTCTGCACTTCTTCCACAACGCCAAGGTGCTCGCCGAGTCCGGCCAAGGCCCGTTCTACTACCTGCCAAAGATGGAGCACTACCTGGAGGTACGCCTGTGGAATGAGGTCTTCACCTTCGCTCAGGAACAGCTCGGCATTGATTACGGTACCGTGCGTGCCACGATGCTCATTGAAACCATCCCGGCAGCATTCCAGATGGAAGAATTCCTCTACGAACTACGCGACCACGTTTCGGGACTGAACGCCGGGCGCTGGGACTACCTGTTCTCGATTATCAAGACCTTCCGTGAAGCCGGCGAAGCATTCATCATGCCTGACCGCTCCGCGGTCTCGATGACCGCGCCAATGATGCGCGCTTACACCGAACTGCTGGTCAAGACCTGCCACAAGCGTGGTGCCTTCGCCATGGGCGGCATGGCAGCCTTCATCCCGAACCGCCGCGAACCAGAAGTCACCGCCGCAGCCTTCGCGAAGGTCCGTGAGGATAAGACTCGCGAGGCCAATGACGGATTTGATGGCTCTTGGGTGGCCCACCCAGATTTGGTGGATATCTGCAAGGAAATCTTCGATTCGGTACTCGGAGATAAGCCAAACCAGATCGATCGTCAGCGCCCAGAAGTTGAAGTAACTGCAGCCCAGCTCCTAGACATCGCCAGTGCACCAGGAGATGTCACCGAGGCAGGCGTGCGCGCAAACCTTTACGTCGCGGTGAACTACGTCGCCGTGTGGCTTTCGGGCAATGGTGCGGTCGCCATCCACAACCTGATGGAAGACGCCGCCACCGCAGAAATTTCCCGCTCACAAATTTGGCAACAGATCCGCAACAAGGTTGTTGCCGCTGATACCGGTAATACCATCACCGCGCAGCTGGTCTCCAGCATCTTGGATGAAGAAGTTGAACGCCTGCGTTCGGAAGTGAATAACGAAGAACAGTTCGCCGCCTACTACCAGCCGGCAGCAGAGCTCATTGCGCAGCTGACCAGCGGTAAGGACGAGGACTTCGCCGACTTCTTGACCACTCCAGCCTACGAACTATTGGATAAGGAATTCGTGACCAAAGCATGAATAATCTCTTCGATGAGTCAACCCTAGCGGCCGTGGAAGCACGGCTCGCCGACACCGACAAGCTATTGCGTGAGAACTATCCAGGCGATAGTGGCGCCCGTCAGCCGGTGCACACCGTGTACGTGCCAGGGGATCGTTTCACCGGTGAACTTGCCGCGCAGTGGGGAGCTAATGCGCTCACGGCTGCCGGGGGAGCTGCGGGGTTGCGAGAACTAGCCACTCGGTTAGGTTACGCGCAGCCAGAGAAGCTCGGCGCCCTGGTAGCGGCCAAGCTAGAGGTTGAACCCATCGAAGATTTACGCCTCGACTTTGAAGATGGTTACGGCAACAGGCCGGATGCCGAGGAGGACGCGCACGCACTTGCCGCCGCCGACTCGGTATCCGCCGCCGTGGCCGCCGGGCAAGCGCCTGCCTGCATCGGTATTCGTTTTAAATGCTTCGAAGCACCCACACGGGCCCGCGGCATTCGCACCCTTGACTTGTTTATATCTCGGCTTCTAGCCAATGGTGAGTTGCCGGCAGGATTACGCTTGACCTTGCCTAAGGTCAGTACGGTCGCGCAAGTTGAGGCGATGGTATTCCTCGCTGAAAAGCTTGAAGAAAACCACGGTTTGGATGCCGGACGGATCCGCTTTGAGGTGCAGGTGGAAACCCCGCAGGCAATTATTGCCGCGGATGGAACCCACCCGGTAGCCCAGTTGATCCATGCAGGTAAGGGCAGAGTCTGCTCCCTGCACTACGGAACTTATGATTACTCGGCGTCGCTGTCGGTAGCCGCCGCCTACCAGTCAATGGAACACCCGGTCGCGGACTTCGCCAAGGACGTCATGCAGGTCGCCGTTGCCGGCACCGGGGTAGAACTTTCAGACGGGTCCACCAATATCATCCCCGCAGGAGACCCGGAGAATATCACCGCCGCCTGGGCCTTGCACGCTCGGTTGGTGCGTCGTCACCTGGAACGCGGAATTTATCAGGGCTGGGATATGCACGCCAATCACCTGCCTACCCGTTACCTAGCGACCTTCGCGTTCTTCCGCGAAGGATTGACTGCCGCGGCCACACGACTGCGCAACTACGTACACCAGATTGACTCGACGATCATGGATGAACCTGCCACCGCCAGGGCGCTGGCCCGCTATATCCACCGCGGACTAAGCTGCGGCGCGGTGACCGTGGAGGAAGTCCAAGAACTTGCCCAGATCTCGGCTGCTGAGCTTGAGTCCATCGCCTTAAACCGAACACATGCCTAGGAGGAAAATCATGACCGCAGCAGCCACACACAAAGCACCGTATTACACGAATTTCGGTGGCCACCCGCCACAAACCGAACTCTTGACCGATCGCGCTATAGTGACCGAGGCCTACACCGTCATTCCTAAGGGCGTGCTGCGTGACATCGTCACCAGTGTGTTCCCCGAGTGGAGCAACACCCGTGCCTGGGTGCTCAACCGTCCGATAGCCGGAGGCGCCACTACTTTCTCGCAGTCAATCCTTGAAGTTTCCCCCGGAGGAGCCGCTTCCAAGCCGGAACCACAGGCCGAAGTTTCGGGATTTATCTTTGTTCTCGGCGGGGAACTGAGTCTGGTGATTGAGGGTGCTGAGCATGTGCTGAGCGAGGGCGGTTATGCCTATCTTCCGGCAGGATCTACCTGGTCTGCCCGCAACGACGGCGCCGAGGTGGCGAACTTCCACTGGATCCGCAAACGTTATGAACCGGTGGCAGGTATTGCCGCCCCGGGTCCGGTAGTGGGCAACGAACGCGACGTGGAACCAGGGGAAATGCCTGGCACCGAAGGCAAATGGCGGACCACACGAATGCTTGATCCGAACGATATCGCCTTCGACTTTGGCGTGAATATCGTGACCTTTGAGCCGGGAGCCTCGATTCCCTTCGCGGAGACTCACGTGATGGAACATGGCCTGTATGTGCTCGAAGGCAAGGGCGTCTACCGGCTGAACGGTGACTGGGTCGAGGTGGAGGCGGGAGACTACATGTCACTGCGCGCTTTCTGCCCGCAGGCTTGTTATGCCGGGGGACCGAGTAACTTCCGCTATCTGTTGTACAAGGATCAGAACCGTCAGGTCGCTTTGTAAGCTACTCAAAAATGTAGGCTGCGGAACTCGATGAGTTCCGCAGCCTACAGTAGCTCTGTGCTGGTGCTACCAGGCAGGCAGAACCGGGATTGGGCCATCAGCTTCAATATGCCGGGACTGGCCTCGGGCCAACCACTCGATGAAACCTTCACGGTCTGAACGAACTTGTAGCGAACCGTCACCGATAACCCACTCGTCGCCTTCTTCGCTCAGTAGCGTCATGCCAGGGGCGTTCTTCACACGCATGGTGCGCACTGCTGCCTCGACGGCGTTTTCCTGTGAATCAGGATCGGCTTCTTCGATGGTCCATGCGGTTTGAAGGTCATGGTGGTGGATGACTACTTCGGCGATGCGCAGTGCCACGATGGATGTTGCAGGGATGATCTTGCCGTGCAGATCAACCTCGTCAACGGCTAGTTCGCCGGTGAGACGTTCGGACTGTTCGGCGAAGTAGCTGGCCGCGTCGCGGAAGCGGGAAAGCAGTTCTTCGCCAGGCAAAGCGGCAAGTTCGGCAATTTCCGCATTGCGTGCCTCGGTGGACGCATAAAGCTGCTGTGGTTCGCCACTGATCGCCCAATCGATGAGCTTGACCAGGGTGCGGCCGTTGGAGGCAAGGTGGGCGATGACGTGGGCGCGGCTCCACCCCTCACAGAGGGAGTCGGCTGCAAGTTCTTCTGCAGACAAAGTGTCAATCGTGGCCATCATCATTGAGGTTTCACGGTTCAGGCGGGACAGGTCTGAGTGCAATCGAGCGGTGTTGATCATGGTGTCACCCTACCAACGTGGGGTTTGAAATAGCATGGGAAAGTCGTTCTATATCAAACGAGTATCGCCGCGAACCTGGGAAGTTCTATTCGGTGCGTGGCGCGCAACAATCCAGTTTTGAAGATTAGCGATCAAATGTTCAGGAGTAAGAGCTGATGCGCTCAAAACCTTCGGTAATGCAGCTGAAACTAAAGATAAGGGACACCAGCCCGCCCATCTGGCGCAGGGTGTTGGTTCCGTCATCGATGCGACTAGACCAGCTGCACCAAGTGATCCAATACAGCTTCGGTTGGTACGACGCACACCCACACCAGTTTGAACTTGATGGTGTTCATGGCGTGAGTTACGGCGCCCCGGATTCCGAGATTATGTCGGACGTTGATGAATCCACTGTGTTCCTTGGGGACCTTCCATGGTCTCGACGAGGCATGCTCGATTACGTTTATGACTTCGGCCATTATTGGGAAGTGCGTATTGAGCTAGAACAGGTACTCTTCGGTGAGACCGGTGATCTGCCGCGCTGCATCGGAGGGCGGCGTATGGCCCCGCGGGAAGACTCCGGTGGCCCGCTGGGCTGGGCAATGGTCATCGAAGCGCTGAAAGATCCGAATCACCCTAACCTTGCGGAGTACCGCGAGTGGCTATTGCTCCGTGAAGGTGAGCAGTTTGATGCCGCACTTTTTGACAAGCAACAAGTCAACAAAATGTTTGACTACGCACGATAACTATCGACAGATCTGTAGCCAACGCGAAAAGAGCCAAGAACCGTTAGCCTTGAAACAAAGCTGTCGGTGTATGAAGGAATCGTTGTGGCCAAGAACAAAAAGAAGCAACCAAAACAGGGGCACCCGGGTCGTAGCCAACAAGGCATGGTCTCGGTGGGGCAGGTCAAGATCGATCGCGGAATTGATGCGATGACGCCTAAGTTCGTGCGCTGGTATAGCCAATTTGATGTGGACACGGAGACCTCATTAGTGGTGCTGGCCGCGGTTCGAGAAACTTTATATGGTTATGCCGATAGTGCCCCGTTGGACTCGGTGACCGAATTTGACGTGCGTCTTCTCTTCGCCGCCATGGAGGAATTGATCGAGTTCCAATCTGGCTTTGAACCAGCCGAACAAGCTGAACAGATGCGCGGATTGATCCACATGGCTTGGGCAGACTATCTTGATTACCTCGAAGAGATGGTTCTTTGGGAAAAGAGCAACCAAGATTTGCAGTGGTTGCGGAGCAAACTCGAGGGGCCTAGTCTTTTTGCGACAGACGACCTCGAAGTATCAGCAGCAAAGGGCGAGCTTGAAGATCTTCTGCTGACCGATATTACCAAGCTTCCACTGGTGCATTTGGCCCGAAATTTCGCACAGTGGTGCGCCAACGAAACAGGACCCGTTCAAGGAAGAATTCTTGACGAAGATTTCATCCCCAATGCCGCGAAAGCGCTCAGTGACGGGGTGCTCAAGGCATTCAATACCGAGCAGGCTGAGCAGGTCCTGACCTTCACCTTCATGGGGTTGTTGAGGGCGGAAGTAGTCGCGCTCGAAGCACCAAATCAGTTATCTGCAGGCGCCAGATTCTCCGAGTTCCAGAAATCAACCGGTGAGGAGGGCTTTGCGACGATTTACATGTTCATGCAGACCTTCCTCGACTCCTACCTTGAAATGCCTGAAGACACCGATCCATTGGTGGTCGAGACGTGGGGTCTGGCCAACTTGTGGATACTTGAAGGCATCGAAGCCATGGGGCATGAAGTCGCCGAACCTCGCGATGAACAATTCTCCGCCTCCGTGTGGGAAGCCGCCCATCAACGCATGGCAGTATTGCGCACACTAGGGCTCGTCGAAGAGGGAGAATATTATTCACTCCCCGGTTTCGTCGCAGCATTTTTGACCGATATTGATGAAGAAATAGAGGACGAAAACTTGGATGAACAGCAACTGGACTCGAAGTGGGACGAGCTTATGGCGTTGCTCCCGGACGAATCACAACGCTTGAAACGCGAAGAGCCATATACCGGCAAGGTGCTGCAGCTCAAGCTTGGATTACAAGCAACCAAGCCACCGATCTGGCGCAGAGTTCTAGTGCCGATGGATCTGCACTTAGGCGATCTACACGATATCATTCAGGCGAGTTTCGACTGGTACGACGGACATCTCCACGAATTCCGCTCCGGGGGATATAAAGGCACCAGCTATGGGCCCGAAATTGAGGAGATGGAATACGACGAAGTCGAGGACGCCTTCCTTGTTTCCGAACTACTCAAGGCAGAGAAAGACCGCCTAGATTACGCCTACGACTTTGGAGACGGCTGGGAAGTGCGGATTGATGTAGAGAAAGTCCTCGACTCTGCCGAAGGTCAACTTCCCCGTTGTACCGGCGGTCGCCGTATGGCACCCATCGAAGATAGCGGTGGCCCCTGGGGTTGGGCAGAAATGCTCAAAGCTATGAACGACTCAGCTCATGCAGAACACGGCGAAGTCTCGGAATGGTTTGAAGAGATGGGTATGGAGGAGATCGATCCTGCAGCGTTTAGTATCGAGGAAATCAACGAGGCTCTTGAACTCGAATTCTAGAACCCGAAACGGCTAGGCAAAATAATGCTCCCCGCCGGTGACCGTCACTAGGTGATGGCACCGACGGGGAGCGAATGCGCTTATGGGTTGGTTATCGCTGGGATCCGTCGGGACTGACATCTGTTGCAGGACCAGCAGGGGTTGCCCCACCTTCATCGGTCCAGTCATGTCCCGCTTCATCGGAAAGCGCGGGATCCGAAATATGATCCTCCAGCGTCTGATCCGAAGTATCGGTGGAATTCGTTGGGACGCTTTCTTTCATACATCTCCCTATGCTCGAACTTCCGCCGCCGACCTCTTGCCTGCCAATAATGACCAAGGACTAAGGGGTCGAGCGATCCTTACCCGGCCAATCTAGCACTGCTCTGCGAGGTTTGCGAGCGTTTTAATAAAGCTCTCAGCTAACTGATCAGCAACGTTTGGATATTGTCGAAGTACCCGCGAGGTTCGATCCCCGTGCGCAGCACAGTGGTAGCTTGTAGATCAATCGAGGAAAACCATAAACCTTGGACTTCCTCATTGACCGCAATGCGGCAAGCCAGGCAAAGGGGACACACGATGGAAGCGAGGCCAGGAACCGATATGAGCGATCTTTCAATCGCTTCGCGGGCGGTAATCAGGCCAATATCCGAGATTGCACGGCTTGCGGGGATCCCGGATATGGCCGTTGAGTCCTATGGCAGGTACAAAGCCAAAGTGGATCCGTCCCTTTTGGCCGCTCGCAAGGACCGTCCGGGAAAGGTGATCCTGGTCAGCGGCATGTCACCAACGCCCGCTGGTGAAGGTAAATCAACCATGGTGGTGGGCTTAGGTGATGCTTTAACGGCTGCCGGAAGTAAAACCATGATCGCCTTGCGTGAACCTTCTGTGGGCCCAAGCTTCGGGATGAAGGGCGGGGCCACCGGTGGTGGCTACTCGCAGGTGCTGCCCATGGATGAAATCAACTTGCACTTCACCGGGGACTTTCATGCCATCACCAGTGCCAACAACCTGTTGATGGCACTGGTGGATAACCACCTGCAGCAGGGAAACTCGCTTGGCATTGATCCGCAACGCATCACCTTCAAACGTGTGACGGATATGAACGACCGCGCGCTGCGTCATGTGGTGATCGGGCTTGGGTCGGTGACCGATGGGGTACCGAGGGAAACCGGATTTGAAATCACCGCAGCTTCCGAGGTCATGGCGGTTTTCTGCCTGGCCACCGGGCTTACGGACTTGCGTGCCCGACTGGGCCGGATGACTATTGGTTATAGCTATGCCAAGGCTCCGGTCACCGTTGATGATTTGGGTGCTGCCGGTGCCATGGCGTTGCTGCTCAAGGATGCAATCAAGCCCAATCTGGTGCAGACCATCGGTGGCACGCCCGCATTTATCCACGGCGGACCGTTCGCCAACATTGCCCACGGTTGCAACTCGGCCATCGCCACCAATACCGCACGAGCGCTCGCCGATGTCGTGGTGACCGAAGCCGGTTTCGGTACCGACCTGGGTGCCGAGAAATTCATGGACATTAAAGCCCGCTATGCCGGATGCGCCCCCGACACGGTGGTAATCGTTGCGACAGTCCGTGCTCTGAAAATGCACGGCGGAGTGACCAAAGATGAGCTGGGTAAAGAAAATGTTGCGGCGGTCCGCGATGGACTGCCGAATCTCGCGCGGCATGTCTCGAATATCAAGAAGTTCGGCGTCCAGCCGGTTATTGGCATCAACCAGTTCACCTTAGATACCAAGGCCGAACTGGCCGTGGTCACGCAGTGGGCGCAGGCGCACGGGGTTGAATGCGCAGTCGCAGACGTGTGGGGCCAAGGCGGTCAAGGTGCCGGCGATTTGGCCTCCGCGGTTTTGCGGACTATCGAGGAGCCAAGCAATTACGCGGAACTATATGAGTTGCAGCTGCCCGTCGAGGAGAAGATTTCTACCGTGGTGCGCGAGATGTATGGAGCAGCCGGGGTGGAATACTCCGCAAAAGCTAAGCGAGTACTTGAACAGATCCACGCCAACGGTTGGGACCAGCTACCGGTATGTATAGCTAAAACCCAGTACTCCTTCTCCGATGACCCAACTCTTCTAGGCGACCCCGGGGGCTTTACGCTGCAGGTGCGTGAGTTGATTCCTAAGACTGGTGCTGGCTTTATCGTGGCCATCACCGGAACGCTGACAACCATGCCAGGTCTTCCCAAGGTACCCGCTGCCATGCACATGGATGTTGATGGCAACGGGAACGCGGTGGGGCTGTCCTAGGAAGGTTTCTCCCCAGATTCTTCTGGCTCCCAGCGCAAGATGTCTCCGGGTTGGCAGCCAAGTACCCGGCAGATGGAATCCAGGGTGGTGAAACGAACCGCCTTGGCACGGCCGTTCTTCAACACAGCAATATTCGCTGCCGAGATTCCGACGGCCCGGGAGAATTCTCCCACCGACATTTTCTGTTTCGCTAGTTGCACGTCGATGTCGATGATGATGGGCATCAAACCACCTCTGCTAATTCATCTTCGAGGCTAGTCGCTCCACGCAGTAAGCCTTTCATGACCAGCATTAGCAAAAGAAATGCGATTCCGCAGACCGTGGCAGCCATAACGGCTAAAGCGATGCCTGGGCCTCCCACGTTAATAATTCCCAGCAAGTGAATACCTAGCCCCAGCACTAAAACGGTGGCAAGTGCGATGGCCCCAATGATGGTGTTGACCCACACGAAGGCGCGCTGATTAAAGATGGTGCGACGCTCTACCAAAGACAACAGTTTCCAAATTGCCACCAGTGCCGTCTGCATGCACGCGATTCCAATGATCACTACCGCGGCATAGGGGGCGGCGAGGAAGGCGACTTCAGGGAACTGGCTTGCATTTTCTTGAGCCAAAGTCGGTACCACCCATACTTGCCAAAGTAAGCAGCCCAGGAATATCAGGACAAGAAAGGCCCGGAGAAGGATTGTCAGCGCTGTATTCATAAGTCGATTATCGATCATTATCTATCGAAAATCAATAGATACTGTCAATCCTTCTTCGGGAAGAGGGCCTTAGGCTCGTCGCTGCACGAACACCACGGTGTCCTGAAGCGTCGCCGGGTTACCATCCGGGTCGGTGATGGGGCGTTCGGCGATTTCTGCTCGAAGAATATTCCATTGCTCTGGGTCCAAATCCAGTGCAACCAGCTCGGATTCCGGGCTTGGGAAGGAATGCTGCGCCATCTGCTCATTAGTGGTCCATGATGGTGCGGCCGCGTGCGAAACCGCCAGTAGGTGTCCACCGGGTGCTACCAAGGATGCGGCGCTCTGCAGAGTTTTGGCGCGCGGAAATTCGAAAGGAGCCTGGAAGAAGCTCAAGGTCACCAGGTCGAATTGCTCATCGGTAGTCCACGTGGTGAGGTCTGCGGTGATGAAGCGGGCCTGCTGTTCACTGAAGTCATGCTTGGCTGCATCTGCCTGCGCGCGTGTGACCGCGGTGGCGGAAATGTCCACACCACTGGCTTTCCAGCCCTTGCTGGCGAGCCACAAAACATCGGCCCCTTCGCCGCAACCGAAGTCTAGGCTTCTGCCAACGGGAAGATCTGCAACGGTATCGGCCAGTACCTTATTAACGTTTCCGGACCAGACGCGCTCTGACTGACCGTAGTGGTTTTCCCAGAAGGCTACGTGATCGGTCTCGGTCTGATGGTGATGTGAATGCATGGGTTCCCCGCTCTAAATTTCAACGACCTGCTTTCTTCAACTCTAGGGCGGAATCACCACATATTCGCCTCACTTTGCCTCTGACGCAAACATTGCCAGTGGTCGAGCAAATCACATGATTCCTTGCCCATCCAAGGAGACGTGTATTGCTGGTGCACCGTAGGCTTGAGATAAGCAATTCCGCACAGATTTAGGGGACGTTTCATGGCTAGCAAGAAGAAACAGGGCAAGAAGAATTCCGGTGCAGGTAACCCGGCCAAGGCAGCACAGCGCGGCCGCAGTGTATTTCGGATCCAGGCCGAAATTCTCGTCGACTCGTTGCGTGAAGACTACGCGATGTGGGTCAGCGAAAAGGCACCGGCTTTTGGCTCGGAAGAAGCCGCGCAGGTCGCTGAAATTCAGCTGGGTGTCGTGCGCTCGATTGGTGCCGAATATGCCGAGCATGCGCGCAGTTCAAATCTGCACCACATTGAACCAGAGCTCTTCGGCGAAGTGTTCGCTGAGTTCTTAGTCAATTTGCCCGAAGGTTTGGAAGCCGAGCCGATCTTCAGCGCGTGGCTTGAGTTCTTCTCCTACCAGCACGAGCGTGGCATCTGGGAAGGTGGCGAGGAGAATCTTTCCGAGCTGCGTGAACTATTGGACGACGCACTGAATGGTTTCGCCGAAGACGACGCGCAGCTGTGCGAGTTGCTTCGAGGCACCGATCTTTACACCAAGGTCAAGGCCTTCTCCGAGGCATTGGGTGACGGTGTGGACATTACCGCGTTTAGTGAAGCGGCCAACGAAGATCGTGTGCGAGTCATGGCCTCGGTAGGCGTAGATGCCGCTACCGTTCCGGTGGATGCGCCGGCACCGGATGTTTTCGCCCATGTATGGAACGCTGCGATCCTCTCGGTGGTTGACCCATCCGAGGGACGGATCGTGCGTGATGACCAGGCCTTCGCACATCTGATTGAGGGCGAAGAATCCGAGAGCGCACAGCTGCTCTTTGAGATGGGTGTTGGGTGCGTTCAGAGCCATCTGGTGCCAAACCAGGCCTTCACCGAGCGCGACGAAGCCTACTTCCTGGTACTCCGTAACCTATTGGTCACCGCGGTCACCGGCCGCCCGGCAGATCTCGAGGCGCTTCGCCGTAACTGCGGACCGAAGAACTTCGACGCGGTACTTCCCGAAGCACGGCAGGCACTTGTTTCCTTGGAGGGCTTCGGGCTGCTGAAGTCCAAGGGCGAGGAATACGAAGTGGACGAGCGCCTGCTTCCGGTGATCTCGGCCGGCGTCAGCGAAGCCGAAAGCCTGATCGAAGAAACCGAATAAGCACCTACATGCTGGTTTCATCTTCCCGTGCGTAAGCGATGGCGATGAGTCGCCGCAAGACCGCCAGGTCGATGTCCTCAAGTTTTTTCACATAAACACAACCTGCTCCCTCGGTGTATTTACCTAGCTGGGGGAGCAGTTGTGCACGTTCGGGTAGATCCTTGAGCCCATAAATGGACTGTTGGGCCTTGCGTGGGGAAAATCCGGTCTTTGGCCAGATTCCAGTGTGCTTGGGATTTGACGGGGAAACGAAGGTGTATTGCCCGTAACCCACGATGGATGGTCCCCACAGCACGGGATTTTCGCCGGTAACCTGGGCGAAGATTTGCGCCAAGACCTGTGCGTCTTCGCGGCGTTTGAGCGGAGTGGCCGCGTTGATGAAATCTGCGACATTAGCGTCGGTGGGCTGCGTTTTTGCGGTGCTCAAGGAAGACTCGTTTCTGGCTGTAGGAAAATCTCCGAAAGTTTTCGGTACTGTTTGCTGGTCATTGCGAGTAGGGCCACGAGAGCCATGATCAACCCAGCGGCAAGAAAAATCAGCGCAATTCCGCGGGCGTCGCCTTGGCCAACGAGCCAACCGAACGTTTTGTCACCTTCGGTGGTCTTCATGAACGGGATGATCAGATATTGCGCTAGCGGAGCGATGAGGAACGCGGTGATCGGGGCGGCAGCAGCCTCGAGCATCTGCGCGAACCCAAAAACGCGGCCTTGCCTTCGAAATGGCACGACCTTCTGGATGACGGTTTGCTCCGAGGCCTCGACCGCTGGAATCAGCACCATATAAAGCCAGATGCCCAGCACGTAGAGCCAGACCCATTCGCGGATGGTGAAGATCGCGCCGAGTATCCCCATGACCACCACCGCCATGAGCAGGGTTCGAATCGGGTTCTTTCCCAAGCCAAACTTTGCGATCAGCAGGCCGCCGACGATAAATCCGGTGGATGCGACACCAAAAACGATGCCCCAGGCCTCCACCGACATGATCGTCAAACCGTAGGGATCCATCAGCGCCATGTAGGCGCCACCGATGAAGTTATTAAACATCGAAAAAATGATGAGGGCGAATAGACCAGGAATCGCGAGGATGGTCGTGAAACCCATTTTCAAATCCGCGGTCTTAGAGTGCTCGGGCTCTGATTCTGGCTCATCTTCGGGTAGTGAAATGGTCAACAGGTGGACCAAGGAGACGATGACCAGCAGGATCGCGAGCAGCAGCGTCCACCCCATGCCGAGCAATCCGATTGACAGTCCACTGAACACGCTGGTGGCGATGAATGCGATGCCCTGGACGGTGCCTACCAAGCCGTTGGCGTTTGCATGGCGCTCCACCGGGATTAGCAGTGTCACCGTGGTAGAAAGCGCGATGCCCCGCATCTGCTCGACTATTGCACCAACGAGGATGACACCGCAGAAGAGCCAGAACTGCCAGCCGCCAATGTTCAGAATCGACTCGGTGGGCAACCAGAGGTAGATCAGCCCGGCAAGGATGAAAAGCGCTGCGGTGAAGACCGCGGAAAAGAGGAAGACCGACTTCTTCTTGTGCTTATCAACGATGGCTCCGAAGAGCATCGAGAACACCGCGATGAGCAGCATGAAGGAGCCACCGATAATGCCGGTGGCCATGACGTTTTCGGTTTCCAGATAGACCCAAAAGGTCAAGGCAAACCACAGATAACTAGTGGTCAGATTGGCGATCGCGGTGTTGGCCAGAATGTGCATAAACGATCGCTGGCCGTTGCTGGGCGCGGAGCCACGATGATCCTGCGGTTCGTCGCTTCGCTCGTGCTCGGTCATTTGCTGCCACTAAACATTGGGGGAGCTTGCACATGTATAAGAAACAGAATACGGCGGATGGGTTCAGATAAACAGCCGAAACTATCCAAAAAACGCCGCTTGTTTCTCCCGAAAAATGCGCCTGGGTCAGTCTGCAAAGCCGAGGTGGATCACAATCTAGGTGGGCTTCGACACCTATGACAAGTTGGCCGTTACTTCACGCTTACACTGAACAGTGAATATCAGTTCATTGATCAAATTACTTACTTGGCTAGGTTTGAACGATATGCGATGGGGCAGTGCCATACCAACTCGTTTGGTAGGGGTTCAAGCTCGGCGCAGATGCTTATTCTGCGCCGCGAACACTCGAAGAGGGAACATGCCGAAATATTTTCAACGGCTTGTGGGAATTGCAGTAATAACAATTGTCTGCGTGGCAGCGTTGCTTATGTGGTGGGCTTTGAGCGCAACGGAAACGCCGGTCCTTTGGAAGCCGGTGGAGGTCCGACTGGCCGGAATCTGGTCTACGTTCTACAGCGCTGAACTTCCAAATACCAAGATCCTATATTTTGCCGTGGCTATTGCCATCTTCATGGTCGCCTTCGTGGTGCTCAGCGAACGGTTGGTAACTCGTCGCTTCCGCCGGACACCAGTCGAAAAGACTTCGCGCCCGCTAGCCCCGCGGACCGTGATGGCCCGAACTCACGGGATCTATGCCGGAGCGGTGACAGTCACGGTATTGATTCCAGCGCACAACGAGCAAGCTTCCCTTCCATATACCCTGCAAGCGCTGCAAGAACAGACATTTAAACCTCACCGGGTAGTAGTGGTTGCCGATAACTGTAGCGACAATACGGTAGCTGTTGCCTTGGAGCATGGAGTCGATGTGTTCGAATCCGTAGACAATGTCCACAAAAAGGGTGGCGCCTTAAACCAGGCGTTGGAAAACCTTCTGCCGCAGTTGGGTGACAACGACTGCGTTATGGTCATGGATGCAGATAGTCAGATCGGAAACGATTATCTGAGTACCGCGAAGGACCGTTTTACCGCGGATCGCGCCTTGATGTCTGTGGGCGGACTATTTCATGGCGAACAAGGACATGGGCTTATCGGCCAGTTCCAGCGCAACGAATACACCCGTTACCAGCGAGAAATTTCCCGCCGTGATGGCCGAGTCTTCGTACTCACTGGCACCGCCTCGGTTTTTCGCTCCGCAGCACTGCGCGAAGTAGCCGCTTCTCGTGGGCATACGTTGCCTGGTAAGCCCGGAGATGTTTACGACACCGCAGCACTCACTGAGGACAACGAGCTGACCATTGCCATCAAAACACTTGGCGGCCTGACGACCTCGCCGGAAAAATGCACGGTAATCACCGAACTGATGCCATCGTGGAAGATGCTGTGGGCCCAACGGCTACGTTGGCAGCGTGGTGCCTTGGAGAATCTAGGAGCCTACGGGGTCACTCCTCAGACGATGCGGTATTGGGCTCAGCAGATCGGAATCGGCTATGGGGTGATTGCCCTGTTCAGCTATTTCTTGCTGATGGTCTTGATGTTGGTATCTATGGATACCTGGGTATGGTTCCCGTTCTGGATGTTACTGGGACTGATTTTCGCGATTGAACGCGTTGTCACCACATGGCGTGGAGGGTGGAAGGCCCGAATCTTGGCGGTGCTGGTCATCCCCGAACTGATCTACGATGTTTTCCTGAATCTAGCCTTCCTCAAAGGTGTCGGAGATATTGCCTTTGGGCGCAGCGCCTCGTGGAAACACGTGGAACATAACGAACCAATTGGAGAAGGGGCTAAGTGATGATGTTTTCCGGTCTGATGGTGCCACGCGGAATACTGCTACCAGAGAGCGTGTTGGCAAGCTCATGGTTTAGCGTGTTGGCATCATTCGTAGCCATCAATACGGTGATTTATTTGGTTCTGGGAATTATCAAGATTATCCCCGTCATTCGGATTTCCACCGGGCAAGGACGCGATCGACGTTCAGAAACTCGGAACATTGATCCCGAGGCGCCGGTGTAGATCATCCAAGATCGTCGGAAGCTGTTCGGCTCGGTGCCCAGCTGCAAAGTAGAAGCCTTGGGCATAATCGATGGCTAGGTGCCGGACGAGTTCGAGGTCTTCGGAGGTCTCTAAACCTTCGGCGAGTGTCTTGGCTCCGGTCTCCTTGGCAGCTGAAAGCAGCGAGTCCACTAACGCGCGGACCTCGGCTGAGTCAACGTAGGAGCTGATCATGCTGCGGTCGAGCTTCACCACATCTGGTTTCAACTGCAGGATCCGGGAGCGGTTTGCATATCCGATTCCGGCATCATCGATCAGCAGCAAACAACCGAGACTTGTTGCGATATTCCTCGCTTGGTTGCACAGGCAAGGTTCGCTTAGTTCGTTTAGTTCCAACCCCCAGTTCAGCCGAGCGTTCATTTCTACGGTTGCCGTTCCCAGCGCTTCGATGGTTGGACCTGAAGCGTTTAGCGTTAGAAGCATGCCTGAGGGAAGATGCACGCTAGCCTGAAGTATCCCGTCGATAACCTGAAGCTCTAATTCGGTAAGCCGGTTCTCCGCGTGGGCGTTACGGAAGTGCACATCAGGAGCAACCTCATCATCAAACCGGGTCAGGGCTTCAAACCCAAAGACTGTCCACTGAGCGAGATCAATAAGAGGTTGGAAAACAAAATGCACGATACAGCTCCCTAGCAGAGGGATATTTAGACTGGACGAGAGAAAGCATCCGTTAACGGGAAACCGGAAGTAAACATTACAGCGCGCACTGAGCGAAAGCTACGCGCGGATGAAACACACAGCATGGGGGCATCTTGTGAATCTAGCTACGGATCAAAGAAGAGCAACAGATAAGTACTGGTGGGATCCGGCGGGTATCGCGAAACGCCTGGGTGGGATCACAGATATCGGTGTAAGCATCACCGGGCTCGTGGCGCTGTTCCTGATGATTCTGTACCTCATCAATATTGTGCAACCTGGAGGGGCCGACATCTACCTGTGGGCATCGGTTTTTCACTTTCTAGGTGCACTGGCTGTTCTTGTCCTAGTGCTCATCAAAGGCGATAATTTTCCGCTCTGGGTGGCCTATCTCGGAGTGCTCACGGAACTTATCTCGTTTGTCTATTACGTTGCCTTTACTACGAACCATGCCCAAGTGGTATTAAGGCTGCAGGAATTCCCGCTCATCGCTTTGTATCTGTCCTGGCTGTTCCCCGTCTGGCTCACTCGACTATCGATTTACCCCACGATGCTCTTTACAACGGTCTACGCGGTCTTCTTTGGACCGGCGGTTGGCACCGAACACAGCCAAACGCCGCTCAACATTGCAGGACTCACGTTTTTCACCTTTCTGAGTATCACCGTTGGAACTTTCGTCCGGAGAAGATTTGAACAAGGCACCGAAATTGATGCGCTTACCGGAGCGTTAAACCGCAATGGTTTATCGCTACGGGGCGAGCCGGCTCTGGCCCGCGCACTTCGTTCATCTCGTCCCCTGACCGTTGCCCTGATTGACCTCGACGGGTTTAAGCAGATTAACGATTCCCAGGGACATGAAGCCGGTGATCAAGTGCTAGTGAACCTCGTGGCAAATTGGAAGCAGGCCACAAGAAAATCGGATCTGGTATGCCGGCTAGGCGGAGACGAGTTCGTCCTGGTCTTTCCGAATACCGGATTGGACGATGCCCAAAAACTGCTGGGCAGGACCCAGAGTTCCAGTGAATATCTGTGGTCTTATGGGTTGGCTCAAGCTCTCACCGGAGACAACCTGAGTACCATGATTCTGCGTGCGGACCGAGCAATGTTTGAAAATAAACGGGGACGCTCAGAGCGTATTTAGCCTTCCAGCTTGCCGCCCATGCGGTCCTGCATCTTCTGGCTGGCCTCGTTGAGTCCGCGAATCTCTACCGTTTTCCCGTAGCTCGCGTACTTGTTCTTGACGGAGTCCAATGCGGCCACCGTTGAGGCATCCCACAGGTGGGAAGAGGACATATCGATGATGATTTTTTCCGGATCGCCCGCGTAATCGAACTGGGTGTAGAGGTCATTCGACGAGGCGAAGAACAGCTCACCGTCCACGTGGTAAATCGCAGTGTCGGCTTCGGCCAAGGCCGCCGTCGGTTGATCGCGTTTCACGGTCACAAAGTGGGCTACGCGGTTGGCGAAGAGGACCATTGCGGTCAGCACGCCCAGTCCAACACCGATGGCCAGGTTATTGGTGGCGACGGTGAAAACGACGGTCACCACCATGACCGCAGTCTCGCTCTTAGGCATCATCTTCAGCGTGCTCGGCCGGATGCTGTGCCAGTTGAAAGTAGTAATCGACACGAAGATCATGATCGCGACTAGGGCAGCCATCGGGATTTGCGCCACGATGTCACCGAGCAATACCGCCAAAAGCAGCATGAAGACGCCGGCGAACATGGTGGAGATGCGGGTTCGGCCGCCGGAGGCTTTCACCCCGATCATGGTTTGTCCGATCATCGCGCAGCCACAGATTCCACCAAAGAAACCCGTCACGATATTCGCCGTTCCCTGACCCCAAGATTCCCGAGTCTTATTCGAGGGAGTATCGGTGATGTCGTCAACGAGCTTGGCAGTCAACAAGGACTCCAGCAAGCCAACGAATGCGACAGCTAATGCATAGGGCGCGATGACCTGGAACGTTTCGAAGCTGAAAGGAACGTTGGGGATCAGGAAGACGGGCAGTGATTCAGGAAGTTCTCCCTTATCGCCCACGGTGGGAACGCTGACCTTGGCAAACACGGTGATCAGCGTCAGTACGACAATTGCGATCAGCGGGGCAGGGACCGCCTTGGTGATCTTTGGGAAGAAGTAGACGATAGCCAGGCCCAGAAGAACCAGTGGGTAGACGGCCCACGGAACGTCGCCGAGCTCAGGCATTTGCGAGAGAAAAATCAGGATGGCGAGTGCGTTGACGAACCCGATCATCACTTGCCGGGGGATGAAGCGCATCAGTTTCGCGACACCGAGTAGCGCCAAGAGCACCTGGAAAATACCGGCCAAAATTACGGCAGCAAAGAGGTAGTCCACCCCGTGGCTGCGTACCAGCGGAGCAACAACCAACGCGACCGCGCCCGCCGCAGCGGAGACCATCGCTGGACGGCCACCGGTAAATGCGATCACTATCGACATGGTGAATGACGCAAAGATCCCGATCCGTGGATCAACTCCGGCTATAATCGAGAAGGCAATGACCTCGGGAATCAACGCCAGCGAAACGACGAGACCGGCCAGCAGCTCGGTTTTAAGCAAACGCGGCGATTTCAAAGTACGCCAGACGGACTGTCGTTCTAGAGGCGTCAGTTCGTTAACCGCGGTAGACACGGGTGCTCCATTCACTTGAGGACCCCAGAAAACTGCGTGCGGGGACTATCTAAAAATATCGCACCCGGTGCCCGGAAGCTAAGTGCGGTGCCGGATATCTCGGAGCGACAGTTCTTTTGGAGCCTGTGAACGGTTAACGAAAATTCCCCGCCGGTAAACCGGCGGGGAATTTCACGATCATCACTCGCACCTTCAATGAGGTAATTACTACTCTAAGCGTGAATGCTGTGCAGTATCTTTGGGTGAGCCCGGCGTTTGATGATGGTTGCGGATGATCGCTCTTGAAACCCAGGGCATTGTCCGGCCGTTTAGAATTTCAGCCCGCCTCGAAGGCTTTGGCTTAACGAAAACTCCCCGCCGGTAAACCGGCGGGGAGTTTCACGATCATCACTCGCACCTTCAATGAGGTAATTACTACTCTAAGTGTGCTTGCTGTGCAGGAACTTTGGTTCGGCTTCGTGTTCGCCGGTGCTAGTCCGTGCCGGGCCCGACGGGGATCTTATCCCCGACGTAAACCTTGCCGCCGCTTTCGAGGAACTGCTTGCTCTTCTGCGCCATTCCGGCCAAGGCGGCTTGAGCCTCGGCGGATCCGTACTCGTCACGGATGTCTTGGGAAATACGCATAGAACAGAATTTCGGACCACACATCGAACAAAAGTGAGCGGTCTTTGCCGGTTCTGCAGGAAGCGTTTCATCATGGAACTCCTGCGCGGTGGCCGGGTCCAAGGACAGCGCAAACTGATCATTCCAACGAAACTCGAAGCGTGCTTTGCTCAGGGCGTTGTCTCTGTCGATTGCGCCGGGGTGGCCCTTGGCAAGATCCGCTGCGTGGGCAGCGATCTTGTAGGTAATCACTCCGGTCTTCACATCATCGCGGTTGGGCAGCCCCAGATGCTCCTTGGGAGTCACATAGCAGAGCATTGCCGTGCCGTAACGAGCGATTTCGGTGGCACCGATGGCGCTGGTGATGTGGTCATAACCAGGGGCAATGTCGGTGACCAGAGGGCCAAGCGTATAAAACGGTGCCCCGTCGCACAGCTGTTGTTGGCGTTCCACATTTTCGCGCACCAAATGGAAGGGGATATGCCCGGGCCCCTCAACCATGACCTGCACATCGTGTTTCCAGGCTCGTTTGGTCAGCTCGGCCAAGGTGTCCAATTCGGCAAATTGTGCCGCATCATTGGCATCCGCGATAGATCCCGGACGCAGCCCATCACCTAGGGAGAAGGCCACATCGTAACGGGCAAAGATCTCACACAGCTCATCAAAGTGGGTGTAGAGGAAATTCTCCTGATGGTGCGCCAGGCACCAGCCGGCCATAATTGACCCACCGCGCGAAACCATTCCGGTGACACGGTTGGCGGTCAGCGGGATATAGCGCAGCAAGACCCCGGCATGAATGGTCATATAGTCCACGCCCTGCTCGCATTGCTCAATGACGGTGTCCCGGAAGATCTCCCAGGTGAGTTCATTGGCTTCGCCGTTGACCTTTTCCAGCGCCTGGTAGATCGGCACGGTGCCGATGGGCACCGGGGAATTGCGGATGATCCATTCGCGGGTGGTGTGAATGTCATCCCCGGTGGAAAGATCCATCACCGTGTCCGCACCCCATTTGGTGGCCCACTGGAGTTTGGAGACTTCCTCGGCAATTGAACTGGTGACCGCCGAGTTCCCGATGTTCGCATTGATTTTCACCAGGAACGCCTTGCCGATGATCATCGGTTCGGATTCTGGATGGTTGATATTTGAGGGAATGATGGCGCGGCCGGCGGCTAGCTCGCTGCGCACTAATTCGACATCGCAGTCCTCGCGCAAAGCCACGTAGCGCATCTCTTCGGTGATCAGTCCCCGGCGTGCGTAATGCATTTGGGTGACCCGGGCACCGGGGTGCGAACGCAGCGGAGGTGCGGATCTGCCGGCCCACTCGGCGCTCGCCGTGCCGCGGCGGACCGCGGACTTTCCGTCATCATGCAGGTTGCGCTCACGTCCCGCATAATTTTCGACATCTCCGCGCGCCAGAATCCACGATTCGCGGAATGGTTTCAGGCCTGCGTTAGGTTCGCTTCCCGGACCGCTGGTGCGGTACACCGTCAGCGGTTCATTTGGTTGGCCATTAGGAGAATCCGCCAACTTGATCTGCGTGACGGGAACCGAGATTCCTGTGGACTCGCGGTAGGCAAGAGTGTGGGCGGGGTGCTGTTCAAATTGTTCCACTGTGGGAAACTCACTTCCTTCGCCGGCATTACCCGGACAGGTTCAACGGTCGCGGACGGCAATAGTCCGGTCTCAGCCCCTGCCGGGGCACCCGTGTGGTCTGAAACAACGTACCACGTGCTGAGGAAGCAACTCCAAAAATGAAAGCCGCACTGGGTTCGAGCACTAGAGCTTGAAGCTATGTCTGGGCTTGGCTGCGCGTCAATAGCGCCTCGGAAAACGCGCTGAGCGATGCATCGGGGCTCGGCAGAGTGGCCTGCAGGCAGTGCTATGTATAGCGAATATGTATCATGCATGCTGAGGGTAGGATGGGTGGAGCGTCAGCAGTATAAGGGGAGAAATGAAGCGCCGTATCGCCGATATCGAATATGAGCAGCTGATGCTCAGTCGCTACACCATTGCCCACCAGCGACAGGCTGGCGGACTGGATCGAAGTGTCTATCTGTTGATGAGTCGTATCGATGGGCAAGGTCCGATGACCATCGCGGAACTGAGCCACGCATTACGTTTAGATGCCTCGACCCTGCAACGCCAAGTAACCAGTGCAATCAAGGATGGTTATCTGGAGCGGATTGCCGATCCGGATGGACGCCTGGCTCGTAAGATCACGCTGACAGCTGACGGCGAGCAACAAATGAACGAAGCCCGAAAAGCCTCCACGAACGCGCTGGAACACATCATGGAAGATTGGTCGGCGTCGGATATCGACTCGTTCGCCAATCTTTTGCATCGCTTTAATCTGTCGATCGAAGAATATAGCGATTTGAAACGTGCTTAAAGAAGAACTCCCGTTGGGCAATATCCAACGGGAGTTCTTACGATCATCACTCGCACCTTCAAGGAGGTAGTTACTACATTATCGACGCTTCCTATGCCAGTGCTGAGCGCAAGCTCCGTAATAGCGCAGACTTAGCTGCAGTGATTAGTTAGCTGGAACTTCTTGATGATTGCCTACCGGTTCCAGGACGGGTTTTTCTCGCGCTGAAGGAATCAGTGCGGCAAGAACTGCCGCGATCACCGAGATGCCAGCGCCCAGGATTAGTGCCACGCGGAAGCCAGTCTCCGAAGGGACCATGACACCGCTGAAGTCGGTGGTCATCTGAGCCAAGACGAGACCGACAACAGCCGCGCCGGTTGTGGTGCCTAGCGAACGCATCAGGGTGTTGAATCCGTTGGCGGCGGCGGTCTCGCTACGCGGAACAGCGCCCATAATGATTGCCGGCATCGCGCCGTAGGCAAGCGCGACACCACTGTTGACGACAAGACCGGTGGCCAGCAGGCCCCAGGTGCTGCCCATGCCCAGCAATCCCACGCCATAGCCAATTGCGAGAATCGAGACGCCGAGGGTAAGGGTGAACTTCGGTCCCCGTGCGTCGGTGAGCTTTCCTCCGATGGGAGAAAGCACAAGCATCATCAGGCCTGCCGGAGCCATCCAGAGCCCAGCTGCAAGGATTGACTGTCCCAAGCCGTAGCCGGTTTGTGTTGGCAGCTGAAGGATCTGCGGCATGACCAGCATGCTCGCGTACATGCCAAAGCCCACAAAAATCGACGCGATATTTGTCAGCAGAACTCGTGGAATGACCGCGGTGCGCAGGTCCACCAGGGGATCCTTGGTGCGCGTTTCCCACATTCCCCACAAGGTCAGCGAAACGGCTGCAACCGCCAGTAGTCCCAAGGTTATCGCAGAGGCCCAACCCCACGCGGAGCCCTTGGAAATCGCAAGAATCAAGGAAACTAAGCCAATAGTCAGGCCGATAGCGCCGAGCCAATCGAATCTCTGTCCGGCAGCTCCTGCGGGCAGTGCCGGGATCAGCTTCCAGATGGCTAATGCCACCAGCAGCGTGAGTGCGGCACTTCCATAAAATACCGCGCGCCAGTCGGCAAATTCGATCACTGCCGCGGAAAGTGGCATGCCCACCGCTCCGCCAACGCCTAGCGTGGCGCTGACCGTGGCAATGGCCGCGGAGAGACGTTCTTTAGGTACCAAGTCGCGCAACATTGCGATGCCCAGCGGCACCATTCCCGAACCGAAGCCTTGCAGCGCACGTCCGGCAATCATCAGTTCCACATTTGGTGCGACCGCACAAAGGATCCCACCGATAAACAGTGGGATCGCCAAAATGAGGATCATTTTCTGCTTGCCAAAAAGGTCGCCGAGTCGCCCGGAGATGGGTACCGCTACTGCTGCTGCCAGTAAGGTCGCGGTAATGATCCAAGCGGCATTGTCCGCCGAAGTGTTAAAGATGCTTGGGAGCTGTGGGATCAGCGGGGTCACCATGGTTTGAGTGAGCGATGAAGCGATGCCTGCCGAGGCGAGAACGCCTACGGCAAGACCTGAGCCGGGGATTCCGGCTGAGGTGGGTCTGGACACGAGGACCTTTCAGAGAGAATGTGTAAGATACATACTGTATTCATCTTACACATCCTTGCGGCGACTAAAGGAGCGGAGTGGTGCAGGTGAGGGAGGCCCGTTATGTCTTGGTACTAAAACCTAAGGGGGCTCAACTGCGCCTGCTTCTCGCGGATTCGCCGGATGTACGCAGAATATCCGACACGGTTTGCTGGATCTAATGAAGTCGGCCGATAGCTTCTCCGGCAAGTAATGAAGTTTTGCTCCCGCTGCTCGTGATAGATCTCTCGGGCGAATCTTTGATCATGCGTCTGTTGTTGCGCGATAGGGGACCGCGGTGGGGCGCCGCGCCCATTTCCACTCAGCTGCAGTGCCTGATGCACAGAGTCTAGGCGAAAACATGAATGAATTATGTGTTAACGACTATGGTTCAAAATCCCGTCTGAATCTAAGGTTGATTCCATGACACAGAGCAACGCGGCCCACCCGCTGAATGTGGCGATAGTTCCAGACTCGTTCAAGGGCAGCGCCCGAGCTAGCGAAGTAGCTGCAGCGATTGCCGACGGTGTGCAAGCAGCTGCAAGCTCAGTCAGCCGTGACGTGGAAATTACGGCGGTCCCTTTTGCCGACGGCGGCGAGGGAACCCTTGACGCACTGACCGACGCATGGGGGACCGAGCCGCAAAGTGTCCGAACTACTGATGCGCTGGGCCGAACAGTCAGTTCCCGTTTTGGCTTATCTGCAGACGGGACAACAGCCGTAATCGAAGCTGCCGAAGCCGCCGGATTGCCTCAAGTTAGTGACGTGCCCCGCCAGCCATTGAACGCGACGACCTTTGGGCTCGGCGCACTTGTCACGCAGGTATTAGATCTGGGTGTCCAAAAAATCATTCTTTGCCTGGGCGGTTCGGCAACCACCGACGGAGGAGCTGGAATTTTAGTCGCACTTGGGGCGAAGCTCCTCGACGCGCAGAAACAAGAACTTGCTCCAGGCGGTGGCCCGCTTAATGAGTTGGCCGGCATTGACGTCTCCACTTTGGATCCGCGGGCACAACACGTCACTTGGCAGGTCGCCTGTGATGTCACCAACCCACTACTGGGTGCTAACGGTGCCGCCGCAGTATTCGGTCCACAGAAAGGCGCCTCACCACAGGACGTAGAAAAGCTGGATGCGGGTCTGCGAAAATTGGCAGATGTTCTAGAAGCTGCGACTGGGCGAAAAATTCGTGAACGCGCAGGAATGGGTGCCGCAGGCGGCCTGGCTCTTTGCATTGGCTCCTATTGCGAGGTTGAACTGGTGCCCGGGTGGGAACTGGTGGCACAGGCAATTAACGCGCACGAGATCCTTTCCGCCGCCCAGCTCGTTTTCACCGGAGAAGGACGCCTGGACTCTCAATCCTTACAGGGCAAGGTAGTCAGTGGGGTGCTGCAAGCGGCCAACCCGCAAGCAGACGTCATCGTCATCGCCGGTTCAGTAGCTTTGGATGAAGTAGCGCTCGCCGATTCAGGAATCCTAGCCGCCTATTCGATTGCCCAAGGCCCAGCGGATCTGGAAGAGCTCTCCGCTAACGCGTTGCAGCTTATTCGGCGTACCGCATATAACGTGGCCCGTACCTACCTGCGCTGACGGTAGTAGTCGGCACTCATCCTGTGGGTGTACTTACCGTGCGCAGAGTTCGCCCTCTGAGCTGAAGCCAACCGAAACGTTGGTGACTAAATTTAATGCCATGATGAAGAAAAAGTATCTTTCAATGTTGGCCGTGATGATTCCAAGCGCGTTACTGCTGACCGGTTGCAACGTTGCCGATTTGGCGCAAGACAAATATGAGCAGTCAGCGTCCAAGAGTGCAAAAACTTCTGAGGATGGCGTGGCCTCCGGCCTACTTCCGAAGTGGGTTCCTGCTGGCGGTACGGACGTGAAGCTGGAACAGCGCAGTACCGGCGACGAGCGTATCTTCACCATGGACTACGCGGGAGATTTATCTTCTGAAAGCTGCAAACCACTCAAACTGGTGGGGGTACCTAGCGAAAAGGAACTGCAGAAGGGTTATGCTGCAGACCCGCGAACCAAGAAACTAACCGCGGACAATTTTGTCACCTTCCGCACCCTCGAAGCTGACTGGTGGCCGCAGGACGCTGAGCAGCGCACCACCACATTGTGTGGACGTTGGTGGGTGCACCAAGACGCCGGCAAGCTGTACGCTTTTGCGCCGGATAACTCCAGCGTTGCAAACGCAATTGTTGCCGAGCGGGCCGAAACCGCGAAGAAGGAAAATCAGTAAATTCCTAGTCGACAGGCGGCAGGGTCATGATTTGGGCATCACCCTCGGTGATCAAGACGGTGTGTTCGGTGTGTGCGGTGCGACATCCCGTGGCGCTGCGCAACGTCCAGCCATCTGGATCCGTGACGAGCTTCGCGGTATCGGTCATCACCCATGGTTCTAAGGCAAGCATCAGTCCGGGAACTAACTTGTAGCCACGGTTTGGACGTCCGGTGTTGGAGATATGAGGGTCTTGATGCATGGTGGAGCCGATACCGTGTCCACCAAATTCGGTATTAATTGGGTATCCTGCATCGCGTAAGACCGCACCGATGGCGTAGGAGATATCGCCAATTTTATTTCCAGGCTTAGCTGCTTCGATCCCGGCGGCTAGAGCGCGTTTGGTAGCGTCGATCAGCTTTTCATTTTCCTCATCCTTGGACGCTCCGACGACAAAGCTGATAGCGGCGTCAGCGGAGATTCCGTCCTTGGTAATCGCTAGGTCTAGGGTTAACAGGTCTCCGTCGGCTAGCGCGTAATCGTGAGGCAAGCCGTGCAATACGGCATCGTTGACCGCCGTGCAGATGTAATGGCCAAATGGGCCGCGTCCAAAGGAAGGCGCGTAATCCACGTAGCAGGATACCGCACCGGCGCCGAGGATCATTTCCTTGGCCCATGCATCAATTTCTAGCAAATTGGTGCCTACCGTCGCACGCTCGCGCAGTGTCTGCAGAATCTTTCCCACCAGTGCGCCGGTAACCTGGGCGCGTTCGGCGTCCTTGGTATTTAGAATTTCAATCATGAGCAACCCTTCGACAAACCAATAATAATACCGTTCATACTATACCGGTACTATAATTGGTTTTATGGTCAGATCACCCCTTACTCTTGTGGAGCTCCAGCGCGGCGAACGGCTCGGTGCCCTGCTACGAACTGCGCGTGCCGAGCGCACGATGGTCGACGTAGCCTTTGACGCGGGAATCTCTCCAGAGACGCTACGAAAAATCGAATCCGGGCGAATCGCCACTCCGGCGTTCGCCACCATTGCGACTATCGCGGGCGTCCTGAACATCTCCCTGGACGAGCTTTGGATGACGTTGACCGTCGATGCCGATGGTCTCAAAGCTGGGCGTCGCCGGGAGCGTGCGCAGGAGCGGTTGGCCAGCTAGAAACAGGTTCGCTGTAGCAACGACTGTTTAGCGTTGCCAGCTACGATGAATCTATGGAAGAGCAAGAACCGATCAGGCTAAGCGGAGATTTAGCGCAAAAAGTCGTCGATACTATTGCCCCAACCATCAATCGTCATGTGAACATCATGAATTCCCACGGCATCATCATTGCCTCCAGCGATCAATCCCGGGTCGGTTCGCACCATGAGGGAAGCCTTGAAGCGATTCGAAGCAACCGTATCGTCGACATTGAACAGACAAACGCTGCTGCCGGAACGCAGCCCGGAGTAAATGCGCCTTTAGTGCTCAACGAGCAATTGTGTGGAGTAGTCGGCGTTACTGGGGCTCCCCATGAAGTACGGCCACTGGCAAACTTGATTGCCTTGACGGTGCAATTACTCTTTGCGCAAGAACGCGAGCATGGACGCAGTAACCGGCGTGAAACCGAAGCTCGCGACCTCATTTCCGCGCTACTCGCAGGTAGCGCCGACGCGGACCTTATCGACAGGCGCTTGGCCGCCCATGGATTGCGGGCCCCCTGGATCTTGGAACTGTGGATCCCGCAGGAACCGCGTCCGGACTTTCGTCAGCAGCAAGCCGTTGAGGGCCAGCGAACCGCATGGATCTACCTTTCCGGGGGATACTGGCGACTGCGTACAAGCCGGGCGAGCATCGATGAAACGCATATCGCACCTGGCGATAAATACCTGGAATCAGCGCAAAGCACGAAGACGACCCAGCTTTTTACTGAAGCAGAACTATTGCGCGTACTAAGCCGGCGACCGCAGTTGCTGCCTCGTCGGGAATCCCGCCGCATCTGGAGTCCGGAAGTGGCAGTGGCCATCGCACGTACTCCGGAACGCAACCTGGAGCCCATGGCGGAACTAGCCACAAGCGTGAATGCCGAACAGGCTCGAACACTGTTGGTGATCGCCACAGCGAACAGCATGCTTGAGGCGGCCGAGTATCTGCATATCCATCGAAACACATTAGTGCAGCGCATTGATAGGGCCGGTCAGCTGACCGGAATTGATATCCGGCATTCGGCTCAATTACTGCGTCTGCAACATTCTCTCTATGCATCGATTGCCTTGGGGCAGCTGCACATTTTCTAAAGTCAATGCGAAGTAACTTCTGGTCACGCGCCTATAGGCGAGTTTTGTCCCGCGCTCTAAACTAATCAAGATGTTTGCCGTCCTGCGCTGGTCTTCGCGCGCCTACGGGTGCTAGAGCCGCAGAATTCATGCGCGGACGCATGGCGCAAACCGTACGCATATTGGCAAAGGAGCCATTTACCGCATGTACGAACTTCTAGTTCTGCTGATCCTGGTGGCAGCCATTGTGCTAGTCACCGCTCGTTGGAAGGTCAGCCCTTTCCTTGCATTGATTGGTGCGGCTATTCTGGCTGCCTTCGCCTATCAGATCCCTGTGGCCGAAGTTGCCAGCACCGTCACCACAGCCTTCGGAAACACCATGGGCAACATTGGTTTGGTGATCCTTTTTGGCACGATGATCGGTATCATCCTTGAACGTTCCGGTGCGGCAATCTCCATGGCCGATGCTTTGATCAAGGTGCTCGGAACACGGTTCCCAAATCTCACGCTCTCGATTATCGGTTATATCGTTTCTATCCCGGTCTTCTGCGATTCTGGTTATGTTGTCCTCAACTCGCTGCGCAAAGCGATCACGCTGCGCACCGGGGTTTCGGGCTTGGCCACTTCGATAGCCCTGATGACCGGTCTGTATGCGACGCACACCTTGGTTCCGCCAACTCCCGGCCCGTTAGCTGCCGCGGAGAGCATCGGCATTGCAGACAATCTTGGGTTGATCATTGCCGTGGGGCTTCCGGTAGCCGCGATCTCGGCGATGGCCGGTTTGTTCTATGCCAGCCGTTTCAGCAAGAAGGACTGGACTCCGTTGCCTGCGGAAGACGAAAACGATCTCACCGAGCAAAGCTATGAAGAACTTCGTGCGAGCTACGGCAAATTGCCTGCCCCGTTGCTGGCCTTCATGCCAATTATTGTGCCCTTGGTCTTGATCTGCGGCGCGTCGGTAGCCAAGCTTCCCTCTCATCCGTTCGGCGAAGGTGCGGCGCTGGAAACTTTGTCCTTCCTCGGCACCCCGGTGATCGCCTTGATCTTCGGTCTGCTTGCCGCCACCCTGCTGTTGCGTGGCAACAAGAAGCTTGCAGACTTCAACGAGCAGATGCACGAATCGGTGCGTACCGCGGCACCCATCTTGTTGATCACCGGTGCCGGCGCATCGTTGGGTGCGGTGCTTGCAGCGTCGAAGCTGACCACGATCCTCTCCGATTCGCTCAGCGGGCTAGGCATTGGTTTGGCCGTTCCGTTCCTTATCGCGGCGGCACTAAAATCCGCTCAGGGTTCTTCGACCGTTTCCATGGTGACCACCTCCGCGCTGGTGGCGCCGATGCTTGGTTCACTGGGACTGACTTCCGATATGGGCATGGTGCTCACCGTGCTGGCGATTGGTGCCGGAGCCATGGTGGTCTCCCACGCGAACGACTCCTATTTCTGGGTGGTCTCGCAGTTGAGCCGCATTCCGGTGATTACCGCGTACAAGACGTTGAGTGTTGCTACCGCAATTCAGGGCATCGCAGGATTTATTGCCGTGTGGATTCTTGGGGCGATTCTGCTCTAACCGCAGCGGACCCGACCAAGAGACGAGAACCATTCTGGGTTCTCGTCTCTTGGTCATTAAAAGGCACGGGTCACTACGGTCAAGCACACGGTCCGCGGACGGTAACGAACGGAGATATGAGTAGTTTTGTGTCGAGAATTGGGCGGTAACCGCGTCACCCCCAGTATCAACATGACGTAATACGAAGCTGGGTGACAGGTCATGTGGCCAGATGAACGAGGCAGCTGACTGACGGGCAATAACTGACTAGCGTCGAAGCCATCAACCACCCGAGAACAGGAAGATCACGCTCATGTCAGTCGTCGCAGCACCACTTGCCCGTACCCCATTTATTGGCACCGCCACCGAGGAAGAGCTGACGCGCTGGCGTGCGGTAGCTTCAGAGGTCGCGCAGACTTTGGCACAGGATGCGTTAGAACGTGATCGCAAAAATGAGCAACCGTACGCCGAAGCGCAACTGTTGCGCTCCTCCGGTTTGCTGGACCTGCTGGTGCCGGAAGAATTTGGCGGCGCCGGGGGACATTTCGAGACTGCCTTTGAAGCGGTGCGAATCTTGGCTACTGCCGACGGATCAATTGCGCAGCTGCTTGCCTACCATTACTTCAATCAGACGGGCATCGCGTTCTACGCGCCGGCGGAAGAACAGGGGCAATGGTGGGAACGCACGGTGGCTAATGGGTGGTTGTGGGGCGACTCGGTGAACCCCGTCGATCCAACGCTGGTGCTTACTCCGGACACCGACGGGTATCGATTGAACGGTGCCAAACGCTTTTCAACCGGTTCGGGAGTGGGCGAAGTAATTATCGTCAACGCGCTGGTTCAGGGAGGCGAGAACGACGGAAAGGTCCTGGCCTTCGTTTTGCCAACCAACCGTGAAGGCCTAGAGCTCGTTGATGACTGGGACTACCTGGGACAACGACTCAGCGCCTCAAACTCGGTACGTTATAGCAATGTGCGAGTTGACGCGACTGAGGTCCTCGGTGAGGTGACCGAGGAGCCGGTCTCCACCTTACTCATTCCTGGATTGCAGCTTGCTTTTGCGAACTTCTATTTGGGCATTGCCCAAGGAGCTTTGGAACGCGGCAAGCAGATCCTGCTGGGGCGCAAAAACGCGTGGTTCCTTTCTGCGGCACCAACCTATTCACGAGACGTGATCTTCCAGCGGACCCTAGGTGAGCTCAAAGCGCGGACGGCTGCGGTTGCGGCGCTCGTTGAAAAGCTCGGCCGTGCCTATGACCTGCTGATAGCCAAGGCTGGAGAGGTCACCGCCGGAGAACGCGCCGAACTAGCAGTGGCGATTGCCGAAGCAAAGATCGTTTCCACCGAAACCGGAGTCGAGGTGGCGAACCGGATCTTCGAGGTTACCGGAACGTCCTCCGCCAGCAACGACGTTGGACTGGACCTGTACTGGCGCAACGTACGCACCCACTCCCTGCATGACCCGGTGGATTACAAGAAGATCGAAGTCGGCCAGTATTTCTTGCACGGTGAAGCACAGCCAATCTCGCTGTATACCTAAGCCATCACCAGCAGATAAAGCACAGTACACAGCAGATTTTTTGGAGAATTTATGAGCACCCTGACCGCAACCCGCAACCGTTTGAAGCAACTACGCGAACGATTCAATCCAATCTTTGAGAAGATCGCAGCAGGAGCGGCGGAACGTGACCGTTCCGGTGAACTGCCACGAGCCGAAATCGCAGAACTTGCGGCCGCTGGTTTTGGTGCAGTGCGTATTGCAGAAAGTGATGGGGGAGCGGGAGCTACGCTGCCCGAACTTTTTGAACTTTTTGTGGACCTGGCAGCGGCCGATTCAAATGTCGCCCAAGCACTGCGCGCGCATTTTGCGTTCGTGGAAGATCGACTCATCTCCGCTCCCGGGCCAGCACGTGACAAATGGTTGGCGCGATTTGTGGCCGGCGAGTTAGTCGGAAACTCATGGACCGAAATCGGAACCGTCAAGGTAGGAGATGTCATCACCAAGGTGACACCTGATGGCAACGGTGGCTTCAAAATCAATGGCACCAAATACTATTCCACCGGTTCAATCTTTGCCGACTGGCTTGATACCTATGCCGAACGCACCGATACGGGAAAGCGTGTGATCGCTGCGGTACATGCTCATCAACCCGGCGTTGCCTTGGCTGAGGATTGGGACGGCTTTGGTCAGCGCACCACCGGTACCGGAACCTCAACCTTTACCGATGCGAGCGTGGAGGAGGAGAACCTGATCGACTTTGACACTCGCTTTAAGTATCAGACTGCCTTTTACCAGCAGGTATTACTTGCTGTGCTTGCTGGTTCGGCTAAGGCTGCGGAGCGTGAGTTCGCATTGGAGCTGAAGAACCGCAAGCGTACCTTCAGCCATGCGGTGGCAAATGTGGCTAGTGAAGATCCCCAGCTTCTGCAGGTAATCGGTGAGGTTTCGGCGGCTGCGTTTGCGGCAACTGCCACGGTAGAACGTGTTTCGAACGCCTTGCAGGGAGCTTATGACAGTGCGCTTGAGCTGCAGGCTGGAGTCATTTCGGTGGAAGAAGATGAAGCCACCAATGATTATGCGGAGTTGACTTCGGCGCAGGCTCAGGTGGCGTTGACCCCACTGGTACTCACCGCCATCACGCATGCCTTTGACGCATTAGCCGCCTCGGCCACCAGCATCTCGAAGAACTTGGACCGGCACTGGCGCAATGCGCGCACCGCCGGTAACCACAACCCGTGGGTATTCAAGGCTCGTCTGATCGGTGACCTTGCGGTCAACGGCACGGAACTGCCACGAGTGTGGGCGATTGGTGCTTCGAAGTAGTCTTTAGCTTCGCTGACCTCTGCGTTGTTAAGCGGGCGTTCCCGCCTGATGGAGATGTTACCGATTTCACTGGCTGGAGACGGCCTAGTGAGTAATCTCGAGTTTTAGACTTAGTTGAAATAACCCAACTAATTTCGAGGGGACTCCTAGCGAATGAATCCAGATTCACAGCCAAAAAGCCCGTTTAACTTTATCCAGGTCTTGATCGCCGCGGTCGGCACCGCTTACCTGAACGTGATTGCCTTTTTCATCGGCAGCTCCGCCGGGGCCGACATGATGATTGACGAGATCACCGGCGAACATGTGGGCTTTCAGCAGGTACTGGCCTTCACCATGATTCCCGTCATTTTCTTTGGACTCATCGTATTCCTACTTGGCCGTGGCAGGCCAGGAATTTGCAAGGTGGCACAGTGGATCGGTGTAGCTATCGCTGTTCTTTCGATCGTGCTCCCCGTCTTGGTCGCCGGGAACATCGCTGCAGTGATCACGCTAAGCGCCATCCACTTGATCACCGCTGCCGGCTGGTTCTTTGCTGTGCACTACGGCAACAAGGCCCTGCACACCAAGTAATCATGTTGCTCAGTAAAAAGAGTCTAAGTTAAACGTCGTGGCCGTCTAAACAGGCGGCCACGACGTTTAACTAGCGCTTAGGCAGTCTGCGCGTTAGTCGCCTTTTCTTCGCCGGAACAAATCGAAGACCACGCGCAAGATAAATACCGAGGCCACCGCCACCAGAGTGTATCCAAAGAGCTGGAACAAGCTCATCGATGAGGTCACCATCGGGCCGCCGCCGTTGACCAACAGGATTGTGGCCATAATGCCGGTCACCCCGGCAAGGAACGTGAGGATTCCTTCGTGGACCAGGGAGACGAGTAACTTACGGTCCTGCGGATGCGCCAAAAGTCGCATATTGATACTGAGCCGGCCAGACTCCAAATCTCCGGTGAGTGTGTCGATTCTTCGTGGCAGTCGGCGCAGCATTGGCAACAAGGTGAGTACCTCATTGTTCAACGCCTCGGTGATTGATGAGGGGCGCAGGCTCGAACGTAGCCGAGTTTCTCCGTATTCTTTAGCCTCGGTGAGTAAGTCGAAGCCAGGAGCCAACAATCGTAGGGTGCCCTCTAGCACCGCGACTGCGCGGAAAGCCAAGGTGAGTTCCGCAGGTACTGCCAGCCGATGCTTCGCCAATAAGCCGACCAACAATGTGAAAACTTCGGCCTTCAACTCGGCTCCGGGACCCATATGTCGAGACATGAAATGGCTCAGCTCGCGCCGTAGCAACAACTCATCAAAATCTTCCGGGATCGGAACCATGCTGAGTAAGGCATCTGCGATGGTGCGAGAATCACCGCGATAAAAAGCCAAAAGCACTTCGGAGATCAGTTCGCGTAGTTCGGCATCAAGACGCCCTACGGATCCAAAATCTAGGAGCGTAGCGCTGCCGTCTGGTCGCAGCACGATGTTTCCTGGATGTAGGTCTGCATGGAACACCCCATCATCCATGATCTGGTGCATGAGGGACCTGAATAATGCGCTGGCTTGCGCCTTACGTACGGTATCTGAGTAGCGTTCCACGGTTCCTGGCTCGCTGAGTGTATGTCCGGCAACCATTTCCATGACCAGCACCCTTTTGGTGCTCAATCGCGGGTAATGCTCTGGAATACCAACTCGTTCGGTCTCCGGGTATTGCAGGGAAGTGGTGCGCAATGCCTGGATATTCATTGCTTCGAGCTCATAATCCAACTCGTCACGCAGTGACTGGGAAAACCCCTCGGCGACCTTGTAAAGGCCCAAAGACCTGCCCCACTCGGTAGAGTGCTCCAGTGTCTGCGCCATCCGTAACGCGATGTCTAAATCACGTTCGACTAGGGGCTGAACTCCGGGGCGCTGAACCTTAACAGCAACTACCTCGCCACCATGTAGACGTGCGGTGTGTACCTGGCCAATTGACGCGGCGGCCAGAGGCTCGGGATCAACGTGCGCGAAGGCTTCTTCAAGTTCCATCCCTAGCTCTGCGGTAATGACCTCGCGGATGTTTTCCCACGGTTCGGGAGCCACGTTTTGTTGTAGCTTGGAGAGCTCGTCTATGTATTCGGTTGGAAATAACTCTGGGCGCGTCGATAGTACCTGGCCGAATTTTACGAAGGTCACCCCAGATTCTTGGAGAGCCATTCGCAAGGACCGGCCAGCGGTGGTTCGATCTTCTGCAGCCTGCGCAGTATTTGCAAGGTTTGGTCGGCGTGCGGGTAGGAGCCCATGTGACAACGCTATTCGGGTCACTTCGCTATAGCGTCGGGTGCGGGCTAGGCGATTTCTCGTTGAAGTAACCCATTTATCTGGACGCACAATCGTTCCGGTGGGAATTACCAGCTCGGCGAGCATCAGGAAAAGCGAAGCAACGAGCAAGACGATCCCAATTTGGACAGGGATCAGCTGCCACGAAGCGTCCGGATCCTGCCAGATGAAGCGGGATTCGAAAACGACTTCAGCTCCGAGGCCAAGGACTCCTGCAACGATGATGCGGCCCAGCCCCACCGTGACCCCGAGCAGCCTGCGGACGAACATCGCGAGCACCACTATGAAGATCACGGCGACGAGTGAGGCAAGCAGTATCCGACCTGCAATCTCGGCAAATTCCATGCGGACTAAACTCCTGAGACTTCTTTGCTAACTACTCTTCTTGTCCAAACTCTAATTGATCCGGAGCGCCAGTTCGCAGTGAAAGTGGACCTGTACGGGGCACAGACTGTTTTTCTTCCGATATCCACCAACTCAGATGACGCCTAGCTGGGACTGATCAGGCATTCCGATATATGAAAGTTCGAGAATCAAAATAGTGGTCGTCAAGGTAGGGTTTTTTGGGGGTATTGCAGTAAACAAGGAGAGAACTTGTACACAAGGGTATTTTTCGCGTTGATGTTATCCAACGCTAGCCTGCGCATCGCAACGATGATGCTGGTGACCCTTGTACCTCTTTATGCCTTCGATTTAGGGCTTTCTCCGGTTCAAGTGGGGTTGACCTCCACACTCTATTTTGCGACTGCAGCATTGACCAGACCCCTTTCTGGCTGGCTGGTCGACTCGCGCGGCCGCTGGGTCATAATGTTGCTGGGCGTGGCGCTATTTACCGCAGCCACTGGGCTCTACCTGCTTTCGTTGCCGGTTTGGCTTTTCCTTGCTTTACGCGCGGTGCAGGGCGCGGGGTTCAGCCTGAACGGTACTGCGGTCTCAACCTTGGCCACCGACATCATTCCGGAAAAGAAGCTTGCTGAGGGACTAGGCATTCTCAGCCTTGAACAGACGGTGGTGACAATCTTCGCGCCGTGGCTGGCGCTAACACTGCGAATCCACGCCGGGTATGAGGTCGCCTTTGCGGTGGCGTTGGGTTGCTGCGTTCTCAATTTCCTTGTGCGCATGGCTTTGGCGAAGGAAGCAAAGGCGATTGACGCGCGGCGTCGCGCGAAAGCCGCAACGATTTCTGGCCGAAACCGGTCCGGTTTTCATCTGAAAAATCTGGTGGAAAAAGACTCCTGGCGTCCGGCCACCGTGATGCTGTGCTTTATGTTTGGGACGACTAGCGTGAATACATTCTTGGCGGCCTATGCCTTGAGCCAGGGGATGGAGAATATTGGTCTATTCTTCGTGATGAGCGGTCTAATGCTGGCGGTCTCTCGGCTTCTGATCGGAACCATGCGTAAGGTGCTTTCGCTAACTGGCATAGTGGTGGGCGGAGTAGTGCTGAATGTCGGCGCGATGCTCTGCATCTATTTTGCGGACAGCCTTGGGTTGCTGCTGGTGGCAGGTGCCTTGTTTGGATTCAGTACCGGTGTGGTGAGCCCGTCAATGAATTCAGTTTCGGTGCTGAGCGCTCGTCCCGAGGCGCGGGGTCGGGCAAGTGCAACATACTTTTTCGCACTCGATGTCAGTACCGCGCTCGGTGCGTGGATCTTGGGAACTATCGCGGCGCTGTGGACCTTGCGTGAAGCCTTCCTCACGTCAGCGGCGGTCGTGGCGTTGTCGCTATTGCTGATCATGTGGTTGTACCGCACGGGCCGGATGCCTCGCAAAAATTCTGTCTGAGCGCTTCGTAGAGGCATCCGGTCTGTCCGCTACCGAGGTGTTTGCACCGTAGCCTGCGCCTGCCGCAATAATGGCTCGTCCACCATCTGGCCCTCGAATGAGAAAACACCAAGGTTTTTCTCCGCCGCAGCGAGAATCCGTTTGGCCCGCTCGATTTCCTTTTCGGTAGGCAGGAAGGCTTCCCGGATGACTGGCATTTGAGTGGGGTGAATTGATGCCTTGGCGCTGAAACCTGAGGCCTTCGCGTCACGGGATTCTTCCAGTAATCCTGCGGTGTCAGGGATATCAAGGTACACCGAGTCGATGGCTGCCTTACCGGCCGCGACCGAATGCAACAGCGTCTGGGATCTGGCGAAGCTTGCCACCTCACGGTATTTTCCTTGGGAAGTTCGCGAAGAGGTTCCGCCCAGAGATGCGATCAGATCTTCGGCACCCCACATCAGCGCGATAACGTTTGCTGCCGCAGCAATCTCGGCAATGTTGGTGATCCCTTTGGCTGTTTCGCAAAGGGCCACCACCTGATAACCGGAAAGCTGTGCCGGATCCGCGGCAGACTCACATTTAGGGAGCATCACTGTGCGGTATCTTGTTTGCTGCAAAGCCACCATGTCTGCAACAAAAAACTCGGAGTCAACCGGATTAACCCGTACGATGGTGCGCTGCGGATCCAACGTGCTGGATAACAACGCGGTTCGTGCCATTTCCTTGTTCTCGGCAGCCACCGCATCTTCTAAGTCGATAATGACAGCATCGGATCTATCGGCAGCTTTTTCATAGCGTTCGGGGCGGTCTGCTGGACAAAAGAGGATCGCAGGGCCAAAGGGGAAATTAGCCATGAGTGCCACCTTCAGTAGTTTCTAGCGAGGCTAGGTGCGCAGCTTTGCTCCACATGAGACAGGTTCGGGTGGCGGTAGCCACGACCACTCCATTCTGGTTGCGTCCGGTATGTTTCATCGAGACGATGCCCTGTCCAGGTCGGGACTTCGACTCACGCAATTGTGTAATTTCGGTTTGCGTGTAGAGCGTATCGCCATGGAACATTGGGTGCGGAAAATTAACATCATTGATGCCCAACTGGCCGATGATAGTGCCTTCGGTAAGCTGCGGCACTGACTGTCCAATCATGGTGCTCAAGGTCAGTAAAGAATTGACCAGTGGCTTTCCGAACGGTTGGGTAGCATTCCAAGCCGCATCCAAATGCAATCCCTGATTGTTCATGGTCATCGTGGTGAACTGAACGTTATCCGCTTCAGTGAGAGTGCGTCCGGGCTTATGAACATAGATGGCGTCTACCTTCAGTTCGTCCAGATAAAGTCCGCGCTGTTCAATGAGTTCTGGGCCTTGGTCACTCATGCGTTTTGCTCCTGATTTATTGTTGTTTCGTGTTCAACCTCTGCTGGTTCCACGGTAGCGACCACCTGCTTGGCTTTCACCAGATCTCCCACGGTCAATCCGGTCAGACGCACGGTGCCATCCGCCGGTGAAAGCAACTGATGTTCCATCTTCATTGCTTCGATACTCAGGAGCAACTGACCGGCGCTGACCTGCTCGCCGTCGCTGACCTGAACCGAGATCACGGTACCGGGCATGGGGGATTCAATGTGAGGAGAGAAAGTTCCGGACTCTTTAGCCAGGGTGGCTAACTTCGCTTCGAGGATTTCCTGACGAGTAAGTCGACGGACCCAGCCGCTCCAGCCGTCTTCGTTGAGCCATAGTGTGCCGTCAGTGGCGAATGCATGGTGGGAGGAAAATCGTTCACCGTTGATTGAAAGCCCGTTGTCGCCCAATGGTTGAACAACATATTCTTCTCCGGATATATTTACGGTGCTCTGATCTCCGGTGCGCTGTACGGAAGGTTGTAGCTGTTCACCGTTCACTTCAAAGTGCAGTTGCGTGGCTAAACGAGAACCTAGACGCCATCCATCACCTTGGCCCCACGGGGAACCGGATGTTGGCCTGCGATTAACTTCGAGGTGAGCCGCCAGGGCGAGCTCGCGCGCGCTAGGCGTGCGGAAGGCGAACTCCTGCATTTTTCGCTCGATAAGATTTGTGTCTAAACGTCCCGCAGCCACATCAACGTCCGCCAGAAGTAGGCGAAGATATTCGACGTTAGTCAGCACGCCTAACACCACGGTTTGCGACAGAGCCCGGTCCAAGCGACCAAGCGCTACACTGCGGTCGTCACCCCAAGCAATGAGTTTGGCCAGCATTGGATCGTAATGAGCGCTGACTTCTAAGCCATCGCGCAGTGAACTGTCCACTCGCAAATGCTCACCGATTGGCTCGATGACCTTGAGTACCGTGCCTATTGAAGGGAGGAACCCTGCCGAAGGGTCTTCGGCGTAAAGACGTGCTTCAATAGCATGCCCCTGCAGAGATACTTGGTGCTGCTCGAAGTCCAATGGTTGGCCGGCAGCGATACGAACCTGCCAATCCACTAGATCTAACTTCTGACCATCCACGCGGACTACCTGCTCAGTAACCGGGTGCTCCACCTGAAGACGGGTGTTCATTTCCATGAAGAAAAATTCGTCAGGGTTCTCATCACTGACCAAGAATTCAACGGTTCCGGCCCCGACGTAATCTACCGAGGCGGCCGCGGCAACCGCGGCTGCTCCGATACGTTCGCGGATTTGCGCCCCATGTTCAAGATTTTCCAACAGCGGTGCTGGGGCTTCCTCGATGACCTTTTGGTGGCGTCGTTGCAAGGAGCATTCGCGTTCGCCCAGATGCACGGTATGACCGAACTGATCTGCTAGAACCTGCACCTCGATATGCCGTGGGTTGCGCACCAGGCGTTCTAAGAACAAGGTGTCATCACCAAAGGCACTACGCGCGGTACGCCGAGCACTAGCCAAGGCTTCGGGAAGCTGCTCTGGTGTTTCCACGGCGAACATCCCCTTACCGCCACCGCCTGCTGAGGGTTTGATGAGCAGCGGATAACCAACTTGTCCGGCCGCGGCCAACAGCTGCTCATCGCTGAGCCCAGGTTCGGCAATACCGGGCACCACAGGTACCTGATGAGCGACTACATGGTTTTTGGAACGAATCTTATCGCCCATGAGATTAATCGATTTCACCGACGGACCAATGAACTTTATCCCGGCATCTTCCAATGCGCGTGCAAAATCCACGTTCTCGGAGAGGAAACCGTAGCCCGGGTGGACCGCTTGAGCCCCGGTGTCCTTGCATGCTTTGAGTATCGCGTCGACGCTCAGGTAGCTCTGGTTGGCTGGACCGGGACCAATTCGTACCGCTTTGTCCGCTTCGCTAACGTGCAGTGCCCCGGCATCAGCGTCCGAGTACACGGCGACTGAGCGGATGCCTAGGGTTCGTAAGCTACGGATGATGCGCACGGCAATTTCGCCGCGGTTGGCGACGAGCACCGTGTCAAAAAGTTTAGTGTTCATGGTTGTCTCCTCGCATTACATCCGGAATAGACCGAAGGAAGTCTCCGGCAATGGCTGGCGGGCGCATACTTCAAGGGCAAGCCCCAGTACGCGGCGGGTATCGGCTGGGTCGATGACGCCGTCGTCCCAAAGTCTTGCGGTGGAGTAATAGGGGTTTCCTTGGTTTTCATATTGTTCTCGGATGGGGGCTTTAAAGGATTCCTCTTCCTCCGTGCTCCAGGTGCCGCCCGAGGCTTCGATACCATCGCGTTTCACCGTAGAAAGCACCGAAGAAGCCTGGTTGCCACCCATCACGGAGATGCGAGCACCTGGCCACATCCATAAGAAGCGAGGGCTGTAAGCGCGTCCGCACATTGAATAGTTACCGGCACCGAAGGATCCACCGATGACCACTGTCAGCTTGGGGACTCGTGCGGTGGCTACTGCGGTGACCATCTTCGCACCGTGCTTGGCGATGCCGTCTGCTTCGTAGTCACGGCCCACCATAAAACCGGCGAGGTTCTGCAAGAAGAGTAGTGGGATGCCACGCTGGTCGCATAGCTCAATGAAGTGCGCGCCCTTCATTGCTGACTCGGAGAACAGCACGCCATTATTGGCGATGATTCCTACCTGATGACCATGGACATGTGCGAAACCGGTCACCAACGTAGTTCCGTAGTCTGCCTTGAATTCGTGGAATTCACTGCCGTCAACTAGCCGTGTGATGACCTCGCGGACATCATAGGGCGCATTGACGTCTACCGGCACAATGCCTGGAAGTTCACTGGCTGAGTAGAGCGGTTCTGCCACTTGTTCGGCGATGTCCCAGGCCGCGGTTGGGTTAGCAGGGAGAGTTGAGATGATGTCGCGGATGATCATCAACGCGTGTTCATCATTTTCTGCCAGATGATCCACCACGCCAGAGGTTTTGGCGTGCAGATCTCCGCCGCCGAGCTCCTCTGCCGTAACGATTTCACCAATGGCTGCTTTCACTAGCGGTGGGCCGCCTAAGAAGATTGTTCCCTGGTTGCGAACGATAACCGTTTCATCGCTCATCGCCGGAACGTAGGCGCCGCCGGCGGTGCAAGAGCCTAAGACCGCGGCGAGCTGAGGGATCTTTTTGGCTGACAGGTTCGCTTGGTTGAAGAAGATTCGCCCGAAGTGGTCGCGGTCGGGGAAGACCTCATCTTGCATTGGCAAGAACGCTCCGCCTGAGTCGACGAGGTAAACGCAGGGCAGAGAATTTTCTAGGGCAATTTCTTGCGCGCGTAAATGCTTTTTGACCGTCATTGGGAAGTAGGTTCCGCCCTTGACTGTCGCATCATTGGCAATGACCAGTACGTGGCGTCCGTGAACCATGCCAATTCCGGCGATTACCCCAGCGCCGGGGCTGGCCCCGTCATACATGCCCTCCGCAGCCAGCGGTGCGATTTCCAGGAAAGGCGAGCCCTCATCGAGCAGCTGATTCACTCGGTCGCGTGGCAGAAGCTTTCCGCGGTCCAGATGTCGTTGGCGCGATTTTTCGGATCCGCCACGCGCCGCGGTCTCTAGCCGCTGATGGAGTTCTTCAGTCAGTGCGGCGTGTTGCTTCGCGTTTTGCTGGTACTTTTCCGAGGAAGTATCGAGCTGTGAGGGCAGGGTCTTCACTGGTGCTCCTTAGTTGACGGTCTGCGTGGCAGGTTGCGCGGTGGGCTCGCTCGGCAGCTGTTGTGCGCTCGGTAGCGGGGTGTTCGGTAGTTTGGCCGTTTCGGGGACGGCCAGAATCCTATAGGCCATGGCAACAAAATTTTGCTGCACTTGATCCAGGGAAAGCCGGCCGTGGGGGCGGTACCAATGGGCTACGCCGGTACCCATTTCCATGACCGCGAGTCTGGCCATGGTGAGATCTGCGGTGCTAAATTCGCCGGTCTTGTCGCCCTCGTTCAGAACCTTGGTAAAAAGTGCTTCATACTCATCGCGTAGTCGTTGCATTTCTTCACGGGCCACCGGGGTTAGAGCACGCATTTCGTATTCGGCTACCCGCGCGGTCTGTGGGTTGGTCGCGGTGAAAGCGACGTGGAAGGCGATGAGTTGGGCGAGTTGGAGGGTGGGCGTTTGGGCGGCACTCAGTGCCTCACGCCCGCCGGTGATCATGGCTTTGAGGCACTCGCTGATGATGCGGACCAAGAGGTCGTGCTTGCTACCAACGTAGTGGTAGAGAGTTGCCGAATTGATGCCAGCTGCGGTTCCAAGTTCACGGATACCGGTGGCTGCGAAGCCTTGTTGGGCAAAGCGCGCGACTGCCGCGCGTTGTACCTGATCAATATCCATCGGGCAGTGCCACTTCCTCAAAACTTACGTCTATCAATCGATTGATTGACTTCTAGTACAGTCGCAAATGTGACCTGTGTCAATGTCTTGAGTTGAATTAGGTAGGGCCGGGTTAGATCTTCGATAGACTCCCACGGGAGAGTCAATTAGGAGTCTTTCCATAAAATTCTGCGGAACTGAGGCGTTTGGTGAGCATTGAGCGGGTATTGCCTATTAATCGCCGAGCACGCGCGGCGGTGGCCGCACTCTTTCTCACCAACGGGGCACTTTTCGCCAATATGGCGCCGCGACTTCCCGAGCTGAAAAGTGAATTTGCGTTGGGGGAGGCTAGCTATGGCTTCTTAGTCACCGCATGGCCCATTGGTGCGCTGATTGCCGGGCTAGCCGCAGGCAGGCTTATTCGACGTTTTGGATCTGCACTTGTAGCCGTTGTGGGCACTATGGTCACCGGGCTGGCCTTGCTCGGAGCAGGAAATGCGCCGAGTTTGGCCCTGCTGGCGGGGGCGTTCTTACTTGGTGGGGCCATGGATGCCATTACCGACGTGGCGCAGAATTCGCACGGACTTTTGGTGCAGCGACGTTATGGACGTTCGATTCTCAACTCTTTTCACGCCTTCTGGTCGGTGGGTGCGGTCCTTGGCGGGTTAATGGCAGCAGGAGCCATGGCGTTAAAAATCTCGTTGAGTGTGCACTTTGGAATATCATTTCTCGTCTTCGCTACGGTCGCGCTTATTGCGCTCAAATTCTGTCTCACGGATAGGACAGAGAAAACAGGGGCCGAAGAAGTACTAGCTAAGCAAGAGCCGACTGGCGCTCCTGAATCCGTGGCCAAACGTCGAAACCATACCGCTTGGGTGATGACCGCTCTGGTGCTGATCTCTACGGCCGGAGTGATGGTTGAAGATGCTGGGAACTCATGGGCTACGTTGTATCTTGCCGATTCTTTGGAAACCCCAGCAGCCTTTGCGGCGCTCGGATACATTTCTTTGGTGGGCGCTCAATTTATAGGGCGAATCCTCGGCGATGGAATGGTTGACCGGCTCGGTCAGCGACTCGTTGCGCAAATTGGTGCGCTTTGTGTAGTGCTTGGCATGGGTCTGGCGCTCGCGTTCCCCTCGGTTCCCGGAAGTCTTCTCGGGTTTGCTGCCGCTGGATTCGGTGTGGCCACCTTGGTGCCGGCGGCGATGGAGCATGCCGATAGACTGCCGGGATTATCGCCTGGAACTGGACTGAGTGTGGTTTCGTGGCTGATGCGACTCGGCTTTCTAGCGTCTCCTCCGCTGGTCGGCTTTATCGCTGAGAATTGGGGTCTGCGAGCTGGGCTGTTACTGGTCCCGCTTGTCGGGGTGATCGTTTTGGTATGTTCACCAGTGCTGCGGGCGAAAGAGCCGCGCCAGCCGATGTAGTTCTAGAGAAGTGCTCCTGGCCCCGGCGAAGGCCCGGTCTAGCCGTCGTTCTCCAAGCAGAGCGCACCGCGCTCAATTACATTGCCGCGCAAATTTACGGCTTAGAAGAACAAGTGAAGGCAGGATCCCGCTGACGGGATCCTGCCTTCACTTGGATGAAAAGTGGTTACATGTTTACATGAAACCGGTTGGCACCAGCAAGGCCCAAGCCAGTGCGGGCGCGACCAGCACCACGGCGCCGGCGTACATCATCAGCTGTCGGTAGACACGCTGGCGATGAATTTCCTTCACGTTTGCAACGACCAGAGCGCCGGCGGTGGAGAAGGGCGAAACATCCACGACGGTTGCCGCGATGGCGATGGCAGCGACGGTGCCGGTGGCACTGAGCGAACTGAGCGATAGCAGCGGTCCGGCGAGTGGGATGAAAGCGGCCAACAGGGCGGTGGAGGAGGCGAAAGCCGAACCAACGCCAATGACGTAGCACAGCACCAGGGCGATCAGTATCGGTGCGCCCAAGGCCAAAGCCTTGTGGGCCAGGGTGTCGATGACGCCAACGTGCGTGAGTAGCGAGACATAGGTGATCATGCCGGCTACGAGCAGGACGGTTGACCAAGAGATCCCGGCGACGAATTTATGCTGATCCTTGATGTTCAGCAGTGCCAGCAGCAGTCCGGCGCTCAGGGCGACGAAGCCGATCGGCAATCCGAAGCCCAGTGCGCATACGAGCATCGCTCCAATCAACAACAACGTGTAGATTTGCTGGCCACGTGGGCGAGTGCTGCGGGTATCGTCAAGGTCGGAATTCGCCACGCCGTCACCTTCGCGTATCTTGCCGAGCAAGGCGAACACCGCAACGGTTAATACCGAGAGAATCAGGTTGATGACGAAGCTGGCGACAAAGAGCGCGATAGGAGAGATGGGGAACCCATTTTCCAGCGCAATATCGTGCACCAAAACCCCGGAAACAGACAGTGGCGAAAAGCCGCCGGCATGAGCGCCGTTGATGATGAAGGCGCCCATGAGCAGCGGGTTGATCCGCGACTCGTAGGCGAAGCCGATAGCGGCCGGGGCCAGCAACGCGACCGCTGCTGGCGAGAAGGTGCCCAGCGAGGTCAGCGCAGCGGCGACGAGGAAGAACACCCACGGCAGCAGCATTGTCTTGCCACGTACCAGCAGCACGCAGTTGCGCACGATGATGTCGATGGTCCCGTTGTGCTGGGCCATGCTGAAGAAGTAGGTGACGCCGATGATGGTCAAGACGATGCTTGCGGGGAAATCCGCGAGGATTTCCTTATCGCTCATGCCGAGCATGAAGTAACCGATGCCGAAGGCGGCCACCAGCCCCATGACACCGATATTCACCGGCCACTTGGTGGCGACGATGAACATTATTACGAGGACCACCAGCGGGATGATCTGCTCCGCGGTCATCGAAGTTGCGGGGTCGGCGCCGGTAGAAGGCGTGAAGATGCCGGGACCGAAGACGGCGGCCAGCAGACCGAGGAACGCGATCGTGACTATGGTGATCAACGTGGCGCGGCGGTTGCGCCGCGGCTTCACGGTACGAACGACAATCTCATCATTTTCGGTCGGGGGAGCAGGCTCAAAAGCTGTTTTAGTCATGGTTCGTCTCCTCAGTAACTGGCGCTTGCTAGTGAGCCCTCGGCGGCGCTGCCGAGGGTCTCGGGGAGGTGGATGATGGAGCTGGCGATGCTGCGGGCGGTGCGGTCCACGCCGACCAGCATCGAACCGTCGCGTTTTTCGCTCCAAGTTTCGATCACGCCTGCGGGGGTGCGCAGTCGCAGTGCGGCACGCGGAATCTCGCCCGTGATGCTGTGCAGCACCGTGCCCGGGGTCCGGGCGCCAAGGCTCAGCGCGATGCTGCCGGTGATCGCCAAGGCGGGGTGGGGTTTGCCCATGGAGAGCATCATGACGTTGATATCGCTTTCTAGGTCATCCGCCGGGGCGGCGGCGATTGCCACCTTGGGAATGGCGCGGGCGGCTTGAGCGGTGGTAGGGGCTAGGCCCATCCGCACGGCAGCCTCGCGGCGGATCTTTTCCAACGTGTCCAGTTGCCGTTCGACATCCCCGGTCCAGGTGCCATACCGCCCGGCATCCAAGCCGAGGTCTTCGGCGCGGATAACCACGACGGGCGCTCCCGCGTCCACCATGGAGACGGTCCAATTTCTACCGTCCACGCTCAGCGAATCGGCGGCGTTGGCGGTGGGCAACAGGCTTCCGGTGGTCATTCCCGCTGGATCCTTAAAGCCGAGTCCGACCTTGTATCCGGCAGATGCGACACCAGGCATGTGAGCCTGCGGAACGATGGGCAATGCACCCTCGGGAGTGTCTACCAGCTGAACGATGATCTGCTTGGTGTTCGTGTTGCGGGTGATGATCTGGGTGACGTCTCCTTGAGGAGCCACCCACCCATTTTCGATTGCGTAGAGCCCCACGACCGCAGAGCAATTTCCGCAGTTGCTGCCCCAGTCCACGGTGGCCTCTTCGATGCCAACCTGGGCGAAGGTGAACTCCACATCAACATCCGGATCGGCGGATTGGTGGAGAATCACGGCTTTGCTGGTCGTCGAGGTTGCCCCGCCGACACCGTCAATCTGCCGCTGATCGGGACTGCCGAATAATCGCGGCAGCAGCTCGTCTAGGCTAATTCTAGTCAAGTCCAAGTGATCGGTTTCAAAGACCCAGCACTTGCTGGTGCCTCCGCGCATCCATTCGGCTTGTATGTTCATCTTCATTCCTAGATTTCGTTGTGCCGCGTGCATAATCCCGGTCACTTGGTCCGGATTTTTGATGATCCGGCTTCCAAAAAACAATAAGCTAGATCACAAATGAAGACCATGTACGCGTAGTAGAGGGGGTATGTAGATTTGCTTAATTTGCCTAGAATTCAGGTCTATGACGTTGCAATTGAGCACTTGGGTGAATGAGTTACAGACGAATGTCGAGTCTCACGACCAGAGGTTTTAGAGAATTAACCAAAAACACAATTCATTGAAGCTCTGCTTATGCCTACCTCTGGGTTTCGACGCAAAAAAATTTGTCACAGTGCGAGACATTGGGGTTGTCTCGCCGGCTTGCGCGTGTCGAAGTCCGTGGCCGAAGCCAAAGCGATTTTTTGATAGAGCATACAAATCAGGTCGATAGGAGACTCGTTTTGGGCAGCTGCAGGGCCAAGAAACGGAGCTCGCGGGCTCTGAGCACTAGGACGACTGAGTGTATGAGTGACGGTCGAATAGACCAACAAGATTTGCTGCTTGAGGGCTAGGTGCCTGTTGACAGGCCCCGTTTTCCGAGATGGCCACCGCCGGTTCTGCACACATCGAGTGTTCCTGCTGGCAGTGCATCCTAGGCGGTACGGGAATATTTAAGAGCCTGAACGCCTGCAATCAGGTTTTGGGTTGGAACGATGAGGCTGGTTCGGTTGGACCCGGAGACTGGGTGTCGGTTGGCCAGCATCGCAGAAAGCCTTGGTTGGCTTTGTTTCACGTTCGAATTGAGCAGGCCTCGAAAGTGCGGGGTCTGTATGAAGGTGAAAGAAGGAACCAGATCCGAGCGCGTAGCATTCGGGAGCCGGAATTATGCTCGGAGTATTGGCTGGCCGCGATGCTGGCATTGCCCCTTCGACTCGCGCATGGCCCGTGATAAATGAAACGTGTGCTCTCGAACCAGCTGCAGGGTTCGGCTGGATTCGAGATTATTTCCGGCCGGTGAGGGCGGACGGCTGCGTCAGAAGTAGAACACGTGAACGCCATGGCGGTGAATCACGATGCGGCGGTAGGAAGTGTGGTCCTCGCTCATCGTCAAAGGCATCGCATATTCACCGCACCGCAGTTCCAACGCGTGCCACCGCAGGCCCCTAGATCACTAGGCAGCCGGCGCCTGCTTAGTAGTACACCGCTAGGGGACCGTTCGGTCCGTCGATCACCTGCACCGGGGTCTCGAAAACTTCGCTGAGGATCTCGTCGTTCATGATCCGTTCCGGGGTGCCGAACTGGACGACCTTGCCGTGCTTCATCGCGCAAATGTAGTCGGAGTAGTGACCGGCGAAGTTAATGTCGTGCAACACGATCACGATGGTCCGGTTTAGCTCCTGTGCCGCACGCTTGAGGTGCTGCATCATCAGCACCGAGTGCTTCATGTCCAGGTTGTTCAACGGCTCATCGAGCAATACCGTCTCGGTATCCTGCGCCAGCACCATCGCCACATAGGCGCGCTGACGCTGACCGCCGGAAAGCTGGTCGAGGTAACGGCCTTCGAGCTCTGCCAGATCCAAGAAATCGATAGACCGCGAAATGATCTCTTCATCCGTCGTCGTCAAGCGTCCCTTGGAATGTGGGAAGCGGCCAAAGGCTACGAGCTGACGTACCGTGAGCCGGGTGACGAAGTGGTTTTCCTGGCGCAGGATCGAGACGATCTTTGCTAGGTCCTTCGACGCGGTCGAGGTGACGTCGTAGCCGGCGACTTCAATGGTGCCTGAATCGATCCCTAGTAGGCGGCCAACCATGGTGAGCATGGTGGACTTGCCTGCGCCATTGGGACCCACCAGTGCGGTGATGCCGCCGGTAGGGATTTCGAGGGTGACCGGCCCAATGGTCACCTCCGAGCTGTATTTTTTGTGTACTTCTTTGAGGGTAATCACAGCCGGCCCTTTCGTAGGATGAAGATCAAGAAGGTTATGCCGCCCACGGCTTCAATGATGATGCTCACCGCACCCTGGGCGTAGAAGATGTTTTTCATGACAAAGTACGCACCGGAGAGCACCACAAAACCGGTGAGGAAAGCGATGGGGAAGACAAAACGATGGTCGTAGGTATCTGCCAGCTGGTAGGCAAGGGTCGCTACCAAGAAGCCGAGGAAAGTCATCGGACCAACCAAGGCGGTCGATACGGCCATCAAGATGGACACAAAGAACAAGGTGCGCATCACCTCGGTGCGGTGATTGATACCAAGGTTCATGGTGGTATCGCGTCCCAAGGCCACGATATTCATCTTCCGAGAATTTGAAATCAGGAAGAACCCGGCAATGAGGATCAACGGGATAGCTACCGGCATGTAGCTCATATCGGCGTTGTTCATGGAACCAAACAGCTTCGCGGTGAGAATGTCGAACTCGCTGGGGCTCAGCATGCGCTGCATAAACGTAGATATTGAGCCGAGGCCTGCACCCAGAATGATGCCGACGAGCAACATGATCTGGATATTGCCCAGTTTTCCGGACAATAGCCAGCCATAGAGCAGGCAGGCGAGAACTACCATGATGGCCACCTGCAAGGTGAACTGCCAGATCCCCTGCAATGCCACTACACCGGCGGCACCCATGAAAAATACCGAGGCGGTTTGTACCGCGATATAGAGGGATTCAAAGCCCATAATCGAGGGGGTGATGATGCGGTTATTTGTCACCGTCTGGAAGGACACCGTCGCGACCGCCTGGCAGAACGCGACGATAGCCATGGTCAAAATGCTGTTGCCGCGCATCTGGGCGATCAGCCAGAATCCGTCCGAGCCAACTGGCATCGGGTTATCCCAAGCCAGCAACCCAAAGGAAAAGCTGAGCGCTAGGGCCAACATGAGGGAGAAGACTACCCAGTAGCGGGTGCGGGTCTTCTTGGTGGGTAATGCTCCCGACGCGCGATTAAACAGCGACTTACCGGGAAGCTTAGGTGTGGTGCGTGGGGGTGCCATGAGATTAGCCAAGTTTGCGCTGCCTTAGTAGCAGGGTAATAAAGACTACCGCGCCAAGTACGCCTAGGATCAACGAGACCGGAACCTCAAAAGGCATGATGATGGTTCGGCCAATCAGGTCACAGACGGTGGTGATAGCAATGCCCAACAGGCAGACCCACGGCAGGTTGCTACGCAGATCATCACCACGGAACATTGAGACGATGTTGGGCACGATTAATCCTAAGAACGGAAGGTTACCGATGACCACGGTGACCACGCCGGTAGCGATTGCGATCAAGCCGGTACCCAACAGCATCACCTGGCGGTAGTTCAACCCCACGTTGGTGGCAATCTCTTCACCTAGGCCCGCCACGGTGAAGCGGTCCGCCACGATGAAGATCGCGATGGCCACGATAGCCACGATCCACAGCACCTCGTACTGCCCGCGAATCACCGAGGTGAAGGAGCCTGCAAACCAGATACCCAAGGACTGCAGCATGTCGGTCTGCAGCGCAATAAATGAGGAGAAGGCGCCCACCACGGCGCCAAGCATAATTCCCACAATCGGCACGGTCAGCGAAGCCTTCAGTGAGACGCGCTGTAAGAAGAGGAAAAACACCATGGTGCCGATGAACGCGAAGATAATCGCCACGGTCATCTTCGCCAGCAGCGAGGCCTCCGGGTTGATGATCAGCACGGTCAACAAGCCCAGCCCGGCCCACTCTGTGGTTCCGGTAGTGGTGGGTTCTACGAAGCGGTTCTGCGTCAGCAGTTGCATGACCAATCCGCTCATTGCCATCGCAGCCCCGGCGAGGACCAACGCGATGGTGCGCGGAATGCGGGTAATGGCGAACATCGCTGTTCCGTCATCGGTGCCGAAGATGTCATAAACACCGGTGAACAGGGAAAAACCCAAGAGCACTAGGACACCGAGAATTCCAAGCAGTAGCTTGGGCTCTAGGAGCCTGCCTTTGGGTTTGACCGCGGGGGTCGTAGTCGTCATGATGCCGCCATATATGTGGTGTGTGGTGGATACGACTACGTGGCGCAGCCGGTAATCGACTGCGCCACGTAGACGCTAGTTAGCGTTGGAATTACTTGGATTCCAGCGCATCTGCAAAGTCATTGAAGAACTCGGTGTAAGTCTGGATACCTTCGTTGGTGTAGGTATCGGCCGGCATGACAACGATGTTGCCTTCCTTTGAAGCAGTGACATTTGCCAGCGCTTCGGACTTCTTGAGCAGGTCGGCGGCCGGGGTGTAGCCGGACTCATCCGCTGCGACTGCGCCGTCACGGTCAAGGACTAGCATCCAGTCAGGGTTCGAGCCTGCGATAGCTTCCACGGAAATGTCATCACCCTCGTGGTCGGTGGAGGAATCCTCAACAACCAGTGCCGGGGTCAGGCCCAGAATGTCGAAGGCTGGGCCAACGCTACGTCCGCTGCCCGGTGCCGAGTAGTTGATCTCGCCGCCCGAGGTGATCAGGCCCATGACCTTCTCATCCTTGTTGTAGGCTGCCTTGGCGCGCGCTACCGACTTGTCGAACTCATCGGTCAGTGCCTTGGCTTCGGCCTGCTTGCCGAAAATTTCTCCCAGTACGGTGGTCTGACGCTTGAGCTCTTTGTCGAAAGGCTCGCCTTCGCGTGGATCAAGGTTCACAATGGTGGCCTCGGGAGCCAGCTTGGAGATCTTCTCGGCGTGCTGGGTGAAGCGCTGTCCGTTGATGATTAGGTCCGGAGCGACCTCAACGATGGCTTCGAGGTTTGGCTCGCGGTGGCTTCCAAGGTCAACGACGTTTTTGTCCTTGGCGTAGCTGATGGTGTCTGGCATCAGCGCAACTGCGCCGGCGGTCAGCTTGATGTCCCAGGATTCCAGGGTTTCAAAGGTGCGGTTGTCGGTAGCGACTACAGACTTCGCAGGGGTATTGATGGTGTGTTCGCCGTTGTTATCGGTGAACGTCACGGTGGAGGTGCTTGCCGGTGCGGACTCTGCCGGGGCTGCGGTGTTCGAACCGCAGGCGGTTAAGGTCATTGCTGCGACGCCAAGCAGAGCTGCGGCGCGAAGTTTCATGGAAGCCATGTCATCCTTCAGGAAAGGGCGACCGTCGTTGGCCGCACAAGTAAGTGATCTGGTAATTAGCCTAGCCTAAGCTGACCTAAATCGAATAAGCCAGAGTACTGTTATGTAGCTCACTAACGGAAGGTTGTGGTGCGTAAAATTCGGATTTTACCGCGAAATTCCGCGTTTAGTTAGGTGAGCCAAGCTAGGGAGCCGGGCTATATAGTGCACTGAAGCGTAATCAAATTATTTTGTTTTTCCGAAGAAAGAGTGGTCAGCTCGCGTCATTTAAGGTCACGAGTTCGCACGCTGACGTTTTGGGCCACTGGCCTGGACGATAAAATGCGAGAATGAGCGATTCTCTGGACAAGGTCAGCTGGCCGATACGCACCCCACGATTGGTCTTGCGCCGGCTGGAAGCTGGCGACGCCCAAGCAACGTGGGAGTATCGCAAGCTGCCCGAAGTCCAACGCTGGATTACCTCTGGCGCAGCGAACTTCGAAGAATATCTAGGCCAATTCATGGCCGCAAAACGCTACGCCTATGATGTGGCGGTTGAACTAACCGACGCAAACGGTCAGCCGCGACTGATCGGAACCGTGATGGTCAAGGTGCAAGACGGCTGGGGGCAAAGCGAAATTGCCGCAACGGCGCGCGGCGTCGAAGCGGAAATAGGCTGGAGCTTTAATCCGGTTGATGGCGGCCAGGGCTACGCCAGCGAGGCCGTGAGCTGTGTGTTGGACCTATGCTTTGGCCCGTTAGGGTTGCGCCGGGTCGTGGCAGAATGCTTTGCGGATAATGAACCATCGTGGCGGCTCATGGAGCGCATTGGAATGCGCCGTGAAGGCTACGGGGTGCAAAGTGGTTTGCATCGTGAGGGCCAATGGCTTGACTCGATGAGCTACGCGATACTGGCCGATGAATGGCTCGCACGCAGCGAACGGGATCAAACGCTTCTCTAGCATGAGCGAAGCCCCCAACGCAGATTGCGTTAGGGGCTTCTTGTCATCACTCGCACCTTCAAGAGGTACTTACGACTCTAAGGACTTACTCTGAGAAAACTCTGAGTCAGACCTTGGCTTTGGCTACATCTTTGCTTTGGATGGTTTAGGCGTGCACGGTCCGGGTGGCCTGGGAAATGGGCCAGCCGGTAATCGTCTTAGGCCGCGGTGTGGCGTAGGTGCGCACCTTGGAGGTGCTCAGTCCCATCCGCACCAGCGACTCGGCGATCGTCACCGCGGCCCGAACTCCATCCACGATCGGCACACCGGTCGCTTCGCTGACCCGGGCTTCAAGCTCTGCCATGCCTCCGCAGCCGAGGCAGATGACCTCGGCCTTGTCGTTTTCTACGGCCTGGCGTGACTGCTCCACAATTGCGGCAACTGCCCGTTCGGGATCCGATTCGAGTTCCAAGACTCCCAACCCGCTGGCTCGCACCGAGGCGAGCCGATCGGTCAGACCCGCAAGCTTCAGACGGTCCTCAATTAGCGGAACCGTGCGGTCCAAGGTGGTCACCACCGAGTACTTGTGCCCCAAGAACTGGGCGGTTGATGCCGCCGCCTCGGTGATGTCAACGACTGGAACGTCGAGTAGTTCCTGCAGGCCCTCGCGGCCATGCTCGCCATAACCTGCCTGGATGACCGCGTCGTATTCGCCGGGGTAATTCAGAACCTTGTCCATCACGGCGATGGCGGCAAGGTAGCTTTCAAAATTTCCCTCGCAGGAGTCGGCCCCAAAGTCGGGGGTCAATTCGATGATTTCGGTGCCCGGCGCGGCGACCTTGCGGGCTGATTCACCGATGGCGTGAGTCATCGACGCGGTGGTATTCACATTAACAACAAGAATGCGCATTTGGATTCCTTTGGATCAGTGCTTCGGGGTGACTGCGATAGCTTCGCCGTCGATGTCGGCCAGGTCGATGCGGCGCTTAGCCATGAGCAGGTAGACGATGGCGCCGGCACCCGAGCCCAGGAACCAGGCGAATGGCCCCACAACATGCAGTGCAGGAACAAAAGCCAGCAGCAGCGCGACGACGGAACTGATCACCAAGGCGGCCACCGCGCGGAAATTTACTCCGCGGGTGAAGTAGTAAGTGCCCTCCGGATTGGTTCGGTACAGGTCCATAACGTTGATCCGTGCCCGGCGAACGATCCAGTAGTCGGCCATGATGATGCCGAATAGTGGGCCGAGCAGGGCGCCGAGTCCGCCGAGGAAGTAATTGATAATTTCCGGAGAGTTGTACAAGTTCCAAGGAAGGATCACCAAGCCGATGACGCCTGAAATCAAGGCGGCGGCGCGGAAATTCAGCTTCTTCGGGAACAGGTTAGTCAGCGCGTAGGTCGGAGCCACGAAGTTGGCCATCAGGTTTACCGCAATGGTGAGAATCAGAAGCGCCCCGGAAGCTAAGACCAGCAACAATGTATTGGGGATCGCTTCGACAACATCTGACGGTGAGCTGATGACCGCGCCGTTGATGGAGAACTGGGTGCCGGTCAACACGACAACAATCGCACCGAAGAACAGCATGTTCAACGGAATGCCGAAGAAGTTGCCGCGCACAATGGCCTTCTTTGAAGAAGCCCCGCGTGTGAAGTCGCAGAAGTTCAAAACAAATGTTCCATAGATGGAGACCCATAGGGCGGCGGCACCAAAGATGCCCACCCACATGTCTAGGCCGGAGCGCGATTCACCGGTGGTCATCGAGACGTTGAAGCCCGATTCAAAAAGCATCCAAATGGCTAGTGCTAAGAAGGTCACCAAAATGACCGGACCTGCAAAGGCCTCGTACTTGCGAATCATTTCCATGCCGTAGCTGACAATCACCAGTTGGAGGGCCCACAGGGTGACGAAGCAAATCCAGCCGAGGGTGTCTAGGCCAAGGAAGCTGGTCTGCTGCAAGCTGGCCGCGCCCGGCGCCAAGGCGATCACCATGACGCTGAGTACCTGGGAGGCGAGGAAGGTTTGAATGCCGAACCAGGCAATGGCCACGGCCCCGCGAAGTAGCGCCGGAATCTGTGCGCCGTTGATTCCAAAAGCGATTCGGCTCATGACCGGGAACGGGACACCGGTCTTTTCGCCCATGAACCCGGACAGGTTTAATAGCGCGAAAAGCAAGATCGCGCCGATGCCAAGTGCGGCAAGGATCTGCCACCCACTCATGCCTAGTGCGAACAGGCCGATGGCGAATGCGTAGTTGCCCAGTGAGTGCACATCGTTGGCCCAGAGGGTGAAGATGCTATAGGAATTCCAGGTGCGCCCCTTGCGAGTGGTGGGTGCCAGATCTTCGTTGTACAGCGAAGCGCTGAGCTCATGCGGGTTACTGGGATCGATTCCTTGGGGATGCGAATGGGTGAAGAGCGTCGGCGCGGAGGTGGTCTCCGGTAATTGGTGCGCCATGGTGGTGTCCTATTCTTAGGAGCGTGCTGTAGCTCAAGGCTTTTTCGGCGGACGAGGACCGACCGGGAGTAACTTAGCTATCGACAGCGCGCAGGAATGAAACGTGCCTGTATTTGCCTTGCGGGGTAACTGTGTTCGTGCCCCTGAGCAGGGGAGATGCGGACGCGTTACGGGTAAATAGGCTGGCCGAAGTTCAGATAGAACTCGGTTGGCGTGCCCACCACGGGCTGAGCTTCGTGCTGCAGACGCCATGCTGGCTTTTCTGCGTGAATCCCAATGAGTTGTTTGCTCATGGCTGCTCCTGAGTAAGTGAAATACACTCCGAGATGTGTGCCACATCAATTGTTTATCCACTGTATGCGGTACGTCACATTACCGCAATAGAGAATCCTAATCTCACTGTGTGGAATTATATTGAAACCATGTTGACTAGTGTTTTGGAAACGAAATTCGAGAAAACGCGTCGGCGCACCCGCCCGTGGGCGCGAAGAATGGCCGTCAAGAAGTCGCTAGCGTCGTCTGCACTTTTTGTGTGCCATGGCGCCACTTAGGGTAGGTCCCTCCCTTCCGGGAGGTGTTCGCGGAGTCGTCCATCGGGAGACCTTGATGTGCGTGTAATGCATGCCGCGTGGGGGTTGACAGTAACTCAAATTCAGATCTACAGTTTTCATAAAGCAAGACAAAGATTCCATGAAGTGGAATATTTAAAAAAGGTTTCGAAGGGAAATCCAGTGTCTTATACTCTGAACTGCTCGATTCTGCTCACCGAACTACCTATCAACCAGCGTGCCGATGCCGCCAAGCAGGCGGGCTTCGACAGTGTCGAATTCTGGTGGCCTTTTGATGCGGCCGTGCCAACGGACAAGCAGGTAGATGAGTTCCTCGGCTCAATCAAGAACGCCGGAGTGCAGCTAGACGGACTAAACTTCTTCGCCGGTGATATGCCAGCGGGGGACCGCGGCCTCGTCTCGTGGGTTGGGCGCGGCGCAGAATTCCGCGAGAACGTAGATGTTGTCAGCGCCATCGGGGAGGCCACCGGTTGCAAATCCTTCAACGCGCTCTACGGCAATCGCCACAAGGAATCTTCTGCCCGGGCTCAGGATGAGCTAGCCGTCGAGAACCTTTTGATCGCCACCGCCGGTGTTGCACGCATCGGTGGAACCGTATTGATTGAGCCGGTATCCGGCACCGAAGCCTATCCGTTAAAAACCGCGGACGACGCGCTAGCGGTGGTACAAAAGGTCAAGCAGTCGGGTGGCGAAAATATTGGCCTGCTCGCCGACTTCTACCACCTAGCAGTTAACGGCGATGACGTAGCGGCAGTGATTGAAAAGCATGCCAAGGACTTCGCCCACATCCAAATAGCCGATGCGCCAGAACGCGGTGCACCGGGAACCGGTGACCTGCCGTTGATGGATTGGATTACACGTTCGCGAGAGCTGGGCTACGCCGGTCTCGTTGCCTTGGAATATAAGCAGAGTGCGCAGACAGCCTTCGACTGGCTGCGCACCGCAGAAGTCGAAGCTTCCTAATCAATCTCTGCGCCTTGAGCGCGGACCGCCAACAAACTTTGGAGCATCAAATGTCGCAGAACGTTGCCTTTATTGGCTTGGGAATCATGGGACTGCCCATGGCTAAGAACCTGATTACCGCCGGTTTTCACGTCACCGGATTCAACCGCAGCGATAAGGCCACTAAGGAACTTATTGCCGCAGGTGGGCAATGGGCCGAATCTATCGCCGAGGCCGTCAAGGATGCGGACGTCATCATCACGATGGTGCCCGATTCCCCGGACGTCGAATCGGTGACCACCGGAGCCGAGGGATTGTTCGCACACGCCAAACCCGGTGCAATCTGGGTTGATAATTCCTCGATACGTCCCGACGTCTCCGTGAGTCTGGCTAAGCAAGCCCGCGAGGCTGGGCTTCGACCACTGGACGCACCGGTATCCGGTGGCGAGCAAGGTGCGATTGACGGCGCGCTATCCATCATGGTCGGTGGCGAACCCGCAGACTTCGCCGAAGCTCAACAGGTACTCGAAGCCGTGGGAAAAACCATCGTCTTGGTGGGCCCCTCCGGCTCCGGTCAGACGGTCAAAGCGGCCAACCAGCTAATCGTGGCGGCGAATATCCAGGCGTTGAGCGAAGCGGTAGTCTTCCTCGAAGCCTATGGAGTGGACACCGACTCGGCGTTGAAGGTCCTCGGCGGAGGTCTTGCCGGTTCCAAGGTCCTCGACCAGAAGGGTCAAAAGATCCTAGATCGTGAATTTGCGCCAGGCTTCCGACTTGCCTTGCACCACAAGGACATGGGCATCGTGACTTCCGCGGCACGCGAAGCCGGGGTGGTACTGCCCCTAGGAGCACTTGTAGCTCAGCTGGTCGGCTCCACCGTGGCCAGTGGTGACGGGGCGCTAGACCATTCCGGCCTCTTCCGCGGCGTACAACGCCTTTCGGGCCAGAGCGAGTAAGACCCTTACCCATTCTCTGCTCGCAAATACTTCCTGTGGCGGGTACTACGCCTACCTTCGGTGGCCGGCCCACCCGCTGGTGAATGTTTTTCTTCGCCATCAGGTGGTGTCCTTCGTTCCAGTTCGGGTCCGGCCTCCGGTGCTCGGGGTGGTGTGTGACGACGAATCAATTTGTCGGCCCGCCACAGGTCTACCCCATTCTTCTTTTTTACCGCTCCGTTGGGAGCCGAACCATCGATATGGATGTGTGATTTAAATGCCTATGATGCGCGCAGTAGATGCCATCGTGCTGATCCTGGAAAAGGAAGACGCCACCGAAGCGTTCGGCTTACCCGGCGCAGCAATCAATCCGCTGTACTCGGCCATGAGGCAGCACGGCGGAATTCGCCACACCCTGCACCGCCACGTCGAAGGTGCCAGCCATGCCGCGGACGGATACTCGCGGGCCAGCGGCAAGATCGGATTGTGCCTGGGTACTTCCGGTCCGGCCGGCACCGACATGATCACCGGTCTGTATGCGGCCATCGCGGATTCGATCCCGATGTTGTGCATCACCGGCCAGGCGCCCACCAATGTTTTGCATAAGGAAGATTTCCAAGCGGTAGATATCGAATCCATCGCCAAGCCCGTCACCAAGTACGCCACCACCGTGCTCGAACCGGGCCTGGTTCCAGGTACTCTTGCCAAGGCCTTCCAGATCATGCGTTCGGGTCGCCCCGGCCCGGCACTGATTGACCTGCCAATTAACGTGCAGCTGGCAGAGATCGATTTTGATATCGACGCCTATGAGCCATTGGAACCCACCAAACCGCGAGCTACTCGCGGCCAAGCAGAGAAAATCGTGGATCTGCTGCTCAGTGGCAAGCGTCCCATCATCATTGCCGGCGGCGGTGTAATCAACGCGAATGCCAGCGACAAGCTGGTGCTGCTAGCCGAAGAACTGAACATTCCCGTCTCTCCAACCCTGATGGGTTGGGGCATCATTCCCGATGACCACCGGTTGCAGTCAGGCATGGTGGGAATCCAGACCCACACCAAGTACGGCAACGAGACCTTCCTGGCTTCGGACGTCGTTCTGGGCATCGGCAATCGCTGGGCTAATCGTCATACCGGTGGTTTGGACACCTACCGCGCAGGACGCAAGTTCATTCACGTGGATATCGAGCCGACCCAGATAGGCCGGGTGTTCTCCCCAGATTTGGGAATCACCTCGGACGCTTCGGTAGCATTGGATGCGATCTTGGAGATTGTCCGCGAGCGCAAGAGTGCGGGCACCATCCCGGACTATTCGCACTGGGCAAATGAGTGTACTGCCCGCAAGGCTACGAATCACCGCAAGACGAACTTTGATAATATCCCGATCAAACCGCAGCGCGTGTACCAGGAAATGAACGCGGCTTTCGGCCAGGACACCACCTATGTGTCCACTATTGGGCTCAGTCAGATTGCCGGCGCGCAAATGCTGCACGTCTACGGTCCACGCAGGTGGATCAACGCCGGGCAGGCAGGCCCGTTGGGGTGGACCGGACCTGCTGCCTTGGGCGTGGTGCGGGGTAAGCCGGGCGAAAAGGTGGTCGCGTTATCTGGTGACTACGACTTCCAATTCATGATCGAGGAGTTGGCTGTGGGCGCGCAGTTCAAACTGCCGTACGTACACGTAGTAGTCAACAACTCCTACCTTGGTTTGATTCGCCAGTCCCAGCGTCCCTTTGAAATGGATTATCACGTCTCCTTGGGCTTCGATAACATCAATTCCCCGGAGACCAACGGATACGGGGTGGACCACGTCAAGGTCGCCGAGGGGCTTGGCTGCAAGGCCGTACGAGTCACCGACCCGGCGAAACTTGCCGAAGGCTTTGCCGAGGCCAACCGACTGGCCGAGGAGCATCAGGTCCCGGTCGTGGTGGAGGTGATCCTGGAAAAGGTCACGAATATTTCTATGGGCGCGCAATTGGATGGGATCAACGAGTTTGAAGATCTTGCCTTGGAAGTCGGGGATGCGCCTTCGGCGTTGGTGCCCATGACTTCTGGCACCAGGGTAAGTGCCTGATCTCGGTCGTCGCTGACCTGCCACCTGCAAAGTTCGGCGCGGGACACCGGTTCACCAATATGGATGTGCCCCGCGCCACAGCAATCTAGACTTGGCATAGAGCTGCCGAGCATCAAAAACCTGAGCTATCAACGAGTAGGAACGCCTCATGAGCATCAACGAAGCTGTTGGACGCGCATCGTCCGAAGCCACCACCGATAACACCTACGATTTGGTGCTGTGCGGCCAGCAGGTGCTGACCGCCGAAGGTATTGCTCCTCGGGAGATCGGAGTTCGCGACGGAAAGATCGTCGCCATCGAAGCGCTGGGAGTCGCGCTGGAAGGCAGTCGCGTGATCGAGGTGGCCGCCGACGAGGTGCTGTTACCTGGGCTGGTCGACACGCATGTGCACGTCAACGAGCCGGGGCGTACCGAATGGGAAGGCTTCGAATCTGCCACCAAGGCAGCTGCCGCCGGTGGCGTCACCACGATTGTGGACATGCCACTAAACTCCATCCCGCCAACGGTGAACCTCGAAGCACTGAACATCAAGCGCCAAGCTGCCAGCACCAAGGCCTACGTTAATGTTGGCTTCTGGGGTGGAGCGATACCGGGCAATAAAGAAGACCTGAAAGATCTACATGAGGCTGGGGTATTCGGGTTCAAATGTTTCTTGCTGCACTCCGGTGTTGATGAATTCCCCTCGTTGAGCGTTGATGAGATGGAAGAAGATATGGAGGTGCTCAAGTCCTTCGATTCATTGATGATTGTGCACGCCGAGGACTCGGACATCATTGACCATGCCCCGGACGCCAGCGGCGGCAAATACTCGGGATTCCTGGAATCACGACCACGCGATGCAGAAAATACTGCCATTGCGCAGGTCATCGAGCGCGCTCGCAAGACCGGAGTACGCGCCCACGTGCTTCACCTGTCCAGCTCGGATGCGTTGGAGATGATCAAGGAAGCCAAGGCGGAGGGTGTGAAACTCACCGTGGAAACCTGCCCGCACTACCTGACATTGCTGGCCGAGGATATTCCGGACGGCGCGACCGCCTTCAAATGCTGCCCACCGATCCGCGAGTCCGCTAACCGCGAATTGCTATGGCAGGGACTGCAAGATGGCGTCATCGATTGCATCGTTTCGGACCATTCACCTTCAACCGTTGACCTCAAGGACGTGGAAAACGGGGACTTCGGCGTGGCTTGGGGCGGCGTCGCGTCGCTGCAGCTTGGCCTGCCGCTGATCTGGACCGAAGCCAAAAAGCGCGGTATCGCACTGGAGCAGGTCATCGCGTGGATGTCGGCTAAGCCATCGGCGCTCGCCGGGCTGAGCCACAAGGGTGCTATCGCGGTGGGCAACGACGCAGACTTTGCGCTCTTTGCTCCGGAAGAAACCTTCGAAGTGGACGTAGCGAAGCTGCACCACAAGAACCCGATCTCTCCGTACCAGGGCAAAAGCTTGGCCGGCGTAGTGCGATCGACTCTAGTTGCCGGTGCAGACGTTGATTTCAAGACGCCCAAGGGGAAACTGATCACCCGCGAAGGCTAGGACTCCACCGGCAGAGACTCCCGTCCTGTCATGAACTGCTCCCCTGAAGTTGAACTGAGAAATCAGAAACCAACATCTGGGGAGCTTTTTAATGCCTGCGCGCCTAACCCACATTACTCTGCGTAGAACACCGCTGAGTTGGGGTTTTCTGTCCCGCGGATTACAGGGCATTTATTGATTGGTCGCCGGGCGTACGGAGAATACATAACAAAGGCATATCGATTCTCCGGCACGCCGGATTATTCCGTCGTGCAGCCCATAGACTGGCAGCCACATGGGGATGAAGCAGTTGTAACTCTGAATACAGGAATTGGATATGATCGCGAATACTGCTGCCTCGATGCTGACCAAGGATATCGACGACCTGGCTCTGGGTGAGGCCGTTCAAGCATCCTTGATCCTCGGTCTCATTGTCTTGGCCGTGCTGCTGGCTTTCGGGATCAAAACCTATCTCCATTGGCGCCGTCAGCCCGAGGTTAAGGAGCGTGCTGAATCCGCTGCAGCAACTCCTCCCAAGGTGCAGCCTGAAGAAGTTGCGCCACGCATCGACGTGCTGTCGGTGCTCGGAGATCTACGCCGACCAGGAGCTATGAAGCACAGCTTCGAGGAGCGGAAGTGAGGACGGCTTGGTGACAAGTGGCAAGATAGTGGTAAGTCAAACAGGGGATTGATAATCTCAAGCTTTAAGCTGGACTGCATTTGACTCAACCCACGCGACGACTGCCTGGAGGTATACGGGTGACTGAAGAAACCCAGATGCCTCCAGCATTGCGACGCTTTACCGGCTGGGCCGATCCCCAATCACGCCTTTTGCTCGTGCGGGCAGCGTCAGGCACTGGGCGGACCTGGTTCGCAAAATCCTGGATCGGTGACCGGCGGGGTACCGTTCACGACTTTTCTTCGAGGGAATTCGAAGGACTCGCGGAACTTGAAGCGATTTCCCGGAAGCTTTCCCAGGACCCTGAGCTTTACGCAGCAGTCGTGCTTTCGCCGGAGCATACGGTCTGGCATTTGGCGCTGACTGCCAAGATTCTTTTTGCCCAGCAACGTGACCTGCTCCTGAACGCCGGCGAAATTTCCGCGATGCTTGGAGGCATCGCTGGATCGGAGGAGGAAGCCCTCGAAATCTACGGCAAATGCGGGGGCTGGCTTGGAGCGGTCAAGCTGCTGGTACGCGACCTGCATTCCGTTGAGCCAGCACGCCAAACCCTGCGTGGCGCATTGTCGATGTGGTTGGCGCACAGTGATCCGGGCAAGGAATTGTCGGAAGCGGCAATCCTGCCGGTCTTCGACGACGCCACCGTGGAGATCTTCTACAGCCATTTGCACGCCGATCCGCACACCGTGAATGATCTGGTCCACTGCGGGCTTTTGCAGGAGAACGCGGAGCAAGACTGGATGATGCCATCGATGGTGCGGGAGCTTCTGCTGGAGCGAGTCCAGCTGGCGGGGGCTCAACGGATGGAGCTTCTCGAAGCAGCCGCTCTTGAGGCCGCTACCAGCGTGCACGGGGTGCTGGCAACGGCAGAAGCCGCGCTTGAGCAGCGGCGGTGGAGTGTGCTGAATCGGTTGGTGACTGAGAAGTGGGATGAGCTGCTCTTGCTGGATCTGCAGAAGTTCATGAAGCTCGCTTCCCGGATTCCGCCGGCCATCACCGGAAGGAATACCTACTTCGGACTGGGTCTGCGGATCTTGGGCGAGTTCATGCGCAATGACTCCGGGCTCCAGGCTCCTCGCCTGGCGATGGATTACGCAAATAACCCGCTGGCCCAGGCACTGAGGCATGAAACGGATCGGTTGTACCTGAATCCTGATCCCCAAGCAGTCACCATCGGCCTGATGGAAATGCTCTATCTGAGAATGAACGGCATGTACGCGGAAGCCGGGGAATCAGCCCTGCGGATGCGCAGTGCGCTCCATAAAGCGTCCGATGCAAGCACTGGGAATCCTTCACTCGCAGCGCTGGTCCATGCCCACGCAGGAAGCAGCTTATTCCTGGCGGGGCGAGGCGCGGAAGCGCAACAGTCCTACGAACTGTCGTTGGACTCTGCGCGCAGGACCGGCAATGCGTTCCTGCCTGCGGATCCGGCCGGGAAATTGGCCTTGCTTCATGCGCTGGAAGGCCACGCAGATACCGCCAGGGATTACCTGAGCGAACACGAACAGCACATCTCCCGGGTCGGCTGGGGACAGGACATGGTGGAACGTGACGCAATCCTGGCGCGTACCTGCCTTGCTCTGCGGATGCTTGACGCGGAACTGGCGCGAAGCGAGCTGTCAAAACTTTCCCGAACTCCAGACATGGATGAATTCTGGCCGGTGCACGCCTATTTGCTCGCCGCGGAGAAATTCATCCTGGCCCTGCCTGCAACGGCGGGCAAACTGGTCCACCAGATGAGCCGGCAGCGTGTTGTATCGGACGGAACCTACTGTTGAGCCGACTGTGGAACCAACGCAGCCGACTGAACCGACTGTGGAGCCTACGGAACCTACTGTTGAGCCGACTGAGCCGACTGAGCCGACTGTGGCACCTACGGAACCAACTGAGAAACCTTCGGTTTCCTTGGGTGACTACGTTTGGGTTGACAAGGACCGCAACGGAATTCGTGATGACGATGAAGACCCAATTGAAGGCGTCGTTCTGAAACTGATCGGTCCGGACGGTAAGGAAGTCGTTGATATCAACGGCAATCCTGTCGGCTCGGTAACCACCGATGAGAACGGCTTCTACAACTTCAAGGACCTGCCGGTCCTGAAAGATGGTCAGTCGTACACGGTAGTTATTGACCGGGACGAATCCGCTGATGCTTTGGACGGCTACCTGCCGACCAAGGAAAATGGTTCCGATCGAGATGAGGACTCTTCAACATGGGAAGCTAAGTCTGAAGGCCTGAACGAAGATGGGGATCACGACGGAACCCTCGACTTCGGCTTCTACCTAGAAGAAGTTCCTGAGCCGACTCCTACGGATTCAACTGAGGAGCCTTCGGAAGATCCAACGGAGCCAACTCCGAGCGAATCGACTCCAACGGAATCAACCGAGGACCCTTCGGAAGACCCAATTGAGTCGCCGGAGAAGAGCGAAGATCCTTCACAGGATCCAACTCCTCCCGAGACGTCTGATCAGCCTTCGGCTTCGCAGTCCGTTGATGGTTCTGAGGAACCAAAGCAGACGCAGAAGCCCAAGGAAGAGGACAACCTGGCTGACACTGGTTTTACGGCCATGTCGCTGCTGGTTCTCGGTCTGCTCCTGGCAGCAGCAGGTGTAGTTTTGGCCCGCCGCACTCGCGGCCGCCACAGCTAATCAGCTGTTGAGGTGATGAAAAAGTGGTGCCCGGATTCCCTTGGGGGATCCGGGCACCACTTATTTAACGAGGTTATTTTCTAGAATTGTGTTTGTCGGACACCGGGTTATTTTGCTTTAACCGCCAACACCGGGCAGTCAGCCTCGATCAGGATCCGTTGGGCAATGCTGCCCATCAGCAGCTTTCCGACCCGTGAACGCTTGCGCAAACCGATCACGATGAGCGATACCTGATGCTCTTGTTCCGCCTGAAGGACGGCGTCGGCCGCGTCGTGAACCGTTGCCGGGTGTGCCAGTATGCGCACCGGCACACCGAAGTCCATGAGCGTGTTCACATCGATTCCCAGCTGGTCCTCGGTGACTGGCTCCTTTTCGAGGTTGGCCACGAACAGGGAGTCGTGGGTCTTATGGGCTTCGGCTAAACCGCGCCGGATGGCTGCACGACCCGAGTCTGTGTTGCTATAACAAGCCAAGATTGCCATGTGTTTCTCCTTTTCGAAAATGTGGTGCTACAGCCATGACGTCAACAGCCCCTGCGGAAGATCAATCGGTAGCAGGGAAGGCAGAGCCAGCATCAGAACAAAGAACACCACGGTGTAGATAATCGTCGTCTTCAATTTCGCTCTGGCAACCACAAGCAAGAACGCGGGGATGAATATTGAAATTGCCGCGAGGTATCCAATGAGTCCGGCGAGCAGGAGGAATCCGCCCATCCAAACGAAAGTGCGGAAGGCGAAGGAGGCATCCTGCGTCCACCGGGCGCCCCAGCCAAATTTGCCAGCGTTAACAATTGCCGGTTGATGCTGCTCAACCGAACCGCTCGAATGCCGACCAGTGGCGATGACCGTTTCGCTCACCGCGGCGGAACCCGATGAAAGAAGCGCTGTTGTTCCCATAGAGTGCACGACGGCTTCACTTGAAACCGTGTTGTAAAGCGAAGCATCCACTGAAACTTGCTGCCATGAAGCGAGCACTCGCTTACGTGAGCGCAGCTCCTGAAGCACAAGCACCAAGGCCATGATGACCCCGAGCCAGCCGATCAGTTGTGGAACGAGCCGTGCATCTGGGGAATAGCCCGCGGAGAGCACCAGTGAACCGGAGAAAACTACCAGCAGTACTGCGGAGGTCACCAGTGACCAGATCGAGTTCTTCAGCGGAGCTTCGGCATCCGGGGCGCTTTCGGCCAGTGAATCATCATCGGCGTTGAGCTTGCGGCGGGCGCGGAACCATTTGAAGGCATTCCAGAGAATTGGAAGGACAAGGATTGCGATGAACACCATGGTGCCCGGACGCAGCATCCAATCAAAACCTTCGTAGAGGCTGTCGGTCAGGAAGTAGTAGCGCTCCAGCGGAATAGCCAGCACAAAACCGATGAGGAATGGAGCGCGTGGGAAACCGGTTGACTTCAGCAGCCAGCCAGCAACACCGAGCAGCAGCATGATCCACAGGTCACCGATCTGGCCGCTTTCCTGGAAGGAGCCGAGCAGCATGATGACTACCAGGCCGGCGGCCAAGATGGCGAAGGGGACCTTGGTCAGCGAGGACAGTGGGCGTACCGTCAGGAAGCAGAGCAGGGCTCCCAGAACCGAGGCAATCGCGAAGGACCAGATGATCAAGTACATCAGATCAAGGTGCTCGTTGATGATGCTCGGGCCGGGCTGGATGCCGTAGGTCAGCAGCATTCCCAGCAGCATTGCCGAGGGAACCCCGCCTGGGATGCCGAATAGGAAGGTCGGGATCAGGTCGCCGGCTTCCACCGAGTTGTTGGCGCTTTCCGGGCCGACGATGCCGCGGGGATCGCCCTTGCCGAACTGGGTCTTGTCCTTGGCGGTTGCTACCGCTTGGCCGTAGGCCAGCCAGGTGCCGGCGGTTGCGCCGACGCCGGGAAGAATGCCTGCCCAGATGCCGATGAGGCCGCCTCTCAGTACCTGGCTCCAGTGGGTCAGCCATTCTCGGATGCCCGAGCCCCAGCCGCCATCAACCTTGACCTGTGTGCTGTCTCCACGGCGCTGGCTTGCACGCGAAGCGATTTCTGCCAGGCCGAAGACGCCCAGGGCCACCGCGACCAGCGACAGCCCGTCGCCCAGGAAGAGCGAACCGAAGGTGAAGCGTTCCTCGGCGGTGGTCGGCGAGGTGCCGATCATGCCGACCATGAGTCCGAGGGCACCTGCGGTGAGGCCCTTGATGACGTTTCCGCGGGAAAGCACGGCGGCCAGCGCCACGCCGAGCACCGTGAGCATGAACAGCTCCGGGCTGGCGAAGGAGAGCACCAGTGGTTTAGCCAGCGGGATGGCCAGGGTCAGCCCGATGGCGCCTATGACGCCGCCTGCCATGGAGGAGAGGAAGGCCAGGCTGAGCGCCCGTTTAGCCTGCCCCTTTTTAGCCATGGAATAACCATCGAGCATCGTGACCGATGCCGAGGCGGAGCCGGGGGCTCCGAGCAGCACTGCCGAGACGGTGTCGGAGGTGTGGACTACGGCAAGGGCGCCGATGAGCATTGCCAACGCGGGGGCTGGCTCCATGCCGAAGGTAATCGGCAGCAAGATGGCCACGGCGGCAGTGCCGCCTAGGCCTGGGATGAGTCCCATGACTAAGCCGGCGATCACGCCGACCAGCAGCATCAGCAGCAAGGCGGGGTCCGTCAGCGAAGCCAATGCGGACATTGCAGAATCAAGCATTGTTCGCTCCTTAGTGAATTTCTATTTGGTAGGAGTCCTTGAGCAGACTGGTGACGTAGCTCTTGGTCTCCTCGCTGACGGTGTAGGCTTCCTTGACTCGCTCGGCAAGCTGGTCATCTGCAACGATCGGGTAGCCGCCGAGGATGTCTTCGGCGCGGTCGTTGAACTCGTCGTTTTCCGAGAGCTTATGCGCCGACTCGCGCAGCAGTTCAACTGCTTCCGGCGGTGCATCGTGCGGAGCCCATAAACCCTTCTGGTAGGTGTAGGTCAAGCCGAGCAGGGTCCGGTAGGCCTCGAGCTTAGGGCCGGAGGGCGCTTCGCCATGGATTTCCTCGTAGGCTTCCACCACGGTTGGCACCTTGGGGAAGTTTGGATCCCGGACCACCTTTCCGTTTTCATCAAGCTGGCCGAAGGACATCAGAACTTTCGCCGAACCATCTTCGGCGATGGGACGAACGGCCGAATCGTAGGAGGATGTGGTGGTGTAGTCGATATCCACTTCGCCGCGCTGCAGGGCAAGATTCACCGGTCCGCGGCCTTCGAAGCCGAAGGTTGAGGAGATATCGGCTCCCAGCAGGTCAAAGGCCACCAGAGTGGTCAGATCCAGCCCGGTGGCGGCGATGCCGCCGAAGACCAGTGGCTTGTCTCGATCAACTAAGTCGCTGACGTCGCTAATTCCGGCCTCGGTGCGTCCGTAGATCACCCCGCCGGTGCCGTTGACCATGATCGGTTCCAGTTTGTCGAAGGAGTAGCGCACTACGTCACGACCCAAGACCCAGGGCACTACCGTGGTGGCGGTGCTGACCAGAAGCTCGGTGCCGTTCTCATCCGCGGAACTCGCAAAACGGTTGCTACCGGTGATGCCTTCACCGCCGGATTCGTTGATCGGTGCGAACCCGGGGACTCCGGGGATCTGGTGGATCAGTTCCTGGCCGATGAAGCGAGCCCAGGTGTCGGTGCCGCCGCCTTCTGCCAAGGGGATAACCAGTTCCAGAGTTTCTCCGGCATAATCGCCGTCGGTGGTGGTTGCCGGCGGGTTGAGCAGCCCTCCGGCGATCAGCGTCGTGCCAAGGCCAAGCGCGGCGAACACTGCGACCGAGGCGAAGACCGTGCGGCGCTTATGCGGTGGGGGATCAGCCAGATGCGTGTCCTCGAAATCGGGAATCAACGGTTCGTCGATTTCGACGAGCTCGGAGGCAAGGTGGATCTGCGCCGGGCCGTCTGCTGGGCTCATGACCGGGTCGAAGCTCAAGGTCGCCTCGGCGAGAAGACGCGCAGTGCGCGTGGTTCCCACGACCTCGGACCCGTCGATGTTTCGGTACCACGTTTCGATGACGCCGGCGGGAGTGTGCAGGCGCAGCCTTTCCTCCGCTTCACCACTCAGCAGTGAAGCGATGATTGTCCCCGGGGTTCTGGCGGCCAGGGTGAGTCCCACGCTGCCGGTGATGGCCAGCGCCGGATGCGGTGCACCCATTGAAAGCATCATGACATTAAAGTCGCATCCCGACTCGGTGCCGGGAGCGTCCACGATTGCGAGCTTGGGAATCGCACGTTGCGCGGACGCGATGTCCACGGCGAGGCCCATGGCCACAGCTCCAGCGCGCCGGATCCGGTCCAAGCGCGCTAGTTCACTGGTTGACTGCGTGATCCAGAGAGAAAAATCTACCTCGCCAAGTGCGGCGTCCTGAGCACTGATGATGATCACCGGGGCTCCAGCGTCGATCAGGGTAGCTTCGAGATTCTCGTATGCGCCACCGTCAACCGTTGGTATGTCCAGCACGGTGCGAGCTTCACCGCTGGGAAGCCGCTTTCCGGTGGTTCCTCCAGCGGGATTCACAAAGCCGATTTCTACCGCTTCGCCAGGAAAAGGTACGCCTGGGATGTAGGTGCCGGCCGGCTCTTCGGCGGCCGGGGCGGCAATGCGTTCGTGCAGCACCTGGCCGGTGTTGGTATTACGGATACGTACCGAAACTTCACCAGCAACGGCGTTGACCCAGCCCTGTTCCACTGCGTAGGGAGCGATGACCGCTGAGCAGTTTCCGCAGTTGCTGCCCCAATCAACCACTGCCTGCTCGATGCCAACCTGCGCGAAGGTGTAATCGACGTCGATTCCGGGTTCGCTGCTGGGGCTGAGGATGACGGCTTTGCTGGTAGTGGAGCTTCCGCCGCCAACACCGTCGATCTGGCGCGGGTCTGGGGAGCCGAAGAGGCGCAAGAGGACCTCATCAACGGTAAAGCCTGGGATTTGGAGCGCACTTCGCTCGAACACCCAGCATTTGCTGGTCCCCCCACGCATCCACGTAGCCTTAACTAATCGCTTAATTGGACTCACCTAATCTATCGAGATCATCGCGCCGAGCGCCGTTTGTGACGTGCCGCACGTTCGTTATGTATTGATGATCCGTTAAAGATGAATGTATTAGTAGTTACAAAAAAAGCATTAGATTGAAGCATTGCTGAATTTCTAGACTTCTTAGGGGATACCGAGGGCAAGAATTGCCACATAAGCGCGATGAAGATGCAGAAGTACTTGAAAGTTTAGAAGTGAATCCAGTGAATGTTGTGATTCTGGAGTATATTGAAGTATTGCTACATGGAGGCGACATGCTCGACGTAAAGAGATTGCAAATATTGCTCGCAGTAGTCGAGGGTGGTTCCGTCACCTCGGCTGCGGATGAACTTTTTTATACTCCGTCGGGAGTTTCCCAGCAGCTGCGAAAACTCGAAGAAGAGGTTGGCCAACCCCTACTTCAGCGCCACGCGCGAGGCATGACGCCCACCGACGCAGGTCATGTTCTTGCATCACATGCGAGGCGTATCTTGCAACAGATGGATGCCGCGATTGCAGACCTGGATCAGTTGGCGGGACTCAAAAGCGGAAGCTTGAGCTTAGGGACTTTCCCTACTCTCGGGAGTTCGTTCATGCCGTTGGTGATTAGCCGATTCCGCAAGTTGTACCCTTCGGTTAATCTTGATGTGCGAAGTACTAGATTGCAGGAGCTTATGTCGCTGCTTTCCAAGGGGGAGATCTCCTTGGGATTACTCTGGGAATATGAGTGGCACAAGTTGAACCGTGCAGACTTTGAGCTGACGACTCTGTTCACGGAGCCGACGGTACTTGTGGTTGGCGTTGAGCATCCTTTTGCGCAGCTCGATGAGATTGACATGGTCGATACGGCCCATGAACAGTGGATCGTGCGCGCGAACGAGCATCCGGTGGCCGAACTTCTAGAGCGTACATGTAACACTGCCGGGTTCTCTCCGAAGATTTCATTTCAAGCAAATGATTATCAGGAAGCACAAGCAATGGTCTCCGTGGGTTTGGGTATTGCCTTGGCGCCGAAATCCGCGGTGATGAATAACCATCCCGGGGTCAAGATTCTGTCACTGGGTGAAGCTGCCGCGCCGCGCAGTGTGGTTCTGGCTCAGCGCCGGGACCGAGTTCGGGCGCCAGCGGAGAACGCGTTCCAGTCGTTGCTGGTCGAAATGGCTCAAACCTGGATTCGCTAGGTTCGCCGGCGGGCTAGTCGTGTTTCGGGTACCGAACTGCGGTGTTTTCATCAAGGACAGCGCCGGCGCTGAGCTGGGCGTTCACGGTTTTGCCTGGACCCATAATGTGTAGCACGTGAACGTGATGAGCTAGCAAATGATCTGAGATGATTCTGCGGTGACAGCGCCACCATACTGCTTCGGAACACATCACCGCTGTGCGCTGCGAGGATCCTGCGTCGCGCAACTCGGTTAGGGCCTCGGTGAATTCTTGGGATAACGCGTGATCCGCGTAATTATGAAAACTTCGGTTCTCCCACCATGCGTTGACCTCAAAGGGAATTTCCTTGCTTACTGTGCGCCGGCCATCCAGTGGTTCGAGTTTCCACAGCTTGATGCCCATTGCGTCCAAGGATTCGGTCAGGACATCTGAATTAAAATGTGGGAATTTATCTGAGCCTGCCAGCTTCCGAACATCCAGAACCTGTTTGATTGAATTTTCTTTCAGCAGGTCCGTGAATTCTTCCAGTGCCCGGTTCGAGTGCCCGATGGTCCAGATGCGTGGTGTGGTCACGCCGCTCATTGATCTTTGAGCAGCTTCAGCGCGTCGGCCTTATGTGCGGCGACGTGATCAGTCTTGTCACTTTTGATTTCATATTGCGGGTCATCTTTTGACGCCCGATGAGTATGACCTTTGTAGTCAAAGTCGGAAGTATGCACCGTGATGATCTTGCCGGATACCCTGCCTGCCTCGGAATTCCACGAGACGTGATCACCTTTCGAAAGCGCGTGCGTCATGCTGTCCCCTTTCGTTCTCTCCATTCAAGCATCTGTCTCTGGTGGTGTCCTAGTTTCCCGGACAGCCGGAGAGGATGTCCGAAGTTAAAAACCCTTGACCTGTCATTGGTATCTGTTTTAGGCTTCAAAGTATTCTGATATACCAGTCGGATATTAATAGAACTTAAGGTGGTCTGGGCCGGCACTTCGGATCTCGTTATAGAGTATCTGCGCCCGCGTTGCCACGACATATCAGTAACCCGAATCAGCATCTGTGCTTCATCCGGCCCGAAGGGGACCTCTTTGATTTCCAGCGAAACAGTCACCAGCTACCTCGAACGGCTGGCCTCTAAGGCGCCGACCCCGGGAGGTGGTGCGGCCGCGGCCATGCAGGTTGCTCAAGGTGCGGCCTTGGTGTCTATGGTGGCCGAATTTACCGCCGGCCCACGTTTTCGCGACGTTGAAGCAGAAGCTGAGCAAATCGCCAAGCGTGCTCGCATTCTGATGCGCTCTGCACTGTATGCCGCGCAAGAAGACGAACGCTGTTTCGGGCAACTGAGCAACGCTTATCGAATACCAAAAGATCAAACCGTGCAACGTTCGGCAGCGATTCAAGAAGCTACCGTGGTCGCCAGTGAACCTTTGGTCAGCACCGTGGAAATCTCGGCTGTCGTCGTAACACTCGCCCAACGTTTATTAGTTATAGGTAACCCGTCGGTGCTCAGTGACGTAGCAGCCGCGGCAGAAGCCGCCCGCGCCGCAACACGTACCGCGGTAGTAACCCTCCAAATGAATATCGCTGCGCTCAACGATCAAAAGCATCGCGAAAGACTGAGCGACACCGTCAATCAAGCAATGGCAACCATCGCCGAAGCAGAACTACTCAGCGATCAGGTTCGCGCGGCGGTCACCGTATGAGCGCGCGCTTATTACTCGGTGAACCGGTAGCCGAAAAAGTTCGTCAGCGTATCGGTGACCTCGTTACACAACTAGCCACTGAGCACGTCACTCCCAAACTCGCTGTCATCGTAGCTACGGATAATCAAGCCACCAATTGGTACGTCAGCTCGATCGCTCGGGCTGCAACAAAGCTTGCGGTGGCCTGCGAAGTACTTGACCTCGGAGAAGCTACCGTAGAGACTCTCGCCGAAACAATCAAGACACTGAATGCCGATGAACAAATTCATGGCATCATCTTGCAAACCCCGCTTCCGCAAGGAATCGACGCATCGTCACTGGTCAAGCTGATAGATCCGGCCAAAGATATTGATGGGGCCAACCCAGTTAGTCTTGGCCAGCTCAGCGTTGGACAAGAGGCTTTCGCCCCAGCTACTGCGCGGTCGGTGATAGAAATCCTTGAACACTATCGGATCCCGCTGGCCGGCAAACATGTGGCGGTGATAGGTCGTTCCACAGTGGTTGGCAAGCCCTTAGCGCAACTACTGTTGCAACTCGATGCGACGGTCACCATCTGCCATTCGCGCACCGTCAATTTGGCTGAACATACCAGTCGGGCCGAGGTGTGCGTAGTAGCCGCTGGGCAACCTCACCTACTGACGGCTAATGAGGTGGCAGCACACTCGGTGGTGATAGACGTAGGAACTCACGTGACCGAATCCGGTGGGCTCACCGGGGATGTGCAGGCTGACTCGGTGCAACCACTGGTCTCGGCGTTAAGTCCTGTGCCTGGGGGAGTGGGCACCGTGACCACTGCCTTGCTGCTTTTGCACACGGTTCAAGCGGCCGTCAATTTCCTTGAACGTAGTCGTCGAGGGGAGTGCCAGATGAGCGTAGGCCGGTAGTTGTCAGGCCGCCAACTTGGCGTGCTTGTTGGGCAATCCAGCCCGCAGGCTCATCAAAGGAACGCGGTAACTGCAATTACCTGGTGGACCCATAGCTGACATCACGCACGGGCCAAGATCCTTGGTGGAATCGCTGGCCGTCACTGCGTCGGATGTTCGCCGCCGCATCATCGCGAGGAAGGTCGATGGTGCGGCGGTGTTGTGTGTTGTGTTAAATTAAAGAATCTCAAGCCGGGGCTTCAGGAAAGACTCATCAGGCAACCGCAGTCATAAGCACCGCATCAAATGCGGCCCTCAAGGACGCTGGCAGTGATTCTGGATCTCCCAGGTACCCGTTCACCATGGCGCCATCACGAAACATCATCAGCTGGCGGGGCAACGCCTGAGCAGAATGCCTTACTCCCAGCCGGTGAGAACCAGCTTGCCCAACGTCCGTCCGCTCTCGATCAGCTCGTGTGCGTGGCGCAGGTTCTTGGCTGAGATGGGCGTGAGCGTGCTGGTGACCGTGGTGCGTATCTGGCCCTGATCCACTAGATCAGCCACTTTATTGAGCAACCGGTGCTGCTCGATCATGTCGGCGGTTTGATACAGCGCGCGAGTGAACATCAGCTCCCAATGCCAGCTGATGGACTTGCTCTTCAACGGCGAGACATCGCGCGAACCATCGTCAATCGCCACCACCTGGCCGAAGGGGCGGACAATCTGCGCGTAGGTTTCCAGCTGTCCTTCCGAGTGTGCGGTGAACAGCCAGTCCACCCCGTGGGGCGCGAGTGTAAGTACCTGGGCGGCCAGATCCTCGTGGTGGTTCACGGTGTTCTCTGCTCCGAGATCCCGAGCCCAGGCGGCTCGCTCATCATCGGAAGCCGTGGCGATCACGGTGACCTGAGGCAAAAGAACTTCGGCCAGCGCGAGCATGATCGATCCGACACCGCCGGTTGCGCCGACTACCAATAGTGTTCCGGTGGATTGCTCGGTCAACTGCAACCGGTCAAACAAGGTCTCCCAAGCGGTGATCGCGGTCAGCGGGAGCGCGGCAGCCTCGGCGAAGCTCAGTGTCGCAGGTTTGCGTCCGGTGATCCGCTCGTCAACAAGGTGCAGGCGCTGATTGGTGCCTGGCCGGTCAATGCTGCCGGCGTAGTACACCTCGTCACCCGGGGCGAATAGCGTCACGGCCGAGCCGACTTCTTGAACGGTACCTGCGGCGTCAAAGCCGAGCACCTTAAAGCCGTCGGCGGGGGTGCCTAAACGCACTTTCATATCCACCGGGTTCACCGAAACTGCCTCGACCGCAACGAGCAGGTCATGCGGGCCCAGTTCAGGTAGTTCAATTTCTTGAGAAATCAGTGATTTAGGGTCAGTAGCTGGCAGGTTTTGTGTGTAGCCAATGGCTGTCGTAGTTTTCATGTAAACCATCCTCTCCCGTGGGCACTAGTTACCCGCAAGGGCACTTAGTATCTATTTGATAGCATCAGTCTATGACTGAACTGAGTGAGGATTACCAGCGTAATGATGTGTACGCAGCCATGTGTCCTTGCCGCGACATGCTCGATTTGCTCGCGAACAAGTGGAGCGCCCTGGCTATCGGCGCATTAGAAGATGGACCGCAACGCACCGGGGAACTCAAACGCCGGCTAGAAGGAATCAGTACAAAAGTCCTCTCGCAGACGCTTAAAAAGCTGGAAGACCACGGCCTTCTCATCCGTACCATTTACCCCGAAGTGCCGGCGCGGGTGGAGTATGAACTGACCCAGCTCGGACTCGGTGCAGCGCAACCACTGAAGCAGCTACGCTCGTGGGTTGAGCACAACGTGGGAACCCACTAATTCATTATTTCTCCGCGCATAGCCGCGCTGTGGCTGGCTGAGAAAAAGGTTGCGCCCCGGAACAATGCGGTTCCGGGGCACAACCTGCACTTCTTCTATGGGTAAGGTGCAGTATTTAGCTCGGGGTGACCGCCAAGGTGACACCACGCAGCCGGTCCATCTGCGGATCATATAGTGGATCATCAACCACGCTCGCCGTCAGCAATCTGCCGAAGTACTCAATCTGCACGCTATCCCCAGTTTCTACCGAGCTAGGCAACCAGGCGTAAGCAATAGGTTTACGCACCGTGTACCCGTAGGCCGCGCTGGTCACGTATCCGGCCGGAACTCCATCGACGTACACCGGTTCCTTGCCTAAGACGACCGAGGTTCCATCATCGATGGTCAGGCACCGCAACCTGGTGGTGGCCGCCGCGGCACGTGAAGCCAACGCATCTTTGCCCACGAAGTCCGCGGTCTTGGCTGCCTTCACCGCGAAGCCTAGGCCCGCCTGTTCTGGCTCGTGCTCGGTGGTCACATCCGTACCGAAGGAGCGGAAACCCTTTTCCAATCGCATGGAGTTGAACGCCTCGCGTCCACCAGCAATGATGCCGTGTTCCTGACCGGCTTCGAAGAGGACATCCCAGAGCCGTGCGCTGACATCCGCCGAGGCGTAGAGCTCCCAGCCGAATTCGCCCACGTAGGACAGGCGCATCGCGGTGACCGGGATGCCGGCGATGGAGATCTGCTTGGTGCGGAAGTACTTGAGCCCGTCATTGCTCAGGTCGTCTTCGCTTACCTTGGCCATCACCTCTGGGGCCAACGGACCCCAGAGCCCGATGCAGGAAGTGCCGGCGGTGATATCGCGGACGCTCACCCACTGGCCCGGGTTCGCCTCGTTGAACTTACGCGCTTCGCGGTCCAGGTAGGCGACATCAACATTGGAGTTAATACCCGCCTGATAGAGCTGCTCGGAAATGCGCGCGACGGTAATGTCACTGGTGATACTGCCGGCGGAATTCAGCAGCAAGGTGTAGCTGACCATGCCGGGGGCACGGAGCATATTTGCGGTGGTGAGCCCCTGCAACATTTGTCCGGCACCGGGGCCGGTGATTTCCACACGTTTCAGCGGTGTCATATCAAACATGGCCACCGCGGTACGTGTTTTCCATGCCTCCACCGCGGCGATCGGCGAGTGGAACATATTTGACCACTGATCACGAGCGGGCGCAGCCCACTCTTGCGGTAGCTGATCAAGCAGTGCGGCATTGGCCTGGTACCAGTGTGGGCGTTCCCATCCGGTGCCCTCTAAGAAGAAGGCACCGAGTTCTTGCTGCCGGGCGAAGAACGGACTGGTGCGCACATTGCGTGGCTTCAGCCGTGGCTCCAGGGGATGGCGAATATCGTAGATTTCAACGAAGTTCTGCTGCGAGGTTTCGCTGACATATTCCTTAGTGGTTTGCACGTCTTCAAAACGATTCAGATCACAATCGCTCAGATCCGTTTCCGACTGACCGCTGGTAATCAATTGCGCTACCGCACGGGCAATGCCGGGGGCGTGGGTGACCCAGACGGCTTCGGCAACGAAGAACCCGTCTACCTCGCGGGATTCACCGACCAGCGAACCGCCATCCGGGGTGAAGGAGAAGATTCCATTAAAACCGCGCTGGATCTGAGTGTTGCGCAGATCCGGCAGCAACTCTTGGGTCGCTTCCCACTCGGCGGCAAAGTCCTCAGGGGTGAATGCCAAGCTGGAAGGCATCCGCTCTTCGGTAATCTCACTCGGCGCGTAGCGGGCCAAGGTGTCAAGATCTACCGGCATCGGACGGTGGGCGTAGGAGCCGATACCGATACGATCTCCCCACTCGCGGTAGTAAAGGTCGCCATCCTGGTAACGCAAGATTGGACGAGTAGCGCCGGCAGGTTGTTCGTTGATTCCGGCCAAGCTCGGAGCCGGGGTAGTCCACGCGAACTGGTGACCCAGCGGCAACAACGGGATCGGGGTGCCGACCATCTTGCCAATATTTGGTCCCCAGAACCCTGCGCAGGAGACCACAATGTCAGCTTCGAAACGGTCCTCACCACAGATCACCGCGGTGACCTTGCCTCCGGACTGCTCAATATCGGTCACCACCGTGCCGTCACGGAATTCGACTCCGGCAGCCTGCGCCCGCTCGATGACCAGCGAGGTTCCCTTGCTAGCCAGAGCGAGCCCATCATTTTTGGTGAAGAGGCCACCAAGTACCTTTTCGGGGTTGAGCATAGGGAATTTCTTCAGGCAGTCAGCGGCCTCGATGACTTCGGCCTGCACGCCGTAGGAGCGGTTCCACCCGGCACGGCGGTGCAAATCCTGCAAACGGGCCTCGGTGGTAGCGATTTCCAATCCACCGACCGGAAGGAAGGAGCCGCGGCCGTCGGCACCCACCAGCGAGGTGAGCTTCTCGATGGTGTACTGGGCGAACGCGGTCATTGACTTAGAAGGATTTGAGGAGAAAACGAGTCCGGGGGCGTGCGAGGTGGAACCACCGGGCAGGTTCAACGGCCCCTGCTCAATCACCAAGGTATTGGTGTGGCCCAGCTGGACGAGCTCGTCCGCCAGGTTGGCGCCGACGATTCCGGCTCCGATAATGACTACCCGTGGGGATGAAACAGACACGGTGGACTCCTAAAACTTGTGTGGTGTGGAGAATTGAGATGCTGCGAGTATTTCGAGAAGGTCCGGCAAGCTCAGGCGTCGATGACCAGATCGGTGCTCGCGGTGGAACAACACGGGAGGAACTTGCCGGCCGAGATTTCTCTGGCACGGATCCCACCTTGATGGTTCATTTGGACCTCACCATCGAGCTTGACCACCTTGCATGAACCGCACATACCTTCTTGGCAGTTCGCACCGATGCGAACTCCGGCACGTTGCGCGACTCCCAGAATGTGCTCGTCGCCATTGATCTTTACGTTCAAGGCGCTGCGCACAAAGGTCATCGTCAGCGTCCCGCTGCCAACGGTGGGGAAAGCCGAGGAATTAACCGGCCCAGCCGGTTCCACCAACGGTTTAGCCGGCGGCAAAGAAATATCGGAGTCGACGACTTCTAATTTCTGTCCCGTGGCTTCGATGGTTCCTTCCGCGTCATACTCCGGTTCATACATGACCAGCTCAGGGGGCTGGCTTTCGTAGAACTGATCCACCGACTCGGCGACTTCCTCGGCGATACCTTCGGCTAAGGTAATTTCCTGCTGGTATTCCAACACTGTCTTATGGTCACCGGAGAAGAACTCCATGAACACCGAGGTGTCATCTACTCCCACCTCGCGCAAGAGTTTTGTGGCCAGATTCAGGTAGCCTTCGGGACCGCACGCGAACACCTTGCGCCCATTAGCGTCCGGTGCCACCGCTTCAATCATCTGTGCGGTGAGCCGACCACTGAATCCGTCCCAACTTGCGGGCTTTTCGCGGTTGCCCAAGGAGTAAGAGACCTTGATCCGCGAATCAACCTGGGTGATGTATTCCAGTTCGGGCCAGAACGCGAAGTCCCCGGGCACCGTGCCATGGCAGAGCACCACCACATCCGCTAACCCGGGCAGCGAATGAATGGTGCGCACCATGGACATGATCGGGGTGATTCCCGCACCGGCAGATAAGAACAGGTAGCGCGCTCGCCGGTCGGAGTCTCCTAGGTGGAATGCACCGACCGGACCGAGCATGTCCAAGACCATTCCGGGGCGAAGGTTTTGATGCGCCCAGTTGGAGACGAGCCCGTTGGAATCCCTTTTGATGCTGATGTTAAAGGTCCACGGCACGGTGGGCGCGCTAGATATTGAATAGCTTCGGTCCACCGAGTCTTGGTCTTCACCATGCACCGGGAAGGCAATGTTCAGATATTGTCCGGCACGGAAAGCCAATGGTGCACCATCCAGGCGGCGAAAGACGAAGGTCATCAATCCGCCGGCCTCGGCGATGGTTTGCACACATTCGGCCATGAACTCTTGCGGGTGCCACGGTCCCAGCGCGCGGGCGGCGCTGGCCGGTCCGTCTTGTCCACTAAGTACCCGGTTCCATGGCATTTCCAGCCCGCGGATACGTTGGGCTTCCGGGATGCCGATACGGGTGACGGGTTCGGTCATGCCAGGTGCTCCAAAACGCGCTGGGTGTACCAGTTAAGGAAGGCCTCAACCTGGTATTCGCTCAACATGTAAGGGCCTGGCTCGTACACTGGGCTGGCCGCTCCCTTTTGGCAAAGCTCCACAAACGCCTTGTCCTGCAGGTTTGTCTGCTTCCAGGTGTGAGTCAGTGTCTCCAGATCATAATCTTCGCCTTCCAACGCATCATCGGCTACCAGCCAGGTGGTGCGCACCAGGGTTTGGTGCTCGTTAATAGGGAAGACTGCGAAGGTAATGATGTGATCACTTTGGAAGTGGAACCAGCTATTGGGCTGCAGGTGCATGGAGCAACGTCCAAGACGGAAGTCGCGTAGGTCGCCCAGTAGTTTTTTAGATAGTCGGTGGCCGTCGGGGGAGAAGGATTCACCGTCGCCGTCCAAGGATTCACGGGAGATACGAATTCCGGCGATGCGGGTATCGAGTTCTTCGACTACTTTGAATGGGATGCCGTAGCGCCTGCAACGTTCTTCGAGGCTTGCCTGAGCCTGCTTATTACGTTTCCACACTTCTTCAAGATGAGTGGGGACGCTCTCGTCGCTCAGCCCCCAGGTGGGGAACAGCGAGCAGGCAAGTTCCGGGTGGCCGTCGCAGTGGTAGCACTCGCGGTTGTTCTCCATCACCAGTTTCCAATTGGCTTCTTCGATAATGTTCTGCTGGTAGGCCACCTTGGTGCGAGAAATATCGTGCGGCGCCAGGTAGGGTTCAAAGATTTCGGCGACCTGATCAAAGTCCGTGGGTGGTTCTTGGGCGAGGCAGACAAAAATGAGTCCCGCGCGAATCTGTCCATGGGCTCGCTTGAGGGCAAAGCAGTTCTTGTCGAACTTTGTTTCCCCCGGAGTAGAGGCGTGGATCAGCTCCCCTTCGGGGGAGTAGGTCCACGAGTGGTATCCGCAGACCAGGTTTCCGGTGCTTCCCGAAGCTTCGGTCAGCACTCGGGCGCCGCGGTGACGACAAACATTGTGCAGGACGTTGACCCCGCCGTCATCGGTGCGCAAGATGATCAACGAATATGGGCCGTAGTCGACGGTGACATAGTCTCCGGGTTCGGGGATCTCGGCGACACTCGTGGCGAAGAGCCAGTGGGTTCCGAAGATCGCCTGCATGTCCAACGCAAAAACCGCCGGGTCCGTGTAGAACGGGGAATCGAGCGAATACCCTAGGCGCCGATTTTGGAAGAGCTCGGTAATTTCGGTGAGTTGTTCGGCGCTCACCGAAGAAGCCAACTTGCCTCGCGTGGGTTGCGGGGCGCTTACCGAAGCTGTCATTTTTACTCCTAGAAGCCAGAAACCAAGTGTGGTCATGGGGGTGGATGCACTGCAGGAATTTGTGAAGTGAATCACCGTATATGTCGAGACTAAAGTCTGAAGAGTCGCATGAAAAGCGCAAGAAAGTGGAGAAGATCATGCACAATAGGTGCATGATTGATCCTCGTCTGATAACCCTGAGAGTTTTCTCCTCGGTGGGCACCGTGGCGCGAACCGCGGAGCTAACCGGGTACTCGCCCTCCGCGGTGTCTGCGCAGCTGCGTGAACTACAGCGCTCTCTAGGGATTAAGCTGCTGATCAAGGATGGACGCGGCATCCAATTGACGGTTGCCGGCAGGCATTTTGTGGCGGGACTTGACGACATTGTGACGCAATGGGAGCAGCTGCGGGCCTCGGCGTTGGCCAGTGAGGGGCAGCTGCAGGCGAGCTTCGGTTTGGGCGGATTCTCCACTGCCGCGGCGCAATTGCTCGCACCCCTGGCGGAGGAGCTGCACACCGTCCGCCCGCACGTGCAGGTGCAACTGATGGAAGCTCATCCGCAGCGTTGCTTGGATCTTTTACTCGCCGAACGAATCGACCTGGCGGTGATTGTGGCTTCGCAGGCTCACGGGTCAATCGATGCGGGTGCCAGATTTGAGCAGACGGTACTGCTCGATGACCCGTTGGACGTGGTGCTGCCCGCAGGACACCGGCTTGCGTTGAACCAAACCGTTTCGCTGGAAGAGCTGGCGGAAGATCCATGGATTACGGAAAACGAACAGTCGGTGTATCGCTCGTTATTCGTCTCGGCCTTCACCTCGCTAGGGGTCACGCCGCACATTGCGCACGAGGCGATCGAGTGGGAAACCATGATTGCCTTTATCGGAGCCGGCCTGGGAGTGGGGTTGCTGCCACGGTTGGCCACGTTGGGAAGCGTGGAAACTGTGGTGCGCCGACGCATCTCCGGAACTGCCAAGCCTTCACGGCGCATTGTTGCCGTGACCCGCAAGGGCGGGCGGGGTTCCCCGCTCATCGAAGAATCTTTAACTTTTTTGCAACGCACCGCGGAATCAATTATTTCCCAGCGATTGACCGAGGAATTGGACGGTTAGGCCAGGTCTCAAGGACCCGGGAGCCAAGGAACTATTTTTCAATTGGCTATTGACACAGATCACACTCATGAGCAGACTTTGGCTAAGTCCGATTAGTATCCAACTGATATTTCATGTGAAAGGTCACCCATGGGCAACTTGGCAGTCAGCTACGCCGGTGCAGGCAAGGTCGAACTCATCGACACCCCGTACCCAGATTTTGAACTGAAGGACGGTCCGGGAGTTCACCCGGCCAACATTGGGCGCCAGGTGCACCACGGTGTCATCTTGAAAACCATCGCCACTAACATCTGCGGATCCGACCAACACATGGTGCGCGGACGCACCACCGCCCCAGAGGGTCTAGTGCTCGGCCATGAAATCACCGGCGAGGTGGTTGAAATCGGCCGTGACGTGGAGTTCTTGAAGGTGGGAGACGTTGTTTCGGTACCTTTCAATATCTCCTGTGGGCGTTGTCGAAACTGCAAGGTCGGACAAACCGGCATCTGCTTGAACGTCAATCCAGACCGCCCGGGCTCGGCTTACGGGTACGTGGATATGGGTGGCTGGGTCGGTGGACAGGCCGAGTACGTGCTGGTTCCGTATGCGGATTGGAACGCGCTGAAATTCCCTGACCGGGATCAGGCCATGGAAAAAATCTTGGACCTGACCATGCTCTCCGATATTTTCCCCACCGGATACCACGGCGCCATCGGCGCCGGGGTGACCGTTGGCTCCACGGTGTACGTCGCCGGTGCCGGGCCGGTTGGTCTGGCCGCTGCTACCTCGGCCCAACTTTTGGGTGCTGCCACGGTCATCGTCGGTGATCTTAACGCGGACAGGCTAGCCCAAGCTCGGAGCTTTGGCTGCGAGACGGTCGACGTTTCGCTGGGGGACCCAGGCGAGCAGATTGCTCAAATCCTCGGCGTTCCAGAGGTGGATTGCGGAATTGACGCCGTGGGCTTTGAGGCTCGCGGACACGGCCAAAATGCCAAGACCGAGCAACCTGCCACCGTCTTGAACTCGCTGATGGAAATCACCCGTGCCGGTGGTGCATTGGGTATTCCGGGACTCTACGTCACCGGTGACCCAGGCGCGACTGATGAAGCGGCCAAGCAGGGTTCGCTGTCCATGCGCTTTGGCTTGGGATTCGCTAAATCACACACCTTTGTTACCGGCCAATGCCCGGTAATGAAGTACCACCGCGGGCTGATGCAGGCAATCCTCTCCGACAAGGTGAGCATCGCTAAAAACGTTAATGCGACCGCTATCGCGTTGAAGGATGCGCCCCAAGGCTACGCGGCCTTTGACGAGGGCGCTGCGCAGAAGTTTGTACTTGATCCACACAATATGATCCGCGCTTAAACCCGCATTATTTTGCCGGGCACGAGCAGGTTTTTAGATCTGTTCGTGCCCGTTATCTAACCCCAAGAGACTCGCATCTCGCGGGGCGGAATTATCCCAAGATGTCCATGCCCGAACTTGTTGCGCCCAAAAATGGGTCACCGGTTCACCACATATCCACCACACTGGCGGACATCAAGACATCAGGCTACGGAACGTCGTCTCGGCGGGCAGATGCATTCACCACTGAGACGAAAACTACTGACGCAAAAAAATCTTCAGTGAGTGTCGGTTGAGAAGTTCCGCCAACAAAGGAAAGCCATGAAAAATAACGAGCAACCCGTCCAAGATCTGGTGAGCGAGCTTCATTCCGCGCGCAGACGAAAGCCGAAGAGATATCTTGCCGCGGGCACAGACTATTGGGTCTTTGGAATAGCAGGAATCTTGACGTTGGCCTTTATCGTCTGGGGATTTTCTTCCCCCACCGGTCTGGGTAGCGCGGCAAGTACCGCCCTGGACTGGGTGATTACGAATACCGGCTGGGTCTTTGTCATCGCTGCGTCGGTGTTCACGGTTTTTGTGCTTGTTGTGGCCGCCAAGAGTTTTGGCAGGATCCCGTTAGGTAAGGATGGGGAGAAGCCGCAGTTCAGCACGGTCTCATGGATCTCCATGATGTTTGCAACCGGCATGGGCATCGGGTTGGTCTTTTACGGTGTGGGCGAACCATTGTTCTTCTACATGTCACCACCGCCGGGAACCGTTGACGGTCAGACCTCGGCCGCGGTGGGTACGGCGATGGGCACCACGCTCTTTCACTGGACACTTTTCCCATGGGCCATGTACGCGATTGTTGGCTTGGGGATGGCCTATGGAAGCTTCCGTCTAGGACGTCCGCAATTGTTCTCCTCGATGTTCAGCTCGGTTTTTGGCGAACGGGTAGTTCACGGCGCCGGCGGTAAGACGATTAACATTTTGGCGATTCTGGCAACTCTCTTTGGTTCAGCCTGCTCGCTTGGCCTCGGCGCGTTGCAGATCGGTGGCGGTATGCAATCCGCCGGCATGCTGGATAAGGTCGGCTCGGGCATGTTGGTGCTGATTATTGCGATTCTGACGGCCATGTTTGTGGCCTCGGCAGTCTCTGGAATTGAACGCGGTATTCAGTGGCTTTCAAACATTAATATGGTGCTTGCAGTCATCCTGGCTTTGGTGGTCTTCATTGGTGGCCCAACACTATTTATCCTGAATGTCATCCCCAACGCTGTGGGATCCTTTATTAGCGATCTGCCACAAATGGCTTCGCGCACCGCTTCCTCGGGTGATGAGACCATGGCGACCTGGCTATCGTCATGGACCATCTTCTACTGGGCATGGTGGGTTTCATGGACGCCATTTGTGGGGTTGTTCATTGCTCGTATTTCGCGGGGTCGAAGCATTCGTCAGTTCGTCACAGGAGTCTTACTCGTACCCTCAACCGTCACATTGATCTGGTTCTCCATCTTTGGCGGCGGAGCCATCGGACTGCAGGAACGTGCCGAACGAAGCGGCGACATGGGCCAAGCCATGGCACAAATGGTTGATGGTGCCCCGGACATCGTATTTGATTCGGTGCTCTTCGACCTGTTGGACAAGCTACCCTTCCCGGCCTGGTTCGCGACGGTGTTGATGGTACTCACGGTCGTGCTCATCGCGATCTTCTTCGTCACCGGAGCGGATTCCGCCTCGATTGTGATGGGTGCGCTCAGCGAACGAGGCGCCGAGGATCCGAGCAAGAAATCCGTGATCTTCTGGGGTGTCTCGGTGGGTGCCGTGGCTGCGGTGATGCTGTTGGCCGGTGGAGATCATCCGGCGGCAGCACTGAACGGTCTAAAGAACATCACCATTGTCGCCGCACTGCCATTTGTTCTGGTGATGTTGCTGCTCTGCGTGGCTATCTGGAAAGACCTGAGTCGTGATCCGCTGGTTCTACGCGGCAAGGTAGCACTAGAGGTACTTGAACAGGCAGTTGATGATGGTCTTGAACGACATGACGGTGAACAATTCAGCTTGATGACTAGAGAAAACTCAATAGTCACAGTCAAGGCAAATCCCGTCGTCAGATTAGAGGAAACTCCTCTCCGGTCAGCGAGCGATACTGCTGAAACCGATGAAGATCTGGACCCGCGACCGGAACCCGAACCGGCCGGTAGATAATAAAAAACTCGGATGCTCGGCAGCAAACCCGCGGTGAAAACCAATTGTTTGCAGCCGAGCATCGCGAGGTGTCATTGGAGCTTAGGGTGCTTTGCGCAAAGCTTGCTCGAAGTGGGCTACGTGAGCGGAGACAAGCTGTGCTGCTTTGGTTCCGTCGCCATCCAGAATGGCTCTCAGAAGGGCTGAGTGCTCAATAATATGTCCGGCTATGGGTGGCATTTGATCGATAACTAAACACCAAATACGGGTGACTAGATTATCGAGGCGTACTAGCGTTTCTTCAAGGTGCTTATTGGCGCTTGCACGGTAAATCAGCCGGTGAATGTGCACGTCTAGGAACAGTAAAGAGCGCTGATCCATGGACTCATCTAAGGAGTCAATTTTTTTCAGATATTCGGCTAGCTCGGCACGAATCTCGGGATCCTTATTTGCCGCGGCATTATGCGCGGCCATTGGTTCGAGTACCTGGCGGATCTCAGAAATTTGGTTCAGTTCGTGAAAGTCTACGGCGGTGGCAAATGTCCCGCGACGTGGATAGGAGACGACTAAATGGTCAGTTTCAAGACGCTTCAGCGCTTCGCGAATGGGAGTACGCCCCACGTTGAGTTCCTCGGCCAAAGCAGGCTCATGAATGGGATGCGTAGGCGCGATTTCCAATAGCACAAGACGATCTCTCAGCAGGTCGTAAGCGCGATCGGCCATCGAGCTGGTGGTTGCTTGCGTGGGCGTAGCTGGCATCAGAACGTTGCTCTCATTCACTTGTGAAATATCAGTTGCCTATAAGCAAAGAGTATCTCGCAGAAGCGCTTCTGGTCATCTCGACGGTTAGTCACTCTTGCCGCGTGGTGATCCAGCGCGTTTTCTTTCGAGCGTAAATCCGGCGTTGGTCCATGCTGCGAGGGCCCAATGAAAAACGATCGAAATACCTATTGACGATGGATAGACGCACGCCTATGCTTGTGATCAAACATTGATATATCAGTAGTTTTATATCAGGAATTTACATTGGTTTATTTTGGGTTTGCTGGTGGTCATCACCAAGCTCAAGCCAGGTCTAGGGAGAAGCTGCTTCCACGGAGTTATCCTCTCCAATCTGGTGTTTCTACCGATGAAGGAAGCCGCTCTGCGTAGCAGGCTCAATGAAGTATCTTGGCTCGTCTTCACTCAAACACGACTTATGGCGGACGTCTCCGTCAGCTCGGTGAACTATTAAGGAGCGGCACAATGACCGAACCAAACAACATCTACGTCCTGACTTTCACCTGCGCCGAGCGTTCAGGAATCGTCCATGCTGTCACCGGGTTGCTACTGAAGCATCAGGGAGACATCCGCGAACTCAAGCAACATGATGACCAGCGTTCAGGCACTTTGTTTATGAGAATTGAATTCGAAATCTGTAATCAGCCCGATACCTCTCAAGACATTGCCGAACTTGAAGCAAGCCTCGAGGAGCTTGCGCAGGAATACCAGGCCCAGTGGGGAATGCGTGCCGCGGGAAAGAAGAAGCGCGTGGTTGTCATGGTCTCGAAATTCGGCCACTGCCTGCATGATCTATTGTTCCGCGCCAGAATGGGTGAACTTCCAGTGGAGATTGCTGCGGTGGTCTCAAACCATCCAGATCATCGACAGCAGGTTGAATGGAATGGGATACCGTTCTTCCATATTCCAGTCACCGCTGAAACAAAGCCCGAAGCGGAAACCAAGTTGATGGAACTGGTGGACCGCTTCGATATCGACCTGGTGGTGCTTGCTAGGTATATGCAGGTCCTCTCCGATGACTTGACTAGGAAGCTCACTGGTAGGGCAATTAATATTCATCATTCATTCCTCCCCTCCTTCAAAGGAGCGAAGCCCTACCACCAAGCATTCGATCGTGGTGTGAAGACCGTGGGCGCGACTGCGCACTACGTCAACAGCGAACTGGATGAGGGCCCAATCATTGCTCAGCAGGTCCAAGAAGTAGACCACAGCTACGGACCAGAAAATCTAGTAGCAGCGGGCCGAGATACCGAATGCAAGGCACTCTCGGACGCGGTGCGCTGGCACTGTGAAGACCGCGTATTCCTCAACGGGTCGCGGACAGTGGTGTTGCGCTAAAAGGGTCGGTAAAACGAAGTTCTAAAACAGTAATGTGCATCTGCGAGGCTACGTAAGAAGCAGCCATAACTAGGCACGTCATTTTTCACGGGGAGAAGAAAATGACGTGCCTAGCACTGTGCCCGGATGCCGGAGCGACGAAATACATCACCGAACTGAATGTGCCTGTCGGGTCGATTGGTCAGAATTCCTAAAGCTGAATTATGGCTGATCTGAGCAAAGCCAGAAAAATTTAAAGTTTTTCGAATAACTGCGTCACGAATCCCGGTTCGCCGACTCTTAACGTACATAGGTGAGGATTCGGGTCTTGGGGGCTTGAACTTTTACCTGCAGCGGTGGTGGCTGGATGGTTAGCTATTTTGGGGAGACCCATTCAGCCACTGTGGCTATAAGTAATAAAGAAGGCCGTGCGAGACCCAAGGAGGTCCGTCGAACAAGTGACAGGAGGCGGTGAAACACACCCGTATGTCGGTATAGTCGATGAAGTCGACGAATACTGGCTGTGCAATTCTAAGGTCTTGGGGAACTAATTCATTGCGCATGTTTAGAGCAAGATGCATTGATTTCTAAAGTTTGGGGACTTTGTGGCAGTAGATCCAGGAGCCGATTTCGCCGGGGCAAGCGATTCGGATCTCATTGAAGGAGCCCGCATTGGTAATGAGACTTGCCAGGAACGCCTTTACCAGCGACATAAACAGGTAGCACTAGCTGTAGCCTACCGACATACAGACAACCCTTCCGAAGCGGAAGATATTGTTTCCGATGCTTTCTTAAGAGTGTTTACTTGCCTAGCACGTGGAAAAGGTCCGTCCGAATTCTTTCGTGCTTACTTGTTGACTACAGTCTCGCGGGAAGCCTTCGGGAGAAACAATGCCGCCAAGCGAGATATCGTCACAGATGAAATGCCCGAATTCGGGCATGGCGATCCGCAGGCTGATGAGGCCATGCAACGTAATGAGGCTCTGCTTATCAGTAGAGCTTTTAACTCGTTGCCCGAGCGCTGGCGGGCTGTTTTGTGGCATAACGAAGTTGATGGAATGCCACCACGTGAAATTGCCGCGATCTTGGGGATTGCTCCCAATGCCGTGTCGGCCTTGGCGGTGAGAGCCCGCGAAGGACTACGCGAGTCCTACCTCTCCGCACATCTGAACGACCAATTGGACCTTGCCGCGAGTTGTGAAACTGCTCGTAAGCAAATGCCGGCGTTTATCCGCAGGAATCTTCCTGCCAAGGCACGGCGCTCGCTTCAGGGGCACATAAAAGGTTGCCCCGCTTGTGCCTTAGTGTATGGCGAATTACAACATATCGGCGGATTGATGCGAAGCGTGGTGCTTCCTTTGATAGTTGGTGGAACCACGGCGCTTGGATTATCGGCGGCCGGTGGCGTGACGCAACTCGGCGCTAGCCTGAGCACTGTCGCTGGTGGGGCATCGGCAGGCACTGTAGTGGCTGGTTCAAGCGTGACAACTGTTGCTACCGGAGCGGCGAGCGCCACAGCAGTGTTGGTGAGCGTTGGAAGTGGGCTGACAGTATTAGCAGTGGTTGCTGCCGCTGCAGGGATTTTGCCACCGTTGCTTGGTGGCCGTCAAAACGAACCCTACATTGAGGACGCCTCCCAGCAACAAGTCTTCGAAACAGAAAATGTTGAAGCACGAAGTGAGATTGTGGACTTCATCAGGGATTCAATCTCCTTTCGAGTACCATCGGACACCTCAGAGGCTGATTCGCAAGAGGGCAAAATATCCCCGGAACCCACACGACCGTCTGGCGGCAATGAATTTTTGTTCAGCGCAGGGCCGGTGTCAGGCCTGCAATCGAGCACGCTGCCCACAACTGAACCAACGTCGAAATCAGCAGTGGAACCCAACGTTGAGCCGAGTGCTGAGGTTACGGCCAAACCCACGGCAGAACCTACCCCTGAAGAAATGCCCTCACCTTCAGCGGAGCTAGTGCCAAAGCCTAGTGCTGAGCTGACGCAGGAACCAACGATAGAGCCAACATCGGAACCAACTGGGGAATCGAGCGTTGAACCGACGGTTGAGCCAACGTCGGAACCCACGCTTGAATCTAGCATCGAACCAACTAGGGAACCGAGTCCGGAGCCAACTTCGGAACCGACGATTGAGCAAACTACGGAACCGAGTTTAGAACCAACGTCGGAACCGAGCGTCGAACCAACTAGGGAACCGAGTCCGGAGCCAACTTCGGAACCGACGATTGAGCAAACTACGGAACCGAGTTTAGAACCAACGTCGGAACCGAGCGTCGAACCAACTAGGGAACCGAGTCCGGAGCCAACTTCGGAACCGACGATTGAGCAAACTACGGAACCGAGTTTAGAACCAATGTCGGAACCGAGCGTCGAACCAACTAGGGAACCGAGTCCGGAGCCAACTTCGGAACCGACGATTGAGCAAACTACGGAACCGAGTTTAGAACCAACTGGGGAATCGAGCGTTGAACCGACGATTGAGCAAACTACGGAACCGAGTTTAGAACCAACTGGGGAATCGAGCGTTGAACCGACGATTGAGCCGACGGTTGAGCCAACGTCGGAACCCACACTTGAATCAAGCGTCGAACCAACTAGGGAACCGAGTCCGGAGCCAACTTCGGAACCGACGATTGAGCAAACTACGGAACCGAGTGTTGAACCGACTGAGGAGTCGAGTTGGGAGCCAACTTCGGAACCGACGATTGAGCAAACTACGGAACCGAGTGTTGAACCAACTGGGGAACCGAGTTTAGAACCGACGGTTGAACCAACTGATGAGTCGAGTTGGGAGCCAACGTTGGAACCCACGCCTGAACCGCCTGTGGAACCGACGGTTGAGCCAACTACGAAACCGACACCGGAGCCAACAGATGAGCCTTCAGAGCCTGAAGAAAGTGAATCAAACGTAAGTTTTGAAGTATTGATGAATAAGCTTCATGGCGGATTCTTGTCTCGTTATGAGTTCACAGTGACTCCCACCGAACCGATGAAAAATAAGCAGTTGGTCTTCAACGTCGAGATGGACCACTATTTGTGGGGCTGGATCAACGTTGGCGCAGGTTGCACGGCGACACCGACATCATCAAAAACTATGAGTGTTCAGTGCCTAAATACTACTGATACGCCAGCAACGGTGACTCTCACGCTACTCCCGCGACACCGAAACATAAACATCAGTTTCAGTGATTCAAATGATCCAGCAGCACGGTATGAATTTTCTGTCCGTTGATAAAAATACAGACTAAACTGACGGGTTATTCGTGTTTAGTCAGCCGAAGGGCGCTTGCGCTGTGCCTTAGTTTCTGAACGACGCGACTTTGTTGCCAGTCGGCGCCGCTGCGATCCCTTAGTAGGCTTCGTGGCGCGCCTGCTCGGCCCGTCTGGTGCTAGTGCGGTGGCGATGATCTTGGCGAGTTTTTGCAAGGCAAGCTCGCGGTTGCGTAGCTGGGAACGTTGCTCCGATGCGCTGACGGTAATGACGCCGGCAATGAGCTTTGAATCTAACCTGGTCACTAAGCGTTCACGTTGATAATCGCTCAGTGCGCGTGAACCGGTAGCTGACCATGACAACTCAACGCGACTATCCGAGGTGTTGACATGCTGGCCGCCGGGGCCAGAGGAACGAGAGAACCGCCAGTTGAGCTCCGAATCCGGGATGCTCAGCGCGCGGGTGATCTCTAAATCCATACTTCTAGCATCCCACAAGCACCGGGCAGGCGTAGAAAAACTCTTGGGTTCAAGGTGCCTAAACGGGAGTACATTGAAATTGGAGGGTTTTCCATTTTCGAGTGGTCGAGGAGATGTTCAGCCATGGGTGCTGAAATGAAGTACAAGATGCCTTTCAACTACGTTCAGGTGGTCATCGCTACTTTTGGTGCGGTGGTCATGAGCGTCTTTGTTCTCTTAGTCAGTGAAGCGGCTGGCGCGTCCATGAAATTCACCGGTGGAATGTTCCAGAACGTGGACTTCATACATATAGTCCGCTTCATCGCGTTGCCGTTCTTGATTCTAGGTTTCCTGACATTTCTGATTGGCCGTGCGCGGCCAGGGTTCACCAAGGTTGCCCAGTGGGTCGGCGTGGTTGTGGTGGTTGTTTCCATTATCAATCCGATAATGTTTGCCCCTGATCTAGCCAGTGGGATTGGAATGTCTTTGATCCTGCTCATCGTTGGTGCTTCGTGGTACATCGCGGTGAACAACTCAAACCACATTGCCCGGCAATCCAAGCTGGAACGGCTGCAAGCGAAACAAGACGCTGTGGCCTAGGAAACGAGATGTAGGCTAAGAAAGAGGAACCATAGGTGGCCCGGAATTTACCGGGCAGTTAAGGGAGAAACATGTCGATTGTCGTCATCAACGCGTTGAAGGTACCAGCCGAGGCCGGTCCCGAATTGGAGAAGCGTTTCGCCGCTCGCAAAAACTCGGTGGACAGCTCGCCCGGCTTTGAAGGATTCAAGCTGCTGCGTCCAGTAGCAGGCGAAGATCGATACTTTGTTTTCACCCAGTGGGCCACCCGCGGAGATTTTGAAAACTGGCGGGACCAGCGTTCAGAGGCCGCCCATGCGGGAAGCGACAAGAAGCCAGTCGCGCAGGGCGCAGACTTGATGGAATTTGAAATCGTCGAGCTCTAGTATTTAGCGACCCGCAAAAATTGACCGGCGCTGCTGTGCCGGTCAATTTTTATGCCCTGAACGCGGTCCGCTCAGAAGGCGCCACGGTTGAGGCCGGGAACTTCTAGGAGTCCGTTACGGAGAACTGCACGCGTTGCCAGCCGCTGGCACCGTTGGGCACCGGATCTGCGCGGTCACTGGTCTGCATTTCACCCTCGGCATTGTAGGCGCGCACGGTGACCGAGTGGTTGCCCGGGCTGCCGCCCTTCCAGACGTAACGCCACTGGCGCCAGGTGTCCAGCGTGGCTTCTTCTGCCAGCTCAGCCTTCTGCCACGGCTCATCATCGACCTTGACCTCGACCTTGGAAATGCCGATGGTCTGTGCCCACGCAGTGCCGCCGATAACCACTTCTCCCGGCGGGAGCTTCGTGAAGGAGCGCGGTACATCTACGCGGGACGACATCTTGATGGGGCCGCGCTCGGACCACCCGCGCGTGGTCCAGTAAGCGTCCTTTTCGCCGAATCGGGTCACTTCAAGATCAACGACCCACTTGGTTGCGGAGACATAGCCATAGAGTCCTGGCACCACCATGCGTACGGGGAATCCATGTTCCAGCGGCAGCGGTTCATCATTCATGCCTACCGCCAAGAGGGCCATGCGGTCATCGGTGAGTATTTCCAGCGGTGTGGAGGCGCTGAATCCATCAATGGAGGTAGACAGCACCATGTCGGCGCCTGCTTGCGGGCCCGCGCGTTCCAGCAATTTTCGCAAGGGGTAGCCCAGCCATTTGGCGTTGCCTACCAGGTCTCCACCCACCGGGTTGGAAACGCAGGTCAACGTCAGGTAGCTTTCGACGAGTTCTTCGCCCAAGAGCTCGTCAAAACTCATGGTGAATTCGTTGTCGACCATGCCATGCACGCGGAGGGACCATTCGGCTGGGTCAATGCGTGGCACAGAAAGTGCCGTGTCGATACGGTAGAAATCTTCGTTAGGTGTGACGAACTTTGGCATTCCCTTGAGATCTACCTGCGCGCCCGCAGGAATCTTTGCCGCCTTTGCTTTGGGTGCAGGCAAGCCCAGGGCAAGGCGTGCGGATTCAGCCGCATTGCGTGTGGCCGCAATCGAGGTGCCCACGCCGGCGGCGATGGCTGCGCCGAGCAGCGAAAGCGAGGAAGCTACCAGGAACTTACGGCGGGACGGGCCCTCGAGGTGTTCTTCCTCAGGCCTAGGGGAAGGTCCTGTGGAAGCCAGCCCGGTCAACCATTTAAGCGTGCCCAGGCCGAGTATCGTGCCGATGATGACCGGCACCAAGTCCATGGGACCGGTAGCCGAACGGGTGATGACCGAAGTGCCGATCACCGCGGCCAGAATGACGATGGCGATCGCCGCTGCGGCGAAGCTGCGGCGCGCCAGCAGTCCTACGAGGGCCGCAAGGATGGCCGCAACGATGCCCAGGGAGACGAAGAGCGCGAGTTTGTCATTGGTCCCGAAGGTCGCGATGGCAAAATCCTTCAGCCACGGCGGGGTGAAGTCAATGAATGTTGAGCCCAGCGCGACGAAGGGAGCCGAGGAAGTCGCAAAAAATACCGAGACCAACTGCGCGACGGCAAATAGGATTGCGGCGGAGATGAATCCTGCGAGCCCGAAGGCGAATACTTCAAAACGCTTGGATCTGATTGCCTGATCCATCTTTGACCACCTCATACGTTGTAATGCATGTGTCTGCGACTGGGCTCTGGGAGCTCCTACCGGTTGTTCGTAGCCGTGGCGCTCTTGGATTGGAGGATTCGCAAATTCTTTGGACTCACGAATTCTGCTGCGATTTCATGTGGTTGTATGATTCTAGGGCTTGAGCTCGCGACTGTTTGAGATCCACCAGTGGTTCAATGGCCAATGGCGCAAAGCGGGCCACGTAGGAGCCCTGAGGATCGAATTTTTTAGCCTGCAATTCGGGATTAAAGATGCGGAAGTAGGGTGCGGCATCCGCTCCGCACCCGGCCACCCATTGCCAGTTGGCGGTGTTGCTGGCAATATCGGCATCCACCAGAGTGTCCCAGAACCATTGCTCGCCCACCCTCCAGTGGATCGCGAGGTTCTTGACCAGCAGGCTCGCGGTGACCATACGCACCCGGTTGTGCATCCAGCCGGTCTGCCACAGCTGCGCCATTCCTGCATCAACCAGTGCAAAACCGGTGCGGCCGCGCTGCCAGCCGTCCACCAGATCCGCGGCTTCAGGTGAATCGGTTGGCCAGGACCAATTAAAGTCATCAAATTCTGTGCGGAGGTTCTGCGTGGGCAGCTGCGGGTGGTGGTAGTAAAGGTGCCAGCAGAAGTCCCGCCAGGCGATTTGGCGGCGCAGTGCGGTGGCGCCCTCGGCGGCGGCCGGGGAATGCGCCGCGTGCCTGCTCAATTCATCCCATACTTGGTGAGCGCTCAGGTGTCCCCAGCGCAACGCGGGGGACAATGCTGATGTGCCGTCGAGGTCCGGCCGGTCATGGTGGTCCACATAGTTCCCGGCGATTGATTCAATTACCTCGGCTAGGCGTTGCCTGGCCGCAGGCTCACCCGGAGTCCAGGTTTCGCGCAGGCCCGCGGACCAATCCGGAGAAGTCGGCAGCAGATTCCAGCTCTCCAGCTGATCGCTGCGCACCCCTGGCGCGTCGAGCGGGTCCTGGGCGCTGGGGCTGGGCAGAGGCGGCCGTATGTCAGCGTTTTGCAGCGCATTGTAAAAGGGAGTGAAGACCTTGAAACCGGTCTGGTTCTTAGTCAGTAGTTCCCAAGGCTCGTGAAGCAAGAACCCCGCGTAGCTGTGGGCGCTGATTCCCGCGCCGTGCAGCGCGGTTTTGAGCTGAGCGTCCACTGCGCGCTCTGCGTGGCCATAACGGCGATTCCACCTGATAGCCTGCGGCGAGCATTCGCTGCTGAGCTCTGCCACGACCTCCGCGGTGGCCCCGCGTCGCAATATCAGGGGGATCCCCAGTTCGTGCAGGGAATCCCGGAGGCTGGCTAACGCATGGTGCAGCCACCAGCGGGCCGCGGCTCCCAGCGGCCTGATCCCCTGGGACTGCTCATCCAGGATGAAGACCGCCAGGGTGGGCCCGGCTTCCCGTGCGGCTAACAGGGCCGGGTTATCCAGCGTGCGCAGGTCATCGCGGAACAGCACCAGCTGGAGGGGCTGCGGTGGCTGGGTCAGGGAGTCTTGCCTCATAGCCACAGACTAATGTATTTAGCCTAGCTAGCTAAATTGCATCTTTGCCAATCCCCGCTCAGCCGACCAGCACCATCACCGGATCGGTGGTCGGAGCCTGGGAGCCACCCGCCGGTTCCACGGTCAAAGCGATCGTTGTACCCTCTGGCATGGCCGGTAACTGTGCGCTCCAGTCGCCGTGGGGAACCACATCGGAAGGAACTGGAGTTCCGCCTGCGGCAATGGTCCACAATTGGTAATCGTGCTCCTGGTCCATGGCCGGCAGATCGTGGCCGAGCACCACCGTACCCTTGGAGGAAGCAAGCAGGGTCATCGCGCCATTGCCGTCCGGCATTTGTGCGTTGACCACCTTCACCTGCTGGCCATCGAGCACTGAAAGCAGCTCGTTGTTTTCGGATTCCGCGGTGATTGCACGCTGGTGCTGGTTGATTGCGATAGCGCTCGGCACGGCGGCTAGCACCACTGCCGCGGCGGCGGCCGCAAGCCAACCGTAGCGAGGCATTCCGCGCCGCTTCTGCTCGCGGCGTTCGCTCAGCGAAATTGGTGCTGGGGATGCTTGCTCCGGAAGGTCGGCGAAGATCTTCTCACGCAACTGCGCCGGGGGTTCCACGGCCGTGGCCCGGTCGAGGCGTGCCAGGGTCTCGCGGTATCCTCGCAGCCATTGGGCGGCCTGCTCATTGGAGCTGACCAGTTTCTCGGCGCGTTCCCGCTCCTCGGGTGAATCAAAGGCTTCCAAGGCCAGCCCGGTCAGCAGTTCATGGTCTTCGGTGCTCAATGAGCCGTCACGATTCTGGCGATCCACTTATGCCACCTCCAAACATGTCTTCAGGCGCTGCAAGGCGCTGCGGATTCTAGATTTCACCGTGGCCAGGGGCATCTGGCGGCGTTCGGCCACCTGTGCATAGGTGCTGCCGCCGTAGTAGGTGTCAATGACCGTCTGCTTTTCCTTGTCGGTCAAGGTTCCCAGGCAATTGCGGACCTGCTCCGAATCAACTTGAGCCATCAAGTCATCATCGATTTGTGCGACTTCCCGGTCAACGGTGAAGTTGCGGTCTTCACGCGTGGTCCGTGCTTCCTCCGAACGGATCCTGTCAATGGTCCGGCGACGGGCGATCGTTGAAGCCCACGCGTAGATGGATCCCGTACCGGGAGAATACTGGTGCGCGTTGTTCCAGATTTCGAGCATGACCTCCTGAGCGACCTCGGAAGCCTGCGCGGAATTGCGAATCAGCCGCACCGAGATTCCGTACACCACCGGAGATAACTCCGCATACAGGGAATCGAAGGCCTGATGGTCACCTTCGGCGACCCGTCGGCATAGACCGCTCCAATATTCAGTGGATCCAGGGTCTGCTTCTGCCTGTGTCCCGGTCCCGCTCGGTGCTCTGTCCATGGTGTCGAGAATATCATCGGAGCCGGGATTCAATTGTTCCGTGTCAGCTCTGTTCATATCTCCTTTTCCGTTGTCCGGCGAAGGTATCCACGACCTAGCCGGTCAAGAGGGTGTTAACCGCCCGATGGCCGGTGCTTGATGATCAAGCACCAAGTACCGGCCATCGGGCGGTGGACGTCTTGCTGGTAGTCCGCTTCGACTACTTCTTTTCTGCTGGTGGCATCAATACTTCGTCTACCAGGTAGACGGTGGCGTTGGCGGTCTGCACGCCACCACAGATGACCGAAGCGCCGTTGACCTTCAGGTCATCTCCGCTGCCGGTGACCTCAAGATCCTGGCCTGCAACGGTGGTGTAGTCACCCGAAAGGTCTGCCGGTGCAATCTGGCCAGGTACTACGTGGTAGGTCAAGATGCCGCTGAGCATATCTGCGTCCTTGACCACTGCGTTGAGGTCCTTTTCAGGAATTGCTGCGAAAGCGTCATCAACGGGTGCGAAGACGGTGAACTCGTCACCGTTGAGGGTGTCCACCAAATCCACCTTTGGATTCAGTTTTCCGGACACCGCCGCGGTCAGCGTCTTGAGCAGCGGGTTGTTCGAAGCTGCCACGGCTACCGGGTCCTTGGCCATACCGGCTACCGAGCCGTCGCCACTTGGCACTGCTTCGGCGTAAGCCGCGCAACCCGAGCCAACGAGGTTAGCTGCTGGGTCCATGTCCGAATCAGCCATTGGCGACTCACTGGCCATTGCCGAGCTGCTTGGGGCGGCCATGGAGCTGGAAGCTGATGGCTCTGCGGTTTCGGAGCCGGTCGAGCAAGCGGTCAATCCCATTGCTGCAACTGCGACCAGCGAGAGTGCTCCAACGAATTTGCGGTTGAGTGTCTGCATGTCTATCTCCTTGCCTTACGACGAGAACTCTCGTCGTATTTCCCCGACCCTGTTGGTGCGGGCTGTCATGAAGCATTCGGAGCGAGATGGGAAAAGGATTGAAATAAGTTGAAAAAACTTTTTGCGGATTCTCATCCGGTGGCTGTCACGCAGTTCAATGCGCCAGATGGGTACGGCAGATTACTGTTTGATGGAGCCGAATCTGCCGGTTCCGCTACCGATGGGCAACGCGTGGATTGCGTGAATGGGATCGCGTTGGGCGCTCGCCGATTCCGCCTCGCCTGGCTCTGCCGGTAGGCCGCAAGGGTGTCAATAGCCGTATCCGCACCACGTCGTAGGGCGAGATCAAGGTATTCGGAACCTTGAAAACCATAGGGTTGGGCATCGGGCCGATCCGCCAATGCAACGACATGCAACTGCACACGCAAGTGGCCCCGCAGCTTCAGGGTTCTGCGGGCTGGCTCCGTCCCCAATGATTTTCCAGTGGACGCACAAGCTGCTCGCTACGCGGCGTCAGGTTGCGCATCTTCCGACATCCATTTAGATATGTGCTTGGACTGCCAGACGCCAGAGAGAGCAGAACACCCAGATAATAGTTATTCCGCGGGTCCAAGCATTTTAGCCAATGGTGCTTCAGGGATACGGCCACAAGCCAGACAGGCAGTGAGCGGGAACTTGATTCCAGCTCACCGCCTGCCTGGATGGCGGTGCGGGGCGTTGAACCTCCAAGACCGCAGCCATCTGCATTCAACTATCGAGTGCAGGGGTGCGCGCCGCAATTATGCGGCGCGAGCTGCCCTGTTCGCGACTCGGGTTGCGTAAACCAGAAGCCCCACATTTATTAGCACGCCGACCCAGCCAACCACACCGGCAACTTGCGAATCACCGGCAGCAAGCAGCAGGCCGGTAGTGACAGCGCCAGCCAGTGCGACAGCAACGGAACCCCATAATAGGGGACCGGCTGCCCTGTGCCCCGCTGTCCACGCTTCATCGGAGGCGAGCGTGTGCTTGGTCTTCAAGCCGAAGACGCGGTTGGCCGATAAAGACCCTGAACGGGTCATTGAAGCCAGCATCGTACACATGAGGACAAACAGGATGCTAACTACGAGAGCTCCAAATGCCAGGTCTTCCATTTCATTTTCCTTTAACTAGGGGAGAAGTTGAATGCTTATCACTTGAGCCAAGCGTGTTTACGTGGGTGAAGTCAGCGGGTGTAGCAGTGATGGGAGCGGATCGCGGGGCATCTGGTGCATGAACCTGCTGTCTCAGTTGGATACCCGCCATAGCTGCGGCAACTCCGCCGATCATCACCAGGGCGAAGGACCAGAGTCCGATGACTGCAATGATGCCCGCATGCAGAGCGAGGCATAAAGCCAGCGAGACCAGGCGCGTGCGCTTCTTCCCGAAAATCAAGAAGTAGGCAATCGTCAGTTCGGCGGCGATAGTTCCCCACGTCAACAGCAGTTCGACCAAGGGCATAGACGTTGCCCAATAGATCAGTTCTTGCAGGTGCTTTGGCGCACCGAAGAATTCACCGCGGGTTATGTAGTACACGGCGGTTCCGTCTTTCCACTCCTGGACCGAAAGCTTGGGAATTGCCGCGTTTACATAGATCCAAGCCATCTGAAGCCGAAGTCCCCAATGAGCGGCCCAGGTCAGCCCAAGCAGGACATTTCTCGGCCTGGTGCTCGGTGAAGCTCGATGCCAATGAGTTTTCCGGCGGTCGCCCAAAAGCAGGAAAACCAAAAATAGCGTGATGACTTGAGCCGCAGCCTCGCCACCGTCAGGCAGCGAGATTCCCGTCGAGATGGATACCGTAGCCCAGTAATGCGGCACCGCTGTCAGAGCCGGGAAGAAGCCCGAGGCGACCACCATAAGAAGGGCAATGAGCAGTATTGAGACCCAAGGCCGGAAATCGTCGTTGCCCAAGCAGTAGGCGGTGAGGCCCTTCCACCCTTCGCAGTGCGGCTTTTGCGGTTCTCCGGAGACCGGCACGAAAAGGTATGCGGTGGGCGTAAAGCAAAGTATGCTCAGCTGCGCCAGCGCAATCAGTGTGCGACCAGACCCAATCCAGCGATCTGCCCCGTGGAAATTGGCGATCGCGTTCTCTGTCGGTTGAAGAATCCGGTTCAGCATGACACCTCCAGCAACGCTGCGCGTTTCGCGGTGCGCGCCGAGGTGGAGAATTCTCTGAACGACCAACGAACAGGCTCGGTCTCAAGCGCAATGATCGTTCCGCAGAGCGAGGCAGCGGAAGTCGTGGAATCGAACTTTTGCGGCGTACCGCCCTCGTCCAGGAGATCTTGCGCGCAGATCCCGGGTTCGCTCGACATGCAGTCGACCCAACGGGTGACTTCGTTGACGTAGCCTGCCAACTCGGGGCCCTGGGCACGCTGTGTACGGGAGAGGCCCAGAAGATTTTTGAATTCGGCCTGAGGTGGCGCGAGCGCGGATACGGGTGCAGAATTATTGGTGACCGAAAAAGGTACGATCTCGCTTTCGCTCGGAGGCTTGGTGAAGAATGCCCAGCCTTGGGGGACCAGCTCGACACTTGTTTTCCTCAGCAGTGATCCGTCGCGGGAGGCCAGTACGTTGCTCGGCAGCGACATGGCAATCGTCAGCGCGAGAATCAGGACAAAGGCTATCAGTGACAGCAGGCCGCCCCAGGCCGCAGCTCGGCCTGGGGCGGCTTTTGTTGGTGTATCTTGCATCGCGAGGCTAGCTGCTCAGCGCTCGTGTCATCTTGGCAATGAACTCATCGCGTTCAAACTCGGTAGTCTGGCTCGGATCATCCATAAGGTAGACCCAGGCAATTGCCAAGGTCGCCACCGCGAACGTCGCAGCGGCCACGTTCGCGTACACCACACCATTTGCAACGGCGAGCAGCGTTACGCCGACGCACACTTTAAACGCGCCGCATCCGGCCGCATCGGCCACGGGAAGATTGCTCTTCTCCGACTGGCTGGCGGACTTCTTCTTGAGGTATTTCTGGAAAGAGGAAGTCAGGTCGGCCAGGGCCTTTTCAACTTGTTGGGGCTGCCCGGACGCGAGCCGCTTTTGAACGGAGGCAGCGGTTTTCGGGTCGAACTTCACGTAGTCGGCGATCACCTCATCGAGTACGGCCTCGTCCGTTGCGGGGCGATTCTCAGCAAATCCGAGGAATCTGACCAGCTCGGGGTTTTTCTCAGCGACTGGTCCGGATCCAGCCAAGAGCAATTTCAGGGTGTCTTCAACGGAGTATGAGCTGACAGCTTCCAAGTGGCTGGATGCGGCGGCTGGTTTTGGAGCCGGGGTCTCATTGGCGAAAGCGGTTGTGGGGGCGATCAGAAGAGCCGCTGTGGCAGCCATGGCGATGAGTTTTTTATTTTTCAAACCAGATTCCTAGATCCTCGTCGAGGTGTATGGGAAAAGCGAAGGCTGCGAGCAAGGGGAAGTGGGCAGCCGATCAAAATTGTTCAGATACGCTAATTGGTTTCCATATTGCCCGAATGAAAATTATATAAATCTATTTTTGTACCCGTAATCATACTTTTGTAGGAAGGCGCAGGAAAGCGCTTCCATGTGGCCAGCGGGGCAGTGTGTTCTAGCGGAAAACATGATGATCCAGCGGTTAACGAGCTCGCGAAGTTATTGTCAGCATGGTTCGGAAAGCGGCGCTTGGTGGAGGAGCAATGCTGCGGATGGATCGCTGCCCTCCTACTTTTGTAGGAGGGCAGCGCCCCTATGGGGGGTGCCCCTATGTTAAAAGTCAAGCAATTTTCTGCTCCGGAGCATCATAAAAGGATCCATCGCGGATCATCGCAAACAGTACTGTCAGTCGACGGTGAGCCAACGCGATGAGTGCCTGATTATGGCGTTTACCCTGGGCTCGTTTCCGGTCGTAGTATTCCCGGCTGGTTGGATCGAAACGGATGGACGCAAATGCCGATAGGAGGAGCGCCCGTTTCAATCGTTTGTTCCCTGAATGACTGACGCGCTCGGACTTTATTGAGGTCCCTGACTGGCGTGTGGTCGGTGCTAATCCAGCGTAGGAAGACAGAGCTGCAGCACTGGTGAAGCTCTTGACGGAGATCTCAGCGATGATGATCGCAGCGGTCCTGACAGCGACCCGGGCATCGATGTCAGGACCGGGTAAAGAGGGTGCGCCTCCACCATGGTTTCGAGGTGAGTGGCGACGTCAGCACACTGGGCGTGCAATGAGATCAGCTGGCGAGCCATGTGCGGGATGACTAGTCCTGCCGCATCGGTGCCGACCACGATGACGCTTTGCTCGTCGAGCGCGTCCATGATGGCTGCGGCCCAGGCGGTGTGCCGGCGGGCTCCGTGTTTCTTGAGTTTCGCATCGATCCGCGCCTTGCCAGCGTGCTTCAGCAGCGCTGGGGTAGGCCATGCAGCGAGGACTTCAAGGATGGCGTCATAGTCCAACCATGGACCTAAGAGCCGCTCTAAAGGTGGGTGGATCTGGGTGAAGAGCCCACGGATCCGGTTGCTGGTTTGAGTGATCTGACGGGCCAAATCAAGATCAAATCCGGTGAGCATGCCCAGCGCTGCTTCTTCTTCGTCGGTGAGTTGGAGGCTGCGCAGGGTATGGGGCATGGTTCGTGCCGCATCAGCGATAATGAACGCATCCTTTTCGTCGGTCTTGGCTGTCCCGGGATACATATCTGCGATGCGTCGCATGGTCAGTCCGGGCAGGTACGCGACCTGGATGCCCAGCTGTTGAGCTACGGCGACTGCCAAGGCTCCGATGGTGGCTGGCTGATCCACTACGACCAGAACTGTTCCTTGAGCGGTGAGGTTTTGGTAGACCGCGATCAATTTGGCTTCGTCGTTGGCAGCGTTTTGTTCCAGATTTTCTTGCTGTCTATGGTGACGGTGCAGGCCCAGTGGTCGGTTTTGCCGACGTCCAGGCCGAGGAAAATGTCGATGTTCGCGTTGATCATAGCTTGTGCTCCTTTGAACTAGTTTGTGTTCAAGGTCGACCGATCGTCGGTAGCGAAGTCTTGTATCCACGTTATGACAGGCGTTCATTTTTTTTGCGCCGCGCCCCCTAATTAGCAATCACCATGCTGCCATCCCAATCTCGGTGGCAACACCCCCCGGATCATTGGTTAGACAGGGGCAAGACACCATGCCGAGATTGGTCGGCCGACAGTCCCTATGATCCTCTTTTTAGGGGCTATCAAAAAGATAACGGGTACGAGGTTCATCAGTGCAGTAGGCAAATGTGGGGACCTGCGTCAAAGAAAATTATTGCAAGCGAATGAAACGCAGCGCGCTCGCCATCAGAGTGCTTCCGTGCAACGCCGCGGAGAACGCAGATGTCATTCAGTTCGCCGAAGAAGTGGTGCTATGCGGACAACGCGGTAGGTCGTCTGCAGACGACCGGGTAATCGGGCGGTTTATCAATTCGCGCAGGTATTGCCACGGCCGTCCCGAGGGAGGATCGAAATCTGAGAACGGCACTTCTGGTGGATCGATGCTTTCCAACTAAAAACACGTCAGCTCAAACCGTTGCAGATTAGTATTGGCAATTCTCGAGAGGCACAAGCAGGCAAAGCGCGCCGGGTAGTTCCCTATCATGATCATTGATCTGGGTAGATTCAAGCGCTCCGGAAACAGTGTGCGTTGTCCTCGACTTCAGCCCGAGGGGACGTCGGGTACTGTGATTCACCTGATTCTGGTGTTCAATTCGTCGCTACTTGTTGTCTATGCTGACTTGTCCAGGTCAACGAGGATCTTCAAGATCAGTGGTTCAAATCGTCTGCCAGGAGCCGGTAGGCGTTCAACCGGTCCTCGGGGTCACTCACCAGCGTGTTGAGCATCAGCTCATCGGCCCCATGTGAGTCGGCTAAAGCCACAAGCTCGGCTCGAACCTTGGCTGGGGTTCCAACGATCAGTGCTTGGCTGCGCTCCTTAGCGCGGGCGCGTTCCGCCGTGCTCCACTGGTAGCGTGCGGCGGTGGCCGTCGAGGGGATGGGACCATCGTGCCCAAAATCCTTGCGCACCCGCCAAAGCAGCAGGGCTTCGGCTAGAGCCAGGGCCTGTTCCTCGGTTTCGGCCGTGACAAAGCGGACGGCTAAGACGGTGTGTGGAGTGTGTCCGGAAGCTACTGCTGCCTCGCGATAAGCGCTGGTCGCGGCCTCGCCACCGGTGGGGCGCAGGAAGTGCCCATGAACGTAGCCGGCGCCGAGCGTTCCCGGCAACGGGGCGGACGAACCTCCGGCCCCCAGCACCCATACGCGTCCGGCGGGCTCGCTGTTTGAAGCCGCGTGGCTAGCGTCGAGCTCGTGCACCAAAGACGCGATCTTTTCGGCATAGTTTGGATCGCTGAGCGAGGCGCGCCCCACCCCGGTATCCACTCGGTCCGGATGAATCGCCGAGAGCAGACCCATCGTTTCGGTGACCTTTTGCGCTGAATAGTAGGGCAAGAGGATGGCGCCGGTGCCGATTCTGATCTTGGCTGTGCGCTCCAGTGCCAGGGCGGTCATTATTTCCGGGGCGGCGCTGGCGAAGGACTGCGAGTTATGGTGCTCGGCAAACCAGATTCGGTGGTAACCCAGCGCGTCAGCATCCTGTGCCAGTGTTAAGCCACTGGATAGTGCGGCAGCCCGGGTGGGCGCATGCTCGGTGAGCGGAACCTGATCAAGAATTGAAAGTCTCATGCCGGACGGCGTGCTAACTGGTGCTTGACACTACGCCTTAGCGGCATGGTGGAGTCCTTTCGACGGTGACGGGTCCGCGGCCGAGTTTACCCCGTCGAGCGGTCAGGTGCTGGATGCGAGGCTGCAGTTGACGGTCGCAATAGGGCGCAATCAATCAGCATTGCTGCTGGATTTGATCCTCATGTCACAACTGGTTGACGCTTCAACTAAAGTGGTGTTGTATTGAAGTATAGGACCACGGAAGTGGTCATACTTCATTGAAGGATTGGAGCGCATCATGGAACTCAACAACAAGGTCGCATTCATCACCGGTGGCGGTTCGGGACTGGGTCTGGCAACAGCCAAGACTTTCATCGCTGAAGGGGCCAAAGTGATGATCTTTGACTTCAATCCAAAATCTCAGGAAGTCGCAGACGAGATCGGCGCCAAGTTCTACCAGGGCGACGTATCCAATGCCGAGAACGTCGAAGCCGCAGTTGCCAAGACCGTCGAGGAATTCGGACGTGTGGACATTGCTGTTGCCTCGGCCGGTGTGGGTGGCGAAGGTGATGTGGTCACCTCGACCATTGACAACTGGGAACGCACCAACGGCATCGACTACTCCGGTGTTTTCTACACCAATAAGTACGTCATTGCCCAGTTGTTGAAGCAAGGTGACGGTGGCTCTGTCATCAACCTCGCCTCGATGTTCGGCATGGTCGCAGTTTCCAACAACATTGCTTACTCGGCATCCAAGGGAGGCGTGGTGAATATGACCCGTGCCGCCGGCACCATGTATGCCAAGGAGGGCGTCCGCGTGAATGCGGTGGCCCCTGGTGTTATCCGCACCCCATTAATTGATGAGCCAACTCTGGAGCAGTACGCCAAGTTGCACCCGGCGGGACGCGTGGGCGAGGCGCAGGAAGTAGCTGACTTAATCACCTTCTTGGCCAGCGACAAGGCAAAATTCATTACCGGCGCCGTTATTCCGGTTGATGGTGGCTATACCGCCGTCTAGGTCCTTGGCAAGATCTGCCATATAAAAAGACCCTGTTTCGCTGAACTGCTCCCCGGATATTGGTTTCTGATTTCTCAGTCCAACTTCTGGGGAGCAGTTCAGTATCGGGTGGCTGCGGATACCGCACCCGTAAAGTCATCCCTTCGCTTTCCCTTTATCGAGTCAACGTTGCTTCGGTTCATATAGCTCAGGTTCCCTGAAGCTAGCTGAGACACAGGGTATCGGGCGATCAGGCACTAATTGCCTCAGGAGTCGATACCCTGCGCTCATGCGAAGCGAAGGTCAGGAGAAATTCGCTACCTTGGCACCCATCATATTCTGTGCAAAGAACTCGGTGATCTCTGTCCGTGCGGTCAACGGCAGAACGTGGGCCACATACATGTCCGGTCGCACAATCACCAGCGCGCCCGCACGGTCAATCTTGCGTGCCTCGAAGATGTCGTTGTGCGGAATCGCGGCGTAGACCTTCTCCCAATCGATCACCTGACGGTACCCGACCTTCGGCATGAACAGGCGTGGAACTGCGCCAAGATCCACGTCGTGGTAGCTCTGCTGATAAATCACCTTGGCGTCGAAGATACTATCGATGTCCGTTCCTTCGGGGGTGAACTGCCTGACCGCTGAATCCTCGGAATTTTCCAGCCAGTCCGCCAGCTCGGCGACGGCTTGACCCGATTCGTCCGCGAAAGCGTACAGCCGCCAGCGTCCGTCGGCACGGAAATGGTGGCCAAGCTGCACCGTCGTTGTATCGCAGACCCGGGAAACCTCGGCTGATTTGAAGCGCATGCCCAGTGGGAAGTTCTGGGCAAGCTCTTGCGCTGCACCGTCGCCGATCAGCGTGGAGGACGGGTACTTCGTGTCGAAGCCGCCGGGGAAGTTGGCAGTACTCGTGAAGAAGTCAACAATCTCATGCGGGCCCGCCATTTCCTCGGGACTCCGGGACATCATGGCCGACCATTCCTTGTCGTAGTCGATGAGTTTCTGCGCCACATCCTGCCGTTCGTCATTGTAAGTCTGCAGCAGGGACTCATCACTGCGTCCCTCCAGGACCTGGCCGAGCTTCCACGCAAGATTCCAGCCGTCTTGGATGGAGACGTTCATGCCTTGGCCAGCCTTGGCGCTGTGCGTATGACAGGCATCTCCGGCAATGAACACATGCGGGTTTAATGCAGGGTTCTTTTGAGCGGCCACATCGTCGAAGCTTTGTGCCACCGAGTGGCGGACCTCGTAGATGCTGAACCAGGTCACCTCCTTGACGTCCACGGTGTAGGGGGACAGGATGCGGTTGGCTCGTTCGATGGCTTGTTCGGCGGTGGTGGCCCGGACGCGTTCCCGGTTTTCCGGGGTAGGAGCATCTAGGGAGACGTAGAAGCGGGTCAAGAAACCACCTTCGCGTGGGATGAGCAGGATCGAGCCGTCCTTGTCGGATGCGATGCCGCTGCGGGTGCGGAAGTCCGGGAAGTCGGTATTGGCCAGGATGTCCATGACGGCCCATGCCTGGTCCGCCGGATCGGTGAGAACCTCCACGTCGATGCAGTCGCGCACCTTGCTGCGCGCGCCGTCGCAGCCCACCACGTACTTCGCGCGAACCGTGCGCTGCTCACCGTGCTCATCCAGCAGCTTCACCTCAACGGGATATTCGCCTTCCTCATGCACGGTCAGGTCCAGAAACTCAAAACCGTAGTTGATGTTGATTCGCGCCGGACCATTTTCCGCGCGTCGCGCGAAGTAGTCGATGACCCGGGCCTGATTGACGGTCAGGATGGGGAATTCACTGACATAGGCCGGTGGATCATCGGCTCGAGCCCCGCGTGCGATTTGTGTTGGATCATCCGGCTTGGGACCCCAGAAGCTCATTTCACGCATATGCGCCGCTTCGTGGGCGATCTCTTCATAAAACTCGAAGGCCTGGAAAGTTTCGCAGCTGCGTGGAAAGAGCCCATCGGCGCGGCCCGCCACCAGGCGGTCGGGTCGGCGCTCGATGATGCGGGTGTGAACATCTGGATATTCGGTCAGCTGGGCGGCCTGAACGATGCCGGCAGGCCCCGCGCCCACAATGAGCACATCCATGGTCTCAGGCAGTTCGGCGGTGCGATCAATGCCTGTGCCCTGCGCGGTTCTGATGCGTGGATCGCGGCCAATGTAACCGTCGTGGTGGTACTGCATCTTGTGGGCTCCTTAGCTGGGGAAGTGGTCCTTCGCCTCCGGATGGTGACGTGGAACACGTTGTGAACTGCTAGTAATCCTGCTCGGTTGGCAGGTGTTTCACCAGCCCAGACTTCCATCCAGCGGAAGGGCTCTGACAAGCAATTATTTGCATATTTCTGCAGTTAAAAAGGCGCGGCAACAGGCATCAGAACCCGTTGCACGGGGTCTGATGCCTGCTGCCGCTAGGGGTTCCTGGCTAGCGCACCTGCCGGTGGATTGACTTGTAGCTCAGGTACGCGGCTAAGCCTTCCGGGCCGTATTCGGTGCCTAGGCCAGAATCGTGGCGGCCGCCAAAGGGCGCGGCATGATTCGAGGCGAAGAAGTTCAGCCCCACGCTTCCGGTGTCCAGCTGCTCGGCAACGCGCAGCGCGTGTTCCTCATCCGCGCCGAAGACCAGCCCGCCCAGGCCGAACTCGGTATTGTTCGCCAGCTCGATTCCTTGGGCTTCCGACTCGTACTTGAGAACGGTAATCACCGGCCCGAAGATCTCTTCACGCGAGATTCGCATCTCGGGTTCGACATCGGCGAAGACCGTGGGTTGAATGAAGAACCCGTCCGCCAGCTCACCTTGCAGCTGCGCTTTCGCGCCTCCGGTGACCGCACGGGCGCCTTGGGCATGTCCGGATTGCACATGCTCGAGCACGCTGTTGTACTGGCTGCGGTTGGCCGAGGGGCCAAACACCGTGGATGGATCCAACGGGTCACCCTGCGCAGCGGCGCTAATGGTTGACGCAATCACGTCCACCACCTCCTCGTAGCGCTGCGCCGGGGCCAGAATTCGGGTGGAAATGTAGCAGGTCTGTCCGGTATTGCGCATGCACGAGCGGATCAGCCGCGAGCCGAGCACGTCCAGATCCGCATCGGGCAGGACTAACGCGCTGGATTTGCCGCCTAGCTCCAGGGTGACCGGACGCAGCAGTTCGCCGCAGGCTCCGGCGATCTTGCGTCCCACCGGGGTGGAGCCGGTGAAGGCCACCTTGGACACCAGCCGGTGGCGCACCAGGGTATCTCCTAGCCGGCCCGGGCCGGTGACCAGGTTGGCCACGCCCGCCGGGACTCCGGCGGTCGCCAGCGCATCCATGATGATGCGGAAAGACAGCGGGGTAGGGGAAGCTGGCTTCATCACCACGGTGCATCCTGCTAGCAGTGCCGGGGCGAGTTTGATGACCATCAGGTTGATGGGGAAGTTCCACGGGGCAATGAGCGCGCACACACCTACCGGATCGCGGCGCACCAGCGACTGCCCGGCACCATTGGGGAAGGGGCGTAGATCCTCGTTTTCCAGCAACGGTGCCAGTGATGCAAAGTAGCGGAAGATGCTTGCGGCGTTAGCCGCCGCACCCGAGGTCTCGGAGACGGGGGAACCATTTTCCAAGGTGTTGGTCAGCGACAGTTCGGTGGCCCGGGCCTCGACCTCATCGGCGATGCGCAGCAGCAGGGCCGCGCGATCCGCGGGGGTGAAGGCCTTCCACGCTGAACTGTGCAGGGCCCGGTGTGCCGCGCCGACCGCCGCGTCCACGTCGTCTTCGGTACCTTCGGGCACCGAACCCCATACCTTGGCGGTGGCAGGGTCGGTGACTTCGATGCGGTTGGACCCCGTCGAGGCGACCCAATCACCATTGATGAAGTGGGTGTCCACGTGGCGGTAGGGGATCGTTAAAGAATCTCGGGTCATGGTGGTGGTGCTCATCTCAGGACCTCCGTGCGCAGCAGCTTGCGGGAGCGGGCCAGGTCTGCGGTGGCCATATCCACCGCGGCCTGGGTGATCAGTTCCGGAATGATCTCGGTTTCCAGCCGGTCGGTGTAGCGCGCCGGATCCTGGTCAAACCAGCCCGAGGCCAGGGCAATGCCGGCATGGTCAAAGCGCCACAGCCGGTCCGCGTCGCGCATCAGCGCGTCCTCCAAGGAGTAGGCCACCGCCCGGGTGTCGTGCCCGTCGATGATCAGGCAGACCGCCTCGATGAATTCTTCGGCAAAGCCCAGCGGTGGCAGCACGCGGCGGGCTACAAGGCAGCCTTCGCGTTCGTGCTCGTAACGGATGTCCGCCTTGCGCCAGTCGCCGCGGAAGCCATCGGAGATGATCTTGTCCTTATCCACATGGGCCCAGCCGGTGTCGTGCAGCAGGGTTGCCACCAGCACCAGGGTGCGGTCGGCCTCCGGGTATGCGTCGCACAATCGGCGGGCGAAGGACAAGGAGATGGGCAGGTGGATGTCGTTGCCACGCGCGCGGGTCTCGGGAACCACCGCGGCCCAGAGCCGATCAAGTTCTCCATCTACATGGATATCCAGGGCAATGGGCCCAGTATTCACTTCACCGGTGGCCGGCAGCGGCCTGGTCTCATTCAGGGTTGTCATATCGATCCTTAGGCAATCAAAGTCTTGAGCAGGGTGGCGGGGTTGCTGGCGGCGTCCGGGTTGATGTTCTTTCCCGCGGCGAGAGCCTGTTTGACCGCCATGAAATCCAGCGGAGCGTTGACGCAGTCCGCGGCGATGATCTGTCCGGCACGGTAGTAGAGCACCGTGAACTTGCCTTTATCGGGCACTTCGCGGCGCACCGTGGAGTCAAAGCCCATGGACAGCCCGGCGATCTGCAGTTTCATATTCGCCTGGTTGGACCAGAACCAGGGGATGCCCGCGTAGGCTTCGCGCTGGCCCATCAGCGAATAGGCGGCAACCTTTGCATGCTCCACCGCGTTGTTCACCGATTCCAGCCGGATGCGCTCGCCGGCCGGCGAGCCGGGAACCGGGTTGGGCATATTGGCCACGTCGCCCACCACGATGGTGTGCCCATCCGAAGCGACGGCGTGTTCGTCCACCACGATGCCATTATCGATGTTCAGCCCGAGTTTTTCGCCCAGCTGGGTATTTGGAATGACGCCGATGCCAATCAGCACGATCTGCGCGGCAATTTCCTCGCCGCTCTCCAGCCGGACCGCTTGCACGCCGCCGTGGCCATCATCAACGATCTGCTCGATGCGTGCGCCGATGCGGATATCTAAGCCGCGCTCGGTGTGCTGCTTGCGGAAGTATTCGCTGGTGTCTTCACCGACGGCACGGCCCACCAGACGCGGACCGTATTCCAGGACGGTGACCTTCTTGCCCATGGCCTGCAGCGAGCTGGCTGCCTCCAAGCCAATGAACCCGCCACCGATGACCACCACGTCGGTGGCTTCCGGGGCCAGCGCCTTGAGCCTGAGCGCATCATCTGCATTGCGCAGATACACCACACCGTCCAACTGGGCTCCCGGGGCTTCGAAGAGCCGCGGCCGGGCGCCCACCGTCAGCGCCAACCTGGCGTAGGGGTAGGCGGCGCCGGAGCTTCCCACTGCTTCGCCGCTGCCGTCGGGCTGCGCGGAGATCGATTCGATGCGTTCGCCCTTGACCAGGGTGATGTTGTGCTCGATCCAGTAGTCGTTGGAGCGGAAGATCAGCGATTCGGAACCAACCTTGTCCTGCAAGAATTCTTTAGACAACGCCGGGCGCTGGTAGGGGCGGTGGTCTTCCTCGCCCAGCAAGGTGATGTGCTCGTTGTAGCCCAGGGCGCGTAGCGAAATGGCTAGCTGCACCCCGGACTGCGAGGCTCCGATAATCAACAGCCCGGTGGCTGTGCCCGGGGCCGGGGCATCGGCGCCGGCCAGTGAGGGGGATAGGGTCTGGGTGCTCATGGCTAAACCTGGGTTTCCGGGGTAGTGACGTGGATTTCCTGCTCTGCGCACATTTTGATCTGGCAGGACAGCCGGGAGTTCTCTTCGCGGTCCACCGCGGTGCCGTAGAGCATTTCGTCTTCCATCTCTTCCATGGGCTCCAGGGCCTCGAAGTCCTGGGCTGCGACGAAAACGTGGCAGGTGGCGCAGGACAGTGAGCCGCCGCATTCGCCGACGATGCCTTCCACGCCGTTGCGGACGGCGGTTTCCATAACGGAGTCCCCGGTGGTGGCCTCGATGACCTGGGTGGCACCTTCAAAATCGGTGAAGTGTACTTTCGCCATGATGTTTCTCCTGTTCGGGTTCAGCAGCTGAGCGGACTCAGATGAATTGGCGTCCGCCGTCGACGACGAGCGTTTGGCCGGTGATGAATGATGAGTCGGGGCCGGCCAGGAAGAGCGCGGCGCCCACAATGTCTTCGGGCTGGCTGGCGCGTTTCAGTGATCCGCGGTCCACCCCGTAGCTGGCGGCGTCATCCATCAGGCTCAGGCTCGCCTCGGTGAGGGTGAAGCCCGGGGCGATGGTGTTCACCGAGATTTCGCGGCGGCCCAGTTCTTTGGCCATCACGCGGGTCAGCGCGATCACCCCGCCCTTGGAGGCCACGTAGTGGGCCCACTGCTCGGAGCCCGAATACACGGTGGCGCTAGCCAGGTTGATGATCCGGGACCCCGCACCTAGATGCGGGGACAGTGCACGGGAGACCATCCACGGCCCCTTCAGGTTCACGTTCATCACCTGGTCCCATTCGTCGGGGTTAATATCTTCGAATTTGGACCGGGTCACGGTGGCGTAGATGGCGGCGTTGTTGATGAGCACGCCGATGGTTCCGCCGGCAAACTGCGCCGCGGCGGCCGCCAGAGCGTTGGTCGAGGCGGTGTCGGTGACATCCACCTGGAAGGCCGCGGCCTCGCCTCCGGCCTGGCGGACCAGGGTCGCGGTTTCTTCGGCGCCTGCCAGATCGATGTCTGCGGCGGCGACCTTGTAGCCGCGGGCCGCAAATCCTAAGGCGAAGGCCCGGCCCAGGCCGCCGGCCGCGCCGGTGATGAGTGCCGTCGGTGAACTGTTCATGACTTTGCCTTTCTGAAGAAGATGATCAAAAGTTTGGGGGTTGGGTGCCGGCCACTTGGGGGATTGGCCGGCACCCGGGGATGGTGAGGGTTATTCGGAAGAGCTTGGGGGATTTTCCGAGAAGACCTCACCGTCAGGGGGATTAGTGCTGGTGGGCGTGGGAGTGTGCTCCCGGCCCGGCAACTAGTTCCGCATCGGTCAGGATCTGCACGGTGCCCTTGGTCCCGTCAACACGCAGCAGATCTCCGGTCTTGATGGTGGCCGAGGCACTGCCGGTGCCGGTGACCGCCGGCAGGTCATACTCGCGGCAGACGATCGCCGCGTGGCTCATCATGCCGCCGATATCGGTGACCGTGGCCTTGATCTTGCCGAAGATCGGGCCCCAGGACGGTGCGGTGATCGGAGCGACAAGAATTTCTCCTGCTTGCACTAAGGAGAGGTCATCGGCGTGCATGACCACTCGGGCGGGACCCTCCACCAGTCCCGGGGAGGCTGCCATGCCCTTGAGCACGTTCTCCTCGGCGTCCTCGTCGTTGCCCAACCACGACTGCACCTGTTCGGTGGTGATGCCCCACAGCATGCGGGTGAACGGTTCGGTGATGGTCTGCGGCGGGGTGTTCAGCGCAGGAGCCGGGCGGGCGGTCTTCAACGCATCAACAATCAAACGGCGCTTGGCGATCTTCTTGGGCAGGGCCACCGCGGCGATCGGGGTTCCGGCACCTACGCCGAAGTTTGTCACCAGGTCAAAGAGCACGTCGCGGACCTCATTGCGGCCCAGGTAGAGCAGGTCTTCGGGATCTTGGAAGACCCCTGCCTCGGTGAGCATTGTGGACAGCTCGCGCACCTTGCGCCAGAAGACGCCCATGGTCCAGTGCTCAATGTAGAAGTTGTGGTTTTCAACGTACGGGTAGGCGGTAGCCGCCAGCGAACGCTTGGCCTCGAAGATGGCTGCTGCCTCGTCATCGAGCAGCTCGGTGTACTCCTCGACGATGCGCTGCTTCTCCGCGATCAGCTTCTGTGTTGGGCGCAGGATCTGCGCACCATCCTGCACGCGGCTGACGTAGTCGGCGATGAAACCAAGCGGGATTTCCGGGTGCTCATTCCAGTACTTGTCATGAGCGTAGAAGCCGTTGCCGATGGTGAAGTTGAACCATGGCTCATGGGCCTCTTCCCACTGCTTGATCCAGCGCTCGCCGCCGGGAGCCGCCGCGATAGCGGCCAGGGTGGCTGCCGGATCATCGGTACGGGAGAAATGCTGAACAAGGTCCAGCTCGACCGCCAGCAGGGCGAGTGACTTGAGCTCATCATCGGGGCGGAACAGTTCCATGTCCACACCCTGGACCATGGTGGCGATGGACAGGTCAGGGATGTTGGGGAAAACTTCCTTGCAGAAGTTGAAGAAGTCCAGATACGCGATGTAGCCCAGGTTCAAAAATTCGAAGTGGTACTGCCAGTTCTGGTAGGTCAGCGAGATCAGCCGGTCATAGTTGTCCAACAGGATTTCCGAGCCGTCCTTACCCACACCGTTGGTGATGTCCTCAAAGGGAACGATCTCCGGCAGCGGGTCAAAGCTGATCTGCTCCATGTCGGCAATGGTGCCCTTGACCTTGTCATGCCATGCGGCCAGCTTGTTCTCCCAATCCCCGAAGTAGTGGCCAATGCGGGCCTCAAACTCTGGAACGCGGGCGGCGATCTGATCTTCGGGCACCGGGATGGGCGACATGTACAGGTAGCCCAGGTGCACGCGGAACTCGATGCCGTTGGCGTTCGGGATCAGCAAGTGGCGGGCGTTGTATTGGCCCAGGCACTTCACCGCAAATTCACCGCCAATGGTTTCAAATGGCTTAAACACCGTTGGCCAGTGTGAGGAGTCGCAGAACCAGAACTTGGCGTCTTCCTCTTCCTTCAGCTCGTCCTGGAAGACCAGATAATACGGGTAGATCTCTTCCCATCCTTCGGCGCCGGCGGGGACCGGCAAATCGGATGGTTTAGGGAAGGACTTCATTGTCATGACTTGCACCCTTTCAGGCAGCGGCCGGGAGATCATCAACTGGCCGAGATGGTGGATAGAGCGAGAAAATTAACCGGTGATCTTCGTCAGCGAGGCGGTGATCGAAGAGACCGAACCATAACCGAGCGAGGAGGCGTAACCGCCGGCGCCGAGCTTGGGTGCGGCAGTAGTGGACGAATGCACTGTTTCCGGGCGGGACTGAAGCAGCAGCAGGTTCTGGCCGTCGGGAAGATCGGCGTCCAGGGCCCACTCGATATCCTGCGGGCTCTTGTAATGCTTCTCCGCGCGTTTGGCCATCTGAGCCACCGCTTCAAGTTCGGAGCTGGTCAAGCACAGGACGTTGCGGCGCTGCGGTTCAACTTCGCGTTCCACCAGACAGTTGGTGGCCGGATCCGGGATGAGTTCGGCGTGCTTGTCGCCGATATGCTCGGTGATCACCGCCAAGGTGACCTTGTCCAACTGGATGTTATCCGGGGTGACGGTGCCCGAGACGACCATTTCACCTACACCCCAGGACGCGTCCACGGTGATCTTGGAGCGGTCCCCGTTGGTGGGATCTAAGGTCATGGCGACTCCGGCGACCCTGGCGTTGACCATCTTCTGCACCACGACCGCCATGCACAATCCCTCATCCGGGATGTTGTTTTTGATGCGGTAGATGATGGCGCGTGAGGTGTACAGCGAGGCCCAGCAGGCCCGGATGTGCTCGGCCACCGCGGCGTAGCCGTTGAGCCACAAGTAGGTGTCCTGCTGCCCGGCGAAGGAGGCGTCCGGCAGGTCTTCGGCGGTGGCCGAGGAACGCACCGCCAGCGGAGCCTCGGATTCAAAGCGGGACTGCAAATCGGCGTAGGCCTGGCGGGTGACCTCGCTCAACTCGGCGGGGACCGGGCGGGAGGTAATCAGTTCCCGGATCGCCGCACTGGCCTGATCCACCGCTTGGATGTCTTCGGGGTCAAGCTGGGCTAGGTGTTCGTTGATGGCCTGGTCCAGTCCGGCGCCCATGAAGGCGCGGAAGGCCGCGGTATTAACAACAAATCCGGGAGGCACCGGCATGCCAGCGGCGGTCATGGTGACCAGCGAAGCGCCCTTGCCGCCCAAGGAGTCCAAGGTGGGAGCTAAGCCGCCGTCGAAGAATTCAATGAAGTCGTTGTTGCTCATGATGTTCTACTTTCGAAGTAAATTCAGTGCGCGTTCAGGGAGACGTTGATTTGCTCGGGGACGCGGAAGGAGAGGTTTTTGCGGAAGCTGATGTGCTCACCGTCCAGCAGCTGAAGATCTGGCAGTGCGCTGGTGAGCTCTTCCAATGCGATCTTGGCCTGGAGTTTGGCCAGCATATTGCCCAGGCAGTAGTGGATGCCGAAGCCGAAGGACAGGTGGTCCCGTGCGTTGGAACGGGAAATGTCGAAGTCCTCACCGTTTTCAAAGCGGGATTCATCGCGGTTGGCCGAGCCCATCAGCAGCAGCAGCTCTCCACCTTCGGGGATCGCCACCCCTGCAACCTCGGTGTCTTCCAGTGCCTTGCGCCGCCAGCCGACTATCGACCCGGAGTAGCGCAGCACTTCATCAATGGCCTTGGGGATTTGCTTGGGTTCGGCGCACAGCGCTTCCCAAGCCTCGCGGTGATCGAGCAGGACACGCACGCAGTTGGAAATGAGCGTGGTGGTGGTTTCGTGGCCGGCGAAGAGCAGCGAGTAGAGCAGTGAGGCAATCTCGTGGTCGCTGATTTCGCCGCCCTCGGACTGTGCCTTGACCAGGTCTGCGGTCAGGTCGTCGCCGCCTTCGGCATGGGCGCGGGCTACGATTTCCTGACAGCGGTTCCAGTATTCAACCAGGTTGTGCGCGTGCGGGATTTGCTCCTCGTCGCTCAAATCTCCCCAGGTCATCGCGGCGCGTGAGTCGCTCCAGCGTTTATAGGTGTCCACCGAGGAGGTATCCTCACCGATCAGGGTCAGGATGGTGACCGTGGGCAGCGAGTAGGCCAGATCCGCGACGATGTCGCCATGATTATCACCGCGGTCCAGCATCGCTTTGATGGAGGCCTTCACGTTTTCACGGATCAGTGGCTCCAAGGCCTTAAAGCGGCGTGGGGTGAAGGCCTTCTGCGCAATGGCCCGGATGCGGGTGTGCTCTGGGGGCCTGCGGGCGGAGAGTCCGGAGTAGGTGGTGAACCCGCCCTCGGTCATGATTTGGGTGGCTTGCGGTCCGCGCTTGCGCACCGGTGCCTGGGCATTCTCGGAGGAGAACGTCTCCCACTTTTCGAAGACTTCCTTGACGTCGTCATAACGGGTGACCACGTACAGGCCGGTCCGCTCATCAAACATCACCGGTTGCTCGCTGCGCATACGTGCATACGCCGGAAACGGATCTTCCATGGCGAATGGTTCGTAGCCGTGGTGGTCCGCCGGGGCCTGCGCGCCGTAGCCCATTGGGCATCCACCGGAGACTGCTGGGGTGCTGGTCATGAGATGTGGCTCCTCGGGAAATTGCGGATACGCAGATCTGTGATCCACGTAACGTTTACTGATCCCAAGTGTTGCCCACAGCACACCCGAACGGAAGATGCACCTTCCATTCAGTGGAAGGTGTCTTTCTGCCTAGGAGAGCTCGTCATCCTCGTCTAGGTCCGGAATGTTCTTGTCCTTGCCGGTGACCACGCCAAGCAGCGTTTCCAGCGGAATGTGCACCGTCGCGGCTTCCAGGCGTTTAGCAATGCCGTTGAGAACCGGCAGGTGGCGTTCCATATTCGCCGCGTGCGAGGAGGGGACGACTAAGCCTATGGAGCACCCCAGGCGGCCGGTGTGATACACCGGAACCGCGATGGAGCAGGTGCCCAGCCGCACTTCTTCCCGGGTGACCGCATAGTTGTTCACCCTGACCTGTTCCAGTTCCTTGCGCAGCTGAATGGGGGAGCAATGGGAGTGCGGTGTGAGCGATTCCAGCGGATGATCCAAATAGGCGTCCATCACCCAAGCTTCAGAAAAAGCCAGGATCACCTTGCCCACCGCCGTGGCATGCAGGGGCAGCCGGCCGCCGACCCGTGAGGCCCGGGCGATGCGCTTGGTGCCATACACGCGGTCGATGTACAACGCGGAGTTGCCATCGCGGATGGCCAGCTGGCTGGTTTCGCCGGTGAGCGAGAAAAGATCCTGGACAAAGGGGCGGGCCGTATCGCGCAGCTGCCTGCCGGTGTTCTGCGCGATGGACCACAGCCGCAAACCCAGTTGGATTCCGCCGTTCGGGGTGCGGCTGAGCATGCCGTCTTCGATGAGCTCGCCAACCAGCCGGTGCGTGGTGGACAACGGCAAGTCGGCGGACGCGGCGATTTCGGTCAGGCTCAGAGACCGACGGGTAGTTTCAAAAGCCGCCAGGATGGCCAAGATTTTAGAGGTGACGCTGCGTCCGGGCTGCGAGGTGCCACCGGCCATGAGTTGCTCCTTGGGTGCAGAACTAGCTTGGTGAGTCCAAGGCTAGCCGTTGATCGAAGAGATTAGCGCGTTCCACCGCCAGCAATCCGGTGGCAATGATGCGCGCAGTGTCGGTAAACAGGTGGTTGATGACCCGTGATTCGCACAGGTCCACCGCCTGCAGCCGGGTCAGCCCGAACCAGTCCATCACCGTGTCGATCCCGTGGGGAGTCAGCCGCCAGAGCTTGTCCGCGTCCTTGACCAGGCTGTCTTCTAAGCTGGTGGATTCCTTGCGGGAATCGTGGCCATCGATGATGAAGCTGATGCGCTCTAGGACGTCCGGGCCGACCCCGTGTTTTGCCAGGAGTTCTCCGGCCAGTCGGGCGCCTTCTTTTTCATGCTGTAAGACCAGCTCTTTATTTCCGCCGCCCGGGGCGATGGCCGAGAGCACCAAATCTGGCACTACGGATGACCAGCCGATATCGTGCAGCAGTATGGCCGGCAAGACAATATCCGGGTCGGCGTGCCGGTGGTGGCTGAGCAGCGTCTTGGCCAGCGATACCGCGTAGAGGGTGTGCGCGTCGTTGCTGCGCACCAGCAGATACCCCTTAGCGTCTTCCCAGAGACTGGCTAGCAGCGGGTGCTGCTCGAAGAGCGTTGCCGGGCTTGGTCCGAGAAAGGCTGAAACATTGTGGCCATAAAAATTTGTTTCCGGCTGCAGCTTAGTCATGGGGCAATAGTTGCAGAGCAATCACCGCACGGCTAGTGCGTGCTTCCATCCAGTGGATGCCGTATAAAGGAGGCCCGGCCCATGGCCGGGTGCTACCTCGCTGGTCGCAGCCGGGCCGACGGATTTTCCACCTGCCGGTTGAGGTGTCGGGCACGCGCGGACTTGTAGGCTGAAGATTGGGGTCGGAGCCCGGTACCCGTAATTGATCAGGAGGAACGAATGAATTTGGGTGGATGGGTGAAGACGGCGCGGCCGGGCAAGCGTGCGGCGGTTTGTGCGATGGCGGTCATTGCGGGGATATCGCTCACCGGGTGCGGAGCCGTGGAATCCTTCAACAAGCAGACCGCCGACGCGTGGAGCGTGACCTACGAGGTCACGGTCACCGGCGAGACGATCAACGCCGTGGACCAGATCGTTTACCTCGAATCCCCGGGGCGCGGTGAGGCCTCGGCGGAAACCACCATGGAAACGGCGGCGACGGTTAATGACGCGAAGAATGCAGACACCGCAACCTGGCGGGAAACGACGATAGTTACCGCCGAAGACGACGCCGGTGTTGCAGCCACCCCGCGCAAGGGAGCCAGCGCGACCTGCCGGGTACTGCTCGACGGCGAAAAAGAGATCAGCACAAAAACCGGTGCCGTGGGAGAACGCGTGGAATGCCGGGTGAAGACCCCCGCCTTCGCCGAATAGACCTCGAATTGAATTCAGCAGCGTTGTAGGGAAGTATCCGGATATGGTGGCTGGCTACAGCCAGCACCGCAAATCAGCCAAGGAGATGCAGTGAGTCAATCGGCAAACCAGAACGAGTCCACGGCCTTCAGCTCGCAACAGCTCGAAGAGTTCACGGTGTGCTGCATGCAGGCCGTGGGAGCCAGCGTGGAAGATGCCAGCTACATGGCCTATCACCTGGTGGCCTCCGAAATTGCGGGCCACCCCTCCCACGGCTTGCGCCGGCTACCGGAATACGTGGGCCGGGCCTTGGAAGGCAAGACAAACCCGTCAGCCAAGACCAGCGTTGAGAAAGATTCTGGGGCACTGCTTGCGCTGAACGGCAACCGTGCTCCCGGACATTTTGCCTTACGCGATGCCACCGCGCTCGCCGTAGAACGCGCCAAGGAGTACGGCATTAGTGCCGTCGCCGTGCGCAATAGCGACTTCGCCGGACGCTTTGCACCCTTCTGCGAGCAGGCGGCCGAGGCGGGAGTGATCACTCTGATCTTCGGAAACAATAACGGCTCACTGCAATCGGTGCTTCCGCCCGGCGGGCTGCAGCCGCGGCTCTCCACCAACCCCATCGCCGCCGGGGTGCCGCGTGCCCAAGCCCCGCACATGGTGCTTGATTTTGCCACCAGCGCGGTAGCCTCCGGACGACTGCACTATGAGAAAGACAGCGGCGCTAAGGTATCAGAACAATGGGTCGGAGCCGGCGGACACCTCAAACCCTTTGGCGGGTTTAAAGGCTTTGGATTAGCGCTACTTGTTGAAGCTCTCGGCGGTGCGCTGTCCGGTTCGGACACCGTCTCAGGACGCAAGAGCGAAGAAGCCCAAGGAACGCTGATCATTGCCATCGATGTGGCGCAACTGCGTGACCTGAATGAGTACACCGCGCAGGTGGAAGAATTCATCGCCTATGTGAAGGACACCGAAATGGAAGCCGGTCAGTCTGCGGTACGCGCTCCCGGTGAAAATGCTCCAAGTGCCGAACAGCTCGCCGCGGATAATACAATCTTGCTCAACCCCGTGACCACGGCTTCGTTGTTCCAGATTGCCGAGCAGCTGAAGGTGGATGCACCGCAGGTCAGATAGGTTTGCAACGTTGATCTTGAAGTGCCGGACAGGGGTGGCCTTGTATCCGCAGGAGGAAGAGATAGAGCCTGAACCTGGGTCCTGCAAGCTGCAGACTTCTCGGAGCTGATCAAGTAGTCTTCGTTGGATTGCGTGAAAACCTGACGAGGTAAGTGATTTTTCGTTCGATTGGCATTGGTGTTGCTGAGATCCTAAAAGCGGACGGTGGGTAATGTGTTGGTGCAACGTGCCGAGACTACTCCTCGGCGATTTCGCGTTTTGTCTCCGGACAACCCGATCCGACCATGGATGGCTATCTGCTTCCCGGCTTTCCTGCGAATCTTTGCTTGTTAGACACCCTGCATATTGCACGCCAGATGCGCGACGGGGGAATCCGGCGGTCCTTGGGCGCGGTATTGGGTGTGGGTGTTTGCTTTGGATACATCCCCTATTACGAATAGCTCATAGCGGTGCTATGATTACGAAAAGGTAATGAAATCTTCTTTACTACGTAAAGGTAATGAAAATGCATGGGATCATCCGCAAGACATCCGACCTCGGGTTGATGGTGTTGGCTGTGCGGCAACGTCACGGACTCTCACAGGTAGAACTTGCGGAGCGTCTCGGAGTCAGCCAACGCTACCTTTCTGAACTGGAAACGGGCAAGCCAAAAGTGCTCAATGCCAGGCTCCTCGAAGTCTTGTCAGCGCTCGGAATTGAGCTTTCGTTCAGGGAGGCCCGGTAGCCAGTGGATGCAACCCTTCCAATCCACATCTACGGAGTTTATGTCGGCGACATCCGTCGCATTTCTCGCGATCAAATCACCTATCAGTCCACCAGTGAAGGAATGGCCAAATTTGGCATTGGTTCGACGATTGTTTCCTTGAGCCTGCCGCTGGGCCCTCGTCAGTCTCTGCCAGGAGCGGCAACAGCATTTTTTGGAGGACTGCTTCCCGAGGGTAAAGGTCTGGAGAACCTTGTTCGAGATTCCGGGGCAGAGCGCCCCGACGTGTTTGGACATCTCGCATACGCAGGACTCGATGTAGCCGGGGCACTGCAAATTGGTGAAATATCAGATCTATCGGTAGGTAGCTATGAGCCGATGACCGACGCCCAAGTCGCACAAAAAATCGGGCGCATCAACCTCCACACGTTAGGCCAAGTAGGCGGTGGAGGATCACTGGCCGGCTATCAACCAAAGATGACGATGGCCCGTATCGATGGAGCCTGGCACGATGCAGTGAATGGTGCACCGAGTACGCACATAGTGAAGCCTTGCGTAGACGAGGACTCCGCCCGCGGACTGCGTGCACTTTTTGATGAAGCGTACTGCCTGGAACTCGGTAGAAGGTGTGATCTGGTGAACTTCGCCAGCGAGGTGTCAATATTTGATGGCACCTCCGCTTTGGTGATCGAAAGATACGATCGGTTCACCGATGACCAAGGGGTCATTGGGCGAGTCCACCAAGAAGATTTGGCTCAGGCGATCGGTCTTCCGTGGGATGCCGATTCGAAGTTTGAGCACAATCACCCTTACCGTGCCACTCTCAAAAATATGGCAGGTATCTTGAGCCGGCGACGCACAGCTTTCGGGCAAGGCCTTGATGACCGCGAGCAGCTTTTGGCCTACGTCGTGGCAAACGTTGTTTGCGGAAACACTGACGCCCATGGAAAGAATTTCTCCATCCTCCACAGGCCTGATGGGCGTATCGAGTTGGCTCCGTTATACGACGTCACTCCTCAGATTCTTTACTATGGTCGACCCGTCACACTCTCGATGAAGATCGACGGGATCTCGCATCAGCCGCACGTCACCCGCGAACGGTTGATTTCGGAGGCTGCATCGTGGGGGCTCAAAGAGAATCGGGCGTTGGAAATTGTCAATGAGACTTTGGAAAAGCTTCGATATGCCAGCCAAGAAATCGAGCTACGCGGCGGCAGCGAGAAGCTGCCCCTCCTAGTTGCCGGCCATGCTAAAAATCTGCTGAACGGTAGGAAAGCGGCAATTGCCAGTGGACCGATTGCCCTGAGCAATTTGGCACCCATCTCGAAACTTCCTCCAGTGAGAGAACCGTAACCATCCCACACAGGGGGTCTCTGAGCTACCATTCCCAAACCGGTGAAACGCTCAACAGCGAACTTCTCACGCTTGACGCTGTTGCGCTACTGGTTCCGCTCGTATATCGCACTTGGATGATGCAGGTGCAAGGGCACCATGACATCAATCCTTCGACAGGGAACCTCACGGGGGTAAATGCTGAAGCAGTTTGAATGCCAAACACCCCTAGATGTGTGAGACCAGCGGATCCGAGAGCCGCAGAAGATCAGTTGTCCTCAAACGCGGACTAGGTGTAGGTAGTGTCCTTAGCAATAACGTTGAATCCCTTTTTGCCGACCCCCGAACAGTTACCTCATGGATTCGCATAAACACGGATCGATTAAACGCCTCAGGGCTGTTGCCACCATCGTGATGGTGGCAACCGCCCCGAGGGATCCAGCTGCGGACCGAGCTAGCTGCTCTTGGCAGGCACAGCCGGGTCCGGTGAACCCTCGGCCTCTGCATGCGGATGACGACGTTCCAAAGAAGCGCCTTCCACATCGATATCCGGCAGGATCCGGTTTAGCCACTTCGGCAGCCACCAGGCCTTGTCGCCGGCCAAGTGCATAAGTGCCGGGATCAAAAGCATGCGAACCACAAACGCATCAACCAGTACGCCGAAAGCCAGGGCAAAGCCGATCGGTCGGATCATCGCGCTGTGTGAGAACACAAAGCCGCCGAAGACCGAGATCATGATGATCGCGGCCGCGGATACCACCGCGCGTCCGGCGCGAACGCCCTGGACCACGGCCAGCCGCGAGCTGGCCCCATGGGCGTAGGCCTCGCGCATGCCCGAGCCGATGAACAGCTGGTAATCCATGGCCAGCCCGAAGAGAATTCCGACCAACAGCGTGGGCAGGAAGTTCAGGATGGGCCCCGGGGTATCAACCCCGAAGACCGCGGAGAACCAACCCCACTGGTAGATGGCCACCACTCCGCCGAGGGCCGCGAAGTAGGAAAGGATGAAACCGAGCGTGGCAACAACCGGCACAAAAATCGAGCGGAACACCAGGATCAGGATGATCATGGACAGCCCCACCACCACACCCAGGTAGATCGGAAGGGCTTGGGCCAGCTTCTCAGAGATGTCCACGTTGCCACTGGCCGCACCGGCCACGCCAATCTCAAATTTTCCGTCCAGCGGCGAGAGCCCACGCAGGGAGTGCACCAGGTTTTCGGTGGAAACGCTGGTGGGGCCCTGCGCAGGGATGACCTGGAATGCGGCTACCGTGCGGTCCGTGGAGGTGCCTGCCGGGGCAATAGCAACCACGTCTGGCTGGGCGAAGAGCGCCTCGGCGATCTCGCGCTGGTAAGCCAGCGCCGCCTCGTCGGTGTTGGTGGCGGGAAGGTCGGCGACCACCAGCAGCGGACCGTTCTGGCCTTCGCCGAACCGCTCGGAGATGGCCGAATACGCGCGGTACTGCGTGGTGTCGTGGGCTTCGGAAGACCCGTCGGGCAGGTTCAGCCGCAGGTCTAGTGCTGGAATCGCGAGCACCAGCAAGAGCGCGATAGAGACCACCGCGGTGCCGATGGCGCCCTTGGTGGACATTGCACGCACGGCCTTCTTCGGGGACGGGGCGAGCACTGGTTGCGCCGCTACACCGGCAGCCAGCGCTGTGCGTTCCTTGCGGCTGAGGATCTTGGTCCCCACCAGTGAAAGCAGTGCCGGGGTCATGGTGATGGCCACCAGCACGGCAATCAGGACGCTGACCGCGCCAACGGAGCCCATAAGTCCCAGGAACGGAATGCGCGTGACATTTAGTGCCAGCAAGGCGATGAACACGGTGGCGCCGGCAAAGACCACGGCATTGCCGGAGGTGCCGTTGGCCAAGGCGATCGACTCGCGGACCGAGTAGCCGTCCTTGAGCTGGTGGCGGTGGCGGTTGATGATGAACAACGAGTAGTCGATGCCCACCGCCAGACCCAGCATTAAGCCGAGCATCGGGGTTACCGAGGACATGTCCAGCACGCTGGACAGCGACATGGCGCCCAGGGCGCCGATGGCAACGCCCACCAGGGCCGTCAGCAGCGGAAGCCCCGCACCGATCAGTGTCCCCAGCATGACTACCAGGACGATTCCGGCGACCAGCAGGCCAATGGCCTCGCCTACGCCAAAGACGCTGGGGATGCCCTGGGATACCTCGGAGGAGTAGTCGAAGCTGACGCCGGCAACGGGGGTGTCGTCGAATGCCGCAACCAGTTGATCCTTGGTTTCCTGGGCGATATCCATCTGTGCCTCGGTGAAGACCGTGGTGATGACCGCGGCTGCGCCGTCCTGGGACACGTTGCGGATTTCGGCTGCCATCTCCAGCAGTGAGGCGCCCTGCTCAAGGGACTCTTGCTGTGCCTCAAGCTCGGCGGTGTTTTCTTCAAGTGCTGCGCGTTGCTTCTCCAGCTCGGCGGCGCCGGCGTCCAGCTGGGCAAGCTGTGCGTCGAATTGGGCCTTGGCCGGCTCGTACATGCCGGCCGCTTTGGCCTGGCTGATGGCCTGCTCGAGCTGTTCGCGCCCGGTATTCAGTTGGGCCTCGGCATCATCAAGTTGGGTGGTGCCCGCAGTTAGCTGCTCACGGGCGTCGGCGATTTGGGCCTTGCCATCCTTGATGTCCTTGGCCTGCTTGCTGCGCTCGGCCTCGCTGGCAAAGGGATCAACGATGGTTTCAATGCCATTGATCGTGGTTGCCTTGGTGATGATCTTGCTGATTGCTTTTTCCTGCGCCGGCGTGAAGGCCTTGCCGTCGCTGGTTTGGGCTACGACACTGCCGGTGCCGCCCGAAGCCTCGGGGAACTTCTCGGCAAGCTTGTCGGTGACCTGCGCGGTGGGGGTGCCGGGAATCGACATGGCGTTTGACAGCGTTCCGCCACCCAGCGCGAAGGCCACGCCCACGGCCAGCAGTACCGCGAACCACGCGGCCAGGATTTTTCGTGCATGGCGGGCGGAGCCGCGTCCAAGACGATACAGAAATTCAGCCATGAGTCCTTCGTAGTTTGTTGTAAAAGATGCTTCTTAGTGGAGTTAGTGGGACCCAAAGCCGGTGCGCAGCGAGCTAATCAGCCGTTCGACAAGTTGTGACCACAGCTTCCTGGATTCCGGTGAGTCGACGGCGCCGCAGACCGAGATCCAGTGCAGGTAAATCACCAGCAAGCCGTTGGTCATGGTGCTGACCAACAAACCCACCTCAAGCGGATCCGCATCGGGGTGCCGGCCGTGCAATTCCCGCCCGAGGTGTTCATTAATTTCGGTAAACGCGCGTCCGGCCATTTGGGCCTGACGTGGCGTAAGCCGGGGATCATCGCTGCCAAGGACCTTTGTCAGGTAGACCATGGCGGTGATCAGATCTGCTTGGCGAAAGGTCTGTGCAAGGTCATCAAAAATGGGGACCTTGGTACTGCCGGACGCCGGCGAAATGGAGGCAAGGTGTTCAACGACCCGTGTGAGTTCTTTGCCGCATGCCTCAATGATCACGTCATCGAGGGAGGCGAAATGGTTGAAGATCGTGCGGCGGGAGACATTTGCTGCAAGTGCCAAGTCGTCAACGGAGAACTCACTGCTCTGACGCTCGCGCATGATTCTCGAGGCGGCGTCGATGATCGACTGGCGATGCTTTGCCTTGATCTCGGTACGGCCGTCAACCGCCGTCAGGGGAGTATTCACCTAATTACACTAAGTGCATCGATGCATTCAGTGCAACTATCTAGCGGCAGGTGTGATGCGACTCTCGCGGGTCTGTGTTAAGGCCGGAATTAGAGTCCGGGCTCAGCGCTCATCATGGTGTTGCACAATGGTGCTGATTAGCCGGTTCAGGCGCATGGCCAGCTGGAGGTCCAGATTTCGTGAGGAATCTTTCCACCCCGGCCCAATGAGCTTGTCGATACGCTCCAGTCGGTTATACAAGGTATTGGCGTGGATATATAACGCTGCGCAGGTGCGCGCATGCATCCGATAGTGCGCTGCACAGTATTATTCGGTGGAACTAGGCGTGCTGGATTGAATTCAGCGGAGAGTTCCTGGGCAATAGAACCAAGACCATGGCTAAGCCAAGGGTTCCGAAGAACACGCTCACCCACCAGGTGGAAGACCAGCCTCCAGTGAAGACTACCAGCCACGCGACAAGCATGGGACCGGTGAAGTTCCCGATATTAAAAATCTGCTGCATCAGGCCCATGGCCGCCGGGGCCGAGCCGCCCTCCGGTGCCAGATCCACCGCCAAGCGAGTCATCGTGGCAGGAACCGCGGCACCGCATAAGGAGAACAGGCCCACGCAAAGCACCTGAACGAGGACCAGGGTTTTCGGGTAGTCGATCGCGAAAGTCAGCACGGCCGTCACGGCCATGATCACAAATGAGCCCAACAACAGGTGTTTGCCGGCGATGCCACGTTGCAGCAGCACTCCGGTGATGATTGCCCCGAGGGCGTTCAGCCCGCCGACTACAGCCGAGAATAATCCCCCGAGAATCGGTGACAGCCCGTCTTCACGGAAAATGGTGGGCAAAAATCCAACGATCGCCATCCACTGCACCGTGTAGCAGCCGAAGATGAGGCCGCTGACCCATACTCGGCCAGAAGAAGCGGTGACCGCGATTTTTCGGAAGGCGGATTTGGTGCTCGAACCTCCGCCCGGGTCGGTGACTGAGACGAATTTGAGAATCAGGGCAATCGGTACAAATGTGAGCAGTCCAAGGATGAACCACCAGGTCTGCCATGAGATGAATTGCAGGGAAATTGCGGTTCCCAGAATGCCGAAGAACGTTGCAGTGCCCATGAACGCGGCCCACCAGCCCACCGCAAGATTCATCCGTTTTAAAGGTGCATGGGCGCGGACCAAGCCAGGGCCCATTACGCTGCACATGATGACGCCGGCACCTTCAATGATGCGTGTCCCTAGGAGCATGCCAGCGCTGGGGGAGAACGAGCCGAGAATTGAACCGCAAACCAGCAATATCAGGCCGAGCAGCATGATCTTTCGTTGGGAGTGAATTTCTGCCAGTAACGACATGGCCAAACCGCCAACCATGCCGGCAACTTGAACAACACCGAGCAGCACTCCGGAAAGAAATAGCGAGATTTGTAGTTCTTCTTGCAATACCGGAATGGCCGAAGGGAGCTTCCAGATATGCAGCGCCGCCATAACTCCTGCGAAGACAGTGATAATCCATGCAGAGTCGGTGCGCTGGTGAGTATCGACTGAATTGTTCGTTGAGTTCATGACTTTTCCTTCCACGTCGGATCAGGCCATCTAGCGACCGTGATCCAAGGCATACACCGTGGATTCTTTCACGACCTATCCCAAAGCTTGGCTTTGTAACGTCATATGCTGTTCGACCCAGTATTTAAGAATCCTTGGGATTTCATGGATTTCCTAGCCAGTCTCGATCTTTCGCACTTAGAATTGCGAAAAATGGAGTGAGGAGGACTTGTCCTCGAACTCAACGGAAGAAGTGCAAGCCAGCTGAATTTGCCAACGCACGAATGCGAGAAATGATCATGGATAGTGTTGGAACCCTGAGCCCTTTCAACTCACCAACGGTGAAGCTGGACAGGCTGTTTGATGCACCAGGTATTGAGATTTTTGCCAAGCTGGATTTACTGCAGCTTTCCGGAAGCACCAAGGAACGTACGGCAGGGAGCTTGATCGATTCCTTTATGCAATCGGGGCAGTTGCAACCGGGCGGAATGGTCATTGAATCAACCTCCGGAAATCTAGGCATTGCCCTGTCCCGGCAATGCGTAGTTCGCGGCATCAAATTTGTGGCGGTAGTCGATGAGAACGCGAACAAGTCTGCATTGGACATTATGCGTGCCTATGGTGCCACGGTTGATCTGGTGGTCAACCAGCCGGACGGCAACAAGCTCGCAGCTCGCCGGCAACGGGTTGCGCAACTGTTGGCCGAGAACCCTGGTTCCGTCACTACGAACCAGTACGGTTCACCGCACAATCCTGCAGCACATTTTTCCTCTACGATGCCGGAGATCATGGAGGCGGTAGATGGCCGCCTGGACATGTTATTTGTCGCCACCAGCACTACCGGCACAATTCTAGGATGCCAAAACTATGTGCGCGAGCATGGGCTTTCAACGAAGCTCATTGCCGTGGATGCCATGGGCTCGGTGCTATTCGGTGGCGAATCCGGAAACAGGCGTTTACCCGGTCTGGGCGCAGGAATTGTTCCGGAGCTGGCATTGCAGGCGACGCCAGATCGGGTGTTCCGGATCCCGGAAATTGACATGGTGCGTGGCTGTCGGACGCTTGCCCGCCGTGAAGGAATTCTTGCCGGCGCATCCACCGGGGCAATAGTCTCCGCCATTGGGCAGCTACTCCCGGAAATTCCCCAAGGATCACGCATTGCCTTCTTGGTTCATGATTCGGGGGTTCCATACCTGCATAGCGTGTACAACGACGACTGGGTTCGCGAACAACTGGGTGAAGAACCAGACAGCGTAGAGGCGCTGCAGCGAGAAGAGCTTTCGGCTCCATGACCCGCATAGCCATGATTGGCGGCGGTCCGAAATGCCTGTTCGCTTTGCTAGAGCTCAACGACTGCCTTGACGAGCAAATTGCCCGGACGGTTCAGGTTGATGTTTATGACCCTTATCTGCCCGGTGCCGGACGAGTCTGGAATACCAAGCAACCGGGCGAACTGCGGCTGAACGTCAACGCGCGCATTATTGATGCCTCTTCAAGCTTGTGCTCGCAGACTTTCAACCAGTGGAGAAGCGCGGATGGTCCTCGCACGCAGGAGGATACGTATCCACCACGGGCGCTGGTTGGCGAATATCTAAGCGAGCAGTTCGAACGTTTGAGGAAGCACGGCAATCTGCAGGTAGCCCACCGAGCTTTGGCCGTCGGCACGTTGGTGCGTAGTGGCTCCTACTGGGAGGTCACCACGCAACGGGGTAATGAACTCTATGACGAGGTAGTGATAGTCACTGGGCACGGGCTTGCCGGTTACCGGGCAGAGAATTCTCCGGAAGGGTCACTTGCGGCAGCCGGGCTCACTGTAGAACGCAGGGCCGGCAGTGACGACGGGGTTCTGGCGGGAAGCCACGTGCTTTGTCGGGGAGCGGCGCTCACCGCCTATGACGTAATTCTGTCCCTGACCGAGGGGCGTGGTGGAACCTGGGCGGCCCAAACAACGAACGGTCTGTCGGGCCTGCGTTATCTGCCTAGCGGGGATGAGCCAGAACGAATCACCATGACCTCACGGAACAACATTCCTATGAGTCCAAAGCCCCAAAGTGTTCCGGCGAACCTGCAAAGCACTCTTGAAGCCTATGGGGAGCAAGTACTTCTGTGGGGCACCACCGATGGGGCTACCGTCGAGGTGAACGCGTTGTGGCAGATCCTGCTTGCCTGTGCCAAAGACTGTGCGGAACTCAGCGGGGTTCCCGCCAGCAAGAAGTCTTTGTGGGAAACCCTGCAGACGGGGTGCTCAGAGCACATGCAAACTCTGGGCGGCCCGGCCGAACAGCTGCGCAGGAGTTTGCGTGCAAACCACGGTTTGGAAACTCCCACCCACGAATGGGTCTGGGCTATCGTCTGGTCCGGGGTTTATGCCCAGCTGGTTAGCGCGCTAGCAAGAATCCCCTGGCGGACAGGGGAGCGTGAACATTTCAGCTGCTTGGCCGCAAACCTGGAACGCATGGCCTTCGGCCCACCCGAGCCCACCGCGTTTAAGCTGTTGGCTCTGTTCGATGCAGGATTGCTCAACCAAGCACCCTTTAATAAGCCGGTTGAAGCCGGTGCCGTGTTCATCGATGCCGTGACCGCGCCGGCAGGAGTGCTCGCCGGGCCGGCGCCGGATGGACACCCAGCAAGCACCTTGTTCAACGGTTTGCTTGCCCACGGCGAGGTTCTGATCCGCTCGGGGGAACGCGGATTATTGACGGATACCGACGGCACGTGCCTGAATGTGCGCGGAGAACGCAACGAGTCGCTAGCCGCCTTGGGCAGACCCACCGAGGACCCCACGCTTGGGCACGACACCCTGAATCGCACGCTGCACCCGGAGTACCGGGGTTGGGCCCAAAGAATTGCACAAAAAGTCACCACCGAAAGCCAGAAAGTAGCTCATTGATGCCACCGCTGATGTACGGAACTGCCCAGCTCACCGCGCGCCTGGAACCGTGGATGGAAGACCTCTTGGCGGATCCGGTCCTCTGCCAAGAATTGATCAAGCAGTACGGGTCACCGCTGAACCTCCATGACTTCACTCCCATGAGCAGGAATATTGCCGAGCTGCGAGAAGCCGCAGCTGAACATGAAATAGATTTCCAGATCTATTTGGCGCGCAAGGCAAACAAAACGATCGGGGCCATCGACCATGCAGCGGCGGAGGGGTGCGGCGTCGATGTGGCGAGTTTCCACGAACTCGACCAGTGCCTGAAACGAGGGGTCCCGGCAGACCGGCTGATCGTCACGGCTGCGGTCAAGTCTGCAAAGCTGCTCACATTGGCGGTGGAAAATGACGTGGTGCTGAGCCTGGACAATGTTGATGAGGCGCTGTATCTGCTGGATATTGCGGCGCAGTCCGGCCGCCGGGTTCGGGTCGCTTTGCGCCTCGCCTCCGCAAGCGCAGCCATTGCTCCCACACGGTTCGGGCTCCGTGCAGAGCAATGGTTGGAGTTTCTTGACTCCGCGGACCGAACCACGGGCTTGGAAGTGTGCGGCATCCATTTCCACCTCAATGGGTACAGCGCGCAGCAGCGGTCATTGGTCCTGACCGAATCGCTACGGCTCATCGACTCCTTGCGGGAATTGGGCCATACCCCGGAATTCGTGGACATGGGAGGCGGGATCCCGATGTCCTATCTGGATGATGCCGCGCAATGGACCGGTTTTTGGGAGGATCTTGCCGCCTTGCCCGCGGGGGATGAGTCCTTGACGTGGAAATCCGATCGGCTGGGCGCCAACGGAACCGAGCCAAGTGGCTCGGTATATCCGTACCACCAGAAATTGATCCGCGGAGAATGGCTGAATCAAATTCTTGCAAGCCATCCGGAAGGCGAACATGAATCCGTAGCGCAGATGCTCAAGCGACGCGGCGTTCAGCTGCGCTGCGAACCCGGTCGTAGCCTGCTGGACGGTTGCGGGATGACGCTTGCAAAGGTCGCTTTTGTTAAGACCCGCAGCGATGGGCTGCCGCTAGTGGGCCTGCACATGAACAGGACGCAGTGCCGTTCAACATCGGCGGACTTCCTGTTGGATCCGTTGCTGCTTCACACAGGGACGCCACGAAGCGAGCGCGCCGCACTCAGCGCGTTTTTAGTGGGGGCCTACTGCATCGAGGAAGAGCTGATCTTGCGGCGTCGTTTCGAATTCCCGCAGGGCGTTGCCGCGGGAGACCTCGTGGCATTTCCCAATACCGGCGGGTATCTGATGCATATTATCGAAAGCGCGTCGCACCAGCTGCCCCTAGCCAACAACCTTAGAAGCGGTGGCCAGGGGTGGCTTCGAGACGATATCGACTCGATGATTCTGGACTGAAATTCCTACATCACCGCGTGGGCTCCGCCGTCCACCACCAGATGCGAACCGGTGACCCATTTGGCCTCATCTGAGGCGAAATAAAGTCCGGCGTACGCAACTGCTAGTGGATCGCCCGGCTTGCCGGAGATGGTGCGTTCAACGATCGGCGCTACCGGTGCCTTATCGCCCAGCTCTTCATACATGGCCAGAATCGGTGGGGTGGCCATGACGCCGGGGCTGACGCAATTGACCCGGACGCCCACCGCGATACCCTCCGCGGCTAGCTGCTTGGTCAGCGCAATGACTGCACCCTTAGCGGCCGCGTGCGCCGCCTGCGGCAAGACACGCGCGCCTTGGACTCCAGCCACCGAACCGATATTCACAATTGCGCCACCGGATTTGGCCAAATGCGGCCACGCGCTCTGGCAGGCATGCCAGACCAGATCCAGCTCGTTCTGGATGGTGAAGCGGTAATCCTCACCGCTCATTTGGGCGAAGGGCGCAAATTTAGGCATGCTCGCATTGTTGTAGAGCACATCAACCTTGCCGAAGCGTTCGACGGCGTCGTTGATCCAGGCATCGATTGCCTCGCGCTGGCCCAGATCCACCGGAGCACTGGAATCGATAGAGCCACCTTCGGCTTCGATGAGCCGAACGGTTTCCGCCGCGCTTTCCTCGTTGAGATCACAACCGACCACTGTGGCGCCTTCGCGGGCAAAAAGTCTTGCGGTTTCCCGGCCCATGCCACCGCCGATACCTGTAAGCAGGACAATTTTTCCAGCTAGACGACCATCGGTCATGATGATTTCTCCATTTACTTAGATGCCTGTAGTTGACCTTATGCAATCACCTTCTTTTCACCGGTGGAACCTACGAGGCACCGATGGTGCAGTGCGTGCACACTTCTGTGCACGCACTGCACCATCGAGTGAGAGATGCCCCACACAGGGGCAAGCTGGCGCACCATGGTACTCACACAGTAGCTTCACCTTCAGCGCTATCTAGGAGACCTGAAAAGATGAGCAATACCTCTGAGACCACTACTCGTCCGCTTCCTCCGGGCGTCACCGAAGACGACCTGGACAACGCCTTGGCAGCTTTCGCCGAGGCCATCGGCGCCGAGAATGTCGCCACCGACGCCGAATCCCTGGAAGACTTCCAAGATCCCTTCCAGGTCCCGGGCACTGCCACCAATGTGCCCTCCGGCGTTGTCAGTCCCCGGAGCACCGAGCACGTGCAGGCGATCGTGAAGATTGCCAACCAATACAAGATCCCGCTGTGGCCCATCGGCCGCGGCAAGAACAACGGCTACGGCGGTGCGGCACCGCAGGTGCGCGGCTCGGTGATGCTCTCCTTCCGGGAGATGAACAAGGTCCTGGAGATCAATGAGGAACTCGGCTACGCGATCGTGGAGCCCGGGGTGAGCTGGTACGACCTGCATGACGCCATCGAGGCCGGCGGGCATAGCCTCGTGGCCTCCATCGTGGACATCGGTTGGGGAGGGGTCGTCTCCAATACGCTGGAGCATGGGCTGACCTACATGCCGTACTCGATCGACCAGGCCTCGCACTGCGGCTTCGAGGTGGTGCTGCCCAATGGGGACCTCATGCGCACCGGCTCTGGCGCCATGGACAACAACCCGACCTGGCCGCTGTACAAGCGCGGCCTAGGCCCGACCTCTACCGAGATGTTCATGCAGTCGAACTATGGCATCGTCACCAAGATGGGCTACTGGCTGATGCCCAAGCCTGAAACGTACATGCCATTGTGGCTGCGCGTCTGGGATGAGGAGCAGATGCCAGCAGTGGTGGACGCGCTGCGCGAGCTCATGCTGGACGGAACCATCGACATGCGCCCGCAGCTGTCCAACACGCTGTGCATGGCCTCGATGCTCACCACCCGCGCCGAGTGGTACACCGGCGAGGGTCCGATGCCGGAAGAAGTCATCGACAAGATCGCCAAGGAGATGGGCCTTGGGCGTTGGATGATGCGCTTTGCGCTCTACGGTGACGAGGCGGTGGTTGACCACAACTTCGCGAAGCTCGAGGCGCGCTTCTTGCGGATCCCGAGCGTTGACCTGGTGGGCCAGAAGCACGGGAAAGAGGCGTGGGAAACGCTGCCCAACCCGCACGAACGGGTGCAGATCGGGGTGCCGAGCCAGGACCTGTACAAGATGGCCGGTTGGTCCGGTGGCGAGGAGGGTGGCCACGTCGATTTCTCGCCGGTCATTCCGCTCACCGGGAAGAATGCGATTGCCGCACAGAAGATGATGCGGGAAATGTGCGCCGAGGCGGGACTTGATTTCCTCGGCGGCATGCTCCCCATCAACGCGCGGTCGACCACGTTCATCAACGTAATTGCCTTCGACACGAAGAACCCCGAGCAGGTCGCCAATGCGTATGCGCTGGCCAAGCGGATGGTTGCCGAAGCCGGTAAGCGCGGCTACGGCGAGTACCGGGCGCACCTGTCCTTCATGGACCTGGCGGCCGAGCAATTCGGCTTCAACGACCACGCGCTGCGCCGCTTCAACGAGCAGATCAAGGACACGCTTGATCCGAATGGGATCATCGCCCCGGGCAAGTCAGGGATCTGGGGCACTCGCCTGCGCGAGGCTGGATTCCCGCAGGCCTAAGCGAACTCAGGGTGCTAGTCCCTGCCTTCAGGGCAGGGACTAGCACCCTTGAAGTCACTATGCTTCTTGCAGGCGCCAAGAAATCGAAGCCTCTGGCCACGACAGGCTAGGCTGCTAGCCGGGCATCCCGGGGTGAGTAACCATGTACTTCGCGGAACGCCCGGCTGAAGCTTGCCGGGTGCAGATATCCCCATTTGGCCGCAATCGAGGCAACGGAACTTTCCGGGAAACGCCGTAGTTCCCCGGCGGCGCCTTCCAGACGGCGTTCGCGAATCCATGCCGAGACGCCTAGCCCGGTTTGCGCGAAGAGCTTGTGCACGTAGCGGGTCGAAACGTAGTGGGCCTGTGCGATCAGTTCGGGCCCGAGCTGCGGATCGTGGAGTTGGTCCAGCGCGAAGCGTTGCATCTGCGCCAAGAGGGTCTGCGGCCGGGTGGCTAATGCCGAAGGGTTTTCTCGTTCGAACATGCTGGCCAGCATGGGCAGTAGCATTTGTGCGGCGCTTGGTCCGTCCCGTTCATCCAAGTTGCCGCCGAGCGCGGTGCGTGCCAGGTTCGCCAAGAACGGTGCCGTCAAGGTAGTGAGGCCACCTCTGCTGCCGCCGCCAACCCGAATGGCGGTCTGGCCGACGATGGTTACAGCCCGAGTCCCAATGAACCACTTGGGAACGCTGAATACAAGCACCTCGAAGTCCCCGCGGCTTTCAAAGATTGAGGGAGTTGAGGTGTCTTGGCAGGCTAAGTCGCCGGGTCGCAGCAGGCATTGGCGCTCATCTTGCCCTATGAGAATCTCGCCCTTAGTGAGCAAATAGAGCAAGATGCTTTCCGGGTCGGCTGCAGCGATCATCTGCTGGGTGCGTGCCACTCGGTGTGCGAGTCCTTGGATGGACTGCACTGCCACCGAGCCAAGCTGGCCGCTGGCCAAGCGTGCTTCGAAAGACGGGGACACAAATTCCTCGACGCGCATGGGGAAGAAGCGTTCGGCAATCCCTGCGGACCAGTAATCCCGGCGCTCGGCGGCGGGTACCGAGCGGGTGTCGAGTACGGCGGTCATCGTTGCGCCCCGAAGGAAAAAATGAGCATGGTTGCCGTGACCTTTCCCCGAAAAGTTCGATTCGTATCGTTTCGATTGTAATTCGGGTCACAAGATAAAGCAATGAGTGGGCCCTGGACTCAGCGCGCTTTGAGGAAAATTTGTCTTTGAGTTGAACGGGGATAGTCAGCTTGGTTCGCTGGCCTCCAACGCCTCGATGGCATAATCGATGACCGCTCGGGCGCGAGCGCTGGGTGTAACGCCCGTCGGCCAGAGTGCAACCACCGAGGTCACTCCGCTGCGCGGATTTAGGTGGCGCGTCACCAGGCCGAGTCCCTCGCTCGACACCGGGATCTGGTTAGGACGTGACATTAGCAGGCTGTAGCCAAGGCCGCGTCCGACCAGTGCACGCACGAGGTCGATCTGCGGAACGATGGCGCCGAATATCGGGGTCAGCTCGCGCTGGGAGAACATCAATTGCGTGTAATCAGAGCTTGGAGCGGTATCGAGCATGATCAACGGCTTGGCTGCCAAATCGGCTAGATCGATAGACTGCGCACTAGCCAGCGGATCCGACTGTGCCAGCACCGCCATCACTTCTGTTTCATAAACAACACTGCGCTGCAGAGTTGCCGGCAACCCGATATCGTAAACGACCGCAACATCCAGCGAACCGCCCGCCAAGGCGGGCAGAAGGTCGGCATGGTCTCCTACGGTGATGCTGATTTTCACTTCAGGGTGCAGTCTTGCAATCCCTTCCAGCACCGCCGGCAGGACGTTGCTGGCCAATCCCGTGTAACAGCCCAGTGAGACCGGGCCGCGCAATTCACCGCTGACTTCCGAAAGCTCTCCAGCCAAGGAATCAGTGGCACGCAAAATTTCGCTGGCTCGCGAGGCGAAATGCGTTCCGGCGGGGGTGAGGTACATGCCGCGCGCCTTGCGCCGCACGCAAAGCTGCTCACCTACGGCCGTTTCCAGTTCGGTGATCGCATGAGACAGCGCAGAATCTGACATGTGAAGGGACTGCGCAGCGGAGCTCAAAGTCTGGTGCTTAGGCAGCTGGGCAAATAGTTCCAATTGGCGCAGGGTGAATTTAGCCAACGGCTATTTCCTAACTAATCGAAGAAGTATCACTAATATTCGCAGTTTACTGTTGGTTGGTCCGATGTGACACTTAGTGAAACAACGAACCCAGGCCCAAGCTAGGAGCCAACCATGAGCGCGAATAGAGCCCGTTGCCCAATGGGACATGGAACAACCGAACTGCCCGAACGAGCCGGGAGTCGCCCGACGGATATAGGCGGAGTACAACATTCTGGAGCAAAAGAGGTTCCGGTAGTCGATTGGCTCCAACCGGCGCAGCTGCTCGCGGATCCGTATGAGAGTTATGCCCGGCTGCGTACCGAAGCCCCGGTCGCATGGGTGCCGATGCTCAACAAATTCCTCGTCACCAGTTATGCCGGATGCCATGAAATTGAGCAGGATCAGAGCATCTTCAGCGCTAATGTCTCCGGATCAACCATGAATCGTGCCATCGGAGCGCACCCGATGCTGCGCAAAGACGATCCGGAACACGCTACTGATCGGCTTGCGGTCAATCCGGTACTGCGACCGAAGAACATCAAGGAAGCCTGGGCAGAGGTGTTTGCCCGCAATGCTGATATCTACCTCGATGAGTTGGAGGACGCTGGTCCGGATAACGCCGATCTGAACCGCGACTATGCAGCTCCATTGGCCGCCAAAAACCTCGGAGATTTGGTGGGTTTGAAGGACACAGATGTTCAAACGGTCCGCACCTGGTCGCACGACTTCATTGCCGGCATAGGAAATGTCTTAGATGACCCGGAGATCTGGAGGCGTTGCGAGTCATCCACGGAGCAGGCCGACGCGCTGATCAACGAACTCATTCCGCACTATCAACTGCACCCCAATGCTTCCATGCTTTCGGCTTGGGCCAACAGTGGATTGCCCGATGCAAATATCGCGGCCAACGTGAAGCTAAGCATTTCCGGAGGCATGAACGAACCGCAACATATGGTCACCAATATCGTGTGGGCTCTGAGCAATCATCCCGACCAACGAGAGCAAGTCCTGGCTGATCCTACGCGGTGGACCGCGGTCTTTGATGAGACGGTGCGATGGCTCTCTCCTATCGGCATGTACCCACGAGAAACCACCGTGGACACGGTGTTGGAAGGGGTTAGGATTCCGGCCGGCTCCGGTATCGCAGTGGTGGTTGCCGCGGCCAATCATGACCCTGCCCAGTTCGGGGAAAACGCGACGGACTTTGATATCAGCCGGCCTAAAAAATCACACCTCGCCTTTGGTGCCGGAGTGCACCTGTGCGCGGGGCATTGGGCGGCGAAGAGTGCTATCGGCCAGATCGCCGTGCCGAAAGCCTATGAACGATTCCCCGGGCTGCGCATTGAAGAATCTCGCCCCGGGCAATGGGCAGGTTGGGTCTTCCGTGGGTTGACCAGCCTTCCGGTTACCTGGAACTGAGCAACCAAGAAACTTTTACAGGAGCAAACATGCCTAGAATTACCTTTACCCAGCCAAACGGAACCGCGCAACGACTCGAAGTTGAGCAGGGAACCACCTTGATGCGCGCTGCGGTGAGCAATGGAATTGACGGAATCGTGGGGGAATGCGGCGGACAGGCGATGTGCGCAACCTGCCACGTGTACATCCGTCCGGAATACGCGGACGCGCTTCCCGAACTGGGAGCGGACGAGGACGAAATGCTTGACTGCACTGCGGCAGAACGCACCGAACGTTCACGGTTGGGCTGCCAGATCAGCATCGGGGCGTCGCTGCCCGAAATTATTGTTGATATTCCCGCGGGCCAGGTGTAGTCATGAGCGTAGTAATCATAGGCGGCGGTCTAAGCGCGCTGCAGGTTGCAGATTCGCTGCGCGGCAACGGATATACCGAGCAGATCACAATTGTTGCCGATGAGGCCGGGCTTCCATACCAACGGCCACCGTTGTCCAAGGACTTCCTCGCTCCGCAAAGCACACCCAAGCCATTACCGCTACGTGGTGAAAATTTCTTTTCGCAGAAGAACATCAACCTGCTGGACGGCGTTAGCGCCATCGACATCGACCGCCCGAACCGCCAGGTGGCACTGTCCAACGGAAACTCCTTAGGCTATACGCATTTGGTGCTTGCTACCGGTGCGCGTAACAGGCTCATTGAATGTCCGGGTTCGAAGCTCGATGGCGTGCATTCGCTGCGCACGTTGGACGATGTACAGGATCTGCACGCTGCGTTGCCCGCGGCCAAAAATGTGGTGGTTGTCGGGGCGGGATTTATCGGGCTCGAATTTGCTGCGGCCGCCAGAGCCCACGACTGCCATGTGACGGTGCTGGAATTCGCCGCACGCCCAATGGCCCGTGCGCTCAGTGAGCCGATGAGCCAGTGGTTCGCGCAAGCTCACCGGGACCTTGGTGTCGAGTTGCGGCTGAACGAGGGAATCGAAAGATTCGAAGCGGCGGGCGGGGGAGAAGTAATGGCTGCGGTCTCGAGCACCGGGCAGCGATACCCGGCGGATCTGGTGTTAGTGGGCGTTGGAGTTTTGCCCAACGTAGCTCTGGCTGAAAATGCCGGGTTGGAGACCTCGAACGGAATTGTGGTGGATCAGTGCCTGCGCACCTCGGATCCCAGCATCTTTGCCTTGGGCGACTGCGCCAATTTCCCTAATGTGCATTCGCCGGGCCGAACACGGCTTGAATCGGTGCAAAATGCTACGGACCAAGCTAGGCATTTAGCCGGCAGTATTCTCGGCGACGAGAGCCCTTATGCGGATCTCCCATGGTTCTGGTCCACCCAAGGACCTTACCGCTTGCAAATAGCTGGCCTCAGCCAAGCTGGTGACGATACCCTGGTGCTCGGCGATCCCCGGACCGCGAAATTTTCGGTGCTGTGTTTCCGAGGTGAGGCCTTGGCGGCGGTCGAATCGGTCAACTTGCCGGCAGATCATCTGGCAGCCCGGAAGCTGATCGGAGCAGGAACCCGCATTACCCGTGCCGAGGCCGAAGAAGCAGGATTCGCGCTGAAAAATCGGGCGCGAGTTATTGCAGGAGCCGTCTGATCGGATTATCGCTGATGTTTGGTTTGGGTTCTTCCTTGTGGAAGCCGACGGAAGCTCAAAATCTTGGAAGCGCCAGCGTGATTGTGTACGTTTCGTATTGAATGCGAAAACGCGTATGGTTGTGCCATGGCAATTAGAAGTGAAGGTAGTCGTCGAGCGATTCTCGAAGCAACCATGAAGTTGCTCGACAATTCAGGGTCCGCCGGTGTTTCCGTTCAGAAACTATCAATCGAGCGTATCGCCCGCGAGGCCGGAGTCAGCAAAACCACCATTTACCGTTGGTGGCCTAGCAAGGTTGCGGTGGTCATCGATACGTTCTTGGATAATCACGTAGCTCGCACTCCGGTTCGTGAAGATATCCCGGCTATCGATGCTCTGCGCGAGCACCTCAAATCCCTGACGGAGGTCTATGCCGGCGGCGAGGGCCGCCTGGTGGCCCAGCTTGTCGGTGAGTGCCAGCAGGATCACGCGGCACTGACTGAGTTCAAGGATCGTTTCTGGAATCCGCGAGCGGCAGCGGTAAGTGCGCTCATTGAACGTGTTATGGACGAAGGTGCGATGCGCTCGGACCTTGATCCGATGATGGTGACCGAGATGCTTTATGCTCCAGTGTATTTCCGACTGCTTGTTGAGTCTGGACCTCTGGACGCGGCCGCGGTTAACGAGATTTTGGAAACCGCCCTGGAGGGTCTCGCGGTGAGAAAATAAGACTCAAGAAATCCCTGCACCTTCACGAGCTCTGCTCGTGAAGGTGCAGGGATTTCTTCATGAGAAAAGAAGTTCACATTAGCCATAAACGATCATTGTCCTTGTAGGATACGATACGGTTCGTATATATTTATTTCAGAGCGCATTGATGGAACTTTTTCTACTCTATGGCGCAGGCCAGAGCTATTTTCATGCCAATCAAAACATTTCACGCGGTCTGCGGAGCTGAACCAGGCACGCTGCCGCCATGAAAGGAATCGTCAACGTGAGTACAGCCATTGCAGCGAATGATGCGGTGATAGTCGCCTATAGCAGGACGCCTATCGGTCGTGCACGCAAGGGTTCCCTTGCGGGGGAACGCCCGGAAGATCTTGGGTTAGCCGCAGTGCGCGGTGCTATGGCCAAGCTCCCGCAGCTTCAGGGCGAGCATATCGCCGACTCCTACTTCGGCTGCGCCATGCCGCAGGGCGCGCAAGGGGACAATGTGGGCCGCCGAATTATGGTGCTCGCCGGACTGGACAATGTACCCGCGGCGACGGTGAATCGATTTTGCGCATCCTCGTTGCAAGCTACCGCTATGGCAGCCCAAGCGATCCGTGCAGGAGATGGAGAGGTGTTCGTGGTCGGAGGCGTTGAGTCAACGAGCAGCACCCCACCGATCACCGACTCTCCATACCCCGGGTTCGCGCAATCCGCCCACCGTGCTGACGAGCTCTTTGAATCCGGTGCGCAGTGGAGCGACCCGCGAACCGCAGGCCAACTGCCTGATATTTACATCTCCATGGGCAAGACCGCAGAATTTGTTGCCCGGAAAACAGGTACGACAAGAGCGGACCAAGATCAATGGGCGCTGACCTCTCAACTACGCGCTTCCCAAGCAGTTAAGGACGGGTACTTCGCACGGGAAATCACGCCGTTCACCACCGATGCCGGCATGCTGGTGAAAGATGATGACGGGCCGCGGCCCAGCACCAGCTTGGAAACGCTATCCGGACTCAAGCCGGTATTCCATGAATCCGGCACAGTGACCGCCGGCAATGCAAGCCCGTTGAACGACGGAGCCTCCGCGTTAGTCGTGATGAGCGCACAACGCGCGGATGAACTGGGATTGACTCCGCTGGCACGTATTCTGGGCAGCGCAGCCAGCGGACTGTCCCCTGAAATTATGGGTCTAGGACCTGTGGAGTCGTCCCGGCGCCTGCTGCAGCGACTGGGCTTGGGAATCAATGACATTGACATTGTGGAACTCAATGAAGCATTCGCCGCACAGGTAGTTCCTACGGTGCGGGAATTGGGTGCCGACCCGGAGAAGGTCAACCCCTTTGGCGGTGCCATTGCTCTGGGTCACCCATTTGGTGCCACAGGTACCAGGCTTGTGGGCACTCTGGTTAATGGATTGCAAGCCAAGGATGGAGCTCTCGGTTTGGCGACGCTTTGCGTGGGTGGCGGCCAGGGGATGGCGATGGTTGTGGAGCGTTTATCATGAGTCAACAAGCCCAGATTGCCGAACCGGCACACTCGATGCTTGCCGCAGACAAGAGTCTGGAACGGCTGGGGATCCGCGTGTTGAGAGCCAGCGAAGGGCGCGCCACCGCGGTGTTGCAGGTGGAAGCCGATATGGCCAACGGACACGGCATTGCCCACGGTGGCTACGTTTTTGCCGTGGCGGATACCGCCTTTGCCATGGCTGCGAACACCTTCGGCGCGGGCATTGCCACGGCCGAGGCTGATATCTCTTATCTCAGCCCGGCCCATATTGGCGAAGAGCTGGTGGCGCAGGCCGAAGTGACTTTCCATGAAGGGCGGCGAATGATAGTCGACGTCCTGGTGCGTGCCGGAAAGCGGACCGTGGCAGTTTATCGGGGCAGTGGACGAGCATTGCGCACGGGGACCGAACCGACCATGTAATGTCCAACGACAAGGCACCCGAGGAATACTCAATCTCCTCGGGTGCCTTTTGTACTTCAAACACCAGAAGCACATAGCAAAATTGCGCCCGAGTTCCGTCTGGAATCCGGACGCAGTTTCCTAGTGGACTACTTCTTGGCGTCCTTGGCCATCTTGGCGTTGGCCAGCTTGTCGGCAAGGCCCATCAGCGAGGGCGACCCTGCTGCGGCAATGACAAAGGCATCTACCGGACGCTTCAGCTTGGTAGCCAAGGATTCTTCGGCACCGGCCAGTGCCGCTTCACGACCCATGGCAGGGTTCAGGTGGCAACGAACCGGGACGTTGAGAATCAATCGACGCAAGCATGAATTGTCATGGTCGCACCAGTTGATCTTTTCCTGTTGGCCTTCGAGTACCTTATTGGGGAATTCGGGGTCGGCCAGCAGCTGGCGGGCGAGCATAATTCCGTCGGCATAGCCGTCCTCGATTGCTTGCGCAGCTTGCTGCGGTTCGTAGGTGTTGCTGAGCAAGAGCGGAACATTCGGCAAATGTTTGCGGAAGATCTGCGGCTCGCTGTGCGCCAGCATCTGTCCTGAAGAGGACGGGAGATTGTCGTCCATCGACTCGTAATTCGCATCGGTCAGCGCGATGTACCCGATGCCTTCCTTGACGACATAGGTCATGACTTCGGCAAAACCTTCCGGACCCTGCCCATCGGGCAGATGGTCGTTTACGCTCATGCGTACGCCCACCGGGTAGTCGGGGCCGACTTCGGCACGGATCGCTCTAATGGTGTCCGCTAGGAAGCGGGCGCGGTTCTCCGCGCTGCCACCGTACTCATCGCTGCGCCAGTTGGTGCGGGGGGAGAAAAAGGATGAGTAGAGGTAGCGCATATGGGCGCCGATCTCGATGCCGTCGAACCCCGCTGCCTTGGCGCGCAGTACCGCGGCGACGGTCTCGTTCTGGACCTCGAGCAGCTCTTCCTTGGTGATTTCTTCAGGAGTTGGGTTGGTTCGTCCGCCGGGTATATACATTCCATGGGGCAAGCGCGGTGCCGCCATGCGCACCGGCTTCGGGCTGGCGGCGCGGGTGGTGCGTCCCTCTCCCGGTACTCCCATGGCGCCGAAGGCCGGGAAGATCTGCGCGAAGAGGGGCACATCGTACGCGTGGACCGCGTCTACCATCTTCTTGAGTCCTGGAATGAACCGGTCATTATCAAAACGCATGAGTGGCTGGAAGGGTGCCTCCGCATATCCGCTTTCGGTGGCCACGGTGCCGCCAACGATCAGCAGACCGGCGCCGCCCTTGGCGCGGGTGGTGAGGAAAGCGATGGTCTGTTCGCTGGGACTTCCGTCCTTGGTTGGCTGCAGCACTGCCATCGGGCTGAGCACAAAGCGGTTCTTGATCGTCAGCCCGTCGATTTTCCAGGAGCTGGAAAGAACCTTGGAGGCGGACACGGTGCTGGTCTCGGTAGACATTTTTCTCCTTGAAAGGACTGCAAACGTTCGGAAAGCTCATCAGTAATTGAATTCGACTCGTTTCGTATCGTATCGCGTTTGTGACCTGGTGCATATTATTTTCGAGAATTTTTCAGACTATGACCTGCTGAAGACTTCCGCTCAGCTGGCAGAAAATGGGCCAACGAATCGCCGACTTGGAGTAATGGCCTCAATTCGCCGGGAGGGCAAGGGGGTCGACGTTGACAATGTACCCTACGCCACTTACCGTTCAATACGAATCGAATCGTTTCGTATCTTGTAATAGTTAATGAGGGAGTACCCATGTCCAGATTCTCCAAGCCACTAGCCGCTCTTTCGGCGTTGACCGCCGGTGCGCTATTGCTGACAGGTTGCTCCGGAGCAGCCTCGTCGCAAGGCGCCGAAACACAAACAGTGCCTCTCGCCGTGGGAATCACTCCCATCGCCAACGCCGCACACGTCTATATCGCCGAGGAGCAAGGCTTCTTCGAGGAAGAAGGATTGGACGTCACGCCAACGACGATCCAAACCGCGGCTACGGCAATCCCTTCGCTGTTCAATGATGAACTTCAAATTGCGCTGATGGCTTCGGTTCCAACGGTGACCGCGGCATCTAAAGGCCTGCCAATTAAAGTTGTGGGTGGGAGCGACAGATACCCGCAAGATGCAAAGAATGATACGACGGCCCTGATTGCGTCGGCAGATGGCGGCGTCGAGTCGTTGAAAGACCTAGCCGGAAAAACCGTGGCGGTTGTCGGACTGAAATCCACCCCCGAACTAGCCTTGCGTGTGCTGCTCAAGAACGCAGGGGTCGATCCGGACGGGGTCAAGACCGTGGAAATCGGTTACCCAGATATGGTCCCGGCTCTTGAAACGAACCGCGTGGACGCAGCTTTCATCGTTGACCCTTTCCTGTCCAAAGCAAAAGCCGCCGGGTTGGAATTGCTCGGCCATCCATTCACCGACGGTATCGGTGGGATGACCGCCTTGCAATGGGTAGCCAGCGATGCATTTACCAAAGAACACCCCGAAACCATACAGAAGTTTACTCGGGCCATGGACCGGGCGGGGAAATACGCGAATGACAATCCAGAAGCCATCCGTGAAGCCCTTCCAAAGTTCACCGCTCTGACGCCAGAGCTTGTCAAGAGCTCTGTTCTCCCGGTGTACGACTCAGCACTTCAGACCGCCGACATCCAAGCATTTGTCGAGCTCATGACCGAGGAAGGATTTATCGATGACGGTTACAACCCGGAAGATCTCATCTGGTCGGCAAAGTAATAGTGATACAGAGCCGAAACCCGGCAAAGTTATTCGCGGCCCACGACCGAGGTCCATAAAACTCCTTTCGCAGCTGGGTGTCTTTGCGCTGATTTTAGGGATCTGGCAGATTGCTGCGATGTCCGGACAGCTCGGTGCGGTACCTACGCCGTTGATTGTCGGCGGTGCGGTGCTGAGCCTGATCGTGGACGGTTCGGTATGGTTACCGCTCGCTGAAACATTGATCAGCTGGTTCGTCAGCCTGGTGCTCGCAGTGGTGATCGGTGTACTCCTAGGATTCCCACTAGGCATAAGCAAAGTGGCCTACCGGCTGTCGGTCTTCACACTCGATTTTCTTCGTACCATTCCTGCATTGGTGTTCGTCCCGCTGGTGGTGCTGCTTTATGGTTCTGGGATCGAGAGCACGATTTTGCTGGCCTTTGTTGGAGCCGTGTGGGCGATGATCATGCAAACCATTTACGGCGCCCGCGACTTGGAGCCGGTGGCAAGGGACACTTTCCGTTCCTTTAAGGTCAGACGCTGGGATACCGTACGCCACCTTTTGATCCCCACCGCGTTGCCTTACATTGCTACCGGAATCCGATTGGCAGCAGCTATCTGCCTGCTGATCTCCATCAGCGCGCAGATTGTCATTCCGGCAGGCGGGTTTGGAGAACAGATTGTGGCAAGTCAACTAGGTGGTGCTATTGCTCAGATGTTCGCGTACATCTTTTTGTGCGGCGTCCTCGGCGTAGGAATCGATGCCGCGTTTGCCTACTTTGAACGCCGGGTGCTTGCTTGGCATCCTTCCCATCGAAAGGTTTTGTCATGACACGGCGGATTTTCTTGCCCGCGTTGTCCGTCCTGGTTCCGGCGTTGCTGGTGGCCTTGTGGTGGGTACTGAGCGCGCAAAGCACCTCGATTTTCTTCCCGCCTTTATCAACAATCTGGGGGACCTTCCAAGAATTATGGCTTTTTGACCTCGTGGGGGAGCACGTGGTGCCTAGTCTCTATTCGGTACTTGTGGGGCTGGCAATATCTATTGCCATAGGTGTGAGCCTGGGTATCATCCTCGGGCTCAATGAAGTGGTGGCAACAGCGGTGGGACCGCTGTTGCAGTTTATGCGTTACCTGCCGGCGGTGGCCATGCTGCCGCTTGCCATTCAGCTGATGGGCATTGGCCCGGACATGCGGGTGCTGATAGTGGTGCTCGGTGCGCTCTGGCCGGTATTGCTCAACACCATAGACGGTGTGCGCGGGGTGCATCCAGCAGTGAACGATGTGGCTAAGTCCAACCGGTTGCGGCCTTTGGACTGGGTGCTACGCGTGGTCGTCCCCAGCGCGGCTCCGCAGATCTTCGCCGGGATCCGAGCAAGCCTAGCGGTATCGGTCATCTTGATGTTCGCCAGCGAACTGCTTGGCGCGTCCCAAGGCATTGGTTACTTCATTCTCCAAGCCCAACGACAGTTCTCTTTGCCCGAAATGTGGTCCGGGATGATCCTGCTTGGCGTCATCGGTTATCTACTCAATGTAATCCTCATGTTTGTCGAGCGATATGCGCTTGCCTGGCATCACCAGTCACGAAGCTGAAAGCAGGTCTTAAGATGAAAACCACTACGAAGAAAATTCTCGAAGCCGACGGGCTTGGCAAGTCATTCGGTGCCAATCAAGTTCTTTCAAACGTCACCTTCTCAGTAAATCAAGGCGAATTTGTGTGCATTGTGGGCCCATCAGGCACCGGCAAGACCACGCTGCTGCGTGCCTTGTCCGGGCTGGGACCTGCCAATAGCGGCGAAGTTCGGGTCAATGGACGGGTGGTGGTGCAGCCACCAGCCGAACTCTCCGTGGTCTTCCAGGATTACAGCCGTTCGCTGATGCCGTGGATGAAGGTGCTCAAGAATGTCGAGCTGCCGTTGCTCCGGCTCGGGCTATCCCGCGCGGAACGTCGCGCTCGTGCCGAGCAGGCACTAGCCGATGTGGGTTTGGACCATGCGGCACACCTATACCCGTGGCAGATGTCAGGGGGTATGCAGCAGCGTGCGGCCATTGCCCGTTCCTTGGCCTATAGACCCGAGATTTTGATCATGGACGAGCCCTTCGCCTCTGTAGATGCGCAGACTCGTGCGGATCTTGAAGATCTAATGCTTGATATCCGTGACCGGCTGGGTGTCACTATCGTCTTGGTGACGCACGATATCGATGAGGCCGTTTACCTAGGGGACAAGGTCATCGTGCTCTCCGGGCGGCCGGCTTCTGTTTTTGCTTCCGTCGAAATTCCTTTGGGCTCCGGGCGCGACCAAATCGCCACCAAGTCCCGTCCGGAGTACTTGGAACTACGCGCGGATATCCACCGAATGATTATGCGGAAAACTGAACCTGTGGCTCGCTGACCTTATGCCCCCGAGGCTGTACCCAGCCATCTGTAATCCAAACAATGCCCGCCTGGCCAAACCCGGCGGGCATTGCTGGATCTAGAGAACAAACTAAGAGTGAGGACCGGGACATTGTGGCCCGGGCTAGGGAAAAATTTCCGTCTACACCAATTATCAATCGGCTCAACAAGGCCAGACAGGGGAAACGCTATGTGTGATGTCTTATCCAAGGCTTTAGGCCGGCTGCCGGATACCTCCCGGCGCAGGTTCCTGCAAGGAGCCGGACTGTTGGCTGCCAGCGGAACCTTGGCCATCAGCGGAATACCGGCGGCGATTGCCACCCCCGTCGCCGCTACGCGAGGAAAAAACAAGTTTCGCACCAGAGTCGTGTTGCTGGGCACCTCTGGCGGTCCTCCTATGGTCAGTACGAAGCGGTACGGAGTGTCCACCGCGGTCGTTTACAAAGACCGGGTGTATCTGGTGGATCTGGGGCTTGGCTCGCAGATGCGGCTTATGGAAGCGGGGCTGGGCGCCGAAAGCTTCGGTGGTCGAGCGTTCTCCCGCGTGCGCGGAATCTTCTTCACCCACCTGCACAGCGATCATATCGCTGAGTGGCCCGCGGCGCATGCGGTGGGCAGTATGAATCGAATTGGACTTGAGAATCCTGAACCGATCCATGTGTTCGGTCCAGGTGATCGGGGGAGCCTTCCACGAGTCTTCCCGCCGGGACGCAAGGAACCGGATCTCTATAATCCCGAAAACCCAACGCCGGGCACCGTAGCGATGACCGGATATCTGCAGCGGGCTTTCGCCTCGGATTTTAATGACCGTGCCCGAGACAGCAACTTCGACCGGCCCGAGACTACATTCTCCATACATGATATCGACCTGACCGGAATCTGGGATGTGGATTCGGAAGGCATTCCACCACGGTTATCGGCTCCAATCCAAGTTTGGCGTGACGGCGACGTCACGGTGTCCGCGACATTGGTTGACCATCGGCCCACGGCACCAGCTTTTGCCTATCGTTTTGACACGCCGGACGGTTCGGTGGTGATCTCAGGCGACACCGGGGTGAGTGAAAACCTCATCGATTTGGCACGTGATTGCGACTATCTAGTACACGAGGTCATCGATCCGCAGTTCGCCGAGGACCTTGCGGCGACGTTGCCTCCAGAAATTGGACCGGCAGTCCGCGAACACCTGCTCAAGTCACACACGAGCATCGAACAGGTTGGCCGTGACGTGGCGGAGGTTGCAGGAGCCAAGCATCTGGTGCTGACCCATCTCGTTCCCGGTGACACTCCTGTGTCGAGGCGGCGTAAGGCGTCGCGCGGGTATTCGGGGCGACTCACTGTCGGCGCCGATCTCATGGGCTTTGATGTGGGTTCTTCTGAAGCATCCCGAGAAAGCAGCAGTCAATCCAAAGCAGGCGGTTGCCCCGGCCAAATGGCCTGGGCAACCGCCTGCTTTGTATTGTGTGAAAACGAGACTTTGCTTAGAACCTGTTGCGTACGTGCCGTTCGCGTCCATAGAGCGAAACCACGGCGAGGATGATGACGCCGAACACGATGCGGCTTTGCGCCTCGGATAATCCATTGCTCACAATGATCGTCGAAAGCAAGGTGAGAATCAGTGCGCCCAGCAGCGTGCGGGTATAACTGCCGTGGATTGAGCCGAAGATCGTTCCACCAACCAGCACTGCCGCTAGTCCGGAAAACAGGTAGGGATCGCCGATGGTCTGTGACCAGCCCGAACCATAGGCGGCAATGAATACCCCGGCAAGGCCAGCGAAGGCACCGGAAGCGGCAAAGACCAGAACCCAGACGATTGAGGTTCGTATTCTTGTCAGTCCCGCGGCTCTGAAGTTAACTCCCGTCGCATAAAGCCGGCGTCCTGCGGTGGTGCGGTTCAAGAAGACCCATAGGGCCACACCGAGCAGCAACACGATCAGAATGATCGGTGGGAACGGAAGCCCGAAGGTCGTTGCGCGAAGGCTGGCCAGGGAACGCAGTGAATCATGGGGCACCGAGGAATAATCGCCATCCGCCAAGAACAGCGTGGCGCCGGTTAGAGCTGCGCCGGTGCCCAAAGTGACTACCAGTGGTTGGACGGTAAAGTGATGGCAGATCCAGCCAATCAGGGCGCCGATGCCACCACACACGAGGATGGTGAGCAGTATTGCCAGCACCGGTGGCAAGCCCAGTTTGCCCGTGGCGTTTGCTGCCATGAAGGCGCCAAAGAGTATGTAGCCAGGCGTTGCAAGGTCCAATCCACCAAGTATGACGACTAATGTTTGGCCCATCGCCGCTAGAGCCAGCAAGGATGCGATCAACAGCAACGAGGTCACCGAACGTGGGTTGAAGATGGAGGGAATGCTGATCAATAGCCAAGCCGCCAAGACGAGCAAGACCAAGGCTTGCAATACTGGCAGCTCAACAAGTATCCGCTTGATCTTCGGGCCGAGGCGTCGTTCTGCCGAGGCCGTTTGCTTTCTGATGGTGGTGCTCTCGCTCATGATCGAACCTTCTTTAACCGTGGAGTAAGTAACGTGGCTCCCAAGACGACACCCACGACGAGCAGAGCACCGTAGGCGAACTGAATCAGGCTAGGTGCGACGCCGGAGGCGGTCAGCAGCTGTTGGAGCAGGTAGATGCAGATGGCCCCGAACAGTGCGCCGAGCAACCCGCCTCGGCCTCCGGCCAGGCTGGTCCCGCCAAGCACCGCCGCCGCCAATCCCAGCAGCGCGTAGGTGGTGGCCAAGGAAGACTGTGAGGACTGCACAATGGCAGTTAGCGCGATACCGGCGATACCGGCGAACAAGCCGCCTACCGAGTAGGCGAGAATGCGCACCGCGGTGGTATTCACTCCAGAGCCGAACGCCGAAATATCACTTTCGCCGGTGGCCAGCAGGTTGCTGACAAAGGCAGTACGGCGCAGTCCAAACCAAATCAGAGCGGCGGCACCGATGGAGATCAGTGCGCCAGGAATGATTCCAACGCTGCCTGCGAAGACCTCGGTCCAGTTATCCGGGGCTGCAATCGGGTTCTGCGCGATGGTCAGCGACAATCCGATGAGCAGGAAGAGCATTCCGGTGGTGGCGACCACGGGGTGCAAGCGCAAAACTGCGATCAGTACCCCATTGATTGCCCCGATGGCTGCGGCCAGCAATAGCACGAGGGGCGCAGCCACCTGCCAGTTGCCCAGTCCCGCGGGAATCAGAATGGCGACAAAGAAGCAATTGATGAAAGTTGCCAGCGGGCCCACCGAAATATCGATGCCTCCAGAGAGGATGGCTGGTGTTGAGGCAAACCCTACGAGCACAAACGGGGCCAGAGTGGAAAGCGTGGCGGGAAGCCGTTGCGGGGATAAGAAGGACGGGGAAATAAGGAGATTCAGTACCAGCAAAACGAGTGCAAGCAGGAGCGCAAAGGCGAAAGGCCAGCGTTGGAGGAGCTGTTGGACGCGGCTCATGAGTGCACCTCTGATTTCTGGCCGAAGTAGGCCGCGACAATTGATTCGGTGGATAGCTCGGGATGGGCGATTTCGGCAAATACTTGCTGATCGCGGAAGACTAAAACTCGGTCCGCCAGGTCAACGAGTTCGTCAACTTCACTGGAGAGCACCACTACGCTGAGCCCTTCGGCGCTGAGTCGGTCCAAGATTGCATAGATCTCTCGCTTGGTGCCGATATCTACTCCGCGAGTCGGGTCATTCAGAAGCAATACCTTAGGAGCGGTGGCGAGCCATCGGGCGAGCAAGACCTTTTGCTGGTTGCCTCCGGAGAGGGTGGAAATCGCGTCATTGGCGGAGCCGAAGCGAAGTGCCAGCGATTGGGCGAAGGCGTTGAATCTCTGGGAGATGCTCTTGGTGTTCAGCAGCCCGCGGTGGCGGTCTTGATGCAATGTGGGCAGAGCGAAATTCTCTTGGATGGTCATCGACTCGAATAGCGATTCGCCGCGGCGTTCACGTGGCAGGTAAGCCACACCGAGGCGGTCGCCATTACGATCGGTCAACGGTGTCTGCGTATCTTTCTCCCCGGTGCGCACTACCGTTCCCGGACCGGAGGCAACACCTGCGAGGCGTTTGATGAATAGATCTTGGCCGTGGCCTTCGAGCCCGGCCAGCCCCACGATTTCACCGGCGTGCAGTTCCAGATTGATGGCTGTCGACGTGGGCGTCAGCCGCAGGTCAAGACTTCGAAGGAGCAATTCTCCGGGCGTATGAGGTTGGCGTACCGTCACCTCGTGATCGGAGCGCCCGGTCATTTCGGAAATAAGGGCGTCGATTGACAGGTTGTCGCGTTCAACGGTGAAGACGCTGTGCCCTGAGCGCAGCACTGAGACTCGATCCGAAATTTCTGCCACCTCGTCCATCCGGTGGGAAATGAAGAGAATCGCGGTGCCGAGTGTAGTGAGTCGACGCATCTCAGCAAAGAGACGGTCCCTGGTTTGTACATCCAAGGATGCCGTCGATTCGTCCAGCACAAGAACTTTCGGGCCTCGGACCAGTGCCCGGGCGATGCACACCGCTTGACGTTCGGACAGTGAAAGTTGTCCCGCCGGCTGGTCCAAATCAATGTTTGGGACGATGCGGGTGAGTACTTCCTGGGCAAGCATGCGCTGTTTGGTGCGGCTTAATTTGTGTCGAAAAATGCCGTGTGAACCAAGCCAGACGTTGTCGAGTACCGTTTGGCTCCCGGCGGTTAAGACTTCTTGGAATACCGTAGCGATTCCCAAGTCCGCCGCTTGTTTGGGTGAGCGGCTGTAGACCGGTTCGCCATTAAAAGTCAGGGTTCCCGAATCTGGCCGGTGCACCCCGCCAATGATCTTTACGAGGGTGCTTTTGCCCGAACCGTTTTCGCCCAAGAGTGTGTGAATCTCACCGGGTCGGAGGTGGAGCTGGCCGTCGCTCAGTGCTTGTGTAGCGCCGAAGCGTTTGCTCACCCCTTTGAGCTCTAGGCCTGCTGGCTGATGTGTCACTGGTGGTCCCCTTATGTGAAAATTTGTGATGCCCGCTACATTCGAAACTAGACGAACCGTACCGCATGTGTCTAGTCTTATGCGATACGCTACGAAGCGTTTCACTCGATGAGGAGTTCGATATGCAGAAAAACACCAAAATTCCACGAATCTCAAAGCTTGGGGCAGCGATTCTGGGAATTAGTGCCCTGGCATTGACGGGTTGTGCGGGAGGCACCAGTGCGGATCCTGCCGCCGACGGTGCGGCAGCAAGCAACCAATCCGGGCCTGTCGCAGACGGCGCATGTGGTTCGGTTCCCAAAGGTGCAGCCAATGATCCCAACGGTCTGTTGAAAGATTTCTCGCCAGAAATCGCTGATGGGTACTCCCTGCATCCGGACGAGGTACGCACGTCGGCGTGGGCCGACTATAAGTCAAAGAAGACCGAGGGCTTCACCGCCGCCGTGGTGGGGATGCCACCTGCCAGCCCCTTTATTGCCTCCATGTCCGAGTCGATTCGTGCGAGCTTGAAGAAGGCGGACGTTGAGGTTCTGGGCGAATTTGCTCCGGATGATCCATCCAACGTGCCACTGCAACTCCAGCAGTTCAATGAGGCCCTTGCCCTGAAGCCGGATGTCATCATCTATACGGCCATCGCTCCGGAACCATCGGTGGCACTGGCAAAACAGGCCTTTGATGCCGGTATCCCGTTGGTTGCCGCCCAGGTGCCTATCGACTCCGAATATGCCGTCACCGTAACGCGCAATGTGCCATTGGCGATTGCAGAAGTCACCGCCGGAACTATGCGTTCCATTGGGGGCAAGGGCGACGTGCTTCGAGTTGCCGGTATCCCAGGCATTCCAAGCTCCACCTTGGCCGATATTGGCATGGATGCCATTTTGGAGACTTGCCCGGATGTGAAGGTCGTTGGTAACGTGACCGGATTCTTCCAGCCGGCCACCGCGCAGGCTGAGGTGCAGAAGTTCCTTGCCACTAACCCGGCGGGCGTTGATGCGGTCATGCAGGCCGGAACCATGGGTGTTGGTATTCGCAACGCCTTTGAAGAAGCTGGCATGGACGTTCCACCAATTGCAGATGACGGTTCAAGCCAGGGGTTTGCCTCCTGGGCCTTGGCCAATCCCGAGTACCCGTACTTTGGAACCACTACTCCATCAGTTCGCACCGGCGAAGTTTCCGTTGAGGTGGCCTTGCGCATACTGAAGGGTGAAGGCCCGAAGATCAACCAGATTGTGGAGCCTTCGGTGCTTGTGACGCGCGAGAACCTTGAGCAGGTTGCTGACGCCACGTGGGAACCTAGCGATCTGACCGATCTGGCCGGAAGCCCGGATGACTATCTGCCCACCGAGAAGCTTGACCAGTTCTTTTCGAATCCCGGCAAATAAGGCGAACTAGGCATGAATCACGACACTGAGAATGTTGTGCCTGCTGCGCATGCACCCCGTGAACGTCTGACCGGACGCCACTGGCTCTACTTCACGATGATTACGCTGGTGCTGTTGACTGACGGCATGGACGTGACGATAGTCAGCCACGTTTTCCCCACGCTCATCAAAGAGTGGGGAGTTTCGGTGGGCGGCGGCATCGCCTTCGTCGTTGCCGTGGGATTCCTCGCGATGGGGTTGGGCGCCATTATTTCCGGTGCCTTATCAGTGAGGTGGGGGCGCAAGACTATTCTCATCTTCAGTGTCGTTATTTTCGGCTCCGCCACCGCGCTGGGAGGGACGTCCGCAGATTTTACGCAATTTGTCATCTGGCGCCTTCTTGGCTGTGTAGGAATGGGTGCCGCGATGGCCTCCGGCAACACCTTGCTGGCGGACCTTGTTCCGGCACGTAGTCGGGCAGCCCTGCTTGCAGCGGCCTATGCCGGTGTTGGACTGGGAACCACCATTGGCGCCACCCTCGCAGGCTTCCTGCTGCCCACGGTAGGATGGCGGGCGCTGCTGATAGTTGGCGGCGTGATTCCCCTGGTGATTATCGTTGTACTGGCCTTCGTAGTACCCGAGTCACCGGCGCGCCGTGCGGTGAAGCTGGCTGGGAATATACCGGTGAAAGTGCTGGCAAGAGATCGGGTCTCGGTCCGCACGGTGCTGGGGAAGAAGTTTGTGACCAGTACTTTGCTGCTGTGGATCTTTGGCTTCTTCTCGTTGGGCACTCAGCTGCTCATTGCGCAGTATCTGCCTACGCTACTGCAGTTGCCCGTTCCTGGCTTGGACACGGTGCAAAGCAGCACCATTGTGGGCCTCTACGGGTTCACCAGCGTGCTGGGAAGTGTCGTGCTGGGGTTGCTCCTGGCACGTGGCTCCCGATTCACGGTGATTGGTGGTGCCTTGTGTCTGGCCGCGATCATGGCACTGGTGGTTTCTATGGCGCGTGAACCAAGTTTTGGTTCATTGCTAGTCATTTTGGGGATTACCGGATTTATTTTGCCCAGTGCTTTTGGGCCAACTCGTGGAGTTCTTGCGGCCATGAGCTTCCCGGAGAGCGCGCGTGGCTTGGGCATGGGAGTCACTGAATTCGGTGGCCGACTCGGCTCCGCGACAGGCGGGGTAGTTGGAGGAACACTGATCGCCACCGGCATGGGCTTGTCCGGAATCTTTTTGGTGCTGTTACTGCCTATCGGGGTCCTGCTTGGCGCGTTGGCCGGATTGCGTCAGCAGTCCAGGCACTTCCAAGCAGCGGAAGAAACCTTTGATGGTTCGAACGCTGCCAAACCAGAGCCGAAAAGAAAAACATCATTGCAAAGTGTGGAGGATTGACCCCCTGATCGATGGCGCATAGTCCGAGCGAGCTTTGAGGCTCCCGTTGCTGCGAAATATCTTCACGATACTTCGCTGCAACGGGAGCCTTTTGCGCGCTGGGCTACGCACATCAGGATAAACAAAAACGGTATTCCGACTTGGGCCATGTGTTGCTGCCACACACTGAAAGCCCCCTGGGGAAGTATGCAAATCCAAAGAGCTGGTTTGCGTTTCCTCAGGGGGCTTATGAACCGTCGTGCTGCAGTGCGCTGGCTGTTAGGCGGAGACGCGTCCGCGCATGAACTCTTCATCTGGTGAGTCGGTGACCGGAAGGCCGGAAGCTTCCAGACTTGCGCGTAGCTGCTTCATGAAGCGGTCAGGAAGCTTGGCTGCAGGTGGACGCAGTGCACCGCCATTGAAGCCCGAGAGCCATTCCTGGTACTTCCACTGGGTGCGGTTGATCATATTGGTACCCGGGGTGGAGGTCGCGGAGACTGCGCCGTTTGCCGCGCGAGCTGGCTGGACCTTCCAGTACAGTTCCATGGCTTCTTCCCACTTGCCGGTACGGGCCAGCTCGAACGCGCGCGGGTAGTAGTCACCCATCCAGTTGGTATTCGCAGTACCGGAGAACTGCACGTCCAGGACGGACATCAGAGGGATGAGTTCAGACTCGATGGGGCAGGAGATGACGACCTCATCTCGGAAGTGGTGGTACATCTCCATGACGCCAGGAATGCCTGGGTAGCCTTGTTCTGCCTTGATCGCCACGATGCTTGGCATCGCGTCCAGTACACGGCGTACAAACTCAACGCTCATGCCGGCCGGGTGGATGCGTTCAAATCCCCACGCTGGCAGCGGGAAGAGCATGGCTGCCATGTTCGTTTCATCGGTGAACTTCTTGGTGTAGTCGAACACCTGATCATAATTTGTTGGCCAGAAGGATGCTGGGTACGCAAGCAGCGTGCGGTCTGCGCCCGCGGCTTCGGCCAGATTTGCGGCGTGGATATTCTCTTCCAGGGTGCCGAAGATTGCGTGGAAGAACAACGCGAAGTCCGGACCGGCCGCTTCGCGGGCAATTGCGGTGATCCGCGCGTTTTCTTCCGGAGTCACATTCGCTTCGGCCACAATCAGCGAACCGGCATAACCGCGTTCCTTGAGCAGCAGGATGTCATGGCGAATTGCGTTTTCATTGATTGCAGAAAAATCTGGTGTGAAAGACGGGTGGGTCACCGCGACGGTGCCGGTGAAATTCTCTCGAGCCCAGGAACGAGCTTCGGACTTGGTGTAATCCACCATGAGGTACTCCTTATTTTTGGGTTGGTGTGTTAAAAGTCAGTTATTTACGGCTGGTAACGATGCCGACGGGCAGGACCGTGCCCACACCCTCAGTGCGTGCTCGGTTCAGCAGCATCTCAGCGACAACAATGTCCTGCAGGCCAGAACCCGTGGACTTGTAAATCCTGATCCCCGCCTCGGTGTCGATCCGGCTCTCAGCACTCAGTGCAGCTTGCAATGGCAGTACTACGGCGTCTACATCGATGCCGGCGGCGCGCGCGGCGATCATGTCGCCGCTGTCATGGACTACTTCTTCATAGGTGTCCACCACGATGGTGCTTGCCCGGCCAATTAGTTCGGTGGGTAGTTCACGTTGGGCCGGGGTAGTAGATCCGATGGAGACAACCGAAGCGTTGGCGCCCACCCAGTCGGCTTGCACGGTGGGCGATTCATCGCGCGAGCGGGCAGCGCAGAGGATCAGGTCTGCGCCTTCGACAGCCTCGCGAGCCGAACTGACAGCGTGTGCCGGAGCGTCAAAAACACCGTCGAATTCCTTCGCGAAAGCTTCGCGGTTAGCCACAGTGGGGCTGAATACGCGGATATCTGCGAACTTCATCAGGTGGGAGAAGGCGGTGAGGTGGGAGCGGGCCTCGAATCCCGAGCCGATAATGCCTACGCGCAATGCGCGCTGCGGCACGATAGTGGAAACTCCAACAGCGGTGGTTGAGGCGGTGCGCAAACCGGTTACCCGGTTGCCGTCTATCAGTGCCACCAAGTCTGCGGTGTTCTTATCGAACAAGGAGATCAGGTAGCTGACGGTGAGCCCACCGGTGAAAGATCCGGCGATGGACTTAGCGCCAAAAACCTTGCCGCTGGCAGGGGCCGAAGGCATGATGCGCAACCACTCTTGCGGGGACTGCGCAAAAATTCGTCCCGGGGTTCGCAGCTCGTCATTGTCGGTGCTGTAGGCCTCGCGAATTGCCTCAATAGCACTGGGCCAATCCGAGAGGTGAGCGACATCAGCGTCGGTCAGAAACAGCGGAAGGTCCTGCGGCAGATTTCCTTCTGCACTCACGGGCGTTCACTCCTTTGAAAGTCTGGAACACGACGAAGCATGCTCAATCGTGTGCACCACATCACATGGCGCTAGGATAGATACTATCCGATACGAATCGTATCTCATATACTCGGAGCAACAGGTTTTCGAAAATGACGAAAACTTACCCCAGCAAAGGAATTGAAAACCATGGCAATCTCAACAGTGAATCCAACCACCGGCGTCACCGAACAAGTCTTTGAAGCCCACTCCACCGAAGAAGTGGAGCGCCGCATCGCCCATGTCGACGAAGCAGCGAAAATCCTGCGTGGAACCAGCTACGCGCAGCGGGCCGAATGGATGAAAGCAACCGCCCGGCTCCTGGAAGCTGAAGCCGAAGAGCTGGGAAGGCTGATCACTCTGGAGATGGGCAAGCCCATCGCGCAATCGCTCGCCGAAGTGCGCAAGTCCGCGGCGTCCATGCATTTTTATGCCGAGAATGCCGAAAAATTCTTGGCTGATACTCCTTTGGAAGACCCCTCGGTTGTTGGCGCTTCAAAGGCGTGGACTACTTATCAGCCGTTAGGCGCCGTGCTTGCCGTGATGCCGTGGAACTACCCCATTTGGCAGGTCATACGCTTCGCGGCTCCTGCGCTGATGGCGGGCAATACCGGTCTGCTCAAGCACGCCTCGAATGTGCCGCAGTCGGCAATCTACCTGGACACTCTCTTTGAACGAGGGGGATTCCCTGCGGGCTCATTCCGCACACTGCTCATCGGTGGCGGCGCGGTTGCCCCGGTAATCGCGGATCCGCGGGTTAAGGCCGTGACCCTGACCGGTTCCGAACCTGCAGGGCGTTCGGTGGCGTCGATTGCTGCGGATCATGTGAAGAAGTCTTTGCTCGAGCTGGGTGGCTCGGATCCGTTTGTTGTCATGGATTCAGCCAACGTTCCTGCCGCGGCGGCTACTGCAGTGAGGGCGCGGATCAGCAATAACGGCCAATCCTGCATCGCAGGGAAGCGTTTTATTGTGCATACCGATGTCTATGACGAATTTGCTGCCGAATTTGCCCGGCTGATGGGCGAGCTCGTGGTGGGTGACCCAATGGATCCGGCGACGCAGGTTGGGCCACTGGCCACCGCCGATGGACGCGATGAATTGGCAGGTCTCGTGGATGATGCGGTGGCCTTGGGTGCACAGGTGCTTGTCGGGGGCTCCGCCCCGCAGGGTGAAGGATATTTCTACCTGCCTACGGTAATTGCCGGGCTGAATGACGAAATGCGGCTGGTCCAGGAGGAAGCCTTTGGTCCGGTGGCCTCGCTATACCGGGTCCGGGATCGGGAAGAGGCGCTGCAGGTTGCCAACCAGACCACCTTTGGCCTCTCCAGCGCCCTGTGGACCAATGATGCCGCCGAAGAGCAGTGGTTCCTGGAGCGGCTCGAGGCCGGAGCGGTGTTCATCAACGGGATGACGGTCTCAAATCAAGAGCTGCCATTCGGTGGGATCAAGCGCTCGGGCTTTGGCCGCGAGCTGGCCGCCGAAGGTATTCGCGAATTCTGCAACCTCAAAACGGTATGGAAAGCCTAGATAGGAGCTTTCGTGGCGTCCTGCCGGCCTAGCGACTTGTGTGCGGTCGTGACCGGTGTTACATTTATTCGAAACGATACGTACTGAACTTGAAGGAGCGGGATGGCAAAGATCGTTGAAGTTGACGTGGTGGTGGTTGGCGGTGGACCGGTGGGCGTTACTGCTCTGGCCCTGCTGGGCCGCGCCGGCCTGAGTGCCGTCGGAGTAGAGCGCGAGATCCAGGCGTGGCCGACCGCACGCGCCGTGCACTTTGATGGAGAAATCTTCCGCACTCTTCAATCCTTGGGAGTGGCAGAACGCTTCGCCAAGGCCACATTGCCGATGGCCTCGATGCATATCGAGAACGAGGCGGGCGAAGTCCTGATTTCCGTGCCAACCGGCCAGCTCGGGGCGCAGGGATGGCACGACGATCTGACCTTCCACCAGCCTGAGATCGAATGCCTGTTGCATGAGGTCGTGGAGGAACTGCCAGGCGTTGAGCTGCGCCGCGGCATGACGGTGCTTTCAGTGCGCAATGTTGGCGAAGGCGTCGAAGTTGCGGTGCAGAACGCGGATGGCGAAGAATCCTTGATCCGGGCCCGTTGGGCTATCGCAGCTGATGGAGCCCGCTCGCAGAGCCGCAAAGCGCTGAACATCGAAACCGAAAAAATCGGCGAGGATGCGCAGTGGCTGGTCGCCGATGGGATCCTTGAAGACAGCCCCGGATTATCCTCGGACATGATCTTCTTGGGCCACCATACCCGCCCTGCTCTGTGGATACGGCTCCCCGGCAAACGTGTGCGCATGGAGTTCATGCTCATGCCGGGGGATGACCCCGAGGAAATTACTACTCCGGCGGGCCTCGAGCGCCTCAGCCGCGGCGTGCTGCCGGCAGGTAAATTCACTGCAGACCGCCTGGCGACCTACACATTCCGCGGACGCATTTCCCAGCGGTGGCGTGCCGGAAACATTTTCCTGGCCGGCGACGCAGCCCACCAGGCTCCGCCGCTCTTCGGGCAGGGCCTGTGCGCCGGAATGCGCGACGTCGCCAATCTGGTCTGGAAGCTGGACGCGGTCAAGCGCGGCGCTGCCGATGACAGCCTGCTTGATACCTACGAGTCAGAACGCTTGCCGCACGCACGGTTCTGGGTGGAGCAGGCTGCCAATGCCGCGGGCTTCATTCAGACCACCGATGCCGAGGTCGCCAAGCAGCGCGATGCCTTCATCCGCGCAAATCCCGCGGCTTCGGCGCCCGTCGCACCCCCGCTGGGACCGGGTCTGCACGAGGGGGAGATCGACAGCCGCGCCGGGCATCTGGCCACACAGCCGATCCTCGCCGACGGGGTGCGCCTGGATGACATCGTCGGTTCCCGCTTCCTGGTGGCCACAACCCCGGAGATCTACTCCGCAGTGCCGGCTGTGCTGCGCAGCCAGCTCGAGGACAACGATTTTGTTGTCGTCTTGTTCGATTCTGCCAAGGTCGGCCGGATTCTTGAGGCCGCCGGCGCCAAGGTCGTGGTGGTCCGTCCGGACCGCTACATCCTGGGCCTCGGGGATACCCCCGAAGCACTCGAACGCATCGCTGCCAGCATCCCGGAGGTCGGCCACGACGTGCCGGCGAACCTCTAGCCCAAAAATTCTCAAGACACACCTCCGCCCAGGCGGAAAGAATTACAGGAGAACATCATGGCCTTCAGCCCAATCACACACCTGCGCCACTTCGATATCGCGGTGCCAGATTACAAAAAACAGGTTGACTTCTACAAGAACCACTGGGGATTGACCGAGATGCAGGACGACGGCGGAGTCACGTACTTTGCCGCCGAGGGCTCGCCGGAACAATACTCGGTCCGCGTGCGCGAGGCCGAAGAAAAGCGTCTTGACATGGTCGCGTTCGGCGCTGCGGACAATGCCGCGGTGGACCAGCTTGCCTCTGACCTCATTGCCAAAGGGGTCAAGCTCATCGGCGAACCCGATGACCTCAAAACGCTTGGCGGGGGATACGGCTTCCGCTTCTTCGACCTGGAAGGACGAACCATCGAGGTCTCCTCGGATGTCGAGGTGCGCAAGCACCGCAAGATCGAGGAACGCGAAGCCATCCCGGTGCGCCTATCCCACGTGGTGCTCAACTCGCCTGAACCGGAGAAGATGCTCGCTTGGTATGAGCAGCACTTGGGCTTCCGGCTCTCGGACACGCTGAACCACCCGCACATGGGGGATCTGTTCTACTTCTTGCGATGCAACTCGCAGCACCACTCCATTGCCATTGCCCGCGGCCCGCACGCCTCGCTGCAGCACGCGTCCTTCGAACTGCGCGGGATCGACGAGTACATGCGCGGCAGCGGCAAGCTGCTGCGTTCGGGATTCAAGAAGATCTGGGGTCCGGGACGGCACAGCGCCGGGGACAACACCTTCACCTACTTCCATGATCCCAACGGCAACACCATGGAATTCACCACCGAACTTGATTCGATCGATGAGGACACCTGGCACCCGAGCATTTACGACACTTCTGATCCGATGACCTCGGACCAGTGGGGCACCGGCGGGGACATGGATGAATTCATTGCCAAGGAAATGTTCAACGACAAGGACAAGGGTCTTTTCGTCCCGCCACCGGTATAGGCAAGAACATCATGGAACATGGAGGACTCATGAGGGAAACTCGCATCAGCGGATTTAAGCTGGGCACCTTCGAAGATGGCACGGAGCAATTTCCCGGGGCCGTCTTTGGGGACCGGGTCGTGGACCTGCGCAGCGTGCTGCCGGGCATCACCCGGATCGGGGATCTTTTCGCCCAGTGGGATTCCCACCTGGATGCGCTCGAGCAGCTTGACCCGGCCGCCGCCGGCGGCCGTGCGCTCAAGGGCCTGAAGGTGCACCCACCGGTGCAGCCGGTGGGCACCATCATCGCCGCCGGGGCGAACTACCGTGAGCACGTCATCCAGATGAGCGTTGCCCACAAGCTGGGGAAAGAAGGTGCCGACGAGAATCAATTGGCGGCCGACGCCGCGGCCGAAATCGATGAACGCGGCCGTACGGGTGATCCATATGTCTGGACCGGGATACCCTCCGCTGTCTGCGGCGCCTATGACGACGTGCAGTTGCCCGATGTCGGCAGTAACGTCGACTGGGAGCTGGAGCTAGGTGTGGTCATTGGCCGCAAGACGCACCGGGTTGCGGCAGCAGATGCCATGGATTACGTCGCCGGGTACACCATCGTCAACGATGTCACCTCGCGCGCTCTCGTGCCGCGCACCGACATCGCGATGATGGGTACCGACTGGTTCCGGTCGAAGAACCAGCCGACATTCTTCCCCACTGGTCCCTATGTGGTGCCGAAGCGGTATGTGCCGGACCCGGCAAAGCTGCGAATCCAGTTGAGCCTCAATGGCACGCTGATGCAAGATGCCCTGGCCGATGACCTGCTCTTCGACATCCCGAGCCTGATCGCCTACGCATCCTCGGTTGCCGTACTGCAGCCCGGGGATGTGCTGATCACCGGTTCGCCTGCGGGCAACGGATCGCACTGGGGCCGATTCCTGCGCGATGGAGATGTGATGGAAGCGGAGATCACCAGTCTCGGCACCCAGCGCTCGACGGTCCGCGGCCCTTCCGGGCAGCTGCCTCCCTGGTACGCAGACCGTCCGGTCGCGGTTGCCGCAGCCGGTGGGGCCGCCTCGTGATACTGCGCCAAAGCCACTTCGTACCGCCGGTACCCTACCTGCTGGCTACCGAGCTGGGATTCCTGGAAGGCGTAGAGGTGCAGCCCACCCGGACCACCTCCAGCACGAAGCAGCTCGCCGGGCTGCTGGACGGCACCATTGATGTGGCCGTCACCGCCATGGACAACGTGTTCGAATGGGATCGGGCCGGTGCCGACGTGCGTCTCATTGCTCAAGTCGAGGCGACCACTCCGCTGGGCATCTATGCGCGTGACGAGATGGCAACTATGGCGGATCTGGCTGGATGCAGGTTCGCGGTGGACGCCCCGGATAACGGTTTTGCCCTGCTTGCCCGGCATCTGTTGGGCGGCGCAGGAATCGACGTGGATTATGTGGTGATCGGCGGGGTACGCGAACGATTTGAAGCACTGCTGGCTAAAGAAATCGACGCGAGCCTGCTTGGCCCGCCATTCGACAAGCTTGCGGAACAAGCCGGTATGAGGTGCGTGTCGGAGGTGAACGAACTTCTGCCGCAGCTGCCGGGCCAAGGTCTGGTGGTGCGTACTGAGCTATTGGGATCTAAGGAGCTCACCGGCTACTTGCGTGCGCTGGCACGCGGTGCCGCGGCCGGTGAATCGTTGGATGAGCAAGACGGCGTAGCGCTGCTTGAGCGTCATGGCTATCAGGCCGCCGCGGCAACTGCATGGGCTGCGCGGGCGAGGACATTAACGGTGGATCCCATAGGCCTGGAGTTGCTTACGCAGATTCGCCGTGGACTCGGAATGCTCTCAGGCCGCAAGCCGCTGGCGGAATTGTGCGAAACCGGGCCGCTGCTGCGGGCCAGCTGATCCATGAGTTTTTTAAGCATTGCATTTCCCTAAGCACAATGCGATACTGTACGTATCGAATCTATTACTAATCAGGAGAAACCATGAAATTTGGACGCATTGCAGTAGACACCCCCGATGGTGAACAGATCCGCCTTGTTGCCGCGCAGCCGGACTCCGGCCGAGTTATCGACCTGGCACGGGCCTATGCATTGACCTTGCAGCGCAAAGGTGCCGAACCAGAGCGCGCCCGCGCACTTGCTCTGGCGGTGCTTCCCGGAAGCCTGGCCGCAGGAATCGGGGGAGGTTCCATCTTCCTTGACGCAGCACACGACGCCTTGGCTGCAGCCGATGATGCTTCTTTTGCCATTGATGAAGTCTCTTGGCGCGCGGCCGTTGACTCCCCGGTCATCCGTGACGGACTGACCTTCGAGAAGCACATCCAGAACTTCCACCGGATTGTTGCCAAGTCGCAGCCGGCCCGCTCGATCTATGACCGCCCGGGCTTCTTCAAGGGCACCACCGCAATGTCGTACGGACATAACCAGGAACTGCCCTACCCGGATTTCACCGAACAGTTGGACTGGGAACTGGAGATCGGCTATGTCGTGGGAAAGTCCGGCAGCAATCTGACACCGGATAACGCGATGGACCATCTCTTCGGCATCACCGTCTTCAACGACTTCAGTGCCCGCGATATCCAGGGCGCGGAAATGGCCATCGGCATGGGCCCGCAGAAGTGCAAGGACTTCGGCTACGGCATCGGTCCATGGGTCACCACAATGGACGAAATCAAATCCATTGAAGGCCTCAAAGGCCAAGTTCGCGTCAACGGCAAGGTACTTTCCGAGACCAAGGTGGAGGACTTCGTCTACACCCCAGCAGAACTTCTTGCTTATGTTTCAATCTCGGACCGCCTGCAGCCAGGGGACCTCATCGGTTCCGGCACCATGGGATTCGGCGCGGGCGTTGAAATCGGCACGTTCCTGCAGCCGGGCGACGTCATTGAGCTCGAGCTAGAGGGCGTTGGCACGTTGCGAACCCCAATCTCGGCCGAACGCGAAAAGGCCCCTTGGTGGCCAGAACCACGCCAGTACCCGCACGAAAACTGGGTCGCGTAATGTCCCGCCCACCAGTTCGCCGGGTAGTTACCGGACACAATGACCAAGGTCTCGCCGTCATCCTGTCGGACGCAGACGCACCGCACCATTTCTCCTCGGACACGATTCCAGGCTTTGGAGCCACTGTTCCGTGGATGACCAAGGCCGGTATCATCGACCACGTCAGCGACACTGACATGGCCGGCGCCGACACCGAGATTCCAAGTTTCCCGGCTCCGGGAGAGACGATTATGCGGATCGCAGATTTTCCGCCAGATTCTGTGTACCCCAAGGATGCCAACTCGGCGATTTTTGACGAACTGGATGGTCACGAAGAAGCCGATGCGGGTGCCGAACGCAGCGGGGGAAAGCACTTCTGGTTCCACCGCACCGAATCCTTGGATTACGCGGTAGTTCTGGAAGGAGAAATCACTCTCCTGGTTGACGAGGGGGAGGCCACGATGCGGGCCGGAGATGTCGCAATCCAGCGCGCTACCAGCCACGCCTGGTCAAACCGGACGGATCGGACAGCACGGGTCTTGTTCGTATTGTTTGGCACCGAGCCAATCTCTGCGTCAGAAATTGCAAGTCAGCGTCAAGCAAGTTCCACATCCTTGGGCGCGTCGTGATTATCGATGCAGCTGCAGCGGACGGTGAGCTGATTTGGCAGCCCAATAGCGCAGATTTCGCGCAGACCGGCGTCGGCAGATTTACCGAGTTCGTGGCGCAGCATGGTCATGAAGCCGGCGCTGACTACGAGTCACTGTGGCAGTGGTCTGTTGATGAACCAGAGCAGTTTTGGGAGCTTTTCGCTAAATTTGCGGGAGTTGAGTTCGGTGGCGTGGCTGGTGAAGTCATGAGCCAAGACCCAATGCCGAACACTAAATGGTTTCCCGGACGAACGCTGAATTTTGCTCGGCACTTGCTCCATGGACATGAGGGCACCGCGCTGATCGCCATTTCCGAAGATGGCGGACGCGAGGAAACCAGCTGGGAGAGCCTGCGGGAAGAAGTTGCTGCGCTGGCACAGTATTTGCGCGTGCGCGGTGTGGGCCATGGTGATTGTGTTGTAGCGATCCTCCCAAATGTCGCCGAAGCAGTAGTGGGTTTGCTCGCCACCGCTTCGCTCGGTGCCATCTGGTCAGTTTGCGCTCCCGAGTTTGGGGCCGGCGCAGTCGTTTCGCGTTTTGCCCAGCTGGAACCGAAGGTAGTGCTCGCCGCGCCCGGCTACATGCTCGGCGGCAAGGACCGGGATCGCAGGGAGGAACTGAACGAGATTTTCGCTCAGTTGCCCACAGTGGAACACATCATCTGGGTTGGCCGGCATACTTCAACCCCAACGATTGAAACTGCCGCATCCGCTACCACTTGGGAACAGGCAGTAGCCGAGCCGGCTGAACTGCGTTTTGCCGACGTCGAGTTCAGCCACCCACTATGGGTGCTGTTTTCCTCCGGTACTACGGGTATTCCGAAGGGGATTGTGCACGGGCATGGTGGAGCCTTGCTAGAGGAGCTAAAAATGCTTCTGATCCACTCTGACTTACGTCCGGGGGATCGGTATCTCAACGTAGCTTCGACCAGTTGGGTGCTTTGGAATGCAGTGGTCAGCGCTTTGGGTGTGGGAGCTACTGCCGTGCTCGTTGACGGGAATCCCACGTTCCCTTCATTGGATAGGGTCTGGCAGATTACAGCTCAGGAGCGGGTTGCGGTTCTTGGTGTAGGTGCAGGTTTTGTCCATGCATGTGCCAAGACTGAATTGGTGCCGCAGGACGAACATGATCTTGGTTCATTGAAGAGCTTGCAAGTTACCGGTTCTCCGCTGTCTACCGATGGCTTTCGCTGGGTCTACTCACATGTGGGGGACATCTGGCTGGCCTCCATGAGTGGTGGAACGGATATCGCGTCGATCTTCGTAGGAGGATCTCCGAATTTGCCTGTCCATGTTGGATATATCCAAGCTCCTGCACTGGGTGTGCGGGTTGAAGCATGGGATGAGCATGGCGACCCTACTACGGGCAAAGGCGAGCTGGTAATTACCAAGCCGATGCCGTCAATGCCTCTGAAATTCTGGGGAGACGACGGTACCAGGTATCACGAGAGCTACTTCAGTACATATCCGGGAGTATGGCGCCACGGTGACTTTATCGAGTTCACGCAACGCGGCATTCTCATCCATGGGCGTTCTGATTCAACGCTCAACCGTAACGGGTTGCGGCTTGGCTCGGCAGATATTTATGCTGCCGTTGAATCTCTGCCTGAGGTTGCCGAAGCTTTGATCGTTGGGGTGGAGCTGGGCACCGATTACTACATGCCGCTCTTCGTTCAGGTGACCAGCGGGACGGATCCGGAAGTAGCCAAGACAGCAATAATCCAATCCATAAGGCAGAATCTTTCAGTCCGGTACTTGCCCGATGAGATTGTGTTCATGCGTGCTATTCCGCATACGCGCACGGGCAAGAAACTTGAAGTGCCGGTTAAACGAATGCTTCAAGGAGCGCCACTTGACCAGGTTGCAGACCTCGGTGCAGTGGATGATCCAGAGCTGCTGGAAGAATACTCCAAGTTTGCGTTGGAGAAGCTAGCAGTGATTTCTTAAGAGGCGACGCTCTATCCCGTGGCACCCACATGGTGTTGCGGGATAGACCTGTTTCCGGGTCGAAATATGGATTGATCCAGGCCATTCCTTCGCCTACAGCGGATCAGGAGGGCCAGAGAGTAGAAGCTACCCCGCAGCAAGTGAAGTGGTGCGAGCTAGTGAAATATTGAGCGGATGGCCTTGGAACCTCGCGTTGTCTTTCATGGCGTTCCCGGAACAGGCCGCAGTTTTCCCGCGGGCCAGGTGGAAAGCCGACATGAATAGTTGCTGACGGCAGCTGGCACGGAAATTTCCGTGCCAGCTGCCAAAATTCAGCAAAGGGCTCTAGTGGCTGTTTTCTCCGCCACGAGCTTTCGCTTCCGTTGACTGGGCATCAGCCCCCTTGCGCCCTGCTTCGCTTGGATCGGCGCTGTTCTCTTCGCCGAAGCTGCCGAAGCTGCCGAAGCTCGCTTCGCCGCCCTTCCGGGCCTGCTCTTCGGTGTCTTCCCGGTTTCCGAACTGTCCGGAGTTGTTTTCATCTGCCATGATCTTTCTCCTTCGGTTAGGTCCCCAAATCAGAACCAGCCCGACCAAATATCCGTATGCTGTTCGGCCTGCGGCCATTAGCGGGATGACATTCAGCGCTGCGATCCATAGAGTCAAAGATCCTCCTTGGCTTCCCTCACACAAGCTAAAGCACGGGACGCTGTGCATGCTCGGCTGAATATTTCCTGATCACCTCTTGCTGGGTTGTACCCGGAGTGCCAAGCTAGCTCTGGAACCCAAATGAAAGGAACACCTCATGTCCGAGTTAACAGATAAGAAAGTCCTCGTCGTGGTTTCCAACCGCGGAGTCGAGCAGGATGAGTTGAAGGAGCCTGTCGAGAAATTAGAACGTGCTGGAATCAAAGTCACCATCGCCGCTCCTGAAACAGGCCAGGTTCAGACCCTCGTCGGCGACTGGGACTTAGGCGAGGTCTTCGAGGTGGACGAAAAATTATCTGAAGTCCGCGAAAGCGAGTTCGATCTATTACTCGTTCCGGGAGGCACGCTGAACGCAGACAATCTCCGACTGGATACAGATGCTCAACGCATCGTAAAGTCATTCGCAGCATCTGGACGCCCGGTGGCATCGATATGCCACGGTCCGTGGCTACTGGTTGAAACAGGATTAGTGAAAAATAAGACCCTCACTTCATACAAGTCTATTAAGGCAGACGTCATCAATGCTGGCGGCACCTGGAAAGACGAACAGGTTTTTCGTTGCCCGGCAGAGAACTTTGCTTTAATCACTTCACGCAACCCGGGCGATCTGGCAACCTTCAATGACGCAATTATCGAAGAGCTCAGTCACTAACTGGCTGTAACAACCCAGATGGGTATTCGCGGCATACACGTCGCAGAGTAGTGCCACGGCTTTATGTTCAATCCTTTTAAACATCCAGAAACTGCGGGCAAGATAGGTGGAAGATTCTTATTCTTCAGAAGATGCTTGGACTGTCGCTCGTTGCTGATTTGTGCTGCTCTTCTAGGATCGGACTTATGAGCTGCCGTGGGACCTAGCTATGCGAACCAACTGTTCCAGCCCCTGATGCCAAGGTTCTCCGTGGCCCAGTAAGACAGTTTGCGTGCCCGTCGCTGCAAGAACTGCTAAGGACTCAAGCGCTCTTTTAAGATCCACTGTGGCAGCGTCGGAAACGATCTGCGGCGAGGACATTGCCCGGTAGTGATTGTAGGTCACTATCGCATCTCCGGCGACGAGGGCACCATGATCTGGGAAATAGTAGGAGTAGCGCCCGTGGGTGTGCCCCGGTGTGAACAGCACCTGGGGATTGCCGGGTACGGGGGAGTATTTGTTCTCGGATGCGGCGGATTTCGGCTACAGGTTCGGGCCACCAGGCGCGATTGGCTACCAGCCGTGCCACGTCAGGCAATGCCTTGAATTGCGTGGCCAAATACCATGACATTGGCCGGTTGCGGCCATACCGCCGTGAGCGAACTGAAGGGAACGCTCACGGCAAGGCGCTCAGGTCCCGCTAGGCGGGAAGACTGGCTAACTTAGAAGGCGCGTTCGGCAACGTTCACACGAGTCGCGGAATCCAACGCGGCCTTGACCTGATCAGCCGGCGTCGGGCCAGGAATCGAGGAAAGCCTGGCCAGGGCGCAGCATTTCGCATCCGTCGCGGTGATAGAAGAAGGCTTCGCCTTCCAAGTTGAAATATACGACGACGGCGTCGGCAGGAGTTGCGGAAATGTAGCTTTGGGTTCGTTCCACCACGTGCGGGTTGCCTGCCACATGGGCGAACTGGATTCCGGGGAGTTGGAGGTTGTGTTCGGTCGCCTCCAGGGAAGCGCCATTGAGAGTCCGGCAGCCGAGCCCGATCAGCGACCTGGAATTGTGCTTCTCCCACAGCTCCACGCGCCGCGGCTCGGGCAGGCCCGCGGTGGAGAAGCGAATCACGCCGGCTGCCCGCTGCCCGGCGATGGATGCCTCTGAGGCAGAAGGCCCCGGAGGTACCGGGGTGAGCTGTGTCATACCGGTCAATTGTACAGGCACTAGATCTGTCTCCCGATGCTGATTTCTTGATGTCCGCGCTCCAGGTGAGCACGGCATGGAGCACTGCGGTCAAGCGGTAAGCCAGGGCGAGCTTGTCGTAGCGCGTTGCCATGCCGCGCCACTGCTTCAGGGCATTGAAGCTGCGCTCTACGACATTGCGCCGCTGGGAGGATTCCTTGTCATAGGCCACGGGCCGGCTGCCTGCCGAGTCCTTGCGTTTGCGGTTGGCTTTCTGGTCGTCCTTTTTGGGGATCACGCACTGGATGCCGTGGTCCCGCAGGTATTTTCTGTTGCCCGTGGAGGAGCAGGGCTTGTCGGGCAGGGCCAGTTCCGGTCGGGTCCGGATCCGGGCATCACCAGCAGCGGGCGCTGTTTCCCGTCTACCAGTGAGTGGATCCTGAGGGCATGGCCCAACAGGGTTGCCAGCACCGTGTCCCCAGTGCCGGCGCCATAGCGAAAGATGATGCCCTCAACAACGAGCCTGTGGTCCTTGAACTGGCGCCCCGCCCTGCCCATGGAATCGGGCATGAACGGGGCGAGCAGCTCTCCCTGGACATCGGAGAGAGGCGTGACGGTAATTGACACGTTTATCATGGCAAACCACGCCAGACGGAATTGGGAGACACGTCCTAGGACCGGGTCGTTCGATATCGCGGTCGCGTTGCCGTATTTGGGACGTCGATATTGCAGCCATGAACCGAAGCCGACGTCTTCCAGGGAGAGCCAGGACTTGAGAAGCTGCCTCAAGGCTTTGTCGACGGCTGCAGTGTCTGCAGCCTCCCGTCTACTTGTAGAAGCGTGCCAGGAAATCGGCAACAACGGCGGGACGTTCCTGGCCTTCGATCTCGATGACGGTGTTGACCTTGATTTGGGCGCCTCCCTTGACTTCGGTGATATCTGTGATGGTGGCCTGCATGCGGATCCGGGAGTTGACCTTGACCGGGGAGGTGAAGCGGATCTTGTCCAGACCGTAGTTGACCTTGGCGCTGACGCCCTCTACGTCGAACAGTTCGCCCCAGAACGGGACGATCAGTGAGAGGGTGAGGAAACCGTGGGCGATCGGGGCGCCGAAGGGACCGTCCTTGGCGCGTTCGGGATCCACATGGATCCACTGGTCGTCTCCGGTGGCGTCGGCGAATTTGTTGATCTCTTCCTGGGTGATTTCTCGGTAGTCCGTGCGTCCCAGATCGGTGCCGGTGAGAGTGAACAGTTTGTCGAAGTCGACGACGAGGTTGGGCATGGTGTCCTCCTGGAGGAATAGGTGGGGTGGGAACCGGCCACCGGCGGTGCCGGGGCCGGATTACTGCGTCGGTGGAATAAACGGGTCAGCTGGTGAAGGCACTTTCGCCGGTGAGGGCACGGCCGATGATCAGGGCGTTAATTTCATGGGTGCCCTCATAGGAATAAACGGCCTCGGCGTCGGCGTGGAAGCGGGCGACATCGGTGGCGAGCGTAATGCCGTTGCCGCCGACGACTTCGCGGGCCAGGGCCACGGTTTCGCGCATCAGCAGGGACGTCTGCATCTTGGCAAGGGCCGAGTCCTGGTCCCGGTAGATGCCTTTGGCCTGCTGTTCGGTCAGCCGGATGACCAGTGAGAGCGAAGCGGTGACGTTTCCGAGCATCCGGGCGAGTTTTTCCTGGACAAGCTGGAAGGAGCCGAGCTGGCGTCCGAACTGCTGCCGGTGCGTGACGTAGCGCAGGGCCGCCTCGAACGCGCCGGCCTGGATTCCGGTCGCGATCCAGGCGACATCCGAGCGCATGGCCTTCAGCATCGCGGCGACATCTTTGAAAGAGTTCACGTTGTGCAGCCGCATGCTTTCGGGAACGCGGACGCCGCTCAGCGTGATGTGGGCGTTCTGCATCATCCGCAGGGAGGTTTTGCCGTGGATTTTCTCCAACGTCACGCCGGCGGCATTCCGGTCCACGAGAAACGCTTTGACCTGGCCGTCGGCGGTGTCGCGGGCAAACACGGCCAACACGTCCGCGGTGGCGGCGCCGCCGATCCAACGCTTGGCCCCGTCCAAGACCCATCCCTGGCCATCGCGTCGGGCGGTGGTGGACAGCCCGCCGGCGATATCGGATCCGGATTCGGGTTCGGTCAGGGAAAAGACGCCCTTAAGCGAGAAATCAACGACCTGGGGCATCCACACGGCCTGCTGCTGTGCCGAAGCGCCCACCCGGATGGCGGTGCGGAACAGCCCTGCCTGCGCGGTGTAGTAGGTCGCCAGGGAGGCATCCGTGCGGGCGAGTTCGAAGATCCGGAAACCGTGGTAGATTCCCCGGGCAGGGGTACTGCCCATGCCTCGAAGCTCGGCCGGTTCCATCAGGTCCAGATCTATCAGAGGCTGGGCGAGCTGTTCGGGAAATTCACCGCGTTCCCAGTGCTCCGCCAGCAGCGGCTTCGCCTTCTCATCGAGAAATGCCCGCAATCTGCCAAGCACGCGGCGCTCGTCCTGGGTCAGGAGGGATTCGGCATCGTAGTAGTCGCAGACCCCGTACAGGCGCTCCTGTGCTGTTGCCTGCTGACCCGTCGCCGTTGTGTGCCCTGCGCTCAGGGTTTTTTCGGTGCTCATCCTAACCTCCGAGTCCGAGCAGGCGGACTGCATTGTGCTTGAGGATCTTGGGCCGGACCTCGTCCTTAAGCGGCAAGTCTGCGAAAGCGCCCAGCCACTTCTGCGGGGTGATCAGCGGGTAGTCCGTCCCGAAAAGCACCTTGTCCTGAAGCACCGAGTTGGACATCTTCACCAGAGACTGCGGGAAGTACTTCGGTGACCATCCGGAGAGGTCGATGAAGACGTTGGCCTTGTGCGTGGCGATGGAGTTGGCCTCCTCCTGCCACGGCACCGAGGGGTGTGCCATGATGATTTGCAGCTCCGGGAAATCTGCCGCGACAGCATCGAGCAGCAGCGGGTTGGAATAGGCGAGCTTGATGCCGTGGCCGCCGGGGAGCCCGGCTCCCATGCCGTTCTGGCCGGTGTGGAAGATCGCCGGCAGGCCGATCTCCTGCAAGGTTTCCCAGAGCGGATAGAAGTTTTCGTTGGAGGGGTCGAAGCCCTGCAGCGACGGATGGAATTTGAAACCGCGGGCGCCCAGGTCCACGGCTTGGTGCCTGGCACCCCAGATGGCCTCGCTGCCGGACCGGGGGTCCACGCTCCCGAAGGGAATCAGGACATCATTGTTCCGGGCGGCACCGGCGATGAGCTCTTCGATGCTGTTGGGTTCATGCTTGAGCTGGGTGCGTGCGTCGACGGTGAAGACGACGGCGGCCATGTTCAGTTCGCGGTAGACCTCCGCGATGCGATCAAGGGAGGGGGAACGTTCCTCGGCCTTGAAATACTTCGCGGACGCCTCGGTCAGGGCCGGTGGCAGCGATTCGTGTCCGTGGCCATCGACCTCGAGGTGGACATGCATGTCGATCGCGTCAAGCTTTGCGACATCGAGCCCGAACTCGTAGCGTTGCACGGCCATCTCAGCGTGCCTCGGCGGCTTCGGGTGCGAGGTCCGCTGGAAGTGGGAGCAGTTCCTCGCCGACGCTTTGAAGCTTGTCACCGAAGAGCTTTCCGAAGTTCTCCACCAGGTCCGCATAGCCCCAGCCGCCCTCACGGTATTCGGTGGCGGCGGCCTCGGGGTGGGTCCAGAGCTGCAGGCGGTCTCCGCCGGCGCCGATGGCCTGGCCGGTGACCCCGGCCGCCGCGTCGGAGGCGAGGAAGGCGACAAGTCCTGCAACATCGTCGGCGGTGCCGAAACCCAGATCCTTGCGGAAGAAGTCCGGCATGGCCTCGCCGCGCTCGTCCGCTTCGATGGCCTTGGTGAAGTACGGGACGGTCTTGGTCATGGCGGTGGCTGCCACAGGAATGACGGCGTTGGCGGTGACGCCGGCCTTCTTCATTTCCAGTGCCCAGGTGCGGACCATTCCGACAATACCGGCCTTGGCGGCGGCATAGTTGCTCTGGCCGAAGTTCCCGCGCTGCCCGGTGGGTGAGCCGATCGTGATGATGCGTCCGGCGATACCCTGGTCCTTGAAGTAGGCGAACGCCTCGCGGGCGCAGGTAAAGGTGCCCTTCAGGTGCACGTTGATCACGAGGTCGAAGTCCTCATCGGTCATCTTCAGCAGGGACTTGTCCCGCAGAATTCCGGCATTGGTGACCAGGATGTCCAGCCGGCCGAAGGCTTCCACGGCTTTCTGCACGAGCTGCTGGGCGGCTTCGGTGCCGCCCACCGGGGCGACAACGGCGACGGCGCGGCCGCCATCGGCGCCGATAATCCGGACCGCTTCGGCCGCGACCTCGGCGTCCACGTCATTGACCACGACGGCGGCACCCTGACGGGCGAGCTCCCGGGCGTAGGCCAGACCGAGTCCCCGGCCGCTGCCGGTGACGATTGCTACTTTTCCTGACAAGCTCATGATTGTTCCTTTGCACTGCGCCTTGCGGTGGATCTCCTCGGGCTTCGGGGCGTGTCCCCGGCAACCCGCGCCTGGTTCACCAAGAACCAGAACGTTGAAAATATGGACTATTTACTTTTCGGCACCGCCGAAAAAACACGGCGGGGAATGATGGATTTCGCGGTGGGACTGGGCTGCGGCTGCCCGCCACGTGGTGCGGAGGGCAGCCGGTCCATGATTAGCAGCCGATGCTTAGTAGCTGATTATCTGTGGCTGGCCCAGGTGCTTGAGGCCCTCGACGCCGAATTCCAGGCCGTAGCCGGACTTCTTGGCGCCGCCGAAGGGAACGCGGGGGTCCACGGTGCCGTGCTTGTTGATCCAGACGGATCCGGCCTGGATGCGGGACGCGACTTCGCGGGCCGCATCCGTGTCGGAGGACCATACGGAGGCGCCGAGTCCCACGTCCAGGGCGTTGGCCATGGCGACCGCCTCGTCGATGGCGGAGTACTTGATGATCGGCAGGGCGGGGCCGAACTGTTCCTCGGCGACCAGTGCGTTGTCGTTGTCGATATCCGCCACCAGGGTGGTCGGGTAGAAGTAGCCCGGCTGCTCCTCCGCGGGGTTTCCGCCGAGCAGAACGCGCGCCCCGGAGTCCTTGGCGGCCTGGACCAGCTTGGCGACGATGTCGAACTGGGACTTGTTCTGCAATGGCCCCAGCACGTTGTTCTCATCAAGTCCATTGCCCATAGGCATGGTCTTGGCGACCTCGACCAGCGCCTGGCAGACCTCCTCGTAGATGTCCTCGTGTACGTAGAGGCGCTTGAGTGCGGCGCAGGTCTGGCCGGTGTTGATAAAGGCGCCCCAGAACAGGTCCTCAGCAATTTTTTTGGGGTCGGCGTCCGGCAGCACGATCCCTGCGTCGTTTCCGCCCAATTCCAAAGTCAGCCGCTTCACGGTGGTTGCGGAGGAGCGGATGATGTCCTGGCCGGCGGCGGTGGAGCCGGTGAACATGATCTTGGCGATGTCCGGGTGGCTGGTCATCACCGCGCCGACATCGCGGCGGCCCGAGATCACGTGCAGCACGTCAACCGGCAGTACGGTGTTCAGCACGTGGGCCAGAGCGAGCACCGACAACGGGGTATTGGCCGAGGGTTTGAGGACTACGGTGTTGCCCATGCGCAGCGCCGGGGCCAGCTGCCAGATGGAGATCATCATGGGCCAGTTCCACGGTCCGATAGCGCCAACCACTCCCAGCGGACGGTAGTGCAGTTCGGCGCGGCCTCCCTCATCCTCGAAGAGGACCTCGGGCTCCAGCTCGAAGGCTGCATTGGCACGCAGCCACGCCGCGCAGGCGCCGACCTCAAAGCGGGCGTTGGGACCATTCAGCGGCTTGCCTTGCTCACGGGAGAGCAGCACGGCTAGTTCCTCGGCGTGGGCCTCTATGGCATCTGCGGCGCGGTTCAGAAAGCCGCTGCGCTCGGCGTGGGGCAGGGCACCCCAAACCGGTTGCGCCGCGCGAGCCGCGGCGATGGCCAATTCCAGGTCGGCGACGCCATGTTCAGGGGCTCGGCCCACGGTTTCCCCGGTGGCCGGATCAGTGATGACCCGTCCGCCGGTGGCGGGCTGGATTGCGGTGAGCAGGTCTTTAATGGTCACGGTGGTGGCAGCATTGCCCATGGTGATAGTCCTTAGAGTTGTGGTTGGCGAGGAAGCCCGGTTAGGCGTTGGCGCTGGACGGCATGCCGGTGATGAATTCGGCCGCTTTTTCACCGATCAATACGGAGGCGGCGTTGGTGTTGCCGGTGGGGACCAGCGGCATGATGGATGCATCGGCGATGCGGACGCCGTGAAGCCCGCGGACCTTCAGGCTGCGCGGGTCAACCACTGCAAGTTCGTCCAGACCCATCTTGCAGGTACCCACCTGGTGGTGGTAGGTGACTGCGGTTTCGCGGACGTAGCGTTCAAGATCTTCGTCACTGTCGGAGTACTCGGGACCTGGATAGATTTCTTCGGGTCCCCACCCTGCCAGGGCATCGGTGCGGCCCATCTCGCGGCACTGGCGGACCGAGGCAGCCAGCGCGCGGACGTCCTCAGCGGCGCTCAAGGCTCCGAGATCGATCCGGATGGGATCCTCGGGGTTCGGCCCGGAGAGCGTGATTTCACCCCGGCTGAGCGGACGGATGATGCCGCCCACCAAGGTGAATCCATTCTCGGGACCGGACATCGAATCAAGGAAGTACATGGGCAGGGAGAAGTGGATCGGCTGGGTGTCGGGCACGGCCAGGTCGGGGTTGCTTTTCCAGAAGTGGTGGGTTTCCGCCGCAGCGACCTGCGAGGGCGGGACCTCTTTTTTCGTCGTCGCGTAGATCACCGGTGAGAGCAGGTGATCGTGCAGGTTCTTGCCGACGCCGGGCAAATCCAGCACGGGTTCGATGCCGATCTCACGCAGCTCCTCTGCGGGGCCGATGCCCGAACGCAGCAGCAGCTCGGGCGAGTTGATGGCACCTGCGGCAAGCAGCGTTTCCCCCGCAAGCAGGGTGTGGCGTTGGCCGTTCTGCTCGTATTCCACGCCGGTGACGGTACCGTCGTCCAGGAGCAGCCGGCGGACGTGCGCGCCGGTGATCAGCGTGAGGTTTTTGTGTCCCACGACGGGCTTGAGATAGGCGTGCCAGGTGTTGAATCGCTTGCCCTCGCGGACGTTGAGCTGCATCTTGGAGACACCTTCAACATCGCCCGAGTTGTAGTCCTCGTTGAGCTTCACACCGATTTCCTGCGCGGCGTCGAAGATGTCGTCCTGGACCGGATTCCGGGCGAAGCCCTTGACCACATCAAGCAGGCCGGAATCGCCGCGGGTGTCGCTGCCGCCGCCATCATAGTTTTCAATGGCTTTGAAGACCGGCAGCACCTCATCCCAGCTCCAGCCCGGGCAGCCCAGATAGGCCCAGGTGTCATAGTCGGCCTTGGTGCCGCGGACCCAAATGGTGGCGTTCAGCGCGTGGGAACCGCCTGTGACCTTGCCGCGCGGCAGGTGCAGACGACGCCCATCACAAGCGGCCTGCTCGGTGGTGTAGTAGTCCCAGTCCTCCGCACCGTGCCAAAGCGCCCCCGCTGCGAAGACATCGGCGATGAGCGGATTCGTGTCCTCGCCTCCGGCCTCCAGTACCGCTACGGTCTTGCCCGCGTCGATCAGTCTGCGGGCGAGAACCGAACCTGCGGAACCGGCACCGACCACGATGTAATCCAACTTTTTCTCTGCCATGTCGCAACCTTCCATACCCCTGTGGTGATTCAGCTCACCAGTTCTTCTTGGCTCCAGTATTGCCTGAAGCCAGGGGTGTCGCTTGCCAATTTGTGCAGCGACCATGACAAGCAGCGCAATCAATCCGTGGAGCCGCCTGGCGCAGTCCGGAACTGGGGCATGACGGCTGTGGGAGGAACGCCAAATTCCTTCTTGAAGGTGCGGCTAAAGTGGGCGGTGTCGCTGAATCCCCAGCGGAAGGCAACCGAGGTGACTGTGGTGGTTTCCGAGGCGCTGGCCAGGTCGCGGCGGCAACGCTCCAGTCGCTGCTGGAGGATTGAGCGGGCTACCGAGGTCCCCGACTCGGCAAAGATCATATGCAGGGTGCGTACCGAGATCCAATGCGCGGCGGCAATGGAACCAACGGACAGCTGCCGGTCTTCCAGATGTGCGGTGATGTACTTCTGGATTTCGGCCAGCAGTGTGGCGCGCTGCCCGGACGACGCTTCTTGGTCGGGGGCCAGGGCGCTGTCCAGCAGATCGACCAGGCCATTGACCGCCCTGTTCACTGCATCGTCGCTGAGCCGGTCAAGTTCGCCGGCAACGCCACGAAGCTGGCCAGCAGCAAGGGAAAGTTCACCCGAGCCGGGCCTCGTAGCAAGTGGGTGGCTGCGCTCCAGCGTCGACATGATGGACTTCGGTATTCGCGCCACCGGCATGAGCAGTGAAATTTGCTGGTGCTGACCGTCACTTTCGAAAGTCCCGCTGCGGCCACCGTCCCAGACGAACAGATCTCCGGGACCGAGGGTGAACTGCTCCTGGCCGTAGGTGCACGCCATCGAGCCACTGAGCTGCAGCTGGATACCTACTATTCCGGCACCCGCGGAGGACGGGACATGCCGACCACCGAACGCCGAGCAGCACACCTCGGCAATCTTCAAATTCCCCATTCCGCGATAGCGGATCTGGGCCGAATACCCCTGCTCCACAGGGGTGGATAGATCCCAGTCGATATGCAGGTCTCGAATCTTCTCCGACCACGCCCCGAAGCGTTCGGGCTCCGGGATTCGGTCGGTCGACCAGGTCTGCACCAGTGTCATCGGTTGTCTCCTTCGGAATCTGCATGGGGCCCCAGAGCTGATGCACCGCCTCGTGCCGTTCGCCGAAGCGTGCACGGACTGGCAAGTCCGATTGCACGGGAAGTCATGCGACTTGGGCCACACTCACCATACAGTGTGTCACAGATCATATGCGGTCCAGTGACGGACGAAGACTACAGCAGCACGGTTCACGTCCGCCTAATCCGCACCGAGAATTCTTTTATCCAAGGAGAGACCATGGCCAAGACCACCGAACATGTAGACGTCCTGATCATCGGCGCCGGGCTGTCAGGCGTGGGCGCCGCCGCACACCTTGTCAGGGAAAGCCCCGGCAAACGGTACGCAGTACTGGAATCGCGTGGCGCCATCGGCGGCACATGGGATCTGTTCCGCTACCCCGGCATCCGCTCCGATTCGGATATGTACACCTTCGGCTACGCTTTCAAGCCTTGGACCGAACCCAAGGCGATCTCCGATGGGGCCTCGATCAAGCGATACGTCCAGGAAGCCGCCGACGAGTACGGGATCACCGAAAACATCCGGTTCAACCACAAGGTCCGCTCCGCGCACTGGTCTTCGACCGAGGGACGCTGGACCGTGACGGCAGAGCGGACCGACACCGGGGAAGAGGTGGCCATCACCGCCTCATGGATCATGGGTGCCACCGGCTACTACAACTACGACCAGGGCTACACCCCGGTCTTCGAAGGCCAGGATCTTTTCGGCGGGCAAATCGTCCACCCGCAGCACTGGCCTGCGGACCTGGACTATGCGGGCAAGCGCGTGATTGTCATCGGCAGCGGCGCCACCGCCGTGACGCTGGTGCCAAACCTCGCCGACAAGGCCGAGCACGTGACGATGCTTCAGCGCACCCCCACCTACATCGCCTCCGTCCCGGCCGTCGACCCGCTGGCCAATGCGCTGCGGCGCGCGCTGCCGGACTCCGTCGCGTACCCGGTCCTGCGCTGGAAGAACATGCTGAACCTGCACCTGCAGTACACCCTGAGCCGCAGCAAGCCGGACATGGTCCGCGCGAAGATCCGCAAGGACACCATCAAGCAGCTTCCTGCTGGCTACGACGTAGATACCCATTTCAACCCGCCCTACAACCCCTGGGACCAGCGGTTGTGCGCGGTCCCCGACGGCGACTTGTTCGCGACGCTGCGCGATGGCCGGGCATCGATCGCCACCGGAGGCATCCGCACCTTCACCGAGACGGGGATTGAACTTGAATCAGGAGAACACCTGCCGGCGGACATCATCGTGACCGCCACCGGATTGAACCTGCGATGGCTCGGTGGCATGGAGCTGAGCGTCGATGACGAAAAGATCAACATCGGCGAGCGGTTCGCCTACAAGGGCATGATGATCTCCGGCGTCCCCAATTTGAATGTGGTCAGTGGATACACCAACAACTCCTGGACGCTGAAGGCCGATTTGATCAGCCGCTACGCGTGCCATCTGCTCAAGCACCTGGATGCCAACGGATACGTTTCCGCGACCCCGCGCACCCCCATCGGTGAGACCGCCAGTCCCTTCCTTGATCTGGACGCCGGCTACATCCGGCGCGGCGTGGGCGAGATGGCCAAGCAAGGCTCCCATGTGCCGTGGCGCTTGCACCAGAACTACATGAAGGACATCGGGCTGTTCAGCAACCGCCGGCTCGAGGACGGGAGCATGAGCTTCCAGCGCCGGGGCACCGGCGCACAACTGCCAGCCGGCACCTCGGCCGAAGGCCTGCGCGCTCCGGGATCACAAAGCATTTCCGTGCACGGCAGGGCAGTGCGCTACCGCGACGAGGGGGAGGGAACCCCGGTGGTGCTGGTCCATGGCATCGGCCGCAGCCTCGAAGACTGGATCGAGCAGCACGAGTTGCTCGCAGGCCAGGGATACCGCGTGTTGAGCGTAGACCTTGCCGGATATGGGGAATCCGCACCATTAAAGGAGACCTATTCGCTGCCGGCGCTTGCTCGATTCCTCGAGGGCTTCCTGGACGCGGTGGGCATCAGCGAACCTGCGCATCTTGTCGGCAATTCCCTCGGCGGCGCCGTGTCGATGCAGCTAGCGGTCCAGTCGCCGGACCGCGTGCGCAGTCTGGTGCTCTCCAACAGTGCTGGCTTCGGCAAGGAAGTCGCCTTGCCGGTACGCCTGATGTCCGTCAGGCCGCTGGGCAAGCTGATGATGAGCAAGCCCAGCCCGGCCTCGGCCCGCAGGCTTGAGCTCAGCCTCTTCAATGACCCGGCCCTGGTCACCGACGAGCGGGTGGACCTGGGATTCCGCCTGGCCTCCAGGCCGCACGGGACCCAGGTGTTCCTGGACACTGCCGCGGCCTTGGGCACCATCCGCGGCAGCCGCGAAGAATGGCGCAAGGTGCTGATCGAGGGATTGTCCGCCAGCGGCATTCCAACGTTGGTCATTTGGGGTGAGCAGGATCAGATCTTCCCGTTTGCCCACCTCGCCGCCGCCGGGGCGCTGCTCCCGCACGCCAAGACCCACGCCTTCCGCGGCACCGGGCATATGCCGCAGATCGAGCGGGCCGCCGAGTTTGCGGACCTGATCGCCGGTTTCTGGGCGGAGATGCCCGCAGGGATCACCACCGAGTCCGAACGCATCAACTGATCAACCACACCCCCTGCCACTCGACCGAAAAAGGAACACCTACAAAATGTCCAGTCTTCAGAACCTGGGGCTCGGGTCCTGGCCGCGCCGCCGCGCATTGCTCAGCCCCGAAAAAACCGCCTTGGAATTCGAGGGAACGGTACTGACCTACGCCCAATTTGCTGCTCGAGTGGAATCGCTTTCCGCGTGGCTGGCCCATCAAGGGGTCGGCCCCGGGGACCGGGTGGCCTATTGGGGATCAAACCATGTGGCGTTGCTGGAGACCTTGTTCGCCAGCACGAGGATCGGGGCGATCTGTGTCCTGGTCAACGCCCGGCTCGCGCCGGCGGAAGCGGAATACATCCTGTCAGACAGCGGAGCATCTGTGCTGTTCTTTGGCCGCGAGCAGTCCGAATCCACGGAGATAATCGCCGAGAAGATCCCCGCGGCAGTACTGGTGGACGTCGACGGTACGGGCGTGGCTCCGGCATACCCGCAGTTGCCTGCCGACGTGGCCGCGGTGCCGGAGATCAATTGCGGTCTTGATGATCCGGCCCTGCTGATGTATACCTCCGGGACCACCGGACGTCCCAAGGGCGCGGTGCTGACCCATGGCAACCTGTTCTTCAATGACATCAACGTCCTGATTGAAACGGACATTCGTCCCGACGAGGTGTGCCTGGCCGCCGCCCCGCTGTTCCACATCGCGGGACTCAACGGGCTGGTGCTCCCGACATTCCTCAAGGGTGGCACGATTCTGATCCAGCGGGGCGTTGATCCCGGGCAGATCTTCTCCGCGATCCAGGACCGCGGGGTGAACAGCATGTTCACGGTGCCTGCGATGCTTGACGGCTTGGCCCACCACCCGCTGTTCACGCAAACCGACCTGTCCACGTTGCGCACCATCATCGTCGGCGGGGCCCCGGTTCCTGAACGCATCCTGCGGGTCTGGGCCGCGCGCGGGGCGGCCGTCCAGCAGGGCTACGGACTGACCGAAACCGCGCCGGCAGTGCTCAAGCTCGGCGCCGAGCACGGGATCCGCAAGGCAGGATCTGCCGGCAAGCCGCAGTTCCTGGTTGATGTCCGCCTCATCGCTCCCAACGGAGCCCCGGCAGCGCCGGGGGAAATCGGGGAGATCCAGACGGTGGGGCCGAATGTGATCGACGAATACTGGCAGCGCAGCGAGGCAACAGCCGCCGCTTTTGATGCCGGTTGGTTCCGTACCGGAGACGCAGCGGTCCAGGACGAAGAGGGCTATTACTGGATCCGCGACAGGTACAAGGACATGTATGTCTCGGGCGGAGAGAACGTGTATCCGGCCGAGGTGGAGTCCGCCCTGCTGAACGTGCCCGGCGTCGCCGAGGCAGCGGTTATCGGGGTCCCCGATGACCAATGGGGTGAAGCCGGCAAGGCGTTCATCGTGCTGGAAGACGAGGTTGACCTCACCGCCGGGGACATCCGCACCGCCGCGGCTCCCTTCCTCTCCCGATTCAAGATCCCCAAGCAGATCGAATTCATTGACCAGATGCCGCGCACCTCCACCGGCAAGCTGCTGAAAACCACCCTACGCACCGGCAAAGGAATTTCCTGATGAGCACCACCTCCACCACCGCCCAGATCCACGACATGCTGCGCTTCGAAACATTGCTGGATCCCGCAGAGCAAAAGCTGCTGGAAGATTTTCGTTCGGTCGTGGCCGGTCTGGACGACTCAGTGCTGAACCGTGCGTGGGAGAACGCCGAATTTCCGTTCGAATTCGTCCAAACATTGGCAGAGTTAGGTCAACTGGGCCGCCAATTGCACACCGACCAGGAACCCAGCCACCTGCTGCGCGGGATGTTCGCTGCGGAACTCGCCCGCAAGGACGCCTCCCTGGCCACCTTCGCGGGAGTCAGCGGTTCACTGTTCGGACTCTCGGTACGCCGCTTCGGTTCGCCGGAGCAACAGGCGGAAATCCTGCCGCAGGTTGCCGCCGGCACGCTGATTGGTGCGTTCGCCCTCACCGAACCGGACTCGGGTTCGGACATCGCCGGCGGCATGAGCACCAAGGCCCGACGGGAATCAAATGGCTGGGTTATCAACGGTGCCAAGCGCTGGATCGGCAATGCCACCTGGGGCCACCAGGCCGTCGTGTGGGCCAAGGAACAGGGCGGCGAGGGACGCTTTCTGGGGTTCATCGTCCCCACCGACACTCCGGGATTCTCGGCCCAGAAGATCGAGGGCAAGTACAGCCTGCGCATCGTGCAGAACGCCCACATCACCCTCACCGACGTCCGCGTCCCGGACACAGCCCGGCTGCCGGGTGTCAGCTCCTTCCGGCAGATTTCCGAGGTACTGAAATTTACCCGCCTGGAGGTCGGATGGACGGCACTGGGCAATGCGGTCGGGGCCTTCGACGCAGCCTTGGCCCATGCCGTCAGCCACCAGCAATTCGGCCGCCCGCTGGCGCGGTTCCAGCTGGTGCAGGACCTGCTGGTCCGCTCCGAAATCAACATCGCCTCCTCCATGGGAGCGCTGGTCCAGGCCTCCAAGCTGGCCGACAGGGGCGAGCTGGAGGAGGAACACGCCTCCTTGGTGAAATTGATGGCCGCCTCCCAAGCCCGCGAGACCGTCGCCTTGTGCCGTGAGGTACTTGGCGGCAACGGTATTGAACTGGAAAACAAGGTGATGAAGCATTTCATGGACGCCGAGGCGATTTATACCTTCGAGGGCACCCACCAGATCAATACGCTGCTGGTGGGCCGGGCCCTCACCGGGATTTCCGCCTTCGTCTAACCCCGCCATCTATCAGGAGAACCACCACATGCGCCAAACAGTCCTTGTATCTTTCGCCCGCACCCCCATTGGCCGGGCCTACAAAGGCTCCTTCAATGACACCTCGGCCCAGACCCTGGCCGGACATGCCATTACACACGCGGTCCAGCGCGCCGGACTCGCGCCAGGGGAGATCGACGACGTCATCCTGGGAACTGCCCTGCAGCAGGGCAGCCAGGGCATGAACCTGGCCCGGCAGGCTGCCCTGCGAGCGGGGTTGCCCGTCACTGTGCCGGGGATGACGGTGGATCGCCAATGCGCCTCCGGGCTCATGGCCATCGCCATGGGCGCCCGCATGATCGAGGGCGGCGATGCCAGCATCGTGGTTGCCGGCGGAGCCGAGTCAGTGTCCCTGGTGCAGAACCAGCATTTCAACTCCCACCGTGCTCAGGATCCCTGGCTGCAAACCCACGTGCCTGGACTGTACTCAAGTATGCTCGACACCGCGGAACTCGTCGCCACCCGTTATGGAATCTCCCGCGAAGCGCAGGACGCATACGCCGCCGAATCACAGCGGCGCACCGCCTCGGCCCAGCAACGCGGTGCCTTCGACGCGGAGATCGTCCCGCTGCCACTGGGCCCGGATGCGCAGGCAAGCGCCGAGGTGCTGACCCGCGACGAAGGCAATCGTCCCCAAACCACAGTTGAATCGCTCGGTGGGCTGAATCCAGTATTGGACCGAGACGCTAAAAGTCCCGGCAAGTTCAGTGTCACCGCCGGCAATGCTTCCCAGCTTTCGGACGGGGCCGCCGCCGTGGTCCTCATGGACGCGGCTGAGGCTTCCCGCCGGGGCCTTGAACTGCTGGGCATCTTCCACGGCGTTTCCATCACAGGTTGCGCACCCGAGGAGATGGGCATCGGTCCGGTCACCGCCGTCCCGAAACTGCTCTCCCGGCATGGATTGTCCATTGATGACATTGACTTGTGGGAACTCAACGAGGCTTTCGCCTCCCAGACGCTGTACTGCCGCGACACCCTCGGCATCGACCCGGAACGGTTCAATGTCGACGGAGGGGCCATATCCATTGGCCACCCCTACGGCATGAGCGGTGCCCGCATGGCTGGGCATGCACTGCACGCAACCCGGGAAAGTGGCGGCAAATATGCAGTGGTAAGCATGTGCATCGGCGGCGGCATGGGCGCCGCCGGGCTCTTCGAGGCTCTCTGAGCATTCGCATCACCTTGATCCCACATACACGCAATGTCCCTGCTTTCCGGCAGCACATTCCCACCAACACAAGGAGTCACCATGGAAAATCTCACAGTTCTCGGCACCGGAGTCCTCGGATCGCAGATTGCCTTCCAGGCCGCCTATCAAGGCAAAGAGGTCGTCGCCTATGACCTCACCGACGAGATCCTTGCAAAACTGACGGACCGCTGGGAGTACCTCAAGCCTCTCTATCTGCGCGATCTGCCCGATGCCACCCCCGAAAAACTGGATGCTGCCATCTCACGCATCCGCGCCAGCAGCGATCTGGCCGATGCCCTGAAGGACGCCGATCTCGTTATCGAGGCGGTCCCGGAGGTTCTGCAGATCAAACGCGACACCTGGTCCAAGGCCGGAGCCCTGGCGCCCTCGCATACGGTGTTCGCCACGAACTCCTCAACGTTGCTGCCCAGTGATATCGCCGATGCCACGGGGCGTCCGGAAAAGTTCCTGGCCCTGCATTTCGCCAATGAGGTCTGGCGACAGAATATCGGTGAGGTCATGGGACATGCGGGTACCGATCCTCAGTCTGTGGATGCCGTGGCCACGTTTGCCGAGGAAATCGGAATGGTTCCCGTCAAACTCAAGAAGGAGCAGCCCGGATACATTGTGAATTCACTGTTGATTCCGTTCATGACCGCGGCTTCGAAGCTTTTCCTGCACGATGTTGCGGACGTCGCGGAAATCGATAAGACATGGCGCATCGCCACGGGCTCGCCCTTTGGCCCCTTCGAAATCTATGACATCATCGGCATGGAAACCCCGTATACCCTCAATGCCCAAAGCGAAGATCCCGAAATGCGCGAATTTGCGCAGATCCTCAAACGCGACTTCATCGACAAAGGCCGGATGGGACGAGGCACCGGCAAGGGCTTCTACGACTACGAATAGCCCCGGCCGGTTCCTAATCTGGGATTTTTGCAGCCGGATCAACGTAGGACAAGGACTTCCCACAAGCATCGGGCATGATCCAACGGGCTCCAGCCAATGCCAGGGGGCCGGTGCCAGAGACCAACCTCATTGGCCAGGCAACGAAAGGAACTGCGCGTGGCAATAGATCCTGCCGCCTGGAAAGGGTGCTTCCAAGCGACGACCTGGGGCATGTAGGAGATTTCGGCTAACGTGTTTGTCTTCTGCAAATAAGGCCAATCACCATCCCGGCTGGCACCGCATATTGCGGGTCAGCCGGGATTTTGGTGCCCGGTTGTGCGAAAGCCAGACTTTGAAGTCAGGAATGAAAGTGAGGTCCCTGGGGAGGCTGAAGACGCCTACCGGAAAAGGCGCCGGAAGCCAGCCTGATGTTCGTCGATGTAACTGGCGACCGCCGGCATCTTGAGGAGGGGTGGGTGGACATAGCCATCGGCGATGAAAGAAGAGTTGACCGCCAAAATGGAAGGTTAGGACGAGAAGCTCATCAAATTGCTGAAAGCCATCGAATTCCCGCTGATAGCCCGCGCGCTCACCGACTGCTCGATTGTGGACGAGGCATTGGAGCAGCATCAAAACGAACGGCGTCCGCTCGCCACTGCTATTCAGGACGAGTTAGAGGCATCAAGAGGTGCCGGCCGTAGGGTAATTTCTAGCCGCTGTTGCCGGGGTGGTCCCTTTGGATGAGTGGTGAACTTCGGTCACCACCCAGGGACAAAGCCGGTGTGTTTTGACCTGAAAGTAGTTAAGGGGCGTTGGGACTTGGTGCCGCTGATCATGTCTTCGTAGATTCTGTCGCATCCGGCCTTCTGCACAGCGTCGAGCTATAGGTCCAGGTTTTGGTCCCCGGCGGAGGCGGGCATGCAGCCGATACGGTAAGCGGACTCGACTGCACCGTGTCGAGAATTATTTTATGAGAACCGATGGCGGGGAACCGCTCGTTCGTAGAAAATGCGCTAATGGGTATTTATCGAAGCATCTGCAATCCGCACGTCAGCGGCATTTGAACACTTCTAACGCAACACGATACGCAAAGGCGCAGCCCGGTGAACTGTACTCCGTTCCGCAGCCGTCCGTGCTGCGGATGCTCGTATGCCACTTGCGGGAACGTTCCCGGGGACGGCTTGCGCGCTACTGGGATTCACTTATCCGGCCCTTGCCAGGGAACATTTCATCTGTGGGCTACATGTTCACGTGCAAATTCCGGACCTCAGTGTGGGCCTCAGAGCCATGAATGCACTGCGGTCCTGGCTTCCCATACTTTCTGCCATCGGAGCGAATTCGCCATTTTGGAACGGAGAGGACACCGGCTTCGCATCGTGGCGGACCATCCACTATCAGCGATGGGCTATCACGGGAATCCCTCCAGCGTTCGAGAGCATCAAGGGCTACGAACAGTACATGAAGAGGATTTCTGCTTCAGACGTTGTTCTGGACAACGGGCATATCTGTTGGAGTGTCCGGCTTTCTGAACGATATCCAACGGTTGAAGTGCGGGTAGCTGACACTCAGCTTTCTCCCCGGGAATCGGTGATGATCGCCCTGCTCATCCGGGCGATAGTCGATACCGTCGTGGAGAGCCCTCGGCAGGGTGCTCAGCTTTCAACGGGGCTCTTGGAACTGAGTTTGTGGCAGGCTGCCAAGCATGGTTTGGACGGCAGTTTCTTCGATCCGCGGCACGGAATGAATATTGATTCAGGAACGGCGATGCAGCAGCTTCTGGACTATGTGGCTGATGCATTAAAGAAGAATGGGGACGAGACCTACGTACTCGAGCAACTGAATCTGATGCATTCGCAGGGCAATGGAGCCCGCCGCCAACGCAGCAGCTGGGATCGCGGCGGATTGGAGCAGCTGATCCTCGAAGGAGCCGCTAATTTCTGCATCTAAACAGAGATCTTTCACATGGGTTCAATAACCTCTCGGCGCGCTCTTGCTGCACGCCGATGACCTCCAGCAGGCCTTGGCATGGAGCAAACAGATGTGCAGCCCCATGTCTGCAGGCCGGCTCAACCCTCGCGCGGCTCGAGCACTGCCACTTCGACGGTTTCCAACCTCGGGTGCAGGTGGTCTCGGTGCTCAACCACCCCCGTGACCCAGCTGATCACCAGCCCATCCTCGGTGTCCTCGAGGATGGCCAGATTGTTATCGAACCACGGCCCCTTGATGCCGCGCCAGCGAAAGGGCGGGTCCGGCACATGTGCCCTGCGCGCCATCCACGCCCCGAACGGGACGGCCGGACCCAAGGCCAAGGCTGCGGCAAAGTAGCGCATGAACCGGGGCAGCGGGTTGCGGATGGGCGAACACACCGCCTGCAGGATCCTGCTCCCGCTCTCGCGTTCGACCTCGGAAACATAGGAGAAATGCACGTCGCCGGAGAGGAACGTGACCGTCTGCGGGGCCGGTCCGCGCTTGCCATCGGCGACCTCGGTGGCCCACCGGGCGACGTTCTGGAAACTTTGCTGGAACGCCGCCCAATGCTCAAGGTCCACGGCCCGGCGCAGCCGTTCGCCGAGCCACGCCCGGGCCGGTCCGCGTTCCCCGGAGGAACTGGCCTCATTCCACGCTTCGACGTGATGCAGGCCCATGGGCAGCAGGAAGGGCAGTGAGGTAGCAACCAGCAGGTGGCGGAATCCGCCGTGCATATGCTCGTCGAGCCACGCATTTTCCGGTGGATCGAGCAGGGCACGCGCCTCGGGGTCCAGGCTGCGCGAGGCACGGGAGTCCACCACGATCAGCCGCACCGCATCCCAGTCGCGGCAGTAGCTGAAGCGGTATTCTTCCGGTGCGCCGTCAACGCGCTCGGCGAACCGGTCCAAGTCGGCTGTAATATCCAATTCTTCGGGACCGGTGTGGGACGCGATGCGTTGCCACAGTGGATCTGCAGCCCGCCCCTCGGGGGAGAGGTTGCCCAGGTGCTGATAGATCCAATACGAGCCGAGGCCCGCAACAATGCGTTGGTGCCACCAGCTGGTCTGCTCCATGTTCTGTTTCCAGCTCAGTGAGGAGTTCCAATCGTCGCGGATGTCATGGTCGTCGAAGATCATGGCGCTGGGCAGGGTGGAAAGAAGCCAGCGGTTGGCCGGGTCCGACCACGCCAACCGGTACAGGTGGGCGTATTCCTCGAAGTCCTTCAGCTCCGCCCCGGGTTCTTCCTTGATGTCGCGCCGGCTGCGGATGAACTCGCGCATCTGCTCACTGGTGGAGTCCGCATACACCTGATCGCCGAGGAAGAGCATCAGATCCGGCCACGGTCCGTGCTCCGGACCCGCCATGGACAGGGCATAGGCGCGCATCGCGTCCACCCCGTGCTTGCGGTTGCCCGCCGCGTCATGCGGAACGCTGGTGCGGCAGGACCCGAAGGCCAGCCGTGGATTCTTAGCGGGGTCGATGGTGGCGATCATTGATCCGGGGAACTCATCCTCGCGCGGCCAGACCGGTTTCCCATCCAGATGCACACTGTAGGGATTGACGCTTCCAATCTCCAGCCCGCACACCTGAACCAACGCATAGTGGTGGCCGTGGGCCGCAAAAGTCGGCGCACTCCAGGTTTCTTCACCGCAGCGGACCTCGACGGTGCAGGAGCGAGCTGTCTCCACCCAGATGCTGGCGGAGCTGGCATCCACGTGGCGCAGCATCGGACCAAGGACCAGGTCCTGATCGTTTTGGTGGCTCATCGATTTCCCTTCCTAAGGGTGCAGGTCAACCAAGAATGGCACAACAACATCGTGGGGGATAGGCCCGGTTGCAGGGCAAGGGATCAGATCCTGCATAGGATGGGCTGATGAGTGAATCCCCGTATCTGCAAACCCGCCGCCGCCTCGTGGCCGCCGCACCTTCAGAGATCTTTGAACTGCTCACCGATCCGGCCATGCACCCGGTCATCGACGGCTCCGGAACGGTGCGGGCCTCGAATGCGGTGGAAGGCAAACTCAGCCTGGGCAGCGAGTTCGGCATGCAGATGCGCCTGGGGATCCCGTACAAGATCAGCAATACCGTGGTGGAATTCGAGCAGGACCGGCAGATCGCCTGGCGGCACTTCAGCGGGCATCGGTGGCGCTACCAGCTGGAAGCTGCAGATTCAGGAACCATGGTCAGCGAAACTTGGGACGCGAGCCGGGTGCGGCACCAATGGCTGCTGCGGCTGATGGGCTTCACCCGGAGCACCGGTCCCAATATGGAACGCACCCTGGAACGGCTGGCCGCGCAGTTTCCCGAGGCTTCGGAGTAAGGGGCTCTTTGCCCTGATTAACGCTTCGATGACGAGGCAAAACCCCGTGCCCGGCCGCAGCGACGCGTTCTTGCGCAAGTTCACTGAGCTCATCGTCGGTCCGCTGGGAAAACACAGCAATCCGGGGTGGATCAACCCGGGCTTTATCACCATCGAGCGAGTGCTGTTGCTCCTCACCGTGGTGGCCGCCCTGTTGGCCGTCGCCTCCAAGAGCACCTGCCGGCTGAGCCTGCTATTCGAACTTGACCGCGTTCCTCAGCGCCCGCGAGTTCACCGAGAACGCGTTCTCGCCCTTCGCCGCGGACGCCGAATCCGAATACCCGGTGCTGATGTCCGTTGTTACCTCGGTGACGGCAACACTAATTTCGGCCGGTGAATTCGAAAGGGCCCTGCATTCTTCGACCTGAATTTCTTGTTGGTGGTGGGCCTGTGGATCATGGTGGTCGTGGTGACGGCCCGTATCGCCGGGCGCCGACCCTGGGATGCGGCGATGATGGCGCTTGCCCCCGGGGTCATCCTGGCGGCAACGATAAACTGGGACATGTGGGCGGTGGCGTTTCTGGCCGGGGTGCTCATCGGCCTGGATACCTCGAAGAAGGTCTTCCCTCGGTTTTCCATTGGGGCGATGATCGCGCTGTCCATCCGCTCCGGCCGGTAGTGGTGTCCGTAACCGGTGCAGGCCTTACCATGGTATTCGGCTAGGGAAGTCGTGGTTCCATCCAACTTCACGATGGGAATGGTGTTGATGTTCATACCAGATTCAGCAATCTGCGGTCCTATTACATTCCTAGCAGGCTAGATTGTTCGGTGCATCCGGCCGGAGGCAGAGACGTTTTCTGCGGGTAGGAGAGCAAACTATTCGTTCCTAGGCGTCTCCCGGGTTTCCGTACTTTTACCAGGTTTTTTGGGTGCAGAACATTGAGCGCTTTGTCGCGTCTACTCGGCTAGTCAATGTGCCAGAAACACCATGGTCGATAGACGAAGCCAACACGGCATACTCCAGCCGCCGTAAAACATGAAACTGTCGGTCGTCGCATTAAAGCTTGATTAACACGCGGGCGTGCCCGAAGAATTTCGCCGTGGACTCTTTAAGAATGTCTCGCAACTAATGCTGCTGACACTATTCAAGGATCTTAGTTGCAACGCATAGTTGTAAGAATTTTCTACCATCGAGTTCCCAAGGAATTTCAGCTGGGGGACTGAAGTCTGATGAGACGTCTTGCAACCCTTGAATTGCGAGACAGTCATAATGCTCATTTTCTCAATCGACCGAAAGCCGAAGTGGGGGCGATCCCGTAGGGGGTAGTCTCGTCGCACTATGCACAGCCCACCATTCACAGCGTATGCTTCATACCGTACGCTCAATACCGAGCTGGGGCTCAGCGCTGCTGGAAATTTTGCTATGTTCTCATCAGCAACATAGCAAGGATTAGCCTCCCAAATTGGGACGCATAATAGGCTGATATAAGACTAGTTCGCGATATACGATGTTTCGCAGCAACGCATGGAGAAGCATAAATGGGTGAGGTACCTGAGACAGATAATGGGCTCGGACTTTTTGTTGTAGGCGGGAAAGTAAAATCCATAGTCACCGAGAACGATCGACAGGTCGTGGTCGACTATGTCGCTTCTCTGCTACAGGTTCATAACCTCGTGATCTTGATCGGTTCCGGCGCTTCATTCCATCTGGACTCGCCTCAAACCCGCAATCTCAAGAACGAGGCAGTTATTGATCTCATTGAATCGGCGTCGCAAACCATTGAGACTGCGGACCTAGCGCTTCTATCATTCTTAAACCCGAATGATAGTGGGGACCTAGAAAAGCTTCTCAACGGACTTCAACTAGCTGCCTCGCTCGCAGAGCAAGCAGCACTTTCCAATGTAACTTTTGGTGAGGGCGCTTTAGCGAAGAGCTTCACACGGGACCAGATCAACAGTCTCAAGGGAAAGATCAATGTTGCCTTTGCGAAAGCCTGCGAGTTACCACGCCGGGATTCCTCGCTTGCAGATCCACTTGCTGCTCACCGGCAATTCTTTTCTCGCATTGTCCGAAGCAGGCGTTCAAACCTGCCGAGGACGAAAGTCTTTACGACAAACTATGATCTGGTTATCGAACGAGCGTTGGATCAGCTCGGGTACCCCTATATTGACGGTTTCAGCGGCACGGTGGATCGTCGGCTAAACCTCGCCTACTACGGGCTGGATTTCCATAGGGTAGAGACTGCCTCACAACAGGTTGTCGCCAGGGCAGATAGCGCTCTGTACTTACATAAAATTCATGGCAGCCTGAATTGGAAAGCAGTCGTAGATGGCTCTGCCGGTGTGACAACGCTGGAAGTGGTTCAGGTGGCCGAAGGCACTGCCTCGATTGATGAACCGGTGTTAATCTATCCAACAACAGCAAAGGAGGGGGATTCCCTCTCCTACCCTTACTCCGACCTAATGAGGCTCTTGAGTGATGCTGTCCAGCAGAATGATACTGCTGTCATCACGATCGGATACGGATACAGCGATCCACATATCAACCGCATTCTTCTGCGAAGCTTGGCAATCAATCCCGCACTTAACGTTCTTGCGATCGATCCATTTGCGGTGCTGGGCAACGGGCCCGAACTTGGTAAAGCGATATCGGATGACGACTTAGTAGGAAGAACCTTAGCCGCTCGTGGCCACTCGGTACTTAATACTCCTATCGGAGCACTTGCCGCGGCTAATGATTCCCGGATCGCCGTGTTGACTGGGCCCGTGGGCAAGTTCGAGAACATAGTGGAACTTCTTCCCGAGCCTGGACTCGAGTTGAACGTCACTCCGCCTGCCGCGGTTATGACTCTTATCGAGTCGCTCGAGCGATTTACGGCGAACGAAACCTCGCGCAGCGGGAAACAGGCATGAGTGACGTAGGGGTAATCGGACGAGTTTCTTCAGTCCAGAGCACTGTTATTCGAGTCTCACTCGACATCGGTTCGAAGGGGTTCACGAAGGTAGGACCCGATGGGCTCCAAACCGTGGGTGTCGTCAACTCATATATCACGGCACCGGCAGGGGCACATCGAGTAGTGGCCATAGTTACTGGCGTCTCAATTGTTAGGGGCAATGGTCGCGAGTCCGGACGTGATTTGCTTAGCGAAGATGATCAGTCTGAATATGAGCTAGAGGCTGCCGTGGTGGGTCGATTTGAAGGCGAAAAGTTTGGATCGGGTCTAACCGCATACCCATCGCTACACGCGCCAGTGAGAACGGCGACGCCCCTTGAAGTTAAAAACATCTTCCTGCCCAAAGATGTTCGTTCACTCCGCCTTGGTTCGTCGGTGGTTGCGGCGGAGCAAGATGTGTACCTAGACGCAAACTTGCTGCTTAGCCATCACTGCGCGGTTGTAGGTTCAACCGGTTCAGGAAAATCTTGTACCGTTATGGCGCTTATCGACGGTCTTCTCGATCATGACGTTCCGAGTGGACACATAGTCATCTTCGATATTAACGGCGAATATGCTCAGTCCTTTGCTAAGGACACTCCGCGTGGTAAGAAGTGCCGAACTCTAATATTAGGCCCTGAACCAGGAGCTCAATCAGGACTCTTCTTGCCGCATTGGTTCATGAACAACGAGGAGCACCTGTCCCTTTTTCGTGCGAGTGAAGGGGTGCAGGCCCCGGTAATTCAACGTGCTGTAGCAGATGCAAGGATCGCGGAAGCATACTCACCAGCAGAAGCTGACAGCCTTGAGAATGTACGTAGCACACTAGCGATTCTCCAGTCTTACTTCTCTAACTCGGTGGATGCCGAATCACCGGCCTATCGACAGCTGGATTCCCTCAAAGTGCTTACGAGCTGGCAGGCTAATCAAGGCACAAAGATTCAGGTACGTTGGCAGAAAATGGCAATTCTGGTTTCGGAAATGATGACTTTATCAGAGCTCAGAGACGGGCTAAAATATACGCCGCTCACAGCTCGGCATCGGCATCATTTGAGTATTTTCATTGAGTCAATGAACGAGGAAATTGCAGGCGCGCTTGGCGAACTTGGACTCGGTAGTGCCTCGACGGGTGCGGACTTTGATGCTCCGGTTTACTACGACCTCCAACAGCTTTGCGACTTTTTTCTCCCCAATCGCATTCAGCGAGAGCAGGCGAACGACAATCGTATCGGCAGTTACGTGGCAACGTTGCAGATGCGCTTAAGCAGGCTTTTGGCGGATGGGCGATATGACTTCATGACTCGTGTCGAGCAGCATGATGATCCTTTAGGCTCGTATCTTCGTCTTCTCATGGGTGAAGACCCGACAAAGGGTAATTTAGATTCGGATTGGCCATCAGCAGGAACATTCGGGGTTCAAAGTCAAAACCATAAATCAGGCCCGTCGGTGACTATCTTTGATCTCAGTCTAGTTGCGAGTGATGTGCTTGAGAATGTAACCTCCCTGCTCGGACGAATCCTCTTCGACTTTGCAGTACGCAGCGATCCAAGGGCGGAGCACCCGATGCTTCTTGTTCTCGAAGAGGCCCATCGATTCGTTCCGGCTCGTTCGGAGGCTAGTGGCACCGGGATGAGGTCGACCGCTGTTTTCGAACGTATTGCGAAGGAGGGGCGGAAGTTCGGTATGTCCTTGCTGCTGGCCAGCCAGCGACCGAGTGAACTCAGCGAAACCGTCGTCGCACAGTGTGGCACTGTGATTGCTCATAGACTCACGCATGAGGCTGATCAGGCGTTATTGAGGCATGCGACTGCTTTGAGTTCCAGGGCGTTGTTAGATCAGCTCCCGGGACTGGCTCAGCAACATGCGCTCGTCACCGGTGTAAGTACGGGAGTACCCGCAGCTCTCCGAGTTAGGGAAGTCTCGGATCCGCCTAAAAGTAACGATCCTGACTTTATGGAGAGCTGGACCGACCCTGGTCGCCGCACTCGACTGTCAGCCCATATCGACAGAGTCGTTAGCTCTTGGCAAGGCTCAAAGATGCCGTAGGCATCGCTTTTCAGGAACGCATTCACGCTCTAATCAACTTGTTCGTGGTATGGCATCACCTGATAGGTATAGTCCTAGGCAGCGGCTGCACTATCTGGCGGCATATCAGGACAACTTCCTGAAGGATTACGTTCCGCTTGTGTCAAAGAAAAATCATGGCCTCACGCCGAAACGTATCAAAAGGGCTTTATGATCGCATTCTGCTAACAGTCCTCTTTACTTGAGATAATCTCGGTTATTGGCTCTTAACTCACGGGAGTAGAAGCTGCTGCCTATACACCAATATCGCGATAATTCACAGACCAATAAACGTCTGGAATGGGGTCCAGACAGCTCATCCGTACCGCTTGGGGACGTTATGCGAGGTGTCTCCAAGCGGTATAGCCCTACCAAGTAGGCTCACATTTCAAAACGAACCGGTGCGAAGCGTAAAAAATGGGGCCCTTTATAAACAGATGTAAATGGTTTCGAGTCCAACCGACGCCGGCCTCTCGCTGCGTTGTGGTTGTTTACCGCATAAACCCAAAGGACATTTGATATAAATCAAATCTCGATAAGCAGGGGATTTGAACCGTCCCGGAAATCATGCCGCCGTCTTATGTGCGGCAGCGTCGGGAAACGAGCCTGTCATTTCATCATAGTAGGCACGCTCAAATTCCTCGGGAGTTTGTTGATCCAGCGAGGAATGCAAGCGATCATTGTTGTACCAAAAGACCCAGTCGAAAACGACCTCAACGACATCTGATTCGGTCTTCAACGCACCACTACGGAAGGGAGAACCCTTGGCCACGGCTTCATTCTTGAATAATCCCATGACCGTTTCGGCAGCCGCATTGTCGTAAGCATCCCCGACACTGCCAATCGACGGAACCAGCCCCTCAATTTCTAAGGTGTCGGTGTAACGGATCGAGGTATATTGCGAGCCAGCGTCCGAATGATGTAGAAGTCCCTTGTCAACTGGTCTTTTGGTGTGTTTTCGGCGCCATAAAGCCATCTTCAAGCACTGTTCCACGAAGGCGGTGTCTTTCACCGTGGAGGTTTCCCACCCGACGATCGCCCGTGAATACAGATCGATCACCAAGGCCACGTAGACGAACCCGGAATACACCGGCACGTAAGTGAAATCTGTGACCCAAATACGGTTAGGGGCACTGGCGCTGAAGTTCCGATTCAGTAGGTCGCCAGCTCGTTTGCCGTCCTTGCCAGGGATCGTGGTGCGGGTCTTACGTCCACGAATCAGGCCGTTCATGCCCTCGTCACGCATGAGTCGGTCAACGGTGTGTTTGGAGACCTCGGGGAAGCCGTTGCGCCGCAGCCAAGCGGTCATCTTTCGCCGGCCATAAAGGATTTCTGGCTTCGGTCTTCCTTTAGCGTCTAACACTTTGAGGCTGCGTAACGTGTCAATGACCTTGGCATCTTCAACTGCTCGCAGGGCCGGAATCCTTATTTTCCAGGCCCGGTAGGTTCGTGCGGCGACCTGCACGCCCTGCTCACGCAGGACGGCGCAGATCGACTCGACCGCATGACCTTCGGCCCGCTGCTCATCAACGAATCGGCAGATTAGCGGCGGCGAGGGTCGAGTTCCCTCGCGAAGAAAATCGATGCAGCTTTCAAGATTTCGTTGGCTTCCTTCAAATCCCGATTCTCCGCCCGCAACGCCTTGAGCTCATCGAGTTCGGTAGTGGTTGGGCCGTCCTTCTCACCGGTGTCGACCTGGGCTTGGAGCACCCAGCGACGCAATGATTCGGGGCCGACATCCAGCTTCGGAGCCAGAGCCTTGCACGCTGCATACACGGAAGGATATTCAGAGAGCCGGTCCACAACCATCGCTACGGCGCGGTCACGAACTTCGGCAGGATACTTCTTGGGCATGGTTTCTATCTTTCTCTCGAAAGACAGCGGCATCAAATCAGGGACGGTTCAATTTCCTTTGGCTTTACACACACTCTTACTCGCTGACAGACACAACCCGCGTCCCACACGGGCACCCCCACTCTGCGAGGTCGCGCTACCTGTCTACGCCACCGTGCCAGGAGCAAGCACCTTGCTTTCCCCCTGCGTTGGAGTATGTGCCGTCCATGCATCGAACCCTGTAGCCCGCTGTGGAGCGGCTTGGCGCTGCGGGGCGGCTTGGTGCCGTGGAGTCACCTTCAGGAATGATGAACTTAGGCGCTTGGTAAATGGCGGTCTTTAGGCGCGATCGGGCGCTATTTCCTTCCCAGAACGTACTGGTCAAGTTGCATTCGGTTACGGTCGCATAGGCGTAATTGAGGCTTGCAGCAGTACCGGCAGATTTGCTGCCGGTACTGCCATACGTGGTGTGAAAGTAGCTCCCCTCGCCTCCCGCGCGAATGTCGCTACAGATTTGAACGGCGATGCTCTTGAGATCTAATTCGGAAGGCGGCGTGAGCCCGTACGCCCTGTAGCTATTGGTTATGTAGTCGCGGCTGAGTTCTTCGTTTGTTTTTGTTGCCGGAGGTGTTGTTTTAGTGGGGGCGGCAGCAAAGACCTTGGCGTTAGATTGCGGAGAGGTGGCAGCCGCCTTTGAGGGTGCGTCTGTGTCGAGTGTTGAACTAAGCCCCGACCAAACCAGCAAAACGAGCATGAGAAGCAAAGCGGTTACGAGTAGCCCAGAGCCTCTGCCCCCACCATTGTCGCAACTTGACCGGGTCCGTTTACCCGTCGTCATCATTAGAGCGGCTATTCCTTTCGTCTTCCCTCTTATAGAATTCCTGCTCTTCTTCCTTACGTTTCATAGAAGCCTTGCTATCGGCCTTGGTCAAATAAACCAATACGATCACACTAGCTATGACAACGAAGATGCTAAGCGTTCCCATATCTACACCGCCCGATGCAGCCACTTCTGCCTCTGGACCCTCACGGAAAGCAAAGATCAAACCACTGGGCCAATCAGTCAACATATGATTTCCTATCCAACAAAAGGTTCCATGCTGCTGTCACATCACGGCTAATCCTTCAAGATTGAACCATAGCAACCTAAGTAAGAATCGTGCCTAGCATCAAACATGTTGAGCAGGGATTTTAGTAGCCGCCGTTCTGAACATCAAAGTAGACCTTGCCGGGTGAAAGAGCCCCGAAAGGGAACGTGGACGTGCTCCCCACGCCGTACTGATTTTTCGCTTTATGCAGGCCCCATAATCCGACTGGGGACTCCTTGTCGTTCATAACCCTCATCGCGGCCAGACTACGGCTGTATGTATGGACGCGCCACAGGCGAGCCACCGCCTGAATGCAGACCACTTGAATAACGGTCGCTACCAGTAAAGGCCGCCCCATTATGGATATTTCTCAGCGAAACCTTGCATGTCTCGATAATCAGATGACGAGGGTCTATGGTGAGCATACTGAAAAATTCGGAGAGCAGGTCATCGGGATGGCATATTTCAAGAAGCTCTGGAGCTCCACCCAGCGTTCGCTACCTGAGGGCAGCGGGTCTCGCGCCGAAGTAGAATCCAACGGACGTGTTTATGCTCCTGACGTTAAAGATTTATGGACAGACTTGATGGGTCGGATGGCAATCCGAGGCTTTCAAATTCTACTTATCGGTGTAGTGGCCGTATGCGTAGTGATCGGATTGCTCCGCGTGACAACAATTGTCATACCTATTTTGATCGCCACAATTTTGGCTTGCGCTCTCTGGCCGATCGTAACCAGGCTACGTCGACATTTATCAGCATTGCTTACTGCCTGGACCGTATTTCTCAGCGCCCTGATCATTCTGGGCGGAATTGGAACCGGTCTGGTGTATTCCGTCATCAATCAGTGGGATGAATTAGTCGGGCAAGCCCAGAAAGGATTCGCGCAGTTGAGCAGTGCAGGTCAACAACTCGTTGAAAGACTTCCATTTGGGATAAGCCAACAGGATGTGGAGAACGCAGGTCAATCAGCAAGCAAGATGGTCTCAGATTCGCAACTAGGTTCCAACGCCATCCACACTTTAGGGGCTGCCGGGGAAACTTTGACCGGCAGCATCTTGATACTGGTGGTTCTCTTCTTCTTTCTCAAGGATGGCGACCGAATTTGGGCTTTCATCATTTCGTGGATTCCGACAAGGTACCGAAATAAGTGGATTGTCTCAGGCGAACAGGCTTTACACATATTTGGTGGATACATTCGCGGGACGGCAATCGTGGCTGCTGTCGATACGGTCGGCATCGTCGCGGTACTCCTGATTTTGCGTATACCCCTTGCCTTGCCTTTGGGCGTGCTTGTCTTTTTCGGATCATTCATTCCTATCGTGGGCGCTACGGTGGTCGGAGCTCTAGCTGTATTGGTTGCTTTAGTAACTAATGGTCCGGTGAGCGCGTTGATCGTGCTCGCCGCTGTGGTTGTTGTGAACCAATTGGAAGGTCATTTTCTTCAACCAGTCGTTATGGCTCATACCTTGAAATTGCATGCTTTAGTTGTCTTGTTGGCACTGGCTATCGGCACAGCTTTGGGGGGAATCGTTGGCGCGGTGCTTGCCGTCCCTTTGACGGCAGTTGGATGGGCCATAACCAAAATCTGGGCTGAACGCGATGGTGCCACCGCGGTGGAGGCGATGCAAGACGAAATCGCAAATGCACCAGAGGTGGAGGCATCCCCGATCTTTCCTCACGCTTCGAGCGAGGAGTAATGACGTCTCCCGGACACTATCGGACAAAAACAGTGATTCGCCATAGTCCCAAACCTGCATTCCCCATGAGACGAATCAAGAAGTTTTCGCACGTATGGTGCTAGAAGAGCTCAGTGGGTACAACAAATGAACAAATTCCGAGTGTTGCCACGTTCTAAGACAATTGCAAGAAGGCCAGAACTCTGTGCCGCCGTCGCTCCATGCCAGAGGCACAAACGCTATGCCTGATACCTTGGGGAAGCCAACGGCCTTGGGAAGGTGCAGTCTAGATAGGGCAGCATGGCTTCGCTACTTTTAATGATGCCAGGATCATCGGGAACCGTCCAAGACCGCAAGCTCATCGTTTCACCAGAGAGAAGAATAAAGAACTTCTCAAAATTCCAGTTCTTTTGGCCCGATTTTCCCATGGCATCTTTGGTCTTCTATAAATCGGGTACAGCGGGTGCTCGTTTCTGCGTTGACACGTGTGCGGTCGAAGTCCAGAAAGCCACCCCTGATAGAGGCTGGTCTACGGAAATTTCTAGGTAGTTCTGTATTTCGATAGCACTCTTCGATACTGCGGATCTCTGAAGTATCTTTATCTTTATGGCCGGGTGGGAAGTGTCGAGGCATCCCGAATGGGACATGATGTACGCCGCCGGACTGACCGCGCGCGAAATCGCTGACCGCTGCCATCAAAACGTCGCCACCATCCATGCTCACTTCCAATCCCGCGAAAGATATGAGCCAGGAACCCGTGCCACACATGAAGCGGCACTGGCTGCTAGGGGAGCGGACCGTCCAACGGTCAGTTGGCGAAAGCTGCTGGTTGAAGTTCTAGAGTTCCAGAAAACCCACGGACGGCTTCCATCCTATGAAGGAGACGAAACAGAGAGGCGGCTGCACCGGTGGGTACTCAAGCAGCGCAGAGCCCACCGCAACAAATCAATGTCTACCCCAAAGATCGTCTTACTAGAAGACCTCACCGGATGGAACATCGATGCGCACCAGCAAGAACTCGATGAGACATGGCGGGCACGGCTTACCTCGCTGATCGACTTCACTGCCGCCAATCATCAAATCCCGCGGTATAAGAACCACTCCACAGAGGCCGAGCGGGTGCTCGGTGTTTGGCTGCATATACAGCATCAAAGAAGGGACGAGGGAACCATGATTCCCTGGCGTTTGGAAATGATGGATGCCGCGTTCCCCCACTGGCAAAGCCGCATGTGAAATTTCTAAGCCGAACCTCATACGGGACAGCTCGATGAGTTCGTTTGGCCGATGGGTCATCGAGTCGATCGATGCTCTGCCAAGGATGCAAGCCAACTTACGGCGCTGGCGCCGCCGCTACCGCGGCGAGTTGCACCGCCAGCTCCATGTAGCTCAGACGGGCCGGGGAGAAATCCTATGGCATGCTCCGGATGATCTGCGCCGCGCTCCTCCGGTGCGTGCCCTCTGCCAGGGCTCGTAGCTCCGCGGCCACCAGATCACATATCCCGTCCCACAACGCCAGAAATTAAACACCACATCGCTCACGCGTATTTCACACCCACCGGTTCTGGAACAATAGGGCCTGCAGTTCAGCCAGTGAAGCTCGCTGTCTGTTCACATTATGTGCGTCAACAGGCGTTTTTAAGGAGCTTGCCTCGCCTCAGTGCGTCTCGCTGTGACTTGGACGGGCGGCGAGTTGGGCACGGAGCACCTCGTTTTCGGCTTCAAGATCCAGAATGATGCCGACACCGGCCAAATTCACGCCACGGTCCAGAAGGCGCGAAATTTGCTGCAACCTAGCTAGGTCTTTGGCGTGATATCTGCGTGTTCCACCGTTGGTCCGTGGCGGAGTGATCAGGCCGCGGAGCTCGTAGAGCCGCACTGTTTGGACGCTGACCCCTACGCTCTGCGCTGCAGCGGCTATTGAATGAGCCACCGGTGCATTCTCTGATTTTTTAGAATTTTTTGTCATTTTTTCCTTAAACAGCTTGCATGGGGTGCGAAACTCATGTTATAAAATCTACATCGCTAGACATAGATCTAGCGGGAAGTAAATTGCACCATCACAGAGTGTCAGACAAGAAAGGAATGAGTTCAGATGATGCAGACCGAGGTACTTCGCGATTTTGACCGCTTGGTACAGCGTACTTTCAACACCCAGCTCAGCTCTGAGCCTGTTCATCCGATGCCGATGGAAGCATGGAAAGACGAAGCAGGCTTCCATGCAGAGTTCGATCTTCCAGGTATTGACGTTGACCGGATCGACATGGCGGTGGAAAAGAACATCCTGACGATTCGCGCAGAACGCGCCCGACCCGAGGGACGTCAGCATGTTGCTGGATCGGAACGGCTGTGGGGACATTTCACCCGGGAACTGATGTTAGGAGACCATCTGGATACCGAAAGCATCCAAGCCTCCTATGTGGATGGCGTGTTGCGTTTGGATATTGCGGTAGCCGAAAGCGCGAAGCCGCGCCGCATCCAGGTCTCGGTCGGCCGCCAGGGCCAAGATCCCAAAGAAATATCAAGCTAAACCTGCCTCTGAAGAACATGCGCGGAGATGATGAGCGATGGTTTCCTTCATTGATCAGGAGTTCTGCCCGGTAATCATTGATGACCCGTTGCTTCTGGCCATGTATGAGCTGGAACTATCTGCAGAAACGAGTCAGGATCACCCGCCTCACCCGCCTCGGCCGCCGGGATGTGCCGTGATCGACAATGTTCCGCGGCCCTTCCAGAATTACGGGCCTAAGGATGGGAACTGCTGGGCAGGTGAAGAGGAATTAGTCCGCGTCGGACCTCTGAGTCTTTATTCGCGCTCACCTCCGGCAAGGTTCTAGTCCTGAGGTAGAACTTGAGCAGTGGTTTATCGGGGGTGTGCCTGGTGGGCGCGCTGGGCACACCCCTTTGGTCACGATGAAAGGTTGCCCCGATGAAAGAGTCGCTACTGAGTGTGCATCTCGATGAGGAGCAGGTCGACGAGCTAATTTCAGCGTTGCGTGCGTACCGGGATCACTTTGTTGAGCTCATCGAGTCGAACTCTGAGGCGGTGGGTCTTCGTGCTCGTGAGGATGCGCATTACTGGCAGGGTAAGGTTCGCAGTGTTCAGGCATTGATCGATCAGGTCAGTGACTCATTGTATGGAGCGCAACCAAGATCAACCGATGGTGACGCTCCGCAATATGATCCGTCTTCTTAAACGATTTTCTATCGTTTAGCAGGCTCCTCCTGTAAGGCCCGCTAACGATCTTTTACGGGGATCGTAAAATCGCCGGGAAGGAGGGCCAGCCCGCTTGGGCGAACACGCTTTCGTGCTCGCTGCGGCCAGGGAACAAGAGTTCGTAGGCTTTGTCTTCGGTGAGGTCCTTGAGTTCGTCCCAGCTACTGTAGTTGGTGGCGGCAGCGTTGAGGTGTACCTAGTTCGAAGGCATGGTCAGTGGCCAGGGCGATGAGTTCGAGTGCGCCGCAGAAAACGGAAAAAATCGTACGCTAATGCATTGCTCAGGCGCGTAACCAATGGCGTGCAGCTTGTTGTTGGAAAATGTGTCAACGGGCGTCCGCAGAAGGAACCTTTACTAGGACAAAGATTTTGCAGGTGATGAGTGGCTAGCTTGCTTTTCGGAGCACTGCGTCGCGCTTGTCGGTAAAGCGAAGTATTCCCCTGAGCTCCAATTGCGCAATGAAGAAGCAAAGGACCACAATTAAAGTTCCGATTGCTAAGGCTCCCATCCCACCTTCTCCGATTATCCAGACCACGAATACTGCCGGCAGAATTTCTGACACGGCCGCTCCCGCGCCAGCTGCTAAAGCTTGTCGCGAATGACGTCACATATTCCAAACTGTTGACTGGATCACATTTAGCACTTATCGTTTTCCCTTGACTGATATATCAATTGTCGACCTAATGGCGCATGCGTTACCAATCTTTTGGGGAGAACGAGAACATGACAGAAAAGAACACGACCACGACCACGACCAGAGCACATCTGGGAACCGTTGAAAAGGTTAGCTTCCTGCGCGTTCTCACGTACGCCGGGGCGATCATGGCGTTCCTCATTGGCTCGGGATTTGCCACCGGACAGGAAATACTTCAGTATTTCGCGTCCTACGGATACTGGGGAGTCTTCGGAACTGGGGCACTGGTCATGGTGCTTATGACTTACGTAGCAGTCGAATTCTTCGTGGTCGGCCAAGCGAAGAAGTTCGACCGACCATCGCGGATCTTCCATTATTACTGCGGGAAGTACCTAGGGACGTTCTTCGACTTCTTCTCCATCCTCTTCGTCTTCTTAAGCTTCACCGTGATGGTCGCCGGCGCCGGTGCCGTCTTCCAGGAGCACTACGGGCTTTCGAAGTATCTAGGCGGCATCGGTCTTGCCGTGGCCGTGGGTATCAGCGTGTGGTTCGGCCTGAAAAGCCTAGTAGATGTCATTGGAAAGATCGGTCCGGTAATCGTCGTAGTCGCCATCTCCTTGGGACTGTTGGGAATTTTCCGCAACCCGAGCGGGATTGCCGAGGGCAATGCCCTGATCCCCGGCTTGGACCTAACCCAAGCCTCCACGAACTGGTTTATGGCCGGCTTATCCTACGTAGGGTTCTGCATGCTGTGGCTGGCCGCCTTCCTCACTGCCCTTGGCAAGACCGCGAAAAACCGCAAGGAAGCCACCGCGGGAGGCATGACCGGAGCCATTGTGTTCTCAGTGGCATGCATCATCGTTGGTTTGGGTCTGCTGGCCAACATCGTCAAAGTGGGCGGAACTGAAATCCCGATGCTCGTGTTGGCTAACGACGTTAGCCCCGTTCTCGCCGCTGGAATCTCTGTGATGATCCTCGCGGGCATCTATACCACCGCCGTCCCGTTGTTGTGGACGGTCTCCTCACGCTTCTTCGCTGATAAGACCCCTCGCTTTAAGTACCTGACTATTGCATTGGCCGTATTAGGAACTGTGATCGGGCTGATCCTGCCGTTCTCGCAGATGGTGAACATCGTCTACGTGATCAACGGCTACGTGGGAATCTTGCTGCTCGTTCTGATGCTGGTTAAGACCGGCACGAGGCTTGCGCGCCGACAAAAGCTGTAACGACGTCCAAGGCAAGCCCTGCAAAGGGCTGTTCAGCCGGATCTCTCTGGCGGAAACTATCCATGCCATACTGAATCATGTTTTCTAACGTTCAGAATCGTCATGGGTTCTGTTTCTTGCTAATGCGAGGTCCGACAGGGTAGCTGCTAGCTTTAGACGTCTTTTATTCAAGGTCTATCCCAAAGACCGTCTACTAGAAGACCTCACAGGATGGAACATCGATGCTCACCAGCAGAAGCTCGATGAGACGTGGCGGGCACCGCTTACCTCGCTGATCGACTTCACTGCCGCCAATCATCAAATCCCGCGGTATAAGAACCACTCCACAGAGGCTGAGCGAGTGCTCGGTGTCTGGCTGCACATCCAACATCAAAAACGGGCCGAGGGAACCATGATTCCCTGGCGTTTGGAAATGATGGATGATGCGTTCTCTCACTGGCAAAGCTGCATGTGAATGCATCAATTTATTATGCGTGGCTTGTGAAAAATTTGATTATCAAGAGTTTCACGAAATCGCAGATCTATTTCGATGACAGAGTCAACTAGCTGATCATTAATATCCCTTTAGCAATCTTTCGGGTAAAATTTCTCTTAGTTTTTCACAACTAAGAATTAGTGATTATGGGGACGTCTTGAAGAAAATCGGTAAACTAGTAATTTCTGGGTTTTTGTTTATTTCTTTACTCGCAGGTGTGACGCCGCCTGCAGTAGCTGTGGCTCTCCCCGTCACCCCAACTCAGACTGATACGGTTGATCCTGTTCTGACTTCCGTCTCCATGAAGTCAGCAAAGACGCTCCGCCCAGGACAAACACCTACGTTCGAGTGGGTAGCCACCGATACCAGCCAAGTGCGAAACATGACTTTCTGGATCTACGCACCTAATGGTGGCCAAATCAAATATGCAACCTCAAATTCATCAAACTTTGCTGGGAACAAATCAACGGGCACCGCCCAAACAAAACCTATCGATACCCTCACCTGGCCTGAGGGCAACTATCGAGTGGAATTCGCACAATTCGAAGACATCGCAGGAAACGGAGCCGACACCAGATACGGGCAGGCTCTCGGCCAGGGGGTCAAACTCTCCACCCTCAACTTCACCGTTACCGGGACAGCTGCAGATACGGTTGATCCTGTTCTGACTTCCGTCTCCATGAAGTCAGCAAAGACGCTCCGCCCAGGACAAACACCTACGTTCGAGTGGGTAGCCACCGATACCAGCCAAGTGCGAAACATGACTTTCTGGATCTACGCACCTAATGGTGGCCAAATCAAATATGCAACCTCAAATTCATCAAACTTTGCTGGGAACAAATCAACGGGCACCGCCCAAACAAAACCTATCGATACCCTCACCTGGCCTGAGGGCAACTATCGAGTGGAATTCGCACAATTCGAAGACATCGCAGGAAACGGAGCCGACACCAGATACGGGCAGGCTCTCGGCCAGGGGGTCAAACTCTCCACCCTCAACTTCACCGTTAGCCATGCGCCGCAGTTCGTCGTTCCCAAAGACGTTACTTTTCTCGACCGACCTGGAAGCGCAGAGGATTCGTACGTTATACCCTTCACGGAAGGTGTGGACTATTTTGTAGGTGAGTTCATTCCTGAAGGAACTTATAAGGGAGAAGGCTCTGTTTCTATCAGGGCTGAAGCGCAGCCTGGATATGAGTTGGCAAATGGAGCCCGTTCTCTTTGGGAACACACTTTTGATAGCTCACTGATTTTTTCTAAGCCTACTATTACTGGTATCCCAACAGTCGGTAACATACTGACAGCCGCGCCAGGTGTTTGGGGACCCTCGGGAGTAAAACTCACCTATCAGTGGGCCGCGAACGGTACCAAACTCACCGGGGCTACCAAGAGCACTCTGCCCCTAACCGCAGATCTCGCAGGCAAAACCATCACGGTGAATGTCACCGGTACCTTGGCAGGATATACAAGCACAAGTAAAGCCAGTACTCCAACGCCTAAAGTTGCTCGTGGTTCACTCACTGTCTCTTCTCCAGAGATTACTGGTATCCCAACAGTCGGTAACATACTGACAGCCGCGCCAGGTGTTTGGGGACCCTCGGGAGTAAAACTCACCTATCAGTGGGCCGCGAACGGTACCAAACTCACCGGGGCTACCAAGAGCACTCTGCCCCTAACCGCAGATCTCGCAGGCAAAACCATCACGGTGAATGTCACCGGTACCTTGGCAGGATATACAAGCACAAGTAAAGCCAGTACTCCAACGCCTAAAGTTGCTCGTGGTTCACTCACTGTCTCTTCTCCAGAGATTACTGGTATCCCAACAGTCGGTAACATACTGACAGCCGCGCCAGGTGTTTGGGGACCCTCGGGAGTAAAACTCACCTATCAGTGGGCCGCGAACGGTACCAAACTCACCGGGGCTACCAAGAGCACTCTGCCCCTAACCGCAGATCTCGCAGGCAAAACCATCACGGTGAATGTCACCGGTACCTTGGCAGGATATACAAGCACAAGTAAAGCCAGCGCGCCAACAGCCAAAATTGATTCAGGGATAATTTTGGCTGTTCCTAAAGCTCCAACGATCGATCGTGTAACCGGTAGCTACACGATTCCGTCCGTCATAGGCATTGATTATGTGGTGAACGGAGCTACGAAATCGTCAGGAACTTACAGTTCTGGATATTCAAAAGTCTCCATCATCGCTGAACCACAAACCGGTTATTCTCTCTCAGGTACTGTTTCATGGTCGTTCGATCTACGTAAGAAGATTGCAATTGCCACAGAGCCGAAGGTCAACTACTCCACACGCGTCTTGACGATTCCTTCAGTTACTGGAGTTAGCTATTATGTCGACGGAGTATCTAAAAAGACGGGATCCCATAAGTTCTCCAAGCAGATTTCCGTTTCGGCAAAAGCTTCCGCAGCGAACTATCAAGTAGCTAAGAAGTCATGGAAGTATGACCTTCGAGTCATTGTGACGGCATCGAAACCAGTGTTCGACGCCAAGAAGAACACAGTGAAGATCCCAGCCAAGACCGGGGTCACTTACTACGTCAACGGAACCAAGAAGAAAGCCGGAACCCACAAATACACCGGCACCGGAACCGTTACCGCGAAAGCCTCATCCAACGGATACAAGCTCAAAGGAACCACGTCCTGGAAGTTTGATAACCGCAATTCGGTAACGGCTTCGAAACCAGTGTTCGACGCCAAGAAGAACACAGTGAAGATCCCAGCCAAGACCGGGGTCACTTACTACGTCAACGGAACCAAGAAGAAAGCCGGAACCCACAAATACACCGGCACCGGAACCGTTACCGCGAAAGCCTCATCCAACGGATACAAGCTCAAAGGAACCACGTCCTGGAAGTTTGATAACCGCAATTCGGTAACGGCTTCGAAACCAGTGTTCGACGCCAAGAAGAACACAGTGAAGATCCCAGCCAAGACCGGGGTCACTTACTACGTCAACGGAACCAAGAAGAAAGCCGGAACCCACAAATACACCGGCACCGGAACCGTTACCGCGAAAGCCTCATCCAACGGATACAAGCTCAAAGGAACCACGTCCTGGAAGTTTGAAAACCGCAATTCGGTAACGGCTTCGAAACCAGTGTTCGACGCCAAGAAGAACACAGTGAAGATCCCAGCCAAGACCGGGGTCACTTACTACGTCAACGGAACCAAGAAGAAAGCCGGAACCCACAAATACACCGGCACCGGCAAAGTTACGGTGGCAGCTAAACCTTCCAGCGGTGGCTACAAGCTCAAGGGGACCAAGAGCTGGAGCGCCAATCTCTAATCCACCGAATCCTGCAATGAATAATATTCGCTGTCAGCCAGAGGAGCGGACGCGGGGTATTGCAATAGTTGGTAGCCATTACTTCGGTTCGTACGTGGCAGCTGGTACAGATATCATGCCCGAAGATTGAGGGCTTGGATGAGCATAACTATTGTCTTGCGAACGCGAATTAGCGGGCACCGGACACCCTAGCTTCATATAGTCGACGAATTCACAAACCACCCTAATTCCTCTCCGCGCACATGTCAGAAGCAGATAGCAATGGATTCCAAAGTAGGTAAAAACGAGCTGCTTCGCGATAATTAAATGACTCATCATTCGCATCAAAGGAGAAATCTTGAAGAAGAAGCTCGTGCACCCGGCTATTGCCCTCGGACTGGTGAGCGCTTTATTACTCACAGGCTGCGCAGCAACCGCCAACAATGCTGGGGGAGAGGCATCGGCTACGCCATCCACCAAAGAGCAGCCCAAAGAACTGACCGCTATCGAAAAGGTGAGAAAAGCCGATCCTGATTTACTGGGCGAGCATCTTGCATATAAGTCAATCGGTGAAAACGCGAATGGGAAGTATGTTGTTCTCGGTGCCAACACGACCGACGGATTCGATAAGTTCGCGGTTGACCGCTGGAAGAGCACGGGAAAGAACTGGACTGAAAAGGACATGGCTCAAATGCAGATGATGTCCATCGACTTCGTTTACGGCACGATGTTCTCCGGGCAAGCGGTCGGCGGTAATAAGGCTGACCATAAAGTTGCCAGCGAAGCCACCGCTAAGCTCTTCAGCAAGGAGAGCGGCAATCAGGATCAAATCCGCGAACTATTCGCTGGGCCTGATGACACCAACCCCTTCACTGCTTTCGCCGACCCCAAGTCCGCATTCTTTGAAGGCTACGAGGTCTATCAGAATGCCAGCTCAAGCCGATACCGCAATCCAAGCGTAGCGATCATGAGTGCCGAATCGCATGACCGCGGCTCGAAGATGGAGAGCGGGGCGATATCCGAGATTGACGGGGCAACAGTCAAGGTCTCCACCTCGTTTGATCTCAAGCTCACCAAAGGTGGAAAGACCTACACCAAGCCCGGGGAGCTAGAATACGACTTGATCTTCGTCAAAAGAGATGACGGCAAGGTTTATCATCATGGTCTGGAATCAACTGGTGGCGACATGAGCGCCGAACCGGTCGCAACTAAGTTCTAGCTTCAACACAAACACCAAAGGCACCCTCTCGTGGGGTGCCTTTGGTGTTCCAACGGGTGCCGTTCATTGCAGAAATCAGGCCTTTAAGGGCCGGACTCTCTAATTCGAAGTGGCATTACCACTGCTTCCATGCGGAAGAAGTAGCTGAAGCTGAACCGTAGGACGATTTAGCTTTCACCTTGACTGTGTATTTGGTCTTGCTGTCGAAGTGTCCAAGCTTGGCCTTCACCGATTTCTTGGTAGCACCCTTGATCGCCTTGCCGTTCTTGTACCACTGGTAGCTCACGGACTTCGGTGGAAAGTTCCAGCTGCCTTTCGAGCTGGATAGCTCATAGGTGAGGGTGCTGTCGGACCAACCCCAGAGGGTTTCCTTGATTTTCGGCTTGCCAGTGGAAACAAGCTTCCCAACCACAGTGCTGGCTGAAGTGGAGGACGCTGACTGGTAATTCTTCTTGGAACCGGTAACCCTCACAGAAATCTTGCGGTTCCGGTCAGCTTTGGCAATCTTGTAGGAAGACTTCGTAGCCCCCTTGATGGTTTTTCCATCCCGTAGCCACTGGTAGGAATACTTGCTGGGGGAGCCACCCCACTTAGCCGTCTTGGCCTTCAGTGTCTTACCGGGCAGCGAGGTGCCGCTGATCGTCGGCTTCTTCGACGTGAAACCATACAACGCCTTATTGGTCGCAGTCTTGGTTACTGAATAGGGGACAGTCTTCGGGCCGTTGTCAAAGTTGAATGACAGCCGGTCCTTGGAGTCAGTGGCCTTCACCGCGATCTTCTTGCCCAAATCCGACTTCGTCAGCTTGTAGGAAGCCTTGGTAGCGCCCTTGATTGGCTTCCCGTTGCGGTACCACTGGTACTTGTCGATGTAATTCAGGCTTGGCTTGGACAGCTTGGCGGTAACAGTCTTGCCGATGGTTGCCGATCCGGTGACCTTGAGAGTGTTTTTCTTGTCTTTAGCCCACTCGGATAAACAGTCAACATTCAGGCTTCGGGCGTAGAAGATGCTGCTGAAATTCAGCTTCGGCTGTGCTTTGGTGGCCGGCTTATTTGATTCCTGCTTGATGTAGTCTGTGCCTTTTGAACAGACGTTGTAGCGAATCTTTTTCGATCTTGCATCGTAGGTGTACACCTTGCCTTTTCGATTCTGATTGTCTACATAATCGTAGTTTTTCGGCAGTACAGCTTTTCCGTTGAGGCCTGTGGGGAATGAGATGCTCTTCCACGAGCCTTCGACCACTTTATGGGCTGGCAAAGCTCCACTCACTGACAGGCTCTCAAGTTTTTTGAGCTTGCTAAGAGGGGAGAGGTTTTGCGCGGCGGTGCCCCACAAAGTCACGTAGTCAAGCTGCGGGTTCCATCTAGGCAGGTTGGCCAAGTTCAGACCGGCAGTACCGGTGAGCATAGACAAACCCTCAAGATTTTTCGCCTTAGCTAAAGCAGAGAAATCTTTCATCTTCGGGGCATTGATTGAAAGCGTCATCAACGACGCGGGAACCTTCGGCAGTTTGGTTGCGGTCACCAGCGATTTGGCATCACTGTCTTCGGGGCCGATGGTCAGAAATGACAGCTCAGGATACTTGCTGAAATCTGCCGAGGGCGCGAGACGGGTGCAGTTGAGTTCGTACACTTCCGAGTTGGAATGCGGAGAGTCTTCTGCGGTGCAGCCTGCAGGTAGTTTCACGGCGGCTTGGGCCGGCGCAGCGCCCAACAGGCTTGCAGCCAGGGCGATAATGGCAACCGCTGGCGCCATCGATTTGAGGATTTTCAATGGACATCAATCTTTCACGAGTGTGACCGGAATTCGATCTGAGATGAATATTATTCGAACTGTTGGCAAAGCGGGTAGACCATTGCTCAGCATTTGGTGGCAGGTGTCTTAAAGCATGTGTGCGGAGCAGTGATCTGCGCGCTCATTGGAGGGTAGGTGCCCTAATCTGACAAACGGAGAATCAGCGTCTCACAAGGCCTTTTGAGGCCTAGCTTTACATAAGATCTATTATCGGCTCTTCATGGGGAACTACTTCTGAAGGCGAGACCAACCACCCCGAGGCAAAATCCAAAAACTCCGGAAGCGTCGAAGTCAGATAAAGGCTGGGCCCGGGCATGTGAATAAGAATTAAAGGAACCTCACCACGAGTTCGTGATGAGGTTCCTAATCGCGGTCTCAACGCAAACCACTGTGTTTTCACTCAAGCGGTTTGCCTTTTGGAACGTCCCCACGCTCTTCGGTCAACCGCAGAACCTACCTCTCATGCTAAGGCTCAGACACATATTTCGCATTTGCTCTTCAAATTTTCAAAGAGAATTCAAAGCAGAGCAAGCAGCGACTACCCGAGATATGCCAGCATGGTCTCTTATATCCTCATGGCGCCTCAAAGTTACCTTCCTACCAATGGCATCTTGAAAATCTATGTAGAAATCTATATAGTTTTCACATGACTACTCTCAGCATCACAGAAGCATCCCGGACAGGCCTCTCGGCCCTTGTTGCCGCAGCGGAAAAAGGCCGCGAGGTCCCTCTGTCGCGTCATGGCAAAATCGTTGCAGAAGTCGTCTCAGCTAGGGAAATCGCTGAATTGCGCCACGACCGAGAAACACTTCGCGATGCAGCCTTGGTGATGGCACGGTTCGCCACCGATAGCGGTGTGCGCACTGACCTAGATCGCGCTATGGAATTCTTCAATTTGGACCGCGCAACACTTGAAGCCGAAAATGCTCAAGACACTAAGACTGAGACTTCGTGAACCAACCTCAGCAACGATTGTGTATCGTCAGACTGACCGAAGACGCAGTTGCCGACCTATATCGAATACACAAGAAAGACCCCAGCATCCTCCGTGCAGTTTTCAAAAAAATGCTGCTCCTGGAAAAATCGCCTACTGCCGGCGAACCTCTTCTGGGTGCCTTGGTAGGTTTTCGTAAACTAGTGGTCGGAGACAGAGACTGGAGAATCGTCTGGCGCATTACCGAAGATTCGACTGGGATTCCGGTGCTTGATATTTCCGAGGTATGGGCGGTGGGAGCTCGCTCGGATGGCGAAGTTTACGATGAATTGACCTCACGGGTCGCTCGGATGGGCAATGATCCAAAAATCCGACCACTCAAAGATGTCATCACCCAATTGGGCAGGCTTTATGAATCGGTTCAAGTAACCGCCGAACCATCCCGGGAATCAGTACTCCCCGAATGGATGGAAGTTGCACTGAAAGAGCAACTGCATATTGAACCGCAGGAAATCGTAGAACTCACAGAACAACAAGCGCAACAAAAGCTCATGGAGCATTGGTCCAAGAAATCAGATAGCTAATACGCATACGCTGTGGTCCTAGAACAGACTAGATCTGACTTGAGCGAATGAAGTAAAGCCTACTTTACGTAATCAGAATTATCGGCCATAACAATTGACGGGGAAGCATTTTTGGTTCCGGACCTGGACCACGGTTCAGCAGTAGGAGCTAAACGTAAACCAGTGTGATTATCGAAGCCGATGCCAGCTTCAATACCTTGGCGTTATTCGAAGGCCGATAGATCGCGCCGCCGATTATCTCGCCGAAGTTAATCTGAAGCACATCGACAAAGATTACTAGGTCCCCGCCGAGCAGACCTTATAGGGGAGGTTTGTGAATTCGTCGAATATGCGACGCTAGGCATCTCGATGTCCTGTAAATTCCGATCAAAAACTATGGTGAAGCTTCCGCTAGACCCGAAGTCTTTGGGTGAGAATTCTTGTTAGTTGCCACGTGCGAACCAACGTCATGGCTTTTAGCCATTGCGATACCCCGCCGCATACGTCGGGTGCTTGCAGTGAATGGAACCGGTCACCGGTCAGAGAAATCCTATTTCTGGCAGAGAATCGCGACATGGGTCTCTTTCGGAATTTTCGCAGATGACTGCTGAATGCTAACTACTGAGCTCGTGAAGATCCGCAGGCAGATCAAAAAGACGGGGTGGGATTACGGACCGAAAACAATCCATTGCGTAGTAACCAGCAGCCAAGAGTTCCCTGGCGGAACAGTCCCGTCTGTCGCAACCATTGACAGGCTGCTGGCGAGTGTGAGGCATGTTGACCGTAATCCCCATAAACGTCCTAAATCATCGTATGTGCCATTTGTCAGGGACAGCGCCATGGCGTTGTGACAGCTTGACGCGTTCGAATTTAGAATCACGACCAATTAGGTGGTAACCGACTATCAACTTATGGACGACGCGACTCGTTTCGACGTCGGTTCCAATGCCTATCAGTGAATACGGAACACCGAAGGAAGCCCTCGGCGATAGTTCCAAAGCGTTCAATCAGCTACGCCGCGGAATAATTGGGTCCGTTGGAATCTACTTGGTTCCGCAAGGGAGCATGCCCATCACCGGTCTCCCTGGCCGACCAACGACGTAAAGAAAGAACGAACGCTCCCACGAGCCGTTGCAGCGTTCTCCGAAAGCAAACAAGCCGCGAGATCTTGCTGAGGTACAGAAACCGCTGCGTCGTTACCGCGAACATTACAATCAGCGTCGTCCTCATTAATCCTTGAACCAGGCCACACCTCAAACTGCATGGGTGCTTCTGGAACATACGCCGGCTACTGAGCCGATACCGTCAGTCGTGTTAGAGGCCAAAGCTGCTGAATACCTCATGACACGCTGGCTAATACGCATTGCGGTGAATCGGGCCGACACCGTTGTTTCGAAGACAGGAAACGTCCTGGAAGACTTCGAGTTTCAAGAAGAGCACGGAGCTGAAGTTGAAAGTAATCAATTGTTGGTGGAAGTCACCAGAGACAACTGTTAGGTCTACTACAAAGGGCAGCAGATTTTTTTACCGTCAACTTTTGCACGGCGTCGATTCGTACAGACGATCACCGAACAAGACTTCATGTTGTCTGACCCCGACACCGCTGAAATCGTCCTATGGTTCCCGCTTCCATGAATCGATAATCCATGGATCTTGTGGAGCAGAATGTGTTTCCGTCTGGACAGACCGATAGGATCGCAACTATCGGAAGTCGCGATTCGAGATTGACGTCAGAGGAGAATTAGTTTGAAGAAGCAAATCAATGTTGTTGGTGCCGTTATCGTCAGGAACGATGAAATCCTCTGCGCTCAACGAGGCCTAAACGGAACTCTCGGCGGTATGTGGGAATTCCCTGGTGGCAAAATTGAGCCCAAAGAGACTCCTCGCGAAGCACTCGAACGTGAGATCCGAGAGGAACTCCTCTGTACGGTCAGAGTAGACGACGAGGTAACGAGTACCACCCACGAGTACGACTTCGGAATTGTGACTCTGACAACCTTCTATTGCAAATTAGTTGAAGGCGAACCGCAGCTTACCGAGCATGAAGACGCAAAGTGGCTCAAACGCGATGAACTCATGTCTTTGGAGTGGGCGCCCGCGGACATTCCCGCGGTGGAACTCATCCAGGCGGCATAGTGAAGACTAACGCTGATCTCGTTCTTGGTAGTGGTCTCTCTAGAGACGTCACTTTTGGATTCTTAGACGGGAAGCAGCAATCTCGCCGCCATCACCACCCTCGTGTCGTATTGAACGCTGACGGCAATACGGTTCTGCGCATCCTTCGCGAAGAGCTCGCCCGTTGTGATGAATTCATTTTCTCCGTCGCTTTCGTAACCCCGAATGCGATTGCTTTGCTTAAGCAGGAGCTCGTTGAGTTTTCGGGTCGAGGAACGATTGTCACCTCCGACTATTTGGGCTTCAACTCGCCATCGGCTTTTAGCGAGCTACTGAATCTTGAAACTCTAGGGATCAACGTTCGAATTCACAACGCGGGAGCCTTTCACCCGAAGGGTTATATCTTCAAAACCGAGAAGATGGTTACGGCCATGATCGGCAGTTCAAATTTGACCGGTAACGCGATCGTGAAAAATCATGAATGGAACCTGAAAGTTTCAGCATCCGAGGGCAGTGATCTAGCCGAGCAGCTATCTTTATTGACCCAGAACCAGCTTGAAGAATCCATAGCACTGAGCCAACGGTGGATAGATGCGTATGCGGAACAGTACACGCCTCCTCCGATACGTCGGAAAGTTGCAACTGCCCCTCGAACTGACGTTGATGAGCAGCTACTGCCGGTAGAGGCTGAGCAAGATCTTGAAGTGACCGGCCAATCGCCGGATGGCGCTGTATCGTCCGAGTTGCTCATGCCGATCCTCCCGAACCAGATGCAAACGGAGGCGCTCAAGGCGCTGGAGCAGGTTCGGTCGAGCGGGGAGTCGAAGGCCATCGTTATTTCGGCTACCGGTACTGGAAAGACGATCCTCTCGGCATTGGAAGTACGGGCAGCGCATCCTGGTCGGTTCTTATTTATCGTTCACCGCGAGCAGATCCTTGATAAAACCATCCAAGAGTACCGCCGCGTCATCGGCGGCGACTACAACGATTTTGGCAAACTTGCGGGTGTCTCCAAACAAAGCGACCGCAAGTTTGTTTTCGCAACGGTGCAGACATTGTCCCAAGATGGTGTGCTGCACGAAATTCAGCCAGACGCTTTTGACTACATCATCGTTGACGAAGCGCATCGCGTTGGATCTCCAACGTACAAGAAGGTCCTTGGGTACCTCGAACCTACTTTCCTGCTTGGCCTGACGGCCACACCAGAACGTAGCGATGGATTCAATGTTTTTGAGTTTTTCGACTACAACGTGCCGTATGAGATTCGCTTGAATCACGCGTTGGAAGAGAATATGCTCAGCCCATTTCATTACTATGGGATACCCGACGTAACGCTTGATGACCAGACGATCCTAGACAGCACAGATGATCTGGGACATCTAGTGACGGCGGACCGTGTTCACCACATTATTGACGCGCTGGCTAGATATGGGCAGGCGGGTGTTGCCCCCAAGGGTCTTATTTTCTGTTCTCGTAAAGTTGAAGCCGCTGCTCTATCTGCAGCGCTGAATCAGCAGCAACTGCGTGGGAAAACTTTGCGGACGGTTAGTCTCAGCGGTGATGATTCGGTGGAACAGCGAGAACGAGTAGTTGGGCAACTGGAACGCGGAGAACTCGACTACATCCTCACCGTCGACATCTTCAATGAGGGGGTGGATATCCCCACGGTGAATCAGGTCGTCATGCTTCGCCAAACGCAATCGGCCATAGTGTTCGTGCAGCAGCTTGGACGCGGTCTGCGTAAAGCACCGATGAAGGACTACTTGGTGGTTATCGACTTCATTGGCAACTATGCGAACAACTACATGATCCCGATCGCGCTTTTCGGCGATGAATCGCTGAACAAAGAGTCGCTGAAAGAGAAGCTTATTTCCACCGAACAGGCGGGCGTACTTGCAGGGTTATCGAGTGTTCGATTCGATAAGGTCTCGCAGCAGCGTGTACTTGATTCCATCCGTACAACTGCTCTGGACAGCATTCAAAAGCTCCGCGGTGCGATGCAGTCGATGCAGAACCGCGTCGGACGCGCACCGAAGCTCTTTGATTTTTATCGATTTGAATCGGTCGATCCGGTATTGCTGGCAACGAAGAAGGAAAACTATCCAGCGTTGGTCAAGAGTCTTTTGCGGATTGATCATGAGCTTAGCCAGGATGAGCTCAAAGCGTTGTCACTACTATCGCATGAAGTCCTGACGTCGAAGAGAATTCATGAGTTCGTGCTTGTCCGTGAGTTGCTTTCACACGGGTCGGTAACCTTGCCCCAATTCCAAGCAGCGCTCCTCAACGAAGGAATCGACGCGGCCCATCTCGAATTGATGAGCACCGTAGAAACTCTGAATCTTGCTAATCACGGACAAGTTGATCAAAGTCGATATGGAATTCGCTTGGCGAACATCGATGGAGAGTCCATATCGGCTGATCCTGGTTTTCTCAGTTCATATCGTTCACACCGTGCATTCACCAACGAAGTGGACGACATCATACAAACGGGCATGGCCCTAGTGCGAGACCGGTATGTTGCTGGAGATCCGTTTATCGTTGGAGGACAGTATTCCCGAAAGGAAGTGACACGTCTTCTGGGACTGCCACGAAAGTGGACTTCGACGCTTTACGGGTACAAAGTCGACCCAGAATCGAAGACCTGCCCGATTTTTGTGACGCTGCACAAATCTGACGATATCTCGGCTAGTACCGCGTACCAGGATGAACTGGTTGATCCTTCCCATCTGCGATGGTTCACGCGATCAAGGCGAACGCTACAGAGCGATGAAGTCCGGCGAATAGTGGATAACGAGGTTGATCTGTACGTCTTCGTTAAGAAAGACGATGCGGAAGGTACCGAATTCTTTTACTTAGGCCAGGCCGATTCACGTAATGCCGAGCAGACTCACATGTCTGGAAAGAACCAAGAACAGCTTGACGTTGTCACGATGAACCTGCATTTTGAGAAAGCGATCGACAACGCTCTGTACGACTATTTGAGCCCGAATGTAAACCTGACTTAACTTCGCTGACACCAAATGGGCGTAAAGAATCAGCGGCGATTTCGGGCCGGATAGTCGCAACGAACTGTTACCGACGATCTTTGCCATCAATACGAACCGTCGAATGTATTCTTCCACTAGCTTTCTATCGGCCAATTTTTTGAGACCGTCCTAATCAAACTTCGACATACAGATACATGAAAAATACATCGTCCGGTCAGGAGTAAGGTATTCATCTAGCTTGGTTTGTAGAACGGATAGGCGCAGAAATTTAGGATCCAGAATTTAGCATAAATTCTGGATACCAGATTTTTATTAGCCCTTCGCAGTCATCCGCGGAGAGCTCTAAAAATTCGTCAGGGGTCTTATCAATTTTTTGCAACAGAGTATCGAAAGCTTCCGGGCCGTGTTCATATCTTCTACCCACTGTTTCGAGGCGGAGTTCTTTTTTAGTATCGACTTTGTGCAGGATAACTTGTCCCATACGTGATTCGTTTGCGTCGTGATGGATGAGATCACTATCTATCCGAACCGGAGGAAACACGTGGGTATCATTGATGAAGAAAATGATGTCTCCTCGAGAGAAGGCGCCTTCCTTTTCCACTATCTGCAATAAATCGAATCGAAAACCAGTCTTGCGTTGACGCAACGAACCTTCCTTCTCTTGTTGCAAAAGTTCTACGACCTCGTCAGGGGTTAGATCAGCATCAATCCACCGAACTATGTATATTTTGTTAAGTTCCCACGGGAATCCGAAAGCTTGTGGTTCGGGGGTATTTATGCCCGTAATGCGATGCGAAGGGTCACCAGCATCAAATAGTTTTTTGAGGTCAGATAACTTCGAGCTGGTGATTTTTCCTCCCGAAGCTTCAATCTCGTGCTCGACGAATTCTCTGACTTCTTTTCTAGTTTCACGATCAGTGGTGATTAGAACAGCTTCGGATGCTCGCGCAGAACTCGCGGACGCATTCGCAGATCCCACGACTGCGTGTCGGTCAGTAGAAATGACTTTGGCATGCAATATCGAAGACGTATGCACTTCGACGCCTGAATTAATAAATCGTTCAAGGGCGTAAGGATTTGTTGCCCCTGAGGCTACATTTTGGTCGCTAGCATTTACAAGGAGGACGTCGCCTAAACCAAGAGGAAGTCGTTCCGGAGCATCTTTACCGATAAATGCGATTGCGGCATATGTTCTTCCTGCGCCCTCAACTACGTTGGTGATATGCGGCCAAACGGCCTGAGAATGAAATCGAGTTACCATGATTGAAGTCTAATCGGATGGTCATGAGCAACAAGACATTTGATTCACTGACGAGCGGGGGACACCGACGTGCTCTGACTGCTGCTTTTGGATATATTTTGAAGAAGTAAACAATGTCAAGACCCAAACTGATGTGAGCGAAAATCCACAAATGCGCCTACTTATCGACAACGACACGGGTATCGATGATGCGCTCGCGTTGGCGTACCTCTGTGCTTGCGAACATGTACAGATAGAGGCAATCACCAGTACACCTGGGAACGTTGATGCTGAGCAGGTTACAGCTAATAACGATGCACTTCTTGGACTCTGTGATCAGCCTGACGTACCAGTACTAATCGGCGCGCGAGAACCTCTAGAGGTTCCGTTGGTCACCACGCCCGAAACTCACGGACCACAAGGTGTCGGGTATGCGACGCTATCGACTCCAGGCGTCGCCGCGCATAGTCACGACGCTGTGGATTATTGGATCGAAGCCGCACGAACTAACCCTGGCGAGCTAACAGTTTTGCTTACTGCACCTCTGACCAACTTTGCCCTGGCGCTACGCGAAGAACCTAAACTTCCCTGGTTGCTGCGCAAGGTAGTCATCATGGGAGGCGCCTTCTACTACCAAGGCAACACCACTCCTACCGCGGAGTGGAACACTCACGTTGATCCTCACGCGGCAAAGGAAGTTTTTGCTGCCTACACCGCGGCTGCGGAACAGGGGCTGCCTTCTGAGAAGCTTCCTATCGTGTGCTCATTGGACACCACTGAGCGCTTTGAAATGCAGCCGGAATTCTTGACTCACCTGGCGGCAGAAGCTGGGTGCGTCGAGCCCGAACTTGTATTGGACAGCGATCCCGAGGGAACCTTGAGCACCGCATCCAATCCGCTAGTGCGCTATCTTTCAGATGCTCTGCGGTTCTACTTCGAGTTCCACCGGCACTACGACCAGGGCTACATTGCCCATGTCCATGACTACTTCGCCGCAGGTGTCGCTGCTGGCACCCTTGAATACCAAACTCGACTTGCCACAGTTGACGTGGAAACTGAATCCGAGCTTCTCTTCGGAACTACCGTGGCCGATTTCCGAGGACTATGGGGCAAGCCAGCAAATGCTCGCATAGTATCCAGCAACGATCCCGAATCAGGCTTCGCTGAGCTACTTACCCGCCTCGGTGCACTGGCCCGAAAACTCGACACGAATTCCTGAGCCGTAACCTAGGTGGGCTAGACTCATCTACCGGGCCGAGGTGACATTAGGCCCCGCACTCGCACGCACCCAGTAGTACCTGGGTGCACAGCCACACTCGTACCGAGGAATGCCTTTCTATGTCACCGAATCTGCTTTTGCCCGAAGAAACCAGCTCCCAAGTTCTGCGCCGCAGGATTTTGGCTACTGCTGGCACCCTGCTCTTGATCGGCACCTACCTGGTCCTAGTCATTACCCAACCCACGGGCATAGCCGAAGGACTGGGACAGGGCGTCGCACTGGTTACCTTCGCCGCCTACCTGGCCGCCGCCGTCATGCTTCTGGTCGCGGTGCTTCCGGACTTGCCGGTATCCACTCTCACGCTGATCCCAGTAGCACTGGCCCTGAACATTATTTTGGGGCAATTCGTCGGTTCCGTGATGGTCCCGCTCTACCTCGACTCGATTGGCACGGTGCTCGTAGGGTTCCTGGCAGGCCGCCGGGCCGGTGCAGCCACCGGTGTGCTCAGCACACTGATCTGGTCACTGTTCGCCCCCACCGTCCTGCCCTTCGCGGCTGGCGCTGCATTGGTCGGCTTCCTTGCGGGAACTGCCGCGCGTTTCGGTGCGCTGCGCCGCCCGTATCTTGCCCCCATGGCCGGTGTGGTGGCAGGTGTTCTGGTCGGTGTGGTCTCGGCCCCGGTGGCGGCCTTTGTCTTTGGCGGAACGTCGGGTGTTGGCACGGGCGCCGTGGTTGCGGCTTTCCGCTCCATGGGCGACTCGCTGCTTTCGGCCGTGACCAGGCAGGCCTTGATCTCAGACCCGGGGGACAAGGCTATCGTCTTCCTCATTGCGGCATTGCTGATTTACGCTCTGCCTAAGCGTTTGAGCGGAAGCTTTGCCTTCATCCGTCGTTACCGGGTGCTGGGCCAGCGGGGAACCAAGTAGGCCCACCCGCTATGCCCAAGTCCATCAACTTGCATCCATTTACCGTACTGGCTCTGACGGCGGCCGTCGTCACGATGACCACCGCTGCTAGCCTCTGGTGGTTGAGCTGCGCGGTCATCACTGCCTGCGTACTGGTTGCCGGTTGGACAGGGCATCTGCGACGGTTGGCCGTCCTGAGCGCGGCCATCCTGATCCCTACGTTCGCGTCCTTGCTATTGATCCATGGGCTTGTCTCCCAAGAGGCGTCCGGGCTCATCGCTGCGGCCGGCCCGCTCCGGGTGACTGTAGGCGGATTGGAAACTGCCATGGTTTTGGGGCTGCGCCCTGCGGTGCTGGTGGTGGCAGGGTTGCTCTGCACCTTGCTGATCGATAAGCATCAGCTGGTGGCGGCCATAGACCTGTCTCCGGCTCCGCCGCAGGTGGGGTATCTGCTGGCTGCCACGCTGTTCCTCTTACCGCATATGGCCGAGAAGCAGCGCACCATCGGCCAAGCACAGGCACTTCGCCAAGCGGGAACTGGCCGCGGTCTTTCTGGCTGGTTCCAACGGGTACGGCTGCGAGCGGTCCCGCTGGTGCTCGCTTCCTTGCAGGATGCCCACGACAGGTCGGCTCACCTGTCAGCCCGCGGGTTTCCAGCCGCCGGCTCCCACACCAGACTGCGTACCGTCGCAGATTCTGTCACCCAGCAACGTGTCCGGTGGATTGCCCTGCTCTGCGCCGTACTGGGCCCGATAGCAATATTGGCACCCCTCTGGGGGAGCTCATGATAGAGAATCAGAAGCACTCGCGCACGGGTAATTCGATGCTGCTCGACCTCAACATTGAGCGCTTCCGCTATTCCGGCGCCGAGTTTGATTCCTTGCAGGACTTTAAGATGACCTTGTCTCCGGGCTCATTGACTGTCATTGTCGGGGAATCCGGTTCAGGCAAGTCCACGCTGGGCGAGGTGCTCGCTGGCATATTGCCGCGGCCGGTCGCAGACCAATGCAGTGGAACAATAAATCTGGCTGGTCAACGAATCGAATATGCCGATCTGGAAAGCCAGCGCATTAATGTGGCCGGATGGGCCAAGCACGTCGGATTGCTGCCGCAGGAAGCGGGGCACTATCTTTCTCGAATCCGTGAAACGGTGGCCGAGGAACTCGTATTCTCACTCGAGAACGAGGGTTTGCCACGAGAAGCGATGCGCCAGCGCATCGCAACGCTTTCCAAGCACCTGAATTTGGACCATTTGCTCGAACGTGATCCTGCGAAACTTTCCGGCGGGCAGGAACGACTCGTCGCCTTGGCTGCCTTGGCTATTTCGGAGCCTTCGGTCATGGTCTTGGATGAGCCTCTGGCGGGGTTGGACTCCGAGGCCACAGCAGCAGTCACCGAAATGATTTCCCGGCTTCGCGCTGACGGCACCGCGATGGTGGTCTTGAGCAGAACTGCCACGCCGTGGGCCGACAACGCAGATGCTTTGGTGAAGTTAGAGAATGGGCAGCTGAGTAAATCCTCAGCAGAAGATCGTTTGCAGGAGTCCGTCTCTGTGCCAACCCAACGACGTGCCATTCCTGGCAATACGGAAGTTCTCTTGGAATTCAGCGGAGTCCAACTGGGTTATGAGGGTGCCGCGCGGCCTGTTTTCGACGGGCTGGACCTGCAGGTGCGGGCCGGTGAATGCGTCGGATTGTCGGGCGCTAATGGATCAGGTAAAACCACGGTGCTCAAAGCCGCCGCAGGGCTGCTGCGGCCTACCGCCGGCGAACTGGCGGTATCAGCTCCTACCGGGATGCTTCTGCAGAATTCCTCCGACCAGCTTTTCGAACGCACCGTAATGCGCGAGGTTTCTTTCGGCCTTCCCAAGAAGGGAACACAACGACTGCGTGTCCCCGAAGTCCTCACGCGACTCGGATTGCAGGACTTTGCCGATACTCATCCCTATGAGTTGCCGGCTTCGGCTCGCCGGCTCGCAGCCCTAGCGACCGTGCTAGTGCGCGAACCGCAGATCCTCCTCTTGGATGAACCAACCGAGGCCTTGGACTCGGAGGGAATGCTTCGTCTGCAACAGGTCATCGACTCGGTGCTGAATCGTGGGGGAGCGGTGCTCCTCTCCACCCACGACAGGGATTTCATGCACAGCACCACACACCGGGTCCATCAAATGCCCGGGAAGCCCGGGCCAATGGTCCGGACTTCCTAGTCTCGGCAATCTTCGCCCAACTCAGTTCAACTCGTTGCGCACGGTCTTCCCCCTAGGCGATGACGAGGAGGAAGCTGCCGTGCGCGGAGGTCCGAGGAAACCGGTCGCCTTGTGCATCACCTCTTCGAGCGAATGCATTTCGCATTCCCAGAGCGTCAGCGATTCCCAGCCCAGGGAAGCCAGGTCATGGCGGTTGCGGCGATCACGGGCGATGTTGGCGTCTAGCTTCGGGTTCCAATACCCGGTATTGGACGAGGGACGGCGGCGTCCCACGGGGCAGTCATGGCCATGCCAAAAGCAGCCGTTCACGAAAATCACTTTGTCCCTGGCCGTGAACACCAGATCCGGCGAGCCAGGCAGCCTGCCGCCGCGCAGGCGGACGTCTGGATGTTCCGCGCGGGGTGCGGCTGACTTGCGCGCCGGAAGCGCTCCATGCAACTGGTAGCGGTAGCCGGCGGCATGCAGCAGCCTGCGCAAGGCAAGTTCTGGTTGGGTATTCTTGCTCGCAATGCGCGACATCATCTGCGAGCGCTGCGCGGCCGATACGGTGTCCATTAATCCATTGTGCGCGCTTGCTGAGCCGGGTCAACCGTCAATTCATCATGTGAATCCTCGCCGTGATTCATGCCTGATTCACATGAATAGTCCATGGATCTATCTATCCATAGAACTGGTCGCGTATAAATTAGTTTGATGTTGTGAGCGGTCCTTGAATAGAGGACGCAAGGGAAGGGAACTATCTGATGGCTGATGCATTTGGCGAAGAACTGGTACTCCGAAGCGATACGGACGGCGTCGCCTGGCTGACAATCAACAGGCCCGAATCCCTGAACGCGATGAACCAGCATGTCATCGCGCGCATGCACGGACTGCTCGATGAGATTGAACTGGATTCCTCGGTAGAGGTCATCATCTTCACCGGTGCCGGAGACAAGTCGTTTGTCGCCGGAGCTGATATCAACGAGCTTGCCGCGCGAAGCCCCATCGATGCGCTGGGCGGCCGGATGCAGAATCTCTACGACAGGATTGCCAAGTACCCGAAACCTACCGTTGCGGCGGTCAACGGATTCGCCTTTGGCGGCGGCCATGAATTGGCCCTGTGCTGCGATGTGCGCATTGGTTCCACGCAGTGTCAATTCGCTCTGCCCGAAACCGGATTGGGAATCATCCCATCCGCAGGCGGAACGCAGCGGCTGGCGCGAATTGTCGGCATTGGACGTGCTACTGACATGATCCTCACTGGCCGGCGCCTTGATGCTTTCCAATCATTGCAAGCCGGACTCATTACCGAGCTGGTCGAAGCAGATGAGCTGGTGGCTTCGGCACAGAAGCTCGCGCGAAAGATCGCGTCAAAGGGCCCCTTGGCTATCAAGCTGGCCAAGCTGGTGGTCAGTCGCGGGTTCGATGTGGACCACGAGACTGGCATGCTGCTGGAGCAACTGGCCCAAGCGCTCGCCTACAGCTCAGAGGAAAAGCAGGAAGGCACCCGTGCCTTCCTGGAAAAGCGCCGACCAGACTTCCGGAGCGTTCACCAGCCCGACGCAACAACTCAAAACGTCTAGTAACTCCAATATTGGAAGGAGACTTCATGTCTCAGGAAAACCGTCCCGTCAACAGGATCACCGTCATAGGTGCCGGCACGATGGGGTCACAGATCGCCATGGTGGCCGCCCTTTCAGGTGTCAGTGCTTCGCTGGTGGATATCAAGCAGGAGCAACTTGACGTGGCCAAGGAGCAGCTCTGGTCACGCGTGGACCGCGATGTCCACAAGGGACGTCGTAGTTTGGAAGATGTCAACGCGGCCAAGGCGCGGCTGAACTTCACTACGGACCTGGAAGCAGCAGTGGCTGCATCTGATTTTGTCATCGAGGCGGCAATCGAGGACTTGAAGATCAAGCGCGAGCTTTTCGCTACGTTGGATCGGATCGCCCCGCCGCACGCCATCTTGGCCACGAATTCCTCGAATATCGTCTCCTCACGCGTCGCTGATGCCACCTCCCGCCCGGACCGGGTGTGCAATATGCACTTTTTCAATCCGGCGCTGGTCATGGAATGCGTGGAAATCATTCCCCATGCGCAAACCTCGGAAAAGACAGTTGACATCGCCGCGGGATTGGCCGAATCCTTCGGCAAGCGTGTGGTGAAGTTGAATAAGGAAGTTCCCGGATTTATCGCCAACCGGCTGCTCAACGCGATCCGCCGTGAAGCTCTGGAACTCTATGAGGACGGGGTAGCCAGCGCCGAGGATATCGACCTGGCAGCCAAGACCGCATTGCGCCACCCTATGGGTCCTTTCGAGCTCATGGACCTCGTGGGCATAGACGTGGTCTACCTGATTCGAATGGCCGAATATGAGCAGACTGCAGACCCGGAGAGCCTGCCCGCGGAATCGGTCAAGAAGCTCTATGAAGAAGGATCCTTTGGCCGCAAAACCGGCAAGGGCTGGTACAGCTACAGCAATTAGCTGCCCCGCGGGTCCGGGAAGACTCCCTTGGCGAGCTTGATGACGTTCTTCAATGCGGCGTTGGTGTCGTCCCGGCGCCAGATGAGCCGTGCTTCGAGCTCGGTATTCGCATCCTTGAGCGGAACATACACCACGCCGGGAATGGTGATGTTCGCGCGCACCGAGTCCACCGTCAGGGCGCACCCCATCTCGGTGCTGACCAGCACCAGCTGAGTCAGAGTATCGGGTGCTACCTGGGTCACCCGGGGCGCGAAGCCGGCGGCCATCGCCAAGGTGTTCAGCCGGTTCTGCAAGGCTGCGCTGAATCCGCCGGGCAGTGTTATCCATTGTTCTTGGGCCAAATCCGACATGCGCAGGGCGCTGCGGGTGGATAAGGGATGCGCAACAGGCAAGGCAATGAGCACTCGTTCGATCGCCATGACGTAGGAATCAACCTCGGGCGGGATGAAATCCCAGCGTCCGATGGCCAGATCCAGCGTCTTGTCCAGAATGCGCTCCAACGCGACATGTGAAAACTGCGAGCTGTGGAATTGCTGGCGCAGGCCCGGGTGGACCTTGCGCAATTCGCGCGCCAGGGCTCCCACCGTCGTATTCGTTGATGCGCCGGCGAAGCCGATGCGCACTTCACCGGTTTCACCGGTCACCGCAGAGCGCACCACCTGCTGCGCGCGTCGTGAAATGCCCACCATTTCCGTGGCAGGCTCCAGCAGGGCTTGGCCTGCCGGAGTCAGGGATACGTGCCGGGTGCTGCGCTCGAAGAGCTGTGCGTCCACCATCTGCTCAAGCTGCTTGATGAGCCGGCTGAGGGCGGGCTGTGCCATATGAAGATTCGTGGCGGCCCGGCCGAAATGGAGCTCCTTGGCTACCGCGAGAAACGCTCCTGCGTGATGGACATCCACTTTGCTGCTCCACTTCGCTTTTGATGTGAATATGTTATCAATTCAATCAATATTAGGTCTTGGACTATTAAGAATACTAATGGTTCGATGAGTGGTGAGACCTATCGCGTAAACAAGGCACGCGATTCATTACGAGCATGTTTAACAGATCAGGAGCGCATATGAGGAATTCAACGGATTCCGCAACCACCGGCCCGCTGTCCGGGATCGTCATTGCAGACTTCTCCCGTGTCCTAGCCGGACCATACTGCACCATGCTTCTGGCAGACATGGGAGCGACGGTCATCAAAGTTGAAGGGCCAACAGGTGATGACACGCGCAACTGGGTTCCTCCGCACCGCGACGGCGTGAGCACCTACTACCTGTCCATCAACCGCAACAAGAGCTCTATCATGCTGGACATGTCCAACGCGCAGGATCTGGAAACCGCCTACAGCATTATTGAACGCGCGGATGTGTTCGTGGAGAACTTCAAACCAGGCGGACTGGCCAAGTTCGGGCTGGACCAGCAAGCCGTGGCTGAACGCTGGCCGCACCTGATCCACGCATCGATCACCGGATTCGGAACCGCAGGCGGCAGCGCCATGCCCGGATATGATCTGCTGGCCCAAGCGGTGTCGGGAATGATGACGCTCACCGGAGATGCCGACGGCCCACCGCAACGCGCAGGCGTGGCAGTCTTCGACGTGATGACGGGCTTGCACGCAACGGTCGCCATCCTCGGCGCCCTGCAGGAGCGCAATCTCACCGGGCGCGGGCAGCATGTCGGCGTGAACCTGCTGTCCTCGGCCGTGTCCGGCCTGGTTAACCAGACCATGGGCTATGCCGGAGCCGGGAACATCCCGACGCGCATGGGCAATGACCATCCGAGCTTGTTCCCCTATGGTCCCTTGCGTGCAGCTGACCGCGAGATCGTGGTGTGCTGCGGCAATGACGTGCAGTTCCGGCGTCTGGCCGAGGCTTTGGGCATCACCGAGGTCGGCATCGATCCGCGCTTCGCTACGATGGCCGACCGCAACGCGAACCGCGAAGAGTTGCGCGTGATCCTGGAACAAGCCCTGGCCGCGCGCACCGCCGATGAGTGGTTCGAAGAGCTCCAGAAGAAGGGCATTGCCTGCTCGCCGATCCTCAACGTCGCCGAGGGCCTGCAATTCGCGCAGCGTCTTGGCCTGGACCCGATTGTGCAGGCTGGCAACGGCGGGGATGCGGTGCCGACCATCAAGCACCCGGCCACGTTCAGCCGCAGCGAAATCCGCTACGACAAGGCTCCTCCAGCCTTGGATGGGGATAGGGAATCAGTCCTGGAATGGATCGGCTCCAACCCCCGGCGGACCATGGATGACAAGCTCGCGGTCTAGACGCAGCCCAAGAACCAAAGAATCGAAAGAACGAAATGACTTCTGTAATAGACCACCCGGATTACCTGCTGCTGGACCTGGACCTGACGGATGCGGATCGCGAATTGCGCGATCGCGTGCGTGCCTTCGGCGTGAACCAGATCGAGCCGATCATCAACGATTATTGGGAACGCGCTGAATTCCCGCGCGAAGTTATCCCGGGCCTGGCCGGACTGGGAATCATCGGCACCTTTATCCAAGGCTACGGATGCCCCGGGCTTTCCCGGCAGACGGCGGGAATCGTGGCACGGGAAATGGGACGCATTGACGGTTCGGTCAATACCTTCCTCGGTGTGCACTCCAACCTGGGCATGGGATCCATCTACATGCTCGGCAACGAGGAGCAGCGCAACCGCTGGCTCCCGGCAATGGCTAGTCTTCAGAAGACCGGCGCGTTCGCGCTGACCGAGCCGAACCACGGATCAGACTCGGTCTCCTTGGAGACCTCGGCGCGCCTGGAAGGCGATACCTGGATCATCAATGGCCATAAGCGCTGGATTGGCAACGGCCATGAAGCAGACGTGATTGTGCTCTATGCACGGGACGAAGCAGACGGACAGGTCAAGGCCTTCATCGTGGAACGCGATGGGCAAGGGCAGTACCCGCAGGGCTACAATCCAACTCCCATCGCAGGCAAGATCGGCAAGCGCGCCATTCTGCAAGCGGACATCACCATAGAGAATATGCGCATTCCCAGCGAAAACCGTCTGGCCAATTGCGAGTCCTTCGCCGGCGTCAACCGGGTGCTCAAGGCCACCCGCGGAGGGGCGTCCTGGGAGGCTGTAGGCCACGGTATGGCGGCTTTTGAGATCGCTGCCCGGTATGCGCTGGAACGCGAGCAGTTCGGCGGTCCCATCGGTGGCTACCAGCTGGTCCAGGAAAAGCTCGCCACGATGCTCTCGGATCTGACCAGCATGCAGCTGATGTGCACCCGCATGGCCGAATTGCAGGAACGCGACTTGCTGACAGCATCCATGGCGTCATTGATCAAGATGACCACCTCCCGCAAGGCCCTGGCGATGTGCCGCGAGGCCCGGGACATGCTGGCCGGCAATGGCCTGCTGCTGGAGAACCACGTGGCGCGCCACCTGACTGACATGGAAGTCGTCTCCACCTACGAGGGCACCGATTCAATGCAGGCGCTGATTGTCGGCCGTGACATCACGGGCCTGTCTGCCTTCACCCGCAACAGCCGGGCCAAGGCGGCGACGGCTGTCCGCTGAAGCGCCGAATTCCAGACCAACTATTGAAGGGACCACAACGTGGCCAATATTTCAGCTGTCAATCCATCAACCGGTGAAGTATTCGCCGAATTCGAACAGCTCACCGACGAACTGCTCGAGCAATCCCTGGTGCGGGCAAATGCCGCGCAAATTCTTTGGAAAAAGGAAGCGATCCAGGTCCGCGCCGAGCTGCTGCGCAGCATCGCACGGGAGTACCGCGAACGCGCCGACGTGCTGGCTAAGGACGTAGCACTGGAAATGGGCAAGCCGATCAAGGCGGCCCTCGGGGAGCTCGCGCTGGTTGCCTCGATCTATGAGTACTATGCCGAGCAGGGGCCGGCCATGCTGGAACCCAAGGAAATCCCCGAGCATGCTTCCGGGAAGGCCCTGGTCCGCAAGGATCCCATCGGGGTGCTGCTGGGCATCATGCCGTGGAATTTCCCGCACTACCAAGTGGCCCGATTTGTTGCGCCGAACGTGCTGCTGGGCAACACGATCCTGCTCAAGCATGCATCGATTTGCGCGCGATCAGCACAGAACATCGACGAGCTGATGAGCGCCGCCGGCGTGCCGGAAGGCGTATATTCCAATATCTTCGCAAGCCATGCCCAGATTGAGCACTTGGTCGCGGATCCCCGGATCAAGGGGGTATCGCTGACCGGCTCCGACGGAGCCGGCGAGCGAATCGGCGCCTTGGCCGGCAAGCACATCAAACCGGCAGTGCTGGAACTCGGTGGATCGGATCCATTCATCGTGCTCGCCGATGCGGATATCAAGAAAGCCGCCGCGGCGGCCGTCATCGGGCGCTGCAGCAACTCGGGGCAGCAATGCACCGGCGCCAAGCGCTTCATCATCGACGACAGCGTCTATGAGGAGTTCATTGAACTCTTTGTCCAGGGCATGGAATCCGTCGTGGTCGGCGATCCGCTGGATGCAGCGACGACGATGGGACCGCTGTCCTCGGAAGCCGCCTTGCTGGAACTGGACGAACAGGTCAAGCAAGCAGTAGCCGACGGAGCTCAAGTCCTCACTGGCGGAAGCCGCCTTGACCGCCCGGGGGCCTACTATCCGCCGACCGTGCTTTCCGGCATCTCCGCGGAGAATCGGGTGTACTACCAAGAGCTCTTCGGCCCGGTGGCGATGGTTTTCCGGGTGGGTTCCGTTGAGGAAGCCGTAGACCTGGCCAATGACTCGCAGTACGGGCTGTCCAGCGCGATCTTCACCGCTGACGAGGACCGGGCCGCACTCATCGCCGAGGACTTGGACACCGGGATGGTATATATCAACGCAGTGTCCAAGAGCGCACCGGAACTGCCTTTCGGTGGCGTTAAGCGATCAGGTGTCGGACGTGAACTTGGCACCTACGGCATTGACGAGTTCGCGAACTTGAAATTGATCCGCCGCAGCTAACGGATGCACTAAACCCGGCGGCCGACTCGCATGACTTTGCGAGACGGCCGCCGGGTTTTTCGCTGTCCCGGAAACCCCTCAAGCGCGCTCGGGGAATCGGTGGTGGGAGGCCCCGCGCAATGCCGGAGTCCTGTTCCTGGAAGCCAGCGGCGATGGCTAACCCTCCAGCAGCCAAGTCCATTGCCTTTGGCTTTCAACACAGACGGCAAGGCCGTTGGCCGCCACCCCGGATGGGGAGGCGGCCAACGGCCTTGAATGTGCTTGTGCTCTGGAGAATTTGCCAGCCTAGCCTGGTTTAGGCTGGGCGGTGATCAAGCATCACTTCTTCGAAGAAGCGATCCACTACTGGCTTCAGGTATTCGGAGTCCACGACTTCGCCGTTGCCCTTGTACCAATCGGAGAAGTCGAGGATTTCTCCTTCGTCCTTGTACCCGAGCTCGTTTGCAATTCCGGCCCATTTTTCCGAGGTAGTGCGCACGTTGTCAACAAGCTTGGTTCCGTCGAGCTGTGTGGACTTGCCCACCTCGTCAAGGATCGTTTCATTGCCGACCGTTAGTGCCGCATTGATTTCCGGAGACAGGTAGTGCATGCCCGATCCGGCTTTGCTTGCCACCTCGATGCCTTCGGCTTGGGCGGCGTAGGTCTGCCCGAGCTCTCCGATGTTGTAGACGCTCATCTGGTCGAAGATCAGTTGCTGCGCAGCCAATGGCAGATTTGCCCAGCTGGAACCTGCGACAATGCTGCCCGAGCCAATGCCAAAGGTGCCTTCTTTTGGCACGTAGACGTCGCTGGCTTGTTCGAGCCAGCCATTGCCCACCATGGTGGTCATCGAACCGTAGGTGCATTGGATGACGTTGCGCTGCAGACCTTCATAAGTCTCGGCTAGCTGCAAGGAAACTGTGGAAGCTCCCATGGCTTCGGACTGTATGACCTGGGCAGCCGCGTTGACCCGAATCTGGGTTCCAGCGAAATCGCTCAGGGTTTTTTTCTCATCGGTGCAGGCCATGGCTGTGGATCCGAAGGTATTGAGCGGGTTCAGGACCGTCATGCCTTGTTCTTCGAACTCCGCCATGATTTCTGGAGTATTAAAGGCAACCTCTTGAGCTGCGAAATGCGTGGCGATCTCTCCCTGCAGAGGGCTGGAAGGCGCCGCTACCAGTGCATCTTGAAGAGCAACGAAGGCCGGCATTTCGTCCTTGTGGTACGAGGTGAGCCAATGCGCGAGGTCCAACCGTCCATCAGCCAGCGCATCGGAGATGCCATCCGGTGCCACGACCGCGTTGGCGTAGATGACCTCGATCTTGATCTTTCCGCCGGACCATTCTTCAATGGCATCGGCGAAAGCTTGGTCGCGCTGTCCGGAAATGGAGGTTGCAGAGGTTGAGGAGACCTGGAACTTGAGCGATACCTCTTTCATATCGGCTAGAGCTGCTTGGAAGTCCGCTTTACTGGATCCATAGGCAACCCCCGTCCCGCTGGCTGAGGGACCGGAATCGGCTGAGCTGTTGCCGGCCATGGTGCATCCCGTGAGAGCCAGCGAGGCGACTGCTGCCAGTGATGCGAAATTCATCAGGTTCTTGCGTTTCATAATTTGATCCTTAGGAAGTTGTATCGGAGAAGGTTTCCCATGCTGCGAGTAGTGATTTCTGCTATTTCTCCATTTCTTCCGCGAGTGCGGAAGCCCCCAGGAGGGTTGTATGGATGCCTATATTGCTCGCCAGTGTCATCACGTCTACGATCTGGTCTGGACTGGCGCCGTATTCGATGGCCTTCTTGACATGGGTGCGGATGCCGGGAACGAAAAGGTGCGTGGTGGCAGCGTCGATAGCGATATAGATCAGTTCCTTCATGGACTCATCCAAGGGTCCTTGCTCCCAGGGGATGCTTGAGAGCTCCAGATATGCCTCGAAGAATTCTGGCGAATAAGCCAAGACCGTGTCCCAGCTTTCGGACCAGTATTTTCGGTTGCGGATGAACTTGGCCTTCAGCTCCCGGCGGTAGCCATCAGCTGGATCCTCGCTCACTGTTGCGGCAACGCCAAGCTCTTGGAAAACTTCATGGGCAATGGGCATTCCGACAAGCATCGAATGCGTTCCCAACGAGGCAGCGAGTTGGACCGTTTCGGCAATTTCAGCGCTTGTAGCGCCGGCATGAATAGCTTGGCGGATGTGGTGCTCAGTTGCCGTGGAATTCAAGTAGGTGACCTGAGCATTGACGGATATGCAGATCAGCTCGCGTTGGACCGGAGTGAGGAAACCGCGAGCGTTGGTTACCTGCAGCAGCCGGTCGTAGGATTCGAAATAACGCGGATCGAGTTCCAGGAGATTTCCTAAATCTGAATTCCAGAAACCGTGGGTCGCTTCAAAACTTTCACGTGTACTTTTAATGGTTTGTAAATTGGCCATTTTTTTCATTTCCTGTGACGGGTCAAAGAACGCATAATCCTGTGGAAGATGCGTTGAAAGCCAGGCATTTCTCGACGCGGTATATTGCATCGAGGAAAGCGGTTGCAATGAGCGCTAATTTGGAAATGGAATGGACGTTGGATCGACTCGCGTCACATATTCCATGCGGTCTATTTTCGAATGCTGGACTCAATTGCTTTGAACAATTTCTTGAAGCCTCGGAGTGAACATTCATGTATGTATTTGCCATTTAAAGTAAACCATAAAACGGCATGATGTGCATCACTTCCAGCAATATGACCGCAGTATTTCGAGGAGTATCTGATGCTTGGGCCGTGAGCTCATGCCCATACGCTCAAGCCATCTGGAATTTAGAAAATGAACTTAAAGCACCAAGGGATGCCAGTTTCGCCAGAATGGTATTTCTGGGGAAAATGAGATCCCTTGGTGATCGAATACTGCAAGAACTAGTTGCGGATATTTATGATGCCGACGAAATTGACGGGAGCCAAGTTGCTAGTTCCGGCCAGAAAATCATGATGATGATGAAGACGATTGCAAATGGCAGGAACCAAAGAATCGCAGTGAATACGTCGGTCAGGGATACCTTGACCCCCTGGTTGACTTCCCGGCGTTTCAAGAGGTTGTAGCAAATGTAGGCCAAGACTCCTACAGGGGGAGTGATCATGCCAACCTCGCCCAGGATGATGATGAATACGCCGAACCACATCAGGCCGATGTCGTACGTTTCCAAGACCGGCAGCAGCAGGGGGATGGTCAGCAGCATCATCGACATGGTGTCGAAGAACATTCCCATGAAAATGTAGAGCACGACCAAGGCCATGAGGAACCAGAAACGTGAGAGTCCCAGTTCCGCGATGTAGTCCGTGATGTCTCCGGCGATGCCGGTGACGGCTAGCACCCGGGTAAGCATTTCAGCGCCGATCAGCAGCAAGAAGATCGATGCAGTTGCTTTGGCGGCACCGGTCAGCGATGCGGAAATCTGGCGCAGGGGATTGTTCTTGCGGGTGTAGAACAGCGTGATCAGCAGCGAGGCGAAGGCCGCGGCTGCACCTGCTTCGGTGGGAGTGAAGTAGCCGGTGAACAAGCCGCCGAAAAGCACCACCATGATCAGTGGCAATCCCCAAAGTCCGCCCAAGGACTTGATGCGTTCACCCCAAGTGACTTTGATCGAAGCGGCCTGCTGGTTCTTTCCGCGGCCGAACATCTGCGGAAAGATCAAGGCCATGGAGAAGTAGATGAGTGCGAACATGATGGCCAAGCCGATACCTGGAACCACGCCGGCTAGAAGCTGCGGGCCGACCGGTACGGATACGATTCCGGCATAGACCACCATCATGATGCTCGGCGGGATGAGCTGCCCGCTCAAGCCGCCGGTGAGCACGGCACCGACAGCTACTCGGCGATCGTAGCCGACCTTGAGCATTTCCGGGATGCCTGCGCGGCCCAGAGCATAGGTCATGCCAATTGATGAGCCACTGACCGAGGCCAGGCCTGCACCTGCCGCAGTGGTTCCGATGGCAAGGCCACCAGGCAACCAGCCGAACCATTGGTTGGTCGCTTGGTAGAGGCGCTGGGTCAAACCGGATTGGGTCAACAGCAGCCCCATCCAGATGAACATCGGCAGGACGGACATGGACCATCCGCTGGAAGCGGTGTAGGGCGCGGTCGACAGCACGCTGATTGCCGCATCTGTGCCACTGACGTAGATCAGGCCAAGGATGCTGGCAATGGATAACGCAAAGCCAACCGCGATGCCGGCGAGCATCAGCGCAACCATGAGTGCAATGGTCCATAGCCCGGCGGCAGACGCCGTGGTGCTGGTGAACAGCCCGGCGGCGCAAGCGATGTTGACCGCTATGAGAATCCAGAAGCGAAGTGGTGTCCCTTTCGGCTTGTTCCCGGCTGGTGCTGCCTGCGGGGTTGGTCCGGTATCGGATGGGGCAGTCAAAGGTGTCTCAATCATTGTGGGTACCTACTCGGAATCAGGCTGCAAGGTCAGCGGTCGGTTTGCCAGTGCCGGTATTGAGGTCATGTTCGGGCTTCTTGAACCCGAGCCATGCATCGATTGCCAGAACGAATGCGGTGAGCGTGAAGCCCAGCGGGACAAAGTAGTACGCGGGCCAGATCGGGATCGAGGTGATGCCGCCGGTCGCCTGAACCGCGGTTTTGGCCAAGGCCTCCTCAAAGCCATACCAAGCCAGGAGGGCAGACATCACGGCGCCTGCCAGGCAGCCGAAGAGCCGGATCCAGGCAAGGGTTCGGTTGCTCAGGTTCTCGACGATCAAGGCAACGTTGATATGTTCCTTCCATACCTGCGCGCCGGGGATGGCCAGCAGCACTAAGGCGGGAAGGAGCCAGTTGGCCGCGATCTCGTTGGCCCCATAGATCGGCGCCTGGAACCAGGTGCGGGCCAGCGCGTTAGCCAGACTCAGGAACATCATGGTCAACAGGGCGAGCCCGGCGAGGCCGGAAATAATCCGTTCAAGGATCTTGGTGAGTTTAAGCATGGAATGCTCCACTTCTTTTTGTCTCTCCATTGAGAGCAGTCAGTAGCGTGTGGTGGGGGTCCTGGAATCAGCGGACAAATGGCGTCGGCGATGCGAAGCCGCCGCGAATGCCGCCATCCAGGCGAATCACTTCCGCGTTGAGGTACTTGTTCTGGTAGATCTGCATAGCCAATTGCGCAAATTCATGCGGATCCCCCACGCGTGGAGGGAATGGAACGTGCCGTTCCAACCGAGGGGTATCCGCCAGAATTGGCGTGTCGAAAAGTCCGGGAGCAATTGTTGCCACTCGAATGGAGAGGCCGGACAATTCGCGGGCTAGCGGAAGTGTCATCCCTGCGATCCCTGCTTTTGATGCCGAATAAGCCGATTGCCCTGCTTTGCCGTCCAGCGCGGCACCCGACGAAGTGAGTACGATTGCACCGTTCTCCTTCGGGTCTGCGTTGCGCGACATCAACGCCGCTCCGTGACGAACGACCGAAAACGTGCCCGCCAGGTTGGTGCGGAGTACTCTCTCAATCGTTTCAAAATTATCCAAGGGAGTTCTGGATTCCAGGTCAACCAGCTGCCCTGGGTTCTGCGGTCCGAAGGCGGTGATGCCTGCGCAGTGAACGATGCAGCGCAGTTCAGCACCGTGCGCTGCGACCGCGTCGAATGAACGGCGGACTTCGTCATCGTGACCGACATCGACCTGGTGGAAGGTGATGTCCGTGCTCGGCCTTTCCGCGTTGGGCTTGATGTCGAAGACGTGTACTGCCCAGCCGTTTTCGGCGAAGAGCTTAGTTGATGCGGCGCCTAGGCCGCTCAGCCCACCGGTGATTACCACCGCGCGTTGTGCAGACATAGCAATCTTTCAGGACTCGAGCATGTCCAAGATCGCTTGATACGAATATAGACATGTATGTTCATTATTGTGACGTGAACCACGATACATGCGAATAGGGATCCATGTCACCCCTTTTTTGAATGTGACGCAAATCAATTCAAAGTGCGAATTATCAGTTGAAGGCGCGCAGGTTATTGCCTGCTGTCTCCCCGCCGTCTATGGAAATGCTGGCGCCGCTGACAAAGCGCGACTCGTCGCTGAGCAGGTAGATGACCAGGGGGCTCACCTCGTTGACCTCGGCTGCGCGGCCGGCAGGGATTTGCCCGAAACCGCGTTTGAGGCCAGCTGTCATGGGAGTATTCACGGACCCCGGATGGATCGAGTTCACTCGGATTCCTGCGTCGCCCAAATCCAGCGCCGAAGTTTTCGTCAATCCCTGCACGCCCCATTTAGAGGCGGAATACGAAGCTCGATTCTTGAAGCCGGTGAGCCCTGCAATCGAGGAAACGTTCACTATCGAACTGGAATCATGCTCCTTGAGCGCGGGTACTGCGGCTTTCATGCCATAGAAGTTTCCCGTGAGGTTGATGTCGATGGTGCGCTTCCAATCTTCAAGGCTTGCTTCCTCCACGGACCCCTTGGAGCCGATCCCGGCATTGTTGACCAGGCCGTGCAATGCGCCGAAATGGAGCCGGGCTTCTTCAACGGCTTGCTGCCAGTCGCTGAAGACGGTGACATCCAGTTCGGCATAGTGGGCGACCATCTCTCCGTGCGCGCCGTTCAGCTCCGCTGCCAAGGCGTATCCCGCCTCATGGGCGATGTCTCCAATGACGACGCGGCCTCCTTCTGCGCAGATGGATCGGGCGTGCTCGGCGCCCATTCCGCTGGCCGCTCCGGAAATCAGGATGACTTTTCCTGCGAGGCGTCCTGCGGTCGTTGCTACGTGGTTCTCTGCCATGATGGCTCCTAAACTGCTGGTGGTTTTCGATGGCTGGGCCGGCGTGGCGACATGCTGCCTTCGGGGAAACATAACCCTTCGAGCTGGGAATCCAGCCGTGCGCCCAGTGCTGCTCCGATGATGTTACGAGCTCTCGCCCGTGTTGAATTGCCGAAAAATTGCTATCTGACCTGTGTGTTTAGTCAAGAAAGCTTAATTTCTGTGACGTGCGGAGAGCCGTTTTGAGGCATCTTGGACTAAATTCTAGACGAACTTGTATGTATTGTGATTGAATGAACATATTCCGCAAAACAAATGATCCCCATCACAGTTGATGGGCACCGGTTATGGAGGCCACGATGAGCCAGGACAATCTGCACTTCGGTATTTTCTGCCTGACGAATGTTCCCGAGTGGAGCAACGAACGCGAAGCTGTCCACAAGGGCATCGAGCAGATCAACCTCGCCGACAAGCTGGGCTTCGAAGAAGCCTGGGTCGCTGAGCACAACGCCCGCCGCTACGGCATCATCTCTTCCGCGCAGATGATGCTCGCAACCGTCGCAGGCACCACGAAGAATATCCGCTTGGGCTCGGGAGTGACCCGTTTGCCGATGAACCACCCGCTGAAGACCGCAGAGGACTTCTCGCTGTTGGACGTCATCAGCGACGGCCGTCTGAACTTCGGCATCGGCAAGGCCTATGACCTGCTGGAATTCCAGGCCTACGACATCGACCCGGAAGAACGCGACGAGCGCTACCAGGAATCCTTCGAAATCATCATGCAGGGCTGGAAAGACGGAAAGATCAACTACCAGGGCAAGCACTTCCAGGTCCCTGGCCGAGGCAACCAGACCGAAGAGATCCAGCTGATGCCGCGTCCGATCCAGGAACCGCATCCACCGGTGTACATCATGGTTTCGCAGACCGAAGAGTCGCTGCGCTACGCCGCCCGCGAAGGCTTCGCCTTCGTGCTGGGGCAGATGCCAACCTGGGAGCACATGGCCCATCTGGTGAATGTCTACCGCGAAGAAGCCCGTGCCGCCGGATTCAGCTACGACGCCATCGATGCAAACATCGCCCGCTCCTCGCAGCTCAAGGCCATCCACGTTTCAGACGACCGCGCTACCGCAGCCAAGGAATACGAGCACGGCCTGATGTGGTACCTGAGCATCCTCAGCAACCGCGCCAAGGTGGGCCTGGGCCTGACCGAGCTCAGCTTCGACGACTACGTCGACAAGGGCGCCATCCTGCTTGGTTCCTCAGACGATGTTGCGCAGCAGCTCGAAGACTACAAGAAGGTCACCGGCATCGGCGGACTTGTCGGCTGGTTCGACGCCGGCAGCCAGCCGCAGGAGCAGGTCCTGCGCTCCATGACCAAGTTCGCAACGGAGGTCCGCCCGCAGCTGACTTCCCGCGATTCATCCGTTGAAACTGCACGGGCCTAAGGACAACATCATGACGACCATGACTGCAGACCCGCGCGTGGGTCCAAGCGAGTACAAAGAAATCATCGATGCACTCATCGAGTTCATTGAAAAGGCCGTTGTGCCCATCGAACAGGAGCACGCCGAATTCCTCAAAGACGAAGTTAATATCTTCGACTCGCGCGGCTTGATGACCGAGAAATACAAGCAGATCAACCAGCAGGTGCGCGAGCTGTCCGCCGAAGCCGGCTTCTACACGCTCTACAGCGCCGAGTCGCTGGGCGGCGCGGAGCTTCCCGCCACGGCCATCGTAGAAATCCAGGAGGCCCTGCACCACCGCTACGGCCCCGAGCGCTCGCTGATCCACGAATCGGTGATCCCTTCGCCATTCACCAATGGCCTGAGCCCATTGCTGCTGCAGCTGAACGAGGAAGTCCTGGCAGAACGCATCGAGGCAATCCGTGCGGGAACCTCGACCTTGTGCTTCGCCTTGTCCGAGCCGGATGCCGGATCCGATGTCTACAACTTGAAGACCCGTGCTACCGCAGTGGACGGCGGCTGGCTGATCAACGGCCAGAAGCAGTGGATCTCCAACGCAGCGCATGCAAAGCACGCTTTCGTCTTCGCGGTCACCGACCCGGTGGCTGTGGCCAACCGCAGCGGCGGGATCACCTGCTTCTTCGTGGACACCGATTCGGCAGGGTTCTCGGTGGACGCCGGCATCCCGATCATGGGCAAGCGCGGCTCGAACGCAACGATCCTTTCCTTCACCGATCTGAAGGTCACCCCGGAACAGATCATCGGCGAGGAAGGCAAGGGTCTGAACCTGGCCATGGGCGGCATCAGCCGCGGCCGTGTCACCATGTCCGCCACCTGCATCGGTGTCGCGCAGTGGGCACTGGACCAGGCCTTGGAATACTCCAAGACCCGCAAGACCTTTGGCAAGACCATTGGACAGCACCAGATGATCCAGTCCAAGCTGGCGGAAATCGCACGCGACATCTACCTGTGCAAGTCGGCCGTGCAGCGTACCGCCGCATTGCTGGACGCCGGGTTCCCCGCAATCAAGGAAACCTCGATCATCAAGTTCTCCTGCACCGAGATGCTCAGCCGAGTTGTGGATGAAGTCATGCAGATCCATGGTGGCTTGGGACTGACCAACGAACTGGGCTTGGAAGGCGCCTACCGTTTTGCGCGCACCTTGCGCATTCCGGACGGAACCAGCGAAATCCAGCGCCGCACGGTAGCCAAGCGGCTATTGGCGGGAGATACCAAGCTGTGAGTGAAGTGCGAACCAGTCTGGTATCCGTCAGCACCGACCAAGGTGTCCGCACGGTGGTGCTCGATCGCGCAGCAGCGCGCAATGCGCTGAGTCCTGATCTGCGTGCGGACCTGCGCGACGCGCTGCTGGAAGCCAACGACGACCAGGAAGTGCGCGCCATCGTGATCACCGGAGCAGGGGAGAACTTCTGCGCCGGTGGAGATGTGAAGCGCATGGGCAAGAACACCCCAAGCAACGGAGCCGCGCGCATTTCGCTGGGGCGCGAGCTGGTGGAGCTGATCCGCAACCTGAAGAAGCCAACCATCGCGGCGGTTCAAGGCCACGCCGTGGGCGCCGGCTTCGGGCTGGCGCTGGCCACGGACATCATCCTGGCCTCGGATACTGCCAAGTTCCAGTTCGGATTCATCAAGCGCGGGCTTGCACCCGATAGCGCGGTGCCGTTCTTGCTGTCCCAGCAGATCGGCAACCGCAGAACCCTGCACTATGCGATGACCGGCGAAGTGATCAGCGGCGAACGGGCCGCGGAGATGGGAATCGCTTCGACGGTTATCGAGAACGGCAACTTCCGAGAAGAGGTGGCGGCGTTCGCCAAGAATTTGGCGGCCGGCCCCACAGCCGCTTATTTCGCTACCCGCAAGGTCGTGCACGCCTCGCACACCATGAATTTGGCCCAGGCCTGGGAATTCGAGTCCTTTGCCTCGGCGGTCACCTCGACCACCGGGGACCACAAGAACTCGGTCGCGGCCTTCAACGCCAAATCCAGCTACGAATTCCAAGGAGAGTAATACTGATGACTGAAGTAATTTCCGATACCCAGGTCGTGCTGGTTGAACGCGATGTTGCGAAGAAGACCGCGACCCTCTCCCTGAACCGTCCCGAGAAGATCAACGCCTTCAACAATGCGTTGCTCGAAGGGCTCATGTCCGCACTGTCCGAATTGGCCGATGACGACGAAATCTCGGTGGTGATCCTGCGCGGCAGCGGGAAGAACTTCAGCGCCGGCTACGATGTGGTCTCCGGATATTCCTCCAAGACTGCCTATGAAGACTGGCGCAACCTCCAGGAGAAGATCGACCTGTGGGAACGCGTCTACCGTTTCCCCAAGCCGCTGATCGCCGCCATCGAAGGCCATTGCCTGGGCGGAGCGACCATGCTGGTTTCCTGCAGCGACCTGGTGATTGTTTCCGAGACCGCGAACATCGGATGGCCATCGATTCCGTTGGGCGGCGGGCTGCTCTCTCCGGTATCGCTGTGGCATATTGGAATGCGCAAGGCCAAGGAATTGTCCTTTATCGCTGGCAACTCAATGAGCGGCATCGAAGCCGCTGAGCTGGGCTGGGCCAATAAGGCTGTGCCCGAGGGAACCGCGCTGGAAAGCGCTCAAACCATGGCTTCTCGCGTGGCCAAGACTCCATTGGACCTGCTCTATCTGAAGAAGCAGGCCTTGAACAAGGTCTACGATCGACAGGGCTTCGTGGAATCCCTGCGCGCAGGTGCTGAGTGGGATGCCATTTCGCATACGGCCGATTCGATCGGCGAGGTGAAGGCCCTGATGAAGGACAAGGGCCTCAAGGGAGCAATCAAGCACTTCAGCCAGTCCTAGAACTCAACGATCGGATTAGGGAAAAACAATGTTTTCACGCAAATATTTTGCCGGCGCGCTGTCCATGCTCGCCGTGGCAGCGCTGGGGCTGACCTCGTGCGCTGGCGGTCTGAACTCCTCCGGCGGCAATGCGGACAGTGCCGGGGGCGCAGGTATCGACCCGGGCGCGACGAAGGAGCAGTACATCGCTGCCTTTGCAGATATTGAGCCGATCACCTTGGACTTCCAGTACTCCAGCACCAACCCCAAATCTTTCTCAGCGCTTCGAGATCTTAAATGGGCTGAATCCGTGGAGGAATGGTCCGGTGGCAAGATCACCATCGAGTCGCATGCGGCCGGCGCAATTGCGAAGCCAACCGAGGTTCCCGGTGCGCTGCAGGATGGCCGATTGGACGTTGCACATTACTACACCACCTATGAGCCGCAGGAAATGGCTGCCTTCGTGGACATGTCCACTTCGCTGGTCCAGCTTCCCAGCAGCCCAGTGGTCGGCGAGTTCGTCTCGCACGCAGTCATGATGGAGGTCGGATTTAATACTCCCGAGGTCATGGCCAACTACGAGGACCGCGGCATGCACGTCTTGCATCCGGCCAATCCCAACGGCAACACCTCGGTGATCTGCCGGAAAGATCAGCAAAAATCCGCCGATTGGGCCGGCTCGCAAATCCGCGGCAATGCGGCGGCCCACGAAATCCAGGCCAAGGCGCTGGGCGGTATCTTGACTTCCGTGGAGCTCGCCGAAACCTACGAAGCGCTGGAACGCGGTGTGCTGAACTGCTCGCTGCAGTCAACCGCCACCGCTGTCTCCGTGGGCTGGCTCGAAGTCGCCCCGTACATCAGCATTCCGAAAGATGCCAGCTTCGCTCCGGGCGCAGGCGCCCTGGTTGCCGGCTCCTCCTGGGATGGACTCCCGCTGCTGGTGCAGCAGCTGATGTTCGACCGCATGGAGGGCTACGTGGCTGGCGAGGACTTCAATGCCATAGCCAGCTTGAAGATCGCAACAGAGACCGCAGAGAAGCAGGGTGGCAAGCTGGACTACCTTGATTCCGAAAGTGAGGCCGCGATCGCGGAATCCAACAAGGAACTCTTGGCGCAGGTGGAGAATTCCAAGAACTTGGACGGCAAGGCCGTGAACGCAGCGGTGGCCTCGTCGATCGAGAAGTGGACCGGCATCGCCAAGGAATTGGGGTACGAAGAAAAAGGTGGAGTCACCGACTTCACCCAATGGTACGAAGGCTCGGTGGATCCCGAGGACCTGGAGTATTTTGAACCGTTTGCCGAGCGTGTCTACGAAGAGATCATTCTTCCGCAGCGACCGAAATAGCCAGCAGCCTGAATGGTGATTCGCTGCCGATTCACCGATGTTTCCCAGGGGCCGGACCATCCTTATCCGGTCTCTGGGCTCCCACCCGCAATCTTGATTTCCAGAGAGGACCAAGAGCATGATTCCCACACTCACCGGGGAGCTAGCTGCCGAACAGCTAGGTGCGACGCTGATGCATGAACACGTATTCGTGCTGAACGCCGAGCTGGTGCTGAACTACCCGGGCCAGTTTCCAGCAGATGACCTGGTTGACCGCGCCGTGGAATATCTGGATGGGGTCAAAGCCAGCGGCATCGACACCATTGTCGACTTGACCGTGATGGGCAACGGCCGGAATATCCCCCTGGTTAAGCGGGTGGCTGACCGCACGCAGATGAACATCATCGCGGCCACCGGCTGGTACACCTTCCACGATGCGCCGACCTTCGCCACGCTCAATGGACCTGGCCGGATGCTCGGCGGAAGCGACCGGCTGACCGAGCTCTTCATCCGCGATATCCGTGATGGCATCGATGGCACCGGAGTCAAGGCCGGGGTGCTGAAATTCGCCACGGACCACTACGGATTCTCCGAGGGCGTCTTGAACATCATGCAGGCGGTGGCCGACGCGCACCTGGAAACCGGCGCACCGATTTTCACGCATTCGCACCCGGGCCAGCGCAACGGCCTGGAGCAGCAGGACTACCTGGCCTCGCGCGGAGTGGATCTGGGCGGCGTGGTCATCGGCCACTGCGGAGACAGCGAAGATCTGGACTATCTGAAGCAGATCGCGGACCGCGGGTCCGTACTGGGCATGGACCGCTTCGGGCTGGACTCCAGGCTGCCCTACGAACAGCGGCTCCACGCAGTGAAAGAACTATGCACGCAGGGCTATGCCCCGCAGATCGCCATCGCCACCGACTCGTCGGCCTACTCCATGAACTTCCCCGATGAGGCTCGTGCCGAACTGCTGCCGAAGTGGCGAGCCAGCGAAATCATGAACAGCGTCGTCCCCGATTTGCGGAACCTGGGCGTTTCGGATTCGGATATTGATCAGATGATGTTTGCCAATCCACGTCGAATCCTCGGGAGCGCACAATGAAATCAGGAGAACTAGCCATGACAAAGATCGATGCCTATGAATTCCGCCGGGTGCTTGGGGCTTTCCCCACCGGGGTTGTCATCGTCACCGGAATGGACGACGCAGGCCAGCCCTTGGCGATGACCGTGGGTTCCTTCGTTTCCGTGTCCTTGGAACCAGCCCTGGTGGGCTTCCTGCCAACGAGGACTTCGTCCTCATGGGCTGCATTGCAGAACCGCACGGGCACAAAATTCGGCATCAACGTGCTGGCCAGCGACCAGGAGGACCTGTGCCGGGCGGTGGCCTCGCGCAAGACCGATAAACTGGAGGGCTTCGAATGGGAGCTGTCCAAGAACGGCAGCCCGATCCTCACCGACTCGGTCGCCTTCATCGACTGCGAGATGCACTCGGTGTCCGACGCGGGGGACCATGATTGGGTGATGGGCAAGGTGCTGGATCTGTTCACGCTCAGCTCCAACTTGCCACTGCTCTTCTTCCGCGGCGGCTACGGCTCTTTTGCTCCGGGATCCATGGCCGTCAACACCGATATCTCGGTCAAGCTATTGGGCCAGCTGGACCTGATCCGGCCGCATATGGAACGCCTCGCAGCTGAGTTGGTGGCAGAAGTGAGCATCATGACCCGGGTGGAGACCGAACTGATCAACGTAGGATCGGCAGGTTCCTCCACCCGCCAAGGCCGCTCCAGCCGCGTGGGCATCCACGTGCCATTCATGCCGCCGATTGGCGGGGTCTTCGCGGCTTTCGGCGGGCCTGAGGCCGAGGCCCAGTGGCTCGCACAGGTGCATCCGGATGCCGATCATGCCTTGCAAACGCACTTCGAAGCATGTCTGGCCAAGGTCCGCGAACGAGGCTATGCGGCCGGAATCGGGCACGAACGAGGCAGCGGTATCGAGCTTTCGGCACGGGTTGCCTACAGCGGACGGGATCCCGAGGCGCGCCAGCGCCTCTTGGCGGTCGTCAATGATGCTGCGGAAACGTTCAACGCCTCGGATGTCACCGCCGAAGGCGACTATGAATTCCATTCGGCCACCGCCCCGGTCTTCGACAAAGACGGCGCTTGCCTGTTTTCGATGACAGTCTGGGGGTCCGATGGCCTGACCAGCGGTGCTGACGTCGTGGCCACGGTAGAACGGCTCAAGCTCGCCGCGGATGCGGCGAGCCAGGAACTGCAGTTCCGCTCCCACTAAACGCCCCAATAAAGGTAGAACCCGTGCTGAAATCATTCTCCAATCTCGTCGTCCTTGAACTCGGACATATCTACAACGGACCGTACTGCGGTTTGCTGTTCGCCCATTTGGGTGCGGAAGTCATCAAGGTGGAGCCGCTGGGCGGCGAACGCCTGCGCACCCGTGCCCGCGGCGACGCTGATCCCCAGGAATTCATCATGCTCAACTCGAATAAGAAGAGCATTGCCCTGGACCTGAAGAGCGATGACGGCAAGGAAACTTTCCTGAGGCTGATCGACCGGGCCGATGTGCTCATAGAAAACTATGCGCCGAATACCCTTGAACGTCTTGGCCTGGGACTTGAATCGCTGCTGGAACGCAATCCCCGCATCGTGATTGCTTCGGGCAAAGGCTACGGGAGCAGCGGACCCTACTCGAAGATGCCGGCTATGGATCTGACGGTCCAGGCAATGTCCGGTGCGATCGGCACCACCGGCTTCGCCGACGGACCGCCGGTCAAGACGGGACCGGCCTTCACCGATTTTTCCGGCGGCATCCATCTCTTCGGCGGCGCGATGGCGGCACTCTTCGACAGAACGGCTACCGGCAAGGGGCAAATCGTCGAGGTATCAATGCATGACACCATCTATCCCATGCTGACCTCAGCGCTCAGCGCCCTGTACAACCAGCCGGATGCACAGCTGCCAGAGCGCACCGGAAACCAGCACTCCGGGATGGCCATTGCTCCGTACAATGTCTACCGTGCAGCCGATGGCTGGCTGGCGATTATCTGCGCCTCAGATAATCACTGGACCCGCTTGGCCAAGGCACTGGGCTTTGCCGAGGCCCTCGGGGATCCGCGTTTTGCCGATCCGGTGAGCCGCGCGGAGCATATGGAAGCAATCGATGCGCTGGTGACCGGGGCTACCAGCCAGCTGACCCGCGCGGAGATCTCTGATCTGCTGGGCGATGCCGGAGTTCCCTTCTCTCCGGTCAAGACCTTGCGGGAAGTTGACCAGGACCCGCATTTGATCGAACGCGAAATGATCCGATTCATCGACCACCCGGAAAACGGCCGGGTGCCGGTAGTGGGAAATCCGCTGAAGATGTCCACCCTGCAGCCGGCGGCTGAATTGAGCGCCGCTCCAAAAGTCGGTCAGGACCAATCCGAGGTGCTGGGCAGGCTTTTGGGTATGAGCGAGCAAGAGGCCGAGGCCCTGCGTGCGGTTACAGTGGGGCTTTAGATGCTATATGCAATGAAGAACTGGCACAATTTAGCTAAATTGACTTCAGCTTGAAGGATGAAGACCATGCAGACCGAAGCACCCGTAGAAGTGGACAGCGGAACTAAGAGCGAGGCCAGACAGGCTGAAGTAGCGCTGTTCCTGGATGCGCTGAGCCGTTGGACCGATGTCAAGTCAAAAGCGGCGCCTATCTACAAACGTGGTATCAACACCCGAGCCCAGATCGTGGGAGCTTCCCGCAGCGTGTTCGTGCGTTTGGGCTACATCGATACTTCCGTCGAGGACTTGCTGCTTGAAGCAGGGATCTCCCGCGCGACGTTCTATTCGCACTTCCGCAGCAAGAAAGCGGTGTTCGCAGCGGTCGTCGAAGAGCACGTGCGGGGTCGGCTTTCGCAAACGAACGTCACCAACGTCGATAAATCGGACTATCGCGCCCGAGTTACCGAAACCATCGAGCGTTTCGTGAATAACTACACCAATACGCAGGACCTTTCCATGGTCATCGAGCAGGTAGCGCACTACGACGAGGACTTCCGGACTATCCGCTTGGTGATCAGGGACTTGTTCGTAGACCGCATCGCTCGGGGAATCCGCCGCCAGCAGGCAGCCGGGACCGTCCCGGAGGACCTCAACGCACGCGAGTCAGCCACCTTGATCCTCGCGATGATGACCAATATTGCGCAGGTTGAAATTGGCTGGAAAAAGAGAAAGCCCACGGCGGAGCTGATCGAAATGATGACCAACTTCTGGTGCGCCGGAATTGGTCTCAAAGATCGTTGAAGACACGAAGAATTGACCGGTCCGGCAGCATGCCGGCCAGCAGGTAAGGAATGACCATGAAGCTCATTGTCCTAGTCAAGCAAGTTCCGGATACCGGTGAGACACGTTGGCTCAACCTTGAAACTGGTATCTTGGATCGGGCCGCGACCGAAGCGATCCCGGATGAAATCACCGAACGTGCGCTGGAATGCGCCTTGCGCCTCAAAGATGCGGACGTCAGCACCGAGATCGTGGTGCTGTCAGTTGGAGCCCACGAAGCCGAAAAGTCACTGCGTAAAGCGATGTCAATGGGTGCTGATCGAGCTATCCAGGTTGTAGACGATGCCTTGGAGGGTTCTGACATGCTGCAGACAGCCAAAACCCTGGCTGCCGCCATCAAGCGAGAAGGCTTCGATATTGTTCTCGCAGGAAACCAGTCCACGGATGGCAAGGGTGGCATGGTCCCGGCGATGGTTGCCGAATTACTGGGAGTGCCGCTGCTCAGCGATCTGTCCAGTTTCGCGGTGGCTGATGGCGAGGTGAGCGGAACGGTGCGTACCGAACTAAATGAATTGCAGCTCTCGGCCAGCTATCCAGCAGTTGCCGCTGTCACCGAACGTGTAGCGGAAGCCCGCTTTCCAACTTTCAAGGGCATCATGGCGGCCAAGAAGAAGACCTTGGAAAAGGTTTCGCTTGCTGACTTGGGCATCCAAGCCGGTCCAGCCTATGCCCCTCAACGCTCGGTCATGGTATCCGCGGTGGCGGCACCTGCGAAGCAGACCGGTCCGAAGCTCAACGATGACGATGAATCAGTGGGAAAGCTCGTTGATTTCTTGGAATCGAAGCACCTGCTCTAGGCCAGCGCCAGGCTACCTGAAAACTTCTGAACTCCGAGGAAAATAATGTCGAAAATTCTTGTAATGGTTGAGACTGCTGCCGACGGTACTCCGGTCGGCGCCGCGGCCTCACTGATTGGTGCTGCAACAGCTATCGGCGAGCCAATCGCGGTAGTGCTCAGCAGCGAAGCGAATGCCGAGATCCTGGGCGGAAAACTGGCGGCGCTGGGCGCGGCCAAGATCCTCGTCGGTACCCTCTCCGCTGACCGGGCCCAACGGTTTGCCACCGACGAAGTGGCTTTGCTTGAACAGTGCGTAGCCCAGCATGCGCCACTTGGCGTGTTCCTGGATGGCTCCGTGAGTGGCCGCGCTATCGCCGGACGCTTGGCAGCGCGTCTTGGCGCGTCGGTATCGGCCGATGCAATCGACGTGGTGCTGGAAGAAGGCGAGATCATCGCCAAGCATTCAGTGTTCGGCGGTGACTTCGTCACAGAATCAACGGTCGAGGGTGGCACCATGATTGCGACCCTGCGAACGGGCAGCATTTCCCATCGGGCCGCGCCGCTTGAGCCAAGCGTGGAGATCATCTCAGTTCCGGAATCGTCCCAAACGGGAGCGCACGTGGTCAGCTCGAACGAGATTAACCATGATTCCGGACGTCCGGCCCTGAATATCGCCCCGGTGGTGGTATCCGGCGGTCGAGGAGTTGCCTCCAAGGAGAACTTCCAGCTCGTGGAACAGCTGGCGGACGTCTTGGGCGGGGCCGTGGGCGCGTCGCGTGCGGCAGTGGATGCCGGCTATGTTCCGCAGAGCTATCAGGTGGGGCAGACCGGTGTGGCAGTCTCACCTGACCTGTACATTGCCTTGGGCATTTCGGGAGCAATCCAGCACCGTGCCGGCATGCAGACGGCCAAGACCATCGTGGCCATCGACAAGAATGAGGACGCGCCAATTTTCGAAATTGCCGACTTCGGCATCGTAGGAGACTTGTTCTCCGTGGTTCCCCGCATCGTAGACGAAATCAATGCCCGCAGGAACTAACAAGAACTGAGCAAAGACCCAGACTGGGGATTTGAACGATTTGGCTGTGAATGCGAATAGTAATGGAGCAAAACGCGTGAATGAGATAGGAAACCCGGTACGCCAGAAACGGCGCATGGCAGGAATCCCTCGGCTTGCACCGGACCTCATCAGCAACGATGAAGCAGCTGCGATACCTGGTCCCACGGAGGACCAGGTGCAACTGGAGCCCGCAAGACACCTTGCCCAAGAGCAACTCGTCGAGGGTCAGCCAGTTCGCGCCGCAGCGGCCGTGGCATGCAGCAAACGCCGCCGGATGGTGGGCGCGTCCAATGTGCCGTTGCTTGTTTCCTCGGCCGCATCGCACGAATCGGCTGCGGTCGACTCAGCAATGGGTTCTGCTGTTAATGCGATGCAGCCACCAGCTCGCACGGAACTTGAAGTCGCAGTTCCCCACAATCAGCCCCTCGAGGTTCTCAGCCTGAAGCCAGAATCGGCCCTTATCCGGGGCAGACGTATGCCTGGTGCATCGACGGTGCCGGTAGTTGCCGCACTGCAAGAATCCAGGTCGGCAAGCGAACCGGCAAGCACGTCGTTCAACCAGCAGATCCCTGCAACGGCCGGCAACCTTGTCGCTGGCGCAGCTGCTGCGGTCGAAGCGCCGCAGTCCGAGTCGGACAACAACACCCAACTTGCCACCGTCAATAATGTTGATGGCAAGCGCAGGACCGCTCAGCACTCGATGCAGAGCTTGGCAACGGAAGATTCCGCGGGTTCCGCAAAACCTGCAAATGGCAACGCGAACCTGAATTCTCGAACTGCCAATAAAACGCGGTCCAAATATGCCAAGCGCAGTCTGCAGGTTGCCGGGCTTCTGGCAATCGCTGTCATCGCAGTCCTTGCAGCTCAGTGGCTGCGTTCGACCTCCACGGTCCAAGAATTCATCACAACATACTCAGGACATGCAAGCCAGCCAATTTCCACACCCGAGGGCATTCCTGCATGGCTCGGGTGGCAGCACTTCCTGAACATGTTCTTTATGGTGCTGATCGTGCGTTCAGGATTGCAAGTGCGTCTGCAGAACAAGCCGCCAGGGTATTGGACGGCCAAGCAACGTTCCTTCTTCTCCCCGGGAAACCAGCCTCCGAAGAAAATCTCGATTACTCAATGGCTGCACCAGGTTCTGGATGTGGCGTGGGTGGTCAACGGGGTGCTGTTCGTGGCAGCGCTGTTCATCACCGGATTCTGGATGCGCATTGTCCCCACTAGTTGGGATGTCTTCCCTAATATGGTTTCCGCCGGCCTCCAGTATCTTTCCTTGGATTGGCCCGAAGAAAACGGTTGGATCCACTACAACGCATTGCAGGTGATGGCCTACTTCATCACGGTGTTCGTTGCGGCTCCGCTGGCAATCATTTCGGGTGTGAGGATGTCTACCTGGTGGCCTGCGAAAAATGAGAAACTCTCAAAGCTTTACCCCATTGAATTGGCGCGAGCTGTGCACATTCCGGTGATGGTCTATTTTGTTGCATTCACGCTTGTTCATGTCTTCCTGGTGTTCTTCACCGGGGTGCGCAGAAACCTCAACCACATGTTCACGTCCCGGGACGTCACCGATTTCTGGGGATTGGTGGTCTTCGGAATCTCGGTGGTAGTCATCGCCGTGGCATGGTTCCTAACCAGCCCCATGTTTATCCGCCCAATTGCAGGGGCCATGGGCAAGGTTTCAAAGAACTAGTTGATTGGAGCAGTGGGCTGCCGCATGAGCTGACGAATATCGTGAACAGTTTCAAGGTGCGGCTCGTCCGCCATCATGCTGACCGTTCTGCTTAGACTCGTCCTTCCATGACTCCTCGGGGGGAGTTGTCTCAGTGAATTCCGACTTCTTACTGTCGTCACTGATTGAATACTCGAAATAAGCGGCAAAGCGATGTGCTCGGAACTATAGGATTGCTGTCCCTTGTACTCATTGAGCATGCAATTCGGGTTGAGTAACGATCAGCAACAACGCAAACGGATGGCTATGAATGTCCAACGAGATTTCGGTTGCTTGCGAATAAAGCGAATGCTGTCAGAGGCCTAGTCGTCTTTCGTTTCAGGGGACTCCACACCAGAACGCGATTCGGCACCGGCGACAAATCCGAAACTTTTCGTCTCTAGCCCCGGCGACCAGCCAAAAGATCCAAAGCTTTCCTCCTCCGGTTCCCCGCCGTTCAGGTCTGGGTCCTCGGTGCCACCGAGGAAGTTGCGGGTCAGCGCTGCCGAATCATCCATGAGCTCTGCGGCTGAGACGCGCACATGCCGCTCGGTAAGCGGCACCCCGGCAATAGCCGCGGTCAAGATGGCCCGGCGGATTAGTTCGCGGGTAAATGAGGCGGTAGTGCCCTCGGTCAGCTGGGCTACCGAGTCCACCGTTTCTTTGGACAAATCCAGCTTTGAACCGTAGAGCCGCAACAGCGCCTTGCGCCCGTCAAAATCTGGCCTGGGTATCTGGACCGCCAGATCGATACGTCCCGGACGTTGGACCAAGGCCTGTTCCAGGGATTCCACCCGGTTGGTGGTCAGCACAAACGACACGTCTGCATCAGAATCCAGACCGTCCATGGAATCCAGGACTTCAAAGAGCAAAGGCTGTGGTCCATGGCCAAAGCTGCGGTCTTCGGCAACCAGATCGCAATCTTCGAGCACCACGATGGACGGCTGCAGCGCACGAGCCATGGCCGAAGCCTGCGAGACCAGGGACAGGGTATTGCCGTTGAGCAGAATGACCGTATGATCCTTAGCCGCCGAAGCCAGATAGCGAACCGTGTGGGTTTTGCCCGTTCCCGGCGGGCCATACAGCAGCACCCCGCGCTTGAGATGGGCGCCGAGGGACAAAAGAGCCTGACGGTGCGCTCCGATGCCCAGCACCTGCTCTTCGATTCGTTCGCGCAGACCGGTAGGCAGGATCAGCTGCTCTTCGCTGATTTCTTCACGCTGGTGGAAGGTAACGCCGGCATTGGATTCGGAGTATTCGCTGGACTTGAAGGAAATGACTTGGCCGCGGTAGATGCTGGTGGTGTGCAGCTGCTCGCGGAAGTTCGCAAGGAAGGAATCGACAAGCTTCTCTTCGGTGCACAGCACTTCCAGGCTCGCTTCGGGTTTGCCGTATTCCGGGTTTGCCTGGCGCAGCAGAATGACCATAGGCATCTGCTCTGTGCTGAATAAGTGAATGCCAAAGGAGAGGAATCGTTGCTGTTGTCCCGGGCCCACCGCCAAGGTGGTGTAGGAAGGCTCACCAAGGACACCGAAGTCACATTGAACACCAACGAGATCACCCAGATCAAAATGGTGCCGGTCCTGGCCTGCTAAACCGATGATTCTGGCCTGCGGGTCAACTGAAATCAACCTCTCCAGGACAATGTTTGCATCCGCCAAACGGTGGGAGGCGAATTTCTCTACAACAAGCGGTACAGTGCCTGGGTCTGTTCCCAGATGTTCTGCCAGCACCGGTGCCAGAAGCTTGCCTTTGGGCTGCTGCTGATATTGCTCGGCAAGTTGCGCCACATGAGCGAAAGATTTCAGGAAACCGCGCAATTCTTCATCCATGAACCGAGACTACCAGTGGCAACGGCCACGGGAGCTGTAGCGTGCCAGGTGCTGGATCAGGGTGGCGAGTGACCTGTTGAGCGCGTAATCCATCTCACCTGAGGCACCGAGCTGGAATAGAGTTCGCCGCTGGCATGTTACACGAGGCAACTATAATTTCCACTTCAGGAGTCCCACCCCATGGATCTGTTTTCCCCGCTCGCCCTTGGCGACCTCAAGCTGTCCAACCGCCTGGTTATGGCGCCGCTGACCCGCTCCCGCTCGGGCAAGGACGGCGTGCCCAACGCCGATGTGGTGGAGTACTACCGCCAGCGCGCTTCCCTGGGTCTGATTGTCAGCGAGGGCGTCTATCCATCGGCTGCCAGCCAGGGCTTTGTGCGCCAGCCGGGCCTGGTCACCGCCGAACAGGTTTCCGGGTGGAAGAAAGTCACCGATGCGGTGCACGCCGAAGGCGGCCTCATCGTGGCCCAGGTGATGCACGCAGGACGCGTGACCCACCCGGAAACCACCGGAGTTGAGTACGTCGAGGCACCGAGCGCTATCGCCGTGGAAGGCCAGTCCCGCACCTACACCGGCAAGTACGACTACCCGATCCCGCATGCCTTGGCCAGCGAAGAGCTGCCACGCATTATCGAAGAATTTGTCACCGCTTCACGCAACGCTATTGCTGCTGGCTTTGACGGGGTGGAGCTTCACGGCGCCAACGGCTACCTGCTGCACGAATTCCTGGCACCAACCTCCAACACCCGCACCGATGTGTACGGTGGCTCCCCTAAGAACCGCGCCCGTTTTGTCATTGATGTGGTGACCGCCGTTGCCAACGCCATCGGTGCCGGTAGGACCGGACTGCGCATTTCGCCTGAGCACAACGTGCAAAGTGCTGTAGAAAATGACGCCGCGGACGTCGCTGCAACCTATCAGGCATTGCTTGAAGGAATCGCTCCACTGGGCCTGGCCGCACTGAGCGTTCTGCATAAGGATCCCTCCGGTGAACTGGTCCAGTCGTTGCGTACGGCTTTTGGGGGTCCGGTATTGATCAACACCGGTTTCCAGACGATTACCACCTATGAAGATGCGGCGACGGTGGCCGCCGAAGGCTGGGGAGAAGCGGTAGTCGTCGGACGCCCGGCTATCGCCAACCCGGATTTGGTACGCCGCTGGCGTGACGAGCTGCCGCTGAACGAACCGGATGCGGCTACCTTCTACACCGAAGGGCCGCAGGGCTACACTGACTACCCATTCTGGGCGAACTGATAGTGTCAGCTGAATAGCGATGCCAGCGGCCTCGTCCAATTTGCAATGGGCGGGGCCGCTGGCATTGGCAGAATTTTTTGCGGTAGTCCTATGAGCCCATCAGAGTTTCGGCGGCAATGCGCATGTGCTCTGAGATTTCCGCGCTGACCGCGGCGCTGTCTCGCGATTCAATAGTGTCGACGAGCGTGAAGTGCCGTGCTACATCCATATTCCGTACGCCGCGTTCGAACCCGCCAAACATGATGGACATCCTCATGGAGCCTTCCAATTGTTCCCATGCATGCAGCAAGGTGTCATTCCCAGAGAGCCGGCACAGGGTGCGGTGGAATTCGAGATCGGCTTCAATGCGCTCCTCGATTTCGTTTCCCGCCAGCTTGTCCATCCGGCCTACTGCCGCGCGCAGTTCTGCTAGCGCGCTGTCCAAGTCCTCGCGTTGCAACAAGGTCGTTGCTGCGAGGCTTTCTAACGATGCCCTGACAGCGAAAATGTCATGGATTTCCTTGTTATCTAGGTGGCGGACCGACAGCCTTCCACGCTCACCTGCCGAAACGAGACCTTCCTGTTCCAGCTGACGTAATGCTTCGCGCAAGGTTCCTCGGCTGATCTGCATGGAGGCAGACAGCTCCGTTTCCACCAGGTGGGTGCCCTGCTCCAGTTCACCGGTTGTGATGGCGCGGCGTAAGGCGATCAGGGCCTGCTCACGCAGGCTCTTTTTCCGAAGGCCTACCAAGGAAGAATCGGCCATGGCCATAATGCGCCCCTAAATCTTGGAGATCAACAGTTGATTGTTAACAGTTGATTTTAGCGTCTTAGGTGGGTGCGTCGAAAGCAACGCACCCACCTATTGCACATCGTTCTGATGGATTACACGAGGAATTAGCCCAGTTCGGAGAGAACCTTAGCCACAATGGCGTTGATCGATAGCCCGTAGCGCTCATGAAGTGTCGGCAATGCGCCCGCATCCAGGAACTCGTCTGGTAGGCCGATAGGGACGACCTTCGAGAAAACCCCACCACGAATCATGGTCGAGGCCAAAGTCTCGTAGAGGCCTCCGACGACAGAGTGGTTCTCCAAAGTTACAACAAGACGGTCACCGGCAACTTCCGCTAAAACAGTTTCCGAATCGAAGGGTTTGATAGTCGGCGAATGCACTACGGAAACATCCACATTGTGCTTGGCCAACTCCTTGGCGGCATCTAGTGCCCTCATAGTCATCAGTCCACTGGATACGAAGACAACGTCGTTGCCACCCCTCAAGACCTTTGCCTTGCCAAGCTCGAAGCTGTAGCCGTATTCATCCAGAACAGTAGGCACCTTGCCGCGCAGCAAGCGAAGATAAGTCGGCCCCTCGGAAGCAGCAAGCTGTGGAACCGATTGCTCGATGTCCACCGAGTCGCAGGGATCCACGATGGTCAGGTTCGGCATCCCGCGGAAGATGGCAATGTCCTCGGTTGCCTGGTGACTCGGGCCGTAGCCGGTGGTCAGCCCCGGCAGGCCGCCAATGATATTAACGTTGAGATTTGGCTCGGCGATATCCAGGCAAAGGAAATCATAGGCACGTCTGGCCGCGAACACCGAGTAGGTTGAAGCAAAGGGGATCATTCCGGTTTCGGCGAATCCCGCGGCTGCTCCGAACAGCAGCTGTTCGGCCATGCCCATCTGGAAGAAACGTTCGGGATGTTGCTGAGCAAATATGTGCATATCGGTGTACTTGCCCAAGTCAGCTGTTAGGCCAACGATGCGTGGATCTTCAGCGGCGGCCTTGGCAAGAGCATGGCCGAACGGAGCGGGTGCGGTCTTCTGCCCGGGCTCCGCAAACGAGGCGATCATTGCCGAGGTTTTCAGGCGTGGTTTAGCAGTAGCAGACATTTAGTAGTTGCTCCCTTCGAAGCCTTCGGTGAGCTGTTCGCGGCAGATTTGCCATTCATTTTCTTCGATGCGCATGAAGTGGGCTTTCTCTCGGGTCTCCAACAGCGGAACTCCGCGACCCACCTTGGTGTCGCACAGAATTACCGATGGACGTGAAGTGACGGCTGCTTGTGCTGCGATGTTATCGAAAGCCTCCACGAGCGCTTGCGGGTCATTTCCGTCGATCCGTTGCACATACCATCCGAAGGCTTCCCACTTTTCGGTAACCGGTTCGGTGCGCAGCACGCCGGCAGTGGCGCCATCGGCTTGCAGGGCGTTGATGTCCACCATCGCGGTCAAATGACCCAACTGGTGGTGAGCTGCGCCCATGGCGGCTTCCCATGTGGAGCCTTCATCCAGTTCACCATCGGAGAGAAAGTTGATCACCCGCTGGTTCTTGTCCTGATGGCGCAGGCTCAATGCCATGCCTACCGCGATGGATAGGCCATGACCCAGAGATCCTCCAGATATTTCCATGCCCGGCGTATAGGTGGACATTCCGGACATCGGAAGACGTGAATCATCTGAACCGTAAGTTTCCAATTCTTCCACCGGGACGATTCCCGCTTCGGCCAGCGCTGCATAGAAGCCGATGGCATAGTGCCCGGTGGAGAGCAGGAAACGATCCCGGTCCGCCCACTCTGGGTCTGTGGCGTGGAAATCCAGTTGGTCTGCATAGACGGCGGCGAACATATCCGCCGCGCCCAAGGCCTGACCGACATAGCCTTGGCCTTGAACCTCGCCCATATTCAGCGAGTGGTGCCGTATACGGTACGCGGCTTCGCGAACCTTCTTCGTGCGTTGCTCCAGGTTCAGTGCCTGGTTTTTTGTGGCGGTGATAACCATGAAATGTCCTCTCAGAAGTTCATCGGGTGATTGCTGGACTAGGTTCCAATGTCAGATACAGGCCTTCTGTGGATTAGCCGCGATGGCTTGCTCGGTGAGCAAGCGTTCACGATTGCCCCAAGTTTCCGGAGTTACTAATGCCGCCCACAATCCGATCAGGGCGTAGCCAATAAAGAGAGCTGCTGGGCCTATCCAGCCGAACTGCATGAACAACAAGGTGGTGATGAATGGGGTGAATCCGGAAACCATGGCAGAAATCTGGTAGGCGAGCGAGGCTCCGGAAGAACGGGTCTTCGCCTGGAAAAGTTCCGGGAACCAAGCGCCTTGGGCCCCGGCCATCGAATTCTGGCAAACTGCATAGGAAATGACGATGGTGGCGATGATTAGCAGGAAGGAGCCGGTGTTCACCATGAGGAACATTGGAATGCCGAAGAGCACGGCAAAGGCGCAGGCGAAGAGGTAGACGGGGCGCCGGCCTATCCGGTCGGTCAGCCCGCCCCAGCTGTAGGTCGCGAAGATGCCGATTGCGGAGGCGAAGCTCAATGCAGTCAAGGTCTCCCAGTTGGCGGCCAAACCAGTGGTGTGGAGATAAGAGATCATGTAGGTGATGGAGACCGCATAGCCTGCAGTTTCGGCGATGCGCAGACCAATGCCGCGCACGATATTGCGCCAGTCGGTGCGGATGACTTCCTTGATCGGGGACTTGACGATTTCCCCTGACTTCTTGACATCATCGAAGACGGGGGACTCTGGAACCTTGGAACGGATGACTAGTCCAACAATGACCAGTAACAGGCTGGCAAGGAACGGAACTCGCCAGCCCCAGTCTCCAGGCAAGTGCACGCTGACCAGGAATACTAGATTGGCCAGTAGGAGTCCTACCGGAAAACCTGACTGGACGATGCCGGTGAACTTGCCTTTCTGCTTCCACGGTGCGTGCTCGTAGGTCATCAAGATGGCCCCGCCCCATTCGGCACCGAAAGCGAGTCCTTGGACGATGCGCACGAAGACAAGGAGAGCTGGCGCGAGTATGCCGACTTGCTCATACGTGGGCAGTAAACCGATGCAGAACGTGGCTAGGCCCATGACGATCAGCGAAGTGACGAGAACCGGCTTGCGTCCGATCTTGTCGCCGAGGTGGCCTCCGATAATTCCTCCCAGAGGTCGAGCAGCAAACCCGACGCCCAAGGTGGCAAAGGCAGCGAGTGTGCCCATGAGTGGGTCGGTACCGGGGAAGAACACATGTCCGAAATACAGGGCGGCAGCGGTGCCGAAGCCGATGAAATCGTAGGTTTCAATAGTGGCGCCGACACTCGATCCTATCGCGACGCGTTTTGCGTCCTTTGTGCCATGCATCGGGCCACGCATTTGTAGAGCTTCGCTGCTCATCGGTGGCTCCCTTCGTGAGTTGTGGGATACGGGCAATTTCCATTGTTGACAGTCAACACTAATAACAGTGTGAGTGACAACACAACGCCTGTCAAGAAGAAATTAAACTGTTGACTGTCAACAGTAAACAGTCTTATGGTGGTTTGCACTACAAACTTTTTGGTGCGTTTTTATGGCGCACGCAGAGCACCACAACCACCTGGTTGGTCAGATCAACTGATCAGACCAACCATAATGAAAGCGGGAATTCGATGAGTCCAATCCAGCGCACTGCTGTCTTAACCGGTGCTACTTCACCACAGGGTATCGGCATGGAAACCGCACGCCACTTTGCCAAGGAGGGCTGGGGTGTAGTGATTTTGGATCTTGACCACTCCGCTTCCGAGCGCGTGGCCAAGGAGATTTCAGATGAATTCGGCATTCCCGCTTTCGGGCATCAGATCGACGTTGCCGATGAGTCCTCGGTTGTTGCCGCTCACAGCGCGGTGACAGCACGGGTGGCTGCGGGGGAGCTGCCGCCTACGGGAGCTGTCGTAAATATTGCTGGAATCACCTCCCCGGTGGATTTCCTTGATACGACTCTGGACCTTTGGAACAAGGTTATGAGCGTAAATGCCACGGGCACTTATCTGGTAACCAAAGCGTTCCTGCCTGAAATGATCGACCACGGCTGGGGGCGAGTAATCAACATGTCCTCAGTCTCTGCCCAACGTGGTGGCGGGGTCTTTGGCAAGGTGCCTTATTCCGCTGCAAAAGCTGCAATCCTCGGATTCACCAAGGCACTGGCCCGCGAGGTATCGGCTAGTGGTGTCACAGTCAATGCCATTGCACCTGGCGCAGTCGATACCAATATCCGTGTTGGCAGCACAGACGCGCAAGAAGCGGCCATCGCTTCGGGAATCCCCGTCGGTCGGACGGCTACCACTGAAGAAGTCGCATCCGTTATCGGTTTCTTGGCTTCCGAAGGTGCGTCCTACCTCACGGGAACCACCATTGACATCAATGGTGGTAGCCACATGCGTTAGCAGCCGTCGGCCCCCGCAGGGTGCTGAGCTAGAAGGAGCCAGTGGCTACCATCCGGAAGTCCCCGGTTGGCAGCCACTGGCTTCTTGCTCTGTCTTGTCAGGAGCTAGCCGAACCAGGGTTTCTCGGCCGCTTTGAGCGTCCCATCGTGCTTGGACATATTCAGCCACTGGTTCACATACTCCTGGAATTCGTCATCACCCAGCGGCAGCAGGTAGGCCTTCTGCGAGAAATTGAACGGCTTGTCCGGGTGCACGGCGCATAGCTCGGGATGCTCGTTGGCCACCCACCGAGTTTCTGATGCGTCGGTGGTCATCACGTCAGCACGTCCGGCGATGATCTCGTCGAAGATCTTGTTGTTGTCTTCGAATCGAATGATCTCTCCGTCCGAGTAATGCTCGTCAGCAAACTTCTCGTTGGTTCCACCAATCGGAGTAATCGACCGGACTCCGGGCTTATTGATTTCCTTGATGGTGTCGTACTTCTCCACGTTTTCACACAGTGTGATGGGAGTCTTTCCCTCGTCCAAGGTGGCTTCGCTGAAATAAGCCTGTTGTGAGCGTTCCAAGGAAATCGAAACGCCACCCACTGCGAGATCACACTTGGATTTGAAGTCTGGCATCAGATCTTTCCACGTGGTCTGAATGAACTCGGGTTCGGCGCCAAGCGACTGGGCAAGATTCTTGGCCATCGTGATGTCGATACCTGACCATTCACCGGACTTGGGATCCAGATATGTGAATGGCCGGTAATCGCCAGTCGTGCAGACCTTGAGCGTTCCCGAGTCGCTGATGGTAGTCAGCCGACTGTCCTGGGCTACTGGGTCTTTGTCGTCGCCGGCGCCGGGGTCCTGGGCGGGAGCCGAGCATCCGGAGAGGAGCAGCGTGGCGCCGAGTGCTAGCAATGGTAACTGGCGGGCGATGGTTGGTTTCTTCTGTGGCTTGTCGCTCATAAACCATCAACCTATAAGGGCTGAAGGCGCAGGCACAAGACTTCTGGCTTTTCTTACGCGCAGAATAATTATCCGTGAGCAGCCGCCACTGCCGTGAGATCCAGTGCTGCCACCAGGTCCTTGCTGTGTTGGTGGGTAGGGGTGGCCAAGAAGTCAGCTAGTGGTCGGCGCTCCACGAGCTCACCTTCAAAGAACACCGCCACGTCATCACTGACATAGCGGATTACATCCATGTCATGGGAAATGACCACAAGGCTTAGCCCCATCTGGTCGCGCAAGCGAAGCAACAGATCAAGGATGTGGCGCTGGGCTACCGAATCCAGTGCTGAGGTTGATTCATCACAGATCAAAACCTGTGGCTCGGTCAGCAAAGCCCTGGCGATAGCTATCCGCTGCAGTTGTCCACCAGAACACTGTCCGGGCCTGCGGTCCAGTAATTCGTCGGGCAGTCCCACCTGAACCATGGCTTGCGCCATGCGTTCGTTTGCCTGGGATTCTGGTAAACGATGCACCGCTGCACTGATGGAAATGCGCAGTGAAAGCCGCGGGTCAAAGGATGAGTAGGGCTCCTGGGCAATGACCTGAACTCGCGTTGCCTTCTCGCTTTGTTGCCTGTCAATAATCTGTCCGGTCGTTGGCTGTTCCAGCCCTGCAAGGAGTCTGGCAAAGGTACTTTTGCCGGAACCAGAACGGCCCACAACTCCTAATACTTGCCCGCCATGAATACTTAGTGTGGTGGGCTGCAATGCGGCAGGACCTTTGGCCCGGCGGGTGTAGTTCTTGCTCGCGTCCGCTGCTTCAAGCAGACAGACGGAACTATCTGTGCGCGGTCCACGTACCGAGGGCAGGCTAGCTTCGACAAGCTCCCGTGTTTTGGCGTGGCGGTCCTTGGAAAAGATCTGCGCGGTAGGGCACTGGTCAACAATCTGACCATCGCTGACCACCACGATGCGGTCAGCGATGTGCTGGACGCTGGCGATGTCATGGGTAATGAATAGAACTCCCACACCACGCTCTTGCTGCTTTCGGCGCAGCAGCTGCAACACCTCTGACTTGAGAATTGAATCCAGTGAGGACGTTGGCTCATCAGCCAGGATGAACTCTGGGTCAGCAGCCAAGGCAATGGCAAGCATGGCACGTTGGGCCATACCTCCGGAGAGCTGATCTGGACGCTTTGAGGCAATATCCGCTGCAGGGGATAAGCCCACTTCTTCCAACAAGGTGCGAACCTGATCTTCGTGCTTACGGGCTTTGTTCGGTCCTCGGACACCCATGGCTTCGAGCAGGTGCGCGCGGACGGTCAGACGCGGGTTCATCACGCGCTTGGGCTGCTGGAAAAGCATGCTGATGCGCCGTCCGCGCACAGCATCCAGCTCCTTGTCGCTGAGCTGATCAAGGCGCTGACCGTCTAAAAGAATCTGCCCTTCGGCGTGCAGTGACTGCGGTAGCAGGCCAATAATCGCCTTGGTGAGCAGCGTCTTTCCGGATCCCGAGCGTCCAACAACCGCCACCAATTCGCCAGCTCGCAGTGCGCCGCGGACTTTGGAGAGCAGGGGTTTTTCACCAGCACTGACCGAAAGATCAATGAATTCAAGTTCTTTAGTCATGGGCTTCGGCCTTGGTCTCGGTAGCAAGAACGTCGTCTCCGCCCAGTACATGGGTAATTCGATTACCCAACAGGGTGACGCAGAAGCTCACCAGGAAGATCGCGGCACCCGGTGCAATCAAACCCCAGGGGGAGCGAATTGCATGAGGTTGCGCCTCGGCCAGCATGGAACCCCAGTCAGACTGCGGTGGCTGAACCCCAATGCCAAGGTAGGACAGCGAGCCGAGCAATACGAGCAACAATCCGAAGCGCAATGCAGCCTGGGCAAGCACCGGTCCAGCCACAAATGGCAACACATGATGGCGCAAAATAAACCACCGTGAAGCACCCACATGTTTCGAAGCTTCCACGTGGTGGGTGGACAATGCTTGGGCCGCCATTGAACGCACCAACCGGGCGGTAGGTGTCCACGCGACAACACCAACGGACAGAACCATGGTGAAGAACCCAGGCCCCATGACGGCGATGATCAACAGTGCAATGACAATTTCTGGCAGGGCGAGCAACAAGTCGTTGACGCGTAAGAAGAGTTCATCCAGCCACCCGCCACGCACAGCACTGAGCAGACCCAGTATCGTGCCCACCAATAGCGCGAACAACGTGGTGATCAGTGCTACCGACAGGGAGAACTGGCCGCCGTGCAGCACCCTGCTCAAAGTGTCGCGACCCAAAGAATCCGTTCCCAACAGATGGGCCAGGCTAGGTCCTTGAAGACGGTTCAGTAAATCTTGGGAGTCAGGATCATAGGGGGAAATCCACGGGGCAGCGACGGTCACGATCACCACTGCCAACAAGAAGAACGCGGGTGCAGAGAGCAGGATCTTTTTGAATATATTCTTAGCCATGTCGGACACCAATCCTCACGTTGGGATCGCTGAGCATATGTACCAGATCAATGATTCCGGTAGTTAGTACGGCACAGGCCACGACCACCACCACGCCGCCCTGGGCTACCGGGATATCGGCATCCACAATCGCGTCAAAGATCAGCCGGCCCATTCCAGGAATGGCAAAGATGACTTCTACAATCACCGAGCCACCCAGCAATCCGGCAAACCAGACGCCGACCATAGTCCATAGGGGAAGTAACCCGTGAGGAACCACATGACGCACCAATGCTTGCGTGCTGCTTAATCCGCGGGCTCGTGCCGCGAGCACATGTTCTGAATCCAAGGCCTGCCGTACCCCTGAGCGCACCGCGACGGTAAAGAAGCTAATCGGGCGCAAAGCCAAAATGAATACCGGAAGCACCAGCGAGGCCGGGGAATCAAAACCTGCCGAGGGAAGTAGCGACCAGCGCACCGCGAAGAGCAACACTAAGAGTGGGGCCAGCGCGTACTCGGGGATAGCGATGAGCGCATGGGTCACCGAGGTGATCAGCCTATCTGGCCATGACCCGGCGCGGGTGGCCGAGATGACTCCCAAAACAATGGATACGGCGATGGCCACCAGCAGGGCACTGCCCGCCAAGGACAGCGTGACCGCTATGGCTGGCAAAACCTGGTCAGCTACCGGGGTGCCGCTGATATGGGAGATGCCCATGTCTCCGGTGACAAATCGACCGAGCCAGCGTCCAAACTGCACCAGCATTGGATCATGCAGACCGAACTGCTGTGCGTAGGCCTGCACGGTGGCCTCATCTGCGGCGCCGATGTCCATTCGGGCGCGCAACAAGGAGCGCACCGGGTCCCCGGGAGAAACAAAGGGGACCAGGAACACCGCGAAGGATGAAAGCAACACCGCTGCACAGAGTCCTAGGGCTCTGCGCAGCAAGGTGGACAGTGATAGCAACTTACTGAGTCTTTGCCAGATCCTTGGTCAGCACGTAGCGGGTCAGCGGATCCTGAACATAGCCCTGTACTGAATTGCCCACCGCGTCGATGGCCTGCTCATTGACTAGCCACACGTTGGCCGCATCAGCGGCGAGGATATCGCCGGCCTGACGGTAGAGGTCATGGCGCTTGGTCTCATCGGTCTCGGTGGTTGCCTGAAAGATGAGCTTGTCGTAGTCCTTATTGCAGTAATGGCTCAGGTTGTAGCCACCCTCGCAGGTGTAGTCGGCCTGTAGGAAGCCAATCGGATCAGCGATATCAATCATGCGGTTGCGCTGGCTGAGGATCATGTCGTAGTTGCCCGCCAGTACATCAGGTTCGGCTGCCCCATAAGATTTGGTGACTACCTTGGCCGTCAAGCCGATCTGCTTGAACTGCTCCTGGATGATGGTAGCAACCCCGGCGAACTCGGCACGTTCGGTGATCGCGATGATCTCCAGTGGCTTCTGCTGCTTGTAACCCGAGGCTTCCACCAGCTTCTTGGCTTCTTCAATGTTCGGTTGTGGCACGCCAAGCTCTGGGTTGGCCCAGCTTTCGCTTGGGGCAAAGGGGCCGGTGGCTGGTTGCGCTGCACCTTCATAGATGCTGGCTGCTATTGCTGGCAGGTCCATGGCTATTGTGGCGGCCTTGCGCAGATTGACGTCGTCAAAGGGTGCGCGCGAGTTGTTTAGGTACAAGGTCGAGGTGCGTGGTGAATCTGCTTTCAGCACGCTGATCTTGTCATCTGCTTCCAACGTGGCCAGGCTGGTAGCCGGGATGGACATGGAGATGTCCGCTTCACCGGTCTGCACCTGGGTGGCGCGGGTGGCACCGTCGGTGATGTAGCGGATTTCGCCGCCAGCCAGCTTAACCTCGCCGTCCCAGTAATTCTCATTGCGGTCCAAGGTTAAGGACTGTCCGGCTTTTTCCGACACCGGGGCAAAGGGGCCGGTGCAATGTTTCATCGGATCGATACCCTTGGCGGTGTATGCGGCAGGGGACAGGACCCCGGCGTTCACGCTGGCCATACGGTAAGGCAACAGCGGATCAGCAGCGGGGGTCGTCACGCGCACGGTATCGGCATCTGCTGCTTCTACCTTGCTGATGGTCTTAGGATTTACTGCGCGTGCCGGCGCGGTGGCTTTAAGCACGTGGTTCAGCGAGCCAGCGACGGCCTTGGCATCAAGAGCGGTTCCGTCCTGGAATTTCACATTCTTGCGCAGCTCAAATTCCCAGACGGTGTCCGAGGCCTGCTTCCACGAAGTGGCGAGCATCGGCTCAACCTTCTTTGTGGTCTGGTCATACTTGGTCAGGGTTTCCAAGCAACCGGCAATAGAGAGCACATAGGCGTCATCACTTTCCAGGGCCCAGTTGGAAACTGGAGCACGGAAGTTTGCCACCACTGCTCGCGCGTCCGGATTTGCAGCTGCCCCAGGGGCCGGGCTGGAGGGGGTGGAGTTGCAGGCGGTTAGTGCCAGAGCAATAGCCGCAAATCCTGCGGCTACGCTGAGTCGTCCAAACTTCATGGAAATCCTTCGGCATTACGTGATGAATTGGCTTCTAATGCGATAGAGCCTTGGTTAGCTTATCCTAAATTCATTGATTCCCTTGAGGCTTCTTAACGCAGTGCGACATCCGCTGAAACTCAATAATAAAGAGGCATGTAAGAGTACAAGTTGAGTAGTGCAAAGTTGGTGTGAGTTTTGGAAGATTTGCTCACGGTCAACTGAACACGTCTCAGCTCACATCTGCGTAGTCAACGTCCGCGGCATCCGCACCAGCGGTGCAGCAAGCCAAGATGCGAGGAGTAAAGGAACTATCAGGACCATCCAAGGCAGGAACCCAGGAACGGTTCCGTCCCCGGACTGGGTCAAGAGCCAGCCGATGAGCAGATTTCCAAGGAGCACCGCCAGACCGCCACAGCTGGCAAGTAAGCCGAAGTAGGAACCTGTGGGGTGTCCGCCGGCAAATTTAGGAACGAGCGATAACGCGGTGGGATGCACGCTCATATGCCCCAATGTCAGCAGAGTAACCGCGCACAGGATACGAGCCGGGCCGGTTTCGTTTCCAAAAACTAAGGCCGGGACGAAGGCAAGCACCCCGAAGCCCAGCGCGCTACACAGGTATCCAAACCGCAAAGTTGCTGCTGCTCCAATACGCCCGGCAAGCCGCGCGAGCGGCAGTTGTAGGGTCAGCGTCAAGATGGAGATCCACGCAAAAATCAGCCCCACCCACTGGGTGGGAAGCCCCAGGCGTTCCAGCTCCAAGGGGATAGCTAAGTAGAGCTGGTTATAGGCCAGTAGGTCCGAAGCGTGCAACCCGCAAAAGGCTACAAAGCGACGGTCAGTTAGACACCTGCGTAGACCACCAGGCGGAACTTCTTGCTTGGAGAGATCGTTTCTCTGTCCGGTAGGAGATTCTGCTGGGTTGGGCCGACGCAAAGCAATTGCCAGAAACAAACCAATGAGCACAAAGAATGCAGCCCCAAAACCTGCAACGGTGGCGAAACCCCAGCCCCAAAGCGCCGCCCCAACCAGCGGTCCGGTAACCGCACCGATTTCGCCGGTAATGCTCAACCAAGCGAAGAGAGTGGACTGTTTGGCTTGGGAATGTTGGTTGTGTTCGCGGGCAACTTGGGCCGCTGCCACCAGGATGTTCAAACCTGGGGAAAAGAGTGCTCCGCCAAATCCCGTGAGCAATGTTCCGAGAATGAACATCCAGAGTGTCGGGGCACCGCTCCACAAGGATGCGGACAGCGTGATGAACCCTGCCGCGCGTACTGCACAGCCAATGAGAATGACGCTCCGAGCGCCGAAGCGGTCTGCAAGGATTCCACCGGCAAGGAACAGTCCCTGCTGAGCGAAGGTTCTGATTCCCAGAATGAGACCTACTGCTGTTCCGGCCAAGAGGAAATCGTTAGTCAGGACAATCGCAAGAAAAGGCACCACGGCGTAGAAGCCGATATTAAACAATGTTTGGGTTCCGAGGAGTACCGGAACTTCAAATCGTGACGAGCTAGTTTTCATGGACCTCGGAAGTGCATTTAGTTACGGCGAATCGTGGGGCAGACCTATCCGACTTTAGTACCAGTCGCTCCTTTGGAGCGGTTTTGCGTACGTGGGGGATTTGCGGCACAGTGCTGGTGCTGAGTGACTCAGGCGTTGAAGTGCCTAACCTGGATGAACCTGGCACATGGTTGGAATTCAATTCAGTGCCGGCACCCAGGCCGCATTCTTCGCGGAGTCACTGCCAACAAGCATGCGCTACACCGGCTCTGCTTTGGGCATGACCTTCGGTGCTCCAATTCCGTTCTTGGCGGCATGGATATTCCAGAACACCGAAAACGGCACAGTAGCGTTGACGGCCATTGCGCTGTCCATCGTGGTGCTCTCGATGATCGCCACGATGACTCTGCCGGAGCGCTTTAAGCAGAAGCTAAACGAAGTGAACTAGCCTGCCTGAGTTCAAAGGATCAAGTCAATAAGTAACTGGTGATGGCCGGGAACCGCATCCAACGGTTCCCGGCCATAGCAGTCATAACCAGCAAGGTGCGGTCCAAAGCCTAAAACACTCTTCAAGTCAGGGCTAGTCGTCCTCTGTCTGCGGAGGCTCGGTATCCGTACTTGTACCTGCTCCGGGGTCAAAACCTAAATTCCTCGTTTCAGGCAATGATACCCAGCCAAAGGAGCCATATTCTTCGCTGGTCGACTCATCGGTGCCGAGGTCAGGATCTTGGGTACCACCCAGGAAGTCCCGCGTTAAACTTTCCGAATCATCCATCAGCGCAGTTGCCGCGTCTTCCACATGTTGCGCGCTGACGGACACTCCGGCGATGGCAGCGGACAAGATAGCCCGGCGAATCAACTCTCGGGTAAAGGACGCAGTAGTCCCTTCAGTCTTTTGAGCTACCGAGTCGATGGTTTCTTCTGGTAACTCAAGTTTGGAACCATACAACCGCAAGAGCGCCTTGCGCGCCTCATAGTCTGGGCGTGGAATCTGCACCGCAAGGTCGATTCGCCCGGGACGTTGTACCAGTGCGCTTTCCAAGGACTCTACCCGGTTTGTAGTGAGCACAAAGGAAACGTCGGCATCTGAATCTAGGCCATCCATCGAGTCCAGTACTTCAAATAGCAATGGTTGCGGGCCATTGCCAAAACTACGGTCTTCGGCAACCAGATCGCAGTCTTCCAACACCACGATGGATGGCTGCAACGCACGAGCCATGGCCGAAGCTTGCGAGACTAACGAGAGGGTATTGCCGTTGAGCAAGATGACGGTGTGCTCGGTGGCCGCCGAAGCAAGGTACCGAACGGTATGGGTCTTGCCCGTGCCAGGAGGACCATAAAGAAGTACTCCACGTTTCAGATGGGCTCCGTAAGCCAGCAAGGCCTCGCGGTGAGTCCCCACTCCCAATACTTGCTCTTCGATACGTTCGCGCAGACCAGCGGGCAGGATCAATTGTTCGCCGCTGATTGCTTCACGCTCATGAAAGGTGACTCCTGAATTTGATTCGGAGTACTCGCTGGCTTTGAAAGAGATGACATGACCGCGGTAAACGCTGGTGGTGCGCAGGCCTTCGCGAAATTCGGCAAGGAATGCATCGGTGAGCTCGCTATTAACGCAGAGAACTTCAAGCGACGCTTCCGGTTTGCCGTATTCCGGATTTGCCTGGCGCAGTAAGACAGCCATGGGTACTTGTTCGTAGCTGAACAGGTGGATCCCGAAGGAAAGGAACCGTCGTTGTTTGCCCGGCCCCACGGCCAACGAGGTGTATGAGGGCTCGCCTAGCACGCCGAAGTTGCTTTGCACCCCAATGAGGTCGCCGAGGTCAAAATGGTGTCGATCTTGGCCTGAAAGTCCAACGAGCTTGGCTTCTGAATCACGGGAGGTCAGTCCGTCAAGAATGATGTTCGCGTCGGCTAGACGGTGGGAGCCGAAGGATTCAATGACAAGGGCAACCGTGCTCGGATCGACGCCTAGGTGCTCGGCTAAGACCGGGGCTAGGAGCTTTCCCTTGGGCTCCTGTTGGTATTCTTCGGCTAGCCGGGTGAGGTGAGTGAATGACCTCATGAACGTGCGTAGTTCTTCATCCATGACGCGAGAATACCAGTCAGGAGTTCTATGAAACTAGGGTCTGACTTAGCTGATGCACCGCAAGATGTTGGGATGTGGCCTGAGCTTATAGCTTCTGAATGGTGTGGCCCTTGTTAATGAGGCTCGTAGTGCGAGGCCCTAAGGAAGGTCGGCTTCTACAGACATGGTCTGTGCAGATCTACCGGACGAAGATGTCAAAAACTGATGGAACTCTGGTAGCTCTTCAAAGTGCTCCGTCATGGTGGGACACTGTGCATAAGGCGAGGCGTAAAGTTCCTCGCCTACGCCAGCGAAACATCGAACGCACAAGGGGCGAAATTCCATGTCGGAGAAAGAAGTTCTGAAGCAGGCTGACCGTGAAAGTCAGCTGACCCACTTGCCGCACTGGCGTTACATGCTCGGATCGCTGCGCACCGCCTTCAAATGTTCTTCCTCAGCGGTAGCCTTGGAGTTCTTTGCAGAGATAGGTGCTCTAGCGCAGGAAGCCAACCATCACCCAGATGTGGACTGGCGTTACGACACTTTGTTTGTGACGCTGGTGTCCCACGACGTCGGGGGAGTATCGCTTCGCGATACTCAACTGGCCGGGAAAATTTCTGATCTGGCACAAGAACATGGTGCCCAAGCAAACCTGAACCTGACCCGCACGGTGGAAATAGCGATTGATACCGATGACCGGGAACAGATTGCCGACACATGGCGTGCAGCCCTAGGGTACAAGGAGCAGGCCGATGGTAGCCTCACCGATCCCTATGGGCGCGGTCCTGCCATTTGGTTCCAAAACACCGAAACCCCGAATGCTAATCGTTTCCATCTGGACATTTCGGTGCCCCACTCACACCACGTGGATATTCTCGATGGTTTGAAAGAGGCCGGTGCACGGTTGAACTATGCTGACGCGCCGTCATTTACCGTGGCGACGGATCCACAAGGAAACCGCCTGTGCATCTGTACCGAAGCAGGGCGTACCGACTAAGCCTTAACCAATGGCAGGCCTCGTCCAGTACTGGACGAGGCCTGCCATTGGTCATTCATTCTTCGACTCGCGGTCTGTTAGATCTTAGACTCCCAGAGTCTCGCGCAGGCGAGTTACGTGACCGCGTGCTTCCACACCGTATTCCACGTGGCTGATCTTGCCTTCCGGATCAACTATCGCGGTGGAACGCAGGGTACCGGTGAACGTATTGCCGTTCTTGGTGCGTTCTCCGTAGGAGCCGTACGCGGTGGCCACCGAATAATCGGTATCGGAGAGCAGGTCAAAGGTCAGCGATTCATCGGCTGCGAACTGAGCTAAGGCCTCTGGCTCGTCAGGAGAAATTCCAAGAACAACATAACCTGCGCTCTTGAGCGAATTCAGGTTGTCACGGAAATCGCAGGCCTCGATGGTGCATCCAGGGGTGGCTGCCTTCGGGTAGAAGTACACCACGACATTCTTTCCACGGTAATCGCTGAGCGAAATCGTTTCGCCCTGTGCGTTGCGAAGTGAAAAATCTGGTGCGCTATCGCCGACATTGAGCGGGATTGGCTGTGCGGTCATGTTTAATCCTTTTTGATCAAGTGATTTTCTTGCCCTTACTACGAACATACTGCGGTGCTCCGCAAGTCGGAAACGCAGCCGTAGCTACCAGAGGTATTCACCGCAGATATAAGAGTGGCAATCTCAACCAAATGGTGGATCCGGGGTGCGGAATCGGTTCTTAGAATCATATTGACCGCGAAGAATTCGACGTTCTTTGGCCGGTCAGCATGAGTGGATGACGAGAGGACCAAAACCGTGGAACAGCAGATTTCGCGAGGTACACAAAGTAGGCCGCAGCGTCCCTGGGTGGCCCTAGGAGTTCTTGCCGCCGGTCTCGGTCTAGTTGTTTTGGACGGAACAATTGTCAGTGTCGCTTTGCCACAGATTATCGAGGACATTGGGCTCAGCCTGACCGACGCTCAATGGGTTAACAGCCTCTACGCGGTAATCCTCGCGGCGCTACTGTTATCCACCGGCAAGCTCGCTGACCGCTTTGGACGTAAGAAACTATTCATCATCGGTGTGCTGGTCTTCGCAACAGGTAGCTTGGTCGCAGCGGGTGCCGGAACCGCAGGAGCACTGCTCGGAGCGCGAGCAATTCAAGCAGTGGGTGCCAGTTGCATCATGCCCTCCACGCTGTCCTCGGTCAACGCAATGTTTCAAGGCAAACAACGTGCTGCCGCATTCGGCATCTGGGGCGCGGTGATTTCAGGTGCCGCAGCTATCGGCCCACTAGCAGGTGGCCTGCTGACACAATATGCCTCGTGGCATTGGATCTTCCTAGTGAACCTTCCACTAGGGGCGCTGCTGTTAGTTCTAGCCATCATTTATGTTCCCGAAAGCAAGGGTGGACGTCCGCTACCCGGTGCAGATGTGGACGGAGCCATGCTCAGTGCCATCGGTATGGGCGCTCTAGTCTTTGCAATCATTCAAGGTCCACAGGTTGGATGGTTCACACCCACCGCAGACTTCGCGCTCGCCGGGTGGATCTGGCCCAGCAGCGCACCAATTTCATTAGTATTTGTTTCCTTGATCGTCGCAGCCGTAGCTTTGACATTGTTCGTTCGGTGGGAACTCCACCGTGAAAAAGTGGGACGTTCAGCCTTGTTGGATCTGAATCTCTTTCATATTGGTTCTTTCTCCTGGGGAAACCTGACGGCAACCACCGTGGCCATTGGCGAATTTGCATTGCTCTTTGTCTTGCCGCTGTATCTGGTCAATGCCTTGGGTATGAGCGTGCTGGGTGCAGGCGTTGTCTTAGCTGCTATGGCTGTCGGTGCTTTTGGCTCGGGTGCAGCCGCCCGTCATTTGGCAGCCCGACTGGGCTCCGCCGGTACGGTCCTTCTTGGTCTAGGACTAGAAGTTATAGGTGTGCTTGCATTGGCCGGGCTGATCCGAGGGAACACTCCAGGGTGGCTCATCGCTATTGCGCTGGTAGTCTACGGAATCGGCTTGGGGCTGGCTTCGGCGCAGCTCACCGGCGCCGTTCTAGCCTCGGTACCGGTTGAGATTTCCGGCCAAGGCTCTGCCACCCAGTCCACCGTGCGGCAGATCGGCTCGGCCCTGGGTACCGCGGTTTCTGGTGCGGTGCTTTCGGCTGCACTAGCGATCACGCTTCCGGCCCAGCTAGCGGATCACGGCATCCCAGAGTCAAAGGCAACCCAACTGGCCGAAGCCACCACCCAAAGCGCCGGCACGACGATCACTCAACTACGTGTCCGTGGTGACTCCGCGTCGACAATTGATGCGCTCAGCGCAGGATTTGCTCAAGCCACGCAGCTGGCGATGCTGGTTGCCGCGGTCTTCTTGCTCCTAGGAGTACTTGGGGCATGGCAGCTACGCCGTTTACACCAGCTGCACGAAACTTCCACACGCTGAGCGCGAGCACGTAGCCGGGCTTACTTCTGCCGTTCCAATACCGCGCGTGTGCTGGCTTCCGGGGTGAGCTCAATGCGCCTGAGCAGTTGCGCATTGAGTGCCACGACCACCGTAGACAAGGACATCAAGACGGCTCCAACGGACATTGGCAGGATGAACCCAATCGGAGCTAAGACGCCGGCAGCAAGTGGGACGGACAGTAGGTTGTAGCCTGCTGCCCACCACAGGTTCTGTTTCATCTTGCGGTAGGCCGCTCGCGAGAGTTCAATGATTGAGAGCACGCTGCGCGGGTCTGAGCTTGCCAGAATCACTCCCGCCGAGGCGATAGCCACGTCGGTGCCGGCCCCAATAGCGATTCCCACATCTGCTTGGGCCAGAGCTGGTGCATCATTAACACCGTCACCCACCATGGCGACCTTCTTGCCTTCATGTTGCAGTGCGGAGACTTTGGCGGCTTTGTCTTCTGGCCGCACGCCGGAGAAGATCCGGTCAATGCCTAACTCCTTGCCGACCTTGACGGCAACTGCTTCCGCGTCACCGGTAATCATCACTACCTCTACGCCCAGTGCGTGCAGTGCTTCTACCGCGTCAAATGATTCGGGGCGGATCTCATCGGCGAGCTTGAGCGCCCCAATGACGTGGCCATCTTGCAGCACGTGAAGAATGATGGCACCTTCCAAACGCCAGGTATCGGCGATGGTTAGCTCGGATTGTCCTTCTTCGGATAGTAGGTGTGGCCCGCCGACACGGATTTGGGTACCCTCCACGGTGGCCGTCACTCCCAGTGCTGGTGATGAGCTGAAGTCGCTAGATGCCTTGATCTGCAGATTCTGATTCTTTGCCGCACCCACAATGGCTTTAGCTAGAGGGTGTTCGCTGTCTGCTTCGGCTGCAGCTGCCAGGGCAAGCACCGCATCGGCGCTTAGCTGGTCAGCTGGTTCAACTCCCGTCACCGTAGGTTCACCCTTGGTCAGCGTCCCGGTCTTATCAAAGAGCACCGCATCAACTATGCGCATCGATTCCAAAGCGAGACGATCCTTGATCAACACCCCACCGCGTGCGGAACGCTCGGTAGCGATGGAGACCACCAGCGGGATAGCAAGGCCCAAGGCGTGTGGGCAGGCAATCACGAGTACCGTGATGGTGCGGATGACTGCATCATCTGGGGATCCGAGCAAGGACCAAACAAGTGCGGTGATGACCGCAGCACCCAAGGCAAACCAGAACAACCAGGCGGCAGCCCGGTCAGCGATACGCTGAGCACGTGAGGTGGAGTTTTGTGCCTCGGTGACCAAACGATTGATACCCGCTAGCGCGGTGTCCTCACCGATGGCGGTGATTTGCAGGCGCACTCCGGAGTCGGTGGCTACGGTGCCGGCGGTGACTAAGTCACCTAGGCTGCGGCTGACCGTCCGGGATTCTCCGGTAATCATCGACTCGTCCATATCGGCCCGGCCATCAATGATAATGCCATCTGCCGGGACAGCACCGCCAGGTCTGATCATCACCACGTCACCCACTTGGAGGTCCGCCGGAGCAACGCTCACGATCTGGTCACCCTCGACACGCTCGGCCTCATCCGGCAGCAGTGCCGCCAAGGAATCAAGCGCCGAGCTGGTCTGCGCCAAGGAACGCATTTCGATCCAGTGGCCCAGCAGCATAATCACAACAAGAAGTGCCAGCTCCCACCAGAACTCCAGTTCATGATGAACCAGTCCAAGAGTGGCAGCCCACGAGGCGAGGAATGCGACGGTGATACCTAGCGAGATGAGCAGCATCATCCCGGGTTGACGCTTTTTCAGTTCTTCGAGACCGCCGGTGAGGAAAGGCCACCCGCCCCAGAAGTACATGACAGTGCCAAGCAATGCGGCGACCCACGTAGCTGCGCCGGGTACTGAATAACCAAGCAGCGAGGCAAACATTGGCGAGAAGAAAACCACCGGCACAGCGATCACTAAGTTGATCCAGAACAGTCTGCGGAATTGTCCTGCATGATCGCCGTGGCCGCCGTGGCCGCCGTGGCCGCCGTGGCCGGTATGGTCCATTTCGTGCTCGGGACCATGATGATGTTGGTGATCGTTGAGATCCTTCATCGTCGTGTCTCCTCTATCTGCCTATGGCAAGCCGGTCTGAAGTCTGGCTCAGTAGGTGCCATCGCTCAGGTATTGGTTGTTCACTCTCATGGCGGGGCATTTTCGTAAGTAGTGAAATCAAAGCCCCGCTCCCACAAGAGACCATATACCCCATAGGGGTATAAAGTAAATGTCTGTTGAAGCACGTTACAAGCAGTCTCGAACACTGTGGACTTGGCTCAGGGAAAGGGAATTAGCCGGTCTCGATAATTGGCACATTTGGCGTCGGATCAAAAGTACCAAGTAGTTGTACCCGCGGAAAATTTCACTCAGCAAGTGATCTTGGGCAGTAAGTATTGCTCTGCGCCGAACAGGCCTCAATGGAGCTTGCGTGACTTGATAGTGAGTTGGGAGCCAAGATTTCCTTATTCGCGCCCGTCTTGTTGAGCTCCGAATCTGCTTCCCTATTGCAGATAGGCAAGATATCCACCCCTGCAAGTGCTAATTGAGTGCGGAACTCTAAAGTCGAAGCGCGAACACAAGCTTGGTCCCTTCTGGAGAAGGGGTGGAGCGTTGAAGGCCAGCGATGATTTTGCCGAACGTGCCGGTAGGCGAGAAGAGTCGTTCTGAGAAGCGATGCGCCGCTGCGAGTCCAGAATTTACGCCAGCTGTGAAGAAGGGGCGGATTCCCTGACTTCTCACGCGGCATTCTTGCCATCCGGTGGGGGCTAGCTGGCAGACTGGGCTAAGCACAGTCAAGCAATGAATCTCCAAGGAGCAGCATGAGCATGTACGCGGTGACCAACCCATCCACCGGTGTAGTGGAAGCAACCTACCCCATAGCTTCGGACGAACAGATCCAGACCGCCATTTCAACAGCCCACCAAGCCTATGCAGGATGGTCCGTCTCAGCGCTGACCGACCGCGTAGCACTGCTTGAACGCGTGGCAGATATCTACGAGGCACGCGCAGACGAGCTGGCAGCGATCATCACCCGTGAAATGGGCAAACCGGTCAAGCAGGCGTTGGGCGAGATTGGGATCGTGGCGGCCATCTACCGCTACTACGCGAAGAACGGCCCGAAGTTCCTGGAAGACGAAGAGCTGGAAATCGCCTCGGGCGGCAAGGCACTGGTCCGTAAGGAAGCTGTTGGTGTGCTGCTGGGCATCATGCCGTGGAACTTCCCGTATTACCAGGTGGCCCGTTTTGCGGCCCCGAACCTGATGAACGGCAATACGGTGCTACTCAAGCACGCCCCGCAGTGCCCAGAGTCGGCGTTGGCGATGGAAGAGATCTTCCGGGAGGCAGGTGCCCCACAGGGTGCGTATGTGAACATCTTCGCCACCAATGACCAGGTCGCGGACATCATTGCCGACCGCCGAGTGCAGGGTGTCTCACTGACCGGTTCCGAACGCGCCGGTTCGGCCGTGGCGGAGATTGCCGGACGCAACCTGAAGAAGGTCGTGCTCGAGCTGGGAGGCTCGGATCCGTTCTTGGTGCTCGAAGACGCCGATGTGGCACGTTCGGCCAAAATGGGAATGCGCGCACGCTTTGGCAACACCGGCCAGGCCTGCAACGCGGCCAAGCGCTTCATCATCGATTCTTCGGTGTATGAAGACTTCTCCAAGGCGCTGACCGAGCAGGTTGCCACCATCAAGGTGGGGGATCCGACTCAGGGGGAGAACTTCCTCGGCCCGCTATCCTCGGCTGCCGCACGTGACGGTTTAGCGGCTCAGGTGCAGGACGCCATCGATAAGGGCGCCACGGTGCTGACCGGAGGCAAGACTATCGAAGGTGACGGCGCGTTCTACGAACCGACCATTCTTGCCGGGGTAACCCCGGAAATGCGTGGCTTCTCCGAGGAACTCTTTGGACCGGTAGCCGTGCTCTACAAGGTGGAGGGCGAAGAGGAAGCCGTGGAGCTGGCAAACAACAGCGAGTATGGTTTGGGCGCTTCAATTCATACCAAGGATCTGGAACGCGCCGAACGGATCTCCGCCCGGTTGCAAAGCGGCATGGTGGCCATCAATGAGCCTTCGGCCACCTTCCCGGAACTGCCTTTTGGTGGCGTGAAGCGTTCTGGTATCGGACGCGAACTTGGCAAGTACGGCATGGATGAGTTCGTTAACCACAAACTGGTGAAAATCGCCGGTCGCTAGCCGATCGATGAATAACAAGAGCCCTGTTCTCTGGATGATTTTCCGGAGAGCAGGGCTTTTGTACGTGCTACCGGCTAAACGCCGAGTTCTTCACGCAGCCGGGCGACATGGCCCTTGGCGTCTACCGCGTATTCCACGTGGCTGATCTTTCCTTCGGGGGATACGACGGCGGTGGAGCGCAGGGTGCCCACAAAAGTCTTTTCACCGAAGCTCTTCTCTCCGTAAGAGCCGTAGGCTTTGGCCACCGCATTATCCGGATCCGAAAGCAACGGGAAGTTCAGCGACTGGTCGGCGGCGAATTTCGCGATTTCTGCTGGCTCGTCCGGCGAGATCCCCAGAACCGTATATCCGGCCCCTTGCAGTGAATTGAGGTTGTCGCGGAAGTCGCAAGCTTCGGTGGTGCATCCCGGGGTCGCGGCCTTGGGGTAGAAATACACGATGACGTTTTCACCTGCGTAGTCCGCAAGCGAAATCGGAGTGGAGGTTGTATCGAGCAGGGTGAATCCGGGTGCTTCTTGGCCCGGAATTAGCGGTGTGCTTTGCGCGGTCATAACTCCAACTTTCGTATAACGGTAATTAGTTTCCATCTTATGATTTCTACCCGCTCATGGCTAGAGCCTGATTTCGCCCAGTCCAGCCGACCGGCTGACTGATCTGGGGAGGGGCAAATTCACCGTAAGTTAGGGAAAATTTAATGATTGGTAAAAATCAATCGCAAGGATGATATTCAATGTCGGAGGTAAGGGCTAGACTGACATTCGCTCTCGAATCTCCCTGCTCTTAATCCGAAGATGCAGGATGATCCTGGAGCTGATGGAGTGAGGACAACAATCACATGCTTCTGAAGATCATCCTCAGACACAGCAAACCCTACGCCGGTTGGATAACCGCCGTAGTCATCTTGCAGCTGGCCACCACCATCGCCACGCTGTACCTACCAAGCCTAAACGCAAAAATCATCGACACCGGTGTGGTCCATGCGGACATCGGCTACATCTGGCGTACCGGCGGCATTATGCTGATCGTGGCCTTCATCCAGATCATCACGGCCATCGGCGCCGTCTACTTTGGTGCCAAAACCTCGATGAGCATAGGCCGCGACATTCGTCAGTCGGTCTTTGTGAAGGTATCTACCTTCTCCGCTCAAGACGTGAATAAATTTGGTGCTGCCACACTGATTACTCGTGGCACCAACGACGTGCAACAAGTTCAGATGCTTACGCTTATGGCACTGAACTTCATGATTACCGCACCGATCATGTCAATCGGTGGCGTGATCATGGCGATCCGTGAAGATCCAGGACTGTCCTGGCTCGTCTGGGTATCGGTACCCCTAGTACTTATCGTGGTCGGCATCCTTGTGATCAAGTTGATGCCTCTCTTCCGTGACATGCAAGGACGTATTGACGGGATCAACGGTGTGCTGCGTGAGCAGATCACCGGCATCCGCGTGGTCCGCGCCTTTGTCCGCGAAAAGCACGAGACCGAACGCTACGCGGACGCCAACCAGGAGCTCACTACGCTCGGCGTTAAAGTTGGCAACCTGTTCGTGCTGATGTTCCCTGCCATTTCCATGATCCTGCACCTTTCCACTGCGGCCGTGCTGTGGTTTGGTGGACACCGTGTTGATAGCGGAGTCGTTGAGGTCGGCGCGCTGACTGCTTTCCTGCAGTACATGCTCCAGATCCTCATGGCGGTCATGATGGGAACCTTTATGGCCATGATGGTTCCGCGCGCTATGGTTTCGGCGGACCGTATTGGTGAGGTGCTGGGTAGCGATCCAAGCATGCAGGATGCCGAAAACGTGGCAATCCCTTTGCCCACCCCAGGCACCGTGGAATTCCGCAATGTCAGCTTCGGTTACCCGGGGGCTGACGCACCGGTACTCTCGGATGTTTCTTTCGTAGCCCAGCCGGGACAAACCACCGCAATCATCGGTTCGACCGGTGCCGGCAAGACCACATTGCTCAATCTGATCCCACGTCTCTACGACGCTACCGAGGGAGAAGTCCTTATTGGTGGGGTCCCGGTACGTGATCTCGGTCGAGATCAGCTGGCGCAGAATATTTCTGCGGTTCCACAACGTCCATACCTGTTCTCTGGAACCGTGGCCAGTAACCTGCGCTTCGGTGCAAAAGATGCCACAGAAGAAGAACTCTGGGAGGCGCTGCGCATCGCGCAGGCTGATGACTTTGTCTCCGAGCGTGAGAATGAGTTGGAATCAAAGATCGCCCAGGGCGGTACCAATGTTTCAGGCGGACAGCGTCAACGATTATGTATTGCTCGCGCCTTGGCAGCCAAGCCAAACACGTACCTGTTTGATGATTCTTTCTCCGCCTTGGATGTGAGCACGGATGCCAAGTTGCGTGCGGCGCTCGATGAACCAACCAAGGACGCGGCGGTCATTATCGTGGCCCAGCGCGTCTCAACAATTACCGGTGCAGACCAGATTTTGGTGTTGGAGCACGGGGTGATTGTTGCCCGGGGTACTCACGAAGAACTTCTGGAGACCTCGGAAACCTATCAAGAAATTGTTTCATCCCAGCTCAGTGCCGAGGAGGTGGCCTAAATGGCAGCGAAGAAAAAAGGCAGCGACAAGCAAGCCCAAGTTGATACCACCCTCGCAGAGGTAGACGAGTTTGAAGTGGCCGCCGCTTCCGGCGGCTGGGAGGAAACTCCGGTCCGTAAAGCTGCGCATTTCTGGCCTTCGGCTAAACGACTGATCGGTCTGATGGGACCCTACAAGGTAGGGATGAGCGTTGTCTTCGCTCTCATCACCGTGTATGTGGTGCTGTCGGTAATTGCGCCGCGAATTCTTGGCCGTGCCATGGACGTCATCTTTGCCGGCATGATCGGTAAGAACATGCAGGTGCCACCTGGCACGACCGCGGACCAGATTGTTCAGGGAATGCGTGATGCCGGTGAAACTACCCAGGCTGACATGCTTTCTCGGGTTGATTTTGTCCCTGGACAGGGTATCGATTTTGCTCAGCTCTCGCGGTACATCCTGTTGGTGCTGGCCATGTACTTCGTGGCATCGATTTTCTCCTGGGTTTCGGGCTGGTTACTGAACAAACTCGTTATGCGAGTCGTCTACAACCTGCGTAAGGATGTGGAAGATAAGATTAACCGCCTTCCGCTGAACTACTTCGACACCCGTCAGCGTGGAGACATCCTCTCCCGTGTGACTAACGACGTGGACAACATCCAGAATGCTTTGCAGCAGGCGTTGAGCCAGCTGGTTCAGTCGATTATGACGGTGATCGGCATCGTGATCATGATGTTTGTGGTCTCTTGGCAGTTGGCGCTGATCGCTTTGGTCGCTTTGCCGCTCTCCGCAGTGGGTGCAGGCTTCATTGGTTCTAAGGCGCAGAAGCTATTCACCGCGCAGTGGAAGAATACCGGTGCGCTCAACGGGCAGATTGAAGAGTCCTTCTCAGGTCACGAGCTCATGAAGGTCTTCGGCCGCGAAGACGACATGGTGGAACGTTTCACCGAACGCAACGAGGAACTCTACAAGGCAAGCTTCGGTGCACAGTTCGTATCGGGCATGATCATGCCGGTGATGAACTTCGTGTCATACCTGTCCTATGTGGGTATCGCAGTCGTTGGCGGCCTGCGTGTGGCCTCCGGCTCGATGAGCCTGGGTGATGCCACCGCATTCATCCAGTACTCACGTGAGTTCACCCAGCCGCTGGGGCAGATTGCCGGTGTAGCAAATATGCTGCAGTCCGGTGTTGCCTCGGCAGAGCGTACCTTCGAACTGTTAGACGCCGAGGAACAAGAACCTGAAGAGGCGAAACAGCAACTTCCGGCACGCACCGACGGGCACGTTTCCTTCGAGAACGTGAGCTTCTCCTATAACCCGGAGCAGCCACTGATTGAGGACCTGTCATTTGATGCAGATCCGGGGCACACAGTGGCCATTGTCGGTCCTACCGGCGCGGGTAAAACTACGCTGGTGAACCTGGTGATGCGTTTTTACGAGTTGAACTCGGGGCGCATCATGTTGGACAACGCGAATATCACCGACCTGTCACGTGCAGACCTGCGCTCGAAGGTCGGTATGGTGCTGCAGGATGCGTGGCTCTTCGGAGGCACCATTATGGAAAACATCCGCTACGGCCGCCTGGACGCCACGGACGAGGAAGTGTACGAGGCCGCGAAGGCGACCTTCGTTGACCGCTTCGTGCGGGCACTTCCAGACGGTTACGACACCATCATCGATGAGGAAGGCACCAACGTATCGGCCGGCGAAAAGCAGTTGATCACCATTGCCCGCGCGTTCGTGGCTAACCCTTCCCTGTTGATCTTGGATGAGGCGACTAGCTCGGTGGATACGCGTACCGAAGTTTTGGTGCAGCATGCCATGGCGGCGTTGCGTAGTGATCGAACTAGTTTCGTGATTGCGCACCGCCTGTCCACGATTCGTGATGCCGACACCATTTTGGTGATGGAGTCAGGCAAAATCGTGGAGCAGGGTAATCATGAAGAACTGCTCACTACCCAGGGCGCCTACTACAACCTGTACCAGTCGCAGTTTGCTGGGCCGGCTGAGGATGTGGATGCAAATCCCGACACCTCGGCAGTTCCGGTAGCCGCTGGCACCCCGGTTCCTGGCGCAGAGACCCCTGATACGGTCACTGAAACCGAGTAGTACCAGCAAGACACGAGTCATGCCGCGACGGATGGGAGCTATTCCCAGTTGTCGCGGCATGACTGTTTTCTGGATGATCATCAGGAATTTTTACTTGTTGGCTCTGAGTAGCTGGGGAAAGCTGAACCCAGGGGCCAAGATTGTGTTCAGAGCCCAAGGAATCAAGCGGAGATCACTACTTATTTGAAGTTCAAAATGGTAGGTTATTAGAAACTTTAAAAACTTTAAAAACTTTAAAAAAATTAAAGACTTCAAAGGAGTGCTCGTGGTTACCGCCAAAAATCCATTCAAACCGACGGCAGGCGCTAGACCTCCGATGCTCGTCGGGCGGGCTGAACTTCGCGAGGACTTTGCCGAAAGTATAAGCAATGGTGCTGGCGCACCAGGACTGCTTTCCATATATAGCGGCCCGCGGGGAATCGGCAAAACCGTCATGCTCGGTGAAATCGAAGACGAGGCGATTGAGCACGGGTGGATGGTAATCTCGGAGACCGCTACAAAAGGGTTGGTGCAAAGAATCGGAGCCGCGGTTCAAGCAGCAAAAGAGGAATTCATTGAAGGACCAGCTGGAAGACGGATCACTGGGTTCACTGTAGGTCCATTTTCCCTTGAATCAAGCGCGCCAGAAAAACGTGAAATGCATTGGCGCAGAACGCTTACGGAGCTGCTTCAGGAACTTAACAGCCATGGTACTGGGCTTTTGATTACTGTAGATGAGATTCATGCAATTGATCGCGACAACCTTGCTGAGATTGCTGCCGTAGTTCAACACATGATTCGTGAGGATCTACCGATTGGACTCGCCTTCGCCGGATTGCCCAAAGCCGTAGAAGATCTTTTGAATGAAGGCGTTTCTACTTTCCTGCGTCGCGCTGAGAAATACGACTTGCATTCGGCATCTATCGAAGAAGTTGCCAGTGCCTTTCGGCAGACATTTAGTGAAAGTGGCGTCGTTGCTACTGAAGAGCGCATTCAACAACTTGCCGAAGCTACTGGCGGTTATCCATTTTTAATCCAACTCGTTGGTTACCATGTATGGAGCCAAGCGGTACGTGACGGCCACGAGGTGACGCAGAAGGCATTGACTGCAGGGCTTGCCAAAGCGCGACGTCGAATGGGAGCCACGGTGGTCGAATCGGCATATCGATCACTTTCAGTCATCGACCAGTCCTACCTGCTGGCAATGGCGGAGGACGAAGGACCGTCGAAGACCAGTGAAATTGCGCAACGTTTGGGCGTTACCCAGGTTTATGCTGGGCAATACCGACTGAGATTGTTGGCGGCCGGCATTATCGAGGTGGCCGGACATGGGCAGGTTAGTTTCGCCGTTCCAACGTTGCGAGAGTTTCTACGCGAACAGCCAGGGTATAAGGCCGTGGTTCACGATCCATTAGGTGGTGTAACTTCAGCGGACTGACAAATTAGCTTGCCTGACGTGAATCTCCCGGCGCCTCCGCTATGACTTACACAGTTCAAGCCGTCCGCCGAAGAGATTTCGCATATTCATCTAGTACTTTCAGCACCCCGTCGTGCTGCCAAATCCGGTTCCTGCTTCGTCCGGACTTCTCGACCAGCACACCGCGTTCGGTCAGTACACTGAGCGCACGATGGATTGCAGCGTCGCCCAATCCGAGCTGCTCTTTAAGATATCGGGCATTAACTACAGGTTGGGCGATCAAGCGTGGCAGGATCTTCCACGCGGCGGCGCTTGAGCGCAGGCCAACTAGCTTTACAGCGGAGTCATCGAGCTGTGTAGCCAGCGAGTCGATCAGATCCTTACCTGTGTTGGCCGCAAAGATTGAGGCATTGATGAAGGTGCGGATGATCGGGGCCGCATCTCCGGAACGGAATGCTTCCAGCGCTTCAAAATAGCCAGCGGTATCCCGCAGGATTCCGTCGGAAATCGGTGCCGTGGTGTACTGAGAAATTCGTCGGTAACGCAGTATCGAATGGACTAGGGCCCGGCCTGTACGCCCGTTACCGTCCACGAATGGATGGATCGTTTCAAACTGAGCGTGCGCTATTGCTGCTTGGACGATGGCCGGCAAGTCGGTGCGTGAAATGAGTGCAACTAGGTCTTCGAGTGCGTCACTAATCAGTTCATGGCTCGGTGCAACAAAGCTGGCTCCGCGGGGCCCGGCATTATCTGTTCCCCCGATCCAGACGAGTCCTTCCCTGAATTTACCCGCTTCGTCTTCCATGCCAATCTGTTGATTCATCAAATTCTGATGCATAGCCAGGATGCTATTCAGACTGATCTGTTGGGCAAGTGCGAGCGCAGATTCCATCGCGTGGACATTGCCAACAACTTTTCGAGCGTTGGCTTTATCGCCTTCATCGATTTCCGCCAGAGCGAGTTGACGCGCTGTCGTGGTGACCTGCTCGATTTGGCTACTGAAGGAGCTCTCGGTTCGGAGCAAAACGCTGGACATGGGTCCGAGCTCAGGGTTTTTATTGCCAAATCGCAGCAGTGAGTAGACATCAAAATCCTGGAGGGCATGTATGGCTTCTTCAAGCCCGGTGATCACCAAGGAATCTGGCTGGGGATACCAATTGGCTATGAGCGCGGGCAACGCAGAGGAGTAGGAGCCCGTTTGCCGCCGGACTTCGGCATTGGAGAAGATACGCGGATTTGTGGGTTTCCAGAATAGGTTTTTGTACTCCACCGGAGGGAAGGGGAACACAGTAGATGCGTTTTGGGAATCAGCCATGACGTTCCTCCAAAGTGATAGTAAGGAATCTCGTTACTATCACTTCCGGGTGGCTCATGCTGGTGTTGTTGAACCCGACCGTGTCGATCCAGCGACGGTCATGAGGCTCTTATTTCGTTGCCTGAACGGCGCTGGACAAATGGTATCGCAAGATGGATGATCAGGCACACTGAGGATTGCGCGGTGACTGCCTAGAACTGAATCTTCCTTCGTTGTGAAACAATTCGGTTCCATACGCTAAAAGCTCTTGTCAGATCCTAGAATTAACATCACAACGAGCTACTGCTAGCCCGCGCCAAGATGGAGCAAAATGTCGTCGAAATATCGGTACTTCTTGTCCAAGACCCTTACCGCTATTGCGGTGACGACATTGCTGATCTCTGGCAATACGGTACCGGCTAACGCCGTCGCACCCAACGCTAATATCAGCGTTGCGGTGCCGACTGCAAAGACCAATGTTGCCAAGGTCAAAACCACCGCAAACCTAAACATGCGCTCCGGTTCAAGCACCAAGCATAAGGTGCTCAAAACCGTCCCCCGAGGCAAAACCGTTCCGGTTTCGGCGGTTGCCTCCAACGGCTGGTACAAAGTGACCTATCAAAAGAAGGCTGGCTGGATATCCAACAAGTACGTCAAAATCGTCGCCAAGCATTCGACCCCCAAATCCCCGTCGCCTAAAAATACCAAGACCAAGAAGGTCAATCTGTGGGTGGCTACAAAATCCACGGTGAATATGCGCAAGGGGGCAAGCACCTCTCACGCGGTAGTGCGCAGCGTTCCAAAACATGCGGCAGCAAAGGCCACCGCGCAAGCATCCAATGGCTGGTACAAAGTGACGTATCAGAAGAAAACCGGCTGGATTTCAAATAAGTACGTACTCACCTGCAGCAAAGGATGCCAGGTAGATACTGGAAGTTACACCACCAATCGTGCCGGACTTAATGATCGGTACTTCACCAAGACCAACGGTGCGGACCTGTATGCCGCGGCGGGCAAACGACTTCGTATCGGCGACATTCCGAAAAACTCCGTGGTGTACCGCGACGTGAAATGGGAGAAAGCTGGAGGCCAAGTCGGTGGTTGGTACTACGTGCGCACCCAGGGCATGGACGGCTGGATGAAGGCCTCGGCGCTCACCCGCAAGAACACCGCGGCAACCAAAAACAGCAAGGGCTACACACGCAAGCAGGCGCTCAACCAACCTAACGGCAAGCTCCGCGCATCGATGCTGGTCTCGATTCCCTGGGACCGGGAGAAGACTCTGATTGCGGCACCCGCGGTCAAGGACCTGACCCGGCTGAACTCCGCATTTAAGAAGAAGTTCGGAATGAACCTCGACATCGACCTTGCCTATCGGACGTTGGATACGCAAAAGTACTACTTCAACGAGTTAGGCCCGTACATCGCGGCGAAACCTGGTACCTCGAATCATGGCTGGGGCCTAGCTATCGACGTTCCCGAGTCGTACAACTATTCGTTCAAGGGCAAGTACTACAAATGGCTGAAAGCCCATTCGAAAAAGTACAACTGGGTGCACCGCAAGAACCTTGAAGAATTCCGCTCCAACGGCACCCTCAACCCCTATGCCGAAGCGTGGCACTTTGAGTACACCGGCAAATAGCCGGTAGCAATAAACTCAGGATTCCGTAGGAAGCCTTGGGCCTTCACTGCCCGCCGCGTAATCCTGCAAAGGCACCGAGCCGTCGTCAAAACCACGCTGAATTTCTTCGATGAGCCGCCAGCATTCCTCGGACGCATCTCCGCGTACGCTGAACGTCGCATCGGCATCGAGAATGCCGCGCAATACGTTTCCGTAGGAGGAGAGGATCGGATCCGCGGTATCGGTTTGAGCCGTCACCCGGTTCATTCCTCGCGCATCAAACGGCCCACCAACATTGAGCTCAAACTCAAGTTGCCCGGACTTCAACAACAGTCGCAGTCGGTCCCCAGGAACTCGGCCGTCATGAGGGAACTGCGGGTATTCGTGGGCTGGCCGGCGGAAATGAATCACCAGCTCCTTGCACGGTTCACCGATCGCCTTGCCAGAACGCAGGGTTACCGGGACACCGGTCCACCGCCAGCTGTCCACTTCCAGCGTCACCTGCGCGAAGGTCTCGGTATTCTTTTCCGGGTCCACTCCCGGTTCCGAAATGTAGTCAGGGTACTTCTTGCCATTAATTTCTCCGGCTGTGTACCTTCCGCGCACTACACAGCGTGCCGGATCCTCATCCCACAACCGGGTTGAGCGCAGCACGTGCGCGGTCAACGCGGGAAGCTCCACCGCATCGATGCGGGAAGGCGGTTCCATCATCACCAGGGCCATCACCTGAAGCAGGTGGGATTGAATCATGTCGCGCAGCGCACCGCTGGAATCATAAAATCCGGCACGCCCCTCTAACCCCAGAGTTTCGTCGTAGTTGATTTCAATGGATTCAACATGCTCACGGTTCAGCAGGGGCTCTAACATTCGATTGGCGAAGCGCAGCCCGGTAAAGGAATGCACCGAGGGCATATTCAGGAAATGATCCACCCTGAAGGTCTGGGATTCGGGCACCAGCTGGCCGACTAAACGATTCAGTTCCCGTGCGGATTCCAGGTCATGGCCTATGGGCTTTTCAAGGGCCAGGACGAGATCTTCGGGCAGGTTCAGCTCGTTGAGTACTTCCAGGGACTTCATGGTCACCTGGGGTGGCAACGCAAAGTACAGGCACACCGGGGAAGCCAGCTCATCGAGTAGCTTCTGCAGGTCGGTTGCGCTGGTCGCATCACACACCGTGAAGGATGATGTTTTCAGCGCGTAATCTACCGCCGGGCCGCTGGCCTGAACCGTGCCGAACGCGGCAGCTACCGTTTGTTCCCATGCTTCATCGGCTTGTCTGTCCGCACCGATGACGGTGACTTGACGTTCGGGCTGGGCTGTCAGCAAAGTAGCCAGGCCGGGTAAAAGCAGTCTTGAGGTGAGATCTCCGGTCGCGCCGAGAATGACAAGGTTCTTGATGCTGTCCATATGCGCACCCTACTCCTTGCCGTGGCGGATCTGTACCCTTTTATTGAACCGCGCATGCTGTTTGAATGAACCTATGGAAAGCTCCGAACCAGGTACACGTTCCACACCGCTTGAAGACTATGCGCTGCTCTCCGATTTACGCACCGGCCCGCTGGTGTCTCGTGACGGAAGCATTGATTGGCTATGTTTCCCGCGATTTGATTCGCCTTCGGTCTTTGCAGCGCTAATTGGCACCGAAGACGACGGCAGGTGGTGGCTCTGGGCACCGGGAGGACAGGTAGTGTCCCGCCGCTACCTGCCGCGGACCTTTGTGCTGGAAACTATTTGGCGCACCAAAACCGGAACCGCGCAAGTACTGGACTTCCTTCCGCCGCGCTCACAACAGGCAGATGTGCTGCGCAAGGTCAGCGTTCTCGAAGGCCAGGTGAACATCGCGCATGACCTGCGTATCCGATTCGATTACAACCGGTCCAAGCCATGGACCCGCAAGATTACCCTCGGCGACGGGACAACCACCGGGCTGCTCTCCGTCGCCGGACCCGACGCACTGCTGCTGACCGGGCCACAACTTCACCCAGACGTGCCCGAGAATGAAGATCAGGCTTCCTCGGCCGAACATCCTGGCCCCAACCGGCCCGACGACTACAGCGGTGCAGCCTCCGGCAACCTCACCGGAGAATTCACGCTGACTGCCGGAGAGTCCCAGACCTGGGCATTAAGCTGGTTCCGGTCCCATCTTCCGGCTCCGACACCGCTGGATCCAGAAGAAGCCTTGGAAAGGACCATTAACTACTGGCATCAATGGTCCTCCAAGGTGCAGGTTCGTGACCGGTATGACGAGATGTCACTGCGTTCATTAATGGTGCTCAGGGCTCTGACGGACCATGAGACCGGTGGCCTCGTCGCCGCCCCGACCACCTCGTTGCCCGAGGAGTTCGGCGGGCAGCGCAACTGGGATTACCGGTACACCTGGCTGCGTGATGCCTCGTTGACCATTAATACCCTGGTGACTCACGACTTCACCGAAGGTGCCTTGCATTGGCGGGACTGGCTGCTGCGCGCGGTCGCCGGAGATCCCGATGACTTACAGATCATGTACGGCATTGCCGGGGAACGGGTGCTGACCGAATTTGAGCTGGACCACCTGGCCGGGTATGCAGAGTCAAAACCTGTGCGTATTGGCAACGGCGCCTACGGGCAGTACCAAGCCGATGTGGTCGGAGAGGTGATGCTGGCGCTGGCAAAACTGCGGGACGCCGGACACGACGAAGATGACTATTCTTGGGCCCTGCTGCAGAACATGCTCACATTCCTCGAACGGAATATGGAACGCAAGGGCCATGGAATCTGGGAAATGCGGGGCGAATCCGATTATTTCACCCACGGGCGGGCCATGATGTTTGCGGCCTTTGACCAAGGGATCAAGGCAATAGAAAAGCATGGGCTGAGCGGACCGATAGAGTCCTGGAGAAAGCTGCGCGAGCAATTGCGTGAAGAGATTTTCCAGCAGGGTTATAACGTGGAACTGAATTCTTTTACACAGGCTTATTCGAACACCGAAGTTGATGCCTCCTTGCTGCAACTGCCCAATACCGGTCTCATCGACCCACAAGATCCACGCATGCTGGGCACCGTGAAACGTATTGAAGAGGAGCTATTAGATGATGCCGGACTGCTGTTGCGGTATCGGACCCAAACCGGTAAAGACGGGCTGCCCGGCGGCGAATACTCGTTCTTGATGTGTTCCTTCTGGCTGGTAGAACAATACGCCCGCTCGGACCGGCTCGCAGAAGCCAAAAAATTGTTGGACCGCCTCTCCCACTTCGCGACAGATCTGGGACTTTTTGCGGAAGAATACGATTCTGCCGGAGGACGCTTGGCCGGGAACTTTCCCCAGGCCTTCAGCCATCTCGGCTTTGTGCGCGCGGTGGATGCGGTGGAAGGGGTCCTGCCCGAAACCGGAAGATAGCCATTTTCTTTGTGCTTTGTCGGGCATAACCGCATGAGGAATCACGGGAAACCAGCCTGCCATCCACTAACGTTAGCCGAGTGAATGTACTTGCCCGTGCGCAGAAGTCTGCGAATAAAACCAATAATTCAGCAGCTCCCACGGTGCAGTCCAATGGATCTTCCATGGGGTTCCGCCCAGAACTTCAAGGGCTGCGCGCCATTGCGGTACTTCTGGTCATCTTTCATCACCTGCGACCCGGTGCGCTCAGCGGCGGTTTTATCGGCGTCGACATCTTCTTTGTCATCTCCGGTTACCTGATCACCGCGCATCTCTATCGCGAATTACTGGGTACCGGGAGAATCTCTTTGCTGAGCTTCTGGGCCAGACGCATCCGCCGGCTTTTGCCGCTGGCCTTTACCGTGCTCCTCGCGACGGCCTTGCTGGTTTATCTGTGGATCCCCACCACCGAGCACGGAACAATGTTCAAGCATCTTGCAGCCGCCGGGCTCTATGTGGAGAACTGGGCACTGGTCTCGGACGCGACCGACTACGCGGCGGCGGGACAGATGGCGACCGCGGTCCAGCACTATTGGTCCTTGTCGGTTGAAGAGCAGTTCTACCTTTGCTGGCCATTACTGCTGTTGGCCGGCGCCTGGCTTATCCCGAAGATTTTCCCGCGGAAACATACTTCCGGTGCCGAACACCGAGGCGGGTACTCGGTCCACCGCATCATGCTGATCACCATCAGCATCATCGCGGTACTGAGTTTTATTTACGGTTTATGGATCACCGCGGCGAACCCAGCTGGCGCTTATTTTGATACCGCGGCGCGAGCCTGGCAGTTTGCCGTCGGAGGGTTGGTGGCGCTTCTATGCATCAACCGAGGTGTCCGTGGTTGGGCCGGAATGCTGCTGGGCTGGGCTGGATTGGCAACACTGCTCATTGGTGCGCTGATGATTCCCACGCTGACCAGGTTCCCCGGAACCATGGCGTTGGTACCCACACTGGGAACTGCAGCCGTCCTCGCTGCTGCCAACGTTAGCCATGGGTTTGGGCGTTGGTTTTCACACGGTACCTGGCTCTCTCTTGCTCCGGCACGCTGGCTTGGTGACATCAGCTACGGCGCGTACCTGTGGCACTGGCCGCTGATTATCGTGGCACCCTTTGTGCTGAACACCGAGCCGAAGTGGTATCACGAGGCAGGAATCTTCGCGCTGACCCTCCTGCTGGCATGGCTGTCGCAGCTCTTGATTGAAAGCCCGCTTCGTTTTGGTTCACTGCTCAAACCGGTAAAGAACGCATTGATTTTTGCACTGGCTGGAATGCTCATTATTGCCGGTGTTAGTTGGGCAGGAACCGCTGCCTCGGCGCAAAGCGCCAACCTGCCCCGAATGAGCCAAGATGATCCTTGTTATGGCGCTCGCACATTGCTGGATCCGGTGAACTGTCAGCCGGTGGAATCGGATTTTGCCCCATATCCTTCGGCGGTCGCAGTATCCCAACAGGTCCGGGCACCTTTGTTCCCGGGATGCGAGACCGACACTCTCGAGGTGGGGGATAAGAACTGCCTGCTGGGAGACACCGAGAATCCCAAGCTCCGTGTTGCTGTCGTGGGGGACTCGCACGCCACCGCGTGGCTTCCGGCCCTAGAGGTTCTGGCCAAAAAGCGTCATTGGCAGCTTGAAACTCATATCCGTTCGGGTTGTTCTCCTTCGCTGGCTGTCTTGAAGCAGGCCGAACAGCTCAGTGGCCAAGCCGAGCGTTTGTGCACCGATTCAATTCGGGCGTTGGGCCCACAATTAGCAAATGATGAAACTCTGGATGCCGTGATCGTGGCGGCTCAAGGCAATAAGCGCCAGTGGGTTTCCTCGCCCGGTTACGAATTTTCAGATCCCAAAACCGAAGGATTCACCAGCCTCTGGAAGTCGTGGACCGAAAAAGGCAAAAAAGTCGCGGTCATTCAGGAGGTCCCTCGGCTCGGCAACAAGAACGTGCCCACCTGCGTGGCTACGAACCCCGAAGATCCACAGGCCTGCTCCGTAACTCGCGACAAGGGCCTCTCCATCCGGCATAACTTGAAAAAGGCCCTGGACAGTAAAACTGCCCCGGAAGGTATCGTTCACGCAGACCTCACGAACAGCATCTGCTCCGATGAGCGTTGCTTCGCGGTCCTCGGCTCGCTGATCACCTACTATGATCAGTCGCATCTATCTCATGATTTTGCCCGTTCGCTGGCTCCCGAGCTAGGCAAGGAACTTGCCAAGGAACCGCTCTTCGCTTCGGGCTCCTAGGTTCTTCGACGCCGCCTTAAAGTGGCTCATCCCAATCGGGGGTGTAGGAGTTGGGGTCTGAAGCCGCCGGTCTCGAGCAGGCTTCGGGCGATGTAGTTGGTCAGGTTGCGGAACCCGAGTGCGGAGCCGCGCAGGTGTTCGAGCCGTCCGTTGAGCGCCACGGTCGGCCCGTTGCTGGTGCCGGGTCGTTCGAAGTAGGCGAGCACGTCAGCGGCTCGCTTCTTCAGGGTCCGGCCCAGGGTGGTGAGCTCGGTGAGCACCTTGGGGACGCCGGCGCTGAGGTCGGTGATCAGCTTCTCCATGAGCTCGCGGCCACGTTGCCGGTCCTCGTGGCGATAGGCGGCGATCATGCGCTGGTAGACACCCCAGGTCGCCTCGACCTCGACGTGAGCGTCATCAACGAACAGCGCGCGTAGCCTGTCGCTCTGCTTGTCGGTGAGCAGGTCCGCGCCGGTGTGCAGCGTGCGCCGCGACTTGTAGAGCGGGTCGTCCCTGAACCCACGGTGCCCGTGGATCGCGAGTTGGACCCGGCGCCGGCACCTGTCGAGGGCGTCACCGGCCAGGCGCACGACGTGGAAGGGATCCATCACCGTGACCGCGTCCGGGATCTCCTCTGCAGCGGCGGTCTTGAACCCGGTGAAGCCGTCCATCGCGACCACCTCGACCGCGTCACGGAAGGCGTCGTCGCGGTCGGAGAGCCAGGTCTTGAACGCCGCCTTCGACCGGCCCTCGACCATGTCCAGCAGCCTTGCTGGGCCGGCGCCATCGCGGACCGGGGTGAGGTCGATGATCACGGTGACGTACTTGTCGCCACGCCTGGTGTGGCGCCAGACGTGCTCATCGACGCCAATGACCTTCACGCCCTCAAACCGCGTGGGGTCGTTGATCAGCAGCCGCTTGCCTTCAGCCAGGACCGCGTTGTTGGCGGTGTCCCACGCGACCCCGAGTCCCTCGGCGACACGGGCGACGGTGAGGTGTGCGACCACGATCCCTTCCAGCGCCCACCGCAGCCCGGTGCGCGAGAGCTTCGCGCGTGGCTCCGCCGCGGCGCTGGTGTCTTGGCGCCACACGTGTCCGCAGTCGGCACAGCGGTAGCGGCGCACTACAACTTCCAGCACGGTCGGTCGCCAGCCCAGCGGCTCGTGAGCCAACCGCCGGATCACGGTGTCACGAGCAGCGCCTTCGCTGCCGCACCGTCGGCACCACTGATCTGGTTCCACCACGCGGCACGCGAGGACCGCACGATCCGGTTCAAGTCGTTGTCCGGTCACGCTCAGACCGAGGCCGTCGAGTCGAGCGAAGGCGGTCAGGTCAGGGCGGCCGAAGCCGGCCGGCGGGGTAGCGTCGGACACGTCGAGGTCTTTCGGATGGATGGCGTAGGAACCTCCGTCGTCGGGAGACCTCGACGTCTATCTGCGGACCGACGCGCCCGGCCGACCTACACCGTCATCTGAGAAGACCCCTGAAACGTCTTCGACGACGACGGGACCGGCGAGGAGGAGGGCGCGGTGAGCTAAAGGAATGGAGCTTACTCGGCTTCGACGCCGCCGCAAGCTCCGGTGAAACGGTCGGTTCTGGTGGTCGCGCGATGCGCTGGCCTCACGGCTCTGCCCGACACCGACGTCGCTCTCCTCTGCGACGGACCCCTCGCAGGCTGAGCGCTCGCGGCCGGCATCCTGTCCGTGTGCCGATAGGCCTCGCACCGCTCGGCAACGCAGCGTGGCGTTGCGTCGCGACCTGGCGACGGCTCGGCGGGGCGCGATGGTCTCGTGCGTTGGCGGACTACGGGAGCTTGGACGCGAGGACGTCGGCCGCCAGGATCTCGGGTGCTGCGCCGAGGAGGTGCTGGTTGGCCATCAGGGCTGCGACGATGGCGCCGTTGGCGTGGGCGTCGCGAGCGGCCTCGTCGGGGAATGCATCGAAGATCCAGAAGGTGTCGGCGTGGGTCCTGACCGCGAACCAGACAATCGTTCCTACTTCTTCGTTGGCGAGCGCCACAGCGCCGGCGAGCAGATCGGCGAGCGCGTCGTGCTGTCCATCGGCCGCGACGATCTTGGCGACGAAGGCATACGGAAGTGATGCGGGTGTTGACATGAGGGGTTCTCCTAGGTGTCGAGGTTTCTTGGTGAAGCGAGTTCAGTCTATGACGAAAAAGGGCATGTGAGAAGTGGCGTATACGGCAGTATTGCTATTGTTTACGTCATGCGTATTGGACTGATCGCGATCGACGGCTGCTTCGGTTCGGCTATCGCGTCGATCATCGACATCGTGCGGGTGGCCGACGGAGCCCGCGGCGATGTCGACCCGCGGATCGACCCGATCGAACTCGCCATCCTCGGACCGAAACGGCGAGTGACCACGACGGCATCGATGACCCTGTCGGTGGACCACCCGCTGTCGGAGTCCGGAGAGTTCGACGTGGTCGTCGTCCCTGCGCTTGGAACCCTTACGGCCGCCGCTACCAACGACGCCCTCCAGAGCCGAGATGCTCGTTCGGTCATCGCCTCGCTCGGGCGCCTCGACGAGGCGACCACCCGGATCGCCGCGGCGTGCACCGGCGTGTTCGCCGTCGCCGAGACCGGACGGATGCATCATCGGCGGGCGACGACCAGCTGGTTCCTGGGGCCGGAGTTCCTGAAGCGCTATCCGACCGTCGCCCTCGATCTCGACACCATGGTCGTGGTCGACGGGAACCTCGTCACCGCCGGCGCCGCCTTCGCCCACATCGACCTCGCGCTCTCACTCGTGCGATCGATCAGCCCCGACCTGGCCCAACATGTCGCCAAGCTCCTCATCATCGACGAGCGTCCGTCGCAGGCGGCCTTCGTCGCCTACGAACATCTCCGGCACGAGGACCCGATCGTCGTCGAGTTCGAACGCTTCGTGCGTGCCCGCCTGGAAGAACCGTTCAACGTCGCCTTCGTCGCGCAGTCGCTCGGCACCAGCCGGCGCACCCTCGAACGACGAGTCCGTGCGGCGCTCAACCTCACTCCGCTCGGCTTCGTCCAACGGCTTCGCATCGAACGAGCTCGGCACCTCTCAGCAACCACGGACCTCACCTCCGCCGAGATCGCGCTACGGGTCGGCTACGCGAACGCCGAGACTCTGCGCTCCCTCCTGCGCAGGGAGCGACGCCGTTCCTGACCTATCGCCATGCCTTAGAACCACCTCTCAGCACGTCGCGTCGACGCTCCTGCGTCGCCCCTGGACGCCCCACTCGACACGCCCGCAGCACAGGCCATGCGACGTGCCCCGGCTTCCCGGACGGTCGGGGTTGGGTGGCTATGATGTCGCTGCGTTCTCGTCGAGAGGATCAGCAGACCCGATCAGGGTCGATTGGGATGAGACGCGAAGGCGGTCAGGTCTGGGCGGCCGAAGCCGGCCGGCGGGGTAGCGTCGGTCACGTCGAGGTCTTTCGGATGGATGGCGTAGGAACCTCCATCGTCGGGAGACCTCGACGTCTATCTGCGGACCGACGCGCCCGGCCGACCTACACCCTCATCTGGGAAGAGCCCTTAAAGCATAGGGAAGCAACGTTGAGCGAACGCCATGCGCTGTTGAGCTGATTGCGCCGTGCAAGCTGGCAATTCCCACGCGTCTGGGGGAGGCTGGTTTGCTAGGTAGCGTCTGGATTTGTTGCCTTGCCATCCAGCCATAAGGTGTTGCTGGCATCTGCGTGGGATCCGCCGCTAGCTACATGCTTCTCGCTGATTTGCGCCCCTTTCGTGATCACATGGACCATCGCCATGGCGTGACCGCGACCCAGCCCGTATTCCTCCTTGAGCCACTCGATAATTGGAGTCGCTTTGGTGTCCGGTCCGAATCCGCGATCCTTTGCCTGCGTTAAAAGCTGCCGCGGGGTGAGCCCGGTTTTGGTCTCGACGGTATCAAGATAGGCCTGAAATGACATGTGTATACCTTCGCAGCGAAGTGGATTCGTGGATTCTCAACCTATACCGACCGGATATGGGTGACAAGGGCTAGGACAGCAGTTTATTTTCTTTGCTAAGACCGTGTGTGCGTGGTGTGGCGAAGGTTAGTGGCACTTCTTTGAGGACGTCTCAGGCTGCGGTTGCTGTATCCAGCCAACGCACCGCGTAACGGTGTCTACGAGTTCTGACATTGTTCTGACGTGGACCGTCGAATATTTTCCTGCGGTTTCCATCAATTACTTAGATTAAAGCTTAGACTGTGAACATCTAGCGGTATTTTTCCTCCTAGAAAGACAGAAACATGTCGGAATCACCATCACCCACCACGAGTTCACGCTTGATGGCGGAGTTCCTCGGTACCTTCGTCCTAGTCTTCGGCGGTTGCGGTTCGGCCATCTTTGCCGCCCAGGTCTTGGACGGCGACACCATCAACATGGGTATCGGTTTCCTCGGCGTAGCCTTAGCCTTCGGCCTGACCGTGCTGGTCATGGTCTACGCGGTTGGCCATATTTCCGGTGGACACTTCAACCCGGCGGTCACCCTGGGTGCCGCATTGGCCAAGCGCGTGGAATGGAAAGCCGTTCCCGCCTACATGATCACTCAGGTGGTCGCCGCGTCAGTTGCAGGCTTGGCACTCTTCGCCATTGCTTCTGGCAAGGACGGATTTAGCGCCGTTGAATCCGGCTTTGCCTCCAACGGTTATGCCGAACGTTCCCCTGATGGCTACTCATTGCTTTCCGCGCTGATCGCTGAGATCGTGCTGACCGCAATCTTCCTGTTTGTCATTCTGGGATCCACCGATCATCGCGCTCCGGTAGGCTTTGCCGGAATCGCCATTGGCCTGTCGCTGACGCTGATCCACTTGATTTCCATCCCGATCACCAACACCTCGGTCAACCCTGCTCGCTCCTTGGGCGTCGCCTGGTTTGCCGGCCCCGAGGCACTGAGCCAGGTTTGGCTGTTTATCCTTGCCCCGTTGATCGGTGCGGCTATTGCCGGGGTGAGCTACTCGAAGCTCTTCTCCGCCCGGATGTCTGCCCCGCTCGTGTAATAAATCTTTGAACAAACCGCCTGCCCGCCGCAGCTTGCCGGCGGGCAGGCACTTTCATGCGCACTAGCGGCGGCTCACTCTTCAGGGGAGATCAACGGCGCACACAGCCCCCGGATGCAAATGGCAGTGGCTTGAGTCGATAGGCTATGAATATGCAGCAACCCCCGCCATACTCACAGCAGTATTTCCTGCCGCGCCGCAAACAACGCGTCTTTGATCCCGGCGCGATGTCCCGTGGAGACTGGTGGACCGTCGGCGCCTACATTGTCTTCTTCGTCTTCGGCGGGGCCGCGCTCATTGGGCTGATTCCCGGATACTTCAGTGCATTTGATACGCAGGAACAGGCCTTGTTCGGGATCAACTTGATCCTGTACACGACCTTCTTCATCCTGGCGATGATCCAGTGCGGCGCCCATTTCTTCGAGTCCTTCAAGACCATGAAGTACTACCCGTGGGCCAAATGGCTGATGCTACCGGGCGGCTGGCTACTGACAATTATCTGCTCTGCCATCGTGACAACAATTTTTGGTGGGCCACAGATCAGCCAGAACCAAGAAGCCCTGCAGGGGATGACCCTTGCAGTTCCGCTACCGGTCATGTTTGTGGTGACCGCGGTCTTTGGTCCTTTTGTCGAGGAATATCTCTTCCGGCACCTGCTGATTGGCAAACTGTCACGCAAACTGAACATCTGGGTCTGCGCACTAATATCCACTGTCGTGTTCGCGGGAATCCACTTCCTTAACGGCGGTGGAATCGCCTCGGTCACCCAGGTTCTGCCTTATCTGATGTTGGGCATTTTGATGTCCTTGGCCTATATCCTTTCGGGCAAATCGCTGGCTTACGCTTACCTGTTGCACTTCATCAATAACGCCATGGCGTTATTGATGCTTTACCTGGTGTATCCGCTGCTTCCTACCGGGGTCTAGTTTGAGTTTTACCGGGCACGAGCCACACTCAGTTCCTTACCGTGGCATGTTGCTGGCGTTGTTCGCCGGTGGTGTGGCCACCTTCTCCCAGCTGTATTCGGTCCAGGGGCTCTTGCCGAGCATCGCTGCGGACCTGAATATCAGTTCGTCCCAAGCGGCACTGACGGTATCCGCGGCCACCTTGGGATTGGCGCTTGCCGTCACCCCCTGGGCCATCATTTCGGACCGCATTGGCCGGCGACGCGTGATCGCTATTGCGCTGGTCTCCTCGGTGGTTCTGGGACTAGCAAGCTCCATGATGACCGGTTTTGAACCGTTGATCATCACCCGCTTCCTCGAAGGAATCGCGCTGGCAGGAGTTCCGGGGAGCGCGTTGGCCTATCTTGCCGACGAACTGACACCGCGCGCAGTTGCCTTGGCCAGCGGTACCTACATCTCTGGAACCACGCTTGGTGGGTTGACCGGACGTCTGGTGGCCAGCTGGGTGGGAGAACCCGCCGGATGGCGGTGGGGTGTCGCGTCGGTCAGTCTGATGGCTGCCGCGGCGACGTTGTTCTTTCTGCTCAAAGCACCGGTTGCTCAGGGTTTCGTGGCGACCGAACAACGCGGGCTGCGTCCTATTCTGGGCAAGTTCAAGCGAGCGCTGGGCGGGCGCATGCCGTTGCTCTACCTTCAGGGTTTTTTGCTCATGGGCGGCTTTGTTGCCGTGTATAACTATCTGGCATTCCGTCTGGAAGCGCCGCCCTTCCTCGTGCCTGTGTCTCTGGCTTCCTTGGTGTTTATCGCCTATCTTTCGGGTACTTGGTCTGCGGTGGCCAGCGGGCGTTTGGTAGCGAGGCTGGGCCGACGCGGCACACTCTTGCTGAGCGTCGTGGTCAGTATGGCTGGGCTCATGCTGACCTTGCCGGGAAACCTGGCGCTGATCATCCTAGGAATGATCATCTTCACCGCCGGGTTCTTTGCCGCGCATGCGGTGGCCAGTGGCTGGGTTCCCTTGCTTGCCCCGGCCACTCGCGCGCAAGCTGCGAGCCTCTACAACCTCTTCTACTACATGGGTTCTTCGCTCTTGGGCTGGCTCATTGGTATTCCCTTTATACATTTTGGTTGGGCAACAGTGGTCTTATGCGTTGCGCTGCTTCAGATTCTTGCCGTCATCTTTGCCATGTTTTTGAAACAAAAAAAGTAATCCGAGACATTAAAACCACCGCTCAACTCCCTATCGCTACCGTTGGTCGATGAATGTTACGCGTCAGCTGTGAGCTGCAAAATACCTCCCTGTGACGGACAGGACAATAGCTGATGGACTTATTTTCGATCCATCAACACGGAAGTGCATTATGAGCAAAGATCTCGCCGAACCATCGGCAGCGCCAACAACCTTGGCTAAGACTTTAGGTAACTGGGACGCCCTTGCCCTGGGCTTTGGCGCGATGATCGGTTTCGGGTGGGTAGTACTCACCGGAGGCTGGCTGGATAACGCCGGCACCATGGGCGCGGTGTGTGCCATGCTCGCCGGTGGCGCAATTATGGCCATCGTGGGCTTGACCTACGCAGAACTTACCGCGGCTATGCCCAAGGCCGGTGGAGAACATAATTTCATTCTTCGCGCGCTCGGTGCCCGTTCCTCATTTATCGGTTCATGGGCAATTATCGGCGGCTATGTCACCATCGTGGCCTTCGAAGCCGTGGCTTTCCCGCGCACCGTGGAGTACATCTTCCCGGGCATGAGCAAGATTCCACTGTGGACGGTTGCAGGTTTCGAAGTACACCTCACCTGGGCCTTGGTGGGTGTGGCCGCAGGCGTGTTGGTGACCTGGATTAACGTGCGCGGCGTCAAGCAGGCTGGTGTGGTGCAAACCTTCACCGTGCTCTTCTTGCTCCTCGTCGGATTGCTGATGATCTTCGGTTCGGTCACCAGCGGTTCGGCGCAGAATATGGAACCGTTCTTCACCCCAGGCATGGGCGGCTTCTTTGCGGTGCTCGTTGCCGTTCCATTCTTGTTCATCGGCTTCGACGTGATCCCACAGTCTGCCGAAGAAGTGAAAATCCCGGCCAAGCAGATTGGCAAGCTGGTCGTCATCTCCGTAGTGCTGGCCACCCTTTGGTACGTGATGGTGGTGCTGACCACCGCCTCGGCCATGCCTGCGGCTGCGCTGGCTAACGCGGATATCGCCACGGCTGATGCCTTTGGTGCGCTGTTCAACTCGGATGTCATGGCGAAGATCCTCATTGCCGGCGGACTGGCCGGCATCTTGACCTCGTGGAACTCGCTGTTGCTCGGAGCTTCCCGACTGGTGTACTCCATGGCCCGTGGTGGCATGCTCCCGGCCTGGTTCGGCAAGCTGCACCCGAAGTACCAGACCCCCGCCAATGCGCTGTACTTTATCGGCGGAATTTCGGTGCTCGCGCCATTCTTCGGTGCGGAGATGCTCGGCTGGCTGGTTGACTCCGGTGCCCCGAGCATCATCATTGCCTACTTCTTGGTTTCGGTGACCTTCCTGATCCTGCGCCGCCGCGAACCATTGATGGATCGTCCGCTGCGCGTGGCCGGCAAGGGGCGCGGTGGCGAGATCATCGGGTACGCCTCGGTCATTCTGACCGCGGCACTCTTCCTGCTCTACATGCCGGGTATGCCTGCCTCGTTGAGCTGGGAACCATGGCTGATCTTTGCCGCCTGGTGGGTACTCGGCGCGGTATTCTTCGTCAAGGTTCCTGGCGGCATCAAGCCGGGCCCGGATGCCGAGGAGGAGGTTCTCGCACGGGTTTTGGCGCGTAAACGCTAAGTCTTATCGGATCCAAAAAGGGGCCCAAGGCTCACCGAAAGTAGGTGAGCCTTGGGCCCCTTTCCGTCTTTGAAACGGCTACTCTTTCGAAGTCTGAAATTTCGGACAAATGGTGAGGTGCCAGTCACATAGCAGTCCATGTTTCGGGTGTTATTAGATCTTGACCGCTGAAGCGCAACGCTTCCCCCGCCAGAGAGAAATAGGTACGCCATGACATCGGAGTCATTAACTACCCGGCCAGCGAAAGCCTCGCACGTCGCCAAATTTATCGTCTTCAGCTTGATCGGCATCGCGATGTTCTTCATCCCGATCACGCTGAACGGCACCAGCACGATTCCGCTGGACCACCTAGTGACTTTCATCCGCAATGCTTTGGGGCCGGCGGTACCTTTCTAGATTCTGATTCTGTTGCTAGCCGGAACCATCATGCCTTTCATCAACGGTGGCTGGAAAGCCTCCAAGCTTCGGATGGTCTTCGCCTTCGCCAATGTGGTGGGACTCGTGGTGGGCGCGGTTCTGATTTTTGGTGGGGGACCGGCATGGCTTACCGACGAGAGCATGGGACCCTTCCTGCTCAATAAGCTGGTGATTCCGGTGGGGCTGATCGTGCCGGTGGGTGCGGTGTTCCTGGCGTTGCTGGTCGGCTATGGGCTCATGGAATTCCTGGGCGTCTTTTGCCAGCCGGTGATGCGTCCGCTCTGGCGCACCCCGGGACCCTCGGCCGTGGACGCGGTCGCATCCTTTGTGGGCAGCTACTCACTGGGGCTGCTGATCACCGACCGGATGTATCGAGGCGGTCGTTACACCGGGCGCGAAGCAGCAATTATTGCCACCGGCTTCTCCACGGTGTCGGCAAGCTTCATGGTGATCGTTACGAAGGCGTTGGATTTGATGGAGTACTGGAGCATGTACTTCTGGCTGGCCCTGGTGGTCACCTTTGCCGTCACGGCGATCACCGTGCGGATCCCGCCGCTGAGCCGCATCAAGGACGAAACGTACCTAGGCGTGGAACACCATGCCGAAGAAAAGGTCACCGGTCGACGTGCCGCGACCGCGTGGAACGAAGCGCTACTGGCAGTGCACCGTGCGCCGAGCTTTGCGCAGAATATGCGCGACAACGTCTGGGACGGGCTAAAAATGGCCATGGCCATTCTTCCCTCCATCCTTTCCGTTGGTCTGGCCGGTCTGCTGCTGGCCAAGTACACCCCGCTCTTCGACTGGTTAGGCTACCTATTTGTGCCTTTTGCCTGGGTAGTTGGGCTGGAAGATCCAATGCTGGTCGGCAAGGCTTCGGCCACAGGTATAGCCGAAATGTTCTTGCCCGCTACCTTGGCCGCCGGTCATGAATCCATCGAGCTACGCATGGTGGTCGCCATCATCTGCGTCTCGGCGATTATCTTCTTCTCGGCACTGGTCCCATGTTTGCTGGCCACCAGCATCCCGTTGCGCCTGCGCGATATGGTCATCATCTGGTTCATCCGCGTCGCTTTGACGATTCTGATCGCTACGCCACTGGTTCGCCTGCTGATGTAGCTCAGGTTAATGAATCGTTACTGCCGCTGGCCCAAGCCGCATAGCGTGCGGCCGAGAACGCTACGATCTCGCCCGCACGCTCCGGCAGCACTGTGGCGAAATTATTGTAGAGACGCTCAAAGCGCAGGCTTGCTAACTGCGTGGCAATTCGTTGCACGACCGGCCCCGATAAGGGAATGCGGTTGGGGTAGCTACGCAAGAAAGTGACGTTTCCATCTGCTACCGGAAACACCCCATCCCCGGCTAGAAGGACCCCTTGTGAGTCTGCTCCAGCTTCCCACAGCGCAACGGTACTTCCGGGGAAGTGCCCACCAATCTGTTCAAAGCGGATTCCGTCAATTGGTTCAAAGGGTTCTGACCAAATCTTCACGTTAGGGCTGCTGCGTTGGACCCAGGTTTGATCTGCGGCCGCGACATAGATGGGAGCGTCGCCGAACGCGCTACTGTAGGCAGATTGCACTCCGTACATATGTGGATGACTCGCCACAATCGCTTGGATGCCGCCCATTTCACCAATAACCTCGAAGGCACGTTGGTCCAATATTCCGGGAACTTCAAAGAGCAGATTTCCCGCCTTGGTTTGAACTAACAAGGCGCTTTGACCAATTCCAATGTTCGAAGCGGTCAATGAGGTCAGGCCGGGCTCAAGCTCACGGAATTCAACGCGGTGACCGGCTTCCAACAATTCGGTGCGATGAGTCCAGCGTTGCAGACCGTCTGGAACAAACTGTCGTTCATCAACACAGATGGGACAGAAATCTGGTGTTTCGGCCGAGGGTTCAAATTCCACAGCACAGGCGGAGCACTGCCAATCGATCAGTTCCATACTTCTACTTCCAAAAGTTAGGGCGCAGGGGTGTCCCAGCCTAACTTGATCTGCCCTGCCTGCACAGGGTTAGAAGAGCACCCAACCGATAAGCGCACTGGCAACTACAAGTAGCCATGGCGCTACTTTCCACGAATGCAAAGCGACAAATCCTAGGGCGGCCAGCACCAAGGTGGGAATGGTGGAGGCACCCTGCACAAACACGGGGGAGTAAAGCGCGGCTGCCAAAAGCCCCACCACCGCTGCGTTTACTCCCATCAGTGCCCGCCGTGCGACGTTTGAATGTCGTAATCGTTGCCAGAACGGAAGCGCGGCTGCAATGAGCAGGGCTGAAGGAAGGAAGATGGCCACCAGCGCAATCGCTGCACCCAGAATTCCGGAGGGGCCAGCTTGAAAGACCATCCCTAAGTAAGCGGCGAATGTGAATAATGGTCCGGGAACCGCTTGCGCTGCCGCGTAACCGGCCAGAAAAGCATCATGCTCAACGAGCCCTGTGCCTACCGTCTGTGTTTCAAGCATCGGCAAGACCACGTGCCCACCGCCAAAGACCAGTGCTCCGGTGCTGTAAAAGATTTCAAACAAGCTCAGTGCGCCATGATCAAAAAACGCTGCTGCCACCGGGAGTCCGAAGAGCAGTAAGAGAAAAATAGCTAGGTATATCAAAGCACTGCGTTGGGAGTGCCGGGCGAAGCTAAACTCAGCTTGCTCTGACTGCGGTGCTTGCCCCCGTAACCAGAGCAGACCAAGGAGTCCAGCTCCTAAGATCACCGCAACCTGGATGATGGGGGATGGGAAGAGGAGCACCAACGCCATGGCAGCGACAGCGAGTGTGGCCCTTGGTGCATCGGGAGCCAGTGTTTTGGCCATGCCCAATACTGCATGGGCCACTACCGCCACGGTGGCTGCCTTCAAGCCAATAATCCAGCCATTACCAATCAACGAATCCAGATTGTTTGCTGCGATGGCGAAAAGCACCAACAGTATCGCGGACGGCAGAGTAAAAGCAGCCCAGGCCGCGACCAAACCCAATGTTCCAGCACGTTGTAAACCCAAGGCCATGCCCACCTGGCTGGATGCCGGGCCGGGTAAAAACTGACAGAGAGCCACCAGATCCGCATAAGCGCTTTCGCTCAACCACTTCCTTTTGACGACAAACTCTTCGCGGAAGAAACCCAAATGCGCCGTGGGACCGCCAAAAGCGGTGAACCCTAGTTTAAGAAAGGCCATAAATACTTCAGGTACCGAAGAACCTGGAGAGCGTTCACGAAGCGCTGAGGCGCGCAAAGATGTCATAACCGAAGTATTTCAGCTCAGGTATATAAAGTTTTGTAGCCATGCTGAGCACATGGTTAACATACGGTGAAGTTTTGGTCTGGGACAGAAATCGCTGTTCGTAGGGAACTGTTCGTAGAGTAGGACTCGTGAATTCAGATAAATCCCCAACGTCATCCCCAGGGTTGGCCAAGCAGATTCTTGTACTGGCTATTCCAGCCTTGGGCGCGTTAATTGCCGAACCGCTTTTCCTGATGGCCGACTCCGCCATTGTCGGACACTTGGGTGTTGCCGAACTTGCAGGCGCCGCATTGGGAACCACGGTGCTTCACACCGCCGTGGGTCTGATGATCTTTTTGGCTTACGCCACTACCCCTGCGGTGGCCCGCGCCATTGGTGCCGGACAGCAGTCCAAGGCAATGGCTGCCGGCCGCGACGGCATGTGGTTTGCGGTGGTCTTAGGCGTGATTTTGTCACTGGCCGGATTCATTTTCGCGAGGCCGCTAGTTGGACTTTTGGGTGGTGAAGGTCAAACCCTCAAATTCGCCGTTGACTATATTTTGTATTCCATGCCAGGGCTCACCGCGATGCTACTGGTCCTCGCTGCCACCGGCGTATTGCGTGGCATGCAGGACACCAAGACTCCCTTGGTTGTCGCCACCGCCGGGTTCGGTCTGAACATCGTGCTGAACTTCGCGCTGGTTTATGGGCTACACATGTCGGTGGCCGGCGCCGCCCTAGGCACCTCGATTGCGCAGTGGATGATGGCGCTGGTGTATCTATGGATGCTGATTCCACGTATCCGTGCAGCCAAGATACAGCTACGCCCGAGCTGGGTTGGATTCATTTCCACCGGGCAAGTTGGGTCATGGCTGATGCTTCGCAACCTGACCATGCGCGCTGCCTTACTACTCACGGTGGTGGTAGCGACCAATGCTGGAGAGATGACATTGGCGGCGCACCAGCTTGTCTTCACCATCTTCTCCTTCCTTGCATTCGCCCTAGACGCGTTAGCTATCGCGGCGCAGGCTTTGATAGGCAAGGAACTGGGATCGGGGGATGCTTCGAAGGTCCGCCAACTAACCGGTTTGATGAGCCGGTGGGGAATCTACTTTGGCGTCTTCACCGGATTGTTGCTGTTCGCCACCTCATGGGTGTTCCCGATGCTATTTACTCCCAATACCGAGATTCACCAGTTGACCACCATTGGGTTGTGGATCTTGGCGCTGTCGCAACCGTTGTGCGGTTTGGTGTTTGTCCTTGACGGGGTGCTTATTGGCGCAGGGGACGCGAAATACCTTGGTATTGCTGGCGTGATAAACCTAGTTCTATATCTACCAATGCTGTGGGCTGTCCAGCGCTTCGCCACAGATCCGCAGGCAGCAATTTTGTGGATCTGGGTGTCCTTCGCTATCGGCTACATGCTGGCTAGGGCGTTCACTCTCGGAGTGCGAGCACGCGGGAATACGTGGATGCGTCTAGGCCAATGAGATAGTTGTGGCGGCTAACCCCACAGCTCATCTCGATCTTCCTGACCGCCGAGCATGGCCCGGTGAATGGACTGTAAATGAGTGCGCATCGCTTGTTCTGCGCCTGGAGCATCTGCTGCGGTAATGGCCGCCAAGATGGCTTGATGCTCTGCGAGTTCCGTGGATTGGGACATATATGTCTGCATTGAAGGCAACACAAAATGTGCTCTCGCCGTCTCGGCGAAACATCTGGTCAGTGTGCCGGTGATCCGCGTATTGCGGTTAGCGGCGCAGAGATCTTCGTGAAAGCGCCGGGCTGCGAGCATTGAGGCAATAGGGTCGGCTTCGGCAAGTTGTTCTTGTTCGGCCAGATGCCCGCGTAATACCGCCAAGGTCTGCGCCGAATGGAATCGGGCGACATGATGTGCGGCGCGTGGCTCTAGCAAAATGCGCAACTCCAATACTTCATGGATATCCTCCACGCTGATGGCTCGCACCAGATAACCCTTCTTGGGTAACAGCTGCAGTAATCCTTCGCTGGTGAGCTGCCGTAGCGATTCCCGCACAGGAGTTTTTGACACCTGAAATTCCTCGGCCAGCGCCGGTTCAATCACTAAGGTGCCCGGGGCCAGTATTCCGGTGGTGATCCGCTCGCGTAGTTCCATCGTGAGGCGCTCGGAAAGTGAGCTAGCCATTTCTCCTCGTTTCTTCGCGTCCATTCCAAATCCTGCGCGTAACTTTTGGCGTAAGAGTTCACTTGGAATCAAAGAACACTCTAGTCTTGTGTGAAATATATTTCAGGTATCTTACATTGCGTTGCAATGACCAGATCCGACATTTCGCTGCAGAGCGGAGGAGCTAACGCCAATGAATCAACTCAATACGACGGACCGCGACCCGCTACGACTGCAACGCCGTCGGGCAATCTCCGCATCCCTGGTGGGAACCGCCATCGAATGGTACGACTACGCGCTCTACGGAGCCGCGGCAAGCGTGGTGATTGGTCCTCTGTTCTTCTCCTCGGCCGGCAGCTCCGCGGCATCCATTGCCGCCTTCGCGACCTTCGCGGTCGGCTTTGTTGCCCGTCCGGTAGGTGGCGCGGTCATTGGCCATCTGGGAGACAAGTTTGGCCGTCGCCCGGCCATGCTGCTCTCGGTAATTCTGATGGGTATCGCCACCGTAGGCATCGGTGTACTACCCACCGCGCAAACGTGGGGTGTCTGGTCCATTGGACTTCTGGTGTTCTTGCGACTTATCCAAGGCTTTGGTGCCGGGGCAGAACTCACCGGGGCTATGACACTGGTAGCCGAATACGTGGAACCGAAAAAGCGTGGCCTGTACACCTCGCTCATTCTTTCCACTCCGCCACTTGGCATTGCTCTGGCAACGATCTGCTTCTTCGGCGTATCTCTACTCGGTGACGAGGCTCTGCTCGGTTGGGCATGGCGAATCCCGTTCCTTCTCTCCGCACTACTCTTCTTGGTAGCCCTGTACATCCGTAACAAGCTTGAAGAGACCCCTGAGTACGCGCACGCCATGAACCAGGCGCGACAACGTGCGGGCGCCCAGAAACTTCCACTGCGCGAAGTCTTCGAATCCCACTGGCGTCGAGTGGTACTCGGCTTCTTTGCAATCACCGGGCACAATGCCACCAACTACATTCTTGCCGTCTTCTCCATCAGCCTGATGGTTGGTTCTGGCATGGCCCGGAGCCAGGCGTTGCTGGCGGTGACCCTAGGCTCGCTGGTCTCGGTTCTACTCACTCCTGTGGGCGGTTGGCTAGCGGACAAGTTTGGTTCCGCCCGTATCTTGGCAGCCGGAAACATTGCCGGTTTACTCCTCGCTTTCCCTATCTTCTTGATGCTCGCCACGGACCAGTTTATTTACGGATTCTTGGCCATCGCTCTGGGCTATGGCCTAGTCATTCCCTGCACCTCCGGAGCGCAAGGTGCGTTTTTGACCGAACTATTCCCCGTCACCGTGCGCTTTAGCGGGATCGCTATCGCCAGAGAACTAAATGGTGCCATTGTCGCTGGTCTCTCTCCGCTGATTGCGGCAACACTATTGGAACTAGGCAATGGTTCTATCAATCTCCCCGCGAGTTTCCTAGCCCTAAGTTGTCTGAGCTCCGCGGTCGCCATCTACCTTGGCACCCGAGCAAAAAACAGTATCCGCTACTAAAAACTTCTGCCTCACACTCCGAGATTCAAAGGATGTATTTTGAGCAACCTCAAGCGTCAATTTCCTGACATTAGCGAACTAGTCAACCTGATGAAGTTCAAACTGCCCGCCGCAGACCGCCGCGCTGCACGGCTGAGCAAGACGGCAGATATCTGGGACTTGCGCTCCATTGCTAAGCGCCGCACCCCGACCGCAGCCTTCGACTATGTCGATGGCGCCGCCGGCCGCGAAATCACCGCGACCCGAGCTCGCCAGGTTTTCGACAACGTGGAACTGCTGCCACGAATTCTGCATGGCACCGCGCAAGCGGATCTGTCCACGCAGATCGCTGGAGCACCATCGGCCTTGCCATTTGGTATCGCTCCGACCGGGTTTACCCGGTTCATGCACTCCGAAGGTGAAATTGGTGGGTCGAAGGCCGCCGAACAGGCAGGGATTCCCTTTAGCCTCTCCACCATGGGTACTCGCTCTATTGAAGAGGTCGCGCAGGCGGCCCCGGGTGCACGCAAATGGTTCCAGCTCTACCTCTGGAAGGACCGCGAGAAATCTGCAGGGCTAGTCAACCGTGCGACCGCCGCCGGCTATGACACCTTACTGGTGACAGTGGATACCCCGGTTGCCGGACAACGTCATCGCGATACCCGCAACGGCATGAAGATTCCGCCGGAGCTGACATTAAAGACGGTACTTGACGCCTCATACCGTCCCGAATGGTGGTTTAACTTCCTGACCACGGATTCATTAAAGTTCGCCTCACTATCCAATACCTCGGCAGATCTTCCCACCATCATCAACTCCATGTTTGATCCGTCCCTGGACTTTGATGATCTGAAGTGGATCCGTGAACTATGGAAGGGCAAACTTTTCGTCAAAGGCATCCTCACCGCCGAAGACGCCGCGAAAGCTAAAGCCGCCGGAGCAGACGGACTAGTGGTTTCCAACCACGGCGGACGCCAGCTGGACCGTGCACCAATCGCCTTCGAGGCACTGAGCGAGGTTCGCGCCGAGGTCGGTGAGGACATGGAAATTATCATGGACTCGGGCATCATGTCCGGTTCGGATATCGTCGCAGCGCTCTGCGCCGGGGCGGACTTTGTGCTCATCGGCCGCGCCTACCTCTACGGGCTAATGTCCGGAGGCCAAGCAGGCGTCAGTCGGGCTATTGAACTGCTGGCCAAGGAGGTTGAAGTGGCGATGCAACTGATGGGTGCCGCGTCGATTGGTGAGCTCAACGAGTCATTGATTCGCCGGCGTAAATAACCTGCGGGTGCGTCGGTAAATGTGACATAGCTTTGACTCGGCTGACTCTTTGTTCTATCGCCGGTAGAATGGGGGTGTGCCAGCACCAAAAACCACCCCAGCCCAAGCTCAAGACGTCTTCCGTCCCGTATTTCTTCGCGGACTCGGCGCCTTGGTCTACTCGCTCATCTCGATTTTCTGGATCCACGCGGATCAAAGCGTACTGTCCTACGCGACAGGTGCGTTGTTGGTGGTGACCGGCGCATTTATGTGGCAGTACGTCACCGTACCAAGCGCACCGGAGAAATCCCGAGCTGCCTACGCGCTGGGCGCCGGGCTGATGCTGCTGGCAGGTATTGCGGCTTTGTTCGCCACCACCCCCATGTGGGTTGCTTACCTGGCAGCCTTCGCATTCTTCGTCACCGGTTTAGTGGAGTTCTATGTCTTCGCTAAGCTGCGCGCACAATTCCCACCATTCCGTAACCAGCTGATCACCGCCGCGGTGTCGGTGGTACTTGCCATCGCGTTGCTCTTCGGCACCGGCCTTGATGCCCACGGAATGTTCGGTCTGATTGGTGGAGGCACCATCATCTTTGCGGTCTTTGAATTAATCGCCGCCTTCGGTCATCGCCACGACGCTAAAGCGGCGGCTCCGACCGAAATCGAAAATAACTAGAACTTAACAGGTCAACAGGACAAGTAGAAATGGAGTTCCTGGTGGGAAACAACTCGCAGAAGAAGCAACCGTGGAGCCAGTCGATCAAGGGCCCACTGAGCTTCTCGCTGTTGCTGGGTCTTGTCGCTGGGGTGGTCGGTACGATCTCCTCTACCGGAGGCTCGCAAAACCCGATCCGCCTAGACATCGGACTAGTCTGCTTCGGCGTAGCCTTTGTCGTTAGCTTGCTGATCATTTCGGTGCTCACCATGGCCGGTAAGGAAAACGATTCCGAGCTTGGCAAGGGAACCGGTGTAAACCGTTCCTCAGCAAATCCAAATAAGAAGTTCAAAGACTAAATTAGTTTCGCTCACGCGCTGGGTCCGCCATCACGGTGGACCCAGCGCGTTGTCGTTAGCCGGTGGTCAGCACACCGCACCGGATAATACGCAATATTCAAGGATTGACACGTGAACAACGCGCACCGAACGCCCAATAGCACCCGCACCTCATTGGGTGAGCAATTGATTCGACGCAAGTCAATCCAGTCGATGACCGCTGAATCGGCAAATAATGCTGGTTTCGGTCAGCTCAAACGCAGTTTTGGTGTACTCCAGCTGACCATGATCTCTGTTGGTGCCACCCTTGGCACCGGTATCCTGGTGATCTTAGGAGACGCCGTTCCGGTGGCCGGACCAGCCATCTGGATTGCCTTCGTACTAGCAGGTGTCACCGCTTTGCTCTCCGCGGTTTCCTACGCGGAGATGGCTGGCATGGTCCCGGTATCCGGGTCTAGTTACTCTTATTCCTACGCCACCATGGGTGAAGGCGTGGCATGGATCTGCGGTTGGTGTCTCATCCTTGAATACGCGGTCTCCGCCGCCGCGGTGGCCGTAGGTGCTGGCCAATATGTGAATCAGACCTTAGAAATCTTTGGATTGGATCTGCCCGCATCATTGGCCAGTGGCCCGGTAGATGGTGGCGTGATCAACTTACCGGCGCTTCTAACAGTCGTCGCAGCTACCTTGCTATTGGCCCGTGGCGCGCGCGAATCGGCAATAGCTAACACCGTGATGGTCATGGTGAAAATCGCGATTCTCGTGTTCTTCTCCATCGTTGCCTTCACCGCCTTTGATGCCGGTAACTTCGCACCATTGCTACCCATGGGTGCAGCCGGTGTGAGTGCGGCAGCCTCGATGGTGTTCTTCTCCTTCATCGGCTTTGACGCAGCCTCCACTGCCGGTGAAGAAGCGAAGAATCCCCAACGCGATATGCCTCGCTCCATCATCATCTCCATGGTTTTGGTGACCACCGTGTATGTACTGGTAGCGGTAGCAGCCATAGGCGCACGTAACTGGCAGTGGTTTGAAAGTGCACAAGCGGCTCTGGTGATGATCGTTTCCGAGGTGACCGGTCAGCCGTGGCTGGTGCTGATCTTTGCCCTAGCCTCGGTGATTGCCATTGTCTCGGTAGTACTGACCACTTTGTACGGCCAGACGAGGATCCTGATGACCATGGGCCGCGACGGGTTGGTGCCCAAAGCGTTCGCTAAGGTTTCCCCGAAAACTCACACCCCGGTAGTCGGCACCCTCATCGTCGGTACTGCGGTAGCAATTACCGCCTCGCTGATTCCGTTGGGCGAACTGGCTGAAGCAACGAGCATCGGTACCTTGTTTGCCTTCGCACTAGTTGGAGCCGCCGTGATCTTCTTGCGCCGTACCCAGCCTGATGCGCCACGTACCTTCAAGGTACCGTTCTACCCGCTCACCCCACTGCTTGGTATCGCCGCCTGCTTATTCTTAATGTTCAACCTCGGCTCAAATACCTGGATGGTTTTCGGCATCTGGATGGTTGTTGGGTTCATCGTGTATTTGGGCTACGGACGCAAACATTCACGGCTCGGCGCACTGGCCAAAGAAACATACCGCGAGACACTAAAGACCAAATAATTCGGCTGCAAGTTAGGCTGTGAGTTGAACAAGTTTTGACCCCTCACCGTCTAGGAGCAACCATGCAGCAAGAAGCGATCAGCACCGCGGATTTATACGATGAATTCGAGGACAAACTGCAGTCAATTTCCCTGCAGTTTCAGAACTTTGGTGCGCGGGAAAGCTTCTTTGGCCCGGCCAAGACCATCAAATGCTTTGAAGATAACGTGTTGATCAAATCCACGTTGAACACCCCCGGCGAGGGACAGGTCTTAGTGGTTGATGGTGGAGGGTCACTGCGTTTTGCACTGATGGGGGACATGATTGCCCAAGCTGCAGTGGATAACGGCTGGGCCGGAGTCATCATCAATGGCGCGGTACGCGACCGCGTTGAAATGGCCACCATGGATTTAGGCGTCAAAGCCTTGGGTAGCAACCCGCGTAAAACCGTGAAGCGCGGTGGTGGCTTCAGTGATCTTGACATCGAAATTGATGCCGTGACCATCCGCCCCGGAGTCATGGTGTACGCCGACGCGGATGGTGTGCTGGTAGCGCGTTAGAAGCTAGATTAGCTTTCTTTAGCGTGACGCCCGCTCTGGGTGTTTCCCTGGCCCCATTCATCGACGAAGTCGACGGTGCTCAACTCGTCCAGATCCTTGCGGATCTGCACGATGAGCCTTTCGGCTTCTTCAAGATTTGAGGTCTCCATACGGAGCAACACCGTATCGTCGGTGCGTGAATGCACCACAACTTCGGCGCCGCGAGCCTCAAATTCGGCGTCTCCCAGAGCGGCGGAGAAGATTGCTGCGGTCCACCGGCCGGCGGCCTTTAGCGGTGAATCCTCGCTGGCTTCAAGGCGTGCTTCATATTCTTCGGATGCGTGTGCTTCACCGGGCATGATCTGGCCTTTCGACTTCAACATTTAGAACTGCTGTTGTCACCTCATCATAGGGGCGAAAAGAGCCAAAATGCGACTAGTTAGTATCTCGGAGTAGCTTTTCGTGCACGGTATGCACGTACGTGTTCCCGGTTAGCGCAGTTTCCGGTATCGCAGTAGAGCTTTGAACGGTTTCGTGACAGGTCAAGCAGGGCCGCTCCACAATCGGTGGACGCACAGATCCGCAACCGTTCTCGTCCTCCGGAACGAATGACTTCCGCTAACGCCATTGCCGCGTCCACTGCCATACGGTCATAGAGTGGGGCGCGGTTTGTGGTGGCGTGTAGGTGGTATCCCCATTTTTCGTTTTTGATCAATTGCGGTTGCGCGTTAACGTTGCGCAGAATCTGATTGACCTTATAAACGGCGTCATCTTCATCCGTGGTCCAAATACCCTTGAGCTGCGAGCGCAGCTGGCGGATGGAGCGCAACTCAGACTGGTCTTGTGCGTGCGGACCGTTGAATTTTTCGGTCTGCAGAAAATGATCTAAATCAGGCACCGTCGAGAGCATGTCAGCAAACGAAACTTCGGTGTTTAGCAAGTTCACAATAGTGCGCAGTGAGGCTTCAATATCTGGCGCAAAAGTCATAAATAGTTCCCGTGAAGGTCGTGGATTGACGCGAGTTCAAACGTATCCGTATTGTCATGATCATACAATTCTTTGCTCCTGAACCACCTGCATATTTCGTTGCTGCATGTCGCGTAGGGAGTATTCGTAGCGAAGGTTTAACCACCCATGTCCAATTACCCAGAGTCAGTGTCGCACGTAGCCGAACGCATGAGTGCGTCGGTGCCCCACGGGCAGCTGGCCGGCGTCTGGATTGCCCTGGCATCTTCGGCAGCTTTTGGCCTCTCGGGTTCCTTCGCTAAAGGGCTGTTCGAAGCCGGATGGACCCCGGCAGCAGCTGTTGCTGTACGGATGGCCGGAGCCGCGCTCATCCTCGCAATCCCTGCACTGCTTGCCATGCGTGGCCGCTGGGTACTGCTACGCACCAACTGGGCGTCAATATTGCTCTTTGGGTTCTTCGGTGTGGGCGCCTGTCAGCTGTGCTATTTTTTGGCGGTTGAACGCCTGGATGTGGGTGTCGCGTTACTGCTGGAATATCTGGCACCGGTATTGATTGTTGTGGTGCTTTGGATGCGCCACAAAAAACGCCCCTCGGTGGCGACTATCGGTGGAACGCTGCTGGCCCTGGCCGGGCTGGTCGCCGTCTTGGATCTGAGCGGAACCTCGTCATTAGATCCCATTGGCATCTTGTGGGGACTTGGCGCCGCGGTGGGATTGACCGTCTACTTCTTCGTGAGCGCGCGTGTAGATGGTGCGTTGCCACCAATTATTCTTTCGGCCGGAGGCATGCTGGTTGGCGCGGTCTCCTTGGGACTTGTTGGACTGTTTGGAATCCTTCCCATGCATGCCGAGTTTGGCAGTGGTTCCTTCGCAGGGGTGCAGGTTCCCTGGTGGGTAGCGCTGCTAGGGCTCATCCTGATCGCTACGGTATTTTCCTACACCACCGGCGTGATGGCAGCACGCGCTCTCGGCTCTAAAGTGGCTTCATTTATTTCGCTGACCGAGGTGCTCTTTGCGGTGCTTTGGGCTTGGTTGCTGCTTTCCGAGCTGCCAGGACCAGTTCAATTATTTGGTGGGCTATTGATTGTGCTCGGTGTGGTGCTGGTGCGTATCGACGAGCTTCGTTCGGCGCGAATCCGACGCTAAGGTCATTCGGCGAAACCGCCTGGAATTGACTTCCGAGGCTGGCGCGCACGTGGCCGCGATGATGACTATGTCTCGCTGTGCGACATTCGGTGCTGTTACCGTGGGGATCCAATGCGCAACATCTGTATCGCCGGCTTTACCGACGTTGCTGGTTCCTCCGGTGGAGGATGCTTGAGTGGTACGAGCTAGCTTTCGACAAGAGGAGCGGACTGATGGTCGAGCAGAACAGGGTGTCCAGCGCTAGGAAGAGTGCAGTTGTGGTGTGCCTCTTTCTTGCGGTAGCGGCGATCAATCTGCCGCGGGTGCCTCAAATCAATGAATTTACGGTAGCCGGTTGGGCACTCGCCGGAGTATTACTTATCGCTTCCTTAGCGATCGCGATCGGCAACTATCGCAGTTCGTCAAGGACATGAGCCCATAAGTGGGTCGCAAGGGCTTGTTTCGGGTAAATGCTCCTGCTGATAGTTTGGAGCGCCGTATGGGCGAGAGAAGATGACGGCAAACCGACATTTTCCGCTTTTACTTGTGATCTTGAACAGTAAATGCGCTCCTAAAGAAATCGTTTCATTATGAAATGATATCTTGATGGGATGAACGAGCAACAGATTCCGAAATTTCAATGGGGCTCACTGAGCTACCTCGCCTCCCGTGTAGGACGCTTGGGCACACTCAAACTCACCGCGATGATGGAATCAGAAGCGTTGACCCGCAATCACTTCATGATCGTGTCCGCCTTGCAAGAGTTCGCACCCATGTCTCAAAACGATCTCTCGCTACGCACCGACCTGAACCGTGGCCACTTGGTGGCCTACCTCGATGAACTAGCGCAGCATGGCATTGTGGAACGCAGCGTCGATCCCGATGACCGGCGACGCAACATCATCACCTTGACCGATGCCGGTCAGAATTTCACGGCCAAGGCCATGGATGCTGCGCGGGACAGCGAAATGGAACTCTTTGGGGTCCTCAATGTCGCACAGCGCGAGCAACTGCGTGAACTCTTACAGCTAGTCGTAGCTCAAGAAGACGAGTCTGCTCAGTGAAACAACAACTGAAAGCAGTGTGGGAACACAGCATTACCGTGGGCCCGGCGAGGCCGTCATTGATCCCAGCCACAAAGGCTGCCTTCTGCGTGGCAGTTCCACTGACCCTGCTGGCCGTTACCGGCCGAGTGGACTGGGCCATGTACGCCGCATTTGGCGCGTTTTGCTCGGTCTTTGGTCGCTACGATACCGATGCGGTCCGTTTTTGGCAGCAGCTGAGCAGTGGCTTGGTGCAAATTGCCGCTATGGCGCTGGGTACCTTCTTCTCCATGATCGAGTCACCCTTCGTGGTGCGCATACTGGTGTTGGCGGCTATTGCCTTCGGCGCGAATTTTGTTTCCTGTGCCGTCCGCTGGCTGCCACCAGGACCGGTCTTTGCAGTCTTTGCCGGTGGCGCCTGCATTAGCGTTCCTGCGACCGCGGATAATTTTGTTGGCGTTCTGGTGGTTGGCGTGGGCACGGTAATTTTCAGCGTGTTGTTCATGCTCGGGCTTTCGCTGCGTCGCTCCAATTTGCTACACACCTTAGGCAAGGGCTTTTCCTGGAATCCAAACCCTCGCGCCTATACGGAATCTACGCAGATGGCGCTCGCCGTATTTATCGCCGGGGCCGTGGCCTATACCTTTGGTGGTAATCACTGGTACTGGGCGAGCCTGGGTGCCATCGCCGCGGTGATCGGAATGAACACCTATGCTCGGGTTTCCCGCGCTATTCAACGCTGTGTGGGTACCTGCGTGGGAGTGCTGCTCACCGCAGTCATCGTGATGTTTGGTCCTCCGATCTGGGTGATATTACTGGTGGCCGTCGCAAGCCAGTTCTGCATAGAAATGGTGATCTTGCGACACTACGCGGTGGGCATGATCTTCATGACCGTGACCGCGTTGTTGATGGTGCATCTGGGCAGTGCCGAACCGATGTCCAGTTTGTTGGTCGACAGATTGTCCATGACAGTTCTGGGCGCCGCGCTTGGCGCCTTGCAAAGTATCCTTATCGGACTGTTGGCCAATCGCCGCGCAGCACTCAATGAGTAGCGCTTCCCTGATGCCCGGCAACTGGGTGGATATGGAAAAGCACCGCACCCCACGAGGGGATGCGGTGCCAAACTCGGCTATTTACACCGAGTGAGTTTCGGAATCTATGCTGTCTTCCGCGCGCGGACCGTGAATCCGGAAGGCTCCAGCATCTTCACGCTCTGCAATGACCTTTTTCACGTGCAGTGCACGAAGCTGTGCATGCTGTGGATTGCGGCGGATAACGCTGTAACCAATCGCTAGGCCAACAAACCACAGTGGAGTGATCAGTAGCGCTTGCAGGGTATCTAACTGGGTAGTCAATGCCCACAGGATGAAGCCAAAGAATGCGAGCACCACGTATGGCATGAACGCTCCGCCTGGCATCTTGAACTTGCTCGCTGCGTGCAGGTGTGGACGACGCTTGCGGTACACCAGGTAGCTGATCAAGATAATCGACCAGACGAACATGAAGCATAGTGCGGAGACCGTAGTCACCAGCGTGAAGGCCGCAATCACCGAATCGCCACTGTAGAGCAGCACCACTCCGGCGAGGAGGAACATGCAGGAGAACATCAGCGCATTGCGTGGGACGCTGCGACCAGAAAGCTTTTCGAAGGCCTTCGGAGCGTCACCCTCCATGGACAGGCCGCGGAGCATTCGGGAGGTCGAGTAGATCCCGGAGTTAGCACTGGAAGTTGCCGAGGTCAGCACCACAAAGTTGATAATGCCTGCCGCACCAGCCAGCCCGGCAAGCGTGAACATGCCAACGAATGGTGATTCCCCTGCTGAGAACAGACGCCATGGCTGAACGGCCATGAGGATGATCAAAGCGCCTACGTAGAAGAACAGGATTCGAATCGGAATCGAGTTGATCGCTTTAGGAAGGGTCTTTTCTGGATCCTTGGTTTCTGCCGCGGTAGTACCTACGAGCTCAATTCCCACAAATGCGAATACTGCAATCTGGAAACCAGCTACGAAGCCCATGAAGCCGGTGGGGAACATGCCACCGTCGGCCCAGAGGTTGCTAAAGGAAGCGGTCGCGCCATTGGACTGGAACTTGGTGATGATCATTACCAGACCCACCACAATCAGCGCACCAATGGCGACGATCTTGATCATGGAGAACCAGAACTCGGTTTCACCGAAGGCCTTCACGGTAGCCAGGTTCAGTACCAGCAGCAGTGCGATACAAGCCAGCGCCGGAATCCATAGCGGAAGGTTGCCCCACCAGTAGGCGACGTAGTGAGCAATCGCCACCACGTCGGCAATACCTGTGACCACCCAGCAGAACCAGTAGGTCCAGCCGGTGAAGAACGCAGCCCATGGCCCCAGCAGATCACCGGCGAAATCGGCGAAGGTTTTGTAGTTCAGGTTCGACAGCAGTAGTTCTCCCATGGCACGCATGACAAAGAACAGCATGAAGCCGATGATCATGTAAACAAAAATGACCGATGGGCCAGCGACCGAGATGGTCTTGCCAGAGCCCATGAATAGACCGGTACCAATGGCACCGCCAATTGCAATGAGCTGAATGTGACGGTTTGAGAGCCCGCGTTCGAGCTTGGGCGAAGAGCTGGTGGTGCTCATTCTGCTGCCTTCCAGGAGTGGTGAGGTGCTTCGAAGAGGTGCCGTGAGCTAGTCCCGAGGGATAACCCACGTTGCGGCAGATCTACGTTTGCAACCGAATGCTCGTTCTCCAGGACAAGATTCTGCACGCCATGATGCGCGGGGCGCAGCTCGATGAGCAGTGACTCGGGCTGAGTGCGAAGAAGGTTGACCATTGGGGGAACTTTCGAATCGGGTGCAGACAATGCGGCACTGTTCTTTGTTCCTCCCCAATCTGTTTGAAGACCTGAGAGTTTTCACCTTGACCCGTCATTGGGTGCAAGGTTTGCTCCGTCGGTGAGTATGGACAAAACCCATACTACTTTCCAGATTTGCCTCATCGTGGCGGTACGGGGGCCTGAGAGTTTCCTGGGGAGGAATTGCTCCTACGGCGTCCGCCCTTGGCTGGGGCGGATCTCTCCCGCCACGCGTCAACGGCAATTAACTTGTGATAGCTGTCACAGTATGCCCATGTTTTAGTTTATGAAGCAAACCGAAGGGATTCTTTACTGTGGGTTTGCGGTTGATATGCCGGGCAATTTTGCCATCGCACTGGAACGAAGGATCTTGCAGAAAGCTGATCTACGATTCGCTGTTGTTATATAAAGCACTAGTTGGCAGGACAATTAAAGATAAGGAGAACGCTTTTGGGGCTTGAAAGTAGCGCTGACAGCAGGGTTTAAAAATCCTGAGCTGGGAGATGGCTTGATTTTTTCGGCGGCCCGTAACGTTTCGTATTATTTAGAATTCAAGTTATGGCCTTCAAAAACACTGCGGAGCGTGCGCGTTGCGGCGGTCTCTAAGTCTAGTAACCGGATAAGAACCTCACTGCGAAGTGTGAAGCGGATTCATGGAAGATCCGGGTAAATCCGAAAAATCTGGTAATTAAAACCCAAGGCCCAGTTCATTATGAACTGGGCCTTGGAACATCACTCGCACCTTTGAGGAAGGTAGTTACTACTCTAATTACCGTGACTGTTTAGCGACTGTGCGTCAGGTGCTCATTGGCTAGGGGGGCCCGCCAGGTGTTCAAGTGCGTGAGTTACTTCTTTTCCTGCTTATCGGTGGCTAGTACGGCCTCCGTGTAGCGGCGTTCAAATTCTTCGGCGGAAACTGATTCGCGTTCCACGCGGAAAGACGATTCTGGGATTCCGAGAACCGCTGCGATCAAGCTTCGGGTGTACCCAGAAATCTTGCGGGACTTGCGCGTGGAAGTGACATGGTCCAGTTCGGGAACCCAAATGTTCCACCATCCGGCCTGCTTACCTACGACTGCCTTGAATACGCGTTGCTCGTTCATCTGTTGTCCTACTTTCGTGGAAGTACCGACCGCGAGGCCAGCAGAAGTCGCTGATCCGCAACTTGCGGTCTTTTTAATACTCCATCATGGACCAGACTGCGACAAGTTTGAATTGCGGTGGCTGCTAGTCCTTAGGGCAGAGGGCTAGTTGCTGACCGATTCGAGAGTGTAGCCGGCTTCTTCAACTGCTGCTCGAAGCACTTCTTCGTCGATGGTGCCCGAGGTGCTCAGCATTGCAGTAGAGATACCCTTTGCGTCGAGGATGATCTCAACGTCTTGCACGTTTGCGATTTCCTTCAGTTCCTCGGATACCGATGAGACGCAGTGCCCACAGGTCATTCCCGAGATTTTTAGTTCAGTTTGGGAAATGACTGGGGTGCTGTCCGGGCGAGGAATAATCTGCAAGCCTTGGCTTGAAGAGTTTGAATTATCGGAACAACCGCAATTACAAGCGTGGCTCATATTTTGCTCTCTATTCTTATCGGGGGATTGAAAGTTCTGTCGGCTAGCGCAGAAGTCGGGAAATTGCAGCCGTAGCTTCGGAGATTTTGTCTTGAACGATGCTTGGGTCCCCGGTGCTCAGCGACTCTTCGGCAGCGCCCACCACGCAGTGGCCGATATGGTCTTCGACCAGTTGCAGGCTGACCTTGTGTAGGGCAGCGTTAATTGCCGAGATCTGGGTGAGGATGTCGATACAGTATTTGTCTTCATCCACCATGCGGGCAACCCCGCGAACCTGCCCCTCGATCCGGTTGAGGCGTTTGCGCAAGGCATCTTTTTGGGGAGTGTAGCCATGAGGCGCCACTGGTTCCGCAATCTTTGTCTGAGAGTCCATGTACCAATAATACCCCCTTGGGGTATAGAATGCACGCGTGAGCTCGATGACACCAAATCCGTCCCTGGGTCATGAGCTAGTAGGCATTGATGTGGCTGAGCATGTCCATTTGCTCACAGCCTGAGATCTTTGTTCGACCAGATACCGCGACAGAACCCGCGAAGACCCAACGTCTTGACTCATTGCTTGCCATGCATCATCCCCGGGGTGGCAAGCAAACCGCGATAGGCTTTTACCTGTGAGCCACAATGAACTTCGCGTGCGTCCAATATCCAGCACCGAGCACTCCGCGTTCCTTGCTACCGCGCAAGGTGTCAGCTTCCTTCAGCGTCCCGAATGGGCACAGGTCAAGGCAGGCTGGCGAGGAGAATCTCTCGGTTGGTTTGATGGTGAAACCCTCGTTGGTGTCGCCTTGATCCTGCACCGGCAAGCGCCGGTAATTAAAAAGACCCTCGCCTACATTCCAGACGGTCCGGTCATAGACTTCGACAGCTATGACGCGCGAACCGTCCTTCCACTGCTGGCCAGCTACCTGAAAAACCGTGGCGCCTTCCAGCTACGTGTTGGGCCAGGGCTGTCGGTGCGCACCTGGGGTGCGGCCGCCGTGCGCAAGGCGTTCGGTAAAGACGAGCTCGCCTCGCTCGCCGATCTGGAAACCGCATCGGTCAACGAGAACGCGCGCAAGCTCAACGAAGCGCTGAGCGATCTAGGATTCACCAAACAAGACGTCGGTATGGACTTTGCCGCCGGCCAGCCAGAATACGTGGCAAGGGTGGCATTGCAGGATCCGGCAGGAAACCAGCTAGATACTGATCAGGTGATGGCTTCCTATTCCTCCACCACCCGCAACGAAACGCGGAAGTCGCTCAAGAGCGAACTGTTGGTTGAAATTGGTGAAACCAAGGACATGGCACGCTTCCATGCTCTGTATAACCACACCGCTGAACGTCAAGAATTCACCGGACGCCCGCTGAGCTACTTTGAAAAAATGCACACGGTACTCAACGCGGCGGTACCCGGCTCCTGCACGCTCTACGTTGCAAGTCATGAGGGTGTAGATCTAGCCTCGGCGATCGTGTTACGCTCCAGCAACCTTGCCTGGTACCTCTACGGTGCCTCGTCCTCGGAGCAACGTAAACTCTTCGCTCCCAAGGCCATCATGCATCACATGATCTCCGACTCCATCGAAGCCGGCTGCAAGTACCTGGACCAGGGTGGCGTCAGCGCAACCCTGGACGGGGACCACCATCTGTCGGGGCTGACCAAGTTCAAAACCAATACGGGTTGCGACATTGTGCAGACCAACGGCGAATGGGATCTGGCACTGAATAAGCCACTTGCCTGGGCCTTTGAGAAGTACATGAACTGGCGAGCGAAGTAGGAACTAAACCCCATGGCTATTGAGAACTCTCAGCCTTTTGTCCCCGTCATCCTTGGCGGCGACATCGGCACCTACACTCTGGCGCGCGAATTTTATGAGGCGTACCAGGTGCGTTCGGTCGTAGTGCCGGCGGCCGGCAACGGAGTCATTGAACACTCGGTAGCCATCGAGTTGCACCCCATTGGCTCCATGGCCGATGAAGCGCGGGTAGTGACCAAACTTATCGCCCTTGCCGAGCAACTCAACGGCGAAACGGTTCGCCCACTCATGCTCTTCGGATCTTTAGACTTCCACATCATGCTGATAGCCAAGCATCGTGCGCAGCTCAGCGAATACTTCGTGATCCCGTATCCAGAACTAGAAGTCATTGAGGCTGCCGCCTTGAAGGAGAACTTCTACGCGCTCGCCGAACGAATGGGGATCGCGCACCCACGTACCGCCGTTTATCGCGCGGGCGATGACCTGTCCGCGATGGCTAAGTCGCTGACCTTCCCGCTGATTGGTAAGCCGTCGAGCTCCGGCGATTGGATCGCCGCAAAGTTCGCCGGCAAGCAAAAGATCCACACGCTGGAAAACTTGACCCAGTTAGAAGACTTGCTGGGACGCATCGATGCCAGTGGTTACACTTCCGGCTACATCTTGCAGGAGTACATTCCAGGTTCTGATGATGCGATGCGTCTATGCACCTACTTTGCTACGCAAGAAAAGAAGGTGATCTTCGCCGGATATGGTGAGGTAGTCATCGAGGAGCATGCACCATTGGTGTTGGGCAACTCCGCGGCTATTGTCACCGGACGCAATGACCAGATGGCCGTAGACGGTGCCCGAATGCTCGAGGAATTGGGTTGGCAGGGAATCGCCATGATCGACGCAAAATATGATCATCGTGATGGCGTCGTGAAGTTCTTTGAAATCAACCCGCGACTCGGGCGAAACCATTATTATCTGACGGCTGCAGGGATTAATCCTGCACGTTTTTACGTCACCGAATTCCTTGGCGAAGACTTTGATTCTTCCAACCCGCAGACCGATGCGGTGATCGATACCGGTATTGGAATTCTCCAGTTGCGTGAAGAGCGACTATTCACCGTGCTGCCGCACCACCTGTTGCGACGTTTCCTTGATAGTGACACCGGGCGGAAAGCCGCCGCGTTGCTCAAGGCCGGTAAGGTATCCAACCCGCTGAAGTTCAAGGAAGAGAAGCATCCACGTCGCCGGGTCTATCTGATACTCAACGCAGTGAATCATTATCGCAAGTACAAGAAGTTCCCGCCGCGTAGTTTGTAGCAACTACGTGAACTCAACGCTCAGCCTAGGTTTCCTGCCTAGGCTGAGCTGTTTAACGCGTTCTCACGTTTGCGCGCGTAAGCGCGTGCCGCACGCACCCGATCTCCGCAACGGGTGGAACACCATTGGCGGCGTCCGTGGGTTCTCAGCATGAACCTTTGGCAGGGCTCTGCTTCACACTGGATCAAAAGCTCGGCTTCCTCGGAGGCTAGGAGCGTCACTGCATCTTCGGCAATGACCGACATCGCGTGTTCAACGAGCAAAGTGACCGGGTGTTCGGCTGCCCGGTAAAACCCTGCGTCCGCGGAGTAATGCAGCAGTGAAATATGTGGCGCGACGGTCAGCGCCTTATTGATGCGATCCACGACCTGCTGGTCAATATTTTGGTTTGTTGCCTGCATTAGGAAGATGTTCTGCAGATCGCTACGCAGACCACAGAGTTTACTTTGGCAGTAGGACAGGAGCTGTTCCTTGCCATCAACAAGGTCTCGTTCAATGAGCCACGCGGTGGTTGCTTCAGGCGAATCCAGGTGGTCAACAATTTTTCCGCCCGGCAGGTGAATCATGCTGTTTACTAGCGCAAGACTCAAGTGGGCTTCAGTCCCCGGCGCGGGTGGAAGTGGTGCGTGATTCATGCTTCTCATGTTAGCAGTAGATATTTGACGTGAGAAAGTGTTATCTTCATATCACGCTATAAATAAGAAATATCCGTGATAAAAGAGGTTTCATTGCATCCCGCACCACAGTTTGGCTCCGCTCCCTTCGCGCTCAACGCCCATACCGGCGGTACGGTCGGTGTAGGCAGAACGGTCCAGCAAGGCCTGACTTCGCTGATCAATCTCGCGCGCCAGGCAGATGAGCTGGGCTATCACCGTTTCTGGATGTCAGAGCACCACGCGATGCCAGGGCTGGCGGTATCCTCACCTCCGCGGATGCTCGCCCGGCTGACCGCAGAAACCCAACGGATCCGCTTGGGCGCCGGCGGGGTAATGCTTCCAAACCATGCCCCGCTAGTGATTGCCGAACAGTTTGGCGCTCTTGAAGCGCTTGCTCCCGGACGTATCGATTTGGGACTGGGACGTGCCCCAGGCACCGACCACGTCACCGCCGCGGCACTGCGACGTGGCGACAGTGCGAATGAAAACTTTCCGCAACTGGTGACCGAGCTTATGGGATTTCTGCACGACGACTTCCCAACTGGCCACCACTTCGAAACCGTCCATGCGGTACCCGGACCATGGCAGGCCAAGGAAAACCGAGTGCAAGCACCCACCGTGGCTCCCGAATTGTGGATCCTTGGTTCCTCGCCCTATTCGGCGCAACTCGCAGCGCAACTTGGTCGACCCTACGCGTTCGCCTTGCAATTCGGTGATGCAGACATCCACAGCGCCATGCGCATCTACCGTGAAAACTTTGTGCCCTCGGCCGTGCTGGACGCCCCTTACTCGATGGTCAGCGTTTCCACGATTGTTAACGAGGATCCTCTCGAAGCCAAACGTCAGGCAATGAGCATGGCCATGGGAATGCTGCGCATGTTCAAGCGCGAGTCCTTCACGCTATTTTCCCCAGCCGAGGTTGCCGCTTTTGATGGCACGCTCAATGAGCAGGCAATTATCGAGATGTACACCAACCGAGCCTTCAATGGCACGGCCGCTACCGTGGCCGCGCAGCTGGAACAACTTCAGGAGCAGACCGGGGTAGATGAAATCACCTTGGTGATCGGCACCCATGATCCCGAAGCAGAAGTGCGTACATTGCAGCTTCTGGCCAAGCACTACCTGTAAAACAGCAACTAAGCCCCACAAAAAACTCAGGAGAACACCATGACCAACCCACGCCGCGCCCTCATCGTCATCGACGTACAGCAGGAATATTTTGAAGGCCTGCTGAAAATTCAGTACCCACCACGTGCGCGATCGCTGGAACGCACCACCGAAGCGATGGATGCGGCACAGAAGGCCGGAATCCCGGTGTACGTCGTGCAACACCAAATGCCTGCACAAGCTCCGGTCTTTGCCGATGGTTCGGACACCTTCAACCTGCACCCCGAAATTGCGCAGCGCGCAGATCAGGCCACGCAAGTTTTCACCAAGGTATACGCCAGTGTCTTCGCCGGAACGAATTTGGAGGCGTGGTTGCGTGAAAGCAATATCGACACGATCACGCTCACCGGCTTCATGACCAACAACTGCGTGATCGGTTCGGTAGCAGCTGCCGAACCGCTAGGTTTTAGTGTCGAGGTACTCTCCGACGCCACCGGCGCCATCGATATTGCCAACGAAGCAGGTTCCGCCAGTGCGCAACAGGTCCACGAAACTCTGATGGCACTGTTGCATTCAAACTGGGCCGCGGTATCGACCACGGACCAGTGGATGAGCGCACTAGACTCCGGCGCTGCCCTTGAAGGTAGCAACCTCATCGTTTCCGCAGCGCAGGGACACGAACAGCACCAGAAGTAGCATTTGCGGGTGGTGGTCATCAAAGGATGCTTCGCTCAGGTTGCTGGCTAGGATGACTTTATGGATCCCAAACACCCGGCACTGCCTAGGGGCTTTAGCGCGTTACTGCTCATTGCCATGATTCTTGCGGCAGTAAATTTGCGCCCAGCAGTCACCTCGCTGGGCGCATTGCTGGATCCGGTCATTGAAGACTTGTCAATGAATGGGTTTATCGCAGGGATCATCACCGGCGTACCGCCACTATGCTTTGCCATACTTGGCCCACTAGCCCCGCGCCTTGCCGGCAAACGTGGACCCGAGCTAGTGGTGGTGGGGGCAATGCTCGCAATCCTCTGCGGATTGGTCCTGCGCTCGCTCGCCCCAAATACGTGGGTATTTTTCATCTTCACCGCACTTGCACTTGCCGGGATTGCCGTGGGAAATATTCTGATGCCGGTGCTCGTCAAACGGTGGTTCCCCACAAAAATTGGATTGGTCACCGGCTCGTATACCACCGCTGTAGCACTTGGCGCCTCCGTCGTTGCGGCGATTGCGGTTCCGGTTAATGACGCCCTTGGTGGCGCGTGGCGAGGCGGCCTGGCGCTATGGGCCATTCCAGCATTGATTGCGACGCTTATTTGGGTAGTGGTGTATTTCGGTTTACGTAATCAGATCACCCAGCTTCAAATGCCGGCGCCCAAGACTCAGCTCATAGCCCCCGTAATGGGGCCAATGAGCCGAAACTCAACGGCCTGGTGGATTGCGCTGTTCTTCGGTGCGCAGTCTACCGTCGCCTACATTTTGATGGGTTGGGCGCCGAAGATATTTACCGACTTCGGAGTGGACCCAGCCTATGCCGGAGCACTGCTTGGCGTGATTCTTGGGGTGGGCGTCCCACTATCTTTCATCATGCCTGCCCTGGCGGCGAAGTTTTCCCATCAGGGGCCGCTGGTGATCGTCAATGGAATTGCCGGGATAGTAGCCATTGCCGGATTGTTAATCGCTCCGGTTCAAGGTGCGTTTATCTGGGCGGTACTTCTTGGTATCTGCGGTTCGAGCTTTCCCTTAGCCCTGACGATGATCGGTTTGAAAGCGCACACGGCCGCCGGAGTGAGTAAGCTTTCTACCTTCGGACAATCCATTGGATACCTGATTGCCATCCCCGGACCATTCCTTGTCGGTGCATTGCATGAGACCACCGATTCCTGGACTCTGCCGATACTACTCATTGCAGGGTTGATTCTCTTTCAAACCTTTACCGGGATTATGGCTGGCAGGCCACGCTTTGTGGAGGACCACGGGGTACCAACTCGGGTTGATGCGTGAGTTCTTTAAGGGCTAATAAGTCGCGCTGAACGCTTTGGACTACTAGCGTCTCGAAGAACAAGCCGGAGGAGACATAGACTGAAAGCGTGGAAGAAAAAGGCAGCCTGCGCATTCAAAGCATTCTCTGGGCAGCGGCCATATTTCTGGCCGTGATGCTCCTGTCGCTGGTGAGTAAACCAGCTAGCGGTCAACAAGAAATGACCGCTGCGTATCTGGTGACCGCTGGGGCATTCGCCGTTGGTTTCGGCGTCCTCAGCGTTTTGCGACATCGATTTGCGCGCGCCACCTGGCTGGTAGCCGGACTGGGTATCTGCGTTTGGTTGCTGTTGGCCATGCCCCGTATTGCCATACTTCCACCTTTGCTGTTCTTCCTCGCCCTGATCACCTTGGCTGGACACCGCATGCGCTCTTATCTTGGAGCGTTAGCGGTTTTCATCGTGATGAGCGCGGTGCGCTTAGTGCAGGGGGCATCCTTCCAAGACCTCTTTGACTTTGAAATGTTGGCCTACGCCTCGTTGGCTGCGCTGGTTATTCTTTATGCCCAGTTGCGCACCACCCGAGAGGTGACACTAGAACATCAACGACGTGTTCGAGAGTTTGCCGAGCGGACCTCAGAGGCCGAAAAAGAACAAGGACGGATATTGCACCGTTCGAAGGTGTCCTATCAGCTGCATGACGAGTTGGCACACAACCTAGCGGTAGCTTCCCTGCATACCAACGCCGCGTTGGATGCTTCGTCCACCGATACCCGCACGGCGTTGAGCTTGATCCACGTTCGGCAGGCGGTGAACGGAGCAATGACCGCATTACGCAGAACATTCGATACGATGGGCCAGCTAGAAGCGCCCGAAGAACTCACTGCAACCATCGAAGACATTGAACGGATTGCTACTTCGTTGCGGGATACTGGCATTGAAGTTAGCATCCACAGCTCGGGTTTGGGGCAGGCGGAGAGCTTCCCGCAGTTGGCCATGCGAATAATTCGCGAAGCAGCCACGAACGCGGTTAAGCATGCTGATCCCACCCAAATGGTGATCTGGATCAAGGAAGAAACCGACGAAAGCCAACCGCCATACTGGGTAGTTTCGGTCCGTAATAACGGTGTCCGCCCGGTGCATTCACAGACTCCCAATGGGCAGGGCCTGGCACGCCTACGCGCCATGACCGAGGCCGAAGGCGGAACCATGGAATGGGGACGGCTGGCAACAAACTTCCTGCTTTCTGCGACCGTCCGAAAAGACGTTGAAGAAAACCCGAGACGAGATTCTTAGTATCCCGCTGGACGCTCAATCGCACTAGTGAGGCTTGATTCGGGCTACCTCTAGCCCGGTGGGCAATCCCGGCGTAGAGTGAAAGCACGATTTGGCGGAGCCACGGCGAGCACGTCGAGGCCCGTACACACTGGGAGGTCGAAATGGGAGATTTTCGGGCATACACCATGGAAGAGCGGGCCACATATTTGGCACCGTCTTGTGCACGTTGCGGTCAGCACCGCCACGTGGTGTGGGAAAAAGTAGATGGAACCGAAACATACCTGCCCCGCGACTCCGGATGTTCAAACGAAGCGTGCACCGCATAGGCAGTTAGTTGTAGGCAGTTGCCCTTAGGCTCGCACGCCCAGGCTAGCGGAAATTCGCGCGGAAGCGGCGGTAAGTTTCAGTGCCACCTGAGTCTGATCCAACTCCTGGGACAGGTAGATTACCGCAATTGCCCCCGGCTTGTTTTGCGGTAGTTTGACCGGCACCGCGATTGAGGTGAGCCCGGGGATGACTTCGTCATAACTGAACTCATAATCCTGTGCTGGGTACTGATCCGGGTTGAGCTGAGAACGGATCACGCGTCCCGGGGCGCCATTATCGATGGGGTGCCTTGTTCCCGGGCGTTGTGCCACGGTGGCATCTGCATGACGTGGTTCGGCGGTGCTCAACGTGACTGCAGCTTCTCCGTCAAAGACTACTAAGAGCGCGGTCATCTGCAGTTCGTCCGAGAGCGTGGCCAGATGCGGGGTGGCCGCTGCCTGTAAAGACTTGGAAGCATTGCGCGCCAAGGCACCGAGCCGTGCTCCTAATTCTAGATCTCCGGAGGGCGTACGCTCCACAAAGCCATATTGTTCAAAGGTCTTCACCAGCCGGTAAGCCATGGAGCGGTGAATGCCTAATTTTTCGGCCAATTCGGCCACGGTCAGTGGGCTGGAGGATTCGCCAATAAGCGTGAGCGCTTTGAGTCCGCGGCCCAGAGTCTGGGATCCGCCTTCGGTAGTCTTAGTCATTTTTTAGTCTTTTCGCCGTGCACGGAAACTCGTTGTGGCCGCCATAATGTGACTTGCGTCTTGCTCCTGCAGTCAAGGATAGCTACGATTGTATCTATAGTTACATCAATGTCGCAACTATAGAGACAATGAAGTCTGTGGCATTCCTAAGGAGTAAAAATGCAGATCCATCACAAAGGTTATGTTTCCGGCGATCCACGCGTGAAACCAGCTGCCGGGTACGGCATCGACCGCTCGGAAGAAATCCCTGATGAGATGGATGTGCTGATCGTTGGAACCGGCCCAGCTGCCGCGGTAGTCGCAGCCCAACTCTCCCGCTTTCCCAGTGTTAATGCCCGCGCCATTGAGATGCGCCCGGGCCGGTTGCAGGTAGGCCAGGCCGACGGAATCCAAGCCCGCTCGGTAGAAACGTTCCAGGCCTTCGGCTTCGCCAACGAAGTTATCGAAGAGTCCTACCGCAACGTCGAGATGTGCTTCTGGACCCCAGATCCGCAGAACCCCGCAAACATCATCCGCCACTCACGGGCTGCTGATGACTCCACCGGCATGAGCGAATTCCCGCACATCTACGTAAACCAGGCCCGAATCCTGGACTACTTCTTACGCGACGCCGAACGTGCACCGGGCAAGATCACCCCGGACTACGGTGTGGAGTACTTGGACTGTGAAATCGATCCGACAGCCGAATTCCCGGTCACCGCGCGCATCAAATATGTGGCCGGTGAACTTTCCGGGCAAGAACGCAAGGTCAAAGCAAAGTATCTTGTCGGTGGTGATGGCGCCCGCAGCGCGGTACGACGCTCATTGGGTCACAAGCTACACGGCGATGCCTCCCTGCACGCGTGGGGCGTCATGGACATCATGCTGAACACCGACTTCCCTGATATTCAGGTGAAGTGCTCAATCCAATCCCACGATGCAGGCAACATCCTGTTGATTCCACGCGAGGGTGGTTACCTGGTGCGCGTGTACGTGGACCTTGGCGAGCTGACCGCTGAGGACGCCGGAGCGATTCGCAATACTCCGGTAGAAGACATCATTGCCACCGCGAACCGGATTGTGCACCCTTACAGCTTTGACGTGAAGTCCGTAGCCTGGTTCTCCGTTTACGAGGTTGCCCACCGCATCACCGACGGCTTCGACGACGTGTCCGATGAAGAGCGTGGCACCCGGACACCGCACGCATTCATCATGGGCGATGCCTGCCATACCCACTCCGCGAAGGCCGGTCAGGGCATGAACGTGTCCATCCAGGACGGTTTTAACCTCGGCTGGAAACTTGCTGCCGTGCTTGAAGGACGCGCCCCGGAAGCACTGCTGAACACCTACGCCGAGGAGCGCAAGGTGATCGCGCAGAACCTGATCAACTTTGATAAGGAATGGTCCTCGCTGATGGCCAAGTCTGTCGAGGAATGGGAAGACCCAGACGAGTTGGAACGCTACTACGTGAGCACCATGGAATTCCCTGCCGGATTCATGACTCAGTACACCGAATCGGCGATCACTACAGGGCTGGAACACCAGGACTTGGCCCCGGGCTTCCCGGTGGGTAAGCGCTTCAAATCTGCTGAGGTGATTCGCCGTGCAGATAACCGTTGGCGCCACCTAGGTCATTTCCATGAAGCAGATGGCCGCTGGCGCGTCTACGCTTTCGCCGATGAAGCGGCACCAGCATTGGAAGGCACTGCGATGGCACAGTTCGCTGCTTGGTGGAGCCAAGATGCTGCCTCACCGCGCAATCTTTATACGCCCGGCGGAGTGGATGAGGATGCGGTCTTTGATCTGAAGGCCATCTACCAGCAGGACTACACCGAGGTTGAGCTGCACGATGTTCCCAAGGTTTTCCAGCCGGTGAAGGTGCCTTTCGGCCTGCATGACATCAACCAGGTCTTTGCTGCCGGGCATGGTCGCGACATCTTCCGTGAACGTGAGATCAGCAAGGACGGCGCTATCGTGGTGGTCCGTCCGGATCAGTACGTTGCAGGGATCTTCCCGTTGTCCGCACATCAAGAAATCGCAGACTTTTTTGCCGGGAATATGACTGCGCTGGAAGCCGGTAAGTAAGACCGAATCGAAGCCGCCGAGGCCAAGCGTAGTTTCGCAGCTGGCCTCGGAGGCTTTGTTGTACCTAGCCCTTGGTAGCCTCGAAGCTATGAACCAGCCCTTCCAAATGCTTCCGGTGCGCAGGGTACAAGAGGATCTTGAATCACCGGCGGATCGAAACTTGTGGCCCGCTACGATCCCGGCGGTACGCCAGATCCTCGATGACGGACTAGACCTCTCGCAGCTGACAATCTTGGTCGGTCAAAATGGTGCAGGAAAATCAACGCTGGTCGAGGCAATTGCCGAAGCCTTCGGGCTCAATGTGGAAGGTGGCACACAAAATTCCCGCCACCAAAGATATGCCAATGATTCCGCGCTGGGGGAGCACCTGCAACTAGTGCGTGGCGCTGGAGCCTCAGGTGCCGGAGTGTTCCTCAGAGCCGAAACGATGCATGGACACTTCGCGTACCTCGAAGACCTAGACCGCGAAGACCAGAAGAAACGTGGACTACATAACCGGCAAAGCCACGGTGAATCATTCATTGAATTCTTCACCTCGCGTTCGGCGGTTAACGGGCTCTGGGTCTTTGACGAGGCCGAATCGGCGCTGTCTTTCGAAGGAAGCCTCACGCTGCTCTCGCATATCTCAGACTTGCTGGCCACAGGGTCCCAAGTAGTACTCTCCACACACTCGCCCATCCTTGCGTCGTTGCCGGAAGCTGACATTTATGAAGTCGGGGAGTGGGGGCTGCGCCGATCCACCTATGACGAGTTAGATATGGTGCGAAACTGGCGATTGTTCTTGGATGCTCCGGGCAGGTACCTGCGCCACTTTAATGATTGAACCTTTCTGTCTGCTTTGCGCTGAAATAATAGAGGATCCTACTTCGAATCACTTGGCCTTTCGTGGGCTTCGTTCTGCTCTGTCGCGCCCCGACGGAAAATAAGACTAAGCAACACTGCCAGGCCTACAGCGATAGCAAATCGAGGCCATAATCCAAGGTTGGTCAAGAATCCTAAAGCCAGGAGCAAAATCACTGGCGCTAGTCTGACTAGATATTTTATCCACGCAGTGCTCATAGCCTCCATGATGTCAGCTGACGTCGTTTAGTCTTGTTTCATGACTAAATGGTTTCGGATCACCAATGAGCAGCAGGAGAATGCTGCTAATCCCGAGCACGTTGTTATGCGTGCCTTGAGTAATTACCGGTGACTGCGCAGCCCCAACTTTCCGCGCCATGAGGTGAAGTTGAGTTTAGCGCTCGGTGCTGCGTCGCATAGAGTTAAAGCTGCGGTTAACGAAGGGACGCACCATGGCCAAGAAACGCTCAATTTGGGCCCGTATTTTCGGGATCGGCAAAGCCAACGCCAATGCGGCACTGGATGCGCTCGAAGATCCACAGAAGATGCTGGACCAGCAGGTTCGCGATTACACCAACAACATTGCCCAGGCTGAGTCGGCGGTAGCGCAGACCATCGGTAACCTGCGTATGGCAGAAGACGACCAAGCTAAAGCTATGGACGAAGCGAAGTCTTGGGGCTCTAAAGCCCTTGCCGCTTCGAACAAAGCCGAAGAATTCTCGGCTGCCGGGGATGTCACCAACGCACAGAAGTTCAACCAGCTAGCGACCGTGGCAATCCAGCGTCAGATGGCAGCGGAGACAAAGGTTAAGAACCTGGCTCCGAGCATTGCCTCGCAACGCGAAGTTGTCGCGAAGCTTAAAGATGGTCTGAACACCATGGGTAAGAAGCGCATTGAATTGGTAGGCAAGCGTGATGAGCTTGTCGCCCGTGCGCGTAATGCCAAGACTCAAGGCCAGATGATGGAAACGCTGAAGGCCTTGGATATGAATGATCCAACCAGCGAGATCAGTCGTTTCGAAGACAAGATCCGTCAGGATGAGGCTAAGGTCCGTGGCGCTTCCGAGCTTGCCGCTTCCTCGCTAGACTCGCAGTTTGCCGCTCTGGAAGATCTGGGTGAAGAAACTGAGGTTGAAGCCCGATTGGCAGCGATGAAGGGCGAGCAGAACGTTCTGGATGAAGCCCCAACTGCGTCGGCAATTGAAGCCGAAGCTCCGGCGGTTTCTGAAATCGAAGCCCGACTGGCTGCGATGAAGAAGAACCAAGCTTAAGTAGCAAAATAAGAACCGGCCTCGGCGAGAAGCAATTTCTGCTTCTCGCCGAGGCCGGTTTTTATGACTTGTCCTGCTGATTACTTACTTATCACAGAGCCTGAACTCAGTTTGGCATTGCCAGCCGAGAGGGCAATCGAGATCTTGTTGGGCGATCGCGGATCTGTCACCAACAGATTCGTAAGATTGCCCGCGTCCACGGTCTGCCGCACATCGTAGGATCCATCTGGCAGTTCTAGATCCATCGAACCTGCGCTGACTTCTGCGTTGATACTCTGTGGCACGGTACCGGTCAGGTTGCCGGCCATATGACCTGCAGAGATATCGAAGACTGCGTGTTGCACGTCTGCGAGTGATACTTCGGCTTTGCCCGCTCCGAGACGGATGTCCGCCGACTGCGCAGTACCTGACAAGTCCAGTTCACCGGCACCGACCTCGGCGACCAGATTCTTGTAAGCACCCACCGCCGTGAAGTCTCCGGCTGCTAAATTGAATTTGGCGTCGAGTTTTCCGTCATTCAAAGATTTCGGGAGGATTAATGTCGCTTCATTGTTATCAAATCCGCAACCGAAGATGCACCAGTCGCCCCAGGAATTAGGGGAGTCAACTACGAGTTTGTCGCCCTGACGCGAGAGCGTCCAATCCGAACCGTTCGCGCTATCAACTTCCAAGGTAGCTTCGGTGGCATCTGCATAAACCAGGTCAAGGCTTCCGGAGTTCGCCGAGATCTCTAAGCTGGTCACGCCTGCGGTATCAAGGGACTGGGTGCTCTGTTCACGATTCAACGAGGTGATGGCAGTTCGTGCGGTAGTGATCAGCAAGGTGAGCACTACCAATGCTCCCAAGATCATCAGGACGGTGTTCACGGGCTTGCCCTTGCCCCTGTTAGTTGGAGGCATCGGTGGCAGCGTGCTGGTGTCAGTGGTGGTCATGATCCTGTCCTGTCTGTGCGAGTGGTGCCCAGAGTTTCAATATGGGCTAGGGCTGCCAGCACACGCCGGTTACCCGTCCCATCGGCTTCTAAGCCGAGTTTCTGGAAGATTGAAGTGATGTATTTTTCAACGCTGGCTTCCGAGAGGAACAGCAGCGCGGCGATCGCTTGATTAGATTTTCCTTCGGCCAAGGCGCCCAAGACGGTGCGCTCCCGGTCGGTGAGGCGTTGCATACGGTCATCGTGATTGCGACGGGTCAACAGCTGTGCCACCACTTCCTGATCGAGGATCGTTCCGCCGGCTGCGATCTGTTCCAGCGAGGCAATGAACTCGCTGACATCGGCGACGCGGTCCTTGAGCAGATAACCAATGGCTCCGGATTGGGTTGAAATCAGTTCCGAAGCGTAACGTTCTTCCACATATTGGGAGAGCACCAGTACCGGCAGATCCGGATATTTCTTGCGTAGTTGCAATGCCGCGCGGATTCCCTCGTCCGTGTAGGTCGGTGGGAGCCGGACATCTAAGATGCAGATCTGCGGGAATTGCTCTTCGGATGCCGAGTTGAGGAAGTCCAGCAGACCGCTGGCCTCCGGGAGGTCTATGACCACTTCGTGGCCAGAATGCACCAGCAGACGCACCAGACCCTCGCGTAGTAGTACCGAATCTTCACAAATTAGTACGCGCATGGCACGTTCACCTCCAGAGCAGTTGGACCACCCTGTGGGCTGTCTAAACTAATTGTCCCACCGGCCGCTACGACGCGATTGGTGATCCCATCAAGCCCGCCACCAGGAGTGATGCGTGCGCCGCCCACGCCGTTATCCTCGATGCGAGCCCACAAGCTGTGCTGTCCGTTGGTTTCACGCAATCGCACTGTCACTAGGCAACGCTGGGCCCGGGAATGCTTGGCGGCGTTGGTCAACGCCTCGGCAATGGAGAAGTACATGGCTGCTTCGGTCACCCGAGGGTAACGACCGTTCAGCTGGACATCGAGTTCCACCGGGATATGACTGCGGCCGGCCACCGCTGAGAGCGCAGCATCCAGTCCGCGGTCATCAAGTACCGAGGCATAGATTCCTCGGGTGAGCTGACGCAACTCGGTAATGGCGGACTTGGTCGAGGCATGTGCTTCGGCCACCAATTCCTTGGCTTGCTGTGGATTGTTATCGATCTGCTGGTGCGCCAACCCCAAGGTCATCGCCACCGATACCAGGCGTGGTTGGACCCCATCATGCAGGTCACGTTCGATCCGGGTGCGTTCAACTTCGGCCGCTCGTACGGCGCCTTCACGCTGTGCCGCGGTGGTGCGCACTCGCTCGGTGAGTTCCGTTTCTCTGGACAACGAACCAATAATTCCCATGGTGACAATCCGGTGCAGGAAAGCCAGTCCGACAACAACTGCGGCGCCAGCGACGGCAAGGAGCAAAAGCCAGGGAGCTTGGGAAGCTTTGGTAACGATAGAGAACGGTCCGGTAACGGTGTCCACTCCGGTCAGTGGAGCGAAAGCGACAATGAGGGAATGAACCGTCCACTGCAAGGCGCTGAGCATAAAACCGCCGGCGAGGCAGGAGAAAACGAAGCTTCCCATCGCGGCCCACATGCGTCCGTTGGCGACGTTGCGTCCCAGCGAACGGACGTATTCGCCAAACCCGTCTCGGCGACGAGCCCGCCAAATAAGCGGAGCTACCTCGATGTCGTAAAGTCCGCTGATGCGCAGGACCTCCAAGCGGGAAATTCCGAAGATGGCGTACAACAATCCGGCTAAGAAGATCAGGCCCAAGCCCAGCACCAGTGTCAGGCCGATGCCTAAGCCTAGCCACCCGAGCAACAGCGAAATGAGAACCAAGCCGAAGCTGCCTAGCAATGCCATATGCAGCAAGGTGGAGCCTAGCCTCAGTGGGGGACGGGGAGCGTTGCTCACCGGTAAAACCTTTGGTGTCGAAGTCATAACTCAACAGTATTCTGACCGGTCTGCTGAAAACACCGAGGGATCCGTAGAAGAAAGGTAGGGAAAACCCGAAGATTTTGCTGGGACTATCGCATAAGGTGAAGGAAGCGCAGGATAGTGCCATGGAATCTATCATTCAGAGGCCCGCTGGGGAGGACGTGAGGTGGGAAGTTTTGCCGATGACGCCGGAACGATTCGAAGACTTCTCGACGGTACTCAATCCCACGGGACGCGAAAAGCATTGCTGGTGTTTATCTCACCGTTTAGGCGTCAAGGATATCGAGAACTTAGGTGCAGGAAACCGCGTCGACGCGATGCGTTCTTTGAGTGCCGAACCCATCGCACCTGGTGTTGTGGCCTATAAAGACGGTGTGCCGGTCGGTTGGTGCAGCATTAGTCCCCGGAAGCAGATTCCCTTGCTGGAACGTTCAAAGCTCATTCGTGCGGTGGATGACGTACCGGTGTGGAGCATTATCTGTGTGGTGGTGCGAAGCGGTTATCGCCGCCAAGGAGTCACCACTTTTATGCTTGAAGGGGCGGTGAACTATGCGAAGGAACTAGGCGCACCGGCCGTCGAAGCCTACCCCGTGGATCCTGAGGGGCGCATGGATCTGACCATGGCTTTTGTCGGCACCCGCAAGATGTTTGAGTCGGTGGGCTTCGAGGTCGTTGGTGTCACTGATGCGGTGGCCAGCAGAATGCCGCGACTAGTAATGCGCAAGACTTTCTAGGACGGCACGTCTCCGCTGCAGGGACGTTCTCGCAGAACCCGAAAGCCTCGGCTGCTCTCAGCGTCGATTGCTTCAAAGAATGCCGGGTCTAATGCGATGGCCTTTTCCTAAGGTTCCGGCTACTGCGTCGCCAGCGATCCGTAGAATTTTGTGGTGGCGAGCTGCCCACACGACCGCACAGTTCGCGCGGTCCTGTCCTTGGGCACTAATATTACGATCACTGGTAAGACCGGAGAACCTAGTAGAAATATCAACATAAATAGTGTTGTGTGGGTCATATCACTGGCATACCTGATGACCCGATGGAGATCTCATGAGCGCGAAAAAGAACTACGTCCGCCTGGCCGCGGTAGTTATGGCTGGCTCGCTAGCCCTCACCGCCTGTTCGGCTGGTTCCGGAGGTGGAAGCGCTGACGGAACTGAAGCCAAAACCGGAGTGAATCTCGCGCTGACCGGAGAACCGGTCAACCTTGATTTCACCACCACAGCGGGCGCAGCTATTCCCCAAGCGCTGATGTCCAACGTTTATGAGGGCCTCGTAGAGATTGACCAAGATGGCGAAATCCAGCCACTGCTGGCCGAATCGTGGGAACTAAGCAACGGCAACAAGACCTACACCTTTAAACTCCGCGAGGGAGCAACCTTTTCCAACGGTGAAGCCTTCACCGCGGATGATGTGAAGTTCAGTATTGAACGCGTGAAATCCGACGCCTGGGTTTCCAGCCTGAAAAAGAAGATGGACATCGTCGATTCCGTCAAGGTCAACAGTGATACCGAAGTAGCCATCACGCTGAAGAAGCCGAGTAACGCTTGGCTCTTTGACATGGGAACTTTGGTTGGCGCGATATTTGATCCCAGCGGTGTGGAAGACCTCGCTAATAAGGCCATCGGCACCGGTCCCTACGCCATCGACGCGTGGAACCGCGGTCAATCCATAGATTTTGTCACCCGTGATGACTACTGGGGTGAAAAGCCAGCGGTCGAAACCGCAACACTGCGCTACTTTGCGGACGCGGTGGCCACCACCAACGCCCTGCAGTCCGGGGATGTGGATGTCGTATACAATATGCAGTCACCGGAGTTACTCTCCAGCTTTGAATCGGATCCTAAATACCAGGTGCTTGATGGAACCTCCAACGGTGAAATCATCTTGTCAATGAACAACAAAAAAGCGCCGTTTGATGACAAACGCGTACGCCAGGCAGTGATGTACGCGATTGATCGCCAAGCGGTGATCGACACCGCATGGAATGGCTACGGTACAAAGGTTGGCGGACCGGTACCGACCACGGACCCATACTACGAAGACCTCAACGACGTGTACCCGCATGATCCTGTCAAGGCGAAAGCATTGCTCAAGGATGCCGGAGTGGAAAACCTGAACATCACCTTCACCGTTCCCACCCGTCCATATGCCACCGCAGTGTCGGAAATCGTGGTTTCACAGCTCGCAGACGTGGGCATCAACGCAAAAATCGAATCCGCCGAATTCCCAGCTGTCTGGCTCGATGAGGTCTTCACTAAGAAGGACTACCAAATGTCGGTGGTGCTCGCCGTGGAAAGCCGCGACGTCTTGGCCATGTTCAACAACCCGGACTACTACCTGGGTTATGACAATTCAAAGATCAAGGACATCGCCGCCCAAGCCGACGCAGCAGATGAGGCCGGTTACGTCTCGGGGATGAAGGAAGTCGTGCGTACCATCGTGGATGACGCAGCCGCCGATACGCTGTTCATCTTCCCCAACATTGTGGTTGCCGACGCGAATGTCACCGGCATCCCGACGAACTCAGTCACCGAAGCATTGGATCTGACAAACCTCGGTTGGAAGTAGTCCACTAGCAGACCGACCGGAAGAGACTCTTTTGGGTATCCGTTTACTGATCAACCTCGTGAGATTTGTTGTCACCTACGTGATTGCTACGGTGGCGGTGTTCTTATTCATGCGCGCTATTCCGGGAGACCCGGCACAAATTGCGTTGGGTGTGAACGCCACCCCGGAGCTACTGGCAAAAACACGAGCCGAATTCGGTACGGACCGTCCACTAATTGTGCAGTACTTCGACTGGGCGCTGGGTTTACCTTTCGGCGATTTTGGAACCTCCTATGTCACCAGGCAGGACATCAGCCCACTGATTATCGACAGGGTTCAGGTCAGCCTGATCCTTGTCATCCTGGCCATGATTGTTGCCCTGGCGATTGCCATTCCCTTTGGCACCTACGCGGCGGTGAAGCACCGTAATCCCAGCGGAATTATCGTCAGCGGGATCAGCCAGTTAGGGGTAGCCATCCCAAACTTCTTGGCCGGGATCTTGCTGGTGGTGGTTTTTGCCGTGGGGTTAGGCTGGCTGCCAGCCAACGGGTGGACGCCGCCGGGGAAAGACTTCTCAGATTTTGCTTCCCGCGTGGTGCTGCCGGTACTAGCTCTGGCGTCGGTGCAAGGGGCCATTTTGACCCGCTATGTTCGCTCGGCGGTGATGGAAGTGATGAGCGAAGATTACCTGCGTACCGCCAGGTCTAAGGGACTTGGCAAAATGGAGTCCTTGATTAAACACGGTTTACGTAATGCCTCGATCCCGGTGCTGACGGTGACCAGCGTGCAATTAGCTGCGCTAATCATTGGTGCAGTGGTCATTGAACGGGTCTTCGTGATTCCCGGGCTGGGATCCATGTTGTTGGACGCGGTAGGCAACCGTGATCTGCTGACCGTGCAGTCCGTGGTGATGGTTTTGGTCGCGATCACCTTGATCATCAACCTGGTGGTGGACGTGCTCTACACCGTACTGGATCCACGAATTCGAAAGGGTGCGTAATGGCCGAGGAACACGTTCTAGCGACAAAAACTCGCCGTAAATTCTCACCCACCCTCATCGTTGGTGCGATCCTGGTGGCGATAGTGGTCATTGCCGCTTTGGTCTCCTTTATCTGGACTCCGTATAACCCGGTGCAAGCATTTCCCGCCGACCGGCTGCAAGGTTCAAGCGCAGCTCACTTGATGGGTACCGACCGCTACGGGCGCGACGTCTTCTCCGGAATTCTATACGGCGCTCGCATCACCTTGATGGTGGGGTTGGTGGCGGTGGGTATTGCCCTGCTGATCGGCACTCCGCTAGGAATCTTGGCAGGAATGCGTCGGGGCATCACCGAAGAAGTCACTATGCGCGGTGCCGATATTCTGCTAGCTTTTCCCGCCCTGCTGGTGGCCATCATGTTTGGCGCCGTTTTTGGGGCCAGTACGCTGACCGCGATGCTCGCCATCGGTATTGGTTCCATCCCCGGTTTTGCTCGCGTGGCACGCAGCGGAGCCTTGCAGGTGATGAGCACCGAGTACATTATGGCGGCCAGAGCCTCCAGCCAGAGTTCCTGGCGTATCGCCCGGCGTCACGTAATGCCAAATATTATCGGCATGGTGGTGGTCCAATGTTCGGTTTCGTTTGCCATTGCGGTACTGGCCGAAGCGGCACTGTCATTCCTCGGGCTAGGCACCCCTCCACCGGTTCCGTCCTGGGGACGCATGCTTCAGGAATCCCAACAATTCCTTGGCACCTACCCGATGCTTGCTGTATGGCCGGGCTCTGCCATCGCGGTCGCGGTACTAGGCTTCACGCTGCTGGGCGACGGTCTGCGTGACCGCTTTGACCCGAAACTGAACGGAGAACGCTGAGCGTGGACATACAGCAGAAGGCCGCTGGTCTTATTGAGGTCAAAAATCTCACCGTCAGCACCACTACCCGAACCTTGGTCAGCAACTTTAACCTGAGTATGCAACCCGGAGACCGGGTGGGACTAATCGGCGAATCCGGGTCGGGTAAGTCGATGACTGCTTCGGCGCTCATGGGATTATTGCCTGAGGGTGTCAGTGCCCAAGGCTCCATCAGTTTCGCAGGACATGAAGGCAACCTCGTTGATGCCAGCGACAGGCAGTGGCAAAAGATCCGTGGCAAAGAGATGACCATGGTCTTCCAAGAACCGCTGACGGCGCTGAACCCGCTGATGAAGGTGGGCCCGCAGGTTGCTGAAATCATGACCAGCCACAAAACAGTTGCCTCCCGTTCCGCAGCGCGCGAGCGTGCCGTTCAAATGCTTGAATCGGTGAAACTTCCGGACCCGCAACGCGCCGCACGCGCCTACCCGCATCAGCTCTCCGGTGGGCAACGCCAACGCGCCATGCTGGCCATGGCGTTGGCGAACAACCCAGGGCTGTTGCTCTGCGACGAGCCGACCACCGCGCTGGATGTCACCGTGCAACGCCAAGTCCTTGACCTGATCTTAGAGTCGGTGACCGAAAGGGGAACCGGGCTGCTCTTTATCACCCATGATCTTTCGGTGGTTGCCAACGTCTGTGACCGGGTCCTGGTGATGAATAACGGGCAGGTGGTGGAGGAGGGCAGTACCGAACAGGTCTTCACCAACCCGCAGCATCCTTATACTCGGGGACTTCTCGCCGCCTCAGATCTGAACGCCACCGATGAGCAGGGCCGGCTATTCACCGTGGCGTCGGCTGCCGCCTACGTTCCGCCGAACGTCAGCGAAGATCTGCCGGTAGTTCCCGAAGAACCCGTAGTAGTGCTCGAAGAGCGCACCGAAACCGAAGCTGCGCCCACAAACTCCAGCGAGGCTGAACCGGTGATCAGCGTCAAAGATTTGCACCGCAGCTACCCGGTAGCCCGCTCCACACTCTTTGGAAAACCCTCCGAGGTCCACGCGCTTCGTGGCGTATCTTTTGATGTGGCAGCCGGACAACGCTTTGGTGTGGTGGGTGAATCAGGATCAGGCAAGTCGACGCTGCTGCGCATCTTGGCAGGTCTAGACCAGCCAACGTCGGGCAGCGTGAAAGTTGCCGGAAATCAGATTAACGGGGCGAAAGAACGCGACCTGGTGCAACTGCGTCAACAGTTGCAAATCGTCTTCCAAGACCCCATGGGATCTCTAGACCCGCGCATGCGGGTCCGTGACATCATCGCCGAACCGCTGCTCGCGCCGGGACAAAAGATGGATAGTGCACGGCAACGCAAACTAGTGGCCCAGATGTTGGGAGCCGTCGGGTTGCCACAGGACGCGGCCGAACGTTTTCCGCACCAGTTCTCCGGCGGTCAACGCCAACGCATCTCGATTGCCCGCGCGTTGATTTGTGAACCACGGGTGTTGGTGGCCGATGAACCGGTGAGTGCCTTAGATGTTTCGGTGCGTGCCCAGGTGCTCAATCTGCTCTCGGATCTGGTGGATGACTATCAGCTGACCCTAGTATTTGTCTCCCACGACCTGGGGGTGGTGCGCCATCTGTGCGACAACGTGGTGGTGATGACCAACGGACAAATCGTGGAAAGCGGGAGTACCGAGCAAATTTACGAGAATCCGCAACATGACTACACCCGCACCCTGGTTAACTCCTCGATGTCGCTACGCAACGAATTATCCCTGCGCTAGCACTTCTCGCTTACCGTGAAAGGTCCCCATGTCTCAGCTCTCCGACCACAGCACCGCCCTGCACCAACTGAGCGCCCGAGAGCTGGGCACCGCGTACGCGGCCAAAGAACTGTCCCCGGTTGAGGTTGCCGGTGCGGTGATCCAACGCATCCAAGAGCGTGAACCGGTGCTGAACGCGATGTACCGCTTTGACCCGGAAGATATTCTCGACCAAGCACGGCACAGTGAGAAACGCTGGGCCAACGGGACCGCACGTGGGGTGCTCGATGGGGTTCCGGCCACGGTGAAGGAAAACGTGGCCCGTGCAGGAATCCCGATGCCTTCGGGCACCGCCCTGTCTAACCCCAAGGTGCCTACGCGCAATGCGCCAATCACCGACCGGATTTTAGAAGCCGGCGCCATCATCTTGGGTTCCACCACGATGCCCGACTGGGGCATGCTGTCCTCCGGCGTTTCGAGTCTGCACGGGATTTCACGCAGTGCCTGGAATCCGGCGTGGACCACCGGGGGATCAAGTGCCGGGGCAGGATCCGCCGCTGCTGCGGGCTACGGTCCGCTTCATGTAGGAACAGATATTGGCGGTTCTATCCGACTGCCCGGTGGCTGGCAGGGCCTTGCCACGCTTAAACCCAGTGCTGGGTTGATCCCGTTGGATGTCCCGTATCTAGGTCGGGCCGCCGGACCCTTGGGGCGCTGCGTGGATGACATCGCGTTATTCATGTCGATCCTTGGCCAACCAGACGTGCGCGACTACACCGCGAGGCCTTACCCGGCACAAGACTGGGCTGGCAGCCTCTCGGGTGTCGCAGGGCTCAACGTGGCGCTACATACCGAGGCTAATGCCGGATCTGCGGTTCAGCCGGAAGTATTGGCCGCGGTGCAGGAGGTCGCTTCACTCTTTGCCCAGGCAGGGGCAACCGTACAAACCCTGGACCCGTTTATCACTCAAGATATGCTCGACCGCTTAGACAGGTTTTGGCGCACCCGTTCGTGGGCGGACTACCGCGAACTGTCGACAGAAAACCAGACAAAGGTGTTGGACTACATTGTTGCCTGGTGCACCGTGGGTTCTAGCTTTGATGGGGCAGATACCATCAGGAACTTTGGCGCCATTGACCAAATGCAGCAGGCGACTATCGCGGCGACTTCCGGTTTTGATCTGGTGATCTCCCCGGTCTCCCCCATGGCGGCTTTCCCCGCTGAACAGCCGATGCCGGTGGTAGACCCACTGGCAACCATGAGCCACATTGCTTTCACCGTGCCCTACAACATGTCCGGTCAGCCGGCGGCCACGGTGAACTGCGGGTTCACCAGTGAGGGTAAACCGATCGGTGTGCAGCTTTCCGGCCCGGTGGGCGCCGATGCGGCGGTTCTGCATGCGGCACGCTGGTATGAAACTCACCGTCCGGCCAGCGCCAACCCGTTATGGGACACACTGGACTAAACGCTCTCCGGGCTGCCAAAGGAGGCGAGTGCCGCCAGTGCTTCGCGCTGTTCGGCCGGCACCAGATGACCGTAGTACTCAAAGAGGCTGCTGCGCGCCAGATGCTCGGCAAGATGCGCGTCCTGAGTTTGAATCGCGGCGAACACCTTCTGATGGTGCTCGATAGTGCGTGCCATCAGCGCCTCATCGTCACTGCTTTCTTCGATGCTTTTCGCGATGAGCTGCTCGATAGATTGCCGGACCGCCGCGGCAGTGATCTGCAGCAGCGTGTGCCCACTGGCCTTCGCCACCACCGCATGAAAATCAAGGTCAGCCTCGCTGAACGCTGCCTGGCCTTGAGCCCGTGCCACACGCATGAGTGCTATCGCCTGTTCGAGCTGTTCTAGGTCTGCATCGCTGCGTCGAATGGCCGCCAAAGAGTTCGCCGAGGATTCCAAGGTCATCCGGTAAATTAACAGATCCACCAGGCTGGAAGCCGAGCTGTGAGTTAATCGGGTGATCATTTTGCCCAGCGGGGCCGGACTCGGACTGAGCACTAGGGCACCGCGGGGATCTCCCGGGCGCGAGGCAATGAGACCGTTGGATTCAAGCACCCGCATGGCCTCACGTACGCTCGAGCGGCCCACCTGGAATTGGGTCACCAGTTCGCGCTCGCCGGGCAACCGATCACCAATCCTCAGCTCACCGGAAAGCACCCGAGTTTCAACGTGGCTCACGATCGCTTCAAAGGCCCGTGGTTTGGCCGGGTTTCGTGCTGGCTGCGACATTTGTGAGCGCCTATTCTGGTGGGTTGTAGCGGCCGTCGATGGCGGTCCACCCACCATCAACGGTCAGCACCGAACCGGTCACAAAGCTGGAGGCCTGCGAGGCCAGGTACACGATGGCACCGGCCATCTCCTCGGGTTTCGCCCAGCGACCCAACGCGCTCTTGGACGCATACGCGTTGTACCACTCTTTGTCTGCACTGATTTGAGCGGTCAACGGGGTTTCCACCACACCCGGGGCAACCACATTCACCCGCACACCTTGGGGCCCAAACTCGGCCGCGGCGGTCCGCGCCAGCTGCACCAACGCCGCCTTGGTCGCCGCATAAACGCTCTGCCCAGGTTCCACCACGGACGCGCGAATGGAGGCGATCCCGATGATTGACCCACCACCATTTTCTGCCAGTCGCGGGGCAAAAGCCTGAATGAGTGCGAAGGAAGCACGCAGGTTCAGGTTCACCACCTGATCAAATTCGTCCATCGTGTAATCCACGATCCGCTTACGCACATTCATCGCCGCGGTAAACACCAACGCGGTGATGTCCTTAAACTCTGCGGCGGTGGCTTGCACCGACTCATAATCAAGCACGTCTAATTCGAGCACGGTCGGTGCTGTTCCCAGCAGCTGGGCGGTCTCTTGGGCCGCGAACACATTGCGGTCCGCGCAGATCACCTGGGCGCCATGTGCTCCCAAGGCAAGTGCCGCCTCGCGCCCGATCCCGCTGCCCGCGCCGATCACCAACACGCGCCGGCCGGAAAATTCAAAAAGCTGGGTGTAATCCATCGGTGCTTACCTACCTTCAAAATGTTATGCCTAGGGCCGGATGATGGCCATGCGGGTGACGGTGAACTCTTCCATCGCAAAACGTGGCCCTTCACGGCCAATCCCGGAATCCTTGACCCCACCGTAGGGCATGATGTCGGAACGGAACCCGGGAATCTCATTGACCACCACCCCACCGACTTCGAGCTCTTCGATGGCGCGGAACGCGGTCTTCAGGTTGCTACTGTAAATCGCCGCCTGCAGGCCATACCGCGAGGCATTGACCAGCTCAAAGGCGCTGTCCAGATCCTCAAATTGATGCAAACAGATCACCGGTCCAAAGATCTCCTCGCTCCACAGTTTCGCCTCGGTAGGCACCTGGCTCATCACCGTGGGCAGGATACTGCCGCCGTCGATCTTGCCGCCAGCAAGGACCTGTGCCCCAGCAGCTACCGCATGGTCGATCCACTGCATAATGCGTTTACTGGAGGCCTCATTGATCAGCGGAGCCACCCGGGTCTTGGCACTGCGCGGGTCACCAACGACCACTTCGCCCAGCCGAGCCAGCAGTTGGCGCTGGAACTTTTCGGCGATCGTGGCATCTAACAACACCCGCTGCACCGAAATGCACGCTTGCCCGTTGGCGTAAAACCCGCCACGAATTACCGCGTCCACCGCCTCTTCGATGCGCGCATCGGCGGCCACGATGAACCCGGTATTTGAACCGAGCTCAAGTACCGCCTTGCGTGGGGCGGCATTCTTGGCGATCTGGTGGCCGACGGCCGCGGAACCGGTGAAGGAAACTACCGCGGCCCGTGGGTCTGCCACCAGTTTTTCGCCCACCTCGATCCCGCCGGTCACCAGCTGTACCGCGCACGCGCTGACCTGGTGTTCGGTGAGTGCTTGGCGAATCAGGTGTACAATCCACAGGCTCGTCAATGGAGTGTTCGGTGCCGGTTTTAAGATGATCGGGCAACCGGCGGCGAGGGCCGGCGCCAACTTATGGCTTGCTAAGAGCAGGGGATAATTAAATCCGGCGATGCCGACGATAATTCCGGCGGGCTTGCGCGTCCAGTAACCGATCATGCCCTCACCGGAGGGTTGCAGATCCAGCGGGACGGTTTCCCCATGCATGTGCGCGACTTCTTCGGTGGCGGCCGCCCAGGTGGTGAGGCTGCGGGCCACCTCTACCCGGCAATCGATCAACGGTTTACCGGTTTCCAGCACCAACAGGTTTTCTAGCTCTTCTGCCACGGCGGCAATTTTCTGCTGGACCGCCAACAGGATTGAGCGTCGGGTGCCTGCGCTGAGTTTTGCCATCTCGTGGCGCACGGCCGCAGCTGCGTCCAAGGCTTGGCTCGCGTGGGCTACCGTACCTACCGGGGCCTGGGCGATCACCGAGGAATCAAAGGGAAAAATAATCGGATCATTGTGCTCGCAGGGCACCCACTGCTCACCAATGGGCAGACCGTCCGGGTAAGTTTTTACGTGAACTGGCACCGTTCCTGCTTTCGAGTTGTCGTCAGCGAGATAACTACTGGTCTGACCAGTAACTGTCCACAGCTAATCAGTGATGCAGCGCACAGTCAAGAGATTTTCTCCCTTTGGGATGCTTGAGCCGCTCAAAACTGTCACCGGGCAGTGACCGCGCGTTTGCCTCCTCGCAACGCGGCGGACACTAAAGCTGCGTAGCGTAACCATTCATGAGTCGGCTTTTTGTGGCAATCGGAGATTCCTTCACCGAGGGTGTGGGGGATTGGGAGCCACGGTTACCCAACGGGGTGCGCGGCTGGGCGGACCGAGTGGCCAAGCAACTTTCAAAGGAAGACCCGCAATGGCGTTACGCCAATCTGGGTATTCGAAGTCGACGGTTGGACCGGATTATCGAAGAACAAATCGAACCGGCGTTGGCGATGAACCCGGATGTGATCAGCTTCTACGCCGGCGGCAACGATATTCTCGAATTCCGTAAAGACCTGGACAAGGTGCTGGCCGACTACCGCGCAGCGGTGGACAGGCTCGCCGCCTCGGGGGCACAAATCTTGCTGTTCACCGGTTTTGATATTCCCGTGCATCCGATGCTCGCACCCTTCAAACGGCGCAACTGGAAGTTTAATGACTGTGTGCGCGAACTTGCCGCGCAGTATGGCGACACCGTGACGCTGGTGGACTACTGGCAGTGGGATGTTTACGCGGATCGGCGCATGTGGGATGTCGACAAGCTGCACATGAACCGTGCGGGACATCGTTATATGGCCATTCGGATTCTGGAACTCTTAGGCGCAAACCATCAGCTGGTCTTTGAACCCTTCGCCGACGCCCGGCGAATAGGTTTCATTCAAGCCACCCGCCGAGACGTGGAATGGCTACGCCAATGGGTGCTTCCGATGTTTGGTCGCCGGCTCCGCGGGGTCACCCTGGGAGATGAGTTGGCGCCGAGGTGGCCGCAGCCCATTTATCCTGCTCAGGGCATGAAAAAACTGCACCGCAAACGAAGCCGACATAAAATTGCGAACCTCACCGCGCCGCCGGCACCCTGAGGCCAGCGGCGGAGGAGAGGAAAGCTGGGCTAAGCTGTGGGATTTTCCATCGCTTCGGGGCTCATCCACGCGATTTCCCAGACGTGCCCGTCGGGGTCTTTGACGGCCACCTGATACATGCCGGGAAATGGTTCGTCGGCCGGCCGGTAGATGCTGCCGCCACCAGCAACTGCGCGTGCGGCAAAATCATCGACCCCGTCCCGAGTCTCCGCGGACAGTGCATTTAGGGCCTCCCTGTGCTTTGAACCCAGCGCGGGAACATCTCCATCAACAAGGAAACTGGCAAAGAACTCTTCGCGGAGCACCATGATCAAGATGTTTTCGGCAACGATCCAAGAGGTTGCATTCTCGTCCGAGAAGGTGGTGTTCTTCTCGTAACCCATAGAGGAGTAGAAGGCGTCGGACTTGGCCAGATCAGCGGTCGGTAGGTTTACAAAGATCATCTTGCTCATGCTCATACCTCGGTAACTGGTGGGGCAGGGCGCGAACTGCGCCCGCGACAAACTCTGCCCCAACACGGTCCCGTCGACAAGAGGTTTTCACACCAAAATATTGGCGGTTACGCTGGACCTGAAAACGCGAATGCCCCAGCCCTCACAACGAGGACTGGGGCACCACACCGTCAACTCAACGTTGGCTGAGGGGATCGGTCCGAAAACTAGATCAGCGCCTTGGTGATTTCCAGCGGGATACGGTCGCGAGTGTAGGTGATGTGGTCATAACCGTGCGGTTGCGGCTTGCCGTCTTCGCCGATGTTGACGAATACGATCTTCTCGATGGTCAGGATCGATTCCTGGGTGAAGATGTTGCGAACTTCGGCGCGCAGGGTGACCGAGGTGCGACCAAAGTCGATGGCGGTCAGGCCCATCTCGATCAGGTCGCCTTCCTTAGCGGAGGCGATGAAGTTGATTTCAGACATGAACTTGGTGACCACATGCTTGTTGCCAAGCTGGATGATCGAGTAGATGGCCGCCTCTTCGTCGATCCAACGCAGCAGGCTTCCGCCGAACAGCGTGCCGTTTGCGTTGAGATCTTCGGGGCGAACCCATTTGCGTGTGTGAAAAGTGATTCCCTTAGCCATATCTAAAATGCTAGGTCAGATCGGCTCTGGGCGCTGTAAGGCTCTGCACAATGTCAGCGAAAACACAATTAGTTTGGGTCATAAATGATCGCTGAGAGACGCTCTTACTGTGTAATGATGCACTACTTGATGCCAAGTAGGAGCGCTATTGGTAGTCTCAACGTAGAGCAGAGAAAAACGTAAAAACATAAGTAGAAAGTGGGTGAACATGAACTATCCTTCGGACGGGAACGAAACCATCCCTACCGATTTCGATGATGTTGTCCAGCAGGTATCCACCGGTTCGCTGGCACACCAGAAAATTGACGAGCTTCTACACGAGGCACATGAGCGTTATTCGGATGTGGATGACGGATTGTTGGCCCACTACATCCCTATCCTTGGTCACGCCGACCCCGATCTATTCGCCATCGCCATGTCCCACGTGGGTGGCTCGGTGCACGAGGTCGGAGACTGCCAGCACGAATTTTCTATTCAGTCGATCGCCAAAATGTTCGTTTACGCGCTCGTGGTTCAAGAACACGGCCGAGAAGTTGTCCGTGAACGCATCGGCGTGAACAACACCGGCATGCCCTTTAACTCTGTGATGGCAGTCGAGCTGAATAACGGCCACCCGATGAACCCGATGGTCAATGCCGGTGCGATCGCCACCACCGAGATGATCCCGGGCCGCACCTCGGCTAAAAAATGGGAGAATGTCCGCTCCGGACTTTCCGCCTTCGCCGGACGCCAACTGACGCTGGACGATGATGTGTATGCCTCTGAATCCGAATCTAACGAACGAAATAAAGCCGTAGGTCGACTACTCAAAAGCTACCGCCGCATCGAAGGTGACCCGCTGGCCGCAGTGGACGTCTACACCCGGCAATGCTCGCTGAACGTCACCGCCTATGATCTTGCGGTCATGGGCGCGACCCTCGCCGACGGCGGCGTCAACCCGGTCACGGGTCAGCGCGTAGTGGATGCGGATGTTTGCCGTGACACCCTGGCCGCCGTGGCCACCAGTGGTCTCTACGAACACTCGGGGGATTGGCTGTTCGAGATCGGGATCCCAGCTAAGTCAGGTGTCTCCGGTGGCATCGTCGCCATAGCACCGGGTAAGGGCGCTATTGGCGCGTTCTCGCCACCCCTGGATATAGCAGGCAACTCGGTGAAAGCGCAGTTGGCGATCGGGCATTTGTCGCGCGCCATGGGCCTGAACCTATTTGCTTCGGCTCCGGAGAAGAGCCTGCTGGCGAAGGCCGGCAGAGGCTAGAGTTAGTTTCGACGACCCTTCAGTGGGGTTATTCTTACCTAGCGACTTGGTCGTGCTCACGTGAGCACGACCATTTTTTTGTGCTATGACTGACCGTCTATTTTACGGATCCAGTCGGATAAATTTTTCTGACCACTTGCTTCGGAGTGTTATCAATCCAATAAATCATTTCTTCGACTATCTCCGAAATATCAGGTCAAGCTGCATAATATTCTCATTTTATTTGGTTTACGCATAGCCGTTCGGCACCTACGAATCTCGCAATTCTGAGATAGTTCATATTTATCTATCCTCGTGTTGAAAATATTACCCTTTCCGGTTTACTGGTAGAGAGACCTGCAGTGGGCTCGGCAAAGTGAGGACTGAAAATGAAGAAAACAACGAAGGCGACCATTGCGGCAGTCGCCGCCGGTGCATTGCTTATTGGCGGTGCCGGTACTCTCGCACTGTGGCAGGCCGAAGACAATGTCGATGCGGGAACGGTTACCACCGGTCACCTAGAACTGACCACCGACGGGGAAGGGGTTTGGACCGATGCTAGCCCGGATGCGTCAACCACGACGTTTGACCCTGTGACCGACAACATTGTTCCGGGCGATACTGTCGAATTCAACCAGACGGTGACCATCGATGCTGAGGGTAAGAACATCCAGGGGGCACTGACTGTCGGCACCGTCGGTGCCGTTCCTGCGGATCTTGAAACCTATGTCACCATTGCGCTGGATGTTGATGCCTCGGCAGAAGGCATTACCGAAGCAGGCGGCGTACTTTCCTTCGCCGCCCCGGGTGTTTATGAGGTTCCCGTTTCGATCACTGTCACCTTCGACGAAGGTGCAGTTGGCACAACTCCCAACACCACCATGGACGAGCCTATCGATTTGACACAGCTGACCTTAACACTGGATCAGATCCGTTCATAAGTCGCTCCGCAGCAGGTAATTGAATGCCTAAACAGCTGAAGTTTACTTTAGTCGCGGCCGTCGTCCTGGCGCTTTTTCTAGGAGCCCAAGGCACGGCCGCCGTTTGGCGCGCCGAAAGAAATATTGATGCGGGCACCGTGAGAACGGGAAATCTGCTGCTTTTGGTGGGAGCCGAACCCAAAGAGGCAGCGAACTACGAATTCATTGAACTTGACGGCTCCAATTTAGTCCCCGGGCAGTATGTGCAAGCTCCATTGATGTTGAGCAACGGCGGGACTACCGACCTGCTCTACAACCTCGTGGGTGCTTCGGCGAAACCGGGAACGCCAACGGATGCCGATACCGCGCTGGCCGACTCCAGCATTCTGAGCATTTATGCTGGCATGCCAGCGGTAGCTTGCGATGGTCGGCAGGCGCTCTCCGGACAAATGCTCTATAAAGGCACGGCCAATTCGACGGCCAAGTTTGCGGTGGCCCGTCCATTGCTGAGCGAAAATGGGGACGCCAGCAAGGAAAACCTCTGCGTGAGGCTGTCGGTCCCGTCGAATGCTCCGCAAGCTGCTTCCGGAGGTTCGCTCAAATTGGTGCTGAACTTTGTGGGGCAGCAACAATGAGTGCACGCAGTCGGGCAGAGCTTCGAATTGAACGCGAGAAGACTGGCGTGCTGTGGTGGGTAGGGCAAACCATCTCATGGCTGGCGCTTTTTGTCGTTCTCGCATTGATTGCCATCATGGTCCTCATCCCACGGTTAGGCGGCGCGACTGCGTATACCGTACTTACCGGCTCGATGAGGCCGGACTATCAGCCCGGTTCGTTAGTTGTGGTGCGTCCGGTTGATCTGAATGAAATTCAGGTGGGCGATGTGGTCACCTATCAACTTGTTTCAGGCGAACCAGAAGTTGTGACGCATCGTGTTGTCGGGGTGGGAAATACGCTTGGCGGTGAACAGCGATTTATCCTTCGGGGTGATGCAAACAATACGAATGACGCACCAGTTGTTCCCGAACAACTTAGAGGAAAACTCTGGTACGCGGTGCCGCTGTTAGGATTCGTAAACTCTGCAATTAGCGGTCAGCAACGTACATGGCTGATTTGGCTCGCTGTGGGTGGACTGCTTTGCTACTCAGCTGTAATGCTTGCCGGTGCGTGGCGTGACAACCGGCGCAAGGTGGAAAAATGAGCACTCGACGAATCTTTGCGTGGCTGTTCGCCGGTATTGCGCCGATGTTTTTTCTCGCCTTCACCCACGCGCCGGCGCAGGCAACAACGGCCTCGCCAGTCGGCAACCAACTGAGCTACAGTACGGACGGGGAAAATTACAGCCATACCCCTTTGCCTGTCTTTGCCAATGTTGAAAAAATCATCCCCGGTGAAAGTACAAGCCGTTCCTTGTGGGTGCGTAATGATCTTTCAAAGTCCATAGAAATCACAGTGCACACGAACACCCTCGAAGGTGCCAACGATTTACGGGCGGAAGCTTCGCCTAAGGGAATCATTTCACTATCTGCTGGCGAGACGACCACCGTTGTTATCCGTGCGTGGCTGCCTGAAGCCGCAGGAAATGCCACCCAGAACATCAGCTCGGAGAACATCAGCATCCGCGTACGGGCAAGCGAGAAGGATCCGTTAGGCGAGAAACCCGATGAAGAATCGGCACCTCCAGTAGAAAATCCAGACTCTCAACCGCCTCAAGATCAAGACCAGCTGGGCGACACCGGATTTTTCCCCCGATTCCTGCCGTTGGCAATCGGGGCACTAATCACCGGCGGAATACTCTTTGCCCTGAGCCGGCGAAATAGACTAACCATTCTGAATACTGAAGGAGATTCCCGATGAGCCGGCGTGGAATGCAGATTAAGGCGATGCTTACCTTGGGAATCCTTGTGGGATTTGGTGCTGTTTCGACCCTTGCCGCTTGGACAGGCACCGCCACCGCGACCTCCAATATCAGTTCCGCTACCGTCGCTCTGGGAGTTGGCGCAACGGCAGATGCAGCTAGTGCAACTACCTATCAGATGCCCATCACTGGCAGTAATTTGTATCCGGGCACCAGCTCGGTGTCTACGGTGCTTGTCAAAAACACGGGAACAATATCGGCTCCATATACGGTTCAGGGAAAGGTCACCGAATCGGGGGCTACCACCTTGGGTGCGGGACTGAACATCTCCCTCAAGATTGGCGCAACCGTCAGCGGCAGCGGCGCCAATGTCACGTGTTCAGGTGGAACGACCATAGTCTCCAAGAGCGCGGGTGCACAGTTCAACGGTTCTTCGATTCCACGCACTTTAGATTCCGGAGCTTCGGAGTCGCTTTGTATCCAATATGCGCTGCCGACAACAGCTGCTAACTCCTTGCAGGGAGCAACAACAAGTATTGGTCTGACTTTCACCTCAACGGTTGGTTCCTAGCATGAGTCTGCGAAAATCATCAACCGTTGAGAACAAGAACAAGATCGCGTGCGGATGGCAAGGCTTGATGCTTAACCTAGGTGCAGTACTTGGTTCTCTTTGCATTCTCATGACAGCGATGACTCTAATCTTCGGGTTCAAGCCACTGATTTTTGCTTCGGGGTCGATGGCGCCGGAGATCCCGACGGGCTCATTTGGTCTAGCAGTCACTACTCCGGTCAGTGAACTTGATCCCGGCCAAGTGGTTTCCGTCGTAGCAGCAGACCAAATGCGGGTTACCCATCGGATACTGGAGAATACGCCGCTGGGACTCATTCTCAAAGGGGATGCCAATACTGTAGCGGACCTGCAGCCGTATGCGGTGGAGAGCGCTGACCGGTTATTATTCAGCGTTCCAAACCTGGGGTACGTGATTGGTTGGTTTGGCCAGCCTTGGGCTTTCTTCGGCGGAGGACTACTGTGCGCGTATGTATTCTATCTAGCTTTCATTCGCCGAGGTGCGAATGATGACGATGAATTAGATGATATCGATAGTCGTCGTCGGCCTAGTGCGACTGGGAAACCAGACGAATCTAGGGATCGAAATTCTATATTGTTTACCTGGACCGGGCTAGTGGTGGTTCTTGCTTTAGCCGTGTCAGTGGGCTGGGCGGGCCGGGTTGAATCAACTATGGCTGCTTTTGGTGCTACTGCGCAAGGGTCGGCTGCACTAGCTACAGATGTAATGTCTGCGCCAGCGGGAACCACCTGCACGCAATCAAGGGTAGGAAACACCAGTACAAGGAATCAGACGATCGATTTTACTTGGTCTGCGCCTTTGTCTGGATCGATAGCACCTACCGGTTATTTGGTGAGTGTGCAGGTTAACAATGCTGATGGGACCCCGTCGAATACGAACCAAATTACGAATATTCCATTAGGAGCATCTGTTAGACAGCAAAGTCTCACTACGGTGGGCAGCTCCGGAATTCTCAATACGTTGCTCTCGCTCCTCGGTGAACTTCTAGGGTACGATCGCACGATCACGGTGAAAATATCTGCCACATATCCCTCAGGGTGGACGTCTGCGCCAATCGTTTTCAACAGGGTCCATGCGACGGCTGGGTTGTTGGGAACTTCGAAAAAATTGACGTGCATACTGCACTAGGAATCTGCTTTTTTCTGTTTGCCGGTCAGGCTTTGGATTATGAACGTAAGCCCGTGAAAGAACGTCTGTTCGGCGCGGTTTGGTTCCTGTAGTCCCGCTGATAGTGCCTCGGTGAATGCATGGGAGGACTGAGTATCGGCCTCCCATACGGCGCTCGGCGCTGTAGCGTCCAGAGCCGAGCCCAATACGAACGAATCAATAATGGTGTTCGCTTGCAGGCGTTCCTTCGGCTCAAAACCAGCCATAGCAAACGCTTCAGTGAGCGCGTCATAGACTCTAAGCGTTGTTTGATCCCGGACCGAATGGCTGGTGAAAAGCGGAATCAATCTTGGGTGCTTGGCGTAGGAATCCCCATACTCCATGGCGATCTGGCGATCTGGCGAACTGCCTCCTGCCAGTCAACCCGGTCCAGCTCGGACAGTTGGATTTCGGACATGGCACGCCCGCGCATCAGCTCGATGATTTCGGCCTTACCGCCGACGTGGTTATAGAGCGAAGGTGACGTCAGCTAGAGCGCTTTTGCCATTACCCCAGGGTGAACTCGCCGTGTGCATCGACAAGCCTGAGCGCGGCGTAGGTAATCGCCGCTGTGCTGAGCTTTGGTTTCGGTGGCCTAACCATGCAGTCTTCCTTTGCATCGGGATTCTTTGACTAGAACATACACAGATTAAACGAAAGACATTCGTTATATATCTTGAGGTGAACCAAATGCAAGAAGTTCTCGCACTGAACCCACCGCTCTCTCCGGCGCGCACCGGAGAAAAGGTATGTGCTGATAGCAGCATCGCAGTGATTCACCGGCCTCGGTAATCTCGTCCCACAGGATATTCGCGTGCTGTAGCAATCGCAGGCGGGGCATGACCACGAAGACCGGATTGAAGTTACGGGTCTCGCCATAGGAGGCACCGAGCACATGGCCCGGCTCGTATTGCTCGAGCATGAGCACTTCGTGGCCGCCGAGCCCATCGCTTAGTCGCCGATGACCAGATAGTAAACGTCGATACTCACCTGAACGGCCTAGAACGAGATGCCGCGGAATGCGCATTCTGAAGTCGTGTCCAGGTGCACTAACGTAAGAAACATGGGCGCTCTTGCGCTTGGCGCAGGAACTGGGAGGCAAAAGACTGTTGGAAACGTTACAACTCGCTGCGCTGCTAGGGCTTAGCGCAGCAGTTTTCGTCGGTGCATCCACACAAAGAATCTCTGGCATGGGATTCGCGCTGGTCTCCTCGCCTTTCCTCGTGATGGTCTTGGGGCCTTTCCACGGGGTCATGGTGGTCAACTTCCTAGGTGCCTGTAGTAGCTTTCTGATTCTGATTCAGGTCTTCCGCGACGTTGAATATAAGAAGATTCTGCTGATGCTGATACCTGCGGTAGTCATGACGATTCCTGGTGCGTGGGTGGCTTCCAAACTTGGCGGACCGTGGCTTTCTGTCGGTATCGCGGCGATGGTTATTCTTGCGCTGCTCTCAAGCTTCATGGTGCGCAATCTGCGCGCCGCACAGAGCAAGGGGCTAGCCATTGGTGCCGGTGCAGTCTCCGGATTTATGTCCGTCACCGCCGGGGTTTCTGGGCCCGCAATTGCCGGTTACGCGGTAGCTAGCCGCTGGCCCCAGGCGAAGTTCGCAATTTCCGTTCAGCTGTATTTCTTCGTGCTTGCCATCGCTTCACTGCTGGCCAAGGGCGGGATGCCTGAACTCCATTGGACGCAGTGGACCGGCTGTCTCGTGGCGATGGTTCTCGGAATTCTTTTGGGTAACTATCTTGCACCCAAGATTCCAGACAAATTCAGTAGGGCCTTTGTCATCATCGTTGCGTTCTCTGGTGCCATCACATTGATGATCAACGGGCTAACCCAAGCGTTGGCCTAAGCCAACGTTGGATAAATATCTACCAATGAGACAATTAGAAGTGTGCGGACTGAAGCTAACATTGAAACCCAAGGTAAACCGGCCACAGAACTCGAGATTGAGCGGCAGGCCTTGTGGGCCGGGTTTTTCTGTTCAATCCTAGGATTGATTGTCGGCTTTATCCTCTTCGTGGGTAACCGGCCAGGTTTGTCTGGTGGCCTCTCCGTCGGTGCGGTGGCAGCTACCACCGGTGGCATCTGCGCAGCGCTAGTCAGTGTCATCGCTTTTCGACGGCTGCTCATCTCCCGCGAACCGTGGCTCAGGCGGATCCCTAAGTGGCGACAGATCGTGACGATGTTAGGCCTGCTGATGGTTCACGCGGCGAGCACCATCATGATTTTGATGGTTGCTTTTCACCTGATGCAGCAGGCATTTTTTGGATTACATGTTGACGTGGTTGCGGGTGCTCTGCTTGTCAGCGGTGCCACCGGGGTCAGCGCGTACCTGTGTCTGGTGGCTACAGCACGCACGAATGCCCAGACACTATCGGTCATCCTGGGAATCTTCATGGCTTCGGGCGTAGTTATCAGCATGCTGTTGGCAGAGGACCGCGGCTGGTGGCAGTCGATGTTCTCCGCTCTAGGTACATACGACGCGGGCATCGGATCTTTTTGGACCTTCAACACCACGCTGGTTATTTCAGGTCTCGTGCTGGCAGCATTTACCGAATTCATGACTCGTGACCTAGCCAGGCTCGCCCGCACTTACCGATGCCGACCGGCCTTTGAGAAGTACCGTATTTCAAGATACGTGCGTCCGCGCCCAAGTATCGTTCGTTGGTGTCTGCTCGCGGTCGCGCTAGGTGTCATCCTGATCGGTATCGTCCCGGTCAACGTTGCGCCCGAAGTACACGGAGCTTTCGTGCAACTGGCAGCAGTGGGCATGGTGGTGCTTTTAATCAGCACCGTGGTTCTGCTTCCGGGATACCCCGTGGTCTTCCACCTCATGTCGCTGACGGCGCTCGGTGCCTTGTGGCTTGCGTTCTTGCTGTGGCAGGAATGGAACTACTACAACCTCACCGGCTTTGAACTTGCCGTCGTGGCAATTATCTTCACGTGGATTTCGGTGTTTATCCGAACTACCTCGGCGCTGATTCAGGACAAGAAGCAACAGCTGCGCAAGGAAAAACGTGCGCGTCGACGTGAACAACGCGAGCAAATTACAACAGGCTCGGAAACCTCCGGTGCATCTTCCGAACCATCTTTTGGACCTCAAGAAATCCGCCGTAATGGGGAGGACGTAGGTTTCCAAACTCGGTAGCCTAGAAATATGTTGATCTCCGAGATGCTGTATCTACTGCTCACCAAGGACGACGGACAACCGGAAACGGTGATGAGCTCCTATAAATACGGGATGAACGCGGCCACCATTGCCGACCTGATCTTGGCAGGGCGAATCGGTCTCACCGATGACCCGAATCCACGGATCACCATCGTTGGCGCTGGACCCATCGCCGACCCTGTCCTAGAGCATTCGCTGCAAAAGCTTGAAGGCAAAGATGGGATAAATCTCGATTCTGCCGTAGCAATCAACGGGCTGTGCAATATTCGTCTGGTCACCGACTCGCTGGCCAAACAGGGGCTTGTCGAATATGGTGAGCGAGGATTATTGGGCTTAGGCAAGGCACCGGTCCGCGTGCTTAACGGGCAACTGGAACGTCAATTCCGTAGTGGGTTGAGCTTGGTGCTTCAGGGACAGCGTGAGGCCGCAACCCATGAGGCGACGCTGCTTTCCATCATTCATGGCATGGGTGCATTGCAGCGGGTGCTGGCCGAAGAAATTGAGCCGCTCGGTGTGCAGCGCGCTCAAGCACGAATTAAGGAAGTTGCCACCGATTCCCGAGCAGGCGATGCGGTCCGCAAAGCGGTCGCAACCATGAACGAGGCCGTCGCAACGAACACCATCCTGCCTGGCGCTAGCTAAAGCTGCCTGGTTTAGGCAGGCTGCTCAACCAGTCCTGCATGCATCACTACGTCGACGGTTGCTTGGTAATGATTGCGCAATAAGTGGCCCAGCTTTTCGGCGTCACGAGCCAACGCCGCGTCAAGAATGTCTGCGTGCTCTTGTTCGACGTCGCGGGCCACGGCTGCCTGAGATGGCGCGGCCCAGCGCCGGTAAAGCTCGGTGAAGTTCGCCAGATCGCCGGAGAGCTTGAGCATCGGCTGGCATTCGCAGGGTGCTAAGAGCTGGTGGTGGAATTCGCGGTGCGCCTGGGACCACTGCGGGTTCACCCGATCTGGTTCCTCGGGTAGCCGCCGAGGGGTGCGCGATAACTTATGGTGTATCGCGATCAGTGAGGATTCCCAGCTGACGGTTCCTCGCTCAGTGGCAAGCTTCGCGGCCAGAGCTTCGGTGACACACCGCAATTCGGTGATGTCGGCCAGCTCGCCCAGATTCAGATCCGGGACAAAAAATCCGCGGTTCGGCCGAATGGTGACCAGGTTTTCACCGGCAAGGCGGGTTAATGACTCACGGATCACCGTGGTGCTGGTGCTGAATTGTTCGGCCAAAGTGGTGGGCTGCAGGCGATCCCCAGGGGACCAAAATCCGTCCAAAATGGTGCGGCGAATTCCCTCTAGCGAATGCGTTGATGCTTTTGCCATGCTGGCCTCCTCAATATTTGCCGAACCCTTGTGAATGGCAATCAGAAATAATCATATTATGCCTGCGTGCTCAGAGTATTGAGCGACTGGGCTAACTTGTAAATAACTGACAGTTCTAGCCGCCCCTTTACGCAGGCCTGCAGCGCGCTTAGGCTCAAGTCATGTCAGTGATGCTGCGTACTATCCAGACCGCCCTGCCCGATACGATCCTGAAACAAGACGAGGTCCGTGATGTCTTCGCAGTGCAACCAGGACTAACCCGCCTGGGCCAACGCCTGATCGCCACCTCCTTTGATTCCTCAGCGATTAATACCCGCTATAGCTGTGTTGAGGACTTCGATACGCTCAACCCACCTGCGAATCCGCTGTTCTACGATGCGCGCACCCAACAGCTTCATTCGCCGAGCACCGCGACGAGAAACAACGAATATGTGGCGCACGCCCCGGGACTATTTATTGCTGCGGCACGCAAAGCGCTAGCGGCCTGCCCCGATATAGCGGCCGATGAAATCACCCACGTGATTACGGTGTCCTGCACGGGCTTCTACAACCCCGGTCCGGACTACCAAATTGTGCGCGCACTGGGGTTACGTCCCAATACGGTGCGTCACCACCTAGGCTTCATGGGCTGCTACGCAGCGTTTCCCGCACTCCGTGCTGCCCGGGATTTCTGTCTGGCCGATCCGCAAGCGACGGTATTAGTGGTGTGCGCCGAGCTATGCACCCTGCATGTGCGCAGCTCCAACGACCCAGACACCATCATGGGCTCTGCGCTCTTTGCCGACGGCGCAGCAGCGGCCCTCGTCACTCAGCGTGGCAACGGGGGACTGGATATGGACGCCTTTGAAACCGTGCTGACCCCGGTGGGCGAGGAAGCGATGGCGTGGAATATCGGCGATGAAGGCTTCGAGATGGTGCTCGGCACCTACGTCCCGCATATTATCGATGACCACATCAGCGGCGCATTGGAACCACTCTTTGCCAAAGACGCAGCGCCAGCACTAGAGGTTTCACAGATCAAACACTGGGGAATTCACCCCGGTGGCCGAGCGATTTTGGACCGGGTCCAAAACCGGCTGGGACTGAGCGAGGTCCAGTTGGAACCTGCCCGCAAAATCCTCGCCGACTACGGCAACATGTCCAGTGCCACGGTGCTATTTGTGCTTAAAGAAATTATGGAGAATCCAGCGGCTAAGTCCGGCGAACGAGTGTGCGCCATGGCTTTCGGTCCGGGACTCACCGTGGAAACCGGGTTGTTCACCGTCCGCCCGGAGGCCTGATGTTTGAGCTCGCCCGCGCCAAGGACGCCGTCGAAGAAATGGACAGGCCCGACTGCGACCCGGCACTTCTGCGCCGAACCTACGCACAATTTCCTCTGGTTAACCGGGCGGTGGCCGGGTGGCACAGGCTTTATGCCGAGCTCATGGTGAATCAGCTGCCCACCAACCGGCCCGCCACCTTGTTGGATATCGGCTGCGGTGGCGGGGATATCACCATCATGCTGGCCAAACGAGCGTTGGCCGACGGAATCAACCTCAAAGTTCTGGGAATCGACCCCGATGAACGAGCCTTTCACTATGCGCGCGATGCCGGGCAAAGGTCTGGATTATCCGCAAGCCGTCTCGAATTCCGCCAGACAGATAGCAGCCAACTGGTTGCGCAGCAGGCCCAGTTTGATGTGGTCATCTCCAACCACCTGCTCCATCATCTAGATGAGCAACAATTCTCTGGGCTGCTGGCGGACTCTCAAGAACTGGCCACCGGCCGAGTAGTGCACGCGGATATCCGCCGCTCAAGGATCGCCGCAGTGCTCTTCGGGGCCGCGACACTGCCGCTGGCATGGAGTTCCTTCATCAGGCGCGATGGACTGCTCTCCATCAGACGCAGTTACACTTCAGAGGAAATGGCCCAGCGTGTGCCCGCCGGGTGGCGGGTAGAAGAACGCCGCCCCTTCCGAAACCTGTTGCTCTGGGAACCATCCCATGCGGTCTGACATCGCCATCATTGGTGCCGGACCGGTGGGTTTGACCCTCGCAATCTTGCTGATCAAACGCGGCCATCGGGTGCAAGTCTTCGAAAAACGGCAGCAGATGGGAGAGCATTCGCGGGCAATCGGGCTGCATCCGCCGGCGCTGAAAATATTGCAGGAAGCTGGAATTGCCGAACAGCTGACGCACCAAGGACTGCAGATCCGCAACGGCATGGGAGTCTTCGCGCGAGGGCACAGCTCGGCACTCGACTTTGCGCGCATCCCCGGTGACTACCCGTATGTTCTGGCAATGCCGCAACGTCAAACCCAGTTGCTCTTGCGGGAGCGGCTGGCTGAGCTGGCACCACAGGCACTTCAGCTAGGGTGCCGCTTCCAACATGTGCTGGGGCAGGGTAGCGATAGCGTGCACTTCACCGTGCAACACGACAACGCACAACTCCAGGTCCATGGTGCCCGGTGGCTGATTGGCGCCGACGGGGTGGATTCGGCAGTGCGTGGTGCCTTGTCGGTACCGTGGCGCGGACGGGCACTGCCCGATTCCTACCGCATGGGAGATTATCCCGATGCCAGTGGACTGGGCGAGACCGCGGTGCTCTACCTGCATCCACACGGGATTATCGAATCCTTTCCGCTGCCCGGTGACCAACGCCGCTGGGTGGCACACCGAGGTAAGAACCAAAGCAAGTCGTTGGAAGACCTCGTCCACCAGCGCACCGGTCACCGGCTAGCCCAACACTCACGCACCATGCACAGCGACTTCACCACAGCACAATTTGCGGTGCCAAATATGGTCCACGGCCAAACCATCCTCATCGGCGACTCCGCCCACCAAATTAGCCCCATTGGTGGCCAGGGCCTTGCATTAGGGCTCCTGGACGCGGGAGCGCTCGCCGAGGTGCTCAGTGCCGGGACCATCAGGCAAAATTTAGAGGCCTTTGAACGCACTCGACTATCCGCAGCACGGCTTGCCGCCCGCCGGGCACACCTGAATATGATGCTCGGCCGGCCGATTCCGCCATGGCTCAGTGGCCCGCGTGACGCGGTGCTCTCGCGGGTTTTAGCGAACCGGGAACTGCATGATTCGGTAGCAAGAATTTTCACCATGACCGACTCGTTGATGCGTGCCCAAACTCACCGCCAACATCCAGTAGATACGTGAAACAATAGGTAGCAATGACTTCCAGCGACTCCACCACACTTTCCGCCGTTGAGCGTAAGGCCCTGCGCACCGAGCAGGCCGCCGCGCAGCGTGCCCAGCAACTCCGTATCTCCAAGTCCCGAGCCCAGGCCGAAGGCCGCGCTCAGGTCGTTCCGACGGCCGAAGGCTGGAAGCAGGAGATGGGCGCCGATGGCCGCCCCGAGCTACAGTTCGCCACCAAGCGCCGCGTCTCCCAGCCGCCCACGCACTTGGCTGACCTTTCCCTGGCCGAGCGCCAGGCCAAGCTGAAGGAACTGGGCCTGCCGGCCTTCCGCGCCAAGCAGCTGTCGACGCACTACTTCACGCACTACACCACCGACCCGGAGAAGATGAGCGATCTTCCCAAGGAGCGCCGCGCGGAACTAGCCGAGGCGATGTTCCCGAAGCTGCTCACCGAGGTGAAGCGCCTGGAAACCGACGATGGCAAGACCATCAAGTTCCTCTGGCGCCTCTTCGACGGTTCGCTGATCGAATCCGTGCTCATGCGCTACCCGGGCCGCATCACCCTGTGCATCTCTTCGCAGTGCGGTTGCGGTATGAACTGCCCATTCTGCGCCACCGGCCAGGCCGGGTTGACCCGCAACATGTCCACCGCCGAAATTCTGGATCAGATCGTCCAGGCTAACCGCGTGATCGCCGAGGGCGGTCTGGGCGGACAGAAGCACCCAGATGAGCGCGTGGGCAACATCGTTTTCATGGGCATGGGTGAGCCACTGGCCAACTACAAGCGCGTGATGAACGCCGTGCACCGTATGGTCGCCGACGCCCCTGAAGGCTTGGGCATGAGCGCGCGTGGCATCACCATCTCCACCGTGGGTCTGGTTCCTGCCATCCGCAAACTGGCCGAAGAAAACGTCCCGGTGACCTTCGCTCTGTCGCTGCATGCACCGGATGACGAGCTGCGCGATGAACTGATCCCGGTCAACTCAAAGTGGAAGGTCGACGAGGCGCTAGACGCCGCGTTTGACTACTACGTGAAGACCGGACGCCGCGTCTCCATCGAGTACGCGCTGATCAAGGACATGAATGACCACGAGTGGCGTGCAGAAATGCTCGCGAAGAAGCTCAACGCCCGTGGCCGCGGCTGGGTCCATGTGAACCCGATCCCGCTGAACCCGGTACCGGGCTCGGTCTGGACACGAAGCGAGAAGGACATCACCAGCAAGTTCGTGCGCCGGTTGGACAGCCTCGGCGTGCCAACCACGCTGCGCGATACTCGTGGTAAGGAAATCGACGGCGCCTGCGGACAGCTCGCAGCCGACGAAGACTAATCTTCAGTTACCCAAGAGCCCTGCCACACGTGAAAGCGTGAGGCAGGGCTCTTGCCATGTGTGGCGGCTAAACGTGCCTGACGGGTATGGTTCAGATATGGCCGTTTCAGACCCGCTTTTTCTCGACAAGACCAACCCCGAGCTGTGGAACTCCATTGGGAAGTTCTCCGCTCAAGTTGCCAAATCCTACCGCGCTGCAGGCATCAGCGATCGCACCGCCGAACTGATCAACCTGCGCGTCTCACAGATCAACGGCTGCGCCTACTGCTTAGACCTGCACACCCGTAAGGCACTGGCTACCGGCGAAACAATGCAACGCATCGTCTTGCTCAGCACGTGGGATGAATGCGGCGGGCACTTCGACGAATTTGAATGCGCGGCCCTAGCGATCGCCGAGGCCACCACCGACCTACCCAGCCCCGAGGAACGCATCGCCGCGGTTGCCTCGGCGCGGCTACTGCTCAACGATGAGCAGGTTGCAGCGATCCAATGGATCGCGGTGGCAATGAACGCGTTTAATCGCATCTCCATCCTTTCGCGCCACCCGGTGAAGGAAAAAGAACTAGGTCAAGGAACGGCTAAATGAAAGTCTCAAACCGTGGCCAGGTACCGCCCTTTGAGGTCATGCAAATCGTCGATACGGTAGCCACCATGCGTGCCGCCGGCCACGACGTGATCTCCTTGTGCGTCGGGGAACCTGGCGGGGGAGCTCCGGCTGCCGTCAACGAGCTCGCCTCAAAACTCCATGCCGAGCAGGCAGACTTTGGCTACACCTCCACTAGCGGTTTAGAGCCCACGCGTCAGGCCCTGTCCGATCATTATCGGCTGACCTACGGTGTTCAGATCCCGGCGGAGAACTTCGTGATGACCGCGGGATCCTCCGGCGCATTCCAACTGGCATTTCTCGCGGCGTTCGACCAGGGGGACATCGTCGCACTGGCTCGCCCCGGATACCCGGCTTACGCCAACATCTTGCAAGCGCTAGGACTGAACGTCGTGGATTTGCCTACCGGCCCCGCGCAGCGTTTTCAGCCGACCGTCGAGCTGCTGGAAGCGGCGATAAAGCAGCACGGTCGTCTCGACGGGCTGGTCATCGCCTCCCCGAACAATCCCACCGGCACCATGCTCAGCGCCGAAGAACTCGAAACCTTGGCTAGCTGGTGTCAGGCCAACGGGGTGCGGCTAATTAGTGACGAAATTTACCACGGCATCGAGTTTGTCCCGGAGCGTAAGGGCCACACCTCCTGGGAGTACTCGCGCTCCAGCATTGTGGTGTCCTCGTTCTCCAAATACTGGGGGATGACCGGCTGGCGTCTGGGCTGGATGATCGTCCCGGATGACATGCTGGCGGTGGTCGATGGGTTGGCCTCGAACCTGGCGCTTTGTGCCCCAGCGCCAGCACAACGCGCGGTTCTCGCAGCATTCGAACCCGACAGTCTTCAAGAAGCAGAAGGCCGCGTGCGCGAGTTTGCGCGCACCCGCGAACTGGTATTGGGTAGTCTCGACAAGCTCGGAATTATTGCGGCCGCCCCGGCTGACGGTGCGTTTTATCTCTACGGGAAACTCTCGCCCCAGGTGCTTGCTCAGTTCGGCTCGGCTTCGGTTTTTTGTGCCGCGGTGCTGGAAGAAGCGCAGGTGGCGCTCACCCCAGGCAGTGACTTTGACCCGTTCGAGGGGAACCTATTTATCCGGTTATCCTTCGCAGCCGGCTATCACCGGGTGGCCGAAGCACTGGACCGAGTCGAAGAATTCCTGAAAAGGAATATGTAGCGCCAGACAGTTATGCACAGTTCGACGAGGTAGCTGGTTGCTTAGCCGCCTAGGGTGTGAAGCTGAGATGAATCACTGATCATCTGCCAGCTAGGAGCCCTGCGATGAGCGACTTCCCGCTTCCCGTCGACCACGAATGTCTCGCCTGCTATATGTACCGCGTTGCCGGGCAATCGCCGTGCGACGGATCCTTGCGCGTACTGAAGGAGTACCGCGATCACAGCGCGCCGCGGGCCACCGCCTTAGAACGTAAAATTCGGTTGCTGGGCGGTTACTGCGACTGCGAGGTTCTCATGAACGCCTTGCGTCCGGCAGGCACCGAAGCGATCCGAGCGATAGATCGCGGCGATGACTTGATCTGCAAAGGAGTACGCCGCGGCTGTATTCAACCCTGCGAACAGTGGATGATACGCCGCGGCGTGCAATGGGCCGGCGGGCAATTCCGCAGCCGGGGTGCTTAAAACTCTTAGTCCTCGATCACGTGGGACTGGTTGTTCTTCTTTTTCTTGCTCGCCATCTGGGCTTTGAGCAGTTCGATCAGGATCGGAATGATCGAGATGAAGACGATCAGGATGAAGATGATGTCGATATTGTCTTTGATCCAGGTGAACTGACCCAGCCAGAAGCCTAACAAGGTCACACCGACGCCCCACAACAAGGCACCAATAAGGTTATAGGCGACGAACGTCTTGTGGTTCATCTTGGCTACACCAGCGATCACCGGCACGAAGGTGCGCACCACGGGGACGAAGCGTGCAAGGATGACCGCGCGGCCACCGAACTTCTCAAAGAATCCGTGTGCTCGCTCCACGTTCGCCTGCGAGAAGAACCGGGAATCTGGCTTCTTGAAGATCGCCGGACCCGTCTTCTTACCAATCATGTAGCCAGTCTGATCACCGGCAAAGGCACAGACAAAGATTGACAGGGCAAAAAGCCACAGTGGGACATGAATCGTTCCGGCCGCGATGAGCATGCCCACGGTAAAGAGCATGGAATCGCCTGGCAGGAAGAACCCGACAAGTAGTCCGGTCTCCGCGAAAACGATGCCGCAGACTAACAGGACGACCCATGGGCCTAAGGCCGGGTCGTTAAGGAAGACAACAGGATTCAGCCAGTCGGGCAGGAACGCTGCTCCGAGGGTTGGCGTCCCGAACTGCGTCATGAGCGAGAGGAAAGAAGTTTGATCTAGCACGCTCAAAGACTACGGTAAATCGCTGTGAGTTTCCCAGAGAGCTGGCCATATTGCTCCTGCGCCCGCAGACACTAATTCCATGCAGAATAACGGTATTTAGGCCATTGACCGGCACAGATCTTAGCAATGTGTGCACGGAGCGGATCGGAGGCAAATCGCTGACGATGCATCACAAGTTGCCAAGGTCACAGCCTATGCGCGGTTTCAAGTCATCTGGTTCTCGAATTCTCACCGCTACGCACCTGCAGGGCAGCACCGGCATGACAACGGTCATGGTCATGACATGACTTTCTGCTCTTCTCAGCGTGAGGCATCGCGCGAAGACTATAAGTATGCAAACGCTGATTAAAACCGAAGCAGTTTCGCTGACCGGGTTGACCAAGACCTTCTCCACCTCGCGCACCAAGGTCCAGGCGGTCAAAGGAATCGACCTGCAAATCCCCACCGGGCAAATAGTGGCTTTTTTGGGGCCCAATGGTGCCGGGAAAACGACCACCATTGACATGATCCTTGGGCTGACCAAACCGACCGCAGGTGCCGCGAAAATCCTCGGTCTTGACCCGCCCCAGGCGGTTTCCTCCGGACGCGTCTCGGCCGTCCTCCAAACCGGAGGGCTACTGAGAGATATGACGGTGAAGGAAACCGTGACGGTCATTGCCTCGATGCACGGCAAGTCCGATCGCATCAACGAGGTCATGGAACGAACGGGCCTGACCCGCATCGCTAAACGGCGTGTGGGCAAGTGCTCCGGTGGTGAACAGCAACGCATCAAATTCGCGCTGGCCTTACTTCCGGATCCGGACGTGCTGATCCTCGACGAGCCGACGGCCGGCATGGACGTGATGGCACGCCGCGAATTCTGGTCCACGATGCGATCCGAAGCCACCCAAGGGCGCACCGTCATTTTTGCCACGCACTACTTAGAAGAGGCGCAAAACTTCGCCGAACGAACCATCTTGATGAGCCAAGGAAAAATCGTCGCCGACGGTGCCACCGCCGAATTACGTCAGCTCATATCTGGCCGCACGCTCAGTGCGTCGTTCACCTCAGAAGATCAGGGGGAGCAGGCGGCAACATTTGATCAGTCGGTGCAGATTACCGAACGCAACGGCTCACGTTTCGCCTTCCAATGCCAAAACTCGGACCGCTTTGCCGCTGCGCTGCTGGGCGAATACCAAGCCTACGATCTAGAAATTTCCTCCCCGAGCCTGGAAGACGCCTTCATCCAGCTGACCAAGGACGCCTCATGATGACCACATATATCCGGGTAGAGTTCGCCCGGCACTTCCGCGACGGGTACAACCTCATCTTCGCGTTGTTGCTCCCGGCAGCCATGTACATTCTGTTCGGCAACATTCCCAGCTACACCGCCTTCGACCTGGGCGCCGGCAACGTGAAGTTCTACCTGATGATTTCCATGGCCGCCTACGGCGCAGCAGTCAGCACCGTGGCGATCGCCGGCACCGTCGCGACCGAGACGATGCAGGGCTGGGGCCGACAAATCGCGCTGACCAAAATGCCACCGGCGGTATTCGTTGGCAGCAAGATGATCGTCGCGGCAACCGTCGCCGGAATTTCCGCGGCCATAGTCTTCGCCTTGGGCGCCGCCACCGGAGCGCAAGTGAACGAACCGTGGATCTGGGGTGCCAGCTACCTGATCGTCCTGCTCGGCGCGATGATCTTCGCCTGTTACGGGATCGGGGTGGGGATGGTCTTCAAATCGGAATCCGCCCTCGGTCTGGCCTCCGGGCTGATGGTGTTCTTCGCCTTCTTCGGAAATGTGTTCATGCCCTTGGAAGGTGGCATGTTAGACGCCGCCCGTTTCACCCCAATGTTCGGCTATGTCGCGTTGGCACGCTACCCGCTGCTCAAGGATATGCCGTCAGGAGTAGAGATGGCGCCGGATCCATTGTGGATGCCAACGGCTAACCTTGTGGCATGGGCAATCATTTTCGCGCTCTTCGCGGTAGTAGCAACCAGGAAAGCCAAGGCGCGCCAGTGAAGCTAAACGCACAAGGTATCAACCAAGCCCCAGAAGAGGCTTGCGACTTCGGCGATGAGCAGAAGTTCTGGGACCGCTGGGGTTGGATGGTGGCCGGAGTATGGATCATCTTCTTGGTCTTCCCCATCCTTGACCTGCTCGTCGAAGACTATCCGCTGCCCACCAGAATCATTGGGCTAAGCCTGGTGGTGTTGTTCGCAGCCATTTACCTTGGGGCTTATGCGAAATATTCGTGGATCGTCGGCCAAGGCGGAACCGATCAACGCCGAGCGCACGTGTATTTCCTGATGCTCTGCGCCATCATCGTCATTGGCGTCCCGGTGACCGGATTAACCGTCATGGGTTTGTTCCCGTTCATCACCTCTTATGCCGCGTTCCTGCTGACCAAAAAATGGACCATCACCACCTATGCCACGGTGCTGGTGGCCTGCTTTGCGCTGCCGGTGTACTTCGGGAAATTCACGGACGCAATTTTCCTGATTGGCCTGAACATTGTCTTGATGGTGGTGTACGTAATTACCGTCGCCGCCATCACCCGCTCGACTGACGCCGAGCGGATCCGGGCCGATTTCCTTGTGGTGGCCGAGCAAGAACGCGTGGCCAGAGACGTTCACGACGGTATCGGGCACTCGTTGACGGCGCTGAATTTGAAAGCGCAATTGGCCTTGCGGCTGATGGATGAAAAGCAGTACCAGCAGGCTCGTGGCGAATTGGTGCAACTGAGCGAGCTGGCGGTTGACGCCCTGGACTCGGTGCGCACCACCGTCCAAGGACTTAACCGTCAAGACCTAGAGGTTGAACTGGCGGAGCTACAACATGCGTGTAATGACAACAACCTCGAATTCACGGTAGCCGGAACCGCCGAGCAGATCCCGTTGCAGCATCGCTCGCACGTGGCGTGGATCCTGCGTGAAGCGGTGACCAACGTGCTGCGTCACGCCCACGCAAGCACGGTGGTGCTGCATATCGAACCGGGCCAAGTCAGTATCGACGATGACGGGGACGGCTGCCAAGCAAATAGCCCCGGACATGGCATCCGAGGAATGCAAGAACGCGCCCGTCAATTCGGCGCCAACTGTACAGTGGGTTCATCACGGCTGGGCGGAACCAGCGTGCAAGTAGTCTTTGACGCCAAGGAGGCCCGGTGATTCGAGTACTCATCGCCGATGACCAGCACCTGGTCCGCGGAGCGTTGGCTGCGCTGTTAAATCTGGAAGCGGACATCACCGTGGTCGCCGAATGCGCGGACGGTGATGAAGTGGCCCCCGCATTGGATACCCAGCCCGCAGATATCGCGTTGCTCGATGTGCAGATGCCGCGCCAGGACGGATTGCGTACCGCCGCCGAACTAAAAACCAGCCACCCCGGGGTGAAAGTTCTGATCCTGACCACCTTTGACCGGCCAGGGTATTTCCGCCAGGCCTTCGAAGCGGGAGCCCACGGATTCCTCGTCAAGGATTCGCCGCCCGCGGAGCTGATCGCCGCAATCCGCAGGGTCTACTTAGGGGATAAAGTGGTCGATCCGCAACGCGCGATGCTCAGCGTAGAAACACGGAATAATCCGCTGACCGAGCGGGAAAGAGAAATTCTGGGCTTCGCGGCCACCGGTGCCCCGGTGTCAAAGATTGCCTCCACGGTCCACCTGAGTGCCGGAACCGTGCGCAATCACCTGTCCAACGCGATCGGCAAAACCAATACGACCAACCGAATTGAGGCTGCACGTTATGCCCGCGAGGTGGGCTGGATCTAACGCGTCGCGAAGTGCGTGATCAAACCGATGACCCACACCGAGGTGGCTAGCAGCACGCACCCGAATTCGACGAGAATGCCCAACCCCATGGCTTTGAGTGTCGCCCACGACGAGGCGAGGGCCCCAGCAAATTTACGGTGCCGGGCCGCTTCACCGATAAACAGTCCCAGCGCAAAACCAATAAACAACCCCACTACTGGGATGATAAACGCCCCAGCAATTGCACCGATCAGCCCCCAGAAGATCGAGCCCTTAGGAATCTGATGTTGTTTGAGCTTGCGCCCGGTCAGCACCGCGGAGGCGGACCAGCCCAAGGCGGCGATCAGCATGCCGAGCCCCGCCGCCCACCAGGAAGCTCCCGAACCAAGCAGCCAACCCCACCCCAAGAGGGTCACAATGGTCAGCAGCGATCCGGGAAGTACCGGGATGATCGTGCCCAAGGCGGAAACGATCAGCAGTAATCCGGCGATAACGGTGTAAATAATCTGTGCATCCACACCCTTAGTGTGGCACGGTGAAGTCAAGAATAACTTTTGGGCACGAGCAAAATCTTGAGGTGTTTGATGAGTCAGCAGCAACACGGCACCATCGGTGTGCAGATCACTAACCACGTAGCCACGCTTACCCTGAATAACCCCACCCAGTACAACGCACTGACCAAGGACATGTGTCTTGAACTGGTCGGCGCGTTTTCCGGATTATCCGTTGACCCGCAGGTGCGCGCGATCCTCATCACCGGGGCCGGGGCAAACTTCAGCGCGGGCATCGCCATTGACCAAATGGATCTGGTGCTCTTTGACGAGCCGGTGGACGGGGAACTGGTCAACCATTTTGATCTGGTGGATCGGGCGATCACTAGCTGTCCGAAGCCGACCATCGCGGTGGTGCGGGGAAACTGTTTTGGCGGGGCCTGGCAGCTGGCTTCGGCCTGCGATATCCAGTTAGCGGCGGACACTACCCGGCTGGCGATCACCCCGGCCAAGGTTGGGTTGGTTTTCCCGCGTCCGGGTGTGGAGCGTTTGGTGCAAACCGTGGGGCCAAGCCGCGCCAAATACCTACTCTTTAGCGGCGCGGAAATCTCCATGGAGCAAGCCGCAGCCTGGGGCCTGTTTACGCAGGTGGTCCCCAATGAGAAACTCGAAAGCCAACTGGCGACGCTAATCTTCCAAATGGACGCAAATTCCGCGTTCTCCATAGTGCACACCAAACAGGCCATCACCATGAGTACCGCGAGCACCCCGGACTCGTTGTCCGACTCCTATTGGGCGCAGCTTTGGGAACACAACGCTCGCAGCGAAGACCTGGCCGAGGGCCGTGCCGCCTTCGCTGCGAAACGTCGTCCAGAATTTACCTGGGTCTCACCGGAGAACTAAAAGGCACCAACTAGGCGCCGTGCTTAGCCACCAGCTCACGCTTGAGGATCTTCCCGCTGGGACCCAGCGGGAATTCGCTGACGATCTCAATATGCCGCGGATACTTGTATGCGGCGATCTGCTCGCTGATCCAGGCGCGAATACTTTCCGCCGTCAACGTTGAGCCGGGTTCCAAGGTGATCGACGCGGCGATCTCCTGGCCGTGCACCTCGTGCGGGATCCCGTACACGGCGGCGTTAGAAATTTCCGGATGCCCGACCAGCACCTCTTCGACCTCGCGTGGGTACACGTTGTAGCCGTTGCGCAGGATCATATCCTTGGTGCGGTCCATAATGCGCAGGTAACCGTCTTCGTCTTTGGTGCCCAGGTCCCCGGTGCGGAACCAGCCGTCTACCACTGCCTCGGCGGTAGCTTCCGGACGGTTCAAATACCCGGAGAAAAGGTTATGTCCGCGGACCACCAGTTCGCCCAGCTCCCCGGTGGGTAACAACCGGATTTCCTGCGGGTATCCCGGATCTGCGATCTCCACGTCCACGCCCCAGACAGCGGTGCCGATGGTTCCGGGCCGAGGTTCGCGTCCGAGCTGATTAAAGGCTGCCACCGGCGAGGTTTCGGTCAGCCCGTAGCCCTCATGGATTGGCGCACCAAAGCGGTCCTGGAAAGCGGTGAGTATCGCCACCGGCAGCGCGGCCCCACCGGAGACCGCATAACGAAGCTTGGTGGGATTATCGGTCCGCGTCTTTCCGGCCTCGAGCAGCGCCACATACATCGTCGGCACACCGAAAAAGATGTCGATATTTTCGTCGAGCACCAGATCTAGGGCGCCCTTCGCGGTGAATTTTGGCAACAGCACGATCTCGGCACCCGCACGTATCCCGGTGTTGAGCACCGCGGTTTGCCCGAAGGTGTGGAACAGCGGCAGCCCACCAAAAATCTTGTCACCCACTCGCATATCGATGGTGTCCAGCAGCATCGTGCTGGTTTGTTCTACCAGCGCCAGGTGTGTGCCTAACGCACCCTTGGGTGTTCCGGTGGTGCCGGAGGTGTAAAGGATGGTGGCGATATTTTCTGGGTGCTGCGGAACGTAGGTGGTGATCGGGCTGGCTTTGGCCGCCCGATCTTCGAGCCGGTCGGTCTTCAACTCCTCCGGTGCCAAGACGCTGAGCAGCTGGACCCCGGCAAGCTCCGCCCCGGCGGCGCCTTCACCGAGCAGCGGCGCCGCGCAGATGAGCATTTTTGCCGAGGCATCATCAAGCACATAGGCGATTTCTTGCTTCTTCAGCAACGCATGCACCGGGACCACAATCGCACCCAGCGAAAGGATCGCATAGTAAACGCGCGCAAAATCGGTGACGTTGGGAATGAGTACCGCCACCCGATCCTCGGCTTCGATGCCCGCCTCGCGCAAGGCACCGGCGTAGGCGCGCGTTTCATCCCAAAGCTGCCCGTAGCTGGTGCTCTGCCCATTGACGGTGATTGCTTTGAGCTCACGATGGCGCACCGCGCTCTCGGCCAATAGCGCGGCCACGGACATGGTCAGGTTTGAGTTCGAACGAATCACTGGGGGCTCCTAAAGCAAAACAAGCAAGTGCGTGAGGTAGGTCACCTTAACAGCGTACTGACACTTTGTTCCAAATCAAGGTACTGAGTATCATTATTCTGCTCAGAGCCCATTGAATACCCCGCGGGACAGACTTAGACTCAGCCTGTCATCACTAATCAACTCGCAAACCAAGGGGACAAAATGTCCATACCCGATTTTCCGCCCGGCGCACCGTGCTGGATCGATTTACTCACCAGAGATCTTGATGCCGCCAAATCCTTCTACTCCCAGCTCTTCGGCTGGAACTACGAGGTGGGCGACGAGGAGAATGACGGTGGATACCTGACCGCGACCAAGGATGGGCTGGCCGTCGCGGGCCTCATGAGCAACGATCCAGACAACGACTACCCGGACGTCTGGAGCACCTACCTGCGCGCCGATGACATCGGAGCGCTCGCCGACAAGGCCGAATTTCATGGTGGTCAGGTCTACCTGCCGCCGGTCGAAGTCCCCGAGCAGGGGCGGATGGCGATGATCGGAGATCCCTCGGGACTGGGGGTGGGGCTCTGGCAGTTCGCCGGGCACACCGGCTATCAGAGCCAGGGCGAGCCGGGCACTCCCGCCTGGCATGAACTGCACACCAGAAAGTTTGAAAGCTCGACGAAGTTTTATAGCCAGGCACTTGGCTGGGAGCTAGAGGTGCTCAGCGATAATGATCAGTTCCGCTACCAGACGCTGGGTTCCGGTGAGCAGGCGCGGGCCGGAATTATGGACATCTCGCACTTTGATGATCCCAGCCTGGCAGGTTGGAAGATCTACTTTAACGTGGCCGACGTAGACCAGACGGTCGCCACGGCGGTGGCCGCTGGGGGCGCCGAGATCAGTGCGCCGATGGATTCAGACTTTGGCCGGGTGGCCGTCATCGCCGATCCCACCGGCGCCGAGTTCTACGTCATCGCGGCCAATAACTAGGGCGGTGGAGCCGAGCCAACCAGCTGATTTCCAGCACCATTCGGCGCATAATCGCCGGGGTACCTACAAGTCAGCGCGGCGCTAGGCGGTATGCTCGAAATTATGCAACAACGACTACTTGGACGAACCAATAAAACCGTTTCCGTCATAGGCCTCGGCACCTGGCAGCTGGGCGCCGACTGGGGAGAGGTGGATGAAGCCGACGCTTTCTCGGTGCTCGACGCCGCCTACGGCGCGGGCGTCAGCTTTTTTGACACCGCCGATGTTTACGGCGACGGACGCAGCGAGGCGCTGATCGGCCGCTGGTTGAAGGCCAATCCGCAGGCGCAGGTCACCGTGGCCACCAAAATGGGCCGCCGCGTGGAGCAGCTTCCCGAGGCCTACAACCTGGACGCCTTCCGCGCCTGGAACGATCGTTCGCGCACCAACCTGGGCGTGGACACCCTAGATTTGGTGCAGCTGCACTGCCCACCGACCCCGGTGTACTCCACCGATGCGGTTTATGACGCGCTAGATACGATGGTCGACGAGGGCCGGATGGCTAACTACGGTGTCTCGGTGGAAACCGTGGACGAGGCGTTGGCCGCGATCGCCCGCCCGAATATCGCCACCGTGCAGATCATCATCAACGCGTTTAGGCACAAGCCGCTGGAAGAAGTTTTGCCCGCAGCCCGCGCGGCCGGAGTGGGAATTATCGCCCGCGTACCGCTGGCCAGTGGCCTGCTGACCAACCGTTATACGCTAAACACCACGTTCGCGGATAACGATCACCGCAACTTTAACCGCGACGGTTCGGCTTTCGACGTGGGCGAGACCTTCTCCGGCGTGGACTACGCCACCGGGTTAGACGCGGCCAAAAACTTCGCCCAGCTGGCCGCCGCTGAGGCGCCCGAGGCAACCAGCGCCCAGGTGGCCTTGGCCTGGTTGGCCGCCCAGGAGGGGATTAGCTCGATCATTCCCGGGGCGCGCACCGCCGATCAGGCGCGAGCCAATGCCGCCGCCGGATCGCTGCAAATTTCCGGCGGCTTTAACGCCTCGGTACGCGAGCTCTATGACACGAAGCTTCGCGCGGCCATCCACCCACGCTGGTAATCGACGTTTAAACGGCCCGTGCGGCCGGTCCCTGAGGGCCGGCCGCACGGGCTTTTTCACTTCCTAGTGCGGCGCGCCGACACGAATGGTTGTCCCCAACGGCACCGGGCCAACCGGGCGATGCTGGCCACGCTCGGCCACATACTCCAGCTCGGTGTCCGCCACCTCCGGCGCATTGACGAAGGAGCGGAAACGGCGCAGCTTGTCCGGATCGGCCAAGGTTGCGGCCCATTCATCCTCGTAGTTGGCCACGTGCGTTTCCATGGCTGCCTCCAGCTCTTCGGCCAGGCCCAGGGAATCGTCGATGACCACCTGCTTGGCCCGTTCCAGGCCGCCTTGCAGATCCTGGAGCCAATGCGCGGTGCGCTGCAACTTGTCCGCGGTGCGGATGTAGTACATCAGGTAGCGGTCGATGTATTTGAACAGTGTCTGCTCGTCCAGGCCGCTGGCGAGCAGCTGGGCGTGAGCCGGGTTGGCGCCGCCATTGCCACCCACATACAGGTTCCAGCCATCGGTTGTGGCGATCACGCCAATATCCTTGGCGCGAGCCTCGGCGCACTCGCGGGCACATCCCGAAACACCCATCTTCAGCTTGTGCGGTGCGCGCAGGCCGCGGTAGCGCAACTCCATCTCGATGCCCAACGCGGTGGAATCGAGCATGCCGTAGCGGCACCAGGACGAACCCACGCAGGTCTTCACATTGCGCAGCGACTTGCCGTACGCCTGGCCGGATTCGAACCCGGCGTCCACCAGCTCGCGCCAGATCTCGGGCAGCTGCTCCAGGCGGGCACCGAACATGTCGATGCGCAGGCCGCCGGTGAGCTTGGTGTACAGGCCGTACTTCTGTGCCACCGCGGCGATCACGCCAAGTTTCTGCGGGGTGATTTCGCCACCGGGGATGCGCGGCACCACCGAATAGGTGCCGTCCTTCTGCATATTGGCCATCACCCGGTCGTTGGTGTCCTGCGCGCCGGCAAGGCCGGCATCCATCGGGTGCACGCTGGTCTGCGAGGAGAGGATATTGGCGATGACCGGCTTGCAGATATCGCATCCGGTGCCGGTGCCGAAACGATCCATCACCTCGCTGAAGGTCTGCAACCGGCCAACGCGAATCGCTTCATAGAGCTCCGGGCGTGAGAAGGCGATATGCTCGCACAACGCGGAGGAAACTTCCGCGCCGTCCTTGAGCATCTGCGCTTCCATGAGCTTTTTGAGCATGGGCACGCATGAGCCGCACTGGGTTCCGGCCCGCGTGCAGCCCTTCAGCCCGGAGACGGTGGTCACGGGAGCCGCGCCCTCGAAGCAACCGCAACCGGAGACGGCATCGCGGATGGTGCCGGCGGTGACCGAATTGCAGGAACACAGCACCGCATCATCGGGCAGCTCGCCCTCCGGAGCCTCGCCGCCCGGGGCACTCAGGTAGGCACCTGGCTCGCCAGGAAGTTCCCGGCCGAGCAACGGACGCAGCGACTGGTAAGGGCTGGCATCGCCAACAAAAATGCCTCCCAGCAACGTCTTGGCATCGGCCGAAACCACCAGCTTCTGGTACAGACCGCGCGGGGCATCCGCGTAGACCACTTCCAGCGCGCCCTCGGCGCGGGCAAAGCCATCGCCGAAGCTGGCTACATCCACGCCGGAAAGCTTGAGCTTGGTCGCGGTGTCGAAACCGGCGAATTGCGCGTCTCCGCCGGACAGCTGCTCGGCGACGATTTCCGCCATGGCATTGGCCGGAGCGACCAGGCCGATGCAGAACCCGTCGTAGTTCGCGACCTCACCGATAGCCCAGATGTGCTCGATGTCGGTGGCGCAATGCGAGTCGATAACCACGCCGCCGCGTGGACCCATGCCGAAGCGCGGCGCCTGACTGCCGGCCTCATCTAGTGCCGCGTTGTAGTTGCGGATCAGCTCATCGCGCGGACGCACGCCGATGGAAACAACCACCATGTCGGCATCGATCAGGCGTTCATCGGCCATCAGCACGCCGGTGACAGCCGTGCCGCCAAGCTCCTGGAGGGTGATGATTTCCTTCGGGAAGACTCCGTTGTGCACCGTGAATCCGGTCTGCTCGATCAACCGGCCCATGGCCTGGCCAGCACCTTCATCCAACTGGGTGCCCATCAACCATTTGCCGCCGTCAATGACTACCGCTTCTGCCCCCAGCGCTTGGGCGCCTGCGGCGGCTTCCAACCCGAGCAGGCCGCCACCGATGGTAGCGACCACCGGGGTGCGGCCCAACGTGGTCTTCAGTTCCTTGACCTTTTCGGCGATGGACCAGACATCTTCCAGCGTGCGGTACACGAAGGTGTGCTCGTTGCCGGTGATTGGCAACGTGGCTGCATTGGATCCGGTGGCAAGCACCAAGTCGTCATAGTCGAAGGTGCGTCCATCCGCGGTCGACACCGTGCGCTTCACGCTGTCGATAGCGATGGCCTTGGCATTGGTTTCCAAGGTGACATGTGCTGCTTCCCAGAGCTTCGGGTCGCCGAGGGTGAGATCGACCCCGGGGTTGGTCAGCGCCTGGGAGAGTGCCACGCGGTCGTAGGGAAGGTGGGTTTCTTCGGTTAAAACTGTGATGCTCAAGTCCTGCGGTGCGCGGCTGGCCAGCGCTTCGGTGAAACGGTGAGCTGCGGGGCCGCCGCCGATAACCAGGACATTGCGTGCAGTGCGTGGTGTACCCATGATCTATTTCGACTTTCGCTGGGAAACGGTGAGTTTCAGGCTGATGAGTCCACTGTAGAAAGTACGTTTTGCGCCGCAATTACACCCGTGTTTCGGCCGGAGCAATTCTCTCCACCGTGGACCAGCGGCCTAGTGAAGCTGCCGAAACATAATCGAATCATTCGGCCGGGAAATCGATTCGGTGATGCGAAAAGATTAGGAAAAACCGGCGGAATGCCGGAAGAAAAATGAATTCACGGTGCTCATATTTGTTGTTAGCGATGCTTTACCCACTAGCAATCACGATTGGTATCGGGCGAAACATGCGGCTTCTAAGCTCGATTTATCAGCGAACACCAACCACGAAGGACTGACATTCATGAGTACGCAAATTGCAGAAGTAACTCGGGAAGCAACCTTGAACTTGGTTCCGCTTTGCAGCAGCGCAGACTTGGAGCGCGGATGGGGAGAAGCGCTGTTGCTTGAAGGCAGACAACTGGCCCTGTTCCGCACCGAAGAAGACGCCTTCTACGCGACCTCGCATCACTGCCCCAACAGTGGCGCGAAGGTCATAGCCCGCGGCATTTTGGGCGACACCGTGGTCGATGGATCTAACGTGTCCACAGTTGCTTGCCCGCTGCACAAGGAAGTGTACCGCTTGGATAACGGGGAATGTCTGAACACCGATTCGCTGCCGTTGCCGGTGCAGCGGCTCGTGGAAATCGAGGGACAACTATGGATGGAGCAGAGCAAATGAGCTCAAATGCAGACCGTATCCTCGACGTTGAGCATTCGGCCTGGCAAGGCTGGATTGAGATCCAGGACGAGACGGAACTGCTTGCAGCGAGCTAACGCCGGCTGCCGCGTTGGGCGGTGGCGGCGTGCAAGAATAATGCAACTCGCATCATCATCTATTCGTAGGGACGAAGGCATAGAGCTTTCGTCCCTACGCTTTTGCGTGGCTGGGCAGGACAGGCGAAATGGCGGCCGGCTCGCTAGGCGCCGACCACCAGCAGAGTCATTACGCCAGGGACGGAGCCTTGGAAAGCAGCTCTTCGATTTTTGATTTGCACCCTCCGCATCCGGTGCCCGCACGGCAGCTTTCTCCCACCTGCGCGACGGTTGTGCATCCAGCGTCCACCGCATGGGACACCTGTCCGTACGTGGCACCGGAACACCGGCACAGCTGATCTTCATCGCTGGGGATCGCCGAGATTTGATCCGTTGCCGGATCATCTAGGCGCAGCAGGCTGGAGCGGTCCTCCGGCAACGCGGTGCCCCGTTCATAGGCCAGCACAAGTTCGGCACTGGTTTGCGGCAATCCCATGGCCAGGAATCCGGTAATCGCATCCTGGCGGGTGACGATCTTGAGGTAGCGTCCGCGTGCAGGATCTGCGTAGACGGTGGCCTGCAAGTCCGTATCGTCCCAATAACCGGCGCTGATATCACCGGCGGCGGTCAGCTCGATGCCTTGGCCCTTGAGCATCAGTACGTCGGACGCGGAGAAGTCAGGAGCAGCAAGCGGCTCGGATGCGGCCGAACTAGTCAGCTGCAACAATAGTTGGGACAAAAATGCGGCCTGAGCCCACCCCGGGGCCAGCAATCCGACCGGCGGCTGTCCGGAAACTTCGGCGCAGTCACCCAAGGCGAAAATTCGCCCCTCGGTATCGGCGCATAGGAATTCATCGGTTTTGATACCACGGCCCACCGGCAAACCACAGCCCGATGCCAGCTCTGTTCTGGCTCTCACACCCGTGGAAATGAGCAGGGCATCTGCCTGGATCAGCCCGTGGGTGGATGTCATTAAGCCGGTGAAACCCCGTGCATCCTTTTGAACGCCGGTTGCCTTGGCTCCCGGGATGACCTCGACACCGGCTTCACGCAGATTACGTGTCAGTAACGCCCCTCCGTCTGCATCCACGACGCGCCCCAGGGGTGTTGGACCATGATGCACCAGTACCGGCTGCGCCCCGGTACGTGCAATTGCCAGGGCTGCCTCGATGCCCAGAACACCTCCGCCGAGAATCAAAATGCGTTGGCCCAGACCGATCGATTTGCGCAGCTGATGGGCATCTTCGACCGTGCGTAGGGCGAATACGCCGGCAGGCAGGGAAGCGTCGGTATGTGGTTCGAAGTTCAGGCCATTGAGCGTCGGGACCACGGCCCGGGCGCCGGTGGCGAAAACAATCCGATCGTAGGACACGAAGTCGTTGTCGTCCAGATGGATTCTGCGGCGTGAACGATCGATGCCGGTAGCCCGTACACCCAAGCGCACTTCGATTCCGGCATCGGCCAGGCGTTGCGGATCCGCCATGCTCAGGTGCGCGAACTCGGCGGCCCCCACCGCCAGCTCAGCGAGCAGCACACGGTTGTAGGCCAGCTGGTCTTCGGCGCTGATCACCGTGATTTCGCATTGACCGGACGCCGCAGCGGGCAGCAGGCCCTCAATGAGGGAAGCTGCGACGGGACCGAAGCCAATGATAATAATGCGTTGCGGGCGTTGCTCGTTCATTGTTCCTCTTTCACAGCGCTCAGCGAAACATGGGCGTGCTTGAATTCAGGCATCCTGCTGTGCGGGTCAACCTTCGCCTCGGTCAGCAGATTTGCGGTACCTGACGTCGGGTAGTGGAAGGGCAGGAAAACCGTGTCTAGCCGGGCATCGACGGTCAGCAGTGCGCGGGCGGTCACGGCACCGCGTTCATTGCTGATCACGACCTTCTGCCCCTGGGCAATCTGGTGGGCTAGGGCGGTTGTCGGATGAATTTCAAGTCGTGGTTCCGGTGCGGCCTGGGCTAGCTCGGGAACGCGGCGAGTCTGCGCGCCGGACTGATAGTGCTCAAGCAAGCGGCCGGTAACTAGTGACACGGACGAGTTGTTCTTCCGGGGTGCCGGCTGGAAGACAACTGGCACCAGCACAGCATGCTGGTCTTCATGGGCAAAGCCATCAAGGAACAGCCGCGGGGTGCCATTTCGGATGCCGCGCTCGGCCCTGACCTCGGTGCCTGCAGGGCACGGCCAGTAGATGGCTGCCCCGGCATCGAGGTCATCCCAACGCACCCCCGAGTAGTCCGCCAAGCCGCCGGCTGAAGCCAATTTGAGTTCCTCGAAGACTTCTTGGGCATCGGGGGAGAACCGCCCTGGAGCGTTCAGACGTTGGGCGAGCTGAGAGAGGATCCACAGTTCATTGCGCGCATTTTCTGGTGCCGCCAGGGCAGCTCGGCGGCGCAGGATCCGGCCTTCCAAGTTGGTCATGCTGCCTTCTTCTTCAGCCCATTGCAGCACCGGCAAGACCAGGTCCGCTTGGGCTGCAGTCTCTGAAAGGAAGAAGTCGCAGACCACCAAGAAATCCAGCCTGGACAGGGCCTGGATCACGCGTGACGCATCGGGTGCGGAGATCACCGGGTTAGCCCCGTGGATCATCATCATGCGCGGACCGGTCGGGGTACCTAGCGCGTCAAGGAGTTCAACGGCGGGAAGCCCGGGGCCGGGGATGGTCTCGGGGTCAACGCCCCAGACGCGGGCTACATGCGCACGGTGTTCGGGGTCGGTGATTTTGCGGTAGCCGGGAAGTTGGTCGCACTTTTGCCCGTGTTCCCGTCCACCCTGCCCATTGCCCTGGCCGGTGATGGTGCCGTAGCCGCCGGCGAGGGTTCCGGGCAAGCCGAGCAGAAGCGCGAGGTTGATCGCGGCGGTGACCGTATCGGTGCCGTTGGAATGCTGTTCAATGCCGCGGCCGGTGAGTATGTAGACCGGCTTGCCGCCGGTTTTCGCTTCGCTAGCGGCTTGGGCCAGAGCTCTGGCGGTGTGCCGAATCTGTTCGGCAGGGACGCCGGTGACCTGGGCAGTTCGTTCCGGCCACCAGCCAGCTAGTGAACTTCTCAGTGAGTCGAAACCGTTGGTGCGGGCGGCTAAATAGCAGGTATCGGCCAGGGACTCGGTCACCAGCACGTGAGCCAAGCCCAGCAGGAGCGGAAGATCGGTGGCCGGGGTTGGCTGCAGATGCCAGCCAGCATTATCGGCACAAAGTTTGGCAGTTGCAGAACGGCGTGGATCAACCACGATCAGGCCGCCGTTATCCCGGGCCCCAGCCAGATGCCGGACAAAGGGAGGCATCGTATCGGCCACGTTGGAACCGAGCATCAGGATCATCCCGGCCCCATCCAGATCGGCTAGCGGGAAGGGCAGTCCCCGGTCCAAGCCGAAGGCGCGGTTGGTGCCGGCGGCAGCCGAGGACATGCAGAACCGGCCGTTGTAGTCGATGCGCGAGGTGCCCAAGGCCAGCCGTGCGAACTTGCCTAGCTGGTAGGCCTTTTCATTGGTCAGCGAACCGGAGCCGAAGACCGCTAGTGCGTCGGCTCCGGATTCAGCTCGGATGTTCAGCGCCTTCTGGGCAACTAGATCCAGCGCATGCTCCCAGCTGATCTGGGCAAAGCTTCCGTCGGCCTGGCGAAGCAGGGGTGCCTGCAGGCGTTCGGGGTGATCGAGCAGCTTGGCGGCGCTATATCCTTTTCGGCACAGCGCCCCGCCATTGGTTTCAAAGTCGCGGCCCGTTAGGCTCACGGGTTCCGGGCTGTTTTCCTGCAAGTTCGGTTCAAGGGTGATGCCGCACTGCAGGGCGCAGTAGGGACAGTGTGTGGCGGTCATCTTAGACTCCGTGCTTGGCGAATCGGCTGCCTGAGCGGGCATAGGTAAACCATGCAGTGGCCATGAGTAGCAGGTAGACAGCGATGAAGATGATAAATGCCGCGGTGTAGGCGCCGGTGCTTGATATAGACAGGCCCAAAGCCTGGGGAATCAGGAAGCCGCCATAGGCGCCGATGGCCGAGATCAAACCGAGGGCTGCGGCAGCCTTGCGGGAAGAATCCACCTGGCCTGCCTGTTGTCCCTCGTCGCTCAGGGCAAAAACTGCCGGGATCATACGATAGGTCGAGCCATTGCCGATGCCGCTTGCGGTGAAGAGCAGCAAGAATAAGAAGAGGAAAATCCAGAAGTTCGCCCGCGGCAGGCTGAGCACTAGCGCACAGGTAATCAAGGCCATGGCCGCGAAGGTTGCCACCGTGATGCGTGCACCGCCGAGTTTGTCAGCGATCTTGCCACCGTATGGACGGGCCAGGGAAGCGACCAGTGGGCCGAGGAAGGCCAGGGTGATGGTTGCGGTTCCCAGCGGCAAGGCTGCATATTCGGGGAAAGTGTCAACGATCAGTTTGGGGAATACTGCGGAGAATCCGATGAAGGAACCAAATGTTCCCACGTACAGTGCGGAGATGATCCACAGGTGCTTGACCTTCAGGCAGGCAACTGCGCCGCGAATATCTGAGCGTGCCGAAGTCAGATTGTGCATGTACTTCCACGCACCCCACGCGGCCACCAGAATCAGTGGGATCCAGAGCAGTCCTGCTAGCGGAAGTTGCAACGCCCCGGCTGCGAAGACCGTGACAATGACCGGTACGAGCAGCTGGGCGACCGCCGCCCCAAGGTTGCCGCCGGCTGCGTTCAGGCCTAACGCCCAACCCTTGCGGGAAGCAGGGTAGAAGTAGGTGATATTAGCCATCGATGAAGCGAAGTTTCCGCCGCCGAAGCCGGTCAGCGCCGCAAGGCTGAGCATGATCCAGAATTCAGTGGACGGATCAGCCAATGCCATGGAAATGCCGCCGGTCGGAATCAGCAAGAGCAACGCGGAAATCACCGTCCAGTTGCGTCCGCCGAAACGGGCAACCATGAACGTGTAGGGGATGCGCAGGGTCGCTCCGACGAGGCTCGGGATGGAGATCAGCCAGAACAACTCGGTGGTGCTGTAGCTGAATCCGGCCACCGGAAGATAGACCACGACGATGGCGAAAAGTTGCCAAACACTGAATCCGAGGAACTCGGCAAAGATAGACCACTTGAGGTTTTGGCTGGCTACCGCCGACCCGGTGTGCTTCCAGAATTCTGGATCCTCAGGAGTCCAATTGCTGACCCAGCGCCCCGGCTGGACCTGTAGTGCCTGCGATGTGGCAGATGCTTCTAGCTGTGCGCTCACGTTACCTGATCCCTTCTCTAACACTTGATGCCTCTGAGCTTCTCAAACCGGCATTTCGCCTAGATGCTCGGGTTGTTGCGCCGAAGGGAACTTAAATTCACGCGGGGGATCGATGTACCGATAGGCGGTCGTAACGTGTTGGAAACCGGAGCGTCGAGTCAAGCGGTTAGTTCCGGGATTTGAGGTGCTGACAGGAAGGATCACACCATCCGGATCGCAGCTAGTGGGAGACCGGATGAGTGGCGAAACGGCAATTATTTGTTCATGATGCGAAAAAGTGATTTCAAAATAAGTGTTGCGTGCGTCACAATCCACTGATAATCTCGTAGCTGTCTATGGCGGGCACCCACCAAATGGGTCGCTATCTACCGGGCATGCAACTGATCGATTTCAGGTGACAAGTGCAACCGGTAGCTAGCGCCAAACAGCGCGCTGCGGTGGTCTTGTCCAAAGCATGAGAAGCCACGCGATGAGCGTTACTACCACTGGCCAAGACTATCTTTCGATGGCCATCGATATTGCCACCACAAATGTCCACAACGCCGGCGGGCCATTTGGCGCCGTCGTGGTCACGGCCGACGGCCAGATCTTCGAAGGCGTCAACCGCGTCACGGCCAACAATGACCCATCGGCGCACGCCGAAGTGGTGGCCATCCGCACCGCAGCCGCTGCGCTGGGGACCTTCGATTTGAGCGGTTGCGTGCTCTACAGCAGCTGCGAACCCTGCCCGATGTGCCTGGCCACCTCATTGTGGGCCCGCATCGGCAAGGTCTTCTTCGCTGCCAATAGGCATGATGCGGCTGCCGCCGGATTTGACGACGCGGTGTTCTACGAATACTTCGAGGCTAAATCCAACCGCTCGCTGATGCCGGTGAACTGCTTCCAATCTGAAAGCAATGAGAATCTGAAGCCGTTCAAGGCATGGGATTCGCAAGAATCCCGGACCGACTACTAGAAGGTCCAGGACCATGACCACGACAAGTCGCTTGCCAGCTGACCCCAAGGGTGCGCAGCGCGATACCAAGCCGCGCCGTCCCCGGGGACCGGGCAGTATCCTGGATGCGTTCTTCAGCATCACCGAACGCGGGTCCACGCTGGCGCGGGAAATGCGCGGCGGGATCGTCACCTTCTTCACGATGGCCTACATCGTGATCCTCAACCCGCTGATTCTCGGCGGATTCAGCGCCGACGCCGCACCCGTGGATGTGGCCGGCAACTGGCTTCCGGCCGCGCAGGTCGGGGCCATGACCGGATTGACCGCCGGGGTGATGACCATCCTATTCGGGTTGGTCGCCAACCTGCCCTTCGGCCTGGCCGCCGGGCTGGGCATCAACTCCTTCCTGGCCGTCTCGGTGATTCAGGACGTCACCTGGCCCGAGGCCATGGGGCTGGTGGTGATCAACGGCGTGCTGATCGTGCTCTTCGGGATGACCGGGGTGCGCACCGCGATCTTCCGGGCCATCCCCAAGGACCTGAAGGCCGCCATCACGGTGGGCATCGGGCTGTTCATCACCTTCATCGGGTTCGTGGACTCGGGCTTTGTCACCCGTACCGACGCCGGGCCTCCGGTGCAGCTGGGCGATAGCGGGTCGATCGTCTCGATCCCCACCATGGTCTTCGTGGTGGGACTGCTGATCATGGGCGCGCTGGTGGCCCGCGGGGTGCAGGGCGCGATTCTGATCGGCATCGTGATCTCCACGGTGCTGGCGATGCTCGCCGAGCTGGTGTTCAAGATCGGCCCCGGAGGCACGGATAACCCGCATGGCTGGCACCTGAACATGCCGGTACTCCAGGGCAATATCGTCTCCTTACCGGATTTGTCGCTGGCCGGGGAGTTCGACCTGTTCGGTTCCTTCGGGCGAATCGGCGCGCTGGCGGCCACGATGCTGGTCTTCACCCTGGTGTTCACGAATTTCTTCGACGCCATGGGCACGATGACCGGCCTGGCGAAGAATGCTGGGCTGGCCCGCAAGGACGGCACCTTCCCGCGGTTGAAGGCCGCGTTCGTCGTCGAGGGGCTGGGCGCGGTGGCCGGCGGCATGGGCTCGTCCTCCTCCAATACCGTCTACGTGGATTCGGCCGCAGGCATCGGGGAAGGGGCGCGCACCGGGCTGGCTTCGGTGATCACCGGGGTATTGTTCCTGGGTTCGATGTTCTTCACGCCGCTGACCTCGGTGGTGCCCATCGAGGTGGCCGCCGCGGCACTGGTTCTGGTGGGCACCTTGATGTGCGCGCAGATCCGCGAGATCAACTTCAAGCGGTTCTCCAGCGCCATGCCGGCATTCCTCACCCTGATCACTATGCCGCTGACCTACTCCATTGCCAACGGCATTGGCGCAGGGTTCATCGCCTGGGTGGTGGTGAACACCGCGGCCGGGCGCTACGCCAAGATCCACCCGCTGCTGTGGGTGGTGGCATTGGGCTTCCTGGTGTACTTCGCGCGAGGTCCCATCACGGCCCTACTGGCCTGAGTCGATACGGGCTATAGTAAGGATCCACCACGGTGAGTTGGCTCACTTTGATGGATTGCATGGATATGAATGATCCGAATTCTGGAGGGTAATCATGGGCGGATGCCTCGCCTGGTCCAAGGGCCAGATCGCGCACGGAGACTGACCCCGCCGCAGCACGCGGCGGCACCTTGGCCGAGCCTGAAACCGCCGGCGGGGCGCCAGATCCCACCCATCATCCAATTCATTCATGGTGCGCCGGGCGATACCCGGGCGCAGGAGGTGTCAGCGGCATGAGCGCCGAGGCAACGCAAGAGACAAAATGCCTGGTTACGGTCAATGGAACGGTCCGGGAATTCGACGGGCCACCACATACCAACGCGCTGGATTTCCTGCGCGGGCAGCAATTGATCGGATGCAAGGAAGGCTGTGCCGAGGGCGAGTGCGGCGCCTGCTCGATCCTGGTGGCCCGCAGCGATGGGGAAGGTAGCAGGTGGACGGCTTTGAACGCCTGCCTGCTGCCGGCCGCATCGCTCGACGGCCAGGAAATCATCACCTCCGAAGGGCTGGGCAGCGTCGCGGACCTGCATCCGGTGCAGGAAGAGATGGCCAACCGCGGCGGATCCCAGTGCGGTTATTGCACCCCCGGATTCGTCTGCTCCATGGCCGCCGAATACTACCGCCCCGAGCGAACCGGCACCCCCGCAGTCAGCGCGGGCGATGGCGGGGCGCACGAGTGCGGACCGAATGGATTCGACCTGCACGCATTGTCGGGCAATCTCTGCCGCTGCACCGGATACCGCCCGATCCGCGACGCCGCCTACGCGCTGGGCGACCCTGCCGGGGACGACCAGCTGGCAGCCCGGACCCAGCACCGGGCCCCGGCGCCGGTGGCCACCGACATCCAGCGCGCCGATACCCCCACCGGGGCGTTGGGCCGTTTCCGCCGTCCTGCGGACCTGGACCAGGTTTTGCAGATCCTGGCCGCCGAACCAGAGAGCGTGCTGGTGGCCGGCGGCACCGACTGGGGTGTGGAGGTCAACATTAAGGGCGCCCGCGCCCGCTCGGTGCTGGCCATCGACCGGCTGCACGAGCTGCGCCAGATCCACTGGAACGAGCGGTACCTGGAACTCGGCTCCGGCTGCACCCTGAGCGAGCTGGAACGCAAGCTGGCCGGGAAGGTTCCGCTGCTCTCCGCGCTCTTCGGGCAGTTCGCCTCGCGGCTGATCCGCAATAGCGCGAGTATCGGCGGGAACCTGGGCACCGGCTCACCCATTGGCGACACCCCGCCGGCACTGCTGGCGCTGGCCGCCGAGCTGGTGCTTTCCAGCATCCGCGGCAATCGGGTGGTGGCGCTGGAGGACTATTTCACCGGCTACCGGCAGACCGTGCGCGAGCCGGGGGAGATGATCACCGCGATCCGCATCCCGCTGCCGTTGGCGCCGCTGACCAGCTTCCAGAAGATTGCCAAGCGGCGCTTCGACGACATCTCCTCGGTAGCCATCGGCTATGCGCTCACGGTGGCGGACGGCATGATCACCGAGGCGCGGATTGGGCTGGGCGGCGTAGCCGCGACCCCGCTGCGCGCCGTGGCAACCGAAGCCATGCTCGAAGGTAAACCGTGGAACCTGGAAACCATCCGGGCCGCGGCGCACACCATGGGCCACGAAGGAACCCCGATGGATGACCACCGTGCCAGTGCGGACTACCGCAAGGCCATGCTGGCCTCCTCACTTGAACGGTTCTATGCCCAGCAGCTTGCGCGCCGCTCGGGCGCGGGACAGGAGCAGAACTCATGAGCCAGCTATCCCAACGCCCCGACGCACCGGTGGTCGGCCAGCGTCACCGTCATGAATCCGCGGCCGCTCACGTTACGGGCACCGCACTGTACACCGATGACCTCGCCGCGCGGCTCACCGGGGTCCTGCACGCCTACCCGGTGCAGTCCACCTGCGCGCATGGAAAAATCCTGGGCCTGGATACCAGCGCGGCGCAGCAGGTTCCCGGAGTCATCCGGGTGATCACCGCACAGGACATTCCCGGGGTCAACGACCAGGGCGCCAAGCATGACGAACCCTTGCTCCCGGTGGACGAGGTGATGTTCTTCGGCCAGCCGGTGGCGTGGGTACTGGGCGAAGATCTGGAAGCGGCCAAGGCCGGGGCCAAGGCGGTGCGCGTGGACTACGAGCCGCTGGACTCGCTGATCACCATCAAGGATGCGATCGCGGCCAAGAGCTTCCACGGCATCCAGCCCGAGATCGCCAAGGGTGACCCGCAAGCCGCCTTTGCGCAGGCGACCCATGTTTTCGAGGGCGACTTCGAGTTCGCCGGGCAGGAGCACTTCTACCTGGAAACCCAGAACTCGCTGGCCCTGGTCGATGAGAGCGGGCAGATTATGGTCCACTGCTCCACCCAGCATCCCACCGAGACCCAGGACATCGTCTCGCATGTGCTCGGCATCGGCGCCCACGAGGTGACCGTGCAGGTTTTGCGCATGGGCGGGGGATTCGGCGGAAAGGAAATGCAGCCCCATGGCTACGCCGCGCTGGCGGCCCTGGGCGCGGTGCTCACCGGGCGTCCGGTGCGGGTGCGGCTGGATCGCAACCTGGACATGACCATGACCGGCAAACGCCACGGATTCTATGCGACCTGGAAAATCGGGTTCGACCAGGGCGGCAAGATTCTAGCCCTGCAGGCCCAGCTGACCGCCGACGGCGGGTGGAGCCTGGACCTGTCAGAACCGGTGCTGACCCGCGCGATGTGCCATATCGACAATTCCTATTGGATCCCGAATATCCGGGTCAACGGGCGCGTGGCCAAATGCCATAAGACCTCGCAGACCGCGTTTCGTGGCTTCGGCGGTCCGCAGGGCATGCTGGTGATGGAAGATATCCTCGGCCGGGTAGCCCCGCAACTGGGCTTGGAGGCCAGGGAACTGCGCCGGCGCAACTTCTACACCGAGGGACAGGACACCCCTTACCACCAGCCGGTGAGGCATCCCGAACGCATTGATGCCGCCTGGCAGCAGGTCCTCGACTCGGCAGACGTGGCACGGCGCGAAGCGGAAATTGCCCAGTTCAATACCAACAATCACTACAGCAAGCGGGCGCTGGCGATGACGCCGGTGAAATTCGGCATCTCCTTTAACCTCACCGCCTTTAACCAGGGTGGCGCACTGGTGCTGGTGTATAAGGACGGTTCGGTGCTGGTCAATCACGGCGGCACCGAAATGGGCCAGGGCCTGCATACCAAGATGCTGCAGGTGGCCGCCACCGCCTTGGGCGTGCCGCTGTCCAAGGTGCGCATCGCTCCGACACGTACCGATAAGGTGCCCAATACCTCGGCCACCGCCGCCAGTTCGGGCAGCGACCTGAACGGCGGTGCGGTGAAGGACGCCTGTGAGCAGATCCAGGCCCGGTTGGCTGCGGTAGCGGCCGGCAAGTTGGGGGTCCCGGCGCAAGATATCCGTTTTGCCCAGGGCAAGATCACCGCGTTGGGCAAACGCGACGAGCTGGAGTGGAGCGAGGTCGTACGTGAGGCCTACATGCAGCGCATTCAGCTGTCGGCCGCCGGGTACTACCGAACCGAGGGACTGCACTGGGATCTGGCGCGGATGACCGGCAGTCCGTTCAAGTACTTCTCCTACGGGGTGGCCGCCAGTGAAGTGGAGGTGAGCAGTTTTGACGGATCCTACGTGCTGCGTCGTGTGGACATCGTCCATGACGTGGGGGATTCGCTTTCGCCGCTGGTAGATCTGGGGCAGATCGAGGGTGGATTTGTGCAGGGCACCGGCTGGTTGACCTTGGAAGACCTGCGCTGGGATACCTCCGATGGTCCGGGCCGTGGACGGGTTGCCACCCAAGCGGCCAGCACCTACAAGATCCCGAGCTTCTCCGAGATGCCCGAGGTGTTCAACGTGAACCTGCTGGACAAGGCACATGAAGAGGGTGCGGTGTACGGATCCAAGGCGGTGGGCGAACCGCCACTGATGCTCGCCTTCTCGGTGCGTGAGGCGTTGCGCCAGGCCATCGCCGAGTTCGGCGCCTCCGGGCGGTCGGTGCCGCTGGCGTCTCCGGCGACTCCGGAAGCGGTGTTCTGGGCGATCGACACCGTGCGGAACCCCGGCTCATGATCTGGCTCAGTGCGCTCACCGCGCTGCGTGAGCAACGCCGGGCCGCGGTACTTGCCACCATTACCACCGTGCGCGGGCACGCTCCGCGGGAGGTCGGAACGAAGATGGTGATCGCCGCGCACGAATCCTTCGGGACCATCGGCGGCGGCAACCTGGAGATGGTGGTCATCAACCGCGCGCAAGAAATGCTCGCGCAACTTCAGCGCGAACCGCAAAGCCTGAGCCTGCAGCTGAGCGATAAGGCGAACGGGCACTATGGGCGCCAGTGCTGCGGGGGAGAAATTAGCGTGTTGCTCGAACCCATGCCGGTGCCGGCGGTCATCGCGATCTTCGGGATCGGGCACGTCGGGCTGGAACTTGCGCGCATCCTGTCCCGGCACGATCTGGAGCTGTATCTGAGTGATTCGCGCCCCGAATTCCTGGCCGAACTGCACGTGCTTGAACCCGCCGTGGCCCGGGTGCACGCGCAGCTGGCGGTGATCGGCGAACAGGTCATCGCGCAGTTACCCGACGGCGCGCACGTGGTGATCATGACGCACGATCATGCCGAGGATTTTCACCTGTGCGATGCGGCGCTGGCGCATCGGGGGCTCGGCTCCATCGGGCTGATCGGCTCGCGCGCCAAGTGGGTGCGCTTCGAGAAGAACCTTGCCGCCAGCGGGCACGATCAGGCACAGATCCAACAAATTAGCTGCCCGATCGGACTGCGCGAGATGCCTGGCAAGGACCCGGCGATGATCGCGCTCAGCGTGGCCGCGCAGTTGCTACAACGCGTGGGATCGCCCCAAGTTAGTACCCGCGGCGTTGAACCTCGTGTTTGACCCGTGATATCTGCTCCGGCCCGACCCTGCAACACCCGCCGATTAGTTTGGCGCCGGCGTCGATCAGTTCGGGTACCGCGCCGGGTAGGTCGCTGTGTGCGGTTCCCGGAACCCAGCGGCGCGCCTCGCGATCCCAAATCTCAGCGCTGTTGGGGTAAGCCAACAGTGGCAGATCTGTTTCCTGGGCGAACAGTTTCAGCGCAGAAACCGCGAGCGGAACGGGGCTGCAGTTGACCCCGAGGCCCGCAAAAACACCGGAATCCTGCACGATCCGGGCCACCTGGCGCAAGTCACTGCCGTCCCCCAACACCACCGCTGCGTCCTCGGTGCTGGCGCGCACGGTGAGGCTGAGCAGCACCGGAATCTGAGCTTGCGCCGCCAAAGCGCTCAGCGCGTGCACCTCGGATAGGCTCGGCACGGTTTCACAGATGATCGCGTCCGCTCCGGACTCGGCAAGAATTTCAAACCGGTCGCGGTGCCACCCGGTCAATTGTGCGGTGCTCAGCCCATAGGCTCCGTCGTATTCGGTTCCAGCTCCCGGGCCTGCACCATAGGGTCCCACCGATGCGGCGACCCAGCGGGCAGTTGAGCCGGTAGTCGAACCGACAGCTAACTGCGCCGCCTCGCGCGCCAGACGCACGCTGGCTAACAACAGGTTTTTGACCTCGGCTGCGGTTGCCTCCGCATCGGCGTCGCCATTAACTCGGGATAGACCCGCAAAACTGACCTGGTAGGAGCAACTCGTGGCCAGTTGCGCGCCGGCGGCGAAGAAGTCCTCATGGGCGGCACGTACCTCGGCAGGGGCCTGTTTGAGGATCTGCGCGGACCAGAGCTCGCCGGTCACGTCGTTTCCGCGGTCCGCCAGATGGGTCCCGAGGCCACCGTCGAGGATCAGCGGGGCACCGCTTGTGGAGTTGAGCGCGTCGCTGAAATTGCTGGGCTGAGGTGGAATATTCACGCTCCGAGGGTACCGCGCTAACGGTTCGATGACCGACTATAACGCCGTATGAACGAACATGACAAACACCGACGGGCAGCAGGGCCCGGATCGATATTCTGAAGCGCATTCACCTTTTCACTACGCCCCAGGAGCCCGATGAGTCAGCTGAGCCAAGGCCACGCGGAAAAGACCCCGCCGCAGCACCCGCCGCAGCACCAGCCGGAGGCGAGCGGGCTGCGCCGATCCATGACCTCGCGCCACCTGGTCATGATCGCGCTGGGTGGGGTGATCGGTTCGGGGCTGTTCGTCTCCTCCGGATACACCATTGCGCAGGCCGGACCGTTGGGCGCGGTGCTGGCCTACACCGTCGGCGCGCTGGTCGCCTACATGGTGATGAGTGGGCTCGGGGAGCTTTCGGCACGTCATCCGGTGGCCGGCGGATTTCACGCTCACGCCACCCGCGATCTGGGCCCAGCCTGGGGTTTTGCGACGGCCTGGCTGTACTGGATGTGCTGGGCGGTGGCGCTGGCCAGCGAATTCACCGCATCGGGCATTTTGATGCAGCGCTGGTTTCCCGAGGTGCCTGTGTGGGTGTGGTCCCTGGCCTTCGCTACGTTGCTGTTCACGCTCAACGCGATATCCTCCCGCGTTTTTGCCGAAACCGAATTCTGGTTTTCGCTGATCAAGGTGGCGGCGGTGCTGGTGGTGATCGTGGTCGGCGCCGCAACGCTGATCGGGCTTAACCCGGTAAGCGACGCAGGACCCCTCGGCTTCGCGAATTTCCGCACCGGTCAGGGGTTATTCCCGATGGGATTCAGCGGCGTGCTGGTCACCATACTGGCGGTGTTCTACGCATTTAGCGGCACGGAATTGATCGGCGTGGCCGCCGGGGAGGCTAAAGATCCACAGCGCAGCATTCCGCGGGCGATCCGTACCGCGGTGGTGCGCCTGGCGGTGTTCTTCATTGGGGCGATCGTGGTGATTGCGGCGATCGTACCCTTCTCCGAGGCGGGGACCGATGAGAGCCCATTTGTCACCGTGTTTGATGCCGCCGGGCTGCCTGGCGGAGCGGACATTATGAACTTCGTGATCATCACCGCCCTGCTTTCGGCCGGAAACTCGGGGCTCTATTCGTGCTCGCGGATGCTGCATTCCATGGGGCTCGCAGGTCAGGCGCCGAAGATCTTGTCCAAAACCAACCGCCGGGCGGTGCCGATGCTGGCGCTGAGCCTGTCAATACTCGGTGGCTTGGCCTCGTTACTCTCCAGCGTCATCGCGCCCGGCTCGCTGTTTCTGGCTCTCGTGTCCATTTCGGGGTTCGCAGTGGTGGCGGTCTGGATCGTCATCTGCGCCTCGCATCTTTCCTTCCGGCGCCACCATGTCCGGGTTTATGGAAATACCACCAGCTTGCCGTACCGGGCGCCGTGGTTCCCGGTCCTCCCCATTATTGCGCTCATCTTGCTCACGATCTCCCTGATCGGCGTCGGGTTCGACCCGGTGCAGCGCCCCGCGCTCTGGTTTGGTATTCCGTTCACGCTGGCCTGCCTGGGGTATTACCGTTGGCGTCACGGGCCGGGGGTGTTCAGCCCACAACGCGGCGAGCGAGAGTTGTCTCACGATACGGCGGGAACTTCGCGGGCAGGCTAGGAGTTAAGCAAGGCAAGACGGTAGCTATTGCGCCGTCGCCCGATCACTAGGAGGCCGCTTCGTGGCACTGTTCGACAAATTACTGCGCAAGGGCAAGCAGCTTGCCGGCGAGTACGTGCGTGAGCAACTGAACCAGCGCACCTCGCAGGGCGGCCAAAACAACCAAAATAACCAGTACAACCAAAACAACCAGGGCTACCGGCAGCCGCAGGCTCACGCTTCCGATGCCCGCCGCACCTCCGCCTCGCGCGAGGATCAGGCGGCGGTGGAGAAGTACCGCTACATGCTGCGCACCGCTCCGCCGCAGGATATGGAACGCGCTCACACCGAGGCCTTTGCCCGGCTAACTCCCCAGCAGCGCGAGCTGTTGCATGGCGAATTGTCCGCGCAATTGCCGGCCACCGAACGTCCGGCCACGCAGGACCCCCAGGATTTGGCGCGCGCGGCCACTCGCGCGGAGGTTTCCCAGCCCGGCTTCATGGAGCGGATCCTGGGCCAGGGTGGTTCAGGCCAGGGCAGCGCGGGTCGAAAATCGATGGGTTCAATGGCCGCCGGGGCTGCCGGGGGACTGGGAATCGGTCTGCTCGGTGGTGTGGCAGGCGCGTTCATCGGCACCGCGATCGCCGGCCCGCTGCTCGATGGCTTCGCCGGAATTGGCGAAGAATTCGGTTCGATGGCAGAGGGCCTCGGGGAGACCGTAGCGGGAGCCGGAGAGCAATTCTCGGCGGCCGGCGAGGGGTTCGCCGACCAAGCAGGCGGGACCTTTGGTGACTTCCTCGGCGGCGCCGGAGGAAACTTCGGCGGGGACTCACCCTTGAGCGACTTCGAGTTCTAAGCGCTTAAATGACTATCGCCCCGGGCCATTGTCCGGGGCGATAGTCGGTTAAACCTACTTCTTCAGGTGGTCAACCAACTGCGAAGCGATACCGGTGTAGCTACCCGGAGTGAGCTGCTGCAGTCGAGCCTCGGCGGCCGCCGACAGCCCCAGCTCGCCCACAAATTCCTTCAGGCGTACCGCATCCACGCGGTGTCCACGGGTCAGATCCTTCAGGCGTTCGTACGGGTTGTCCATGCCTTCGACGCCGGCGATGGCCTCGGCACGCATGACCATCTGAATGGCCTCGGCGAGCACCTCCCAGTTGTGGTCCAGATCGTCCGCGAGCACTGCCTCGGCAACATCCAAACGATCCAGGCCCTTGGCCACGTTGGAAATGGCAAGCACCGAGTGGCCGATGGCCGTACCGATGTTGCGCTGCGAGGAGGAGTCGGTCAGGTCGCGCTGCCAACGGCTGGTCACCAAGGTCGCGCCCAGGGTGTCGAGCAGACCGTTGGAAATCTCTAGGTTCGCCTCGGCGTTCTCGAAGCGGATCGGGTTGACCTTGTGCGGCATGGTGGAGGAGCCGGTCGCACCTTCCACCGGGATCTGCGCGAAGTAGCCGATGGAAATGTAGCTCCACACGTCGGTGCACAGGTTGTGCAAGATTCGGTTGAAACGAGCAATATCAGCGTAAACTTCGGCCTGCCAGTCGTGGGATTCGATCTGGGTGGTCAGCGGGTTCCAGGTCAGACCAAGGTGCTCGACGAAGGACTTGGACACCTGCTGCCAATCGGCGCCTGGCACCGAGGCGTAGTGCGCCGCGTAGGTACCGGTGGCACCGTTGATTTTGCCTAAGTATTCGGTCTTTTCGATGCGGTCCAGCTGGCGGGTCAGGCGCCAAGCGAGAACCGCGAGCTCCTTGCCCAAGGTGGTGGGGGTGGCTGGCTGTCCGTGGGTGCGCGAGAGCATCGGCACTTCGCGGGACTCCTCGGCCATCGCCGTCAGTTGGGTAACCAACGCGCGTGCTGCCGGCAGCCACACCTGGGTCACGCCACCCTGCACACCCAGCGCGTAGGACAGGTTGTTGATGTCTTCACTGGTGCAACCGAAGTGAACCATCGGCTTAAGCTGGCCGATGCCGATCGCATCCAGACGGTTCGCGATGTAGTACTCGACGGCCTTCACATCGTGCACGGTGACGGCTTCGATCTCGGCAAGTTCCTTCACCGAGTCAGCGTCGAAGTCGGTGACGATCTTGCGCAGGGCAGCCTGCTGCTGGTCGGTAAACGGGGAGGTACCTGGAAGTACGGAGTTTTCGGCCAGGTGGATCAGCCATTCGACTTCCACGTGGACACGATCGCGGTTCAGTGCCGCTTCGGAAAGGTAGTCAACCAACGGTGCCACCGCGCTGCGGTAGCGTCCGTCGAGGGCACCAAGTGCCAGGGGTTCATTAGCAAGGGAAGTGCGCGCAATCTCAGCCATGCTCATATTCTTTCATTACTCGGTGCACATCACATCTTTTACGGTCGACGATCTTTCCACAGCCCGTAGTCCAACACCTCAGCTAGCGCAGAAACAGCGCGAAGATGGAGGCATACTTTCACCGACTCCCCGGTGAAGAATGACCGCTGGGAGAAAATCATGATGTTTCAGGCGACCTTAGATTCGGTGGCCTTCCAATTGGATGATGCCCAGTCGACGACCCACTTCGCGATCGAACAACTATCTTCAATCAACTCCCTGACTTGGAGGTCTACGGCTGGTAAGGCGTTCGCTTCGGAAGTGAGTCAACTCAGCGACAGGCTCATAGCGCTGACCAAAGCATTGGGCGAAGCTGAATCGTATCTGTCGTTGGCTATTCGTGAAATGAATGCGTTAGAGGCACAAATCCTTGACCAGCGAATGGCGTCCTAGCCATGGGGTATGACGTCAATTACAACTCCTTGGATTACGCCCAATCACGTCAAATTTGTCAACAAGTATATGGACAACTTCAAGATGTTCAGGCACAACTGCTCAGGGCTTCGGTACGCGCCCAAGAATGCCAACGACAATCACAAAGCCAATGCCTAGCTAATGGGATAGCGAACCATGGGTATGCGGTCGGAGTTCTGGCGGATAAATTGCGCACCGGGTATCACCACGCCACCGAGGCGGTGCTCGATGCGCGTCGGCTGGAAGAGAAAGTTTCCGCCGCGATCGAGAATTATGTCAGGGCCGAAACCCGGATCGAAAATTCAATTCTGGTTTCCGGCAAATGGCAGATTCTGGTGGACCTATGGAACAACACGCGTCATAACGATTCACGTCCGCCCACCCAAGACATGGAAAATATTCTCAAACTTTTTGTCTTGCTTTCCTCTCCTCGTGGCCGTTTTGGCTTTGCCCGACCACAACCAGAGATGATGCATGAAACTACGCAGAACCTCGCAGAGTTCATCAAGATCTGGGGGCCATTTCGTAACAAAGAGTTGAAGCTGAGCGACTCGGACCCGGTAGAGAAATTTGAGTCCGATGGAACGGTCAATACGTTCTACAAGCTGCATCAGGTCCTCAACGATGCAGGCCCCGAAGAGGACGGGAAGATTCTGATTGCAGAGGCAGAGAAGGACGGAAAGAACGTCCACCTGGTGATTCTTCCCGGAACTCAGCCGGACTCAGACGGGCAGAACCCCTTTGACACGTATGGAATTATCGACGGATTTGGTTTGGATTCGGAAAACTTTGCGGGGCCGATTGCTGAAGCACTTGAAATTAGTGGAGCGCAGGACGGCGACGAGGTGATTCTTAGTGGATATTCGCAAGGTGGGATACACATCGCGAACCTGATGAAGAACAAGTTCCTGCGCAAAAAGTTCAAAATGAAAAAGATGCTGACCTTTGGCTCGCCCATTGGGCACATCGATCTTCCCGAAGATATCCGCAGCCTATCCCTTGAGGATTCCAAAGACATGGTTCCTGGGACCGATGGTACGGAGAATACGCGGAAGAAAGATCAAATCACGGTGAAATTTGACGGTCCACGGAATGAAGATCAACTCGATGACGGGCTTTTCGGCAAGCCCCACGATTTAGATAATTATGGGGATCACTTAAAAGAGATGGTCGAGAATCCGGTTCCAGATTTGCAGGATAATTTGCGGGAATTCGCAATCCCCCCGGGACCACTGACCTATCGGAAGTTCAAGATCGAACGCAAAGAACGCCCCAAGAATACGAAGCACGAAGAATGGGAAGCAGAAAAATATCGGATGGGGCGGTAGTCCCGAATACGCACTCGTACATTGTTTGCCCCACCCCGAGCCATTCGGGCGTGGGTTTTGTCTTGTCCATCAGGCCGGGCAATTCAGAGTTTTGCCTCGACGCTGAAGAATCACGGCACGATAGCGTGCCGTTGCATCATCTAATGGTGACTACTTGTCGCGAAGCGCTGACACACAATTGTCTGCAAGACCGCTGCCATTGTCCTTGCCCTGGCGGGTACCGGATGGACTTACTCCTGCGCTCATCAGAACAGTAAGAGTGCAGAGTAACTTTGCGCATTCAGGGAGCTGGATCTAACCCGTTGTTTGCATGGCTTTGGACGTCGAAAGTCGTTACAGACAATGCATGCGACAATGTGGAAGATGTCGCCGATTTGACGAAGAAATTGGGCAGTAAAGAGCCAGTAGTAATCCTCAACAAGCCTGACGAGGATTGCTACTGGCGGTGAGTGGATAGGTATCTGTGTGGGGTGTGGTCGGACGTTCTTGTTAACAGTAGAACGCTGCCCCGATCGGGAGTCAGTCCCAGTAAGTATTACGCCGCGGCTTTTGCAACGGGTCAATATGCTTCGGCAAAATCACGTGCGGCAACCCATCAATCATCACGACCTTGATCCGACCCGAATCAGCATCCATATGCGCACCCCGGCACAGACCCGCCAAATTGATGAGCTTCGTTTCGCCGCCCATCCACCACGGATCAACATGGTGAAACTCAATCTTCTCCGGCGGCTCAGTACAACCAGGCACAACACACCCATGATCACGAGCCAACACCGCGCGCTTGAGCCTCTCCGGAACCAACCGTTGGGCTCGACCATAGTCAAGCAACTCACTCTTCGAGTTAAAGATTGCCGGGATAATATCGGCTTCGCACAACAACCGTCTGAGATCCCCGGGCGGGAGATTCACCCCGTGAGCAGTGCGCGCATCACCAGAAGCGAGATCCTGCAAATCTTCGAGCTTCAAATGCACCAGAACCTCAGGTCTAATCCGTTGGCTGCCACCTCCACCGGTCGGAACCATGGTGAGGATATCCATCAACGCATTCAACGCTCGTTCAGGGACCGTCGCCGGGACCTCGGTGGTTTCTGGTTCCCAGATCGCTTCCTCCAATGCCCCTTCGGGTAAGAAGTCCAAGATGCTAGGTTCTGCTGGGATCGGCTGTGCGGCTGCTTCGTCTAGTGTTTCTGATTCTGGGTCGGTGGTTGGTTCGTCAACGGCAGGTGCAGCTTCAGCGGATTCAGTACCGGTATCCGACTCGTTAACCGTGCCAGCCTGTGGCGGACGGTTGACCCGAGCCTGCGCCCCGGCACGGGTGCGCCCGTTAGCTGCATGAGCGGCCAACGAATCAAAGTACTCACCTTCCACCGTGGTGACCCGCAAGAGAAACTCGCGGGTGAACTCGTTCTTAATCGGTAACGGGAAGAATCCCCGACGCAGCGAGGAGGATGTTGCAGTACCTGCAGTAGTACTCGCGGTAGTGATCAGTTCTTTGACCTGTTTGTTCGTTTCGGCAACGCTCTGCCCCGCAGTCAGCAGGGTGGCTGCGTGTTCTTCCACCGGGCGGCCATCTGCATGAAACAACGTCGGCTCGGTACGGATCCCCTCAAAGGTCTGGTCCTTAGGTTCACGCTTAGCCAGTTTCTGACTGATCTCCCGCACCACCGCCGGATGCAACGCCGGGGATTGTTCCGTGTCTGGGGTGGTAAATAGTGTGGCTAAGTGTTCAAAGCGCGGTGGGATCTGGTTACCAGCCATATCCCGGCGGCTGATCAGATCGCTGGCGTCGCCGATGAGTTTGCTCGCTTCACCAAAAGGAATATGAGTCCAGGAAGCTAAGAGTGCGGCAGGGGTTTGGAAGCTTGCTTTACCAGCGCAGCGGTGAGGCAAGCGGGTGGTGTCTGGGGCGGTGGTGCGTAGTGTGTCGAGTTCTGTTTCGTGAAGGGTGTGGGCGTTGGTGGCTGCGAGTCGGTCAGCACCGGTGACACGGATACGTGCTGCTTCGTCTTCGAGCTGTTGGCCGGTGGTGGCTAATTCTAGGGCGAGGCGGGGATCGGTGGTCTCTGCCAGATGTAGGCGTAGGAAGGTGAACAGTGCGGTGCCGGTGGTGGCCAGTTTGCGCAGGGTTTCGCCCGTGAGGTTTTCTGGCTCACTGGTGGCTGCGGTGAGCTCGGTGAGCGTCGTATGCAGTTCGGTGAGGCTAACCCCGGCGGTGGTGTTCATGAGTTGAGTATGAACTGGATCCTGCGCCGTGGGTGGCCAACGTGCAAGTTGTGGAAAACTCGCCAGCTGAGTATTTTCGGTGTCCGTTGGACGCTGAACTATTTCATCGTCCAACGGACACCGGTGTAGCGGAGGGGCTAGCGTTTTTTCTTACCCACAAATACGCCGAGGACCGCGGAAATGATCGAGATGATGATGGTGCCAGCGATTGCGTCCCACCAAAATTTGTCGATACTTAGTCCGACCGGAGTGAACTGTGTCAGCCAACTGGTGAGTAAGAGCATCAAGGCGTTGACGATCACGGTGAACAAGCCCAAGGTCAGGCAGGTGATGGGCAGCGTGAAGAACGCGACGATCGGACGCACTAAGGCGTTGATCAGACCGAAGATCAGGCCAATGATCAGGTAGGCAATGACGGAGCCCATCAGGTCATCGCTCATCGCCGAGATATGAAGGCCGGGGACAACCCACACGGCCGCGGCAAGCGCGAGGGCGTTGATAATGACTCGAATCAAAAAACTCATAAGCCAACTTTGTCATAGAAGACTGGATGATCGGTGGAAAAGGAATCTGCCGATTGCGCCGCCGGGCACTAGGCTTGAGCTATGAGTGAGAACCCTGTAATCCAAGATCTGGTGCAACCTCGTTCCATCGTTGCGCGCTTGCCTAAGTACGCCGCCGGCAAACCACCGGTAGCGGTCGAAGGGCTTGAATCATTCAAGCTTTCGTCGAATGAGATTCCTTTTGGCCCAATTGATGAGGTGCGTCAGGCGGTCTTGGCGCAGGATGCGCTGAACCGCTACCCCGATAGCCTGTCGACGAAGCTGCGCACGAGCCTGAGCGAGTATCTTGACGTGCCGGCCGAAGACATCGTCTCCGGTGCCGGTTCACTTGGCGCACTGACTCAGATTCTGACCACTTTCGCGGGACAGAACGAGGACGGAATTCAGGATGAGGTCATCTACGCGTGGCGCTCATTTGAGGCCTACCCGATCTTGGTGCAAAGCGCAGGGGCGTTGCCGGTGGAAATTCCGGTCTTGTCCGATGGTCGTCACGACCTGGAATCGATGATCGCAGCAGTTAACGAAAACACCTCGGTGATTTTGTTGTGCACTCCGAATAACCCCACCGGCCCCATCCTGACGCAGGCAGAGGTTGATGACTTCATCGCCCGCGTGCCACGCAACGTGCTGATCGTCTTAGATGAGGCCTACATCGAGTTTGTTCGTGATGAGCATTCCGTGAACGGTGTGAACACCTACCGTAAGAATCCAAACGTGGTGTTGTTGCGCACGTTCTCCAAGGCGCACGGCTTGGCTAACCTTCGCGTTGGCTACAGTGTTGCACACCCGGAGATCACCGAAAATATTCGTGTGGTGGCGACCCCGTTTGCTGTTTCTTCGGTCGCCGAAGATGCCGCCGTTGCCTCGCTGGCAAACATCGATAAGGTGCTTGAACGCGTGGAGAGTTTAGTTCAGGAACGTGAGCGCGTGGTGGCCGCTTTGCGAGCGCTGGGTTGGGTATTCCCGCAAACTCAGGCGAACTTCATCTGGTTGCCGTTGGGTGAAAACACCCAAGAGTTCGTGCAGCGTGCCCAGGCGCGGGCGTTGTCGGTTCGTGGGTTTGGCTTCGAGGGTGTGCGCATCTCGATCGCGGAGGTTGAAGCGAATGATCGTTTCATCGAATTGTGCAAGAATTCTGAGGATTTAAAGCTCGGCTGACGTGCTTCTAATTCTCGCGTTTTAGAGGCCGAAAGATATAGGCTGTTTAGTAGTTAAGCCGCTATATGTCCCATAGGGAATGTATTCCTGAAGGGGCATATGAATGATTGAAGGATGTTTTATGTCGCGTGCCGCGAATGAGGCGACGGACCAGGGTCTAGTGCAGATTCTGACTCCGGAAGGCCAGCGTCTTCCCAACCAAATGTACGATGCGTATTTGGGTGACGTTGACGACGACATGTTGCGTGGTTTTTACCGCGATATGGCGTTGACCCGCCGATTCGACCAAGAGGCTACGGCCCTGCAACGCCAGGGGCAGCTGTGCCTCTGGGTCCCGTTGCGCGGGCAAGAAGCGGCGCAGATCGGTTCGGGTCGAGCCACCCGTCCCAGCGATTACATCTTCCCTACCTACCGTGAACACGGTGTGGCACTGACCCGTAACGTCTCCTTCTCCGAGATGTTGCGGCTCTTCCGCGGAATCTCCGGTGGCGGCTGGGACCCACGGGAAAACAACTTCCACATGTACACCATGGTGCTCGCGGCGCAGATGCCGCACGCATCGGGCTATGGAATGGCGATCAACCTTGACCAGCACGGCTGGGATGAAGCTAAACGTGCCGCCGAAGGTGATGCGGTGGTGGCCTACTTCGGTGACGGTTCCTCCACCGAGGGCGAAACCCACGAAGCGATGGTCTTCGCGAACTCCTTTAACGCTCCGGTGGTGTTCTTCTGCCAGAACAACCAGTGGGCCATCTCGGTACCTTTCGACGTGCAGTCGAAGGTGGATTTGGTTCACCGCGCGGCAGGTTATGGCATGCCAGGCATCCAAGTGGACGGTAACGACGTGCTCGCGGTGTTGGCAGCAACTCGCTGGGCGCTGGAGCATGCACGCAGCGGAAAAGGGCCGGTACTCATCGAGGCGATGACCTATCGATTGGGTGCACACACCACCGCAGATGATCCAACCAAGTACCGAATGAGCGAAGATGAGCTCGCGTGGGCTCCGAAGGATCCGCTGATTCGGTTAGAAACGTACCTGCGTGAAAACAAGATTGTTGACGAGGCATTCTTTGCGCAGCTGGCTACCGACGGCGATGAAATGGCAGCAAAGGTTCGCAAGGACGCCATGGCTTTCCCTGTGCCACCGCTGGCCAAATCCTTCGAGCAGGTGTACGCCGAGGCGCACCCGCTGATTCAGGAAGAGCTGGCTTGGCATTTGGAATACGAGGCCGGGTTTGCGGACGAATCAGGCGCGGGGGAGAAGTAAATTGACGACAACTATGACGCTTGCCAAGGCCATCACCACGGGCCTGGATAAGATACTCGAATCCAATGACCGCGCGATCCTCATGGGTGAAGATATTGGCCGCCTCGGTGGCGTGTATCGCATCACCGATGGGCTGATCGACAAATACGGCGCACACCGCGTGATCGACTCCCCACTGGGTGAGGCCGGGATCGTCGGCGGCGCGGTAGGTATGGCGTTGCGCGGGATCAGCCCACTGGTGGAAATCCAGTTTGATGGTTTTGTGTTCCCCGCCTTCAGCCAGATCACCACGCAGCTGGCCAAAATGCATGCGCGTTCCGAGGGCCGGCTCACGGTTCCCGTAGTCATCCGCATTCCTTATGGCGGCGGGATCGGGTCGATCGAACATCACTCCGAATCTCCTGAGGCGCTCTTTGTGCACACCGCCGGGCTGCGCGTGATCACCCCGTCCAACGCGCACGACGCGTACTGGATGATCCAGCAGGCCGCGGCCTGCCAGGACCCGGTGATTTATCTGGAACCCAAGCGCCGTTACTGGCTTAAGGGCGAGGTAGATACCGAAACTCCGGCGCTGGACGCGTTCAAGGCGCAGGTGGTTCGTCCCGGGGATGACGCGACCATCGTGGCCTACGGACCGCTGGTGCCGATCGCCCTGGCCGCTGCCGAGGCGGCGCGTGAAGATGGCCGCTCGGTAGAAGTGATCGACCTACGCTCGCTGTCACCCATTGATTTTGACACCATCACCGAGTCGGTGCAGAAGACCGGACGACTGATCGTGACCCATGAGGCGCCGACCTTTGGTGGGATCGGCGGGGAGATCGCCGCACGAATCACCGAACGCGCCTTCCTCTCATTGGAGGCGCCGGTGCTGCGTGTGGGCGGATTCCATATGCCGTACCCGATCTCTAAGGTCGAATCCCAGTACCTGCCGGACATCGACAAGCTACTCGAAGCCCTCGACCGGTCCTTCGCCTACTAAGCGACGGATTCAAGGAGAAAAACATGACTGTCTTTAATCTTCCCGATGTGGGCGAGGGGCTGACCGAAGCCGATATCGCTTCATGGAAGGTCCAAGTAGGCGACACCGTTGAGGTCAACCAGATCTTTGTCGAAATTGAAACCGCGAAGTCGCTCGTTGAGCTGCCCTGCCCTTTCGCCGGGGTGGTCACCGAACTTCATGCAGCCGAGGGTGACACCGTGCTGGTTGATCAGCCGCTGATCACCATCAATGAGGAGGGTGACCCGGTGCTCCCCACCGGCGTGCCCGAACCGGTGCAGGTTGCCAACACCGAAACTCCGAACCATAGCGAGGAGCCTGGCCCGTTGGTTGGTTCCGGCCCGGCCGCGGATTCGGCGGTGCGCCGCGCGCGGACCAGCCGTCCAACACCGTCGGTCGGTGCCGAACGCACCAGCGCGGCAAACAAGGCTGGCGCCAGTGCTGCTGGTCTAGCCGATACTATTTCTCGTCGTGCCCAGGGATTGGGGCAGGCGGTGGCCCGCGAGGTGGATCGTCGCAAGCCTGCGATGGCGAACTTTATGGACCGCGTGCTGGCTAAACCGCCGGTGCGCCGGTTGGCCAAAGACCTCGGCGTAGACATCAACGAGGTCATCGGCACCGGGGTGCAAGGTGAGGTGACCCGCGAAGACGTCAACAGTTACCAGGGTCAGCGCGAAGCCGAACGCGATGCGGCACCGACCTACTGGGGCCATGGTGCCCAAGGTGGCGCACTGATCGAACGTTCGCAGGTTCGTGGGGTTCGCAAGGCCACCGCGAAGGCGATGGTTGCGTCGGCGTTTAGCGCTCCGCACGTGTCGATCTTCGTCGACGTGGATGCTAGCCGCACCATGGAGTACGTGGCCAGGCTGAAGAAGTCCCGCGATTTTGAGGGAATTAAGGTTTCCCCGTTGCTGGTTTTGGCGCGCGCGGTTATTTGGGCTGCGGCGCGTAACCCGTCGGTGAACGCCTCCTGGGTGGAGACCGAATCCGGCGCGGAGATCCACCAGAAGCACTTCATGAATCTGGGTATTGCGGCAGCCACCCCGCGCGGGTTGCTGGTGCCGAATATCAAGAACGCCCACACGCTGAATATGCGCGAGCTGGCGATTGCACTCAACGACTTGGCGATGACCGCCCGGGCCGGTAAGACCAGCCCGGAGGATATGCGCGAAGGCACGTTGAGCATCACCAATATCGGGGTGTTGGGCATCGACACCGGAACGCCGATCCTCAACCCCGGCGAGGTTGCGATCGTCGCCTTCGGCACGATCAAGCAGAAGCCATGGGTGGTCGACGGCGAGGTAGTGCCACGCTGGATCACCACGCTGGGCGGCTCCTTTGATCACCGGGTGGTGGACGGGGATCTGTCCGCACGGTTCATGGCCGATGTCGCCTCGATCATGGAAGAACCTGCGTTGTTGCTTGACTAGAACCACGAAGCAACCCGTCCGGTGGGTGCCCGCAAGGCATGCATCGGGCGGGTTTTTCATTCCCGGTTACTCAAAGTATTGTTGATATACTCGCAGGACTATGATTCGACCGCTTGTTTCAGCCGCTTTCGCGCTAGTGCTGACGTTTTTCATGTCGCCATTGAACGCGCCCGTGGCGCAGCCAGCGCCGGCGCCGGTGTATCCCACCACCGAGTCCAGCGCCCCGGCTAAAGACAATGAGTCGGTGCTGATCCCGTTGATTAGCGCGCATGAGGACAACTTTTATCTGGCGGTCAGCGACGCGGCCCAAGCTTCGGTCGATCAGCAGGGAATCGTTGATCAGGTGCGCGAATCGATGGGAGCTACCCACGCAAAGATCCTGGTGGGGGTGGATAAAAAACCCAATAATCTCAAGGGCGCCGCGCAGTTAGTGCGCGGCCTGCTGCTCTTTGGTGACAGCGACGCGTTGAGCGATGACTGGTTGGAACACGGCAAAGATCGCGGTTACGTCGGCAAAGGGTGGATCGTGGTGGGAGTGATGCTTCCCGAACGCGCCGGTGCACCCACCGAAGTTTTTGTGGATCCGGGCCGAAATGTCAGGGCCAAGGCCGAGGGCGCGACCGAGCGTATTCACCGCGCGGGCCAACAATATTTTGATTCCCAAAAGTACACCCAGGGGATCATCGAGGTGAGCAAGGCGAGCGCAACGCAGTTGCAGGCACCCAAAAAAGCTATGTTCCGCAGCTGGCAAGGTGTGGGAATACTTGCACTGCTAGTGCTGGGCGGGGTGTTGGTAGTTTTCATCATGCACCGGCGCAAGGTGCGCGCCAAGGCGGCGAACAAGCGTGCCCAGCGTGGAGCGCAGCTCGTCGATTTACTTCGACATCGCGCCTTCCGGTTGGAAAAATATCGTGCACCACTGCCTGCGGGCGAGCCAAATGGGCCTACCAGACGGGCCAGTGAATCCATCAACGCGGTGATACCTGCGCTGAACGCGCGTGCCTTATTACTTGCGCAGAACTATCAGGACGGCGGCCCGCTGAGCGTCGAAGAGCTAGCGCGGATGGAAGCTAGCCTCGCCGATCAGGAGTTGCTGATCGCCGCCACGAAGGCGCTAAACACGCTCCTTGAGGCAAAACGCGGGCAGAGCGCCGATTGGAAAGCCATCGTGCTTACCCACCGGGAACGGCTCGAAGACACCGCGCAGTTCCTCAACTTAGACTCCGTGGGTCAGCTTCACTGCCTGCCGCAATTGCGGACCATGATTATCGAACACACCAACCGGTTAGACGAGATCCAGCACTGGGTGCAGGCCGATGCGTCCCGTCAGCAAAGCCCGGTGCAGGTTTTAGACCAGCTCTGGCAAATGCGTGCCGAACTGCAGCAAAACCATAGCGCCGCCCTCACTCAGGCGCGCGAGGCACGGCTAGAAGTAGTTGGTTCGCTCCGTCAGCGAATGGATGCGCACGGCGCTCGGCAGGTATTTACAGATCCCTTGACTAGCCTGGACGTCGCGCTGGTGCGGGCGCAGATGCTCAAGAGTGAAAACCGGCAGGTCAGTTCATGAGCCGGCGGGGGTTATACGATTCACGGGGCCGCAGGCTGCACAGGCCACGGTCCTGGGCAGCGCTCGGCGCGCTGCTGATGGCGCTGGTGACCACCCTGGTGGCGGTGCAAGGCTACCAATCGATCCCCGACGAGCCACGCTTTGAGGTGGCGATCGTGGTTGAGGGTACCCCGGAGTGGAACATTAGCCAGGCCACGGTCGACGCGGCGCTAAGTGAACCGATCAAAACACATCGGCCGCTGCGACTGATAGTTACCGACCGGCACCTGAGTGGTGATGAGCTGCTGCGCGGACAGGTGCCCACTGGCCAGGTGTTGCTCTCCACGCAGCTGGAGAATCTCAAGACCGAAAATAGCACCGTGCAGCAGCGGTTTACCGGGGCCGCGCTGAACTCGCAGCTGGTGGACGGACGCGATGAATATACCGATGCCCGTTTTGAAATTAGCGGGGCCTTCCGCGACAACCTGGGCTTAGGGCACGGCCCGCAGGCGGTGGTGGCGGCCGCCGAGCGCGCCGCGATCGTGCTCTCCGCACAAGGGGTACAAAACCCGGCCTACTGGTTTGGTGCGATTGGCCTCTGCGCGATGCTGACCGCCGCGCTGCTCTCTGTTGCGCTGCGCTACCGTTCGCGGTGGGGGTCGCGGCATCGTCGGCTGATTGCCGCGCAACGCAAACTGGCCCGGGTGCTACTGGACCTCGAAGCCTTGGAGACGACCTATGCAGCAGCACCGGCTGCTTCACGCCCGGCGGGGTTCAGCAAAAACTGGGAGGAGCTGCAAAGGCTGTCCCTGCAGGCGGCGCGCAGCGAAGACCCGCTGGTCACCTCGCTGTTTACCAAAAAGGAGGCGCTCGGTACACGCACAGGTGCCCAGCTGGCCACCTTCGAGGCGAGCACTCGCACGCTGACTCAGCTCGCCGACGCGTTGCTGGGAGCCGGGTCGGTGCATGCAAACCTTGCCGGGACCGGTTCCACCTTTGACCAATTGAGCCGGCCGATCAACGATGCGGCAACCGCCTTGCTGATTCGCCTAGAGCAGGCCCCGGGAAAAATGATTTCCGGTAGTGATGTGCGCAGGCTGCGTGATGACCTGGGCGAATTGCTGCAGGCCTCGGCCTTAGAGGTCGATAGTTCGCAGGCAGTTGACCGCTGGCGCAAGGCCGAAAAGCAGCTGGCCACACACGGTAAAGCGTTGACGCACAGCCTGCGCCGCTACCCGCGCGGGAAAATCCCCGCCGTGGCGCAGGTTCCCGCACAGCATCTGCAGTTGCGGGAGAGTTTGGGCCTACAAACCGCTGAGCAGTCCAGCGCCCTGTACCAGTTGGGGCTAGCCAACGCGCTGGTCCGTGCCACCTTAGGCGATACGCTCGCCTCCGATACTCGGGTGGCGCCGCAGCCGCACGCTCTGCCTGTCGCCAGCAAAACTTCTCGCGGCCACGCCTCTCATTCACCTGGCATAGATGAACCTGCCCCGCGACGTCGTGGGCTACGCATAACCGGGGCCGTCGTGACGCTCATTGCCGCGATGATCGTCGCCGGGCTGAGCGTGAGCACGTTGACCGCCAAACCCGAAGTTTCACGCAGCGGTAGCGGTCAGGGGGTCAGCTTCGAGGTGGATGATCCGGCCAAGCTGCTCGATGAAGATGAGGTCCTACGTTATATGGACACCGATTTTCAGACCGACACCAGCTTTACCCTGGCCGTACGTGATGCCGAAAGCTACCTGGATTTCCTTCCGCTTGAAGCGGGACGAAGCTTCCATCAGGTGCGTCCGCGCAGTATTTTGGAAGCCAAATGGCGGCTGAAAAGCGAATTTAAGGACAAGGTAAATCCGCTCACCGGGGAGCTACGCGAGGGCGAGGTGATCGTCCCGGTGCTACTGGCCGACGATGAGCGAACCGTCGTGCCCGGGGTGATCTCCGCGCAGCTGCAACGCGGCGACTACGGGTGGGGGCGGCTGGTCGCCTGGGAGCACGGGTCGATTAGCGAGTCCAAGTACCTGGAGATGGAAGTGGCCGGGGCCTTAGACGACTACAACAACGCACTAGCGCGCAACGGCTATGAGCCGGTCAATTTTTCTGCCACGTCGCTATTCTGGATGCTCACGTTCCTGTTCTGCTTGACCGTGCTCAACCTGGTACTGGTGGTGCGTTACCTACTTTCGACGGCCACCAGGCTGGGCCGGTTCGGGCGTGGCGCACGGAGCCTGGCGCAGGCGAAGCGTCAGCTTGAAGCGTTGCTGCTCGGGTTGGAGGATTCGCAGATTAACGCGGTGGCGGTGCTCGGTGCAGATACTCACGGGCGCGCCGATGAGGCGGGGCAGCGGCTCTTTGAGCGTGCGTTGGTGATGGCCTGGCATGAGGCGCAAGAACTCTCACAACTGCCCTTGGGTGAGCGGTTGGGGCAGTCCTTTGCCCGCAGGGTGGCGCACCTTGAGCGTTTGGTGGCGCGCCTGGGCGAACGCGATCAAGATGTCACTCGTCGTGCCAATGACCTAGTGGCGGCCACGCGTGGGGCCGGCGGCGACGAACCGGCGTCGGTATTACTGCCTAGCTAGTAGGCTCCCACGTCGACGGCGGTCCGCATCCCCTAGTGAGTAGGGTAATGCTGACCGCCGTCGGCGTGTGATGCGGTCTTTAGCCCAGCACCTCGGGCAGTTCACCTGGCTCGTTGCCCAGCACATGCTGGGAGAGGAACTCGAAGACCACCTGGTACCAGATCTTCGCGTGCTGCGGGCTGAAGATCCAATGGTTCTCGTCGGGGAAGTAGAGGAACCGGTGATCGGTGGTGCCATCGGGCGCCTGCGGCAGACCGGAATCGGCCAGCAACTGGTACCAGAGCTTGAGCCCCTCGCTAATTGGCACGCGGTAATCCTTATCCCCGTGGATGACCAGCATCGGGGTGACAATCTGCGCCACGTGGTGATGCGGGGAATTGGCCTGGATCATTTCCGGACTCATCTCCCGGGTCCAGTAGAACGAGGCATCGGTGGACTTGTCGAAACCATCCAGCGCCCAGAGGCTCGCATGAGTCACGATTGCCTTGAAGCGGTCGGTATGTCCGGCGATCCAATTGGCCATATAACCGCCGAAGGATCCGCCCATGGCCGCGGTGCGACTCTGATCGATGTCCGCGCGCGCCTCGGCAGCATCGGTGATGACCAGCAGGTCGGTGTAGGGTTCCTCGCCCCATCGGCCCCAGCCACGTTGGATGAAATCTTGACCGTAACCGGTGGACAGTGCCGGGTCCGGCAGCAGCACCGCGTAGCCTTGCGCAACAGCCAACCAGGGGCTCCAACGCCAGCTCCAGGCATTCCACGAACCCAGTGGTCCACCATGAATCCAGAGTAAGAGTGGTGCCTTGTTGCTGGGGGATGCATCGCGCGGCAGGGCCAGCCAGGCGCGGATCGTGCTGCCATCCTCCGCGGTGGTGCTCACCTCGGTTAGCGTGCCGGGCAGTGCCGGCTGTTCGGCCGGGGACAGTAGCCCGGTCAACGCGGCGTATTGACCCGATTCCAGCTCAGCTAGGTGAGTGAGTTCGATGGACACCGGTTCGGTGGGGTACTCGTAGCTGGAGCGCAGCGCGTAGGCGGTGCGCGAATCCGGGCTGATCAGCACGTTGGTGTAGGCGCCATCCGCGGTGAGTCGGGTGATCTTGTCGCTATCAAGGGAGAGGTGGAAGATCGGGCCGTGGCCGTGCTCATCCGCGGTCAACAGCACCGAGTGGCCGTTGGGGAACCAGGTGATGTCGTTAGTCCAGCGATCCCAGCCGACGGCGATCTGATGCGTTTCGCCGCTGGAGAGCTCCATGAGCCATAGGGTCATGGCTCCGGCACACTGTGGGGTGGAGCGGGTCCATCGGGCGTAGATGAGTTTGCTGGAATCCGGGCTGATTTTGCCGACCGTGTATTCGTAGGTCTCATCGGGCTGCAGCAGCATTTCTTGCGCTCCGCTGTGCAGATCTAAGCGCATGAGGCCGGTGGCAAGCGAGCCGCGGCCCTCGGGAACGAGCCATTCGGTGATCAAAAATTCGCCGTTATCCGCCGCGGTGAAGGCGGTATCGGTTTGCTGCACGCCGCTGCTGGGAGTCAGATCCTTGAGCGTCGCGGATTCGGCATTCGCCGCAGGGTCAAGGGCTGCGGTATAAAAGTGCGGGGTTTGTGGTCCTAGGTCCGCGTCCCAATAGCGCACCGGGTAGCCGGTGTGGAGGATGGCGGTGATCTTTTTGGTTTTGCGCTCCTGAAGGATTTTCGCTTCGTGCTCCAGGTCGGTGGCGCGTGGCATTCCGGGAGCGCAGACCAGCACGCGCTGTGGGTTGCGGGGAAAGGTGGTCACCGACTCAATTCCCGCCGGGTGGGTGAGGATCGATCGGGCTTCTCCTCCGGCGGAAGGTAAACGCCAGGCTTCGGGTTTAGCATCCTCCCCGGTGCCGCGTTTGGCTAGGAAAAGGAGGTCTCCGTCGGCGCTGAAGTTCGGCTGTGATTCGCCGTTTTCTCCGAAGGTCAGGCGCCGGGCAGGTGTTTTTCCCTGCGGGTCCAGCTGCCACAGGGCGGAGGTGTATTTGGTTTGATCACTGCTGAGGGTGCTTAGTGTGGTGACAAGTTTGGTGCCATCGGGGGACAGAGCTAGGCCCGCTACCCGCGGGAGGCCGATGTACTCATCGAGATTGTGAAATGGTTGCTTGGCATATGTCATAGCTCACATCTTTCCACTAATGCGTGGCACGCACTAGTGCGCCGAGCAGCTCGGCTTTAACGGGGTGTCAAGAAAAATGCCAAATTTGCGACCAAGATTTAATACTAACGATATTGGAATAGGCTGACCGATGAGGGATCGTAGCTTAGAAGAACGGTCACCCTGTGGCTCACGCTGAGGAGAGAAAAATGAAACAACGTCCACACCGCGTTCGACTGCTCTGCTTAACGGCCGCCTCTGCGCTGCTGTTTTCTGCGTGTTCGACCGCCGATCCGGCACCGGATTCGGGCAGCAGCGAACAACCGCAAAGCCCACAAGGCTCGGCCAGCTCGCCGGCTCCGAGTACCGAGGCCGAGACAACTGCCGCAACTACCGGGTCGCCGTCGGCTAGTGCACAACCTTCGAAGGATATCTCGGCGCAGCTGACGGTGAGCAAAGAAGTGATGGGCATCGGTTTTAAACTTCCCGAACATTGGTCCGTGGCCGGTGATGACTGCCAGGGCGAATGCACCGAGTATGACAACTGGGAGGTGAAGGATCAGCGCGGGGAGCACGTGCTGACGCTGATTCCGAATACCGCCACCTCCCCGGATGGGGATACGAACCTGTATGAACGCGAGGTGCTGGTGCAGAAACCTGTCCCGCAGCTGAAAACACCGACCAGCCTGCTAGCAGAATTCTGGACCGGGACCAGCCAGGAAGATGGCGAGAAGGAAACCGGGTTCTCGTTGGCGCTGATCGATGACCAGGTGCTTGCCGATCGGACCGAAATGCCGGATCTGGAGTACTTTAAGATCGGCGACTCCCAGGCCCCCATGTTCTGGGTAGACGACGAGTACATGGAGGATCAGGGGATCGGCGATGACCCCACCCGGGAAGGGGTGGACACTTTCCTTGCCAGCGACGAGTACCAGACGGTGGAGGCGATCCTGCTCAGCGTGCGCCATGCGGCTAGCTAGCCAAGAAGCCGCCAGAAGCTGAAAATATCCGGCGGGAGCCGCAGCTCCCGCCGGATAGCCCTGCGGATTTTCCGGTTTCTACACCGAGGCCTTGTCATTGCCCGATTCACCGGTGCGCTGCTGCTGCACGGCCAGACGGGCATCGGCCAGCTCGTTGATCCGCTTCCGGCTGGCGTACCAGCCAAGAATCAGCAGCGGGATGATGATGGCCAGCGAAGCGATCGTCCAGGTGCCAACCGGATTATCGAAGGCCATCATCACCAGCACGGCGGCCAGGAAGGCCAGCGTCACCCATCCGGAGATCGGGGCCAGCGGCATCCGGAAGCTCGGGCGGGACAGGGTTCCGCGGCGTGCGGCCTTCACCAGCGCCATCTGGCACAGCACGATCATGCCCCAGGAGGCGATGATTCCCACGGCCGCGAAGTTCAACACAATTTCGAAGGCCGCGGCCGGAACAAAGGCGTTGAGCACCACGCCGAGCACCGCCACGGCGGCGGTAATCAGGATGCCGCCGTAAGGCACGCCGGATTTGTTCATCCGTCCGGCGAAGCGCGGGGCGGAACCGTTCAGCGACATCGAACGCATGATGCGTCCGGTGGAATACAGTCCCGCGTTCAGCGAGGAGAGCGCCGCGGTGAGCACCACCAGATTCATCACCACGTCCATGCCCTGGATGCCGATGGAGCCGAAGAAGGTCACGAACGGGGATTCGCCGGCCTTGTACGCGGTGTAGGGCAGCAGCAGCGAGAGCAGGACCAGCGAGCCGACGTAGAACACGGCGATGCGGATGATCACGGTATTAATCGCCTTCGGCATGACCTTTTCGGGGTTTTCCGTCTCGCCTGCCGCGGTACCGATCAGCTCGATCGACGCGTAGGAGAAGACCACACCCTGCATTAATACGAGGACCGGCAGCAACCCATTGGGTAGCAGCCCACCATTGTCGGACAGGATCGAGAAGCCCACCTCATGGCCGTCGATCGGGGTGCCGAAGATGACAAAGTAACAGCCGACGATCAAGAAGCCCACCAGCGCGACCACCTTGATCAGCGCAAACCAGAACTCCATCTCGCCGAAGGCCTTAACCGAGACCAGGTTCATGCCCAGCACCAACGCCAGCGCCGCGAGCGCCCAGAGCCACTGCGGAACGCTGCCAATCCATGCCACATATTTGCCGAAGAACGCCATGTACAGCGCCACCGCGGTGATGTCCACGATCGAGGTCATCACCCAGTTCAGCCAGTACAACCAGCCGGTGGCGAACGCGGCCTTCTCCCCGTAGAACTCACGGGCGTAGGAGACGAACGAGCCCGAGGACGGGCGGTGCATGACCAGTTCGCCCAGGGCGCGCAGGATCAGGAATGCGAAAAATCCGCAGACCGCGTAGCTGATGACAATACCTGGGCCGGCGGCCGACAGACGCCCGCCGGCGCCCATGAACAGGCCAGTGCCGATGGCGCCGCCAATGGCGATCATCTGCATTTGGCGGGAGGAAAGTCCCTTGTGGTAGTCCCCGTCGCCGGCGGTCAGGCCGGCATCTGGGACGTGCGCAGCGGTGGCGCGGGTGGTGGAATGCTCCATCGTAAACCTTAACTATTAGTCGGAGAGATTTGCCAGGCGTTCTGGCTTGAGCAGTTCGTTCAGATCTTCTGCCGAGAGCAGTCCGCGCTCTAGGACCAGCTCGGCGACCCCGCGTCCCGAATGCAACGCTTCCAATGCGATCGAGGTGGAGGCGGAGTAGCCTAGGCGTGGGTTCAGCGCGGTGACCAGGCCGATGGAGTTTTCCACCGCGCGGCGCAACGCGTCTTCGTCGACGGTGATGCCGTCGATGCAGCGGCTTGCCAGGGTGAGGCAGCCGTTGGTCAGGTGCTTGAGCGATAGCCCAATGGAATGTGCGATGACCGGTTCAAAGGCGTTCAGCTGCAGCTGGCCACCCTCGGCGGCCATGGTCACCGTCATGTCGTAGCCGACCACCTGGTAGGCGATCTGGTTAACCACCTCTGGGATGACCGGGTTGACCTTGCCGGGCATAATCGAGGAGCCGGACTGCACGGCAGGCAGCTGCAGGTCATTTAGCCCGGCGCGCGGGCCGGAGGAGAGCAGACGCAGATCGTTGCAGATCTTTGAGATCTTCAGCGCCACACGCTTGAGCACACCCGAAAGGTGCACAAACGCTCCCACATCGGAAGTGGCTTCGATCAGATCCGGGCTGGTAGTCAGCGGCAGCCCGGTCAACGCGGCCAGGTGGCCACGGGCCGATTCGGCGTAGCCGGCCGGGGCGTTCAGCCCGGTGCCGATAGCCGTGGCGCCCAGGTTGATCTCGGTGACCAGCGACAGTGATTCGGCCAGCCGGTCGCGGTCTTCGCGCAGGGTCACCGCCCAGCCACCAAATTCCTGGCCCACGGTCATCGGCACCGCATCCTGCAACTGGGTGCGGCCCATTTTTACGACGCCGCGAAATTCCTTGGCCTTGGCCAGGCAGGAGTTTTCCAACACCGTCATCGCAGCGAGTAGCGGCTGGGTGGCGAAGTGCGTGGCGATGTTCACCGCGGTGGGGTACGCGTCGTTGGTTGACTGGGAGAGATTCACATGGTCGTTGGGGTGCAGGTAGGAGTATTCGCCCTTGGCATGTCCCATGATTTCCAGCGCGAGGTTGGCGATGACCTCGTTGGCGTTCATGTTGGTGCTGGTGCCCGCTCCGCCCTGGATCGGGTCGATGATGAACTGATCATGCAGCGAACCGTTGGCGATGGCCTCGCAGGCTTCATCGATGGCCCGGGCGCGGGCATCGTCGAGCAAGCCCAGCTCATGGTTGGCGCGGGCCGCCGCCTGCTTGACGCGGGCCAACGCGATGATCAGGTGCGGGTTGCCGGACAGGGAAGTCCCGGTGATGTCGAAATTTTCCTTGGCGCGCAAGCTGTGCACACCCCAATAGGCTTCGACGGGGATCTCGCGGTCGCCAATGAGGTCGTGTTCGCTGCGGGTTACGGGAGCCTGAAGGGTTTCAGACATGTCTGCTCACTCCTGATTTTTGGGCGCACAAAATGCACCCTAGGTGTTGGATGAAACTAAATTTTGTCGGTGTTTTTACAGCGCTTGGAGCTGCCCGACGACTTCTCCGCCACCAAGTAAATCGGTGGAGGCGAGGTCGCGTAACTGGCGTTGGGCTTCTTCGTCCAGGCGCTCGGCCAGTAGTTTTATGGTGATCGGCATGCGGGCCCGATCTCCGCCGTCGGAAATCTTCACCGCCAGCGAAGACCCATCGGCTAGGCCGACGGCTTGGATTCCCTCGAAACCATCCTTGGCCACGGAGCCGTGAAGTGCGCGCATCAGCGCGGTGACATCGCGTCCCTCGCCGGCCACCAGTTCCGGGTGGGTGCGCATGGCGTGTGCGACCCGGCCTTCTGCGGTGTCTTTGGCGGCGCTAGAGAGCTTGGCAAAACCGCGGGCCAATGCGGCTAAGGTCAGTGGGTAGACCTCGGTGCCGCAGCCATCGGTGCTGGAGCTGAGGATTTTTTCCTCCGTCAGCTCTTCAACTATCGCGCGCAGGGTGGCTGCTAGCGGGTGATCAGCGGCGAGGTAGTTTTCTGTTTCCCAGCCGTTGTGTTTACACATGGCCAGTAGCGCGGCATGTTTACCCGAGCAGTTCTGTGCCAGCTGGGTGGCGGTGCCACCCTGGGCCAGCCATGCGGCGCGTTCTTCCACGCCGTAGGGCAGGTCGGTGGAGTTGCCCAAATCCGCGACGGATAGTCCGGCTGCCTGCAGCGTGGACTCGGCGACCTGCTGGTGGCCGGGGGAGCCCGAGTGGCTGGCGGCGGCCAAGGCGATCTGCTCGTCGTTGAGCGTGAGACCGGAGCGAAGGATGGCGACGGCGAAGAGCGGCTTGAGTGCGGAGCGCGGGTAGAACCGTGCCTGCTGATCGCCCAAGGTCATCAGCGGTTGGCCGTCGGGGTCAAGCAATACCGCCGACCCATAATGGATCGACTCCAGGACGTTTCCGCGGCTGGCAGCGACCAGCGGAATGTGGGCAGGCAGTGTCACTGCCGCGGAGGGGCGCGCCGCAGATGTTGCTGGCGAGGGATTCACTTGGTACTCCTGACGATGGTTGAAACTGCGTGCTGCACCGCGGCCAGATGTTCGGCCATTGCGTGTCCGGCGGCCTCGGTGTCTGCGGCGCCGATGGCCGCCACGATCTTGCGATGCTCGGTATTTGAGGGGGTGCGGCGTCCGGTGACCAGGTTGACGGTTTCGGATTGGCGGGACATGGCCTCACGGATGTCTCCGACCACGCGGTCAAACACCGAGTTGCCGCTGGCGCGGGCGATCGCGGCATGAAATGCCGCGTCCAGCTGCACCCAGGCTTCGGCGCCGTCTTCGGATTCCATATCTTCGAGGAGTCCGGCCAGCCGTTCCAGGTCTTCGCTGGTACGCCGGGCGGCGGCTAGCTGGGCGGCGGGGATTTCGATGTGCGGGCGGGCCTCGTGCAGGTCCGCGGAGGAGAAGCTGCCGAGCACCAGATCGCGGGTGGGGCGGTGGGAGATGATAAAGGTGCCACGCCCGGTTTCGGTGCGGGTCAGCCCCAAAGCGGCGCAGGAGCGCAGTGCTTCGCGGACTACCGAGCGGCTGACTCCGTAGGTCGAAGCCAGGCTCGCCTCGGAGCCGAGCTTTGCGCCCAGCGGCATCTCTTGTGCTTCGATGGCGGCGCGCAGCGTGTTAAAAACGGCCTCGGAGGCGCTGGTGCGAGCAATCGGTTGCTGTCCGGCTGTCCAGCTGTCTGACAGGTTCATGATTACCAGTGTGCGGGTGTGACGCACCCTACGTCAAGTCGCCAGATGAAGCAGTTTTCGGCGTAACCTCGGGAGTCTGGCTTGCACCTGGCAAAGCATGCTCCTGAGCTGGGCGGATGGCTAATCGGTCGGCGCCGGATGCGCTTGTCGCCTGAGTACCGCCGCGATGATCCGGCCGCGGTTTTGGCCGAGACCTGGAACCCGCAGCACCTTGCAGGCGTCTGCGGTCAGGGTTCGTGGCTAGAAGCGTGGGCCTGGATGGCTGATCTTGCGCCTGACAACCAGACCGCATCCTAACGAGGCCTTCTCACTGGGCGATACAGGTACTTGGCGGTCGGCTCGTGGACCACGAAGACTGGAGAGTAAGAAGGAGAGACTAGTTCTTTCCGCCCGGCAGCGGGCTCATCGAATGAGAAAGGCGAATCATGATTTTTATCGTTGTTAAATTTAAGGTGAAATCCGAGTGGGCCGATCGCTGGTTGGACCTGACCCGCGACTTCACGCAGACGACTCGAAAGGAACCTGGGAATCTATGGTTCGACTGGTCGCAAAGCGTTGAGGACCCCAACGAATTTGTGCTGGTCGAGGCATTCGCTGAAGACGGCGCGGCGGACCACGTTAATAGCGAACACTTCCAGCTGGCCATGAAGCAGATGCCCGAAGCCTTAGCTGAGACGCCGAAGATCATCAGCCGCCAGATTGAAGGCAGCGACTGGGATCGCATGGGAGAGCTTGCCATAGCGTAAATGAGCCTGGAACGAGTTGCAGCGCGGCAGCCCAGCAGTATTTGCTGGGCTGCCGCGCTTTGCTAGCTACAGTCATACCGGGTGGAGGATCGATCGAGCCGTCATTTCGGATCAAAATTTTGGAACATCTAGAGTCATGCGCAAGGCTAGTGTGATGGGAAATAACGACCTCTTATCGGGGATGGCATCAGTGCGTAAGGCGTTCGCCTTGCTTGACGTTGTCGCATCAAATCAGCGTGGAATGAGCGCTAAAGACATTTCAGTCGCGCTGGACATGCCATTACCGTCGGTTTACCGGATGCTGAAGACGCTCGTCGAATCCGAGCATCTGGTGCATTTAAAGGGCGAGAGCCGCTACGGCCTCGGATATAAATTGCATGCCCTAGATTCTTCGCTGCGTAAGCAAATCGGGACGCCTCCGGCAGTGGCTAATCTGATACGTGAATTGCATGTGCGGGCCAAGGCGGCAGCCTATTATGCGGTGCATCGCGGCGATGACATCGTCGTGGCACACGTGATTGAGTCTGCTGCGCATCCACGAATCACACCAATGGGGTTTGGGTTTAATGATGCGGCTCATGCCACAGCCTTTGGCAAGGTGCTGCTGGCAGGGATGGGAAACGACCAGCGCTGGGACTATTTGGAGCGCCATGGCCTTCCGCTGATAACTGACCGCACAATTAGCAGCCACAGCGTTCTTGAGAGCGAATTGAGTACGGTAGGTGAAGAAGGCATTGCCGTGGAACGCGAAGAATTCATCCGTGGGGCCTCTTGCATGGCCGCACCGGTGACCACCTCCACAGGCCAAACAATTGGCTCGGTGGCTGTTTCCATGGAGCCGGCAGACTTCGCCGCGAGGCATGGTGAGATCGCACTGCTGCTGCGCGATATCGCCGGTCGGGTGAGCCGCGCATTGCGGGGCACCCCGATGATTCCCTCCTAGCCTCCGCGCATTCTTATATAGCGCAAAACTGCGGGCCGCCAGGAAGCTTGGCGGCCCGCAGTTCACTGCTTCTCTTAGATTTCCGCCGCGGCCATCTGCTGCGCAATGTACTCGGCCTGGCGAATCGCCAGCGCCACGATCGTCAGCGTCGGATTGGCCGCAGCTCCGGTGGTGAACTGGGAGCCGTCCGAGATGAACAGGTTCGACACGTCATGGGCTTGGCCAAATTTGTTGACCACACCGTCCTCGGGACGCTCGCTCATGCGCGAGGTTCCCAGATTGTGCGTTGACGGGTACGGCGGAGTGCGGTGCGAAGAGAGAGCTCCCGCCGCCTCGTATAGCAACTCGCCCTGGCGGTAGGCGTGGCCGCGCATGGCAACGTCATTAGCATGATCGCTGAAATGAACGTTGGCAACGGGCAGCCCAAAACGGTCCTGCACGGTGGTGTTCAACGTGACTCGATTCTCCAACTGCGGCATGTCCTCGCCGGTAATCCACAATCCTGCGGTGTTGGCGTAGCCATCGAGCAAAGCGGTGAAGTCCGGGCCCCAGGCTCCGGGATCACTGAAGCTGGCCAGGAAAGCAGGACCCAAGGAAATTGTTTGGAGGTAATACCCGCCGACGAACCCGCGCTCAGCGTCATGGCGAGACTCGTCGGAAATCAATCCAGCCATGGTTTCTCCGCGGTACATGTGTACGGGTTGATCGAACTGGGCATATACCGAACCGGTGGTGTGGCGCATGTAGTTGCGTCCGAGCTGGCCCGAGGAATTGGCCAATCCGTCCGGGAACAACGGTGAGGCAGAAAGCTGCAGCAGCCTCGGAGTTTCGATGGAGTTACCGGCCACTGCGACGACGCGGGCCTTTTGCTCCTGCAGATTGCCGTCATGATCGATGTAGAGCACACCATCAACCTTGCCCGCAGGAGTATGGGTGATCTGCACCGCATGGCAATCTGGGCGGAGGTCTAGATTTCCGGTCTTTAGCGACTTGGGGATTTCCGAAACCATGATGGACCACTTGGACTTGTTCTTGTCGCCCTGGAAATTGAAACCATCCTGAATGGAGGCCGGGCGGCCATCGTAAGGTTCGGCATTTGTGGCGTAAGGTCCGGTCGCATACTGCCGGTAGCCCACGCGTTCACCGCCGTTGGCTAACACCTTGTAATTGTTGTTCGCCGGAAGCGGTGCCCGCCCGTGCCGGTGAGTGCTGCCCATCTTGATCTCGGCACGGTCATAGTAGGGTTCGAGCTCTTCGAGTGTGATGGGCCAATCGAGCAGGTTCGCCCCATCAACCCGCCCATAGGTGGAGCGTGCCTTAAACTCGTGGGCTTTGAATCGTGGAGTCGCGCCCGACCAATGCGTGGTGGTGCCGCCCACTGCCTGGCAGATCCATGCGGGAAGGTTTGGGAAGTCGCGGCTGATCCGCCATTGCCCAGAGGTCGTCCGCGGGTCCAACCACGCCATCTGGTTAAATGCTTCCCATTCATCGTTGACGTAGTCCTCATTGCGCAGATGCGGTCCTGCTTCCAAGAGCACTACCTTGATTCCCTTTTCCACCAGCTCGTGGGCGAGCGTTCCGCCGCCGGCCCCGGAGCCGACAACCACGACCACTGAGTCGTCAGTGAGGTCAAAACGTGCGGAACTGCTGATGCTAGTCATAGCGATTGTGCTCCTTCGACTGGGGCGTTGCTCAGTAATAGATCGTGGGCGGGTTCTGGGGTCGGAAGTTGAGTCTTGCCTGCTAGCTGGTAGGGCAACGGACCAGTCTCGATGAGTGGCTCGGGGCTTTCCTCGATGCGTGGCTCGGGAAGCCAAGCCAGATCGTTGAACCCGCGGTTGATGTAGCCACCCTTGGAGAAGGACGCGCCCTCGTAGCCCAGGATCTGCCATACTTCGGGATCCGAATAGAAGTGCAGGACCGTGGTTCTGCGGATGAAAGCGAAAAATTCCAGGTCGGCAATGCGTTTGAGGACGGCCAGTGCCCGGTCCTCCGGCAGCTCAAGGAAATGTTCCTCGGTCAGCGAATCGATGGTTGCCAGACCTTGAATCAATGCCATGCGGAACCAGCGGGACTCTTCGGACACCTCGACGATCTTCTGCGACATGCGCTCATAGGGCCCGTCGGGGATCTGTGCGTGGGGAAAAGAAACCCGGATGATGCGCATGAGAATCTCGCGCGCTTCCCCGCTTAACGTGAGCGCGTTCAGTTGTGGATGTTTTGCAGGAAACACCATTGTTGCCACCTCTGGTCTATTGAGTCTTTGCGGTCGAAAGCGGTTCGGAGTTGTATGACCCCGGCACTTCCAGCGTTGGCATTATCCTGACCGCTGTCATCGATGGGGACAACGGGCGTTATCGTGTTGTGAGAATCACATTTCTCAACCTTTGGTTCCGACTACTCTGACGGCATGATCAATTTGCGAGACATCACCATCCGCCACTGTGTTGTTGGCGAGATGGAGAACAACGTGTACTTGTTGACCTCTAAAAAGACAGGACAGCAGCTACTCATCGATGCTGCCGACAATGCGGCGGCGATCAAAGCAATGCTGGAAGAGGCATCCTCGGACTGCGCCGTCCGCACGCGTGTGAAGCTGATTGTCACCACGCATTCGCACTGGGACCATGTACGTGCACTGAAGGAAATGACCGAATTCACCGGGGCGCGCACAGCTGCGGGAACCGAAGACGCTGCGGATATCGAAACACCGACTGATCTGTTGCTTAACGCCGGTCGCCTCGGTGAGGTGGAAGGCATCGAGCTTGAAGTCATTAAATTGCGCGGCCACACTCCGGGCTCGCTGGCGTTACTGTACCGGGACCCGGAGGGGACGGCCCATCTATTTACCGGTGATTCGCTATTCCCTGGCGGAGTAGGCAATACCTTTGGTGATAACAAGCGGTTTCAGCAGTTGCTCAACGACGTGACCGAGCAGGTCTTCGGCCGGTTGGAAGACGACACGATTATTTATCCCGGTCACGGGCGCGGAACCACAGTGGGTGCAGAACGGCCGCATCTCGAAGAGTGGCATGCCAGGGGCTGGTAGCAGTCATTCCGTGGGGTGAATTCATGCCGGCTCGGACCTCTGAACGCTGTGTGAGCACGTCCCGGTCTTCGAGGAAATCTTCGCAGATTGAGTTGGATGTCGGGGTCGGCAGGCCGGAGCCGGCCACGCAAGAAGTGCTGGGCAAAGAACCGAAGCAGCGACGCATCGTCGGCTGCCCCAGCCACTAGCTGGCCACGAGCAACCGGGTTGCTTCGGGCCTTGAAAAGCTAAGTGCCGGTTAGCTGGCAGGACAAGTGAAGCCTGCAACGCCATGGGGCGGCAGGCTTCACTGTGTTCGTCACTGTTGGTTATGGAATGGTGATGATCTGACCGGCGTAGGACAGCCCGCCACCAAAGGCGAAGAGCAAAGCCTTATCGCCCGAGGCCAGAGGCTCATCGGAGGCCATCAGCTTCGACAGCGCCAGCGGCATCGAGGCAGCCGAGGTATTGCCGGAGTAGACCACATCGGTGGCCACGCGGGCGTTCGGGGCGCCGATCTTCTCGGCCAGTGGCTCGATGATGCGCAGGTTCGCCTGGTGCAAGATGATCGCATCCAGTTCTTCTGGCTTCAGGCCCGCACGGTCGATGATCTTCGAAGCGATCTTTGGCAGCTGGGTGACGGTCCAGCGGTAAACGCTCTGCCCGTTCTGCGCGAACTTCATGTCGTTGTCGGCTTCAATGCGCACCGCGTCGGACAGCGAAGGAACCGACCCCCAAACCACCGGTGAAATTTCTGCGGTCTCCGAGGCGGTAATGATGAACGCACCGGCACCGTCCGCGGTCAGCACACAGGTGCTGCGGTCGGTGAAGTCGGTGTAGTCGGTGAGCATTTCGGAGCCGATAACCAGTGCCTTGGTGGCACTGCCGGCGGCGATGGCACCCTGAGCCATGCCTACCGCGTGGGCGAACCCGGAGCAGGCGGCGTTCAGATCCATGGTGGCCGGACCCTGATCCATGCCAAGCCCCAGGGCGACGCGGGCGGCCATATGAGGGGTGCGGTCCGTCGCGGTGCAGGTGGCGACGATGATCAGGTCGATGTCTTCGGCGGTGATGTCCGTGGCATTGTCCAAAGCCATCTTGGCGGCCTTGATCGCCATCGAATCAACGGTCTCCACACCGGTGCCCCAGCGACGCTCTTGGATGCCTACGCGGCGGGTAATCCACTCATCGCTGGTCTCGACCAGCGTTTCCAACTCGGTGTTGGGCACGATGCGCTCAGGCTGGAAATGGCCAAAGGCTACGACTTTGCTGCCGGTCATGAGTTTAACTCCTTGGGAAATGAACACTCTTGCTCTCAAGGTTAGTCGTTTGCGAGCCTACTTGCCGTTCACAACGGACACCGGCGCCGGGCCAATATGGTAAAAACCGGTTCAACACCCGCAAAACTGGCGATATTAACCGTTTTTCTAAGTAGGTTCATGACACGGTGGCTCATCGTTCATCTGCCGTCCAACCCGCTGCGGTGCAATGGTGGGAAAGCATTGCGGAAGGAATCGAGGCAAGGGGAGCATGATGTCACCACTACAGGTCGCAACTGCCGAACTCACGAGCCTGCGCCCGGTTCCGGGGTTCGGAGCAAAAACCATCTACCGGGGTGTGGTCCCACGAACCACGGACGCTGCGTACGCCGGGCAGCTGCGCCTGCGGGGAATAACCACGCTGATCGATCTGCGTGAACTAAACGAAATTTCACGCGAACCACTGGGGGACATTCCCGGGGTACGCTACCGGGGGATCCCGCTTTATTGCGGGCAAAACCCTAGCGATCGGACGCTGAGTGAGAACCAGCGCTTGTTGCTCGATGGCCGTGGGGCGCGGCTGATTGCGGCCCTTCGGGTGATCGGACAGCCGACGGACGGAAACACCGCGGTGGTCTGCCAGAGCGGTGGAAAACGCACCGGGCTGGTGATCGCGCTGCTGCTCGAAGCGATGGGAGTTACGCGTGAGCTGATCATCGCCGACTTCGCGTCGGCGGTTCGTGAACCGGGCTATGGCCTGCCCGGCCACATCGCGGCCACCATGAATGACACCCTGAATTGGCTGGTTGAAAGTTATGGCTCGGTGACCGGCTACCTGTTGAGCAAGGGGTTGACCGGGGTCGAACTTCATCGGTTGCTGGAGCTAGGCGCAGATGCCAGAGCCAGCACAGTGTGGCCGCTGGCGGCCAGCTCATGAAAAAGCTTAATGTGGTGCAGCTCAGCGACCCCCACCTGTGCGCCGAAGGGAAACTGCTGCACGGCACTATCGACGCGTGGGCACGATTGCGCGCCGCGCTGCATGCCGCTAAACATTTTGATCCCGACGTGGTGGTGGTGACCGGGGATATTGCCGACCGCGGGGCACCAATTCACGGCCGGGCGGCCAAACTTTTTGCCAAGTTCCAGGATAAGCTTGGCTGCCCGATCATTACCGTGCCTGGCAATCACGACCCACAGGATTCAATCAACGAGGCATTTAACGTTTACCGACTATCGACCGGACCACGCATTGCAAACACCGTCCACGAGATCAACGGGTTGCGCATCATCGGGTTGGATAGCGGCGGGTATCGCGAATCTCAGGGGCGGCTGGATATGGATCAGTTGCAGTGGCTCTCGGGCTTACTACGGGTCCCGGCACCGCGTGGTTCGCTCATTGCCTTGCACCACCCGCCGGTGGATTCCATGAGTCAGCACATGATCGGACGCGGGCTAGCGAATCCCGAAGATCTCGCACTGGTACTCAGCGGCAGTGACGTGCGCGGAATCCTCTGCGGACATTTTCATCAGGCTGGCGTGGGACAGCTGAAAGGCACCAACGTTTATATGGCGCCGGCGACCTCGTACAACACCGACGTATACGCACCGCAACAGATTCTTAGCGGGCCGGAAGGCTCGTGGTTCTCGCTGCACCATATCGATTCGCACTCGATGAGCAGCACCTCGATCCCGGTGCGCCACGGATCACGGAAACCCAAAAACCAGCAGGCAAGCACCACTAAAAACGCAACACGCGCCAGAATTCCGGCGCATTCGAAAGGTAGAACACCATGAATGCAGCAGAAATCATCTTCGTGAGGCACGGAGAAACCGAATCAAACCGGGCAGGACGGTTGCAAGGGCGCAGTGACCTACCGATGAATGAGACCGGCCGTCGACAGGCAGCCGCAGCGGCAATGGAACTTGCCGGAACCGGCCCCTGGGATGTGGTGGTTTCTTCGCCGCTTTTCCGTGCCCGCCAATCCGCGCAGATCATCGCGGATCTGCTCGGAGCTCCGCGCGTGCAAGAATTTCCGGAACTGATGGAGCGCGATTATGGCGACGCGGAGGGCACCGTCGTCACCGGTTTGAATGAGGACAACGTGCGACGCCTGATGGATTTAGGGGAGAGCGAAGAACATCTGGTGGAACGCGCCATCAACGTGTTGTTCAAGATTAGTGTGCAGCACCCGGGACAGCGTGTGGTGGTGGTCAGCCACGGCTCGCTGATCCGTTCGGTGCTCAGTGCCTTGCACGGAACTCGTCATCAGTGGGTGCCTAACGGTCAGGTGCTGCGCGTGGAATCCCAGCTACTGACAGATCATGTGGCTCGCGAGCCGCTGTGGCACTAAGACAATAAACCGCAAAGAACCCACGTTGAGCTTCAACGTGGGTTCTTGTGCGTCAACGACGCGAGCAGTGGGCGATTAGAGCGAACGCAGTACTACCGCGGTGCCCTGACCGCCGCCACCACAGATGCCTACCGCACCCAGCGATCCGGAGCCGAGCTCCTGGAGCTGACGGGCCAGGGTGCCGATGATGCGTGCACCGGAAGCCCCGATCGGGTGGCCCAGCGCGATCGCCCCGCCGTGCGGGTTGACGATCTCGGGGCTGATACCCAAGGTGGCGGTGGACTGCACGGCCACGGCAGCGAAAGCCTCATTGATCTCGACCACCTGCAGGTCCGCGGCCTTTGCTTCGGCCTTGGCCAGCGCGGTGTTGATCGCGTTGGATGGCTGATCGTGCAAGGTGCGGTCCGGTCCGGCAACAAATGCGTGGGACAGGATTTCGGCCATCGGCTTCAGGCCCAGGCGTTTGATCGCCGCGTCGGAGGCGAGCACTATTGCTGCCGCGCCGTCGGTGATCTGCGAGGAATTACCCGCGGTGACGGTGCCTTCCTTGGCGAAGGCGGCACGCAAACCGCCGAGGGATTCAACGGTGGTCTGCGGGCGGATTCCATCATCGGCGCCGTGCACGGTCTCGCCCTTGCGGGTGGTGATGGTCAACGGTGCGATTTCGCCGGCGAAAAATTCTTCCGATGCGGCAGCGCGCTGGTGCGAGTGTGCCGCGACGGTGTCCTGGGATGCGCGGTCCAGCTTTAAGGTGGAGTTATGTTCCTCGGTGGAGACACCCATGGAGCGCTTCTCGTGGGCGTCGGTGAGCCCGTCGTACTCCAGGGTGTCGATCATTTCGATAGCGCCGTACTTGGTGCCGGCGCGGGCACGCTGCACATGCGGGGCCAATGACATCGATTCCTGGCCGACTGCCAGGACCACGTCAACCTCGCCGGACGCGATTAAACGTTCGGCTGCCACCACCGCCTCGGCGCCGGAAAGGCAAACCGCGTTCAGCGTGATTGCCGGAACATCCAACCCGATGCCCGCACCGATGGAGGTCTGCCGCGCAGGATTCTGCCCGGCGCCGGCCTGGAGCACCTGGCCGGCAAAAACGCGTTGCACCTCGGACGGGTCAACTCCGGCACGCTCCAGCGCGGCCTTGGCGGCGTGGGCTCCCAGCTCGGTGGCGGGGATGGCCGCGAGGGCACCGTTAAATTTCATGAAGGGGGTGCGTGCGTAACCTACAATTTTGACGCTCATGCTAAGAGGTCCTCCTGGAGTTCTACGGTGAATTTCGCTGAGGTAATGTTCTTGATGCTTTCCGGGGTTTCCCCCGGTGCGACCTGACGCAACACCAGTGTGGCATTAACGATGTCAAAAACTGCGCGGTCGGTAATGATGCGGTCCACAACCCCCACCCCGGTCAGCGGCAGATCGCAAGACTCGACGATCTTGGAGCTTCCGTCCTTGGCAACGTGGTCGGTGAGCACAATAACCCGAGGGGTGCCTGCCACCAGGTCCATGGCGCCGCCCATGCCCTTGACCAGTTTGCCCGGGATGGTCCAGTTGGCCAGGTCGCCGTTGGCGGCTACCTGCAGGGCTCCTAGGATCGCGGTCTGCACATGGCCGCCGCGGATCATGCCGAAGGAGGTGGCCGAGTCGAAGAAGCTGCCACCGGGCAGGATGGTGACGGTCTGCTTGCCCGCGTTGATCAGGTCGGCGTCTTCCTCGCCTTCGAAGGGGAAGGGACCCATGCCCAGCAACCCGTTTTCGCTTTGCAGCTTCACCGAGACACCTTCGGGCAGATTATTCGCCACCAGGGTGGGGATGCCGATGCCCAGGTTCACATACTGTCCATCGGTTAGTTCACTGGCGGCCAGGGCGGCCATTTGATCTCTGGTCCACATGGTTAGGCCTCCTGCTTCGGGCGGACGGTGCGCTGTTCGATGTCTTTGACGTCGTCGGTGTCCACGAGGGTCTTCACAAAAATTCCGGGGGTTTCCACCAAGGACGGGTCGAGGTAACCGTCGACGATTTCCTCGGCCTCGGCGAAGGTGTGCTTACCGGACATGGCAACCAGCGGGTTGAAGTTCTTCGAGGTCATCCGGTAACGCAGATTGCCTTCGCTATCGGCCTGATGAGCACGCACCAACGCGATGTCCGCGACGATGCCGCGCTCTAAGATGGCAGGTTTCCCGTCAAACTCCATCACCTCTTTGCCTTGGGCGATGGGGGTACCCACCCCGGTGGGGGTATAGAAAGCGGGTACTCCCACGCCGCCTGCACGAAGCCGTTCGGCGAGCGTACCCTGCGGCACAAATTCAACCTCAAGATCACCGTTGAGGAACTGCTGGGCGAAAAGTTTGTTTTCCCCTACATAAGAGGCGAGCACCTTGGCCACCTGCTTGTTTTCCAGCAGGACGCCCAAGCCCTTGCCGTCGACGCCCATATTGTTGGAAACAATGGTCAGGTTCTTGGCGCCAGAATCGCGCAGCGCGGTGATCAGCCGGTTGGGAATGCCGCTAAGTCCAAAGCCGCCCACGGCAATGATCATTCCATCTTTGACCACCGCAGCGAGTTCCCGCGCGGCGTCCTCACGATACTTTGTTGACATCTTTGTACCCTGTCCGTCCACAATATGGATTTGAGTGTTGCTTAACTTAGACCGTAGTAACTCCAAGTGGATAGCTCAATAGTTCTGCGCGAACTGCTCAATATTGCTCGATAGGTGATGAGCCATCGGTAAATCGTTCATAATGTGGATATGAGCAAAACTCCTGCCGGGGCCCAGGTCGTCGGACGCTTGGCCGCGGTACTGCGAACGGTCAGCACCTCGATGCCCCAAGGGATCACCACCACGCAGGTAGCCCGGCATACCGGATTAGCCAGGCCCACCGTGCACCGCCTGCTCTCGGCGCTGACCGCCGAGGGATTCTGCGATCATGACCACCAGGCCGGGCGCTGGCTGCTGGGGCCGGAGCTGTATCTGATGGGTGCGGTCGCCGCCGAACGCTACGACATCAGCGAACTGGCTCGCGTACATGTCGCGGCGCTCGCCGAAGAAACCGGAGAGAGCGCATTTCTCTCCGCCCGCCGGGGCAACGAAACGGTCTGCCTCTTGCGTCAAGATGGCGCCTTTCCGATCCGTTCCTTTGTGCTCTATGAAGGGCGGCGATTCCCGCTGGGTGTAGCCTCGGCCGGAATTGCCATCTTGGCTTTCCTGCCCGAAGAGGCGATGGAACGGTATCTAGAATCCAGTAATCTGGTCGCCGAATATGGTCAGGCGCACGGTGCCGGGCAGGTGCGAAGCAAGATCGAAGAGACCCGTACCTTGGGGTATTCGTTGAACCCCGGGCTGATCGTCGAGGGCAGCTGGGGCATTGGCGCCGCGGTTTTTGACGCTTCCGGGCAACCAGCCTGGGCTTTGAGTTTAACCGGGATCGAGTCGCGGTTTGATATCCAACGGCAAGTTGCCTTGGGCCAGCTACTGATGCGGCACGCACATGAGCTCAGTGCAAAGCTGTCCACCCGGCGGACTTAAGGATTGGGATGCTCCAAGAAATTGAGGAGGCAGATATCGTACGAATCGAAAAATTCGCGTGTCTTGGTGTGGCTCACAGATCGGCGCAACGCAGACAGCCGTTCTTCATCTTGAGCCAGATCGATAACTTGTGGAGCAATGTAGGAGCTGCGCGCAATCGCCGTGGTGTTCCCCAGCTTCTGGGCTGCACCTTGCACCGCGTCGGAGAGACGCTCATCGGCGCCCTGCTGAAGCAGAATTTCAAAGGCCGCCCGGGTCCCGCCCCAAGTTCTGAAATCTTTGGCGGTTAACGTTTCACCAAGATATTCGCCCAGATAGTCATTTACATGATTAGCACGAACACTTTGCAGTTTGCCCTGCGGATCCGGGAACCTGAAGATCTCGTAGCCCTGCATTTGCCGCAGTTCGGCGATGAATCCGAGCAGCTGCGGGTCGGTGATGTGCAGCTGGTGCGTGATGCCGCTCTTGCCAGGAAAGCTAAGGTCCAAGGAGTGCGCGTTGACTGTGACATGCTTGCGGCGCAACGTCGTGGCCCCATAGCTTTGGTATTTGCGTGCGTACTGCTCATTGCCCACGCGCAGCAGATGCTGATCCATGAGCCGCAAGGCGCAGGCAACCACCTTTTCCCTGCAGATGGTGCTCCGGGATAGATCTGCCGCCACACGCTGGCGCAACGGTTCCAAGGCATGGCCGAATGCAACCAATTTATCGAACTTCGCCGCGTCCTGCTTGGCGCGGAATGCCTGATGGTAGATGATTTGCGCGCGCCCTGCCTCGTCTACTCCGCGAGCCTGGACCTGTGAACTCCCGCCGCGGGCGATTTCTACTTTTTCCCAGGCTGGCGGTATCGCGAGGGAGTTGATTCGATCGATGAGCGCAGGATCGGTGAGCTTTTGCCCGTGATCGAAGTATTTAAATCCGCCGCGCGTGCGCACGCGTGAAATTGGCAGCGAACGCCGCTTTGTCTTCGATGAGTTGTTCATCATTCCTCGCACTGGAAAATCGACTCTGGCTGGTGAACCACTCTAGAGCCGGACGGCGGTTTTTGGTCCTCGCCTCAGGCAAATCCCAGAATTGGGAAAACGCTTTCGAGCTGGCTTGTTCTTAATCAGAGTCGAACGCGGACTGTGGGGTAACGTTCAAAACGGACCGATTGATTCTCATGGAAAGCTGGCGTTGATGAACGACCTCCCGCACGGATTGTTGACACCGCAGATCTTGGTGGAGCTCGATGTTCTTGAACGCAATATTGAGCGCGTCGCCAGGACGGTGTCCGCCAAGGGGCTGGCACTACGCCCACACGCCAAGACGCATAAGATGCACGAGATTGCCGGGCGTCAGCTGGAGGCCGGAGCCGTAGGGCTGACCGTGGCCACCATCGGCGAGGCGCTGACTTTTGCACTGCACGGCGTGGGTGATCTTTTTGTGGCCTACCCGCTGTGGATTTCCGACGCCCAAGCAAAGCGCATCCGTGAACTGCTCAGCTACGTCAAACTTTCCCTCGGTACCGACTCAATTGCCGCGGTGCAACAGCTTGCCCGTCAGCTCGCAGATAAAAAAGACAAGCTTGGGCTAATGATCGAGATCGACAGCGGACATCATCGCAGCGGTGTGCTGCCCGATGAGGCGCTGGACGTTGCTCGGGCCGCTCGTGAGGCAGGCCTGAATGTCATCGGAATCTTCACTTTCCCGGGTCACAGCTACGCCCCGGGAAAACCCCAAGAAGTCACCGACCAAGAGCAACATGCGCTTGGTGAAGCAGCCAGGCTACTGCGCGCGGACGGCTTTGAACTCAAACGCATCAGCGGGGGATCAACCCCCACGGCGGAATTAGCGGACAACTCCCTGCTGACCGAGGTGCGCCCGGGAGTGTATGTCTTCGGCGATGCCCAGCAATTTGAACTGGGACGCTGCCAGTGGGAGAACATCGCACTGAGTGTGGCCTCCACGGTGATCAGCCGCCACGAGGGCGATGCCCAGAACCCGCGGCGAATCGTGCTGGACGCGGGTAGCAAGATCCTCGGCTCGGACCGGCCGGGTTGGGCTACCGGCTTTGGCCGGATCCTTGAAAATCCGGACGCACGGATCAGCGCTATCTCCGAACATCACGCGACAGTGCTCTGGCCCGAAGGCCAACCGCTTCCGGCCTACGGTGAGCAACTGCGGGTTATTCCTAACCATGTGTGCGTGGCAGTGAATCTGGTCGATCAGGTGTCAGTGGTGCGAGATGGTGAAGTGATCGAACACTGGGATGTGGCGGCCCGGGGGCTGAACTTCTAGGGAGTCCAAGGTGTTGCCGAGGCAAGGGCTGCATGAAGTTCGGTGCCGCAGGCTTCATCGATTAGTTCCTTGTCGCCGACGACCACCAGCAAACTCCGGGCGCGCGAGAGGCCCACGTAGAGCTGCTCGACCGCGCGGGACATGTCCTTAAAACCGTTCACGCACAGCACCACTTCCGACCGTTCGAGACCTTTGAAGCCGAGCACATGCCCGTAGAATTCTTCCTCATTCGCATGGAAGGCGGGCCAGTATGCCGAATCAATGGTGTTTAGATCGTAGTGTTCCTGATGGATTGGGTGGCGTCGATTAGTGGTGAGCAGCGCAATCTGGTTGTTCGCCCAGCCCTCCTCGATCAGCGGATCGACACAGTCCGAGGCTAGTTCTACCGCGTCCTCGGTGGAGCAGGAAACAAAGCGCACAGGCATGCCCTGACCGCCGCGGGGTTTGACCTGATCACCGGCAAGATTTTTGAAGGTTCGCGCGATGCGCCGGGTGTTGCGCAGGTTGTCATCAACATGAATTGGAACCAGTGGGGCCGCGGGGCCAAAGCTTGCACCCGGGTTCTCACCGTTCCAACGACGGTACACATTTTGCCGCACATCCATGAAGGCATAAATTTTGCCCTGTAACGGGTCTTTGGTGCAGGCCAGTAACGCTTCCCACCATTCGGGGGCAAAATCTTGGGCCTCATCGACGATGATCGCGTCGAGTTTCTCCGCTTCGGGAAGTTCCAGCGCCAGCTCGCGTAATAGCCGGGGCATTTGCACGTCAAAATAGTCTTGTCCGGTGCCGTCGGGCACCCCGAGGCTGCGCGCGTACTCGTGGAATTCTCCAACGTGTATGGGCTTATTTTGGCGCCAGGAGCCAACCTGCTTTTTCAGGTAGTGGCCAAGACCCTTGTTGTAGCAAAAGAGCCCCACCCGCTCGTTGTCCTTGGCTAACTGCTTCGCCTTTTCAACTGCCATCCAGGTTTTACCGCTGCCGGCGCCGCCAATAAACCTCACTCGGGGAAGCGAACGCGTGGCGCCGAGCAGAATAGCTTGCCGTGTGGTGAGATGCTCTTGAAGATCCTCATTCTCCAATGCCTCGGAGGTCTGTAAATGCTCGGGTGCAAAGTCGGCGGCGAGGTGCCGGCTAATACGGTCCGCAAAGGCTGGTGCCAGGGCGGAATACCCGCCACCTTGTTCTTGGATCGCGCGGCGCACGGAATGCGCGCTGTGCTTGAGATCTTTTTGATCCAGCAACAGATCCCGGGGAAGATCTGCCTTCGCCCAACTAGCTGGAACTTCTGTGTAGGGAAGACAGACGATGTGGGCAAAACGGCTGTTCAAAGCGGTGCCGGTTTGCTCAGCTATCCACTTCTTAAACGCATGGGAGGCGCTTTGCACCTGGGCCATCGGGTCTTTCATCGGGTGCCGGCCCCTGGCATCTGACTGATACCAGGCGCCATTTTCCACGCCGACTAACCCGCCCTTAACCTCGATGGCTGCCAGTCCGACCCCGGGCCACAAGACGAGCAGGTCAATCTCGTGCTCCACGGCACCGTGGCGTACCGCTACCGAATGGGCGAGCACCGCGTCATCGGGCAAAGAAAGACGCAGTTGCTCCCACACCGCCTTTTCAGCCGATTGGCCAGCTGAAAATTCTGGCTCCAATGGAATGCAGTGGACCATTGATCCCCCTCGAATAAGATGCGCTTGGTCGAAGTCTATGTGGCGGGTACTACATTTTCGTGGCTCGCGCGGTAGGTTCCGGGCATAATTCCTACTCTCCGCGCAGTCGCTGGAGCACCAGTGCCAAGGCCGGCCAGGTGCTTCGCCCCTGACGGGTGCGGGCGTAGGCGCGCAGCTCAAGGTTCGGATTGGCCAACGGCAAGATGGTGAGCCCTTGGCGTGGTGGGCGATCACGTGGAAGTAGGCCCACACCAAGATTTGCCAGGATGAGGTCTTCCACCAGATCGAGACTATCGGACTGATGGCGCATTGTTGGCTCAAAGCCGGACATTGAGGAGATCAGCCGCAACACCTTCTCGTCGGCAATATTGCGGGAATTACCAATCCAGTCATGTTGTGCGAAGGCTGCGAAGACCGTTGCGGCATCTGCAGCGACTGGGCGTGAAGTGAACGGTGCTGCGAGCGCCGAAGGAACACCCAAACCCCACTCGGTGCTCCACAGCGAGAGCGTCTCCACCCCCGGAGCCACCTGCTCCGGGGACAAGTTGTAGTCATAGGTCAGCGCCAGATCTATGCCATCCACGGCTAACTGGTTCAGTGCTTCGGCCGGTTCATGTTCGAGCACCACAATATCTACCCGTGGATGATGCACGGCTAAATCCTCAATAATCGGCATCAAGGACCGGCGAATCGCTGTCGCAAATCCGGCCACGCGCACCGTTCCGACAGGCTCGGCCTCGGTGTTAAGGCTAAGGCGTGCTGAATCGACGGCGGCCAGAATGCTGCGGGCATGTTCGGCAAGCCTGCGGCCTGCCGGAGTCAGCCGCACCCCACGGCCTTCCGATTCGATGAGGGGTACGCCGACTTCTCGGGAAAGCTGTGCGATCTGCTGGGAGACCGTGGAGGTGGTGGCACCCAGGATGTCTGCCACTGCACGCATCGATCCCATGCGGGACAGTTCGTAGAGGTACTGTAAACGACGAGTTTCCATAAAATCATTGTCCATGATTATCGAATGGTATGTTCAAGATTCTCGCGTGGACGCGAATAGCCGGCGTGAGTTCTACTGGTAATCATGAACTTCCGGTCAGTACCCGCACCCAGCTCCGCCTCGATGGGCTCAATGATGGCCTTCGGCGCAATGAGCTGTGTCCAATTGGGATTGGCAGCCTCTATCGTCCTGGCCGACAATATTGGTTCCGGGGCCGTCGCGTGGTTGCGCTTGGCCTGGGCCGCGGTCATTCTGGTTCTTATTGCCCGACCTTGGAAGCTCAAATTCACTCGAAATACGCTGCTGATCTGCGCGCTTTTGGGTCTGGCTACAGCCGGCATGACGGTGAGCTTCATGAAGTCGGTGGAGACCATTCCACTGGGCACCGCCAGTGCACTTGAATTTATGGGTCCGCTGGCCGTGGCAATAATTCAAGGTCGTGGCTCCGCCCGGTGGTGGGCTGTGATCGCCGCGCTCGGCGTGCTCGGACTGACCGAACCGTGGCATGGCGCGGTAGATCTGACCGGCGTACTCTATGCCTTGGGTGGAGCTGTCTGCTGGGCGGTGTATGTGCTGCTGACCCAACGAGCCGGGGATGCTGTGGATGGTGTCGGCGCCTTGGCGGTATCGATGCCGGTGGCCGCCATCGCTGCAACGTTCATGGTTGGCCCCGTGGTGCTTGAAGCCCTCGATATGCAGACCCTGATTATCGGTGTGGGGCTGGCATTGCTATTGCCGGTGATCCCATTCAGCTTGGAAATCTTCGCATTACGCAGGCTGACCACCGCGGCCTTCGGCACGCTGATGTGTCTGGAACCTGCGATCGCGATGACCGTTGGACTCCTCATTTTGCATCAGGTGCCACGTCCCGCCGCGATGGTGGGCATCGCGCTGGTAATTCTGGCAGGAATCGGAGCCACCCGCACCGGCCAGCGCCTGCCGAAAAATATTGTTTCACCTACCGTAAAGCCACTGGCCGGGTTGGCCGAAGATCATTCGCAACCCCGCTAAACTCCGGCCGCGCGGGACTATCCTTGAAGCTCACTGAGCAGAAAATTTGCGAGATTCACCCCCGACGTTTAACTCGAAACCATCGGTATCGGGCATGATTAGAGTCATGGATAATACTGCCGCACCGGCCTGGGTGGCCAACTACCAGCCAGGGGTTCCCGCACAGATTGAGCTTCCCACACAATCGCTGAGCCATATGTTCGAACGTTCCGTGCGCGAAGCCGGCCAGAGTCCGGCCACCGAATTCTTCGGCCGCCAGGTTAGCTACGCGCAGCTTGGCGAACAAGTTTTGCAAGCAGCCGAGGGGCTGCGCAAACTTGGTGTGAAAGCCGGAGACCGGGTGGCGCTGATCCTGCCAAATTGCCCGCAGCATGTGGTCGCTTTTTACGCGGTGCTGCGTCTGGGCGCGGTCGTGGTGGAGCACAATCCGCTCTACACCTCTCGCGAACTTCGCCACCAGTTTGAAGACCACCAGGCGCGTGTGGTCATCGCCTGGGACAAAGTTGTCTCCAGCGTGCAGAAGTTCCCCGCTGACGTGCAGATCGATACGATCATCGCGGTGAACCTGCTCGAAGCGTTCCCGGCGGTCAAGCGTATGGCGCTGAATCTTCCGTTGAAAAAACTGCGTGAAACCAAAAAATCATTGACCGCCGCTACCACCGGCACCATGGCGTGGAAGCAGTTGCTGGCCTCCGGTAGCTTGGACGCCGAGCACCCCTTCCCAGCTGTGCAAGACCTTGCGGTCATTCAGTACACCTCGGGCACCACAGGTCGCCCGAAGGGCGCGATGCTCACGCATTTCAACCTGTATTCCAACGCGCTGCAGGGCGAAGCATGGATGGAAGGTGCACAGCAGGGCAAGGAAATCCTCTACGCGATCCTGCCAATGTTCCACGCCTTTGGCATGACCTTGTATCTGACTTTCGGGGTGAAGAAGCAGGGACTGCTGGTGCTCTTCCCGAAATTTGATCCGCAGCTGATCTTGGACGCCTGGAAGAAATCTCCGGCCACCGTGTACTGCGCGGTCCCTCCGATCTATGAACGCACCGCGATGGCCGCCAAGGAGCAGGGAATTTCGCTGCGCTCGGCCAAATACTGTATCTCGGGCGCCATGAACCTGCCAGATCATGTGGTGGAACTATGGGAATCGATGTCCGGCGGCCTGTTGGTGGAAGGCTACGGCATGACCGAGTCGTCCCCGGTGGCCTTGGGCAATCCGTTCCATCCTTCGCGGCGCAACGGCACCATCGGCGTACCCTTCCCCTCGACCCTGATGAAGGTAGTCGACGTTGATGATCCGAGCCGCGAGGTAGCCCAGGGTGAGCCTGGCGAACTGCTGATCAAGGGGCCACAGGTGTTTGCCGGCTACTGGAACAACCCGGAAGAGACCGCCAAAACCTTGACCGAGGACGGCTGGCTGCACACCGGGGATGTGGTCACCGTGGACGAAGATGGTTTCACCCAGATTGTTGACCGGGCCAAGGAACTGATTATCACCGGTGGCTTTAACGTTTCGCCCTCCGAGGTGGAGAACGCGCTGCGCCAGCACGCGGATGTCGCCGATGCAGCGGTCTTCGGCAAGGCGCTAGAACGCGGCGGCGAAATGGTGGTTGCCGCGGTTCAGCTCGACGAGGGGGCAACCTTGGATGAGGCGGCGCTGCGCGAGCACTGCCGTGGCCAGTTGGCTGCCTATAAGGTGCCTAAACGCATCGTTGCCATCGACGAGATGCCGCGGTCCATGCTGGGCAAGATTCTGCGCAAGCAGGTCCGCGAAGAGTTCAGCGACAAAGTCTAAATCGAATTTATGGGTGGCAATGCCGCGGTTGTTAACGCAGCCGCGGCATTGCTGTCATTAAGATGCGGGTGTACTCATGCTGCGGGTCGCCGAAGACTTGCGCGGTGGGGCCCTGTTCGACGATTCGTCCCCGATGCATAACCGCCACAAAATCGCTCATATGCTCGATCACCGACAGATCATGGCTGATGAACAGGTAGCTGGTTCCGGTTTCTTGCTGCAGACGATCGAGCAGATCCAGAACCGTGGCCTGAATCGAAACGTCAAGGGCCGAAACTGGCTCGTCGAGTACCAATACCTTGGGCTCCGGCGCCAGCGCACGAGCGATCGCCAAGCGTTGACGTTGACCGCCGGAAAGCTCACGAGGGTTGCGTGTGCTCAGCACAGGATCCAGCTCCACCTGTTCCAGCAGCCGGCCGACTTGGTCTTTATAGCCCGTCGCGCGCTTGCTGCGGCCTGCGGACAACGCATCGGTGAGAATCTGTCCCACCGAGTAGCGCGGATCAAAGGAACCCAGCGGATTCTGATAGATCGCGCCGATATTCTCCCGTAAGCCGCGCCGCGCCGCTTCGCTGTGCGGGGCGAAACGATCACCAAGCAGCGTCACGCTGCCGGTATCGGGACGTTCTAAACCAAGGACCAAACGCGCGGTCGTGGTTTTTCCCGACCCTGATTCCCCGACCAGGCCCAGCGTCGCGCCGCGGGGAAGCACAAACCCGGCTTCCACGACGGCAGGATGTTTGGCAAAGGACTTGGACAGGTTTTCCACCACCAGCGCCGGAGCCGAATCCGTGCTTGCCGGTGCTAGCTGACGCGGTTCGTTCACCGGCGTGCCGGCACTTAATGGAGCAAAGCGGGGCACCCCGGAGGGGATGGCCCGCAATAAGGTGCGGGTATATTCATGCTGCGGATGGTTCAGGATCTGTTCGGTGGGGCCGGTCTCGACGATTTGACCGGCGCGCATCACCGCGATGCGATCCGCCAGCTGAGCGACCTGAGCCAGATCGTGGCTGATCATCAGCACCGCACGGCCCTCATTTTTCAGTGCAGCCAACTGCTCGAGCACCAAGGCTGCGAGACGGAAATCCAACGCGGTGGTTGCCTCGTCCGCGATGACTATCTGCGGGTCGCCAATCAGTGCCTGGGCGATGAGCACGCGCTGCCGCATGCCCCCGGAGAGCTGGGTACTGCGCTGTTTCATACGCCGCTCGGGTTCTGGCAGCTCCACCGCGGCCAGGATCTCACGGACCTTGGCGGTGCGCTGAGACTTGTTCAAGCTCGAATGTTCCTTGAGCACGTCTTCGATTTCCCGGCCTACCGTGCGTAGCGGATCCAAGGCCATAAGCGCATCTTGCAGGATCATGACTACCGAATTCCCGCGGATATTCTGCCATGCAGGCTCACTGAGCGCTAATGCGTCTTCGTGGCAGACCATGAGCTTTGTGGCGCTGACGGTTCCGCCGCTGAGCCCCATGAGGCTGCGCGCGGTGACCGACTTTCCAGAACCTGATTCGCCCACGAGCGCCAGGCATTCACCGGCGGCCAATTCGAAGGACACGGCGTCTACGGCTTGTTGGACGGCGAAGCTGACCGAGAGATTTTCGACTGCTAATAGTGGATTCATACGGCTTTCACCTTCCCGCCGAGGGCGCGCCCGATCAGCGTGGCACCGGCGGCGACAACAACGATGGCAAGTCCAGGGAAGAAACTGAGCCACCAGGCAAGGTGTAGATAGGTGCGTCCGGCCGAAAGCATCGCACCCCATTCGGGTGCGGGCGGGGGAGTGCCTAGACCAAGGAATGACAGGGCAGCCGCCCAGATCACCGCTTGTCCAATGCCCAAGGTGACCAGCGCGAGCAACGGTTGCAACGCGTTTGGCACGAGATGATTACGGACCTTCAGCCAGGTGCCGCGGCCAAGCACGGTGGCGGCCTCCAGCATTTCCGAGTTTTTCAGCGTGCGGATCTGGCTGCGTACCAGCCGCGCGTAACCGGGGGCCGTGGATAAGCCCACCGCAACAATCGCCGGGCCCACGCCGGGTCCGGTAAACGCAATAATCAGCAACGCCATGAGTAAGGAGGGAACCGAGTAGAGCGCTTCGAGCACCCGCAAGATTACCTCGTCGAGCCAGCGCGGAGCCAAGGCGGCCGCGGTTCCTAAGACCAAAGCCAAACCCATGCCCAGCGCGGTGGCAGCCAAACCAATATAGAGAGAGTCGCCGGCACCGTGGATCACCCGGGTGAATACGTCACGGCCGGACTCGTCGGTGCCAAAAATGTGAGCGCAGCTAGGGGCCTGAAAGGCCTGGGACGGATTGATCGCCAGCGGATCTGCCGGAGCAATAAGTGACGGAGCAAACGCAGTGAGTACCCAGAAGAGAATGAAAAGTGAGCTGAGAATTTTTGCGGTACGGCTCATGAATCTGCCCCCGCCGGATCGATGAGTCGCTCAATGGCTTCGGTCAACGCCATCACGACGATATAAACAAGTGCAGAGAACAACGCGATGCCGGTAACCATCGGAATGTCTCGGGCAAGTACCGCCGAAAGCAAAGAACGGCCCAAGCCCGGACGGGCGAAGATCGCCTCGACGACCACCGCACCGGAAAGTAGTGAAGAAAAAGCCCACCCGGTCAGCCCAAGCGCAGGCAAAGCTGCATGGCGTAAGCCGTGACGGCGGAACACCGTCAGCCGGCTTTCGCCGCGAGCGCGAGCTGCCAGGGCAAACTGGCTACCCATCGCGGTATTCAGCGAGTCACGCATCAGCTGGGTGAGGAATCCGGCTAGCGGAAGCGCCAAGGTCAGTACCGGTAAGACTAGCCCGGCGGGAGTTCCATTGGCGACGGCGGGAAGCCAGCCGAGCATCGAGGAGAACAACATGATGAGCACCGCGCCGAGCCAAAAGTGCGGAACTGCGGCTGCCACAATCTCTACCGCGTTACCCAGCAGTCGGCCGAATTTATTGGCGCGCATCGCAAGCAACGCAAAGAGTAAGGCCAGTAGCCAAGCCACCACTAGCGCCAATAACGCCAGATTGATGGTCGGTGGGAGTACCTCGCCCATGATCTGCAGGACCGGGTCTTTGAAGGAATAAGAAGTTCCGAAGTCCAAGCGGATGAGTTTGGCGAGGAACAAAAAATATTGACTGATGATCGGCAGATCAAGACCATACTCGGAGCGGGCGTTGGCCAGAGCCTCGGCCGAAGCCTGTGAACCTGGACCACCCATGATCGCTTCGGCTGGGTCGCCAGGGATGAGGCGTACGCCGATAAAGATGGCGGTGGCAACCAGCCACAGCACCACCAGCGCGCCGCCAACCTTGCGACCCAACCAAGCGAGCAGTTTCATTGTGAGGTGTTTACCGCTTATTTATCGAGGAATACGTTGTAGTAGATCGGCGAGGAAACCGCGGTGGTCTCGCCCATACCGTGAACGTTCTTCGAATACAGGAAGTGGTTCTGCTGATCGTAGAGCGGCATCACGTAGTAGCCGTCCAGCACGATCTGCTGGGCCTGCTTGTAGAGCTCGGCACGCTCAGCTTCGTCGTTGGTTTGCTCCGCGTCGACGAGCAGTTGATCTAGCTTAGGATCCTTGATCTGCGCATTGTTGGCGAAGTAACCGCTGGGTGCGGGAATCGTTGAATCGGAGTGGAACAAGATGCGCAGGACGCTCGGACCGACCTTGGTGTACGGAGCGGAAACGAGATCGTACTCGTGCTTGGCCAGTGCACCGTACCAGCTGGACAGATCCAGCAACTCGATCTTGACCTCAAAACCAACTGGCTTAGCGGCGGCCTGCATCTGTTCAAACAGTGACTGCTCGGCAGGAACCGACTGGTTGGTGGAAACCGGGAACTTCAGAGTGAGGCGTTTGCCGTCCTTGACTCGGTAACCTTCGGAGTCGCGCTCGCTCCAGCCGGCAGCATCGAGTAGCTCGTTAGCCTTGGTGGCATCGGTGGTGAACTTTGAGTCATCCGAGATACCCAGTGGTTCAACACTGGAGAGCAATGAGTAGCTGCGCTTTGCGGTGTTGAAGTACAGCGAGTTGATTCCGGAGTTCACATCGACGGAGTGCATGAACGCTTCGCGGACGCGCACATCATCAAATGGTGCCTTGGAGCTGTTCAGCTCGAGCCGATTTGAGGCGCCTGGACGTGGCGCGTCTAGGTGGCCCAGTCCGTTGTCGGCGGCCGTGGAGATGGTATCTGGCTGTGGGTTGTCAATGACGTCAACCTCGCCGGACTGTAGCGCCGCATAGCGGCTGGCGGCCTCGGGGATGAAGCGCCAGGTGATGCCGTCCAGATAGGAGGTGGCGCTGGCGCGTTCGGCATTTGCTGCCGGGGAGACATAATCTTCGTAACGCACCAGATTGACCGCTTGCTGACGATCCCACGATTCGACCTTGAATGGGCCGGTGCCTGCAGGGGCGGCGCAGTTTGCTGCCTGATCGCGTTTCAGTCCCTGGGGGGACTGAATTGCGGTCCACGGCATGGATAGTGATTCGAGCAACGCGTTGTCTGGCGCGGAAAGCTTAAGTTCTGCGGTGAGATCGTCGACGAGCTTGATCTGGTCAACCTTGCCCACGGCTAGGTAGCCGGTGGACGAAGCAGTATTTGGATCCTGCAGGTGCTCGATATTGGCTTTGATCGCCTCGGAGGTGAGCTTGGTTCCGTCGTGGAAGGTGATTCCGTCACGCAGTGTAATGGTGCGGGTCAGGCCATCGGCGGAAACCTCGGATTTTTCTGCCAGCCATGGGATGATCTTCCCCTCGGCGTCCTTGGTGAACAGCGATTCCATGAACTGGGATGCCACCAGTGCCTGCGGATAGTTGCCGCCCACATGTGGGTCAAGGCAGCTAGGCTCGGCGTCTCCCGAGGCGTAAACCAGCGTTCCCCCGGCGACGGGTTTTGTGTCCTTGTTAGCGGATGGATCCTCGGTGGAGGAGCAGCCGGCAATGAGGGCCGCTGCCAACGGCAGGGCTAAGGCCCCGGTGAGTAGGCGGGTGGCACGCTGATTTCTTCGCATGAACGCAGATTTACCTTTGAGTGAGTGAGAGATGACGTAGACAACCTTAGTCAACCAAGAGCCAAAGGTCAGATTTGTTCCCTTGCAGGGCAAAGGTTAATGAATCTCTCTGGTCCTTGGTCGACCGGTTGGCAGATCTTTACTTTTCGCTGGCGACGGTGAAACGACGGTTCTCGTGAACCGGAGTTTCGATTTCGTCCACGATAGCGACCGCGAAGTCCTGGGTGGACACGAAGTCACCGGCAGGGGAGTTTGCGCCGAGGGTGTAGTTGCCGGTACGGGTGCCCGGGGCGATGACTGGGGCCGGCGCGGCCATGGTCCAGGTGATCCCGGAGACCGAGGTCAACATGTCATACACGGCGCCGCTGGTCAGCGCCTCAGCCTTGTATTCTTCGGGGAATCCCGGGGTGTCGTAGAGGCGGACTCCGTCCACTTCGGTCGCTCCTGCGCCGCCGACAACGATCAGACGTGCCGGGATGAGGGTTTCGGTGATTTCCTCGAAGGCGTCAATGTATTCCTGGTGGTCGCCGCCCGTGCGCGATGGAGGCACGGAGATGACAACAACGTCGTGGTTTTTACCCAGATCGCGGTAAGCCGCGGTATCGCTCAGCTGGGCGGTGGCCGAAGCAGTGCCTTCGATGCTCTTGCCGGTGCTGCTCACGGCGGTGACTTCGTGGCCACGGCTGAGCGCCTCGGCGGTGATCTGGCTGCCTACCATTCCGGTGGCTCCGTAAACTGCAATCTTCATGATGATCCTCTCGTAGCTGTATCGTTCACTTTGATAGTATCCTTTAGATACTGAGTACTTCAACGAAACTAGGTTACCTAATGGATAGTACGCCGACGTTTAATGTTCTCGTTCCTGACTGCCCCTCACGTGAAATTATGCAACGTTTGGGAGATAAATGGACCCCTTTAGTGATGCTTACCCTAGCTAGCGGACCACTTCGTTTCTCCGAGTTACGCCAGCACATCGGTTCGGTGACTCCCAAGGTACTCACTAGCACGCTGCGTACTTTGGAACGTGACGGTCTGGTAGATCGCCAGGTGACCGCTCAGGTGCCAATCCGGGTAGATTACGAACTGACAAATTTAGGCCTCAGCCTACTTGAACCCATGGACGCTATCCGGATCTGGTCCGAAAAACATGCCGCCAAGGTTATGGCCGCCAGGGAACTCTTTGACGAAAATTAAGATTATTTTCAGCCAGGAATTGCGCTCTGCGATAAGAGCCTTGAAGAGCGCCGGCTTCCCGCGAACAATGGGGCTAAGAGCTCGATTCGCTGCGGCGTGAAAGCCGCACTGTGGGAAGGACTATCCATGACCAAGCAAGCAGTATCCAACCGACCGGCTTTCCTTGATCAACTACCGGCACAGCTTTTTATTGCCGGGGCATGGCGCGAGGGGAACAGCGGCTCAACGCTGGTCACCCGTAATCCATTTGATGATTCCGTACTTGCTGAAATCCGCCAGGCCTCTACGGCAGACGTAGACGAAGCCTACGAAACGGCCCGCGCAGCCCAGCGCGAATGGGCGGCGCTGATTCCGGCAAAGCGGGCAGCCGTGCTCAACAAGGCCGCGGACTACCTGCAGGCAAACTACGACGACTTGGTCGCGCTGCTCGTGGCAGAGTCCGGTTCCTCGGTTCTCAAGGCCAACGTGGAAGTCTCCGGAACCATCGCAGCTACCCGCGAAGCAGCCACCTTCCCAACCCGCGTGCACGGCAAGATCTTGCCGTCAAACAGTGCGGGCAAGGAAAACCGGGTATACCGCGAACCTGTCGGGGTGGTCGGTGTGATCAGCCCGTGGAATTTCCCAATGTTGCTCTCCCAGCGTTCGGTGGCGCCAGCCTTAGCGCTTGGCAACGCGGTAGTGCTCAAACCGGCTAGTGATACCCCCTTGGTAGGCGCACTGGTTTTGGCTAAGGCCTTCGAAGCTGCTGGAATCCCGGGCGGTGTGTTCAGCGTGGTAATTGGTTCGGGCTCGGAAATTGGCGATCATTTTGTAGGACACCCGGTTCCATCCTTCATTTCCTTCACCGGATCCACCCCGGTGGGGCAAAATGTTGGAAAGCTAGCGGTCTCCGGTAAGCATATGAAACGCGTTGCACTGGAGTTGGGCGGCAATGCGCCGTTTGTGGTGCTCGCCGACGCAAATATGGAGCAGGCGGTCCGCGCAGCAGCCATGGGCAAGTTCCTGCACCAGGGCCAGATCTGCATGGCGATCAACCGGATTATCGTCGAAGCCCCGGTCTACGACCAGTTTGTGGAGCAGTTTGCGGCCCACGTAGCTACGATCAAGTACGGAGATGCGGCTAACCCGGAAAACATTGTGGGGCCCATCATCAATGATTCGCAGCTCGCCAGCGTGCAGGGAAAAATCGAGCAGGCGCGAAGTGAGGGCGCCCGTGAAGTTTTGGCCGGAGAAGTTGTCGGCCGGGTGATTCCTCCGCATGTTTTTGCGGATGTCACCAGCGAGATGGAGTTGTTCCGTGAAGAGATCTTCGGTCCCGTAGTGGGCATCGTTCGGGCGGACAGTGAAGAACATGCGCTGGAGCTGGCTAACGATACCGAGTTTGGATTATCCAGTGCGGTGTTCACGACCGACATTGAAAAGGGCGTGCGCTTTGCCCGCGGCATCAAGGCTGGAATGACCCATATCAATGACATCACCGTTAATGATGAACCGCATGTGATGTTCGGTGGCGAGAAGAACTCCGGACTAGGTCGCTTCAACGGGGAATGGGCTATCGAGGAGTTCACCACCGACCATTGGATTGGTGTGCAGAGCACCGATAAGCAGTACCCGTTCTAAAAATTCTCTAGAACAAGAATCCACGCCAATTGCCCCGGGGGACAAGTTCCTCCGGGGCAATTGACTGTGCCCTGAGGGGTGCGAACTGGCCGAGGATGAGCGTTTGGAACCCGCGGTGTTAAGCGAAGGATACGGTTGACTGGCTTCCGATCCTAGGCGTCCCTTAGGCATTCCCGACTTGGTCGTATGCTTGCCAGCGCAAGAAGATCATCTTGTTGCTGCGATGGTGAAATTGCTCGTAAATCACGCCGCAGAGCTGATCCCTTCGGGGACGCTGGGTACTCAATATCTGGATCCCCGAGCAATGGTCAACACCAAAGTCGTCCAGTTGCATCGTGGAGCTATCGAGGGATACCGCGCCTTGCACGGTTAGCTGGCGCGTTCTTTCTTTGAATCTGCTGCTGGTGGCATGCGCTGCGGACGGACTGTCCTAATAGGGGTTGCTGCGCTCATCGCTGCCGCCACCGTTCCTAGTGCGGCAAGATCTTCCAGAGTGGTTCGGGTCGGGCGCATGAGCCCCACCTCGCCACGCTCAAACTTGGTGAATAATTCTGCAGGCCTGATCCATTCCGAATTTGAGGCCTCGGTGGTCTGATGCCTCGGTTCCTGCCCGGGTTGAACATGAGCCACATAGAAAAATGTGTCAAAGCGCTTGGGATTATCCGGCGGAGTGATCCAGTTAGCCCACGGACGCAGCTGGCTCACGTCCAGCTGGGCACCGGTCTCCTCGAAAATTTCCCGTCGAGCCGCGGCCAATAGGGTTCCGGCATCAAGCACCGCTTGTTCCTCGCCCTGCTCCCAGAGCGAGGAATCTTTCCACAACTTTGCGTGCTCCACGGCCAGCGCATGCGGGATTGCTTCCGAGAGGGCCTCGGCCACGTCCTGAGCGTCAACGCGTCCGCCTGGATAAACAACCATTCCGGCGGCGAAGTCCATGGTGGAGACCCGGTGCTGAATAAAGACCTCCAGCCCCTGAACACCTTCGCGAATCATCAGGACGCTGGCGGCACGTCGCGGTATCACTGGCTGGTTTTTCGGTGCAGTTGAGCTGAGGTCCATGAATCCTAGTATGGCCGAGATGTTCCGAAGCAGGGAGCACTATGACGCTCAAGCGGAGCAGGGAGAATTTACTACTCAAACTGCACGACGTGTTTTGGCGAGACCAAGTTTCGTTGATCCTTAGCTGTCCTGCGGATTTAATGACAACACAATCGATGTAGTGTGGATCACAACGAGTGGTGGTCAGGAAGGGTTTGTCATGTTTGAGCTCAACGAGGAACAACGTGAGCTAGTTGAAGCGGTTCGAGATTTTGCCGCAGAAAAAATTGCCCCTCATGCTTTGGAGTGGGATGCGAAGGAACATTTTCCCGTTGATGTTTTGGCCGAGGCTGGCGAACTGGGCGTCGGTGGCATCTACGTCAGCGAAGAGTATGGCGGTTCCGGACTCACGCGTAGCGACGCTGTCCTGATTTTCGAAGAATTGTCCAAAGCCTGCCCTACTATCGCCGCCTATATTTCCATCCATAACATGGTGGTGTGGATGATCGATAGTTATGGAACCCATGAGCAACGTTCCACTTGGCTCCCGACGATGGCAGCCATGACGGATCTTGGGTCCTATTGCCTGACCGAACCAGGCGTTGGCTCCGATGCGGCGGCGCTAAGTACCAGTGCAGTTTTGGACGGAGAGGAATACGTCCTCAACGGTGCCAAGCAGTTCATTTCTGGGGCTGGTTCTTCGGCACTGTATCTAGTCATGGCACGCACCGCGAATACCGGTGCGAAGGGGATTAGCGCTTTCCTCGTTCCAGCCGATGCTCAAGGGCTTTCGTTCGGACCAAAGGAAAAGAAGATGGGCTGGAATGCCCAGCCCACCAGGCAGGTCTTCATGCAAGATGTGCGTATTCCTGCAAGCAACCTCTTGGGTAATGAGGGCCAGGGTTTCTCGATTGCAATGAGTGGCCTCAATGGCGGCCGGCTGAATATCGGTGCTTGCTCCATCGGCGGTGGGCAACTCGCTCTCGAAAAGTCGGTGGCATACCTCAAGGAACGCGAGGCCTTTGGTGGTCCGCTGACCAGACAAGAAGCTTTGGTGTTCAAGCTTGCCGACATGGATATGGAACTAGAAGCTGCGCGAAGCTTGTTGGGCAGGGCTGCTGCGGCGCTGGATGCGAAGGCCCCGGATGCCGTACGGCTTTGCGCCATGGCCAAGCGGGTGGCGACGGATGCTGGGTTTAACGCTGCAAATACCGCGATCCAGCTGCACGGTGGTTACGGGTATCTCAGCGAATACGGGTTGGAAAAAATTGTCCGGGATCTGCGAGTACACCAGATTCTGGAAGGTACCAACGAGATCATGCAGTTGATCGTGGGCCGCGGACTGATCGAGTCCTAAGCGCCGGCAAGCCTAGAGGCCTAGCCGTGTCAGGCACGCGGCAACGCGTGCCCGATCGCTATTGTCCAGACCTAAAATCGGGAGTGGAAGGCAAGAGCGCTGAGCTAGACCGAGCTGTTCTGCGATCGCTGCGACTACGCGCAGGCTTCCGCCGCACTTGGTGAATAGCTCCCATAGTGGGGCTAGTCGTGCCGATTCGGCCAAGGCTCGGTCATGGTCACCTGTTTGTGCCGCCCGGGTGATCCGCAGTGCCAGTTCGGGCAGGGTGCCGCCAATGACCGAGTACCAGGCATCGCAGCCTGCCGCTAAGCCTTGGGCGGCCGAAGCATCACCGGATACGCCGATGCTCACGTGCTCGGGGATGACTGCGCGAATTTTGGCTACGTGCTCCCGGGCTTCGGCCGCTACGGCTGGAACTCCTGGGATTTTGATTGAGGAAATACCGGGTAACTCGGTCAGACGCAGATAAAGGTCGAGGCTGAAAGTGAAATGCGTGGTGCCCGGATTGTCATAGACAATCACCGGCAGATCGGTGTGTTTGCTTAGCGTGCGAAATAGCTCGAAGACATCTGTCTCGGTCAGCGGCTGGTAGCTCATCGGCGCCAGTAGCAATCCTGCGGCTCCCGCGCGTTGTGCGGCTGTGGCATGGGCTAGAACCTGCGAGGTGCGCAGCGCACCAACTCCGATAAAGACCGGTGTGTCTCCGGCATTCTCAACTGCCAGGTGAGCAACCCGGGCACGTTCTTGCTCAGAGAGATAAGCGTAGGATCCGGTGGATCCAAGAGCGGTGATGGAATCTACTCCTGCGCGGTTCAGGCGTCCGATAAGTGCGGAGAATGCAATTTCATCCAGATGGTCATCGACCAGCGGGGTAAGTGGGAAAGCACTGAGGCCGGTAAACATGATCGAGTCTTTCGCGGTTGCAGAGTCATTGGAGAATAGAACGCATTTCGAGCGCGCCAATTTGTACGTTAGCACGGTGGTCTACGGGAGCCAGCGAGGTGAGAAGAGTGGTTTACTTCGGGTCCAAAATTTCTGAATTTGGTGGCTTAAAGCAGCGGGCTTCGGTAAGGGAGGGGCCAAGGGCGCACGATGGCTTTGCAAAAACGCACGGTCTTTTGAGCATTCTGTGCGCAAAATCCATTGACTGGTTTGACTGGTCACCATAGCTTTGAGTTGTAACCTGAATCACCTTTCAGGTTTGGGGAATCACACTCCGCACAATTTCACTTCGGGACCTGTTCAAAGCACTGGACGCCCCGCGAGGAAAGGCTAGACACGTGAAGCGAAGCAGCAAGGTCGTAACGGCCCTGACACTCAGCGCCGGGTTGGCATTAACCGCCTGCGCACCCACCGCCGAAACCGGAACTGGCGCAGAAGGCGGCGACGCCGCAAAGACTGTCAACGTCGGCATTGTCTACTCGAAGACTGGCCCACTAGCCGCCTACGGTGACGCCTACTACGAGGGGCTGCAAGCCGGCCTGGACTACGCCACCGAAGGCACGAACAAGGTCGGCGACACCGAACTGAATATCACCTATCACGATGATGGCGGAGATCCGGACAAAGCAGTTACCGTCGCCAAGGAACTGATCGGCAAGGACTACAAGATCCTGGCGGGAACCGCCTCCTCGGGGATCGCGCTGAAGCTCGTGGAGCAGGCAGCACAGAACAAGGTTCTCTACATTTCCGGGCCCGCCGCTTCGGACGCCATCACCGGCGCGAACAAGTACACCTTCCGCTCCGGACGCCAATCCATGCAGGACGTGGCTACCGCAGGCACGTTCGTTGATGATCTGAAGGACAAAAAGGTCACCGTGTTCGCTCAGGACAACGCCTTCGGGCAGGGAAACTTGGCCGCAGTTGACGCGATCCTCGGTATGGAGGGTGCCAAGGCCAGTTCCATCCTCGTTCCCGAGGATGTCACCGAATTCACCCCATTCGCCCGCCAGCTGGTCGACGCCAAACCTGACTTGGTCTTCGCGGCCTGGGCTGGGGCAACCTCCGGATCCATGTGGCAGGCGCTGGATCAGCAAGGAGCCTTCGACGTTGCACCGATCGTCACCGGGCTCGGCGATGTAGCAACATACGGCGCCTTCGGCGACGCAGGAGAAAAGATCTCCTTCCTCAACCACTACTTCCCCGGGGCCGCCGGCACCGAGGTTGAAAAGGCCATGATCTCCTCCATCGAAGAGGCGGGCAAAGAAGTGGACCTGTTCTCCCCTGACGGATTTGTCGCCGGACAGATGATCGCCCAGGCAGTAGCCGAGGGCGGAGACGACGTCGAGAAGATGGTCACCTCGCTGGAAGGCTGGAGCTTCGAAGGACCTAAGGGAGAAACCACGGTACGTGCCTCGGACCATGCGCTGATCCAGAACATGTACCAGGTGTCCCTGTCCAAGGATGGCGAAAAGTGGATTCCGGAACTCGTGGAAACCGTGCCGGGCGAAGAAGTGGCACCTCCAGAGGTCGTCAACTAGGCCTCGCAGTCCACGCGTCAAAATCTCACAAAGGTAAACCCATGCAGAAGACAACACCAGCCCTGGAGCTTCAGGGCGTGGGACTGCAGATCGGTGGAGCTCGCATCCTAGAAGATGTCAGCTTCACCGTGCAGCCCGGCGAAATGATCGGTGTGATCGGACCCAACGGCGCCGGAAAAACGACCCTGTTCAACCTCATCTCCGGGGTGCTCAAGGCCACCAGCGGAACCATCGCAATGTCCGGACGCACCATGGACAAGCTGCCGATTCATGCCCGAGCAGCCGCCGGGCTAGGGCGAACCTTCCAAACTTCTTCACTGTTCCCCGGGTTGGACGTCACCGAAAATATTCGGCTTGCCGCCCAATCCAAACTCGGACAATCACTATCGCTGCTCAGCTTCCCGCGCCGCGGGGATGCGGCCGGAGCGATTGCCGAGGATTGTATTAAACAAGTTGGCTTAGAAGCCAAGTCACGTGCCCGAGCGGCAGATCTTTCCCATGGAGACAAGCGCAAGGTGGAGATCGCAATGCTGCTCGCGGCAGACCCGGCGGTGATCTTGCTCGATGAACCCATGGCCGGAGTCGGCTCCGGAGATGTCCCGGGACTGGTAGAAATCATTCGGCGGATGCACCGCGAATCGGGACGCACCTTGATGATGGTCGAACACCACATGGACGTGGTGCTCGGGCTGGCCGACCGGGTGGCGGTTATGCACAACGGCAGCCTGCTAGCCATCGATGAACCGGACGCAATTATTGCCAATGAAACGGTACAAAGCGCCTATCTCGGACAGGGAGCAGCTTAGATGAGCCAGGAAAGCATTGAACCTATCCTGCGAGTGCGCGGCCTGCATGCCGCCATCGACGGGTCCCAAGTGGTGGACGGTGTCGACTTCGAGGTCCCGGCCACCGGAATTACCGCGCTGCTCGGCCGTAATGGTGTGGGCAAAACCAGTACCATCAAAGCCATTATTGGGCTGATTCAACGTACCGGCGGAACCATTGAGTTAGCCGGAGAACGCATAGACAAGGTTCCTACCCACAAGATCATCCAACGCGGTGTGGGCTATGTACCCGAAGACCGCGAGGTGTTCTCCGCGCTGAGCGTGGCCGAAAATCTGAAACTTGCCGAACGCGACGAACACCCCAACCGCCAGCTGGTCGAAGAACTCTTCCCCGACCTGGTCAAGCGCGCTAGCCAAGCGGCCGGTTCACTCTCGGGCGGGCAACAGCAGATGGTTTCGCTGGCCCGGGCGCTACTGAACGTCAACAAATTGCTGCTGGTGGATGAGCCAACCAAGGGGCTTGCACCAAAGATTGTGCAGGAGGTTGCCGAGGCACTGACGGTAGCGGCGCACAGTGTGCCGATTCTGCTGGTGGAACAAAACCTCTCGGTGGTTCGCCAGCTAGCGGCCGGCGCCATCATTTTATCCGGAGGCAAAGTGGTGCACCGCACCGATTCGGCCACCAATTTTCTTGATGACGAGGCGCTGACCCAACGGTTCTTGGGTGTGCAAAGCGAAGAAGCGTTGGAGCAAGCGGCCGAAACAACCAGCGGAGGGATTGTATGAGCACCCTAATACTTCTCCTGATTACCGGCGTCGGACTCGGCGCCCTGTACTTCCTGGTGGCTTCCGGGCTGTCGCTGATTTACGGATTGATGGGTGTGCTGAACTTTGCCCACGGTGCGTTTCTGACCCTGGGGGCCTTCGTCTCCTGGGAGATGTCGCGGCGTATCGGCGAGGGAACCTGGCTGACGTTCATCATCACGCTGGTTATCGGCGCCGCGGTTGGCGGAGTCTTTGCGGCCTTGACCGAATTTGCGCTCATTAGACCGCTGTACAACCGGCATATTGAACAGGTGCTGGTCACCGTCGGTTTGTCTCTGGCGGCAGTGGCTATCTTCGAAGGCGTCTGGGGGACCGACCCGCAGTACACCAAGGGACCGGAGTGGTTCACTCGGACCACCGACGTACTGGGCGCGCAGGTTCCCAATGACCGGTTTGTCACTATCATCGTCGCGGCGCTAGTGCTGCTGGGTGTGGTGTTGTTCTTGAAGAAGACCCGTTATGGAATGATCATCCGCGCCGGCGTGGAGAACCGATCAATGGTTACCGCGCTGGGCATCGATGTACGCAAAGCCTTCACCCTGGTTTTCACCATTGGCGGTGCCGCCGCCGGTATCGGTGGGGTGCTGGCCAGCCACTACTTCGGTTATGTATCCCCGGCCTTGGGCGGATCCTTGTTGATCTTCGCGTTTATCGTGACGGTGATTGGCGGACTCGGCTCACTGTCCGGGGCAGCCATAGCCTCCGTGGTGGTTGGAGTGCTGCAGCAGATCACAAACTTCTATTGGGGTGTGGGTGACTTCGTGGTAATCGTGTTGCTGGCGGTTGTCCTGTTGACCAAGCCCACCGGACTGATGGGGAAGACAGCATGAGCCCTGAACCTACGAATACCTTGCCTTCTGAAGAATCGACCGGCGAGCGCCGTGAACCAACAGCGGCTGTGGCCGTGGACAAAGTGGCCCGTCGGGTCCGTGTCCAGCCCTCGCACCGGGTGAAAACGCCCGGTGCCAGAATCGGAGTCTGGGTGCTGGGCCTGCTGGCGTTGTTGCTCATGGCGGCGCTGCCGCTGTTGAACATTTCAATTCCAGGCGTCTTGCCTACCCCTACGTATCAGCCAGGGACGCTGCAGCTGTTGGCGATGTGCCTGCTGATGGCTGCCGCGGCGCTGAGCTATCACCTGCTGATCGGTGTGGCCGGACTGCTGTCCTTTGGACACGCACTGTATTTTGGTGCCGGGTCCTATGGGTTGGCGATTATTCTCAACAACCTAGGTTTGCCGTTACTTCCGGCCATGGGATTGACGCTGGTGGTGGCATTGGTGCTTTCCACCTTGACGGGCATGGTTGCGCTGCGCGTGACTGGCATTCCGTTTGCCATGGTGACCTTGGCTTTTGCCCAGGCCGGCAGCGTGCTGGTGCGGCGTAATCCCGGCGGTGCCACCGGCGGTGAAGAGGGAGTGAGTCCTGATACCGCGGGTATCCCGGATTTTTTGATTGGCGTGGCCAATACCCGGAACCTTTACTGGCTTTCGTTGCTGACCTTGCTGGTGGTGATCGTGGTGGTTACTTGGGTGCAGTCATCTCGTGCCGGGCATGTGGCCGCCGCGGTACGCGAGAACGAGTTGCGTGTGCGGGTGTTGGGATTGCAGCCATACTGGGCGAAGCTGCTGATCTTCGTGGTGGCCGGTGTGCTGGCAGCGGCGGTCGGCATGGTGTTTGTGCTGCTGCAGTCCGGAACGGTGCCCCGGCAGGTTTCTGCGGACTTCACCATCACCTTGCTGGTGATGGTGGTACTCGGCGGGGTCGGTTCGAAGTGGGGCGCGGTGATTGGCGGGGTGTTGTACACGCTGTTAGATCAGCGGTTGAGCGCTTTGGCGAACTCCAGCGCGGTGGAGTCGATGCCGGCGTTCTTGCATGTGCCATTGTCCGAACCGCTATTTATTCTCGGAACCCTCTTTGTGCTGGTGGTGCTGTTCATGCCCGGTGGTTTGACCGGTGCGGTACGCCGGTTGCGTGAGCGTTTCACTTCCAATCCGGCAGCCAAGAAGAATTAAGGAACGGTCATGAGCAAGGATCAAGGCCTTCATACGTTGGGATGTTGGACTACCGATCGGTCGCTGAGCACCCCGGAACGTATTGCCATCGATGACCGAGGAGTGCGGACCACCTACCGGGAGCTTGAACGCCGGGCGATCGCCTTAGGTGCGAAGTTCATGGCCGCGGGTTTTGGCGTGGGGGATCGGATTGCCACACTCTCGGGGAACAGTGCCGACCACGTGGTGTTGTTTTTCGCCTGTGCCAAGGCCGGGCTGGTGCTGGTGCCGCTTTCCTGGCGGTTGACTTCCGTGGAGCTGCGGGAGCAATTGTCGATTGCCGACCCCTCGCTTTGGGTGGTGGAAGACGAGTTCCAGACGCTGGCCGAACAGAGCAACGCTCAGCTGATACAACCGGTCCCCGTGCTCACCATGGGGCCGGCGGGAGTAGAAGCGAGCGTCGAAGGTCCTGCGCGCGAACGCAATGAACTGCGCGGTTGCGCCCCTACCGATGATGATCCATTGCTGATGGTATTCACCTCGGGTTCCGAAGGCAAAGCCAAGGCCGTGGTGCTGACCCACGCAAATTGTTTCTGGAACAATTTGGCTCTCTCACGCACGGTGGACCTCACCAGTCAGGACACTATTCTGGCGGTCCTGCCGCAGTACCATCTGGGCGGCTGGAATATCCAGCCGTTGTTAGCCTGGTGGGTCGGTGCCACGGTAGTACTTGAACGGACCTTCGACGCCGGACGGGCACTGCAATTGCTGGCGGACCGCAAGGTCACCATGATGATGGGGGTGCCCTCACATTACCGAATGCTGGCCACCCATCCGGAGTTTGAATCGACGGATCTGACCGCGTTGCGACTGGCAGTAGTGGGCGGGGCGCCGATGCCGCCGAGCCTGCTGCGTTGCTGGCATGGGCGTGGTGTGGCTCTGGTCCAGGGCTATGGGCTGAGCGAAGCTGGACCGAATGTCCTGTGCCTAGCCAGCGAAGAGGCGATGAGCAAGATTGGTTTCGCCGGGCGGCCCTACCCGCACGTGAAAGTGAAACTTGTTGATGCGGTCACCGGCGAAGAAATCCACGGGGCCGGTGCTGGCGAACTGCTGGTGAGCGGTCCGAGCGTATCTCCGGGATATTTTCGTGACGCCGCCGCGAGCGCCCACGCTTTTGTTAACGGGTGGCTGCGCACCGGTGACCTGGTGCAACGTGATGACCAAGGGTATCTGAAGGTGATTGACCGGATTAAGGACCTGTACATTTCCGGTGGGGAAAATGTTTCGCCTACCGAGGTGGAACAGGTACTGCTGACTCATCCTGCGGTGGCCGAGGCTGCCGTCATCGGGGTTCTGGACGACAAATGGGGTGAGGTGGGGCAAGCCTGGGTGGTCCTGGCGGCGCACACTCATGCCGATGCCACCGAGCTAGCGGCGCATTGCGCCAAACAGCTGGCCCGATACAAGATTCCGGCAACGTTCAAGTTCGCCTCGGCGTTGCCTCGGGTCGGAATTGAAAAGGTTTCGCGGCAGAAATTGCGTGATCTGGGACGGGCCGAACAACTTTTAATGCGGCAGGAGGATCAGCGATGAGTACGGTGACCCCAAGGACCCAGCGGGGGACTCGTACCCGCAGCAAGATTCTGGCGGCGGCCGAGAAGGTGTTTGCCACCTTGGGCTATCACGACGCGTCGATTGTGAAGATCACCGAATGTGCCGGAGTCGGGTTGGGGACCTTCTACCTGTACTTTGCGGGTAAGCACGAGATCTTTGATGAGGTCGTCGAGGATCTGAACCGTCGGGTGCGCATGGCCATGGCTGAAGCCTCGGCGGCGGAAGAAAACAGGTTTGCCGCCGAGCGGGCGGGCTTCAAGGCCTTCTTCCACTTCACCGCACAGCATCCTGCGCTGTATCGGATCATCAAGCAGGCGGAGTTTGTCTCACCCGGAGCGTTGCGTAAGCACTACAGCAAAATCGTTGAGGGGTACATTCAAGGCCTCGAAGCGTCGCAACAGGCAGGGCAGATCCGGGCGATGAACCCGGAAGTAGCCGCCTGGGCCTTGATGGGTATCGGTGAATTGGTGGGTATGCGCTGGGTGTTATGGGAAGGAACCGAGGACTCTTCGGGGCACCGCCCCGAGATGCCCGAGGAAGTATTTGAAGAAATGATGAACTTTATTGATCGTGCGTTGGCGCCAACCGGCGCGCAACCAACCGTGGAAGGTTAAGCCCCATGACCGAAACTAAGACAACCTCAGCCCCAGCCGAAGCAACCCTGGCCGGACGCACCGCACTCATTACCGGCGGGGCGTCGGGTATCGGCTTGGCCTGCGCGAAGAAGCTGAGCGCGCAGGGGGCAACCGTCACGGTGGCAGATTTGAATGCTCAATTAGCTAACGAGGTGGCGCAAAGCCTTGGGGGCAAGGCGTGGGCCGTAGATCTGTCCGATACCAAGGCGTTGGAAGAACTGAGCCTGGATACCGACATTCTGATCAATAATGCCGGGGTGCAGCGGGTGGCCCCGATTCATGAGTTTGATCCCGAAGCATGGCGGCTCATTCACCGGCTGATGCTCGAATCCCCGTTTTTGCTGATCCGTGCGGTGCTACCTGGCATGTATCAGCGCGGGTATGGGCGCATCATCAACCTCTCCAGCGTCCATGGTCTGCGGGCCAGCCCCTTCAAAAGCGCGTATGTCTCGGCGAAACACGGGTTGGAAGGATTATCCAAGGTCACCGCGCTGGAAGGTGCCGAGCACGGCGTGACCAGCAACTGCGTCAACCCCGGATATGTGCGCACCGCACTGGTGGAGAAGCAGATCGCGGATCAAGCCAAACTCCATGGCATTGCGCCGGCCGAAGTGGTGGAGAAGATTATGCTCACCGAGGCTGCGGTTAAACGCCTGGTGGAACCCGAGGAGGTTGCTTCACTGGTGGCCTGGTTGGCGCAGGATGAGGCCGGCATGGTCACTGGCGCGTCCTACACCATGGACGGTGGGTGGAGTGCCCGATGACTGAAAACACCTACCGCACCGAATGGGTGCCGGTCAACGGCGGCAACTTACAGGTTGGGCTGTGGGGTCCAACCGATCCGCAAGCTCCGACGGTACTGCTGATTCATGGAGTTACCGCATCGCATAAAGCCTGGGGCATGGTCGCCCAAGCGCTGCCCGGGGTGCGCGTGATCGCCCCGGATCTGCGCGGCCGGGGACGCAGCAACCAGCTGCCAGGACCTTACGGCATGCCGGTGCACGCCGCGGATCTGGCCCGGGTTGCAGATCATTTCAGCGCCGGACCGATCCCGGTGATCGGGCACTCGATGGGTGCTTTCGTGTCCTTGGTCTTCGCAGACCTCTACCCGCATCTGGTCTCTTCGCTGCTGCTGGTGGACGGTGGCCTGCCATTGCAGGTTCCCGAAGGGCTGGATGACGAGCAGATCATCGATGCGGTCCTTGGTCCCGCGGCGCAGCGCTTGTCGATGACCTTCGAATCGGTGGCCGCGTACCAACAGTTCTGGAAACCGCACCCCGCCTTCGTCGACAACTGGAACGACGTGGTTGATGAGTACATCGAGTACGACCTGGACGGTGCCGCTCCGCAGCTGCGCCCGGCCACAAAATATCAGGCATTGGCCGAGGATACCGCAGAACTTCACCGCGGGGCTTCACTGTTCCAGGCCTTGGAAGAACTTCGTCATCCGGTGACCTTCCTGCGCTCGCCGAAGGGGCTGATGGGTGCCGAGCCAGGACTGTATACGGCAGAGTATGTGCAGTCGTGGGCGCAGAAGCTGCACGGACTGCAAACCGAAGAAGTGCCGGGGACCAACCATTACACGATCGTGATGGATGCTCCCGGATGCGATGTGGTCACCGGACATATTCAAGGCATGCTCGGGCACCGCACCGACGCGTAGTAATCACGTACGTCCAGGCAGCACAATGCCCGGCATGAGCACCATCTGAGGGTGGGTCTCATGCCGGGCATCAGGTTTTGCTGCTGTTACTTAGTCACCAATTCCGGGCTGCTGCCCAGCTGCGCGGTGGGTACCCGGTAGGTCTCGCGAGCGGTCAACGCGGAAATTGTTGCAATCAACGAAATTGCCGCAGTGAACAGGCTGATCTTGACCCAGCCTCCTAGTTCTAGACCGCCCATGGCCGCCACGATGGACGGAGCAAACCCGGCCATGAGGAAGCCGAGCTGAGTGCCGATCGCCAGTCCCGAGAAGCGCACCTTGGAAGAGAACATCTCGGCGTAGAAGCTAGGCCAGACGGCATTGGCCGCTGCGTAAGCGCAGGAGAAGACCGCCACAGAAAGAGCGAACTGCAAGAGCGTATTGTCTGTTTCCATGCTGCGCAGGTAGAACGGCATAACGATTGCGGAAGAGATTGCTCCGTAGATGAAGACTGGCTTGCGGCCGATGGCATCTGCAAGTTTGCCGAACAAGGGTTGGGTAAACAAAGCGCCGATATTGCCTGCAACAACAAGCCATAGGGTGATCGAGGCGTCCATATTTCCGATGTTCTTGCCGTAAGAGATGGCAAGCGTTCCGTACACGGTGGACACGGCGGCAATAAATGCGCACAGCACCACACGCAAGACATCTTTCCAGTGGAACTTCAGCAGGACTGCCAGTGGCAGCTTAGCGATGTTATTGCTCTTTTTCGCTTCCTCGAACTCTGGGGTTTCATGCAGCGAACGGCGGATGAAGAAAGTCACCAGCACCACAACGGCTGAAAGCCAGAAGGGGATGCGCCAGCCGATACCGTATTTGATGTCATCGGGCAGTGCCATGACGGGGATGAAAATGAGTGCGGCGAGGATCTGACCGCCCTGGGTCCCGGTCAGTGTCCACGAGGTGAAGAAGCTGCGGCGGTGATCAGGTGCGTGCTCCAGGGTCATTGAGGATGCGCCGGCCTGTTCGCCAGCTGCAGAGAGTCCCTGGCAAAGCCGAGCGAGCACCAGCAGGATCGGAGAGAGCCAGCCGACTTGTTCGAAGGTCGGCAAGCAACCGATAGCGAAGGTTGAGGCGCCCATGAGCACCAAGGTGAACATCAAAACTTTTTGACGTCCGATACGGTCACCAAAATGTCCTAAGACTACCGCGCCGATAGGTCGTGCGATGTAGGCAAAGCCGAAGGTTGCCAAGGACATGACCGAGGCGTTCGCGTCGGCGTCGGGGAAGAAAATATGCGGGAAGATCAGTGCTGCGGCGGAGCCGAAGATGAAGAAGTCGTAGTATTCGACGGCGCTTCCCATGAAGCTGGCGACTGCTGCCTTGACGGGGGTGCGTTTCCCGGTGCCGGGCACTTGAGAGGCCGACGGTTCGCGTGTGGAGGGCATCGGAAAACTCCTTTGTTTTGTTGCGGGCGAGCTGAAGAACAAAAATATGTGCGCTATACGTACACTTGTACGTAATGTGTACATTGATATAGAGTAGATGTAAATCACAGTCAGCGCAATATCTGCGTAAGCATGACGGAAAGTTGGGTAACACGGTGAGTACTCTTACTCAGTCCTATCTGGTCGGACTCATTGGTGACGGGGTGCTGCCTTCGTTGACCCCACCCATGCACGAACGCGAAGCGGATGCGCAATCGCTGCGCTACCTCTACCGGCCCATTGACCTCACGGTCCTGCAACGCGGGGCACAAGACGTCGGGGAACTGCTCAAATCCGGTGCCGAACTGGGATTTAACGCCTTCAACATTACCCATCCGTGCAAGCAAGTGGTCATTGATTACCTCGATGAAGTCAGCGAGAACGCCACAGCCATCGGCGCGGTGAACACCGTCATTATCAAAGACGGAAAATTCTTTGGACATAACACCGACGCCTCGGGCTTCGGCTGGGCGCTGGCCGGCGGGCTGCCCGAAGCGAAGCTGGATAAGGTCCTGCAGCTAGGCGCTGGGGGAGCCGGGGCGGCGGTCGCTTTTGCCCTGCTCGATGCGGGAGTTAAGGAGCTATTCCTGTCAGACCCGGATACCGCGCGGGTAGCCGAACGGGCAGCCGAACTGAAAACTCATTTCCCGCACGCCGCAATTGTGGCGATCCGCCCCGATGAGGCACCGGCGCGGCTGGCCGACGTGGACGGACTGCTCAACGCAAGCCCCATCGGCATGCATCACCACCCGGGACTGCCGCTGGACATTTCAAATCTCACTTCCCGGCACTGGGTAGCCGACTGTGTTTACCGGCCGGTGGACACCGCGCTGATTCTTGCCGCCCGCGATCTAGGATGCCAGGTGCTCGATGGCGGAAATATGGCGGTCGGACAGGCAGTTGATGCCTTTGGCATCATCACCGGGTTAACCCCGGACGCCGGACGAATGCGCGCTCACCTGCTGGAAATGTTGGAGGCAGGACTCTAATGCGCACCTCGATAGCCACCGTCTGCCTCTCGGGCACACTCGAAGAAAAAATGCTTGCCTGCGCCAAGGCCGGCTTTGACGGCATTGAAATCTTCGAACAAGATCTCACCGTCAGCCCGATGTCTCCCGAAGAAGTCAGGGCCTTCGCCGCACGACTTGGGCTCAGCCTAGACCTCTTTCAGCCCTTCCGCGATTTTGAGGGAGTTGAAGAAGAGGTCCTGCTGGCGAACTTGCGCCGCGCCGAAGCAAAATTCCAGCTGATGCAGCGCCTTGGCATGGACCTGATCCTGTTGTGCTCCAATGTGGGCACCGCGACGATCAATGACGATCAGCTTTTCGCCGCGCAGATCCGCCGCCTAGCAGACCTCGCAGCGCAGTATGGCGTGCGCATCGCCTACGAGGCCTTGGCCTGGGGCAAGTACGTGGATACCTACCAGCATTCATGGGAGATCGTGAAGCTGGTTGACCGCGACAACGTAGGGCTGTGCATTGACAGCTTTCACATTCTTTCGCGCGGTGACGATCCGGCGCAGATCGCCCAGATCCCAGGGGAGAAGATCTTCTTTGTGCAGCTTGCCGACGCACCAGTGCTGTCCATGGACATCCTTTCCTGGTCGCGGCACTACCGCGTTTTTCCGGGTGAAGGCGGCTTTGAACTAGACGTATTCCTTGGCTACCTCGTACGTTCTGGATATTCCGGGATCGTCTCCCTGGAGATTTTTAACGACGTCTTCCGGCAGTCAAATGTTGAGCTCACCGCCATCGATGGGCTGCGTTCATTAATTTGGCTCCAGGCACGCACCGCAGCGCTACTGGGGACAGAAGAAGTCAGGGATAACCTCGGCCTTGTCTCACTGCCCGGCGTCCAAGAAGCCAGCGGTTTCGACTTCGCCGAAATCCGCACCGAAGACCCGGAACTGATTGCGCAAATGCTCGCCCAGCTAGGGTTCTCCTTCCTCGGCCAGCATCGGCGCAAACCCGTACAGCTCTGGTGCGCCGGAGATGCACGCATTATCGTCAATTCGCAACGCAGCCGCGCGGTCACCGCGAGCGTAAGCGGACTGAGTATTCAAGTCCCAGACCCGTCCGCCGGACGTGCCCGGGCCTCCGCGCTGTTGGCCAAGCCAGTCTCGCGCCACCACACCAAGGACGAGCAGGAAATTTCCGGGTTCAGCGCCCCGGACGCCACGGAGGTGTTCTTCGGCTCCGCCACGCTGACCGCGGCGTGGGAAGCTGAATTCGGTGTGCTGCCGGGAGCCGCGCAGCCCACCGACAAGGGGAGCATTGAATCAATTGACCACATCAATCTTGCCCAGCCATGGCAGGCCTTTGATGAGTCGGTCCTGTTTTACACCAGCGTGCTGAATTTGGAAGCAAGGCCCGGCACTGAGGTGCCAAGCCCTATGGGGCTTGTGCGCTCCCAGGTGTTGCGCACCGCTGATGGCGGGGTGCGGCTGGCGCTGAACATCGTGCCGCAGGGGTTGGACGCAACCATTGACCGTCACCATGAATACCCGGAACATGTCGCATTGCGTACCGACGACGTGGTGGCGTTAGCACGCCGCGCACAAGCTGCAGGAATGGAATTCTTGCAGGTTCCGGCGAACTACTATGAAGATCTTGTGGCACGCTTTGACATCGATGAGAAGTCCTTGGCAACCCTAAAGGAACTAAACCTGCTCTACGACAGTGACGAGCATGGAGTATTTTTGCACTTTTACACGGCCACCGTGGGCAATATGTTCTTTGAGGTGCTAGAACGCCGCGACGGCTACGATGGATACGGGGCACCCAACGCCCCGATTCGCCTTGCAGCGCAGTTTGAGCATAATCGTTTTAACCGCTCATAACTGTGCCGAGGAATGAACATCTAGGTGAAAATGGGGACCCTTATCTTGGCAGAGCAGCCCGACTATTACGTGAAATCAGCGGAGAAGACCTTGGCGGTGCTGCTCGCGTTTAAGGGAGGAAACACGGCGCTGACCGTATCTCAGGTGGCTGCCGCCACCGAACAGACTCGTGCCTCGGCCCGACGTTTCCTGCTGACGCTAGTGGATCTTGGCTATCTGGAAATTGAGGGAAATACCTACCGTCAAACCCCCCGGGTGCTCGACGTGGGCGCCGCCTACCTCTCGGGCCTCACCCTGCCTCGCGCTGCTATTTCCCATCTGCAGCAGCTGGCCCGGGAACTGGATGAAACCTCCTCGCTATGTGTGCTCGAAGGCCAGGATATTCTGTATGTGGAACGAGTTTCTGCACCGCGACTGCACCAGATGAACGTGTCAATTGGTAACCGCTTGCCGGCCTGGACGACGTCCACGGGACGTGTGCTCATTGCGAATTTGAGCGCCGGTGAACGCGCAGAATTCTTGAAAAACATTGAACTGCGCCGATATACCGAGCATACGGTGGGTTCTCTGGCGGAGCTGAATGCGGAGCTGGACCGGGTGGCCGGCCAAGGCTGGTCGCTGGTGAACCAAGAGCTCGATGAGGGACTGCGTGGATTGGCCGTGCCGGTGTACCGGGGCAATCAGCTGCTTGGTGCGCTCAACGTATCGGTTCAATCGGGCCGTGCCGACGATTTCTCGATTTCTCAGACCCTGCTGCCGGCCCTGCGCCGCGCAGCCAAGGAGATTGCCGCCGACTTCGGCGGCCGGGCCGACTAGTTCGGCCGGCTGCAATAACAAGTTTTATGCCGGCACAAAAAACAGGGTGCCGGCGGTGGCGACAGCGATGATCACCAGCGTGCCGCAGAGGCCCAGAACCAGTGCCTTGCCTCCGGATTTCACGATGCTGCGCAGATGCACACCCAAGCCGAGTGCAAACATTGCCGCCGCCAGCAAGAGCGTCTGCAGATTCTGTGTCACCGAAAGCAACGACTCTGGCAGAAGATCTGTGGTGCGCAGCAGCATTGCAACGATGAATCCCAAGACGAATAATGGGATCAACGGCGGATTTTTCCCACCTTCAATCGAATGCTTGCGCCGCATATAAAGGCCAAGACCAGCAATGATCGGTGCTAGCAGCACCACGCGGGCCAGTTTGACGGTCACCGCGACGGCCAAGGCTGCGGCACTGACCGATCCGCCGGCCGCCACCACCTGGGCGACCTCATGGGTCGAGGCGCCGATCAGCATCCCGATGCTGCGATCATCCATGCCCAACAGGGATCCTAACAACGGCATGGCTGGAATCATTAGCGTGCCGAAGAGTACGACCAACCCGATAGCGGTGGCGACCTCATCTTGTTTTGCCCGGGTGACGCTTTCGGTTCCCGCCACCGCTGCTGCGCCGCAGATTGAAAATCCTGTGGCGATCAGCAGCCGCTGGGGTAATTCGATGCCCATCTTTGCGCCGATCCACAACGTGGCCGCAAAAGTCACCGAGACCGAAAGCAGGACCACTAGCAGTACCCCCGGGCCGAGCCCAACGATGGTCCCCAAAGATAGTTGCAGGCCGAGCAGTACGATACCCAGGCGCAGTAACTTCTTGGAAGCTATGGCAACGCCCGGGTTCAGTATCTGCGGCACCGGGGCGATGTTGCGCCAGAGCGCGCCGAGCAGGATGGCCATTAACAGGGCGCTGAATCCAGTAAGGAAACCACTGGCAAAGATACACAGCAAACCGGTGGCTAGACAGACGGCGAGCCCGGGAACCATGGATTTGAGGTTTGTGCCGGTCCTTGGGCCTCTGTCCGGCGCATCACGTAGTTTTGCGCCGGTGTCTGGGGACTGACCGTTTTTCTGCATACCTTCAATTTCTCATGCCGGTGCCAGTTCGGGTATTCCACGATCTGCTATCACGGGCATATGATCATGATATGGATCGGCCAGCTAATGACTTGCAAGATATCGCCCAGTGGATTCAGGTCTCGTCGCTGACGCTGTTAGTAGGAATCGCGGACCATGGGAGCCTGAGTGCAGGAGCGCGGGCTGTCGGCATCGCGCAGCCCAATGCTACTCGCGCCCTGAAGACTCTGGAAAGGCGATTGGGCTACCCGCTGATCATCCGAAAAACCACCGGATCCACGCTGACCGCCGAAGGAATCCTCACCGTGCAGTGGGCCCGCGAAGTCCTCGGCTCCCTGGACAACTTGGCCGCGGGTGCACGCACCCTGGCAAGCGAAGGCGAAACGGAGTTGCTCTTCGCCGCCAGCATGACCGTGGCCGAATACCTGGCACCCATATGGATCGGCACGCTGCATCGTAAGTTGCCACAGGTGAAACCGCGCATGCGCATCATGAATTCGCAGGACGTGATTGCGTCGGTGCAAAACGGCGAATTGGCGTTCGGCTTTGTTGAGACCCCGCAGATCCCAGCAACGCTGCGATATCAAAAGGTCTGGGATGATGCCATGGCGGTGGTTGTTGATCCTTCGCATCCATGGGTCCAGCGCAGTTCCCCGCTGAGTCTGCACGAACTGCAAAGCACCGCACTGATTGAACGCGAGGACGGCTCCGGAACGAGGGCCTTCTTGGATTACATTTCCCATGTGGAGCGGCCCGAACCGATTGCAGAATTTAACAGCAACTCGACAATCTGCCAGTGTGTAGCCGCGGGGATGGGGCCGGCGGTGCTTAGCCAGTTAGCGGTGGAAGGAGCGCTGCGGCAAGGCAGGGTTGTAGAGATTGAATTCGAAGGACCAAGCCTGCTGCGCGAATTCCGTGCCATCTGGCCGCGGAACCATGCCTTGAGCGCGACCGAACAGACGATGCTCGACATCGCGTGCGGAATTGAACGCCGGGGCGGCTAGCGCCCCGGCCGCGCTCCTAGCTAGCCAGCTCGGAAATCTCGGATTCCAGCAGCGCAGACAGGCGGCGTACGCCTTCGGTGATGGTCGCTTCGTCCACGGCGCAGAAGGCTAAACGGAGTTTATGGTGCGCCGATTCCGAAGAGCTGAATGCAGCACCCGGAATGAAAATGACTCCGGCGTCCACGCCCTTTTGCAGTAGCTCATAGGTGTCTATTCCTGCTGGCAGGGTCAACCAGATGAAGAAGCCACCCTCTGGGTGCGTGTGGGTAATCTCTGCCGGCAAGTGCGTAGCCAGGGCTTGAAGCATCGCATCGCGCCGGGAACGGTAGAGGTCGTTGTAGGTCTTGATCTGCCCGCGCCAATCATGCTCGGTGAGGTAGGCGCTGATGATCATCTGGTTCAAAGTTGGTGGGCATAGTGCCACCGCCTCACCGGCAAGGTAGAAGCGGCGGAACAAATGAGTTGGAACCGCAGCCCAACCAATGCGCAGCCCGGGGGAGAAAATCTTGGAGAAGGAGCCCATGTAGATGACGTTCTGCTCATCGAGGCTACGCAACGTTGGGGCGGCCTCGCCTTCGTAGCGCAGCATGCCGTAAGGGTTGTCCTCAAGAATCAGCACGCCTGCTTCGCGGCAGATCTCCACGATTTCCGGGCGGCGTTCGGCGGCCAAGGTAATACCGGACGGGTTGTTGAAGTTTGGAATGGTGTACAGGAACTTGATTCTCTCGCCAGCGGCTCGCAACTCGTCAATTTTTGTGCGCAGTGCCTCGGGGACCAGTCCATGCTCGTCGGTGAGCACCGGCGCGGCCTTCACCTGGTAGGCCTCAAAAGTGTTCAGTGCGCCCACGTAGGTAGGGTCTTCGCAGAGCACGGTGTCACCCGGGTTGCAGAAAACCTTGCACGCCATGTCCTGAGCTGACTGGGAGCCGTTGGTAACGACCACGTCGTCTACCGAGACGTTGGTGATGCCTTCCGCGGCCATGACCTCAAGGATCTGCTCGCGCAGTTCGGGGGTACCCAGGCCGGAACCGTATTGCAATGCTATAGGGCCTTGCTCGGTGATGATTCGCTGAGCAATGTCGCCAATTTTTTCCAGGGGAAGTACCTGAAGGTAAGGATTTCCGCCGGCTAAGGAGACAAGGGACGGATCCAAGGACAATTCGAAGACATCGCGGACCGCGGACTGCTTGATCCCGGCTGCGCGTTCGGAGAACAGTGCTTCGTGGGTTGTAAGCAACGTGTCGACTGGCTGGTTCGTTGGCATGGTCCTCCTCGACCGGCAGCTACCCGCTACTTACGGGAAGCATGGCATCGCCTCTGGGGATACCCAAGCGAAGTTTTCTATTGGAATACTTTAGTATTCCAGCAGTAAATTTACCAGAAGGCAAGGAATCAGGTTTATCCGGTAGGTAAGTCTTTGGCTTCCGATTCTGCCGCCGGACGTTGATCAAGCCACGCCTGAATTGCACTCGGGCGTATCCGCCGATGCGTTCCACGATATTCCACGGGAATAATGCCTGCATCGGCCAGTTTGCGTAGATATGAATTCGAGATCCCCGCCATCTGCGCCGCCTGTGAGGTATTCAGTAGCAGCTCGGTGGTGCCAATGCTGACCGACTCACCAGCCGCGAACCGGTTCAACACCTCAAGCAACGCGTCATGCGCGTCCTTGGGCAGCTGCAACGCGGTGCCGTTGACGAATACCGTCGTGTCCTCGGACTCGGCTAAAGCGCGTTGTAATCGCTCGGTAGTTTTCTCGTCTAGTGCTTCGAAGGTACGGACCCGGCCAAGTGCGGAAGTAGGTGATGCCATATGTTCATCTTGCCTGAGGAAAGAGGAGAATGCATAGAATTTGGGCGCAGGGAAAGTTGCTGGAGTATTTATCGATTATTACCCCAATGCGACGAACGGGGGTTGTGAAACGATCAACGGTTCCCGTATGGTGGAAATTGTAGGTCTAAAGAAAGTACTGACCAGCCATCTTCCGGCACACCACGACGGAACGTTTCGCCTTACCTGGCAACGACGGAGTGGGAATTGTGTATAGGGAAGCCTGAAGTCCACCTTAAATGCGTCGGTTCGGGTTCCTTTGCGGTCGGATGAATGGTCATGCGCGTTCCTACGCTATGCCACAAGTTTCGTGGGTACTGCGTTTTCGTGAATCAGAACTTTCTTGAAAGCAGATACTTTTAATGTCTATTGAAACTACCTCAGACCTGACCACCATCACCGACGAAGAGATCTTCAACGCCCATCTTGGCGGCAAGCTCTCTGTCGAATCGAAGATTCCCCTGAATTCCAAGCGTGACCTCTCCATTGCTTACACTCCCGGCGTCGCCAAGGTGTCCCAAGCAATTGCCGATGATCCAGCAAAGCACGCCACCCACACCTGGGCCTCACGCCTGGTCGCGGTAATTTCCGACGGAACCGCAGTCCTTGGACTTGGCAACATTGGTGCCGCCGCTTCGCTTCCGGTGATGGAAGGCAAGAGCGCCCTCTTCAAGGAATTCGGTGGTCTTGATTCAATCCCACTGGTATTGAACACCACTGACGTGGATGAAATCGTTGAAACCGTGATTCGCCTACGTCCAAGCTTCGGTGCGGTGAACCTCGAAGACATCTCGGCACCGCGCTGTTTTGAGATTGAAAAGCGCCTGATCGAAGCCTTGGACTGCCCGGTTATGCATGATGACCAGCACGGCACCGCCGTAGTGGTCCTGGCAGCATTGATTGGCGCGGCCCGTCACACCAAGCGCGAAATCAGCTCGCTGAAGGTTGTCATCTCCGGCGCAGGTTCGGCCGGCGTTGCCGTGACCAACCTGTTGCTACAAGCTGGAGTGGATGACGTCATCGTGCTCGATTCACGCGGAACTATCCACCGTGAACGAAATGATCTCAACGCGGTTAAGGCAGAACTTGCCGGACGCACCAACCGTGAGGACGTCATGGGCGGCCTTGCCGAAGCGTTGGAAGGTGCCGACGTTGTGGTTGGCTTGTCCTCTTCGCAGTTTGACGAGGCGGCGGTAGCCAAGATGAACAAGGACGCCATCATCTTCGCCCTGTCGAACCCAACGCCAGAAATCATGCCGGAAGTTGCTAAGAAGTACGCGGCAGTAGTAGCCACCGGACGCAGTGATTTCCCGAACCAAATCAACAACGTGCTGGCTTTCCCAGGTATCTTCCGTGGAGCCTTGGACTCGGGTGCTAAGAAGATCACCGAAGCGATGAAGGTCGCCGCGGCGCACGCCATTGCGGATCTTGTCGGTGACGATTTGGCTGCCGATTACATCATTCCTTCTGCCATCGACGATCGTGTGATGCCCGCGGTTGCCGCCGCAGTGGGCGCGCTGGCCGAAGCAAGTAAATAATTCCTCCACCGAGGAACCGTGCTGAATAGGTCGCAACAGTAATCGTTGCCCGACCAAAGGGAGCGTCCGAGAATCAATGATGATTCTCGGACGCTCCCTTGTTTAAACACAGATCTAATTAGACCGTGGCGGGTGCCTTAGCCCGGAGCGCATCGGCTTCTTCCCAATTACTTGGGCCCTGGGTAAACGCTCCACGGTAGCGGGCTGCCGGGTGGCGCTCATTGAGCAGGTCGCCGTCCCCGAAAAGCTTCTGACGCAAGGTGCCTTCGGAATATTCGGACTGTGCCAGACCCCTTGCACGTAAGACCGGCAACACCTTGTCCGCAAACTCTTGGAATGAACCTGGGATCACCCAATTGATGACGTTGATGCCATCAACCCCGGCGGCCTGCCAAGTTTCTAGCTGATCCGCGATCTGCTCGGGCGTGCCTTCCAAGCGGGTGCTGTGCGACTGGAGCGTGGCAACATCCTCGAGGGTCGGTTCACGGTCGGTAATGTGCTTGCCAGCCCATTCGGCCATTCCCTTGGAGGTGTTGGTATCAAGGTCCTTGAGCTTGGTTTCCTTCGGATACACCCGTCCGGTCCTATCGAGTATGGCCATGTGCGCCAAGTAGCCGTCGACGCTAATGAACTCGTCGTAGTGCTTGGATTTTTCTCGTGCTTCTTCCTCGGTGTCGCCAATGACGAAAGACAGTCCCTGGAAGAATTTGATGTCCTCGGCCCTGCGCCCATGGGAAACAGCCAACCGGCGGGTTTCGGCGATCAGCTCTTTAGCGACGTCAGGTGTCGGAGCGATGATAAACGTTGCCTCGGCATTGCGCGCTGCAAAGTCTCGCCCCGATGCGGAGGACCCAGCTTGGAACAGCACCGGTGTGCGCTGCTTGGATGGCGAAGGCAGGTGCGGTCCTTCGACTCGGTAGCGCTTTGACTGGTGGTAGATCTTGTTGATCTTTGACGGATCCGCGTAACGCCCATTTTTCTTGTCCTTGAGCAGCGCGCCTTCATCCCACGAACCTTCCCAGAGCTTGTAGGTGACGTCGATGTACTCGTCGGCCCAGGCGTAACGTTCGGTATGGTCGGTCAACGCTGGCAGACCGTAGTTGCGTGAGGCGTTTTCGTTGATACCGGTGACCACATTCCAGGCGATGCGTCCATTGGAGATGTGGTCCAGGGTGGACACCTGTCGGGCAAAGTTAAACGGGTGGTTCTGCACGATGTTTGAAGTCGTAGCTAAACCTATCTGCGTGGTGTGCACTGCCAAGGCACCGAGCAACACGGTGGGGTCATTGGACGGGATCTGCAGACCTTCATGGGCGTACACGTCGTAGTCGGCCTCCGTGTCGCCGTAAAGTCCGGAGACATCGGCGAAGAACATCGCGTCGAACTTTGCCTCCTCCAAGATCTTGGCGAGATTGATCCAGGTATTAACGTCGTTAAATTCTGTTTGTCCGGCATCGGGGCGGCGCCACTGGCCGTGCTGGATATGGCTGGTGGTGTTCATGACGAAGGCATTAAAGTGCAGTGGTTTTCCCATGGTGGTTCTCCCGGTCTTTTGGCAGTAGCGGTTAGCTCCCTTTATCCGATGCTTTCAGCGTTCGCTTGGGCGGTCGAGCATTACGAATGAAGAAGTCTTGGCAGGTAGTTGCATGACGCGTTGAGGCGTTTGTTACCAGGACGGGACCTATTTTTTATGACCTTAGAAGACTTCGCGAGTCCTGAAACGAAGCTAGACATTCGAACGACGAATGCTGAGTACGGTTTCCGTCCTTGCCTGAGTGGCATCAATTCCTTCGGTTCTGCGAGGGCTGGTGCTAACCAGTTACCGAAGCGGGCCAGCCAAACGATTCAAGTTATCCACAATTGAGAATTCCTGCGTCCACGCGACCCTGATTGTCGGAACACTTACAGGTACCTGAACAACTCGAGAGGAAGAGACATGGAAGATTACTCCGAAGCTACGATATGCGTCCGCTGCAGTTTGCCAGTGAAGGGGCTGGCATTGCTGACCAATGCCGAAATTGCCGCTACAGGTTTTGCCATCTTGCTGTGCAGAGGCGAACGGAACCCACGAGTCCTTGGCTTCACCCTCGGGTTGTCCAATCTTGGACACTGTGAAGTGATGACCGTCGGAGGATCCGATGACGAAGTTTTTGCGTTACTCTCGCACCTCGCCGAACAGGTCACAAGGCACGGACAGAGCTTCGAGGTTGGCTCCCAGTGCACCTCGGTATTCAATGACCTGTTTTTTCGAGAGGCACCATGTGGGCTACATGATTTGGATATCGTCAGCGAGATTTGTGGCGATGAAATACCCACGTGGCTAGCGTGCGACGAACCATTGAGTTTTATCAGTCTTGACGAAGAGCCTCACGCATGACGTGGCTGATAAAACAGGCCAAGAACGGGAAATAAATAGGATCTGGAAACCGCACGTTCCCTAAGGAGAGACATCATGTGCGATATGTGCAATGGAATGACTCGTAAGCAGGTTGAGGCCCAGACGGCTCAACGGATTCGAGATTACGGCAGGGAGATTATTTATGTCGAGGGCGACGAATGCTGTGAGCCCTATGCCTACACCGTAGGTTTGAGCAAAATTGGACATCCGGAGTTTCTCGTCCGCGGTTTAGACGTGGCGGATAGCATGCAGATGTCGAATGGATTTTCAGCATCCGTACTTGAGAATCACGAGCACTTTGCTCACGCGCATACCTCTTGCTGGAAAGACGGGCGGCTTCTGGTTTTCTCCGGAATTTCTACAGGGATTCGGTTGCATGTGCCCTTTGCATACAGGCGCTACGGCGAATCGGTGCGAGTGTTAGAGATCCTTTTTGCTGGTGATGATTTTCCACTTGGAGCGTTACAAGCCAACCAAAATTAGGGCAAAAATTTCCTGTCGGGGGGCTGCGGATTAGTCTCGAAGGCCTGAAAATTTGCACGATTTCGTCTCTAGTGGGGGCATGCATTTTGTGGTGAAATCTATGAATTATTGGATTCTTTGGTCTGACCACATAGCCGTGTAATCAGCATCATCTGTGAGCTTCGGTGCAAGTGATAGATGCTGGTGGGTGTCGGTAGAAGGCCGGCGCGAAAAGTGAGTAGGCTTGTAATATGGCTTTCCGAAATCGTCGCGCTGCGGCCCTCCCAGCAAAATTATCCCGTTCGTGGCTTCTGGTTAACGCTGCCAGAGAAGAAGACTTCGGACCCGGGTTAGCTTGTGAAGCTGATTCGGTAATTTTTGATATGGAAGCAGCAGTTCCAGATAACAAGAAAGCCTTCGCCCGCGACAACGTGGTGCGCGCACTTTCCAACGGCATGACCGCCTGGGTCCGTGTCAACGGTACAGACACCGACTTCTGGGCAGATGACCTTGCGGCGTTGTCTGAAACCCCAGGCCTACGCGGAGTCATGCTCGCAATGACCGAAAAGCCAGAGCAGGTCACCTACACCGCAATGCGTTTGCGTGCAGGTACCCCGGTGCTCGCGCTGATCGAAACCGCCGTAGGTATCGAAAACGCCACCAACATCGCCTCGGCTCCGGGTACTTTCCGTTTAGCCTTCGGTGTTAATGACTTCCGTAAAGACACCGGTGTCTCTGATGACCCGATGGCGTTGGCCTATGCTCGCGGAAAGCTCGTGATTGCATCCCGCGTGGGTAAGCTGCCAGGCGCCATTGACGGTCCACCACCTGCCGGCGCAAATGCTGCCAAAGTTACCGAGGAAACGCTGGTCACCGCTTCCATGGGTATGACTGGGAAGCTTTCCCTATCCAGCGCACACGTTGATGGTATCAACGCTGCACTAGCTCCAAGTGAAGACGAGCTCTCCTGGGCCATGGAGCTGCTCGAAGCACACGCCGCGGGCGCCTCAGTGGGCGATGGTTCGTACTTGCCTCGACTGGCTCGTGCTCAGAAGATTGCCGACCTAGCCGACTCTTACGGACTGTGGAACGCCTAGAGCTCATACGCAATACAGCACTGGCTGGCATACACCTCGCGGTGAATGCCAGCCAGTGCTGTATCTAAGCCAAATCGATGGCCGCGATGGCAACCTGTAAGGTTGCCATCGCGGCCATCGATGTTAATTATCGGGAGTGCATCCGGAGCCTAGCGGATCGGATCCGGATCCTGCGCTGCCTGGTGAGCGCCACGGTTCTTCGAAGAGCCAATCACGTCACCGGCCTTCCACTCTGCCCAGCCTGGACGGGCGGACATGAAGTTCTCAATTTCCGCCTTATTGGCTTCCAGCTTCGGATCATTCTTCAGGTACCAGCGGGTTTCGCGAGCCACCATACCGGAGAGAATTAGCAGACCGATCAAGTTCGGCAGTGCCATCAAACCGTTCATCATGTCCGAGAAGTTCCAGACAGCGGTCAGCTCGGTGGTGCAACCTACGTAAACGACCAGTGAGAAGACGATGCGGAATGGCATGACCAGCTTGCGACCGAACAGGCGCTCGATATTTCGTTCACCGTAGTAGCACCAGCCAAGGATGGTGGAGAAGGCGAACATGACCAAGCCAATGGTGACGATCCAGTGGCCCCATTCACCTGGCAGGCCGTTAGTGAAGGCCTCGCCGGTCATCAGCGCAGCGGAGATCTGTTCACCGGTTGCCTCATCGACCAGCTTCCAGGAACCGGTGGTGATGATCACCAGACCGGTGCAGGTAACCACGATGATGGTGTCAATGAAGGTCTGGGTCATGGAAACCAAGCCCTGACGTACTGGGTGGGTGGTCTGCGCCGAAGCGGCAGCGATAGCAGCCGAACCCATACCGGACTCGTTGGAGAAGATACCGCGAGCTACACCGAACTGAACGGCGATGATGATTGCCGAACCGGCGAAGCCGCCGACTGCCGAGGTGCCGGTGAAGGCATCGGTGAAGATCTCACCGAATGCAGCAGGAATGCCAGATACGTTGGAGATGAGGATGTAGATCGCAGCTGCCACGTAGAAGACGATCATCACTGGAACGAAGCCAGCGGTGACTCGACCGATGGACTTGATGCCACCGACAAGAACAGCGATGGACAGTACGGTCAGAATGACGCCGGTAACCCATGGGGTGACGTTGAATGAGCTCTCAAGGTTAATCGCGATCGAGTTGCCCTGAGTCATGTTACCGATGCCGAAGCAGGCTAGGGTCGCGGCGATGGCGAAGAACAGTGCCAAGAACTTTCCGAAGGGACCCTTGATGCCGCGTTCGAGGTAGTACTGTGGACCGCCGGACTTTTCGCCAGCTGCGTCAGTTCCACGGAAGCGAACGCCCAAGTAAGCTTCGGTGTACTTTGAAGCCATACCGACTAGGCCGGTAACCCACATCCAGAATAGTGCGCCCGGTCCACCAATGCCGATGGCGGTAGCAACACCCACGATGTTACCGGTACCGACAGTGGCAGCCAATGCCGTGGTCAGTGCCTGAAACTGCGAGATATCGCCTTCAGCTTCGGCGTCTTTGCGCTTGAGTAGGCCCAGACGAAGCGCTGCCGCAAGTTTGATGAACTGCAAACCGCCCAAGCGGATGGTCAGATACAACCCGGTGCCCAAGAGCAAGGGGATGAGGACAAACGGCCCCCAAATAACCGAGGAGATATCTCCGAAGAGTGTTCCCAAAGCGTCCATGAGTTCTAGATCCTTCGATGCGAGTGATTGATGATGATGACTGCCATTCGAAGTGACATTGTGAGTCATCATACGTGATGCTGAGAGTCAAGTCACAACCGTTGTTTCGTGTCGCACCAACGGGATTAAAAGTGAATTAAAAGATGTCCCCGCGTCTAAAAACTGACGCGGGGACATCTAAGCGTTCGCGGCTAAAGGGAAGCGAACTTAATCGTGGAAGTGCCCAGACCATCGATGCTAGTTTCGAGCAAGTCTCCGGCCTTCAGCCATGGGCGGCGCCCATGCTCGTCACGTCGGCCCAAGGCCACCCCGGCGGGGGTGCCGGTGAGGATCAAATCGCCAGGCTGCAACTCATTGATGACCGATAGGTAGGAGACTAGTTCGGCCGCGGAGAACACTAGATCGTCGGTGGAATCTTCCTGAACTACCTCACCGTTGACCTTCGTGGTGATCTTCGCGCCCGCGCTAAATTCATCGGAGGTGACCAGCCATGGGCCCACTGGAGTCGACTTGTCCCACGCCTTACCCTGCAACCATTCGGTGGTTCGTCCCTGGAAACCGCGCATGGAGACATCGTTGGAAACCGCATAACCAGCAATATGTGCTGCCGCGTCTTCGACGGAGATGCGCCGGCCGGCGGTACCGATGACGATGGCGAGCTCACCTTCGTAATCCATGCGGTGGTCCTCGGCAGGGATTTCTACAGTGTCATTTGCTCCGCATAGCGTGGAAGCGAACTTTGCGAAAACCGTAGGGAACTCTGGTTCCTCGGCACCCACCTCGGCTATGTGGTTACGGTAGTTCAGGCCTATGCAGTACACCTTGGCCGGGTTGGGGATCAGCGGGGCATAATCGGCCTCGGCTTCGGCAATCGAGTCACCGACTAAGGCTCGTGCGACGACTTCTTGCTGGGTTGGGTCATCGAGGCGAAGGAACTTCTGAATGTTCGACAAGTTTTCCAGGTAGTACAGTCTGCCATCTTCAATGACGGCGGCCGTTGTTAATCCGGGTTCGGTGGTCAGTCGCACGGTAGCTAGTTTCATGTTTCTATCTCACTACATTCGCACCGTCTTGGCTAGCATGTTGCGCCATGCAGATAGGCCAAAACGACACTCATATCTGACCAAGTCAGCAGAAGATTTATCAAAATGATACCGAACGATGAGTGCTAAGGCCGGTAAACTTGGGGCGAATGCTGAGTATAGGTATCTATTCCAGCTCAGTGGATGATACGAAACTAAAGTGAAGCAGGTCTTAATGTGGGTGACTTTTTCGGCGAAAGATATCGCCAAATTCTATTCGCCTCCTGGCAGCATTTGTGGCTTGTAGCCCAATGCCTCGTCTTGGCGACAATCATTGCGGTGCTGATCGCCGTGCTGGTGTATCGCAGCAAATCGTTGGCCGGTTTGGCCAATGGCATTAGTGCAATTGGGCTGACCATCCCGTCCTTTGCACTGATCGGTATTCTTATCGTTCCTTTCGGCTTTGGTGTTTTACCGGCGGTGATCGTCGTGACGTTCTTCGCGGCCCTGCCAATTCTGAGAAATGCCATCGTGGGACTAAACAACATCGAACCGACGGTCGTTGAATCGGCGAAGGGCATCGGCATGAGCCGCATGAAAACCCTGATCTCCGTCGAACTGCCCATGGCCTGGCCCGTGATCTTAACCGGCGTGCGCATCTCAGCGCAGATGGTTATGGGTGTGGCCGCTGTTGTCTCCTACGCGCTGGGCCCTGGGCTTGGCGGGTATATCTTTTCGGGCCTATCCCGGCTGGGTGGTGCAAACGCCTTAGAATCTGTCGTCACCGGCGTGGTCGGTGTTGTCATCTTGGCGCTCATTCTTGATTTGATCTTGCTCGGCGTTGGCCGACTGACTATCCCGCGAGGTATCCGTGTCTGAAAATAAAGTCGAAACCAGTACCGAACAGAACGTCACCGGAGCGTCGATCATGCTCCAGGAAGTCACCAAGACTTACCCGGGACAGAAAAAACCCGCGGTTGGCGGCCTGACTCTTGAGATCCCTGCAGGTTCCATCGTGATGTTTGTTGGTCCCTCGGGCTGTGGCAAAACCACAACGCTGAAAATGATTAACCGGCTGATCGAGCCGACCTCTGGCGAAATTATCATCAACGGAGAAGACGTGACAGAGATGGACGGCGACGAACTGCGCCGCCGTATCGGGTACGTCATCCAGGCCGGAGGCCTCTTCCCGCACATGACCGTGGCTACTAATATCGCCATGGTGCCCAAGATGCTGGGTTGGTCTAAAGAAAAAATTGCGGCCCGCGTAGATGAGCTGCTTGAACTCGTGTCGCTTGACCCTGAGCTCTACCGCGATCGCTTTCCGAAGGAGCTTTCTGGTGGACAGCAGCAGCGCGTAGGTGTGGCCCGTGCCTTGGCGGCTGATCCACCGGTGCTATTGATGGATGAGCCATTCGGCGCGGTGGACCCGATCACCCGTCAGCGTTTGCAAGACGAACTGCTCAACATTCAGTCTGAGGTTCAGAAAACCATTGTTTGTGTGACCCACGACTTTGATGAGGCTGTGAAGCTGGGAGATTGGATCGCGATCTTCAACGAAGGCGCGCAACTGGAGCAGTACGATTCCCCGGAACGTATTCTGGCTAACCCGGCCAGCGAGTTCGTAGAAAACTTCATCGGCTCCGGTGCCGGACTGAAGCAGCTGACGCTGACTCGCGTGAACGAGGTGGAACTCTCCGAGACAATCACTACCACCGCAGGAAAGAATGCCTCGGATGTACTGTCGCAATTGCAAGGTGCCGGCCGCAAGTACGTAGTGGTACTCGATTCACGCGGACGTCCGGTGCGCCGTCTAAATCGCCGTCAGCTTTCTCGTGCGGAAATCATCGATGGTACTTACGATCCGGATTTGCCGGTAGTCGGTGAGCAGGCAACGCTCAACGATGCGTTGGACACCATGCTTGTTGCCAGCACGGAGTCGGCTTTGGTTACCGGGCGGCGCGATGTCCTCAAGGGAATCATCACCGTACAAACGGTCATGGAAGCGATCGCTGCCACTAACTCCAACATGGATGGGGACCATGACGCCCCGGTGGGATTGAACTCTGGTGCAATCAACTTGCGAGATATCCAGTTGGATAGTCAGCAATCTGGTGGTGAGACTTCGTGAACGCAGAAAAACGCGGACTGATTTACCAGTTGTTAGGTATCGCGGCAGCTTTCGGAATCTTGGTGATTTGGCTGGTTAACGCCAACCTCACCGAGACGGAAAGGCAAACGCTGGACCCGGCAACAATCTGGGGGTACACGAAGGAGCACCTAGAAATCACGCTGATTTCAGCGGTGATCGTTCTGATCATTGCGATTCCGCTTGGTGTCATTCTCACCCGTCCTGCTTTTCGCAAGGCAGCACCCGTGGTGCGCGCAATTGCAAACTTTGGCCAGGCAGCACCGGCCATTGGTGTAATCGTACTTCTGGCTTTCTGGCTGGGATTCGGCCCCGTCACGGCAATTGTCTCCTTGGTGATTTATGCGATCCTTCCGGTACTCTCGAATACCATTGTCGGCTTACAGCAAGTTGATGAGCGGCTCGTAGAAGCAGGGCGCGGTATCGGAATGAGCCAATCTGCGGTCCTCTTCAAGGTGGAGCTACCGCTTGCGGTTCCGGTCATGCTTTCCGGAATTCGAACCGCTTTGGTACTGCTCGTTGGTACGGCTACTTTGGCGACCTTCATTAATGGTGGTGGACTAGGAATTCTCATCACCACCGGGGTGAACCTGAACTTGAACGCGGTGTTGATTGCCGGTTCGCTGCTGGTTGCACTACTTGCGCTGACCATCGACTGGCTGGGGCGAGTCGTGGAACAGGTCGCGCGGCCGAAAGGACTCTCATGAATCGCAAACTGAAATTTGGGGCCCTATCCTTCGCAGCGCTCATTGGCTTGACCGGGTGTGGGCTGAGCCCGGCAACCGGTACGGTGCCAGATGCTAATCCCGGGCTCATCAAAGCAGATCAGTCGCTGGACAAAGACGCCAAGGTGACTGTCACCTCGAAGTCCTTTACCGAACAATTGCTCTTGGGCAAGATTACGGTGATCGCATTGGACGTTGCCGGTTACAACGTCACGGACCTGACTAACGTGCCAGGCTCACAGCCAGCGCGTCAGTTATTGCTTTCGGGAGATGCCAGCGCATTGTGGGAGTACACGGGAACTGCCTGGCTGACCTACCTCGGGCATGAAAAGCCCATCGTTGGCGCTGATAAGCAGTGGCAAGCGGTGCATGATGAGGACGTAGCCAATGGGATTGTGTGGGGTAAACCAGCTCCGTTGAACAACACGTATGCCATGGCCATGAACCGCGAGGTGGCCGATCGCTTGGGCATTACAAAGCTTTCCGAGATGTCCAAGTTGGATTCAAAAGAGCTGACCTTCTGCGTTGATCCGGAGTTCAACTCGCGTCGTGACGGTCTAACTCCAATGCTTGAGCATTATGGGATGAAGCGCGGAAGTCAGGTCAAGGAGGACAACGTTGGCCTTTATGATGTGGGCGCTATCTACCAGGCGACAGCAGAAGGGGCTTGCAACTTTGGTGAGGTTTTCACAACCGACGGGCGTATCAAGGCGCTGGACCTGACGGTTTTGGAAGACGATAAGCAATACTTCCCAAGTTATAACGCGGCACCTGCGTTCAACGCGGAATTCTTGGAAAAGAATCCTGGCGTTCAAGATGTCATGGCGCAGATTGCACCGTTGCTGACCGACGAAGTTCTGTTGGACCTGAATTACCAGGTGGACGTCGAGGGGCGCGAACCGGCTGACGTTGCCTATGAATGGATGCTGAACGAGGGTCTAATAACGGCTCCGTAAGCAACAAGCTGACAAGCGACCGCCACCAGAGAAATTCTCTGGTGGCGGTCGCTTGCTGTTAATCCGATCGAATTAACGCTCTCACAGAGTTCATGCACAGTTGGTTCTTTCCGGCCTTGTGCGCTGAAAAGCTGGATACGTTGCAAACAAGGATTTCTAAACACCCTCGCGGGTACCAAGCTCGCCGTCTACTTCGTCGGCAAACTTGGTGGTCTTGGCGGTGCTTGGAGACTCTTCCTGCCAGGTAGCTTCAAGATCTGCTGCTAGTTCGGCTTCTTGCTCTTGTTTGTCTGGGATGTTCCGGTGGGTGCTCATGTACTCATACTAGCGAGCAAACTCGGACGAGATAAGAGTTTTACAAAGAATTTTTGGAAGTTAAATTACTAGTCAGATACTGGTTTTTGGAAGCATTAGTGGGAGAGAAGAAAATTTCTTGCACTAGGTGGTTGACGCTTCAACTTAACTAGTGCAATACTTGTATCAGCAAAACAAATTGAAACGTCAACTACATGATTGGCGTCGAGGAAAAGGATTTGAAAATGACTTCAACTGCAACTTCACCACTGACCGCCGGTACCTGGAACCTGGACGCTTCGCACTCCGAAATCGGTTTCTCGGTTCGCCACGCGGGCGTTTCCAAGGTCCGCGGCAGCTTCGAGGAATTCGACGCAACCTTGAACATCGGTCAGAGCCTGGCAGAGTCTTCGGTAGAAGCTACCGTGCAGATCGGCTCGATCAACACCAAGGACGCCAACCGCGACGGCCACCTGAAGAGCGGCGACTTCTTCAACGCCGAAGAGTTCCCAACGATGACCTTCAAGTCCACCGAGGTCAAGGGTGATGACGAAGAGTTCGTACTGGTTGGCGAGTTGACTCTGCGCGGTGTTACCAAGCAGGTTGAATTCAAGGCTGAGCTTGGCGGCCAGGTAGTTGACGCTTTCGGGGCAACCCGCGCAGGCTTCTTTGCCTCGACCACCATTTCCCGCAAGGAATTTGGCATCACCTGGAACGCTGCACTCGAAGCAGGCGGCGTCTTGGTCAGCGACAAGGTAAAGATCGAAATCGACGCATCGTTCGTCCTGCCAACCGCAGAATAAGTTTCCCGTATCCATCCATGGGGAATGGATAAGGGCCGATACAGGCAAAGCCCCGGTAGCAACACATCACGTGTTGCTACCGGGGCTTTGCTGGTTAATACCTCGCGCGATGGGCTAGTAGTAGCTCGGATCCATCATCGAGGCCCCGGCAAACGAGAACGCCATGACGATCACAAAAATGATGTATAGAACGCCGATAATTCCCAAGATCGTTCCGATCCATCCGGTCACCTTACCCACGGTGGCATCGGTGTTAAACTCTCGTTCTGCCTTCTTGGCCTTGATGATCGCTAGTGGGCCCAAAATGATGCCCACAACAAAGAGCGAGATGATCCCCAAGATCATAGAGGTCTGTGCGAGCTGCGCTCCCTCAGCCTGTTGAGGGTTGTATCCATACGGCGGGTATCCCGGTGCTGCGCCGAACTGTTGGTTCTGACCAGGGTACTGATTCGGATATTGATTCGGATACTGGCCCGAGTACTGCGGAGGCTGTCCAGAAGTGCCGGAGTTGTAAGGGTTGGTCGGTTCGTTATTTTCGGTGCTCATGGGTGACCCCTAAATTTAGAAAGAATGATCTGTTGCTCAAGCGATCTGTTGAGCGCTTACAAATTGGATCCGTATATCGAAGCTGGAATCAGGAACAGCATGAGTAAGAAATAACCAATGATAGCGAGCACCTGGAGCGCTCCGAAAATCAGGCCGATCAGCCCGGTGACCTTACCTACCGTAGCCTGAACGCCAAAATTTCGTTCGGCTTCATTGGCTTTGAGGATCGCAATCGGGCCAAGGATGACGCCGACAACAAAAAGCGAGAGTATCCCCAGAATCATCGAAGTCTGAGAGAGAGCAATTCCCGGATTCTGCGGCGGGTAACAACCGTATTGCACGGAGGCAGGCTCTTGAAAACCCGGCTGCGATTCCTGTGGCGCCTGCGACATTGTGCTCGGCCTCCTCTAGCCCATCTGATTCTCCTCTAATGCTATGCCAGCGTCATGAATTCCACGCTCTGCGGACTCATTTCTATAATTAAAGATCATGACTTGGGCTTCATTCTTGGCATACCTCGGGGTATGCGTGATGGTTACTCTTTCGCCAGGGCCAGATACCTTCCTCGTGCTCCGGTTCTCGCTGGTACGCCAATTCCACGGTATTCTCGCGGCCCTGGGTATGGTAACGGCTATCTTTGCGTGGGCCGCTCTAGCTGGAGCCGGTGCGGCCTCGGTGATGCAGAGCTATCCGGCAGTTGAATCCGCTATCGCCATTCTTGGTGGACTGTATCTGATCTATCTTGGAGTGTCTGGCTTCCGCAAATCCCGCGCCGTAGCGAAAGCGGACAATGCGATTGCGCGCACCGAAACACGAAATATTCGAGCTAACTCCGGGCAGAGGCAAACATCCCGGCAGGCATTTATAGCGGGAGTTCTTTCCGCGGCGCTGAATCCGAAACTCGGGTTGTTATTTCTGGCGATGCTGCCAAGTTTTATCCCCAAAGATTCAAATACGTTGTGGTGGGGGATGGGGTTGGGGGCGGTCTTTGCCGTGGTCGGCTTCCTCTACCTACTGATTCTGAGTACCGTCGCTTCAAAAGCAATGCATTGGTTCAAAAAACCAGAGATCACTCTGCGTCTCGAAATGGTGGCCTGTGCAGCGCTGGTCATCATGGGTGCTGGTGTGCTGCTCAGTGCCCTGCTCTAGTTTGAGCGCTTCGAGTACCAGTGCGCATGCAGCCAGGTGGCGACGGCTACCAGCAGGATGCTCAGCCAAAAACCTATCGTGAAAATCTGCGAGAACTTTCCTTGCTCTGCAAGGTCTGCCGTCAGATAGGTGGCTACCGAAGCCCCGAAGAATAGGGCAAACACAAAGAAAGAAACCGTGGTGGCACGAGCTTGGGGCGCTACCTCGGTGGCCCAGCCCTGCATGGAGGAGTGCATGATGGCATTTGCGGCACCTATCAGGAAAGCCGTGACCGTATAAGACCCTGCAGAGGGCAACACCGCGGAAGGTGCAAAACTCAGGATCAGGATGACCCCGCCGATTCCGATAAGCCAGGTGCGTGAAAATCTCGGCACGAGCAGCCGCATAAACCGTGCACCAAGAATCACTCCTACCGCAAATCCACATCCCAGCACGCCGGAGAGCCAGATGCCCATCCCGACGCTTTGCAATGCGGGAACAATATAGGTCAAAAATCCCATCAGGAGCCCGCCTTCGAGGAAGACCACCGCGTAGAGCAGTAAGTTCTCCCGGCCAAATGCGGCTTTGAAGTTCATGGTGGTGTGCTCGCGCTGGGGTTCTTGAACTTGGCGCAGTGACAAGAGGGCAGCTGCGGCTCCAGCGGCAGGCAGCAAAAAGACTAAACGCCAATCAAGGGAAGTGGCTATCGCACCGGCTACAAGGGTCGCCAACGTGGTGCCCAAAGACGAAAAGATCTGCAGATCCGAGAGCCCGCGGGCCTTGGCCATTCCCACGCGTGTATCCCCGAGCAGGGTCAGCAACGTGGGATAAAGGGCGCCGAACATCAACCCGGTCAACGAGCGGGCGATCAGCAGGGCAAAGTAAGAAGTGAATAACGTACTAGCGATCGCGCCGAGGATGGCACCGAATAATGCCCAACGAAGCACCGTCAAGCGGCCGAACCGATCGCTCAGCAGTCCCCAAAGCGGCTGTCCCAGGGCATAAAGCAAAGAGTAACCGGCCACAAGTTCTACGGCTTGAGACAGCGACAGCGCGGTACTCAATGACAGTGCCACGAACATCGGTGGCGTGGCGTAGCGGTCGAAGAAAGCTAAAAAACCAACAAAGCGCAGTGCCGAGTCGGGCAGCTGCCGAGGTTCCGCAGCTGGTGACTTGCTCAATATTTTTCCTACCGTCGAACCCATTACCTATGATCACCCTATGCTCTCAAGGGCGGGCCGAGCCATTCGCGGTGCTGGCATGCTCCGAGCCGCCAGATGACGACTCGGAGCATGAGTAGAGCTCCAGTCTTTAGGCCTGAACCAGCGCAGGGTTCATGAAGGCGCTAAAGAATTCGGTGAGTTCTCCGGTCGCGGTCAGGGGAAGAACCTGAGCCACATACTGATCCGGACGAACCACCACTAACGCACCGTGCTCACGATTCACTAAGCGGGCCTCGAAGATCTCTTGGCCATCTTCAAGCTCCGAGCAGTAGGCCTTTTCATAGTCGGTGAGCTGCAAGGAACCGACCCTTGGCAAGAGCACCGCAGGTAAGTGCGCCACCGTCGTCTCGGTGTGCGAGCCTTGGAAAATTCCCTTGAGATCAAAAACCGAGTCTATGGCGGAACCCGGTGCGGTGAACATCTTCAGCGGTGAGCGTGCGTCCTGGGCCAAGAATTCCATGAGTGCGTCGAACTTCGGTGACTGCCCGGAGGCATCGTGATCCGCGAATGCGTATAGGCGCCAACGGCCGTCTGCCTTGGCGGTGTGGCCCAAGCCAATCTGGCGGGCATCCGCGATCCTGGTGACTGGCGATGAATAAAAGCGTTCGCCAACCGGGAAGCCTGCGGCCAGAGCCTGATCTTCAGTATCACCGGTGAGCAGCGACCTTGTGTATTTTGTTCCAAACCCGGCGGTGAAACGCCCGCCCTGAACAAACTGCGCCTGAACTTCTTCCGGATCCATTCCGCCAGCCTCCGGATGATTGGGGTCCTTCGGAGCGGTGGACATGGTCTTGGACCACTTGGTATCAAAATCGATCAGCTCTTGCGCAATGATCTGACGTTCCTGAGAATACGTGCGCAGTAGGCAGTGGGGGCTTTGTCCACGAAGTACCGCGGCGAGCTTCCAACCAAGGTTAAATGCGTCCTGCATGGAAACGTTCATACCCTGTCCGGCCTTAGCCGAGTGGGTGTGGCACGCGTCCCCAGCGATGAAGATGCGCGGCAACGCATCCTTGGGCGACTCGGCGTTCACGTTATCAAAGCGGCTGGCCAGACGCTGGCCCACTTCGTAAACGGACCACCAAGCGATTTCTTTGATCTCTAGGGTGTAGGGATGCATGATACGTCGTGCGGTGTCGATGAGCTGCTCCGAGGTGAAGCGGTTACGAGCCTCGCGGTCCGCGGGGTTAAGTTTGCCCAAATCCACGTACAACCGAACCATGTGCCCGCCTTCGCGGGGGATCAGCAGGATGTTCCCTCCGTCCGCTGATTGGATGGCAGCTTTAAAACGAATATCGGGGAAGGTGGTGGTGGCAAGTATGTCCATCACTCCCCAAGCATGGTTTTTGGCGTCGCCTTCGAGCTTGATGCCCAAGGACCGGCGGACAATTGACCGAGCACCGTCCGCGCCGACAACAAACTTGGCGTTCACGGTGAACTCTCCGCCGGCTTCTCCGCCGCGACGCAGCTGCGCGCGCAGCGGGTAATCACCGTGTCCGGTGTCTTCCACGCTCAGTAGCTCCACCCCGTAATGAGGTGCAAGACGGCTGGGGTTTTTACGCATTTTCTCGAAGAGGAATTCTTGCAGCCGCGCTTGATTAACAATCAGGTGCGGATATTCGCTCAGTCCTTCGGCGACGTCTTTCACCCGGCCGCTGCGTGAGATATTTTCACGCTGGTTTTCATCCGGGCGCCAGAAGACCGTCTCGTTGACCGCATAGGCTTCACGAATCAACCGGTCCGCAAGCCCGAAGGCGTTAAACATTTCAACGGTTCGGCACGCGACGCCGTCGGCGTGGCCGAGCTTGAGCGGTTCGGCGTTGCGTTCCACGATCAGGGTGGTGATCTCTTCGAATTCGGAGAGCTGCGCCGAAAGTACCGCACCGGCCGGTCCGGTACCTACTACGAGAACATCAACTTGCGTCGGGAGAACCTCGGAGGACGCCTCCAAGGTGAGGGCTGGCCGAACTTCCGGATCCCCGGGGCGGTATCCATTTTCGTAGTACTGCATGGTGCAACTCCTGAAATTTGTGTGCTGAACTCCTCTTGAGATTAGTGTTCCAAGGCACTCGAAGCCATGAAGTTCTGCCTTGCGGAACAGCACCGGGTTCCGGACTTCCGCTGGGCTTATGCAGGCCCCGGCGGCAAGCCGTAAAATCAAAGTCATGCAGCCAAAAAAGCCTCGACGTAAGCCGCCGGCGTATCCCATCGAATCGGTGGATAACGCCTTGGCGTTGATCGAGTTACTCCGCGATTTCGGTGCGCTGCGGTTAAGCGATGCTGCCGTAGAACTCGGAGTTTCCCGGTCAACCGCCCACCGGCTGCTGGCCATGCTGGTGTACCGCGGATTTGCGTCCCAGGATGCCGCTCAGCGATATATTCCAGGCCCGGCACTCGGGGTTGCACCGGCAGGCATGTCTTGGACCGCCGAACTACGCCAACGAGTCTTGCCGCAGATGAAGGTGCTGTCTGCGGGACTCGACGAAACGGTGAACTTGATGGTTCGTGCCGGAACCCAGGTGAGGTTCTTGGCTACGGTCCAAGGCTCACGTCCATTGCGGGTGGGGGACCGTCAAGGTGAGGTAATGGACGCGCATTCGGCCTCGGCCGGTAAGGTGATTCTCGCCCAGCTGGGTGAAGCTGCGGTTCGTGAGCTGTATGTCCGGGAATCAAAGATTTCGCAGAAGCCGCTGGATGAAAGCTGGTTTGCCGGCCTGGAACAAGATCTTCTGACCGTGCGGAACACCGGGTTTGCAGTGAACTTTGAGCAGACCGAAGCTGGCACCAACGCGCTGGGTGTGGCGCTGTGTGACGGGGTCGGTGACGTGATTGCGGGCTTGAGCGTTTCAGTACCACCAGTACGATTCCGGCAGGCTTATGACTCGGGGTTGGTCCAAGCTGTCTTTGAATCAAAGAAAAACATCGAAGCAGACCTAACGGACTTCATAGCAGGGCATTAGGACAAGAAATATAGGCCGGGTCTTGGAAAATGTTCCACGGAGATCCGTGTAGAACGGCGTATCGGCAAAGCATCGATCAGACCCTATTTCTCCTTCGTGCCATCGGCAGCTCGTAGCGGCGCGTCTGGCGTTGTTCTTGTCCCTCTGGCCAGCAATTCGATGCGCTCGCCGCTGGTGGGGTCTTGGAATCAACTCTCTGTAGCCAACTGCAGCTCTGGGCAAGACGTACGGTGGTGTTGCAATTTCACGCTGCGATCGGCCAGCATCGTGGAATCCTCATCATGGGTTACTAGCATTACGGCCAGTCCGCGGCGCACCTCGGAACGCAGGATCTCGTGGATCAGCGTGCGGCTGGTGGAGTCCATGGAAGCCAGCGGTTCATCAAGCAGTAAGACGCCCGTATTTTGTACCAGCCCTTGTGCTACTAGGACTCGCTGGCGCTGGCCGCCGGAGAGCTCATTAAAATTCCTCGCCTCAAAGCCCGTCAGCTCGACGCGTGCGAGGGCGCGGCTTACGTGCTGGTGTCGCTGTTTTCGAGTGATTTTTGACCGCCAGGTCCCCATGGCTACGACATCCCCCGCCGTCAGTGGCAGTTCTGCCGGGACCGCTGGGCGTTGGACGACCAGGGCCACCGGGCAGGATCGTTCGACCAGTCCGCGATCCGGCGTCATTGTCCCGGCCATAAGTTCTAGCAGGGTAGATTTTCCCGACCCGTTTTCACCGGTGATGGCCACCATTTCTCCAGCTCGAATCGAAAGCGACACGTCTGAGAGAATTTCACGGTTTCCGTAGGAGAAGTAGAGGGAATGAGTGAGTAAGCGGGTATCGGAGCTAGTCATGTTCCGAGTATAGCAATTGATAATGATTCTCATTTAAGGTTAGTCTTCTCTGTGTGCTGACAAATCCTTTCTCTCCTGACTTTATGGAACGCGCCCTCATCGGCGGCAGTCTAGTGGCTATCATCTGTGCCATCGCCGGGACATGGGTGGTCATTAGGGGCATGGCATTTTTGGGTGAAGCCATCGGTCACGGGCTGCTTCCGGGAGTCGCTATGGCTACCGTTCTAGGTTTCCCGGTCATGCTCGGTGCCGGAGCCAGCGCGCTGCTCATGACGGCTCTGCTGAGTGCGCTGCAACGGCGAGGAAAATTATCTTATGACACCAGCATCGGCTTGGTCTTTGTTGGAATGCTCTCGGTAGGCATCATCGTGGTCTCGCATTCGAAAAGTTTCGCCACCGATGCCACAAGCATGCTCTTTGGAGATATTTTGGCCATTGGGATGTCAGACCTGTGGACGCTCACCGCGGCGCTAGCGGTGAGCCTGGTCATCGCTAAGCTGTTCCACCGGAATTTTGTTGCCGCAGCCTTCGACGCTCGAATAGCGCAGAGCCTGGGATTAAGGCCGCAACTTGCCCAAATCATGTTGGTTGGGCTGGTTGCCCTGGCGATCACCGCATCATTCCGTGCCGTGGGAACCCTGCTGGTAGTGGGGATGCTGCTGGCACCGGTGGTTGCGGCTAAACAATGGATGGTTCGAATCCCGGCACTGATGGTGCTCGGCGCCGTCTTCGGAATGCTGTCGGTGTTCGGCGGCCTTTTGATTTCCTGGTATGCCCAAAGCGCGGCCGGACCCTCCATCGCCTGCACCGCCATACTCCTTGCCGGTCTCTCTGCGCTGCTCCGCCGGGCAACGAGGGGTTTTACCAGGTCTGCACCCGCAATCAATGAACTAGAAAGTGCTCGATGAAATCCACTAAATACGCGGTAGTTCTTGGGCTGGCCGCCAGTCTCTTGCTCACCGGATGCCTCCCATCTGGTGCCACAGAAGAATCTCAACAGCCAACCAACGAACCGGCAGCCGGGCATGGAGCTGTCGAAGGCGCCCGTGAAGTCGCCGAAGCACCACTGCACCTAGCAACGATCGATAAGCGCGGGTCAGCCGGGATGTTTGACCTGCTCAACGAAACCGAATCAAGTCTTGACTCGCTGGAAGAGGTGAGCGCTTTGCAGACCGATGGGCGGTACCTCTTCGCCTCCACGGCCGAAGGGCTCACGATTTTAGACAGCGGGGTGTGGAGCTGGAACCACACCGATCATTTCCATTTCTATCGGGGAACCGCACGGAAAATCGGAATCCTGGACAACGCACCCAAGGCAGTAGTCACCGGCGGACCGCTCTCCACGGCGGGCAGCACGGGAGTGTACGTTCCGGCCACCGGTGAAGGAATATTGCTGGATAACGCCCGGCTCGCCAACGGTGAAATCAGTCAACGCTTCACCACCCACCATGCTCCTCACCGGGGTTTGCTGGCGCCCCTAGGCGACGGAGCCATCTCCAGCCAGCCCGGGCAGAAACCGGCAGACATGCGCGTGCAGTATTTGGATGCAACCGGCGAACCAGTCGCCGGCGCGTCGGCTCAATGCGCTGAGCCCGCCGGAGCCACCGCCACGGTGGCCGGGCTGGTGATCGCCTGCGCCCAGGGGTTTTTAGTGGCCACGGAAACAGCAAATGATTCGGCGAAGTTTGACCTGGTTCCCTACCCGGCCGGGACCAAAGCCGGTGACCGCGCAGAGTCGCTGGAACACCGCAAAGCCCGCCCCGCAGTTGCGGGTGTGGCAGGAGATCACGGAGCGTGGGTACTGAATACGCGTTCGCTGCAGCTGCAACGGGTTTTGACCGAGCACAAACTGTTGCGAGTCTCCGCAGTAGGGGATTCACCGGGGCACATTGTGGCTCTTGACGACCGCGGACGAGTACTGGTCTATTCAACAACCACCGGTCAGAGCGTGGGCATCACCAAAGAACTGCTTCCACGCACCGTGAAGGACCCAGAGGCGCTACGCGGAGTCAGCCTGGAAACCGATGCGCAACGCGCCTACGTTAATGCGCCGAGCGAAAACAAGATCTATGAAATCGACTTCGCGGACTCGGCCCGCATCTCCCGCACCTTGGCACCTGAAACCTCACCACATTGGATGACCCAGGTCGGAAATTGAAAGATCAAAAGATGGCAAACGTAACGAAGGTATTAGCACTTGTGCTTTCCGGGCTTTTACTACTCACCGGATGTGCGGGCCAAGGACAGCAAGAACAAAAACCGAGCATCGTGGTCACCACAAATATCTTGGCCGACGTGGTGACAAATCTGGTAGGGGAGCAGGCAACAGTCCACACCCTGATGCCGCCAAACGTTGATCCGCATTCCTTTGAGATCTCCGCCCAGCAGGCAGCTTTGCTGCAGGACGCGGATCTTGTGGTTTCCAATGGCCTGAACCTGGAGGAAGGGCTAAGTCGGCAGCTCACGGCCGTTGGCGAGGAGGGAGTCAACCACTTTGTGGCCACCGATCATATCGAGCTACTGAACGTGCCCGGGACGAACGGGGCAGCGGACCCGCATTTCTGGACTGACCCGGCACGGGTTGTGCAGGTAGTCGACGCCTTGGAGAAGGACCTTAAACAGATCCCTGGAATTTCAACTGGGCCACTGGATGCGGCCACGGGAACTTACCGCCAGAAACTTGAAGACCTCGACGCTCAGATGCTCACCGCGTTCTCCGCGATCCCACCGGCGCAGCGGCAGATCGTGACGAACCATCACGTTTTCGGCTATCTGGCAGAGCGGTTCGACCTCAAAGTGATTGGCGCGGTGATCCCTTCGGGGAGCACCCTCGCTTCGCCGAGCGCTGCCGACCTGGCCTCGCTCAGCGGCGCGATCCGTGAAGCTCAGGTCTCCGCAATTTTTGTGGAGTCGGCACAGCCCGACAAATTAGCGCGAGCCCTCGCCAGCGAAACGAAAATCGAGGTGAAAATCGTTGATCTTTACACCGAATCACTATCCATGGCGGGCCAAGGTGCCGAGTCGTACCTGCAGATGATGCAGGCGAATACCGAACAAATCAGCCACGCACTACGCGATTAACGCGTAGCCATGAAGGGAAAAATGAAAAAGAAAAATCATCACCTCATCACCGGTACCGTCATTCTGACGGTCCTGGGCCTGGGCGCCACGGCTTGCGGGGCCCAGGGTGACGCCGCGGCGGAAGAACTGACCGCGCCTCGTGTCGCCGTGGGCTACGCCAACGGGGTTTCGGTACTGGATGGGGAGACCCTAGAGGTCATCAAAAGCTTTGATACCGAGGAATTCACCCGGCTGAATTCGGCAGGGGACGGACGCAACTTTCTGCTGACCACCTCGGCCGGGTTCCAAGTTCTGGACGCAGTCGCACCGGCGCTGCGACAGAGCGTTTTCGGAGCAAGCGCTGCCGGACACGTGGTCCCGCATGCGGGAAAGACCGCGCTCTTTGACGATGGTACGGGTGCCACCACCCTCTTTGAGACCGTGGAGCTGTCGAAAAGCACAGACCAGCTGCCCGAAACCAAAACCATTACTTCACCTGCGCATCATGGTGTTTCGGTGGCCCTTGACGATGGATCGGTGCTGACCACCATCGGAGATGCCACCGCACGCAGCGGGGTGAGGCTCGTGGACGCCCAAGGCGAGGAGACCGCACGGAATACCGATTGCCCGAACGTGCATGGTGAAGGAATGACTGGCCAGGGCCGCGCGGTCTTTGGCTGCGAGGACGGGGCTCTGATTTACGCGGATGCTAAGTTCACTAAGTTGAAAGCACCAGATGCCTACGGGCGGATGGGCAACGCCTATGTGTCGCCGACCAGCGAACTGGTCATCGGCGATTACAAGGATGACCCCGACGCGGAAGGAACACTGCTTGACCAGATCGTCCTGATCGATGCCGCCAAGCAGACCTCCAAGGTGGTCGGCTTACCTCAAGGCGCGGAATACACCTGGCGGGGGATAGCGCGTGGACCGCAGGATCTGGGTTACTTGCTGGGCATGGACGGTAAGATTCACGTGATCGATCCACGCAGCGGGAAGATTACCCGTGACTTTAAGGTCATCGAGCCGTGGGAAGACCCTGCCCAGTGGCAGGATCCGCACCCCTCGCTGCGTATCGATGGAAATACTGCCTACGTGGCTGACCCGGCAACCAAGTCCATCCATGCGGTAGATCTGGCTACCGGTGAGAAGAAGTCCTCGGTGCAGTTGGAGCACGCACCGAATGAAATGGCCCTCACCACCAAGTAGGCGGCGGGGATTAAAAGATTCATGGCCGGATCCCCTTGGAAGTTCAGGAACGGGATCCGGCCATGAAGGCTTCTCGCGGTGCGGTGTGGACTACAGTCCGCGCACCAGCAGCACGTCCAAGGTACGTGGGCCGTGTACCCCTTCAACACGCTCCAACTCGATATCACTGGTGGCCGAAGGGCCGGAGATCCAAGTCAGTGGGCGAGTGATGGTCAACCGCACCATGGCCTCGGGAAGCAGCCGCACAATGCTGGAGACCGGAACGATGCACAGGTGATGATCCGGAACCAGCGAGATTGCACGGCGGCCCTGGTTAGGTTCGCCGTCCAGGATGATGGTTCCGGATTCGGCAATGGAAACCTGTGAGGAGGTCACTACCGCGCTGGTCGCATCCAGCTGTGCCACGCTCAAACGTGCACCGGGCGCATCGGGGATCTGGGTGATGCCCGTTGGCAGCTCGGAGAGCCAGCGTTGTTCCAGCCCGTGGGGGTAAACGACCGAGTTGGCATCCTTGAGCTTCGCCGCCACAAACTCTGGAATCTGCGCGGAGTTGATGACCTCAACACCGGCCTTGTAATCGATTAGGCGGTCAACGAGCAGCTCGATCAGTTCTTCCTCGGGCATCTGGGAACTGGTGCGGTATTCGCGCGGAGTTTCCTCGGCGACCGGTGCGTCCGATAGCGCCGAGCGGATGCGGCTAAGGATTTCTTCTTTGGCACTCACTTGGACTCCTTCTGGTCACTCCACCAGTCGCGGAAAGACTTATTTGGCGGGGCTGGGATATCGCGGCTCTGGGTCCAGCCCGCTGCGATACCAGGAAGCTTCTTGATCTTCTTATCCTTGCCGGCCATCAGGCGGCCCAGCGGCAGTGCCTTTTCCAGCAGGCCAATATTCTTGCCCTTGCCCAGCGCCCAGGAGCCGCCCTTCATCAGCAGGTCCATCTGGGTCGGGATCTTGTGCGTCTCGCGCTTGGTATCCACATCTTCGCCACGCAGGTGGACCAGGATTTCGGGGATGTTGATCTTCACCGGGCAAGCGTCATAACAGGCCCCGCATAGGGAGGAGGCGTAAGGCAGCGAACCGTTGTCCTCGGCCTCGATGCCGGTCATCAGCGGCGAGAGGATCGCGCCGATGGGGCCCGGATAAGTTGAACCGTAGGCGTGGCCGCCGGTGCGCTCGTAGACCGGGCAGACGTTCATGCAGGCCGAGCAGCGGATGCAGTTCAACGCGGTGCGCCCAAAACGGTCCGACAATGCGCGGGTGCGTCCGTTGTCCAGCAGCACGATGTGCACGTTGCGCGGTCCATCATCGGCGCTCGCGCCGGTCCACAACGAGGTATACGGGTTCATTCGCTCGCCGGTGGAGGAACGCGGAAGCAGCTGCATGAAGACTTCCAGGTCTTCCCACTGTGGCAGGACCTTTTCGATACCCATCACGGTAATCAGGGTTTCCGGGAGGGTCAGGCACATCCGTCCGTTGCCTTCGGATTCCACTACGCCTAGGGTTCCGGTGTCTGCCAGCGCAAAGTTCGCACCGGAGATGGCGACCTTGGCGGCAAGGAATTTCTTGCGCAGGTGGGTACGCGCGGCGTCGGCTAGCTTGCTGGGATCATCGGTGAGGTTTGGGTCAACCTCCGGCATTTCCTGCAAGAAGATATCCCGTACCTGGGTGCGGTTCTTGTGAATCGCCGGAACCAGGATGTGGCTTGGCTTGTCATGACCCAGCTGGACAATCAGCTCGGCGAGGTCGGTTTCGAAAGCGGAGATGCCTTCGGTTTCCAGGTGCTCGTTAAGGCCGATTTCCTGCGTGGCCATGGATTTGACCTTGACAACCTCAGTGGAACCGGTGTCCTTGACCAGCTGTGTGACGATCTTGTTCGCCTCGGAGGCGTCACGTGCCCAGTGGACGATGCCGCCACGGGCGGTGAAGTTCTTCTCGAACTGCAATAGCAGCTCTTCGAGGTTGGCCATGGCGTTGTTCTTGATGGCCGCGCCCGCATCGCGCAGCTGCTCCCAGTCGGGAAGTTCGCCAACAACCTTCAAACGCTTGTCGCGAATGGTGTGGGTTGCGTGGCGCAGGTTCTTGCGCATCTGGGTATTGCCCAATTCGCGATGTGCTGCCTGCGGGAATGGTTCCTCTTCAAAGAGGTTTCCATGACCGGGGGCCGGCATGCCGAGGAATACCTGTGTCACAGTGTCACCGTCTCTTCCATGGTGCTAGCCAAGATATCGGCTAGGTGCAGAGTTTTTGGTTTGGCACCGGTGCGCGACAGGCCGCCACCGATGTGCATGAGGCAGGACGCGTCGCCGCCGGCGCAGGCCGAGGCTCCGGTGGAACAGATGTTTTTCATCTTGTCTTCGAGCATGGCCGAAGAAACATCCGCGTTCTTGATGGAGAAGGTGCCGCCGAAGCCGCAGCACTGATCTGCTTCGGGAAGTTCCTCGACGGTGATGCCGCCGACGGTCTTAAGCAGATCCAGCTGGCGGTCGCCGAGTTTCAGAGAACGCATACCGTGGCAGGAGGGGTGGTAGGTGATGGTGTCGGGGAAGTAGCTGCCGAGTTGCTCGGCGGCGTTAGTTATTCCCAGGACATCAACGAGCAGCTGGGAGAGTTCATAGGTGCGTTTGCCCACCGCTATCGCGCGTTCCTTCAGCTCGGGTTTGCCTAGTCGCTCCGCGAGGATGGGGTGCTGGTGTTTGACCGAAGCGACGCAGGAACCCGAGGGGGCCACCGCAACATCGTAGTCATCGGTGTCAAAGGCATTGATGTGGTTTTCCACCACAGGCAGGGCTTCAGGCATATATCCGGAATTGATGTGCATTTGCCCACAGCAGGCCTGAGCCTTGGGAAATACGACTTCATGACCCAAGCGTTCCAGGATTTTCACGGTCGACTTGGCGGTTTCGGGGTACATGGCATCCACGATGCATGTGGCAAAGAGAGCAATCCGCATAGTAATAACTCTTTCGAAGTGTGGTCTGACCATACTATGCGTTGAACTTTCTATAAGTCAAGACTTGTTGTGATGGCCCTCACCTTGTACGCTAGGTGGTCGGACCACATATGGTCAGACCAACTTCGAGTAAGGACGCCCACACCGTGTTTACACCAACAACGGATCCTGTAGCAGGAAGTGTTGCGATCTCGGCACTTATTGCTTTGATCCCACTTCTCACTTTCTTTGTTCTGCTGGCAGTAATCAAGACTAAGGCGCACGTCGCCGGTCTTGGCTCCTTAGTAGTTGCCATCATCATCGCAATTTTCGGCTGGCAAATGCCGGTCGGGATGGCACTAAACTCCGGCGTGATGGGCATGGTCTTCGGTGCCTTCCCGATCGTCTGGATCGTTGTCATGGCTATCTTCCTCTACCAGGTGACGGTTAAATCCGGTCGGTTCGAGGATCTGCGTCGCGTCTTTGACGTAATCGGCGGCGGAGACGTTCGCATCCAAGCGGTATTGATAGCCTTCTGCTTCGGTGGCCTGCTTGAAGCGCTGGCAGGTTTCGGCGCCCCCGTGGCAATTACCGCAACCATGTTGCTGGCTCTTGGTCTGGCCCCACTGCGCGCAGCCTGCGCGGTACTGATCGCTAACACCGCTCCGGTTGCCTTCGGCGCCGTGGCTATCCCGATCACCACCGCTGGTGCATTGACCGGAATCCCGGCCGCAGACATTGGCGCCGTTGTTGGTCACCAATCACCACTGCTGGCATTGTTTGTTCCTTCGATTTTGGTGTTGGTTATCGATGGCTGGCGCGGTATGCGTCAGACACTTCCAGCCACCCTGACCATTGGTATTTCCTTCGGTATTGCCCAGTGGCTTTGCGCGACCTACTTCTCCTACGAACTGACCGACATTGTTGCTTCGCTCGTTGGTTTGGCCGCTGCCGTTATACTGCTTCGTTTCTGGACTCCGAAGGGTGCCGATGAGGCCCGCCAGCGTGTGCTGACAGCTGAAGCAGCCGCAGAACCTGTTGAGCGTAATCAGAAGCTTCACGGAGCCAACACCTGGATGGCTTTGTTCCCTTACCTGCTGGTCATCGTGATCTTCGGTGTGGCCAAACTGTGGAAGCTGGGCGTTGATATTCCTAAGTGGCTGGCAAGTACCGACATCAAGTTCGGCTGGCCAGGACTGGACGGCAACATCTTGAATGCCGCCGGCGAACCAGTATCATCCACGATCTACAACTTCCAATGGCTATCATCGCCTGGCACCTTGTTGCTGATTACCGGCGTGATTGTTGCCTTTGTTTACTCGCGTAATACCGGCAATGGTGAATATGCGATGACCTTTGGCGAAGGGCTGGCCGAAGTTGGCAAGACCATCTACAACATGCGTTACGCAGCGTTGACCATCCTGTCGGTTCTGGGCCTGGCTTACGTCATGAACCTTTCCGGACAGACAATCACCGTAGGTACCTGGCTTGCTGGCGCCGGAGGATTCTTCGCATTCCTCTCGCCAATCTTGGGCTGGATTGGTACCGCAGTGACCGGATCGGACACCTCGGCTAACGCACTGTTCGCCAAGCTACAGCAGACGGCCGGCGTCAATGCCGGAATCGACCCAACCCTGTTGGTTGCTGCGAACACCTCCGGCGGCGTGGTCGGCAAGCTGATCTCGCCGCAGAACCTGGCAATCGCTGCCACCGCGGTAAAGATGGAGGGCCAAGAGTCGGTCATCCTGAAGAAGGTCGCTGGCTGGTCCGTTGGTATGTTGCTGGTGCTTTGCACCCTGGTTTACCTGCAGTCCACCCCGGTGTTGTCTTGGATGCTTCCATAATCGAGTTCAAGGCTAAAATGGTCTACTGATGTCTATAAATCCAGCTCCGCGTGCGTACCAAGTTGTCCTCGACTCAATCGAGTCAGACCTGCGTTCGGGAAAACTCGCCCTAGGGGACCAGCTCCCCGGCGAGCGTGCGCTCGCGGAGCAGCATCAGATTTCTCGTGCTTCGGTACGTGATGCCATCAGAATTCTTGATGTGCTGGGATTGGTGAAGACTTCAACGGGGTCCGGACCAAATTCGGGTGCCGTAATCATCTCCAACCCTGCTGCCGGAATCTCGCAGGCCCTTCGCATGCACTTGGCAGCAAAAGGGATCAACGTCCGCGAGATCGTTGAGTCGCGTATTTTGTTGGAAACGTGGGCCGCACAGATGCCTCCACGTAACCCGCTCCATGCGCAGCAGGTCATTGATCGCACTGCGGTGTTGATTATGCGCATGGACGACGCGCAGCTATCTCGCGAAGAATTTCACCGCATCGATGCAGAATTCCACGTGCTGTTAGCCTCCATGGCGGGAAATACCGTCGTGGAGTCGATGATGGAATCCTTGAGGCATTCGATCAGCCATTATGTTGCTGAATCGATTCCCAACGACGAATCTTGGCAGCCGGTCGTGCGTGTGCTGCGACGCCAGCACAAGGCGATCCATCACGCTTTCGCCACTAACCAGCGCGAACGTGCTGCGCAGCTGATAGAAGAACACATCACCTGGTTCTACTCGCAGACGCGCTAAGAGTTCAAAGAAAATCTCCGGTAGCCTTCCAACAAAATTGGAAGGCTACCGGAGATTTTTGTTTTTCGATATCCACGTTTCGGCACTAGGTACGTTGGGGCTAGGCCTGTAGTTTGGCTGCCGTATGGTCGTTGCGTTCCAAGAGACGCGACGCAAAGTAACCGATAAGAATTCCCCAGAATGCAGCATGAATATTAAATAAGTTCATCCCGGAAATCGTCACGACAAAAGTAATGAGAGCGCCCATGGTGAACTTAGTGGCGAATGCTGTGACGAAGGCTTGCTGCAAAGCTTTAAGCATCGCGATACCACCCAAAGCAAGCACGAAGGCTTCAGGAGTTGCCAGCATAAGCCGGGTCAACAATGGTGCAAACAACGCAAAGACCAAAGACAGTGAACCATAAACTACCGCAGCACTGTATTGCCGGTGTTTTTCGCCAGATGAGGTCAACAGGCTATTGGTTGGTCCGGTGACACAGGCCGATACCGCGCCGAAGCAGGCATTGAGCACCGAGAATCCACCGGTGGCGATAGCGAAGGAATTGATGGGTGGCCGGTGACCGGCAGCGCGCAACACTGCCACACCCTGCCCGTTTTGTACCACCAGTGCGGTCAACACCAACGGCAATAAAAGCTCCACCTGGGAGGCCCACGTAAAGCTAGGGGAGGTGAACTCCGGAGCGGCCAGAATCGGGCCACCGGCTGACTGCAATGCAAATTGTCCGCTGAGCGCCACTGCCGCAATACCGACAACCAAGGTTCCCAGCACTGGGGGCAAATATTTACCCAGGGCTGGAACCGCGCTGAGCAGAAGGAAAGCCAATACCATCGGCCCGGCCACGATGAGGTTGCTCTGGGTGGAGGAAACAATGTCGGTGCCGAACCGTAAGAAGACCGCCGCAACCATAGCCATGACGATGGGCATGGGAATAGCCGACATAATGCGGCGCACCACCCCGGTGGACCCCAACGCAAGAATGAGTAGGCCAGAGGTGAAAAATACGCCGACGACTTCTGTAAACGGTAAATGTTGCAACGATGGGCCAAGCAGGACAGTGCCTGGTATAGACCAAGCGAAACCCAGCGGCTGGCGGTAGATCAACGACATGATCAACGTTGCGAGTCCTGCGGAGAGGAATATCGCGAATACCCACGAAGCTAGTTGCCCTTCGGTGAGCCCACCAGCCATTCCGACAGCCAAGGTCACAGCGATTGGTCCCGAAGAAGAGAATATCAACCCGATGACCCCGTTGGAGACGTAATTCGGGCCGATGTCCCTCATCAGTTGACGGAACCCTGCCGGAGCAACGCCGGGACGCTCAATGAGCGGCTGGCGTTGGGAGGTTTCGACTACGGGCTCTTCGCTCAGCTTGGAGCCAGGCGGGACAGTGCTCATTGCAGCTCCTAGGTAATGTCGCGGAGTATCGAGATTTTTGTACCTATTCAGTTCATCAGAGAAGTGCCGACATTTAAGCCATGGGGAGCACCTAGCTGATCCTAGGACTGGCATACCTAGGATCAGTCAGGCGGGTTCACTTTCTGGCCAAAACATCGTTTTTATCGCTGCTACTTGTAGGGTCAGTACGCAGAGTGCACGCATTGAATCAGAGCAATAACAGGTCACAAGATGCGTAGTTTTGGCTCATCTGCCTACCATGGAGAACAATCTCTGGTTCTGTGGTGAAAGGAGCTTGGAGATGACTCCCGGTACCGAACTTGGTGATTTTCTCAAGGCACGTCGAGCACTAGTCGCCCCCAGTGGCGACGGTGGCCCACGCCGTCGTGTCGCCGGTTTGCGCCGTGAAGAAGTAGCAACACTGGCAGGGGTTAGCGCGGACTACTACGCGCGTCTTGAGCAAGGACGGCATAAACGCCCCTCCCAATCGGTGCTCAATGCGCTGTCTCGGGCACTGCAATTAGATGAAACGGCCTCTCGCCATCTTTTTGATCTCGCTAGAGCCGTGGCAGATCCCAACGGCAACAAACTCGACAAACGAGCTCAAAGGGTACGCCCATCACTACACGCGTTATTGGACTCCTTCACCGAACACCCAGCATTCATTAGAGGCCGGCGAACGGAGATCTTGGCAATGAATCCGTTGGCCGCCTTCCTCTTGACCGATGTCATGGCCAAGCCCGTGCGCGAACGCAGCCTCATCCGCTGGGCATTTTTGGATCCTGAAGCGCGTTCCAGATACCTCGACTGGGAAAAGGTTGCCTCCTCCATGGTGGGTACTTTGCGTTTGGACGCCGGAAGGCATCCACACGACCCATTACTTGCACAGTTGGTCGGTGAATTATCCCTACACAGCGAAGAATTTCGCACCTGGTGGGCCGATCGCCGCGTCGTTGAACGCCGAGACGGGGTGAAAAGGCTCAGCCATCCACTGGTTGGCGAACTAGAGATCGGCTATGAAGCACTGGATGTCACCGGAGTAGCTGACCAGACCATGTTTATCTATACAACTGAACCCGGTTCTGCTTCTGAAGCAAAAATGCGGACCTTAGCTTCGTGGATCCACGATGATTCAAAACGCTCATCCCGTACGCCGTGAGTACTATGCAGGAAATTAGCCCCTGCCCGGCAGGTCATAAGACCTTGTGAAATGGCCATTTTCAGAAGTATTCAGACTGAATGCCTAGCCGTACCTAATGCTAGGGCGAAACAAAATAGACTGGTAGCAGTCAAAGTTTTTGGCCCGCGCTGCAACGAATGGTGGACATGGAATACACCCTGACTTTTCCCGATCTGAATGGGCACTTTGCCGCTCGGACCATGATGGAGGGAAGCCTCATCATGAGTTCCGGCGAGGTGAGCCCGTACCGTTGGGTGCAAAGTACCGCGATGAGCCGGGTGTATGCGGACGTGGCTGACGCCGAGGTTTTCATGCAACTGGAACTAATCCACGGCAAGGTCCGCTACCGGTTTAACTGCACGGCCAAGGAATTGGAAGGGCCCTGCAAACACGTAGCCGCGCTGGGACTGTATCTCACCCGAAACCCGGACGAAGAACTGACGGTCAACGATGACCCAAAGCTGGAGGAACACGACGGAGACAGCCCACGCCCGGTGCCACACTGGCAGCGTTCATTGCATGCGTTATTGCCGGCGCTGGAAACAGAGATTGAAACGATCCCGCTTGGCCTGCTGGTCTCGATAGTCCACGAAAAATATCGTAAGCACGATGCCTATGATGTGAAGGTGCGTCCCGCGCAACCGGGCATTCGATCGCCGTGGGTGCAAAGCGGCGTCTCCTGGAGCCACCTGGCGTACGACAAAAGATTTGATGCCACCCAACGCCGAGTCATGATGGATCTTCATGGGATCTCACTGCGCATGAGCGAATCCCATTATTACGATCACTGGGGCAACGACTGGGTGACGCTGAATATGCTGCCCGGAGAAGAACTAGGTCGTATCCTGAAAAGCATCCGTGATTCGGGTGTGAGCGTGGTTTCAGCAAAAACCAAAGAACCGATCAACTTCCCGCTGGCACCCGCACAGGGGCTGGTGAATTTCATAGAAGATGATCAGGGCCTAAGGCTGGAACCAAAAATTGTGGCTCCCGAAGGATTTCCGACCTCGATGATCGCCGTCGGAACGCCACCAGCAGCAGCGATCTTCTGCGAGGGAAACCCGGAGAAGGCCAAAAGTTTACACCTGGCTTGTTTTGAACCGGCGATTACCAACGAACTCATTGAGCTGGTCCGCAACGGTCCAGTACAGATCCCTAGAGACCAGATCCCCGAGTTCAACCACCTCTTCATGCCACGCGTGCGCCGAGTGGCGCCGCTAGACAGCTCTGATGGAAGCTACCAAGTACCAGAGCCTTCCCGTCCGGTGCTGAAGCTTCAACTACGTCACTCGCTCAACGAACTGACCGGTGAATTCTCCTGGCACTACACCGACGCTGGTCCAAGGCAGCGTGCCGTGGAACAAGAGATCCTGCACAGCGTTTTGGACAAGGTGGGAACCGAACACCCGTTGATTCAGAGCAGTACGGGAAGTTTCGCGTCTTTGCAGCTGAATTTGAGTGCGAGCATCGACTTTGTGCTGGACACCTTGCCATTGTTGCGCGAACACCCGGACGTACAAGTTGATGAGCAAAACGCGGTCCCAGACTATCGGATGGCCCCAGGCCAAGCGGTAGTCAACATTGGTGTGGGCGAAGCGAGCAATGATTGGTTCGACTTGAACGTCGATATCAAGCTTGCCGAACGTCAGATTCCCTTTGTCGAACTGTTTAGTGCGCTCAGCGCCGGGGACGACTACCTGGTGTTGGAAGATGCCCAAGTTGTCCCCATCAATGGCGAAGAATTCCATGCCCTGCGGCAACTGATCTCAGAGGCCGGCGAGCTAGCGCAGAGCACCACCTCCGGGGTGCGGATGCACCGTCTGAGCATTGATTGGTGGCAGGAACTTCTTGCCCTGGGAATTATTGAAGCGCAAGAAAATGAGTGGCTCGCCGCCATGGCGAAACTGACCGGTGCGCAAGGTCCCGAGCATGTTGAGGTTCCCGAAAGTTTCACCGCAACCTTGCGCGATTATCAGCAGCAAGGACTGAACTGGTTGGACTTCTTGCGTCGTCATCAGCTCGGCGGGGTGCTGGCCGACGACATGGGGCTGGGCAAAACTGTTCAGCTATTAGCCGCCTTGGACAAGGCGCGCATTGAAGATCCGCAGGCCAAATATCTGGTGGTCGCACCGACCTCGGTTGTTGGCAACTGGGCGAGCGAGGCGGAGAAATTCACCCCGCAATTGAGCACGGTAGCGTTGGGCGAAACGAGCACCAAGCGGCGCAGCAGCGTGGCCGAAGTAGTGAGGGAAGCGCAGCTGGTAGTGACTAGCTACGCAATTTTCCGATTGGATTTTGAGCAGTTTGAGGATCTGGGTTTCTCGGTACTGATCCTGGATGAGGCGCAGATGGTGAAAAACCATGTCTCTAAGGGATACAAGCAGGTCCGCCAAATTCAGATCCCTTGCAAATTTGTGGTCACCGGCACCCCGGTGGAAAATAACCTCTTGGAACTTTGGGCGTTGACGTCTCTGGCCGCGCCCGGGCTCCTGGGAGGACTGAAAGCATTCAAGGATAACTACTCCAAACCCATCGCTTCCGGCGATGGTTCGCGTATGCAGCGGCTGAAGAAACGCTTGCGCCCATTTGTGTTGCGCCGCACCAAGGACCAGGTAGCCAAGGATCTTCCGGCGAAGACCGAACAGGTCATCCACGTCGAGTTGGAACCGGCACACCGCAAAGCCTATGACCGGCGCTTTCAGCGGGTGCGACAAGAAGTTTTGGGACTAGTCCAAGATGTTGATTCCAACCGTTTCAAAATCTTGCAGTCGCTGACTTTGCTGCGCCAGCTCGCGTTGGATCCTTCGCTGGTAGATGAAGGCAACGGGCCAAGCGCCAAGCTGGAGCTTCTGCAATCTTTGCTGGAAGACGCTGTGGCCGAGGGGCACAAGATCTTGGTCTTCAGCCAATTCACTTCGTTCTTATCCAAGGCCCGTGGGGTAGCGCTCGGACTTGGCTTTGAGACCGGTTACTTGGATGGAAGCACCAGCGGTGCGAGGCGACGTCAGCTGATTGAGGACTTTGGTGCCGGTAAATTCCCGGTCTTCTTCATCTCGCTGAAGTCTGGTGGGTTTGGCATCAATCTGACCGCCGCTGACTACTGCATTTTGCTGGATCCGTGGTGGAACCCGGCGGCAGAAGCCCAAGCTATCGACAGGGCGCACCGTATCGGCCAGGACAAGCCGGTCTATGTTTACCGGTTGGTTGCCAAGGACACGATTGAAGACAAGGTTTTGGCTTTGCAAGCTAAGAAAACCCAGCTCTTTAACGATGTACTGGGAGATTCGGATCAGATGGCCTCGGCAACCACTTTGGATACCGATGACTTCCTTGCGTTGCTTGAGTAAGGACTTCTAGCTGCCGACTTCTCGGTCTTCATTCATTCGGTGCAATAGGTCTGCGAAGCGGCGTACGTCTGCTTCGTCCCATTCGGACAGGCGACTGTGAAGCCGGGTGCGCAGGGTGTGGCCGCTGACCTTCCACGCCTCCTGCGCGCTAGGGGTGATTGAGACCAGCTGGGCGCGTCCATCGGCAGGGTCCGGGGTACGTGTAATTAGACCCATGGTTTCAAGCTGTTTAACCATCCGGGAGATAGTGGCCTTATCCAGCTCAAGGTGCTCGGCAAGAACACCTTGTTGCTGGGCGTCGTTGTGGATCAAAAACGCGAGGATTCGGTAGCCGGGTGCTTGAAGATCTGGGTGGATAGATCTCGCGCGATCGCGGAGCGATTGCCGGGCGCGAAGCAATGTGGCAGTGAATTCTTTTTCCACCAGGTTAAGCAGCTTTTCATCGTGCATGGCTTCTAGTCTAGTGATCAGTGAGCCCACCGTTGACAATTTACTCGCTACTAAGACTCTGGATCCGAATTGCGACGAGCCGTATCTTAGGCAACAAAGAAAAAGCTTTAACCTTCAACTATATTCATGTATGCTGAATTCATGACACAGCCAGCAGAACTTCCCCCAGTCTTATTCCTGAGCCACGGCGCCCCGCCGCTGGCCGACGATGCCCGGTGGACCAGCGAGCTGGCCGACTGGTCAAACACCATTAATAAGCCCAAAGATATTCTCATGATCTCCGCGCACTGGGAGAATGCTCCGGTCACGCTCAGTGCAACAACGCAGAAAAACGAGCTGGTTTACGACTTCTGGGGTTTTCCGCAGAAATACTATGATGTTCGCTATGACGCGCCCATGGCTCCGGACCTTGCTCTTGAAGTGGAACGGCTGACCGCCACTCACGGTCACCACGTGGAACGTGACGAGAGCCGCGGACTGGATCACGGTGCTTATGTTCCGCTCAAAGAAATGTTCCCGGAGGCTGATGTTCCGGTGGTGCAGATGTCCATGCCGACACTGGATCCGGCAGGGCTCTTTGAGCTGGGCAAATCATTGGCTCCCTTGCGTGAACGTGGAACCCTCATTGTCGGCTCCGGCTTCACCACCCACAACCTGCGCTGGTTCAATCCTGCCGCGGGCGCCGATACCACCCCACCGAGCGCATCCAGCGAATTTGATCACTGGGCCGAAGAGGCAATGGCGCGCGGGGATGTGGACTCGATCCTCGACTTCATGCATAAGGCCCCGGCCGCTCGTGAGGCACACCCGCGCTCCGAGCACTGGGCTCCGCTCTACGTTTCGCTCGGTGCCGCTTATGCATCCGGTGGCATCGATGCGAAGACTGCCATCGACGGCTTCTGGTACGGCCTGTCCAAACGATCCTGGACGCTCACCTAAAAGCTGGTTTCCAGCGGCGGTTGTGTAGTCACCGACACAAGTTTGGGGTTGTTCGCCAGCTGGCGAACAACCCCAAACTTGTTGTGGCTTAGTTAGCGCTCACCGAGGCATCATCGATGCGGAACACCGTTGCCTTGGCTGAATCTTCAACCCCCTTGAAGCGCAGGGTGACCGTCTTGCCGCGGAAATTATTCAGGTTGACGGTGCGTTCCTGATAGGACGTACCGGCATCCAAATTTGACCAGCTGCCCATGTTGTAAGTTCCGTATCCATCAATTACTTGGACGCTGATCTTGTCGTAGGCGTAGGAAGTCGTTGTCTCGTCCGTAAGTACCCGCAGATGGAACTTCAGCTCCGCGCTGGATGCCGAAGAAGGGATGGTTACCTTCTGATCCAGGGTGTAGGTGTTGGAATTTCCCCAACCGTTCAAGCCTGCTAGTCCATTGCCGGTGCGGGCTGCGGAACCGGTTTCGAAGGTGTCGGACCGGTTCGCGGTCCAGCCGGTCGAGCCGTCCTCAAACCCCGGGTTCTTCAGCAGGTTGCCGCTTGGTTCTGGCTCTGGCTCTGGATCGGGATCCGGAGTGGTCCCACCAAGTGCGTTCATGATCTTCGCGGCATCAACCAGCCCGGTACCGCAGCCGATGCTGCAGCCTGCTGGCATGGCCCGGGTCCCATTTTTCAGTGCCGTTTCAACCTGAGCAGGCGACAGTGAAGGGGACTTTGATTTCATCAAGGCCACCATGCCTGCCACATGTGGAGTAGCCATTGAGGTGCCCTGGTAGAAGGCATAGCCCTCTGCCGATGGGGTGGTAGAACCGGTATTGATGGTTGAAAGTACGCCTTGGCCGGCGTATCTGGTATCCCCGCCCGGTGCCGTCACATCAATGGCTGAACCGTAATTGGTATAGAACGAAGGGCCGCCCGAGGGGTTGCTCGCGGCCACTACAACAACGTTGGAGCAGTTGGCAGGGCGAACATTTGAGGCGTTCTGGCTTTCGTTGCCGGCAGCCACGATGACCGAAGTTCCTCGTGAGACCGCGGTGTCGATGGCTGCCTGATAGGTGGTGCCGCACGCACCGCCGCCGCCCAAGGACATGTTGATGGTGTCTGCGGGGTTCGTATTGGTTGGAACTCCTGGAACGTATCCGCCGGAGGCCCAAATGATGGCGTCCGAGATATCTGAGAGGCTACCTCCGCATTTGGCGAGGACGCGCACGGGAAGCAACTTCGCATCCGGTGCCACTCCTGCAACGCCCTTACCGTTGTCGGTGACGGCGGCTACGGTGCCGGCCACGTGCGTGCCATGCCATGAAGAGTTGCCTGAATCGCTACCGCCACATTCACCAGCTGCGTACCAGTCGCCCTGATCTTGTGCATTTGAATCTCGCCCGTTGCCGTCACGCGCAGAGGTGGCATTAGAAACAAAATCGTAGCCGGGCAGGACGTTCGTGTTCAGATCCGAGTGCAAGGTGATACCGGTATCAAGTACCGCAACGACGCTTCCGGAGCCCGTGGAGGTGTCCCAAGCCGAGGGTAGTCGCATGCCGTTAGTTCCGCTGTAGTGCCATTGTTCAGCGTATCTGGTGTCATTTGGAGTCATCGAAATCTTCATCATGGCATCGGGTTCAATTGCCTCGATCAGACCTGATTTGGCCATATCCTCCATGAACGCATCGGCGTCTTTGCCCTTGAGTTCTTTGTTGGATTTCACCACGAAGCTTCCAGTTGCCATGCTGCGTAGCTCCTTGACGGAGACTCCGGCCTCTTGAGCGGCCTTGCCCCAGGCTTTGGCTCGTCCTGACTTGCCAGCGTTCTGTGCCGAGGCTTTGTAAGTAACGATGAACTGATCGTAAGCCTCGTCCGCTACCGGAGGTCCGATCTTGACGGTCGCCTCACTGTTTGGTGCGGGGTTGGACTTTTCAGCCGGAACCTTGATGGGCTGAGCTGAAGCAGGCAGGATGCCGGCTCCAAATCCGGCGAAGCCGATGGCCACGGCCGCGGATACGGCCAAGGTTCGCCTGAGAGGGGAAAAACGTGCCATGAATGTTCTCCTTGTTGGGTTTTGGGCGCACTGATCTCGGTGATCAATCGAGGTGATGTGTGCCGATAAGGAGCGTAACCGTTTCGTTATCTTGAAGGAAGTGCTTATCAAATAAATCTTTTATAAAATTCTGCGGACGAAACTCATACTTCATAAATTCAAAACCATGGATCGCGGACGCGTCGGGGTTTAGCTGTGAATTATCTTCCAAGTGTGAATAATCCATCCAGAAACTTTTCAGAAATAAGCTGACTACGGCAAACGTGTAACGATATTGGTGGCCCGAGTACGTAGAACAGATGTCTCATTCCCGGAAACAATCGGATTCTGAGATCAAAAATCTAATTCGAAGCGTGTGGGGTGGGGCCTGGCTGCCCATTCGAATCATTTGATTAAGATTTCGGGCGGCTGCGCTGAGCATGATTTTCCGATGTCGTAGCTACTAGAGCTTGGAAACGACTCAACGTGCTCGACTACTTAAACAGAAAGTGGTGGCCGCCTTCCGAAAGAAGGCGACCACCCGCGGTCTGGAGCGAATATTTTGTTACTTCACGGCTCGCGGCGCGGATCCAACTACTGGTTTCACGCGGAAGGTGATGACTCCGAAGAGCACTGCCGCCAGGGCCGCACCCAATGCGAAAACGAGGAAGTTCGAATTGACGCCAAGCCCCGAGGCCAAAAGCAAGCCGCCGACCTGAGGTGCCGCGACTGCGCCAATGCGTCCCATGCCCATAGCCCAGCCAAGAGCCGTGCCACGCAGGTGTTCCGGGTAGTGATTGGCAACGGCTGCGATCAGCAATGCGGCTGTGCCGTGCGTACCTACGCCTGCAAGGATCAGCATGGCATAGACGACAGCAACCGGAGGAGTGGTCATGATGACAGCCAAGGCAATACCGGCAACGAGAGCGGCCACAGCGGAGGATGGTGACGCGCCAAAGCGGTCTCCGGCCCAAGCGGTAATTACGGAGCCGCCGACGGCGCCGAGGTTCAGCGCAAGCGCAAAGGTCAGCGCGGAACCCAAATCATAGCCTGCTTGTTCCATGAGACTCGGCAACCAGGTGCCCAATCCGTACCAGGCAAAAAGAATTGCCAGCGAGGCGACAGCAAAAAGCACCGAGGCGCGTAGATACGGTGCGCGCAGGATCTGTCCGAAACCGGAATTGCGACGAGCGCCAGGTCCGCTGCGGTGCTCAAATGAAAGCGTTTCTGGAAGGTAGCGGAAGCCCATGGGAACAACCACGACCAGCGCAATAATTGCCAGTAAGAACATCATCTCCCAGCCGAAGGCGGGGATAACCCAAATTCCGGTGATGGCAGCGATGGATCCGCCAATGGGAACACCCGACATCATCAAAGTAGCCATGGTGGAGCGCCAGCGGTCAGGAACCAACTCAGCGACCATAGCGTTCGCGGACGGAACCAGTCCACCCAAGCCGATACCCGACAACAGACGAAGCAGTCCAAAAACCACAGGGTTTGGCGCGAAGGCGCACAAGATGGTCAGGGTGGAGAAGATCATGGCACAGGCCAAAATGGTACGGCGTCGACCCAGCGCGTCGGCGAGGCGTCCGGCGCCAAGCGCGCCGATCATCATGCCTACAAATGCCAGGGAGCCGATGGTTCCCATGGTCGTTGGGGTGAGACCCCAATCATCCATAGCAAGCAATGAGGACTGAACAGTACCGTAGACAATCAAGTCATACCCATCAAAGACCACCAGTAGCCAGCAGGTCAGAATCGCAAGAACAGCTTTGCGCTGTGACAGCTTCTTTGGGCCGGCGGACGGGGCGGAGTCCGTGTGATTCTGACCGGTCAAACCGGAGACACTATCAGAGATGGGGGAAATCATAGGTTCAAGTGTTCCCTGTCTCATACTTCTAAGCTCCAGGTTTCTGCTGTGCAGAATTTCCGAACGAACGTTAAGTGAACTGAATGCCGTTGGCTATCCGTATTTCTTTGCAGACTCGAAATCGCACGCTGTTGCTCCCGTATGCCACTAGTACCCGCGCCGTGCCGGAGCGGGCTATCGTGCGTACTCGCGCCGGGAACTACGGGCGTTAACGTTAGCCTACGATGTTGCTCAGCGGTCGTTCGCTGGCAAATACATTGATGTTGTCGGTAATTTCTCTGACGCGCTGTTCGAAGGTTTGCGCTGCGTGCCCTGAATAGTGAGGCGTGCAGATGACGTTCGGCAGGCTCGCGAAGTCTTGGACATCTTTAGGTGCATGAGTACCTTCGGGTGCATCCCACCACACGTCTATGGCTGCTCCTCCTAGTGAGCCTTGGGTCAACGCTGTGTAGAGCGCTTCTCGGTTGATGATTGCTCCGCGCGAGACGTTGACTAAGAGGGCATCATTGCGCATTTGATCCAATTCTTTGGTTCCGATCAATCCACGAGTTTCCTCAGTTAACGGCAAACCCAGAACCACTACGTCGCTGACCTTTAACAGTTCCGGTAATGAACCAAGATCCTTCACCCACTTGACCTGTGGATTCGAGTGCTCGTCGACTGGCTTGCTGCGGCGCACCGCAACAGCGCTGGCACCCAGCGCAGTGGTGAATGCCAAGGTTTGTTCGCCAATCCCGCCTAAGCCAATAAAGCCAATCGTGAGATCCGCGAAGGTGCGGTGCATAAGTATCGCGGGGTCCGTGGACACCGTTCGCCAGAGACCATCTCGTAGCTCCTCGGTGACAGTAAGCAGACGTCGTTGATAGGCCATGATGACCATCAAGATATGTTCGGCGATTGATCTTTCATGGTGTGCTGTGCGGGCAATAACGGTCGATTCGGGCAACTGAGCTAAGGCAATGCGGTCGGTACCCGCACCTGTCACGTGAACCAGCCCTGCCGAGCATATTCTGGCATCCTCAGCGCTGAGCCTCGCGCAGACAAGTACCTCCGCCTCAGCTATGAACTGTGACTGTTCGGCAGAAGAAAGGTGTGCGACGAACTGCCAGTGGTGCCCAGGCCCGAGATTTTTGAACAACGAAGCAAACCGAGAAATGATCGGGTCGGTGACGACGACTCGTAACGGGGTTACCATCGTGGGCTCTTGAGCTCGAAGGATGGATCAATGCTCTGCATATAACTGGTGTCATCGCGTTGGGTAATTCCGCAGTCCAAATATTGCTGATGAAGCCGTGCCAGCGCAGCTTCATCGAGTTCCACCCCCAAACCCGGTGAGGCCGGGACAGTGACCGAACCGTCAGCGATCTTCAAAACTCCCGGAACGATGACATCATCGTCAGGACGTTTCCAAGGCCAATGGGTATCGCAGGCGTAATCGATGTTCTTTGTGGCCGCAGCGAGCTGAATCATTGCAGCAAAGCTGATCCCCAGATGAGAATTTGAGTGCATGGAAAGACGAAGATCAAACGTTTCCGCGATCCCCGACAAGAGCCGCGAACTGTTGAGACCGCCCCAGAAATGATGATCCGATAACACCACGTCGATGGCTTCTGCCGCAATCGCCGGAGGTAAATCGTTAAAGGAGACCACGCACATATTCGTGGCAATGGGCAGCGTGATGGCCTTTCGAACTTGCGCGTTGTCGGCAATCGAGAGGCATGGGTCTTCCAGGTATTCAAGAACCGATTCCAACTGGTGTCCTACATGAATCGCGGTTTCCACGGTCCACACACCGTTTGGGTCGACGCGCAATGGCATCTGTGGAAATTCTTTGCGTAAGGCGAGGATAGCTTCGACTTCTTGCGCCGGTGGAAAAACTCCACCCTTAAGCTTGAGTGCCTTGAATCCATAGTCCCGGACCATCTTGCGCGCTTGGGCAACGATTCCTGCCGGGTCCATTGCCTCACCCCAGCTATCTGCAGCCTGACCGGGGTGCGATGCCCACTTGTAAAAAAGGTATCCGCTGAAGTCGACTTGCTCGCGGACGGCACCGCCTAACAGCGCACTAACCGGTACCCCGAGAATTTTTCCTTGAATATCCAAGGAGGCAACATCAAAGGCTGAAAGCACCCGGTCATCAAGAGATGTCGTGGTAACCATCCCACCAGTGCCGTGGCCTCCCACACCCTGATCTTCCACCAAGGATTGCGATACTAGCGCGGAGATGTGGTTGGAATTAAATACGTCGGCACCGATGAGGAAGCTGGCAGCTCGCCGTAGACGAATCAGATGGGCCTCGTCCCCGTAGGTTTCGCCTAGGCCATAGGTTCCATCCTCGGTGCGCATCACCACGATGGCGCGCAGTGCAAAAGGTTCGTGGACTCCCACGGAATTCAGCAGGGGAGGGTCGGCGAAGGCAACCGGGGTGATCTGAATATCAGTGATTCGAGCAGGGCACCTCCCGGTACCATCCGGTCGTGGCGCGATGCTGTCGAGCGAGGAAAAATGCGACATATTTGTACTCCCGTTTTCATTGCCGTTTAGACTCACACTAGGAGTTCGGATCGATACCTGTCCAAGCTAAATAATGCAATCAACGATTCAAGGAGTGTATTGATGTTCTCGCTGATTCAGCTCGAGTCCTTCGTTGCGGTCGCCGAAGAGCTACATTTTGGTGCGGCTGCTGAACGCCTGAACATGACCCAGCCTCCGCTGAGCCGTCAGATTCAATTACTTGAGCGTGAGCTCCAAGCTAAGTTGTTCATTCGCACCTCGCGCAATGTCGCACTCACCGCAGCTGGCGAAGTGCTTCTCCCCAATGCACGTCGAATCTTGGACATGAGTCGAAAAACCAGCCTCGAGGTATCGCGTGTATCGTCCGGTGTTTCAGGAACGGTCGTTGTTGGATATACCTCGGTCGCCGGACAATCGATTTTGCCCGAATTCCTGGCACGGGCAGCTCAGAAACTTCCAGACGTGACCATGGTGCTTCGCGAAGCAGTCTCGGTGGATCAGCTAGACGCACTGAGTAAGGGAACCATCGATATAGGACTGTTGCGTCCGGTAGTTCACCGGGCTGGCGTGGAAACCTGTCTGGTTATGAAAGATCGATTGGTGGTCGCCCTGCCTGTTGGCCATCATCTGATAACTGGTAAGGGGGTGCTGATCAAAGAATTGGTAGGACTGCCGTTGATGATGTATTCCACTAATGAGGCGAGATACTTCTATGATTTAGTGCTGAGGCTTTTTGACTCGGTGAGTGCTAAACCTACAATTTCCCAGATTGCGAGTCAGATTCCCGCCTTGATGGCGCTTGTCGCGGTGGGCCTGGGAGTTTCCCTTGTTCCGGCCAGTGCAATGGATTTCGCGCCAAACAATGTCGTTTTTGAAGAACTAATTGGCCCTGATGGGTTGCAGGACTTGAATCACTCGGACATCTTTCTAGCGTGGGACGAATCCTCGTCTAACCCAGCGGTGAAGCGTTTAAAAGACGTTTTCTTGGATTCTTTGGTGAGCGTTGAAGGTGCTGTGATTTCACATAGTGCAGATCAGCGGCCGAGTAAGTAAAGGCTGTTTTTGCCTTCAATGGACTTCGGTTCGAGTCTGAATGGCCTCTTAGTCAGCAGGGGACCAGCCGTAACAATGAGGCCCTGAATCCCGATAAAGTGCCTGACGGGAGATCGATAGGCGAAATGGTTGCGGTACAAACCACTAGTCACCTTGTAACAAGAAATTATCCGAACCGGCTTTTGGTTCTAAGTGTAAATCGAGTAGGCAATTCCATTGGGAAACTTACTGTTGGAGACAGAAATTCGGTGATAGCTTCGCGCTAAGTCCGCCAGTGATTGAGTTGCTGGTGGAATAGGAGCCAGTGAGGAGTCAGCACCATGCTTTCCGATACGTCCCTGCCGATCATCAAGGCCACGCTTCCTGTGGTAGGCGAAAATATTCATGAAATTGCCAAACGATTCTACGACCATATGTTCGCCGGCCGACCCGAACTGCTTGATGGATTGTTCAACCGCGGCAACCAAGCCGACGGGCATCAACAGCAAGCTCTGGCAGGGTCAATTGCCGCATTCGCCACCGCACTGGTGGAGAACCCCGATAACCTTCCCGACCATCTGCTCAACCGCGTGGCCCACAAACATGTCTCATTGGGGCTACGCCCGAATCAGTACGCCATTGTCCACGAGAATCTAATGTGGGCCATCGTGGATGTCCTAGGAGATGCGGTGACACCCGAGGTCGCGGCGGCCTGGGATGAGGTGTATTGGCTCATGGCCAACATGCTCATTAACAAGGAACGCGGACTCTATTCGGCCGTGGACCTTAACCCGGATGAAATTTGGCGTACCTGGGAAGTCGTGGAACTCCGACAAGAAACCGACGATGTGGTCACTTTCGTGGTTAAGCGAACCGACCCGCGGCCCACAAAACAGTCGTTGCCCGGCCAATATGTCTCGTTGAAGATGCTGATGAAAGATGGCGTGCAACAGCTACGCCAATACAGCCTTACCGCGGCTGACGACGGTGATCACCGCCAATTTGCGGTTAAACGAGTCAAGGGACTCCCAGGAGCTCCGGACGGGGAAATGAGTAACCTGCTACACGACACCGTGAAGGTTGGGGATCGCGTGCAGCTATCCGCCCCATTTGGCGACGTGGTACTGAATTATTCCAACCGTCCACTCGTCCTCGCCAGCGCAGGCATTGGAATTACCCCAATGGCCGGCATGCTTTCCCACACGGTCAAATCCGACACTGATCGAAAGGTCCAGTTGCTTCACGCCGACGGAGAACCGGGTAGTTTTGCGCTGCGTCGCCAGGTCGAAGACTCTCTGGCTCAACTAAATGAGGGAAAACTCAACGTCTGGTTTGAACGTCCCGAAGGTAGAGCTGCAGACAACGAGCATTCGGGCTTTATGAACATTGACGATGTCGATTTGCCAGAAGATGCCGAATATTATCTTTGCGGTCCTTTGCCCTTTATGAAGCATGTGCGCAGCGCGCTCATAGCCCGAGGAATTCCCGCAAAGGACATCCAGTACGAGGTCTTCGGACCGGACTTGTGGCTGGCTGACTTCCAGTAAGACCAAAGTTCAAAGAGCAGCATCCGGGTGACCTTAGCAAGAACGACGAAGGCCACCCGGACTTTCGTAAATTCTGCGTCGCTTCAGGCAGTAATTATCCAATTAGGAACGTTGCAAGCAGCACGACGGGAATGGTCAATATGGTACTGGTCAAGATGACTTCTCGTGGGATGGAGATGTTGAGCTTGAACTGCTGGGAAAAGAGTAGAACGTTTTGTGCCGTGGGAAGTGCGGCCATGATGACCACCCCGAGAAGCTCTAGGCCTTCCAACCCGAAGACCAGATGGGCTACGACCCACGCGAGGATGGGCATGAACAGCACCTTGAAGAAGGTAGCTAGGTAAATTTCGGGTCTTAGCGCCTTGTCCGATAGCGGATGTTGGCCGTAAAGTGCCATGCCGAAAGCCATGAGGAGCAACGGGATAGAAGCATCTCCCAACATCTGAATGGGGGAATGCAGTACTTCGGGAAGTTTCCATCCAAAGAGGGAGAATACCGCCCCAACGAAGGTGGCAATGGTGACCGGATTGGCAATGGATTTGAGAATGGTTATTCCCAGATGCTGGTTGACCTGAAGCTCTCGGTTCTTGCGTGAAGTCAGTGCAAAGATGCAAAGATAAACTGGCGCAATGATTAGTAGTTGGGCAATGAGCACCGAGACTACGGGACTGGTGCTACCTACAGCGTATAGCGCCAAGGGAACACCGATATTTCCCGCGTTCACGTAGCTGGTGGACATTGCAGCGGCAGGTAAACGGCTGCCGGGAGTTTTGAATAAAGCCCTTGCCAATAGCGCGTACAACCCGCCGGTCAGCACCGCGGTGATCAGCGCAATGGGTGCAAAGACCCCGATGACTGCACGCAAGTCAGTGTCCGAAAGCAAGATGAACATCAGGCACGGGTTGGTGATGTAGAAAATCAAGGGAGTCAACCCCTTGGAGATGGCTTCGCGTTTACGCGGCAGGAATACCGAGACAGCCAACCCGAGGCCAATCAAGATCAGGACTATGGTGAATCCTTGAATTACTCCCTGCATATTATTTCCTCACCAAAAAGTTGTCACTGCCAAATGTGCTAGAGCACGGCCAAAGACGGTGGGAACTACCCCGAAGGTTGTTCCCACCGTCTTTGAACTTATCGCCGCAAGATGCGAGGTACCGGTTAGCGAACCAGCGCTGGGCTCTTCGAATCGAAGGTCCAACCAGGGATCAGGTACTGCATGGATACTGCATCATTGCGTGAACCCAAACCATGTTCAAGGTAGAGTTCGTGAGCTTGCTGCACACGATCCATATCCAGGGTGACGCCCAATCCTGAACGCTGCGGTACCTTGATTTCTCCGTCACGAATCAGCAATGGTTCTTCGGTTAGTCCCTGACCATCTTGCCAGATCCAGTGGGTATCCAGCGCGGTGATCTCCCCGGGTGCAGCCGCACCAACTTGAGTGAACATCGCCAACGAGACATCAAAGTGGTTGTTGGAGTGCGAACCCCAAGTTAAACCGAATTCATTGCACAACTGAGCCACGCGCACCGAACCAGACATGGTCCAGAAATGCGGGTCAGCCAACGGAATATCTACCGCATTGGTGCGTACAGCATGGGCCATTTCCTGCCAATCGGTGGCAATCATGTTCGTGGCTGTTTGCAAGCCGGTGGCGCGGCGGAATTCGCTCATGATCTCGCGGCCAGAGAATCGACCTTCCGGACCACAAGGATCTTCGGCGTAGGCGACGATTCCCTTCATGCGCTGACCCAAACGAATAGCGTCTTTCAGTAGCCAACCGCCGTTAGGGTCCAAGGTAATGCGGGCCTCGGGAAAACGCTGTTTCAACGCAATGACCGCGTCAACTTCAGCATCACCGTCTTGGACACCACCCTTGAGCTTGAAGTCTTTGAATCCATAACGCGCCTGTGCAGCCTCTGCCAGACGAACTATGGCCTCAGGGGTCATCGCTTCTTCGCGCCGCACCCGCTCCCAAGCGTCCGCACCCTGTGGTTCGCGCAGGTAGGGCAGATCGGTTTGGTCCGGGTTACCCACATAGAACAGGTAGCCGAGCATTGGCACCGCATCGCGCTGCTGGCCGTCGCCGAGCAGCTCGGCCACGGGTACGCCGAGGAACTGGCCGTGCAGGTCAAGCAGCGCCGATTCAAGCGCGGTGACCGCGTGGACGGTGGTGCGCAGGTCAAAGGTTTGAGCACCGCGCCCGCCGGCATCACGATCTGCGAAACGCTCAGAAACCTGTCGTAGAATTGAACGATATTTGGCCACCGGAGCGCCGGTAAGCAGTGCGCCGGCCTCTTCGATGGTCGAGCGGATTGCCTCGCCGCCCGGCACCTCACCGAGGCCGGTGCGGCCCTCGGAATCGGTCACGATGGTGATATTGCGAGTAAAGAATGGCCCGTGCGCTCCGGAGAGGTTCAGGAGCATTGAATCGTGACCGGCGACGGGGATGACCTGGACCGAGGCGATTGTTGGTTGATTGCTCATCTATTACTCTCCAGCAATTTTCAGTGTGCCATCAATACGACGGGTCAGGTTCCAAGGATTATCCGTGCCAATTGGCTTGGGCAGAAGTCCGTCAGGGAAGTTCTGGTAGGCGACCGGACGCAGGAATCGTTCGATCGCCAGGGTGCCGACCGAGGTGGTCTGCGGATCAGAGGTGGCAGGGAATGGTCCGCCATGAACCATGGCATGTCCCACCTCAACGCCGGTTGGCCAGCCGTTGACCAGAATGCGTCCCACCTTGGTTTCCAACGTGGGGATGACCGCCGCGGCTGCTTCATGATCAGAATCGGTCAGCTGCAAGGTCGCGGTGAGCTGGCCCTCCAGCTTGGTGAGCGCGGTCTTCAATTCTTCCGCATTTGCATAGCGGATAACCAGCGAAGCTGCACCGAAGATTTCATCTTGCAGCACCGGGTTGCTCAGCAACTGCTCAACGTTTGAGGAGTAAATGGTCGGAGCTGGAGCGTTTTCGCCGGCGCCTTCGACCCCGCGGCCCAACAGCTCAACACCTTCCTGGCCGCCCAGGGCTTCGACACCCTGGTTCCAGGACTTGTAGATTCCCGCAGTGAGCATGGTCTGGCCCGCAGTGTTGGGGGCCTGGCCGCTGACAGCCTGGGCGAACGCGTCACCGGCTTTGCCGACGGGAACGAAGACCAAGCCGGGGGCGGTGCACAGCTGGCCTGAGGATCCGGCCACCGAAGCCAGGTAAGCCTGGGCCTGTGCGTCAGGATCCTGGGTAAGGGCGCCCTCGAAGAAAATCACCGGGTTGATGGAGCTCATCTCGGCGTACACCGGGATAGGTTCCGGGCGAGCGGCGGCGGTGGCCATCAGCGCGGTACCGCCAGAACGCGAACCGGTGAAGCCCACAGCCTTGATCGCCGGATCAGCGACTAGCGCCTGGCCAATGGATGCACCGGGGCCGTAAACCAGTGAGAAGACACCGGGGTGCAGGCCGAGGTCGGCAACTGCCTTGGTGATGGCCTGACCTACAATTTCGCTGGTGCCAGGATGGGCATTATGCGCCTTGAAGACCACCGGGCAGCCGGCCGCAAACGCCGAGGCGGTGTCGCCGCCGGCGGTGGAGAATGCCAGTGGGAAGTTGGAAGCGCCAAAGACTGCAACCGGGCCCACGGCGATCTTGCGCTGGCGGATATCCACGCGAGGCGCCGGCTTGCGATCTGGCATCGCCGGGTCAACGCGGACACCATGCTGGTCTCCCTGGCGGACGACCTTCGCAAACAAGCGCAACTGGCCGGTGGTGCGTCCGCGCTCGCCGGTCAGGCGTGCCTCGGGCAGTCCGGTCTCAGCCATGGCGCGAGCTACCAGTTCGGTGCCAACGGCCTCGATGTTATCGGCAATGGCGTCCAGGAAATCTGCGTGTTTTGCCGGATCCAGAGAACGGAAGGATTCGAATGCTTCCGCGGCCGCCGCGGTGGCGGTCTTCAGCTGCTGTTCATCGATCAGAGAATAGGCAGGTTCCAAAGGCTCATTGATGGCCGGGTTATAGCCGTGAACCGCACGCCCGGTGCCGGTGGTGCTGATGCCGGCGAGGATGGACTGTCCGGTCAAATTCTGGGTTGTGGTGCTCATAAATTACTCCTAAGTCGACGAGTAGGTGTGTCGGTGAGGATTGAAATCTGCTTAGAGGCTCGCACCGGCAGGAACGATGCCTGCCTGCTGGATCAAGGCTGTAAGATCCGCAAGATCCTTTTCGGTCAAGTCCTGGAGTGGTGGGCGTACCGGGCCGGAATCGCGGCCGATGGCCTTCAGTCCGCCCTTGACGATGGAAACACCGTAGCCCTTCACTCGATCGCGGATCTCCAGGTATGGAAGGACAAAGCGGTTCAGCTTCTCATTGACCGCGACGCGGTCCTGGGCGCGGACATCCTTATAGAAGTCCAAAGCGAACTCAGGAACGAAGTTGTACATCGCCGAGGAGTAGGTGCTCATGCCCAGCTGCAGCAGTGGCAGCGCGAAGGTTTCCGCGGTCGGCAGTCCGCCCAGGTAAAACAGCCGGTCACCGTTCTTGGCGTAGACCTTGGTGAGGTGCTCGATATCACCCAGCGCATCCTTGAAGCCAATGAAGTTTTCGTGGTTCTCCGCCAAGCGGGCCACGGTCTCCGCAGAGTAGATGGCGTTGGCGCGGTTGTAGACAATCACGCCGGTCTTGGTTGCGGAGCAGATTGCCGAAACGTGCTCATATAAGCCGTCCTGATCGCATTCGGTCAGGTAAGGAGGCAGCAGCAGCAAGCCTTCGGCGCCTGCGGCTTCCGCATCCTGCGCGTTCTGGATGGCCTGCTTGGTGGAGCCTCCGGCCGAGGCCAGAACGGGAACTCGTGAACCAGCCTCTTCGACTGCCATGCGCACTACCTTGGATGCTTCCTCGGCAGTTAGGGCGAATCCTTCGCCTGTGCCACCGGCTGCGAAGAGTCCTGCTACGTCGAAGCTCGACTGCCAGTCCAGGTGGCTGCGGTAGGCTGCCTCGTTGACCTCGAGGTTCTCGTCGAAAGCTGTGACAGGGAAGGAGAGCAAGCCGTCTTTGAGTTTGTCGGCGAGTTCGAGAGGGGTGTACTGAGCCATGGAAATGTCCTTTTCTTATTCGGCCGACGCATTGCCGGCCGAAGGTGGGTGGAACGTGTTCGTTGATCCCAGCGTATGGACGTTCTATGATGCCTGTCCAAGCCCATATTTATATTGTTTGATACCCTCTGAGCATCATTGAAGTGAGTGGCCTCCGCAAGGATGATCAATGGTGCAATCCGCCCTTGATGATGTCCACCAATCCGCCAAGGGCAGGGTTGCGTGATTCCCGGCTCCAGATCGCGTGCAACTCGACCGGGTCATCGGTAATTTCCGCCAACCGCAGGTAGCGCACGCCATCCACACCCAGAAGTTTGGCGCTTTCAGGCACAAAGGCGATTCCACGTCCTGCCGCGACCAGAGCCACCATGGTCAGGATCTGGCTGACCGTATGACGCACGTTCTTGTGCTCCACCTCGACTCTCCGGACCACCAGATCATAAAAGTATCGGGCTTTAATCGGCGAATGCATGATGAGCGCCTCGTCACGAAGATCCGCGAAGAGGATGTCACGCGGTAATGTCGCAAGGCGGTGTCCACTGGGCACGGCAACGAAGAGGCCTTCAGAGAATAAGAGAGCCGATTCAAAAAGCTTCTCGTCAAAGGGCGGCCTGGCCAGACCCATGTCAAGATCGCCGTCGAGCAGTGCGTTGACCTGCTCGTGAGTGACCAATTCCGAAAGATCGAGGTGGACCTTGGGCATGCGCTCGCTGATCTCCGCCAGCAATGGCCCGAGCAGGCTGAAGCCGGACGCCGCGGTAAAGCCAATGCGGATTTCACCCAGTTGCCCGGCGGCAATCCGCCGGGCATTATCCGGGGCCCTCTCGGCGGCAACGACCAGGCGTTTGGCATCGATGAGGAAGGCGTGGCCCGCCGCGGTCAGTGCAACCCGCCGGTTGTCCCGGTCCAGTAGTTCGACGCCGACCGAACGTTCCAGCTTTTGAATCTGACGGCTGAGCGGCGGCTGAGTCATATTCAGCCGCTCGGCTGCTCGTCCAAAATGGAGTTCTTCGGCGACCGCAACAAAACTGCGGGCTTGATCCAGAGTAAACATTCAATACCTTTCAGGCATCATTCCATGCATAGTTGACCTTGGACATGCATCATATCTGTTTCTTAGGCTGTACCCGAGGCCAAATGAGTGATCTGTTTCACCTGATCGCTTGTGCCTGGCCACGTCCACTCGCAACCATAGGAGAATCTCCCGTGAAAAATCGTATGACCCGACGCGCAATGCTTTCACTCACCGCAGCAGGTGCCGCTCTGGCTCTGACCGCATGCGGCGGAAATGTGGGAGGCAGCAGCGACGCATCGTCTGCCGAATTTCCCAACGGTCCAGTGACTCTCACCGTAGGCCAGGCACCAGGTGGTTCCACCGACCTGATCGCACGTGCGGCTGCCGAAGGCATGGCCGAATCGCTAGGCGTTTCGATGCCAGTCGTAAACAAGCCAGGTGCCAACGGCGCCCTGGCCACTAAAGAAGTCGCAGCCATGGCTCCCGATGGGCAGAACTTGATTCTGCTCAACGCCTCGCTGATCACCATCACCCCGCTGGCCGTTTCGGAAGACGAAGTGGTCTCCCTCGACGACCTTGATGTTTTGATGGGCCTGTCCCAGGATGACTACGTCATGGTCGCGAGCACCGCTTCGGGTGTGAAAAATCTCGATGACATCAAGAGCAGTGATAAGAAGCTGTCCTTCGGCACCACCGGCGTGGGAACGGGTTCACAGTTGGCCCAGGAGCTGCTCTTGGCCCAGGCCGAGATTGACGGAACCACTGTTCCTTTCGACTCCGGATCCCCGGCGCTGACAGCCGTCATGGGTGATCAGGTTCAGGTATCCACCGTCCAGCTCGGCGAAGCCAAGCCGCAGATCGACGCCGGTACGGTCACCCCGATTGTGGTCTTCTCCAAGGATCGTAATGAGTTCCTTCCTGACGTACCCACTGCCATCGAATCCGGCTACGAAGTTCCAGTTTCCCAGTACCGTGCCATCGCAGCCCCTAAGGGCCTGAATGATGCGGCGAAGGAAAAGCTTGTTGCCTCCATCCAGGATGCGGTCGCCGCAGATAGCTACAAGGACTTCAACAAGCAGAACCTGTTGACCGCTCATGAAGTTTCGGGCGAAGAAGTCGTGACCGAATGGACCGAACTGGCTGCCAAGTACAAGGAACTGACCGAAGAGCACAACATCTCGCTGGCAGGCAAGTAGCTTTCAGCTACCGGCCCCCAACCCGAAAGCGAGAATCAAAGGATGAACGTAATGGATGCGAAAAAGGCAGAGATTAAACAGGAGAAAGTGCCTGCTGATCTCGACGTCATGCCAAACGCTGACGAAGAAGAGACCCTCACTCCGGAAGAACTCGCCGCCCAGTGGGAGGCGGAAGCACCGGATCCAGCGGGGCCTATCGCAAACCTGCTTTCTTCCCTGGTAGTTCTTGCACTGAGCGTCACCGGCATGGTGATCTCCCTCGGGTTGGGGCTGGGCACCCCCGCGGCCCCGGCTGCCGGAATGTGGCCATTTATCATCACGCTGATCGCGGCGGTGATGTCGGTGGTACAGATCATCGTGGGCCGCACCGGTGGCAAGGACGGCGAGAAATTCAGTTCCATGAGCTGGTACGCGGTCATTGGATTCGCCACGCTGATCCTCATGGTGGTGCTGATGCCGCTGATTGGATTTGAAATCCCCTCGCTGTTGTTGTGCTTCGTCTGGATGCGCTGGTTGGGCGGCGAACGCTGGAGGTCCGCTACGATCTACTCGATTCTGATCGTTGGAGCCTTCTACGCAATCTTTATCGCCGCACTTGGCACCACCATTCCCCGACTGTTCTAAGTCGCACGTAAAGGTTTAATCGCATGGAATTCTTCGGACCGGTATTAGACGGCTTCAACGTCGTACTTGACCCCACAAATCTTTTGTACTGCCTGCTCGGCGTGGTCGTCGGCATGCTCATCGGTGTACTTCCGGGCCTCGGGCCGGCAGCTACCATCGCGATCTTGCTGCCCATGACCTACGGCGTTGAGCCGGTGACCGCGATCATCATGCTGGCGGGTATCTTCTATGGCGCCCAGTATGGCGGCACCATCACCTCGGTGCTGCTTCGTCTACCGGGTGAAGCCAGCAGCGTGGTGACAGTCTTCGACGGTTACGTCATGGCTAAACAAGGCCGGGCAGGCACTGCCCTGGGCATTGCCGCCATCGGCTCCTTCTTCGGTGCCACGATCTCTATTATTGGCTTGACGTTCCTGGCTCCGTTGGTTGCCAGCTTTGCGCTGGACTTCGGCCCGCCGGAATACACGGCCTTGGCAATGCTGGGCATCTTGCTTGTCGCGACGATTTCAGGCGGCACCAAAATCAAGGCGATTATCGCCGCAGCAGTGGGTCTTTTCCTGGCCACGATTGGTCGTGACGGTTTTACCGGCGCTGAACGCTTCACCTTTGGCAACCTTTCGCTGGCAGATGGCATCGATTTTGTTCCCATCGCCATGGGCCTCTTTGGTGTTGGTGAGATTCTCTACAACCTAGAGGAACGCCACCGTGCGGCGACAGCCCCGATGAAGGTTTCAAATGTCTGGCCTAAGGGCAAAGACATCAAAGAAGCTTCCGGTGCTATTGGCCGCGGCTCGGTTCTCGGTTTCTTCTTGGGCATTCTTCCCGGCGGCGGCGCGACCATTGCCTCGCTGGCTTCCTATGCCATGGAAAAGAAGACCGCAAAGGATCCTTCGCGCTTCGGCAAAGGTGCCATCGAAGGTGTGGCAGGCCCGGAGTCTGCCAACAATGCTGCCGCGACCAGCTCATTCATCCCGTTGCTGACCTTGGGTATCCCGGCGAACGCCACCATGGCCATCATCTTCGGTGCGCTATTGATTCAGGGAATCACTCCAGGCCCGCAGCTGATCAGCAATGACCCCCAGCTGTTCTGGGGCGTGGTGAACTCGATGTACATCGGCAATATTCTCTTGCTGATCATGTCGATCCCGCTGATTGGCGTCTTTGTTCGAATTCTTCGGATTCGTGCGGCGATCCTTGCCCCGATCACCGCGTTGATCACCATGCTCGGTGCCTACACCATACGAAACTCGATGTTCGACGTATTGCTGGTTGTCATCTTCGGTGCCATTGGCTACTTGATGAAGAAGTTCGGTTTTGAACCTGGACCGCTGGTGCTCGCGTTCGTGCTTGGCAGCCTGCTCGAATCAAACCTGCGACGCTCGTTGCTGGTCTTGGAAGGAGATCCCACAGGTTTCTTTACCCGGCCAATTTCGGCCACGTTGCTGGTGCTCTTCGTCTTCGTAGCGGTGTGGCCAATGATCAAGAGTGTTATCGACAAGCGTAGGTCCGGCTCTCTTGCAGCCTTGGCAACGCAGGAAAAAGAAAAGGAAAACGCATGAGCATCATCGTCGGATACGTGCCCACCAATGTCGGGGAGGCGGCGGTAACCGCTGCCATTGCCGAAGCCAAATTGCGCCAAGAGGAGCTGCTGATCGTCAACTCTTCACGTGCCGGGGCACTGGTGGACAAAAACACTGCCTCGGCCCAAGACCTGGAAAGGATCCTGGGGAACGCGGCGCAGGCGGGCGTCCAGGCAAAGGTTCTGGAATCAAGCTACCGTGATGATCTGGCTGAAGAGTTTCTTGGTCTCGCGGATCAGCACGGCGTCTCGCTCATTGTGATCGGTTTGCGCCAGCGCTCCCAGGTAGGAAAATTCATCATGGGCTCGCATGCCCAGCGGATCCTCTTGCAGGCCCAGCACCCGGTACTGGCGGTTAAGCCGGAATAGGTATTACTTTGACCGCAGTGGACACTGCGTCACCGCGCTGAACGTGGAAAATTGATGGGTGCCCTTTGGCTAGCGAACAGCTACGCCGAAGGGCACCCATTTGTTGTTCTGTACGCAGACTGCGGCCGCAGAGTTCAGGCGTTCTTTCCGGCCTCGGATTCCAATCTTGAGATTGAATTGCCTAAATGCACCCGCATGGCAGCTGCCGCGGTCAGCGCATTTCCCGAGGCTACCGCCTGGCGAATTGTCTCGTGTTCGGCCATTACAGACCCCAGGCGATCAGAGGCGCCGGATATCCCGGTCTCGAATCGTTGGCGGGGCATGGCGATCATGGCGGGGCCGAAGGTCGTCACTGCCTGGATGAAGTACGCATTGCCCGTGGCGCGGGCCAGTGCCAGATGGAATTCATAGTCGCAACTCATGCTTTGCGCGGCGTTGCCCTCGGCAGCCTCAAATCCTTGCAGTGCCTGGTCCATGGAATGAAGATCATTGTCCTGGTGATGCATCGCGGCCAGAGCCGCCGCCTCGGTCTCGAACCCCAAGCGGTATTCCAGCAGCTGCCGGCGTTCTTCCAAGGTCCGCGGAATTCTGCTGTTGTGCTCGCCATCCTGGGCTGGGGGAGTGAGCGCAAAGCTGCCCGCGCCACGCCGGGTGTGAACTAACCCCTCGGCTTGCAGGCGGGTGATAGCTTCGCGCACTACCGTGCGTGAGACGCCATGCTCGGTTATCAACGAGTTCTCACTGGGGAGTTTTTCGCCGGCAGTAATCTGTCCACTGATGATCTGCTCACGAAGATACTCGACCAAAGTAGTAGTCAGATTTGGTTTCACGCTATGCATCCTTAAAGAGTAGTCGCCGTTGCTCACGCTTGGCGAGCAACGGCGACGTAGAGGCGTTATTAGGCGATGCCGAACTCAACCGATTCGGTAGTCCAGGCTCGGGCCTGGTCGCTGAAGCTGAATCCCAAGCCCGGGCGGTTAGGCACGATCATCCGGCCATCCTTGGTTTCGAGGCGTTCGTTGAACAGCGGGTCCAGCCAGTCGAAGTGCTCCACCCATGGCTCGCGTGGGTAGGCGGCGGCCAGATGAAGGTGGATTTCCATGGCGAAGTGGGGAGCCAGATCCAGTCCGGCCTGGTCTGCTAGCGTCGCCAGGCGCAGGAACTGGGTGATGCCGCCAACGCGCGGGGCGTCTGGCTGAATGATGTCGCAAGCGCGGGCTGCAATCAGCCGCTCGTGTTCGGCGACGGAGGCGAGCATCTCACCGGTGGCGATCGGGGTATCCAAGGCCGCGGTCAACGCGGCATGGCCTTCGGCGTCATAAGCGTCCAGCGGTTCTTCGATCCAGACGAGATCGACTTCTTCGAGCTTGCGGCCCATGCGCAACGCGGTGGCGCGGTCCCATTGCTGATTTGCATCTACCATCAGCGGGAAGTCCGGGCCGATATGTTCGCGTACCGCCGCCACGCGGCGCAGGTCCTCGGCGCTGTCAGGCAGTCCTACCTTGATCTTGATGCCGCCAATGCCTTCTTCAATTGATTGGCTTGCGCGCTCCTTGACCTCTTCAATGCTTGCGTTCAGGAAGCCGCCGGAGGTGTTGTAGGTGCGTACCGAGTCGCGGTGGGAGCCGAGGAATTTGGCCAGCGGAAGTCCTGCGCGCTTGGATTTGAGGTCGTAGAGGGCAATATCCAGAGCAGCCAGTGCTTGGGTGGCAACACCTGAACGGCCTACCGATGCACCAGCCCACAGCAGCTTGGTGTAGAGCTTGGCGATGTCGTTGGGGTCCTCGCCGATCATTGTCTGGGCGACTTCCTTGGCGTGGGCATATTGCGCCGGGCCGCCTGCACGTTTGGAGTAGGAGAAGCCAAGGCCTTCATGGCCCTGTTCGGTGGTGATCTCTGCGAAGAGGAACACCACTTCGGTCATTGGCTTCTGCCGTCCGGTGAAGACCTTTGCATCCGAGATGGGCGTTGCCAGCGGCAAACGCGCGGTGGAGAGTTTGACGTGGCGGATGGCATCTGGCGTGTAGCTCATGATTGAAAACTCCTGACGGTCAAGGTGCCCGGACGGACCTTGTCATGTACTTATAGTACAAGTTGAAAAGTTATCATACAACTGTTCTGAGAAGTATTTCTTGCTCTTCTTAATTTGATCCCGGCGGTCTGCCCGAAGGCCAGTTAAAAGCGTGAGGACCGCTCGAAAATATTCAAGCGGCCCTTCACGTGGTAGCTGGATGTGCTAGCTAATCGCCTCGGCGATCGCTGTCTGTCCGTCATAGAAATTCACTGTCTGGCGAACGGCTGCGTTGTTGACAACAACATGGGTCAGGACATCGGCAACGGTCTCACGCGCAGTATTGCCCTCATCCCCCTGCGGGTCGCGTCCCTGGATCTTTCCTTCGTCATCGGTCAGCGTGACCTTCTGGCTAGATGGATCCAGAGTCAGCAGGCCCGGACCAAGAATTGTGAAGTCCAAGTCGGTTGCACGCAGAAATTTGTCCGCGTCATGCTTGGCCTTGGCGTAGGTGTAGAAGGAGTTGTCTTTGTCCAGGCTGTCCACGTCAACAGATGCGCGAGCATAGGAGACCATGACAAAGCGCTTCACTCCGGCCTGCTGGGCCGCCTTCATGGTGCGCACTGCGGCTTCGAAATCCACCGCGACGGTGCGCTCGGGACTCCCGCCGCCGGCGCCGGCGGAGAACACCACTGTCTTTGCACCGTTAAACTGCTGGGCCAACGTGTCAACGTCTGCCTGTTCGATGTCCAGCACTACCGGGGTGGCGCCCAGGGCGCTGATTTCATCGCTATGATCTGGGTTGCGAATCACCGACTCTACGTTCAGCCCGTGACTTGCAAGTTTTGGCGCCGCAAGAAGTGCAACCTTCCCGTGCCCACCAATGATGACTACTCGATTTGTTTCGGACATATGCTGCTCTTTTCTCCTCGGTTGTCGTCTTTGGCACAACGCGAAGCGGTGGCTCGATATTCCAAGAGATCACAGATCAAGAAATATTGAGCCACCGTCAGGTGCATGAAGAACAGGTAAAACGAGGCCAGGCTATTAGGCGACTGGGGTGACTAAGGTGCCCTGGTTGATGTACGAGCGGAGATTATCCAGTGTCAGCGCCGCCATATCCGCGCGGGTCTCATGGGTTCCGCTACCCAGATGCGGCAGCAGGACCACGTTCTCCAGCCCCAGCAATGCCTGGGGAACTGCAGGTTCGTGGGCGAAGACATCAAGGCCGGCGCCCGCGATGAGGTTGTTCTCAAGTGCGTTGACCAGTGCCGCCTCGTCGATGACGCTGCCACGGGCAATATTCACCACGAACCCCTGAGGACCTACGCTGGAGAGCACATCTGCGTCGACCAGGTTCGCCGACTGCGGCCCGCCGGCGGCCGCAATAATCAGCACGTCCGTAGCTTCGGCCAGCTCGGCGGCGGAGCGATGGTAGGAATAGGTGGTATCGGATTTCTCGGAGCGGTTGTGATAGTGGATTTCGCAGCCGAAAGCCTCCAGCCGGCTGGCAATGGCCTGCCCGATTCGTCCCAGTCCGAGGATTCCTACGCGCTTGCCGCTGGCCCGCGTGGCGAGCGCGAAGTTCTCTCCGCCGCCCCACGTGCCGTTGCGGACAAATCGTTCGGCCGAGCCGAGCGAGCGAAGTGTCATCAGGTACAGGCCCAGGGCGGTATCTGCGACGCAATCGGTGAGCACATCCGGAGTATTGCTGATGGGAATGCTGCGTTCGGCGGCCTGCGCTACGTCGGTGGCGTCGTAGCCCACGCCGAAGTTGACGATGGCCTCCAGATTTGGGAGTGCTCTCATCAACTCAGTGTCAACGCCGACTTTGCCGGAGCACACGGCGACACGGATATCCTGCCCATGTTTTTGCAGGAAGGATTCGCGCTCGGTGCCCGGCGCGGGCAGGATGAGCGAGCCGAAGTCCTCGCTGAGCGCCTGGGCGACGGTGGGATTGACCGGGCCAACGCGCACAATGGCGTTCCCGGTGATTGCTGAGCTGCTGCGTCGTGCGGACGCGCTGGTATCGGTGGACATAAGGGAATCGTATGAACTTTCATCGATCCACGTCCAACACTCAGTTTGGATAGATCAATGCCCTTGAAGCATCGATCGGCCATCTCGCCCGGAATGTCGCGTAAGTCACATTCCATTACTGGGCGGTAGAAGAACCGCAGCCCGGTCAGGTTGCGTTCCGGCAGGTCTTCATCCCTTGACCGGCATCCGGGAGCAGTCAAAGCTTTGGATACGGACAGGGCCGGAAACACCTCGGTCAACTCGCACTCGCATCCCGAAGGAAACAACGATGTTCAATTCGAAAACCCCTATTCAGCGTGCACGGCGCATCTCTATGGCGGTCGCCGCCGGAGCACTGCTGAGCACCACCGCGCTGGCCGGCTGCTCGGTAGCCAATTCCGAAGACGCGTCCGGAGGCTCGGCGGCGCCGGGAGCAACCGTAAGCGACACCCTTCGTGTGGTGCTCCAGCAGGAACCACCAACCCTCGAAGCCTGCGAATCGAACCTCACCAGCACCGGAGTGGTGGTCCGCTCGACGATCACCGAACCGTTAATCGAACGCAACCCCACCACCGGTGAGCTGGAACCTAAGCTCGCCACCGAATGGTCCAGCGATGATGACACCACCTGGACGCTGAAGCTGCGCGAAGGCGTGAAGTTCCATGACGGCAGCGACTTCACCGCAGAAGACGCCGCCGCCACCATCGAGCGTGCGGTCAACTCGGATCTAGGCTGCAACGTCGAAGGCTACGTCTTCGGCGACGATGACCTCAAGGTCAAGGCCGTAGACGACAGCACGCTGGAGGTCACCGCGGTCAAGGCCGACCCGATCCTTCCGCTGCGACTGTCCTTCCTCGAAGTAGTCCCTTCCGAAACCTCAGCTACCGAAAAAGTCCGTGAGCCTATCGGTACCGGACCCTACAAGCTGGACAAATGGGATGCCGGCCAATCCATCAACGCCTCCGCCTTCGCCGACTACTGGGGAGAAGCCCCGGCCTTCGCCAAGGCAAACTACCAGTGGCGTTCCGAGGGAAGTGTCCGCGCAGCAATGATCACCTCCGGTGAAGCAGATATCGCCACCGGCCTGAGCCCGGAAGACAATATCGGAGACCTGGGCGTTAGCTATCCAAACAATGAGACCGTCGCCCTGCGCATGCACGCAGACAAAGCACCATTCACTGACATCAAGGTCCGCCAAGCGGTTAATTACGCTATTGACAAGGAATCCATTGTCGCCTCGCTGTACGGCGGACGCGACAAGGCAGCTGCCCAACTGGTGCCTGAAGGGGTAGTGGGGCACAGCGACTCACTGCCGGTCTGGCCATATGATCCGGAAAAGGCCAAGTCTCTTGTGGAAGAGGCCAAGGCGGCTGGTGTTGACACCTCCGCTCAGATCAGCCTGATCGTGCGCACCGCGCAGTTCCCGAAGATCGAGGAGCTGGGCCAGGTCGTACAGGAACAGCTTTCCCAAGCCGGGCTGAACGTGAAGTTGAAGATGCTTGAGACCAGTCAGCACCTGACCTACCAGGTCCGCCCGTTCCCCACCGATGACGAGGGCGCCATCATGCTGATGACGCAGCACGGCAACCAGGCAGGTGACGCCGCCTTCACCGTGGACCAGTACATGACCACCAAGGGGGCGCAGTCGGCCTTCGGAACTGCGGAACTGGACAAGCTGATCGAGGAAGCGGACGCTTCCTCTGAAGCAGACCGACAGGCAGCTTTTGAAAAGGTCTTCCAGTACCAGAATGACAACGTGGTGCAGTTTGCGCACATCGCCCACCAGACCGGAATGCTCGGCATCGCTCAGTCAGTGAACTACGAGCCGAACTCCTCCTCGGGTGACGAGCTGCGCTTGGCAGAGGTCACCGCGGCGAAATAGCCAGGATTCTCCCTGAACGCCAAACGGAACCGACAATGACAGAACTTATCGAAAGTACACAGTTTAATGCTCACCTATCTGCGTAAAAGGATCATCTCTTCGGCCGTGCCGTTGCTGGTTGTCATCGTAGGCGTGTTCGCGCTGGCCCGCATGACCGGTAATCCGGCCGCGTTGTACCTGCCGCTGAACGCCACCGAAGCCATGCGCGAAGACTTCGCCATTCGCAATGGGCTGGATCAGCCAATCTGGGTGCAAATGGCCCAGTACTTCGGCGGAGTCTTGCGCTTTGATTTCGGTAGCTCCATGCGCACCGGTGAAAGCGCAGCAGATATGGCGTTGCGGGCCTTTCCCGCAACATTGCAGCTTGCCGGCACCACCATGGTCATTGCCATCGTGCTGGCAGTCATTGTCGGTTCCGCCGCGGCGCTGAAACCGAACGGAATCCTGGACAGGTTCTGCAGTTTCTTGTCCATGACCGCCGCCTCCATCCCGGATTTCTGGTTGGCAATCGTGGGTATCTGGGTCTTTGCCATCACCTTGGGCTGGGTGCCTACCTCCGGTGTCATGGGCATGGCAGCCTGGGTGCTTCCGGTAGCCACGCTGGTGATGCGCCCGTTTGGCACCTTGGTGCAGGTGGTGCGCGGCGCGATGGTTTCTTCGCTTTCGGAACCATATATCAAACTTGCCCGGTCCAAGGGAGCCACCGAGTACCGCGTAGTTGGGGCACACGCCCTGCGCAACGCCGCGGCGCCAGGACTTACCGTGGCCGGGGACCTGACAGTCGGTCTGGTCAATGGTGCGGTAGTCGTAGAAACCATCTTCGGTTGGCCAGGCATTGGAAAGCTCATGATCGACTCGATTCTGCAACGCGACTTCGCGGTGCTCCAAGCTTGTGTGCTGCTGACCGCGGTGGCGATTTTCATCTTGAACATCCTCATCGATGTGGGCTACGCACTGCTTGATCCTCGGGTTCGCCCAAGCGCCGGGGCACGCAAGCGCCGCAAGGCTCGCAGCGAACACCGCGGCCAGTACAACGGCCCAAGCGCACCGTCTGCCCCAACCTCCAACAACCCGGCCGCCGCCGTTCTTGACGCCTAGGGAAAAGCCATGACACAAATTCAAGACAAGCCACTAGCCGCCGCAGGGCGCAGGGCAAAAACCGCTGGACGGTTGGGCCGGCCAAGCATGTTCTCCATGCTGCTACGCGACAAGTTCGCCACGGTGGCCGCCGTGCTGCTCAGCGTTGTCATCTTGATCGCGATCTTCGGTCCGACCCTCATGGGGGAGCTGGCCACCAAGCAAAATCTGATGTTCATGAATAAGCCGCCCTTCGACCCGGCCAACGGGTGGGCCTACATCCTAGGTTCCGATTCGCTGGGCCGTTCAATGCTCGCCCGCTTGGTCGTCGCCACGCAGACCACCTTGCTGGTCGCCGTCCCGGCGGTGCTCGTTGCGCTGATCATCGGTTCGCTGTGGGGAGTATGGGCTGGCTACCATCGTGGGCGCCGGGAAAACATCTCCATGCGGATCGCCGATATCATCATGTCTTTCCCTTCACTGCTACTCGCTGTTGTGGTGCTCTTCGTCTTCAGCCCTTCGGCAGCAAATATTGTGTTGATCCTGGCGATTACCCGTATTCCCATTTACATGCGCACCGCGCGTGCCGAATCGGCCGAACTGCAATCGCGCACCTTCGTTGATGCCGCACGCACCTTCGGCACCAAACCGAATTCGATTATTCTGCGCCACGTGATCCCGGTGGTCACCCCGACTCTGCTGACCCTGGCCACGCTCGAATTCTGTTTTGTGATGCTCGCCGAATCCTCCCTGTCATTCCTTGGCATCGGAATTCAGCCACCAGATGTTTCGTGGGGTTTGATGGTCGCCCAGGGACGCCAGTACCTGCAAACCGCTTGGTGGCTTTCGATTCTTCCAGGGCTGGCAATTGTGATCACCGCGGTGGCCGCGAATGTTTTGGCCGCGTGGATGCGTATCGCTACCGACCCGGCGCAACGTTGGCGCTTGACCTTGGACAAGCAGACTAAAAAATCACTGACGGCAGTAATCAAGGACGCGAAATGATGACCGAGATGCTTGAACCTAAAGCCCCCATCCGCACAGGCAATGACACGGTGCTTCAGGTGGACGGACTGGACGTAGACATCCGAACCCCAAGAGGCACAGTGCGCGTAGTGAGCCAAGTTAGCTTCACTGCCCGCCGCGGCAAAACCCTGGCACTGCTCGGAGAATCCGGGTGCGGCAAGTCGATGACTGCTAAAGCCATTGCCGGGTTGCTTGATCCTGTGGCCTCGGTGACCGGAGGCAGCGCTTCGCTCGACGGAGAAGATCTCATAGCCATGAACCCGAAGCAACGCCGTGCGGTAGCCGGCCCCGGTCTTGGAATCGTCTTCCAAGATGCATTGACCGCACTGAACCCGGTTTATACCATCGGCACCCAGCTGGGGGAGGCCTTCCGCATTCACCGCGGAGCAAGCAAGAAACAAGCGAAGCTCGAAGCAGTGGATCTAATGCGCCGGGTGGGCATCCCAGAGCCCGAAACCAGAGTGAACTCCTACCCGCATCAGTTTTCCGGCGGCATGCGCCAGCGTATCCTCATCGCCATGGCGGTTGCACTCAGCCCGCGGCTGTTGATTGCTGATGAACCAACCACCGCGCTCGATGTTACGGTGCAGGCCCAGATCATGGAACTGCTGCGCAAGCTGCGCACTGAAGACCAGATGGCGGTAGTGCTCATCACCCACGACCTCGCGGTTGTCGCCGAAGAAGCCGATGATGTCTGTGTGATGTATGCAGGAAATGTGGTGGAACAAGGACCCGTTGCGCAGGTATTCACCAGCCCAACCCACCCCTACACCAAAGGGCTGCTCGATTCGGTGCCCACCGATGCACAGCGCGGCGAGGGGTTGTCCTCGATTCCGGGGAGCCCTCCGGAGCTGAATAAAATTCCTGCGGGTTGCGTCTATCAGGACCGCTGCCCGTTGGCCAGCGCGATCTGCCGCGAGCAACGCCCGCAATTGCGCGAGACTGCACCAGGGCAGCGTTCCGCCTGTCATTTTGCCGAAAATGTTGGCCAGGCCACGGTCAGCCAATCAGGAATTGTCCAAGCTGAGGAGGAAAACCAGTGAGCATCCTAGAACATGAGATCAGCGCAGCAAACGTTTTAGAGGTCAAGGACCTGACCAAGACCTTTCATGTTTCCGCGGGTGCCTCCGGCACGAAAGAACTGCGTGCGTTAGATGGAATCAATCTGAGCGTCCGCAAGGGGGAGACGCTTGGGCTGGTGGGAGAATCAGGTTGCGGCAAGTCGACTCTTGCTCGGACACTGATGATGCTTGAACAGCCCGACTCGGGAACAGTGAGCTTCGACGGGCAGGATCCTTTTGCACTTCGCGGCAAGGAGTTGCTTGCGTGGCGCCGCCGTGTGCAGATGGTCTTCCAAGATCCATTCGCCTCCCTGAACTCACGGATGACTGCTGGACAGATTATTTCCGAGCCATTTGCTACGCATAAGGATCTTCATAAGGGAAGCGCCGCCAAGAATAAACGCCTGAACCAGCTGCTTGACCTAGTCGGTTTGCGCAGTACCGATGCATCCAAGTCGCCACAGGAGTTTTCTGGAGGACAACGCCAGCGTATCGGTATTGCCCGCGCCCTTGCCCTGGACCCCGACCTGATTATCTTGGACGAACCGGTTTCGGCACTTGACCTTTCGGTGCAGGCACAGGTCTTGAACCTGCTGAACGAATTGCAGCAGGAGTTAGGCGTCAGCTACATCTTCATCTCCCATGACCTGTCTGTGGTGCGACACGTGACCGACCGGGTAGCAGTAATGTATCTGGGGCGCATCATCGAAACGGGCAGCACCGAACAGGTCTTTGACTCACCTTTGCACCCATATACGGCCTCGCTGATGTCCGCTTCTCCGAAACTGGACCCTGCGAAACGTCCTGCGCAGCGCATTGTCCTCCAAGGGGAGCTTCCTTCTCCCTTGGACCCGCCTTCCGGATGCCGTTTTCGTACCCGCTGTTGGAAAGCACAGCCAATTTGCACTGCAGAACGTCCGCCGACGGTCTCTCGCGACGGTGCCGGGCAGATTCTTTTGGGTATGCCTGGTATCGGGCCAGACTCGGGTCAGCAACTGGCGGAGTGCCATTTCCCGGTGTCCTCTCCGGCAGAGGCAGGACTTGTCCCAGCCGGGTGAACTTGAGCGCTGCCCCTCCTCGGTAGCCGTGCCTAATCCGGTACGTCGGCTGTGGAGGGGCAACCATGCATGACATCTGATGAGCAGGCGTGACCTGCCAGATAGGACAGCGGGCACCAAGAGTGACAAGATGGTTCCAGACGTTTAACCACTTCAAAGGAGTCATCGTGAGCTACAAGGTAGGCCCTGCAGACGAGCTACCCGAAGGCGAAGCCTTACTAGTTCCCGCCAGCGAAAGCGGCGCCAGCGAGGACATTGCGGTGTTCCACGCCGATGATGGCAATTTCTACGCGTTGCAAGACGAGTGCACCCACGAGGTAGCCTCGCTCTCCGACGGCTGGATTGAAGGCTGCGAAGTTGAATGCCCGATGCATTCCTCCAGCTTCGATATGCGCACCGGCAAGGTGCAGTGCATGCCTGCCACCGAAGATGCCCGCACGTACAAAGTTGCCGTAGTCGACGGAAACCTGGAGCTAGATATCTAGATGCCGTCAGTACACATTGTCGGCGGTGGTGTTGCCGGTTTTACTCTCGCGCGCGAACTTGTGCGCAAGGGTTATGCCGGGAACATCAAAATCAGCGACCCCGAGGGACTTCCCTATGACCGGCCACCGCTGAGCAAATCCCTGCAGCGCGAGTACTTTGTTCCACCCGCCTGGTTTGAACAGCACGGTGTTTCGCTCATCCAAGAAAACATTACCGAGCTAGTTGCTCCCACCGCCGAGGATGAATGGGTGGTGCTAGCTACCGGAAACACCCCAAAAAAACTTCAGGTGCCGGGCGCAGAGCACATACGCAGCCTGCATACCGCCACCGATGCGGCTGATCTTTCGGCCGCATTGGAAGATGGAATGTTCGGGCAGCGCGTACTGGTTATCGGTGCTGGCCTGGTGGGGGCAGAATTTGCGGCCACCGCAAAAATGCTCGGCGCTCAGGTCACACTCGTTTCGAACTCAGAGGCGCCGCTGTCCAACGTCCTAGGCGTCGAGATGGCTGCAGTCTTGCATGCCGAGCATTCCCGGCACGGGATCACCGTATTATCTGGTGAACTCGCCGAGGCCGGTGCGGGCTACGCGGTGGTCGGCGGGCAACGAATCGAGGCGGAAATCCTCGTCGCTGCCATTGGAGTCGAGCCCGAAACTACCCTCGCACAAGCGATGGGGCTAGAGATCAACGACGGAATACTTGTCGATGATCAGCAACGCACCACCACGTTCCGTCAGGTTTTGGCCATAGGCGATGGCGCACGGATGACTCAACGCTCCCGTGCCGTGCACTGGGAAGCAGCCATGGAAGACGCAGCGATTGCCGCGGCCACCATCATGGGAGGCGACGCACGGCCCCATTCGGTGCCGTGGTTCTGGTCTGACAGGCATGACAGCCATATCGAAGCGGTGGGGGACTTTACCCGGGCCACACAGCACGTATCGCGGTTGAACCGTCGTGGGCAGCTACAGGTACTTTTCGGTCTTAACGAAGCAGGAAATTTGGTAGCCGCTTCGATGATTGACGGTGGTCAGATGTCGAAAGCCGTCAAACGGCTCATCGCACGTGGTTACACGCCGAGCATTGAAGAACTGCAAGACTCCAGTGTTGGTCCGCGTGACCTTGGACGGCAGGAAAAAGCATGATCACGGAACGTAATTGGGGAGTCCCCGAAGCTCTCAAGATCCCTACCAAACGAGTCGGCGTTGGCTGGATTGCAGCTGTTGTCACCGTTCATATCGGGATTAATGTTGGCTTCTTCGCGCCGATTCAGGTACTCCTTGGATTACACGCTGAACAGCTAGATGCCAGCCAGAAGGCCGCCATTCTTTCGCTGGTAACCGGCGTTGGTGCGGCTGTCTCTTTGGTGGCAAATCCACTCTTCGGGGCTCTGAGCGATCGGAGTACCTCGAAATTTGGCCGGCGTGTTCCGTGGGTTCTGTTCGGCACGGTCTGCGGAGCGTTAGCGCTGCTACTCATGTCAACCGCCCAAACGGTGAGCATGCTGGTACTGGGCTGGGCGCTGATGCAAGCGGCTGGCAATGCAGCCTTAGCCGCGATTTTTGCCGCCATCCCGGACAAGGTGCCGGTGGAACAACGTGGCCTTGTCGGTGGGATGGTGGCGTTGGGGCAGACCTGCGGCTCACTTATTGGTGCAGTCATCGGCATGTTTGCGGCCTCAAATCTGGTGTTCGGATATGCGATTGTTGCAACGGCCGTAGCCATTTGCGCGATTCCCTTTGTCTTGCTGCGGCAAGATGTTCCGCTTCCAAAGGGTGCGTTAGAACCGTTAAAGCTCATGGAATTCGTCAAGAGCTTCTGGATCAACCCGATGCAGCACACAGATTTCGGATGGGCTTGGCTCTCCCGTTTCCTGCTCTATCTGGGCAGCCAGCTGTGCTTGGTTTACCTGCTCTTTTTCTTGCAGGACAAGTTGCGCCACCCAGAACCCGCCACCGGCGTGCTGATCCTGACAGCGACCTACGCCTTTTGCGTGATTTTCTCCTCGGTGATTGCCGGTCGGCTCTCTGACCGGGATGGAAAACGCAAGAAATACGTGATCCTCTCCTCGGTCATTGTGGCTGGGGCTGCGTTGACCCTCGCATTTGCGACTACCTTCACCACTGCGATCTTCGCGGCCGTGTTTCTCGGGGTTGGTTTTGGCGCTTATCTCGCCGTCGATTTTGCCTTGCTTACACAGGTACTGCCGTTTGAGGATTCTCGCGGTAAAGATCTGGGCATGATCAATATTGCGAACTCGCTGCCACAGGTGTTTGCCCCGCTTATTGCTTGGCTTTCGGTGACGTGGCTAGGCGGTTATTCAACGTTATTCATGTGTTCTGCAGTGATCAGCCTGCTCGGTGCGGTTCTGGTCTTAAAAATTAAAAGCGTTCCGTAGCCAGTAATGACAATAAATTGGTTGGTAAATGAGGCACCTTTTATGGTGACGTTTACTTTCTTCTTCATTGGAGCAATGCTGCGAGGCAACGCGACCTACTGGTTAGGTCGTGCTGTGGCGCGCGGAGTTGAGAATACCCGGTATCAAAGGATCGTGCACGGGGCGATGTATCAGCGTGCACAACGATTTATCGCGCGGTGGGGAATGCTCGCGGTCCCATTGTGCTTTCTTACCATCGGCATTCAATCAGCTGTGAACGCAACCGCCGGGGTGAGCCGAATGCCCTTGCGGCGTTACCTTCCCGCCGTCACTGTCGGAGCACTAGCGTGGGCATTGATATACACGACCATTGGGATGGCGATATTTTATGCTTGGCTCTCTCTGGAATGGCCGTACCTACTCACAGGCGCCTTACTCATTTCCGCCATTGTTATCCTGGTTTTGCGATTTCGGCAGAGCAGGTCTCCGGTGGCGAAATCAGACGAGACATAAATTTACTATGCTGTAGTTCCATCGCGTAGGAATTCCGCGAGTTTTTCAAAGTCAAAAGATATCGCAGTGAAAGCCGGTGCCACCTAATGCTGAACAATCCTGCCTCCGGCGAAAAGCGCACGGCGCAGCTCGACGAGTTAGACCGTCGTCTGTTGTCCTTGCTTTCAGAGAACTCGCGGCGGACCAATAATTCATTGGCTGAAGAACTGGGCATTGCGGCTTCTACATGTTTGGCGAGGCTGAACGCTTTACGCGACTCGGGGGTTATTTCACGATTCACTATTGAGGTGAACCCCCAAGTCCTGGGCCGTGAGCTCGAAGCATTGATCTTCGTAAAAATCCGCCCAGGTGCAAGACATCTGATGTCTACCTTCGCATCGGATATGCGCTCAAAGCCCGGAGTGCAGCAGTTATTCTTCTTGGGCGGAGCAGACGACTTCGTGTTGCATATTGCCGTCCGCAACTCAGCCGACGTTCGACAGTTCGTATTGGATAACCTGTCAGCCAACCCTGCGGTGGCAACCACTCAAACATCCCTAGTCTTCGAACACAGCCACGGAACTGACGAGTACTAACCAAAGGCTTGATCAAATTATTGATATCCCATCTTGCCGGTTGTCGAATCTAATCTGACCTCTGTGTAGATTCGCATTCTCTCACTAAAAGCATTTGAACTATTCGAATAAAAATGCTAGGATAAATGTTCTCTTCAGCGGCGAGACGTGATGAGGCCCTGGGTGACTAGGGTCCTACGTTAACTACGACGTATCACCTTCCCAGTTGAGGATCGAGGAGGATGAGAAGGCAATGGGTATTGAAGTTACTCTACTAACCGCGCTGGTCACCCTTGCGGTACTAGCAGGCGCCAGTATCTATCTGGTTGCGAAGTATCGCCGGACGCATGCGTCCCAGATTCGCGAATCCCTGATGCGGCAGGCAAGAAAGTACGCAGTTGCGTCTCCGGATGAGCTGACAAATCATGACTTGGCAGTGGCAATTCACAACGCTAAACGTGAAAGTAAACAAAAGCACATGAAAGCCGCATAGTTTTTAGCTCAAGTGCAGCATCGTGAGGGTCGAAGGGGTCGCAAGGATCCTTCGGCCCTCATTTTGCATTTGGTTCGTAGCGCCGTGTAAGCGATGTGCGTTGTGTGGTGTAGCTCGCCATGAAGGCGGTCAAAACCCAACCCAGCAACTAATGGATGAATAGCATTCCATAATGGCTTTCATAAAATGACGCAGGTCACCATTCTTATGGAATTCTAATTGAATTGATGCCGGTTCAATCACAGTCTCCTGTGACCTTGTGAACGAATAAGGGGGTTCTGTATTAAAGGGAAAACTTTATGGGCTTTACTGGAATTACGGTGTTATTGAAACTTTAGGAGAAAACAATGGGCGCGATCCCTCTTGGTGAAGACATACTCTTGGCCCGCCATGGCGAGAGCATTATCAAATTCCGCCAGGATCGCAAGAACCGTGCAACGGTAGCTTACCTACGTGGTGGCGAAACGGATTCGGCATCCAACATACTCTCGGCTCGTGTTCTCAGCACTTCCGTGCGCACCCCTGTCCAGGCGATCAGCCAGGGAACGATGAACTACCTGAACAACGAGTCCTCGGTTAGCCGTCAGGAAGTTCGTTCGCTGGTCAAGGTGTCCCTCGGATTCAGTGCAGTGATGGGGATTGTCTTTGGTGGACTGCTTCTAGCCCTGTACAAGGTCGGTGGCAATGAAGCGATTACCTCCCTTTCGAGCATGGGTGCAACACTGTAGGCTCTCAAATTTCCTGGCAACAAGGGCGAAACCATGGGGTTTCGCCCTTGTTGCATATGGAGAGCCGGATTCCTTGCAGGTGAGCACTTTGAAGACGGGCTGGCAAGTCTCGTAATTTAAGTTTTCTGGGCATAAGATGGCGATAATCCTAGGGATTGGAGCCCAACATGCGTTTCGTCATGGAAGTAAACTTTGACTCCGAGAGTATGCAACTCAAGCCGCTGGAAGAGCTGCAGAAAATTCTCTCGGATTGGTCTAAAAATATCGCACTTTACCCATTTGAACCCGGCGCGCAGGAAGATATTCTCGACGCCGAAGGGGAAGAGGTTGGCGAGTGGGCGTTACTTGAGGACTAATCCCGCTTCTTGGAGAAACGCCCAATCAAGTAACCAATGATCAAGGTGATGCTGAGTATTGCCCAGAGCGGGGCGCTGGTATGGAATATCAGTAGCTCCACACGAACATAATTCAGATTCTGCAAGATGAATATGAGTGCGATGATTCCCAGAACAATTGCTGTCCATTGTTTGGCAGAAAGCCGGCGGTGCCCTGCCGGGACTGAATCCTGGCTCATGTGAGGTCTCTCGATGCTAGTAGTCCGGTCACCAGGGCGCGTAATCCGCGTTCAAAAGAGTCGTCACTGGTGTTGACCCCGGTTGCGCGTTGCGCCGCCACTGCCTGGGTGAAGTGCGGGGTCGCCTCGCGATGATTGCTGGTATCAAAGATGTCGTGCGGTGCACCGGTATCCATTGCCGATCCGAAGATGAAGGACTCAAGGGCGACGATGGTGGGAATCACTGCGGCGTCGGCCAGACCACGGCCTCTCAGTGTTTCGGCCACATGCTCATACATTGCTATGGTGCGTGGGGAATCAGATACCGGTAGCACTGCGATGACCGGAATCAGCGGGATGTGCAACGCAAAAACGTTTCGGTAGCTCGTCGCCCATTGGATCAGCGCCTCGTGGATCTCAAGTTTCCCAAAGGCCGAGGTATCTACCTGAGCCATGACCAGTTCCTGAATCCATTGCAGTAGGTCTTGTTTGGAATCGACATGGTTGTAGAGCGCCGAAGGCGATACCCCCAAGGATCGTGCGAGTTGCTGCATGGTCAGTGCATCATAACCGTCTTGGGAGACTAGGCTCAGCGCGTGCTCGGTAATGCGATCTCGGCTGAGTATCGCTTTGCGCGGCCTTCCAGCCCGTCGAGGACTCTCGGTACTCATTCCAATTTCCCCCTGACGTGGCATGCTTCACAAGAGCATCTTCGTACCCTATGCTATACGCAGAGGTAAATGAACCAAATTCATTTAGTGCCGAAGGGAATTATTGTGAAACAGATCGAACGCGACGTTGTCATTATCGGGGCAGGTCCATCGGGTCTCACCGCCGCCTATGAACTGAAAAAGTGCGGGAAAACGGTGGCAGTTCTTGAAGCCCGCGACCGCGTCGGCGGACGTACCTGGAGCGAAGAAATGGAGGGGGCGACCATTGAAATTGGCGGGCAATGGATTAGCCCGGACCAAACCGGGTTGTATTCGCTAATCAACGAACTGGGCATCGAAACCTTCGAGCGTTACAAGGAAGGCAAAAGCCTGTACCGCACAGCGGAGGGCGAGACCATTGCCTACGACGGTGAAGATTTCCCCGTAGCGCCAAGCACCGTGGCCGAAATGAACAAGCTCATCGAGGTGATGAATGGCCTCGCAGCGCAAATGGATCCGGACAAGCCGTGGGAGCACCCGCAGGCTGAAGAGCTTGACATGATCTCCTTCCATCACTTCCTGCGCGAGCACAGCAGCGATGAACTTGCCTGCGATAACGTAGGTCTATTTATCGCCGGTGGCATGCTGACCAAACCCGCTCACACCTTCTCGGCGCTGCAAGCAGTGCTCATGGCTTCCTCGGCTGGCTCCTTCGACAATCTTGTGGACGAAGACTTCATTCTTGACCGCCGTATCGTTGGCACCATGCAGGGCGTCTCCAAAACGGTGGCCGAACGCCTGGGCGACGACGTGTACCTGGAGAACCCGGTACTCAAGCTTGAATGGTCACAGGACAGCGTGATTGCCCACGGTGCGACGGTGAGCATCAAGGCCAAAAAGGCCGTGATAGCGGTTCCTCCGAACCTGTACTCGCGTATCAGCTACGTTCCTGCGCTTCCACGCAAGCAATTGGTCACCCACCAGCACCAGTCCATGGGATTGGTGATCAAGGTTCACGCAGTGTACGAGACGCCTTTCTGGCGTGAAGCTGGACTTTCCGGGACCTGCTTCGGACCCAATGCAGTAGTCCAGGAACTCTACGACAATACCTACACCGGAGAAAGCACCGGCACACTGGTCGGATTTATCTCCGATGTTGACGCCGATGCCATGTGGGAATTAGACGAAGCAGAACGCAAATCGCAGATCTTGCAGGGAATCGCCGACTTCCTCGGTGCTAAGGCCTTGGACCCCAAGGTCTTTTACCTCTCCGACTTCGCGGCCGAAGAATGGACCCGAGGCGCCTACGCCACCAGCTACGACCTTGGTGGTCTGACACGATTTGGCTCAGTCCAGAACGACAATGTGGGACCGCTGTACTTCTCCTCATCAGATCTTGCCGGTGAGGGCTACCAGCACGTGGATGGTGCGGTACGCATGGGACGCCGCAGCGCTGCTCGAATCATCGCAAAGCTAGAAGGAAGCAGCTATGACGAAAGCTATGACGGTGTTGCTCCGCTAGGAAAGGTCAACGCGTAGCCATGAATCTGCTTGTTGGATACACCGCAGATCAGCGCGGTGCCGAAGCACTGGAGCTGGCGGCTGCTCTGGTGGCGGGAACCACAACGCCTAGCCTGACCATAGGCATTGTGGTGCCTGCAACGACACCCTTCAGCGCCATCTACCCCGGTGGAGACCATGGGTTCGACTCTATTCTCTCGGCCAAAGTTGATGAGTGGGCAGTTGCCGCGCTAGCCCAGGTTCCGCAAGGAGTCAGCGCCAAAGTCGTGGCTCGCTCGGTATCCTCGGTCGCCGGAGGCCTGATTGAGCTTGCCGTAGAAACCGGTGTGCATGGCATCGTCTTGGGTGGGCGTAAACGCCACCGTGCGGGATTTTTCATGCCCGGCGCGGTAGCAAATGCACTCCTGCACGCTTCACCGGTTCCGGTATTCATGTCCAGCCCGCAGGCGCTTGCCTCGTTGCGTGCAGCGAATGGGCAAATCACCCGAATGACAGCATTCGTCGGAGACCGTCCCGGAGCGCGGGAGGTCATTGCCAACGCGGCCAAGTTCGCCACGGTCCGCAAAGTGGCATTACGCGTCGCGACGCTCGTATCCGATACCGACGTATCGGATCCAGCCACTGAGCTTGATCCGCATCTGGTGCGCACCAAGAAGTTCCTCGCGGAACTGACCGAGTCCATGGGACTGCAGGCAAGTATCGAAGTGATTTCACGTCAAAGCCTGGATGAAGCCATTGATTCGCTGGCTTGGGAAGCCGGAGAAGTAGCAATTCTGGGTTCTTCCCGGTTAGCTGCAAGCCGTCGTCTCTTTGTCGGAGCCAAGGCCCAACGAATCCTAGGCAAGTTGCACGTGCCCATGGCAGTGATACCGAACTAAAACCATCGCGCGGGGGATACCCGTTTTCTGGGCAGACGCAGAGGTCTGCCCAGAAAAAACCCAGAAGGTTAACACTATGTCGCAAGAACTGAGGCAGGAAACTGCCGAGCAATCCGAGAGCGGTCTGCACTCTAAAGGTTTGTCCACCGGCACCGTAGGAGTAGTCGGACTAGTAGTCATCGGCATCTCCTGCATTGCCCCGGCCTACACCTTGACCGCCGGACTCGGCGCCACCGTGGCAGAGGTCGGCACGAGCCTTCCGGCCATCTTGTTAGCCGGCTTCATTCCGATGTTGCTGGTCGCCTTGGGCTACCGCGAGCTAAACAACGCGATGCCAGATTCCGGAACCTCATTTACCTGGGCCACCCGAGCCTTCGGACCGATGATCGGTTGGATGGGCGGGTGGGGGCTTATCGCGGCTACCGTGATCGTCTTATCCAATCTTGCAGCCGTGGCGGTGGACTTCTTCTATATCCTCCTCGCCCAGCTCACCGGAAACCAAGCAATCGCCGACTTAACAAAAAACTTGTGGGTCAACATTCCCACCACGTTGGTCTTCATCGCGGTCGCCGCCTACATTTCTTATCGTGGGCTCAACGCCACCAAGGTGTTCCAGTATGTACTGGTGGGTTTTCAAGTGGCGGTCTTGCTTCTCTTCGCGATCATGGCGTTCACCAGTAGCACTCCCTTTGACCGGACACCTATTAGCTTAGACATGTTCAACCCGGCCTCAGTGGATTCATTCGCCGCCTTCGCCGCAGGTATTTCCCTGTCAATCTTCGTTTTCTGGGGCTGGGATGTCACGCTGACCATGAACGAAGAAACCACTGACCCGGCTAAGGTGCCCGGACGCGGTGCGACGTGGACGGTGTTAGTCATCATCGCGTTGTACCTAGCGGTATCTTTGGGCGTTCTGTACTGGGCCGGAGTAGGCCAAACCGGGCTCGGCGCAGGTAACGAAGCAAACCAAGAATCAATCTTTGCGGTGCTCTCCGGACCCATCATGGGACCACTAGCGATTCTGATGTCACTAGCAATCCTCTCCTCCTCGGCGGCTTCGCTGCAGTCAACCATGGTTTCACCGGCGCGTACCTTGCTGGCCATGGGGTACTACAAGGCTTTGCCACCGAGCTTCGCAAAGATTTCCCCGCGCTTCATGTCGCCTACGGTTGCCACGGTAGTCTCGGCAGCAGCCGCGGCGGTGTTCTACGTGGTGACCCGGTTGATCTCTGAAAATGCCTTGTGGGACACCATCACTGCGCTGGGGCTCATGATCTGCTTCTACTACGGGATTACCGCACTGGCCTGTGTCTGGTATTTCCGCTCTGAGTTGTTTGCCAGTGCTCGGAATTTCTTCTTCAAGTTCCTTGCACCACTCATCGGCGGTGTAGTGCTGCTGGTGATGTTCTTCAGCACGGCCATCGAATCAATGAATCCCGACTATGGTTCAGGATCCGCGATTGGTTCTGTGGGCATGGTCTTCATTCTGGGGGTGGGTGTTTTGCTACTCGGTGTCGCAATCATGCTGTTCACCAGGTGGCGGCATCCAGCCTTCTTCAGAGGCGAAACCATTAAGACTCGGTAGCTAGTAACCCTTACTGCGCTCAACAAATGTTATTGAATCACCCACTAATGCTCAGTGGGTGGTTCAATATGTTCATGGCTACTTCGGTTCTTTTTATCTGTTCTCGTAATGCAGGCAAGTCGCAAATGGCTGCAGCCTTGATGGACCTCGTTTCGGACGGCAAGGTGACCAGCTATTCGGCCGGGACAAACCCTGGCGCCGTGATCAATCACGAGGCTGCTGAATCGCTGGCCGAGGCCGGCGCAGACATGTCCGCAGGTATTCCAAAGAGCATTGACCCTGCACTATTGGACCAGGTGGACCGCGTAGTTATTCTGGGCAGCGAAGCGAATCCCAGCATTAACGAAAACATTCCCACCGAACGCTGGGTCACCTATGAGCCAAGCGAGGACGGGGTGACGGGCTCCGAACGGATGAACCTAATCCGTGATGAAATCGCCGAGCGTGTACGCGAACTGTACCGCGAACTGGAGAAATAAGATTAGCGTCAGCAAGACGAAACAGGGCACAACCTCGTGGTGGCTTCCGGGAATCTGCCTGATTCTCACCGGATGGTGCGCTAACCAGTATGTTTCACTCATCAGTTGGTATCAGCAGCACCGTGAGCTAAGCGAATTTGAAGCAATGCTGGTGATGGGCAGTTATCTGCTCGGCATGATTCCGACGCTACTGCTGGGTGGCCCGCTAGCCGACAAATTTGGCCGCAAGCCTTTCACCCTCCTCGCTTTGACCGCCTCGACGCTCGGCTCGCTCAGCATGATGTTCGGGGTAGTTCACGACTCCGGATTATATGCCGGACGAGTCTTTACCGGAATGGGCATGGGCTTAGCCATGGTGGCGGTGACCAGCTGGGTTAAAGTACTCAGTGTGGGACCTGCAGGAGCAACCCGAGCGGCACTGTGCACGTCGGCAGGGTTTGCCATCGGCCCAATGATCTCCGGAACTATTGTGGGCGCGAGCGCAAGCCCAGAACTCGCCTATGGAATTCACGCGGTCGCTGCGCTCTCGTGGTTATTTCTTATCACTACGGTCAAGGAAGAGAAGGCGGTTCAGGGCAGTAGGCCTGGGACTGTGACCACGCCCGAGAATCTCAAACGATTTAAACTCGTGGTGCTTCCCGCAGCCCCATGGGTCTTTGGACTAGCGGCAAGTGGTTTTGCTATCGTTCCCGCGTTAAGCTCGGCAGCAGGTCAGTCATCATTGTTTTTCACTACTGCCGCGGTAGTTATCACTATGGGAATGGGCGTACTGGTCCAGCCCCTGGCCAAACGCTATAACGACACCAGCAAGATCAACGTACTGATGGCCGGGCTCATCCTCTCAGTGCTGGCATTCGCATTGATGATCCTGGTGTATCTCAGCGGATCTGAAGCACTGGGCTATATAGCCTTCCTCATTTCGGGTTCGGCCAACGGAGTATTACTGGTCGCTGGGCTTAGCCAGGTACTTGACCTTGCAGGGTCTGGCGAAATCGGAAAACTTACGGGACGGTTTTATGCCGTGTGCTTTATCGGCTTTAGCTTCCCGACGCTCTTTGCCATGTGGCGACCATTCGCTGATCCCCTCTGGTTTATTGCGCTACTTATCGGGCTTTGCCTATTGAGCATGGTTTGTGTCTATGCCGCTCGCAAGCATCTGCCGGCACGGACCTTAGATCTGGTGCAAGGCTAGAAACTAGTTCTTGGTTCCGCTCAGCTTCGAGAGCAACGCAGTGGTGCGGTAGGGAATAACATCACGCAGAATCATTGAGGTTGAGGTGCGAGTGATCCCAGGGCATAAGCGGATCTCTTCAGAGACTCGGTACAGGTCATCTGGATCGGTGGCCGAGACGCGAATCAGCAGATCGGTTTCCCCCGCAGGAGCAACGCATTCTAAGACTTCTGGGATGCGACGCAACGCATCGATGGCCTCATTCAGACTCGACTGGTTCAACTCGGCGCTCACAAACGCGCTGACTCCACGGCCCATAGAACTTGGCAGAATACGGGCGGTATTCGGGCGCAAAGCACCGGAATGAGCCAGGCGTTCAAGACGCGTCTGCACTGTTCCGCGTGCCAGGCCTAGCTGCTGAGCGAGCATCATGATCGGTACACGTGGATCATCATCTAAAGCCAACAGAATTCGGCGGTCGGTCTCATCGAGCTGATACGTTTCCGAATTCATGTGGAGATTCTCCTGTGCTGCCATATTGGGTGGTCCGCGGCCTAGGTGCCTTCATAGGATTTTAGTCAAAATGACCAGCCATCCCCAACTGTGTTGCACGGTCTGACCGGTTTTGTTGCGTCTAACCCATTATGTGTCATGGCTTGGCTTGCGTCGAATCACAAAGCATTACTTATGAACAACTTGTCCGATTTCATGCCAAATGATCCTAAATCGCAGTAACCTTTCAGATATGAGGTTTTTGAGATTAGAGGACGTTGCCGAGGAATTGAACGTAAAGCTTCCCCAAGTTCGTGCGCTGGTGAAAAGCGGTGAGCTTCCTGCTATTCAAATTGGTGGCCGTGGCATGTGGCGGGTGGAGCGGGTAGAACTCGAGAACTACATTCAGCATCGTTACGCCCAAGCCCGCGAGGAAGTCACCGGAGATCTTGACTGATCTAAGGCGCCGGTGAGCAAGTAGAGAATCCGAAACTTGTGTAGTTTTAGATTGAATGCCGATTTCGGCACTGCCAGCACCCGCACCAGGAGCGGAATTGTCACCGACCATTACCCAACGTCGTTGGGCCCTGTACACACTATTTTTCCTGCCCGGCTTGAGCATGGCCTCGTGGGTGACGCGCACCCCGGCCATTAGAGACCTGCTGGAAGCCACCCCGGCGAAGATGGGCCTCGTACTCTTCGGACTATCGGTCGGTTCCATGCTCGGCATCATCTTCTCCGGAAAACTTGTTGCACGGTTTGCCGCACGTCCGGTTATCCGCACCGGCTCTGCAGCGGTGATCGCCTCGATGCCGCTCATTGGAATTAGCGCCCACTTCCAACTTGAATGGTGCGTGGCCGCTGGGCTGTTTCTCTTCGGTGCCGGTATGGGAAGCGCAGAAGTTGGAATGAATGTGGAAGGCGCCGAGATTGAACGACTCACTAAGAAACCGTTCCTGGCGAGTCTTCACGGATTCTTCTCCCTTGGCACGGTCATTGGCGCCAGCGCAGGAATTATTTTCACTTCAATCGCTTTTCCAGTCCTCTGGCATTTGGTGTTCAGCGGGCTGCTTTCGCTAGCACTATTTCTGTACGTTATCCGTTACCTTCCGCAAGGCACAGGGAAAATTGACAGGTCATGCACGGAAGAGTCCGCATCGCCGAGCGCAGCCAAACTCTGGACGGACCCACGCTTGCTGTTGATCGGGTTTATCGTTTTGGCGATGGCGCTCGCCGAAGGGTCGGCCAATGACTGGCTGCCATTGGTGATGGTTGACGGGCACGGGTTTGATCCAGCCGCAGGGTCATTGATCTTCACCGGGTTCGCGCTGGCGATGACTATCGGGCGGTTCTGCGGTGGCTGGTTTATTGGGCGCTTTGGAGCAAGCAGAACCTTTGCGGTCAGTGCCTTCCTTGGAGCGCTGGGGCTTGCAGGCGTCATTTTCCTGAACAACCCAGTCCTTGCCGGTGCCGCGGTCATCCTGTGGGGAATTGGTACTTCGTTGGCATTCCCTTTGGCGATTTCCGCCGCCGGAGCTTCTGGGGCGGATCCGGCGGGGCGCGTCGCGGTGGCCGCCACCATCGGATATATCGCTTTCTTAGTCGGTCCACCACTTCTGGGCTTTATAGGGAATGAATTTGGATTACGGCAGGCGCTGCACCTTCCCCTTGGATTTGTCATTGTGGCGATGTTCTTTTCATCGGCAGTTGCCGAAAGGAAAATCAAACTTGAACGGGTCTCCGATGGACCTGAACTCGAGAGTGATGCACGGCACTAAATTCAGTGCGCTTAGCAAAATGCAGGTTTTAGACGATGTCTCCCTGATTGTAGTGATCATATTGATCAATCATGAATGTGCCTGTTGCGCACACTGACTGGTTCCATGTTTACTGGTCTCAGTTGAAGTCATCGGGTTACCACCTTGCATGGCTTGCGCCGATCGCCGAAAAGATCATCATGTCTTGACGGTTGGTTTTAGACACGGGACAAAGATACCGTTCTTGGGCATCGAAGGGTCAGACCAAGGGATCCGTAAGCGTTCGCTCCAGCTCTGGAGAAGCGCTTACGGATCCCTTTGATTTTGTTCCGAGGAGAAATTCTCAAAGCCGTAGATACGGTGGCGCGCGCAATGAAAGGTGAAACGGCCTCCGAGGTCCTAGGAACGTTAGCTCGGCTCTGACAGAATGAGCGCGTGGGAGCACACACGTTAAGTATGAGAAGCAGTCGTCAGTTCTGGAGCCCGTGGTGGGCACAGATCATTGCCGGGCTATTTATTGTCCTGCTCGCGGTTGGTCCGTGGTTGTGGTTATGGTTGGGGCAACGAGAGCAACCAATGCTGCCAACTTCAATGAGTGACGCGGCGGGGCTGATCATCATCTTCGCGAGCATCGCCTTGCTTGGTGGTTGGTTCACGCGAGTGATTGGCCGCCACGGTACAAGCTTCGCAATCCTGACCGATATTGGTGTGCTTCTCGCCCTGGTCGGGCTTGTTTTCCAATGGATCTGGGGCGACGCACCGGAAATTTTCCAAGGGAAAATCAGCGACGGACTCCAAACCCAGCTCTGGGCCTTAGGCACGGCGTTTGTGATCAGCCAGGTGCTGTATTTCTTGATTGCCAAATTGCGACTGAGTATCGTGGCGCTATTGGTAGCCGCGCTCGTTTTTAGTGTGGGGCGATGGCTGCAGATGGTGGCAACCTATACTCCCTTAGAGCCGGAGATCTATTCATCCTTAACCTATGCCGGGGCATTGGTGCTTGGTTTAGTATTGGGTTTCCTCGGATTTTTGCAGATCTGGCATTTGGTGGTTTGGGGTATCGCCCTAGCTATCCAATGGATCATGCCAGCGGTAATCTCCGCGGTTGTCACACTTCTGGAAAATCCGGTGGGTTCCGTCGGTGGTTCGTTGGCCCAATTTGGTGAGCTGACCCAAGGCTCCATCGGGCAAACCGACTGGCTCATACCGTCCTTGGTGACCCTTGCGGTAGCCATGTTGGTCAGTGTTATTCTCCTGATTGTCCGTAAGGGCAAACGACGCTCATATTAGTTCGTTGAAGCCCGAAGGCCATTGAGCGTGCAAGAACGGTAATCTCTGAGATACTCGGAAGTGACCGGGGTCTGGAAATCCGGCATCACCTGAAGTAAAGGAATGTTCGTGGTGGACAATAACGATACGAAGGAAGCAAGCAACCTCCTGGCGCAGGAACTTGGCGATTTGGAGCAGGCGAATCCGATAAAGCCTGGAGGGTATTCGGCTAAGCGCCTCAGCGCCGGCTCGGGAGCCACCTTGGTGCAGATCGCCTTCGACGCAGATGTTGAGCTCGCCGAGCATAAAGCCGGCACGCCAATTATCGTGCAAGTACTTGATGGGGAAGTGGATTTCAGCGTGGGTGAAGAAACCCATCACCTCAACTACGGCGGGATTATTCGGCTCGAAGCCGGAGTCGTGCACGCCGTTTATGCCGAGAAACCCGCCAGAATACTCATTACCTTCATCAACATCTAGAAACGAATCGTCAGCTCAGTGTCGTTTTGAAGATTTCCGCGCCGAGTTCTTGAATAGGCAAAGGCGTCGAAGCGGCAAGCACCGCCACATGCGTGGCTGGCACCGGGAGCCAGCGAAGGCTGTACCCGGCAAGGTGGCTAGAACCAGCCCATCTGTTGCGGCGGGCCGCCTTTAACACCGCAGGCGAGAGCACCCTCACCGTTGAAGGTTCACGTCGTAAACCGGCGCCATCCGCCTTGAGCAGTGCTTCTTTGGCGGTCCACGCCAAAAGCCTTGTGTCATCTGGGGCCTTGTCCCGGTGCACCAGTTTGAGTTCGGCAGGCGTTAGCGCGATCTGGTCAAAGCCGGGAAAGACCCCCCGCGGGCTCAGCGCGGTGCCCCGTTCAATATCGGTGCCAAGGCGCAAGTCTTTAGGGCCCACGGCAGCAATGACTAGTTCTCTAGTTCTGGACAACGAGATTGAGTGATGTGGCGTTGTTGGCTTGCCATGGTCGCTGGAATTGCAGGAGATGCAATGCCGCGAAATGTCCACGTCTGATGATTGATCAAGCTCTCCGTATGTGACGTAGGAGAGCAGCAGTCGCAACAGCGTTCGAGAAGCGGTAAATGCTTCGCGGTCTTCCTGATGAGTGAAGCCTTCAGCCCGGCCGGCTTCGCTGCCTAGGATTTTTGCGGGTCCGCCAAGTTTTTCGGCCGCCAACTGTACTTGTCCAGGCGAGGCCACCGCGTAGAAAATCTGCGAGTCAGAGTGGGCGAAGTTCATGCAGTCCAGACTACGTCCTAGAATTCCAGGTACTAAAAATGAGGTCTGCCAAGTTTCCTTGAATTTGTCCCCGGAAGTTGGATCCGCTTGCCGAGTCGGTAAGCGTTGCCAGCGCGGTCCACGACACCATTTAATCGCAGGGATATCAGGATCCGGAATGCGGTAGATCCCGAAAACTCGGCGCGGTGAGCTAATTCGCTGACCCCAACGCCAGTGGAGGCTTCCTCGCCGAAAACGCGCAGTAGGACCACTGCCTTGTCTACCGCGGTGCGTGCGTCACGCGATTTTGGACCTTAAGAAGTCATTGTTCTCCTACAAGGTTCGTACACCGAAGCGGCTGATTGCCATGAACTCCCTAGGGCGCCCCTAACCGTCGCACTGACCATAGGTGAAGCGGCGCCGGAAGCAACTACTTTGCTGCCAGTGTTTCGGTGTTTCGAGCCAGAATCGACACTTCGGCACCGACGTTCACAAACTTGGGGCCCTCCGCCAAATATTTCTGAGCCATCTGATCCGCGAAAGCATTCACGCCAATCAAGTCGCCGGCCTGCTTGCAAGCCTTGCCGCTCGCAAGCACTGCATCGACCACTCGCGGATGATCATGCTGGAATAGTGGTATCGGCATTCAAAACCGGTGCCTGACCGTCCGTGCGCCAAATGGTGAGGTTGGAGAGAACTCTGGAACGCTGCATGTCGAGAGCGCCGCATCTAGAATGGACTGGTGAGTGAGCATACTGAAAGACAACCAGACGAATTAGTGCAGCCCATCATCTTGCGGATCGATAAGGAAGACCCGTCCACCGAGGACGAGGGAATTTCGGCGGTAGCCCGCGCGGCGGTGATCGCTTACCTGCAGGACCCACAAAACGACGAATGGCAGGTCTGGGCCAGCCAAGCGTTCGCAAAATCCGTGCGCCGGGCTAATCCGAAGATGTTCGCCAAAGTGCTAGAACTCTTCCCCGAGCAAATGATTAGCGAAGTTGGTAAAGCGCAGGCCGTGGGGCTGCCACCCTTGCCCGCGGCTGATCTACACAAGCTGATCGCTAAGCTTCAGGTTTCCGGAACTGAGCTCCCGAAAAGTGACGAAGTGCTGGTAGCGCACGTGAATATTGTGCTCAATAAATCCTTGGAGATGTCCACGGGCAAAGCCGCAGCGCAAGCTGCTCATGCCCTTTTTGCCTGGCTGACCGAAGCACAGCCAGAACTCATTGAAAACTGGTTGAAATCGCATGCCCCGGTGGGGATCAAACAACTACCGCGCGCCGAGTTCGACAAGCTGCGCGCGAAGGCTTCAGGCCCAGTGATTCAAGACGCTGGACGCACCGAAATTGAACCTGGGTCTACCACGGCATTCGTGTACTGTACCGACTCATAAAATGTTGAAGAAGTACGTTTACACCTAGCTGACCATTTTTGTGTCATGATTCTTTTTGGCGGTAGCAGAACAAGCACCACAGCCTAGGGCTGTTCATTTTGGTGAGCCATCAAGAAATGGCGTAAAGGCCTAGTCGCGAGAGTGAATAAAGATATGCGCGTTAACCGTGTCCTGAGTCTTGGACTTGCAGTTATTTTGACTCTCGGACTTGGCACACCGGCGGTGGCGGCCCCACAACCTGCTCAAGAAACCGCACTGGTAAGTTCCGCGGCGAAAGCTAAGATTACCAAGAAGACCAACTCAAAATTGACGATGCGCAAGACGCCGTCAACTAAGGCTGCCTCAGTGTTGGTGATTCCCAAGAACACCACACTCAGCGTTTCGCGAAGTAGCTCCGGTTGGGACCAGGTCAGTTACAAGAGCAAAACCGGGTGGGTCCCGGCTAAACAATTGACACCAGTCAAGGCTCAGACGAAGCCGACGCCAAAGACCGTGGTCTATCGCTACCTAAAATCGTTCCAGTCGTTACGGCAGAAGCCCGCGGCAGCGTCTACCTCGCTAACCGGGGTCATCCGTAAAACTAAGGTTCAACGTCTTGGCTCTTCCGGATCATGGACGCGCATCAAGGTTGGTCGAAGCATCGGATTTGTTCCCACAAATCAGCTATCCTCGGCGATGCCGGCGGCTGTCTATAAATACTCGAAATCCAAGCAGCCGCTTTTCCAGAAGAACTCGAGCAAATCGAAGAAATTGGCTAATGTCGCTTCTGGCGCCAAGGTTGAATGGTTCCGCACTTCTGGTAGCTGGGCACATGTCTCGGTGTCGGGGACAAAGGGTTGGATCTCGGCTGCACAGCTCAGTAATACGAAGCCTGTAAACGCCAAGATCATCGGATCACGCTGGCTCATCGCGGACACGGTGCTTCGCGAGGGCAACTGGAACAAGACTAAATCTTTGGGCAAAGTTCGAGCCGGAGAAAAACTGGGTCTGTTTCTCACCAAGGGTTCGTGGAGCAAGGTGCGAACAACTCGCGGCACCGGATGGGTCCCGACAGCAAATCTGACAAGCAGAGCATTCAAAGCAATCCCCGCCACCCCACGGTGGGTCGTGAAGAATACAACCCTGCGTACCGGAGCTTCTAGCACCACGGGCAAAAAGGCCTCGGTGTCCGCACGCGAAAAAGTGACTTTGTACGGCACCTCAAATGGGTGGTCCCGCGTCAAAACATCGAAGGGCCTCGGCTGGATTTCTTCGAAGGATCTCTCGGCGAACAAACCCGTGAACGACGTGTTGAAAGGCAACCGGTGGGCCATAAGCTCGGTAGCGGTCCGAGCCTCCACCTCGTCGAAAGCGAAATCTTTAGGGACGATTCGTCCCGGTAGCAAAGTAGGGTTCTATCGCAGCAGTGGCTCTTGGTCAAAGATCAAAACTGGACAGGTTATCGGCTGGGTGCCGAGCACTACACTGATCGACAAGACCTACTTGCCACTGAATAACGTTAAACGCTGGGCAACTACAAACGTGAACTTACGCGAAGGCAGTTCGACGTCGTTCAGGTCCCTCGGTGTTGTTCCTAAGAACCAGCAAGTAACCGCACACGGAACAGCTAACGGGTGGACTCGCGTCACCACTACGCAAGGTGTCGGGTGGGTCAGCTCTACCTACGTGACGTCCAATCAACCTCAAGCACCGGTTCCCGATAAGCAGCAGGTATTTCGTTGGACTACGGCGAACGTGAATCTACGAGCAGGCGGTGGTGTTGAGCACCGAAGCCTAGGTGTAGTGCCAATGGGCGAGAAGGTCACCTTCCTCAAGATGAGCAACGGCTGGTCCCAGATCAAATCTTCTCAAGGCACCGGATGGGTCAGCGCCAAATATCTCGCGACTAAAGCGCCAGTGAGTCTGCAACCCGATGCGCAACGCGTTCTCAAGGCAATAGATCATCGTTTCGGTGACACCGTGAGCAATATCCACACCATCAGGAGCGGTTCGGTGGGGCACAGCGCAGGTAAGGCCGTTGACTTGATGATCCGAGACTACAAGAACAAAACTCGTATTGCTCAGGGCGACAAGATAGCCCAGTTCTTGCTCGATAACCGGGAACAGCTCGGGGTGTATTACCTCATCTGGCAAGACCAAATATGGTTGCCCGGCTCAGGTTGGAACGAATATTCCGCCTCGGGTAAATACGGTACCCAGTTCACCAATAATTGGAATGACACCACCAAGCATATGGATCATATTCATGTTGAGGTCTATGGTGATTCTGGTTCTGATGGGAGGCTAAATTAGAGCGAATTGGTGCGCCGGCCCGGACTGGGCAAGTATCTGCGTGAACAGTAGTTGTCACAACACCTCGGATGACGCACTCCGGTAAAATTAACCCTTTGCGCGCCCGCCGTGGTGTCCGGAATAACCGTGGTGCCAGTCGTGCACTGGGATTAACGCTCTAGTTGATCATCAGGACCAATCGTGGGGAGCAGTTGTATCAAAACCTTGCCTTCCGCGATTTTGCTCGCGGCGAGCTCGATAGTATCTAACGGTATTTTCGCGACCAGAGACCAACAGTCCGAAATCTCGGACTAAGTTGGCTCAATGTACTGGTTAGCTAGCCGCGGATCTGGTCAGCTGGTGACATGGTGAATAATGCGTCACATCTGGGAATTCAGGTAGATCGGCCGGCCGCAGAATGGGGTGGCCGCCTAGACGGAGAAGGGGCCGAGCATCTTCGCTGGCACCAGCATGTAAATTCCGATCGGTTCGCTCCTTCCGAGGAGCATTCCACTTCGCGGCCGGTAGCACTGCTTGGTTTTGCTTCGGACGCGGGAGTTTTGAGAAACCAAGGACGAACAGGCGCGGCTAGTGGCCCGCAGGCGTTGAGAGCAGCCTTAAGCTCATTAGCAATCCATCAGCCACGTGCCGTGCATGATGCGGGCGACATCGTGGTGCTCGGTGACGAACTCGAATCGGGCCAGGTTCGACTGGCCCAGGCGGTGTCGGGGTTGCTGAACGCCGGCACGATGCCGGTAGTGCTTGGCGGAGGGCACGAGACCGCTTACGGATCGTTTAGCGGACTCTTTGATCATTTTCGAGAACACCCCGATACGCGCATTGGAATCTTGAACTTGGACGCTCATTTTGACCTGCGTAGCGCACCGCGTCGGAGCAGTGGCACGCCGTTCAAAGATATCGCCAATGACATGCAAGCGGCGGGACGCGATTTTAGATACGCAGTCATTGGGATCAGCGAACCAAATAACACCCGGGTGTTATTTGACCAGGCTCATGCTCTCGGGGTCCGGTACCTAGTCGATGAGCAATGCGGCGCGGGGAACCTGGAAGCGGTCATTGAGTTTGTTCGTGAGTTCTTGGGTTCTGTTGACCAGCTGTACCTGACCATTGACCTTGATGTTTTGCCAGCGGCAACGGCCCCAGGGGTCAGCGCGCCGGCGGCTTACGGCGTGCCCTTAGAAGTAATTCATGCGGTGTGCCGTTATGTTGCGGACAGCGGGAAGCTTGGACTTGTTGACGTGGTGGAACTGAATCCAAGCTTTGACATCGATGCGCGTACCGCGCGTACCGCTGCCAGGCTGATCAATACGTTGATCGGCGTTTAGGAGGCGCACTTATTTCGCGCTGATTGTGACATCAACTTTGAATGTTTGACCCCTCAAACATTATGCTGTGTGAAAGCGGATTTCTCGCGGGCAGTCAAAGTGAAATGGTGTGAGCAACGGTGCAAGCAGCAAAAGGTCCACGGACCAGAACAACGCATCGTCGCGTTCTGGCGCTGGCTTGCGCAGTAGCACTGATCCTCAGCGGTTGCAGCGCTTCGCGCCAACCTGAGACGGTGGCACCTCAGGACGAACGTCCGGTGGTGCTGACAACCTTCACGGTGCTGGCCGATATTGCACAAAACGTGGCAGGGGAACACCTGCGCGTGGAGTCGGTGACTAAACGCGGGGCGGAAATTCATGGTTATGAACCAACCCCGGAAGATTTGCGAAGGGCCTCCCATGCGGATCTCATCCTTGATAACGGGATGAATCTGGAAGCATGGTTTGAACAATTTGTGCACGATAACCCGGCGCCGCATGTCACCGTCAGTGACCGAGTCAAGCCCATCAGCATCACCGGGGGTGCCGGTGACGGAAAACCCAACCCGCACGCTTGGATGAGCCCGCTGAACGTCCAAACTTATGTCGATACGATGGCCAAGGCGTTCAGCGAGCTAGATCCAGAGCATGCCGATGATTTCAGGGGATATGCCGCCACTTATAAGCGTAAATTGCAGGCGGTTCAGGACTCACTGGTGGCTGACCTAGCAAAAGTACCCGAAAACCAGCGGGTGCTGGTTTCCTGCGAAGGAGCCTTCAGTTATCTGGCCAGGGATGTTGGCTTGCGTGAGAAATACCTTTGGGCAGTGAACGCAGAGTCAATGGCCACCCCGCGTAAGGTTGCCGCAGCCATTGACTACGTGCGAGAACATCAGGTTCCTGCGGTCTTCTGCGAATCGACTGTTTCGGATGCAGCCATGCAACGAGTCGTCGAATCCACCGATGCGTACTACGGCGGAACACTCTACGTTGATTCCCTGTCCGAACCGGACGGGCCGGTGCCAACCTACCTGGACCTGATCACCCACGACGCTCAAACTATTACCCGCGCCTTAAGAGGAGAAATGCCATGACGCTCGCCATCGATGTCGCCAATGCGACAGTTCACTATGGCTCGTTGCTCGCCCTGGATAAGGCATCGATTCAACTGGAGCGTGGATCTGTTTGCGGACTGGTTGGAATGAACGGATCCGGAAAATCGACACTCTTCAAAACCATTATGGGGCTGGTTAAACCCGACACCGGCAGCGTATTAGTCAACGGCACTAATCCACTGCAGGCGCGTAAATCAGGGGCTATCGGTTACGTTCCACAAAACGAGGCCGTGGACTGGGACTTCCCGATTTCGGTGCGCGAAGTAGTGATGACCGGACGCTACGGGCATATGGGATTCACCAGACGCCCGCGGAAGGCGGACCATGAGGCGGTAGAGCAAGCACTAGCCCGAGTTGAACTCACCGAACAGGCTTCACGACAGATCGGTCAGCTCTCCGGCGGGCAAAAGAAACGCGCCTTTGTAGCTCGCTGTATCGCCCAAGAAGCGAACATCATGTTGCTCGATGAGCCATTCGCCGGGGTAGACAAGAGAAGCGAAGCAACAATTACCAAGCTCCTGCGGGAAGTAGCGGACCAGGGCGGAAGCGTATTGATTTCGACGCATGATCTTCATGCGCTGCCAAATTTAGCGGATCAAGCAATACTTTTGATGCGCAAGGTACTGATGCAAGGAGATCCACAGTTGGTTCTGCAACCAGAGAACCTAGCCATGGCCTTCGGGCTGGATCCTATGAACCGAGGCGAAGACGCATGAACCTCTTCGAATTATTGGCCGAGCCACTGGGTTATACCTTTATGGTGCGCGCGCTCGCCGTCACCGTAATCGCAGCGATACTGTGTGCGGTGCTCTCCTGCTGGCTTGTGCTCATCGGCTGGTCGCTGATGGGTGATGCGGTGTCCCATGCGGTATTGCCCGGGGTGGTGCTCGCATATATTGTCGGCGCACCATTTGCCTTGGGCGCCCTAGTTTTTGGTTTCTTGGCGGTTGCATTGATTGGGGGAGTGCGCGATACCTCTAGGCTGAAAGAGGATGCGGCTATTGGAATCGTGTTTACCACCTTATTTTCCTTTGGGCTGGTGCTGATCTCAGTGACCCCAAGTCACTTAGATTTGAACCACATTATCTTTGGAAATCTGCTCGGGGTGTCCGCTGCGGACCTGTGGCAGGTCATCATCCTAGGCGCGGTGACCTTCCTGATTCTGATCCTCAAACGCAAAGATTTCACGCTCTACGCTTTTGACTCAACCCACGCTCACGCACTGGGCATGAACCCGCGAATGATCGGGGCGGTCCTTTTAGGGTTGCTTGCCATGACTTCGGTGGTGGCGTTGCAGGCGGTGGGCGTCATCTTGGTGGTAGCGATGCTGATCATTCCGGGTGCGAGCGCTTATCTGCTGACAAACAGCTTCGGCAAGATGCTGGTGATTTCTCCGGCCTTGGCGGCACTGGCTGGAATTATCGGCGTGTACGTCAGCTACTATCTGGATGCTTCTACCGGAGGTATGGTGGTGCTTTCGCAAGGGGCGATCTTTGTACTGATCTACCTGTTTAGCCCACGCCAAGGGTTAGTTGCGCATCGGTTCGCGGTGCGCAGACGGCGCAAGAACTTGCAGCACGCAGGATAAGTCGCGCTACTCGCGCAGCTTGTGAGCGTGCCGAGGGAAACTTGTTTTCCGCATGCTCCTACGAGCTAGCGAGGCAAACAGCGCTGAGCGCCGACGGGGCTTTGAGTCTGCTGCAGAACGCACAGGGAAAGCTTCCAAACGCATGGTGTTGATGATTTCGACCTTATTGATCGAGTCGTAAGTTCGTACCCCAAACATTGTTCACTCCCTACCGATGTGTGCTTATTCTCCTCGGATTAGTCGGTGGAGTCTAGGGGCGAAACCCAGACCGCTTCGGTGGCTCGCGCGCCTAGACGGATCACCGTCGGCTCGCCATTCGCGGTGACCTCTAAGGTGTCGGAAAATGGTTCACCTGTCGCGATGTTTAATTGCGCGCCGACGATAATGCCGTTTTCCGAAAAGTACTGAAGTAGTTCCGAATCCGCATCGGAGATTCGCTCGACCCTGACCTTTTGCCCCGGCTTTGCCTGGGCAAGCAAGGTCGCAGCGGGAAATGAAATCGCACCTTCTGCGGTGGGGATAGGATCTCCATGCGGGTCCCGGGTTGGATAACCGAGTAACTCGTCGATTCGTTGAACCATGAAGTCGGACACCGCATGCTCAAGCTGTTCGGCCTCTTCGTGCACCTGATCCCAGCGGTATCCGAGCATCTGGACGAGAAAAGTCTCGATCAGCCGGTGCCGGCGCACCATGGTGACCGCATACTCGCGGCCCAAAGCGGTCAGCGAAACCGCGCCATAGGGAGCGTGGTTCAGCAATCCTTGTTGGCGCAGTTTAGACATGGCCCCGGAGACGGTGGAAAGTTTGACCCCGGCCTTTTCTGCGATCACGGTAGGGGACACCGCCTCATCAGACCATTCGTTGAGACTAAAAATGATCTTGAGGTAGTTCTGCGCGCTATCTGAAAGTTGAGTTACCGACACATCACTAATCATAGTCAACTGTGCTGTGCACGCCGAAGGCTTGAACTGCGCATCGCGAATAAATCTGAGTTATTCGGTGACCTAGTCTGGTTTGGCTAAAAAATCACAAGTCATTGACTCGTTTTTCCCAGGTCTCACGAAGCCCTGGCGTCGAGTCACGGGCGCCGTCTTGACTTGAAAAACTTGTTAGGGAAGACTGTGTAAACGATTCCATGGAATCGTTTACATGAGTAAGCAAGGGAGCTTATTGGCCATGAACGCCGTCACCATCAAGGACGTTGCCAGCGCAGCAGGAGTATCTGTTGCCACCGCTTCGCGCGTCCTTTCAGGTCACCCGGCGACCTCGCCAGATTCCCGCGCCAAGGTTGAAAGTGCCGCGAAAGAATTGGGCTTCATGCCCAACGCGCAGGCCCGCTCACTGCGCTCCACCAAAACAGATTCCATCGCACTGTTGATCTCTGACGTGCGTAACCCCTACTTCTCAGACCTGGCCCATGCGGTGGAACAGCATGCGCGCGCCGCCGGACTGATGACCTTCATTGGTAATGCCAACGAAGATGCCGCACAACAAGATGATTTTTTGGCCACCATGCTTTCACGCCGTGTGGACGGACTGGTCATTGTGCCGCAGGGGTTGAATGAAGAATCAAACCAGCCCAGCGAAATGATGAATCGCGTGCTTTCCAGCGGCATTCCCACTATCTTCGTTGACCGGGCACTGCCTAGCGTTCAGGTTCCAGCCATCACCGCCAACAGCGCCCAAGCGTTGGATGAAGCGGTAGCCACACTACAATCCGTGGGCCACCAAAACATTGCCTTTGTTGGCGGACCAAAGCACGCCTCCACCGCCCTTGAACGGTATAGCGCCTTCGAAACCGCACTGGCGAACAACGGGCTGCATGCCGATGAAGCATTGCACTTTGTCGGTGACTTCCAGCCTGCCTCCGGCGCGCTGGCAGCTAAATGGCTTCTGGAAAACCCAGCAAAACCTAGCGCCATAATCGTTGCGGATGCACCGATGGCCATTGGAGCGCTTCGCGTCTGGCGCGAACTGGGGGTAAGAGTTGGCTCTGACCTGTCGGTGATTACCTTCGACGAGGTCGATGCGATGCTCATCCATGATCCGCCAATTGCCACTATCGGTCATGACCTGAGCCAGATGGGAAAAATGGCGGTTCAAGCCCTGCGTGAAGTGATGGCCGGTCAGAAACCGGAACCCGAAGAACTAATTAGCAAATTTACGCTGCGCCCCTCGGTGGCGTCAGCCAAAGCAACACAAGTGATGGAAGGAAAGGTGCGCCCATGAGCAACGACGCTCTACTGGTCCTTGACCGGGTCTGCAAGTCGTTCGGCCCCGTCCAGGTAATCGATGAGGTTACCGTCGAGGTCCACGCCGGTAAGGTGTCGGTGCTGCTCGGCGAAAATGGTGCAGGCAAATCCACCTTGATCAAGATGATCGCCGGAGTGCACAGCGCCGATTCCGGACGCATTTTGATGGACGGCAAGGAAGTGCAGATCCCAGATACTAAGGCTTCCGAAGCCCTGGGCATCGCCACCATCCACCAGGAACTAAACCTCGTTCCCTCGATGACTATCGCTGAAAACATCACCTTAGGCCGTGTACCGCGTCGCTTTGGCATTATCAACCGCCGAGAGATGCGCCGCATTGCCCGCGAAGCACTGGACCAGCTGGGCTTGAATCTTGATGTCAACACCCCAGTAGGTGACCTAGGGCTAGCCCAGCAACAGTTAGTGGAGATCGCCAAGGCACTGTCCTTGGACGCCCGCGTACTCATCCTTGATGAACCAACTGCCGCCTTGACCAACGCTGAGATTGCAGGTCTCTTTGAGGTCGTCAACCAGCTCAAGACCAAAGGCGTGGGCATGGTCTTCATCAGCCACCACCTCGATGAGATTGCGGCCATTGGCGACTTCGTCAACGTCTTGCGTGATGGAAAGTTCATTGCCACCGTCCCGGCAGACACCCCGGAAAACGAATTGGTACGCCTGATGGTAGGTCGCGACATCGATGCACAATTCCCGCGCCAAACGGCCACTCCTGGCGAGCAGCACCTGCTGAGCGTGGAAAATCTCAGCGTAGGAGCACTGCAAAACATTTCGCTGTCAGTACGTCCCGGTGAAGTTGTGGCCCTGGCCGGATTGATGGGCGCTGGGCGCACCGAACTGATCCGCGCGATTGCCGGAGCAGATAAATACACTTCGGGCACCGTGAAGGTTGCCGGCAAAAAGCTGCCACGCAATGACGTTGCTGCGGCCACCCGTGCAGGGTTAGGCCATGTGCCTGAAGACCGCAAAACTCAGGGCCTGGTACTCGATGCCTCGGTCGCCGAGAACATCGGTTACGCCACCATGGCATCTACCGCAAAAGCTGGACTGGTAGACCGCAAGGGCCAGCGTGAACGCGCCGAGAAGGTGGCCGCCCGCCTGCGCATCCGCATGGGGAATATTGACCAGCCGATTCGTTCACTCTCCGGAGGCAACCAGCAAAAGGCGGTCTTTGGCCGCTGGTTCTCTGCCGGGGCCAAGGTGCTACTGCTGGACGAACCAACCCGCGGTGTGGACGTCGGGGCCAAGGTAGAAATTTACGAATTGATCAATGAGATTACCTCCTCCGGAGGCTGCGTACTCATGGCCTCCAGCGAACTGCCCGAAGTGCTGGGTATGTCCGACCGCGTCCTGGTGATGAGCCAGGGCCGGATCGCCGGAGAATTAGCCACCAATGAAGCAACTCAAGACAGCATCATGGCCCTTGCCGTGAGCAATGTGCACCGCGAAGATGAAATGGGAAAGAAGTAATGAGCAGCGTAGCCACCACACCCAAGAAGGGCTTTGACTTCAAGGCATTCCTTGCAAACAACGGTGCCCTAGTCGGCCTGGTTGTTCTTTGCCTTGCCATGTTCATCGCGACCCCGCGCTTTTTGACCGGGCCGAACCTGATGAATATCGGCATCCAGGTTTCCACCATCGCGGTGATGGCCTTCGGCATGACCTTTGTGATCGTCGCCGCCGGTATCGACCTGTCCGTCGGTTCCATCGCAGCGATCTCCGCCATGACCTCCTCCTATTGGGTGACCACCGCGGGTATGCCCGACGGACTATCGATCGTGGTTGGCCTGGCCATCGGCGGGTTGTGCGGCTGGGTCACCGGTGCCATGAGCGCCTACGGCAAACTACCGACCTTCATCGCCTCGCTAGCAATGCTCACCATTGTGCGCGGGCTGACCCTGGTCATTTCCGACGGGCGCCCTATCGCCACCGGAGATTCGGTCTCTTGGCTGGGCGGGGACCTAGGCTTCATGCCGGTGCCCATCCTGATCCTGATTGTCTCCGGCCTGATCGCAGCGTTCGTGTTAAACCGCACCATCATCGGTAAGAACGCCTTCGCAGTGGGTGGCAACACCGAAGCCGCACGTCTTTCGGGTATTCCGGTCAAGCGCGTACTGGTGACCGTGTTTGTTATTTCCGGTATCTTCGCCGCACTGTCCGGCATGATCCTTGCGGGCCGTCTGGATTCGGCACAGCCAACCTTGGCCAGCGGTTACGAGCTGGACGCCATTGCGGCGGTTGTTATCGGCGGCGCTTCGCTTTCTGGCGGTGTGGGTCGTATTTCCGGAACGCTCATCGGTGCGCTGGTCCTTGCGGTGATCCGCAACGGCCTGAACCTGCTCTCGGTCAGCGCCTTCTGGCAGCAGGTAGTTATCGGCTTGGTTATCGCGATCGCCGTGGGCTTCGACGTGCTGCGTCGCAAGAACGTGCGCCACTAAAAGTTTTTGTATCACCGTTTCTGACACCATTTAGTTCAAGGGAGAACCCAATGAAAAACATCGTTCGTAAGAGCACCGCACTGACCCTCGGTCTAGCACTGGTCTTGGGCGCCAGCGCCTGTGGCCGTGGCGAGGCAGCTGCCGAGGGTGCCAAGGCCACCTTGGCAGTGTCCACGCTGAACAACCCATTCTTCGTTGACCTGCGTGACGGCGCACAGGCAGAAGCCGCCGAACTGGGCATCGACCTGTCCGTTGTTGACGCGCAGAACGACTCGGCCAGCCAGGCTAACCAGCTGGCAACCGCCGCCACCGATGGCACCGAAGGCGTCATCATCAACGCAGTAGATACCGAAACCGCCGAAGCTGGCCTGGCTCCCATCGTTTCGGCTGAACTGCCAATCGTCGCAGTTGACCGTTCGGTAGGCGACACCAAGGTCGCTTCATTTGTTGCTTCGGACAACGTTGCTGGTGGCGAGCAGGCAGCCAAGGCACTAGCAGAGTCGCTGGGCGGCAAGGGCAAGATCATCATCCTTGAGGGTGTACCTGGTGCTTCGGCAACCAACGAGCGTGGCGAAGGCTTCACCAAGGGCCTGAAAGAATTCGGCGACATCAAGGTGGTCTCCAGCCAGACCGCTAACTTCGACCGTGCCGAGGCACTGGACGTAGTGACCAACCTGATGCAGTCCAACCCAGACGCCACCGGCGTACTGGCTATGAATGACGAAATGGCTCTGGGCGCTATCCAGGCACTGGGCGCCAAGGCTGGCAAGGACGTCAAGGTTGTAGGCTTCGACGGTACCGAAGATGGCTTCAAGGCAGTAGAGGCCGGCACCTTGGTCGCCACCATCGCGCAGAACCCGGCCGAGCTAGGCAAGCAGTCGGTTCAGATCTTGGCTAAGGCCATGAAGGATGAAGCCGTTGAGGAAGTAGTCCAGGTTGCCGTTGACACCGTCAATACCGACAATGTCGCTGACTACGTCACCAAGTAAGTACCTGTAGTACCTCATTTCGCCGGGCGAGAGCTCAACTGAGCTATATCAAGCTAAGGAATAATCATGACGGACAACATCCAAGTCACTATCGTTGGTTCGAGCAATGTGGACATCACCGCGTTGATGAACCGCCTGCCTGGCCCGGGTGAAACCGTGTTGGCCGATTCCTACCAGCTTTCGCCCGGCGGCAAAGGGGCAAATCAGGCCCTGGCCGCGCAATTAGCAGGAGCCCGCACCGAATTTATCGGTGCAGTAGGCGAAGATTCGCACGCGAAGATCGCGCTAGGCCAGCTTGAAGAAGCAGGCGTGAAGCTGGATCGCGTCTCAACTTCGCGCCAACCTACCGGCGTAGCGATCATCCAGGTGGATTCCGGCGCGGAAAACTCCATCGCCGTGGTGTCCGGGGCTAACTCCACGGTCACCGCTGAGGTAGTCAACGCCGCCGGTACACTGCACGGCATTGTGGTGCTGCAAGGTGAAATCCCTGCCTCGGGCATCAAGACCGCCATGGATCTGGCCACCGATAAGGTGGTGCTCAACCTGGCACCGGTGATCGAACTGGACCGCGATTACCTGCTCAAAGCCAACCCGCTGGTGGTCAACGAACACGAAGCGGCGCTCATCTTGCAACAGCTCGATGGCAGCGAAACTATGTCGACCGAAGCCGAGCCGGTGATTGCCGAGAAGCTCATGGCCCATGGTCTAGCCTCGTTGGTGATCACCTTGGGTGCCAACGGCTGTTTGGTGGTTGAACAGGGCACTGAAATGCAGCAGCTTTCAGCGGTGAAGGTCAAGGCATTGGACACCACCGGTGCAGGCGACGCATTTACCGGTGCGGTCGCAGCCCGGCTGGCTCACGGTGACACTCTGGCACAAGCAGCAGATTTCGCTGGAAAGTTCGCGGCGCTGACCGTACAGGCACATGGCGCTCAAGCGTCCTACCCGCGTTCACTAGATGCACTCTAAGACAGAACTTTTCAAGCAAGACCTAAGGAAGCATTCGTGCTGAAATCCGAAATTCTCAACGCCCCACTACTTGGCGCATTGGCCAAGCTGGGGCACACCGACACGGTGGTTATCGCCGATTGCGGTTTACCACTTCCTGCAGGTCCCACAGTCATCGATTTAGCACTGGTTCAAGGACTGCTCAGTTTTGAGCAGGTACTGGATGTACTCAGCCGCAATTTGGTGATCGAGGCCAGCACGCTGGCTAGCGAAGCCAAAGAGGGGACGGTCCTGCAGCTATGTGCGTCCTACGGACTTGAGCCACAATTCATCACCCATGAACAGCTCAAAGCCGAATTGCCCAACGCGAAGGTTATCGTGCGCACCGGGGAGTCAACTCCCTTCGCCAACGTGATCCTGCACTGCGGGGTAGCTTTCTAAGACCAAGCCCAAGCCGGTAACGACAGTGCGTCGGTGCCGGCTTTTTGCTTGCCAGAAGGAGCATTTGGGAAGGTAATACCGTGCGCGAAGGGCTGCAACGATGATCATTCTCAGAACATGAGCAGCACACTTCAGTCCTGCCCATGATCCTGGGATGGGCAACCAGTTCAAGGCCGCTGGCTCTTAGAATGGTGAATATGGAACAAGACGAGCGCGGAGCCCAGGACAGGGAACTGTTTTCACGTATCGCGCCCGAGGCGGGACTATTGCTCGGTGCCGGGCGTGCCATTCTGTTACAGCTTGCGCACCCGCAGATTGGCTTGGCTATTGCCAACCATTCGGACTTTGCCATGAATCCGCTCAGTCGTCTGGTTCATACGCTCGGCTACATTTATGCCTTGAGCAATGGCACCGAAGAACAACAACGAACCATTGTTGACTACGTCGACTCCGCCCACGCATCGGTACGAGGCAGTCGAGATGTGGAGCAAGGAGCCCCGGCTTACTCGGCACTGGACCCTAAGTTGCAGTTATGGGTTGCGGCGACGCTTTATGACTCCGCACGGATGATTGCCGGGCAAGTTCTTCCCAATGCTGGGCCACAGGACGAGGAAGATCTCTATCGGCAGTACGCCCGGCTAGGGGATGCGTTACAGATGCCGGAGCATTTCTGGCCGGAGAATCTGCGCGCCTTTGACAACTACTTCGACCGCACGCTGGAGAACCTTGTCGTGAGCGAGCAGATTCGTGCGCTGGCTGAGGAACTCTTTGCTGGAACTAACGCCCCATGGTGGATCCGTGCGGGATTGCCGCTCATGCGTGAAGTGACCATAGCTCAGCTCCCACCGAAGGTGCGCGAAGAATTCGGATACGTAGTTACCGAAAAGGTGCGCAAGCGTAACCGGCGAACCGTCTCGTTCGTTCGCGTAGCTACCCGCGTCCTGCCCAAGTTTCTCAGACAGGCGCCGATGAGATTGATGCTGCGCCATGTTGACCGGATGAGTTAGTCGTCAGCAGTCTGCTGCTCTCGATCCTTCGCATGGTTAGGAATCAGGATTCGTGGCAACGCCAGCAACAAGAATAGTGTCACCACGATTAACGGACCACCAATCCAAGCACTCGTTTGCCAACCAAAAAGCACCTGTAGGACGAACCAAACACAGCCCGAGACCAGCAGTCCCACACCTAGTCCTACAATCTTCAACACGATATGACCCAAGGCCACTGTTTGCTCTTTGAGGCGTTGTCCAAAGAAATAACGGTGCACGGCTACCGGAGTAATCAGTAACAAGATGAGTAGGGTCGCAGCCACCAGCAAGATGATGTAGACAATCTCGTCGTTGTGGCTGAGCATTTCAAATCGCGCTTGAAAAGGCAGTACCACCAGGAATGCAGCGAGAATCTGCACACCGGTCTGCATCACACGCATTTCTTGCAGTAGCTCGTTCCATTGCCGGTGTGGGGCACCGTCACTGGTATCGGGGTGGGAACGCTTGTTGATCATGGTTCTCCTCGACTATCTCCGCTGCCGGAGTCAACGGTTCTGGAACACTAACTATGCCAATGTCCCTGACGACTGCCAAGAGCATCACGAATCTCTATCCAAAATGTCGGTGGCTCTGTATATCTTGAGACATCCCAAGAGGAAGTAGCTAGGCGAAATTTATGAACATGAATCTGGAACCACATATCAAACCCGATGTTTGGACTATGCCGGACAAGGGATTGTCGTGGTGTGATTGCGGCAAGGACCATCCGCTGACCTTAGACATCGTGACGGGATTTGCCGAAGAACTCGGGATCAAGGCACAAGACTCAATCTCGCATCACGAACTTGTAGAACTGACCATGGAAGTGTGGAACTACGAATCGGTGTGCCGGTTTTTCCATTTGGTGCTGAATGAATCCGCACAGCGCGTTCACGAGTCGGTAGCTGACAGCTACCCGCTGGGCATCGGACTGGACATCGTTGGATACTTTTCTAAAACATGGCAAGGCTGCCCGGACGAAGATTGCTAGGATGAGGACTGAGCGGACTTGTGCCATCAATTATGCGTTGCCGAAACCATGGGAATACCTGAGCGGCGTCGTTGAAATTGAGCCGCAGCGCCCACGGCGCGTACTGTGGGAAAGATGGAGAGCATTGCACAGCACTTGAACACGGCAAAGCACGACGGATTTATTCACGTACGTGGGGCGAACGAAAACAATCTAGACAATGTTGAGGTGCGCATCCCGCGCGATGCCATTGTTGCTTTCACCGGGGTCTCGGGTTCAGGCAAGTCTTCGCTCGCTTTCGGCACCATTTTCGCCGAATCCCAGAGGCGTTTTCTCGAATCGGTCGCACCCTATGCACGACGTCTGATCGCTCAGGGGCACAGCCCAAAGGTTGAGTTTATTTCCGGGCTTCCGCCGGCCGTGGCCTTACAGCAACGCCGAGGTTCCGCTAGTTCACGCTCCAGCGTGGGTACATTAACCACGCTATCTAACTCGGTGCGAATGTTGTTCTCTCGCGCCGGAACCTATCCCGACGGGGCCAGCAGACTTGAATCGGACTCATTCTCCCGGAACACGGCGGTAGGTGCTTGCCCCGAATGCCACGGTGTTGGCACAGTGCATTCGGTCAGCGAACGTTCGCTAGTTCCTGACCCGACCTTGAGCATCCGCGAGGGCGCGATTGCCGCATGGCCAGGAGCCTGGCAAGGCAAAAATCTACGTGACATCACTACGCATCTTGGCTACGACATCGATGTGCCATTTGAGAACCTCAGCAAGAAAACTCGCGATTGGTTACTGTTCACCGAGGAACAGCCGGTGGTTGAGGTGACACCCGAGCGGGACCGCGTAGCCAAGCCCTACAAGGGGCGTTTTTGGAGTGCCGAACGCTACGTGCGCCATACCGTGGCCACCTCCAAGAGCGAAAACCTGCGAACCAAAGCATTGGCCTTTATGATTTCACAGGACTGCGTTCAGTGCAGCGGAACGGGATTTCGCAATGACTCATTAAAGGTACTTTTTGCGGGGTTGAACATTGCCGAGTTCAACTCACGTTCATTGCAATCCTTAGCCCAGTTGTTGCGCCCCTTTGCCATAGACTCCGAAGGCCAAGCGCAAGCCGATGTCATCAGCACAATTAGCACCGACCTTTTGGCCAGAATTCAGGTGCTTCTGGAACTTGGCCTAGGTTATCTGAGCCTTGACCGCAGCACCCCAACGCTATCGCCGGGGGAGATGCAAAGACTTCGCATCGCCACGCAACTACGCGCCGGCCTGTTCGGTGTAATTTACGTGCTCGACGAACCCTCTGCCGGGCTGCATCCGGCAGACGTGCAACCACTGATCGAGGTGCTTGATGCGCTAAAGGCCGAAGGGAACACCGTCTTTGTTGTGGAACACAATATGGATGTGGTGACCCGTGCCGAATGGATTGTGGATGTGGGTCCCGGCGCAGGTAGTGGGGGAGGACAGGTACTTTATAGTGGAGAAGTCTCCGGCCTTGCGCAGGTAGAAAGCTCGGTGACGCGTCAGTTCCTGACCCCTAAACCTGCCCCAACGCGGAAACTACGAACCGCCAGTGATTGGGTGGAACTGCATGGAGTCACGCTACATAACCTGAAAAATGTGGATGCGAAGTTCCCCTTGGGAGTCTTTAGCTCGGTGACAGGAGTTTCTGGGTCTGGAAAATCGAGTCTTGTTTCGGTTGCACTGGCCCAAGCCGCAGGTGGGAAATCGCTGGGGGAGGCCGAGGAATCCGAAGACTCGATGGTGCGAGCGGTAATTAGCCAAGTGCATGGTGCCGACCAGATTAACCGTGTGGTGCTGATGGACCAGAAACCTATCGGACGTACGCCGCGCTCAAATGTGGCCACCTATACCGGACTCTTCGACGCGGTTCGAAAGACCTTTGCAGAGCAACCCTTAGCTCACAAGCGTGGCTACGGTGCCGGACGCTTCTCCTTCAACGTAACCGGCGGACGCTGCGAGAATTGTTTGGGCGAAGGATTCCTGGAAATTGAACTACTTTTCTTGCCCGGAACCTACGGCCCTTGTCCGCAGTGCCACGGTACCCGTTACAACGAACAGACCTTGGAAGTTGAGTATCAAGGAAAGAACATCGCTGAAATCCTTGAATTGAGCGTGACTCAAGCAGAAGAATTTTTAGCTGAAATACCGGCTGCGGCCCGGGCACTAGCGACCCTGCGTGAGGTTGGGTTGGGATATCTGAAACTTGGACAGCCCGCTACAGAGATGTCTGGTGGCGAGGCACAGCGCATCAAACTCGCTACCGAGTTACAACGCCAACGACGTGGACACACCCTATATTTGCTTGACGAGCCGACCACCGGACTGCATCCAGCAGATGTTCAGCTATTGGTCGCTCAGCTACACCAACTCGTAGATCAAGGAAATACGGTGATAGTGGTGGAACATCATATGGATGTGGTGGCAGCCAGCGACTGGGTGATCGATTTGGGTCCAGCCGGCGGAGATGGTGGCGGCCAAATTGTCGCTACGGGAACCCCGCAGCAGGTCGCGAAAAATCCGGCCAGCCGAACCGCGGAATTTCTTGCGCGTCGGCTGGCGGGAGAACAAAATAATTAGCTATTACGAAGCTGTGCGAAGGGCGGGGTATGGACTCCCGCGGCGACAGCTTCGGCGGGATCATCACCGAGATGGATCATTCTATTTTCTTCATCAACATGGACCACGCTTGGCACGTAGTCCCGGGCTTCAGCGTCTTGCATCTGCGCGTAACTGATGATGATCACCAAATCTCCGGGGTGCACCAGGTGCGCGGCCGCGCCGTTGATGCCGATGACGCCACTGCCAGGCTCACCAGCAATGGTGTAGGTTTCCAACCGTGCACCATTGGTAACGTCCACAATGCTGACAAGCTCACCTGGCAAGATGTCCGAGGCTGCCAACAGATCTGAATCGATCGTAATGGAGCCAACGTAGTGCAAGTCGGCCTGGGTGACGGTTGCGCGGTGGATTTTGGACTTAAACATGGTGCGTTGCATGGAACGAGTTCCCAATCTTCAAGAAGGTTTGCCGTGCCAGCATACTACTTAGCACGGCAAACCTTCTGTGAACTACTTGCCCTGCGCGTGATGTAACGCCGAAATTACGGTCCCGTCGGCCAGCAGTTCGTAGGCTGCCTCCAGCTCAGCGGAGAGGAAACGGTCCTCGCCAGGGCCGGCTACTTTGCTGCGGATTACCTCGTGGACGGCACCTGTGATCGGTGCCGGAGTGAGTGGCTTTCGCAGGTCTAAGGCGCGGGAAGCAACGACTAATTCGATAGTCAATACGCGGCGCAGGTTATCCACCGCGGTGCGTAGCTTGCGTGCTGCATGCCACCCGAGGGACACATGATCTTCCTGCATTGCCGAGGAGGGAATGGAATCAACGCTGGCAGGTACAGCCAGACGCTTATTTTCTGCCACTAGGCCGGCCTGTGTGTACTGCGCGATCATCATTCCGGAGTCCACTCCAGGATCATCGGCAAGGAAGGCAGGAAGATCTCGTGAACGTGCTGGGTCAAGCATGCGGTCGGTGCGTCGTTCGGCAATAGAGCCAAGGTCTGCCACGGCAATTGCCAAGAAATCCAAGACGTAGGCGACCGGTGCCCCGTGGAAGTTTCCGTTGGAAGAGACCTCCCCGGAAGGAAGTACTACGGGGTTGTCGATTGCAGCAGCTAGCTCGCGGGTCGCCACCATCCGCGCATGGGTGATGGTGTCTCGCACAGCGCCGGTGACCTGCGGGGAACAACGTAATGAATACGCATCCTGGACTCGGCCATCACCTTCGCGGTGCGAAGCCACAACCTGTGAACCCTGAAGCGCGCCGAACATGTTGGCCGCGCTGAGCGCCTGGCCTGGATGCGGACGCAGTGGTTCATGAAGTTCAGGGCGGAATACTTGATCCGTACCGAATTGGGCTTCGACGCTCATGGCTGCACTAACATCAGCAATATCGGCTAGATCATCAAGGTCAGCCAACGCCATCAAGAGCATGCCCAGCATGCCATCGGTTCCGTTAACCAGCGCAAGACCCTCCTTTTCCGCCAGCTCTAAGGGGGTGATTCCAGCCTCTGCAAGTAGCTCGGGAACTGGGCGGTTTACTCCGTGCTTGTCCGTAGCTTCGCCCTCTCCCATCAGAACTAACGCGCAATGCGAAAGTGGTGCGAGGTCACCGGAGCAGCCAAGCGAACCATATTCGCGCACGACGGGTGTGATCCCCGCGTTTAACAAGGCGACCATGGTTTCGAGCACGACCGGGCGGACCCCGGTGCGTCCACTGGCCAGCGTCTTCGCGCGGAGGAACATTAGTGCGCGGACTACTTCGCGTTCTACGGGGGCGCCCATGCCAGCAGCATGCGAGCGGATCAGCGAACGTTGTAACTTGGCGCGGTCTGCCGGAGCGATATGACGTGTAGCTAAAGCACCAAAACCAGTGGAAATACCATAAACCGGAGTTTCAGAAGCTGCCAGCGCATCAATATGTGTGCGGACTTCGGCTAATTTCTCGCTCACTTCAGCTGAGATATCAACCTGAATATCATGGCGAGCAACGCGTAGGACGTCCTGTGCCGTCGTATTGGTCAGATGAAGAGTTACCGACGTAGGTGAGGTATTCATGAAAGGTGTTCCGTTCGTAAGTGAAGCTGTCTCTAACGTCCATTCTTCGCCAGAATCAGCGTGTATTTTGTTTGCTTCACCCTAATCTGTCTGTTATTTCGGACAGCGCGTGAAGTGGTTAGTTAGTTTTGTATATTTCGGAAGAATTCATCGGAAAGTCACTAATTAAATGTCGCATCTCGTATATTTCTTTGTATCAATGAACTTGCTTCCCATCGTTACGTGAAATTGGTAAATTGTCTTCACGAATACCAGAATTCTGTGGAGACTGACGTAGGCTCTGGAGACCAAGCCACAACGACGTGGCACGGTTTTGACAACACATCGGTTATCAAAACATTGAAGAACGAGCGAAGGACCGGCAACCGTGAGCGCAAGGTTGACCACAATGAAAAAACAAGTAACAGCGACACCAGAAAGCGCTTGGCGAAAGCGCAAAGATGCTTGGGAGCACCTCGGATATGTCCTGGGTGAGATCATTCGAGGCCTCGACGACAAGGTTGCCGGGGAGCAGCACGAGCACGACGCAAGGCAACTACTGAGCCTACTTTCGGCTATCGAACCATACTGGGCCTCACCGGGAATCGATTACTTTAACGAAGTTGAAACCCTGATGAACGAAGGCCACTTTCGTGATGCCTTGAGCAAGGTGTACCAGGCAAATCAGTCTTTCCGCACCCAGACGCAATACATTGATGGCGAAGGCCACGATATTGACGCCGAGGAAAGCGAAGCCGCCGCGCAGAGCAACGAGTTACGCGGTAATGAGACCCGCGGCAGTCAGCGGAAATTTACCCCCAAGGTTGAAATACTGCTCGTAGACAATGGGCCGGCGGACGAGATTGAACGGTTCAAAGCAGAGATGCTGGAACAACGCCAACGAACCGATTCCTTCGTCTACAGTTTTGTCGTAGTCCCTAGCGTCGAAGATGCGCTGACTGCGATCGTCATTAATCCGACAATTCAAGCGGTCGTGCTCACCGCCCGCTTTGAATTGGAAACTCGCCGGCGCTTGAGCGCCACATTAGGCAAGTACGTCTCCCGGCATACCGCCGGACGTTTCAAAACGATGCGACAAATCGACCGGATTTTGGATCTGGAAGCGATCATAGATCTGCTCCGTCCTGAGATCCCCGTGTACCTCATCGCCGGGGTCGCGCTGGAATCTATTGCGCACGAGATTACCGGACGCTTCAAGCGCATCTTCTCCCGCAACGATGGCATGGATCTACACCTGTCATTGATCGCCGAAGTTTTGGAACGGTACAACACTCCTTTCTTCCACGCCTTGCAGGCTTATGCCAAACGTCCAGGCGGAGTATTCCACGCGATGCCGATTTCGCGTGCGGGCTCAGTGCAAAATTCCCCGTGGGCACGCGACCTCGTAGATTTTTACGGGAAAAACCTTTTGCTGGCTGAAACCTCGGCCACCTCTGGTGGTCTAGATTCGCTACTTGATCCGCAGAGCTCCATCAAGGAAGCTCATGAACTAGCGGCTCGCGCGTTCAACAGCCACCGGACCTATTTCGTTACGAACGGCACCTCTACCGCAAACAAGATCGTCCACCAGTCAATTCTGGCTCCAGGCGATATTGTGCTTGTTGACCGAAACTGCCATAAGTCGCACCACTATTCGCTGGTGCTGGCCGGGGCAAATGTCAGTTATCTAGAGGCCTACCCGCTGAACGAATACTCGATGTATGGGGCAGTATCTCTGGAGGAGATCAAGGGTCGCCTGCTGCAGCTGCGTCGTGAAGGTTTGTTGCACAAGGTCAAAATGTTGACGCTGACTAACTGCACCTTTGACGGAATTATTTATGATCCACGTCGTGTCATGGAAGAGTGCTTGGCAATCAAGCCTGACTTAGTTTTCCTTTGGGACGAAGCATGGTTCGCTTTTGCTGGTTTCCATCCGATTTATCGTCAGCGCACAGGTATGGCCGCGGCCGAGCGAATCCGAACCACATTCGAGACCAAAGACTACCGCGAGCGTTTTGCCGCTCAACAGGCAGCATTGCCCGAACCCGGAACCCTGGATGATCCGTCCAATGACGATGCTTGGATAAAAACGCGCCTGCTGGCTGACCCTGCAAAAACTCGGTTGCGAGTTTATTCGACGCAGTCGACGCATAAGACCCTGACCTCATTGCGCCAGGGGTCGATGATTCATATTCATGATCAGGATTTTGCCGAGCGTAACCGAAATACGTTCCGCGAAGCCTATATGACTCACACCTCTACGTCCCCGAACTATCAGATCCTCGCGTCTTTGGATATTGGAAGACGTCAGGCAGAACTTGAGGGTTACGCGCTGGTGCAGCGACAGGTCGATTTGGCGCAGTCAATCGTCCGAGCGATGACACGCAATAAACTGTTGCGCAAATACTTCCGTGTTCTGGATACTCAAGAGCTAATCCCTGGCGAATATCGGTGCAGTGATACCGCTAACCCGGTACGCGACGGGCTAGAAGTTTGGGACCGGTCATGGGCCGAGGATGAGTTTGTTGTCGACCCATCACGGCTTACCTTAGATATCAGTCGCACTGGAGTCGATGGAGACACCTTTAAGCACACCTACCTGATGGATGGTCACTCAATTCAGGTGAATAAGACCAGTCGTACCTCGGTGTTGCTGATGACAAACATTGGTACCAACCGTTCGGCGGTTGCGCACTTGATTGAAGTGTTGGTGAAGATCGCCGAGGAGTTGGAGCACGCGCGCCGCCTTGATGGGCGTGCCATGGGCAACGGCAAGAAGGTTCCTGCCACAGAAGTGCCGATGCCTGACTTCAGCTACTTCGCCGACGAATTTAGTGGCGGTGGTGGTAGTGGTGATATGCGTTCGGCCTACTACCTGACGTATCAAGACCCGGCCACGCACTTCATGTTTTCCCCTGAGATCCGTCAACGGATTCACAGTGGGGAACAAGTAGTTTCTGCTGCCTTCGTGACACCATATCCGCCAGGCTTCCCAGTGCTGGTTCCGGGTCAGGTAGTCTCAACGGAAATTCTTGACTACATGGATGTCCTTGATACTCGTGAAATTCATGGATACCACGGTGACTTCGGATATCAGGTCTTTACCTCCGAAGCATTGGCCAGTGTCACTGCAAAGCGACTATAGGTCTCCAGTGGAGGAGTCTGCATGCAGGCTCCTCCACTGGCCACATCATTTTCCCTTTGGCACGTTCCTATTCAGTACTTGAACTATCAGGAATCTGGATGGCAAATCAGATAGCGCCAACAGCTGGGAACAACCGGTCGCAGATGTTATTTTCTGCCCCCTGAATGTTTGGTATGAACCTGCGCCATGAGTGTAATTCCGGCGTATGGTGAGAAGTAGCGGCCATACGCGAGAACGTTGTTGCGGTAGCCGGCTACTGGGCGAAAAGTCTTCTGGAAGGGACCAGAATATGGAATCACGCAAAAGCACAGGCGAATAGACGACAGTCCTTTTCGCTTTACTGGCGGACAAGTTTCGATGCCGTCAGCTCAATGGAAGAAAGCCGATTCTATCCCGGGATTCCCGGGCAGAAATGGAGCGACGCCATGCCTACGATTCACGGAGCGTCTCAACTGAATACCCACTTAGGCTTGGGATTAGCCACTGGTGGTGCCCTGTTTGCGATCATGTTCTTGGCAGCCATATTTTGGGTGCCTATGGGAGTGGTCCCTGCTATGAATCCTTTATGGATCATCGTTGCTTGGGGAACAATGCTCATGTGCTGGGGTGTTTTCCGAATGATTGCGGGACCCAGCAGGTTAGATCATTTTAATGGTGGCACCAATGCTGGTTCCTAATAGGAACTAAAGCACCCCATAGGGCCAGTTCACATGCCAAGGTTCAGATCACCTAGTTGTACTCCGGTGACCCGTCGCTTCGCTCAATGAAGCGGCGGGTCACTGCTATCAGGAGCTTGGCATACATAGCGAAAAAGAACTGGACTCATGCTTCAAAGCTCCATCATCGAAGCCTCAACCCGCGCGTTCGCCTGGGCTGCCAGCAAGCTGGTGGACCTAGATAGGCCGGCCAAAATTCCCGAACCGCTCGACGGTAGCTGTCTCGGATACGAGATCCTGACTTGGCCGGTGCTTTCTCACACGTACAAAACGCGGGCCGTAAAAGCCTGCAGTGCTACTGCTAAACTTCCACGGCCCGCGCCTGTTGACCGGTTCTCGCTACTTGCCCTGCATCGGGATTCGCACACCACGTTCCGCAGCGACCTCGATTGCGCGGTCGTACCCGGCATCAACGTGGCGGATGACGCCCATACCTGGATCATTGGTTAGCAGTGCTTCTAGTTTGGCGGCAGCCATCTCGCTACCATCAGCCAAGGAGACCTGACCTGCATGGATGGAGCGGCCCATGCCCACACCGCCACCATGGTGGATGGAAACCCAAGAAGCGCCCGAGCTCGTTGCCGTGAGTGCGTTCAGTAGTGGCCAATCGGCTACCGCATCGGAGCCGTCAGCCATGGCCTCGGTCTCACGGTAAGGAGAGGCAACGGAACCGGAATCCAGGTGATCACGGCCGATGACGATTGGTGCCGAAACCTTGCCCTCGGCAACTAACTGATTGAAGAGCAACCCTGCCTTGGCACGTTCGCCGTAGCCCAACCAGCAGATACGTGCTGGTAGTCCTTCAAACTCCACGCGTTCCGCGGCGGCATCCAACCAACGGTGCAGGTGTTCGTTTTCTGGGAACAGTTCTTTCAATGCTTGATCGGTAACGCGGATATCTTCTGGATCACCGGATAACGCTACCCAACGGAATGGGCCAAGTCCCTCACAGAATAGTGGTCGAATATATGCAGGAACGAAGCCTGGGAATTCAAACGCCCGATCGTAGCCACCCTTTCGGGCTTCGTCGCGGATCGAGTTTCCGTAATCAAATACCTCAACGCCAAGATCCTGAAATTCAACCATTGCCTGAACATGTTTGGCCATCGCAGCCTGTGCCTTGTGGGTGAAATCAGCGGCGTCGTTGGCCGCAGCTTCGGACCATTGCTCCAAGGTGTATTCCACTGGAAGGTAGCTCAGCGGATCGTGTGCGCTGGTCTGGTCGGTGACGATATCGAAAGCCACTTCGCCGGCCTTGTGGCGTCGCAACAGCTCGGGGAAGACCTCGGCGGCGTTGCCGACGTACCCAACCGAATGTCCGCGGCCCTCAGCCTTCGCTGCACCGACCTTGGCCAGCGCCTTGTCTAGGTCTAGTTCTACCTCGTCGAGATAGCGCTTGGATACGCGCCGACGGAGCCGAGTTTCATCGACGTCAACGATCAGGCATGCACCATTATTCAGCGTGACCGCCAGTGGTTGAGCCCCACCCATGCCACCACAACCACCGGTCAAGGTGAGCGTGTTTGCCAACGTACCGTTGTATCGTTTGCGCCCGATGGCGGCAAAGGTTTCATAGGTGCCCTGCAAGATTCCTTGGGTGCCAATGTAAATCCAGGAGCCTGCAGTCATCTGTCCGTACATCATCAGGCCTTCGGCCTCGAGTTTGCGGAAGTGCTCCCAGTTCGCCCAGTCTCCAACCAAGTTTGAGTTAGCGATCAATACGCGCGGTGCCCACTTGTTGGTACGGAATACGCCCACTGGCTTACCGGACTGGATGAGTAAGGTTTCGTTTTCTTCCAGATCCTTCAGCGTCTCAACGATGGCGTCAAAGGCCTCCCAAGAGCGTGCTGCTTTGCCGGTGCCACCGTAAACGACTAGATCTTCCGGGCGTTCGGCAACCTCTGGGTCGAGGTTGTTCATCAGCATCCGTAGCGGTGCTTCGGTAGCCCAAGATTTGGCGTTGAGCTTTGTGCCACGGGGGGCGCGGACGACTCGTGGTTCATGGCTCACGATGGACTCCTTTAGCGGTAGGTGAAGTAACTAACTGCTTCCATCATTGGCCATAGGGCGCATCTAGCACACGGGGGTTTTCACGGTGCTGTCCGGAATTTCAGACTGCGGGTGCGGGGCTGTTGCGCCGACCTTGAATCCGCGAGGTCAGCTGCGCGGCGGTATTACGTATTTGTTCTAGTAGCGGATCCCATTGATCTTCCGGAACTCGGTCCCCAAGGAAGGTGACGGCAACCGCTGCAACCGGCCAACCATTAGCATCTAAAATTTCAACCGCGAGCGAATGGAAATCTGCGGTCACATCTTCACGCTCTACCGCGAAACCACGTGTGGCGGTCTGGTCTAATTCGCGGCGCAACTGCTGATAAGAATTTATCCCGCTGTCTTGAGCCCGGCTACTGAAACTTGCGGACCCCGGATACAACGCACGCACCTGAGATTTTGGGAGTGCAGCAAGAATGGCCCGCCCCGAGGCGGTCAAATGCGAAGGTAAACGCACCCCGACTTCGGTCACCAATGAGGGCCGTCCCTTGGCTCGTTCCTCCACAATGTAAAGCACATCCGCGCCGTGTAGGACCGCAAGATGGGCGCTTTCGCCCACCTTGTCGACCAGCTGCGCAATCAAAGGAGCGCCGAAGCGCGCTAAGGGTTCCTGACGCGTGTAGGCGCTGGAAAGTTCAAATGAGGAAACCCCCAGCCCGTAGGCTTTCTCCTCGGGGTAGTGGGCGATAAAGCCCTGTTCGAGCATGACATTGAGTAACTGGTAGACACTCGAGCGCGGTAACTCCAGCAGTTTAGCGATCATTGCTGCGGGGGTCGGCGATTTCCTGCTTGCCAGTAAACGCAAGACGCGCAGCGTGTTTTCAGCTGCCGGTACCTTGCTGCCCATGATTACCCCTTAGTCGAAACGCATACCTGCTAGGGAACTCTAGCAACACTGAGCGTCAACTGACGGATGGGACTATGAAATCTGTGCCTGCAGGGAATCGTTGAGTGCTTCAAGTCGCGGTGGGTTAGCACCAGAAGTGAGCACGGTGAGCTCGGAGCAACGAGTCGCCTGAGTCAACGCGAACTCCAATTCACTCTGATCTAGAGCGGCACCCTTGGTGGTCAGCGCCTGAGCCAAGGAGCTATTAAGCAGCCCGTGAAGCAACCCAGACATAAAAGCATCACCGGCACCGATAGTGTCGACAATCTTTACCGGACGTGAATGAACCATCACCTCGGTGTTTTTCGCGCGGGCCGTGGCGCCGCGCGCGCCGAAGGTCATGACCGCGAGTTTCGCGCCACGTTCCAAAATATGGTCAAGGATCCGCTGGCAATCCCATCCTGGATATAGCCACAGGGCGTCATCATCGCTGAGCTTGACGACATGGGACAGACTCATCATCTTTTCGATTTGCTTCACCGCAGTGGAACGCTTGCGGATGAGCTGGGGGCGCACATTGGGGTCGTAACTGCGCAACTGATCTGCCGGTGACGCTTCAAAAGCTTCGAGGACTTTTTCGCAACCTGGCGCCAGCCATCCAGCGATGGACCCGGTATGTAAAAGTTGTGCCTCAGAGGAGGCCACTCCCTGGGGCAGGTCCCAGGACAAACTAAATTCGTAGGTCGCATCGCCCACTCCGTCTACGGAGACGGTTGCGTAACTGGTGGACTCTTGAGAGTAAGTGTCGGCCGCAAGTTTTACCGAGGAATCGGCTAGATGCGCTGAAATTAATGCTCCGTGCTCATCATCGCCAAGGTCGGTAGTCAAGGTGACCTCATGGCCCAAACGGCCTAGCCCCACCGCGACATTCATCGGGGAACCACCTGGATGTGCTACGCCATCAACGATATCGGCTAGAGCTTCGCCAACCACCTGTATCTGTGCCATGACTCGATACTACGGATAATCACTTAGATAGCCACAATCGACTCTCGAACCAAGGTGTGTGGCTGGGCACCTCGCAATGGCACTGCCGGTGAGAGAACAATCGGTTACCCAAAGGGGCATTGGGGCGCAATGGCCCCAAACCATCACAAAATGAGGCTCAGAAAATAAGAATAATGCGGTGGGATACAGACCGTATCGATGGCGAAGCCAGGCGCCTGAAGAGCTACGCCAAGCCAATTCTTGTAATCGACGCGGCAATCGCAGTAGGCACTGCAAAAACTAGTAACGCGAATGCGGCTCAACGTTTGGGTTGGCATCAACTTCCGGTACTCGGTGGCCGGCGGTGTCCTAATGACATCGGCGCTACGATGCATTTCTAATATGGCGCTGATCCGCTGGAAGCAGCGAAACACAAGACAGCCGGCCCGCTGACCGAAAAATGCCCTTATCGGTCAGTGGGTCAACTGCTTGTTATAACGCTTAGTTACACGTTTATCCGGTAACCACGTTTGATGACGGTAGTGATCAGGTCCGGGTGCGGTAGCGTGCGCCGCAAGCGGCTCAGCGTCATATCCAACGCGTGATTCGAAGATGTGGAGGGCAACACCGAGACAAGCTCTTCACGGGTTACCACCGAGCCGCTGGCTTCCATGAGCCGGCGCAGGATCTCGGTCTGTGCCGGGGAAAGTTCGCAACGTTCACCATTCAGGCTCAGCGTGCGGCCACGCAGGGCGCAGTCGCCAAATACCGTCGAAGTGCTCAACGTGCCTAATTCACTGAGATGACCGACCAACTGCAGGATCATCGCACCCATACGGTGGCGCTCGGGAACCAATGTGCCGGTCACTCCGGCAGCTTCCAAGGGAGCAGCGGTCACCGGACCAACGGTAGCAACGACGACTCGTTCACTTAACGAACGAATCAGCGCCGCAGTACGATTGCGCGAGCGGGCGGCGGCGAGTAAAGCGTGCACGCTCGGTGCGCTAGTGAAGGTGATCGCGTCAAAATGGGCGGCACAAATACCCTCGACCAAGTTGGAGAGGTGTTGTTCTGAACTGGTATCGAGCCACCGGTACGGTTCCACCTTGAGCACTCGTGCTGCGCCGAGTTCACGCAGCGCCAACTGCAGCCCATGATCGCTGTCTGCATGTAGCTGTACTGCCACGGTCTGACCGGTAATTTCATTCGCCAGTTGGTCTAGCAACCCGGCGGTGGTTCCGTCCTTGGCTACCGCGGTGGCGTGAAAGCCCAGAGCACGGACCGCACCGTGAGCCTTCGCCCCACGCACATAGAGCTTGGCCGAGTTCAAACATTGGCAAAGCTCATGTCCGAGCCCGGCAGCCTCGGCAGAATCGAACCAGCGTCGCAGCCCGTATGCCGTGGAAATAATGACGGTTTCGGGGCGTAACTCGATCAACTTCTTAGTCTGTTCCACCAGCACAGCCTCATCATCTAGCGGGGCAAGCTTCAGCAGGGGTGCGTGGGTGACTTCGGCTCCACGGCGTTCCAGCGCCTCGACCAGCTCCTCGGATCGCCGGTTGCTGGTTACTGCGATTCGAAATCCTGACAGAGGCAGGGATAATTGCGGACTCATGCGTTGGCCCGCAATCCGGCAAGTTCCTCGGCCAGTAGGCGTTGCGGTAGCGCCGCTACTTCGCCGATGACGATCACCGCCGGGTTGGCGCACCGTTCGGCCCGCGAAACCTGCGCCAAGGTTCCAAGCGTTGCATGGGTGGTACGTTGGTCGCCGGTGGTGCCGGACTCGATGATCGCGCAGGGCATCGTTGGGGACATGCCATGGTGCTGGAACCCGGAAGCAGTGTGCTCCAAGGTGGCCATGCCCATCAGAATGACAATGGTGCCGTCCAGCCCTGTCAGGTGTTTAAACTGTTGTTCTTGAAGCGGGTCGTGAGCCGAGATTACGGAGAACACTGTGTTCACCCCGCGCGCGGTGACGGGAATACCGGCAGCAGCGGGAACGGTGATGCAGGAGCTGAGCCCCGGAACGACGCTCACCGCGACGCCTGCCTTGGTCGCCGCTGTGAGCTCTTCGAAGCCGCGGCCGAAAACGAAAGGATCTCCACCCTTGAGCCTGACCACATTTGATCCGGCGAGAGCCGCGGAAAGCATTTGCTGTTCAATCTGGGCTTGGGTAACTTTGTGGTGACCAGGGCGTTTACCTACATCTACGAGCAGTGCTTGCGGAGCAAGCTCTTGCACCCGGGCCGCGGGACCCAGCCGATCAACGAAGATTAGGTCTGCGTCGCCCAGTGCATTCACTGCGCGCACGGTCAGCAGGTCTAGTGCACCGGGCCCGCCACCGATCAGCGTGATCTGGCCGGTATCAGCGACAGGTCTACGGGTGATCACCGGTAGTCCGCGTTCCCGGGCAGCCTTCCGTAACGCGGTGAATCTTTCGGGGGATGCGTCGCAAATGACGAGCAAGGTGCACGCGTTCAGCTGCGAAATTCCGGTCTCTGGGCTAGAAGCGCAAAGCACGCGGGCTCCGCGTGCGCAGTAGTGCGCGTTGGCCTTGCCCAGGCCCACAGGATCCCCGGCGAGCAGAATCGTGCACCCCTGGATGTCAAAGTTTTCATTGCTCATCGTCGTAGCTCGATTGCCAACTCGTATCCGGCGCTTCCTACAGCGCTAGATAGCGGGGCGAATAACGGTGTTCCGACGTGTAAAATCATCTGTCCCTGTGTTGCTTCTATCCATTGATGCGTGGATAAGCGGACCTTAGTTTTATGCGCTATTTTTTCAGGTGCATGGCTTGACATGGGAATTCATCTCCACTTGGGTGGGTGTGGCTTGATGTTAAAAAGACTATAGGACGGGGTTTACCCTGAAATTTCCCAATTGTTTCCATTGGAATAATTCATTTATAAAGTTGACGTGGGTGAAGGCGGGCCACTTTGGAAATTTTCTTGCGGACTGGATGGACTGCCGCAGGGGTGAAAATCGTTTTACCCCGGTGAAACAATCGAAGCCTTTGACTGAAACACATGCCTCGTAGGCTGAGCACATCGGCTCGTACCGCACAGGCCGGAGCTAGCGAAGGGACGAGTTGTGAACCCATGCAAAAACCACGAACAAATAGACTGTCGGGGCTTATCGCTAAGCCATACACGCAGCATGGCTCCAAAGTTGGCCGATACCGGTAGAACCGCATGAGCGCTGCAAGTGCAACATTAACTCGGCAATGTTCTTTGGTCGCGGTCTCACACGGCACAAATGATCCGGCAGGCCAGCGTGCCGTCAGCGCCCTTGTTGCGCAGGTGCGCCGCGTAGCCGACGTCCAAGTACATCAGGCGTTTGTTGACGTGCAAGAACCCCGAGTAGGCTCACTGCTTCACGGATTACCGGAGGGAAACCAGTCATCGGTTCTCGTTCCGCTGCTAATCTCGCGTGGGGTACACGTCGACCAAGACCTTACCGAGGCGGCCGTCCTTAGACCGGCTACTCGCGTGGCCGCAGCTCTCGGTCCGCACAAGTTGCTCGCTCAGGTAATCGAGCACCGACTTGTGCAGGCCGGTTGGTTACCTGGTGAACCCGTAATTCTCGCCGGGGCCGGGACTCGCCTGGGTCAAGGTACACAGGACTGCCACCAAGCCGCGGCGCTTTTAGCCGAGCGTTTAGGAGTGCCGGTGAGTGTAGCTTTCGTTGCGGCGGCCGAACCCGCACTAGGACAAGCCGTTGCCACGGCACGGGACGCTGCGCCGCAGCGCCGCGTGGTGGTGGCCAGCTACCTGCTGGCGCCCGGATATTTTCAATCCTTGATCGAGCGTTGCGGCGCGGAGCTGGTCAGCGGGCCGCTACTGGCAGCAGATGAGCAGGTGCCGAGGGAACTAGTGAATCTGGTACTAGAACGCTTTACCGCCGCCTGCGAGTAACCCCTGATTGCGCCAGTAGTTGCCTGCCGAAGCCAAAACACGGCACAGTGGAGCTATGCAGTCCCTCTTTGACGACGGTGCTTTCGGCCGCGAGCCGCAGACCCTGAGGCCCGGCGCAGTACATGTGCCCGGATGGCTCACAGCCGAGCAACAAGATTGGATCACCGAGCAGTTTCTTAGCTGGGGACAAGGGCCAGTGCCGCCGCATTCCACCTTAGTCAACGGGCATCCTATGAAGGTCAAAACCGTGTGCCTTGGATGGCATTGGGGCAACTATCAATACACCCGTACCGCCGAGGACCTCAACGGGGCGCCAGTCCCGCCAATGCCAGACTGGCTTGTTGAACTAGGTCGGCGCGCAGTGGCCGAGACCACCACAGATCCGCCTAACGCACAGGCATACAACCCAGATGTGGCGATCATCAATTATTATCCGCCCGGTTCAACCATGGGAATGCATCAGGACGCGCAGGAGAAGGTCAATGCGCCTATCGTTTCACTGTCTATTGGGGACAGTGCAAATTTCCGTCTAGGAAACAATGAAACTCGGACCAAGCCCTATCAGGATGTGAGGTTGGCTTCAGGAGATCTTTTTGTTTTTGAAGGTCCCGCCCGCTGGGCCTTTCACGCGGTGACCAAGATTTACCCGGGCACCGGGCCTGCACACTGGAAACTGGGTGGCGGACGAATCAACATCACCCTGCGCGAAACGGGGATGAGCTAGGTCGTCAGGACGACGCCAAATCGAGGGTGGCAAACACTGCTCGATGATCAGAATCGCCGAGCGACAGTGTACTAGCCGATCCCGTATCAAGGCCACGAACCATTACATGATCAATTTTTAGCACGGGCACCGGGCGATTTGGCCAGGTCATGCCGAATCCCCAGGACTCGTGTGGAACTTCTTCGAGCTGGTCAGAGATCGGAGTGAAATGCCTGTCGGTGCTGGTCGCATTAAAATCGCCGAGCGCAATGATTTTTGAGCTACGATCGCGAGCCATGATTTGCCCCAAATTCCTGAGCATCGTATCTCGCTCTTCATGGTCCAAGGGGCGTGCCGACGCCGCATGAACCGCATATACGGTCACCTGTTCAGTTTCCGTTTGTATACGCAACTTCGCAGCTCGCGACCAGCCCAAGCCAAGATCCAAAGGCTGCTGATCCAGGATTGGATACTTGCTGTAGACGCCTACGGTTCCTACCGAGAACTGATGCGGGTGAGAATCAGCTAGAAGCTGTCCCACCTGTTCGGCTTGTCCCTCACCAAGTTCTTGCAGGCTGATTAAATCTGCACCCTCAGCCACTAATCCTTCAGCGGAGGCAGCCGCTCCATCTTGATGCACGTTTTGTGTGGCCACCGTGAATTTATCCACAGGCTCCGGCGGGTTTGCGGGAACGAAAGCTGCACCAAAGATCCATGCCCACGCGATGGCGGGTAATAACAAGATCAGGAAGGTGATCCGGCCACGCACCAGCATGGCTAGAAGTAGCAGCACGGGTATCCCAAAGCCGAGCCACGGGGTCAAATTGTCGAGGAACAGGCCAAGCCCAGCGCGCTCTGGAAAGCTTCGATGGGCTACAAGCACTACCGTGAGCGCTAGGGACAAGAGAACTATCAATAACCTCCCGGCCAGCCGGCCGGCGGTCAGACGATGTTGGGCTGCATTGGACATGAGGATTCCAGATTGCCACACGTTGCTGGCAGAGCCATGGATTGACCGCGGAATACTGATATCGAGTTATGCGTTGGGCAAGCTAGAGAGAAAGTCACTACGATTGTTACTGGCGCCAACGTTGTCGTACGAAGTGAAAAATCCATTCGCAGCAAAGTTAGAGGCACCATGAATCAATTAACGCCACCACGATATTTAGAAGGCAGAGCCCTGCTCTTCGCGATTATCGCCTTAGGCATGGGTGGCTTTGGCATTGGTGTCACCGAGTTTGCCATGATGGGTCTGCTGCAAGAAGGTGCCACCGATCTAGGTGTGAGCAACTCACAGATGGGCCTAGTGATTAGTACCTACGCCATCGGAGTGGTGGTTGGCGCTCCGCTACTGACGGCCCTCGCTGCAAAAATCTCCAAAAAACGAGCGGTGCAAATTCTGATCCTGCTCTTCGCCGTCGCAAACCTTACCTCGTTCTTTGCTGCGGACTACAACACCATGTTGTTTACTCGTTTCCTCTCCGGCTTACCTCACGGTGCTTACTTCGGTCTGGCCGGTGTGCTGGCTGGAAACATTGTCCCGGCAAGTATGCGAGGCCGAGCCATTGCCTGGGTCATGCTTGGCCTGTCTGTGGCGAACGTTGCCGGTGTTCCCTTGGTGACTCTGCTTGGTCAGGCAACCGGTTGGCGCTCAATGTTCCTCGTGGTCGCCGCGGTGGGCGTACTGACCTTTGTCTTGATTAGCCTCTTTGTGCCAATGCGTAAAGCTACCCAAGGTGCCAGCATGCGCCGGGAACTCTCAGCTCTCAAGAGCGTGCAGGTGTGGTTGGCCATGGCTACAGGCATTGTTGGCTTCGGCGGTTTCTTCGCGGTTTATTCATATATCTCGCCCACACTTACCGACGAAACCGGGCTGGATATCGCCCTCGTGCCGCTGGCCTTGGGACTCTACGGTGTAGGCATGGTGGTCGGTTCACTCATCGGAGGCCGGCTTGCCGACTGGTCCATCTTCGGCGCGATCAAGCTTGCCAGCGTGTTGATGGTTTTCAGTATGCTGACTTTCGCCGCGGTTGCCTCGTGGGTAATCCCGACCTTAATCATGGTGTTTGTCCTCGGAGCCGTCGGATCATTGCTCATTCCGAGCTTGCAGACGCTATTGATGGACTCTGCCCCGCACGCGCAGTCGTTGGCGGCTTCGCTGAACCACTCAGCATTGAACGTGGCCAACGCCTTGGGCGCTGCCTTAGGTGCCATAGTGATTACCGCAGGCTTCAGCTATCGTGCACCGTCCATAGTGGGCGCGATTCTGGCAGCACTTGGATTGCTCATCGCGTGGATTACCCAGCGTCGAGCACAAAAAATCGGCCTAGTTATCGGTGCTGACGCGGTGCTGGAACGAATCGACGGACCGGCAGAAAAATAGTCTTTGCAGCAAGTAATGCGAGGGGCGAGGATCAAATGATCCTCGCCCCTCGCATTACCTGAGCTGCTAGTTAGCCTTCTTCGCTTCGCACCGCACTGATGTTGAACATCCAGCGCACTCCAAACTTGTCGGTGAGCATCCCAAAGGAATCTCCCCACGGAGCCTTGGCCAGTGGTTCATCAATACGCGAATCAACCGAGAGCTTCTCCCACCATCCGGTGAGTTTTGATTCGTCGGCAGGGTCGGTGGCATCACTGCTGAGTGCGATGGTGCCGTTGCCGGTCACGTTCATTTCAATGGGGGCGTCGGAGCCCATCAGGTGCAATCCACGATCGACGAATAATGAAGAATGCATGATTAGGTCGGCGGTGGCAGGGTTGCCGTCATTCATGCCTTCTTGAAAGGTCATGGCGGAATATTCGCCACCAAAAATCGAATGGTAATGCTCCATCGCTTCTCGGGCGACACCACCAAATACCAAGTAAGGAGTCATAGCAGTAGTCATTGGGGCAATGCCTTTCGCCGAAGTTTGTTGGACCGATAAGTCCACCATGCACATTCTTCCACCGGGAACCAGCTATGGGAAGAGTTGCTATGACTGGCCTCTCTATGATCCGATTTGGAATTCTTCAACAAGCTCCGGTAGAGTTATATCTCGGTTCACCGGTCCAAAAGATCGCGGGAATCAAACCTTCATCTGGGGGTATGGCGCAGTTGGTAGCGCGTCTGCATGGCATGCAGAAGGTCAGGGGTTCGAATCCCCTTACCTCCACAGATTAAAATCCCGGCATCACTTTTGCGAGTGATGTTGGGATTTTCTCGTTTCACCAGTAGCTCGTGATTGAAGCTCAGCAGATCTAACACTGATCGCTATCTTTCAAAAGAGTTCGTTGGATAAGCTGGACTCTGCACGGTTTGACTAGCAGGTAGAGAAGGATCCACGTTGCTCGTACTACCGATGCAGACTGACCAATGGGTTCGCGGTGAACCTACTTATCCGTGCTGTGGACTGAGATCCCCGATATGTCCTTCGGCATTTGCATCAAGCACGCGGGCTACGAACCCGGCATACTCACCCATATAGTGCTTCAAAAAATCCGAGGTGGATTTATTCAGTACATTGCCTTCAACATCAAAGTCCTCTTGATTAAAGGCTAGATAGACCTCGGGGGAGTTCAGCTGAGGTGAATCCAAGAAACTGAGCACGCTACGCATTGAGGACTGCATGACGGCGGTGCCAATGGCTCCCATGGAGGCTCCGACAAGTCCGCTGGGTTTACCGGCGAACGAATTTGTACCCCATGGACGTGACGCCCAATCGATAGCATTTTTCAATGCGCCTGGAATGGAGCGATTGTATTCTGGGGAAATGAAGAGCAGCCCGTCTGAAGCTTCGATGGCGCTTTTGAGTTCCTTACCTACGGCAGGGAAATCTTCGTCGTAGTCGTAGCTGTACAGCGGTAGATCCTTAATCGGGATCTCGGTGAAGCTCAGGTTTTCCGGGGCCAATTTGATCAGGGCCTTGGACAACGTACGGTTGATGGATTTCGTGGCTAGCGAACCGACAAAATAGCCAATGTTGTACTGTCTCATAGCTCTTAGTTCAGCACCGATCCGCGTCCACGTCTAGGACTTTCATGCAGATGCAAGGTGGCCTTGACTTGCCCTGAAGCGCAACTCAGCGACGCGCACCACCGGTGCGCGTCATGCTGGAAATGCTGAGGTCAATGCCTACTGTAGTGGGTCTTTGGGGGAAGGCAGACGATAAACTTTATCCTCATCTACCGACTGCACTCCTTCAATTTGTTCGAGCTGGCCGCGCAACTGTTCATTGCCGTGCCCGATCACCTGGCCCAAAGTATTGAGCACTTTATTTACCCGCAGTCCTGAGGATTCAAGCGAGCTGACTACCTGCTCCATCTGGGCGGTGTAGGTCGCGGTGACCGTCACGATATAGGTATGCGATACCGAATCCGGTGAGGCCTGATTCATGGTTAGGCTCCCGCGTCCGTGGCTGGTGGAGGTGCTTGGGTGAGCCCGGAGCCCACGTCCACGGAGAATAACTCCAAGCGACGGCCTTCCTGAACCAGCTCGGCCCAGAGCTCGCGGGCGCGGAAGCCGGTAGCTTCTGCGAGCAACGCGGCAATGCCTGCCACATGTGGAGTAGCCATCGAAGTGCCACTGATGGTGTTGTAGCGTTCGGCTCCCGGCCACGAAGAGTAAATGTTCACGCCAGGACCGGAAGTATCGACCTGGCCACCACGACCGGGCAGGGTACGGGCAGAAAAATCGGCGATGTTTAAGGTGTTGTCCAAGGCGCCGACGGCCATAATATATGGGCTGTTTGCCGGGGCCCCGACGAATCCCGGATTGCCTTGGGAACGCTGGGCGTTATTACCTGCCGCCGCGATAATCAGTGAACCAAGTTCCAAAGCTCGGCGCCCGGCGGTCACATAGGGAGGGTGAACTTGCTGCACATCGGCGCCAAGAGACATTGAGATGACTTGGCATTCGTTTTCCAGAGCCCAATCGATTCCTGCCAGAATAGTCGCGTCGGAACCGGACCCATTGGACCCGAGCACCTTGCCAGCGTAGATTTCTGCACCCGAGGCCACACCATAACCGCGGCCATCTGCCACGGTGCGCGGGCCACAAGAGGTACCGATGCAGTGGGTACCGTGGCCATGCCCGTCCTGAGCATCCTCGCCATCAACAAAAGACTTAGAGACCACCGTGCGTTCGACAAAATCTGGGTGAGCCAAATCGAAGCCGGTGTCCAACACGGCAACCTTGATACCGGCGCCGGTGTATTTGGAATCGGCTGCGCGTACTGCCTGCAAGCCCCAGGTGAACTTGTCGGTGTCTTCATAAGTCGTTGGCAACGGTGCTACCGGCTGGTCAGTCAACGCGTAGTAAATCATCTCCGGAACCACCCGCGCTGGCATCCGCTCACTGGCGCAACGGGCCTGAAATTCGTCAAGCTGATCATTTTCGCTGCTCACCACGGCGATACCAAGACGTGGGAAGTATTCGGTGACACCATAACCTTGGGATTCGAGGATCTGTGGCACATCTTCGGTCAACGTACGGATTCCCATAGGCGGTGAATCGAGGTGCTCGGGCGAATCAAAGACCAGCACGTAACGGCCGGGGATAGCAATGGCACCAGAACGGAGAAAAGGAACCTCTGGGGTGAACATGGTCGACTCCTTCGAGATCGGGTCATCTTCCAGCTCCGAGGAACTACCGCAAAAACCATTGCCGAAGCTGTGGGTACTTAGCACTGTACCGGCCATTAGGTCTCTGCCACCATGTTTTAGTTTGGAAATTTTCGGTCTTCCTTCGCAGCAACGTGTAGCTGCCACGGGCCGGAGAATCGCGTCCGCTTGCTGGACCATATATCGCGGATCACCTCGAGCAGTTGAATAAATTTATGCTCAATATTCTGATGTCCAAATTCGTCGAAAGGTGTGTGGGCGGCGCTGAAATTGCGTACCGTGGAAGGTGAGAAGATGGCCGCCCTAGATTCCGAATATTAACAAAGCGCCAAGTCATCTTTCACTTGGGATCAGTAGGATGGAGATCTGATGTAATGCATACGAGCCTGTGTGTCGGTAAGTAAAGTATCTGCCGGTTCAGCGAATCCGGTGCCGTCGATGGGACCTAAGTACCAAGAAGCCCCTTGTTTCTGCATCGGATGCAGGCAAGGGTATTGAAATAAGTGCAGCAGTCGTAGCGAGGGAATGATGAGGATGACAAAGAATATAGACGAGGTTGAACCTCCCGAAACGAATGATGTGCAGGGCATGGACGAGCCACTGGAGGACTCACCACACACTGCGCCGATCCCGGTGCACATGCATATTGCGGAGGATGATACCGACGCAGAAATTACGGCTAAGCTCCGCCGACAAGGTGTGCGCCTGGGCAAGGGTGGGATCGCCCCGGCAGTTTTCTGGCCAGCACTGATCGTAATTGTCGCCGTGGCGGCCTTCGCCATAATCTTTCCTAACGTGGCCGATACAGTCTTCAATGCGGTCCAGAACTGGATTGTGACGAATCTGGGCTGGTACTACATGTTGATCGTCGGAGGCTTCGTGGCGCTTGTGATCGCAATCGGATTCTCCAAACTAGGACGGATTACCTTAGGCAACGATGGTGAGAAGCCCGAATACGGTCTGTTCAGCTGGTTCGCGATGCTCTTCGCCGCCGGCATGGGCATTGGTCTGGTGTTTTACGGTGTAGGGGAACCGCTGATGTACGCAACCGTGGACCCCAAACCAGGTTGGGAAGGCACCGAATCAGAACTCGCGGGACTGGCCATGGCTCAGACCTTTATTCACTGGGGACTGCATCCTTGGGCCATCTACGCGGTCATCGGGCTCGCCTTAGCCTATGCAATCCACCGTCGTGGCCGTCCGGTCTCCATCCGTTGGGCACTGGAACCGTTGCTCGGCGATCGGGTCAAGGGCTGGCTCGGCGACGTGATCGACGTACTGGCCATTTTTGGCACCGTCTTCGGTGTGGCCACCTCGCTGGGTTTGGGCGTGCAACAGATCAGCTCGGGTATGAAAGCCATAGGGTTGGTGGATTCGGTAGATAATACGCTGCTTGTCATATTGATCGTGGTCATCACATTCCTGGCCACCATGAGCGTGGTCAGTGGTCTTGGCGCAGGCATCAAGTGGCTGTCGAATATCAATCTATCCATGGCGGGCTTGCTGATGATTAGTGTGCTGTTGCTGGGCCCAACTTTGTTCTTGTTCCAGAACTTCGTCCAGTCCTTCGGCGTGTACCTAGCTAACTTAATGAGCATGACCTTCGACGTAGGAGCATTCCAGCAGGGCGAAGAATCGCAAACCTGGTTCTCCAACTGGACGGTCTTCTACTGGGGTTGGTGGATCGCCTGGGCCCCGTTCGTCGGTATCTTCATCGCCCGTATTTCACGCGGACGCACCGTGCGTCAGTTCGTCACCGGAGTGCTGCTGGTACCGACCATTGTGGGGTTCCTTTGGTTCTCCGTAATGGGCGGATCAGGTCTGTTCCGCCAGTTCTTTGGAGCCGGCGACATGGTTCAGGACGGCGCAGTCTCCGCCGAAGGATCCTTGTTCCAGATTTTGGGGGATCTGCCGTTCGGAACAATCTTGTCCGTCATGGCAATCATCTTGGTCGCGATCTTCTTCATTACTTCTTCAGACTCCGGGTCGCTGGTGGTGGATATGCTCGCCTCCGGCGGACACCCGAACCCGCCAACTTGGTCACGAATTTTGTGGGCGGCGCTTGAAGGCGTTCTGGCCGCGGCCTTGTTGATCGCCGGTGGTCTCGAGACACTTCAGGCTGGCTCTCTGGCCACGGCATTGCCATTCAGTATCATCTTGATTTTGATGGCGGTGGCCACGATTAAGGGGCTGCGCTACGAAAACCGCGCGCTAGAGCTCAGTGAGCAGAAGGTCAGGTTGGATCGGGTTACCGAACACATCTCCGACGAGCTCTGGGGCACCTTGGAGGATCAGCCAGAACTTCGCCGCTACGTTGATGACCGCATCGACTACCGGGTTTCGCGTACCAAGGGAGTTTTTGGCCGCCGCGATGAAAACGGCGCCAAGACGTTCCGTAAACGAGGTGACGAGCAGTAACACCCCGAAGGGGTAGGCCCTGCCCAACCGGCGAGCTGCGCGCATTGAGCGCGCGGTTCGCCGGTTTTGTCATTTGGGGCACCTGAGATGGACTGATCTTGCCAACAGGGGTATCGGGGTGTGAGGATCGAGGTGACAGCACTAATCACTGTCAGGGGCGAGCTATTGACCACTGACAGAAGCTAAGGGGTGTTCAATGGGACAGGATTCAATAGTCATCGTTGGTGGGGGCCTTGCCGCCGCTACGACCGTGAATGAACTGCGCGAGCAAGGGCATACGGGAACGATTTCGCTGATCGGCCAGGAACAAGAACTTCCTTATGAAAGACCTCCGCTATCTAAGGGGTACTTGCAAGGCAACGACAAGCTTGAGGACTTTACGGTCAATCCGGCGTCGTGGTACCAAGAGCACAACGTGCAATTACACCTCGGGGTACGTGCCGAAAAAATAGACCGCGAAAACCAGCAGGTAAGCCTGAGCGATGGAAGCACCGTGGACTATGACCAACTGGTTTTGGCCACCGGAGCCCGCCCAAATCTTGGTGGAAAGCAGCCTTTCGAAGGCCATGATCTGCCCGGTGTCCACCTGTTGCGTACCGTGGAACAAGCTAAGGCACTACGCGAAACCTTGAGCGAAGATACCCAACTAGCGGTAATCGGTTCGGGCTGGATTGGTATGGAAGTAGCCGCCAGCGCACGTTCGCGTGGTGCACGAGTCACCGTATATTCCCCGGACGAGGTTCCGCTAGCCAAGGTTTTTGGCGACCGGTTCGGACATCACCTGCTCGAATTGCATCAACGTAATGGGGTAGATGTGCGCACTTCTACTCGAGTTGATTCGATCCAAGAAACCGATGGTCATCTGGAAGTGGTCAGTAGCGCCGGAACTAGTCGCGCCGATGTGGTGTTGCTAGCCATTGGAGCAGTACCTAATATCGAGCTAGCCCACGAAGCAGGACTTAAAACGGAGCGTGGGGTAATCGTTGATGCTTCATTGCGCAGTTCTGATCCAAAGATCTTAGCTATTGGGGATATCGCCGAAGCCTTCAATACCTCCCTGCGTCGCCAGCTTCGGGTAGAACACTGGGATAACGCGATCCGGCAGGGCAAACTTGCCGCCGCAACCCTACTCGGCCAAGACCAAAATTATGATTGGGCGCCGTATTTCTTTACCGATCAATTTGATCTGGGTATGGAATACGTGGGCTATTCAGCACCCGAGGATAACAGCGTGGTTCGCGGCGATACCGAGACGGGGGAGTTCATTGTTTTCTGGTTGAGCGAAGGCAAAGTCACCGCGGCGATGAACGTGAATATTTGGGATGTGAACGACACCCTGCGTGGGTTGCTTGGTCGGAGCATTGATCAAGAGCGGCTCACCGATCAGTCGGTGGACTTAGCCGAGCTCTAACTGCAGCCGCCCGCAACCTTTAGTTGCGGGCGGAACTATTTTTATAAAAGAGTTGGTGCATTACTGATTACAGGGTGACTTGTGGAATTATTGCTGAGACACTTCTTTTGTCCAGTCGTAAGGAATATTTTCAGTGAAACGCGCACTGTCGCTGATCTTCGGCATTTTTGTCCTAGCCATCTTGGCCCTTCCACTATTGGACCCGCTGACCAGGGCGAGGTTGTTCACCGGGATCATCTTCGGCGGTGGACTGAAACTAGCGTTAGCCGTCGTCGGCATTCTGCTGATCTTGATTGGCCTTGGAACGAAAAAATGGCTTTTGAAGCTCGGAGTAGTCATTGCCTTGCTGGCCATTCCGGTGGCGTTCGCCTCGCATTGGTCTTCGCAAGTTGCCTTGCGCGATTCGGTGAAAGAAGTTTCGCCCGAAGAAGAGCTGCTTCCGCAGACCGGACTGCGTGCACCTTATCTAGTCGCTGAACGCCAAGCTTCGTCCAATAGCTCCGGCACCGTGGGCGACATTAGCGCAACCACCTACTTGGCTGGGGATAATAGCTACTCGACACTTGTCGAGCGTCGTGGGATTTTCCGCCCCGGATATGAGACGGCCATCGTGCAGAAACTCGCGCTCACCGGGCAGGCTAAGGGCGAGCGTTGCGATTTTAGTCCCGAAGCCAATAAACGGATGGACGGAATCTTCGGCAATAGCCTGACGCGGGCGATAGCTTCAATCGACAGTGGGCTCATCGCCAAAAAAGACGATGTCTGGGCATATTGCGATAATGGGAGTCCTCAAATCGTCGTTCCGGTCACCAAGCTCAGCAATTGGCTAGCTCCTTATGATGTTCCTGCAGGAGTGGTGATCTACGACGGAAAAACCGATGCCTTGGAATACAAAAAGGATGTTGCTACCGGACAGCTGCCTGGTCCCGCCATCTCAATTTCTCAATCGCGGCGCGTGAACAAGTCATTGGAGACACTCAACGGAAATTGGTGGACCACCAGAATCTTGAAGTCCACCGGCATTACCGATGAGCCTAAGGATGAAGATGACACAAATTTGGACAGCCATTCAAACTTCAGTCTGAGCTACGGTGAACAGCACTACGGTTTCTTCTCGCCCTTTACCTCACGTGCCTCCTCTCGCACCATCGATCAGGTGGCAGTCTTGGACAGCTCGCAGGTCAGTGCCGGAAGCAACGCGAACGTCACACTGCATACGCTGAAAACTCCTCGGCAATCAAATGCGGCGACCGCAGACAAGATCAAGGCGGACTATTCCTCGCTCAGCGACTGGGCCACCGGGATGACAGTGATGGAGATCGTTCCGGGTGGCGAAGGGGTGTGGCATGCGAGTATCGGTCAGAAGCAGAACGTAAATTATCGTGTCCAGCTGAACGCCGACGGATCTTCATGCTTATTGAGCGCCGCAGGTGAGAAGCTTCGGTGTTCCTCCGACGCCGGCCAGAACTCGGGATCCGAACAAGAAGGTAAGCAATCAGGGGACCTATTAGACCCCTCAACGCTAAGTAACGATGAGCTCAAGAGCCTGCATGAGGCCATCGTGAAGGAATTGCACAGGCGAATTCCTGCCCAGTAATTATTCGGGTAGTTCAGCACGCAGTCGCTGTGAAATCTGGTGGGACCCGTAGGGCGATAAGTCTGTTTCGCCCGGCGGGCCCCACACCACCAGTACCCGAAGCTCGGTGCTGCCGGTATTTATCAGTTCATGTACGTCTTGGGGGCCAGCGAGCACCGAATCTCCAGGACCTACCTCGTAGGTCTGTGTGCCAACGTGCATGCGTCCGGTACCTTCCAGAACCTGATAAAACTCGACCAACTGTGCGTCTTCGCCGTGTTGGTGCGAACCTTCAAAACCACCGGGCGGGATGACCCACGTTTGAATTGCAACTGGCATCCCGGTCTGGCCAGCAAAATGATGGTGCATCACCATTTGGCTACCCTCGTGTAAGCGGTAGGTGAAGCCGTGGGCATCACGTTTCTCAAGCATTGCTGTTCTCCCGGTTTGGCAGGCGCTAGGCAGGCTGATGTGCGTAGCCCATACGCAAGGAAATTTTCTGTGCGGTTTTTACACACGAGTCGATGAGTTCCTCAAGAAACTTAGGAGTGATTCGATAGAACGGAGCGGCGATAAGCACGCAGGCCACCAAGTCTCCGCGATGATCAAAGACCGGAGCCGCGACGCCGACCTCTTCGGTAGAAGTTTCGCCGTAGTTCACCGCGTAGCCCTGAGTACGGGCCACACTGATGCGTTCGAGGAATTGCTCAGCGCCGAGTTGCTCGGGCAGTTGAATATTTCCCGACGCGATTAGCTCGCGCGTACGCTCGGGGGATTCGTAGGCTAAGAATAATTGGACTGTGGCGCTTAACCCGGTGTCGTACCGACTTCCCATCGCAGAGGTGTGTTTGACCGGTCGAGGAGAAGGGATCTGTTCTACCGAGACGGATTCATTGCCGTCCCAAATGTTGAGTACCGCGGTCTCCTGGGTTTTCTCGGCCAAATATTTCAGCGGTGGGTAAGCGGCTTGACGCACATTCAGATTGGCTAGAAGCGGTCCGGCAATAGCGATCAAGCCGAGCCCAAGTCGGAACTTACGTGTCGGCTCATCACGCTCCACCACCCGTTCTTGCACCAAGGTGGCAAGAATCCGAGACACGCTGGATTTGTGCAGTCCCACTTCGGCCGCGATTTCGGTGACACCTACTAGTTGTCGCTCGACGGTGAAGCACCGCAACACATCGATGACATTAACGATGACCGAAGCGCCGCGATTATCGGCGGTTCGCTCTTGTTCCCCGCGTGGCATGTCGTCTTCGGTGTCTTGTGATGCAGTCATTATTTCCCTCTTTACTGACCGGTGGCGTTCCTGTTTATCCTAGTCGCAAGAATTTCTAGGTCAGCGGCTTCTTACTGGTTTCGACGGAGAGCGCAACTGCAACGAGTGACACGATAGCTGCGGCCATCAAATACCAGCCCGGCGCGAGCACGCTACCGGAGGTAGCGATGAGCAAAGTTGCGACAAATGGAGCGGTGCCACCAAACAGTGCATTGGATAGATTGAAAGAGACTGCGAATCCCGAGTAACGGACACGGGTTGGGAACATCTCTGCGAGGAAGCTTGGCAAGGTTCCGTCATTGAGCGTCAACATCGCTCCCAGTAGAACCTGCACAACCAGGATCATCGCGAAGTTTCCCGTTTCGAGCAACATAAATGCCGGAACCGTAAACAGGATGAAAAGAACAGATGCAGTCATGAGTACACGACGCCTACCAAAACGGTCAGATAACATCCCGGTGATAAAGATGAATCCAATATATGTTGCCAACGCTACCGTCGTGGCGAGATACGCCAAAGAGCTAGCCAGGCCAAGCTCTTGGGAAAGATAGGTGGGCATGTAGCTGAGAATGACGTAGAACCCCACCGCATTAAGAAGAACGGCGCCAGCTGCTAGGAGAAGCTGTTTCCAGTGGTTACGGAAAAGCGAAGAAACTGGAGTCTTTGACGCGCTCTCATCCTCAGCAAGTTCTAGGAATACCGGCGAATCTTCTAGCTTGGTTCGTATGTAGCGGCCAATCAGACCCATCGGTGCGGCCAGCAAGAACGGGATACGCCAACCCCAACTTTGCATCTGTTCCGGATCCAAAAGTCCGGTAAGCAAAGCTGCCATGAGTGAGCCTAGAAGCAACCCTGCCGCCGTGCTCGCGGGTACAACCGCGGCGTAGAGTCCGCGGCGATTGGCTGGAGCATATTCGACGAGGAAAGCGGAAGCTCCGGCGTATTCGCCAGATGCCGAGAATCCTTGGACCAACCGCAGCGCAAGCAGCAGCAGGGGAGCGGCAATACCTATGGTCAGATATCCAGGCAGCAGGGCAATGGCGAAGGTCGCGCCGGACATCAGCAGGATTGACCAGCTAAGTGCTTCGCGTCGTCCAATACGGTCGCCGATGTGGCCCCAGACGAATCCGCCCAGTGGGCGGACCAAGAAGGAAATAGCGAACAGACCAAAAGTCAGCAGCAAAGCTGTTTGAGGGGCCGACTCGGGGAAGAACACTGCAGCGATGGTGACGGCCAGATAACCGTAGGCTGCGTAGTCGAACCATTCCACAAAGTTTCCGATGAAGCTGGCCGCAACGACCTTGCGTCGGATTTGGGGATCTATGGTGTCTGCTGCTGGCGCACTGTCATTCAGCGCGGCCGGTGTTGTCGATGATGTCACTTCATTGTGCTGGGTCATCAGAAATCGCCTCGGTCAGGGAAGCGGCTCGGGCTCTTGGCTACGTTGCCGCGGAAGAAATACGGAGTGTCCAAACATCTGGCGTCAGGACTTTGGAGCAGCGCCCGTGCTTGCTGCAAGACTATAGAAAGAATGCCCATGGGGTGGGTCAAGTGATATAAGACCCACCCCATGGCTACCTCACGCGGTTAGGCGTCGATGATGTTGTTTTCCGGTCCGAAGCCGAACTTGGTGATGTTCTCGACTCCACCGTCTTCGCCGATGACCAGGATGTCGTGCTCGCGGTAACCGCCGGCACCTGGCTCGCCGTCGGCGACGGTGATCATTGGTTCCATCGAGACGACCATGCCCGGCTCCAGCACGGTGTCGATGTCCTCGCGCAGTTCAAGACCGGCTTCGCGTCCGTAGTAGTGCGAGAGCACGCCGAAGGAGTGTCCGTAGCCGAAGGTGCGGTTAGGCAGCAGGTTGTGGCCGATGAAGATTTCGTTCAGCTCTGCGGCGATGTCCTTGCAGACTGCACCTGGCTTGATCAGTTCCAAACCACGCTTGTGGACCTCGACGTTGACGTTCCACAGTTCCAAGCTGCGGGCATCTGGTTCTCCAAGGAACAAGGTGCGCTCCAGCGCGGTGTAGTAGCCCGAAGTCATCGGGAAGCAGTTCAGCGAGAGGATGTCCCCGCGCTCAAGCTTGCGGGTGGTGGCCCAGTTGTGGGCGCCGTCGGTGTTGATGCCGGACTGGAACCAGACCCAGGTATCGCGCACTTCGCGGTGCGGGAAGGTCTTCGCAATCTCGTGCACCATAGCCTCGGTGCCGATCAACGCGACCTCGTATTCGCTGATGCCCTCGCGGATCGCAGCCTTGATGGCCTCGCCGCCGAGGTCACCGATGCGCGCACCGTGCTTGATGACCTCGATTTCCTCGGCCGACTTGATCATGCGCTGGCGCATGGCGTCCTGCGAGACATCCACCAAGGTGGCGCCGTCAAAGGTTGCCTGGATCTGCTGGCGGGTAAGCCCTGGCAGGAAGTCATCTTCCACACCGATGCGCGAGGCCTTCACTCCGTCGCGCTTCAGTGCTTCCTGCAGACCGTAGAAGAAGTTGTCGCGCTTCCAGTCGGTGTACACGATGTTCTCGCCGTAGCTGGTGCGCCATGGCATGCCAGCATCGATGTTCGCGGTGACGGTGGTGGAGTTGGACTGGGTGACTACCAGTGCGTAGTTACGGCCAAAGGTGGTGTACAGGAAATCCGAGTAGTACTTGATGCCGTGGTAGCTGGTCAGGATGACAGCGTCTAGGGACTTTGCTGCCATGATCTGACGCAGGCCGGTCAAGCGGCGTTCGAACTCTGCGTCCGAGAAAGTGAGCTGCTGCTTCACGCCGTTGTGCAGGGTCTTCAGGCGTGCCAGTTCGGAAACATTCGTGGCGATGTTTGAGGCGGTCATGGTGTTGGCTCCTTGGAGTAAATGAAGTGTCAAGGGAAGCCGGCCCAATCAGAAGGATTGCGAGGATTCATGGGAATCGCCGGAGAAGAATATACGTGTTGCGCTGAATGCAACGCCGTTGCAAATAGATTATGTGTGTCTTAGCTCACTGTCAAGCGGTGAGGTCGAATTAGTGAAATATTGCTGCGAGTTCAAAATGAACTAAGTCGACAAAGGCCGTGGAGCTCGGTTTTTCAAGCGCCACGGCCTTCATCTACTGGGGTGTCGAAGTGCTAGGACTGTGCCTCGGGATGCTGATCCGTCTTGCGGATTGCCCCCTCACCATCGGGATCCGGGACAAAGACCAGGGATGGATCTGGATTGTTAATGTCCTTCTCTAGTTGCCTGATCGCCTTGTCGCGTTTAAGTAGCCGGCGAATCAAGTTGATGATCATCAAAATGATCACGAAGGAGAATGGGAACGCACCGATGATCGTTCCGGTTTGCACGGTATCGACTACGGCAGTTCCTCCCATAGTCAGCAACACGGTGGTCACCGTCGCTACGGAAAGTACCAGGACTACGCGGAAGACAGGACCTGATTTACCTGGTGCGGAGACGAACTCGCTCAGTGCATAAATTCCAGAGTCCAGCGAGGTGACGTAATAGGTGGCAACCAGGATTGTGGCAATCACTAACAAGATGGTGCCGATAACCGGTACCGAATCGAGCATGGCGAATAATCCTGAGGAAGTATCCGCGGCGACCGAATCACTAATTGAGCGGTTGGACTGGTCATCGTAGTAGATGGCCGCTGAGCCAATGATGGCTACCCAAACCATGACGATTAAAGAAGGGATGATCGTGACGCCCAAGACGAATTCGCGGATGGTGCGGCCGCGCGAAATCCGGGCAATGAAGCCGGCGACGAATGGCGAGAACGCGATGACCCAGCACCAGATGAATACCGTCCACCAGCCATTCCAGCTATCTTGCCAGCTGTCTATGGTGGTGGCTGCCAGGCCCGAATCGGTCCACAAGCTCATGCTGGCAAAGTTCGTGAAGAAGCTTCCGAAGGTCTGCGACATATTCGAGATGATGTACAGCGACGGTCCGAAGATCAGCACGGCGGCGAGCAAGACAATACTCAAAATTGAGTTCAGCCCGCTAATTCTCGCCATGCCTTTATTGATGCCAACGATGGCCGAGATGGAGGTGATGCCGGCGAAGATCAAGATGACCATGAACCACATCATCGGGCTAGCGCTTGCACCGGTAAAGGAAGATATCCCCGAAGAGAATTGCATGGCCGCAAAGCCGAAGGATGTTGCCAAGCCAAGTACCGTGGCGATAATCGCCAGCAGCTCGACCACGACACCGGCGCCGCGGCGGGACCAGCGCGGAAGGATGTCGACGGTGGCCTCGCGGAAAGTCAGGGTTTTGCCCAGGTTGTGGTGTGAGTAGGCCAAGCATACGGCCACCGCACAGTACATCGCCCAGGCGGTCAGGCCCCAGTGGAAGTAGGTCCAGACGATGGCACCTTCTTCTCCGCCACCGTTGGCTCCGGCCGGGATCACGGGATTTTCATCGCGCAGCATGATTGGCTCGGCAACTGACCAGAAGATCAGTCCAATGCCCTGTCCGCAGGCGAAGAGCATGGAATACCAGGCGAATTTGCTGTGCTGCGGTTTTGCTTTGGGCCCGCCAAGGCGGATCTTGCCTACACGGCTCATGGATAGCCAGATGCATACGCCCACCGTAAATACCGAGTAGAGGATAAAGAGCCAGGTAAATTTACCGGTCACAAAAGTGCGCATCTCCGAGATTGCGGCGGAAGCCGCCTCCGGATTACCGAGAACCCAGATCATGACGGCAACGATCAGTACCGGTGGAATGACCCGGATCAGCAAACGGTCTATCGGCGGAATATGCCGTCCCATGAAACGTGGAAGTTCTACCGGCTCTTCTTGGGGTTTGAGGCTATCGGCGCCTGGGGCAGTTGCTTTGTCCAATGACATGTTAGTTCACCTCCAAGGTGATATTGCCAAGCAGCAGTTCGCTCTTGAGCGCATCGGCAACCTGTGTTGTCACCGTCGTGAAAAGCAATTCACCGCGTTCGGCGGTGGCACCTTTAGCAGAGGAGAGGCAGCCACTGGGCGGGGTGCGCGAGGGATCTTCGGGGAAGACGTCGTAGGTGGTCAATTGTGCTGGCGGATGGTCGATGACACGATCCATATTGACCAGCGTTGGGTGCAGCAGCAGCATGAGCGACGTTTCCAGAATTCCGCCGTGCTCTATATCCCAACCGAGGAACCCGTCGGGGAAGACCTTGGAAAGGGTGTCTTCATCCACGAAGTCCCAATAGGAAAGCAGGACTGCGCGAGCTGAGGAACCGGCGGCCCTGCTTCGAGTCACCGCATTGTCCAGGCCCTCGTAGATGAATTGGTAGTTTTCGAAGTGGCCGTTGAGGATGACAACATTCTCGAAGCCCTGGGCGATGAACGAGGCGACCACATCATCAACCATTTGGCTCAGCGAATTGCCGCCTAGGCTGGTGGTGCCGATGCGATGGTTGCCGCCACCGGAACGCGGCTGGGATTTATATCCGTAGCACAGCGCCGGAGCGACCAGAGCCCCGGTCTTTTCGGCAACGGCGCCCGCAATGGACCGCGAAAGCATCGCGTCGACGCCCAGCGGCATGTGGGGGCCGTGCTGCTCGGTGGCTCCCGCAGGGATGATAATCGTCGATCCGGCTCGGGACACGTGCTCGGCGTAAGTTTGGGCATCAATTTCGTCGATGAATACTGAATGCATGGAGATCTCCTTGGCCCGTGGAGCACAGGTAGTGCCAGCGAGGCGTGTGTGGTCTTGTTCCGGAGTGATGGTTGCATTACCTGCAACACTGTTGCAATGAATCATGGCAGTGGCGCCGGTCACAGTCAAGCTTTTGCCCAAGAAAGACTCAGGCCCGCTGAAATGGCATGGCTGCGCAGCGGGAATAAGTGCTTCTCCCAGCGTGCGCCGAGGCGGGGGGTCGCAAATAGCAAGAGACCCACCTGAAAAGAGGTGGGTCTCTTGGGGAGTCGGAAATTCGCTCTCTAGAGGACCGCGCGCACCGACTCTTCAAAATGAACGATGTGCTCCAGCGCTAGCTCTTTCGCGGCAGGTGCATCCCCGTCCAGAATTACCTGAAGCAAGCTGGCGTGTTCTGAAATGTGCTCTTCTACTGTCGGCAAACGATCAAGTGCCATGCACCAAATCCGCGTAGCGAGATTATCCAGGCGGATCAGCGTCTCTTCCAGATGGTGGTTGCCGGCCGCGCGGTAGATGAGCCGGTGCACTTCCAGATCGTTTTCCATAAGTTCTCGGCGCGCGGTGTGCGAACCCAGTGATCCAACGGCTTGGGCTGTTGCTTGCATTTGGCTGCGAGCGGTTCCGCCGCGAAGATTCGCGGCTTTCTGCGCAGCTAGTGGCTCCAGCGCCTTGCGGACTTCGGTGATGGCGGCCAGTTCGGTGATGTCCACCCGGGTCGCAAAGGTGCCGCGCCGCGGGTAGGACTGCACCAGGTGATCTACTTCCAGGCGCTTGAGCGCCTCGCGAAGCGGCGTGCGTCCGATGCCTAGTTCTTCAACTAGCTGCCCCTCGTTGATGGGGTCGCCAGGGGCGATGTCCATCATGATCAGCCGATCCCGAAGGACGAGATAGGCGCGTTCAGCCAGGGATTCACTACTGCTGACGAGCTGTGCTGTCGTGGTCATTGCGTGTCCGTTGCCTTTGTCTTGTTCTGTCTGAATGTTACCTGCCGAAGTAATTTCGACTAAGTCATTGACCGGGCTGTGACTTCCATCATACAGTGAGAGGCAGATTGATATATCAGTTGTCGGCAATTCATACATTTAGGAATGGGTAATGACTTTAGCTACCTCCCTTGCAGCGACATCGCTGACCGAGGACCTGGGAACCTTGGACCCTGAGATTGCGCAGCGTATCGATGCCGAGTTGGCTCGTCAGCAGCGTGGTTTGGAAATGATCGCTTCGGAGAACCATACGGCGCAGGCAGTGATGCAGGCTCAGGGTTCGGTGCTGACCAATAAGTACGCTGAGGGCTACCCGGGGAAGCGCTACTACGGTGGGTGCGAGGAAGTTGACGTTGTTGAGACGTTGGCTATCGAACGTGTGAAGTCACTGTTCGGTGCGAAGTTCGCTAATGTGCAGCCGCATTCGGGTGCGCAGGCTAATGCGTCGGTGTACCACGCGTTGGTGCGTCCGGGCGATACCGTGATGGGTTTGAATCTGAACCACGGTGGCCACTTGACCCACGGGATGAAGATCAACTTCTCGGGTCGTTTGTTCAACATCGTTCCTTATGGTGTCGATGAGCAGACCTACGAGGTGGATATGGATGAGGTGGAGCGCCTTGCCATTGAAAACCAGCCGAAGATGATTGTTGCTGGTTGGTCGGCGTATCCGCGCCAGTTGGATTTTGCGCGGTTCCGCGAGATTGCTGACAAGGTTGGCGCGTACTTGTTTGTTGATATGGCTCATTTTGCTGGCCTTGTGGCAGCCGGTTTGCACCCTTCGCCGGTTCCGCACGCGCATGTGGTGACGTCCACGACGCATAAGACTCTTGCTGGTCCTCGTGGTGGCATTATTCTGTCGAATGATGCGGAGATTGCGAAGAAGCTGAATTCGGCGGTGTTCCCTGGTCAGCAGGGTGGTCCGTTGGAGCATGTGATTGCTGGCAAGGCCGTGGCGTTCAAGATTGCTGCTTCGCCGGAGTTCAGGGAGCGCCAGGAGCGTACCTTGGCTGGTGCACGCATTTTGGCTGAGCGTCTGACTCAGGAGGACGTGGTTGCCAAGGGTATTAGCGTGTTGACCGGTGGCACCGATGTTCATTTGGTGCTCGTGGACTTGCGTAATAGTGAGTTGGATGGTCAGCAGGGCGAAGATCTCTTGGCGCAGGTGGAAATCACGGTGAACCGTAATTCGGTGCCGTTTGATCCTCGTCCGCCGATGGTGACCTCTGGTTTGCGTATTGGTACTCCGGCGTTGGCGACTCGTGGTTTTTCTGAGGCTGCGTTTGTTGAGGTTGCGGAGATTATTGCGCAGGCTTTGATTGCTGGCGCTGATGGCATCACTGCTGTTTTGCCAGAGCTCAAGGAACGAGTGCTAAAGCTCGCCGAGGCTCACCCACTGTACCCAAATCTAAAGAAGATCGGAGAATAATCATGGCTGACTTGCTACCTGAACACCCAGAATTCCTCTGGAACAATCCGGACCCGAAAAAATCCTATGACGCTGTGATTGTCGGCGGCGGCGGACATGGACTGGCCACCGCGTACTACCTGGCCAAGAACCACGGCATGACCAACATTGCGGTGCTGGAAAAAGGCTGGCTGGCCGGGGGCAACATGGCCCGCAACACCACCATCATTCGTTCGAACTACCTGTGGGACGAATCTGCTGGTATATACGAGCACTCCTTGAAGCTCTGGGAGCAGCTGCCCGAAGAGCTGGAGTACGATTTCCTCTTCTCCCAGCGCGGAGTATTGAACCTGGCCCACACCCTCGGCGACGTCCGCGAATCGGTGCGCCGCGTTGAAGCAAACCAGCTCAACGGTGTCGACGCCGAATGGCTGACCCCGGACCAGGTCAAGGAAGCCTGCCCGATCATCAACACCAGCGATGACATCCGCTACCCGGTCATGGGCGCCACCTGGCAACCACGTGCCGGTATCGCCAAACACGACCACGTCGCCTGGGCTTTCGCCCGCAAATGCAACGAGATGGGCGTAGACCTCATCCAGAACTGCGAAGTCACTGGAATTATCAAGGACGGCAACAAGGTCACCGGGGTAAAAACCAACCGTGGCACCATCCTGGCCGGCAAGGTCGCCCTGGCCAGTGCAGGCCACTCCTCGGTCGTGGCAGAAATGGCCGGGGTGGATCTTCCGATCCAGTCCCACCCGCTGCAGGCACTGGTCTCCGAACTCTTTGAACCGGTCCACCCCACGGTGGTCATGTCCAACCACATCCACGTCTACGTTTCCCAAGCACATAAGGGAGAACTGGTGATGGGTGCAGGCATCGACTCCTACAACGGCTACGGCCAGCGCGGCGCCTTCCACGTCATCGAAGAGCAGATGGCAGCGGCCGTGGAGCTCTTCCCGATCTTCGCCCGAGCCCACGTGCTGCGCACCTGGGGCGGCATCGTGGACACCACCATGGATGCTTCGCCGATTATTTCCAAGACCCCGGTAGAGAACCTCTACGTCAACTGCGGATGGGGGACCGGCGGATTTAAGGGCACCCCGGGCGCAGGCTGGACCTTCGCCCACACCATCGCCAACGACGAGCCGCACAAGCTGAACGCACCGTTCGCGCTGGAACGCTTCGAAACCGGCCACCTCATCGACGAACACGGCGCAGCAGCCGTGGCCCACTAAGAATAGGGGAACGAACTCATGATGCTGATTGACTGCCCAAACTGCGGGCCACGCAATGAAACAGAATTTAAGTTCGGGGGACAGGCGCACGTCGCTTACCCGGCGGACCCCCATGCGCTCAGCGATAAGGAATGGGCTCAGTTCCTGTTCTACCGCAAGAATCCCAAGGGCATCAACGCCGAACGGTGGGTTCACGCAATGGGCTGCCGCAAGTGGTTCAACGCCCTGCGAGACACCGTCACCTATGAATTCAAAGCCATTTACCGAGCCGGCGAAGAACGCCCGGCACTACAAAGCACCGACGGAGGCACCCGATGAGCAACACCGGTTCATACCGCTTGGACGCCGCGCAGGCTGCCGGCGCCCGAGTGAACTTCGAGGAAAAACTCGACGTCACCCTCAACGAACAGCCACTGGCAGCGCTACGTGGTGACAGCCTAGCTAGCGCCATGCTCGCCTCCGGCATCCGCCGGGTGGGGGACTCGCTCTATCTCAAGCGCCCACGTGGCATCTTTGCAGCCGGGGTGGAAGAGCCAAACGCGCTGGTCCACGTGAACGCCCGTCACGCCAAGGACGTCGGCGAATCGATGCTGGCAGCTCCCGTGGTCTCCGCGGTTAATGGGCTCAGCGCCCGCACACTGTCTGGCTTGGGCACCATGGATCCACGCAAGGACGAGGCCTACTACGACCACGTACATGTGCACACCGATGTGCTCGTTGTGGGCTCAGGCCCGGCCGGCCTAGCCGCAGCGCGCGAAGCATCACGTAGCGGAGCCCGAGTGATGCTGCTCGACGAGCGTCCCGAAGCCGGCGGCCGGCTACTTGATGCGGCACACGAGCAGATTGACGGCATGGATGCTCGGGAATGGGTTGCGCAGACCACCGCAGAATTAGCAGAGGCTGAAGAGACCACCCACCTGCAGCACACCACCGTGCTGGGCAGCTACGACGCGAACTACGTGATCGCCGTGCAACGCCGTACCGCGCACCTCGATGCGGCGCCGGAGGATGGTGTCTCTCGCGAACGCGTCTGGCATATCCGTGCCGGTCAGATCGTGCTGGCCACCGGGGCGCACGAACGCCCGATGGTCTTTGAGAACAACGACCGCCCGGGCATCATGCTCGCCGGTTCGGTGCGTTCCTACCTGAACCGTTACGGCGTCCGGGTTGGCCAGCAGATCTTGGTGGCCACCACCAATGATTCGGTATACCCGCTGGTTGCAGAGTTAGCCGCAAGTGGGTCTGTGGTTGCGGTCATCGATGCCCGTGAAAACGTCTCGGTGGCCGCCGCGGAAGCGGTTGGCGCCGGGGTACGAGTGATCACCGGATCGGTGGTTGTCGACACCGAGGCCGGGAGCAACGGCGAACTGTGCGCCGCCTGGGTGGCGAGCCTGGATGCGCAGAACAACATCGGCGAAGCCACGCGCTTCGAGGCCGATACCCTAGCGATCTCCGGCGGCTTCAACCCGGTGGTGCACCTGCACTCCCAGCGCCAGGGCAAACTGGTGTGGGACACCACCGTGCAGGCCTTCCTGCCCGATGCCGCCGTGGCCAATCAGCACCTCGCCGGTTCGCTTATCGGACGTTTTGACACCGCGGGCGCTCTATCAACCGGTGCCGCCGCTGGCGCCGCTGCTGCTAGTAAAGCCGGGTATGAAACCACCGCCCGTATTCCCGAGGCTGTTGAGGAGCCGCTGGGTGAAACCCGCCCGGTGTGGCTGATTGCCTCACGCTTCGGCGAAGACGCAGTGCACTACAAGAACCACTTCGTGGACCTACAACGCGATCAAACTGTCGCCGACGTGTTGCGTTCCACCGGGGCTGGCATGCGCTCGGTAGAACACGTGAAGCGTTACACCTCGATCTCCACCGCCAACGACCAGGGTAAAACTTCAGGAGTGGCAGCGATTGGCGTGATCGCCGCGGTTCTCGGTATTGAAAACCCTGCAGAAATCGGCACCACCACCTTCCGGGCCCCATATACTCCGGTGTCCTTCGTGGCGCTGGCTGGGCGTAACCGTGGTCAACTGTTGGATCCGGCTCGCATCACCGCGATGCACTCCTGGCATTTGGCCCATGGCGCCGAATTTGAGGATGTCGGTCAGTGGAAGCGCCCCTGGTACTACCCACAGGCGGGTGAAACCATGGACGAAGCGGTGTACCGTGAATGCGCCGCGGTGCGCGAATCGGTGGGCATGCTCGACGCCAGTACGTTGGGCAAAATTGAGATCCGTGGCACGGACGCAGCAGAATTCCTCAACCGCATCTACACCAACGGCTACACCAAGCTAAAAGTTGGCATGGGCCGCTACGGCGTCATGTGCAAGGCCGACGGCATGATCTTCGATGACGGGGTGACCCTGCGACTGGCCGAGGACCGTTTCTTGATGCACACCACCACCGGTGGCGCCGCAGATGTGCTGGACTGGATGGAAGAATGGGCGCAGACCGAATGGCCTGAGCTGGATGTCGTCTTCACATCGGTCACCGAGCAACTGGCCACCGTCGCGGTGGTTGGCCCGAAGTCCCGTGCGGTGATCGCTAAGCTGGCGCCGCAACTGGACGTCTCCAACGAGGCATTCAAATTCATGGCCTTTGAGGACACGCTCTTGGAGAACGGCACCCCTGCCCGGATCAGCCGGATTTCCTTCTCCGGCGAGCTGGCCTTCGAAATTGCGGTACCGAGCTGGTACGGGTTGCGCACCTGGGAAGCGGTATTCGACGCCGGCCAGGAGTACAACATCACCCCGTACGGCACCGAAACCATGCACGTGCTACGCGCCGAGAAGGGCTTCATCATCGTCGGGCAAGATACCGACGGCACGGTGACCCCCCAGGATGCAGGCATGGAATGGGTTGTTTCCAAGGTGAAAGATTTCGTGGGCAAGCGTTCCTTTAGCCGCGAAGATAACCAGCGCGAGGACCGTAAGCAGTTGGTCTCCGTGTTGCCGGTGGATAAGAGCCTGCGCCTTCCAGAAGGTGCTGCACTGGTCACTGCCGACGCATTAAGCGACAACGGGATCACCCCAATGGAAGGCTGGGTCACCAGCTCCTACAACTCCCCGGCACTGGGCCGCACCTTTGGCCTGGCGCTAATCAAGAACGGGCGCAATCGCATCGGCGAAGTGCTCAAAACCCCATACGGCGGCCAGCTGGTCGACGTGGTGGTTTCAGAAACCGTCCTCTACGATCCGGAAGGCAGCCGCCGAGATGGCTAAGCACAGTGTTATCGAATCAACCACCGAGCTACGCCGCTCACCGGCAGCGCACCTCGATCAGCTCATGGCCGCGGCCACCGTCACCGGGCAACGCGCCGTCGCATTACGCGAGATTGCTTTCTCCACCCAGATCTCGCTGCGTGCGGTTCCGGGGAGCGCCGGCCATCAAGCTCTGGCACAGGCTACCGGTGTGGGCTTGCCGCAACAGGTCGGTCAAGTGTCCGGAGACGTGTCAGGCACCGCGGTGCTCTGGTTGGGGCCGGACGAATTTTCGGTCTTCAACGCCGCCGGTGAAGATCTGAGCCCCACCTTGGAAGCTGCCTTGGCTGAGCATGAAGGCCAAGTCACCGACCTGTCGGCAAACCGTACGGTGCTCGAGCTCACCGGTCAGGCAGCATCCTTGGTGCTTCGCAAGAGTTGCCCGGCAGACCTGCATCCACGCAGTTTTGCGGTCAACCAGGCGATCACCACCACGCTGGCTAACGTGCCCATCCTGCTCTGGCGCACCACCGAAAATGGTTGGTACCTGATGCCACGCGCCTCATTCACCGAGCATGTGGTGCATTGGTTGGTCGACGCAATGAACGAGTTTGCTTCGGAACCGGTAATCTAGCCACAGAACGATCACCACCTACCAAGTTCGCTTGGGAGAATGGCTGCAACCGTTGGGTCGGTCCAAACTGGACCGACCCAATAGTTGCCTGCACTAGGTTTCAAAGACGAACCACGGAAGGACCTTGATGGGCGACCAGATCCGACACATACTGACGTTGCAGTGCCCAGAGGGCATGGGCATCGCACACGATGTCACCGGCTTTTTAGTAGAACACGAACGCACCATCGTTGAACTGAAACAGTATGACGATATGTCCTCCCAACGCCTCTTCATGCGTGTGGACTTCTCCGGGGATGACGTCCCTGGCCTGCTGGAAAAGATGCGCGAAGAATTTGCGCCAATCGCCGCCGAGCGCCAGATGGATTGGCAGCTTCGTGAGCGCGGACAACGCACCAAAGTGCTCATCATGGTCTCTAAATTTGAGCACTGCCTCAACGACCTGTTGCACCGTGCGCACACCGGCTCGCTGCCTATCGACATTGTTGGTGTGGTCTCTAACCACCCTGATCACCGTTCGCTGGTGGAATGGCACAAGGTCCCCTTCCACCACATCCCGGTCACCAAGGACACCAAGCCTGCCGCCGAAGCGAAGCTGGAAGAGATCATCGAGAGGACCGGCACCGAACTGGTGGTGCTCGCGCGCTATATGCAGATCTTCTCCGATAAGCTATCCACCAAGCTTTCGGGACGCACCATTAATATCCACCACTCCTTCCTGCCTTCCTTTAAAGGAGCCAAGCCGTACCACCAGGCCTGGGACCGCGGGGTGAAGACCGTGGGAGCTACGGCGCACTATGTGAACGCAGATCTCGATGAGGGGCCGATTATCGCCCAGCAGGTCCAAGAGGTGGACCACACCTACACCGCCGAGGACTTGGTGATCGCCGGGCGCGATACCGAGGCCAAGGCGCTGTCCAATGCGGTGAAGTGGCACTGTGAGGGACGGGTGTTCCTCTGGGGCAACCGCACCGTGGTGCTGCGCTAAATACTGTTCAAAATTTGATGCCCGGCGCCAAGTGCCGGGCATCAAGTGTTGGGGTTAACGCCCTACTTAGTTGTTACTGGCCGCGTGATTACTGGTCGCGGCCGGCGCTGAGGAAACACCTCAAGGCTCGGGTTGGACCGACCTTCTGAACCAGATATGGAAAGTCGGCCCACTGTTCGGGGATCAGCTGTTGGCTGTCAGAACCCCACAGCCCGCCATCGATATTTAGAGTGCGCAACCGGTCATGCAGCGCGAACTCAGCGGTCAGATCCGACGCAGCTCGCAAGGCGGTGTCCACTGCGTCCGGTAGCAGCGAAAGAATCAAGGCAAATAATTCGGGGTTCACCCCAACTTTTTCCCACCGCTGCGCATAGTCGCGCCAGAGCTCAGGACGCAATGCAGAGGTCCCGTGAAGCAGTCCGCGACTGACACTGTTCAAGCCCATAAACTGGGAAAACTTATTATCGTAGAGCCCCGCCGGAGTGTAGTTGTGCTCTAGTAGCACCGCGGTCCACCGGCGTTCCCAGGCCAGCCTAGAATTTTTGGCTGCCAGCTCGGTTTGTGGCAACCCATACGCGTCAATTAGCTCGGAATGAGACATGGTGGTTCCTTTCATCAACTTGTCCTCGGATATTCACCGCGGACCGGTTCTTCCCCTGGGGCACCCCACTGATGGAGGAGGGTTGCCGCGTAGTCAGCCAGGTACTTAGGACTACGGCTCTTGAACCTGATAAACAGCATAAACCAGTGCACCGACACTTTAGCTTGACCAATATTTGTCGCATACATAGAACTCTGCATTGACCTTCACCGGCATGAATGTTCGGCGTAGAATATGGCAAACGTAGACACAGGGCTCAACCTGGTTGCGTGTGCGTCATCCGGTGCCGTATTTTGCCCGGTGGTAGCCCTAGATCGTGGGGATCAAGGGCTTCGGGAATTTGCCGTCAAAGTCGTAATCCTATGATGGTGGCCCGGCAGTACGGGCAATTTGCGCGGTGTTCCAGACACAGCGCACGCTGTAAACAGGGGACAATCCAATGAACGGCATCAAGAAGTCCAGATTATTGACGCTTATCGCCGCCGGCATCGCCAGTGCCGGCCTTCTGTTGGCAGGCATGGCACCGGCCACGGCACTTGCACCAACCACGCGAAGCAATAGTACCGTGGTGATCAACTACGTAAATTTGGGTGATTCGTATTCTGCCGGCTTTGGCTCGGGATCTATTAAGCCCGGTCCCTTCGACGGTTGTCTGCAAACCACCGGCCCGTCACACGTAACCAATATCGATCAGTTACCTGGCGTCAAACTCACCGCCGATGCGGCCTGCACAGGCTTTAACACTGCACAGATTGCTCAGGTCGCGGCCGGGGTAGCTCCACAACTGGCGGAAGCAGATCTGGTTACCCTCACCTTGGGTGGAAATAATTTGCAGTGGGGTGAAACCGTCGCAGCCTGTGCCGGTGGGAGCACCGCAGAGAAATGCCAGGGGATGCTGAAACTCGGCTACGCGTCCATGCCGGCACTGCGTGCGGATGTGCGATCCACACTCAAACAGATCGATGCGGCCACCGGCGCAAAGATCCTCGTGCTGGGCTATCCGCGGTTGTTCACCAGTTCTCACGGCGACCAGCCATTGATCACGGCCAAGAACGCACGGGCACTGAATAAGTTAGGGGACACGCTTAATCGAACTATCAAGGCTGCCACCAAAGGCACGGATAGCTCCTTCGTTTCGGTGACCGGAGCGTTTATGAACCATGGGGTGGGTGCCACCCAATCCTGGATCAGTTTTAATCTGGCTAACCTTGAAGACCCGTTCAACTTGCACCCAACCACCACCGGTTATCTCAACGGGTACTACCCAGCGGTCAAGCGCCACATTAACCTGAAAAAATTGGCGCATCACGACCGGTATCAGCACAAGCATTCACACTCGCGGCATCATCACGGCTAACTTCGAGCGCGAGCATGTTTGGGTTCCGGATAACTTGCGGGACCCCAACAGCGTGCCTTCCAGCCGGTTTAGCCTAGGCCAGTAAGGGAGCTCAAGACGTTTCTAGAATGTTGCAGACAACGCAGAAACTCCCTGTCATAATGGGTTTAACGACGAAAATTAGTCGTGAGTGAAGCCGAAGATCAACTCGGCCTGATCAGTGGGAGTACAGATGACCGAGCGTATTTTACTCGTTGGTGTTGAGCCTGGACAGTCGCCTTCGGTGCTAGAAGCCGTCATTGGACTGGCAGCGCCCACGGACACAAAAATCATGTGCATTTACGTAGATTCCGGACGATTTGTCACCGAGCGGCTACCCACCGGAGAAATCATCGCCGACACCACCTTCGACGGCGAAGAACAGATCCCACAGGATTTTCCGCCAGAGCTAGCCGCGCAACTCACCGCGTCCTTCGAAGGCCACAACGTGCATTGGGAAGCTCGCAGCGTCGCTGGAGATCCAGCCAAGGCATTGGCCCGCGTTGCCGAGCAGCTCGACGCCCAACTCATCGCCATCGGCACGCGGCGACCGGGGATACGTAGCCGCATGGAAGAGCTCATGGACGGGTCTATCGCGGTCGCGCTGAGCCACAAACAAAACCGTCCGGTCCTTGTGGTGCCGCAAAGCCCGCAACTATCTGACATCTCGGCCGAAGTGAAGTAACCTAGCTTCGCTTCGCGGCGAAAACTCGATCCAGCGTCTCGCGCTGAATTACGATGAGTCCATGACTTCGCACAACGTAGATCTCGCTATTATTGGCTCGGGTTCGGGCAACTCGCTGATTACCAATTACTGGGATGACAAGAAGGTGGCTATCGCCGAAGGCTCAACCTTCGGCGGTACCTGCCTGAACGTTGGATGTATCCCCACGAAGATGTTTGTTCGCCCGGCGCACCTGGCCCGTGGGGTGGAAGAGGCTGCACTTCTCGGCGTGAAAATGTCGGTAGAAAATGTTGACTGGCCAGCCATGCGTGATCGAATCTTTGGCCGAATTGACGCGATCTCCTCCGGCGGTGAGGACTACCGCGAACGGTTAGAAAACGTCGAACTCATCTCCCAGTACGTCACCTTAGGGCAAGACAATACGCTGACCGCTCAGGATGGCACGACGATCTCCGCCAAACAGCTCGTCATTGCCGCCGGCTCCCGCCCCAGCATGCCCAATATCGAAGGTATCGAACTTGACGCGGTGCACACCTCCGATAGCGTCATGCGTCTGGACAAACTGCCAGAGTCTTTGGTGATTATCGGTGGCGGTTACATTGCTTGCGAGTTTGCCGCCATGTTCTCCGGACTCGGCACCAAGGTCACCCAGCTGGTGCGCTCCGGAGCGTTGATGCGCCAGCTAGACACCGAAATTTCCGACGCCTACAACAAGGAAGCCGCCGCTCACTGGACGGTTCGTTATCACACCGAGGCGAAGGCTCTTCGTCAGGCAGATTCCGGTCTGGATGTGGTTTTGGGAGATGAAACATTGAGCGCCGACGCGGTACTGGTCGCTATTGGGCGAATCCCTAACACCGACAAAATTGGTGCCGAAAAAGCCGGGCTGGACCTCCACCAAGACGGGCGACTCAAAGTCGACGAATACCAGCGGGTGCTACGCGCAGGTAAACCCGTCACCGGTCTCTACGCACTCGGTGACATTAGCTCCGCGGCGCAGCTGAAGCATGTGGCCAACTACGAGGCACGCCTGGTTGCCTACAACCTAGAACACCCAGAATCCTTGCGTAAAAACTCGAACAGAGCGGTACCGGCTGCGGTGTTCACTCACCCGGAGATCGCAATCATTGGGCTCACCGAAGAGGAAGCACGTGAACAGCTTGGCGCGGAAAACCTCACGGTGAAGACGCAGAAGTTCGGAGATACTGCCTACGGTTGGGCAATGGAAGAACAGACCGGATTGTTCAAGGTGTTGGCTGACAAGCGCACCGGCAAGCTGGTCGGTGCCCACGCGATGGGCCCGGAATCTTCAAACCTGATCCAGCCGGTCATCATGGCGATGAATCTGGATATTGATGCACATACCGCGGCCACCGGTCAGTACTGGATTCACCCGGCGCTGATGGAAGTCGTGGAGAACGCGCTCCTCGGATTGGACGTCCCGGACTCCGGCTTGCTTTAGACCTCGAAATACAGCTGAAGATGCAACTTGCACCCGGGATTAAATAGCGCATCACAGGCTGGGCAAGTGTTCGTCTTGAGGTATTCGTTGACGCTTAGTTGAAGGGAGCAGACCCCGCAGAGTACTGCGGGGTCTGTGAACCTCTCAACAGGCCAAAGCACTACCGGATGCCCGGCAGTTTCTTCATGGCAGAGGTGGCATGGGTAGTACTTACCGCAGCAGTAATGCTTGATCGCAATGACGTCGATGTCCTGGTGGTAGTGCGCGCACCGAGTCTGCAAATCGACGTTAACCCCATAAACCTCAGGTTTTTCACTCATGAGTTCTCCTATTCCTACACCGAGACTACTGGCCGGTGAAGGCCCAGAGTCAAATATGTGCGTTGGCATTGGCCCACAGCTCTTCAACTGAGCTCGCCTCTTAGTCCACACTTTAGATTGTCTCGACGGAATCCAAATGTTCGTTTTTAGACGCACCAGGTGATTCCCAAAGTGCGTGATCTGTCGATGTGTAGTGGGTGTACCTTCAATCTGCGCAGCTCTTTGCGTTCAGAAGATCTTGAATAGATGTCGGCTTAAGATTGCGCACCGCGGGTGAGTCTCGCCGTTTCGCTGATTTGGTCAATCATGACCATAGTCGGGTGGCCCTCTAACTCTGCATCACTGCACAACCGTTTGAGCATTTTATGGAGTACAGCGAATTCTTCGGTAACAACCTGACGCACACTGTGCGCTGGTGCACCCTCGATGTGCGAAAGAGGTTACTGGTTTGCGACGTTTTTACCTACCATCACACTGTGACCTAGGACATACTCATTCTTAGTCATCACTGGTGGGTCCGGGTTCGGACCCTCACGCTGGAAGGAAAACCATTGGTATCCGAAACCTCAACCAAGGCCGAACGTAAAGGCTTACGCCGGGTCGTCTCCGCCTCCATGGCCGGCACCGTCGTGGAATGGTACGAATTTTTCCTCTACGCCACCGCCGCCACATTGGTCTTTAACAAGATCTTCTTTCCCGACGCGGGCAACGAGCTAGACAACATCATCAAAGCCTTCCTGACTTACGCGGTCGGCTTCATCGCCCGCCCTATTGGCGGCATCGTCTTCGGCCACTTTGGTGATAAATACGGTCGCAAGCACCTGCTGCAAATCGCCATCATACTGGTCGGTGCCACCACCTTCCTCATGGGTTGCCTCCCAACTTTCGACGCCATTGGCTATGCGGCCCCGATCCTGCTGATCGTCTTGCGCTTCCTGCAAGGCTTCGCCGTCGGTGGCGAATGGGGTGGAGCGGTGTTGCTCGTCGCCGAACACGCACCAAATAAGGAACGCGGATTCTGGGCCTCCTGGCCACAGGCTGCGGTGCCTATCGGTAACCTGTTGGCCACCATAGTGTTGCTTGTGCTCTCATCAACTCTGAGTGAAGAAGCGTTCTTGGCTTGGGGCTGGCGCGTAGGTTTCTGGCTTTCGGTGGTCATCGTGATCGTCGGCTACTACATCCGCACCCGAGTTTCAGATGCCCCGATCTTCCAGGAAGCCAAAGCAGAACTGGAAGAAAACGCGGCAGCCGGTTACGGCGTCAAGGAAGTCTTCAAGCGTTACCCACGAGGCGTATTCACCGCCATGGGACTGCGTTTTGGTGAGAACATCATGTACTACATGGTCGTCACCTTCTCGATTACCTATATGGCCACACAGCTGAAAATGGACACCTCAGAGATTCTTGGGTTGATGTTGCTGGCACATATATTCCACGCAATCATCGTTCCTTTGGTCGGACGAATGACCGATACCCGCGGACGCCGCCCGGTCTACGCGACCGGAGTGATCTTGATGGCCGTCTGGGGAGTTATCGCTTTCCCACTATTCAACACATCCAATGACTTCATTATCTTGCTGACTATCACCGGTGGCTTGGCGGTGCATGCATTGATGTATGCCGGGCAGCCTGCCATTATGGCCGAAATGTTCCCCACTCGGATGCGCTACTCGGGTGTCTCACTGGGTTACCAGGTCACCTCGATCGTGGCAGGTTCGATGGCTCCGATCATCGCGACCTTCCTACTGAAGGTTTACGGATCCTGGGTTCCCGTCGCCGGCTACATCGTGTTTGCCGCGATAGTCACGATGGTGGCGGTGTACTTCATGAAGGAAACCAAGGGCGTCAGCCTTGCCGACATCGATGAGCAGGACCGAATCCAGACCGGGCTTCTCAAGGAAGCAGCCAAGGTCAAGTAACTAGCAGCATGAGCAAAAGGTCGGTCCCTCGGGACCGACCTTTTGCCTTATGGTTTATCTCGCTGGCATTGCTGGTTTCTCAATCGCCTACCTTATGAAATGTTGGCGCTTTAAGCGGTCTCAACAAGGACTCTCCAGAAGTGATACCGCTGGCCGGAAAATAGCAGTGATTTCCGGGCTAGGGGCTCCTCCGTAATCGTGAATACCTTTGTGTGAAAGACCCACGCAAAGATGCAAGATGACTTGGCGCCAACGGCGACTCACGATCTGGTACGCGAAAGAAATAGGCTATTTCATGTCGGCCTGTAGTGCACGGTATGTGCGATTGCGCGCGCCAAGAATAAGTGCTCCGATGATTGCTGCCAGCAGCGAGCCGCACAGCACACCGACCTTCACATATTGCGCTTCCTCGCCTTGCGCGCCGAAGGCTAGTTCTCCGACCAGTAGTGAAACGGTGAAACCGATACCGGCGATAAATGACATACCAAGCAAGTCGATCCACTTAATGCTGCGGTCTAACTCGATACCGGGAAGCTTGGTGACCAAGAAGGTCGCGGTGGTGATGCCTATAGATTTGCCGAGGATCAGGCCCGCGATGATGCCTAGTGCAACGGGGCTGAGCAAGGATTCGCGCAGTCCCGCAAAGCCTCCGATAGCAACGCCGGCGGCGAAGAAAGCGAAAATTGGGATGGCGATGATCGAGGAGGCAATGCTCCAACGGTCAGCAAAATGAGCTGCTAGTCCTTCGTAGATTGGTTCCCCGTCTTTGTTCTTTCCAACGTTGACTCGTGCACGCTTAGAAGCGATAACGGGCACCATGAAGCCCAAAAGCACTCCGGCAACGGTGGCATGGATACCGGAAGCATGAACTAACGCCCACACGCTCACTCCCAGAGGTATGAGGATCCACCACGCACGGACTCCGCGCTGCACGGCAATAGTAAAGAGTGCTAGCGGAAGTAGTGCAATGAGCAGTGGGAGCCACGCCAGATCATCGGTGTAGAAGATGGCGATGATAGAAATGGCGAGCAGATCATCTACTACCGCCAGAGTCAGTAAGAAGGTGCGCAGGGCCGGGGGTAGGAATTTTCCGACCACCGCAATCACTGCTACGGCGAAGGCGATATCGGTAGCCGCCGGAATCGCCCATCCATTGATTGCGCTACTGCCGGAAGTGGTGATGACGATGGTGTAAAACACTGCGGGTAGCGCGACGCCACCAACGGCAGCGGCGATGGGGACAAGCGCGGTGCGCGGGTTGCGTAGTTTGCCAACTACGAACTCCTCTTTAAGCTCCAGGCCCACCACAAAGAAGAAGATGGCTAGCAGGCCGTCGGCGGCCCAAGCTCCGACGGAAAGATTCAAGTGCAGTGATTCGGGACCAAAAGTGAAATCTCTCAGATTCTCATACCAGGGTGCGGCCGGAGAATTGACGAGAATCAGTGCAGCAATTGTCGCGCAAAGCAACAACAGGCCACCCATGGAATCTTGTTTGAGCGTCTGATTGATTCCGCGCCAGATGGCATGCGGTGCTTGACGGGTTGCGTCAGAAGATGGGTGCGGCAAAGTAAGGTGTCCTTCTTAGAGAAAGGGAAAATGGCGTGAAGGCGCGCGAAAGGTACTTATTAAAAGTGTGTGGGGCGCGCGATTAGTAGCGCGGTGGTGGGCAGCCAGCGATTTCGCCGTGCGCGTTCGTTCCCCAGGAACTCATCCACCCGTTGGTGCCACTGGCACGCTTGGTCAGCAGTTTCCCCTTAGGGAAAACGGCAGCGGTCAAGCGCTGCACATGCGTGATAACCGAGTAGGACATACTTCAACTCTATAGTGTCGGGCCACTGGGCCCTAATGCGGTTTTTGTCCGCTACTTCCTGCTAGCGGTAGCTAGACAAAGTCCCCGAAATGGTCCGAATGTGCGAGCAATGCTCACTCATTTGGTATGCAGGTCAGCGATGAATGATTCGGCTCGTTCAAGATTTAGTGCCAATTTATTGCGCTTGGTGATGGCTCGTTCGGTGTATTCGTCGAGCTTAACACGTGCGGTTTTGTTGCCCGGTTCAGCGTCCAAAATGTCTACTGTGTCTAGCAGTTCGCCCATCTCTTCCAAGGTGAAACCCAGTGGCTTCATAGAACGGATGACCAGCATGCGCTGTAAATCTGATTCGGTATATAAGCGAAATCCGCCCTCGCTACGGGTACTGGCCGGCAGGAGTCCCACCTCGTCGTAGTGACGGATCGTGCGGTGTGAGAGTCCCGTGGCTTCGACCATATCGCCAATATGTAGGGTGCTCTTGTTGGTGGCTGTTGGTTCGGGTTCATTCATGGGATCCTCCGTGATCGTCAATTACAACCCTACCCTCACGTTAGGTTAGAGTTGTACTAGATTTTGCAAGCCCTACCGAAGAGGTAGCCCTTGACTCCTGCTGAGCGCAACGACGCGCTACCAAGAATTCTATGCAATCCCAAGGGCTTATGCCCTAAATCCATCAATGAATGGAGTCTCATTCGTGAGCACACAAGCACCCGCAGAACACCAAGCTCTCACACCCGTGGAGCGGCAATCGGTGCTACGCACCCTGAAGTCCCCGCGCCTACTTAAAACCGAAGTACTCGCCGGACTGGTCGTCGCGCTGGCTCTCATTCCAGAGGCCATCGCCTTCTCCATCATCGCCGGTGTTGACCCACGCATTGGTCTCTTTGCGTCCTTTACCATGGCGGTCTCAATCGCCTTCCTCGGCGGACGTCCCGCCATGATTTCCGCCGCTACCGGTGCCATCGCCCTAGTGATCGCACCGTTGGTGGAAAGCCACGGCATTGACTACTTCATTGCCGCAGTAATTATGGCCGGCATTTTCCAGGTTCTTCTTGCGGTCTTAGGGGTTGCCAAACTGATGCGGTTCATTCCGCGTCAGGTGATGGTTGGCTTCGTCAACGCGCTGGCGATCCTGATTTTCATGTCCCAGGTCCCAGAACTACTCGGTGTCCCTTGGCTGGTCTACCCACTGACCGCGTTGGGACTTTGGATCGTCTTCGGCCTACCGAAACTGACTACCGCGATCCCAGCTCCGCTGGTTGCCATCGTCGTCTTGACCCTCATTACCGTTTTTGCGTCCCTGGCTGTTCCCACGGTAGGGGACCAGGGTGACCTACCTGAATCACTGCCAGCGCTGTTCTTCCCGGATTTTCCGTTGAACGTTGAAACGCTCCAGATCCTTTTCCCCTACGCCCTAGCCATGGCCTTCGTGGGACTTCTTGAATCACTGATGACTGCCAAGCTGGTAGATGATGTCACCGACACGCACTCGAACAAGACCCGCGAATCTTGGGGTCAGGGTGCCGCAAATATTATTACCGGCTTCTTTGGCGGCATGGGTGGTTGCGCGATGATCGGGCAAACCATGATCAACGTGAAAGCTTCCGGCGCGCGTACACGAATTTCCACCTTCCTGGCCGGTGTCTTCCTGCTCATCTTGGTGGTCGTCTTAGGCGATATTGTTGCGCTGATCCCGATGGCCGCTCTGGTTGCTGTGATGATCTTTGTATCGATTGCAACCTTCGACTGGCACAGTATCAAGCCCTCCACTCTGCGCATGATGCCTAAGAGCGAAACCACCGTCATGCTGGTGACCGTGATCTTCACCGTTGCCACCCACAACCTCGCAATCGGCGTCGGTGCCGGTGTACTGACCGCGATGAGCCTCTTCGCAAACCGTGTGGCACATTTCGTGACGGTGACCCGCACGATGGAAGAACATTTTGATCAGGAAATTGCGAAGTATGTGGTCGACGGCGAGCTGTTCTTTGCTTCGTCCAATGACTTGTACATGCAGTTCAACTACGCTGAAGATCCTGAAAACGTCGTCATTGATATGCATCAATCACACCTGTGGGATGCCTCGACCATAGCGGCTTTAGATTCCATTACGGACAAGTACGAGAAGTGTGGGAAAAACGTGGAAGTTTCAGGTCTGAACTTGGCCAGTACCAATATGCGTGAACGCATGCGTGGAAAGCTCGGCGGACATTAGCGAAGTGGAATAAAATGGTGGCGACGGAATCAAATCCGTCGCCACCTTTTGAATAAGAACTCTGCTAATTTGCGCCTAGCACGCTAATCGAGTCGATCGCGGCGTTTGCATCCTTGGCCAAACGTTCTGGCATCGGTGCACTCTTTGCGGAATCCGCGGCGATCTTTTGGCCTTCATTGCTCACTACGTAGTGCCCGAAGGTTTTGATCAGCTCAATGGTCTGCGGATCCTCGTATGAACTGCAGAACAGCAAGTAGGAGACCAATACCAGCGGATATGCGCCGGGAGCAGTGGTCTTACGGTCTAGCTCAAGGGCAATGTCATGGGCATCTCGGCCTTCGACGCGTTTAGATTCTGCGACGGCGAGGGCAGCTGCCTCTCCACTAACCTCGACAAATTCGTCACCAACCTTGAGGTTCACCTTGCCCAAGGTTGCGTCAACGAGCGAATCATCGGCGTACGCGATGGTGCCTTCGGTGCGCGCCACGGTGGTCACCACACCGGCGTTACCCTGCGCTTTTTCCAAGGAAATATTGTTGGGCCAGCTACCATCGGGCTCGTACTTCCATACCTCAGGCGCGGCGCTATGCAGGTATTCGGTGAAGTTTTCGGTGGTACCTGAATCATCGGAGCGTGCCACTACCGTCATAGGGATATCGGGAAGTTCCACCTCTGGGTTGAGCTTGGCGATCGCGGGATCTTGCCAAGAGCGGATGTCCCGATTGAAGATCCCGGCGATGGTATCCGCGTCAAGGTTCAATTCGTGGATACCTGGCAGGTTGAACGTGACGGCGATCGGGGAAATGTAGGCGGGGATGTTGATGGCGCCGCCCGGTCCACAAGTCTGTTGGGACCGCTGGACTTCTTCGTCTTTGAGGTACGCATCTGAGCCGGCGAATTCTGTTGCCGAGGCCAGCAGGCCTTCACGTCCGGCGCCGGAGCCGACCGAGGCATACTGCACCTGTACTTTAGGATGCAAGACAGAGAAGCCGGTAGTCCACGCGTTCATGGCGGCGTTTTGTGCGGTGGAGCCACCACCGGTCAAGGTGCCACGCAAGTCGGAGGTATTTGCCTTGGCGGCCTCCTTTTGAGCCTCACCGAGCGGATAATCGGAGCCGCACCCGGTAAGCAACACGGTGATTCCAAGTCCGAGTGCCACGATGGAACGCGGGGATCGAAGAGCGAAACGTCGAGGTGGATTAGCTGGGCGCATCAGGGCTCCTGAGGTGCTGGGAGAGTCAGGGAGGGGAAGGGATTTAGCAGTGGTGTCACGGCAGTTGCGAACAGCCACCGTGACACCGGAGAGTTATTTTTCTGCTAGTTCGACATTGCCATGCAAAGTGCCAGTTGCAAAACCGATGGTCAGCGGTTCCGCCGGTCCGCAGCATGAATCGGCAGCAGGTGCCGGTTCGCTGCCGCAGGAACTTGCTACCGCTGGCGCGTCGCAGGAGCCGCCTAAATCGGTAGAGCACACTCCAGTTTCTGGGAGGTCCAATTCAACTCTGCGGGCAGCCTCGTGATCTCCGGATAGGTGAGCGGCGATGGAGCGAACCTGCTCGTAACCGGTGGCCATCAGGAAGGTGGGTGCGCGTCCGTAGCTTTTCATGCCAACGATGTAGAAGTTCTTTTCCGGGTGGGAAAGTTCCTTCTCACCGTGCGCGCTGACCGTGCCGCAGCTGTGGAATTCTGGATCGATCAAAGGACCCAATGCGCTGGGTGCTTCAACGGTCTGGTCAAGATCCAAGCGCAGTTCCGAGAGCATGGTCAGATCGGGGCGGAATCCGGTGGCCGGGACGATGCGGTCCACTTCCAGCACCCGGCCGTCAGCTAGATTCACGCTCAACTTCTCGCCGACCGTCAGGGAACCAACTGACACGTTTTCTACTAGGCTGACGTGCTCATTTTCTACCAGTCGGCGTAGCGAAGTGCCCAGCTGCCCGCGTGCGGGAAGCTCATCTGCTGCCCCTCCGCCGTAAAGTCGAATCGGGTTTGCCTGGCCGCGCAGCCCCCACAGCACCTTGGTGTCAGGGCGTTCTTTCTGTAAACGGCCCAGCGAGATGATGGTGTTCGCCGCCGAGTGACCGGCGCCAAGTACCAGGATGGTTTTGCCAGCAAAATCTTCGCTGTCTGCACCCAATGGATCTGGCAATGGGGAAGTGATGAAGCCTGCGGCGTGGGCTTCGGACTCGCCAATTGCCTCGATACCGGAACGTCCTACCGGGTTTGGCTGGTTCCAGGTGCCGGTGGCATCAATGACCGCGCGCGCCTGCAGATCTACAGCGCCCTGTGCTGTTTCGGTGCGGATCAAGAACAATGACTCATCGCGGTCTGCGGTGCGGGCCTTATCAACGCCTCGACCATCCTGATGCAAGCGACTGATCTTGGTCACTCGGTGACCGTATATGATCTGTGAGATCAGTTTGGGGTGGCTTGCCAGCGGTTCGAGGTATTGCTCCAGAAATTCAGCGCCGGTAGGCAACTTGGTTTCCCGTGGGGCTACCCAGTCGCCGGTATTTTCCAGCAAGCGTCGTGCGGCGGCATCGATGTTGAAGCGCCAGGGGGAAAACAACTTAATGTGCTTCCACTGTTTTATGGTGGCGCCAACGCTCGCCCCTGCTTCGAGAACTAGAACTTCTTGGTCCTGTTCAATGAGGTGTGCGGCGGCTGCCAGCCCGGTTGGTCCGGCGCCAATGACAACTACGGGATAATTCTCGGTCATTTTGGTTCCTAAAAGATGCATTTACGCGGTGGGTAGAAGCTCCGCAATGAGCGTCTCGATACGGGCACGAATGTCATCGCGGATCGGGCGAACAGCATCAACACCCTGGCCCGCTGGGTCATCAAGTTTCCAATCTTCATAACGCTTGCCGGGGAAGATCGGACAGGTGTCGCCGCAACCCATGGTGATGACGACGTCGGAGTCTTTGACGACCTCGGTGGTTAGGATCTTCGGGGTTTCGGCGGACATGTCGATGCCCAGCTCATTCATTGCCTCCACCGCGGCAGGGTTGACCGTGTTGGCCGGCTGCGAGCCTGCTGAGCGGACCTCAATACGACCTTCAGAGAGGTGGGAGAGGAACGCTGCGGCCACCTGTGAACGGCCGGCATTGTGGACACAAACGAAGAGTACTGAAGGCTTTTCAACGCTGCTCATGAATAATCTCCTAGGAAGAAATAGTTGTCGAAGCCGTGGGGAAGAATTTTCTGGCCCACAACGCTACGTAGACCAGAGCAATGAGGATTGGTACCTCAATCAGCGGTCCGACCACCCCGGCGAGAGCCTGGCCACTGGTCGCTCCGAAGGTGGCGATAGCCACGGCGATGGCTAGCTCAAAGTTATTGCCAGCTGCGGTGAACGCCAGCGTGGTGGTGCGTGGGTAGCCGAGCTTTAGCGCGTGTCCGATAAGCATTCCGGCACCGAAGACTACGACGAAGTAGATCAGCAGTGGAATCGCCATTCGCACCACGTCCAGTGGCTTGGAGATGATGTTGTCGCCTTGCAATGCGAAGAGCAACACAATGGTGATAAGCAGTCCGTACAGAGCCCACGGTCCGATTTTTGGCAAGAATTTATTTTCATACCAGTCGCGTCCCTTGACCTTTTCACCGAAGGTTCGCGTGAGGAATCCGGCGAGTAGCGGAATGCCAAGGAAGACTAACACCGAGAGCGTGATCGCGGCGATGGAGAATTCTGCGCTGGTAGTTTCCAGACCGAGCCAGGAAGGAAGCAACTGTAGGTAGAACCAGCCCAGGGCGCCGAAAGCGACCACTTGGAAGACGGAGTTGATAGCGACCAATACCGCAGCAGCTTCACGGTCGCCGCATGCCAGATCGTTCCAGATGAAGACCATGGCAATACAACGAGCAAGGCCTACGATGATCAGACCGGTGCGGTACTCGGGAAGGTCTGCGAGGAACACCCAGGCCAAGACGAACATGAACGCCGGAGCCAAAAGCCAATTGATCACCAATGAAGTGATCATAAGTTTCTTATCGGCTAAAACTCGGCCAGTTTCGTTGTAACGGACCTTAGCGAGGACCGGATACATCATCACCAGCAGGCCGATAGCGATCGGCACCGAAACCCCGGCGATGGTGAATCGATCTAAGAGCGCGCCCAGTTGTGGGAAGATACGTCCTAATCCTAGACCGACGCCCATTGCTAGCAGAATCCACAGCGCGAGATATCGGTCCAGGAAAGAAAGTTTTACAGACACGGGGGCCGTATCAGGCGCGGTCGTAGGTGTCACGCAGGCATCGCTCCAAAAGTAGACATCGACGAGCGTCGATGTCTCGAGTATGGTTGTCTATATCGACGTTTGTCAATCTCTGTAAAGAGTGTAGAAAAGGGCCGTCCAAATGAGCGCAATCACCACAGATACTGTTGAGTTGGGTCTACAGATAACCGATGAGACGTGCTGTGTTCCAGCTTCTGGTGACAAGGTCTTGCAGTTCGCGGAAGCCGAGCTGCTTGCCGCGCGTTTTAAAGCCCTGAGTGATCCCAACCGACTGCGTATTCTCTCCATCGTGTCGTCAAGCGAAGAGTTGGAAACCTGCGTCTGTGACTTATCTGAGCCGCTTGGGTTGAAGCAGCCCACGGTCTCCCACCATTTGAAGATCCTGGTTGATGCGGGCATCCTGCACCGCGAAAAGCGTGGTGTGTGGGCATACTTTTCTGTAGTTCCCGGGGCCTTAGAATCCTTGGCCTCAAGCTTATTGCCGAAGAACTAAGCGTCGGCCCAGGTCTTGGCGAGTGACGCAATTTTTCAGTCACTTACGAAGAGGCAGCATGAAAATGCTCAGGCCGGAGTCTCTTCAAAGACGATTGTTGTCCTTAGTGTCGAGCTAAGTTTATTGTTCTAGTATTGGCCCAAAAGTAGAGCAATCCAAGAGCGCAGAAATTATCTTCTGAGTAGTCCACAGCCCGTGAAAACCCCACCAAAATGTCGGTACCACGCGGGAAAATAGACTATGAGCATCCAGCATGCATTCACCAACGACGACGACGAACACCGTCTACCGCTGAACCCGCCAGGAACCAGGAAAATCTCCCACCTCGACGGGCCATTAGCTTGCGCGATTGAACACGAAAACGAATTCGCTCAAGTCCTGGAACTCGCCTCCACCCTCTACCACGGACCCCCACGCACCGACCCCGCCCAAGGACTCACCGAGCTGAAAGCCATCGCCTACCTACGCCGTGCCCTCGACGCAGCAGAAGCCGTGATCCTCACCGACAGCATCGAACTCGTCGCCCAATCAACGGCCGAATACGCTGCCGACACCGCCAGCACCGCCCCACAAGGCGAAACTGAGAAGCAACGCGACCAACGCATCAGCGCCCACTACTACGGAGTGGACCCAGCCAGCGACCAGATCATCACCTCCAGCTTCGTTGCTGAAGCGGCCGTCGCTTTACGAGAAACAGTCGAGAAAACACGGGCGAAACTGTTCACTGCCAAAGGGCTACGCTACCTATGCCCTGAAACGCTGAACGCGTTATCGCGCGGGCTGATCACCACTAAAGCCGCCCAAGAGATGGTGAAGCAAACACAAGACCTGACGCCAGAGGATATCCGCCGGATGGAGCACTCACTATTGCCGGTCGCAAAGACCGCCAGTGATGCCAGTTTCAGTCAGCGTGCCCGCCGGTTGCACCGCAAATTGGATCCCGTCTCGGCTGCTGATCGTCACGAATCCGCGAAGGACGGACGGTGTGTGACGCTGTGGGATGAACCTGACGGGATGGCCGCGTTGAAACTTTACGCGCCAGCACAGGACGTGTACTCGATTTATAACACGGTGAAAGCTTTCGCCCAGCAAGACGTAGATCTAGACGATACCCGGACCCAAGCTCAGCGTCACGCCGATATTCTGCGTGACGCTCTCTTAGATGGGTGGCCCGCTACCGGGGGAACACCGTTGAAGCCACGGGTAGTGGTGACCATCCCAGCAGTGGAAGCACTTGTTAATCCTCGCCGGGGGTTAGCTGAGCTTGAAGGGTACGGCCCCATCCCGATGGGAGTCGCCTTGACTCTGGCTCAGGAGGCCCCGTCAATGCTTCGGGTGCTCACTGATCCGTGGACCGGGGCAGCTATTGATGTGGGACGTAAAAGGTATCGCCCGTCGGTGGCGTTGAAGGATTTGTTGTTGGTCCGTGACCGGTGTTGTCGTTTTCCTGGGTGCCGGCGTACCGCGCAGAGTTGCGAGGTGGATCATATTGAGGGGTGGGCTCAAGGTGGGCATACTAGTGGCGCTAATTCGCAGTTACTGTGTAAGCGGCATCAGATGTTTAAGCATGCGTTGGGGTGGCAGTCGATTAGTCGCCCTGATGGGTCGGTCAGTTGGCGGACCCCGCATGGGCTGAACTATGTGTCGGTGCCTGGTGGGGTGGAGAACGTCTCTGGTTTTGAGCATATTCATGATCGGACGCCGGTGTTGGAAGTGGGCCTGACTGATCAGGTGCGTAGGGTGTTGGGGTGGGCTGATCCACCAGATCCGCCAGATCCGCCTGATCGGCCTGATCAGTTAGCCAGCTAGAAGCTGGCTTTCCTTGAAGCATCGTTGAGTGACTGAAATTTTCATTCACTACCGCACGATCACATCACCTATTGAGAGATTCGTTCTCACCCCCTTTTTCGTTTCAGTGGATTGTGTCCGCTGAATCGGGGTGGTGTCTGGTTCCTTTGATGATATTTGCTGGTTCTATAGATGTCCGGCGATTAGGTGTACAGTACGAATCTAGGACGTTGCTAGTCACTGACTCAAATTTTCAGTCAACCCTACGTCTGCCGGGAAACAGGTTTCCGACTGGAAGATCGGTCCCATGAAAGTTCCTAAGCCGGTAGCTCAGGCTGACTATTTGGCAGTGATGTCTCAAACCGATGAAGGATATTAGTAGGGAGAAAATGGTGGGATGAACCAGTCACCATTAGCCGCAGCGTCGTTCAGCGCACGCACGGTTTCTTGCACCGCCTTATTGCGTAGCGCTTCTTCACGGCCAACCAACCAATATTCGGAGTGGTAACTAAACTCGTCGTGAAGTACCGGAACCATATTGGCGTAATGCTTGGACAAAAATACTGGCAGCAAACCGATCCCTGCATGGTTCATGGTCGCCGCATATTGCACAGCAATGCTCGTTGAGGAGATTGCGCGACGCATCGGAGGTAAGGCACTGGTGGCCTCATCAAGTTTGTCCACAGTCAGTGCAGTATCAATGTAGTAATTCAGGCTGTGATTCGACAGTTCCGACAGCTGTTTCGGGGTGCCATGAGCTTTAACATATTCAGCGGTGGCGTAGAGCCGTAACTCGTAGTCCAGTAGCTTGGTCGAGGCGGCTTTGCGCACGCTCGGCTCACCGATGACAATCTCCAAATCCATACCGGTCCGGGTTTGCCTCGCACGGGTCGTTTCCGAAACGATCTCAAAGACCAACTGCGGGTGGCGTTGCTGGAGTTTAGCCAGGGCAGGAGCAGCCAAGTGGGCGCTGAAAGCATCCGGTGCAGCAACTCTCACATGGCCACTGAGCGCATCGGGGTCTTCTTCGGTGCCAATGGCAGCCACCGCTTGCTCGATGGCTTCGGCGCTGGTCATTGCCCGCCTCCCCAGATCGGTCAGTTCCCACCCGTTGGGGGAGCGCGTGAGTAGGTGCCCGCCCATCGCCTTTTGTAACGCATCGATGCGCCGGGAGATTGTTGAGTGATTCACCCCGAGTACAGTGGCTGCTGCGGTGTACCGGCCAAGCCGTGCCACGGTCAATAGAGCAATCAAGGATTCAAGGTGGCGGTAATCGATCTGGCGGTCCATGGCTCTTAGTCTGGCACGGCCAGTGTGCGCTAGCGCACAATAGGCTTGCGATATTGGCGTGCCGTCTCTCATTGAGTCTTCGCTCTCCTCCCGTTTACGCTGGCCTGACAAGGACTTAAACCTAAGCACAAGAAAAGACGCGGGGTAGGGCGATGAGCACGTATGCATGGATTGGGCTAGGGAACATGGGCGGGCCGATGACCGCGAACCTGGTAAACGCCGGGCATACGGTGCGCGGTTACGACCTGAATCCACAGGCCTGCACCGCTGCTGCCGAGACTGGGGTGCAGATCAGCGACTCGATTGCGCACGCGATGGCCGGGGCAGATGCGGTCTTCACGATGTTGCCCAAGGGTGAGCACGTACGTGCGGTTTATGAAGCGCAAGACGGAGTATGGGCCAACGCGACGGCGCAGATGTTGCTCCTGGATTCATCCACCGTGGACATCGAATCTTCGCGAACGCTGCATGACGAGGCGACCGCGCGCGGGCTGAGTTTTGTGGATGCCCCGGTCTCCGGGGGAATTTCCGGAGCCGCTGACGCCACGCTCGCCTTTATGCTTGGCGGGGCACCGGAACTCATGGAACGCGCGCAAGAACTGATCTCCCCAATGTCAGGAAAGATCATTGTTGCTGGTGGTCCCACCAGTGGTATCGCGGCAAAGATTTGTAATAACATGATGCTTTTCATCGACCTGATGGCCAGCGCCGAAGGATCTCAACTGGCTGACAAGCTCGGGTTGGATCCGAAGGTGTTCTGGGAGATTGCCTCGGTCTCTTCCGGGCGTTCCTGGGCTCAACAGACCTGGTATCCGGTACCAGATGTCATCGCTACGGCCGCGGCAAATAACAACTTTGAAGCAACCTTCCGAGTAGATCTAGCGCGCAAAGACGTGGGGCTTGCACTCGATGCGGGTGTCATGACCGGGCTAGATCTGCCGGCGGCGGCTCTTGCGAGCGAACACTTTGACCGGCTCATTGATGAAGGGCTGGGCGATAAGGACTGCTCGTTGATCGTGAAGAACCTGGTGCCCGACGGCAAGGTGCGCGGTTACACCCCGACGAATACTGTCCCGGCCGGAAAATAAATCCATGCGCACCATTACCGCAGCGGTCCTGCACGCCTCCGGGGCATCGCGTCCCTACGCCCAGAGTAAGCCGCTGGTGCTCAGCGAGATACAGTTAGCTGACCCGGGGCCCGGAGAAGTGCTGGTGCGCATCGAGGCCGCTGGTCTTTGTCATTCGGATCTTTCGGTCATCGAAGGCAACCGGCCGCGTCCATTGCCAATGGTGCTCGGACATGAAGCCGCCGGCATCATCGAGATGCTCGGCGAGGGAGTCACCGATCTGCATCTGGGCCAACGCGTGGTGAGCGTATTTTTGCCACGCTGCGAAAAATGCGCCGCCTGCGCCACCGGTGGCAAATTGCCGTGCACCGCGGGAAGCGCGAGCAATGCCGCAGGAGAATTGCTCACCGGAACCAGGCGTCTGTCTAGTGAAGGGCAACCGATCAACCACCATTTAGGAGTGTCGGCATTTGCTAGCCATGCGGTACTTGACCGGCGTTCGGTGGTTCCGGTGGGTCAGGACGTGCCGGCGGAGGTTGCAGCGGTCTTAGGCTGCGCGGTGCTCACCGGAGGTGGCGCGTTATTAAATGCGGGCAAACCGAAACCCGGTCAAACACTGATGGTGATTGGTCTGGGTGGAGTCGGGATGGCCGCATTGCTGGTGGCTATCGCGCAGAGTGCAAAGTGGCCGGAGCCGGCTCGGCTGATTGCGGTCGATATGAACCCCGAGAAGTTACGCAGCGCGTTGGAGTTTGGCGCCAGTGAGGCTTATACCCCGGAGCAACTGAGATCCGCGGAAATTACCGCAGATGTGGTCATCGAGGCAGCCGGGCACCCACGGGCCTTTGAAGCCGCGGTGCGTGCCACGGCGTCCGGAGGAACCACCGTCACCGTGGGGCTTCCTCCGCCAGGGGCGCTGGCTGAAATTGAACCGCTGGCACTGACCAGTTCGGCGCGTACCATCATCGGCTCATATCTGGGCTCGGCAATCCCTGCCCGGGACATTCCCTACTATGAAAGTCTCTGGCGTAGCGGTTTGCTCCCGGTGGAAAAGCTACTGTGCGGAAACAAAGCGTTGAGCGAAATCAATGAGGCTTTTGACCAACTAGCCGACGGCAGTACCATCCGTCAGCTGATCACCTTTCCCTAGCCGAGCAGGCTGGCGCTCAGGCCGTGATAGTTTAGCGATTATGTCCGTGAAGAATTACCCCTCCAGCCTGCCGAACCTGCGTGAAGCTGGCGGGTTGCCAGCGTCCGGAGGAAGAATCCGTGCCGGTTTGCTCTACCGCAGCGCCGTGCCGCACACCATTGATGAACCGCTGACCGGGTGGTTGGGTACCGAAAATATTACGCAAATTTTTGATCTACGTTCCACCGTCGAGACCAGTCGGTTACCGGGCTTCCCCGAAACCTTGCAAACGATCACACGCACCAGATTGCCCCTGCTCGAGGGCGCGCTCGCCGTACCGAGCACCATGCCGTCATTAGAAGAGCTTTATCTTCCGCTGGTGGCTAATCATGGGGGTGTGTGGGCCAAGATCGCCGGTGCCGTCGCACAATCGAACGAAGCCACGCTAGTGCATTGCACCGCGGGCAAGGATCGCACCGGGGTCGCGATTGCCTTGTTGCTCTTGGCCGTGGGCGCCGATCGTGATGCAGTGCTGGCCGATTACGCTGCATCTACCGCCGCACTGTCCGGTCCTTGGCTTGAATCCATGCGTACGATGCTCGCCGCTCACGACATTACGATGACCGAGAAAATGCAAAACCTGATGGTCGGCACCAGCATCGCTGGATTGGAGCGCGCCTTGGATCTAGCCATCACCGGGCACGGTTCGATCGCCGATTATCTGCTGGCTCACGGATTAACCGCTAAGCAATTTGAAGCCTTGGGGCAGCGGTTGGTGAGCGGCTCATGAAGCTGCCTGCGCCAACTGTCGGGCCGAGGGCCCTAGCGACGTTGACCGACCGACAGATCTTTGACTATCTATGCTTAAATCAGCCGGCCACCCGCACCCAGATCTCGACCGCGTTGGGATTGTCTAAACCCACCGCCTCGCAGGGTATTTCACGACTACAAGAAAATGGTCTGGTCAGCCCCGTTGAGGTTATGCCCGGTGCAGATGCCGCGGTGCGCCGTGGCCGTGCTCCGGAAAGCTACGGGATCAATCAGGGTTATGGACATCTGCTCGGCTTGAGTTTGGAAGCCGGTACGCTGCTTGGGCGCACCACCGACCTTGCCGGACACATCGTCGCGCAAGGGCACCGGGTGGTACCTACCGAGGCGAGCGCCGATCAGGTGCAACAGCTGGCAGGAAGCATGGTTGAAGAACTCACTGCCGCCAGCTCAGGACGCACGCTCGGTGCGGCACTGTCGCAAAGTTCACCGGTGCTACGCGTCGGGGTGGACGCCACCGCGTTACCTACACCTGTCTATCCAGGTTCGTCCGCCTCGCTGGCGCCGGTGGTTCAAGAGTTGACCGGCGCACCAGCTGTGCTGGATAACGATGTGAACTGGATGGCTGTGGCACAGGTTCGACACGATCAACCGCTGGCGGACTCATCGCTGATGCTGCTCTACGTAGGTCCGGGTATTGGTACCGCGCTGGTAATCGATGGCACGGTGCATCGTGGGGCCAGTGGCACCGCCGGCGAGCTCAATGGCTTGCGCCTGGGGGACCAAACCTTTCTGCAACGGCTGGCCGCGGCCGGGCTCACCGAGGACGGTAGTTCGAAGGTGGATTACGCGCGATTGGCCAAACTGTTGGCTGCGGGTGGGCCTACCGATCCGTTGGTAGAGAGCTTTACGCTGGTCTTAGCTGAGGTGCTGGGCAATCTACTGGCCTTTTTTGACCCACAGCGTTTGGTGCTGTGCGGACCACTGGCGCATTTCGAGGCTTTTACGCACAGCCTTAATCAGGCACTGGCTAGTAGGATGGGAGCTAACAGTAGCGTTGTCGAAGTTAGTGAGTTAGGCGAGGACGCGGCTTTGCGCGGTGCCTTATTTGGGGCACGTGCGCAGTATCTGGCGCGGCTGTGGTCCAACTACCGCATCGACGGTGCGTAGGCATTGACGGTATACGCCGACAGTAGCTATTGTAAAGAGTCCTTATAATAGTTTTTGGTTTGTTCATTTGAGTTGCTCAACTACATGAACCACACGCAGGGGAGTAACCGATGGCAGCAAAACACTCGGCGTCAGCGCAAACACCGGCGCAGTTTGCGGCCCTCGGACTGGATCTGGGTGGTTCGTCGATCAAATACGGGCTGGTTGATACCTCCGGCGAGCTGGTGCAGAGCACCTTTGGGCAGGCGACCACTCCGGACGGGGCACACCCCGATGCCGTGGCCGAGGTCATGGCACAAATCCTGCGCGACCTTGCAGAACTTACCGGCGAAGACCTTGCCGGGCTACCTGCCGGAATTACCGTCCCGGGGATCGTCATCGACGGGGTGGTGCATTCGGCGGCTAATATCGACGAAGCCTGGATCGGATTGGATGCCGCGGCGCTGCTGAGCAAAACGCTAGATCGCCAGGTAACGATCCTCAACGATGCCGACGCCGCAGGCATGGCCGAGGTTTATGCGGGCGCCGGAGCCAGCAATGGCGAACCGATTCTAGGCAGCACCATGCTGCTCACCTTGGGTACCGGCATCGGCTCGGCATTCTTCCGTGATGGGGTGCTCTTCCCCAATATTGAGTTCGGGCATCTGGAAATTGACGGGTTTAACGCCGAAAGCAAGGCCGCTGCCCGGGTCATGCGTGAAGAAAACCTCAGCTGGGAGCAGTACATCACCCGGTTGCAGCGCTACCTCTCACAGGTCGAATTTTTGTGTAGCCCAGACTTGATCATCATCGGCGGGGCTATCTCCGAGGACCACGAGAAGTTCCTACCCAAGCTGAACCTGCGGGCCAAACTGGTGCCCGCCAAATACCACAACGCCGCCGGCGTGCTTGGCGCCGCACACCGCGCCATGCACCTAAGCACCTAGGATTTAAATGCACACGATTAACCCGAACGCTACGATCAAACTTGTCGCCGTAGACATGGACGGCACCTTCTTAGATGGAGAAGGACAGATCCCGGAGGCTGCCTGGGTGGTCATCGACGAGCTTCAGGCCAAGGGGATCAGTTTTGTTCCGGCCTCTGGGCGGCAGTTCGCCACCCTGCGTGAGCAGTTCGCGGCACTCGGTGAAATCGCGATCATCGCCGAGAACGGCACCGTGGTGATGCACGGCGAGCAAGAAATTTACTCCAACATCATCGATGCACAGTCGGTGACCTCGGTGATCGCCGCGACCCGCGCGCAGTCGGCGCTGGATGTTGGGCTGGTGCTCTGCGGCCGGCGAACCGCCTACGTGGAGCGGGATGATGAGGTCTTTCTTGCAGCCATTGCCCCGTACTACCGCGCGGTGCAGGTTGTCGAGGATCTAGACCAGGTCGAGGATGAAATCATCAAAATGGCGGTCAACGTCGCGACCGGCCAGGTGCAGGCGATGGCCGCTGCCCTCGACGTCCCCTTGCAGGTGGTAGTTTCTGGAAGCCACTGGGTGGACGCGATGAACCACGGAGTGCACAAGGGTCTAGCGCTGAAGGCATTGCAAGACAAGCTCGGTGTCACCCAAGATGAAACCGCGGTCTTCGGGGACTACCCCAATGATCTAGAAATGATCAAGGGTGCTACCTATTCCTTCGCCATGGCCAACGCACACCCGGTGGTTGCGGCCGCAGCGAACTTCACCGCGCCAGCAAATACCGAGCATGGGGTGCTGCAGGTTTTGCGCGCTTACCTTGAAGGACGCGACGAGCTCTAGGAGCTAGATGCCGTCTTGCTGCGCTAAATGGTTGGCGATGGCGTCGAAGGCGCGAATCGTGGGGAACAGCTTGGAAGCATCCTGCGGATATGGCCAGCTGGAGAGCTTCACACCAATCATCTTGGTGGCCGGGTTCATGTAAATCATCTGCCCGTGGATGCCAAGGGCCAGCGCGACATTTGAATTCGGGTAAGGGAACCAGATCTGGTTGCGGTAGCGTCCGCCGGGCATCATATTATCGCCCGGTGAGTCCGCGAAGGCTTTGAACTGGTCTTCGGTGCTGGTGAAGGTATCGGTGATCCAGCTCGGGTCAAAGACTCGCTGTCCACTCAACGACACCCCGTCGTTGATGTAGAGGTGACCGAAACGGGCCAGGTCGCGCAGGGTGGCATTAAAACCGCCGTCGAACATGCCGGTTCCGAACTGGTCGGTACCCATCACCAGGTCCTGTTGCGCGCCGATCTTGGCCCACACATAGTCGGAGATTAGCTGTTGCATGCGCGCCCCACCGGCGGCTTCCAACACCCAACCGAGCACGTCGGTCTCGCAGGAACGGTATTCAAAGGCCCCACCGTGGGAAGTTTTAGCCTTCAGCGTCAGCAGGTAGTCGTACATGCCGATGGGGCCGATGGCGCCGCTAGGCGGGGTCCAGCCGATGGCTTCCTCTAGCATGCGTACCTCGGCCTTGGGATCCAGGTACTCCTCGGAGAACTGAATTCCCGAACGCATATCTAGCAGGTGGCGTACCGTTGCCCCGGCGTAACCGGAGCGTTCAAGGGCTGGCACGTAGTCGGTGACCAGCTTGTTCACGTCGAGCTTTTCCGCGCTCACCAGCGCTGCGGCCACCGTGCCGACGACGGTTTTACTCATCGACATCAGCAGGTGGTCGGTTAGCGAGGTCATGGTGTTGTAGTACTTCTCCACCATCACCTTGCCCTTGCGCATGATCAGCAAACCGTCGGTGTTCGTCGAGTTGATTACTCCGCGTACGGTCAGTGAGGGATCGGTGGCGCTGCCCTTAGCGACCTCTAGATCACCAATCTCCATTTCGGTGAACGGCAGCTTGGCGATCGATTCGTCGCCGCGTGAGACCTTGGTGGTAGGTAGGAACTCGGCGATATTCTGGAAGGATACCTGGATGTTTTCCGGGTGCTGCCAGTTAGCGATCGTTAACTCGGGTACCGTGAGGCCGCTGGACATCTAGTGGTCGCTCTTCTCTTAGAAACGCTGTGTGCTTTATCTTTTGGAGCCTACCACCAGCGCTTGAACGGGGCTGACGAACGAACCTACTACTGGGTAGCTGGCGGAACGTCGATACCTTTGTACTGTGCACGGATCGAAGAGATGAAGTGCTTCGCGTCAATGGTCAGCTTGGTCTTCTTCTTACCCTCGTACTGCAGCTTCGACTTAGTTACTAGTACGCCCAAGTCAGCACCCTTCCAACGGTAATCTTCTACACCGTAGATGCGGAGGAAGAACGCTTCCTTATGGTTCTGCAACTGGTGCCAGTCCAGTGCGCTACGCGAGAACTGCAACTTGCCCTTTGAGTCCAGGAAGTACTTGCCGGTGCGTGGGGCGTGGGTGATGTACTGCACGATGTCATCGGTTTCCTTGATGATCATATGGCTCCACACATCGGCCCCGGATAGCTCCTCCCAGCGCGCGTTGATCTCATCCACGTCGAGTTCAAATTCCACGTCCAGGTACTCCAACAGGTGGAAGAGGAACAGTGGAACGTCCGCGTAGGCTCCGGCGGTCACATTGGTGATCGCGCTGGCCCCGGAGATGCGTGGGTTCAATTCGCCTAAGTACACCTCGTCGGTGTCGGTATCTACCAGCACGTCGACCTCGAAGAAACCGCGGTATCCGGTGGACTTCAGTCCCTCGCCCACCTTGCGGACCAGCTCAATGGCGCGCGCACGCTGCCCGTCGGTGACCACATCTGGGTGCATTTCGTTGCCGCACCAACCGCCCTTGTAGGGGGTCAGCTCCTTGTAACCGGCCAGTTCGGTCAGGATGGGGCCGACCACGGTGCCGCAACGGGTGAGTACCGCCTCTACCGCCACCGGCTGATTATTAATCCGCTTCATCACCTTGAGCTGTTCGCCAATGATGTCCTTGGAATGTTCATTCCAGTCGGATTCGTTCGTGATGAAGAAGGTGGTTTTACCCGAATCTCCATACGGGGTCTGCACTACTAGGTCATCACCGAGCTTCGCGTCACGCGCAAGCTCCTGTAGGGCGGAGTAAGTATCGGCGGTGCCCAAGACGTTCGGGACCGAGTGGGCGCCGGCGGCATTGCCCAGTTCGGTGGTGACAATCTTTGAATCCAAGTGGTTGCGCAGTTCCGCCGGAGGCAGGATTAGGTCGTAGCCCAGCTCTTCACAGATTGCCTCGGTTTCCTCATCGAAGAACACCATAGCGATCTTCGGACGAGGCCCGCCCGGGGCGGTATGTGTGTCGATGTACTCGCGTACCTCGGGATTTTCCAGCAACCAGTTGTTAATTTCTTCGGCGCTCTGGAAATCAGTTTGTGGCTTCTCGCTTGGGGTGAATACCCGCGGATGGTGGCCATCCCAGCCGTCGTAGTAGCTGATGTAGCTGAATTTACGCACCCACCGGTCAAGACCCAACAGGTTGACCGGTGTGGCGCCGACGAAGTAAATCGGGGTCGAATTGGTGCGGAAGAAGTGGCGCACCTCGCTCATATTCTTCAGCTTGCGACCAAAGTTCACCACACGTGGAACCTCGAGGTCGGGATCGACATCGTTATAAGCGGCATCAACCGCAACGTTTGCGGTCATTTCATCGAGCACAATTTCCTGCGCTTGTGCGGCACCAGCCTGCTTACGTAATTTGGCTAGATCGCTGGGTTTAGGCATCTGCGGTCGTGCAGCGCCTTCGCTCGCCTCAAGAAAATTTGCCATGGTGTCGTTCCTTCAAACTGGTAGATCTAAGTGATGATGATGCTGCTTGTGCCCGCCGTTGGACACATTCTGGACCGGCTAACTCACTCCATGGTGGTCGGTGCGAGTAAGCCGGGTGAAGCCGGGAGGTTAATCGGGAATGAATATTTAGTTTGTAGACGCGTAAGCGTTGAGCATCAGCTTAGACGCGCCAAAGTCCTAACGTGAAGTAGATGACACGTTAGGATTTTGGACGTCATAAGGCTTAGTCAGCTTTTCTTCGCGACGTAATATCCGATGGCCGTCAACGCCGCGCGAACTGCGGTATCTAGCGCCGGAATATAGTCAGGCAAAAAGTGCGGAGAATGATTTACCGGTGCCGGGCCCGCACTGAGGTCAAAACCGCCAAACATCCAAAACACGTTGGGCACATCCAACGCGTCCGCCAGCGCCCCAAAGTCTTCCGAACCCATCGCCGGTGGAGAGAAGCGGACCTGGCTCGCCCCGAATTCTTGACCGAAGGCCGTGGCTACCGATTGGGTCTGTTCCGGATCATTGTAGAGCCGTGGGAAATTGTAGAGTTCCTCAATGAGTGGGGCTTGCGCGTTGGCTGCCACCGCTTCGGCGTTGATGATGCGGGTGACCGCCGCCAGCACCTGGGCGCGGACCTCTTCGGTGAGCGTGCGAATGTTCAGCGTGAATTCTGCGCGGTCAGGAATGATGTTTTCCTTCAGCCCCGCATGGAAGGTGCCACAGGTGATGACCGCTGGGCTCAGCGGATGCAGCTCGCGCGAGACGATAGTTTGTAAACGCGTGATGATATGCGCGCCAAGTACGATCGGGTCCACCGAATCCTGAGGCTGTGAGCCGTGAGACTGCTTTCCGTACAAGGTCACCTTCAGGGAGTCGGCTAAAGCCATCGCGCTGCCTTCGGTGACCGCGATGGAGCCGGTCTGGAACGGGAAAACATGCTGGCCAAGGACTACCTGCGGGTGTGGGACTTTCTGCCACAATCCGTCGGAGAGCATGGCGCGTGCCCCGGCGGCAGTTTCCTCTCCGGGCTGGAAGATCCACAGCACCGTTCCGGACCAGTTTTCGGTGTCCCTGGCCAGCACCTGTGCCGCGCTGAGCGCAGAAGCTACGTGGGTGTCATGGCCGCAACCGTGCATTACCGGCACCTGCGTGCCGTCGGCTAGGACCCCGGTGTCCACCGAGGCGTAGTCCGCGCCGGTGTCTTCCTTCATTGGCAGGCCATCGGAATCTGCGCGGAAAGCTATCACCGGTCCGTCCCCGTTACGCTGAATACCCACCACTCCGGTGCCACCAGAAATGAAGTTCTCGATACCCAATTCATTGAGTCGTTCCTGAATGTATTGAGCGGTCTTGTATTCGGCCATCGAGAGTTCGGGGTGCGCGTGCAAGTGCAGATAATTTTCGTGCAGCGTGCGGGTTTCGTCCTCGGTCAGCGCGGTGCTCAGCATGATGTCCTTTATCTTGATGGGTAAAAGTACAGGGTGAAAAATACTCTTGTTTAGTCTTCGGTGGTGGCAGCTGGTGCCTTGCGGTCACGCAACACCCAAGAAATTAGGATCGAGGCGATAACTACCAGTGCGGTAGCAAACATTGCCACCGCCGGCATGACCGGCAGCACCACGAAGTTCATCAGCAACGCCAACACGATAGCGATGATGGTGGGGCGCAGCGACTTCATTGCCACGATCGACTGCACGAGCACCGCACCCATCAGCGAGGGCAAGATGTAAAGCCGGGCCACGTCGATGACTTCGGCGGGAACCTGAGAAACTAGCCAGGTGCCGAGCACTCCGACAAACAGCAGCAGGCTGGTCAGGTGCACCGTAGCGGCACCACAAATGGCCATCACCGCGGCGAGATCACCGCGTTTGGTGCCGGGCTTCGCACCAATGGAGGACTGCGCCACGATGGCAGCTGGCAGTAGCTTGTTCGAGATATTGCCGATCATAAATGCCTGGTACATGGCCGCGGAGCCCAAAATCGGGAAGTAGGTCACCGGTTCCACGATCCACAGCACCCCAAAGGTTGCCGCGACCGCGAGGAACGCCACCCAGATCATCGACGGGGCAATCTGCAGGTCGGAGAAGAAGACCAGATAGATCGGGCCGAGCAGCGAAAAGATCAGCCCAGCGGTCATCGTCAGTGAACCGTAGCGGGTGGTCTGCTTTTCAAAGCGCGCCATCGAGGCGTCGGCGCTTGTCAGATTAATAGTTGGAGTGCTCATGGGTTTTGCTCCTGGTCTTAGGCTGCGGTGTGCAGGAAGTAGCCGGCGGTGATAGCAACGGCGATGGAGATGCCCAGCGCCCATTCCTTCAACCATTTCGCGTGCAAAACCTTGGCCAGCAACAGGCATAGGCCCATGCTCGCCGCGGAGACCGCCACGAGAATCATGTGGATCGATGACTTCGGCAGCTCGGCGATGGTCAGTGCGGAGAACGCGCCAAGCAGTGCGGCGGTAGGGATCAGTGCCATCACTGCGGGGTTGCGCTTGGCGAGCGTCTTGCCGCCCTTTTTCATGATGGGGGTCAAGATCAGCGTGGCGAGCATCCACATCGCCCCGGACAGACTCATGGCCATAAATGCGACGGCGAAGACCTGCTGGGTGTAGTCGGCTCCGCCCAAGGTAGCGCCCATGGACACCGCAGAGATATTCGCCGAGGCGGTTTCTGCAGAGACCGAGCCGATCAGTCCGATACGTACCAGCACCGCTGGGGTGCCAAAGAGTGCCAGCAACGCGATGGCGACGAAGACTACTGCCAGCGAGGGGCCGATGGAGGCGACGGCTCCGGCGCGGAAGGATTCCTTCAGCTCGCGTGCGGGCATATTGACGTGCGGTGCGGCGACCTTTGCGGCCCGCGAGTAGAGAATCGTCTGGATGAAGATGACTGCGAACACGCCCAGGGCGCAGAACCACAGGAAGGGGGTGTTAGCGATGGCCCAGATATTTGTTGAACTGGGATCGCCAGCGGCCAGGATGAGCTGTGGCTGCACGGTGGGCTCCTGAAAGTAGGTAAGTAAGTGAACTAATGTGATGCGCATCGCATCTACTTACAACCATGGCGCTAAGCTGAGTTATCGACAATAATTGGCACAAGTTGCCAGTTTGCTGTCGTTTTCCACCAAAACGCGAACATGCAATGGGGTAAAAAGCGGAAAATCGTCAGACGATGTCGGCTCCTGAGCAACCAACCTAGGCAATCACCCAGCCGAGAAACGCCAATGACCGCAGGCCAGCACCTCACAGGAGCACCCCATGGAGCAAAACGAAGAGTTTAACGAGCTTGAACGGAAAATTGTGATCGCCCTGCAAGCCGATGGGCGCGCTACCTGGCGCAAGATCGCTCAGGTTTTTGGCGAGCCCGAACGCACCGTGGCACGCTATGGGCAGGCACTGCTGGCTAGTTCAAAAATTTCGGTGGCGGCAATTCAACACCGCACGGGCTCATTGGTCGCAGCTTTTACCTGCGCGCCGGGTACCGTGAGGGTGGCCTGTGAGGCATTGGCCCAACGCGGAGACACCAGCTTCAGTTATATGGTTACCGGGCAAAGTGACGTGGTCACCGAGCTGCACTACGACGGGGACCTGGCTGAGATTCTCACCATGCAACTACCGGCAACTCCCGGAATTAATGCGCTTGCGGTATATCCAATTCTGAAATACTTCAAAACCATCCGTGCCTGGCGTGCCGAGCCGCTACCCGAAGCGGCGGAGCGTGCGTTGCGGCCAGCCAGTGGCGGGGAACTAACCGAATGGAGCCCGTCAGCCGGGCTAACAGAGAATGACAAGCTGATCATCGAGGTGCTGCGCAAAGACGGGCGGGCCTCGGTGGACGCGATCTCTCGGCAGGTGAAGATGAGTGAATCATCGGTGGCTCGCCGGGTTGACTGGCTGCTACGCGGTGAACACATCTCGATCCGCACGCTGGTGGAACCGGCGCTATTGGGCTACCCGGTGGAGGCGCTGCTCTGGGTGCAGACCTCCCCGCAGAGCGTTGAGCAGCTCGGGCAGCGACTGCGGCTGCTGCCCGAGGTGCGTTACGCGGCCGCAGTGGCCGGGGATGCGCAGCTCATCGTTGATGTCACCGTGCGCACCCAAAAGGACCTGTACCGATTCATTTCCGACACCCCATGGGGTGAGATGGTGCAACTGAAGACCGCGATGGTGCTTTCGGCACGCAAACGCGGCGGGAGATTATTCGCCGTTTAGCGTGGCCGCAAAATCGTTTTGCCTAAACTCGAATCCGGCATCTGCTAACACCCGGGAGCTGACCTTGCGTCCGGTCAAAGCCACACGGGCATTAGAGCCGAGCACCGCCGCACCAAGCTTGGGCAATAGTGTGCCGGTAGGAAGACCTGGCAGCCCGGCGTTTGAACGCAGCGCAGCCATCACTTCGGCGTTGCGCAAAGGCACCGGATGCGCGGCATGAATCACCCCAACGGGTAGCGAGGTGTCTTCTAAGCCGAGCAAGATCCGTACCAAATGCAGCCAATCTTCCAGACCGATCCAGCTGAACCACTGCCTGCCATCTCCCATCGGCCCACCCAGACCGGCATGTACCAGCGCGGTCAGTGGTTTGAGCAGTGGCGCATCGGGATGCATAACCAGCGAGCTGCGCAGCACATAACTGCGTTCGGCGTTGACCTTTGCATCGTGGAAGGCCTGCTCCCAGGCGGAGGCGACCCCGGTCATTTCTGGAAGTGCCCGCTCACCGGTAGGTAGCGGGCTGTCTTCGGTAAATTCTGCTTCACCGCCATCGCCAAAGATCGCGGTGGTGCTGGACTGAATCCAGCTGGCCAGTGGGGTGTCTAACCCGGCGGCGGCCTCGGCCAAAGTTTGTGTGGTGCGTACCCGCGAGGCGGTGAGCTTTGCGATATTTTCTTCGGTGTTGCGCTTGTCCACGCGCTCGCCGGCCAAATTAATCAGGTGTACCGGGTATTTGGCGTGGCTCAATGCACTGGTCCAAGCGCCTTGGTGAAGGCCATCCCACGGGTACTGGTCGGCGGGGAAGTCTGCTTCGATATGCCGGGTGAGTACCGCCACCGATAGCCCGCGGCAGACCAGCTCGGCTACCAGGTTGCGTCCGAGGAAGCCGCGTCCGCCGGAGATCACCACACGCACCGGAACGGTGCGGTGTGCTCCCGAAGGAATAACTTTAAAGAGCCTGGCGCAGGCCAAGGCAAAGTCCTCGCAGAGGGTGTTGGCGACGCTAAATTTGAAGGCGGTGGTGCCTGGACCGCGCAACGCAACGGTGAAACGCAGGATCGCTCCGGTATCGGCGGCATCTACCTGCCAGCGCAACACCATCTCGCCACCGGGTTGCGGCTGGGTGAACTCCACCATGCGCTGGGCCGGGTTGCGCCGGGTGATGGAGCCTGCCGGTGCGGTCTTCTGATGCAGCGGCCCAAAAAGTTTGCCCGGGGCCAACAGATCAACCTTGGTACCCACACCGCGCTGGTCATCGTGCACCACAAAACCGTCGAAGCTCTTCATCCAGCTGCCGGTCTGCGACAGGTTGCCGACGATCGAATACACGGCCTCGGGATCTGCGGCGAGGTATTGCGATTCGGTGCGCTGCCAACGAGTGAACTTAGTGAGCGTCTGCGCCATGGCTAGATCATCCTTCGAGGTGAAACGAAACTTCGGACACCTCTAGGTTACTGTGCACTGGGGTTTACCGGCACCCGCTACGCGCCGATTGTGCTCTGAGTGAGCACGCCTCCGGGCCGGCCTACGGGAAAGACAGCCCGCGCAGCTGCCGCGAAATTTTCTTCCACCCCTCCAGCTGCTTTTGGCTCAGCGGCCTTTCTGGGCTCGCCGCCCAATCATCAAGATCTTTGCCGGCCGCAGTTTCGGCGATATATTCCAGCACGTGCCGCTTGGATTCTGTGGACATCAGCGCACCGAGGTGTTCGGCGTGGGGGATGTCGGCAATTTCGGTGAGATAGGCCTGGGCAAACGAGTCTGCGGCTTCAGCGCGCAGATAAGGGCTGGACAGTGACGCGTACCAACGCGCAATGAACTCGCCATAGGGCCGGGCGTTGATCATGAAACCGTCACCGCTGAAGAGCAGCTGCCGCACGCGTTCGGGGGTCAGGCCCTTGACCGCGAGCAGCGCAGCGTCAATTTCGCCGCGGTCTACCAGCCGGGAAATGCTGTGATCCATCGATTCCTGCCCCGCAATTCTTGTCTGGTTCGGTCATTCCGCCGGCTGCACGGAGGTGCGCATGGAGGGCCATAGACATCATTAAACGCAGAAACCGGCGTTGTGCCAAGCCGTGAAGCTTTGCACAACGCCGGTAACTTGAACGTTATTCGCGCGGTACGCCTTAGGCGGTAACCTTCGCGCCAACCTCTTCTTCCATCGAGGTGAATTCAGCCTCGATTTCAGTGCTTGGCTTGAACGTCGCACGAGAGACGAGCCATGCAACGACGAGGCAGACCAGGAAGCCTGGCACGATCTCGTACATGTTGCTGGTCAGTACGTCGATGTTGCCCCAGATGAAGACCACGGCTGCACCGGTGATCATGCCGGCGAAGGCACCAATCGCGGTGAGCTTGCGCCAGTACAGAGCCAACAAGATAATCGGACCGAAGGCGCCACCGAAGCCGGCCCACGCGAAGGCCACGAGGTCCAGGATCGAGGAGTTCGGGTTCAGTGCCAGTAGTGCTGCGACAACCGCGATGACCAGCACGCCGGTGCGTCCGAGCATCACCAAAGCCTTAGGCGAAGCCTTGCGGCCGGAGATGTTGTACAGATCCTCCACCAGGGCCGAGGAGCAAACGATCATCTGCGAGGACATCGTGGACATAATGGCCGCCAGCACGGCCGCGAGCACTAGGCCGGCGACGAATGGGTGGAAGAAGACTTGGCTGAGCAGCAAGAATACGGTTTCGCTGTTTGTCTCGCTCAGCGGTTCCTTAGCAAAGTACGCGATACCGATTAGCGAGGTGGCGACCGCGCCTACGGAGGTCAGGAACATCCAACCCACGCCGATGCGGCGTGCAGTTTTTGCCTCGCCTGGGGTGCGTAGCGCCATGAAGCGGACCAGGATGTGCGGCTGACCGAAATAACCAAGACCCCATGCAGCGGTGGAGAAGATCGCGATGACGGCGACCCACCAGGCGTTGTCGGAGAACGAGGAGAACAGGTTGAACGCTTCGGGGTTTGCCGTGGTGATGCGCGAGCCCAGAGTTTCGAAGTCGCCGATCTTAATGACCGCGACGATTGGCACGGCGATCAGTGCGGCGAACATCAGTAGGCCTTGGGCCACGTCGGTCAGCGACGCTCCAAGGAATCCACCAAACAGGGTGTAGAGCAAGGTGATGACCGCTACGAAGATCATGCCGGTCAGGTAAGGCCAGCCGAAGGAGGCATCGAAGAATTTGCCGGCGGCGACCATGCCCGAGGAAACATAGAAGGTGAAGAACACTAAGATGATGACCGCGCTACCGATGCGCAGTAAGTGCTTATTGTCCTTCAGGCGCTTTTCGAAGAAGCTTGGGATGGTGATGGCGTTCTGTGAGATGGCGGTGTAGGAACGTAGGCGCGGGGCCACGTACTTCCAGTTCAGCCAGGCGCCGATCAAGAGACCGATAGCGATCCAGGCCTCGTGCATGCCGCCGAGGTAGATGGCGCCGGGCAAGCCCATGAGCAGCCAGCCGGACATGTCACTTGCACCTGCGGACAGGGCTGCTACCCCTGGCTTCAAGCCACGGCCTGCAAGCATGTAGTCGTCGATGTTGTTCGTTCGTCTAAAGGCCACGTAGCCGATGCCGAGCATCGCGCACATGTAAATGACGATCGCGATGATCTGATAAGTCTGGTCAGACATTTTCCCTCATTGCCGTTTATTGTCCGTCGGAGCGAGTGATCACCCGAGTGGACTGCGGATCTTGTGGTGCGAGTCACCACTATTGCACTAAAATTTCTGTTTGTCTCCGTGACCCACTTCGCTCGTGATCGTTTTGTGACCTTAGAAACACTACCGAACTACCCGGCAGAAGCAGAATCGAGTTTTCTTAGGCAGACTGGTTTTTCAGCTGTTCGTGCACCAAGGTGCGCACCGCAGCAATGGAGGGGGAGCGGGCAGAAGAGTGACGCATGGCGGTAAAAATGGTACGCACCGGGGAATTGTCCAGATCCACGAAGCGCAGCTGCCGCTCGAACTGCGTCCACACCAGATCGGGCAGTAAAGCCACCGCGGTGCCGGTTTCCACCAGAGTGACATGTGCCTGAAGATCGGCCGTTTCGTAACGGACGTCGGGTTCAAAACCGGCCATTCGGCAGGACTGCTCCGCCCAGTGCCGGCTCGCGGCACCCGGGGGTTCCATCACCCAGGGCAGGGTGGCCGCCTCGGTCAGCGAGGTGACGCGATCAAAATCGGCGTTGCCCTCGCCTCCGAGCAGTGGCAGAGCTAAACGAATCGGATCATGGGCTAGATGACGGCGATCTAGGGTCTCAAAGATCGGGGCGGCATGGCCTTGATACTGTTCGGCGATCACCAGATCAAAGTTCCGCGCACTGGTTTCATGCAGTGCTTCCTCCGGCTCATGCTGGGTCATTTCCACGCGCAGATGTGGGTGCAGATCATGAAGTTTGCGCAATACCGGAGGCATGACCGCGAGCATCGCGGTCTGGAATACGGCCAGTCGCACGGTGCCTGAGACATTGGACATAGTCGCTGCAAGATCTGCTTCGGCGCGTTCCATGGAGCCCAATAATTCCTCGGTGTGCGCCACCAGTACCTGAGCCTGTGGGGTGAGTGCCAGCTTGCGTCCATTGCGGCGCAGAAGCTGAACGCCGGCCTCGTCTTCGAGTTGGCTCAGTTGCTGGGAAACCGAGGAAGGAGAGTAGCTCAGTACGTCCGCTACCTCGGCTATCGTTCCGCGAATACTTAGCTCTCTGAGTAGACGTAATCGTCGCAGTTCAAGCATGGGTTCAACTCCGGTCTTTACGCGGTACTGGGAGGGGTGAAAGGAGGTGGTTTAAGCACCTGTCAATACATTAGCAAACCCGAAGTGAAACGTTCGGTTTTGTTCACTTTTGCTTAAGCAAAGTTGGAGTCATACTCGAATTGCACACAGCATTTTCGCGGCCAACTATCCGGTGATTCCGTAAGCTCGTCAGCCATCACGAAATTCGCGTTCGGTGTATCTAATCCAAGTACGCATCGCATCGAAGGGACCGACACAACATGTCATCCTCTATCACCACCGCACGAACCGTCGCACCGGCGGTCGACTCGGCAGGCAACCCACTGACCCATCCGGCAGAACTTGCCGACGAGACTATCAAACTGGTCCGTCACTGGCTCACCGAAGCCGCCGCCTTCCCTATCGATGCCTCCGCAGCACGTCTGGCCGGAGTGCTCAAGGACCCCAAGGGACTGGACTTCACCGTCGGATTTGTCGATGGCGTCATCCGCCCCGAAGATCTGAAGGTCGCCGCGAGCAACCTGAAAAAGCTGGCTCCAATGGTTCCAAGCTTCCTGCCTTGGTACATGCGCAAGGCCGTCGCGCTAGGCGGCACCATGGCACCGGTACTGCCATCAGTCGTTGTCCCTATCGCACGCCGTGTGCTGCGCGAAATGGTGGGGCACCTGATCATTGACGCGTCGGATCACAAGCTAGGCGGCGCGATCTCCAAGATCAAACGCGACGGCGTCAACCTGAACGTCAATCTGCTCGGCGAGGCGATCCTCGGTGAAGGCGAAGCGAACCGCCGGCTTGATGGCACTACCAAGCTTTTGACCCGCGACGACGTGGACTACGTCTCGATCAAGGTCTCTTCCACCGTCGCCCCACATAACCACTGGGCCTTCGACGAAGCGGTGGAGCACATTGTCGAAAAACTGCGTCCACTCTACGAGCTGGCAAATAAGGCAGCAAAGAAGAAGTTCATCAACCTGGACATGGAAGAGTTTAAGGACCTGGAGCTGACCATCGCGGTCTTCACCAAGATCCTGTCACTGCCCGAGTTCAACGCACTGCCCGCCGGCATCGTATTGCAGGCCTATCTACCCGACGCACTGGGCGCGATGATTGAACTTCAAGAATTCTCCGCAGCCCGTGTGGCTGCCGGCGGAGCCCCTATTAAGGTGCGCGTAGTAAAGGGCGCTAACCTGCCCATGGAAATCATGGAGGCAGACATCCACGGCTGGCCGCTAGCCACCTGGCACTCCAAGGCGGACACCGACACCAGCTACAAGTCGGTGCTCGAATACGCACTGCGCCCAGGCCACGTGGACAACGTGCGCATCGGCATTGCAGGACACAACCTGTTCGACATCGCACTAGCTTGGCTACTGGCCAAGGCACGCGACGTCAAGCACGGTATCGAGTTTGAAATGCTGCTGGGCATGGCCACCGGTCAGGCCGAAGCGGTACGCCGCGACGTAGGCGAACTGTTGTTGTACACCCCGGTAGTGCACCCGGCAGAATTCGACGTGGCCATCGCCTACCTGATCCGTCGCCTCGAAGAGGGCGCCAGCCAGGAAAACTTCATGTCCGCGGTCTTCGAGCTCGAGAAGAACGAGGAACTTTTTGAGCGCGAGAAGAACCGCTTCCTGACCTCACTGGAAAACCTGGATGATGTCGTTCCAGCCTCGCACCGCGTACAAAACCGTCAGGAATCCGACCCGACGCTGACCGCGGTAGTTGCTGGCTTTGCCGACGGATCCACCAGCTTCTTCAACACCCCGGATACCGACCCGGATCTTGACGTGAACCGCAGCTGGGGACGCGAAATCCTCTCCAAGATGCAGGATTCGAAGCTCGGCAAGGATCTGGTTGCCGCCAACACCCTGCACTCGGCCAGCGAAATGGATGAGGCCATCGCGATGGGCGTTGACGCCTCGGCTGATTGGCAGGCCTTGGGTGCTGCGGCCCGCGCCGAAATTCTGCACCGCGCAGGATTGCTCTTCGAAGAGCGCCGCGCGATGCTGCTTGAGGTGCTCGGTTCGGAATGCGGAAAGAACATCGACCAGGGTGACGTGGAAATCTCCGAGGCGATCGACTTCGCGCACTACTACGCACAGCGTGGTCTGGAACTAGACACCGTTGATGGCGCCACCTTTGTGCCTTCGAAGCTGACCGTGGTCACCCCGCCGTGGAACTTCCCGATGGCGATCCCTGCCGGGTCGACCATGTCCGCACTGGCCGCCGGCTCCGCGGTGATCATCAAGCCTGCCACCTTGGCCTCACGCATTGGTGCGGTGATGGTGCAGACCCTATGGGACGCCGGAGTGCCCAAGGACGTCTTGCAGCTGGTCTTCGCCGGCAACCGCGACCTGGGGACCCAGTTGATCTCCGATGAGCGCGTGGACCGTCTGATCCTCACCGGTGGTTACGAAACAGCAGAACTCTTCCGTTCCTTCCGCAAGGACCTGCCGCTGCTGGCCGAAACCTCGGGCAAAAACGCCATCATCGTCACCCCGCACGCGGACCTGGACCTAGCCGCACGCGACGTGGTCGCCTCGGCCTTCGGACACGCAGGACAGAAATGCTCGGCCGCCTCACTGGTAGTACTCGTTGGCTCCGTGGCAGATTCACGGCGCTTCAACAGCCAGCTGATCGACGCGGTGAAGTCACTGAAGGCCGGCTACCCGTGGAATCCAGAATCCCAGATGGGCCCGCTGATCGATGAGCCAGGCGAAAAGCTGAAGCGCGGTTTGACCACCCTCGGTGCCGGGGAGCGTTGGGCCGTGGAGCCAAAGCAGCTTGATGAGTCGGGCAAGCTCTACTCGCCGGGCGTACGTTACGGGGTCAAGCGTGGCAGCGAATACCACCTGACCGAATACTTCGGCCCAATCCTTGGTGTGATGACCGCACCGACCCTGGAAGAAGCCGTGGAGCTGGTCAACGAGGTCGACTTCGGGTTGACTTCCGGCTTGCACTCGCTGGACCGTGACGAGTTGGCCTACTGGATGGAAAACATCCAGGCCGGCAACATTTACGTGAACCGCGGCATCACCGGCGCAATCGTGCAGCGTCAGCCATTTGGCGGTTGGAAGAAGTCGGCCATCGGTGCCGGCACCAAGGCCGGCGGCCCGAACTACCTGATCGGTATGGGCAGCTGGGCCGACGCACCGGTGCGCGACACCGCTGCACTGTCCGTCTTTGACGAACGACTACTGAACGCCGCGGAGCTTTCCGAGGCCGATGAGGCTTGGCTGCGCGACGCGCTGGGTAGTGACAAGCTGTGGTGGAATCAGGAATTTAACCAGGCTAAGGACCGCTCGGGTCTGGTCGCGGAACGCAATATCTTCCGCTACAAGCCGGTAGATGTCACCGTACGCTTCGAAGCCGCAACCAGCGAACACGGTGTGGCCGAGGCGCTGCGTGTGGTCGCGGCCGGAGTCACCGCAGGATCCCGCGTGCTGCTTTCCAGCGAGTTGGAACTGCCACGTGGAGTGCGCAACCTGCTGGCCGAACACTCGGTGACCGTGGTTGATGAGGACACGAACGCTTTCGCTGCCCGGGCTGCTCGCCTGGCCGCGAAGACCGGACCGGCCTCTTCGTCACGAATCCGTTTGATCGGCGGATCGGTGAAGGCGCTGGCCGAGGCTACCTATGGCAAGCCGGATGTGGCGATCTACGCCTCGCCGGTCACCGGCGCCGGACGCGTGGAAATGCTGCCATTCCTGCACGAGCAGGCCGTGTCGATTACCGCGCACCGCTTCGGTACGCCGAACCACCTCAGCGATGAACTGATCTAGTACACCGCTAATTTATCGCGCATAGACCGTGGGCCGGTCCGCACCTCTTATTGAGGCCGGACCGGCCCGCGGTTTTTGCGGTTTCAGACCCGAAACTCGATGGCCCATCAGTTAGCCAGGATAAGCGCAGCGCGATAACCATCTGTCTCAAGACAAGACATGGCATCTAATTCTTGTCCGGTGATGGGAAGGCAGGTCGCATCCACCCAGCTCTCCCCGCTATCAGCATCAATCCACGAATCATCGATGATGATCACCGCATGTTCCTTGGAACCGGCCGTCCCATGGCACAAGATCCAGTGCGGGACGTCGTAGCCGAGCATCTGCTTCAGCGACACCAGCAGCAGCACCCGGTCACCGTTAGCCACCGCTTCTTTGATCTCTGAGATCGCCAGCCGCGTAGCAGTCACCGGCAGGCCGGTCACCTTCGCCCGGCGGTGCGATTCGGCTTGGAGGATGCCGCGCCAGCCGCGTTCGGCCTCGGGATAATAGTCAACCATTACTGGCTTATCGGTATCCAAGGACACCCGGACCGAACTGTCTGGCCAACGCTCTGCGATGGCCAGACCGAGCCCCACTGGTTCACAGGCCATGAAGTTGGTCGCTTGACGCCACAACAGCAACTCCGCGGTGCGCAGTTGATCCAGCGCGGCGATGCTGGTGGTTTCCCCGTGCGCGGCCAGGGCGGCAACCGCCGCGCAGGTGAAGTTCTCGCTTTGCTGGTAGTGCGCGGTGCGCAGGTAGCTGGCCGAATGTATCCAGTGCACGTAGCCTGCTGGTGGAGTTGAGACTGAAGCTTGTGTGGCACAGCGCGGGGCGGGCAGCGCCTGGAAACCGGTTCGCTCGGCCAGGGCGGCTAGCCGCGGATCTTGGGTCCAGGTCTCCCATTTCACGCAGGCTAGGTCTTGACCCCGGGCGTAGTCCAGCACCGCGCGGATGGTATCTTCGCGTGTTGCTGCGTCGCGGGCGAGAAGCCCTGCGATCTTCACGTAGGCTGCCGCCGAACGAGCGGTGAGCAACGCGGCACCGACTATTACTGCATCGGAAAACTGGATCGTCAACAGCCGGGTGTTGGCAGCCGGAATTTCGGGTTCCCACGGACCAGTCATCGAACCCAGATGCTTCAGTTGCGCCGGATGGTAATCCGGGTCGAAGTCTTGGATCCTCGCGCGAAGAGCAGGGTGATGTGTCATGGGAGACTTTCGGTTCGGTGGGGACCTGGTACCAGGTCCTTGCCTAGCAACTAGGCGCGGGAGCGGTAGAGCAACCAGATGAAGTACGGGGCGCCTAGGAGGGAAACGATCAACCCGGCGGGGATCTGTGCCGGCGCGATCACGCTACGGCCCAGCGTATCGGCCAGGCAGACCAACAATGCTCCGAACACCATGGACACCGGAATCACCCGGTGATGGCGGGCTCCCACCAGCGACCGGGCCAGATGCGGGGCGATGAGTCCGACGAAACCAACCACACCCACTGCCACCACGCTAAGCGCTGCAAGCAGCGCTGCAATCGACAGTGCGATCAGCCGGGTGCGGGCCGTCTTGATGCCCAGTACCCGGGGCAGATCCTCGTCGATGGCCAGCACGTCGAGCTTGCGGCCCATAAGCAGCACGACCGGAAGGCTGAGTGCCAGCATCACCACCACCGGCACCACGTCCGTGAACTGACGGCCATAGGTTGAGCCAGAGAGCCACGTGTAGATGCGCGGGGTTTCCCACGAGTTGATGCTGAGCAGCAGGTAGGTGGTGACTGCGGAAAGGGTGTAGCCAGCGCCAATGCCGATCAGCACAAAGCGTTCCGGGGAGAAACCCCGACGCCAGGCCAGCGCGGTGATGGCGGCGAACGTGGTTAGCGAGGCTATGACCGCAAAAAGCACCAGCAGCGAGCGTGAACCGCCAAAGGCGGTGACCACTATGGCCGCGCCCAGCCCGGCGCCCGCGGTGATGCCCAGGATGCCCGGTTCGGCCAGCGGATTGCGCACGGTGCCCTGTACCAGACAACCAGCTAGGCCCAGTGCGGCTCCGGCGCCCAGCGCCGCAATGGTCCGTGGTGCCCGTTCGGAGAAAGCGCGGGCGAAGAGTTTGGGCGCATCATCCTGGAACCACAAGGCCAGGTCTCCCAGCTTCAGGAACATGCTCCCGGCCAAAAGGCCCAGAATCACCGCTCCGAGCAGCAAAATGAGGCCCAGCGCCATGGTGAGCATGAACCGGCGGCGGCTACGCAGTTTGCTTGCCACCTGTAAGGGGTTTCGGGCGCTGGAAGCTTCGGGCAGTCGCATCGCTAGGATGATGATCAGCACCCCGCCCAGAATCGCGGTGGGGACGCCGGTGGGGATGGATGCCGCGCCTTGGGCGCCTAACAAGGACCGAAGGACCACATCGGCCAGCAGGATCAGTAGCGCACCGATTAATCCGGTGGCTGGAAGCAAAAATAGTTGGCGGCGCAACACCGTCAGTCGGCGTGAGAGCAGTCGGGCGAGCACCGGGGCGCCGAGGCCTACAAAGGCGATGGGTCCGGCCAGTGAAACGGAGACGCCGGTGAGCACCACGGCGCACAGCACGGCTAGGGTGCGCGTTGAACGAACGGGAATGCCGAGTACCGCAGCGCTTTCATCGCCCAGCGAGAGCACATCCAAACGGCGACAGAGCAAGAGGCAGATAAGCAAGACCACGAGGATCACTGGGAGGCTGCGTAAAAAAGCATCCAGGTTCAGCTGGGATAGTGAGCCTGAGCCCCAGGCGTAGAGTCCGGTGGTGTTTTCCTTGAAGAGCAGCAAGATGATGCCGCTGCCGGCTTCCAAAGCCATCGCGATGGCTGAGCCGGCGAGGATCAACCGGGTCGTGGCGGTCCCTGCACTGCGCCCGGAGATAGCCAATACGACCCCGGCGGCGAGCAGTCCGCCGGCGAAGGCCAGGGTGCTCGATGCCAAGGTGGACAGGCTCAGGCCCAAGGCGGCGGCCACGCTCAGCGCGAAGTACGCTCCGGAAGTGACGGCCAAGGTGTCCGGTGAGGCCAACGGATTGCGGGTAACCGATTGGAGCAGGGATCCGGCGACTCCCAAAGCCAAACCTACCGCGGCCCCCGCGCAGAGTCGTGGCATCCGGGAGCCGGTGAAGATCTCGGCGACCCCTACGCCGCCAATCCGGGTGTTCTCCCCGAGCAAAGCGCCCAGTAGTTCCCCCAGCCCTACCCCGGAGGTTCCTTGGGTCAGATGCCAGGCGCCAACCAGCAGCACTGCTGCTGCCAAGACGGTTAACAGGCCTAGACCTGCTGCGATGCGAGTGCCGGTGGCCGGCACGAAAGAACTTTCCGTGCCGGCCACGCAGACGCTCACGTCACCGGCAGCTGGCCGCTGGTCTGCGGATTTTTCAGCGATAATCATCTTTAGCGGTGGACTACTTGGCTTCCGAAGCGGAGGTCAACGCATCGGTGAAAGCATCGACGGCCTGGCTGGTGGACTTCGGTCCACCAGCACCCCAGATGTTCGGGAACTGGAAGGTCCGGCCTTCCTTGACTGCACTGAGGTTCTTCCAGATCTCGCTGGATGTCAGTTCGGAAGTCCAGCCAGTTCCTGCGTCGTTGGAGTAGAACAGGTTGGCTTCGCCGACACCGGCCAGGCCTTCCACATCGGTTTGGGCTAGGCCATATTCCTTGTTCACTCCGCCGGAGCCGAAGGACTTGTTGACGTCGTCGCTCCAAGCCGGGGTCAAGCCCAGTTCCTTACCGAGCTCGGTGAACAGCGCACCGTCGGTGTAGGGGCGGATGGTCAGGTTGGAGCCGTCAACCCACCCGTCGAAGAACAGGAAGTCAGTGGTTTCCATCTTCACCTCGGCAACCTCCTTCTTCTTCTCCGCCAGATGGGCATCAAATTCGTTGAGCACTGCGGTAGCGCGCTCGGTGCGGCCGGTAGCCTCGGCGACCTGCGAGAAGACGTTCTTCATGTTGCCAATGGGATTTGATGAGTCGTTGCCCTTGACCGCAAGAACTGGAACGTCTCCCTTATCAAGCTGCGTTAGCACAGGGTCTTGGTCGCTAAAGGCATCCACGATGATCAGATCGGGGTCTAATGCGTAGATCGAATCCAGATCTGGTTCGCCGCGTTCGCCCACCGAAGCAACGCCTTCTGGAAGTTGCTCTGCAGTGACGTAGGTGGTGTATCCATCGGGGGAGGCGACGCCGACCGGGGTGACGCACAAGGTGAGTGCGTCTTCAACTTCCTGCCATTCGAGCACGACCACGCGCTCGGCTGGCTTATCCAGTTCCAGTGTGCGGCCCAGATCATCGGTCATCGAGACCGGGTCGGTGCTCGTGGCGGTGGTGTCATCCGCGCAGTCTGCAGAGGCCGCGGAGGGGCTCTGTGCGGCGGCAGATCCGGAGGTGTCGGTGGTGCCGCAAGCGGTGGCCGTGAATAGCAGGGCGAGGGCGGCCACGGAAGTGACGACGCTACGAGCGAGTGTAGACATAGGTTTTCCCTTGTTAATGTGTGTTTCGGTGGTCAGAAGTGGTGGTCAGCTTTGCCGGCGACGGCTGACCGGTTCGATACGCAGCAATCCGGTCTGCTGATCGGTGTGGACCTGCACGGTGATCTCATAGACCTCTGAGAGGTTCTCGGCGGTGAGGACCTCGGCGGGAGTTCCCGTGGCGTGCACCCGACCGTGCTTCATCAGCACCAGCCGGTCCGCCAGCATGGCGGCCTGGTTTAAGTCATGGAGCACAATGCCGATGGCCAGCCGATTTTCACGGGCCAGGTCGTGGACCAGGTCCAGGGTCTCGACTTGGTATCTCAAGTCCAGATGGTTGGTAGGTTCGTCGAGCAGCACCACGTTGGTTTGCTGTGCCAGACACACCGCTAGCCAAACACGCTGAAGTTCTCCGCCAGAAAGCTCCCCGGCCGCCTTCTGCGCCATCGCTGATGTGCCGGTCAGCTCCATGGCCCAAGAAATAGCTGCGTGATCCGTCTCGGATAGTCCGGCGAATCTGCGCCGATACGGGTGGCGGCCGAAGGCGACGATATCTGCCACCGCCAAGCCTTCCGGGGTGGCGTGGGACTGAGCAAAGAGTGTGACTTCGTGGGCGAATTCTCGTCCGTTCAGCGTACTGATTTCGCGGGGCTCCGAGTGGGATCCGATGAGGGTGATAACCCCTGCGGCTCGCTCGTGCAACCTTGCCATGGAACGCAGCAGTGTCGATTTTCCACTGCCATTGGGTCCAATGAGCGCGGTGACTTCACCCGGGGATAACCTGATGGAGGCGCCGTCGACCACGGTGCTTTTGCCATAGCGCAGCACCACCTCGTGGGCGTGCATGCTTCCGGCCTCAGCGGGAGCTGATCCGGCTGCTATGCCTGGCATGAGCACTGGGTGGACTGATTACGTCCGGTTTTGATAATGATTTTCACTTAGGTAAGTCTAAGTTAACTAGTCAGTGTCAGCAATCGCTGATTTCTGACATCCAATCAGGTTTTCCGGTCACTTCTTTGAGCTAACCATGGTGAAGGCCCCGGGTGTGGAGCCCATGATGCGCCGAAATGCGTCGATAAAAGTACTCGGCTGAGCGTAGCCTAACAAGTCAGCCACGTCCTGGACTCCTTCACCAGCGGCCAGCAGCTCCAGTGCGCGATGAACTTTCACCGCTTGGCGCCACTGGGCAAAGGACAGGCCCGTCGCTTCACGATAGGCGCGGGTGATGGTGCGTGCGCTGACCCCAGTTTCCACTGCCCATTGCTCAAGGGGTCGATTATCCGCCGGGTTGGCCAATAGCTGGTTTGCGATGCCACTGATCCGAGGGTCATCGGGCAGATGCAGCGCCACTTGGTGAGCGGACGGTTTGAGCACATCAAAAACGACGGCCTCCGCACGCGCTCTGGCTTCTTGGCTCAGTTCACGACGAGAGAGGTGGATCAACAGCGACTCAAGCAATGGTTCCATGCGGATCACCGTCGGGACCCTGAATTCGGTGGTGGTTCGTTCGGGGGCGAAGAAGGCGCTATATAGCTTTATGTGCGCTGTCAGCCGTCCACCATGGAGCATCTTGGCTGGAATCCACAGGCCGTAACCCTCGGAGACCGTAAAAATCTGTCCCTCAATTTGTGCGGTGAGTGTCCCCTCCTGTGCCCACAAGAGCTCATGGGCCGAGTGCGAATGCGGCTCCCATTCCGTGGATACCTCAATGTCGTGCGCTTCGCTCAAGATCACGAATGAAGAGGTCGCGCCGAGGGGTAGCTCGGTTGCTCGCACCAAGGAGGTGTCCGGCTCACGGGACCAAGTGCCAAGCCCGATAACCGGTGCGGGAATATGGGTCATGCTAGAAGTATAGAAAGTTATCGACATGACGCGGACCGCGCCACGGGCCGGTAATAACCTGATCAGCGTTCCACTGCATAAACAGGGTTAACCCAGCATGTAGTGCTCAAGCTCTTCATCGCGTTTCTCCAGCATGAAGCCTCGCTTGAAGAGCATCCTGGCGGAGGCAGTATTGCCGGGAGCGACCCGGGCGCTGAATTTCGTGATTCCGAAGGCTCTGGGAACTATGGCCAAGGCGCTATCGAGCATTGCTCCGCCGATTCCACGTCCCCATTGATCTGCCGATACCCAGTAGCCGAGCTCCACACAGGTTTGCTGACGGGTGGAAAACACGATGCCGACGGATTCATTTGCCTCAGTTGCTACGAACCAGCGCGATGCGCCCACAAGGTCCAGCGGTTCCTGTTCAAGGGCTTCGCGAACGCAGGCCGTGATAGTTTGCCGATCCCACGGTTGCCCGTAGCCAATAAAACGAACTACTCGTTTGTCCGTGGCCAGCGCGGCAAAGAACTCGGCATCTGCATTCGTGAAGGGACGCAGGGTGACTGAGGAAGGAAGCAACATCCCGAACCTTTTGATGTCGAAGGATTAAACTACTTACGAAAACAAAAACTATCCCAAAATGCCAAGCCAGAGCCTACGCTGATGTTTCTGTGACCCGAGGTGGCAATACTGCCAGGAACAACCATAAGACTAGATTTAATTTGGATACCGCTGGATTAGCGCACGTCCAGGGGCTCGGTAACGCACGCCCGGCAACGGGGACCTAGGATTTTGTCGACTGTTTCTTTGCTTGGCGTCCGCCGCCGCTAAAGCGGGCGGCCAGCGCATCGGCGGCAACCGCGAGCCAGGCGGGCAAGATATAACGCGCCATGGTGGCGAGCATAAAGGTGGTCAGCGTTCCGCCGGCGGACTGGGAAGCGCTCAGTGCCAGGAAGCCGAAGCCCAGCCCGGCGGCCAGTCCGATGATCCAGCCGGCCAGCCGGCGTGGACGCAGGATGAACCAGCCGGTGAGCGTGAGCAGCGGCAAGATGAGGCCGAAGGCGTGGAAGTAGCCGGTATAGGCTCCGGTCAGGTCCAGGGCCGAGACGAAGAACCAGTCGCCGTATTCGACGGTGCCTAAGACCGGTAGCTTGAGCAGCACGTCCAGCAGCAAGCTAAGCATGATGATCCCGATGCCGACGATTTTGGCAGCGCGGGTGATCGGAAGCAGCCAAAAAGTGGCAAGCACCAGGCAGCGCAGCGCCCAGAGGCTGACTACTACCAAGGCGTTCGACCCTAAGACCAGATGCGTCATGGCCAGCGCGGTGTTGCCGGCCAGACCCAGGAGTACCGCAAACCAGATGAAAATGGACACTGCTGACAGTTGCATGCGGGGCTTGTTCTCGTTCACCGGATCAAGTGTAGTCAGCGCGGCTGTGTACTAGCTATATTGGCGGTTTAGAGTTCCAGCTTCAGCGCCTTGCGGATGCTCAGCGCCCCACCGGTGTGCATCACCGCACGGCGGTAGATGCGTTCGGCGAACAGGATGGTGAACCAGCAGGTAGCCAGCGTGATGACCAGTGAGATGAGCGGTTCGACTAGGGAGACTTCACCGCCGAGCAAGCGGATCGGCATCGCCACGGAAGAGACGATCGGCACGTAGGAGGCGATGACCAAAAAGCCACCCTTCGCGTAGATCCCGATGAACAGCACCGCCATCAGCACGCCGACTACCGGCCCGGAGGATTGCTGTAGGTCCTCGGTGCGGCTGGCTAATGCGCCGAGCGTCGCCCAGATGCCAGCTAATACCAGGAACCCGCCGAGGAAGAAGACCACAAACCAGCCAGCCACTTGCGAGACGACTCCAAGGAACGGGATCTGGACCGGGGACAGATAGGCGGCGAGCAGCCCGACCGCGAGGAAGAGCAACAGCTGGGCCAGCGCGAGAATCACGTTACCCAGGATTTTTCCTGCAAGCAGCTGGCGCAGGTTGATCGCCGAGGCGAGGATCTCCACCACCCGGTTTTGTTTTTCTTCGATCACAGAGTTGGCAATGGGCATGCCGAAGATGATTGCGGACATGTAGAACAAGAAAGAGAAGAGGAACGCCATGGCCTGGATCATTGAGGAACGTTCGGCGTCCCCGCGCATTTGGGTGACCTCCAGCGCGTCATCGCCGGGCAGCTGATCTGCGTTCAGCCCAGCCGAAGTGAGCAATTGCGCGGTCAACACCTTTTCGGTGGCCTCGCGCAGCGCCCCTTGTAGTTTCCCCGGAACTTCATCAGATCCGGTGAGCATGAATTTATTTGCTGAGTTCTGGCTCAGCGTGGCATCAATCTGACCAGCATCTAATTGCGCGGTGGCAGCATCGGCGGGTAGCTGTTCGACGTTGATTTTCAGTTGTTCTTCGGCGTCGGAAGCTGCTTGGTTGAGCACGGTGAGGCTCGTCTGGTCGGTGGCGGCCACCGTAAATTGTGTGGTGCGTGTGGCGAGAAATCCGGTCACGGCGATCGAACCGATGATCAGCAATAGTGTAACCAGGGTCGAAATGATGAAGGCCTTGTCGCGGAGTTTGGTTTCCACCTCGCGCAGGGTGACGATCAGCCAGGGGTGAGTAATTTGGGTGCTCATGCGATGATCTCCCGGTAGATATCTGCCAGTGCCGGACGGTGCACGGCAAATTCTGTGACGTTGCCGCGGGACAGCGCGTGGGCCAGAACCCGTTGGGAATCGGCAACGGTGGCGAAGCTGACCAGGGCGTTGGAGCCTGACAAGTCGATCACTTCAACTCCGGGTTCGGTACGCAGCCAGCCGGCATCTGCGCCTAGAGAAAGTTGGTAACGGGAGGTGTGGGCTGCTCGAAGTTCTTCGGCCGAGGCGTTGGCGCGGATCTTGCCATCTTGGATAATCACCAAATGATCAACCAAGGTGTCCAACAGATCTAGTTGATGTGAAGAGAAAAGCACCGGGACGCCGCGGGCCGCATAGTCGGCCAGAATTGAACTCATCGCGTCCACAGCCAAGGGGTCTAAACCACTGAAAGGTTCATCGAGCACCAGCACGTCCGGTTCGTGCAGTAGCGCGGCGGCCACCTGGACACGTTGCTGGTTTCCCAGCGAGAGCGACTCGAGTTTTGACTTGGCGCGGTGTTCCAATCCGAAGCGGGAGAGTAGCTCCATGGCTCGCTCCCGGGCAGTAGCCCGAGATAAGGAGTGCAATTGACCCAGATAAATCAGCTGATCGATGATTGGTTGTTTGGGGTAAAGTCCGCGTTCTTCGGGCATATAGCCGAAGCTTGGCCGGGTAGGCGCCGACAGTGTCTTACCGTCCAGAGACACATGACCGGAATTCGCGGAGAGCAGCCCCATGATGATGCGCATGGTGGTGGTTTTCCCGGCCCCATTGGCGCCAACAAATCCGGTCAGTGCACCGCGTGGCACCGCGAAGCTGACCTCATCTAACACCTTCGTGCCAGAAAAGGAGCGGCTGATCTGGTGGAGTTCGAGCATGGGCGGGGCCGTCTTTCTGGCGTGTGGTCACTGTACTTCCAGCTTAGGCAGGTCGTTGTCCGTCTACGTGAGCCGGAGGGATGAAACTATTGGATGAGCCCGGCACGGTGGGCATAGAGCGCAGCCTGCACCCGGTCGCGCAGGTGCAGTTTGGCTAAAATATTGGACAGGTGGGTTTTCACCGTCGCTTCGGACAGTGAAAGTACCTCGGAGATTTCCTGGTTATTTTTACCTGTGGCCAGCTCGGTGAGCACCTGCAGTTCGCGGGCGGTCAGCGCGCGCAAGGGCGTAAGTTGTGACTGTTCGGCACCGGCAGTGAGGCCCGTACCGGTCTGGCGTTTGATGAGTTTGAGAGTGACTTCAGGGGAGAGCAACCCGTAGCCGGCGTGGATTTGGTGGACTGCGGTGATCAGCAGTTCGGGTTCGGCATTTTTCAGCAGGAATCCGCTGGCGCCGGCATCAAGTGCATCAAAGAGGTAATCTTCGCGGTCAAAGGTAGTGAGCACGATGATTTTGGTGCGTGTAGTCCCGGAAAGTTGGGAGGTGGCTCCGATACCGTCCAGCTGTGGCATCTGAATGTCCATCAGTGCCACGTCTGGGGTGAGTTCGGTGATCAGTGCTACCGCCTCGGCTCCGTTACTGGCCGTGCCGATGACTTCAAGGTCCGGATCTGTTTCTAGGATGAGCTTTAGTGAAGAACGGATCAACGGTTGATCATCACAGATCACCACCGAAATTTTGTTCATGATTCCATCCTATCGGTGGTCTCTGGCAGACGGAGTCGCGCGCGAGTGCGCCAACCGCGTGGGATGCGCGGACCGATTTCTACCAGACCGTGATGCAATGCAGCGCGTTCGCGGATGCCGCGTAAGCCAAAACCACTGCCCGCGGTGTCTGGTCGCGGGGATCCCTGGTCGGTGACCTCAATTTCCACCCAGGTACCTTGCCCGTCGATTCCTGAGCGCAACGCGAGGGTGGCGGTTCGTGCGGTGGAGTGCCGGCGCACATTGGCTAGGGCCTCGCCGCTAATCCGGTACAGGGCCAGCGAGAGTCCCGGGGCTAGAGAGTCAAAGAAACCGCAGCTGTGTTCATCGCGCGAGAGGCGCACCTGTAATCCTTGAGCGGCATTGTCTTGAAGAAGTTGTGAAATTTGGGCAATGGACGGTTCCGGGTCACGGCTGGAGGACGTGCCGGTATCGGAGTGATCCAGTGACTGCTCGCGGAGCACGCCGAGCAGTGAGCGGGTTTCTGCCACCGCGCTACGTGCGGAGGATTCGATGCCGCGCATCAGCTCGACGGCCTGTGCTGGGTCCCGGGGTTGCACCAATCGGGCGGCGGAAGCTTGCACCCCGACGGAAGCGATGTGGTGGGCGATGACGTCATGCAATTCGCGCGCGATGCGCAGACGTTCCTCGTTGACCGCACGGGCGGCGAGTTCTTCTGCCTGTGCGGCGATGCGTGCTGCCTGGCTGAGTACTACCGACTTGGAGTAGGAATTTGACCAGCTGGTCAGCCCCAAGAAGATGGCCCCGCCAAAGTAGAGCGTATTGATCACGAAGGTATAGAGCGGTATCGCCATATTTGCAGGGATGGAGCCCATGGGGTTCTCCACCATCAGCGTGTTAGTGGCCTCGTATAAATCGCTGGCGAAGAAAGAAATGACCAGCCACACCGCCATGCTCAGCAGAACTAAGCCCATTGCGGTCCACAGCCCGCGGCGGTTGCGCGCCCAGGCTACCGCGGTGTAGAGGCCTAAGAAATAGCCTAATTGCGCACAGAATTGCATGGCTACCGTGGCGGTGGCAGTGGACCCGCCAATCAAGAGTGCGGCGGATCCGATGAGCATCATGGTGATCGGCCAGCGTCTGCGGAACATCAGCGGCAAAATCAGCGCCGCGAGAAGTGCAAAGGCCAGCGGACGGTCCGCACTTTTGCCGGCTTCGGTCATCGAAAGCACCAATTCTTGCATCAGCAAGGCAAGAACGAAGAAGCCCAGCGCCGAGAAGATATCGCGGCGAAGCGCTGCCGAGGTGGGGGTCTGGCGTTCCCAATCGGCCGGTGGCAACGAGGGAACACGGCGGTGCAGGAGCTGCGAGAGGCGGAGCATGGTCTCTTCCTCTTTCGGTTTTAGATGGCGAGCATTATCGTCCGCACTGGACTTTACCTGCCCAACGGTTCCCAATGAATGAGTCTTGCGGATTACATCGTTCGTCGCGGTAGACGTCATAGAACATGGTCAAATAAGTTACTGGACGGTAATGTGATGGCATGCACATGATTTTTCGCATCCTAATGATGCTAGTCCGAAGCAAGAAGGCTTCCAAGATCTCCATGTTGGATTCCGGGTCGGTGCCGATGCGCGCCACCCTCACGGATATCGACTTCGCCGGTCATATTAATAACGGAATGTACTTCTCGATCTTTGATCTGGGCCGCTTTGATCTGATGTTCCGCTCCGGCGCCTGGGACGTGCTGCGAAAAAATAAGTGGACCCCGGTGGTGCAAGCCGAAACTATGACCTTTAGAAAATCGGTGAAACTGGGTGTGAAGTTCACCCAGGAGACACGGGTGTTAGGCATGGACGAGCGTTGCATCTACTTTGAGCAGCACATCGTAGTCAACGGCGAGATTTACGCTCGCGGATACATCGCCACACGGATGACCGGCAAAAAGGGACCGGTGCCGAACGAGGAAATCCTCGCCGCTATGGGGATCACCCTGCCCGAAGACCGGGTGGTCCCCGAATGGATCACCGCATGGCGTGAAGCAAGCGCGTTGCCTGGATCCCGCAAGCCGGCACCGTTCTCCCTCATCCGTTAGGGCCTAAGGCTGCTGGTGCGCGGCCTTCAAAAATGCGGTGATCAGTGCCGGATCTTTCACTCCGCGCGAGGACTCCACTCCGGAGGAAACGTCCGCGCCACTGGCGCCGGACTCGGCGAGCGCCGACGCGACGTTTGCTACGCTGAGCCCGCCGGCCACTAACCAGTTGCGGCCGGCGGCAAGGGTGCGTACCTTGGCATAGTCCCAGCTTTCGCCGCTGCCAGGAACCGCGGCGTCAATCAGCAAAAAGTCTTCACCCCAGTGCTCAAAATGCTCTGCTGGTGCGTCCATGCGGACCGCGCGGATGACCTTGAACCCTGCCTCGAGTACCGCGGCCACCTCCGCGGGGGTGCGTGTTCCGTGCAGCTGGATCCATCCAACGCCGGCTTCGTGCGCGCGAGTGATTGCAGCGGCGGTGTCTTCGCTACGAAATACCGCCACGGTGGCTACGCCCGCCGGGACTAATGCGGTCAGGGTGGCAGCGTGTGCGGGGGAAATTTCACGGGCCGAGCTGGTCAGCACAAAACCGAGTGCGTCGGCGCCACCGGCTACTGCCACGGTGACATCGTTAGTGGTAGCTAGTCCGCAGATCTTGACAAAAGCGTGGGTGTTCATTGGGCGACCTTAGCGGTGGGGTGTTCGTGGCTCAGGTGGGTGGGGGTGTACCCGCCGGGGGCGTTGGCGCGAATCTCAAGTAGTTCACGGGCGTGGTGCCAGAGTCGTGAGTCTTCCTCGCTGACCGGTTCCCACGCCTTCACTGGTACGGCGGTGCCCGATTCGTCGCGGGCCACCATCACTGTGAGGCAGTAGGTGGTCAGCTCCAACTGATTTGTTTTTGGGTCTCCGGAGCGCACATGCACCGCGATGTGCATGCCCTTGGTTCCGGTGTAGACCAGCCGGGCTTCAACCTCGACCAGATCACCAATGTGCAGTGGACGGTAAAAGCGCACCCCGCCGGAGAAGACCGCGACGGTATCTAGCCCGCTGTAGCGACTGGCGCACAAATCTGCTGCCTCATCGATCCATTTCATCACGATGCCGCCGTGCACCTTGCCGCCCCAGTTCACGTCCGTGGGGGCTGCCATAAAGCGCAGGACCACTCGTTCTGCGGTTCCCGCATCGGTGTAGGACTGGTTATTCATCGAGGCGACGATGCGCTCACGAATTTCAATGCGCGCTAAGGCGTGCTCACGTAATTCAAGTTCACGTGCGGTGCCCGGGGTAAAGGAAGGCACCGGTGTGGGTTTTCCATGCTCGTCTACCGCTACGAAGATCACCAGGCAGGTGGAGGAGGTGACAGGTTTCAGCTCGCGCGGATCCGAGAAGGAGACCTCGGTCCGGATATGCATGGAACTGCGCCCGGTGTACACCACCGAGGCGGTCACCTCCACCAGATCTCCGGAGTGAATTGGGTCAGCGAAGTGGATGTTACCGACATAGGCGGTCACACAGTAATTAGCGGACCAGCCCACCGCGGCGGCGTAGGCCGCTTTATCTACCCATTCCAGTACGGTTCCGGCAGCCACGGTCCCGGTGATTCCGGCATCTGTTGGGGCTGCGAGGAAACGCAAGGTGACAGAATGCGGGTGGTTGGCCGTTGGCGGAGTAGTCATTTAGCTAGTTTCCCTTCTCTGGGCGGTGGTTGCCAACCTATGACGCGTGGCTTTCGTCCTAGGATGGAGGAGTGCGTAGGATCTTTGGAATTTTTTCGGCATCCACCGCGGCGGTGGTCTGCCTAGGGTTACTCTCGGCCGTTGGCACCGTGGGACTTGCGGTGCTCATCGGTCGCGCCATTGATTTATTTCACGCAGGGCAGGAATTAGACCTCGGCTGGTACCTGGCTGCGGTCCATGAACTGTTACTGGTAGCGCTGGCCACGTTATTAACCCCGGTGCTCATCGCACGGTCGGCGCGTAAGCTCACCGCTTTAGAACGTCACCGCTTGGTTCGCCACTACATGGACATCGGCCCGCTGGCGGTACGCCGTTTAGGGGAGGGCGAACTGGTAGATGCCGCAATGGACGCGGTAGACCGGTCGGTACGTTTCCGTACCGGGTTTATTGGCCCGGCTATTTGCGCGGTGGCCACCCCGGTGTTGGTGCTCATTTCTATTATGTTATTTATTGACCCGCTCAGCGCCGGACTACTGTTGATCCCCACCGCGCTGGTACCGCCGATTGTGTTGGGGTTTCAAAAGCTGTTCCGTGGTTCATCGGGAGAATACCGCCGGGCCCAAGGATTACTTTCGGCAACTTTTATCGATGCCTTACGTTCGCTGAACATGCTCAAACTCAACGGCGGTGCCGCGTGGATGGGGCAGCGCATTGGTCTGGCCAGTGAAAAAGTACGCTTGCAGGTGATGAAGTTGCTGGCCCGAAACCAGCTGGTGTTACTGGTCATCGACGCGAGCTTCGCGGTGCTCCTATTGGCTACCGCGGCACTGCTGGCTTGGTGGCGAGTTGGCGCCCAGGCAATCACCATTGGCGAGGGAGTCTCGCTGATTCTGCTCAGCTTCTTGATGCTGGCCCCGGTCAATTATGTGGGTAGCTTCTTCTATATCGGCATGACCGGTCGCGCGGCGGAAGAAAAAATCGCGTCCGTCATGGAAACTCCGTGGCACCGTTCCTCGGCTAACCCACTGTCTGTCAACCTGCGCGAGGACACCCTCCAGTTAGAAGATTTGGGTGCCGGTTATGAGGGATATCCCGAAGCGCTACACCAATTGAACTTTAGTTTCCCGCCCGGTTCGAAGACCGCGATCATCGGCGCCTCGGGCAGTGGCAAAACGACGTTACTGCGAGTATTACAGGGCCAGTTGGAGACAAGCGCAGGAATTATCCACGAGGGTCACCAAGCTCTCGGCCCCGCCACCTTGCGGTCCAACACTGCGGTAGTTGAACAGGCAGCGACTCTCTTTGGGCTCAGCGTGCGCGGCAACCTGCTCTTCGCAGATCAACAGGCCAACGACAAAAAGCTGACTGAACTTATCGAACGTGTCGGACTGACAGATTGGTTTAAGCAGCTACCTGCGGGGCTGGACACGGTACTCGGCGAGGGTGGGGCCACGTTATCAGGAGGCCAAGCACAACGTTTGGCGATTGCCCGCGCCTTATCGGCCGAACGTCCGATCCTCTTATTGGATGAACCGACCAGTTCGTTGGACGTTAAGACCGAGGCGCAGGTGCTGACCACCTTGCGCGAGGTAGCAGCGGATCTGACGGTTATTACCGTCACCCACCGGTTGGCTTTGCTCGCCGATTATGATCAGGTGCTGGTCCTAGATCACGGACGGATCGTGCAGGCCGGGGCGCGCACCGAACTGCTGGACCACGAGGGATATTTGAAACGGGCCATGGAGAATTTCACCGACCGTGTGCACTCACTTGGCGGACGGCAAGGACCGGGGGAGAAATCATGAGCAAGCAACAAAAACTTCCGGGCTCCCTAGCCAGTTCCCGCTGGCTGATCTCCCACACCTTAGACCTGTTGCCGCCCTTGGCGCTCGCCAGCCTACTTGCCTGTCTTAACCGCTTGGTCGCCTTGGGCATTTACTTGCTCGCCGGGGTGGGACTGGTACAGGTGATTGGCCTGGAACTTCCCGGACCCTCATCCCGAGTACCTATTGGGCTACTTATTGTCGCCATTATCTTTGCAGGCTTATTAAAAGGCGGGCTACGCTACGCAGAACAATACGTAGGGCATAAGGTAGCTTTCCTTGCACTGTCCCGGCTGCGTTCAACGATGTATGAGGCTTTCGCGAAGCAGGCGCCCTTTACCGCGGCTACTAAGAGTTCTGGATCGTTGCTGGCCAAAGCCACCAGAGATATCGACAAGGTAGAAGTGTTCTTCGCCCATACGCTGCCACCGGCGGTGGCAGCAGTGGTGGTTAGCGCCACGGTGAGTTGGTGGACCTACCTCAACTTTGGCAGCACACCAGCGCTCATCCTGCTCAGCGGGTATGTGATCGTTGGACTTCTCCTACCGATGATCGGAGTGCCAACCCTGCGACGCGCCGCTAGCTCGGCGGCGACCTCGCGTGGCAAGCAAAACCAGCTTGTGATGGAATCTCTGGCAGGCGTTGAGGTGCTTCACGCCTTCGATGCCGGGGAACAGATGATCAAACGTTTGGCTATCACCGCTAGCGCCGACGCGGCGCAGGGGAACAGGGCAGGCTGGGTCACCGGACTACGTGCGGCACTAAGCCAAATAGTCACCTGGGGTAGCGCGCTCGCTCTGGTGCTCGCATCCGAAACCACGCTGTCAGCAACCATCATTTTAGTGGTCATCGCGGTGCCCTCCTATGATTCTGTGCGCACGGTTGACGGCTTTGTCCTCGGGCTTCAAGATTCCCTAGCCAGCGCTCGCCGACTGTTCGCGACCGCCAGTGCCCCACCGGTGGTGGCCGAACAGCGAGGCTCCGTGCCACTGCCACACACCGGAACACTGAGCGTGCAAAACCTGAGCGTGTTCCACGACCAACGTCAGGTGGTGGAGGGCGTTGATTTCAGCATTTCACCTGGTGAGTTGCTGACAGTTGTTGGCGCCTCGGGCTCGGGGAAGTCCTCGATTGCTGCAGCTTTAGTCCGCGCACTGAAAAGCAACGGAACGCTGAGTTTGGGCGAGGTACAGCTGGACATGGTTCCGTTAGCGGAACTTCGCTCACGCATTGTCTTGGTCTCGCAAGAAGCGGTGATGGTTCGCGGGAGTATCCGTGAAAATCTTGTGTTGGGTGCCGAGGGGATTACCGATGAGGAACTGCGCTCGGTCATCAACGAACTAGGACTGGGCCCTTGGCTTAGGGCCCAGCGCGATGGGTTAGACACCCGGCTAGCCGATCGTTCTTCGAGTCTGTCCGGGGGACAACGTCAACGTTTAGCTCTGGCACGTGCGCTGGTGCGCCACCCGGCAGTATTGATCATGGACGAATCGACCAGCGCACTGGATGCGGACAGTGAACAGCTGGTGCTTAATGCGATTAATGAGCGGCGCGGATATGGCATGGGTGTGCTCATGATTAGTCACCGGTTAGCCACCGTCCGGGAGGCTAGCACCGTGATGGTGCTTGATGCGGGGAAGATTGTCGAGTCCGGGACACCGCAGGCGTTACTTGCCGATACCAGCGGGGTGTTCTATTCCATGGTGGTGCGAGAAAACGATCGGATTACTGCCGAATCACCCTGACAGCTTTCCTTCCTCGTACTAGTGTCGAGTACATGATGCGAATAGTCGTGATTCTGTTTTTGTTCGTGCTGGCGGCCGGGTTTGTGCTTACCGCGCTGCTTGCAGGGACATCGGGCAACTGGGTGTGGTGGATCCTGGTGGCGCTGACCGTGGTGCTGTTGGCGGTGGGGATCAGGGACGTCACCCAGAAACGGCATGCGATTTTACGCAACTTCCCGATCCTGGGCCATGCACGATACCTCTTTGAGTTCATCCGCCCGGAAATCCAGCAGTACTTCATCGAACGCAATACCGACGGCACCCCCTACAACAGGGATACCCGCTCGATGATCTACGCCCGCGCTAAAGGCGTCGACAGCCACAAGGCGTTTGGCACCGAGCTGCAGGTCAATGAGGTGGGCCACGAGTACCTGCTGCATTCCAGCGCGCCGGTGGCTCCGGTTACCGATCAGCATAGGGTCCGCATCGGATCAAGCCAGTGCACCCAACCCTATGAGATGTCCTTGCTGAATATCTCCTCGATGAGTTTTGGCTCCTTATCCGCAAACGCGGTGCTGGCGATGAACAAGGGCGCGGCCATGGGGGACTTCGTCCACGAAACCGGCGAGGGTGGATTAACCAAATACCATCTGGAACACGGTGCGGACCTGTTCTGGGAAATTGGTTCGGGATACTTCGGCTGCCGTACCCCCGAGGGACGTTTTGACGCCGAAACCTTTGCGCAGAAGGCCAATCTCCCACAGGTTAAGGGCATCACCATCAAGATGTCCCAGGGGGCAAAACCCGGGCTGGGCGGAGTGCTCCCGGCGGCGAAGGTCACCGCAGAAATTTCCGAGGCCAGGCAGGTCCCGATGGGCCAGGACTGCATCTCTCCGGCAAGCCACCCGGAATTCTCCACTCCCCGGGAACTGATGGGCTTTGTGGCGCAGTTGCGTGAACTGGCCCAGGGCAAACCCATCGGAATCAAGTTCTGCGTAGGCTCACGCACCGATGTCATGGCGATCTGCAAGGGCATGATCGAAACCGGTGTGCTGGTTGACTTCATTACCGTGGACGGCGCCGAAGGCGGCACCGGTGCCGCGCCGCTGGAATACGAAGACCATGTGGGCACCCCGCTGACCGAAGGGCTGATGCTGGTGCATAACGTGCTCGTCGGGGCCGGGCTGCGCACCGAGATCCGTTTGGCGGCCGCCGGCAAGGTGGCCAACGGCTCGGACATTGTTAAGCGAATGATCCAGGGCGCAGACTTCACCTTGGCCGCGCGCTCCATGATGATGGCCACCGGCTGCATCCAGGCGCAAAAATGCCATACGAACCACTGCCCGGTCGGTGTGGCCACGCAGAATAAGCGCCTGCAACGCGCCATTGACGTGGAAGACAAGGGCCACCGCGTGTACAACTACCACCGGTTGACGGTGTCCGAAGCGGCGCAGATCATGGCCTCCATGGGGCTTCAAGGCCCAGATCAGCTGAACACCCGGATGCTGCGGCGCCGCGTGAATCTGCAGTCCACACGTTCCTACGCCTCGCTGTTCCACTGGCTGGAACCCGGAGAACTACTGAACGATGCTCCACCGTCGTGGAAGGAAGACTGGGAAGAAGCAGACGCGGACCACTTCGGGGAGCACGCGGCAATCCGTTATGGTAAACCGCATAGCGTGGCACTGAAACGAGTGGACCGGGTCAGTGATCCGCACGATGATACTAAGGCTCCGCGCATCGATGCGAAAAATTCGATCAAGATCGAACCGCTGCCGCACGACGTGACCCGGCCCGAGGGCAAGCCGGGGTCCTGATATTCGCTTAGTCCTCCAGTAGCGTGCGCAGCCCGGCCTCGTTGACCGCTGCCGGGGTGCTTGGCCGCCACTGCGGGTTGCGGTCCTTGTCGATCACTTGAGCACGGATTCCTTCGGCCAGATCTGGCAGATGCATCAGGTATCCGGCCAGACGTAGTTCGCGGTCCAAGGCACCGCGCAGATTTTGCTCCGCGCGGGCCGCACGCACGCTATGGAACGCGGCGGCCACGCTGGTTGGAGAATTTGCATTGATCGCGGCTGCCGCCTTGCGTGCCGCGGGGTGCACCAGCGCGCCGAGACGCTCTAAGACCTCTTCCAGCGTGGGAGCACCAAAAGCATAATCGATCCAGCCTTGTTCCAGTTCGAGCTTGCGGGACTCGGGGACCGCATGCAGCACCTCGAATGTTGCGGCGATGTCTGCGGCGCCCAGACCAACCAGGTCATCGAGCTCGTCAAAGATGGAATCGGCGAGCTGTTCGCCGATGACCACGTCGGCGAAACCGAGGAAGAGCGCATCGGCACCGTCAAATGAGGCGGCGGTCATGGCGAAGTATTCGCCGAAGTGACCTGGCGCGTTGGCCAACAGATGGCTTCCGCCAACATCGGGGGTGTAACCAATGCGGGCTTCGGGCATCCCCATGGTGGCCTGCGCGGTCACTAACCGGACCGGAGCGTGGCTGGCTAAGCCAATGCCGCCGCCCATGGTGATTCCATGAGCCACGGTGATCAACGGTTTGGGGTACACCGAAATCAGGTAGTCGGTGTCGAACTCTAAGGAAAGCAGCGCCAAAAATTCGTCGTGATTCCCGGTTTTCAGCGCCGTATGGAAGTCGGCGATATCGCCGCCGGCACAGAATCCGCGCTCACCGTCACCGGTGAGCAGCACCAGCTGAATTTTAGGATCCTCGGCCCACAAGTGCAGGACCCGGTGAAGTTCTTGCAGCATGGCTAAGGTCAGGGCATTAATTTTGTTCGGACGGTTCAGCCGCAGGTGCCCTACGGCTCCGTGCACTTTCGCGACTACTAGTTCTTCCACGATCGCCCTTTCGCTGGCAACTACCACTGATCGCTTTCCAGCCTAGTCGGAAAGGATCTGCGTGAGCCGGTCTAAAACGAGGCCGACCTTAGGCTTCTTCGAATTCTCGGGCTTCAGCGCAAAAATTGAGCGAGCCAACCTAATTTCCGGGGCGTCAACAATACGGATGCCTTCCGGAGCGTGGGCCATCGCCAGATCCGGGACCAGTGCGGCGCCTAACCCGGAGGACACCAAGCTTAGCGAGGCGTTAAAGTCGTCGCAGTACGCGGCAACTTGCGGGTGGATGTTGTAGGAGGCGAAGAGCCGAGAAATCAACGTGGCATCGGAGGTGCCGGGGTGGTGGAAGATCCACGGCCATTCGGCCAGCTGGTCCACGGTGAGCTGCGCGTTGTCGGCGATCGGCCAGGAGGCGGGAATGACCACACGGAACTGATCATCACCGAGCCACGCGCGCTCTAGGGACGCGGGCCAGCTGAGCCCTCCGGGGCCCACCTGGAAGATCAGCGCGAGATCCAGGTCCCCACCGTTGCCAAGCCCGGCGACGGTCTGCTGGGGTTCACCAATCCACAAGCGCAGGTTGATTCCCAGTGCGTTCCAGTCCTCGGAGGTCAGTAGCTTGGGTAGTGCGTAAGTGGCCAGCGAGGGGAAGATCCCTAGCTTGATTTCCTCACGCTCGCTGGAGTCTGTGGAGATGGCGGCAACGTCTGCCATGAGTGCGTCGAGGTCCGTCAGGACGCGTTTGGCATGACGCACCATCCGCATCGCACCGGGGGTGGGCGTAATTGAACGGGCACCGCGTAAGAACAATGTTGTTCCGGTGCTGCGTTCTAGGGCTGTCATTTGTTGGGAGACGGCGCTGGCGGTATAGCCCAACCGGGTTGCGGCCGTGGCGAAGGAACGATGCGCCACCACTTCGAGCAGGGTACGCAGATGGACTGGATTGATCACTTCTAAATTCTAAACGCAGAAGCCTAAGAGATGCTTAGTCAGTGAGCTAGTCCTCATCTTCGTCGTCGTTGGACTCCTCGGTGAATTCATTATCCAGTTGCGCTTCGGTTTCCAGATCATCATCAAGCAGGTAGCTGCGGGTGGCGAGCGGATCGATGTTGCGCATCGTTTCGGGGGCATCGCTGGAGCCTTCATAGGCTTGGGAATCGCGTCCGTCATCTGGTTCGTAGATATCGTTCCCATATTCCGGATTGAAGTCGGTTGGTTCAAAATCCTTAGTCATCGCGTACTCCTCCACAAATTGCGAGGGACCCGACGAGAGTCGGGGTTATCCCTCGTGACATCTCGTAATCACAGCCTAGGCCGGTAACCGTTTCAAGGAAAGACTTGTATTTTCAGCACTTTCAGTGATTGTGTTCGGCGTAGTGCTCCAGCAGTGGAGAGGTGCGGTACGCCAGGTGGGTGTGCAGCGCGAAGGTAGTCTCGGAACGGGTCACTCCCTTGATCCGCAGAATCTGTCGTAACCCCGATTGCAACTGATGGGTGTCGGTGGCGATGAGCCTGACCCAGACATCACCGCGGCCCGAGGTTTCATGGATTTCTAGCACGTTAGGGATCTGTCGCAGTGAGGTAACCACGGTATCAAGTTCGCGGTGAAGAACTTCCAGGGTGACGAAGGCCAGCACGTCATAGCCGAGTTTGGAGAGGTCTACATCTCTGCCGCCGGCACGCAAGACCTCTGCGCGTTGCAGTCGGCGTAAACGCGATTGAGCGGTGTTTCGTGCCACCGCAACTTCGTCGGCAAGTTCGGATATTTGAATTCTGGGGTCACGGATTAACGCCAGCAGAATTTTCAGATCGACGTCATCCAAACGCACCATTTGCTCACTCCTAAGACCCCTGTGGGCCAATATTTTGACTATTTTGCTCAAACTCTAACAACTTTTTCGACTGGCTGTCCCGCTTTGCCGGATATTTATGAGTGAACGGTCTAGATCAGTAGACATTTTCTTACAGATCGCTCAACTAGCCGGTGGGGTAGCGAGTAACCCCACCGGCAAAAACTTTCTAATGCAACAACCTGGCGATATCCCTTGGACCACGCGCCGCTTCGGAGAAAACATGTCGGTAATCAGTGAACTACGCATGCAACCGGCCCGAACCACCGTGCGCTCGTGGAATCCAGGGATTAATACCCGGCTAGGCATTACGGTGCTGGTTAGTTTCACCCTGCTGGTCGGAGCAAACCTTGCCACGCCGCTGTACCCACAGCTACAGCAGGACCTCGCGCTGGGTGCCATGGGCACCACCATTGCCTTCGCCAGCTACGTCTGCTCACTGATGTTTTTCCTCTACATCGTGGGCCACTGGTCAGATCACATCGGACGCCGCGCCGCATTGGTACTGGCCATTATCGTCTCGCTGGTGGGAACCATTAGCTTCGGTAGTGCCTCAAGCCTGTGGGAACTGTGTTTGGGACGTGGACTGCAAGGAGCGGGCGTGGCACTAGCCACCGGAGCCAGCGCCGCGGCATTGCGTGAGTTGCTGCCGCATAAGCCCGAATGGGCCTCACGCTTCACGTTGCTTGCGTCATCGGGTGGTGTGGCCTTCGGCCCGGTCCTTGGTGGTGTGCTTGCGCTTCTGCCTGGCGGGCGCAACACCGTGTTTACGGTCCAAGCAATACTGCTCTTAGCAACCCTGATCCCGTTGGTCGCGTTGAAGGCACGCCCGGCCATCGCGATGGCTGAACGCGGAGACCGCCACCGGGCCTTAGCTCCGCGGCGACTAGGCATTCCGGCCGAGGCACGCGCAAAATTCTGGATGGGTGCACTGGTCGGATTCTTGAGTTTTGCGGTCTTCGGTTTTGCGTTGTCGCTGGCACCGGGCTACTTCGCGCAGGTCTTTGACCTGGAATTGCTCCCGGTGATCGGACTCATCGCAGGCCTGCCCTTAGGTGTCTCGGCCCTGTCGCAGGTGGTCATTCGCGGCGGAAAATACCTATTGCCTGTCGGGCTAGTGATTCTGGCCGCCAGCACCATCGGGCTAGTGATCGCCGCCGAGCTCGGTTCATTGTGGTCAGCTATCGTCGCGTTGGCGCTCATTGGGCTAGGCCAGGGCATGGCATTTAGGACCGCATTTAGCGGTGCGGTCAACGCCGTCTCAGCTTCACTCCACGCCCAGACCGTTTCCACAATCTACCTGGTGACCTACCTTGGTAGCGCGCTGCCGGTGATCGCGTTGGGTTGGGCCGTGGGAGTTTATGGCCAAGAGCTAAGCATTTTGGTCTTCAGCATTCTCTGCGCATTACTGGCCCTCGTGTTGACCTGCTGGTCAATAACCTCACTGGTCCGCGAGCGAAAAATTTCGGCGTAGCCTAGAAAGTATGAGTACATCCACAAGTTTGGTGGCCTCACGGGCCGCTACCTGGGCGGTTGCCGCCCGAATCCTCGTTCCAGCAATATGGCTGGGAATGATTATTGGAATTTCCTTCATCGAAGCACCGCTGAAGTTCACCGCGCCGGGAATCACCATCCCCTTGGGCTTAGGAATTGGCCGATTAGTCTTCACCGCCATGAACGCGGTAGAAATATTACTCTTTGTCTGCTGGCTAGCAGGAAGCTTTAAACGCCACATGGACCGTGCCTGGTGGTGGATCGTGGGAATTGTTGGATTCTTGTTGCTGCTTAAAGCGACAGTGATCCGCCCCGGACTCTCGGTACGCACCGATGCGGTGCTGGCCGGTAATTCCGATGGCGGATCACTGTGGCACTACGCCTATATCGGCGTAGAAGGTGTGCTCACACTAACGCTGGTGATCGCGTTAGTGTTCGCGTGCAAGCGTTGGGTCAGTATTAGCCCACGCTAGCCAGCTGGCAGGAGTCCGCGGTGAGCTGGACCGACTTCAAGCGATCCTCTTCGTGCAACGGGCTATGCACGGTAATGAGTTCGTCAGCCTGAGCATTGACCGCAAATTCCTGCAGATATTCGGCGACCTGTTCGCCGGTACCGATGGCTGTGTAGCGCATCATGTCCAAGATCTGCTCGGCCTGCGGGGTAGTCATCACCATATCGAGCTCTGCCTCGGTGAATTCCTTCTTGGCGTTACGGCCTAAGAAGGATGACACACGTTGGCGTTCGGCCTGCACCTTCAGTTCGTGAGCTTCAGCTGCACTATCCGCAGCGATCACACCCACTCCGGCGATCACATACGGTTCGGCCAGCTGAGCCGACGGCTTGAACTGCTCGCGGTAGGTCTTGATCGCCTGATGCAGTGCCGCCGGGGCGAAGTGCGAGGCGAAGGAATATGGCAAGCCAAACTGCGCGGCGAGCTGTGCGCCAAATAAAGATGAGCCCAAAATATAGAGTGGAACGTTAGTTCCGGCGCCAGGGATTGCCTGCACCGTTGGAACCCGCGATTCGCCAGCCAAGTAGGCCTGAAGCTCAAGCACATCGTGTGGGAATGAATCGGAGGCCGACGGTTCGCGGCGTAGCGCACGCAAGGTGGTCATATCCGTACCCGGGGCACGGCCCAGACCTAGATCAATGCGATCTCCGAAGATCTCTGCCAAGGTGCCAAATTGTTCGGCGATCACTAAGGGGGAGTGGTTCGGGAGCATCACACCGCCAGAGCCCAAGCGAATTTTTTCGGTGTGGTGGGCTACGTGACTGATTAGTAGCGAGGTCGCGCTGGAGGCGATGGTTGGCATGTTGTGGTGTTCGGCGTACCAAACACGTTCATAACCGGTGCGTTCGGCAAGCTGCGCAAGTCGTACCGATGATTTAAATGAGTCGGAGATGGTGCTGTTAGGAGCAACCGGGGCAAGATCAAGAATCGAAAGCTTCACATCTGATACAACCCAGCTAATAGCGGGAGTATTCCGTGAATCAAGGTTAACGTGAAAACGTCGCCTTCCCAGATGATTCTGGGGAGGCGACGTTAACGCTAAAGTCTGTAGGCTATTCGCCGTAGAACTTTAGAGTCCGCGGATGTCCGCTGCCTGAAGACCCTTAGGGCCCTCAACTACTTCGAACTCAACCTTCTGGCCCTCTTCCAAGGAGCGGAAGCCCTCGGTCTGGATGGCGGAGAAGTGAGCAAAGACGTCAGGATCTCCGCTGTCTGGAGCGATGAATCCGAAGCCTTTTTCAGCGTTAAACCATTTGACGATACCGGTTGCCATTATATTATTTGGTCCTTTCAGACGTTCCTCACCGTTTCTTATCGGTGAGCTTGGTTGTAATCCACGTGAGACCTTGAAACCGAAATTTCTCCATCTAACGAAGCAGCCAAGTCATTCACTTCACGTCTAGAAGGGGTTCGCGCCAACCATGCGGATCGACATTCACAAACTTCTAAAGGGTTCTTCGCGAATTACTTTGGAACTACACTGCCTAGCCTACGTCGAGTTTCGCAACTTTTGAATAACTTTGACCTAATTAATCAAGATTTTCAAAAAGTGTCTTAATTCGTTCACCGAGTAGCGGGTTTGATGATTCGAGCTACCACGATTGCGGCGGCCAACGCTAAGACCGCAGCGATGCTCGAGGTAATGAGCACACCATTGTCAAAAGCGTGGGCTGCGGAGGCCAAAAGTTCTTGTGCTTGGCTGGCTGGTAACCCCTGAGCAATTTGATGTGCTCCGCTCAAAGTTTCGCCAGCTAAGTGGACTTCAGCGTCGGTGAGGATCTCTGGCACCCGCAATTGAGCCGCGTACACGGTATTGAGGATCGTTCCGAGCACGGCCACGCCGAGCACCGCACCAACCTCATACGCGGTCTCGGAGATCGCCGAGGCGGCCCCGGACTTCGCCGCGGGCACTGCACTGAGCACCATGTCGTTGGACAAGGTCTCGGACATGCCAACACCGATACCCAAGATGCAGAACGCCACCATGAGCCAGAAGACATCTCCCGAAGATCCTGCAAAGACCACCAAAGCGTAGGCAAGCGCAGAGAGAAGCAGACCGCCGACCATAATGCCCGGCGCGCCGAAGCGTGCGGCCAGCGGCACCGAGAGTAAACCGAAGGCCATGGTCAGCACGAGCCCGGGAGTCATCAGCAGGCCCGCCTCAAGCGGACTATATCCGGCGATCAGTTGCAGGTGTTGGGACACAAAGTAAATGAAACCGACCAGGGAGAAGACTCCGATGAGGTTCACCGTCAACGCGCCGGAGAACACGCCATTCGAAAAGAGTCGCACGTCAATCATCGGGTTTGCTAAGACCAGTTGCCTGCGGACAAAGGTAATTCCGCTGACGATTGCCAACGACAACGCACCGACCGCGATGTAGAGAGGTTCGGTAGTGAAGGATTTAACCGCGTAAACAAATGGCAGCAGAGTGAAGATCACTAAGACAATCGACCATGGATCAACACGCCCGGGGTTGGGATCCTTGGATTCGGGCAGGAGCAAGAGTCCGCCAACAAGCAGCGGAAGTAGCATCGGGACGGCTAGTAGGAAGACCGAACCCCACCAGAAGTGTTCCAGTAAGATCCCGCCAACGATAGGACCGAGCACGGCACCGCCGGAAAAGGCGCTCGCCCAGATGGCAATCGCCGTGCGGCGCTCTTTCGCATCAGGAAAGATATTGCGGATCAGCGAGAGTGTGGCAGGCATGAGCATGGCGCCGAAGACGCCCAAGAGTGCGCGTGCCAACACGAGCTGGAACGCGTCGGTAGCAAAGGCGGCTAGCGCGGAGACGAGTGCAAAGCCGGTGGCACCAATCAAAAGGACTTTTCGTCGGCCAATCCGGTCACCTAAAAATCCCATGGGTACTAGCAGTCCCGCGAGGATCAATGGATAAATATCAATGATCCATAACAGCTGCGCCCCGGTCGGGGACAAGGCAGCCGAGATAGCGGGAACTGCGAATGACAGTACGGTGTTGTCCACTGAGACTAGGAGTACTGGAAAAAGTAGTACTGCTAGAGCGGCCCAGCGGCGCGAACGACTCAGCGTGGAGATGCGTTCGGTGATCTGTGAGCTCATGGGATTGGCCTTCATAAATTGCGTGTTGAGTGAGGATGAGTTGTTCCTCGTTCATAACTATACCGTCCGGTTGGTACAGTTACTAATGAATGTAAGGTTAAATCCGTCACCGTCTTACGAAGGAGTTCAATGGCTCGCCCACCAGCGGCACGCAACAAATGCCTCGATGCCTATATTTCGCTGCTCTGCGAAGAAGGTGAACGTGCCGCAACCTTGGAAGCCACGGCAAGTCGAGCAGGAGTCTCCAAGGGTGGACTGCTGTATCACTTCGCCTCAAAGGAGGCGCTGGCCGTCGGGGTGATCGAATCAACCGAAGAGCATGTTCAATTGGACCTGGCCCGCATGAGTGAAGTGCCAGAAGGTGCGTCGGTTTATTACGTGCAAACCTCCGCAGAAGTTGATACCGAATTGGACCGGCATTTAGTGGCGGTACAACGCCTTGCCCAAGCAGGTGTCTCCAGCGCCTCGGAGATGTTAAAAGACGTGCACTCGCGGTGGTTCCAGCTGATCTTGGACGAGGTTGGTGACCAGTCGATAGCCCATTTAGTGATCCTGATTGGTGAAGGACTCTATGCTCATTTAGCCACGCCCGACTCGTGGTATCAGAGTACTTTTGATGGTCGGCTCCAAGAATTACTAGACTTAGTTCCGCAACTCAAAAAGTTGAAGCAACTCAACGAATAATCTCGCAGGGACGTGTCACATGGCCACAGATGGCGCAAATAAACGACTCAAAGGTCGTATCGGAGCGCTACTTGGCATTCTGCTGATGGCGTTGTCGCTGCGCGCGGCGGTCGTCTCGGTGCCACCATTATTGGCCCGCATTCAAGAAGACATCGAATTCACCGAATTCACCACGGGCCTGCTGGCCATGCTGGCCCCCATCTCCTTTGCAGTTTTCGGACTACTCACCCCGCGGCTGATCCGCTTATGGGGCTTAGAACGAACTCTCATTATCTCCGTGGCCTTAGCCGTGGTTGGTCAGTTGGCACGTCCATTTATGCCAAATGTTTACCCGTTCTTGGCGCTTTCCATCGTCACTCTGGCCGGTTACGGTATGGGCAACGTAGTACTGCCGCCGTTGGTCAAAAAGTACTTTCCGGATCGTATCGGCGTGGTCACCAGCGGATACGTCACGATGATTGCCATCGGCACCTGGCTGGCCCCGCAATTTTCGGTTCCTTTCGCCAATATCGGAAACTGGAAAACGTCCATCGGTTCTTGGGCGCTACTGTCTTCCATCGTGCTGATTCCCTGGATCATGCAGCTATTTGCTGACCGCCGTGTGCAGCGCCCCGAGACTCAACTGCCAGTGGTGGGTGGGCACGAAATTGTGCGGATCAACCCATGGAAATCCAATGTGGCCTGGGGGCTGGCGATCTTCCTTGCGGGTAACTCCGCACAGACCTACGTCTACTTCACCTGGCTGCCCCCGTATCTTCACGCCCAGGGGCTCAGCGAAGCCAGCAGCGGCAATATGCTGGCGCTGTTCGCGATCCTTGGACTTCCAGTTAGCTTGCTGGTTCCGCTGTGGGTCCCGCGCTTAAAAAACCCGATCATTGCAGTGGGTGTTTTTACCGCCTGCTGGATCGTGGGCCACTTAGGGATTTACCTTTCACCAACCTCTGGAACCTGGTTCTGGGTCTCCATGGCAGGGCTTGGGCAGGGAACCTTTGCGATCGCCTTGTTGATGATGAATCTGCGCTCGCGCACCACCTACGGTTCGGGGGTACTCTCCGGTTTTGCTCAAGGTTTAGGCTACGCCGGTGCAGCGGTTGTACCGATGCTCTTTGGCATAGTGCAGCAGGCCAGCGGCTCCTGGGGCGTGGCCTTCTCGATGCTAGGCGTATGCATCGTGGTGATGTTGGTGGGCGCAATCATCATCAACCCGCCACGCACCATCGAGGACACGGCTCCCGGTGCCGAGGGCGAGGGTAGGCTAGAACGCGTTCAATAGCAATACCTAGAAGTGTCGCTGTGGCCCGTCATGCGGGGGAGCGCTCGGACTGGCGCGATACCAATGTCCGGCAGCCAGCGGAATCCGCCAGCCAAACTTCAACGAGGCCAGACGGATGGCGAAGGTGAGCGCCGCAATAGCCACCACAACCACTGGATTGAAAAGCTCCAGGCTCCAGAACACTGCGGTGAGCGTGCCGCCGAACATCGCGGCAATCGCGTAGATATCGCGCGGGTTGAACAAATCAGGGGTGACGTTTGAAATTACGTCACGTAAGAGGCCACCGCCGACCCCGGAGATGACTCCAAGCAGTACCGCAGTCACCGGGTTGAAGTTATGCTGGAGCGCCTTCATGGTGCCAGTGACACAGAACAGGCCTAACCCAGCCGCGTCAAAGACCAGCACCAAACGGTGAAGTTTTTGAATAGCCGGCGTAAAACCGTAGACCAATAACGCGGCGAGTACCGGGGGCGCAAAATATATCGGGTGCGCAAACGTTGCGGGGGATTCGTTGAGGATCAAATCGCGCACCACGCCACCACCTAAGCCGGTGACGCCGCCCAGAAACAGCGAACCGAGGATGTCGAAACCGCGGCGCGCAGCCATCAGTGACCCGGCGACCGCAAAAAAGAAGATGCCAACGAGATCGAAGACAATGAGCATGGAAGTAGCCCTCAGCGAGTTGAAATGGAAACAGCAGAGCTAATTATGCTCGGAACTACTGTGCTCGAATAATTGTCGAAAGTTTTACTAAGGTATTCAGGTTTCGAGTGGTGATCAGATACTTGCGAGACTCAGCGGCCACCAATTTTGCTACCGGAGTGTCAAGACTTTGGCCTTTAGGACTCACCCAGCATAGTGCTCGACCGCGCAGGGCAGTCTGCTGTACCGAATCCAGCGCCATCGCCGCAAGATGAAGCTGGTGGGCATCTTCCTGACTGGAGCACAGGCTAAGGTACCGGTGGTACTCATGATTGGCATCCGGTAGTTGAACCGGGAAGTCCCCAGCGAGCTCATGGACGTCGGCCGCGGTGAATACCAGACAGGGAATCGCACGAGAATAATGTTGAGCCAACAGTGCTTCGCATTGCTCACGAAGCACCGACGCATTATCGTGTGGTGCTTCAAGGATCGCATTGCCACTGGCGAGCACCGTTTTTACCTGGCTGTATCCAGCATCGCTGAGCAGCGCAGCAAGATCTTTCATCAGAATCTTGACCCCACCGACGTTTACTCCGCGTAAAAACAGCACAAATTTAGCCATAACTCCATCCAAGCGCACCGTGTTATGGCTTGTCGAGGGTCGTTCTGAGCAGAATATGTGACTAGTATCTAACACATGCCTCAGCACATGCCTTATGGATCCTGGCCGTCAACTATCTCAGCCACGCAAGTAGCCGCCGGCACTAAACCTTTGGGCGCCGCCTGTTTCTTCGGCGACAAACTCATTGTGCAAGAAGGCCTGCCTTCCGAGGGTGGTCGAATGACCCTGGTGGAGTATGACCGTCACAGCCAAAGTGAGGGGCGAACCCTCATTGATGCTCCCTATAACGTGCGTTCGCGAGTCCACGAATACGGCGGCGCTAGCTGGCTGCTGTTAGCTGGGGATGTTCCTGCAGTAGTCTTCGCGAACTTCAGTGATCAGCGAGTATATTTGCAGCTGTTAGCAGACCAAACTCCCATTGCCTTGACCCCGCAGAGCATGGTCGACTCGGACCCCACACTGCGTTTCGCCGAATTTGTTCCCGGTCCGGCAGGGCATGTCTTGGCGATTATGGAAGATCTACGCGGTGAACCTGTCCGCCATATCGTGGAAATTCCTCTTGATGGCAGTGCTAGCGAAGATCTCGCAGTGATTCGACTGCTCAGTTCTCCGGCGCGCTTTGTTGCCGGGCCACGGCTTAGCCCGAACGGTGAGCAGCTAACCTGGATCAGCTGGGAACACCCGAATATGCCTTGGGACAGCACAGAACTTCACCTCGCAGAATATTCCACGCAGGGGTTCTTGCAAGACACGGTCATTGCCGGAGGCCCAGAAATTTCGGTACTGCAGCCCGAATGGGCTGATGATGACCGGCTGGCATTTATCTCAGACTCCTCTGGTTGGTGGAATCCTTACACCTACCAGCTCAGCTCGGGACGTACCGTCCGGCTGGTGGACCGTGCCGCAGAATTTGCCGGCCCACTATGGCAGGTAGGTACCGGATGGTACCTAAGCCAAAATCCACAGACATTGCTCTGCTCCTATGGAACCGGAACTACTAAGCTCGCACGGGTTCACACCACCACCGGCGGATTAGAGGATCTAGATTTGCCTTTTGCCCGGGTGCGCCCGCTGGATCTAGACGGCAACTGGTTGTTGGCCCGGACGTCATCGTTGACCAATGGAGAAGAAATCTCCTTGATCAATATCGAAACTCTAGAGCACAGCTGTGTGACCCGATCTATCGAGCAACTCCCAGATCCGCAAATGCTTCCGGAGGTCGAAGAATTTGAGTGTGTTAATGAGGCAGGCCAAGCGGTGCACGCACTGCTCTACAAGCCTCGCCAAGTTGGCTACGCCGGGCTTGAGGGAGAACTCCCACCGTATGTAACCTTCGTTCATGGTGGACCTACCAGTCAGGCCGTGGCTACGTTGAGCACCTCCATTGCCTACTACACGTCACGCGGTATCGGTGTGGTGGATGTGAACTACGGTGGCTCCACCGGATACGGACGTAACTACCGTAATCGACTACGCGGCGCGTGGGGTGTAGTTGATGTTGCCGATACCGTCACGGTAATCAAGGCGCTCATCAACCGGGGACTGGCAGATCCGCAGCGGATCGGTATTGAAGGCGGGAGCGCTGGCGGGTGGACCGTGCTGTGTGCTCTGACATTCTCCGACGTGTTTACCGCTGGGATCAGTCGTTATGGTGTCTCGGACTTAGTGGGACTTGTTCAAGATACCCATGACTTCGAATCCCAGTACATGTTCTCGCTTGTCGGTCCGTATCCGGAGGCGGCTGACCTCTACGAGAAGCGGGCTCCGATCAATCATGTGGAGAAGATTTCCTGCCCGGTGTTGCTCTTGCAAGGTGACGAGGACAAGGTGGTACCGCCAGCACAATCACAAGTGGTCGCCGACGCGTTAGCAAAACGTGGAATCCCACACGCCTACATCCTGTTTGCTGGCGAGCAGCACGGCTTCCGTCAGTCGGTAAACATCATCAAGGCATTGGAAAGTTCATTGGCTTTCTACGCGCAAATCTTCGAATTTGAGACGGATGTTCCCGACATTACGCTGAGTTAGTCCTCGGTGTCCAACCAAGAGGAGCGCAGGCGATCCATTTCGCGGCGGTCCTTCTTGGTGGGGCGTCCGGCTCCTCTGTCCCGTATGGGAACTTGCGGGACGACTACCTTTTCACGCGGCGGAGTATGGTCTAGATAGCATTTAACCGCTACCGGGGCACCGACACGTTTGGAAATGAGCCCGGTGACTTCCAACTCCCGGTCCCAACCGTCTTTGCGTACACGGATGCGATCCCCAGGAACAACAATTTGGGAGGCTTTGACCGGATCCCCGTTAAGCCGAACATGTCCAGCACGGCAGGCAGTCGTAGCGGCCGAACGCGTTTTATAGATACGCACGGCCCAAAGCCACGCATCGAGACGGACCTTACCGCGAGTGGGAATTTCGACCATGATTCAAAAGTCTAGATCACCGCAGGGTTAGTTACCTGCCGCGTTGGAATCCTCGCAGGCATTAACTAGCCGATCCTGCAGTGCACGCGGGGCATGATCCCCGGCGTTCGCTAGCTCGTTGAGAATATCAATCATGGATTGTGGCAAGCCACCACCCTCGACCGAAGTAATGATGGAACCAAGTACACGTAACTCTCCGGCGTCAATGGTCCCGTCCTGAATTGGAGCGCACGCTTGGCGCACCATTTCCTTCGCGGCAGCATCGGTTAGCTGTGTGGCGGCTGACGACGCGGTGTCCTCTAAAACGGAACAACCTGCGGTCAACACGGCGAGCGACGATACGGCAAGTATCGCAGCAGTTTTTCGAATAGTTACACTCCCCATAGTCACCAAGTCTAACGTCCAAGTTTTAGGATCAGCTGGGTGTCAACCGAGTCGATCATCTGAAGAATAAGCCGTGTGAGGCACAATGGTTCGGTGAGTAGCACAGAGCAAAGAATCCTTGAACAGCTGGCCATCGAACTATCTGGCGACAGCAAAGTAGCTATCTGGCAGGTCAAAGCCGCCGTTGAACTTTTGGACTCCGGATCCACCGTTCCCTTCATCGCCAGATACCGTAAAGAAATCACGGGAATGCTCTCCGATACCCAACTGCGTCTTCTCGAAGAGCGACTGCGCTACCTGCGTGAACTCGAAGAACGCCGCGTGACCGTCCGCGAAGCAATTACCGAGGTCGGAAAACTCACCGACGAACTCGATTCAGCCATTACCGCTGCGGTGACCAAGGCCGAATTGGAAGACATCTATCTTCCATTCAAATCGAAGCGTCGCACCAAGGCTCAGATTGCGCGAGAAGCGGGTCTGGAACCCCTGGCGGATCTGCTCTTAGCCAACCCCAACACCGATCCGCAGGTTGCGGCGGGGGAGTACCTGAACGCCGAGGCTGGTTTTGCTACCGAGCTAGATGCGCTCTCCGGTGCGCGCTCAATTGTGACCGAACGAGTCTCGCAAGATATCGTGCTGGCATCAGAGTTGCGTGAGCGACTGTGGAAAACCGGCCGGGTCGGTGCCAGCCCCGCAGCTACTGCGACCGCGGAGGCTCAAGGAAAGTACAAGGACTACTTGGACTATGTGGCGACGCTTGATTCGTTGCCCTCACACCGGGTGCTCGCGCTACTACGTGGTGAACGTGATGGGGTGCTGAAGCTGCAGTTTGCCGAGGCTGACCCACGTGATGACCAAGCCTTAGCGCAAGCTCGTGCCGGGTACGAGAACGCTATCGCCGCGTCCTTGGGCATCAGCACCGGTGGTGATGCGCCGGCAGCAAGCTGGCTACAGCAGACGGTACGTCTAGCTTGGAAAGCCCGTTTACTAACCCGTTTTGAATCAGATCTTCGGGCTCGCCTCTTTGAAGCTGCCGAGGATGAATCGGTCAAGATCTTTGCTGCTAATCTTCGCGATGTCCTGTTGGCTGCGCCGGCCGGAAACAAGGCAGTTCTGGGTCTTGACCCGGGACTGCGTACCGGGGTGAAGGTGGCAGTGGTGGACCTGACCGGCAAGGTCGTGGACATTGCCACAATCTACCCGCATGCACCTGCGAACAAATGGGACGAATCGGTTAAGACGCTCACCCAGCTGGCGCAGAAACATGGCACCTCGCTGATTGCCGTGGGTAATGGCACCGCCGGTCGTGAAACCGACCGTTTGGCGGCAGAAGTGATCAAGGCCCTGGGCGGTAAAGAGCTCTCCAAGGTCATCGTTTCCGAGGCAGGTGCCTCGGTGTACTCGGCTTCCGAACTTGCTAGCCAAGAATTGCCAGATCTAGATGTCTCAATCCGCGGAGCAGTATCTATCGCCCGCCGCCTACAAGACCCTCTCGCAGAGCTAGTGAAAATTGATCCAAAATCCATTGGAGTGGGTCAGTACCAGCACGATGTGAGTGCCACAAAGCTTGACCGGGCACTGGATGCCGTGGTTGAAGACTGTGTGAACGCGGTGGGTGTTGATGTTAACACCGCTTCCCCGGCACTGCTTTCACGTGTGGCCGGTGTAGGCCCACTATTGAGCAGAAACATTGTGGACCACCGTAATGCTAACGGTGCTTTTGCTACACGCCGCGAGCTGCTGAAGGTTCCGCGCTTGGGCGCCAAAGCCTATGAGCAGTGTGCCGGGTTCTTGCGCATCACCGGGGGTAAGGAAAAACTCGATGCGTCCTCGGTTCACCCGGAGGCATATGCGCTGGCCAAGAGTTTGCAGCAGGCGGCAGAGAGCCGTGGGAGACGGTTAGAAGAATTAGATCCAGCGGAATTTACCACCGAACAATTCGGTGAACCGACCATCCGCGATGTGATTGCAGAACTACGCCGTCCCGCTCGTGACCCACGCGGCGAATTTGTGACCGCTGCGCTGCGTGAAGGCGTAGAGAAACTCTCCGATGTGCTGCCTGGGATGATCATGGAAGGTACAGTCTCCAACGTGGCGGCCTTCGGTGCCTTTGTTGATTTGGGTGTGCACCAGGACGGACTGATCCATGTCTCGGCAATGAGCACCAAGTTCATTTCGGATCCGCGCGAAGTGGTCAGCTCGGGACAGATAGTCAAGGTCAAGGTCCTTGAAGTTGATGCTGCGCGTAAGCGAATTTCTTTGACCCTGCGTTTGGATGACGAATTGCCCGGAGAGAAAACTGTCTCGGAGCAGCCAAAAGCTCGCACCGGACAACGGCCCAATGCTGGAGTGAAGACTCGTGGGGACCGCGCCCCAAAGGCCGGACGCCAGGCAGAGCCGGCACCGAGCGGAAACACCGCGATGGCTGAAGCGTTGCGACGTGCGGGGTTGGGAAAGTAAGTCCAGAAAATCTGTTCGGTTGCCCTAACCTTGGTTAGCATCGGCTCAATTAACTACTGGTCAACTCAAAAGTGTTCGCTAATTACTCTGCTAATTAGTGTGTCCGAACTTCGATGACAAGTAGGAAAATGAGTCGTAGTCTTTAGTCATGGAACTTACAGGAAAACTTGCAGAAGCCTTCAACACTCAGTTAACTCTCGAATTGACCGCTGCGACCGTTTACCGTCAGCTGGCAGTGGAGATGGATGTCATGAGCCTTTCCGGCATTGCCGGCTGGTTCCGTGCACAGGCAGCCGAAGAAATCGTGCACGCGGAAAAGTTCATGACTCATATGACTGACCGTGACGCACACCCAACCATCGGTGAGCAGCCAGCACCACAGATGAACGTCAAAACCGTTGCTGACGCCTTCGCAGTGTCTTTGGCACACGAACGGAAAGTTTCGGAAGCAATCCGTGAACTGTACCGACTGGCACAGACCGAGGGTGACATCGATTCAATCCCGATGCTGAACTGGTTTATCGAGGAACAGGTCGAAGAAGAGGCCACCGTATCCGAGATTCTGGACCGCCTGAAGCTTGTCGGAGATGACGGAAGCGGCATCCTGCGACTGGACCGTGAGCTAGGAACACGCCAGTCGGCAGGCGAATAAAACCACAAGAAGAGAAAAACTCTTCAAACATGAAATAAACTTAGGGAATCAGCTACTTGCTGGTTCCTTAAGTTTTTCTATATCGAGGTGGTTGTGAACCAATTGGGTTATCCGCATCCTTCGGCTCGGACGTCGTCACCGACGCATACGCACCGCACGACGGCAGAGCTGAAACTACGTAAGGGTGCCGGGCGACACTACCTTGTTCAGAGCAATCTGAGCACCGGAACTGAAATTGCACTCGTCGAAGTGCGAGGATCCTGGGCTCACGTATACGTTCACCGCATCTATGGTTGGCTACCAAATATTTACCTAGAGCCGATTCCGTCAGCCTTTGACGAAAAAATTGAAGGTCAGAGCGAAGATGAGCATAGCCCTCGAGTGCTGTCGCGTTATTCGTTGATCGAAGCCACCCATGTCACCACGGCTACACTGAACCTTCGCAAAGGTAGCGGCACCGGCTATCCAGTGCTCAAGGTTATTGAGCAGGCGAGTAAGGTCCGCATGGTTCTGCAACAAGGGTTGTGGTCACAAGTACAATTCGGACAGCTGTTGGGCTGGGTGCCGAGCATGTATTTGCAGACTCTGCCCTCACGTCCTGCTAAGGGTGGGTTGATTGCTGTACCCAATCAGCGTGCATTAACCACCATCCGACTCAACGCACGTCGTGGTCCTGGGGATCACCACGCATTAGCGCGCATTTTGCAGTCCGATACCGCGGTGATTATCGTGGCGCGTCAAGGCGCGTGGCGACAGATTGAACGTGATGGTGAAGAGATGTGGATTCCAGCCACGCAGCTACGAACCGTTTACTAGCCAGCGCAGAATTCTAGCTGACAATCTGCAAGTCAGCGGGGGAAACCAAACCTGATTCGGTGGCAATAACCGCCAGCTGCACACGATTGGTGACATTGAGCTGTTCCAAGATGCGCGCCAGATGAAGCTTCATAGAACCTTCCGAGATGTGAGAAATTCGCGAGATCTGTACATTGGTCAGTCCAGCAGCGACCAGGCGCACCAAGCTGCGATCGCGTTCGCTCAAGTTGCGCACAATGGCCTGCTTGCTTGAACGCCGCACAATTCGTGACGTCGCTTCCCAGCCGTCAACTGGTCGGGCGAATAGCTGGTAGCCGGCTAAAAGATGCAACGTTGGAGGGCTCGCGAGTTTAAAGCACAAGAAGAGGGGCCGAATCAGTTCACGAAACTGGTTCGGCCCCCTGCTTATCTGTTGCTACTCGCCGATGTAGAACAGACGCTTGTTCACGAATTCTTCCATGCCCAACGGGCCAAGCTCACGGCCGAAGCCGGAGCGCTTCACGCCACCGAACGGCATTTCGGCGCCCTCGGCCGCTGGCGAGTTAACGTTCGCCATACCCGACTGCAGGCCCATAGCAACCTTGGCGGCACGAGCTTCATCGGTGGAGTGCACCGAACCGCCCAGACCGTAGATGGTGTCATTGGCAAGTTCCAGTGCCTGCTCGTCGCTGGTGACCTTGTACACCACGGCGACTGGGCCGAACAGCTCTTCGTAGTAAGCGCGCATGTCCTTGGTGACACCGCTGAGCACGGCAGGGGAGTAGTAGGCCGCAGGACCATCTTGCAGTACACCACCGGTATGAAGTGTGGCGCCCTTGGACACCGCATCCTGTACCTGTGCGTGCAGATCTTCGGCAGCCTTACGCGAGGACATCGGTGCGAACGTGCCGTCGACTTCTGCCATTGGATCACCGGGTGTCAGCCCGTCGGCATGCTTGGTTAGCTCGGTAACAAAGTCATCAAAAATATCTTCCATGATGATCATGCGCTTATTAGAATTGCACGCCTGACCGGTGTTGTCGATACGGAAGCCCCACGCGGTCTCGGCGATGCCAGCCACGTCATTTGAATCAAGAACAACAAATGGATCCGAACCGCCAAGTTCAAGTACTGCCTTCTTCAGATTACGTCCGGTCTGTTCGCCAATGATCGCGCCAGCGCGTTCGGAACCGGTCAGGGAAACACCCTGGATCCGTGAATCAGCAATGATGGTGGAGATTTGATCATGGGTGGCGAAAACGTTGTTGTACACGCCCGCAGGAACCCCTGCCTCATCCATGATTTCTTGGATTGCTAGAGCCGAGCGTGGGCAGGACTCTGCATGCTTGAGCACAATGGTGTTGCCCAGCATGAGGTTTGGCGCGGCAAAGCGAGCAACCTGGTACAGCGGGAAATTCCACGGCATGATGCCAAGCAGCGGGCCTACCGGGCGGCGCTGGACGACTGCCTTGCCACCGGAGAAGGACTTGATTTCCTGATCTGCCGCCAGGGTGGGCCCTTCGGTGGCGAAGTATTCAAAGATGTCTTTGCAATATTCTGCTTCGCCCACGGCCTCGGAAAGTGGCTTGCCCATTTCCAGAGTCATGATTTTGCCTAGTTCATCGGCCTTGTCGGCGAAGAGCTGAGCGACCTTGCTGACGATTTTGGCACGCTCGTTGATGTCGACGTTTTGCCACGACTCGTAGCCAGATTGTGCGGAGGCGAGTGCCTGCTCGACCTGTGCGTCGGTGGCTGTCGGGAATTCTTCAACGATCTTGCCGGTTGCCGGGTTTAGTACCTTGTAGGTCGGGGCGCTCATGATGCTCCTGTCTAGTCTGTGCTGAGGTCTGTGTGGGCTTGCGGATTTCACGATACCCATCCCGTCCATAAAATGAATGTGAATCACTTCACGGCGCGTCTGATTCGAGCATATCCTCAGTTCAGCAAATCGGCCACACTCAGATCCGTTGAATCGTCTGGGATTTAAGACGGATTCCTCGTGAATGTCTCTCATTGGCGCTCGAATGCAAAACACCCGTGCGGCGCTTGAAAATACGTCGCACGGGTGTTTGAGAACTAGGAAGAAACTAGCTGATTGCGGAGGTCTTCCACCAATCAATTCCGGCATCGCCTTGAGCGATCGAAGCAATTTCGTTGAGCTCGGCCTCGGTGAATTCAACGTTCTTTAGTGCGCCGAGGTTTTCGTCCAGCTGCTTGGTTGAGGAAGCGCCGATGAGCACCGAGGTGGCCGCACCCTCGCGCAGCAACCAAGCCAAGGACATCTGTGCCAAAGACTGGCCGCGACGAAGTGCAATGTCGTTGAGCTTTTGGATCTTGTCCAAGTTCTCTTCGGTCAGCTGTGCGTCCAAGGAGCGTCGTCCACCCTGGCGCTGCACATCGGTGCCGTTGAGGTACTTGTCGGTTAGCAGACCTTGAGCCAAAGGAGTAAAGGCGATAGCTCCCATGTCTTCCTTCTGCAAGGTGGCCAATAGACCGTGCTCTACCCATGGGTTCAAGATGTTGTAGGAAGGCTGGTGGATGACCAGTGGGGTTCCTAGCTCGTCTGCGATGGCCTTGGCCTGCGCGGTGCGTTCGGCCGAGTAGGAGGAAATACCGACATAGATGGCCTTGCCCTGACGGACCAAGGTATCTAACGCACCAATGGTTTCTTCTAGGGGAGTCTTCGGGTCATAACGATGCGAATAGAAGATATCCACGTAGTCCAAGTTCATTGCCTGCAAGGATGCTTCTGCGGAGGCCAGCAAGTATTTGCGTGACCCGAAACTACCGAATGGTCCGGCCCACATGTCGTAGCCGGCCTTCGAAGAGATGACCAACTCATTACGGTAAGGCATGAAGTCCTTGCGCATCATTCGACCGAAGTTCTCTTCAGCCGAACCAGCTGGCGGACCATAGTTATTAGCTAGGTCGAAGTGGTTGATGCCGTGGTCAAAAGCGTGACGCAAGACTTCACGTTGGGTATCAAATGCGCGGTTGTCACCGAAATTCCACCACAGGCCCAGCGAGAGAGGAGGCAAAACTAAGCCCGAATCTCCGACTCGACGGTAGCCGAAATTCTCGTAACGGTTTTCTGCTGCGACGTACGGACGGTTACTGTCGGGACGCGGGCTGACAAGTTCGTACTCCATGTGGTGCCTCTCCATAGAATGAGTCTTTGTTGCTTAAAACAACTCTATGGCAGAACTCACGCAAGAGCATTGATCTGTTGAATAAAACTAGAGCATCGTCTTCGCGGAACCAGACTCGCGATAATTCATGTCAGCAGAGAATCTCTAGGCTCGCGATAGAGTGAAGTTTGGACAGCATGCAAATAACTGTGAGGACCGAAGTGATTTCCAAAGCGACAAAATCCCTTGCCGCGCTCTTGATCTGCGGACTGTTAGCCGGTTGCTCTTCGGGCCCAACGACGCAAGAGCCACAGGCCTCAAATTCCGCGACGCCGGCACCACCGACCCCAGAGCCGCTGCCGGACTTTGTCCAAGACTTTAATAACAAACCCGCAGGCAAGGCAACTACCTTAAATGTCGGATCCTCAAACCTCGGTACTAGCCTGAGCGATGACAACATCGGAGTGTCCTTTGAGGCTACCGAGCTTAGCGACCCTCGTTGGGACCCAGAAGTCGGTAACCTCGACGAGATGCTCGCAGGGTTGGGGCATCCTGGTTTACGTTTTGGCGGAAACGTCTTGGACCGCGAAACCTTCTGGACTTCAACGGGAGAAAAAGCGCCAAAGGGTAAAACCTTGGTCACTCCCCAAGATCTCGAACGCGTGATGAAAACGGTCAAGAAGCTCGACTCTAAGGTCACCATCGGTATTCCGCTGGGCCATTATGATCCGAAGCGCGGGGCCGATATGGCCAAATATGCTGTGAAGACTTTCGGGGATCACCTGATTGGAATCTCTATCGGCAATGAACCCAATGGGTATACCAATGATGCGCGTCCTGGGCTGCAGGTGCGCAAACCTTCGCAATGGAATGAAAAGAAGTACGTCACTCAGGTGCGGGCGTACGTCAAAGCCATCGACGAGGCCACCGGTAAGAAGGTTCCAATTGTTGGTCCCGGCGTCTTTGACGGCTCGTGGATGAGCGCGTTTTTGAATGCGAAACTACCTAACACTACGGCGTTAACCCAGCACTATTATGCTATCTATGAATGCTCCTCGGATAAGGTGCCCGGGCGCGGACCCGAATGGCAGAACTTACTAGAACCTGTGGTGAGTAAGAGTGCCACGAAAATGCTAGGAATTGGATTAGCCAAGGCCAATAAAAAGAAGGTTCCGCTGTGGGTCGAAGAAACCGGGTCAACGAGCTGCCCGGGGACGAATAATACCTCTCGAACTCACGCCACCGCGTTGTGGACCATTGACCATATTTTTGCATCAGCGCGTCTTGGGGTGGAGCGGATGAACATGCATTCCATGCTTGGTGCCTGCCGAGGTGGAGCGCCGATGTCGGTGGTCTGTTCCGCGGACGGAACCGGTAGCAAGGGTGAAGGCCAAGTGCTCGCCCAGCCCAATTACCTAGCTATGCGCTTAGCCAGCTTGAGTATTGGTAGCCAGTTCATGTCTACGAAAATTTCGGGGGACAAAAACATTACGGCCTATGCTGTTAAGGCTGAAAACGGCAATGTTCAGGTGACCGTGATCAATAAAAACGATGCAGCCAAAAAGTCGAAAAACCCGCTGACGGTTAACTTGCCTAAAGGATATCGAGCCACCGGGGCAGCACAGATTTATGCACCTGGAAACGGAGCTGTCGAGAAGACCCAGTTGCGAGCGGAGGCCCCGTTTGCCGCCAAAGGCAGTGGCGTGACGAAGAATGCGACCGGCAAACTCCAGTTGGATGTGGTCGCGAGCAGCGCCACGACGATTGAGTTCACGAAAAAGAAGTAACGAAGAAGCTTAAAGAAAGAATCGATCTGCGGGGGTCAAGGAGGTAAAGCCCGCGCAGATCGATTCTTATAAATCACTCGCACCTTGAGAAGGTAATCACCACTCTAGGATGGCATTCTTATCAATAGCTGAGCGTGAGGTAAACGAATCCTCAGTTTTTTTGGATTAGTAATTCGAGGGTGGATCAGAGGCTGGGAATGATTCGTCTTCCCATTCCTCCACTAACTCTTCTTCATGATCGTGCTTCACGTGTGCCTTGGCCTGTTCCTGAGTCTCGACTCCAAGTTCGTCCTCGTGACCGTTGCGCATGATGCTCCTTCCCTCGCATGTCTCTGTGTCGCGGCATTAAGCCATCGACCTCATACTTTTAGTGTCATCCTTTTTATGACCAAAGTCGATAGAAAGCGGGTAATGCACACCGGGCTGGTGCCCGGCGAATTGCTCGCTGAGACACAAGGGGATTTAATCGGAGGTATGCCGATGATTAATAACCCCGCAGATGGTGCCGAAATCTTCTTTGATGACGGCCAAGCTGTCGGTGAGCCAATTCTTTTCCTCCACGGGTCGGCGCTCTCACGTTCTATCTGGCGCGGGCTGGGATATACCAAAGCCTTAGGCACCAACCATCGCACCATTCGCATGGACCTTCGCGGGCATGGCAAATCGATGAAGTCTCATCAAAGCTCCGATTACACAATGGACAAAATTGCCAGTGATATTTATGCCGTACTAGATAATCTTGGCCTTCCGGCAGCACACATTATTGGTTACTCTTTCGGCGCGCGGAGTGGATTGCATGTTGCCATGGACCGTCCTGATCGGGTCCTGAGCCTCACGATGCTCGGGGGAACCTATGAGATTACAGACGGGGAGATTGGCAAACTGTTCTTCCCTGGTTACTTAGAAGTATTGCGTCAAGGAGATATCGAAGGTTTTGTCACCGGACAAGAAACCCGCGGCAGGCTAGACCCAGCCACCCGATTAGCTTTCCTTAACAACGACCCCTTGGCCTTGGCGGCCTACTACGACGCAGCCGAAACCGTGCAGAACCTAGAGCTGAGCCAGCTTTCGAAGATCACCACCCCCACGCTGTTATTGATTGGTACCCGTGATCAGCCCCGCTTTGATCAAAATAAGTTGATGGCCCGCGCTTTGCCACACGCTCGACTGGTTGCGCTTCCGGGCCGAACTCACGGTAGTACCTTGTTCCCCATTGAACCGGTGGTTAGCGCGATTCAAGCTTTTTGGGCGGTATAGCACCTATGAATCTCCAAGCCTTTGACCTCGAACGCATCGCCTCGGGTTTGGCTTTCGGACCAAGTCGCCAAGAACTACAAGTTGCGTTGCAAACTCAACCGAGTCGGCCACTAGTCATTCAGGCGCCACCGGGTTCGGGTAAAACCACCATCGTGCCACCCACCGTGGCCGTGGCACTGGCTGCGCAAGGGCTCACCGGCAAGATTATCGTCACTCAGCCACGTCGTGTAGCGGCCCGTGCCGCAGCACGTCGGCTAGCGCAACTGGATGGTTCAAAGCTGGGGGACAAGGTAGGTTTTGCGGTCCGTGGTGAACGTCAAAGCTCGGCAAATACCCAGGTTGAATTTGTGACCGCCGGACTGATGCTGCGCAGGTTGTTGGCCGATCCAGATTTAGCCGGAATCAGCGCGGTGATCATTGATGAGGTCCACGAACGATCCATCGATACCGACCTTTTACTGGCCATGGTGAACCAGGTCAGCGAGCTGCGAGATGATCTGAGCCTGATCGTGATGAGTGCGACCCTGCATTCTAAAGAACTTTCAGAGCTCCTGGCACGTGATGAACCTGCGCGGTTGTTGACAGCTAACACCGCACAATTTGAGGTGACCGAACTCTTTGACAGTTTCACTAAGCAACGGATCACCGAACGTGGAATCAGCGCAGAGTATCTATCCCATGTCGCACAGGTGGCGGTGAAACATTCAAAACTACTGAACCAACGGTCCACAACCGTAATCGATACCCTGGTCTTTGTTCCAGGCGCCCGCGAAGTTGACCGTGTCTGCTCCCAGATTGCAGCATCTGGAATGACCGCCTTCGCCTTGCATTCTCAAGTACCCACAAAGATTCAAGACCAGATACTCGCCGAACCGGATGTTACCGAAGGACCACGAATTATCGTGTCCACCTCGATTGCTGAGTCCTCATTGACCGTGCCTCGGGTACGTCTAGTAGTTGACGCTGGTTATGCGCGCGAACCGCGCCGAGACGCCGGGCGCGGTATCGCTGGACTGGTCACGGTGGTGGCAAGCCGAGCGTCAGCCACTCAGCGAGCCGGCCGTGCAGGACGACTAGGGCCTGGAACGGTGGTGCGCACCTTGGATGCCAAAGCCTTTGCGGCGGCGCCAGCCAGTTCTGCCCCAGAAATACGTACCGGAGATCTGGTTCAGGCCGCGCTTTCGCTGGCTGCTTGGGGCGCACCGCGAGGAGCGGGGCTCCGGCTCTGGGAAGAGCCTCCGGCTAAGACGCTGCACACCGACGAAGAGGTGTTGCGCGCACTGGAAGCGGTAGATAGTGAAGGAAAAATCACCGCATTGGGCGAGCGCATGGTGAAAATTCCGGCAGATCCGAGGACGGCACGTGCACTGCTAGAAGGCGCCGAACATTTCGGTTCACGTCCCACCGCGGAAGCGGTAGCCCTGCTAGCCAGCTCGGAACGAATCGCCAACGCTGATCTGGATGAATTGCTTCAGGCAATTCGGCGCCCCACACATCCTGGTCACCGAGCCTGGGAACAAGAGACCAAAAGACTTGAAAAACTTACCGGGAATGCGCGGAGTCAAGATGCGTCCATGGCTCTGGCCGGTGTCTGCGCCTTGGCCTATCCGCAGTGGGTGGCGCACAAGGTCCAAGATCATGACTACCTGCTGGCATCAGGGACGCGCGCTTCCTTGCCGCGCGGTAGCCACCTGGCGCATTATGAGTTTTTAGCGATTACCGAGGTGACTCGTGCTTCAACAAGTACCGGTGCAATGATTCGCCGAGCGGTGGGTATTGAACTAGAGCAGGTGCTTAGTTTGCTCAGCCAGCTTCATCAAGTCAGCGAAAGCGCAACGATGGTGGATGGGAAGATTTCGGCCCGCAAGGTTGAGTCATTGGGCGCCATCGAGCTCGCCTCGCACCCGATTAAGGCCACGAAGGAACTCGGGCGCAAGGCTGCCGCAACGGCGCTTCGCGAGCAATCGTTAGCGCTTTTTGGTGAACAACAAGCCTTTGAAAATCTACGCCGCCGAATGGGTGTGGCGTACCGGCTTTTGGGGGCACCATTTGTCCCGGTGGATGAGGCGAGTTTAATAGACGGCGCGTCAAACTGGCTGTCGGCAGGCTTGGAGCATTTGGCCTCCGGGAAACCTGCATCAAAGATAGATCTGGTAGGAGCGTTGCGAACGCTCTTGCCGTGGGAGCATGCTCATGAATTTGATTCCTTAGTTCCCGAACGACTACAAGTGCCCTCGGGGTCACGGATTCGAATCGAGTACCCGCCGGTGGATTCAACCGGTCCGGCAGTGGTGGCGGTGAAATTGCAGGAGTGCTTTGGACTGAAAGATTCTCCACGGTTAGTGAGGGAGAAACTGCCGGTACAGTTCCACTTGCTTTCACCCAAGGGCAGCCCACTGGCGGTCACCGAGGACTTAGTAAGTTTCTTCAACGGTCCTTACGCACAGGTGCGTTCGGAAATGCGCGGAAAGTACCCGAGACATCCCTGGCCAGAAGACCCGTGGGAGCATCAAGCCACCGCATACACGAATAATAGGCTACGCCGGGAAAGTAAAGGCTAGGAAAGTAAAACCGTGGCTTAGGCACCAATAATATGGTGCCTAAGCCACGGCATTATTTGTATCAAATTGTTGGGTTAGGCGAAGGCTGAGATGCCGGTAATGTTGCGGCCCATCAGTAGCGCCTGAACGGTTTCGGTACCTTCATAGGTGTGGATGGCTTCAATATCGGCAAAGTGCCGGGCTACTCGATTACTGGTCAGGATCCCGTTTCCGCCGAGGAGATCACGGGCATTCGAAGCGATCTGGCGTGCGGTGCGCGTTGCAGTGTATTTAGCCAGGGAAGCCTGCGGGCCGGTGAGTTCTCCACGTGCCTCACGCTTGGTGGACTGCACCGCAAGTAGCTGAATGGTGGCCAGTTCGGACTGCATCCGTGCCAGACGTTCCTGCACTATCTGGCTTGCTGCCAGTGGGCGGCCAAACTGTGTGCGAGCCTTGGCGTAGAGCACCGCTGATTCGTAGCATGCGGTGGCGTGGCCTACCGCAGACCAGGCGACACCCAAGCGGGTGGCAAAAAGTACTCGTGCGGTGTCTTTGAAGCTATGGGAGTCCGGGAGCACATCTTCATCTGGAACAAAGACGTTCTCCATGCGGATATGAGCCTGCCAGATGGCACGCAAGGAAAGCTTATTTTTGATGGTGGTTGCGGTGTAGCCAGCGGATTCCTGATCAACCAAGAAACCACGCACTTTACCGTCGTCATCACGTGCCCAAGTGACGGTGATACCGCCAATGGAACCGTTGCCAATCCACTTCTTTTCGCCGTTGATGACATAGCCACCGTCGACCTTATGGGCGCGGGTTTCTAGACCTACTGAGTCCGAACCGTGAGTCGGCTCGGTCAGTGCGAAGGAGCCGGCGAGTTCGCCTGCAAGCATCGGAACACCGTATTTGGTCTTCTGTTGCGCACTACCGCAGAACATGACCGAGCGAAGAGCCAAGCCTCCCTGAACGCCAACGATGGTAGCTACCGAGCCGTCACCGCGTGCCAACTCCATGTTGACTAATCCAGCGGCCATCGGACTCATGGGTTCATGGCCGGCAAAGTCCAACCCGTCACGGAGTAGTCCGGCGTCACCGAGTTTTTTAATCAGGTGAAGTGGGTAGTCTGCCTTGTCCCAGTATTCGTGGATGTCATCTTTGACTTCATCCAGGATGAAGGTGCGGGCCTTGTGACGCCACGCGGCATCTACCGGGTCGACTTCGGCAAGCACTCCGGTGGGGTCAATATCTACCCCGTCGGCCCATAGATCGTATTCGGGTTCCACAACGCCGGTGGGAAACTCAAATTCGGTGTGCTGCTGGGTCATTTCGGGTGCTCCTAGGCAGAGAAGGAAAACTATTCTATACCCAGCCTAATGGAACTCAATGTCATGTCAAGAAACTAAGTGTCAGTCTCGGTGTTCGCGCAGTGCCTTTGATACGGCATCAAGTACCGCTTGTTCGTCATCTCCTGCGTCAAGAACGGAAACCACCACACGCGGCGCTTTGGAGGACTTTGCCTTGGGGGCGTGGTTGGGATCCAGTAAATCTGCGAAACGGTCCAAAAATAACGACACGTCTGCAGCCAAATGCTCCCGATCCGTGGCGGAGGGGTCGCGCAACCATAGGCGCAGATGGTCATTGTGGATGGCGACCAACCCTGCGCTGATTCCCAGACTCAATGCACGGTGCGGAGCGGTATTGGTTAGTTCTCTGGCGGAGAGGAAATCATAAAAAGCACGTTCATAACGGTGAGTGGAAACCAGCTCACGTTCGCGCAGCGAAGGCACCGAGGAAAGTAGACGGTGACGTAACTGGGCCGCCTCGGGGTTCATCGTGTACTGGTCAAAGACCACGTGCGCCGCGTCGATAAGCGTTTGTGTGGCACTGACAGAAGAAGCAGCAAGTGTCGTTTTCACATGAGTGATGATCATTTCCTGATCGGCAAACACCATGTTTTCTTTGGAACCAAAACGGCGGAAGAAGGTGGACCGTGACATCCCGGCGGTGGCAGCCAACTCATCGACGCTGGTGGTGTCGAACCCCTGGGTAATCAAAAGGTCCAGAGCGGCTGAAGGTACGGCGGAGGAAGAGATCATGATTCTTGAATTTAGCATGTTTCGGCTAATTGACTCCGGCTCACGGGACTAAATGATTGTGATCATTCCCCGGGATGACTACGCTGAGGTTCAAGGCAACTCATAATTGCGAGTGCCGCAGTAAATCTACTTAGAAGAGAAGTGAGGGCCCATGGGAATCTCTATCGCAAACGCCGCACTACGTTTGGTCAGTGGCGCATTCATTCTCAACAGCGGAATCAACAAGCTTCGCATTGACGAAGCTAGCGCCGCCGGACTGCAGCAGCTGGCCTCCAATGGCGTGCCGCAGTTGGGGCAGCTGGAACCGGCAGCCTTCGGCAAGGCGGTTTCGGTCTCCGAAATTGCACTGGGTAGCGCTCTGCTCCTACCTATCATTCCTTCGCGACTTGCAGGTCTTGGCCTCGGAGCATTCTCAGGCGTACTGCTTGCTTCCTACTTGCGCACCCCGGGAATGACCGAATCTGATGGTATTCGCCCGACAAGTGACGGCACCGCTTTAGCCAAGGATGCTTGGCTTGCAGGTATCGCAGTAGCACTGATCTTTGGTCGTCGCTCGGCGAAGCTGGGGAAGAAAAAGAAATAACTTACCCTCTACGGTGAGCAAATTTCCAACTGACGTAAGTTTTAGTTGGTACTGCAAGCCTTCAGTAGTCATTTTCAGGTTTCGAACCAAAAGGAGAACCCATGGGTTTCTTGGATAATGCAAAGAAGAAGCTGGGCGAAGCAGTCGAGAACGTCAAGGAATTTGCCGGCGACGCTTCGGAGAACGTTAAAGAGTTCGCTGCTGACGCGTCCGAAAACGTGAAGGAATTCGCGGCCGACGCTTCGGAGAACGTGAAAGAATTTGCCGCCGATGCGCAGGAAAAGATCGGTGAAACCGTAGAGAAGGTCAAGGGCGAGGACAAGCCAGACCAATCTGCATAGTCGACTTTGTCTGAGCAAAAACGGGGTGGGTTCCATGTGGAACCCACCCCGTTTTTGCGCTTTTGAGGCTAGGAAACTTTCTTCTTTTCCGGGACGTTGAGGAATGCCACCACAAGTATCGCGGCAATGGCTACAAAACCAGGTAGCAACAATGCCTGCCCCAGACCCACAGCTGTCGCTTCAGGGATAGCTGTGGGACCCTGAGTTTGAACCTTGAGAATCTCGGTGGAAACACGTGCTTCCATCATGACCGCAATGAGCGCAGAGCCAAGGACCGAACCGATCTGCCTGGTGGTGTTGTAAATGCCGGAACCGGCTCCGGCATCACGTGGGGTGAGGTTTTTGGTTGCAGCGAGCGAAAGCGAAGGCCAGATCATTGCTGAACCAATACCTTGCACTGCGGAGGGGATCAGCAAGGTCCACAGCGCAATGTCCGAGTGCATCATCAATGCGTAAGCTACGGTCGCGGTGCCGATCAGGAAGAACCCTGGCACGGCGAGGGTCCGAGGATTAAACCTGTTGACCGTCTTTCCTAGCACTGGGGCAATGAAAATTGCCACGATGGCCATCGGGGAGATCATCAATGCCGATTGGGTAGGAGTCAGGCCTCGCACATTCTGCAGGAAGAACACCATGGGTAGAGCCATGGTAGAAATGGTCAGGCCCATGCAGGTGATGGCGACGTTTGCCAGCGAAAAGTTGCGAACCTTAAACAGCCGCAATGGAACCAGTGGTTCCTTGGAAGTCTTGGATTGCCACCAAATGAACACAGCGAAGAGCGCCACACCGAGAACGATCATGTGCCAAGAGCTCAGTGGGCCGATGAATGGTTCCCAATTTGTTGAGTCGCCTTCTTGGATGCCGAAGACCAAAGCAAACATTGCCAGGGCGGAAAGTGCTACGCCAACCCAGTCGAAGGAATGAGCTTGTGGCGCTAGGCGGGGAACAAATTTCAACAACATGATGAAGCTCAATACGGCGATTGGCAGGTTGATGAAGAAGATCCATTCCCAGCCGACCGAGTCGACTAACAGCCCGCCGGCAAGGGGGCCCAACAGAGTAGCAATACCCGCGACGGCTCCCCAGAGTCCCATCGCGGCTCCGCGGTGTTGATAAGGAAAGAGTCGGGTGATCAGCGTCATTGCTTGTGGCGAGATCATTGCCGCGCCTAGGCCTTGGACAGCACGGGCAATGGTGAGCGAAGCCAGTGAGTCTGACAGCCCGCACCACAGCGAAGCCAAAGCAAAGATCAGCAACCCGATGAGGTAAATATTACGTGGACCAAAACGGTCTCCGAGACGCCCGGTGATGAGCAGTGGCACCGCGAAGGTGAGCAGATAAGCACTGTTGATCCAAAGGATCCCAGAAATATCGGCATCCAGCGACTTCATGATGGCGGGCATCGCCGTCGACACAATGGTGGTGTCGAGCAGGATCATGAAGAAACCAATGACCAGTGCCCAGAGGGCACGCCAAGCGGTTTTTCGGTCAAAGTCTGGTGGGGAGTTTACGATTTCAGGCACTGACCCAGAGTAATGCTTGCACGGTGAAACTAAAATGCATTATCTGGCTTAGCGAGGGATTCAGTCGAAAGTCACAGTTCCTTCAATGCGCGTGGTGACATCCCCACTGACCCAGAGCCCGCTTTCACTCGCTTCAATATGCAAGATTGCCTCGCGACCCACGCGGGTGCCCTGGCGGACTGTGTAACGCTGCGGTGCCAATCCTGCCTTAGTCATCCACACGCCAAAGCCGGCGTTGAGTGAACCCGTTGCAGGATCCTCCTGGATGGCCTCACCAGAGACAAAAGCACGCACCTCAAAGTCTGCAGGTGGTTGAAGAACCACGGAGCCAAAGCGCTCCTCGGAACGAGTCTGGTCCGAATAATCTAGCGGACGCAGTTCCTCGCGCGTCCCTGAAATTCGGGGCAATAAGGTAGCTTGAGGCTGCCAGACGCCTTGGGCCACACTAGAGGCAGTGTAGGGTCCAATGACTCCGAGCTCCAGCCCGTCAAGGGCCGCATAATCAGGCTCAATTCCTAGCACGAGGTCGGCATCGCGCAGCAGTAGTCCGGCGTGGTGGGGGCCATTGACCAACCACTGATGGGCAATGACATCTTCTGAGTTAATCCCCAGCCCGGCAATTGCCCACTGCAAAACATCTTGCTCTAGGGGCCCACTGCGGGTTAACGGGGGAGCAAGGAAAGCGAGACGGCGCTCATGCTTTTCGCTGGCGTCGCGTTCGATCCGTACCTGAATTAACCCGGCATCACACTGCTGGAGCAGGTGGCCGTTGGTTCCAGCCTGACCTCCAGATTCAAGCCACGCATGCGCAGCACCTAGCGTGGGGTGCCCGGCAAAGGGCAACTCGGTAGTCGGAGTAAAAATACGAATTGCGTAGTCGGCTTCGGGCTCGGTGGGAGTCACGAAGAAGACGGTCTCCGATAAATTCAGCCACTGGGCGAAGCGTTGCATTTGCGTGGAATCGAGATGATCTGCCTCAAAGACAACGCCGAGCCCATTGCCGTTGAAGGCTGTGGGGGCAAAAACGTCAACCTGCTGATAGGCAAATGTGCGATACATATAAGCATCGTGGCACATTCTTCAGCAGGTTGACACGGTGTTACGCGGTGCGCCCGGTCATGACGGCAAGCTCATGGCTTAGGCACAGCTGGTTACCATTTGTGAGCAACATCGATCACCAAACGCGATCCTTGCTCAGGGCCAGAGAGGACAAAGGCACGCATTGGCAGTCGTGCCCGCGTGGAGATGCCGATCTTGGTCTGGCCTTCAAAACTTCCCAGCCAGAGCTGCTGGCGGAAGGTTGTGTAATTCAGTGTTTTGATGGTGGATCCGGGACGATAACTGGTGCTGGTTCCGGACTTCAACAGGATTTCTAATTTGGCGCCACCCGTGGTGGGTACCGCTTTCCCTGATCCGATTCCGGTCAGTGCACTGACATATTTCACCGAATACCCATCGGGGTTACCGCTGAGGTCTATCACCATCCGGTCAAAACAGGTATGGCGTCCGGTACGAATATTAGCCATCGTTGAGGAACTTGAGACGTTGGAGGTCTTGGATAAAGAACCCCAATAAACGGTCTGGCATCCGGCCGCTGCGGTAGCCACCGGGGCGGCCGAGGCTGCAGGGGCTACCGAGAGCATGCTTGCTGCGGCGAGAGCTGCGAGAAGTCCAAGTTTGGTGCGGCGCATATGAACCACCGGCTTTCTATCTGAGTGCGCCCTAGGGTCCGGCACGGGCCCATAAGACTACTAAAACCCCGTTTTGGCCCCGGAGCAAGACGCGGGAGCTAACTGGAATTGATCTGGTGCGTATCCGTGACGCGGGAGCCGGTCTCCGGGTATATCCAAGGTGTCGCTCAGCGTTCAACTAGTCTCGTGTGACATGCTTTAACGATGTTGCCAAGCCCGTCTGCACCTATCGATACCACCATCGACGAAGTCGTTGAAGCCTCCAGCTTCCTACCTGAATCGTTGCAATTTCTGGTTGTTGTCGCTGTTGGATTAATTTTTTCTGCCATTCTTGCCTTCCTGATCAGTGGCCTGACACACCGTATTTTTCAGCGCACCGGACTCGGTGAGATCAAGGTAAAAAGCGCGAGAATCCCGATTTTCGGTACTTTCGCTTCAATTGTTCTCAAAAGTTCGCTGTTTGCCTTCCACCGCGACAGTAGCTCTTACAAGCTCTGGCAGTTTGTGCTGCTCATCTGTTTGGTGTTCTTCCTGACCTGGCTCGTTATTGTACTGGTCAAGGTTGTTGAAGAGGTTCTGCTGGCGCGCATCAGAAGCCGTTTTGGTCCGGGTCGCAGATTAGCGAAGGTTCAGACGCAGGTTGGTTTACTGCGCAGAGTACTTATTGCAGTGCTCTGCATTATCGCCGTAGCTGCCGTGTTGTTGACAATTGAACAGGTCAGAGCATTAGGCGCAGGTCTTTTGGCCTCTGCTGGTCTTGCTTCGGTGGTTGTTGGTTTGGCCGTTCAGTCCTCGTTGGCCAACGTGTTTGCCGGCTTACAGATTGCCTTTACCGACTCGGTGCGCGTGGATGACATCGTGGTGGTCGAAGCCGAACGTGGCACCGTTGAAGAAATAACTTTGACTTATGTGGTCGTGTTGCTCCTCGACGGACGGCGGATGATCCTGCCTTCCACCTACTTCACCACCACGCCATTTGAGAACTGGTCGCGGCGCAGCACCGAGATTAGCGGCAACATCACCTTGCAATTAAAACTCAATGCGCCGATTGAATATCTGCGTACGCGTACTACCGAATTGCTTGAATCTTCGGACTGGTGGGATGGACGCGATAATAGCCTGCTCGTGACAGACACCTTAGGCGGACTGCAAACGGTAACCATTTATTTATCAGCCAGGGATCCTGGAGACCTGTGGAACCTGCGCAATATGTTGCGCGAAAAACTGCTGGGCGAACTTGTCCAGACTTATCCAGAATGCTTGCCAGACCCACGCACCATCCAGAACCCACCGCTATAGCCGGGGTAAACCTCCTGCGCCTTGGATATTTAGAGGCGCAGGGCCGCCGGACCGTAATCCAGATACTGCTGTTCGCGGGAGGTTGACTCCCGCAAGGCGGCAATGAGTTGCTCGGCTTTGTCGATGAGGTCTTGGATCATCGAGTCGTCTCGCTCGATCCAAAGGAACTCGGGGACCGCCTGAACTGGCACGAAGTTATAGTGCTGTTCCCAGACGAACAAGGTGCGTTGAGCGCCGATGACATGCTGCTGCCAGAGGACCTGGCGAAGGTAATTTTTAGGGATCCGTTTGAACGGCTTATTGGTAGTCTTAATTTCCGCTAATACCGGTGCGCCATCTTGATCAAAGCCCAAACCGTCTGGGGTTGCCAAATGCAGCCGAGAATTTTGTGAGTGGAAAAGTTGTGAGGAAGGGAAAATATTGAAGTTTTCCTGCACCCAAGCGGCGATGACCGGCTCGCGACGTCGGCCGTGCTCGGTGTAAGTGTTACCGGAGAACCCTGAACCGTAGAGCTTGTCCCAGGCGGCATTCCGAATGGATTTTTCGGTAGACAGCTTAGCTACGTCTGTCGCGGTGATACCTTGTGACCGTGCCCGTAACCATTCAATACGGTTAGTGGAATCTGCCAACACTCGTTGGAAGCATTCATGGTCAACATTAGGCACACTAGTCACCTGATCCATTCTTCCCCATGAAGTGGCTTATCCGGTGCAACATCGCGCTGAAACGTAGGTGAGCCTAGTCGCTGACATGGGCTATGGCAGATAATAATTGCTGCAAAGTTGGGGTGTCGGCTGCCCGGAACTTTTCTTCGCCGTGCACCAGCAGACGAATCACCGGTGTTGAAGTTACCGCTAATTCTTTGCCGCGGGCTACCTGTTCCACCACATCGATCTCCTCGACGTTGAGGAAGGGCAGCAGTTCTTGGGCACGGTGAACTACCTGTCGTGCGCGCACGCATGGCGCACAAAATGGTTGGGTATAAAGTTCGAGCAGCATCATCAACGAGCCTACCTCCAGATGCTTAGCCAGGCAGAGCATTGGCTCCTACCGGGGGATGAGTTCGCCCACGTACAACTCCATCGGCGCTCCGATGTGCCTGAGCGGCAGGGTTGGGAACATTAGGTTATGCTTCAGAATTCGTATGTATCCAATCCAGTTATTTCAGCCCGCCGGTTGCTCAGAAGTTACGGCAGTACCCATGCGCTCAACGGCATTGACGTTGATATCGCGGCCGGGACAGCGGTTGCGATTATGGGTCCCTCCGGCTCGGGCAAGTCCACCTTGCTGCACGCGTTGGCTGGCATCGAGTTGCCCGATTCGGGCACGGTCACCCTCAACTTGCCGGGCCAAGCGCCGGTTGAAGTTGATGGGCTTGGTGACAGCGCAAGAACCAAGTTGCGCCGCGAAGCCTTTGGTTTCGTTTTTCAGTCCGGACTGTTGATTCCGGAACTGACGGCCGAAGAAAACGTGGCGATGGCTCTGATGGTCAACGGCGTACCACGCACCGCAGCAATCGCGCGTGCTGTGGAAGCGTTGCAGCAGTTGGGTCTGGCAGGGATGGAACAACGGCGCATCGGTCAGCTTTCCGGTGGGCAACAACAGCGTGTAGCTATCGCACGAGCGCAGGTCACTGGTGCGAGCGTAGTCTTTGCCGATGAACCTACGGGCGCCTTGGATTCGGTGACCGGCAGCGAGGTTCTGGATATCTTAATGCAGTGCACCGTGGGGATGGGTAAGAGCCTGATGATGGTCACCCATGACCGTCAGGTAGCCCAACGCTGTCACCGGATCTTAACGCTTCAAGACGGCAAGATCACCGCGGATGACTCAGTTGTTCAGGGGCCTCGTTCATGAATACCTTGCATATGGCGTGGATGCTCGCACGGCCGAGTAGTTCCGGGCGAATCGTGCAATTGTTGACGGTTGGTGCCTACACCATGGTCAGCGCCATGGTGCTGATAGTGCTTGGTGGAGCTTGGTCATTTACCAAGCTGGAAGGCGACGCGCAAGGGTTTTATATTCCTTTAGCCGCGTTTGCGCTGGTGCTGTTGGTTGTCCCGTTGTTGGTCTTAGGATCCTCGGCTGCCAAACTTTCGGCTCGCGCTCAAGACCGGGCCTTATCTTCATTGCGTCTCTTGGGTGCCACAGGACTTCAGGTTCGTGCAGTTGCGGTGATTCAGGCTGCCGCTACGGCGCTAGTGGGCGCGATCTGCGGGGTGGTGCTGTATTTGGCGTTGGCCCCGGCGGTAGCGCTGGTGAAGTTCCAAGGTGAAGCTATTGGCACGGCGATCTTCCTTCCTCCGCTGGCAACTGCCGCGGCGGTACTTGCGGTGTTATTGCTCTCGGTGGTTAGTGCACTGGCTGGTTTACGTAAGTTGGTCATTACTCCATTGGCGGTGGCTACCCGGCGTTCGGTGCCGATGCCCAGCTGGATGCGCGCGGTAATAGCGATCGGTAGCATCGTGGTGATCTACACGTTGTTCTCTAAGGTTGGTCTGTTGCCGGTGGGCCTGGGCGTACTGATCACCATCGTCATTTCCGGTTTCGGGGTGGGTCTGTTGGCACTAAACCTGATTGGGCCGTGGCTTGTAGCCAAGGTGGGCACGGCGAAACTGAAGAAGGCCGAGAGCCCTGAACAGCTGTTGGCTGCTCGCATGATTTTGGAGTCGCCCGGTGGCGCCTGGCGTCAGGTATCGGGCGTGGCTATGGCTGCCTTCGTGGCCGTCATCGGTGGTTCTGGGGCGGCGATGTTTGCATTTTCGGAGAATGATGTGGCCGGCTCGTGGGAGATGTACTTGAGCGCCGATGTGTTAACCGGTGTGCTGGTGACGCTGAGTATCTCCTTAATATGTGTGGCCATCTCCGCGGCGATTAGCCAATGTGCCGGCACCTTGGATCGTCAAGACCTATATTTGGGGCTTCACCGTTTAGGGGTTGATTTAGGCGTAGTCAACAAGGCGCGAGTTAAAAGCGTGATGATTCCGGCATTAACCGTGGCCATAGGTTTTACCGTGGCTTCTGCGGCGCTGGTGTTGCCCTTCGCGTCGTTGGCGTTGTTGCTGAAGCCACTGACCGTCGCCACGGTGCTGGTCGTCTTACTTGCGGGGCTGCTGGTGATCCGGTTGTCACTAAACATCGCTGACCCACGCAGGTTGTTGGCAGATCATTCCGGTCGATAAGACCAGGTGACGTCCGAGGTTAGGGGTAGCTCAGCTGGCCTGAGGCTAAGTAACGTGGATTACATGTCCTTGATGTTGCGTATTGAAGTGAGATCGGCGTAAAGTTGCATGCGGTTCACATAGGTTTACCTAACCTAAGTGCCGGTTATTTTATGACAACTCGCAACGTCTGGATTATGACCCATGAAAATTACGCGTCGTGCTGGCCTACTGGCTGCAACCTCCGCAATCTTGGCACTTGGCCTTAGCGCCTGTGGCTCGACATCGACCACAGAACCAAAGAGTTCGGATTCCGCTGGATCGAGCTTCACCCCGGTGAGTATCGAAAATATTTACGGCGAAACCGAAATTACCGAGAAGCCTGAGAAGGTAGCGACGATTTCATGGGCTAACGCCGATGCGGTACTAGCACTGGGAACCGTGCCGGTCGGCATGGACATCGATGCTTATGGTCAGAACGCCAACAACTCGACGGACTGGAAGGACGCCAAGCTAGAAGAGCTTGGTGCTCCTATTGGCTCGGAGAACGCGCCGGTACAGTACAAGATCGGTGACGACCTTGACTACACCGGAATCGCCGCGAGCAAGCCCGACGTCATCTTCGCCCCGTATTCGGGCTTGACGAAGGAACAGTACGAGAAGCTACAGGAAATTGCACCAGTAGTTGGCCCGATTAAGCCGAACTACACCACCAGCTGGGAAGAGACCACCGAAGCCGCCGGCCAGATGCTTGGCAAGGCAGAGGAAGCCGACGCGCTGGTTAAGAAAATCGAAGGCGAGCTGGCACAGGTTGGCGAAGACAACAAGGCCTTGAAGGACACCACCTTCATCGCTGCGGACCTCTCCGCCCCGGACGCCGCCTATGTGTACTCCGAAGGGGACACCCGTCCGCGCTTCCTGTCGGCCCTGGGCATGACTCAGGCAGACTACGTCCAGAAGAACGCCGAGAAGGACACCTTCTTCTTCACCGTATCCCCTGAAAAGGTCAACGAGTGGGATTCGGATATCGTCTTCGCCTCTGCCCTTGCTGGCAACAGCGTCGAGGACATCGTCAAGGCTCAGCCGCTATACGGTCAGATCCCTGCGGTGAAGAATAAGGCATTGGCCCTACCGGGAGATGACCAGGCCACGTTGGCCATCTCCGCAGCTTCGCCACTGTCCATCGAATGGGCGCTGGAGCACGTAGTTCCAAAGATCGTCACGGCTGCCGAAAACGCAGCGGCCGCCAAGTAACAACTAAGGATTTAAGCCTAGATAGTGCAATTGCGCTTCCAAGGATCGGCTAGCTGCGCCCGCCAAGCGCGCATCGAGGCCGGGGTAGACAAGTTCCAGCAAATGCGCTGGTTGCACGTCGGCCCCGGCCTTGCCGAGTTTATCCAGGGCCGCACGCACCTGGTCCAACCGCGATTCGCGATGCGTCAGATAAGTCTGAAGCAACGGATGGGACACCTCATGTTGCTCACCGTGAGCCGGATGCAATGCCATATCCGGCATCGCCAGCAGCCGCTGCAACGACGCCAAGTAATCGGCCAAGGTCCCATCTGGATGTTCCAAAATAGTTGTGCCGCGCCCCAGTACGGTATCTCCGGTGAACAAGTGGGAAGTTTCGCCCCGACGGATAAAGCACACCGAGTCCGAAGTGTGTCCTGGAGTGAAAACCACCTGAACCTCAATTCCTGCGGCCTCGATGACTTCCAAGTCTTCAAAGATCTCCGCCTCTCGGCAGTGCTCTTCGAGCCGAGCTCGCACCGGTGCCCCGGTCAGCGTGTGCAAGGTATCAATTCCGCCGGTATGATCCGCATGCCGGTGGGTGATCAGCACCAGCTGGATGTCGAAGGCCGCCAAGGCGTGCAGGTGGGCTTGAAGATCAGGGCCCGGGTCAATGAGAACTGCTGGGGTTCGCGCAGTCAGCTCGGTGCAGGCTGGGTCAAAGAGCAAATAAGAATTGGTCCCGTCCAACGTCATTTCCGAAGGATTCTCGGCGCGCAGCAGGCCGACGCCAGGGGCGATAATAGTGGGCAAGGGAAGATGAGCCATAGCAACGAGTGTAGGAAGCAATGACCGCGACTAAAAGTATTACGCCCCATGTAGGGCAAGAGAAGTCGCCGAGGGTAGGTAGAAAACTCACCGCCTTCCTCATACTTTTCCTCTTGCTAGCTCTGGCGGTCTTCGCCTCGTTGCTTCTTGGAGCCCGGAGCGTCTCGCTGGATACCGTCACCGACGCGATCTGGAATTTTGATCCGACCAATGGGGATCAGGGTGTGGTTGCTTCGCGCTTTGCCCGGACCGTCGGTGCCATCGTGGTCGGTGCAGCGTTGGGCATGGCCGGCGCCGGATTACAGGGGCTGACCCGCAACCCACTGGCAGATACCGGAATCCTGGGGCTGAACGCCGGGTCCTCGATGAGTGTGGTGTTGGCTATCGGCTTCCTCGGTGTAAGCTCGCTAGCCGGAATTATGGCCGCCGCTTTTATCGGTGCAGCGGTAGTGATGATCTTGGTTTATCTCGTAGCCAATGTGGGACGCGAGGGGGCCACCCCGATCAAACTTGCCTTGGGCGGTGCCGCCTTGGCCGTGGGTGTCGGAGCGGTCACCAATGCGATCCTAATGATCTCGGATTCCACCCTGGACCGATTCCGCATGTGGCAGATCGGCTCGCTGTCCACCACCGGAATTGACACCTTCCTGAGCGCCATCCCCGTCGTGGTCCTTGGGGCCTTGATTGTGTTGTCCACCGCGAAGGTTTCCAACGCCGTTTCCATGGGTGATGACACGGCGACCGCGCTGGGCTTCAACCTGGGCCGCGCCCGGGTGATCGGTTCGATAGGCGTGGTGGTGCTGGCCGGTACCGCCACCGCGGTCGCTGGCCCGATTGCCTTTGTGGGCCTGATGATTCCCCACGCGGTGCGGCTATTGGTCGGCTCTGACTACCGTTGGCTGATGCCTGCCTGTTTAATTGCCGGACCGATCTTGTTGCTGGTAGCCGATACCGTGGGACGTATCATCGCGCCACCAAGTGAAATTCAGGTGGGCGTCATGTGCGCCATGCTCGGTGGTCCGATCTTTATCATCATGATGCGTAGCGGCATGAAGTCGGTGAGCCTGTGAGCTCGAAAGAGATCACCTCAACTACCAGCGGGCTCGAGGCAAATAAACCAACGAGAGCCGCTGCCCGGTCACATCGCGTGCATCGCAGTGTACTGTGGATGGCGCTAGCCATCGTGGTCACCGCACTGGCCTATCTGTTCTGGGGCCGTGACCGGCTCCCCGCAGTGGAAGTACTCCAGGTACTCGGCGGAGAAAAGGTTCCCGGAACAAGTTTCATCATCATGTCCGACCGTCTACCGCGACTAGCGGTCGGCGCCCTGGCAGGTGCTGGGCTAGGTATCTCTGGTGCCCTGTTCCAGCGCTGGCTGGGCAACCCGTTGGCCAGCCCCGATGTGATCGGTGTGGGCTATGGCGCCTCGGCGGCCGCGGTCTTTGCGATGATTGTCTTGGGCTATAACGACTGGAAGCTCAACGCCTTTGCACTGGCAGGCGGCCTGCTGGTTGCCGCGCTGATCTACTGGCTTTCGGCCTCGGGAAAACGCACCGGCTCCCGGCTGATCCTTGCCGGTCTGGCCATCGGGGCGATGCTGCAGGCACTCATCCAATACCTGCTGACCCAAGCGCAGCTAAATACCGCCAGTGATGTGATGCACTGGCTGACCGGCTCGCTTTCTTCGAGCAACTGGGATAGCGCACTGTTGCTCTTGGTTCCGTTGGGAACCATCGCCGTCTTTTTACTTCCCTTCGTATTGCGTCAGCTGAAGATGCTTGAATTGGGGGAGGACGCCGCTGCAGCTCTGGGTCTAAACGTGGGCTGGGCCCGGGTGCTATTGGTATTCGTCGCGGTGGCAATGGGTGCCTTACCCATTGCGGTGACCGGTCCGTTAGCCTTTGTGGCATTTTTGGCAGGACCTATCAGCGCTGCGCTCACTCGGGGTCCCATTAATATTCCGCTGGCGGCCCTGACCGGAGCAACGCTGGTGATCGTTGCCAACTTCTTTGCGGCGAACTTGTTCGCAGATCTTTCATTGCCGGTAGGAGTTATCACCGGCGCATTCGGCGCACCGTTCCTCATTTGGGTCCTGGTGCGTACAAATTCAACAGGAAGCGGGGGATAACCCATGGCCCAACTTCAGGCAAACGATCTGACCCTGGCCTATGACAAGGTCACCATCGTCGACGAACTGTCCTTGGATATCCCCACCGGGGAAGTGACCATCGTTGTGGGGGCTAACGGCTGTGGCAAGTCCACGTTGCTGCGCGCGCTATCGCGACTGCTCAAGCCTGCCGGTGGCAAGGTGCTACTGGATGGCCAGGATATTCATACTAAGCCGGCCAAGGAAGTCGCTAAGACGTTGGGCTTGCTGCCGCAGTCACCGACGGCGCCGGACGGTATCACCGCCCGTGAGCTGATCAGCCGCGGACGCTACCCACATCAGGGTCTGTTCAAACGCTTCTCCGCCGAGGACGAGGCAGCAGTTAACCGCGCGCTGGAACTGACCGGGACCATGGAACTAGCGGACCGTGCGGTGGATGAGCTTTCCGGCGGTCAACGCCAACGCGTATGGATAGCGATGGCGCTGGCCCAAGAAACCGAGCTGCTGTTACTTGATGAACCAACCACGTTCTTAGATGTTGCGCATCAGCTTGAAGTACTCGATGTAATTAGTGAACTAAACCGCACGCGCGGAATCACCGTGGTGATTGTGCTCCATGATCTGAACCTCGCCGCACGCTATGCAGATCATTTAGTGGCCTTGCGTGAAGGAAAAATTTACGCCGCCGGTCACCCCAACGAGGTAGTCACCGAACGCACCGTCAAGGATGTCTTTGGAATGCCAAGCCGGGTAATCCCAGACCCGGTCGCTGGCACCCCCCTGGTGTTGCCTATCGGACGCCACCGGGTGTTGCGCACCGAAAACGTGCTCGCTGCCCAAGGCATTGTGCGCTCTCCAGAATTTGTTGAACTCACCAAATCGGCGGTCAAACAAGAACCTACGGTAGCTGACGAACTACAAACGCCGGTCTTAGCTCCGCAAGAGGTCGAGCCGGCGCAACTTCGTCCAGGAGCCGAGCACCTTGCCACCCTGGCCTACCAGTGCATGGTGATGCGCACACAGGACTTAACCCCTGCCTTCCGCCGGATCACCGTGGGAGGTACTGATCTTTCGCACTTCGGCACCAACAGTCACTCGCTAGATATGCGCATCAAGCTTTTGTTGCCACCTGCAGGCGGCTCGGCGCTCACCGAGGAGATCGCAGCGTTGCGTCCCGAGGCATTGTCCAGCCCGGCAGGGCAGGAAGGATGGTACCGGCGCTGGCTTTCCATTGATCCGAGTTCCCGCGGCTATATGCGCACTTACACCGTTCGCGCCTTCCGCGAGGTGGGACACCGCGACAACCTCGGTGATACCGCAGAGCTGGATATTGACTTTGTGATGCATGGGCAGGTGGTCAACGGTGCGCTGCAGGGTGGGCCGGCGACCGAATTTGCGGACAGGGCCCAGGTCGGGGACGAACTGCTCTTGCTCGGTCCGAACCGTGCGCTCAGTGACGAGACCTATGGTGGCATTGAATTCCGCCCCGGAGGCGCTCGCCGTGTGGTGCTGGCTGGAGATGAAACCGCAGCTCCGGCCATTTGCGCAATTCTTGAAGCATTGCCTGCCAATGTCACCGGGCATGCACTGATTGAGGTTCCGGATACCGACGATATCCTTGGCGCCTCCACCCGTTCAGGTGTTTCGGTACAGTGGCTGACCCGTGGCACTAACGAGCATGGGGTGTTGCTTGCCGCAGCGGTGAAGGACGTCGTAGCGATTCCGGCGGCCGGCGCGGTGCACACCGATGCGGATCCGGAAGATATTGACATCGATGAGCAGATCCTCTGGGAAACCGGGGCTGCGGAATCTGCACCGTTCTACGCCTGGATTGCCGGTGAAGCCGGGATGGTCAAGGAATTGCGTCGTTACCTAGTGCGTGAGGCAGGGATCAATCGCAAGCAGGTGGCTTTCATGGGGTACTGGCGCCGGGGTAAAACCGAGAACTAGCCCAGTCGAAGAAGGGTGGTTCCACAGGCAGCAGCATTGCCTGTGGAACCACCCTTCCGCGGTTTAAATTAGTTTTCTAACAGCGTGGGTCACCGGGTGCGTCTGCCACGAGGAGGCCCAAGATTCTGCTCAGTTCTGCCCGGTCATCGTCGCCGAGGGTGGAGAAAAATTCTTCGTGGCTTTGCTTCCGCTCGCCATGTAATTTTTGTAGCAGTTCACGCCCCGAATCGGTCAGCGTGATCAAGCTGGCGCGACGATCCGCAGGGTCGGGGGTGCGGGTGGCCAAGTCCTTGGCGACCAGCTGGTCGATGACCTCGGTGGTGGAGCGTGGGGCAATATGTAGCTTTTCGGCTAACTGCGAGTTGCGCATGCCTTCGGCATCGACGCGTCCTAACAGCATCATGGTACGAACTTGATGAGGTGTGATGTCGTAGGGGGTCAAGGCGTGGCGCCATTTACCACGAAGCATACGAGAACTGCGATTGAACAGGTCGACCAAGTCAGGGCCGGACTCTTGGGGAAGCATGTGCTTAAGCATAGGGTGTTTTTCCCAACAATTTCAAGATGGAACCACATAGTGAGGTTACCTCTGCTATTCTTGAGGTAATTAGAACAAGAAAGTCGGAGGTGCTCATGGTTGGAATGCCAATGGGTGGACTAGGTGGTGGCGCAGGCGGCACACGCCCGGGGAATTCCCAAAAAGATAAAGAATGGTTGCAGGACCATCCCGTCTCCCTGCGCCGCATTGCGGAACTTTTCCGTCCACATCTGCGCACGGTAATTTTTGTGATGCTACTGATCGTCGCATCATCGCTGATTGGCTTGGCACAGCCTTTCATCATCAGGGAACTGATCGATGTGGCCATCCCAGAGCAAAACGTCAAACTACTGTTGGCGTTGGCTGGTGGGCTGGTACTCATTGCCTTGGTAAACGCGGTACTCGGAGTAGTGCAGACCTGGAGAGCCACCCTGATGGGTCAAAAGGTCATGCATAGGTTGCGCACCGGACTTTTCACTCACCTGCAAAAACAATCTCTAGGGTTCTTCACCAATGCTCGCTCTGGCGAGGTGCAGTCACGGCTGACCAATGATGTCGGACAGATGCAATCGGTGATCACCAACTCGGCCACCTCAATCGCTTCAAACCTCACCACGGTGGTAGCTACGGCCTGCGCGATGGTTGCAATTTCCTGGCAGCTGAGCCTGATCTCGCTCGTGGTCTTGCCGCCGGCGATTATCTTGGCAAAACAAACAGCAAAACTGCGCCGGAAAATCACCGGGGCACGACAACGCGAAATGTCCACGCTCACTTCGATTATTGAAGAGCGGCTCAGTATCTCCGGGGTTCGTCTTGCCAAGGTGATGGGTACTGGCACCTTAGATGCCGAACAGTTCACCGACTCCAGCTCAAAACTCATAGATCTGGAAATGCGTAGTGCGCTCGCCGGACGGTGGCGCATGGCAGCGATGTCGATTATTTTCGCCGGGGTCCCGGCGATACTTTATATCGTTGCGGGGCTTCCGGTCACCGGGGATGGCATGAGCATTGGTACTCTCGTGGCCTTCACCGGGTTGCAGGCGGGAATTTTCCGGCCGGTGATGGGGCTGATGAGTATTTCTATTCAGTGGGTCTCGGCGCTGGCGCTCTTTAGCCGAGTGTTTGAGTTCCTCGACGCTGATCAGGCGCTGCCGGTACCAAACCAGCCACGTCGACTGGCCCATGATGCGGTGCGCGGTGACGTGGAATTCAAGAATGTAGATTTTCGGTATCCCGGGGCGCGTGCCAATACCTTGCGGGGGATCAACTTAAAACTCGAGCCGGGCACCATGACCGCGGTGGTCGGGGCTACCGGCTCGGGCAAATCAACGCTCGGATCCTTGGTCCCACGACTGTTAGATCCAAGCTCGGGCACTGTGAGCTTAGATGGTGTGGAGCTGCGCCAGGTCCAACCGCAGGACATCGCGGACGTAGTTTCCGTGGTGGCTCAGGAAAGCTACCTGTTGCACGCTAGTGTTCGCGAGAACCTGCTTTGGGCTGCCCCGAACGCCGATGAGCAACAATTGTGGAACGCTTTGGAAGCGGCACAAATCGCGGAGCTGATTCGCTCCCTTCCCGAGGGAATAGATACCCAGGTTGGGCAGCGTGGTCACCGCTTTTCCGGTGGAGAACAGCAGCGTCTGGCCATCGCCCGCACGATGTTGCGTCAGCCAAAGGTGCTGGTTCTGGATGAGGCCACCAGTGCCTTAGACACGGTCACCGAAGCACTGGTCCAACAAGCCTTGGATGAACTGGCTTTGGGACGTACCACCTTGTTGATTGCCCACCGATTGAGCACCGTGTTGCGCGCTGACAAAATTGTAGTGCTCGACGAGGGGCAGATCATTGAGTCTGGAACCTTTGAAGAGTTGGTCAAGCTGGACGGTAAATTTGCTCGGCTGGTAAACAATAGCGAGTTGGCCCAACAGCGCAGCTAGTCCGCTGGAACGCTCTCTGGTTCTCGCGGTGTAATTGCGGCTAAAATCTTAGGTAAGGCAGTTTCTAGAGCCGCGTGCTCCGCAGGAGTTAGCGAATCAAAGAGCGACTGGCGAACGAACTGCACATGTAATGGCGCTGCCTCGCGGATTGCCTGCCAGCCTTGCTCGGATAATCCGATCTGGTGACCTCGGCGGTCTAGGGTGTCAGAACAGCGAGTGATAAGCCCTTTAGCTTCCATGCGGCGCAAAAGGTGTGAGAGTCTGGAGCGGTCCCAACGCAGCTCGTTAGCCACCTCCGCAGGGCGTAACGAAGTCTCTTTCGACTCGGAGAGCACCGCGAGGACCGAGTACTCGCCTGATTGCATGGCCGAATCTTGGGAAAGCTGACGATCCATGGCACTGGGGAACTGCCAGATGAACTCGCGGATGATTTGCCAGAGGTTCTGCTCGCGTTCGTTGAGCCAGCGAGTATCTTCGGATCCCATGTTTTCTTTTCTCCTATGTGCAAAGAGTAGTGAGTGGCACACTCTCAAAGTTGTTGACACATCAATCATCTCGTGTAATGTTGTTTTTAGCAAGACTTGATGACGCGTCAATCATAATGAAGTGGCGCACTACAATGCCAGGGAGCAACAAGATGTTGAAAATCGCTATTATTACCGGATCCACCCGCCCAGGACGTAACAACCACGGTGTGGCTCAGTGGGTATTGGAACAGGCTCAGCAGCGCGATGACGCCAGCTACGAGTTGGTGGACATCGCCGATTACAACTTGCCACTGCTAGACGAAGCGTTCCCTGCCGCGTACCAGAACTACCAGAACGAAGCCACTCAACTCTGGTCGGTAAAGATTGCCGAGTTTGACGGGTACATCTTCGTTACCCCTGAATACAACCATTCGATCGCACCGGCACTGGCTAACGCGCTGTCCTACCTGAATGCGGAATTCACCAATAAGGCAGCCGGCATTGTGGGTTACGGCTCGGCTATGGGAGCCCGCGCGGTAGAGCACCTACGCGGTATTCTTTCCGAACTGCAGATCGCTCATGTGCAGAAGACCGGCATGTTCTCGCTATTTAGTGACTTCGAGAACTTCTCAGAATTTAAGCCAACCGAGCAGGCATCCGGATCGGTACACCCTATGTTTGACCAGCTTATTTCCTGGGCTACCGCAATGAAGACAGTTCGCGCCTCCGCCTTGGTCAACGCCTAAACAACCCTCGGATGAAGCACGGGAAGTTTGCAAGATAACATCGTGTGCATTGCGGGACAGCACACTACTTTTCGACCAGCCTCAGCGTTAGCCTGTGAATAAGCAGGTTGCAGAAACCAAGGGCAAATCTTCAGGAGAGATCATGAGCAACGAATTTTCGACTAAAGGCGCATACGTCACCGGTGGCGAGTTCACCAGGGACACCAACTACATTCAAGATCGCATCGTGGCAGATTCTCGTCCCGAAGCTTTTGCCGCAGGAGAACCTCAGAGTTCCATCGGTCACCCGCAAGCAGGCCTGGGTGAAGGAGCACAACTGTGGCCAGTTGAAGCAGGACGCTACCGACTCGTTGCAGCGCGTGCCTGCCCATGGGCCAACCGCACACTGATCGTGCGCCGACTGCTCGGGCTAGAAGATGCCATTTCTGTCGCACTGCCAGGTCCCACTCATGATGCGCGCAGCTGGACCTTCGACCTTGATGAGGGCGGCAAAGACCCGGTCCTAGGCACCGAACGAGTCCAAGAAAATTACTTCAAACGATTCGCAGACTACCCGCGTGGGATCACCGTCCCGGCAATCGTGGATATTCCCACCGGTGCCGTAGTCACCAACGACTACCCTCAAATCACCTGGGACTTCTCTACTCAGTGGAAGGAATTCCACCGTGAGGGAGCACCCAACCTGATTCCCGAAGGTTCGCTGGAAGAAATGCTGCCACTGATCAAACGCATCTTCACCGAGGTGAATAACGGCGTTTACCGCGCAGGATTCGCCGGCGGTCAGCAGGCGTATAACGACGCCTATGACCGGCTATTCACCACGCTGGACTACTTGGAAGAGCGTCTTGAAACTCGACGCTTCCTCATGGGAGACCACATTACCGAAGCGGATATCCGGCTGTTCACCACGCTGGCACGCTTCGACCCGGTCTATCACGGTCACTTTAAGGCAAACCGCAATAAACTAACCGACATGCCAAACCTGTGGGGTTATGCCCGGGACCTATTCCAGACCCCAGGTTTTGGCGACACCACAGACTTTGAGCAGATCAAGGCCCACTACTATGTGGTCCATGAAGATATCAACCCCACCCAGATCGTGCCCAAGGGCCCAGACCTGAGTAACTGGCTCGAATCCCATGGACGTGAAGAACTCGCTACCTCGGGTCCTTTCCTCGATGGCACAGCGCCAGATGAGGTACGCCCCGAAGAACGGGTGACCGCCGGACACAACCCGTTATACCCGGCCTAAATTTCCGCACCAAAAACTAAGCAACTCAGCAACAGCATAAGACTGAGACGAAGTCCCGGTGGACCACCTAAAAAGGATCCACCGGGACTTTGCGCGTTAAAAATAGAACATCAGCACGAAGGTCGTCTATAGATGTGGGGTGGACATGGCAGGATTATTAATATGACGATCATTGCGGCAGCTGACGGTTCTGCTCTTGGTAACCCTGGACCTGCGGGGTGGGCCTGGTATATCGATGACAATAACTGGGGCTCCGGCGGTTGGGACCACGGAACCAACAACATGGGTGAACTCCAAGCGGTACTCGAACTCTTCCGAGCCACCGCCAAGGAACCCGAAACCGAACTAAGAATCCTGTGCGACTCCCAATATGCGATTAATTGCATCAGCAAGTGGATGCCGGGATGGAAGAAAAAAGGGTGGAAGAAGTCCGACGGCAAGCCGGTACTCAATCAGGAGATTCTGCGCGAACTCGATACCGCGATTGTCGGACGTAAGTACACCTTCGAGTGGGTTAAAGGCCACGCCGGTCATCAACTCAACGAAGAAGCAGATGACCGTGCTCGTGCCGCGGCCACCGCGCATCAAAGCGGTAAAACGCCAGATCCAGGACCCGGCTACCTCGGTTCAAGCGCACCGGCGACAGCTGGCGCCCCAGCGCCGCAGTCCGAGACGGACTGCGCTGCCGAAGAAAATGCGAGCCTAGATGTCACCGGAACCGTATTCGAATTGGAACAGGGACTGCTCGACGCACAAGTACGCACGAACTTCACCGAGGTTAACGATTTCCTGCATCCTAGCTACCAGGAAATTTGCCGCGACGGTTCACTCTTAGACGTCAGTACCGTGCGTACAATCCTTGAGAGTTCAGGCACCTTGCCGGAAACCGGCCCGGTACAACTACTGACCGCCCGCCTACTGGATACTTCGCTGGTGCTCATCGCTTATCGGATGAACCCCGCCAACTCACCGGTTCTGGTGTGCTCTTCGTGGTGGCAACAAACCAACGCAGGCTGGAAACTACGGTTCCGCCAAGAAACAGTCGAAAACCAAGCATAGATTTTTATCAACTGATACTAGTGTTAGTTGATAAGTAACAAGCACTTAAAGGATTTTCATGCATTCGGTTATTTCTGAAGATTTCGCACCACTTGCCGAAGCGCTCGAAGCTCGGGCCGCAGAAGAAGAAAATTACTCAGCCCAGTTAGCTATTTACCACCGCGGAGAATTGGTGTTAAGCCACAGCGTCGGCGAACACCTCTCCGGTGACGGACTGACCTGCATCTTCTCCTGCACTAAGGGTTTGAGCGCACTGGTAATCGCGCTACTGATCCAAGACGGTTTGCTTGATCCGACCGCTCCTATCGGTACTTATTGGCCAGAATTTGCTATCGGCGGCAAAGAAAAACTTAGCGTCGGAGAAGTGCTCAGCCACCAAGCTGGCGTGCTGGGCGTTCCCGGAGGGGTCCCCAGCGAAGTCCTGTTGAACTCGGCCGAATACGCCAAGGTCCTCGCCTCAATGCCAAGCATCTGGCCACTGGGTCAGAACATCGTGGGATATCACGCAATCACCATGGGCGTACTCATGGAGGAGCTCGTTCGCCGGGTGACCGGAGAAGAACTCAAAGACGTCTACGAAAAGCGTATTCGCGGACCACTAGGCGTGGACGCCTATATCGGGCACGGTCCAGAGATTGAACCGCGCTACCGCGACGTGTTGCCTGCCGCCGATCAAGCACCTGCCTTCATGGATCCATTCTCGCCGACCGGACTATCGGTGAACTCCACCTCAGGCTTCGCCCTAGAATCCGGTCCGGTCTACAACTGGCACGAGCTAGCCAACTCGGCGCAGGTGCGCCGCTTGGGTCCAGCATCCATGGGTGGGGTGGCCAACGCCGAGGCGCTCGCCGGGATTTACGCCGCCTCCTTTGGCGCAGTACCGGCCCTTGGCGTGAGCAAAGGATTGCTCAGTGCCGATACCTGGGCTCAGGTTTCTACCGAACTTGTGTACGGGCCAGACCGTACCAATGGACTACTGCAAGCATTCGCCGTGGGCTTCATGAAGGCCACGGCCCGCAATGATTACGGCTCAATCTTCGCCTACGGCCACGACGGGGCGAACTCATCGTTGGCTTTCGCTGATCCGGCCTACCAGCTCGGCTTTGGATTCATCCCTTCACGCAATGAAGGACCCAAGGACATTTCAACTGGTGTGAAGCTCAGCCAGCTGGCACGCCAGCTCATCTTGGCGAAGGGAGCAAAGTGAAATTCCTTGCGCTAGGAGATTCCTTCACCGAAGGCGTCGGAGATACCAGCATGGTGCGCCCGAATCGGGTGCGCGGCTGGGCGGACCGAGTCGCCGAAGTATTGTGCACCCAAGGTGATTGGCAGTACGCGAACCTGGCGATTCGTGGCAAAAAGATTGGTCAGGTCATCAATCAGCAACTCGACGCAGGGTTGGCACTGAGACCGGATCTGGTAACTATCTATGCCGGCGGGAACGATATTTTGCGCCCCAGCGCCGACCTGGATGCCCTGATGCGCGGTTATGACGGAATGGTGCGTCGCTTCATTGAGGCAGGCAGTACCGTGGTGCTCTTTACCGGTTTTGATACCGTCGACTCGCCACTTTTTAACAAGACTCGGCCACGCACGGCGATCTATAACGAGAAGATCCGCGAAATCGCTGATAACCACGGGGCGATCGTGGCAGATTACTGGCGCTGGAGAGAATTTTCTGACCTGCGTTACTGGGCCGGTGACCGTCTGCATATGAACGAATTTGGCCACACGCTGATGGCCTACAAGGTGCTGGAACTGCTTGGAAAACACAACATCGCAGACCCGCAGTGGGTAGAGCAAATCAATCTTCCTGGCTTACCTGAGCTCCCGGTTAATTCGCGCGGTGAAAGATTACGCCAAGACATGGGCTGGGCGAGAGAGCATTTAGGTCCATGGGTTAAACGCCGGCTTACCGGTACTTCTTCGGGGGATACCTTGTCAGCGAGGTACCCCGACTACGTCAAACTGTCCTAAAAGACGCGATTGTTTGCATTTATGAACCGGGAAGGGTTTGAAGTCTTGGACTAGCCTCGCGGTAGCAGGTAAGATGTGACTGTGTCTCAGATCATTAGAGCTGGGCCGCAGCCTTCGACGGATGGCGGGAGAGACCCGTTCACACCATGGATGGGCGCCGTAGGAGCAATTCCTCCCCAGGAAACTCTCAGGCCCCCGTACCGCCATCACGAGGCAACTCTGGAAAGAAACCGGCCCGTTCCGGTTCACCGAAGGTGCAAGCAACCGGCTTTGTTGGTCGGATGTGTAAAACTCTCAGGTTATGAAACAGGGATGGGGAGGGACAGAGACCTTCCTTTGGCATGCGCCAAGACAGATCCCCCTGGAGATAACTGCACCATGACTATTACGCAGACCTCGGCATCCACGAGTACCGAATTCGTGTCACGCCACATTGGCCCACGTCCGGCCGATGTAAACCACATGCTCTCGACGCTGGGTTATTCCAGCCTCGATGAGCTCATCGACACCGCAGTTCCGGCTGATATCCGCCAGGCTTCTGCCTTGGATCTTCCCTCGGCACTGAGCGAAACCGAAGCGCTGGCTCACCTGCGCGGCTTGGCTTCCAAGAACGTGATGAAGACCCAGATGATTGGTCAGGGCTTCTACGACACCATCACCCCACCAGTGATCCGTCGGAACATCGTGGAAAACCCAGCGTGGTACACCGCTTACACCCCGTACCAGCCAGAAATCTCGCAGGGTCGCCTCGAAGCGCTACTAAACTTCCAGACCATGGTCATGGATCTGACCGGCCTGCCCATCGCTAACGCCTCGATGCTTGATGAATCTTCATCGGCAGCCGAAGCGGTGCTGATGATGCGCCGTGTCAACAAGAAAAAGGGCAATGGCAAGACCGTCCTGGATTCAAATATCTTCCCGCAGACCATCAAGGTCATCCAGGGACGCGCGGATGCGCTGGGCTTTGAAATCGAAGTTGCCGACTTGGCGCAGGGTCTGCCCGAGGGTGAAATCTCCGGTATCGTGCTGCAGCAGCCGGGCAACGACGGCTCTATTGCCGACCACAAGCAGATCATCGCGGCCGCCAAAGACGCCGGCGCGATGGTCACTGTTATCGCCGACCTGCTCGCGCTGACCATGATCACCCCTCCGGGTGAGCAGGGCGCGGATATCGCAGTGGGCAACACCCAGCGCTTCGGCGTGCCACTGTTCTTCGGTGGCCCGCACGCAGCCTACTTCGCCGTGGCTGACGGTCTGACCCGCTCCATGCCAGGTCGTCTGGTTGGCGTCTCCAGCGATGACGCCGGCACCCCTGCTTACCGTTTGGCACTGCAGACTCGCGAGCAGCACATCCGCCGCGAGAAGGCCACCAGTAACATCTGTACCGCACAGGCACTGTTGGCAATTTGCGCCTCGATGTACGCCGTCTACCACGGCCCAGCAGGCCTAAAGATGATTGCTAGCCGTGCACACAACCACGCACGTGTCATCGCCAGCTCACTGGTAGCCGGTGGCTTCACTCTGGCCAGCGACTCGTTCTTCGACACCGTAGTAGTGAACGTCGACGATGCACCAGCGATCATTTCCAAGGCCGCTGAGTCGGGCGTGAACCTGCGTAAGGTTTCCGAAACCCAGGTGGGTATCTCCACCGATGAGGCCACCACCGCGGCGATTGTTCGCTCGCTGGCAGAGGTCTTCGGGGTTGAGCTATCTGCACCAGAGGGCTTCGACATCCCAGAGGGCCAGGTTCGCACCAGCGAGTTCATGACTCACCCAATCTTCAACACCATTTCCTCGGAAACCCAGATGATGCGTTACCTGCGCCGCCTGGCCGACCGCGACCTGGCGTTGGATCGCACCATGATCCCACTGGGCTCATGCACCATGAAGCTGAACTCGGCCGCCGAGATGGAATCCATCACCTGGCCAGAGTTCGCTTCGATCCACCCATACGCTCCGGCCGAGCAGACCGAAGGCTGGCGCGAGCTGATCACCGACCTTGAGGGCCGGTTGACCACCATTACCGGATACGCTGGCGTTTCGATCCAGCCAAACGCCGGTTCCCAGGGCGAATACTCGGGGCTGCTTGCCATCTCCGGTTACCATGCCTCCCGCGGCGAAGGACAGCGTAATGTTTGCCTGATCCCGGCGTCGGCCCACGGCACCAACGCGGCCTCCGCGGTACTTGCCGGCATGAAGGTTGTTGTCGTAAAGACCGCGGCAGACGGCACCATCGATGCGAACGATCTTGATGCCAAGATCGAGGCGAACAAAGATGTCCTTTCGGCCATTATGATCACCTACCCATCCACCCACGGTGTCTATGACGCGGACGTACGCGAAGTCTGCGACAAGGTCCACGCCGCCGGTGGTCAGGTCTACATCGACGGTGCAAATATGAACGCACTGGTCGGTCTGGCTCAGCCAGGTCAGTTCGGTGGCGACGTTAGCCACCTGAACCTGCACAAGACCTTCTGCATCCCACACGGTGGTGGCGGACCAGGTGTTGGCCCCATCGGTGTGGGCGAACACCTCGTGCCATTCTTGCCAGGTGACCCATCGGATACCTATTCCGAGCGTGACGGTGTGCCGGTAGTGGCTACCGCGTTCGGCTCCGCCGGCGTACTGCCAATTTCTTGGGCTTACATTGCCATGATGGGTGGCGACGGGTTGACCGACGCGACCAAGACCGCGATCCTGAACGCCAACTACATTGCCAAGCGCCTGAACGAGTACTACCCGGTACTGTTCACCGGTAACAAGGAATTGGTAGCTCACGAGTGCATCTTGGATCTTCGCGAATTGACCGCGAAGACCGGAGCTACCGCAGAAGATGTGGCTAAGCGCCTGATCGACTTCGGTTTCCACGCACCAACGCTGTCCTTCCCGGTTGCTGGCACGCTGATGGTTGAGCCAACCGAGTCCGAAGACCTGGTCGAGATCGAACGCTTCATCGAAGCGATGATCACCATCCACCAGGAGATGCAGGAAGTTCTTGCAGGGGTCTACAGCATCGAAGAGTCGCCACTGCGCAACGCTCCACACAGTGTCTCGGCCGTAGTCAACAGCAGCTGGGATCGTAAGTACTCCGTAGAGCAGGCAGCCTTCCCGGTCGCCAGCCTCAAGCGCGATAAGTACTTCCCGGCCACCGGACGCATCGACGGTGCAGCTGGTGACCGTAACCTGATCTGCTCCTGCCCACCTCCTGAAGCCTTCGAAGACTAGGACATCGTGATGACTGATATTAAGCACACAGAGTTACACGAGAAGCACGCCGAATTAGGCGCTTCGTTCACCGACTTTGGTGGCTGGGATATGCCACTGAAGTATGGTTCGGAACTAGCCGAGCACAAGGCAGTACGTTCCACCGCGGGCCTTTTTGACCTCTCCCACATGGGTGAAGTTTGGCTCACCGGCCCCGAAGCCGGCGTGGCACTGAACACCGCGCTGGCTGGCAACCTCGCGGTGATGAAGGTCGGCAAGGCTAAATACTCGCTGATCCTCAATGAAGACGGAAAAATCATTGATGACCTGATCGTTTACCGCCTCGGCGAAGAACGTTTCCTGGTGGTTCCAAACGCGGGCAACGCACCGGTAGTCGCCGCCAAGCTGGCAGAACGCGCAGCTGGCTTCAACGTGGTCGTTGATGACGCGTCCGCACGCACCTCGCTGATCGCGGTGCAGGGCCCGAACGCAGAAGCGATCGTGTCCGCACTGGCAGCCGATGAGCAGACCGTGAACGCCGTGAAGGAATTGAACTACTACGCGGCAATCGAAGTAGTTCTGGGCGGCATCGACGTGCTGCTGGCACGCACCGGCTACACCGGTGAGGACGGCTTCGAACTGATCATCGCCAACGAGGACGCCACCGCGATCTGGGACAAGACCGTGGAAGCAGGCAAGGATCACGAGTTAGTTCCTTGTGGCCTGGCCTCACGTGACTCGCTGCGTTTGGAAGCTGGCATGCCGCTATATGGCAACGAGCTGTCCGTTGACCGCACCCCATTTGACGCTGGATTTGGTCCGGTAGTTTCCTTCAAGAAGACCGAAAACTTTGTTGGTCGCGAAGCTCTTGAAGCACTGCGAGGACAAACCCCGGCACGCAAACTTGTTGGCCTGAAGGGTCTAGGCAAGCGTGCAGGCCGTGGCGGATACGCCATCGTCAAGGATGGGGAGACCATTGGTGAGATCACCTCCGGTCAGCCATCGCCAAGCCTGGGCTACCCGGTAGCTCTAGGTTACGTAGATGTTGCATTTAGTGAAGTTGGAACTGAGCTAGATGTCGACCTTCGTGGCAAGACTTTGCCATTTGTGGTCGTAGAACTGCCGTTCTACACCCGAGCCAAGTAACGTTTAACCTAAGCGGGCGTCGTAAAGACGCCCACCATTTCCCTTGGGAGAGGAATTATCGTGAGTAAAGTTCTTTCATCGTTGCGCTACTCGGCCGAACACGAGTGGATCGATGCAGCATCACCAGCCAAGATTGGCATCACCCAGGTAGCTGCCGACGCACTAGGCGACGTGGTTTACGTTGACCTTCCAGAAGTTGGCGACTCCGTCACCGCAGGCGAGACCTGTGGCGAAGTTGAGTCCACGAAGTCGGTTTCCGACCTGTACTCGCCAGTGACCGGCACCATCGTTGAGGTCAACCAGGAAGCCGCCGATAACCCGGCAATCCTGAACGAAGACCCATACGGCAACGGCTGGCTGTTCACCGTTGAGGTCAGCGAAGAAGGCCCACTGCTTTCCGCAGTAGATTACGCCAGCGCGAATGGTGGAAACGTCGAGTAATGAGCAATACAACTTTTGAATCCCTGGCCCCTGCGTCCTTGACGCAGTCGCTAGCGGAGCTAGATCCAGAGATTGCGCAGCGTATCGATGCCGAGCTGGCTCGTCAGCAGCGTGGTCTGGAAATGATCGCTTCGGAGAACCACACGGCGCAGGCAGTGATGCAGGCGCAGGGTTCGGTACTGACTAATAAGTACGCTGAGGGTTACCCGGGTCGTCGTTACTACGGTGGTTGTGAAGAGGTTGACGTTATTGAGACGTTGGCTATTGAACGGCTCAAGGACCTGTTTGGTGCGAAGTTCGCTAACGTGCAGCCGCACTCTGGTGCGCAGGCTAACGCGTCGGTGTTCCACGCGTTGGTTCGCCCGGGCGATACCGTGATGGGTTTGAACCTGGCTCACGGCGGTCACCTGACTCACGGGATGAAGATCAACTTCTCGGGTCGTTTGTTCAACATCGTTCCTTACGGTGTGGATGAGACGACTTACGAGGTGGACATGGATGAGGTGGAGCGCCTTGCCGTGGAGCACCAGCCGAAGATGATTATTGCTGGTTGGTCTGCGTATCCTCGTCAGTTGAACTTCGCTCGGTTCCGCGAGATCGCTGACAAGGTTGGCGCGTACTTGTTCGTTGATATGGCGCACTTTGCTGGCCTGGTCGCTGCAGGGTTGCATCCTTCTCCGGTTCCGCATGCGCATGTGGTGACGTCGACGACCCACAAGACCCTTGCGGGTCCACGTGGTGGCATTATTTTGTCGAATGATGCGGATATTGCGAAGAAGTTGAATTCGGCGGTGTTCCCTGGTCAGCAGGGTGGTCCGTTGGAGCATGTGATTGCTGGTAAGGCGGTAGCCTTCAAGATTGCTGGGACGCCAGAGTTCAAGGAGCGCCAGGAGCGCACCTTGGCTGGTGCACGCATCTTGGCTGAACGTCTGACCCAGGAAGACGTTGTTGCCAAGGGTATCAGCGTGTTGACCGGTGGCACCGATGTTCACTTGGTACTCGTTGACTTGCGTAACAGCGAGCTGGACGGTCAGCAGGGCGAAGACCTCTTGGCACAGGTGGAAATCACCGTGAACCGTAACTCGGTTCCGTTTGACCCACGCCCGCCAATGGTCACTTCCGGCCTGCGTATTGGTACTCCTGCGTTGGCGACTCGTGGTTTTTCTGAGGCTGCTTTTGTTGAGGTTGCGGAGATTATTGCGCAGGCTTTGATTGCTGGTGTTGATGGCAATACTGCTGTCTTGCCAGAGCTTAAGGAACGAGTGCTAAAGCTCGCCGAGGCTCATCCACTGTACCCGGAACTTAAAAAGGTTTCCGAGTAACAGCTTCTGATTGAAGGAGGGGCCCGGAAAGCGGAAACATCGCGTTCCGGGCCCTTTGTCTCTCTCGCATCTGGCACCCACAGAAAATGCGAGGCACGGGGACGAACCACAAATTTCTACCCCACCACACAATTATTTGGTGCTTGCAGTACCGAATTCTCTCTGTTCTAAGGAAGTGACCCGTCATGGCGGTCAGCGTATTTGATTTGTTCTCGGTTGGTATTGGACCATCTTCCAGCCACACCGTGGGACCAATGCGTGCGGCGCACGCATTCGTGGCCCAGGTGATTCGTGAAGGCCAGCTTGAAGCCCTCACCTCCCTGCGCATTGATGTTTACGGTTCGCTCGCAGCGACCGGCCGGGGTCACGGAACCTTCACCGCAATCATGCTTGGACTCGAAGGGTACGAGCCAGAAAATATTCTGCCAGCCCAGGTTGATGAGCGCTTGGCACAGATGGAACAAAGCGGCGTACTTCGCTTTGCGTCCCAAATGGATGCTCGCAAGGACCTGAACTACACCGTCAACGACATGATTCAGCACCCGTTGACGGTCTTGCCGCGCCATACCAACGGCGTAAAGTTCATTGCTCTTGATGCAGCGGGCGAAGAACTACTGAACGAAACGTTCTTCTCTGTCGGTGGCGGATTTATTGTGCGCGAAGGCGCCGAAGAACGCCTTGAAAAAAACCTCGAAGAAAAGGTCAAGCAGCAACCGTACCCGTTCACTACCGCTGCACGATTACTGGAACACTCAAAGAATTCTGGCAAGTCAATTGCCGAGATCATGATGGCCAACGAAGAGACCTACCGTACTCGCGAAGAAATTCGTTCGGGTCTGGTTCATATTTACAAGGTCATGGAGGAGTGCAAAGACGCCTCCTTGGAACGTACCGGCGTGCTTCCCGGAGGACTCAAGGTTCGTCGCCGTGCCCCAGAGTGGCATGAGCGTTTACGCAAGGAAGATAAAGACCGTGATCCGGTGTTCTGGCAGGAATGGATCAACCTGGTGGCACTGGCAGTCAATGAAGAAAACGCTTCGGGCGGGCGAGTTGTCACCGCACCAACCAACGGTGCTGCCGGCATCATCCCAGCAGTACTCTTCTATGCAACCCATTACGCCCCGGGCGCTAAATACTGGAACGAAGAGGAAAAGGATGACGCTGTAGTGCGCTTCCTACTCACTGCTGGCGCCGTAGGTGTGTTGTACAAGGAGCAGGCTTCGATTTCGGGTGCCGAGGTTGGTTGTCAGGGTGAAGTTGGTTCTGCCTCATCGATGGCGGCCGGTGGCCTCGCCGAAATCCTCGGCGGTACTACAGCTCAAGTAGAGAATGCCGCAGAGATCGCCATGGAGCATAATCTTGGACTGACCTGTGACCCCATTGGAGGTCTAGTGCAGATCCCGTGCATCGAGCGTAACGCGATTGCAGCTTCTAAGGCCGTGAACGCCGCAAAAATGGCGTTGATGGGAGACGGCGAGCACCACGTTACCCTGGACGAAGTTATCATCACCATGCGTGAAACTGGCAAGGATATGAGCGATAAGTATAAGGAAACTGCGATGGGCGGTTTAGCCGTCAACGTTGTCGAATGCTAATTCGATAGGTTGCAAAGAGCGTGTGGTGACTGCTGGTCACCGCACGCTCTTTGCGTTGGCGGATGTGATCTTGTCGTGCTGATGTCCTTTATGGGTGCGGAAGGTGATAGAAATGAAGCAAGGTGTTTCTCGGGCGTAAGCCCGGACCTATTCAAGGAGGTGAGCTGCATGGACGATGGTTCTAGTCGATCTATGTACACGCGACCTCCCTTTTTCCTTCTTTAAGCTGAGCCTAAGTGCTGGGTTAAACGGTGGGGTATCGCGCTTCGATTCCTTTTCGTTTCGCTTCATTCGTCGCGCGAAGACCGAATGACTTGTCACCCGTTTGTTTTCCGGGTGGCGATTCAATTGTGCTTCGTATTATTTCCCGGAATGACGCGTCTAAACACCGTTTGGACTGATCCTTATGCGCTCTTCAATTCAAGTAGACTTCTCGACCATTTCCTCGCAGATTCAAGATCTTTTAGAATCACAAGATTTCAAAGAACTCGCTGCGCTCCTGCGTGAGCTGAACTTGCCACAAACCCTGCAACAACTTCATCGGCTCTCGGCCAAAGAAATGGCCATCGCTTATCGACTGCTAGCTAAAGAACAGGCGCTGGCGGTCTTTGCACGCTTAGAGCCGGCCCTGCAAGCCGAACTTATCAGCGGCTTGCAACACGATACGGTCAGCGAAACCTTCGCAGTCATGGCTGCCGATGATCGCGTGGCGCTCCTCGATGAGTTGCCTGCCCATCTAGCGGCAACGCTGCTGCAAGGGCTGGACTCAGCACAGCGAGACGAGGTCAATGTGTTGCTGGGGTACCGTGCCGGAGTCGTGGGCCATCTGATGAATCCATACTTTGTCATCACCCACCCAGAGCTGACCGTGCGCGAAAGCATGCAACGAGTGCGCGCCAAACTTGAGACCGCAGAAAGCGTTTATACCCTCGTAGTCACCGATTCGACACGTAGGCTACGTGGCGTCGTTTCATTGCGTGATCTCTTGGCAGCAAAGGAAGAGCAACTAATCTCGGAGCTGCTGACCCCTGGCGATGGCGTTAGTGCCGAAGAACCAGTGCTGGAAGCTGCCCGTCAGGTGGTATTGAGCCAAGAATTACTGACCCCGGTGGTAGATTCTGAGCGTCGTGTGGTGGGCGTGTTCAGTCATTCTGATGCGGTCTCGGTGCTAACCAATTCCGATGAACAACGAGCTGCTCGTAGTTCGGGTGCCGAACCATTAAGACGACCTTACTTGAGCACCACGATTGGTTCTCTCGTCAGAAGCAGGATCGTCTGGTTGTTGGTCCTTGCCGTCGGTGCGACGCTCACCGTGCAGGTACTTTCGAATTTCGAAGAAACTCTCGAATCAATGGTTACCCTGAGCTTGTTCATCCCGTTGATGGTAGGTATCGGAGGAAATACCGGAAACCAGGCGGCTACGACAGTCACTCGGGCGCTGGCGATGGGCGATGTGAGGGTGGGGGACCTTGGGAGGGTCTTGCTGCGTGAACTTGGTGTGGGACTGATGCTCGGATTGAGTTTGGGAACTATTGGTTTCGGCGTAGCCGGATTCATCTTCGAATGGTCCATCGCGATGATCATTGGGATCACACTGGTGGCCCTGTGTACTATCGCGGCCGGAGTCGGTGGAGTGATGCCAATTATTGGCAAATGGCTAAAAGTTGATCCCGCTGTATTTTCCAACCCATTTATCTCCACCTTTGTCGATGCTGCCGGTCTGATCGTGTACTTCTCCGTGGCAGTGGCTGTTCTAGGACACTGATACCTAGCTCACAAAGCTGGTTATCAAGGAATAATTACTTGAACTGAAACGTCACACTAGGCATGCCTGAAAGCAAACTTTTTACCCCAGTCACTATCCCAACGAAGGCCGGAAAGGGACTAACACTACGCAACCGCGTGGTCCTGCCTCCCATGTGCCAATACGTGATCGATAAGCAAGATGGTGTACCCACTGCGTGGCAATTGGCGCATCTTGGATCTATGGCTCACGGCGGTTTTTCACTGGTGATCGCCGAAGCTACCGCGGTAGCCGCCGAAGGACGCATCTCGGATCGAGACGCCGGACTGTGGAATGACCAGCAGGTTGAAGCGTGGAAGCCAATCACCGAGTACATCCGTTCCCACGGAGCCGCAGCTGGCGTCCAGTTGGCTCACGCCGGAGTTAAAGCTTCAACCTATGGCTGGTTGAAAGAACTCGAAGATCAGGGCAAGGTCGGCAGTCTCAGTGCAGAAGATGGCGGCTGGGAAACCTTCACGTCCAGCGCCGAGGATCTGTACGGGCTAAATCCGGGCACCGAGATGACTGTCGAACAGATCGCCAGTTCCGTTCAAGATTGGTCCGAGGCTGCCAAGCGTGCAGACGCTGCAGGATTTGACCTGATTCAGATTCACGCCGCACATGGTTACCTGATTCACCAGTTCCTCTCACCACTGTCCAATAAGCGCACCGACCAGTACGGTGGCAGCTTTGAAAATCGCACCCGCTATTTGCGCGAAGTCGTGCAGGCCATCGTCAAGGTTTGGCCAGAGCACAAAGCTTTAGGCATCCGCTTCTCCGGTGAAGACTGGGTTGACGGTGGTTGGCGCATCGCGGACACCGTGAAAATTGCCACCGAACTCTACGAATACGGTGTGCGAGCATTTGATCTGTCCAGTGCCGGAATCGGGGCTTTCCACGGCCCTACCGGCCCCGGCTACCAGGTCCCGCTTGCTCAAGCAGTGAAGCAAGCCTTGCCGGAAGACGCTTTTGTGACGGCTGTGGGAGTCATCACCGATGCGGTCCAAGCCGAACACATCTTGGTGACCGGCCAGGCTGACGGTGTCAGCGTGGGACGCGCCGCACTGGGCGATCCGCAGTGGCCAAATCGTGCGGCTGAGCAGCTTGGCGCACAAAAATCTCACCCACCTCAGTACTGGCGCGGGCGCTGGTAATAAACCTAGGTCGGGTAACGATTTTGAGTTAACACGTGGGATCTTTGTGCTTTGCTCTTCCCGCTATCGACGTGCGATGTTACGTTAGTCACACGGATCTAGTCGCACCGCGACCAGGAGTCGCGTGCGGAAGGGAGTCAGCATGGCACTACGCGCGGATTCTAATGGAATCGACGCTTCGCTCTATCGGAAAACTGGTTCATGGTGCACCGCCTTGGTGGATGCATCGCTCGGAACCACCGCAGCGCACGAAGCAGCCGACCGGCTGCCGGGGGAAGTAGCTAAACTACTGAAGAGCCAGCAGGCCGGTGCCGCCGACATTGAGGCACTCACCAATGCCATAGAAGCCACTAAAGGGCTTCGTGCGCCGGTAGCTCGCTTCGTGGCAGTTCACGATGGGGCGGTGGTACTCAACGAACTCATTCCGGGGCTAAAAGTCGATTCCGCCGCCGTGGACGTGGGGCCATTCCCGAATTTCACTGCGCTTGCCAGAGCTCGAGGGGGAGCTTTCTCCTACCTCGTGGCCGAGGCCGGACGTGACGGGGGAGAAGTTCATCTATATAACACCGCCTCGCCAGAACGTGTAGCTAGCCGTGGGGTTGTTGGATTACCCGAAGAGATTCACCGGGCACGTAAGGTACCTAGCGAATATGATCAGCCAAAAAATCAGTCCGCAGCAGATGAGATGGCTCGGCGAAATGCCGAAGAAGTCGCCGAGCTCATCGCCGAAATGGCTAAGGACACCTTTGTTCGGCTGATCGTGCTTTCGGGCGATGTGAAATCGCGTGAAACGATTGCTGGGATGCTTCCGGGGGCGTTGAAACCCTATGTCGTAGTTCTCGATTCGCATACGCGAACCGGGGGCGCTGATTCCAAGCAGGTTGATGAATCAATTTCACGGTTGATTTCCGAAACCCATGACGCGGCAGTCGCAGAGCTGGAGCAGCGCGTATCGGCACAAACTGGTAATGGCCGGGCTCAGCTGGCTGTGGGTCTTGCCGAAGTGGTTTCGGCCTTGCAATCTGCGCAGGCTGAAGTTGTTTTGGTAGGTCAGTATCAAGACGAACACACCTTACGAGCCCTGTCGGGAGAACCATGGGTGGCGCATGAAGAAGGAGATGATCATGCGGACTTGGTGATTGGCCAATGGCCAGCACCGGAGGTTCTGCTTCGGGCTACAGCCTTGACCGATGCGACGATCCGCTACGTTCCGGACTCCATCTTGCCAGCGGACGCAGGAATCGTGGCGTTACTGCGTTGGGCTAAAACCTAAAAGATCAAAAAAGCGTCGCCGGTGAGAATCTAAAAATCTCACCGGCGACGCTTTTCTCTGTCTGCGCTAAAGCTAACGGGCTGGGGGAGGAGGACCGTTGATCTCGTCCTCGGTGGTGCCCTCTGCAGAAGAGGGAAGCTGTTGCGGGTACTGAGCCGGGTAAGCTGCCTCTTGCTCGGTGGCCGGAGGAGCCCAGTACGCCTGCGTTGGTGTGCCAGCAGGATAGTGAATCGGCCATGGTTGCAAGAGCTGTGGGGCTTGGCGCCTAGGTTCGGGACCGGCGGTGCGCTGCAACGCATAACGCTTAGCCACCTGGAGCAGAACGTAGGCCACTAGCGTGGTAAATGCGACCGAGGTCAGCAGACTCGAAAGGGAAGACTCCGAGGAATTAATATCAATTGAACCCGCGGCGCCGAGCAAAAATAGTCCCACGTTGTTGATGACGTGCACGGCAATCGCCGCTTCGAGACCGCCGGTGCGCCAGGTGAGGTAACCGGCGACTATGGCAAAGAAAGCAACGTCTAGTAGGCCATAAATATCGTAGAGGTGTCCTGCGGTAAACAGTGGAACCGGGAGCAAAATCGCGAACAATGGATGCTTGAGCCAGCTACCAAGAGTTTGCATGAGCAGGCCACGGAAGACTAGCTCTTCGGCAGCCGCTTGGAATGGCACCAACAATAGGACCAGTAGGGCGAAGAACAAGGGATTAGCCGGAATGTTCTCCGGCGGAATTTGTGCTGAGGCCACTGCTCCGGTGGCTTCTAGTCCAAGGCTGATCCCGAAATAGAGGGCATAGAGCACCAGACAGATGCCCGTGCACAGTCCCAACCAGCGCCAGCGCATCTTTCCGGTTACCGAGAAAAGTAATCCTACCGGTCGGGGGCCGAGGAATAAGTATGCGAGGTAAGCTACCGGTATGAGAGCTATCAATGAGAGCATGGTGAACAAGAAAACGAATGGGTCTGCCATGTTCATTGCTTCAAAAGCAAGCATGATCTGATTGTTCGGATCATCAAGCTGGCTGCCCAAGCTGCTAAAGAGCACGATCAGGAGCCCAACGAGCAAGATGACGGTCAACACAACATAAAAGCCTACGGCCGTTCCGAGCAGGGCCAAGGGGCGCCACCAGGCATACTCGGAATTGCGGCGCATCAGCCGATGATATTCATACTTAGGTTCTTCGGTGTTAATATTGCTCGGTGAAGTCCCGTGGTTCTCAGACAAGCTCATAGAACAATCTTCGCCCCGAAGAGGGCAAATAGGCATGAGCCTTGCGGAGGATTTGTTGAGTCATCCTTTGGGGGTGTTCCTGATAACGAGTTCAGTTTCGCTGACTAGACTTGGGCGCGACGAGTTTTGATTAATCCTTTGAGGAGTGCACCGACCGTGGGCCACAGTCACAATCACGATCAGCCGATTCTGCAAGATCCTGCGAGGAGACGCCGAGCATCAATTATTTTGTGGGCATTGTTAGCCCCGGTGGGTGCGTTGGCCCTAATTATGGTGATTGCGCTGTGGCCGCAAGGCAACTATGACCGTTTTGCTTTGGACGGGGCGATGGATACTACCGGTGGCGCAAGTATGCAGGTGGGCACGGTGACAAGGTCATTAATTCAGGATTGCCCTTCAAGTATGGGACTTGAAGAAGTTGGCGGTAAAACACTGGAATGCAATGTCACCTACCTGATGCCCGATAGTGGCGGAGCCGAAATTGCGCTAGAGATTCCGCCCGAACAGTTGCACTCTCGCGAGGCCCGGCCGGGAGATCAAATTCGATATCTAGATCTTTCTGCGGTGGGATCTGATAGCGGCAGCCCCTATGTTTTCGTGGATTTTGTCCGCACCTTACCGATGTCACTGTTAGCCGTGGCCTATGGACTGGTCGTGGTGCTGGTGGCCGGGTGGCGCGGAGCGCGTGCGGTTATTGGGCTTGTGGGCGGAATCGCGTTCATGATCATCTTCATGGTGCCTGCCCTGTTGGAGGGCGGAAATCCTGTACTGATCGCACTGACCGGGTCTACAGCGATTATGTTTGTGGCGTTGTATTTTGCTCATGGACTTAACGCAAAAACTTCGACAGCGCTATTGGGCACACTCTTTGGTTTGGCGGTGACAGCTGGACTTGCGGTGTGGCTGACAGATGCCGCAGCGCTAACGGGCGCGAACGATGAACACGCGATGACGCTGTCCACGGTGGTACCCCAGATTTCCCTACCTGGCTTACTCATTTGCGGCTTGCTGGTCGGTGGTATGGGCGTGCTCAATGATGTGACCATCACCCAGTCGGCCACCGTATGGGAGCTGGCTGAGACCGCGCCACATGCCACCGCCAGGGAACTATTCTTCAAGGGGATGCGCATCGGGCGCGATCATATTGCCTCGACCGTTTACACAATTGCCTTCGCCTATGCCGGCGCGGCCCTTCCAATTCTCGCGATTGCGGCACTCAGCGACCAGAGCTTTGGCACTACTTTGAGCTCTGGTTCAATGGCAGAAGAAGTGATTCGAATTCTTATTGGTTCCATTGGCTTGGTACTTGCGATTCCGGTGACTACAGCCATCGCCGTAGTAGTCGTCAAGGCGACTGGCACGGGTGGCGCTCACGGGAAAGCCAGTGTGTCGTCAGGGCGCCGAGCAAAGCTAAGTGCGAATGATTCTCAAAACTAATGTAGAATAGTTCTCAATAGCGTGCTGTGTGAATGGAGACTAATAGATGAAAAAACGTGGATTATTTACCTCAATCGTAGCGATCCCGCTTGCCGGGCTGCTTCTGGCCGGATGCGCCACTGATGATGCTTCGGGAACATCAAGTTCGGGCGAAGCCTCGGCTAACGGGAAAATAGAGTTAGTGGCCACGACAAACGTCTACGGGCAGATTGCTCGCGAGATTGGAGGCGAACACGTTGCGGTTACCGAAATCATCACCTCTCCAGCTCAGGATCCGCACTCGTATGAACCAACCGCCAGAGACAAACTCACCGTCTCCAAAGCGTCAGTGGTGCTGGCCAACGGCGGAGGGTATGACCAGTTCATGGACTCCCTGGTCAGCTCGCTTCCTGCAGATAAAGCGGACCAAGTCCATCTGATCCATGCGGTGGATTCTTCCCCGGTGGCCAAGGAGTACGGCGATGAGTCGGCGCATGATGAACACGCGACGGACGAGCACTCTGCAGATGAGCACGCGGCGGATGAACATGCGGGCCATGACCACGCGGAATACAACGAACATATCTGGTACGACTTGGACTCAATGCAGGCACTAGCTACCGAACTTGCCACAGAGCTGGGACATGCCGACCCAGACGGCGCGAGCGACTATGAAGCGAATGCCAATACTTTTGTTCAAGGAATCAAGGATCTACGTGAGCAGCTCACGGCTGCGAAGCTTGCCGGACGCACCTACGCGATGACCGAACCGGTCCCATTCCACCTGCTTGAAGATGCTGGAATGAAAAATAAGACCCCTGCCGGACTCAGTGAAGCAGTTGAAGGCGGCGCAGGAATTGCTCCGCTGTCGCTCAAGGAGCTCAGCGATTCGTTGAAGGCGGGCAAGATTGGCGTTCTTGCCTACAACGTGCAGACCGAAGGGGCGGAGACCGCCTCCTTACGTTCAAACGCTGAGACCGGTCAAGTCCCCGTGGTGGACTTCCGCGAAACAATCACCGATGACTCAAATTACCTTGTGTGGATGAAGAAAAATATTGATGCTTTGTCCTCCGCGATCAACGGGTAATCACTACGTAGACTGAAGGTATGTCTTCGATTACCACTCAAGTCAATCAAGTTGCTGGTCGCGCCAGATCAATATTCGCGGAGCGCGCGGTGCGTTCGCAGATCACCGAGGCGGGCCAAGAACTGACTGCGGCGGAGCATGTCTTATTTTTCGCCGAAGCGCCCGCACAGTTTTACCAACTAGGGGTCTGGCTTGAGACCTTCGAAAGACTAGCCGCGCAAGGTCATTCGGTAGGCGTGGTGGTAATGGATGCCTTGTCGGCCCGTGAACTATTAAAGGCCAGCAAGCTTCCGGTATTTTTCACTCGTTCCATCGAACAAATCGAGACGCTGCTAACCAAGCTCGGCACACGAAGCATCAGCTATGTGAATAATTCACAACGTAACTTCACCATGCTGCGCTTCAACGGACCAGCGCATATTCACTTAAATCATGGCGAGAGCGAAAAGGCCTCAATGGTCTCGAACCAGCTCAAAGCCTATGATTATGCCTGCGTGGCAGGGCCGGCGGCGGTGGAACGAATTTCTGAATCCATAGCTCGCTTCGATACCAAACACCTAGTGCAGATTGGGCGCCCGCAGTTGGACGCGCTCACCCCCGAACTGCCCGCAACCCAAACCAGGGTGCTCTATGCTCCAACATGGGAGGGTGACTCTGCCACCATGGATTATTCATCGGTGATGAAGATGGGTGAGAGTATTTTGGCCCAGTTCGAGGGGGACAACAGGTTTGAGGTGCGCTTCCGCCCGCACCCGAAAACCGGTGATCATTCAGCAGAGATGAAAAAAGAAATTACCGCGCTACGCGCCCGTTTCGCAGCTCAACTAGATCCAATAGCTGATGCGGGCCAATCCTTGGTCTGGGCCGACGTTGCAATCTGCGATACCTCCGCGATGGCCTACGACGCGGTCGCGCTCAACGTTCCGCTTTTCCTCACTGGCCATCGTCCCTCGCAACTTCGCGAACGCCTGCCACATGAACAACTTTTGGAGTCCCCTAATGGGCTGGCTCAGCGTGTGGCAGAACTGGCCGACGGCGGGGTACCGGGCCGGCAGAAACAGCTGGCCCAATATTTCTTCGCCACGACCTCACCCGGTCAGGCAACCAAAAAACTGGGCCAGCTGTTGGAATCCGTTTAACGCTGGAGAAATACGGTGTTCTGCCAGTCTCGGTGAGCAGCGGTATCGTGCGAGATCAATACATGTTTCACGTTCGTGTACTCATCAAATGAGTACTGGCTCATGTCTTTGCCCATTCCGGAAGCTTTGTAACCACCATGGGGCATTTCCGAAACAATGATGATGTGCTCGTTGATCCACACGCAGCCGGCCTGAATTTGCGCGCTCGCACGCATGGCCCGGTTGATGTCTTTGGTCCACGCACTCGCGGCTAAACCGTACGGTGTATCGTTAGCCAGCTTGATAGCTTCATCATCGGTTTCAAACGGTAAGGCAACCAGCACCGGACCGAAGACCTCCTGCTGTACGATTTCTGAATCTTGCGTGGCATTGACCAGCAAAGTTGGTCGGTAAAAATTACCTGGACCATCTAGTTTTGTGCCGCCGGACAATACCGTGGCTCCGGCATCCACCGCGCGTGCCACCATCGAAGAAACCTTCTCCACATGGGCCTCGCTAATAAGCGCTCCCATGTCGGTATTTGGGTCTGTCGGATCACCAACCACCATCTGGCTCATCAACTGAGCCACGCGTCCGGTGAACTTCTCAAAAACCGAGGAGTGAACATAGGCGCGGGTAGCTGCCGTGCAGTCCTGCCCCGCGTTGATTGTTGAGCCGGCCACCGCACCATGGGCAGCTGCTTCAATATCTGCGTCATCAAACACCACAAAGGGAGCTTTGCCACCAAGCTCTAGGTGCACTCGTTTGCCAGTCTCCGCGGCCATAGACATGATCTTCAAACCGACCTGTGTGGAGCCGGTAAATGAGGTCATCTTCACCAGCTGGTGCCTTACCAATGCCTGGCCTACGGTGCTTCCACTTCCCACCACGACGTTGACTACTCCATCTGGCAATCCAGCGGTCTTAGCAGCGAGCGCGAAGAGCAGACTTGTCCCCGGGGTCAGCTCGCTGGGTTTGAGCACAATGGTGTTTCCTGCGGCGATGGCCGGCAGGATTTTCCAGGCGGCCATTTGCAGCGGGTAATTCCATGGAGCAATGGAGCCCACCACACCTAGTGGCTCCCGACGAATCATGGAGGTGCTATTACCTGCGTAATCACCGGAAGCCAGTCCTTGGAGGTGGCGGGCAGCCCCGGCAAAAAAGTTCACGTTGTCTATCGAACCTGGGACATCAAATTCGGTAGACATTCGCATGCTCTTACCGGTCTGCGAGGTTTCCACCTCCGCTAAGACCTGTGCTTGGTTTTGCAGCTCACGAGCTAACGCTAAGAGATGATCCGAGCGTTCGGCAGGGGTGATAGCGGACCAGGTAATAAAGGCTTGCGTTGCCGCGTGGACCGCTTGGTCAACTTCTTCGGGGCTAGCGGTATCGATCTCTTCGAGTAGTTCGCCGGTGGCAGGATTGATTCTGCTGAGCACCTCACCGGTACCGCGTAGCCAGGAGCCGTTAATGAACTGGTGTCCGTGCGAAAATTTGAAGCCTGACATGTTCTACCGTTCCTTAAAATGTAGTGAGCGCCATTACCGGCTGAGATAAACTTTGCGAATTTTCTGGGTGACTCGCCATTCGGTGTGCATCCCCGAATACAACCGGATTAGTGCGCCGGGAAATAGTTCGAGATGTTGGGAGCGAAAGCCGTCAACCGGAAGGATCTCTACAATTCCGGCCCCGCTGAGCACCACAAAGAACTCATCGGATTCGAGATCTTTTATGGCACCGATAGACATCTCCCAGATGCCTACTTCTGTTTCGTCTAGCTCACCGACCGCATAGAACCCGGAGCTGGTCTGCACTGAACCAAGCTGTTGTGATGATGCGACGGCAGTGGAATCCAACTCGAAAGTATTGGCATCAACAAGTAATGCCTGCGGTTTGTGCGAATCAGTCATTAGGAATCAAATCCCATGCCAATCTTGTCCATGACCTTTAAAAAGACCGGACGTTTACCTTCGTTATGATCTGCCCTGATCAGCTGGTTGGTCATTAATTGAACCCCCACGTAGGCCGCTGGTTCCGGTGGGAATGGCAATGGTTTCGTACGGACCATTTCCAACTCGGTCAGTTCAGTCTTAGCTCCTGAGAGCAGGTCCAACATGACTTTGGCGCCGAACCTAGTGGCTCCAACGCCAAGGCCGGTAAACCCAGCACAATACGCAACTTTTCCTCCGTGAGTCAGATCAAAGAAGGAGAAGAAGCGTGAGCAGGTATCTATAGCGCCGCCCCAGGCATGAGAAAACTTCACATCTTTGAGTTGCGGAAAACTACCGAAAAAGTGGGCCGCTAACTTCTCGAAGGTGGCAGGGCTACTGTCATAGCTCGAACGGATCCGGCCGCCAAAATGATACACAGCATCGTAGCCTCCGTAGAGGATCCGGGTTTTTCCTTGCGAATCAATGGTGGGGCGGGCGTAGTGGAATCGATTGTTTAGATCTGCCAGACCTACGGGCTCGGCCCAGCCTAAAGCTTGCTGTTGTTCTTCGGTCAGTGGTTCGGTCATCAGCGCATAGTCATATACGGGGATCACCCTCGCATGGTGACGTTTGAGCAGTGAGGGGAAAACATTGGTGGCTAAGGCGATGCGTTCCGCAGTGATTTGCCCGGCCTCAGTCAGAACCCGGACGTGGGTACCTGTATCTCTTAGCTCGGTCGCTCGGGTGTGCTCGTAGATCCGCACTCCCAGTTCGCGGCAAACTCTAGCTAGCTCCCAAGCAAGCTTTGCAGGGTGAACCAACGCGGTGGATTTTCGGTCTAGCGAGCCGGCCAGAAAATCGGGGGAGTTGATCAGCTTCTTCACTGCAACGGCATCGAGGAATTCGATCCCGTCCGATTCTGCGGCTTCAGCGACCCAAGAAACCTGATGCGACTCGGTGGCTACCTCAAGTACACCGGCACGGGTGAAGTCCACGTCCATGTTGTAACGTTCTACGGTGGCTTGGAATTCATCGAGGTTTTGGGTCCCAAACTGGCCAAGTAGCTCGTTTTCTTTCGGTAGGTGGTTTGCGCCATTAGCCTCCCCATGAACCAACGAGGCTTCACAAAATCCACCGTTTCGTCCTGAAGCGGCCCATCCGATGCGGTGGGACTCGATGAGTACTACATCACGATGTGGATCTCTCTCTTTGGCTTGTAGCGCGGTCCACAGGCCGGTGTAACCCCCGCCGATGACGAGCAGATCTGCCTCGGTGTTTGATTCCAAAGCGGAGGTCGCTTCGGGGCGTTGTGCATGATCCAGCCAGTAGGAACCGTGCTTCGCGCTTTCTAGCGATTTCTTGATGTGCTCGGGCGATGCATTGGCTTCATGCCGGTCGAATGTCAAAGTTTTGGGGTTTCTCATTAGTGTTCCTCAGCTTGTTACGAGCGGAAAATAGTTAGGCCGGTAACGTCAGTGGAACGACTAATGGGCACAAGGCGACGACGGGGATTTGGGTCTTGAGAAACGCAGGAACTTGCGTAGCTCGTTGTCCATGAATAGCACCGTGCCGGGAAGTGAAGCGTACCGGGGCATGATTCGATAGCCAGTGGCTGGCCACGGATATCCCTCTTCTCGGAAGTACTTGCCTCGTAGTGAACGTCATTCATTACTTATCTAAGCCCGGATTGTGAGGTAGGTCAAGAGATATTTTGAGATGCCTATGTGTCTGTTGGAACGGTCAAACGCGTGTGGCCCAGAAGTAATCTGGGCCACACAAAATTTCTACCTCGCATCCAGTAGGTCCGAGCTTCGTATTCGCGAACGGTTGAGGATGGTCGCTGCAAAGAACGTGAGTACGAGCTCGCTAACACCAACCGCAAGCATGGGGATCGCTTGCGCTGAGTGGTGAGAGGCTGAGGATGTCGAATGATGAGCCACTGCTCCGGGAAGCCCTAGGACCATGATGATGTGCATCAATGCCATCAGCGCACTCATCAGCATTAATGCCTGTACAGACTCGCCTTGGAGGACGCCGCGAGCGCATTTTAGGCACCAGAATGTCATCACCAGGATGAGCAAACTCCAGCCCAACCCATGTGGTGCCATGACCAGTAACCCCAGGTGCGCGGCGGCCAGCAAGCACGTTGCGATTAGCAGGACCTTCGTGCTGAAGCTCTGAGATTTATCCCTGAGCGGAGCAGCATCCACCGGAAGACTCCGCCTCGGTGGAGCAGCAACCGTGCTTGGCGGGTTCCGGAACATCCAGTGCGGGTGAGCGGTCAAAGAATCCCTCCGGGCGGATCTTGAAGCCGACAGTGTCTACCGGCATGATGGGCCAGTCTTCGGTGCGGGGGAAATGTGTCAACGCGAAGGTGTGCCACAAGCTAATCTCTTCACGATCAATATTCTTATCGTCTTCAATCCACGAACCGATACCTTCCACACCGGGGTTTTGATTGACGAAGTCCCCGGTTGGGTAGCGCTGCGCCGGATTGCGTTTGGTCACCCATAATGCTTTGGACGCGAATTCTGCGCGTTGATGTATCGAAGATCCTTCAGCGGCGAGCAAGGTTGGCAGTCCCTGTGGCAAAAGCTTGTAACCTACGGACTTACCTAAATAGTTCTTTGATTCAGGATTGGTGACCACCCAAGTACGTCCAGCGGGCATATTCGCGTCGCGAACTGCTTGCTTCTCTGTGCCAAGCACCGTGTGGGAACGGCTAAATGCGTTACCGCGCGGGTTCTCTTTGCTGATTGGGAGTCGCACGGCTTCCTCTTCGATGACCTGACTTGGCCCATCATCAAGTGCGAAGTCCAAACGAGCGCCGAAGATGTGCTGATGGAAGGGTGCTCCCAATCCCGGGGCCATTTCCGAAGCAAAACGCTCGTCACGCATTGCGGAGGTGAAGACGATACCAGTGGCTTTTGCCTCGAATTCGATGGTGCCATCGAGGTAGAGGTACCAGTAAAAACCGTAGTCATAGTTGCCCACGGTGGTGAAGAAGCTGATGACCAGTCGGCGATTGCGACGGGTGTACTTCACCCCAGACCAATCATCGGCGTGCTTGGACAGAATCGAGGCGTCTTCCTCGTGCATGCAGATCCCGTTAGTGATTGTCCGGGCGTTTCCGTCTGCATCAGTGACTACCGGTGAGATGTAGTGAATTTCTCCGAGGCAATCACAACCGAGCTCTAGTGAGTTGGCCAACCGGCCAATCAAGTATTCGCCGGTATCGAAGTAGTTCTGCCAGCTGCGCACAGGTGACGGGTCTCCGTAAGGAACTACCATCTCGGCGATGGAGGCCCGGTCCAAGATACGGCGATCGTTGCCCTTGTCGTTAAAGGCGATGTTGTAGAGTACTAGTCCTTCGCGCATGTCGAAGCCGATATCCAGTGACCATTTTTCCCATTCAACATGGTTACCCGAGCTGACCGTGAAGCTGGCTCCTTCGGGCTGAGTGATCTCGATAGGTTTCTGCGTGGTGCGAAGCGGCCCGGTCAGTTCGGGGTCGGTATAGTTTCCGTGGGTCTCGGGAACCGGTACGATCTCCAGATCTAAGAGTTGATCGACGGTGCCGGCGATGGTGTCAATGTAAACGACCAGCCCGTCCACCGGGTGGGCCCAAGCCGAATCTTCGGCGAAGTCTTGACGGAATGCGAGACCACGTAGGATGCGGCGACCAGATTCTTCCGGGTATTCCTCGGCATAAACGCCTGCCGACAAGGGGGCCACACGTACTTGATCCGGTGTGAGGCCACGCTTTTTGAGGGCGGCTATCCACTGTGGATCGACAGCAAGAATTGATTCCACCATTTCGAACTCTTCGAGCAACACCGGCATCTGACCTGCCAACGCTGAGTCCAAATCAACAACCGAAGTCACCGAATTTTCACTGAGGTTCAGCTCGATATCCTTCGGGGAATTGGTGATCTTGTCTAGAAGCATGACTCGAATATGCCGACCTGCACGCTGATGACTTGGATCTTCTAGACCCAAATACGCAATGCGGGTGTGCTCGGTGAATAGTTGATTGTCGATCAAAAGCTGTTTTGCGGCACCAATTTCGGTTTCGCTAAGCAGGGTGTAATCGGTCGCTGTCGTGGTGGGCATGACGAACTCCTTCGGCATTTGAATGTGATCTGCAACATTTATTATTCTCTGTTTGTAGAGAATACGCGTGACTGGAATGTGACGCAACCCATCAATGCAACAAAAATAATGTTGGCTAGGCTTGAGGCATGCCAAAAATTGTTGACCATGACCAACGCCGCCGTGAGATCGTAGAGGTCACCTGGCGATTTATCGCGCGCGAAGGAATTGAGAAACTTAATCTTCGGGACCTAGCGGCTGCTGCTGGGTATTCCAATGGCGCCCTGAAGCCTTACTTCCCGACACGGGACTCCTTGCTGGCCGCGACCTTCAACTATGTCGCCGAGTCAACGGAGAAGCGGGTTGCCCGCACCACCTCAGGGTTGAGTGCTTTAGAAGCGATTGCCGCTTTCGCCCGTGAAGTGCTCCCACTAGATGAACTGCGATGCGATGAGGCCCGCGTAGCCGTCCACTTCTGGCATCTAGCGCTGGGGGACCCGCACTTGGCGGCGGTAAACGCCGGCACTATGGACCGCTGGCGCTCCCTACTTGATTTCTGGCTAGAACAGCTACTCGGCACCGGACACCCGAAAGCGAATGCTGCGCGTGACTCGTTGATTAACTTTTTGATGGGAGCGCAGGCCGGAAGCGTGCTCGATAATGCGATCAACACTCCCTCCTCCCTTGAAGGTCAGTTGGAATATCGGCTTGAGACGCTGCAGTACATCGCGACGGCGCGCTAAGCGGAAATTCTCCGCGTGCAGAAAATAGTGACATTTCCCTCCGCTAGGCGTACCCTCGATCGTGATGCTTGGCACATAATCGTCCTGGGCGGAGAGGGAACGCATGTATCAACTTCAGCACGTGGACTCGTTCACCGCATGGTCGCGGCTCATCTCTGACGCATTTGTTAAACTGCGCAGTGAACAGGTCACCGCCGGACATTTTGCTGCCACTCTTGGCACCAACACGCTTGGTGACATCGGGCTGATGCGCATCCAAGCCAAACCACACGCGGTACGACGCACCGAAGAGCTCACCACGAGTGGAGACGGCGCTTTCTACAAAGTTTCATATCAGATCCAAGGCCATGGATTGCTGATCCAAGATGGCCGGGAAACCCTGTTATCGCCTGGGGATCTGGCTATTTACGACACTCAGCGTCCATATACCTTGGCCTTTGAAAAACCAGCCTCGATTATGGTCACCCTGATACCGCATGAACAATTTCGGCTCTCCCAGCAACAGGTCGGACAGCTGACGGCAGTCGCACTCAAAAGCGCTCACCCACTTTCTGGGACCGTCACCCCATTGCTCAGTCATTTAGGGAAGAACCTCTCGCAGTGGGACGATTTTGGCGGATCTGCACTGGCTCGCAACACCGTGGATTTACTGGCCACGGCATTAGGCGGTGCCTTGGGAACCGAAAATCATGCGGATACCAAGAATAATCAGCGCGAACGCATCACCAGATACATAGATGCGCACCTGTCTGAAATGGAACTAAGCCCAGCGCGCATCGCAGCCGCACATTTCATTTCGGTGCGCAGCTTGCATGCCTTATTCGCCGATGAACCACTGAGCGTTGCGGCGCTGATCCGTCACCGCCGGCTAACCGAAGCTTCTGGACTGCTAAACGACCCAATGCTCAAGGAACTTTCCGTGCAAAGTATCGGCGCCCGTGTGGGAATTGGTGACGCTGCAGGTTTTAGTCGGATGTTTTCCCGAGAATTTGGGATGACCCCCGGAAGATATCGTCAGACCATTTAAGCTCCGTAGTTAAGATCTGCACTCGAAGGCAATCGGCGTGCACGCAAGGCCAAGGAAATACGTGGCGGCTACGAGATCCTGAAAACACAATACTTACTTATTGGGGGATCAAATGGGATTGGAACAACGCACACTGACGGTGCCCGCATTAGTCGTCATGATCATTGCCGCCAGCGCACCGCTTACCGCGGTAGCAGGCGGGGTGACAACGAACTATGCGGTTACCGGGATGGACTCAGTACCTTTGTCTTTCTTGCTCATTGGAGCTGTATTGCTGGTGTTCAGCGTTGGATACACTGCGATGAGCCGGCATATCCCAAATGCCGGAGCCTTTTACGCGTATGTCGCCGAAGGCTTGGGCAAGGCTCTGGGCGTCGGCGCCGCCATGGTCGCGCTGGTCAGCTACAACCTGATGCAGATTGGCATTTATGGCATGTTCGGGTTTGCCGCGTCCTCCTTCAGTAATGGGTTGATGGGCACCTCGATCCCTTGGTGGGTTATGGCGTTGGTGGCCTGGGTCGTGGTCGGCTTTCTAGGCATGAACCGAGTCGACTTTTCCGTCAAGATTCTGGGCTTCGTGGTGGCGGCAGAATTTCTGGTCGTAATCATCTACAACATCATGGCTTTCAGCCTGGCGCCGGAGGCTCCCCAGCCCGAAGCCGCGTTTAACCTTGGCGATGCAGTGGCTCCCGGAATGGGTGCGGTTATGGCCTTTACTATTGCCGCTTTTATGGGGTTTGAATCAGGAACTATCTACAACGAAGAGGTCAAAGATCCCAAACGGACCGCCCGCAGGGCGACCATGATCGCGATCATCATCATCGCGTGCTTTTATGCGTTCTCGGCCTTTGCTGTAGCGGTAGGAGAAGGGGCATCCAACGTCATGGGATCCACCGCCGAATTTGGGCCGGACTTGTTGTTCGTTTTCTTCAGCGCATACACCCCGACCTGGTTTGTGGATCTGGCTAACGTCCTGTTTATCACCAGCTTGTTTGCCGCGCTACTGGCATTCCATAACGTCATTGCTCGGTACTTTTACTCCATGGGACGCGGGGGAGCACTTCCAAAATTCCTTGCCCGTACTTCACGAACCACACACGCCCCGGTAGCTGGATCCCTGGCGCAATCGTTAGTGGCCGTCCTGGTCATCGCGGTCTTCGCGGTCATTTCTACCGGTAAAGATCCGATGTACATCGTCTTTACCATGTTCACCTGGATGACGAACTCCGCCGCCTACGGACTGGTGCTGCTGATGGCACTGACTTCCTTCGCTGTGATCGGCTACTTCATCCGCCACCGGACCAAAGATTCGGTATTCACACGGGTGGTAGCCCCACTGTTATCTGGGATTGCCCTGATCTACGTTTTTGCTCAAATTGTCATCAACTTCGATGTCTTGCTTGGAATGGAAGAACCGGGCATGCTCGGATATATCTTGCAAGCCATCGTAATTTTGCCCGGGCTCATTGGTTGGGTACTGGCGTTGTTCATACGCTCGCGTTCAGCCACTGCAGAACCGGAGCAAGAAAAACTTCCCGTCGTTTCACCTTCTCAGCACTAAAGGAGCTCTCATATGTCGTACTCAAACGCCGAAGAATTATTGGCGGCTATTCAGCCAGCAACAGGTGGCACCGAGATTCTTGACCCGGCCACCGGTGAATTGGTCGGACGCGTAGCCCAAGGCAGTGTCGCAGACCTTGAGGCAGCGGTTGACACGGCCCATAAGGCACAACCGGCGTGGGATGCGCTTGGCCATGAAGAACGCAAACGCTTGCTGAACGCGGCAGCCGATAGTATTGAGGCCAACGCTGAAGCATTGGCAGAGCTGCTCTCGCGCGAACAGGGCAAACCTCTCAACGGGCCTAACGCACGATTTGAAGTCGGCGGAGCCGCTGCCTGGCTCCGCGCATCCACCGCCTACGATATCGAACCAGAAGTAGTGGTTGATGACGGGGAAACCTACGCAACCAAACATTACCGAGCCTTGGGCGTAGTGGGCGCCATCGGCCCGTGGAACTGGCCAATGATGATCTCCATCTGGCAGCTGGCTCCGTCGTTGCGTATGGGAAATACCGTGGTGATGAAGCCTAGTGAGTACACCCCACTGTCGGTGCTTGCCTTAGGCCATATCCTCAATGAAGTATTGCCAGCCGGCGTGCTGCATATTGTCGCCGGAGGACGCGACGTGGGCGAGAAGCTTTCCTCGCACCCGCTCATTAGCAAGATCATGTTCACCGGTTCCACTCCAACGGGCAAGGCCATCATTCGTTCCTCAGCGGATACGGTCAAACGGCTGACCCTGGAACTAGGCGGAAACGACGCCGGAATCGTCTTGGAAGATGCAGATCCTCAGGCAATTGCCGAAGACCTGTTCTGGGGTGCTTTTATCAATACCGGCCAGACCTGCGCGGCGCTCAAGCGACTCTACGTTCCGGAATCAATTTATGACCAGGTCTGTGAAGCGCTCACCAATGTGGCTGCCAAAATGCCGATGGGCGTGGGGCTGGATGAAAATAACGTGCTTGGCCCACTGCAGAACAAGGCCCAGTTCGAGATTGTGGCGGATCTAGTCCAAGACGCAATCGATTCCGGTGCCAAGGTTCTGCTCGGTGGCAATCCGGATCTGCAAGCACCAGGGTACTTCTATCCCACGACGTTGATCGCGGATATAGATCCACAGAACCGGTTGGTGACCGAGGAACAGTTTGGACCGGCCTTGCCAATCATCAAGGTCAAGGATGTCGAAGAGGCAATTGGGCATGCGAATGCGTTGGAGACCGGGTTGGGGGCGTCGGTGTGGAGCTCGGACCGGCAGCAGGCTCTCGCGGTGGCTGCACGGATCCAAGCTGGAACGGTGTGGATTAATTCGCACGGAACTATCGATCCACGGATTCCTTTTGGTGGGGCTAAACAATCAGGTTATGGGCTGGAATTTGGTCTGGATGGGCTCAAATCACTGGCACAGCCACAGCTAATCAAGGGCTGAGCATAACCGAGCACGAAGATTCTAGGGCGGTGCCCGATGCTGTCCAAGGCATCGGGCACCGCCCGCAAACGCCCATGGGCTAGTTGATGATTTCATTGCCTGGATCGTCGCTGATCCTTGCAATTCTCTCGCGCCAGGCCTGCAACGCCGCGGAAGTCAACCGCGTCCAGTCATGGACTTCTCGGATCACGCGTACCGGTGCGGTGCTGCGATAAGAACGAGTCGGGTTGCCGGGGAACTTCTTATCGGTCACGTTGGGGTCGTCCTCATACGCGCCCGTCGGTTTTACCTCGTAGACGTGGGCGGTGCCATCCAACGCCGCGATTTCGGCCGCCAGCCCTGCACCGTCGGCAAACGCCGTGAAGTAGACATGGTTCATGATGATTTCCGGCCGGTAATTCGACGGGAATCCGGCAGTCAATACTTCCCCTGGCTGCAGCTCGGCTTTGGTGCCGTGGAAGAATGGGCCGTCTTCAAGTTCCTTGGTCATAGGCCACGAGGATAGCCTCCAATGCCGATTTGTGAAAGCGTGCTCTACGGATTCCCACGTATATTGGGATGTGAACCGGCATCAATATTTGGAGGGCAACGCGTGCCTATTTTGAACAAGGACATGACCTTATGTATTTCGTTATCGGGTCAACCGTCTAACATCGGGACCCGGTTCCACAATTACTTGTATGAAGAACTCGGGCTGAACTTCGTCTACAAGGCCTTCTCAACCGATGACCTCGCCGGTGCCATCACTGGTGTCCGAGCCTTGGGCATCCGCGGTTGCTCGGTATCCATGCCGTTCAAGGAAGATGTTATGGCAATGGTCGATGAAATCGAGCCTTCGGCCAAAGCAATCGACTCGGTGAACACCATCGTAAATACCAACGGGCGACTGGTCGCTTCCAACACGGACTTCGAAGCGATCGCGACGCTCATCGAACGCCATAAGCTGGATCCAGGAAGCAGTGTGCTGGTCCGCGGCTCCGGTGGAATGGCCAAGGCAGTGGTCGCGGCCTTCCGCGAAGCGGGTTTCCTTGACCTGACCGTGTTGGCTCGCAATGAAGGTTCCGGGCAAGCCCTGGCTGATAAATACGGCTACGGTTTTGTCGGGGTCGACCCTGCCCCGGGACACAATGTCCTTGTGAACGTTACACCGCTGGGCATGGACGGTGCACAGTCCGAAGAGCTCTCATTCAGTGCGCAGCAGATACGCTTAGCCCGAAGCGTATTCGACGTCGTGGCTTTCCCGAGCGAAACACCGTTGATCCGCGTAGCGCGTAGCGCCGGCAAACAAGTAATCACTGGCGCCGAAGTCATTGCCCTGCAAGCCGCGGCCCAGTTTGAGAAGTACACCGGCCAAGCGCCCACCGAGGAACAGGTTCTCCGCGCTTCCGAGTTCTCGCGGGAATCCTGAATTTTCGAAAGAGGGAGTGGTTCTTGATGGCGGTAGTCGTCCTGTCCGTGACAGTTTTCCACGAAAAGCCGTCAGCAGCAGGAAGTGCTTGCTGTCGTAACGAACCACCGAATGATCTGCCGACGACACGACGACACGACGGAACGTGGCTGAGGTTCTGCTTCAGCGGAGCCATCAGTATGGATATCGACAGCCCGTCCGGCACGATGATCGTGCAATTCCCGGACACACAACCACTGATGCTCGGTGGTAGCGGTGGTTTGTCTGCTGCCGTAGCCGCAGTCTGAGCGTTACGCGGGCGGCATGGACTTGAAGGACACCCCGGGCTTGCCTACCTGCGTTCATTGGAACAGGGCCAAACAATCAGGTTATGGATTAGGATTTGGCCTGGATGGGTTCAAATCACTGGCACAGCCACAGCTGATTAAAGACTAAGGATGGGTAGCAAGATATACTAACTGGTGCCCGAATTCGGTATGTTGGGCACCACCTAAGTTCCGTGGTTTTGTTTCGTGGAGAACTGCGTGCAAGGTCTCTGGCTGATCCCTGCGCGCCCCCGGACCCATTGAGTCACGACGTTTAAGGAATCAATAACTACATGGTTAAAGAGCACCTCGACAGCAGTATTTCGCTGGCTCAAATTGAAGCATTGATAACGATAGTAGACTATGGGTCCTTTACCGCGGCTGCTGATATTTTGGGGATCTCACAACCTTCATTATCTCGTCGGATCCGCGCTCTTGACCGAATCCTTGGAGTGCCAGTATTTCGCGCAGTGGGACGGGATATGGTGCTCACGGAGCTAGGACGAAGCATCATCCCGGCAGGGCGGCGTGCATTACGTGAAATGGCGGCTATCGGGGTTACTGCTTCGTCTAATCGTGCCTTGACGTCCGGATCGTTGCGTATCGCTGGACTGCCCTCGCTTGTGGCGGGGATAATGCCTGAATATCTGGGACAGTTTCACCGGCGCCATCCGGGAATCCGGATCGAGATTCTGAGCGTGGAAGACCATGACCAGCTTGTCGAAGCACTTCGCTTAAACCGCGCAGATCTCGCTTTCGGAGTGAACCAGCGTATACCAGCTGATCTAACCGTGCATTCTCTTCGAGATCAGCAATTTTCGGCTGTTGTTTCTCAGGACCTAAACTTGGGCTCCGAAGTAAAGCTTGACGCAGATATTCTCAACTCCCTGACCTTGGTAACTCTTCCACAGGGAACTTCAATCCGTAGGATCACCGATGAGGTGTATCGGAATCTCAAGGCCGCCGCACCGCGGCTAATCACCACAACCCAGCGTGACGCGTTGGTGAATTTGAGCATTGCAACCGGCGGCATCACGATGGTTCCCCGAGTGTTGGCCAGCACAGCCCAGATCTTCGGGGGCCAGCAGATTCCCTTAGACCTGTCTGCGGCCAGACCTTTGGGCATCTTCTATCGGCGCGAAGAATTCGGCAATCCCGCCTTGGAGAAATTCATTGAGTACATGTGAGTTTGGAATCTCAATGGTAGTTCCGGTCCCGCATGTTGGCGCCGAAAACATCGTGTCTCATGCATCTGAGGTATAGATCAGATCGCGTCGGCTATTGGTTTTCATGAATTACCCCGTGTTCTGCTGGATATGCATTTCGATACAGTACACAAACAGGGGAATACGGATCCATGACCATTCAGCGATCGCCGGCATCCGGTAGACGTTTTTTTCTGCGACGCCGCCGGCGCATTCTCGCTGTGATTGCGATTGTGATCTCCCTAGCGGTACTGGTGGTTGCCTGTTTTGGCATTCTGCGTCTGCAAGGAAATATTAAAGTTTCAGCACTCAGGGCTTCTGAAGTCGATATCCCTGATTCGAGCCAGGGATTAAACGTGTTGATCCTTGGATCGGATAGTCGCGAGTTCAGTTCCACTGGTTTTGGTGCTGACACAGGTTCTCAACGGAGCGATTCCATGCTCCTGATGCATCTGCCCCCAGGAAATGGGCGTATCGAAGCGATTCAGATTCCCCGGGATACTGTGCTGCATCGCCCAGCATGTGAAGATACCGGGTTCGGATATTATTCCGGTGGATATGGCATGATCAACTCCGCGCTTAATTACGGTCCGGCTTGTTCGGTCGCTGCCGTGGAAGAACTGACCGGTGTTCACCTGAATCACTTTATTGAAGTGAATTTTGAAGGATTTATCTCGATCGTCAACGCACTGGACGGGATCAAGGTTTGTCTGAACAACTCGATGCGGGATTCCAAAGCAAATCTGAACCTTCCAGCGGGGCAACAGACTTTGGACGGACCGGACGCGCTCGCCTTAGCTCGAACCCGACACGCCATTGGTGATGGGAGCGACATCGCCCGATTGGGTAATCAACAGATGGTGATGTCCGCGATTGTGCAACGGGCCAAGAGCAAAGAGGTGCTCACACGTCCAGACCGGCTCTATGCATTCCTTGACGCGATTACCTCCTCCATGACCGTCGACCCTGATTTGAGTTCGTTGGCGGAACTTACGGGCTTGGCAGCAAGAATTCAAGCAGTACCCACCGATCAGATAACTTTCACAACGATGCCCACTGAACCGGCTCCGGAGAACCCCAATCGCGTTGTTCCGGCCCCTGACGCGAAGCTCATCTTTGAACGCATCAGCCAAGATATTCCGGTGAACTCGGATAAGGAAGATCATCTCAGTAGAAAAGAAGAGGCAGAGTCTGCAATTCGTGAGGTAAGTGTGCTGATAACAAACGGCACAAACGTCAACGGTCTTGCCGACCAATATTCCCAGCTGGCGACGTCCAGTGGCTTTACAGTCTCCGGACTCAGTAATTCGCCAACGCTACAAAAACACACTCGCTTGTTAATCCCTGACTCCAAAGGAGCGAAAGAGGCTGCCACTGAACTGGCAAAAGCCACAAAGCTCGACATAAAAACAACTGTTTATGAAGGCGATAGCCTACAGCTGATCCTCGGTCAGGATTACGCAGATCTGCAGGTTCCGGACAAAAAAAGTATTAAGGCGCGAAGTCGCCAGGCGAACCAAGACCTCTGTGGTTGAAGAGTAAGTGAGGTCTCAGAACGCATGCGGAATTCCGAGGACAACCAATTTTCGTTGTAATGCCCTCAACGCTCTTACTTAGTCAACCTGCGAGGAAACTGTATCGCGGCTGCTGACTCGTAGTTCATGATTTCCGCGATAGCCATTGTGGGGCCTGAATCGGGTCTGACGAACCGACGGAAAGTATCAGGGGGTCGAATGAGCGTTGCAGGTATCAACAGCAGCGAGTTCGTCGTACTCTGTATTCTTGCAGCCGTATTGATCGGACCAGAAAAACTTCCGTACTACGCTAAAAAACTTGCGACCTTGATCCGGGAATTACGACGTCTTGCCGACGGTGCTCAAACCCAGCTCCGTCAGGAGCTGGGCGACGAATTCGATGAGCTGAACCTAGCAAAGTTCAATCCGTGCCAATACGATCCGCGCAGGATCATCAGAGATGCGCTACTGGAAGAATTTGATGATCCTGCTTCGGATGGCAAGCGGGAAGGCCGCACAACCACGAACCAATACAAGTCGACGCAACTAGAAACAGTACTGACGCCAACATCTATGCAGGCACCTTTCGACAACGAAGCCACATGATGTCGTTCATGAATTCTAGTAGAAGGAGCAGGCCCTTAGCAGGCCAACCTCTGCTTCGCTGGTTAACCGTGAGTATTTATCGCTAAAGGCTGTTGGTGGAGCAGCATGTTCTCTGCTCACTACCGGGTCCGGGGAGGTATCTGGGGTAAACTCGCTACTGCGAGTTGTGCACTATGAAAATAGTTGCGGTCCTTGCCTACTACTTTGGCAATTAGCTACGTAGGACAATCTCTACTGGTTCCATCTCTTGGCCAGCCTTATACTGACCGTTAAACAGAACCGAGCCTTGCTCGGTGAGTCGTGCTTCAAAGCGGGTTTTGACTAAGCCGAAGGCGTTTGACACCGTGGTTTCGGTTAGTTCGGCCAACGGTGCGCGGGTACCGGACTGATCTGCGACGCTGAGTAGAATCTTGTCACCATGCTCTTCGATGTGCGGTTCAATCAGATCCAGTTTCATCATCCCGCCGTGTCCTTCAAACGAGACGTTGCCCTTAAAATGAAGTTCTCCCTCGGGGGCTTCTGTTTGGTTGGAAACCGGAAAAGCCAGGTTGTTTCCAACTTGCCAGACACCATTGGAAGCTTCGATTCGCCCGTCGGGTAGCGATGAAATATATCCTACGAAGGACGCTTTCAGGCCCCATTGCAGGTGAGGCTGAAACGGATCACCTACCGGTGCACCATTCATACCCATCATCGTGTTTTTCCCCTTTTGTGTAGGCGCTTCATATGGTGCGCAAATTAGATCCGGGGATCAGTATTACATACTCGCTAGTTTTGGGATACTACTGGTTACGTTTGTCGCGCTCGTGGTACCAAACCTTTTCGATAAATGGTTCTCCAGAGCCTTGGAGCATAACCTCAACGTCATCAAAGACCGTGCCGTCTGGCAGCGTGAGGTCAGCGGTAGCCCATGAACCATTCCACGGCCCCAGCTCAAGATGGGTGGGATTGTATTTAAGCTGAATATTAGCTTCCAAGTCATTCCTTGAATCGAAATAACCGGTAATACCCATGGCGAGGAACACGATGGTCAGGACTGCAACGAGCGCAGCGACGATCAGCTCAATGCGAATGGAGGAACGTAATGCGTAAGTTTGGTAGCCGTCTACCAGGGTGGAGAACTTTCGCCGACGTAGCATCCCATGGATGAACAGGGGAATGAAGATCAACAAGCAAACGACTGCAACGCCCAGATAAAACAGTGGGATCACGAAGTTGACATCGGCGAATTTACTGGCATCCATCGCATTATTCTAACGAGAATAAAGCTAGTTAGCTAGAGCAAATAAACACTATCTGATGTCTCAAATGCCTGATTGTGCGGGCCGTTTTGTATTCGCCGCCCGCACGACCAATTTAGATTTCTCGGGGTTAGATTGCTTTGCCTGGATTGAGAATTCCTTGAGGGTCAAAGACCGCACGTAGCCGTCGCTGTAACTGCAACGAAGTCTCACCAATTTCCTCGGCGAGCCAGTCCTGCTTGAGTAACCCGATTCCGTGTTCTCCGGTGAGCGTCCCGCCTAATTCCTTAGCCAGATAGAACATGTCAGCCAACGCAAGTTTCGCGGCCCCCGTAGTAATGGATTGCCCTTCAGGAACCACAATGATTGGGTGTAGATTTCCGTCCGCTGCGTGAGCAATCGTGAAAATTTCTACGCCACGCTCGGCTTCGATACGTTGTAACCCGGCGAACGCTTCGGCAAGACGATTGCGTGGCACACCGATATCGCAGATCGATACCGTGCCCAGTAACTCCATGCTTGGGATCGCTTGGCGTCTCGCTTCGATCAGGGCGTGGGCCTCTTCTTCATTTTCGGCAAGTTCAACATGGCTGGCCAACGGGGCAATTGTTTGGGTGAGTGCTTGCATCTCCAGTTGTGCGCCAAAACCATCGGTCTGCGCCAATAACAACGCTCCACCACGCTGTTGATGTTCGGTCCCCAACGCTGCATCTATCGCCCACAGAGATTTGCCGTCCATCAGTTCGAGTACCGAGGGTTGTAGTCGGGCAGCGATGACCGCCGAGGCAGCCTGCGCGGCGGTGTTTTCATCGGCGAAGTAGGCAACCATGGTGGAGGTGAACCGGGGTTTGGGACGTAAGCGGAGTACCGCTTCCACCACGATGCCTAAGGTACCTTCCGAACCAATGAGCAAGGCGTTCATGTCATACCCGGCTACACCCTTGATGGTGCGACGTCCGGTGCGCAATAGCTGGCCATCGGGCAACACCACCAACAGGCTGAGTACGGACTCGCGGGTCACCCCATACTTGGCGCACCACATGCCGCCCGCGTTTGTGGCAATATTTCCGCCAATGGAGCAGATTGCGGTACTTGCTGGGTCTGGAGCGTAGAACAATTCATGTTCTCCGGCCGCCCGGTTTACTTCAGCATTGAGCACTCCAGGCTGGACTACGGCAAGCTGCTCTACAGGATCAATGGTTAAGATCTGGTTCATCCGCGATAAATCGAGCACCACCTCGCCGGCTTGTGCACAGGATCCTGCAGCCAGACCGGTGCCAGCTCCACGCGGAACGATCTTCACCCCATGCTCATGAGCCAAACTCATCGCCAACACCACATCATCGATGCTTTGGGCAAAGATCACCCCATCGGCAAAGCTTTCCGGGATATAACCGGAACGGTCAATGCTTGCCTGCTGGCAAGCTTGCTGATCTGTGGAAGCTTGCGGGTGCGCGTTCAGCAGCAACGCGGTGGACTCGTTGAGCTCGGAGGGGATCACTTTGAGGTCCTGGTCTTAGTAGGGAAGAAAATGCTAAAAGGCCCGGAGGAAACACAATATGTGCTTCCTCCGGGCCTGATATTGCTCATCGCTAGACGGTTACAAACTTGTCCGCGACAACGAGCGCCTGCTCCAGACGATCGAGTGCCTCGATAAGAACCTCGTCGGCAATGTTCATGGCCGGAACCACGTGCAGCCGGTTGAAGTTTGCGAACGGCAACAAACCGGCTGCCTTGGCCGCCGCGACGACTTCATTCATTTCAGCTGACGAGCCACCGTAGGCCGCTAATGGCTCACGAGTTTCACGATTCTTCACCAGCTCAATGGCCCAGAACACTCCGGTGCCACGAACCTCGCCGACCGACGGATGGTCGGCATAGAAACGTTCGAGACGGGGACCAATGATTTCCTCGCCTAGACGCTTCGCGTTAGCGATCATATTTTCGTCTTCCATTGCGGTGATGGTCGCCACCGCCGCAGCGCAGGCCAGTGGGTGCCCGGAATATGTCAGGCCTCCAGGGTACTGACGCTCGCGGAAGGTCTCATAGATCGCCTCACTGATCGCCACACCACCTAGTGGAACATAGCCGGAGTTCACTCCCTTGGCGAAGGTCAACAGATCTGGGGTGACATCCCAGTGATTAACCGCGAACCATTCACCGGAACGTCCAAAGCCTGCCATGACCTCATCGGCGATGTAAACGATCCCGTATTTACGGGTCAACTCCCGTACCCCCGCCAAGTAACCTGCCGGTGGCAGGTATATTCCGGCGGTGCCGGGAATCGATTCGAGGATTAGCGCGCCGATAGTCGAGGCACCTTCCAAGATGATGGTGTCTTCCAAGTGCTTCAGCGCCCGCTCGGTTTCCTCGGCTTCGGTGGTTGAACCAAAGTAGGAACGGTAGGGGTAAGCAGGGAAGAAGTGCACTACCCCGTCGGTGGCATGATCCGATGCATGACGACGTGGATCTCCGGTCGCGTTCACCGCGAGGTGAGTGCCGCCATGATAGGAACGGTAGGCGGAAAGCACCTTGTGTTTCCCGGTGTGCAGCCGTGCCATGCGAATGGCGTGTTCTACCGCATCGGCTCCACCGTTGGTGAAGAAGATCCGGTTCAAATCACCTGGGGTTCGTTCGGCGATGAGCCGGGCTGCCTCGGAACGTGCGTCGTTAACATGCTGCGGGGCAATCGTTACGATCTTGCCCGCCTGCTCTTGAATGGCTGCGATGACCTTGGGGTGCTGGTGACCAATATTTGTGTTCACTAGCTGACTGGAAATATCGATCAGTTGGCGTCCTTCGCCATCCCAGACATAAGAGTCCTGAGTTTTCAGGATGGTCATCGGAGCGAAGGGCCCCTGGGCCTGCCACGAATGGAATACGTGGTCGCGGTCCAGCTGGTAGGCACGCTTGCCTGCCTCAATCTCTTCCACCGAAATTTCGGTGGTGAGCTGCTCGGTCATGAATCTAGTTCTTTCTACTGGAACCACTGAGAAGGGATGCGGACTAATCGTTCTGCGGGAAGCCGAGGTTGATGCCACCGTGGCTCGGATCAAGCCAACGCTTAGTGACGACCTTGTTGCGGGTGAAGAACTTGAAGCCCTCCGGACCGTACGCATGCTGGTCACCGAACAACGAGGCTTTCCAACCACCGAAGGAGTGGTAACCCACCGGTACCGGGATAGGCACGTTGACGCCGACCATGCCAACCTGGATTTCGTTCTCAAAACGTCTGGCGGCGCCACCGTCATTGGTGAAGATCGCGGTGCCATTGCCGTACTTCGAAGCGTTGATCAGGTCGATACCTTCGTTGAAGGTTTCTACCCGAACTACCGACAGGACTGGGCCGAAGATTTCATCGGTGTAGATGGACATGTCGGTACCGACCTTGTCGAACAAGGTCGGGTGCAAGAAGAATCCGTTACCGTCGGCATCTAGCTGTCCGGTGCGACCATCAACTACCAGCTCCGCGCCGGAGCTAATGCCTTGCTCAATGTATCCTGCGACCTTGTCACGGTGTTCACCGGTGATCAGCGGACCCATATCGCAACCACGTGTTCCATCGCCTACGCGCAACTTCTTGGCACGTTCGGCAATTTTAGCGACTAGTTCATCGGCAATGGTTTCCAGTGCAACCACTACGGAAATCGCCATGCAACGCTCACCGGCGGCGCCGAATCCGGCGTTCACCGCCATATCAGCTGCTAGATCTAGATCTGCATCTGGCAACACGAGCATGTGGTTCTTCGCTCCACCGAAGGCCTGAACACGCTTGCCGTGGGAGGTACCCGTGGAGTAAACGTACTGAGCGATAGGGGTGGAGCCAACGAAAGATACGGTATCCACGCGTGGGTCGGTCAACAAGGTATCCACTGATTCCTTATCGCCATGGACAACGTTTAGTACCCCCTCGGGTAGGCCAGCTTCTGCGAAGAGTTCTGCCATCCACTGTGCAGCCGTAGGATCCTTTTCCGAAGGCTTGAGAACAACGGTGTTACCGGAGGCGATGGCTACCGGGAAGAACCAGAGGGGAACCATTGCAGGGAAGTTGAATGGCGAGATGATGGCGGAGACGCCTACCGGCTGACGCAGGGACTGAACATCCACGCCGGTGGAAGCGTTCTCGGAGTATTCGCCCTTGAGCAGGTAGGGGGCGTTGCAGCACAGCTCAACAATTTCCATGCCGCGGGCAATTTCGCCCAAGGCGTCGTCCAGCACCTTGCCGTGTTCGGCGGTGATAATGGCCGCTAGTTCACCCTTGCGCTCGGCAAGCAACTGGCGGAAGGTGAACATGATGGCGGTGCGGCGAGCCAGTGAGGTGTCACGCCACTTCGGGAATGCTTCGCGTGCGGAGGCGATTGCGGCCTCGGTGGTGTTCTTCGAAGCGAGAGCCACCTCGCGCGCTACTTCACCGGTAGCTGGATTGTAGACCTTGGCGGTGCGGGTATCGCCCTCACCGGTGAATGGAGCGTTGTTAACCCAGTGCTGCAGAGTTTCGGTGACAGTAGTCGTCATGGATCTTCCCTTCAAAGCGTGAATTGATATCTGACTCCATCTTGCGTCACCAATATGACTGACGACACATGCAATGTGTCATGATTTAGTAAGTAATACTTACGCTCTGTAAAGGTGTGAATGATGAGTATAAGAACCGCGGGGTCTTTGACCATGGGTGATGTCTTGGCTTTGCCGGTAGTTCAAGACGCGGATCCGCTGGTTCTCTCCGGGGAGAAAAATCTAGATGTGAACCTTCGTTGGGTCCATGTCACCGAATCGGCAGACAACGTTGATCTGCTCTTTGGACGCGAAGTGGTGCTGACGACCTTACGCAATGTGGAACCAACAGCGCAACGATTGCGTTCGTTTATGAGTCAACTTGCCCAAGCTGGTGCCGCCGGGGTGATTGTGGAGCTTTTAGTTGACTCAGGGAATCCGAACTCTCGGCTGGCAAAACATTTAGCCGACGCCGTACAGGGGCTAGAACTACCGGTAATCCACCTGCGTAAAAAGGTACGTTTTGTGCAGATCACCGAGGTCATCCACGAACGGCTTGTTTCCGAGCAACTGGCCGCCGTGCAGTTCTCTCGCAACGTCCACGAAATCTACACCGAACTATCGCTCAATGAAGCTGATGAGCAACGCATCGTGGAACGCACCTCCGAACTACTTGGTGCTCCGGTAGTCCTCGAAGACGTACGCCACCACGTGCTGGCTCACGCTGGAGCCGGGTACGGTGCCGAATCGGTGCTGGCACATTGGATGAACCGCTCAAAATTTGTTGGCTACGCGGAACAAACCGGGCGAGGGCACGGCACCGAAAACTGGCTGCAAACCCCGGTAGGCGCGGTGCGTAACCGTTGGGGCCGGTTAATCGTCCCGGATGAACTAGACGATGAACATAACGCAGCCCTGGTTCTTGAACGTGCCGGACAGACACTCACTATCGCCCGGCTATCCGGGCGTGACCAACGTGAATTGCTCTATCAAGCACGCACCTCGATGATGCATGAGCTACAACAACATCATTCATATACGGACAAAGAAGTCGCTGTCCGCGCCCAATCTCTCGGCTTAGATAGCGGATCGCACTATGTACCACTAGTCATCGCCCTTGCCGAAGCTGAAAATTACAGCCCCACAGACCTGCAACTTCGCGAACGAGAAGTGTTGGAAGTGATTGACCAAGTGGCAGAAAACATGCGAGTAGGAGTACTTGCAGGCTCCCTGCGCTCTGGGTGCCTTGCAGTCATTGTGCCGGTATCCGCCAAACAACTGGTAGCCAACGCCTTGCAACGTTTTACCCGCCAACTCACCGAAATGCTCACTACGCACATTGCCATCGGGGTCGCAGCGGAGGAGATCAGCATTGCTGCTAGCGCTCGCCGGTTAGAAGAGGCCGCACACGTGGCCGAGATTGTCCCTAACCTTCCCACCCGCGCCCGTCCCTATTATCGTTTTGCGGATCTGCGTCTACGCGGAGTACTTTCTGCCATGGGGCAGGATGCACGAATGAGAAGTTTCGCGCTCACCGAACTATCTGGATTGCTTTCCCCAATGGACACAGATGGACTTGAACTGCTGGAGCTGTTTCTTAACCATGGGGGCAACAAGAGCACCTTAGCTAAGGAAAGCTACCTATCTCGTCCCACGCTTTACGCCCGGCTGACGAAACTGGAAGACAAGCTTGGCGTTTCGCTGGGAACCGCCGAGTCTAGGGCGAGCCTGCAAGTTGCGTTGCTTTGGTACCGAATGCATGGATAACAGCAAAACCAGGCTTCGCAGCTGCGAGAAATGCCGAGGGAGACCTCGGGGTTCCGTTGAGCGTCGCCCTATTCGTGCAGCAGATTTTCCCAAAGCTAATCTCCGCTCGGGGTTCATTCTTCAGTGCTATACGGTTTGCGTGCATCTGGCATGCTCTGTGTTGACCACTCAGCGATCCATGGACCGGTATTTTCGGAAACATCGCGCACGCCGTCCTCTAACCATTCAAAATCTCCGTTCAAGAGTTTTGACGCAACTTGTTCATCACGGTGGGTGGTGTTGTTCCACAAGTGCCTAAAATGTTCTTCGCATCGTTTGGTTGCTTGTTCACAGAACGCTTGTGCGAGCGTCTCTGCGGAGAATCTTTCGGGTGCTCCAGCCTCATGCAAGGACAAGGTCTTAGTGATTGTTGCTGCCATTGCAAAAAGCTCGGCACCGATATCAACGATGTGGCCAAGGAAAACTTGTTGTTTATCCATACCGGCCTGCCAGCGCGCCATCCCAGCAAAAGTTTGCCGTGCCAAGCGTCTGGAGCTGCGTTCAATAAAGCGTAGGTGCTTGGCCAGTGGGCCTTGATCCGAGAATGATCCGGGCACGGTTCCGGCTCCGACCATAAGTTTGGGTAACCACCGGGCGTAGAAGCCGGATGCATCAACGGCGGCTCGGGCTTTATCCTCAAGACTGGAACCAGCCTGTGCCAGAGCTCCTGCTGCTTGCAAGTGTGCGTCCACCGCTTCGCGGGCAATCAGTAGATGCATGATTTCGGTAGAACCTTCGAAGATTCGGTTAATACGTAAATCGCGCAGTAGCTGTTCGGCGGGCACCGCTCGTTCTCCACGGGCGGCTTGGGAGGCAGCCGTTTCGTATCCACGACCGCCACGGATCTGAATTAGCTCATCAACAATTTTGCAAGAGACCTCGGAACTGTAGAGCTTGGCGAGAGCTGCTTCGATTCGGACATCTTTCATGCCTGCGTCTGCCAGGCTCGCGCTCAGCTCGAAGACCGCCTCCAGAGCGTAGGTGCTTGCTGCCATATAGGAAAGCTTGGCGGCAACTGCTTGGTGCTTACCTACGGGTAGACCCCATTGCACTCGGGCTGCTGACCATTCACGAGCAATTTTGGTGGACCATTTTCCTGCTCCTGCGCACATGGCAGGAATCGACAATCGACCGGTATTTAAGGTGCTCAGCGCAATTTTCAGCCCGGAACCCTCACGGCTTAATCGATTTTCTACCGGAACACGCACCGCAGAGAACCGTGTCACGCCATTTTCGATTCCACGCAGTCCCATGAAAGCGTTGCGATTTTCTACGGTGATGCCGGCGCTGTTTGCCTCCACGATAAAAGCGGTAATCCCGCCCTTGCCTGCGGGTTCGGCTCCTTGAGTCTCATGTGGTTTGACTAGCGCCATGACGACGAGTAAGTCGGCGACTACACCATTGGTGGTCCAGAGCTTGGACCCTTCCACAACGTAGTGGGTTCCGTCCTCGCTGAGCGTGGCGTAAGTACCTAGTCTGGCTGGATCAGAGCCCACATCATTTTCGGTGAGTAGGAATGCGCTGATCTCGCCGGCCGCACAACGCGGAAGATAGGTGCGTTTTTGTTCTGACGTTCCAAAACTTTTGACCGGTTCTGGTACACCGATTGATTGGTGAGCCGAAAGTAATGCACCAATGGCTGGGGAGACCGAACCTACTCGCATTAAAGCCCGCCCGTAATCAAGCAAGCTCAGCTCCAATCCGCCGTATTCTTCGGGGATCTTCATTCCAAAGGCGCCCACCTCGCGTAGCGCTTTGATGTATTCGGCGGGGATGCGGGCAGCTTCTTCGATGCGCGATGCGTCGAACCCATCGAGCACAGGAATTAGTTGCGCAAGGAATTTTTCGCCACGTGCGGCGGATTGGGCATCTTGAACTGGAATGGGGGTGATCAGCGAAAAGTCCACGTCGCCCATGTAGATACCTTTGGCGAAACTGGGACGTTCCCACGTCTGTTCACGGGAGGCCTCGGCAACTTCTCGGGCGCTGGCCGCGTCAACATTGGTACTAACGGGTTCCGGGTTCGGGCTCATGGCAGATCCTTTGCATTCCAGGCGTTGTTGCCCTGGTGGCATGCTCGCCTGACCACTGGTGGCCCAAGCCTAGCGCTGATTCTGCGGAGAGGATAGAGAAGAACGAAACCCCTGCAAAGACCGAGGTAAGCAACAGCGGTCGCGGGGACAGTAACCGTTTCTGTGCTCGGCAAGAATTTCTGGGCGACTATTTATTGGATGTGGGGTCCAACCTCACGCAACAGTGCCCAGCTTCAGGTGATACCGGACAAGGCTGATAAGGGGCGCCGCTGGTTTCTACGACGGCCCCAAGAAGTTCTCGGTTCATCATGCATACGGTGTCCGCGAATTGTGCGGATAGCTGATGGAAAGGGCAATCGGTCAGATGAATTGAGCCAGCCTTGTCAGTCTCGGGGAGATATCCGCCTTTTGTGAGCATCTGGTCCAGAGACTCATTGGAGGTTGCTAAGGCTTGGCCTGACTCGCGGGATACCTCGGCGAGCAATTCATTGACCGGACGTTGCTCTCGTGTGGCATGTTCGATGGCCTGTGCCATGATGTGGGCAGCCAACGTGTATTCGCGGTGTGGGACGCTGGCTTCAATTTCCTGGGTGACCAGCGAATACAGTTTTGAAGGCCGGCCGGAGCCGGGGCCGCTAGTCTCACCGAGTTTTCGGAATTCGTAGGTCAGCAGTCCCTCTTTCGCTAAGCGTTCAAGCTGAAAGGACACGGTATTTCTGGGCAGATCTAGTGCTTGGGCGACCGCGTCACGGCTAGCTGGCTCGGTGGTGCGGCGCAGATATTCATAGATTTTTGCCCGCAAAGGATCGGCCAATGCCGAGACGGCGTGGACCGAACGTTTTCGAGAAAAGAGTTGCATAGAGACAGTCTAAATCTAAAGTTGGCATTTGTTGACTTAGAAGCTTACTGGTTCTAAAGTTGTGATTACTACTTTTAGAAAGGAGGGGTCAGCATGTCTTCAATAACAGCTGGATCCTCAGAGTTGCGGTCGCGGGCGTTGGAGCACCAAGCATTCTTGTTGTTGCGAACCATCTTCACGGTGGCGCCGATCTTGTTTGGGCTGGACAAGTTTTTCAACTTGCTCACCGATTGGACCCATTACCTCGCACCGCTGGCAACTGACATCATCCCGGTGTCGCCAGAATTGTTTATGTACGCCGTAGGCGTTGTGGAAATTGCGGCCGGTATCTTGGTGGCGTTGCGCCCGAAGCTCGGTTCGGTGGTGGTGAGCCTCTGGTTGTTGGGGATCATCGTGAACTTGCTGATACTTCCTGGCTACTTTGACGTCGCATTGCGTGACTTCGGCTTGTTGATCGGAGCGTTGGCGTTGAATCGTCTGGCCTCGGCCCGAACGGCACTGCAGCGCTAAATTTCCGCAGAAAAATAAAGCTGGCAGCCGCCTCCCTGTGGGGGAGACGACCGCCAGCTTTGTTGCTTGAAAATATCTGAAACTTCGCTAGATCTTATTTGCCGCTTCTTTGAGAACTGAGCGCAGGATCGATTCGATCTGATCAAATTCTGGTTGCGCGATGGTCAGTGGTGGAGCCAGCTGAATCACCGGATCGCCGCGATCATCTGCGCGGCAGTACAGCCCTGCTTCCCACAGTGCAGGGGAGAGATACTGACGCAGCAACCTTTCGGATTCCTCATCGTTAAAGGTTTCTTTGGTGTTCTTGTCCTTGACCAGTTCAATTCCATAGAAGTAGCCAGCCCCGCGCACGTCGCCCACGATATCGAGGTCCTTGAGCTTATCTAGCGTCGCTTTGAAGTTATCGGCATTGTTCTTGACGTTATCGTTGAGCCCCTCGCGCTCAAAAATATCAAGGTTCGCCATCGCCACGGCCGCAGCCACCGGATGGCCGCCAAAGGTGTAACCATGGTAAAAAGTGGTGTCGCCCTTGGTGAATGGCTCAAAGAGCTTGTCTGAAACCACCATGACACCTAATGGAACATACCCACTGGTCAGTGCCTTGGCCGAGGTGATGATGTCCGGGACGTAGCCGAAGTCGTTACACGCGAACATCGAACCGATGCGGCCAAAGGCGCAAATAGTCTCGTCTGAGACGAGCAAGACATCGTACTCGTCACAGATCTCGCGGACACGATCAAAATAGCCAGGAGGTGGTGGGAAACAGCCGCCGGAATTCTGAACGGGTTCCAAGAACACCGCAGCGACGGTATCAGCACCTTCAAATTCAATGGCCTCACGAATTCTCTCCGCAGCCCAGAGCCCGAAGTCTTTTTCGTTGTCGGCAAACATTTCCGGAGCCCGGTAGAAGTTAGTGTTTGGAACTCGAAAGGTTCCCGGAACCAGCGGCTCAAACGGAGTCTTCATATCCGGCAGGGAAGTAATCGCCAGAGCACCCTGCGGGGTTCCGTGGTAGGCCAAAGCCCTGGAAATAACTTTCGTTTTTCCCGGGAACCCTTTCATCTTAAAATGCTGTTTGGCCAGTTTGAAAGCCGATTCAACTGCTTCGCCTCCACCGGTGGTGAAGAAGACTCGGTTGAGATCTCCTGGGGCATAGTGCGCTAGGCGTTCGGCGAGATCAATTGCAGGCTCGTGGGCGTATGACCATAGAGGCATAAAAGCCAATTTTTCTGCCTGTTTTGCTGCCGCTTCGGCTAGTTCCGCACGCCCGTGCCCGGCGTTCACAACAAAGAGCCCGGAGAGCCCATCGATATATTCTTTGCCTTGATCGTCATAGATCTTATGTCCACTACCGCGGGAAATAATTGGCACGGTCCCACCATTGTGAAGGCCTGAATGACGTGCCATGTGCATCCATAGATGGTCGCGGGCAGCTTGCTGTCGATCGGTACCGCGTGGAGTTTTACTCATCGTGTTCCCCAGTTGTATTCCTGTTTTTTCAGTGAAAGATACGTATATGTACTAGTGCTGACAACGCCTTCGGTGCCGCGAATTTTACTGATTACGCGCAAGAGGTCCTCGTCGCTGGTGCAAATTACTTCGGCCAGGATGTCGGCGCTTCCCGCGGTCACTACGCAGTAGTCCACCTCGGGTACTTCTGCGATTCGATCTGCCGTGGCGTTAATGTCGCTTGAGGCGATTATTCCGATCATCGCCTGCCGGGTGAACCCCAGCTCCAATGGATTGGTTACCGCAACGATTTGCATGGCTCGACTGTCCACCAATTTCTGCACGCGCTGACGAACCGCGGCCTCGCTGAGGCCCACTGCTTTGCCGATGGCTGCATAGGAGCGTCGCCCATCCTCTTGCAGTTGCTCGATGATTTCTTTAGAAATTTCGTCGATAGTCGCCGCTACGTGATTATGCGGTGGCATGGTCATCCGTTATCGACCTCCCGGGTCTTTCGATGCATAGGCGCCACCCAAAAACTGTCGTCGTTTTGGGTATAGCACCGACCATACATCTACTGATCCAGTTGCGAAAGGGGTAATTTTTTATTGTTTCCAGCATTAGAAACACAGATTTAACATCGATACTTGTGTGAATCTCTTGTTTCGCTGGCGGAGAGCTGACATTATGAACGTCATTGATATCTTGTGTGGCGCGTCACAGTCGCCAAACTGTTTGAGCCCTCAACGTTAGGACGGAATCATGTCTCCCCAGCGACGACAACTACCTGAAGATCCACAGATCCGCGCACTGGTCCAAGCGATGAGCCAACGCTCAATGTCACGCCGCGGAGTTCTGGGAGCTGCTGGCGCTTTGGGGTTGGGTGGTCTTTTGGCAGCCTGCGGAACCGGCGGCAAAAGTGGTGGAAGTTCAGCGTCAGCAGTCAGCGTCAAAGACATTTCCGATACCGATCCGACGGTGAACTGGGCAAACTGGACGCTGTACCTTGACTATGACGAGAAGAGCAAAAGCTACCCGACTCTTGACCAGTTCAAAGAGCAGACTGGCATCAGCGTTAATTACGTTGAAGACATTGATGGAAACGACACCTACTATGGCAAAGTCCAAGGGCAGCTCAAAGCGGGTCAAGATATTGGTCAGGACCTCATCACGCTTACCGACTGGATGGCCGGACGCATCATTCGTCAGGGGTACACCCAAGAACTTGACCACGCAAACATCCCGAACCTTGCAAATCTTTTGCCTGATCTGAAAGATGTTGACTTCGATCCAGGCCGCAAGAACTCGATCACCTGGCAGACCGGCTACGCCGGAATCGCCTGGAACAAAAAGAAGTTCCCCAAGGGGCTGAAAAATGTTTCAGACCTTTGGGACCCAGCACTCAAGGGGCGGGTCACCGTGCTCGACGAAATGCGCGACACTATGGGGTTGCTGATGCTTGACCATGGGGTAGATATCACCGGTCAATGGGGTGAGAACGAATTCGGTACCGCCCTAGAAGATCTGCGCAAGAACATTGGAAATGGTCAGATCCGCCAGGTCAAGGGCAATTCGTACAAGTCGGATTTCATCTCTGGTGATGCTATCGCAGGCATTGTTTGGTCCGGAGACATAGTGCAGATGAACTTTGAAAATGATGACCAATGGGAATTTGTGATTCCCGAGGCCGGCGGCACGCTGTGGAGCGATAACTTGATGGTTCCTATCGCTTCGCCACGTAAAGCTAATGCCGAGAAGCTGATCAATTTCTACTACGAACCGAAGGTGGCCGCGGAGGTCGCCGCCTATGTGAACTTTATTTGTCCCGTCATCGGAGCCAAAGAAGAGATGGAAAAAATTGATCCGAGCCTGGTGGATAACCCACTAATTTTCCCAACAGAAGATGACCTCAGCCATGCTCATGTCTTCCGAGCCTTGGACGCCGAGGAAGAAACTACCCTCGGTAGCGAATTCCAAAGCGCGATTGGAGCCTAAGAATATATGTCACGCCAACGTGCCCTTAACGATCAACGGATGAAACTCTCCCAAGCTATTGGGCAAGCTCAGGCGAGTCGTCGAGGGGTACTCGCCGGCGCTGCCGGCCTCGCGCTAGCTGGATTGCTCACCGCTTGCGGCACTAAGGGTGCCAGTAGTTCCCCCGCGGCTTCATTAGCTCCCGCGACAGATCTTTCTGACACCGAAAAACTCGTTCGTTGGGCCAACTGGACACTGTATTTGGACTATGACGACAAGGCGAAAAACTACCCAACCTTGCAACAATTTAAGAAGTCCTCTGGCCTGGACGTGAAATACGTCGAAGACATTGACTCCAACGATTCTTATTACGGCAAAGTGCAATCTCAACTTGCGGCCGGACAAGATATCGGTCAGGACCTGATCGTGCTGACCGACTGGATGACCGAACGCGTGATGCGTCTGGGATACGCACAAGAACTAGACCACGCAAATATTCCAAATATCAAAAATCTGCTCCCCGAGTTGAAAGATGTTCGCTTTGATCCAGGACGTACGAAATCACTAACCTGGCAGTCGGGTTACACCGGTCTGGTGTGGAACAAGGAAGCCTTCCCCACAGGACTACGAAACGTCGAAGACCTGTGGAGTCCAGAACTCAAGGCGCGGGTGACGCTTTTGGACGAAATGCGTGACACGATTCCGATTCTCCTACTTGACCAAGGCATAGATATCGCCGGCCAATGGGGACAGGACGAATTCGCCGGAGCTTTAGAAATACTCGATAAAAACATTCAGAACGGCCAAATCAGACAGGTCAAGGGCAACTCGTATAAGCAGGATCTTATTTCCGGCGATGCGCTAGCAGGAATCGCCTACTCGGGGGACATTACGCAGCTGAACTACGAAGAGGGCAATAAGTGGGAGTTCATCATGCCTGAGCGTGGTGGATTGATTTGGTCAGATAACTTCACTGTTCCCATTGGAGCAACGCATAAGAAAAACGCGGAGAAGCTGATGGATTTCTATTACCAGCCGGATGTGGCCGCAGAAGTCGCTGCCTACGTGAACTATCTGTGCCCCGTGGTAGGCGCACAGCAAGAGATGGAAAAAATTGACCCGGATCTAGTCAACGATCCGTTGATCTTCCCTACCGCAGAATTCTTGAACAACGCAAGCACCGAACGAGAACTGAGCGTGGAGGAAGAAAACGACTTCCAAAACCAGTTCCAAGAAGTAATTGGGGTATAGAACGTGATGAGTGCCAACACCGCAGAAACATCCCGGAATCCCGCGGTACCGCCACGCAGCGAAGGCGCGGACCTAGAACTTAAAGGCATTACCAAGCGCTTTGCTGAGTTCATTGCAGTGAAAGACCTTGACCTCACCGTCCCTTCGGGAACTTTTTTTGCGTTATTGGGACCGTCGGGTTGTGGTAAATCGACAACTCTGCGAATGATCGCCGGATTGGATGCGCCCAGCGAAGGCGAAATTCTCATCGGGGGTAAGAACGTCACTTCGTTGCCTAGCCACCAGCGTGAAGTGAATACCGTCTTTCAGTCCTACGCTTTGTTCCCGCATATGACCGTGCTGGAAAATGTGGCCTTTGGACTCAAACGGAAAAAAGACAAGAAAGCAATGGAAAAGGCCCGGGAAGGTCTAAAAATGGTGGAGCTTGACCACCTCGCCAACCGGCGCCCCGAGCAGCTTTCAGGCGGACAACAACAGCGTGTCGCGTTGGCTAGGGCGCTAGTTAACCGTCCTCAGGTGTTGCTGCTTGACGAACCTCTCGGTGCGTTAGATATGAAGTTGCGTCGGCAGATGCAATTCGAACTCAAAGCGATTCAAACCGAGGTCGGTTTGACCTTTATCCATGTCACTCACGACCAAGAAGAAGCCATGACCATGGCTGATGTTGTTGCGGTGATGAATGAAGGACGCATCGAACAGATGGGTGCGCCTCGTGATCTCTACGAGTTGCCGAAGACAGCCTTTGTGGCCAATTTCTTAGGCAAATCAAATCTCATGCGCGCTCATGTGGTGGGGCAACAAGAAGGACTCATCGAAGCGCAAGCCGCCGGTTGCAAGGTTTTGGTTCCCGTCGAACGGGCAGTGCAGCATGAGGGTGACATCGTCATTGGCGTGCGACCAGAAAAGCTTCACCTACATCGTGAGGCACCCCAAGAATCAACGGGATACAACGAGTTGAGCGGTCAGGTCATTGATGTTTCGTTTACCGGAACCACCACGGAGTACCTGATCGAGGTGCCAGACATTGGACGGATCGGAACCTTCTCGCAGAACCGTGGGCAACAACCTGCCCAAATGGGGGATACGGTGTACCTCTCTTGGGACAGCGCTCACTCCTTTGGACTGGCCGGTGACGAGGTAGTTGATGCCGGGGTGGATCAGACATGAGCAAAATGGTGATGACCAAAAAGGGGAAAATCGCCGATTTACGTAGCGCGGAAGAGATCAAGGCAGAACGCCGCAAGGGACGTACCGGGGTATACCTCGTGGTCCCGGGGATGCTGGTCCTCTTTCTGTTCTTTGCCCTTCCGGTGATCGTACTGTTGTCGATGTCCTTATACGCCAGACCCGAAGGCGCGGAAATTGGCGAATTTGTTCCAGCCCTAGAATTTGGCAACTATGTCACGGTGCTTAGTGCGTACTGGTCCGAGCTGGTTCGTTCCTTTGGCTTCGCGCTTATTGCCACGGTACTGGCCTTACTTATTGGCTACCCCATGGCTTACTTGGTCGCGGTGCGTTTACGCCAGCATGGCTTGCTTCAAGGAATTTTGCTGGTCTTGCTGATCGCACCATTCTTCTCTAGCTTTATTCTGCGCACCCAAGCGTGGAAGCAAATCTTGGCCGATGAAGGATGGGTGGCGCAAACCTTAAAGCTGATTGCGGTTCTTCCCGCCGACGGGCATCTGACGGCAACACCCTTCGCGGTGGTAGCGGGCCTGACATATAACTTTTTGCCCTTTATGGTGCTGCCGATTTACGCGAATCTCGGTCGTTTAGACACCAGGCTCTTAGAGGCCTCGGGTGATTTATATGCCAGCCCGATGACATCATTTTTCAAAGTGACCCTGCCGCTGTCTGCCCCCGGAGTTTTTGCCGGGACGCTGCTGACCTTCATTCCGGCGGCTGGTGACTACGTGAACGCCGCACTGTTGGGCAACAACCGAAACACGACAATGATCGGGCAGGTGATCGATTCAAGATTTTTCAAGGTCATCGACTACCCGGGTGCTGCGGCACTGAGTTTCGTTTTGATGCTATCCATCCTGATACTCGTCACCCTCTATATCAGGCGTTTCGGTACCAAGGAATTGATGTAGGAGCCAATGATGAAACAAAAAATAGGGCGCTGGATCATTCCTGCTATTGGTGGGCTGGCCTTCGTCTACCTGCTGGTACCTATCGCGTATATCTTCGTGTTTTCCTTCAACGACGCCGGACGCACAAATCTAGAATGGCGCGGATTCACCTTCGACAATTGGCAAAACCCCTGTGGGGCGCCTGCCGTCTGTGAATCCTTGGTCAATTCTTTGCAGGTAGGTGTGGTGGCGACAATCGTGTCAACTGCCTTAGGCACCTGTATTGCTATCGGGTTGGTGCGGTACAAATTCCGCTTTCGTAAGCTGACCGACGTTCTCATTATTCTTCCGCTCGCCACCCCCGAGGTGGTGCTTGGAGCCTCGCTACTGGCTCAGTTCCTGAATTTAGGGTGGGAACTGGGGTACACCACGATTGTGATCGCGCATATCGTGTTCTGTATGTCTTTTGTGATTGTGACCGTGAGAGCACGTGTTTCTTCACTTGACCCACGCTTGGAAGAGGCTGCAGCCGACCTATACTCCACACCCCGAGCGGCATTCTGGAAGATTACCTTCCCTTTGCTTGTGCCGGGGATCGTGGCGGCCGCATTGTTGTCATTCGCTATGAGTTTTGATGACTTCATTATTACTAACTTCAACTCCGGCACCTTCCAGACGTTCCCAAAGTTCATCTACGTAGCCGCGACCCGCGGTATACCGGCCCAAGCAAACGTCATTGGTTCGGCAATGTTCATCGCTGCCTTGCTGGTAGTTATCGTCGGACAGGTGATGGCTTACCGACGACGCAAGCGATTAGCTCAGGGATAACATCTGTTCATGACAAGTTAAGATCCGTTGGTCCACTCAATTACCCGGACCGAGGGGTCTTTTCTTGTGTCTCGGGCTAACCCGCTGTTCACCTTCCTAGTGCAAGACAGTCAAGTGGACGAATCTCTCAATGAGGCCATATCGATTACTTGTCGATGGCGAAGGTTCCTTTTACTGGCGGGGATACCTGTGGGGCTATAGCCGCTGAACCTGATGTCTAAATTAGCTAACTCTGCATACTTAATGGGTTTGAGCCGAGCAAATTGGGTCGCGACAAGGTAGCATTCTAGCGATTAGAGTATTCCCACGAGGCAATGCGACTTACTGCCGGTGCGGTAGCGAAGAATGGTGTGAAATTACATGGGTGAACAAGTCGACTGGCTAACTGCCGAAGAACGAACGGCCTGGCTGGGACTGAACACGGTCATGTCTTTGCTCCCTGCAGCTTTAGACTCGGACCTACAAGGTCTCGAAGGAATTACACTCTTCGACTATCACATGCTGGCTATGCTCTCCGAGGCGCCAGACCGTGAACTGACCATGACGGATCTTGCTGCGCGCACCAGCGCTTCGTTGTCGCGACTGTCACATGTGGTGAAGAAATTGGAGAAGCGGGGTTGGGTGATTCGCTCACAGTCCGCCGGAGACGCGCGTGTGAAGATCGCCTCATTAACGAAGCAGGGTTGGGATGCGGTGGTCAAGATGGCACCGCATCATGTAAAAACTGTCCGCTCACTTCTTCTAGAATCCTTAGATGACAAGGACATTAAGGATCTAGCGAGGATTTCTCGCAAGGTTGTTAAGGTTTTGGACGAGGATCACTGGGTTCTTGACGAGCCGACCTCCGATTTGGCTCTCTGAGCAATCCCAGATATTCTTATAACGCGTTAATCGCGTGTTTCGTTGTGCCGCCATGATGGTGGAGCAGCGGGTACGCGTAGCCCGTAATACCGAATATCGTAACCACCTGAGTACGGGGAATTGCTCAACCGGTTACGAAGTTCACCGACTTACATACTTTAAGGCTCTTCGGTTGGTTCTCACCCAGCCTGGTTACCTTCCTAGTGTGCAGTATTAACGGTGTTTCACTGGTTGGCGGGGCTCATAACGCACTAAGTGGTGTCGTTATTTCGGTAAGGACACTGCGCGCGAGAACCGCCGAATTTTACTACTAACTAACTAAGGAGTGATCATGGCAGCTGTTTGCCAGGTAACCGGTACTACTCCGGCCTTCGGACATAGCATCTCCCACTCGCACCGTCGCAACAAGCGTCGATTCGATCCGAACATCCAGAAGAAGCGCTACTGGGTTCCGTCCCTGCGCCGCAACGTGACCTTGACCCTTTCGGTTAAGGGCATCAAGCTCATTGACGTTCGTGGTATCGATGCTGTTGTGACCGATCTACTTGCGAAGGGTGTGAAGCTCTAATATGGCAAAGAAGGATAAGGACGTACGTCCTATCATCAAGCTGAAGTCGACCGCCGGTACCGGATTCACTTACGTGACCCGCAAGAATCGTCGTAACAACCCAGACCGTATGGTTCTGAAGAAGTACGACCCTGTTGTCCGTAAGCACGTTGAATTCCGAGAGGAGCGCTAAGACATGGCCAAGAAGTCCAAGATCGCAAAGAACGAACAGCGCAAGGTCATCGTCGAGCGTTACGCTGAAAAGCGCCTCGAACTGAAGAAGACCTTGGTTGACCCGAACGCAACCGACGAAGCCCGCGAGGCTGCACGTCTGGGTCTGCAGAAGCTTCCACGCGATGCTTCGCCGATCCGCGTCCGCAACCGCGACTCGATCGACGGTCGCCCACGTGGTACCTTCCAGAAGTTCGGTATCTCCCGTGTTCGCTTCCGCGACATGGCACACCGTGGTGAGCTTCCGGGCATCACCAAGTCTTCCTGGTAAGCCTCAAAGTCTTCAGACTTTAGCTTTCTAGTACGAATGCCGTCTCAACCCTTCGGGGAGTGAGGCGGCATTCGTCGTTTATACCGGAAACTACTTTCGCCGGGTCCACCAACGCCGCTTGGGTTCTATCGTTCTCTCCACAGGCGGCTGAACCCGGCTACCGCGGCGTTCACGCCACGCTTGCAGCTCGTCATCAATATTGCGCAACTTGGTGATGACCGGGGGACCACCAAGTAGTTGACGGCGCGCCTCGACAACACGCTGGTTGAAGTCGCTCAGGTGCGCACGGACCGTTGCGGCCGTGGGCAAAGCATCCAATGTCTGCTCAAGTTGCTGATCTTCCACCCGCAAGGTCAAAGCCGGCGGACCTAATCCGCTGAGCTGTTCGCGGTGCATCATTGATTTCAGCCACCAGTCCGGATCATCGGTGGATGTAAGGTGATCAATGTTTTGACCGGACAGTGCAAGATTATCGAAGTCTCCCCGAGCGAAGGCTTCATCTAAGACGGTATTGGCTACTTCCCAAGCTTCGTCCTGTGCGTGGAACTGCAACTGTGTGCGCGGTGGACCGCTCACGCTGGGGCGACCGGTCTTCTGCGCGTATTCGTCCACCGGAACAGGTGCTTGGGGCTCGGCAACTAACTTATACCTGGCAGCTTTCAGCGCCGCCTGGTGAGCCGAGTTCTCCGGTAACTTCTCCACCCTTCCATACTGGTACCAGCACAACCTTCTGGGCAACAGGCGATGAACTGCACTTCAAAGGCAATGAGGACGCGTTGCGTGGGCAGAGCATAGTAGCGTTGAGCTATGAACGCTGAAGCCCGTGTTGGAGCCCTTGACCTCTTAGGCTACGGATCCCCGTACCCTGACGTGTACAGCAACCGCGCCAGATGGGCCGGACTCGGCAGCGGGAAAACTGCGGTCGTCACCGGCGCCAACGCTGGTTTGGGATTTTTTACCAGCCTTGCTCTGGCTGCAAGCGGTGCCCACGTAGTGCTAGCTTGCCGCAACGAGGCCAAAGCAGCTCGAGCGATTGAGGCTATTGAGCACCGAGTGCCAAATGCAGAACTCGAATATTTACCTTTTGACTCGGCCTCGTTGGAATCTGCCGGTGCGCTGGGCCAAGTGCTACGCCACCGCGAGATAGATATCCTCATCGCTAACGCGGGGATTATCCGCAGCCCAGAAACACGAAGTACCGGAAGCCTAGGTTATGAGCTGACCATGGCCACAAACTTCCTCGGACACGCCCGATTGGTCGGCGAACTCGCCGAAACTTTCCGCACGCGTCCCATGAAATTTATTGGGCTGGGGTCCATCTCGACGAACATGCTGAAAAGCAATCCTGAAGACTTGGCGCTTACCGGGGGCTATCACCCCCACCGCGCCTACGCGCAGTCCAAAGCGGTGCTACAGTCTTTCACTTTGGCTTTGGACCATCGGCTCAAACAGCTTTCCTGGCCGTCGCGTTCGATTGCGGTACACCCTGGTTATTCAATTTCGGGGCTTACCCCGCAGATGCCCGGAATCAACGAACCGGCCTACCTCAAGCGCTTTCAAGGCCAGCTTCAGGCGAGTTTCGCGCAGGGCAAACACGAAGGCGCAGTCAACATTGTGGAAGCGGCGTTGAACCGCGGCGTCGAGCAGAGTCCCCGGGGAACCTATATTGGTCCAAAATTTCTTTCAAAAGGTGAATCTGTACTAGCCAGACCCGCAAAAATAACCCGGCAGAAGCGACTTATGGACCCTGTATGGAAAGTTTTTGTTGAAGCAAATTGTGGAGTAGATCCATTCAGAATTTGAGCCACCGTGAACTTTCACACCTCGAAAGATCGCCGATTTTCATCAAAAACCGCGGAACTGTGCGCTTATCGTCGGTAAATGCTGGTAAGTTCTCTCAAGTAAGCCCGTGCGAGCGTGCGGCATCCAAATCCCGAACGGGGTGAGGATCACTAGTCCAGGAGGACCACACATTGGCTATGAACCGTAGCGAACTTGTTGCCGCTGTTGCAGCTAAGACCGAAAACTCCCAGGTTGCCGTCAACGGTGTACTGGATGCTGTTTTTGAGGTATTCGTTGACCAGATTTCCCAGGGCGAGAAGGTTTCGATCCCAGGTTGGTTGGCAGTGGAGCGCACCGATCGTGCAGCACGCACCGGCCGTAACCCACAGACCGGCGAAGCTATCCAGATTCCAGCTGGCCACTCGGTCAAGCTGACCGCTGGTTCGAAGCTGAAGGCTGCTGTCGCCAAGAAGTAAGGCCACAGCGCAATTTATGCGTTGCAAAGACCCGTTACCCGAACCCTGTTCGCGGTAACGGGTCTTTGTCGTTAAGTACCAATTTCTTAGTATTTGTCTCCCTTGAGCATCAAAAACCGACCGTCTAACGTGTAGAACCGCAAAATGTTGAGAAAATCCCGGGAATTCGCACGTTTTCGCGCGTTTTCGGGGCAAAGGTTTGATATGTTCTCACTGGTAAGTCCGTGCGACCGCGCGGCGTCCGTGGCTCTGCCGGGTCATGGATCACTAGTCCAGGAGGACCACACATTGGCTATGAACCGTAGCGAACTTGTTGCCGCAGTAGCAGCTAAGACCGAAAACTCCCAGGTTGCCGTCAACGGTGTGCTTGACGCCCTGTTCGAAGTTTTCGTTGATCAGATTTCCCAGGGTGAGAAGGTTTCGATCCCAGGTTGGTTGGCAGTGGAGCGCACCGATCGTGCAGCACGCACCGGCCGTAACCCGCAGACCGGCGAAGCTATCCAGATTCCAGCTGGCCACTCGGTCAAGCTGACCGCTGGTTCGAAGCTGAAGGCTGCTGTTTCAAAGAAGTAGTCCCCAGATCTTTGGCATGGGCCCGATTCTCGAAAGGGAGTCGGGCTTTTGTCGTCTTAGCGCATAACGAAGCGGTAGCGCGTTGAGGCAATCTTCTACCTAGCGTAGAATCAAAGCTTAGGTAGCAATATGACGACTGAACGGTAGATCTTCGTGTCCAAGGACTTCGGCCCCACCCGCGTACTGCGCGGTTGGCTAGCTGCAAGCCTATGCACTTGGACAGCATTCGCCGCACACGCACACAGCGCACCGACTCAGGCTTCGCTCGTGGTGATGGTCTTGATTACCTGTGTTTCTGCCGTCATTGCCACCGCTATGGTGGGCAAAAAATTCTCTTTACTCAGCACGAGTCTTGTCGTTTTGCTCAGCCAAGGTCTCTATCACCTAGGACTTTCGGTGATGACGCACCACGGTGTGGACGTCGTGGCTACTCAAGGAGCGTCGTTTGGACACCAGCATGGTGACATGTTGGTGGGGAACATTGCCTCGCATTACAGCGCGGTGCAATCAGAATCAATGCTGTACGCACACGTACTTGCAGCGCTAACCAGTATCTTGGTGCTCCGTGTGGGCGAACAGCTGCTATCCGTCGTGTTGGATGCAGTGTCATTGAGCGCTGCGCGTCAAGTCCTGGTCCTTGCAGCACGGATTGTCCCGGATTTCCCGAAGGCCCCGGCAAACTTCGTCACCCCGGTGTTGAACCACCTTTCGGTGTTCCTCCGGCTCCCGGCCCGGCGAGGCCCACCTTCCAACGTATTGAATCTTTTCGCTTAAAACGACTCAATACACTCCGATTGTGCACTCCGGTACATGATCATTTGGAAGGAATATTTTGAACTCCCTTGCTCTACAGCACTCCCGCATACTCTTGGCCCGGCTTTCAGCGGCTATTCTGATAGCCCTTGTCGCGGTCTTTAGCAGTGTCAGCGCAGCTTCGGCTCATGACGAGCTGGTCTCCTCAAACCCGGTCGCTGGCTCGACGATGACTAAATCTCCCGAGAAGATCGAATTGAATTTCTCCGGTGTACTGCAGCAGCTCGCTGGTGCAGAAACTTCCGTGGTGGCCTTGAGCACCGAAGACGGCACCAAGCTGGCCAGTGAAGTGACTACCAAGGGCAAGAACGTCACCGTAGTACCGGAGAAAAAACTCGATTCGGGAACATACAAGCTTGTTTACCGCGTGGTCTCCTCCGATGGACACCCCATCGAAGCGAGCTTCAACTTCACTGTCAAACTGCCGGTAGCAGCCAGTGCAACGCCCAGCGATTCGGTCACTAATGCACCCGCGCCGTCGGCACCAGCCGAACAAAACAACGAACCAATTCAGCAGCTCGGATCCCAGGTTAGCCCGGTCATTTGGGTCATTGTTGGCATTGCAATCCTCGGTGCAGCAATCGCCGTGCTTGTGAAGTTCACTCGCCAGAACAAGTAGGCGCTTGCGTCCACCGCGCAGTACTACCAATCCCACAATTTCTTTCGCAAGGCGACGGATACCGGTAGAACCGGTTGCCCGAGCGCATGACTTCATGTGCCCAATTCACCGGACGGAACCTCGGCCTTGCGAGCTAGCGAAAGCTGACAGAGCAATGAAAAATTTCAAATTCGCCACCACCCTGAGCATATGCGCAGCAGTCTTGTTGACCGGTTGCGCCCAAAACACAGAAACAGTCACCCCTGCTGGAGCCAGCGAGCAAGTACAGAACACTCAAGCGGAGAATCTTCGCACCAATGAAACCTGGGCGAAAGCAGCAGAAAAGGGCATGAGTGCTGCCTTCGGAACGCTGCACAATGCAGGTGAATCAACGCTTGAACTTGAACGCGTCACAGACCTGAGCGCCAATACCGTGATTGAAATCCATGACACCGAAGGTCAAGGAACGAAGGCCGTGATGAAGCAACACGAAGGCGCGTTGCTAATCAATCCGGGCGAAGACGTTGTCCTGGCACCTGGCGGAACGCACTTTATGTTCATGAATCTAAAAAGTCCATTAGTAGCGTCACAAACCTCGACCTTGCAATTGGACTTCAGTGACGGAAGCAAAGCCCAAGTGCAATTCCCTATTCGTAACTTCAGCGGCGCCAACGAAAGTTACCACGGCTCCGCGGGCGAACATGAAGATCACGGGAGTCACTAAGTGACCAGCACAAATCTCCAACCCTCACGCAGGCTGATTCTCGGAGGTTCCGCGGGCGCCGCATTGGGCGGAGTCTTTGCCGGATTTGGTGTCGGCAGGGCAACGGCTGTTGAAAGACCTGCAGCCTCGGCCGCGCAAAACCAGCACGCACAATTCACGGCGTTCCACGGTAAATATCAGGCGGGAATTCTCACCGAACCACAAGCTCACGCGGTTTTCCTCGGGAGCAACGTTCACTTGGATGGGCTCAAAAAGTCAGAACGAGTCGAAAAGATTCGTTCGATACTGCAAATGCTCAGTTCGGATATCGAACGGTTAGTCGCCGGCAGGGGAGTGCTTGCAGATACTGAGCCGGAAATGTCTCAGGCGGCCGCACAACTGACGGTGACCGTAGGTCTGGGGCCAGCGATACTCGATCTCTTAGGGCAGAGCACGGCAGTCGTAGACACATTGCCGCCATTTGCTGGTGAAAAGCTTAACCCGCGCTACGGCCAGAGTGATCTGATAATTCAGTGCTGTGCTCAGGACCCCACAGTCTTGCATCATGCGGTGCGTGCCTTGCGCAAAAATCTGCGGGGCATTACCGAAGAAGTGTTTACCCAGAGTGGTTTCACCCACGCGGCGCACACGGTGCGTGAAGGTCAAGGTTTTCGCAATCTTTTTGGACAACTTGATGGGACGAATAATCCCACCGACCAAGCGCGTGAACTTGCGGTGTTTGGTGATGCCCAGGAGCCAAGTTGGACACCAGCAGGCACCGTTTTGGTGCTTCGTCGCATCGAAATGAACCTGGATAAATGGGATGAAGTGGACCGGGCAGGACGAGACTTTGCGCTCGGACGGCGGCAAAGCGATGGATCTCCGCTGTCTGGCTCGTCGCTTAGCGACCCGGTGGATCTGCAGGCCGTGGATAGTATGGGTTTGCCGGCCATCGCCGCGCACGCGCATGTTGCTAGGGCCAAACCTTCCAGTGGGGCCGAGGTCCTCTGGCGCCGTGGCTATAACTATCACGGTGAGAATGGTTCGGGGCTCCTTTTTGCGTCCTATCAGCGAGATCCACGTACCAGTTTCATTCCGGTGCAGCAGCGGTTAGCGCAGCTTGATGCGCTCAACGAGTGGACTACACATGTTGGCTCGGCTATCTATGCGATCCTGCCGGGAGTCCATGAAGGAGAGTACTTGGGAGAGTTCTTGTTCACTGCTAGTACTTAGCCGCACGTAGCAATGTGGTGAGGCGGTGTGAGATGCACCGCCTCACCATTGGAAAAGCCCTACCCGATTAATCCCGGGGTAAATGCAAGTGAGATGATGGAGAGGTTATGGCCACTCAAATACCAAAGCCCCCGGCTCAAGCCACGGCGCCGCAGAAACTCTCCATTTCGCGCTACCTGATTCTGGCGATCCCTGTGATGGCGATCGTTTTTCTTAGTGCAGCGCTATTCACCGGAATTGCGGTTCCCAGCGAGCTAGCTGACCCCGGGGCCTTTGTACGGTGGGCTTTGCCAATATCTCGCGCAATTCATCACAGTGCCATGGCTATCACCGTTGCGGCACTGTTATTTGCGGCGGTCATACTTCCCCGTACGACAAAAGTCCGGCGTGCCAGCGCGGATGATGGGCGTATTGAGGTCGGGCAGAGCCACCCGGCTTTCACCCGTGCCATGAATATCGCTGCCGGCGCCGGAATGGTGTGGACGCTTGCAGCGGCTACCGTGTTGCTGTTGACCTTCTGGGATCTGGCCGGTGTGCCAATGAACCTAGACCCGAGTTACACCGCAGCGATCCTCGACTATATTCTGCAGCTTGCCACCGGCCGTGCATGGGCATGGATGATCGTTATCGCGGCGATCACCAGCTCATTAGCGTTGGCGCTACGCTCGCACTCGGGTGTGGGACTCACCGCGGTATTCTCGCTGTTCGGCATAGTTCCCATGGCGTTTATCGGACACGCAGCCGGCGGGGATGACCACTACGGTGCGGTGAACTCCATTGCCTTACACTTGCTCGCGGTGGTTATTTGGTTTGGTGGCATTGTCGTTTTGGCTTTGCTCTCTCCCACACTGTCCAGCAAAGCGCCCGGCCGATATGAGACACGACCGGTACTCGCTGGCGTCGTACTCAGCCGTTTTTCTGCCCTCGCAACGTTCGCCATCATTTTGATGGCAGGATCCGGGCTGGCCTCAGCCACGATCCGGATTACCGAATTTGATCAGTGGTTCTCTAAATATGGCCTAGTTGTTATCGCCAAGGTCATCTTGACCCTGGCCCTCGGCTTCCTAGGTCTTATGCACCGCAGGCAGGTCATTCCGCAACTGCTGGCAGGTAAGTTCACCGCGCTAGCCGCCGCCTGGCGGATCGTGACAGCCGAACTGATTCTGATGGGCGCAACCATGTCATTGGCGACGGTGCTGGCGCGTACCGCACCACCGACCGATGATCAGCCGCCAGTGGATGCAACCCCTGCCCGTTTGCTGACAGGTTATGAATTACCACCGGCGCCGAGCACCGCAAGCTGGTTCACCGTCTGGCGGTGGGACTGGTTATGGGTCGCAATCTGCTTCTTCTTGCTGGCGCTGTATTTGTGGGCCTTTATTATTCTGCGCCGTCGCGGAGACAAACCAAGTTTCCCACGGTTGTTTAGCTGGATTATCGGACTAGTGGTGCTCTTTTACATCACCAGCGGCGCCCTGTCCGTCTACGGCAAGGTGCAGTTCTCGGTGCACATGGTTGACCACATGTCATTGACCATGATTGCTCCAATTTTCTTGGTGCTAGGCACCCCGGTCACCCTGGCGCTGAAGGTCTTGGGTTCACGGACCGATGGAACCAGAGGGCCACGTGAATGGATCCTGTGGGCGGTGCATTCGAGGTATTCGGCTGTAGTCACCCATCCCATTTTTGCGGCCGTCATGTTCGCCGGATCGATTGTCGTTTTTTACTTCACCCCGATTCTCGAAATCGCCATGAAGTACCACGCGGGGCACGAATTGATGAACCTGCACTTCTTGCTGACCGGCTACATCTTCGCCTTGTCGCTGGTGGATGCCGACCCAATTCCCAAGCGTTACCCGTATCCGATGCGGCTGATTGTGTTGCTTGCTACCGTAGCGTTCCACGCGTTCTTCGGTGTAGCAATGATGGGAAGCGAAAACCTCTTGGCTCCCGACTGGTTCGGCAATATGGGTCGCACCTGGGGTGGCACGGCAATGGAAGACCAAGTTGTTGGTGCTGGCGCGATGTGGGCCATTGGCGAGGTGCCAACCTTGGTCCTGGCTATCCTCGTGGTGGTTTCGTGGCTACGACAGGACAAAAAGGACACCAAACGTTATGACCGTCAGGCAGAGCGTGATGGGGATGCCGAGCTGGAGGCCTACAACCAGATGTTTGCACAGATGAAACAGCAAGAAACTAAGGGAGAACACCGTGGCCGCTAAGCTATGGAAGGTGACGGCGGTTATGCTGGCCGGTGGGTTACTGCTGTCCTCGTGCGCCGCACCAGAAGCCGGTGGCGACATGCCGGATGACCTAACTCATCAAAAAGCTACCGAGCAGCCAGCGCAGCCAAGTGCACAGAGTACGGCGCCGAGTAATACGGCAGAAGAAATGACTCGGGCACAGTTCATCGCCTCGACCGGATCGGTTATTGCGGCAACCTTAGGTTTCCCGAATTCACGTCAAATTTCAGCCGAGGAGCTCAAAGGCCTAGCGGTACCGCCCACTGACACCCTCAAAGATGTCGTGGTGTTGCCCTCCCAGTGTTCAAAACCTGTCGAAGAGCTGAATTGGTCACCGGCTCAAATGGGCACCGAAGCTGCTCGCACCGACTTCACTAACGAAGCGCAAAATATTGCGGGGTCTATCGAAGTGGCCAAGGTGACCCACCGGCAGAAGCTCGAAGATCATTACAAAACGGTGCTTGAAATTCGTACCGAGTGTAAAAGTGTGAAGCTCAATGGACTGGACTTCACCGAAACATTGAAATTCTCCAGCCCCGGAATATCCGACGTTGAGTCTCAGTTGTATTACACACGCACCGGGGACTCCGCGAACGCTCGCGAATCGCTGGTGCTTATGCAAAGCAAGGGCGACTACGTGGTCATGGTTTCGTTCATGTCTACCGTCTCTCTGGCCGAACAACAATTCAACGACGTGGCCAAGACCATCTTGGACACCGCGGTTTCACAGCTGTAACTGGCTTAGCATCGCTTCATACTCTTCGGCGGTGAAAGTCCAGTGGAGGATAATTAGTACTTCACTGTCGCATTTAGATAGTGAAGTCGCCTTGAAAGGACCATCATGAGTGCAACTTCCGATTCAGTACGCGCAAACTACAAGGTGAGGGCCAGCGAGCTGTTGGGTCGCAACTGGTTGAACACCGGTGGCGAACAACTGAATCTTGAAGCTCTCCGTGGCAAGATTGTCATCCTCGATTTTTGGACCTTCTGCTGCATTAACTGCCTTCACGTGTTGGACGAACTCCGTCCCCTCGAGGCAAAATACGCCGACGTGTTGGTGACCGTTGGCGTGCACTCCCCAAAGTTTGAGCACGAGGCAGACCCCGACGCACTGGCTGCCGCCGTGGAACGCTACGAAATTCACCACCCGGTACTTGACGATCCAGAACTTGTCACCTGGCAGGCCTATGGCGCGCGCGCTTGGCCAACATTGGTGGTCTTGGATCCCGAAGGCTACATCGTGGCGCACCTCTCCGGTGAGGGCCATGCTCAGGGCCTTGGCTCACTAGTTGATGAACTAGTCGCCGAGCACGAAGCCAAGGGCACCTTGCACCGTGGAAACGGTCCCTATGTGGCGCCCGAAGCCCGCGAGGGTGACCTGCGATTCCCCGGCAAGACGATCGCCTTGGCGAACGGTAATTTCTTGGTCGGCGACTCCGGTCACCACCGCCTGGTAGAACTAGGTAATGATCTGAGCACCGTGGTGCGCACCATCGGCGCCGGGGTTAAAGGTTATGCCGACGGAGATGCACAAAGCGCTCAGTTTAATGAACTGCAGGGTCTGACCGCACTGCCCACCGAGCTTGCCGCGAAGGTTGGCTACGACGTAATCGTTGCAGATACCGTCAACCACCGCTTGCGCTCGGTGAACCTGAGCACCGGCGAGGTAGGTACGCTAGCTGGCAACGGAGTGCAGCGTCTGCTGGATGCGGAAAACGCTCGCCAGGAACACCAGCCCACTGACTTGGGCACTGACTCGTTGAACGTTTCGTTGTCCTCACCGTGGGACGTGCTCTATCACCCATCGGGCAAGGTCATCATCGCGATGGCTGGAACCCACCAAATCTTCTCCTTTGACCCGCTGACCAGTGCCTTGCATGTGTACGCCGGTAGTGGATTAGAAGGTCTGTCCGATGGCGCACCATTGGAAGCATGGTTTGCCCAGCCTTCCGGGCTGACCTTGGACACCAATGATGATGTGTGGGTTGCCGATTCGGAGACCAGCGCTTTGCGTCGTTTGGAAATTGACGGGCACGGCGAGGTCATCAAGGTCCACACCGCCATTGGTGCAGGACTGTTCGACTTTGGTTTCCGCGATGGTGAAGCGGACCAGGCTCGTCTGCAGCACCCACTGGGTGTAACCGCACTGCCCGACGGTTCTATTGCTGTGGCAGATTCGTACAACGGCGCCGTGCGCCGCTTTGATCCGGTGACGCAAATGGTTTCTACCCTGGCCAAGGGGCTGAAGGAACCGGCAGATGTATTGCTGGACGACTCGGTGGATGGCGCTCCGGTACTGCTGGTGGTGGAAACCAACACCCACCAACTGATCCGTATTCCGGTGCCTGCCGAAGCGCTGGTCGTCGACGAGGGTGCAAGCCAGACCCAACGTCCAAAGACTAAGGTGCAGGCCGGTCAGCACGAGATCGTGGTGCGCTTTGCGGCACCTAAGGGACAGAAACTCGATGACCGTTGGGGAGATCCCACGCAGTTGAAGATTTCGTCCAGTCCCGAAGAGCTGCTTCTTGACGGTGGTGGCACTTCTATTGGTTTGACCCGGACCTTGAAGCTAAACCCCGAGGTGAGCGACGGCGTATTGCACATTACAGCCCGTGCCGCGGCCTGTGATGGGGAACCTGGCGGAGAAATTCCAGATCATGCAGCCTGCCACCTCTACCAGCAAGACTGGGGCATCCCGGTGGAGCTCGATGAGTCCGGAGATAACGAACTCTTGTTGGATCTTCGTGGAGTGAATTAGTCACAGTGGATCCCAGATCAAGGCGCGCTTTGCTTTGCGAAGCGCGCCTTGATCATTTAAAAACCAAGAAATTGAGGAAACCTCACCAATTTTATCCCAGACAGTCGTTAGACTGGATGCCGACAGGAGGAGCCGAAACGGTACGGCATCGGCTAGCTAAGTAGTGGCAAACAGGATGTTCCGGGCACTAGAAGTTCCGAACTATCGGTTATGGGTCATTGGTGCACTTGTCTCTAATATCGGCACATGGATGCAGCGTGTGGCCCAGGACTGGTTGGTACTCACGGAGCTCACCGACCACGACGGGATAGCCACCGGAATCACCACCGGTTTACAGTTCCTGCCCATTCTGATTCTTGGACCCTATGCGGGACTCATTGCCGATAGATATGACAAGCGCAAGATCTTGCTCGTCACTCAAACTTTCATGGGTCTGTGTGCGCTGGTCTTGGGAACCCTGGTCATTACCGGAACGGTGCAACTGTGGCATGTCTATGTGCTGGCAGCATTGCTGGGGGTGGGCTCGGCCTTTGACGCTCCAGCCCGGCAGGCATTTGTGTCCGAAATCGTGCCAGGAACGCACCTAACCAACGCCGTGGCGCTCAATAGCGCCAATTTCAACCTCGCCCGGTTGGCGGGGCCAGGCATCGCCGGCGCGGTGATTGCGTTGGTGGGAACCGGCCCAGCCTTCTTGCTCAACGGCTTGTCTTTCCTTGCGGTGCTCTTCTCCTTGAGCAGCATGAAAATCTCCGAACTGAGCCGCTCAACACCTGTCAGGAGAGCTAAAGGACAGGTACGCGAGGGGTTCAAATACGTGAAAAACCGCAAAGATCTCTTGCTGATCTTTGCGATGGCCTTTGTGATTGGCACCTTCGGACTGAACTTCCAATTGACCAACGCGATGATGGCCGCCGAAGTTTACGGTGTGGGTGCGGCAGAATACGGAATTCTGGGCAGCATCATGGCCATCGGCACCTTCGCCGGAGCTTTATTTGCGGCGCGCCGTTCCAGACCACGTTGGCGTTTTGTCATTGGTGGTGGCATTGCCTTTGGCGCCACGGCTTTATTGTCCGCAGTGATGCCGCACTACCTGCTTTTTGCCGCGAGTTTAGTGTTGGTGGGGCTTAGCTCGCTGACGTTCCTGAACAGTTGTAACACCATGGTGCAGACCTCGGTTCCACCAATGTATCGCGCACGGGTCTTGGCGCTGTACCTGATGGTGGTGCAGGGCGGAACGCCGCTCGGGGCGCCTTTAGTGGGTTGGATCGCCGAACTGCTGGGGGTACGCGCTGCGGTGGCGTTCGGAGCCATACTCTCGTTGTTAGTCTCGGTGCTGGCGCTGATTATCTGGCAACGATTCCGCGCAGATGCTGTGCCCCTGAGAACACAGTTCAAAGAGATTATCTTGCCGCACCAACGGCGCGAGGGAACCGAAGATTAGTCTTCGGAGCCGGCTACGGGTACCACACTGACCTCGGAAGTGCTCGTGGTGAGCTGAGCGGTGAAAGAAAATTCATCGCTCACGGTTTTTTTCTCCAACGAACCGGTACGTAAATCTTGCTCGGTCAGCGACAACTTTGCGGTGACCTTCAACGGGCTAAGCACCCAGGCGCCGTTATAGTAATTAACCTCAATAGTCGGGTATTTCGCGATAGACCATTTGATAGTCTCCGGGTTCACCCGGGACGGTGTGTGATACGCAAACGGGCACCCCGACGGCATGAGTACCTGCTGTGCCGCACATTTATCGAGGTATCCGCGGACCTTGGAATTGATCTGTGCGATAAATTCTTTGGTGGGCTGTGTCTTTAATGAAATTTCTACCGGCTTCTTGGCGGGGCCGGTGACGACTACACCACGGGTGTCGGCTTCGAAGTTCTTAGTGCTGAAGCTTGCGTCGGTAATCGAGGGGTAGAACACCGGCAAGGTGCTGACGCCCTTAACCAGTGGGATTTTTTGTCCGCTGACGGATACCTCATTGACCGTATTCGCTTTGACCTTGACCGTGGGTAGGGTTACCGGTTCGAAGGCCCACTGATCAAAAAATAACCAGGACTTTCCGGTACTGCGCAAGGTGTAGGTTGATTCCTTATCGACGCCGTCGGCCTTGTACTTGGCGACGACGGTGCGAATATCGGGATTATTCTCTGGTGTTTCGGCCTTTTGCGCCTCAAAATCTGTGATCCCAGCTTGGGTGCGCTTGAGCACTTCCCCGTCCAAGGCGACAGCGTCACCGGTCGGGACTTTGGCACCTAGCAGTCCAAGGGCTTCAGCGCCTTCGCCGGCCAGCAGATGCTGATGCAAGGACTGAACAGCGTGCTCGGCAGAAAACAGGCTGCGGTTAGCAACGATGGCGCTGGTGACTACCAACGCAGCGATGATGACGGCCGCGGTCGCCCAGCGCAGAGCAAGGCGTGGCACAGAGATACGAGATTTCATTATTAATCAGGCTAGCGGGTTTCGGTTCAGAGGTTGTAACTCAACGGCGACGTCGGCGGCGTTTTGTGCCGAACATTCCACGGAGCAATTCACGTCCAATGCTGTTTGCTGCATCGAGAGCAAAGTCCATCAGTGGGTTGACTTGATTGTTTGAAGATTTAGTCGGCTCTCGCGGAGGATTTGCGGGTTCCGATGAAGAATTTGTACGTGACGAAGATGGCGTAGCAGTGTTTACCGGTCCAGAGCCTGTGGCAGGCTGCGTATTTTGTGGCATCGTGCTCGGTTTGCCAAGAATTGAATCGGCAATCCGTTGCGCCTCGGCATCCACATCTTGTGGACCCGAAGAATTGGCCGCGCCGGGTGGGGCCTCCGTGGGTGCTTGAGCGTCCGGAGCAGTTTCGCCACTGAGCATCTCCATGGCCGAACGCCTATCCACGGCGGTTCCATATTTCGGTGCTAGTACAGAGCTTTGAATGAGTGCTGCTTGAGTTTCAGGTGCTGCCGGACCAATATGCGAGCCGGGTGAGGTGAGTTTAGTCCACGCGACCGGGGTCGGCGCGCCACGCTCGTTAAGCACGGTGATAACCGCCTCGCCAACGCCCGCCTGGGTCAGCGCTTGTTGCAGGTCTAGTGGACCAGATGGGAAGGTCTTGATGATTGCCTTGAGCGCTTCGCCATCCTTTGGGGTGAAGACACGCACCGCATGCTGGATACGGTTACCAAGCTGCCCGAGGACCTCATCTGGTAAGTCTGAAGGGGACTGGGTAACAAAGAACAGTCCAACACCCTTGGAACGGATTAAGCGCACCGTAGAAATAATCGCGTTGACGAAAGCCTTCGAAGCATCCTTGAACAGCAGGTGGGCTTCATCCAGGAAGAATACGAGTTTTGGTTTGTCCAAATCACCGGCTTCTGGCAGATCTTCAAAAAGATCTGCCAGCAACCACATCATGAATGTTGAGAACAACAGTGGCTGACGGTTGAGCGATGGAAGCTCCAAACAGCTAATAATTCCGTTGCCTGATTCATCAAATCTGAGGAAATCAGCGGTATCAAATTCTGGCTGGCCAAAGAACTTGTCTAAACCTTGGGACTGCAAGATGGTTAGCCCACGTAGGATCACCGAGGCAGTGGCCGAAGGAACCCCACCCAGCCCCTTGAGATCTTCTTTGCCTTCATCGCTGAGCAAGAAACTCAAAACGGCTTTGAGGTCTTTGAGATCATCCATGGGAAATTCACGTTGATCGGCGTAGTGGAAGACCAACTGGAGACATTCTTCTTGCGTTTCGTTGAGTTCTAGGACTCGTGAAAGCAGGATGGGGCCAAAAGAATCTATCGTGGCACGTACCGAGATACCGTCGTTTCCTTCGCCCAAGGCAAGGAATTCCACCGGGTTAGCCCGTGCGGTGAACTGATGGCCAATACTTGAAAGTCGCGCGGTGAGCTTTTCGCTTGCCGTCCCGGCTTGAGCTAGACCGCCAAGGTCGCCCTTGATGTCGGCGAGAAATACGGGCACACCGTGTGCACTCAATTGCTCCGCCATCACCTGTAAGGTGACGGTCTTACCGGTGCCGGTAGCGCCGGCAATAATTCCGTGTCGATTGAGCATGCGCAACGGAACCCGAACTTGGGCTTCTGTAACGGGATTTCCCGCAACAATTGCAGCACCTAGTTCAAGGCATGCGCCGTCGAAAACGTAACCATCTTTGAGCGCCGTGAGGTTCTCCTGCGAAGTACTTTCAGCCATGTCCATAGCCTACGCATGCAATGGTGACGAAGTGACAAACGGCACGTAAAAAGTTTGTGGCTGATTTAGAAAGGGTGCAGTAACCGCTGCATGAAGGCCTTGGTCCGTTCATGGGTCGGGTTGCCAAGCACCTGAGCCGCAGGCCCACGCTCAACAACTACTCCATCGTCCATGAACACCACCGTATCGGCTACATCGCGGGCGAATGCGAGCTCGTGGGTTACCAGTACCATCGACCAACCTTCTTGGGCGAGCTCTTTAATGACGCTGAGCACCTCACCTACTAGCTCTGGATCCAGTGCGCTGGTCGGCTCATCAAAGAGCAAAAGGTCTGGCTGGAGCATCAGCGCCCGCACAATGCCTACGCGCTGTTGCTGTCCACCTGAAAGCGAGGAGGGGTAGTCGCTCGACTTTTGTTCAAGGCCAACGCGTTCAAGAAGTTCATTCGCGCGCGACATAACTTCCTCGCGCGGCCTGCGTTGCACCTGCAACGGGCCAATAGTCACGTTTTGTAGCACCGTCAGGTGAGGAAACAAGTGATGCCCTTGGAACACCATCGCCGAGCGGTCCCGCAGGACCTGAGCTTTCTTAGCTGGTAGCCCAGGCTGAAAGGTGACCTCGGGTCCGCCGGCAAAAGAAACGACTCCACTATCGGGAGATTCCAAACCGTTCAGGCAACGCAACGCGGTAGTTTTTCCCGAGCCGGAGGGGCCAATCAACGCGAGAACTTCGCCGGACTGGACACTAAAATCTATGCCACGCAGCACCTTGTTAGTGCCGAATGACTTATGCAGATCGGTGACGTTGAGCAAGGGGGTCAGAGCCTTAGGCGACATACTTTTCAAGCCTGCTTTCCATACGGTCTTGAACTGCGGAGAGAACCAAACAGATCACCCAGTAAATGGCCGCCGCTTCCATATAGAGCAACATAAATTCGTAGGTGGTGGCCGCGATTTCCTGGGCACGCCGGAACATCTCTGTTACGAGAATCATCGAGGCCAGTGAGGTGTCTTTGACCAATGAAATAAAAGTGTTGGACAACGGCGGAATAGCTACACGAGCCGCCTGCGGCAAGATTAGCTTGTAGAGCGTCCGAGTCTTGGACATGCCAATGGTATAGCCAGCTTCCCATTGCCCTCCGGGCACGGAAAGAATCGCAGCACGAATAATTTCTGCGGCGTAACCACCCACGTTGAGTGTGAAAGCGATGATGGCCGAAGGCCATGGGTCAATGGTGACCCCCAACGAAGGCAGCCCGTAGAAGATCACGAACAGCTGTACTAACAGTGGGGTGCCGCGAATGATCGAAATATAGCCGCGGGCAATGCCTGAAACTACTTTATTCGCGCTGATCCGCATCAACGCGACCATCAGCGCCACTGCAAGGCCTAAGACAAAGCTGATTATTGCCAGCGGAATCGTGGCTGTCAGCGCGCCACTGACCATGGGCCACAACGAGTCCAAAGCTAGCTGCCAAAGTGAATCCATTTATTCTCTTCCCGTCCTTTGCAACGGACACTGGCCCCAAAGGGGATCCTTGGGGCCAGTTTACGCGTCGAAGTGTTGAAGGAGGTCAGCTACTTGGTGATGTCTTCACCAAAGTACTTTTCCGAAATCTTTGTCAGCGTGCCATCGGCAGAAAGTTCATCCAGCGCGCCATTGATCGCGTCGCGAAGTTCTGGCTGATCTTTCTTCAGCGCCACCACGGTCTCAGTCTTTTCTTCTGATTCCGCAGCAATCTTGATGCCGTCATCCGGGTTAGTGTTCTGCGAGTCCAGGTAGGTCAATTTGTCGTTGATGGTCGCATCCACACGTCCCTGCTTCAATAGTGTGACCGCCTGTGCCCAGCCCTCTACTGCCTGGATCTTCGCACCGGCAGCTTTAGCGTCATCATGGAAGCTACTGGTCAACGACTGAGCGGTGGTTTTTCCTTTGAGTGAGTCGAAGGAGGTGATATCTGTGTTGTCGCTCTTGGTGACGATGACTCCGCTGGAGTAGTTATATGGCTTAGAAAGTAGGTACTTTTCTTCGCGCTCAGGGGTCACGCTGACCTGATTGGCAATCACATCAAATCGGCCAGCTTCTAGACCGGCAAAGATGCCGTCCCACTGAGTTTCCTGATATTCGACCTTGACCCCAAGCTGTTCGCCAACAGCCTCAATGACCTCGACATCAAAGCCGGTGAGCTTATCTGCCTCATGGTAAGAGAATGGTCGGTAGGTACCCTCGGTGCCAACGGTCAGGACACCGCTGGATTCCACGTGCTGCAGGAGATTCTCATCGGTGGCGCCGGAGGCGTCGGAACCGGTGGTTGATGAGCCACACGCACTCAGTGCCAGTGCGAGTACTGCAGTGATTGCAAGGAGTGGAGCTGTGCGCTTCATGATGGCCTAACTATTTGAGGTGAGGAGGTGATCTATACCTTGATCAACTGTGCTTAGCGACGCGGTATTCCGTAAGATTCCCGTGAATACCCCAACGAAGCAACTGACGTGTCATATAACTTCTTTTGCGCATTCTCAGCTACTGACCTGATCTTGGCTAAATTCCAAGCAGTAAAGCCAGTAACACCATCATTGGTATGGCACAGATAGTGGTGATTAACACCGTATCTTTCGCAACGGTCACACCACGTTCATAACGTTGGGCGGTGATGAAAATATTCTGCGCGGTAGGTAACCCGGCCATGATCACCGCGGCAACGAGCATCCCACCGGTGAGTCCAAAAAGATAGGCTGCGGCAAGCCAAGCGATCAATGGTTGGATGAATAATTTAGCGGCTGAACCGACCAACACATCGGCTCGGCGCCCGGACTTCTTGTCCAGAGGTTTGGAACCAACTAAGGAAATGCCAAAGGCCATCAGCATGGCGGGAATTGACGCACCTGAAATGAGTTCAATGGGTGCTAAGACGAGTTCCGGAACCTTAAAACCAGTCAACGCCACCACCAGCCCTAATAGCGAGCCGATGATCATGGGGTTCTTGGCCGTGGCAACCAGCAGCGCAATTGGTGTGGTGCGGTGAGTACTGGTGGTGGCGTCGAGCAACGCAAGATTAATCGGCTGATAGATCGCCAATTGAAAGAGGATGATGGGTGCCGCATGGGACATATCGCCCAGTACATACAGGGCAATAGGCAAACCAAGGTTTGCGGAGTTCACCGTCGAAGCGGACATCGCCGCGACGATCCGTTCGGCTGGCTCGCGGCGCAACCACTTGTAGGTCGCCAAATGGTAGATCACCGCCGTGAGTCCGGCAGAAATAGCCGCCACCCACATCAGTGGACCAAGAACTGCGACGGGATCTGATTCGGCCAGAGTGACAAATAGCAGCGCTGGGCTGGCGACAAAAAACGTCAACCGGCTGAGTACGTGGCGGCCTTGCTCACCGAGCACCCCGGTGCGACCGACCAGATAGCCCACTAAAATCACTATCCAGATAATCGAGAATCCTGACAGTACTCCGGTCATTCGGACTCCTCGGGTCAACAAATCTGGGGTGATGCCAATGCAAAACGTCGGGACACCCTGGGGTGTCCCGACGTATCTAAATGCGAGCGGGCGACGGGAATCGAACCCGCGTATCGAGCTTGGGAAGCTAGCGCTCTACCATTGAGCTACGCCCGCAATGCACCGAGCGGCCTATTGACGGCCCGGGCAAAACCCAGCTTATCCTACGAAAAGGTCAGGTCAGAAATCCGCATTCGGTGATGACAAAATCAGACTTCGAGCTTACTCGGAGCGTTTTTGCTTCAGCAGTTCTTCCTTCAGAATTGCCACGCCATCGGCTGGAACCTCAAAACTCAGTTCATCTCCCGGATTCACCACAAAACCGGTGCCTTCTAAGGCACGCACAATGGTGGCACCCTGAACCTTCACACCATAGGGTGCCATATCGATGTACGTGCCAGGGATACGATCCAAGCCGGTGAATAAAGCCACCATTGCTGCGCCCTGTGGATTGGTCAGCAGCATTGGTTGAGCATTTTTGTTTTCTTCGGTCACTTCTTCCCGCGAAAGGAAGTACACCTCGGCGGTCATGAAAGCACTGATTACCGAACCGGAGAGCTCAGGTTTGTTAAGCCCGGCCTGCAGCATCATTTCAAAGTGAGTTTTGGCCCGGGCCCGTTCCTGGTCCATTGGCGTTTCGACAACCATATTTGGACGTTCGTCGGGGTTGTTTCCGTCCAGTGGGGTATTGCTGTTTTCGGAGCTCATGTAGACAAGCATGTCGCGCAAAACCCGCAGGTGCAAACACCGAATGAGGTTTTTTGGCACAAAGGCCTAAAATAGACGAAGAGCAATCATCTTCATTTCCAAGGACTGAGCATGCCTGAATTTCGTTATGAAGATCTTCTGCCGATTGGCGAGGATCAAACCCCATACCGCATGATTTCCTCCGAAGGCGTCGACGTAGTCGCCGGACCGGACGGTAAAAATTTCCTGCAGGTAGCACCCGAAGCACTGGAGCAGCTGGCCGAAACGGCACTGCACGATATTAATCATTACCTGCGTCCGGCTCACTTACAGCAGCTGCGCAACATCCTTGATGATGACGAGGCCAGCCCGAACGACAAGTTCGTGGCGTTGGACCTGCTGAAGAATGCAAACATTGCTGCCGGTGGCATCCTGCCAATGTGCCAGGACACCGGAACCGCAATTGTCATGGGTAAGCGTGGCCAGCGTGTGCTGACCGAAGAGCAGGACGAGATTTCGCTTTCCCGCGGCATCTACAACGCGTACACGCGTTTGAACCTGCGTTACTCGCAGCTTGCCCCGATCACCACCTGGGAAGAAAAAGCGACAGGTAATAACCTGCCAGCCCAGATTGATCTGTATGCCGATACCAAGCCTGGCCACGATACGGACTATAAGTTCCTGTTTATGGCCAAGGGTGGCGGATCTGCCAACAAGTCATTCCTCTACCAGGAAACCAAAGCAATCTTGAATGAGAACGCCATGCTGACGTTCCTCGATGAGAAGCTGCGTTCCCTAGGTACCGCTGCCTGCCCGCCGTACCACCTGTCCATCGTGATCGGTGGCACCAGCGCCGAAATGGCGTTGAAGACCGCCAAATACGGTTCGGCAAAATACTTGGATTCGTTGCCTACAGAAGGCGCGATGACCGGTCGTGGTTTCCGCGACACCGACCTGGAAGAAAAGGTCCTAGAACTGACCCGTCACTTCGGTATCGGTGCCCAGTTCGGTGGTAAGTACTTCTGCCACGACGTGCGCGTTGTGCGTTTGCCTCGACATGGTGCCTCCCTGCCAGTGGCTATCGCGGTTTCCTGCTCGGCGGACCGTCAGATGATGGCCAAGATTACCGCCGATGGCCTCTTCGTTGAACAGCTGGAAACCGATCCGGCACGCTTCATGCCAGATGAAAATCACCCGGCGCTGGCCGCCCACGATGACGAGACCTCCGGTGTCTCGGGCACCGGCGGTTCGTCGGTAGTGAAGATCGACTTGAACAAGCCAATGGCTGAGATTCTGGCTGAGCTTTCTAAGTTCCCAGTTAAGACTCGTCTTTCGCTGACCGGCCCACTGGTAGTGGCCCGCGATATCGCCCACTCCAAGATCAAGGAACGTTTGGACGCAGGCGAAGAAATGCCACAGTATTTGAAGGACCACCCGGTCTACTATGCAGGTCCGGCGAAGACCCCTGAGGGAATGCCTTCGGGTTCCTTCGGTCCAACCACTGCTGGTCGTATGGACTCCTACGTGGATCAGTTCCAGGCCGCTGGCGGTTCGATGGTCATGCTGGCCAAGGGTAACCGCTCCGGACAGGTGACTGCCGCCTGTAATAACCACGGTGGCTTCTACCTTGGTTCTATCGGCGGCCCGGCCGCCCGTCTGGCCCAGGACTGCATCAAAAAGGTTGAGGTCCTCGAATACGAGGAACTTGGCATGGAAGCAATCTGGCGCATTGAGGTCGAAGACTTCCCAGCATTCATCGTCGTAGATGATAAGGGTAATGACTTCTTTGCCGAGACAATGAAGCCAACCTTCACCGGCATTCCGGTCCGCGCTAAGTAGCACGCACCACGGAGGTTAAACACTGCGGGATCCAGTTCAGTTGAACTGGATCCCGCAGTGTTTAAGACTTAGCGAAACTTGAACTATTCCTGAGTGAAGCCAAAGCCCCAGTCCCGGTATGGGGGAAGGAAACGCAACACGAGCAAATCATCGTCGTTAACCTGATTCGTTTCGTCTGCGGACTTCTTTTCGTCCTTCTTCGGTTCATCTGCTGGCTTTGATTCTTCTTCGACGGTCACCGAATTTTCTACGGTTTGAGCATCGTCTTTGGCGCTGTCTTGTTTTGCGTCGCGTAGCATCTGATGATATTCCTCAAAGGTTTCAGCCTTTGATTGTTTCATCGCCGCCGCATGATCCTTGCCGACATAGCGCACATGCCAAGGCTCATACTTATACCCGGTAATTTCTTCTTTACCTTGCGGGTAGCGAATGATCAGACCGTAGTCTGCGGCGTGCTCAGCCACCCAGATACCGGCCTTGGTCTGACCGAAGGATTCCTTCAGATCTGTGGAACTACCAATGCTGCCTACATCCGCGGCGAGACCTAGTTGGTGTTCGCTGGTGCCCGGGCGAGCAGAAATGCGTTCGGCGTAGGTTGTACCGTACTTAGCCTGGTACTGATTGAACAGCACCGCTTGGCGACCGTAAGAGCGGTAAGCACTCAACAACTTCAGGCTATGGCCCGCATTGCGGGCTCCGGCCATGAGATCTTCCACTGCTTCGGCTGCTTTAGGGCGTAGCTTATTGGAGGTGCCAGCAACATTTACCAATTTTTTCGGTGTGTAGTCGGCTGGAGAGAGCTGAGTTTGAGGGTTAATCAGCGCAAGATAACTTGCGGCGTCACTAAATTCCTCTGCCTGAACCACTGGAAGAGGCTTGGGAGCTGCCTGCGCCGCGACACTTCCAGAGAGCACAACAACACCTGCCAACAGGGCACTGGTGAGGGTTGAAGCCAAACGCATAAACGTACTTTCTGTTGTGTTCGAGCAGGCAAGACACAGGTCTCTACTCCACGATAGCCCGAAAACCTGCGCGGTCTATGAGAATTTGAGCAGAAGCACATGTTTTTTACGCTTGTGGACGCGCCATTCTCTGAAGAGCCCCACTACCAAATATCGGGGGTAACATCGAATGGCGGACTCTGTGCTGTAGCTTGCGTCCCACAGCATCACCCAACCACCAAGCAAGGACCGAGAATCACTTGACTATGAAGGAACTGAAGTCCGACGGGTTTACCGGTTTTCGGCCCATCAAGACCTTAGAAATTAATCGGGTCCCGAATCGCCAAGGGCTCTTTGTCATCATGCGTCCGGCAGACTTCACCCCGAAATTTCTGACGAAAAGCACGGCAGGAGTCTTCAAGAAGAAAGACCCTTCGTTGCCTGTCGCAGACTTGAGCGAACGTTGGGTGGACTCGGCACAGATCCTGTACCTGGGCAAAGCCGGACCGGGAAGCCAAGGTAATCGTGGGCTTCGAATTCAGCTCAAGGAAATCATTGATTTTGGTGCCGGCAAGCCGCCTGGCCATTGGGATAGCCGTTTGGTGTGGCAGCTAGGCGGAGTGGGGAAACTGATCATCGCGTGGAAAGAGCTCCCAGCTGAAGAGCTGAACGCGGCACTATCCGAGTATCAGGCTCGCTTTATTGAAGAACACGGTCAGCTTCCTTACGCGAATCTGGTTCAAAGTCGACGTTAAAGCGTAGAAAACGGGCCGAAGTTCAGCTTCGGCGACATTTGAACACTTCTTTTTACGTCCAGACTGCGACTTCCGGTACCGAACAAGATAACTTTAGATACGTGTTGTATTCAGATGGTGACATTCGTCGAGAAATTGCGTCCGGTGAAATTGGCTTAGCCCCTTTTGACCCTGAGATGGTGCAGCCCGCATCCGTAGATGTGCGCTTAGACCGATTCTTCAGGCTCTTTGATAATCACAAGTACGCTCATATCGATCCGGAGCAGGATCAAAATGAGCTGACCCGCCTGGTTGAGGTGGCTGCGGATGAACCCTTCATCTTGCACCCGGGGGAGTTTGTCCTAGGTTCTACCTACGAGGCGGTGAGCCTGGGCAACGGAGTCGCTGCTCGGCTCGAAGGCAAGAGTTCGTTAGGTCGGCTCGGTCTGCTGACCCACTCGACCGCCGGCTTCATTGACCCGGGATTCTCCGGACACGTCACCCTTGAACTCTCAAATATGGCCACCTTGCCAATCAAGCTGTGGCCTGGTTCAAAAATTGGTCAGCTTTGTTTCTTCAAGCTCACCTCGGACACCGAGCACCCTTATGGTTCTGGCCCTTACGGTAACCGTTATCAAGGTCAGCGTGGCCCGACTGCTTCACGCAGCCACTTGAATTTCCACCGGACGAACATCGCCGACTAAGTTCGAACAATATTGCTCAAAACCGTGGTTGCTCCTTTATCTCCTGGGCACACCACGGTTTTTTGTTTTTAGTGCATCAAGGAACTGTCGCCCAGCCAGGAACCAATAGCAAAGGTCACTACCAGCGCGGCGGCTCCACCGATGAGTACCCTGAGCGTTGGACGTAACAGCGGTGCGCCTCCCAGTTTGGCACCCAACGCACCGGTCACCGCCAGCGCAAGCAACACGGCAACAAAGGTCACGGGTATTTTCAGTGGGCCGGGCAAAAATACCGCGGTGACGAAGGGCAAAATTGCGCCGGTAAGGAATGCGATTGCCGAGGCGAAGGCCGCATGCCACGGGCTGAGCACCTCGTCCGGGTCGAGATTTAGCTCAGCATCCAAATGGGCGCGCAACGCATTATGCTCGGTCAGTTCTTGGGCAACTTGTGACGCGGTCTCGGGCTTCAACCCTTTAGCTTGATATAGACCGGTCAGTTCTTCGAGCTCCGCTTCGGGAGTATCGCGTAGCTCTGCCCGCTCTTTTTCGATCAGCGCTCGCTGGGAATCTGCGGCGCTAGCTACCGAAACATATTCCCCCAAGGCCATTGATATTGCTCCACCAATGACCGCGGCGGCACCAGCGGTGATGATCGGTGCATTGGCGGTCGTGGCACTGGCGACACCGACCACCACTGCAGCCACCGAGACGATGCCATCATTTGCACCTAAAACCCCGGCGCGTAGCCAGTTAAGTCTTTCGGCGACATTCCGATCATGCGGCTCGACACCGTGCACAGGTTCTTCTTGTTTCATAAGGCACAGTCAATCATTAGGAAACCCAACATTGCTAGTCAGTGACGGATCATGAGAGAACTTTTAGTTGTCTGATGTTTTGCGTGGCGATTGAATCGGCAAGAGCAGGAACAACCCAATCAATAGCACCACCAAGATGCCTAGAATTCCGTAGCGCTGCGCTTCTCCACTTGCCACGAAGGGCGTAGCTAGGGCGATGGCTAGACCAAAAAGCAGCGGAGCTAGGAAGGAGACCGCACGTCCGGTGGTTGCGTACAGGCCAAAAAGTTCACCTTCACGGCCAGGCGGAATCATCCGCGACAGGTAAGAACGTGAGGCGGATTGTGCCGGTCCAACAAAGAGCGTGAGCAACAGGCCGAAAATCCAGAATCCTCTGGCTTCGGGGGAGAAGAACACTCCAGCGCCGGCAACCAACAAGCCGATCAATGAGCCGGTAATAACCGCTTTGGGGCCAATTACATCATCGAGTCGGCCTCCAAGCACGGCACCGAGTGCGGCGACCATATTGCCAACAATCGCGAAGATGATGACCTCGGTCAAGGTAAAACCGAAAGTTCCTGAAGCGATCACGCCGCCGAAGGTAAATATTGCACTGAGCCCATCACGAAAGACCGCGGAGGAGCCGAGGAAAAACAATAGATTGCGGTCTTCTCGCCAGAGTCCCACGATTCGTCCCCACAGGACCTTGTAGGACTGTGAGAGGGGAATCTTGGTGGATAGCGTTGAAGCGGACTCGGGAATAACGAAGAACAAGGGCAGAGCGAAGATCAAACACCATGCGGCGCTGAAGACGGCGACCCAGCGCAGGTTCAGTGAATCGGTGGTATTTGCTCCGGGCCAGTCAATGATGGGTTGCACAAACCCAAAGAGCACCAAGGCCAGCGCAAGAATTCCACCAACGTACCCCATGCCCCAGCCGAATCCGGAGACCTTACCAACGGTGGCCCGGGTCGAAATTTGATTGAGTACCGCGTTGTAGTTGACCCCGGCGAACTCCGAGAATAGTGAAAGCGCGGCAATAATTGCGACACCAAAGATCAGGAAGCTTGGGTCAGGGTAGACAAAAAATCCGGCGGCACACACCACCACGAGCAAGAAAGTGTTGACCATAATCCAGAGTTTGCGGCGTCCCGCAGCGTCGGCGCGCAGCCCGGTCACCGGCACCAGCAAAGCGATCAGCAAACCAGCCAGTGACAAAGCCATAGAGAGCACCAGCGAGGAATGGTCGGTGTCGCCGAAAAGTTCACTGGTCAAATACACGGTGAACACGAACGTGATCATCACCGCGTTGATTGCTGCCTGGCCCCAGTCCCAACTGGCCCAAGCCCACGTGTATTTATTGAGCCACTTGTCACCCGGTTGTATTACCGCCGGTTCAATTTTCGTTCCCATGTGGGCATCGTACAGGTTTGTGGTGATCAGTAAATGAATTTACTGGCGGATATTCCGCTCTCGGAATTCATTCCGGTGTTCTCCCTTGGCACAAAAGCTTCGCATACCCCTCGACAGTGCATAAAATCCCGCTCTGGGCTGATAAAATTGCGTAGCGGGCATTTTTTGTTCGTCGGACTCTGGCCCCTTGTTCAGTCGACAGAGGAGACGTGTGTTAGTAATTCTCATTGCACTCTTTGCTACGGCAGTGTTGTGTCCAATACTGTTTAGAGCATTAAAAAGAAATGCCTTTTATGTTGTAGCAATAGTTCCTGCAGCGGGATTTATTTGGTTGCTCACCCGCATTCCTGCGGTACTCGCAGCTGATCCGACACTTTCCTCCGGTGCTCCCAACGCGCCACCTTCACTGAGCATCGACTGGATTCCTGGCCTGAATATCGGGCTGAACTTCCGCTTGGACGCCTTAGCCGCCAGTCTCTTGCTACTGATCCTGGGTGTCGGCGCGCTCGTACTGATCTACTGTGGCCGCTACTTCAAAAATGATGACCCACAAATCGGTGGATTTGCCGCCAAAATGGTGGCCTTTGCCGGTGCCATGACCGGGCTGGTGACTGCAGATGACGTCATCATCATGTTTATCTTCTGGGAAATCACCTCGGTACTTTCCTACTTGCTGATTGGTTTTAGTCAGCATCTGATCACCGCGCGCCGCTCGGCCATGAATGCGCTGATCGTCACCACCTTCGGCGGCTTGGCAATGCTTGGTGGGTTGTTGATGATCGGCGTTCAGACCGGGAGTTACCGGCTCTCGGAATGGATCGCCCAATCGGATCAACTGGTGGCCAGCGGCATGTTTGTCGACGTGGCCATCGCCCTGATTTTGATTGGCGCGATCTCCAAGTCTGCATTGGTTCCATTCCACTTCTGGCTGCCCGGCGCAATGGCGGCACCCACCCCGGTCTCCGCCTACCTCCACGCTGCAGCCATGGTGAAGGCCGGCGTTTACCTGATCGCCCGGTTAGCCCCAGGATTCTCCGACACCACCTTCTGGGTTCCTATCACCGTCGGTATCGGTGTGCTGACGATGCTGATCGGCGGCTTCCGGGCACTGAAACAATATGACTTGAAGCTGATCCTCGCCTTCGGTACCGTCTCCCAGCTTGGTTTCATCATTGCCATCTTTGGATTTGGTACCGCCGAAGCGGCCTTCGCAGCGCTTGCCCTCACGCTGGCTCACGGACTGTTTAAAGCCACCTTGTTCCTCACCGTGGGCATCATTGACCACAACACCGGTACTCGTGACATCCGTAAGCTTTCGGGTCTGCGTCGCAGCATGCCAGGCTTGGCGCTGATCGCCACTATCGCCGTCGCATCTATGGCTGGTATTCCGCCGCTCTTTGGCTTTGTAGCCAAGGAGGCGGTGTACGAAGCTGCCTTGCATTTGGAGACCGGGTGGGGAATCTTTGCGCTGATTGGCTTGGTCCTCGGCGCGGCACTGACCATGGCGTACTCCCTGCGCTTCTTGGTTGGCGCGTTTGGCGTGAAGAAAAAAATTGCGGGCCTGACAACTACTAAACGTCCGTCGCTGATCTTCCTCAGCCCGCTGCTGGTGCTTAGCTTATGCACCCTGATTCTTGGCCTTTACCCGGCACTGATTGAACCACTGGTAGCGCATTGGTCGCTCTTGCAAGGTGGACCGGGCGACATGCATTTGAAGCTGTTTGCCGGGTTTAACTCGGCACTGGGTTTGAGTGCGATCTCGGTGAGCATCGGTATCTTGTTCTTCTGGTTGCGTAAGCGCACCGATACCGGCGCACCGCTACGCCGCAATATGATTTCTGCCGAGGAAATTTACCGTGTAAGCATCAACGTCGTTGACCGCGTTGCGATTTGGATTACCGGCCGTACCCAGCGTGGTTCCTTGTCCTTCTACCTGGGCGTGATCTTGATGGTTGTGCTCATCTTGCCACTGTCCATCGCCTTGACGGTCGAAACACCGTGGCCGACAAATTGGGTTATTGCTGACCACCCGGCACAGCTGGTGATCGGTGCGATTATCATCGTCGGTTGTGTGACCGCCATCGTGGCACCAAAACGTTTCATGGCAGTGCTGATGGTCTCGGTGACCGGTTACGGCATGGTCGCGATCTTCGCACTGCAAGGTGCCCCGGATCTGGCCCTGACCCAGCTTTTGGTTGAAACTATTGTGTTGGTTTCCTTCGTGCTGGCGTTGCGTGCACTGCCTAAACGACTCTGGGTCGGGCTGAGCACAATCAAGTGGGGCCGTGCAGTACTGGCCATCGCGCTGGCGCTGATGGTGGTGTACATCGCGATCGCGATGATGGCCGCACGTAGCGAAGCACCAATTTCACTGTCCTTCCCGGATCTTGCCTACTACGAGGGCTTCGGCAAGAACATCGTGAACGTGACGCTGGTTGATATTCGCGTCTGGGATACCTTCGGAGAAATCACGGTGCTTGCCGCCGCTGCTACCGGTGTAGCCTCGCTGGTCTTTGCCGGGCGCGGCTTTGGCACTCGGCTACGCGCCCATGAAGTGGCCCCGGGAAGTATCGACCGCGGTTCCGAAGCGATGGGAGACCAGAGCAGCAAGGAAGTTGGGTTGCGGGTGGCACGCCGTTTTGCGACCTCCAGCAACCAAGACTGGCTGATGGCCGGTAACACCTTGGTCGCCGAACGCCGTTCGATTATTTTTGAAGTTGTCACCCGACTGGTCTTCCACACCGTGTTGTTGCTCAGTGTGTATGCCTTGCTCTCCGGACACAACACACCTGGTGGTGGCTTCGCAGGCGGATTGATCGCCGGACTGGCTTTGACCATCCGCTACCTAGCCGGCGGACGCGTGGAACTTTCAGAATCAATGCGTATTGCCCCGGGCATGCTTATCGGTGGTGGCCTAGCCCTAGCCGGTATCGCCGGGCTGGTGCCAGTGCTCTTTGGCGACGCGATCTTCACCATGTATGCCTGGGAGTTCTGGTTGCCAATCTTTGGCGAACATAAGTTCGTCACATCAACAATTTTCGATATTGGAGTGTATTTGGTGGTCCTTGGTCTCGTACAGGACGTCTTACGCTCACTGGGTAGCGAAATCGACGAGCTGTCCGAAGGACGCTCGCCGGTGGAACAACACGATGTCAGCCACTCCGCAACCTTGGGGGTGGGACGATGAGCGTCAACATTACCTTCTTGGTAATCACCGGGGTGCTGCTGGCTGCCGGGTTCTATCTGGTGCTTGAACGCACCCTGACCCGGGTGCTGTTGGGCATTATGCTGTTGGGCAACGGGGTGAACCTGCTGATCTTGACCACCGGAGGACGGCGCGGTGTTGCGCCGCTGTTCGACTCAAACAGGGATCCGAACGAATATTCTGACCCGCTGCCACAGGCACTGATCCTCACCGCGATCGTCATTACCTTCGCGGTAACCGCATTCTTGCTCGCCATGATCTACCGTTCTTGGGCACTGACCAGCGCGGATATCGTGGCCGATGATACCGAAGATATTAAGGTATCGCAGTCCACCGCATATGACGAAGAAGAAGATTCACCGGTAGCCGAGGACACGACAGAATTCGTCGATGAAGAAGGCCGACCAATTCGAGAAGGGGAGGAGTAAAAATGAACTTTCTAGAACTCTCCCCCTTAGCAGTCCTACTCCCGATTTTCGGTGCTGGCGCGGCCTTCCTCGCCCGACGCCGGTTACGTACCCAGCGTCTGATCACTATCGGCATTTTATGCCTGACCATGGTGTTAGAAGTTGGAATGGTCGCCGCGGTCTGGGGCGGAGAAAGCTATGCCATCCACATTGGTGGCTGGGATGCACCGTTCGGTATCGCGCTGATGGTCGACGGCTTTAGCGCCTTCATGCTCTTGATCTCCACCGTGGTATCCCTGGCGGTGCTGCTCTACGCCACCAGTCAAGGTCTAGCCGATGGTGACGAGCCTGGACCAGTATCGGTCTTCCACCCCGCCTACCTGATTCTTCTAGCCGGCGTCTCCAACGCCTTCCTCGCCGCTGACCTATTCAACCTTTATGTCGGCTTTGAAATTCTCTTGACCGCCAGTTACGTGCTGCTCACCTTGGGTGGCACGGCCGAGCGTATTCGAGCCGGTACCACCTATGTGGTTGTTTCGGTGGTCTCCTCGGTGATATTCTTGATGGCCATCGCGATGATCTATGCGGCCACAGGTACCGTGAATATGGCAGACCTGGCCGTCAAACTGCCAGAGCTTGATCAAGGCCCGCAGCTGATCCTGCACGTCTTACTGCTCATTGCCTTCGGCATCAAAGCAGCCGTTTTCCCGCTTTCGCTCTGGCTTCCGGACTCCTACCCGACGGCGCCAGCCCCGGTCACGGCAGTGTTCGCCGGGTTGCTGACAAAGGTCGGCGTTTACGCGATTGTGCGTACCGAGACCCTGCTCTTCCCCGGTGGAACGGTGAATGCGGCGCTACTGGTCGTTGCGACCCTGACCATGGTCATCGGTATTCTTGGTGCGTTGGCGCAGACAGACTTCAAACGTATGCTCTCCTTCACGCTGACCAGTCACATTGGATATTTGATCTTTGGTGTCGCGGTCGGCGGCCCATTAGCCATTGCTGCCACAATCTACTACGTGGGTCACCACATCATTGTGCAGACCTCACTGTTCATGGTGGCAGGACTCATTGAACGTCGCGCCGAGAGCGCAAACGTCACCAAACTCGGTTCCCTAGCCAAGCTGTCCCCGGCCTTAGCAATCCTCTTCTTCATCCCGGCAATCAACTTGGGCGGCATACCACCGTTCTCCGGTTTCCTCGGAAAATTCGGACTGTTGCACGCTGCCGCAGCAGATGCAGACGCGCTCACTTGGGTTGTCATTGGCGCAGGTCTGCTGACCAGCCTCTTGACCTTGTTGGCAATTATTCGTGTGTGGGCGCGTATGTTCTGGCGCCGCGCGGCAGACGCCGAGGTACCCAGCGCACAACTGGTGGCCGAATCTACACGGGTCTTGGAACAAACCGCCGTCGGTGGCGCCCAAGCACCTCATTTGGGACGTAAGCTTGCACGCGAGCTGGAAGCGGAATCCTTGCCGTGGGGCATGCGCTATGCCACCGGTTCTCTGGTAGTTGCAGGTATTGCACTCACAGTTTTTGCCGGGCCAATCTTTGCATTCTGCCAGCGCGTAGCGGCCGAGCTGATTGCCCGTGAACCATTTATCAACGCAGTACTACCGTTGAGTTAGGAGGCGTAGACATGCAACCTAAGGACCTCACACCTCGCCATCAGCGTATCGATGATGCGCTGGATACCTCTGGCGTCCGGCACCGCGCCACCTTTAAACAGGAATGGCCGCTGCTCTTATTGTTGATTTTCGTCTGGGGCGCGCTATGGCAAGACTTCTCCATAGGTAACCTGCTCTTTGGCGCGATCTTGTCAATCATCATCATGAATCTATTCCCGCTACCGCCGGTAGTTCTGCCAGGTCGTATTAATCTTTGGTATTGCTTGAAGTTGTTCATCTGGTTTATTGGACAGGTTTTTGCGGCCAGTGTTCACGTGGCGTGGATTGCCGTAGTACGCGGCAAAAAGGCGCGCAGCGCACTGATCGCGGTCCCTTTGCGTACCGAATCAGACCTGATCGTGATGACCGTAGGACACGTACTGACTCTGATCCCTGGCTCGTTCGTAGTTGATGTGGACCGCAGCAGTTCCACGCTGTACCTGCACTACCTCGATGTGAATAGTGACGCAGAAGTGGAAAAAGCTCGAGCTAATATCCGCGATATTGAACGTCGGTTGATCATGGCTATCGGCAGTCCCGACGAATACGAAGCAATCAAAGCCGAAGAAGGCCCAGATTTCTCCACTAGGAGGCCAAGTAAATGATTGAAACTGCAGTATGGATTGGTGGAGTCATGCTGGCACTGGCCTCAATTGCCTGCCTATGGCGAGTCTTCAAAGGCCCCTCGATTCTTGATCGAGTGTTGGCCTTGGACGTCATCTTGCTGATCATTTCCAGCGCGTTGTGCCTCGATATGGCCATCAACCGCCACACGGATTATCTGCTCTTCGTGGTGGTGGCCTGCACACTGGGGTTCATCGGCTCGGTGACGGTCTCCCGCTTTGTCTCGGATCAGAGGAATGCCTAATGGACTTCTTCCTAGAGATTGTTGTTGCTGTGTTGCTTGTGGCAGGTTCGCTGATGTCATTGATCGCCGGAATTGGTTTGATCACCTTCCCGGACCTGCTCTCGCGCATGCACGCGGCGACCAAACCACAAGTGCTCGGATTCTTGCTGTTGTTTGCCGGACTAGCCATTCACCTGCGTAGCTGGATTCTGGTCCCGGTCTTGGTGCTGGCGTGGGGATTACAGTTGCTCACCGCGCCGGTTTCGGCTCACATGATCGGTCGCGCCGGATATCGCACCAAACACGTTGCCAAAGAAACGTTGCATGTTGATGAATTAAAGAGGGTTATCAGCACGCATTCTGAAGCAACTGGAAACACCGGGGCCGTAACAAGAATTGAAGGCACCAAAGCGGACGAGACTGAAAATTCATAAACGAGATTAAACAGTTGTGGGGCGGGCCAGAAGGCCCGCCCCACAACTATAAGTACACAGTATTACTTGCTGAACCTGGAGATCGCTTTGTTTGTTCCGCGTTCGGCGAGCACCTGAAGAATTGCTGCGACTGCGGCGGAAAAGACTGCGAAGGCTAGAGCTTGACGCATCGAGGCTTCAGCGGCTTCTTCGCTGCCCTTGCGAGGTGCAGCATTTCCGGTGAATCCCTGCCATACCTTGTCAATGAGCTTACTTCCGAGCATTCCTGCACCCATAGAAATTCCAAGGGTGATCAGCTTCTGAACTGGATTCATGTGGTCCTCGCATTCGTGTATTGGGGATTCGTTCTGTAACCCAGCATACCTGCGGTATGGTGGGTGAGCAGTAATCATTCCGACAGGGGAGCGTCATGCCGTTCGCGGCGCCAGACGCTGAGAGTGCGATAGATCGCAGACCCTCGAACCTGCTCCGGTTAGTACCGGCGAAGGAAGTCGAGCATCTCGGATGCGGATTGTGTGCGCCATCAAACGCCTACGAGTCCGTACATCTCCCCTCCTGACACAGGAGGACCAACCTTATGAACGTTGCACCAGCAACAACTCGCGCGCAATGGCGCGTGGTAGACATTGTCGTAGCATCAGTGATCGCTGTCGCCTCGGGCGTCATCTTTTGGGCGTGGAACGCAGGCTACGGAATTGTCAGCCTCGCATTTGTCGCGTTCCCACCAGGTACCGCGCTTCTTTCAGGCTTGTGGCTTTTCCCAGCAGTACTCGGAGCGCTGATCATCCGTAAACCCGGTGCCGCACTGTACTGCGAACTTCTTGCAGCCATCATTTCGGCATTGTTAGGATCCCAGTGGGGACTGGGCGTACTAATCTCAGGTGTCATTCAGGGACTGGGAGCTGAGGTTATTTTTGTTGCTTTCAGGTACCGCCGCTGGAATTTACCCGTAGCGTTGCTCGCCGGCTTCATGACCGGTATTTTCGGCGGAATCGGTGAAGCCTACCTGATGGGCTACGTCGCGGAATATACCGAAGCGATGAAACTGTTCCACGTATTTGCCACCGGTATTTCCGGTCTGATCATTGCCGGGCTGTTGACTTGGCTAGCCACTCGCGCCTTGGCAAAAACCGGTGCGCTGGGCGCCTTGACCAGCCGCTCAGCCCATCTGGAAAGCCCGTGGGGACGTGTCTGAAGTGAGTACCACCAGTGCAGCACACACTGCCGAACGTACTTCCGGGCGGGGACTTGAAATTCTTGCCAGCGATTTTGGTTGGCATCATGCCGAACGTGAAGTTCCAGCCTTACATGGACTGAACGTACAGATTCCTGCAGGACAGAAAGTACTCTTGCTTGGTGCCTCTGGCGCCGGAAAATCCACGTTGTTGCACGCCTTGGCCGGGGTGCTGGAAGCAGATGAACGCCAAATTGCTACCGGTGTCCTAAAGATTCACCAGCAAGATGCTTTTGCCCGGAAATTCCCCGTCGGTCTCATGCAGCAAGATCCCGAGACTCAAATCGTACAGAGCCGAGTTGGTGACGACGTCGCTTTTGGTGCCGAGAACCTTGGCATTGCCCCAGAAGTCATCCGGGCCCGAATCCCACAGGTACTCAAAGAGGTAGGGCTTGGAGACCTAGACCTGGCGCACCGCACCCAGGAACTCTCTGGAGGCCAAAAACAACGCCTTGCCCTCGCTGGAATCTTGGCAATGAATCCGGGCCTGATGCTGCTGGACGAGCCCACCGCAAATATTGATCCGGCAGGTATCGAACCCTTGCGAGACGCAGTACTCGCCGCGGCGAATACTACCGGGGCAACACTGATCGTGGTGGAACACCGTCTGCAGGCGTGGGCCAAACATGTGGATCGAGTCCTCGTGCTTGCCCCGGGTGGAGGAATTGTTCATGACCTAGATCCGCAGGCATTATTTGACGATGAAAAAATTCGTCGTGAATTAGCTGCCTCGGGTATCTGGGTTCCTGGCTTTGTTCCAGTGACCGAACCGGTGGGGACCAGCGCTGGCGCACAGTTACTGACCGCGGTTGAACTTCAAGCATCGCGCGGTATCCATGCGGAACGAACCCAACCGGTAAACCTAGAACTGCACGCCTCCCGGGCGCTGGTGGTGCTCGGCGAAAATGGTGCAGGTAAATCCACCTTGGCGTTGACCTTAGGCGGGTTGCTTGAGCCGGCTTCCGGAACGCTTGAGGTAAGTCCGCAACTGTCCCAAGGACAGGGAAATGACCCGTTCAGCTGGCGAGCTGGGATGCTGGTGGCCAGAATCGGGACGGTATTCCAAGAGCCAGAACATCAATTCGTCACCCAGAGCGTCCGTGAAGAACTAGCGTTCGCACCGACACGGGCACGGCTAGCGGGCAGTCAACAGGATCAGTTTGATTCCCAGGCGGTGGAACGACGGGTAGAGGAGTTGCTTGAACGCTTGGGGCTAACGGCGCTGGCAGATGCTAATCCGTTCACGCTCTCTGGCGGTGAAAAGCGCAGATTATCTGTTGCCACGGTACTTGCAGCCTCACCCGATGTGCTCATCCTAGATGAGCCCACCTTTGGCCAAGATGCCAATACGTGGCTGGAACTAGCAACTATTCTCATCGAAGAGTTGCGCTCGGGCACCAGCGTGGTGGCGGTGACTCACGACGTGGATTTTGCCCGTGCTCTAGAAGCGTCGGCACTGCATCTGACTCGTGAGGCTGATAATGCTGGGCGTCGAATCGCTGTGCAGGGTCCAATGCTTGATGCTCCCTTGGGGCGCAGCTGGCTGACAAAGATCAACCCACTGGCCAAGCTTGGAGCCGTTGCGGCTGCAACCTTGCCATTAATCTCTACCATCGACTGGGTCTCGGCCTGTGTCATTATTGGTGCCACACTGCTCGCGCTCCCGCTGGCGGGCTTGAGCGTGGGACGCTTCCTGCGCCGAAGCTGGCCACTGATTATCGCTGGGGCCTTGGCCGCGTGGGGGATCGCCTTGGTGGGTGAGGACTCCGGGGCCACACTGATTAGTCTAGGAATTCTTAGCATTAGCGAAGGATCGGTGAATGCCGGAATCGCCACCGGGTTACGTGCCATGGCCTTAGCCGTACCCACGGTCCTGCTACTGAGTTCCACCAATCCCAGCGATCTTGGCGGGGCCTTGGCTCAGCAGCTGAAGGTGCCGCACCGCTTCGTCTTGGGTGCACTTGCAGGCATGCGATTGCTAGGTTTACTCGTGGAAGAATTTACCACCCTCACCTTGGCGCGCAGGGCGCGCGGAGTGGGAGACCTACGCTCACCGATACAACGGGTGAAAGCCAAACTTGGCCAGGTATTGGCATTGCTTGTCCAAGCGTTGCGCCGCGCAGGAAGGCTCGCAGTGACTATGGAAGCCAAAGGTTTTGGTACCGGAACGCGCACCTGGGTACGCAGTGCAACCTTCACCTTGCGTGATGCAGCGGTGCTGACAGTTGGTATTTTGCTTGGCTCGGCGGCCATCGGTGCAGCCCTGTGGGCGGGCACCTTCAACCTAGTGTGGACCTAACGAATTGAATCGCTCAGGTCGCTGAGCTCCGCATGGAGCTCAGCGTCCAAGCGCAGCGGTTTGGCATCGATGGTGTGTACCGGCGTGAGCAGGCGTACCGAGGAAACCAACCAGACGCCATCAGCGTTGTAGAGGTCCTCGGGGCGCAACGGACCGTAGCCCAGTTCCCAGCCGTATTGTTCGGCTGCGTCAAAGATTGCGCTCTGCGTGGTCCCCGGCAAAATACCGGTTTCAAGCATCGGGGTGATCAATCGTTTGGTGTCGCCGTCGCGTTGCGCCAGCAAGACCGTAGACGTTGGGCCTTCGAGAACTACACCATCTGAAGAAGTGAAAATTACGTCTTGAGCGCCGTGTTTCTGCGCGAAGCGCAAGGCCGCCATATTCACTGCATAAGACAGGGTTTTGGCACCCATCAACAGCCATGGGGCGCGTTCGGCAATTTTTGAGTCGTAGCCACGATCCAACAGCAGGACGTCGATTCCTGTTTCGCGCTGGTCTTTACCAAGCTGTGGTGCTGGTGAAACAGTCACCCAGCAAAGAGCCTGTTCGGCATCCGTGGAGCCTCGCGAAACAACGAGTTTCACTACGGCTTCTTCGGCGCCGCCGTCGGCATCAAAATCGGCGACGGCCGTATCAATGGCCGAACGCCAGCGGTGTTCATCGGGGATGACCAAATCACAGGTTTCGGCCGAGATAGCCAAGCGGGCCAAATGCGCTTCCATTTTGCGCACTGCCTGGTTGGTGTAAAGCATCGACTCAAACACACCGTCTCCGCGTGTCACGCCCTGGGCGGTTACTGGAAGTTGGGGTGCATTAATATCTGCTAGACGTCCGGCAGGATATGCCGGATCTAGGAATACGAGTGAGCTCATAGTTAAAGATTATCGAAACTTTACTGTTCTACGCGCCATCAAAGGCTCCAAGGACGAACAAGTCGCTCACAGGACGATAGTCTAAGCAGAGAGTTTGAGGACTTGACCGCGCAAAACACGTGAAAGTCATGAAGAAATAAAGAACGGGACGTGTCTGAATGTTGCCTAGTGGCGAATTTATGCTTCATCTGGGGGCAGTGCTCTGGCCAGTTGCCGTCACTATCGACATTATTTTGCGCTTCGTGATGATTGGCATCGTCCCGGGAAACCGCCGACCTACCACCGCCATGGCATGGCTGTTGGCAATTTATTTCATCCCTGTGGCAGGACTGGTTGCGTACCTGTTATTCGCTAACCCACGTTTATCCCGGCGGCGTTTAGAAAAACAAGCTCGCGCAAACGAAAGCATTACCAACGCCACTTCCCATATGAAACTTCCTGAGGAGTTTCACTCCTCGGAGGAATGGGTGGAATCGGTCGTGGTGCTCAACCGCAAACTCGGTGCATTCCCACTTGATGGTGGAAACAAAATTGAGGTGCTTTCCAATTACAAAGCATCTTTGGAAGCAATGCGAGAGGCCATTGAAAAAGCCCAGCGTTACGTCCATATCCAGTTCTACATCATGGGTGATGATGAAGAATATGTTGGTCCGGTGCTTGACGCCTTGGAAGCTGCAGCTCGGCGCGGTGTCAACGTCAGACTGCTTTTTGACCACCTGGGCACCTTACGTGTCTCCGGCTACCGTGACCTGAAAAAACGGTTGCGCGCCTCAGATATCGAATGGCGGGCCATGCTCCCCATTGATCCTATTGGCAGACGCTGGAGGCGTCCGGACTTGCGCAACCACCGCAAGATCTTGGTGGTAGATGGTGTCATGGCCTTCACCGGCAGTCAGAACCTCATTGAACCGGGTTACAAGCGCGAGTCCTCACACAACCTTGGCCGGGAATGGGTCGAGATGATGATCCGGGTTGAAGGTCCGCTGGTACGTAGTTTGGATGTCACCTTTGCCACTGACTGGTGGCAGGAAGATGACACCACCGACGTCCTGTCGGATCTGACCGAAGCTTCACACCCGCTGTCCTTGGCAGATCAGCCCGGAACTACGCTGGCGCAAGTTTTGCCCAGCGGTCCAGGTTATGAATCTGAAAACAACCTACGACTGTTCAACACGTTGATGTACTCGGCTACCGAACGGTTGAACATCACTAGCCCATACTTTGTGCCTGATGATTCGCTGCTTTATGCCATCACCACCGCCGCGCAACGTGGGTTGGAAGTGAACTTGTATGTCTGCGAAAAGGGAGACCAGTTCCTAGTCCACCACGCGCAACAGTCTTACTACCAGCAACTATTGCAGGCCGGGGTCCGGATCTACCGTTACCCGGCGCCGATGGTGCTGCACACCAAGTGCTTCACCGCTGATGACGATGTTGCGGTGGTTGGTTCATCAAATATGGATATGCGTTCATTTAGTTTGAACATGGAAATCTCAGTGATGATGCTTGGCCCGGAAATGGTGAACGCGGTCAATGAAGTTCAAGATCAATACCGTGAGATCTCTTCGGAGCTGACCTTAAGCGAGTGGCGTCGCCGTCCGCGCTTACAGCGCTGGATCGATAACGTCTGCCGGTTGAGTGCAACCTTGCAATAGCGAACGCTTAAGGACGCAACGGGAAGTGTGCGCCTAATGCGCGCAGCACGCCCACAGACTTGGTGATCACTTCCTCCCATTCCTCGTGAGGTTGTGAATCCGCGGTAATTGCACCGCCTAAGCCAAGGCTCAAATCCCAACCGCCGCCTGCAATCCGGTCACAGACCAAGGTGCGGATCACCACCGAAAAATCTGCTGAGCCGTTGTAACCGAGGTATCCCACGGAGCCGGAGTAGAGGCCCCGCGGGCGTTGGCCTTCAAGGTTGTCTAAGATTTCCATGCTCGAAAGCTTGGGTGCGCCGGTCATTGAGCCCGGGGGAAATGCTTCGCGTAAAGCCAAGGCTGCATCACGCCGGTCTCGAAGCGTGGCATCAATGGTGGACACCATTTGATGTACCGTCGAATACGTTTCCACCGCGCATAGCCGTTTGACCTCTACCGAACCGGGAATCGCATAATGCGAAAGGTCGTTGCGCAATAGGTCAACGATCATAATGTTTTCGGCACGGTCTTTGGGATGTGTGGCAAGGTCATGAGCCAAAGCAAAATCTTCGTCTTCGTCCCGGCCACGTGGACGGGTCCCCTTGATTGGCTCGGCGCGAAGGTGGCCGGAGGAATCTAAACTTAAGAATCTTTCCGGAGAGATACTTGCAACTTCCAGTGTGTCCATGCGCAGGTAGTGGGCGAAGGGCGCCGGGCTGGACTCGCGCATTGCACAGTACGCCTCAAAGGGTGAAAATTCTGGCGTCTGTGCCGTCAAAACCGTAGTGAGGCAGGCTTCGTAGGTGTTGCCCTCAAAAATTTGTTGTTGCACCGCCCGGACTTTTTGCTGGTATCCGCTGGCCGAATCGGCGCATTCGAAGCTCAACGGAGGTAAGGGTACACAGTGCCGGGAGCCAGCGGTGTCCAGGGCATTGATCAGCTCTCGGAGCTCTGGTACTCGAAGGGTTGGGCAATGCAGCATTAAGCGATTCAAGCGGTGGTCCACCACTAGGACGGTGTCCGGGCAAAAGAACTGAGCATCGGGGCGAATGGTGGCGTCACTAAGCTGGACGCTGCGATCTTTCGCTCCCACTTCGCGGTTGAGTTCATAGCCTAGATAGCCCACCCATTGAGGCATCGGATAATCACCGCCGACATCTGCGTGCTGGGGCCAGAGGTGATGCAGGGCAGTAAAGAACTGCTCATTAAGACGCACGGTGCTGCCGCCAACGGACACGGTGGTTCCGGAGGCATCATTGGTGAGTGTGGCCGCTGCCGGATCCAGTGCCAGGGCGAGCACAGAGTATCTATTACGATCTAAAGGATCAGTGAGTTTATGGCTCGTTGACTCCAACAACGCGGCTTTTGGCAGTCCTTGGGCTAGCGATTCGAATAAAGCAGCCACATCCTGCGGAGCCTTAAAAGTTTGTTGTAGCTCAGGTGCCTGTACCGCTTCTTCACGCGGCAGCAATTGTTGTAATTTTTCGGGAAGGAAGTGGTGCACTGTGCGCAGTTGATGGGCCGGAGTTTGTTCGGCGGCACCGTCCAAGATGATGGTGGCGTAGGTCTGCGGGGCTTCTGCCTGCAGATATGCAGCCTCTTGGTCAGCCCATCGTGCCCAGTAAGGGCGATATGTTTCGCCGTCACGGGCCAGCGCGCGTTCGCGGCGCAACACGGCAGGGGCCTCAAGCCAGATACTCACGTCGAGGTGTTCACGTGCGGCGGCGCCGGCGGCGCCGACTCCCTCAACAATGACCACTCGACCAGGGGTAAAGGAGGTGAGGGCGCCGAATTGGTTAGTCTCCCAGTCCCAGCTGTGCCAGGAAACTTCGTGGCCCGCTGCCAAATCTGGCAATAGCTTGGAGTAGAGGTCTCGGGCCTGTCCCAATCCATCCCATCCGGGATAAAGATCTTCTAGGTGCAGCACACTAACGGTTTCCTCGGCACCCAGCAGGGTCGCCAAAGCCGCAGCAAATCGTGTTTTGCCCGCGCCGGAACGGCCGTCGAGGGCAATAATATATGGTCTATCGGTTTCCACGAGAGGCGATGTTACTCCGCACATAATCAACGAGGGCTGGCAGGCTGGCAGAAACCATCTTCCAGGTTTCTCTAAAATCTCCGGCATCTCCATACCAAGGGTCATAGACTCCTTGGGTTTCATGAGGTTCGTTAGCCACGGCCGGGTCAAAGGACCGGAACATGCGCAGTTGTGGACGTTCGTTCTGATCTATCTCTGCTAAGTGCGGAACGAGAAATTCGAAGTGGTCGGTATCCATGGCTAGCACTAGATCAACTTGACCAAGCTCATTTTGGGCAATTTGCGTGGCAACGTGTTCCGAAGCGTCAATTCCGTGAGCACGCAACGTGTTCGCGGCACGTGGATCGATCCCGTTGCCGACCTCACCGTCGGTGGTTGCCCTGGAGAAGAGCTCAACCTCTAAGATTCCTGCATCAGCGAGGGCGCCTTTGAGCATGTACTCGGCCATCGGCGAGCGGCAGATATTCCCTGTGCACACGATCATTATCCGGAACATGTCCTCAGTCTAGACACAAGTCGGGCCAACTTTCGAGAGCTACGCGCCCGATTTAAGACTACAAAAAGGCCACGATTTAGTTTAGGTCTGTGAACGAGTGCAGAAATCGGTTTGTCATCTGGTTTATGCGCTGTTCAATCTGCCCTGCGACAAGTGCGGTATTCGTCTAGAAGATGCTCGGCGCGCAACTTTGAAAGCACCAAGCGCAATGGATGATTTAGTGCATGAGGAGCAAAAGTGCGGCGACAAAAATAAAGAGTGTGCCGAAGACTAAATTCAAGATCTTAGCGCCACGCACCGTGGTGGTGAAACGCTGGAAGCTGCGTGCGGTGGCGGCAAAGAAAAACCACATGACGAGAATATCGACCACAATGATCGTACCGATATAGATGGCATACTGCGGGGCCAGTGGTTGGCCCGGTTGGATAAACTGTGGGGTGAAGGCCAGGAAAAACACGATGGCCTTGGGGTTCAGCAGGTTCACCAGAATTCCCCTGCGCACCATTGCCCAGCGGCCCGAGACGCGGGTTTGGGTCGTTGACTCTGAACTGACATCGGGTTTGGAAAGAATCATCCGAACGCCCAAATACACCAGATAGGCTGCGCCTGCGTAGCGCACGGCTGCAAAGATTGCCGGCGAACTGGCGACCAATATTCCCACTCCGGCGGCAACGATGATCACGTGAATGAGCAATGCGATCTGTTGGCCGATAATTCCCCAGATAGCTCCGCGGAAGCCAAGTCGCATGGCGTTGGTCATGGTGTTGATTGCCCCAGCGCCGGGGGTGAAGCTGATGATGATGGAGGCGCCGAGCAGGGAGATCCAAAGTGCAAGTGTCACCAGATTAGCTTAGGCGTTCGGTGTACTACTTTGAGACTTAGTATCGTGCTGTGACGCGGCGTCGACTATCGCACTGTCGACACCTTCGATAATCCGGCCCATAAAATCCGTAATCAGGGCAATCTGTTCAGCGTCGTAATGAGCTATGGCATCAAGCATGTTTTTGCCCAAGGGCATGAACATTTCTCGTCCGCCGGTTCGTGCCTTGTCGGTTAGCGCAATTCGCACCACACGGCGATCCTTATCGGTACGTTGGCGCTCAATGAACCCGATCTTTTCTAAGCGGTCAAGCATGGCGGTGGTCGCAGGCGAACTCAAATGCAGCTCGTGGCTCAGATCCCGAGGTGAGGGTGGGGTGCCTTGTTGCTGGTATTTCATGATGATTGACAGTGCATTCATGTCGGTGCGGTGAGTTCCGTGCAGGGCCCCGGTGGACTCAACGTATCTGTCGCTTGCGTGCGCAAATTCGCGCAGAAGTGCCACGAGCTGATGGGAGGGGTTATTGCTCATAAAAGTTATTGTATATGTAATAGAGTCATTCGATAATAGAGATACTTTACTGATAAGCTAAATGCGTCGTTAGCTTTCGACTCCCCACTATCTCACCGAGAAAAAGGATTGACCCGTGTCTCACGTGACAAAGCCGCACCGGCCCTCGAAGTTTAAGGGTGCGGGTATTCGAGTAATCGTGTACTCGCTGTTGGTGTTGATCTGGATAGCGATTGCTGGTGTAGGCGGTCCCACCTTCGGCAAACTTTCCGAAGTGCAGACCAATGACCAGGCAGCTTTTCTTCCCGCGACCGCAGAAGCGACCAAAGCGCTGGAATGGCAGAGCAAATTCCGTAGCTCTGACGCAGTCCCTGCAGTGGTGCTGTTTACCAGCGAGAATCAGCTTGACGCTGCTGCGGGGGAACAGTTAGCCAAGGGGTTTGCCGATTATGAATACCTCGATGGGGAGGTCACCGGACCATTCATTTCCGAAGACAAGCGGGCACTGGAACTTCTGGTTCCCGTCAGTGGTGAAGTCAAAGCAAATGTGGGCGTCGAAGAATTACGTAACCTGACCGCACAGCTGACCCCCGAGGGCGCTACCGCCTATGTCACCGGGCCGGCGGGTTTTGCCGCCGACCTGACCGAGGCTTTTGGCGGTATCGACGGGGTGCTACTCGGTGTGGCACTCGTTGCGGTACTGGTCATTTTGCTGTTGGTTTATCGTTCGCTGCTACTGCCGTTCACGGTATTACTCACCTCAGTGGTTGCCCTGTGTGCGGCCATCGTGACCGTCTACTATATGGCTGATGCTGGTTGGATCCGGTTGGATGGGCAATCTCAGGGCATTTTGTCTATCCTGGTCATCGGCGCCGCCACGGATTATTCCTTGCTGTTCGTTGCACGCCATAAGGAAGCCTTGTCCGAAGGACTGGACAAGTTCCAGGCAGTGTCCAAGGCTTGGCGCAGGTCCTTTGAACCGATCGTCGCCTCGGGTGGCACCGTGACCGTTGGCCTGCTGTGTCTGCTCTTCTCGGATCTGAACTCCAATAAAGCATTGGGCCCGATTGGTGCCAGTGGCATTATTTTCTCCATTATTGCCGCCCTAACATTCCTTCCTGCGGCGCTGGGTTTACTCGGACGTGCCGCCTACTGGCCATTTCCGCCGAAGGTCGCAGACCAAGGTGGGCATGCGGCAGTCAAGGAAGGTCTCTGGGGGCGTATCGCGAACTTCGTCGCGGCGCATCCTCGTCCCATCTGGATCTTCACGATCATCCTGCTGGCGGTAGGCGCCTTGGGAGTGACTGGGCTCAAAGCCCATGGAGTGCCGCAAAGTGAACTAGTTATCGGTGGTTCTGAATCCCGTGACGGACAAATTGCCTTAGGTGAGCACTTTCCTGGAGGATCTGGCTCGCCAGCAGTCGCGGTAGTCAACGAGGCTGACGCGGCCACCGTGCTGGAAGACGTCCTAGATGTCACCGGGGTGGATTCTGCTTATCTGCAAGCCGAAGATGGTGGACCGGCAATGGCACAACGCGGCGCAGCGCCGCAGGTGGTCGAAGGTCGTAGCCTGATCTCCATCACCTTGAGTGACGCTGCCGACTCGGACGCTGCCAAGGACACGATCGTTGCACTTCGCGATGCGGTCCACGCGACCGACGCGGAAGCACTAATCGGTGGCACTACGGCGACGCAACTGGATACCGCCGATACGGCACTTGCCGACTTGGCCAAGATCATCCCGTTGACGCTGGGCGCCATTCTGATCATTCTGATGCTGTTACTGCGTTCGGTGCTGGCTCCGGTGCTGCTGATCCTGAGCACCGTGCTTTCCTATGGGACGGCCATGGGCGTCAGCGCACTGGTATTCAACAACGTATTCAAGTTCTCGGGGGCTGATCCGGCCGTACCGTTGTTTGGTTTTGTCTTCTTGGTAGCACTGGGGGTGGACTACAACATCTTCTTGATGACCAGGGTGCGCGAAGAATCGTTGAAGCATGGAACGCGTGAGGGTATGCGTCGTGGCTTGAAGGTTACCGGCGGAGTCATTACCTCGGCAGGTGTGGTGCTGGCAGCAACCTTTGCAGCTTTAGGCGTTGTTCCAATCATGTTCTTGGCGCAGCTTGGGTTCATCGTTGCCTTTGGCGTGCTGCTCGATACATTCATCGTCAGAAGCCTTTTGGTCCCTGCTCTGGTGGAGGAAATTGGACCGAAGGTCTGGTGGCCTTCGAAGCTGGCCAAAGAGCCCGAAGAGACTAAAGAATCTGATTTAGTGTCTGAGATCTCCTGATTTTAGTCGATCTGACGGACTCCGGTACTGCCGGAGTCCGTCATTGGCCTGTAGAATAAAACTGTGCGCACTTCTTAGTGATTCGGTGATTCTCCCGAAAAACTCGGTGCGCATTCGTCGACAGTTTAGATTTCCCCCTTCCGAAGATCTTCACCAGCTGGTGTCTTTTCTTTGCATAGTTGCGGACTTCCTCCTGGCTCGGCGAAACCAAACGCCAAAACCGGCGTGCGAATCAGAGAGAAAGTTTGAGCATGACTGCAACTTTTAGCGCCCTCGGCGTGCCCGAAAACATTGTCAACGTCCTAGCTGACCTTGGCATTGAATCGGCTTTCCCAATTCAGGAAGCCACCCTTCCCTCCACTCTTGCCGGCGGCGACGTCTTGGGCCGTGGACAGACCGGCTCGGGTAAAACCCTTGCCTTCTCCATTCCAATGGTGGCCCGACTGGCTCAGCGTCCACAGCGTCGCAAGGCACGTTTCCCTCGCGCACTGATCATGGCTCCGACCCGCGAATTGGCGACTCAGATCGCCAAGGCCGTGGATCCGCTAGCCGCAGCCTCGGGTTTGCGCACCACCGTAATCTACGGTGGCGTCGCCCAGAGCCGCCAGGAAAAGGCCGTGAACGAAGGCGTTGACATTGTCATCGCTTGCCCGGGTCGTCTCGATGACTTGATCAAGCAGAAGGTCGTTGACCTGTCCCAGCTTGAAATCTCGATTCTGGACGAGGCCGACCACATGGCAGATATGGGCTTCTTGCCTGTAGTTCGCCGCATCATGGACCGCATGCCAACCGGCATCCAGCACATGCTCTTCTCGGCCACCTTGGACAACGGTGTGGACAAGGTTGTTAAGCGTTACCTGAGCAACCCAACCATTCACTCGGTTGATGCTCCGGAAGCCGCAGTGAACACCATGGAACACCACGTCTTCGTGATTCCAGCCGATGACAAGAAGGAACTGATCCGCATTTTGGCTCAGGGCACCGGTCGTCGCATCATGTTCATGCGCACCAAGCACCACGCCAAGAAGATGGCAATCGCCCTGTCTAAGGCAGGCGTCCCATCGGTAGACCTACACGGCAACCTGTCGCAGAACGCTCGTGACCGAAACCTAGCTGCCTTCTCCTCGGGTGAGGCTAAGGTTCTTGTTGCCACCGACGTTGCTGCTCGCGGCGTTCACGTTGACGGCGTGGAACTTGTTGTACACGTTGATCCACCGGCAGAACACAAGGCATACACTCACCGCTCGGGCCGTACCGCCCGTGCAGGCTCCAGTGGCACCGTAGTCACCATTTGCACCCCTGATCAGCAGGGCGACGTATCCACCTTGCTTCGCCAGGCTGGTTTGAAGGTTCCTTTTGAGAAGGTCAACCTGAACTCCGCAGTCGTGGCAGATGTTGTCGGCGAAGTGGCCGCACCGGTTGCTTATGTTGCTCCGGCACAGCCAAAGGCATCGCCACGCAAGCGCACCAGCGCTGGCGCCGGTAACGGTTCTTCGCGTGGTGGCAACGGCGGTAATGGTGCTCGCGGTGGCCGTCCAGGTCGCGGCGCTCGTTCCGAAGACGAAGGCCAGCAGAGCTCGAACCGTCGTCCAGCTCGCGGCGGCTCGGCCAACGCGGAACGTCCAGCACGTGGCGGACATTCGGCTAACGCCGAGCGCCCATCGCGCGGCGGGCACAACGCTAACGCGGAACGTCCAAGTGGTGGCAACCGTGCTCCACGTCAGGGTGGACGCGGCGACTCAGCTGGCGCACCAGCTGGCGGCGGTCGTTCACGTGGACCACGTCGTGCATCAAGCCCTGCTACCGGCGGACGGTAAGAACTAGTACGAAAAAGAACCTCCAGACAGCCAAAAGCTGTCTGGAGGTTCTTTTTGTAGTGGGGTTGCCGACCTGACCGGACAATGGGAATTGGAGACTTTTGTGCCGCATTGTGCAAACGTTTCCTATGTAAAAAGTTGGAAAAATACTGAAAAGTTTGATGTTTTCCCTGCATCCGAGTGTAAATGTTGGAAACGCTTGCGCTTGATGGAATTCGCTCAGTAGTGTGGGCTGAATCACTGGCGAGTCAGCTCTTATGGCTTGCCGCTCGTACCTTCGAATTCAATGGAGCATTTCGTGAACAGCAAAAGCGCTGCTTCCTCCGTGCGCAGTCAGCCACTGCCACCATACCTTCATAAACGTAGTTGGCGTCGTTGGGTCACCGCCTTGGCCGCAACCCCGATGCTGGCGCTCGCACCCATGGCACCCCTGGCTGGTATTCCCGCCGTGGCAGATGAAACTTCTGTGACTCTGGCCGGTTCTTTTCAGTCGTTGTTGGGATGTTCCGCTGACTGGATGGCTGACTGTGAAGCTACCAGCCTGCAATCCACGGACCAGGAAGGGCAATACAGCCTGGAAGTGGAAGTTCCGGCGGGGAACTATGAATACAAAGTAGCGTTGAACAAAAGCTTTGACACGTCTTATGGACTGGATGGGGGAGAAGAGAACATTCCCCTAGCCCTGAGTGCGGATAGCCGATTGCGCTTCACCTTTGATACGGCCACTGGGCTGACACAAGTTGTGCCACTGGACCTTCGCGGAAAATATTCAGATACTGATGCCGAATTGGTCGCTGCGCCGGTCAGGCAAGCCGGTTCTGGTGAGCAATTCTATTTCGTCTTGACAGACCGCTTTGCCAATGGCTCAACGGCTAACGACACCGGCGGTTTGGAAGGTGATCGACTAACCACCGGGTTTGATCCGACGGACAAAGGATTCTATGAAGGCGGTGATATCGCAGGCTTACACTCCAAGCTCGACTACATTCAGGGCCTTGGCACCAGCGCCATCTGGCTCACGCCCAGTTTTAAGAACATGCCGGTTCAGGGTAGTGGTGATGATGCCAGCGCCGGATATCACGGCTATTGGGTCACCGATTTCACTCAGATCGACCCACATCTAGGCACCAATGAAGAACTCTCCGAACTGATTGATGACGCCCACAAGCGTGGCATCAAGGTGTATTTCGACATCATCGTGAACCATACCGCGGATCTCATCGACAATAAGGAAAAGAAGTATTCCTACGTTGAGCAGTCTTCCCATCCCTATAAGGATGCTCAGGGTCAAGCCTTTGACCCGGCGGACTACGCAGGCAGTGATACCTTCCCAGAGCTAGACGCTTCCAGTTCCTTCCCTTATACCCCGGTTGTTTCTGACCAAGTCAAGAAGGTCCCCGACTGGCTCAATGATCCAACGCTCTATCACAACCGCGGGGACTCAACCTGGGAAGGTGAGTCGGTCACCTATGGCGATTTTCAGGGGCTTGATGACCTCATGACCGAAAATCCTAAGGTAGTCAACGGTTTCGCAGAGGTCTACAAGAACTGGGTGGACTTCGGAATTGATGGCTTCCGCATCGACACCGCAAAACATGTGAATTTTGAATTCTGGGAACAATGGACCAAACAAGTTCAGGACTATGCACGAGCCCAGGGTAAAGACGACTTCTTCATGTTTGGCGAAGTTTATGATGCCGATGCAAAGAAGCTTTCGCCCTACGTGCGTAAGACGGAAATGAATTCCGTCCTTGATTTCACGTTCCAATCTGCTGCTGCCGGTTTCGCGGGAGGAAATTCAGCCAAAACGCTAAGCACGCTGTTCTCGGCGGATGACTACTACACCACGGCAAACACCTCAGCTGATGCTCTACCAACTTTCCTTGGCAATCACGATATGGGGCGCATTGGGTACTTCCTGAACAACAGCAATCAGAAACTCAAACGTGATGAACTGGCCCATGAACTGATGTTCCTGACCCGTGGCCAGCCGGTGGTTTACTACGGTGACGAACAAGGATTTGCAGGCACCGGTGGAGACAAGGATTCTCGCCAATCACTGTTCGCTTCTCAAGTCTCGGACTATCAGAACCAAGAATTGATTACCGGAGAAAAGCTCGGAACCCAAGATCGTTATGACAGTGATTCTCCGTTGTACCAGCACATCGCGGCCCTTTCTAAACTTCGCGAATCAAACAAAGCGCTGAAGGGCGGGGCACAAGTAGAGCTATACGCCCAAGATTCCAAGGGAGTCTATGCATTCTCGCGTGTGGACCGTGACGAGAAAACCGAATACCTGGTGGCCCTGAACAACTCGGAAGAATCCGCTGATGTTGAGTTGTCGACTCTGACCTCCGACGCAACCTACTCAGCGCTCTATGGCGCCGAAGACAAACTCAGCAGTGCTGCGGACGGGAAACTCAACGTGACGGTGCCAGCGCTATCTGCAGTGGTTTATAAAGCTGACAAGAACGTAGATAGTGCTGCCTTCACACCTGAGATTTCCGCTCCAAAATCTGGGGCCGGGCTCAGCGGCGTAACACCCGTATCCGTGGATTTAGGCGAACAGGCGTGGGCTGAAACAAGCATGTCGTGGCGTGAAGTGGGCACCGAGAAGTGGCACCTACTGGGCGTGGCAGAAGACCGCACCCCACGAGTCTTCCACGACGTTTCATCGCTACCACAAGGCACCTTGGTGGAATATCGTGCCGTGAGTACCAATGCCGCAGGAGAACGCAGCGCCGCTTCCACCTATGCTTCCGTGGGCAACGACGTTTCCGGGTTTGCGAAGGAAAAACCGGCTGAATCGGATATCTCCATGGTCACCGTGCCGGGAAGCCATAACACCGAAATGGGTTGTGTCACCGACTGGGATCCGGCCTGCGAGGCAGCCAAACTCACTGAACAGCCTGGCGGGGTCTATTCTGGTGAATTCGATGTCCCAGCAGGGGACTATGAATACAAGGTAGCCATCAACGGATCATGGGATCTGAGCTACGGCGCTGGTGGTATTGCCGGTGGTGACAACCTTAAATATTCTCACGAAGGTGGGACCGTCAAGTTCTTCTTCGATCCCCGCAACAACATCGCACAAAGCGATCAACAGGGTCCGATGATCACCTTACCGGGAAGTTTTCAAGACGAATTGGGCTGTAAATCCGACTGGGATCCAACCTGTCTCGCTACTTTAATGGCGGACGCTGATGCTGACGGTACCTACGAATTCACTACGGAGAAGATCCCGGCTGGTACCTACGAATTTAAGGTGTCACACAACTTCGGGTGGGACGAAAATTATGGCGTTGACGGTGCCGCCGGAGGTGCTAACTACAGTCTTTCGGTAACCGAAGGAAAGCCAGTGAGCTTCAGCTACGACTCGAAGACTCACCTGTTGCAGTTTGGTTCTGACACCCAAACAGTCGCCGGCGTTGGTCAAATGAAAGCGCAGTGGATTTCCGCTGACACCCTAGCGATTCCTCGTGATCTAGGCACTGGTGAAAACTATGCCCTCTACGCTTCAAAGGACGCCAGCTTGAAATTGGAGGGAGAAGAGATCTCCGGTGCGAAGCCAATCGAGCTCAAAGAAATTATTGGTGGGTTGAGTGCCGAACAACGCAAGAAGTTCCCACACCTTGCCGACTACCGTGCCTTGCGTGTTGAGCTAGATCGCGAAGACGTAGCCTCTGCATTGCGTTCACAACTGGCATTGGCACGATTTGATGGCGAAGGGGATACCCAGAAACTCACCGCCTTCACCGGAGTTCAGAGTGCTGGTGTCATTGATGATCTCTATGCCAAGGCGCTTGACGATGTAGAACTCGGCGTGAGCTTCACCGGAAAACGCCCTACCTTTAGGCTCTGGGCACCCACGGCCCAAAAAACAACACTGCTGATTACTGACAAGAAGGAGAAGACTGCACGATACGCTGCTAGCTATTCGAAGGACAGCGGTGTGTGGACGGTAAAGGGTAAACCTCAGATGGCTGAGGCGAAGTACCGGTGGGAAGTTCAGGTCTTTGTCCCTGAAACGGGCAAGATCGAAACGAATATTGTTACCGATCCATATTCGGTTGCGTTGACCACTAATTCCACCCACTCGGTCGCGGTGAGCTTGGAAGACCCTCACCACCAGCCAAAACAGTGGCGTAAGGCCAAAGCCAAAAACGTCGAAAAGAACGTGGACCGCAGCATCTATGAACTGCAGATCCGTGACTTCTCGATTTCAGATGCTTCGGTGCCCGAGAATCAGCGGGGCCGCTACGGAGCGTTTGGAGCAAATGGGGCCGGGAGTAAACAGCTCAAACAGCTTTCCGAGGCTGGCCTGACTACCGTTCACCTGCTGCCAAGTTTTGATATCGCCACCATTGAGGAGGAACAGTCACAACGTGTTGAGACGGACTGTGATCTGAAGTCGCTGCCGGCAGCTTCCAGCAAACAACAAGAGTGCGTTACTGCCCACGGTGATGAAGACGGATTCAACTGGGGGTACGACCCCTTCCATTTCATGGCTCCGGAAGGTTCGTACGCCACGAACCCTGAAGGAGCGAACCGTGTCGAAGAATTCCGCTCGATGGTTGGATCCTTGCACAGCATGGGGCTAGAAGTAGTGCTTGATCAGGTGTTCAACCACACCGCAGCCTCGGGTCAAGCCGATCGCAGTGTGCTGGATAAGATCGTGCCTGGCTACTACCACCGACTTGATGCCACCGGGAAAGTGGAAACCTCGTCCTGCTGTCAGAACCTGGCCACGGAACACGCTGCGGCGCAGAAACTGATGGTTGATGCCCTGGTGGTGTGGGCCAAGGACTATAAGGTTGATGGATTCCGTTTTGACCTCATGGGCCACCACTCACGAGAAACCATGGAAGCCGTACGCAGTGCATTAGATGAACTGAAGCCGGGACGTGACGGAGTGGACGGCAAGTCCATTTACCTCTATGGCGAAGGATGGAACTTTGGTGAGGTGGCGGACAATGCTCGCTTCTATCAAGCGACTCAGGGGCAAATGAACGGTACCGGCATCGGGACCTTTAACGACCGACTGCGCGATGCCGTTCATGGTGGCAGTCCTGTTGATTCATCCTCAACATTCCGTCAGGGCTTTGGTACTGGTTTGGGAACGGATCCCAACGGTAATAAGGTCAATGGGAGCACCGAGGAAGCGTTGAAAGATCTCGGCCACGAAACCGACCTAGTGAAGCTCGGCTTGGCTGGCAATCTCGCAGACTTCGAATTCCTCGCTTCGGATGGCAGTGTGCACCGTGGTGATGAATTGGATTACCGCGGAGCGAAAGCAGGCTATGCTTCGCAGCCGGGAGAAGTGATCAACTATGTTGACGCGCACGATAATGAAACGCTCTACGACCTCACTGTGCTCAAGTTGCCACGAGATACTTCCATGGAGGATCGGGTGCGGATGAATACTCTCTCGCAAGCAACCGTGATGTATTCACAAGCTGTTCCGTTCTGGCATGCCGGAACCGAGTTATTGCGTTCAAAGTCTTTGGACCGAAATTCCTATAACTCGGGGGACTGGTTCAACCGCATCGACTTCTCCGGAGTGGAAAATACTTTTGGCTCGGGTCTTCCGCCCGAGGCAGATAACGGGGAGAAGTGGGATCTGATGGCTCCACTATTAGAAGACCCTGCGCTCAAGCCGGATGCCAAGGCCATGGCTGATGCTGAAGGGGCAGCCTTGGACTTGTTGCAGACCCGCAAGGAAGTTGGACTCTTGCGATTGGGCTCAGCTGATCTCATTGGGCAAAAGGTGAGCTTCCCGCTGGGTGGGTCTGAGGCTGAACCGGGAATTATCGTGATGCGCATTGACGACACGGTGGGTAAGGATGTCGATCGCAAGCATGACGGTGCCTTAGTCCTCTTCAATGCCTCGCCGAAGGAGAGCACGCAAAAGCTTGAGGAGCTGGTAGGTCACGACTACTCGCTTGCCAAGTCTCTTGCGAAAGGCAGTGATGACCGGGTGAAGTCAACTTCGTTCGACAGTGCCACCGGTGAGCTGACTATTCCGGCGCGCACCGCGGCAGTCCTAGTGGAACCTCAGGGCTCGGCTAAGTAGTAGAACGGAGCATTCCTACTGGACCATCTGTAGGGATTATTCGCAGGACCATTGTTGGTAGATGAACTGATCTAGCCAGTGTGGCAATCGAGTTTTTCATTGCCAAAGCGTCCACGCTGACAGCGAACAACCCGCTCTCGTCATCACGAGAGCGGGTTGTTCCATTGTGTCTGTAAATCAGTTTTGAGGGTCTTTGCGACGCCCAAAGACAAAGTAGGAAATGCTTCCTAGTACGTTGAGGCAACTGACCACGGCCCACAGTGGTTTTGGCCCTCTCGCCAGCTGAACGGGGCGTCGACGAAGATCGCACAAGGCTGCAAACATCAAAGTCAGCTCGATAATTCCAGCGAGGATGACAGCAACCTGGGTGCGGCGATCCAGCTCCCGGAAGGACCGTTTTTTCGGTAGGTTGAGGCGCCGGGAGCGCAGGGTGGATTGTCCTTGAATGCCTTGGGTGTCCTGTGTCTGAAAATTATTTTTCGGCATGGGAATCATTCTTGCCCTTTGTTCGTTGAAGAAGACAGAACGCAAAGTTGAGTCAAGTTCGCTCAAGTTAATTTGACAGTCAAAAAAGACAGTGAGTAAAGTTGAGTCCAGAACGCTCAACTGGGGTATCCGCCCCAAGCGTTAGTACTTAACAATTCAAGGCAAAGGAGAGCCAATATGTCGCGTGCAGTAGGCATTGACCTAGGAACCACCAACTCGGTCGTATCCGTGCTCGAAGGTGGCGAGCCAACCGTTATCGCAAACGCGGAAGGTAACCGCACCACCCCGTCCATCGTTGCTTTCTCGAAGAGCGGCGAAGTTCTGGTTGGCGATATCGCCAAGCGCCAGGCAGTGAACAACATTGACCGCACCATCGCTTCGGTCAAGCGTCACATGGGTACCGACTGGTCCATCAACGTGGACGAGAAGAAGTACACCGCTCAGGAAATTTCTGCTCGTACCCTGATGAAGCTGAAGAACGACGCCGAGTCCTACTTGGGCGAAAAGGTCACCGACGCGGTCATCACCGTTCCTGCATACTTCAACGATGCTGAGCGTCAGTCCACCAAGGAAGCCGGCGAAATCGCAGGCTTGAACGTACTGCGCATTGTCAACGAGCCAACCGCAGCCGCTCTGGCTTACGGTCTGGAAAAGGGTAAAGAAGACGAACTCATCTTGGTCTTCGACCTCGGTGGCGGTACCTTCGACGTTTCCCTGCTCGAAGTTGGCAAGGATGACGACGGATTCTCCACCATCCAGGTTCGCTCCACCTCGGGCGATAACCGCCTCGGTGGCGACGACTGGGATCAGCGCATCGTAGATTGGCTGCTGGCTCAGGCTAAGCAGAAGGGTGCAGACCTGTCCAAGGACAAGATTGCACTGCAGCGTCTGAAGGAAGCTGCTGAGCAGGCCAAGAAGGAACTGTCCTCGGCTACCAGCACCAACATCTCCCTGCAGTACCTCTCGGTCACCGCCGATGGCCCGGTTCACCTAGACGAGCACCTCTCGCGTGCTAAGTTCCAGGAACTGACCAAGGATCTGCTGGAGCGCACCCGCAAGCCATTCAACGATGTCATCAAGGAAGCCGGAGTTAAGGTTTCGGAGATCGCACACGTGATCCTCGTTGGCGGTTCGACCCGTATGCCAGCAGTGGCAGAGCTGGTCAAGGACCTGGCCGGCAAGGAAGCCAACAAGGGCGTCAACCCAGATGAGGTTGTTGCCGTTGGTGCAGCCCTGCAGGCTGGCGTGCTGAAGGGTGAGCGCAAGGACGTATTGCTCATCGACGTCACCCCACTGTCCCTGGGTATTGAAACCAAGGGCGGCGTGATGACCAAGCTGATCGAGCGCAACACCGCGATCCCAACCAAGCGTTCGGAGACCTTCACCACCGCCGAGGACAACCAGCCTTCGGTATCGATCCAGGTCTTCCAGGGTGAGCGCGAGTTCACCCGCGACAACAAGCCACTGGGCACCTTCGAGCTGACCGGTATCGCACCGGCACCTCGCGGCATCCCACAGGTTGAGGTCACCTTCGACATCGACGCCAACGGCATCGTGCACGTATCCGCTAAGGATAAGGGCACCGGTACCGAGCAGTCGATGACCATCACCGGCGGCTCCTCGCTGTCGAAGGAAGACATCGAGCGCATGGTTCAGGAAGCCGAAGCTCACGCCGAAGAGGACAAGGCCCGCCGCGAGGCAGCCGAGACCCGTAACGCCGCCGAGCAGGCAGCTTACTCGGTAGACAAGCTCATCAAGGACAACGATGAGAAGCTTCCAGAAGAGGTCAAGACCGAGGTTCAGGCCGACGTTGACGCACTGAAGGAAGCCTTGGAGAAGCAGGACAACGACGACGAGGTCAAGGCAGCGTTTGAGAAGCTTCAGGCTTCGCAGACCAAGCTGGGCGAGGCAATCTACGCCAACACCGCCGCCGAAGGCGCCGAAGCACCTGCAGGCGAGCAGGCTCCAAACGCTGATGAAGACATCGTCGACGCCGAGGTAATCGACGAAGACGAAGCCGACAAGAAGTAGGGAGCAAGGGAATATGTCCGAGGCACAGGACCAGAACGAAAACTCCGGCCAGGAGCCGGAGAACCAGCCAGAGGCAGCCGACGTGCAGCCAAACGCTGACGCCCTGGGTCAGGCCGAGGCGATCCTGAACGAGGCTGCTGCAGGTGTCGAAGAGGCACAGGCTGAAGTTACCGAAAAGGAATCCGAGCTTCGCAACGACCTGCTTCGTTTGCAGGCCGAGTACGTCAACTACCGCAAGCGCGTAGAGCGTGACCGGGTAGCAGTACGTGAAAGTGCCGTTCAGTCGGTGCTCGCCACGTTGCTGCCGGTGCTTGATGATATCGATGCGGCACGTGCTCATGGTGACTTAGCAGATGGCCCGTTCGCGGCTATCGCTAAGAAGCTGGACACGGTCTTGGCAACTCACGGCCTGGAACGAATCGATGAGGCTGGGGTCGAATTTGATCCCAACGTTCACGAGGCGTTGCTCCGCCAGCCGGTCCCAGAGATCCCAGCGGATCATGTGGGACAGGTACTGCGAGCCGGTTACCGTAAGGGAAACTACACCATGCGTGCCGCGCAGGTGCTAGTAGCCACCGGCGAGTAGCCACACATCTAGATAACGAAACTGCCCACTGCCGAAACCTCGACAGTGGGCAGTTTCAAATCGGTAGTCAAAAGAAAGGGGGCCCTGATGGCAAGTCAGGACTGGATCGACAAAGACTTTTACGCCATTCTGGGCGTCTCCAAGGACGCCAGCGAGGCGGACATCAAGAAGGCGTACCGTAAGCTAGCACGTAAATACCACCCGGATACTAATCAGGGTGATGCGGAAGCCGAGCGGAAGTTCAAAGACATCTCCGAGGCTAACTCGGTGCTTTCGGACAAAGAAGAGCGTGAGCAGTATGACGCGATTCGCGCTATGGGCGGCGGAGCGCGTTTCAGCGCCGGAGGCCCCGGCGGCGCACCAGGCGGCCAAGCAGGCTTTGATGACATGTTCTCCAACCTCTTTGGTGGGGGAGGGGCGCCACGCGGTCGCGGCGGACAACCAGATTTCTCTGATCTGTTCGGTGGCGGCGGTTTCGGTGGCGGCTTTGGACAAAGTGCCCCGCCTCGCAAGGGCGCGGACCGCACCGCAAGCACCACGATTTCCTTCGCCGGATCTATCAAGGGCACCACTATCGGTTTGCGTGAGCAAAGCGGTGAAGTCATTGACGTGCGTGTTCCTGCAGGAATCAAGGACGGTCAATCGGTACGTGTGCGCGGTCGCGGTCAGTCAGGACCAGCCGGAAACGGCGACCTGCTGGTGAAGGTGAAGGTTACCGAACACCCGTACTTCAAACGCGAAGAGAACAATATTCGTGTGCACGTGCCAATCACCTTTGATGAGGCCGCGCTCGGGGCAAAAATTCATGTGCCAACCTTGGATGGCGAAGAAGTTGCCATGAAGGTACCAGCCGGTTCAAACTCGGGGCGGACCTTACGTCTGAAAGGGCGCGGGGTGAAGACCTCCAAGGCGACCGGCGACATGCTGATCGTGTTAGATGTGGTCATTCCGCAGAACCTGAACGATAAGGCGAAAGCAGCCATCGAAGAGTTCGCGGCGGCTACCGAGGGTGAAGATCCTCGACAGGCGCTGGCTGCTAAGGCCAAGCTCTAAGCTAAAGATTGGCCCGATACGTGAGTGTGCTTCGCAAGGGGCACACTCACGTAGACAATACATTTATCCCCTACATTTGGGGGAGAAACGGAGACTGAGATTCATGGCCCACGAGTTCCTAAGACCTGTGTTCGTCATTTCAGTCGCCGCACAACTAGCAGATATGCACCCGCAGACCCTGCGCCAGTATGATCGCATCGGATTGGTCTCACCCAGCCGTCAATCGGGTAAGCAGCGACGATATTCCCAGCGCGACGTTTCACTATTGCGCCAGGTGCAGCAGCTGAGCAAAGAGGGCGTGTCGCTCGAAGGCATTAAACGCATTATCGAGCTGCAAAACCAGGTGTCTTTTCTGCAAAACCAGGTCGGCGAATTACGCGATGAATTGCGCGCCGTCCAGCAAGGCCAAACCCGTGTGTTCGCCGCCGGAACCGCCGCCGGAGATGTGGTTTCCATGGCCCGCGGAATGCGTCCGGCTCGCCGCGAACCAACGGTGACACTATTTACAACGCGCCGTGCCATTGGCAGATAGTTTTCCTCCGTTGGTCGTGTTCGGCTAGTAATCCGTCGGTAAAATCATTAGTCTCAAAACTACGTGATCCACCTCACCTATCGTGGGTCACGTTGTTGCGTCCCGGATAGCCGTATCCGGAATAAAAGCTGCGCAACCCAACTGTTTTGAGGATGGAGAGCTTCGTGCGGGAGAACCCATTAGTTACGACCCCTGATCAGGTAAAAGTCGGCATTTCTGAGACTCAGGATCTGAGGGCCAAGCGATGAAATCCTATGCACAGGGCGATACCACTTCGGAACTTCTCCACGACACTATCGGCGCCAACCTAGAACGCACCGTCGCATTGTATGGAGAGCGTGAAGCACTGGTGGAAGCCTTCACCGGTCGGCGCTGGACCTGGAATGAGCTGGACCTAGCGGTTAACGATTTAGCGCGTGGACTTCTCTCAGCTGGTTTAGAACCGGGGGATAGGGTGGGAGTTTGGGCGCCAAACTGCGCCGAATGGACCTTGACTCAGTACGCCACAGCAAAAATCGGTGTCATCTTGGTCAATGTTAATCCCACCTATCGAAGTCATGAGTATTCCTACGCGGTCAATCACAGCGGCCTACGGATGCTGATCACCATGACCAGTTTCAAAACGAGTATGTATCGTGAAATGGTTGAACGTTGTGCCGTGGATACTCCGACCTTGGAACGCGTGGTCTATCTGGACACCGCTGACTGGGCCGGACTTATCGAAGCAGGTCAAGGTATAGATCCGGCCTTGGTTAGCCAACGTCTGGCGCTGACCGAACCAGATCAAGCCATCAATATTCAGTACACCTCTGGTACTACGGGATATCCCAAGGGCGCGACACTCAGCCACCGAAATATTCTGAATAACGGATTTTTTGTCACTGAAACTATTCGGCTAGGTCCCGAAGACCGACTCTGCATCCCGGTGCCTTTTTACCACTGCTTCGGCATGGTGATGGGAAATCTGGGATGCACAAGTCACGGAACCACCATGGTGATCCCGGCCCCGAGCTTTGATGCTGAAGCTACCCTGCGAGTAGTGGCCGAAGAAAAATGCACCGGTGTTTATGGGGTTCCCACCATGTTTATTGCGATGCAAAATCACCCAAGTTTTGGTACCCATGATTTGAGTACCTTGCGTACCGGAATCATGGCCGGATCGGTTTGCCCGGTTGAAGTGATGCGCGGTTGCCTAGAAGATATGAACATGTCCGAGGTATCCATCGCCTACGGAATGACCGAAACCAGCCCAGTGTCCTGCCAGACGAGGGCGGATGATGATTTAGAGGCACGTACCGAAACCATTGGCCGCGTCCACCCGCATTTGGAAGTCAAAATCGTGGATCCAGCGACCGGGGAAACTGTGGAACGTGGAGAACCGGGAGAATATTGCACTCGCGGCTACTCGGTGATGCTCGGTTATTGGAATGACGAAGCCAAAACCAAGGAAACAATTGATTCGGAGAACTGGTTGCATACCGGGGACCTCGCGGTCATGCGCGAAGACGGATATTGCGTCATTGTGGGGCGCATCAAGGATATGGTGATTCGCGGCGGTGAGAACATCTATCCTCGAGAGATTGAAGAGTTCTTCTTCAAACACCCAGATATTGAGGATGTCTCGGTGGTGGGAATTCCAGATGAAAAATATGGTGAGGAAATTTGTGCCTGTATCAAGATGAAGGCGGGCAAGGACCCGCTGACCATTGAGGACCTCAGGGCCTTTGCCCACGGTCAACTGGCACAGTACAAAATTCCTGCCTATGCCATGATCCTCGATGAATTTCCGATTACCGTCACCGGCAAAATTCGTAAGGTGCAATTACGTGAAGACGCGGCGAAAAAGTTACTCACCTAAGTATCGGTGAATTACAAACGGCCGTGCTTGGCCAACCGGGCCAAGAGCCCTTGCCTGACGGCGGGCCACTCCTGTGGCAGGATCGAGAAAATCACGGTGTCACGCAGAGTCCCAGTGCTCGCGTCATACATGTGATTGCGCAGCACGCCGTCTTGCTTCGCGCCTAGTCGGGCGATCGCCGCGCGTGACTGCTGGTTATGCCAATGAGTGCAAAAGGCCACGGACAAGCAGTCGAGTTCTTCGAAGGCGCGCTGCAACAAAAGATATTTCGCTGCAGCGTTTATGCCGGTTCCCTGGAAATCGGTGCCAAGGAAAGTGGAACCGATTTCTACCCGTCGGTTCGCTTCGCTGATATTCAAATAGGTTGTTGCGCCCACCGCGTTGCCACTGTGTTCATCGATGATCGCGAACGGTGCCATCTGGCCCTCGGCCTGGAAAGCGAGCCGGCGCGATATCTCAGCGTCCATGCCCTGTGCCGAAGGCGTCTTAGTAAACCACACTTGATCCAGTGAACCGTGGCTAACGATGGCGCCCAAGTCAGCTGAATGCTTGCGGTTCAACTGTTCCAGGCGGACGCCGGCAAATTTCAGGGTGGGGGTTGCACTAAGGCTCATGCCTGCAAGTGTATTGCAGCCAGGAGCCTTAGATTTGTAAAGTTACTTAGCTTCCCGGGTATAGGCCAGATCAAAGACCAAACGTCCGGCCTTCAAAGCTTTGCCTTCAAAGCTGGTGAGGATACGACGTTCAAAACGTGGTGCCCAGCCACCTCGCTCATCAACAAAGTCAGGTTCTGGATCAAAGCCTTCCATACCGTTGGCGCGAACCTTGGTGAGGTTGCTTTCCGTTCCCGAATGCGCGCCTGGATGCTGATTTTCAAATAGTGGGTGAGCTTCGAGTACCTCACGCATTTGTTCGGCGTAGTTAGACCAGTCGGTGGCCAGTCGAAGTGTTCCACCAGGCTTTAATACACGGGCGACCTTGTCCAAGAATGAGGAAGTGATCAGTCGACGCTTGTGGTGACGAGGCTTGTGCCATGGATCTGAGAAGAAGATCCACAATTCGTCGGCGCTGCTCTCTTCGAGCATCACGTCCAAGACCTCTGGAGCATTGGCCTGGACCGCGCGAACGTTTTCCAGTTCAAAGGACTCGACCTTGAGCATTAGCTGGGCTAATCCCGGAAGATAAACCTCCACGGCAAGGTAGTTTCGCTCTGGATCATCCTTGGCAGCGTTGGCAATGCATTCGCCTAAGCCTGTACCAATCTCCACGATGAGCGGGGCCACGCGACCAAAAGCCTGTTCAGGGTCCAAACGGAAGTCATCTGCCACAGAGGTGTCGGCAATCTTGCGAGGTGGCTCAATGACGTAGCTTTCGGCATTGCGCTCCCATGCAGCCGCGCGGCGTCCTTGGAGCCGATTACCTCGGCGCACAAAGGAGACCGGGTCGGCACGAAACAGGGAAGGATCTTTGGCCATGTTGTCGGTGCCTTCGGGTTGCGCGTCGCTACGTTCACTCATGATCATTAATCCTAGCCGAGGACCGGAGGAGGCCCACCAGAAATTCGTAGGGCGTTGCACACCCATAATTCATTTTTGTCACAAATACTAGGGGGCGTTCCGGGTGTTCCCCTATAGCGCGGACTAGCGAAGCGCTGTCATGCTAGAAGCATGACAGATTTAGTGCGTGGCATCTTGAATATCATTTGGCTACTATTCGGCGGCCTGTGGTTAGCGTTGGGGTATGTTCTGGCCGGAATTATCTGCTGCCTGCTCATCGTCACCATTCCGTTTGGTATCGCTTCCTTTAGGATCGCCGGTTACGCCTTGTGGCCCTTTGGCCGCACCGTCGTCGACCGCGGCCCGGTAGGAGCCTTTTCGACACTGGGAAATATTATTTGGTTAGTTTTCGCTGGAATCTGGATCGCCATCGGTCACGTGGTGACCGCGATCCCGATGTTCGTTTCCATTATTGGCATCCCGCTAGGTATCGCAAACCTCAAAATGATCCCGGTATCTTTGATGCCGCTAGGGAAGGAAATTGTTCCTTCGGATTATTACATCGCAGGGATGCGACGCTAAATTTTATGCAACTAAGCTAGAGCCGGTTCCGTATGGACCGGCTTTTGCTTACTTGGTTGTGTCTAAGCTTTTTGCTGTCGGTGCTGCAGGATTTGTTCGCGCAAAATATCAGCGTGCCCACAGTGCTGGGCCAGTTCCCGAAGAACGTGGAGTTGGACCCAAGCTAATGGCAAGGGGCCACGGCGGTTACCTGGAAGAAGCGCATCATCGGCCAACTCTGCGCGAGCTGTACGGGACAGCGAAATAGCGTCCCGGTAAGCGCGCTGGATCGATTCAATAGTGTCTTCGGCCGCCAGATCAAAGGATTGATCAGGTGTTTGCACAATTCCTAGGTCCGCTCGTGAGGCACCGGTGACGGCCTCGCCAAACCAGACTCGTTCCACGAAGGTCACGTGCTTTACCAGGCCAAGCAACGTGGTCTTGGAAGAGACCAGATGCATTTTTGCTTCGGTCTCGCTTAGCCCATCGAGGCATTCCAGAAGCATTTTCCGGTGTTGCTCAATAAACTCGTCAGCCAGTTGAGCCGGATGTGGGGCGTGGTGGGCAGTGGAATCTGGATTGGGCATGCTCTAGTCTGCGCGTTATGCAAGGTGTGACGCAACGTCTGCGTTCAGAGTTTCCAAGCTCTTGCGAGCACATCCCAATGTTCTTGAGTCATCAAACTCACGGGAGTCACCGAGACGGCAACCGGGCCAGCTTCCGAGATAGTTTGTAGTGCGGAAGCAAGTTGTTCTGGTGCCAGCGCCGAGTTTTGCGCCCAAAGCCCTGTCGACATGACGAACCGTCCAGGAAATCTTTGCTGCAACGACCAGGCCAGCCGACCACCATAGTCTGGGGTACTCGCATTGATGGAGAAGTAGTTCCATATGATGAGTCGATCCGCCGCGGAGAGCAAGGTTTCGTAGGCATGACCGGGGAAGCCGCCCGGTCACCGTCCGGGTTTGCCCAGGAGGCCCTGACGTCCATATCCAGGAGTACTCCATGAGCCTGGGCCGCGGTACTAATTCGAGACAACAAGTTGGCCAGAGCGGCCGAACGCCAGATTCCAAGACTCGGGTGCGCGGTGTCAATTTCCCCGGTGGAGGTTCGCGGCCAGTCTTTCTTGCCACTGTGCTTGCTGAAGGAGCGTAAATCTGGGGTTCCGAAGGTGAAGTCGTCAAACATTAGCTCGGTCAATGAAATTCGGTTCGGCTTGTACCTGGCACAAATCTCACCTGCCAGCTGCACTAGTAGGTCTCCGGCTATTCCGCTTTCTAAAGAACTCACGCTAGGAAAGTCATAGGATGCTTCGCCTTGTGGATTGACACCGGCAATGCTCGGGTCAGCCGCGATGATTGCTGGACACAAGGTGTCGATAGTTAGGGTGATTTCCGAATTGCCAGTCAGTTCTGGTCTGAGCGCGTGGATAGCTTCAGCAACGTAGTCTCGGCCGCTACTGGCCACGCCATCCGCGGAGGCCTGCGGCCGTGCTTCCCAGTTGAATGCGGTCCAATCGGTGTGGCCAACGCTGAGTGAGAGCCCCGTGGCATTTACCTGACGAAGCTGTTGAGCATAGTGTTCCCAGCGCGGGGTGTCAGTGACAATGTTTTCAAAGCCGAAACTTACTGCGCGTTCTGAGGGAACAACACGACGCACAGCGCAGGCGTTGGTAGCGCCCAGGGTTACGCTGGCCGACGCCAACGTCAAAAATCGACGGCGCGTGACCGAGCGAACAGTAGACTTCGGCATTATTTCCGGTCCCCAAGATTTGAACTGATTTGAGCTACGGATAGTAGGTCAATAGGTGCGGGAGTCTGGATATTTCGGCGAATCACTGAGCCCCAAGCTAGTTTTCGGCGACGAATCACGCACTGGTACTAGTTCTAACTAGCCATGCTGTGGGCCGGTGGGTCGTTGCCGTTTGATGACGCGTGGAGCAATCGAGAAAAATTTAGTTGATGCGGAATAAGAACACCAGGAGTAGAGTTGAGTTAAGTACACTCAAGTTTATGGGTTCACCCTCAGAGAGAAAGGATTCGCGTGGACACCAAGCTCACCACCAAGAGCCAGGAGGCTCTATCTGCTTCCGGTATGAATGCTTCGACCGCGGGAAACCCGCAGATCGAACCAGCTCACTTGCTGAAGGCCTTGTTGGATCAGCGAGACTCGGTTGCCGTGGCATTACTGAAAACCGCAGGTCTGGACGTTGAAGCGCTCTCGGTGAAATCTAGTACGGCTATCAATACCTTGCCTGCTAATTCGGGATCCTCGGTGGCTCAAGCCCAATTCTCTCGTCAATTGCTCCAAGTAGTCAGCACCGCACAGGAGATCGCGAACAACATGGGGGACACCTATGTCTCCACCGAACACCTGCTGATCGCCTTAGCCTCTGACCAGACCAAGGCCGGCGAAGCGCTGCGCGACTCCGGGGCTACCCGGGAATTGTTGGTGGCAACGTTGCCCACTATCCGTGGGGACCGCAAGGTTGATAACCCCAACCCGGAAGACACCTTCCAAGCCCTAGAGAAATTCGGCACGGATATGACCGCGCTAGCCCGCTCGGGCAAACTCGATCCGGTCATCGGCCGCGATAAGGAAATCCGCCGCGTGGTCCAGGTACTCTCCCGGCGCACCAAAAATAACCCGGTGCTCATCGGTGAGCCTGGCGTAGGTAAAACCGCCGTGGTTGAAGGACTCGCTCAGCGCATGATCGCCGGAGACGTTCCAGAGTCGCTGCGAGGAAAGACGCTCATCTCGCTAGACCTCGGATCTATGATTGCCGGCGCGAAATACCGTGGCGAGTTCGAAGAACGCCTGAAGTCTGTACTCGAAGAGATCAAAGCCTCGGACGGACAGATTGTCACATTCATCGATGAGATTCATACCGTCGTAGGCGCTGGCGCTTCCGAAGGCGCTATGGATGCCGGCAATATGCTCAAGCCAATGCTCGCGCGCGGTGAACTACGCCTGATCGGCGCCACCACGCTGGATGAGTACCGCGAAAATATCGAAAAAGACCCGGCACTGGAGCGTCGCTTTGCGCAGGTCTATGTGGGGGAGCCAAGCGTGGATGACACGATCGCAATCCTGCGCGGACTCAAGGAACGCTACGAAGCACACCACAAGGTGTCCATCGCCGACTCGGCACTCGTGGCTGCTTCTACGCTGTCTAACAGGTACATCTCCGGGCGACAGTTGCCGGACAAAGCCATTGACCTGGTCGATGAGGCGGCCAGCCGCCTGCGTATGGAGATTGACTCGGCTCCCGAGGAAATCGATGAGCTGCGCCGTGAAGTGGACAGGCTGACCATGGAAGAGCTCGCGCTCGCCGGGGAGACCGATCCGGGGTCCATCGAACGCCTCGACGCGCTTCGTATGGATATGGCCGATAAGAAGGAAACCCTCGATGCGCTCAATGCCCAATGGGATGCGGAGAAGTCAGGGCTGAACCGCGTAGGTGATCTGAAGGTGAAGCTAGATGAGCTGCGCTCGCAGGCCGAAAAGTTCCAGCGCGAAGGTGACCTGGAAAATGCCTCACGACTGCTCTACGGAGAGATCCCCACGTTGCAAGGCGAACTTGAAGCGGCAGCCGAGGCTGAGGCAGGCAAGAGCCACGAACACACCATGGTGGCTGAAGAGGTGACCGCTGATGACATTGCCGAAGTCATCTCGGCGTGGACAGGTATCCCCGCCGGACGGATGCTGCAAGGCGAAAGCCAGAAGCTGCTGGAGATGGAATCAATCATCGGCCAGCGCCTGGTGGGTCAGCAACAGGCGGTAACCGCGGTCTCCGATGCGGTGCGCCGAACCCGTGCGGGAATTTCGGATCCGGACCGGCCTACCGGCTCGTTCCTCTTCCTTGGACCTACCGGTGTGGGTAAGACGGAGCTGGCCAAGTCGCTAGCCGACTTCCTCTTTGATGATCCTCGCGCGATGGTGCGTATCGACATGTCCGAGTACGCCGAGAAGCATTCGGTTTCGCGACTAGTCGGAGCGCCTCCGGGCTATGTCGGTTATGAAGAGGGTGGACAGCTGACCGAAGCGGTAAGGCGCCGTCCGTACTCGGTGATCTTGCTGGACGAAGTGGAAAAAGCCCACCCTGAAGTTTTCGACATCCTCTTGCAGGTGCTTGATGATGGACGCTTGACCGATGGGCAGGGACGTACCGTTGACTTCAGAAACACGATCTTGATCCTGACCTCCAATATGGGTTCCCAGTTCCTGGTGGACCCAAACCTGGAAGACAAGGACAAGAAGGCAGCCGTGATGAACGTGGTCAATGCTTCCTTTAAGCCAGAGTTCTTGAACCGTCTGGACGAGATCATCATGTTTGATCCGTTGAGCATCAACGAGCTGGGCAACATTGTGAAACTGCAAATTGACCTGCTGGCTGCACGGCTTTCCGAGCGTCGACTAAGTTTGGACGTTTCCGAAGCCGCCAGCGAGTGGCTGGCCATGACCGGCTACGACCCGGCTTACGGTGCTCGGCCGCTTCGCCGATTGGTGCAACGCGAAATCGGTGACCGATTGGCTCGTCAGCTCCTGGGAGGAAATATTCAGGACGGGGATCGGGTGCAGGTGGGCCTTGACCCGGAGGGAGACAAGCTCGTCGTCACCCGCGGAACCAGCGAAAGCGAGTAGCTAAAGGTTGCGTCGACGCACTGATGGCCGGTGGAAATCCACCGGCCATCAGCGTAAGTCAGTGACGTAACTTAGCTTTCTTCGTTATCGGGAAGTAGCGAGTTGCGAACATTTCCCTCGGTCAGTCCCAGGAAGCAAGAGACCTGACGGTCACCTTGGGACCAGGTACTTTCCGAGGGGCGTGAGAAGTGGTACGTCCAGGTGGAATCCAGTCCAGCACTAGGGTCGAGTGAAACTGATTTGCACAGCGATTCGGACTCGGTGAGCAACTCATTTGATCCGGGATATTTGTCGCCGGTCAACTCGAAGGTTCCGATGAGCTGAGCGTTATGCGAGGAATCGCAGGTAACAACCGTCTGTGGGGATAGCGGAGAATCAAAGCCACGCAGGCAGTCGCCGAGGACTAACTGCTCCGGGGGGATCGAGGCGGCGATCACTCCGTCCAATCCGGGGCTTTCATTTCGCTCTACGGTGTTCGCCTCTGGCGTAGTTGGTGTAATAAAGCGAAGTACAACGAAAACTACCGCGGCGCTCAAAGCTAAAACAGCAATGACGAGCAAAACCCACTGGCCGATTTGCCGTTTGGGCTTCTCCGATTCCGGCTGTAGGGGCGGTAAAGCCGCCTGCGGCTCGGGTAGATCTTTTTCCACCACCTGTAGTGCTCCTTCAAGGATTGCCGAGGATATTTTGGGAGCAAGCTCACTAAATAGTCGTTGGACTAATCGACAGTCTAACGGGTCTGGCACGTGTTGCGTTCAGCGCTCGCCGTGGAATCGTGTTAACCTTTAATTACGAAAGAACTGATCACATATTCGGGGGCCTCCACCTATTAGGTGGACCACCTTCCGACTCTACTGAAAAGAGGGGGTCACGCCATGGGGCGCGGCCGTCAAAAGGCTAAAGCACAGCGTCAAGCGCGAGACATCAAGTACTACTCGCCCTCGACTGACCTGACAGCACTCGAGCGAGAGCTGGGTATCAGGTCCGAACATCAGACCCCAAAACCGGTGCCTGTTGATTCTTCGTATGACGACGAATATTCGAAATACGACGAGCAGACTAAAAAGTACTCGGGAGACGACGACGCCGACTAAACATCGGCCAGTTAACCGAGAGTCTTTGGCTCGGGTGCCAGCCTTCATTTGAAGTGGTGCAGCTCTACAGTACATATTTACGACAAGCCGCAACGACTAAGCTAAATTAGCTTTAGGTCGCTGCGGCATTTGTCGTGTTCGGAACCCGCGAAAGGGCGCACACTAGTGAGTACACCCGAAGAGCTATCGATTCAGATGGCCCATCAATCTGCCATACGTTCGATGCAACGCATCGTTGAGCAACAAGCGCAGCCGCATCCCAACGCAGAAGCTCGGGCCGGAGTTCAAGCTCAGCTGGACCGTGGCAACGTCCTGGTGGTGACCGGAGCCGGAGTCTCCACAGATTCGGGTATTCCTGACTACCGCGGCCCGAACGGTTCCTTACAGCGTCACCGTCCGATGACCTATCAAGAATTCAAGTATCGACCCGAAGCACGCCAACGCTATTGGGCCCGCGGATTTGTTGGCTGGCGGCACATGTTTCGGGCCGAGCCTAACGCCATCCACCACCGACTAGTGCGTTGGGAAGAAGAAGGTCGAATCAGCGGCATCATCACCCAGAATGTTGATGGCTTGCACCAGCAAGCTGGTTCCAAGACGGTGATCCCGGTGCATGGGGACCTCTCGATAGTGCGTTGCCTAGATTGTGGGAAATCCGAAGACCGGCAGCATTTTGATGACCGGCTCCAAGAGCTCAACGTTGGCTACCTGGAAGCCGTAGACGTCGATCCTAGCGCCATCAACCCGGACGGTGACGTAGAACTACCTCAGTACCTGGTGGACCGCTTTGTGATGGGAAGCTGTCTGTATTGTGGCTCGCTGGCTTTGAAGCCGGACGTTGTCTACTTCGGGGAAAACGTGCCAGCCGAACGCAAGGAGCAAATTGCCAGGCTTGAAGAAAGCTCCGACTCGTTGCTGGTGCTTGGCTCGTCATTGGCGGTGATGAGCGGGTACAAAATCCTTTTGAACTTTGTTAGGAGAGGTTTGCCTGTTGCCTTGGTAACGAACGGGCACGTGCGTGGCGAGCAGAAGGCCACCTGGCGTTGGCGGGTTCCGCTGGATCAGGCACTGTCCCAGCTTCACTAGCCGGGTCACTTTAAAGAATTGATGCGTCACACCCGGAAAGGGGGCGACGCATCAAATCGTTAAACTAGCAGTTACTTGGCGTAGTTACCGGTCAGCAGCACGCCACCACCGTCAACGCCCTTGGCACCCTGTACGTAGTCCAGACCTGCCGAGCTAGCCGCTGGGTCAAGCTTCTCTACCGAGCCCATGATCCATGCGCCCATGCCGGCCTTGTTCAACAGCGCCACCGCGCGGTCAGCAACACTCTGGTCCACTACTGCCACCATGCCCACGCCCAGGTTCAGGGTACGTTCAAGGTCAGGCAACGGAACGTTGCCGAGGGAAGCAATCGTGGAGAAGACCGCTGGAAGCGACCAGGTGGAGCGATCCACGCGAGCCATCAGGCCCTGGGGGAGTACGCGAGCCAAGTTAGCTGCCAGACCGCCACCGGTGACGTGGCTGAATCCGTGAACGCCGAAGTCTTCTCCGGTATTCAATTCATCAATCAAGTCCAAGCAGGCAGTGGTGTAAATGCGGGTCGGAACCAAAAGTTCCTCGCCCAAGGTGCGGCCGAACTCGGCGACCTCACGCTCTAGTTCCCACTTAGCATGTGCGATTACGCGGCGCACCAGCGAGTAACCGTTGGAGTGGATGCCCGAGGAGGCCATACCGATGACCACGTCACCGGCCAACACACGTTCTGGGCCCAGCAGCTGATCTGCCTCGATAACACCGGTGGCGGCACCTGCCACGTCGTATTCGTCTTCGGCCAGCAAGCCTGGGTGCTCGGCGGTTTCGCCGCCTACCAATGCGGTGCCCGCGAGCTTGCAACCCTCGGCGATACCTCGCACGATGTCGGCAATACGCTCCGGAACTACCTTGCCGGTAGCGATGTAATCGGTCATGAACAGCGGCTTCGCGCCAACCACTACGATGTCATCTACCACCATGCCGACCAGGTCCTGGCCGATGGTGTCGTGGATATCCAGCTTCTGGGCGATAGCCACCTTGGTGCCCACACCATCGGTGGAAGTTGCTAGGTAAGGCTTCTTGTATCCGGTCAGGAAAGAAACATCGAATAGGCCAGCGAAACCGCCGACCCCGCCGACTACTCCGGAAGTGTGCGTGGCCTTGATGGCGCCCTTCATCAGTTCAACGGCGCGGTCACCGGCCTCGACGTCGACACCGGCTCCGGCGTAGGTGATGGAGGTGGGCTGCTCTTGCGTGCCGCTCATGGCAGATGGGTCCTTTTCTGTCGTGAACACCGAGGTAACGGTGCCGCTTGCAACGAGGTAGTAGTGAGGTGGCTAGTTACAGGGAAGATTCGAGTTCGGCATCCGGGCCCGGCTCGCAGCCGCCCTGGTTGCTCTTCTCCAGCAGGTTCTTCCCGCGGCGCTCATCACCTGGCAGCGCAATCGGGTAGTCGCCGGTAAAGCACGCGGTGCACAGCTTCTCGCGAGGCTGCAAGGTCGCACCGATCATGCCTTCCTCGGAAATGTAAGCCAAAGAATCGGCGCCGATGGACTTACCGATTTCATCCACGGCAGCACCATTGGCAATCAGTTCCGCACGGGTGGCGAAATCGATGCCGTAGAAGCAAGGCCACTTCACCGGTGGTGAAGAGATCTTTACGTGGACCTCGGCGGCACCAGCTTCGCGCAACATCCGCACCACGGCGCGCTGGGTATTACCGCGCACAATCGAATCGTCCACCACAACCACGCGTTTGCCGCGCAGCACGGTTTCCAAAGCATTAAGTTTCAGCTTGATACCCAGCTGACGCAAGGTCTGCGAGGGCTGGATGAAGGTGCGGCCCACATAGGCGTTCTTGACGAAACCGTGGGTGAAAGGAATCCCTGATTCCTCGGCATAACCAATGGCGGCAGGTGTGCCGGATTCCGGGACCGGGATGACAATATCTGCATCCGCACTGTTTTCACGGGCCAGCTGACGGCCCATTTCTACGCGAGCTTCATACACTGAGCGGCCAGCAATGGAAGCATCCGGGCGGGCTAGGTACACGTACTCGAAGACGCAACCCTTCGGGGTGGCTTCGGCGAAGCGAGTAGAACGCACGCCACTTTCATCGATAGCGATCAGTTCGCCAGGCTCAATTTCACGAATGAATGAGGCGCCGACGGTAGCAAGACCGGGCTGCTCGGAAGCAACAACCCAGCCACGGTCCAAACGGCCTAGAACCAGCGGGCGTACCCCGTGTGGGTCACGCGCTGCATACATGGTGTTTTCATCCATGAAGACAAAGCAGAATGCGCCTTCAATCTTCGGCAGCAACTCCAACGCGGTTTCTTCTAAGGACTGGCCTTCGGAGCCAGCAAGCAACGCGGTGACCAGCGCGGTGTCGGTGGTGTTGCCCTGAGCGATTTCGCCACGGACCTTGCCCCCGTCGGCCAGCTGCTTAGCCTCCACCATTTCGGCTAGCTGCGCCGAGTTGGTTAAGTTACCGTTATGCGCCAAAGCGACGGTGCCGGTCTGGGTAGGGCCCAAGGTTGGCTGCGCGTTGGCCCAGTGGCTTGCCCCGGTGGTGGAGTACCGGCAGTGGCCAACTGCTAGGTGGCCGGTCATCGAATTTAAGGTGTTTTCATCAAAAACCTGGGAAACCAAGCCCATGTCTTTGTACACGTTGATTCGCGAGCCATCGCTGGTGGCAATACCGGCGGACTCTTGTCCACGGTGCTGCAGAGCGTAGAGCCCGTAATAAGTTAGTTTTGCAACGTCTTCGCCAGGTGCCCAAACACCAAAAACTCCGCATTCATCCTGCGGACCTTTTTCGCTGGGAAGCAAGTCATGATTAAGTAGTCCATCGCCACGCGCCATGTCAATATTCTCTCATGTATCTATTGGTCGTCTTCGACCGCTTATGTGGTGAGCGACGACCAGGTGCGCGGCCGCCACATGCCTTCCTGGGAAGGGGAGGGCGCCTAGCCTTGTTGCTCGCTGGTGGTATCCCCGGCCAGGGGCACCGCCAGTTTTTGGGTGGTTTTGCGCGAAGTTACGCGGTCGATAATTACAAAGGCAAGTGCGCCCAGCCCAATGCCAAGTCCTGCACAAAACATGGCGAAGAATCCGATAGCCGAACCTACGGTGTAATCCATTGAAGGTTCACCAAGGAAGCCAATGATGGCACCGATCAGCGCACCGAGAACGGCGCCGGTCAGTACAAATGGCCAGAAACGTGGTGCCGCATGAACCAGCACGGTAATTGGCTGATCAGCGGATGACGGGGTGGCGGGGTGTTGCTCCATACTTTAAGGGTACTCAATTAGTGGCAGATGTGCCGACAAGTCTGCCCTTAGTCCGGAGGCATGCAATTGCCCCGATTGCACGGCCGTAGCCCAATCGGTTCTCCCGGTGACTAGCGATAGCCATAATTCAGCAGGCATTTCGACCACATTCGGAGGGGTCCCGCGGGTATGCCGAGGCCCTTCAATGCATTGGGTCACACCAAAGGGTGGGATGCGCACCTCAACAGAGTTCCCCTCGGCCCGAGAAGCGAGTTCTTCCAAGGTGAAACGCACCGCGGTAGCGAGGGTGGAACGCCCTGTTTTCCCCTGAGTTTCAGCGTTTTGCGCCCACTCGCGCAGCGCTGTGCGCCCCATGGGTTCATCGATTCTTCTTTTGATCGCCATAGCCTTAGATCTGCTTCCTTCGATGACGTGAAAATGTCATATTTCCCGCTGCTCTTACTTGGATAGGAGTGAAGATCGTCTGATTATTTCATTGCGAACCTAGCAAAGTAAGCAACTCACAAGAGTAGCGATCGGTTTTCCGGTCATCCAATGTAAAGAGGACGGCGGCGTACGGCCAATATTAGAGTGGCGACAACACCGGTAGCGATGAGGCTTAGCCCCGTCCAAGATTGGGGATGCGATTCCATGATCCATGCCCAAGGGTAGAACGAGGCTTCTTTATTCCGGGCAAAAGCCGATGCGAATACTACATAGCCGACTGGCAACACGGTCGCTGCTGCAAATAAACCAAAGAATCTGCCTAGTACCCAAAGCGCTAAAAGCCCCGCCAAATCGCGTCCATACAACGCGCCTGGCATAACCATTCCCTGGTGGGTGAGAGCCCCGACGCCAGCGCACAGCAGTGTTGATAGCAAAGCCAGAACAAGGACGAAAATAGCCGAATGGGCCCAGATGTTCCGTACCGATGAGTGCATCCAAGGTCGCTCGGCTCCAGTCACGCAAGCTCCGAGGATGACACAGAGCAATAGCGCCGGTATCACCGGAGCCGGCATCTGCGTGGGCATCGTCAGCGAGCCTAGAAAGGGAATGGAAATTAGCTTCTGCCCGTAAAATCCGGCTCCCACGCCACAAACCACAGTCGCGAATAAGCACGTCAGCCCCCGATGCGTACGGAACACAAAAGTCATGAATCTTTCCCAGGCTTTGCTGGAACTTCGCATCGAGTCAGGCTGTCATACGCTCTCAAGGCCCAGATCTGTTGTTCGTCCCTGTTCAATGACGCGAGGGGTTGTTCTAACCCACCCGAGGGGATTCCAAGAACTTGCTCCTGGGCGTACCCCGTGCTCCATTCTTGCAGTAGTTGGATCATGGCGTATTGCTGGTCGAAATCATCACTATCGCATAATTGATTTGCCAGCTGAGACGCATATGAACTGGCCGCCGCGTAGACCACTTGCTCATCGGTATAGCTTGGTTCAAAAGCAGTCAGTAGAACTCCGTCTTCTTCTACCGTTAGATCGGTATCCATTGAAGCAGTGACGCGTTGCGGTTCTGGGAAACCGACTTTAGTCAGAGAAGTGATGCTCTGGGCAACCAGCATCCGCCGGTCCCCTCCTGAGAGCTGTACCTGGTTCAAACAAACTTGCGGTCTAGTGTTCGAGCATTCGAATTGTTCGTCACTCATAGCCACCGCCGGAATACCTTCTAGATCTTTTCCCAGCCATAAGCCCGTAGCGACGGATGCCAGAATTAATAATGTTCCGGTGGCTATGTGCACTGAAGGCAACGACGCGGAGATGCGTTTCCTCTCCAACGGACGATTAGTGCCCGCGAGAATAATAAAACCTGTCGTAGACAGTGCTGAGAACACGACTAGTGCCCATATTGCATGGAAATCAATATTCTGTGCTGCCATGCAGCAACCATTAAGAGTCATTCCTGACAGGTAATGCAGAGGGAAGAAACTGCTGGTTCCGGTGAATGCAAGAAATAGGTAGCTACCCACCAAAGCCAAGGGAATCGCAAAACGACCGTGGAACCATTGGCCTAGAAGATTGCCGAACGCGGCGTGAGCGGTAATGGCCAGTACGTAACCAAATAAGATCAACCCGTCACTCAGTTGCGGGATGACTTTGGAATTCAGCAAAAGAATGATGACACTTGTGAACTGGACAATGACTCCAGCGGTCACGCTAGGCCACAGACGGAAGAACACGCGCTCGAAGTAACTCCGAGACACGGCATCGAGCACACCGCGACTTAGGTTCTCCCTGCTGGATTCAACGGCTGCGCTCAACGAAGAAAGTAAACAGGAAAAAAGTAACGTCGTGGATGCAGCAGCCAACGCGGCTTGAGAACTACCCCGCACCAATTCCATCTCGGTGTAACTAAATAGATAAACCAGGGCCACTACTAAGAACAGTGGTAATAGCCAGACTGAGGGGCGTTTCGCCAACGGATACATTAGTTTTCCCTGTCGACAAGTCGTCCATAAGCTGACCGGATTTTATCGCGAGGGTCTGTTTCTGATTCTCCAAACGCCATGAATTCGAATACCGAGCCGTGGAATTTTTGCTGTCCTTTGTCTAGGACGCATATTCGATCGAAAGTACCATCGATGTCTTCAGTTTGGTGCGTCGAGACCAACACGATCTTTTCCGGATCGATTCCTTGCAAGATGGTCTGGAATCTATCGCGTTGATTCGGGTCTAGGCCCGCTGTGGGCTCGTCAAGCAGAATCACTTTTGCATCATGGGCTAAAGCTCCCGCTAGTCCGAGACGCCGTTGTTGACCGCCAGAAAGTGCCGTGGCCTTGCTCTGTGCCATCTCGGTAAGTCCTACCTGGCTGATCGCGGCCGGGGCGCGGCGTTTGGCTTCGCGCCGGGATGCTCCATTCAGCCATGCGCTGTAGGTGACGTGGTCCTGTACCGTCAGTCCGCCGACAGGAACAAAATCTTGAGGAAGCCAGGAAATTTGCTGCCGATACTTGCGTAAATTAGTAGCAGGTACCGAACTGTCAGAATCGTTTAAGGCGATGTATCCGGACTTATGACTGAGCACCGTTGCGAGCAAGGCAATGAGTGTGGATTTTCCAGCCCCGTTTGGGCCAAGAAGCGCCGTGCGCCCCGGACCAAAAACTACATTGAGGTTTTGTAGCAAAACGGCGCTACGAGGGTAGGAGAATGAAAGATTCTCCATGGCTAAAGTCGACATACGTTGAGTTGGGATTCCTTTTGCTTGGTAGCTTTCACCGGAAAAGCCCAAGGGCCGTCGTGAGACCAAATGTCACGGCCAGAAAATAGATTGCTGCACCAGACAAACCGAGGACATGTTGTCGTTTCTCGTCTGGGTTGTCGGTGCAAACGGATTAGATACTTCTGCAGACAAACCTCTTGACGAATCGTAATTATCCTAGACTCGGATCATTAAAATGACTAACCGGGAGGGTGTTCATCACTACTTTCAAGCAAAAAAAGTAAGTTTTTGGTGAAGAATCTATTTAGCGATTGCGCGGAAATATTCATCTTCCAGCTCAATGTAGGAGTCACCGTTCTTCCGAAAAGCAGTGACGTGGAGCATTGAAGTGATAGCGACGCCAAAGGAACACGGGGAAGGTTTCTCACACGTGGTCGTCTAGTTTTCCCGCACGTGAGAACTCGACGTTGATTACTGTTGATTCGTGCACAGAGATCTAGAGATCAGCACAGGCTGGATGCAAAGTCGGTGGCGATATCAAAAGCTTGGGTTTGAGATTCACTCAGATTCTTTTGCGCCGACCGTCCACAAATCCCTGACCCACATCGTGAATCTGCGCCGCGCGCGAGCCCTCTGTGGTGCTTGCCGGCGCCAGCCTAGAAGCCAATTCTTTCAGCTTCTGCGGTGTGAGGGCACCATGTTTGACCAGCAGCCCGAGAGCCAGCATGTCCATTCCGCGCGATGAGCCATCCAGCATTTTGACCACTACGCTCACCCCTTGATCGGTGCTCATACCCAGCACGCCTTCGGCACCCAACTTGGCAATAATCCCCGTGGATTCGTTAACGATGGTGTTCGGGCTGCCGGGACCGCGTACCGCCCAAGGATGTTCGCGCATCGCGTGTGCGACGGCACGAACATGCTGATCGCTGCTGGTACTGAGATTTTTGAACCCCTTGGCTAAGGAATGCAAGGATATCTGCGGTGCCGGAGCACCGCACCCATCCACCCCCACAAAAGTTACCGATCCGCAGAATTCTTCAATTGCTTCTAACGCGCACTGCTGTACCGGATGTTCTGGATTCAGATACGTTTCTACCGGTTCTCCGCGCGATACCGCGGCGGCAAGAAATGCCGCATGTTTGCCCGAACAGTTGAATGCCAACTTGTTTTGACTGTGCCCACCGATGATCATTTCGGTTCTGGCGGCGGAATCGCCTGGCCATGAAGCCGGACACTGCAAATGATCTTCGCCCAAGTTCACCGAGGCGAGCACACTGTGCGCCAACTGCTGATGTCTGGCGGTACCCAGGTGGCTGGCGCAAGCCAAAGCTAGTTGGGCGGAGCTCAGAACCGCCGCGGCACGCAGAGAACCGATAGCTTGAAAAGGTTTCAGCGCGGAACGCGGAAAGATCAGGGCCTGCGGATCGCCGAGGGCTTCAAGTATTTCTCCCGAAGCGTCCAGCACCACCGCGGCTCCATAATGTCTGGATTCAACGACCGAATTACGGGTAACCCGAAGCAGCTCTGTGCAGTGTGTGATGTCTATCGCCGAAGCCATAAGACTCAGTCTAAGCGGTGCTTAGAGCACCTCAAATATCAGGAAACCCTAGAAACCCGAAGAGAAATAGTGACTCGTAAGAAGTGTTCATTGACCGGTCACAGACCAATAACCTGGCACTAATCTCCGGTAAACTCGGCGAGGTGAAGGTACTGGTTATTGGCCCAGGCGGCCGTGAGCATGCAATTGTCCGTGCACTGAGTGCAGACCCCTACGTCAATGAGGTTCATTGCGCTCCCGGTAACGCCGGTATCGCACAGGACGTCACCACCCACAACATCGATGCGCAAGACCCACAAGCGGTGCTGGCGCTGGCTAACGAACTGGCAAGCGAGCTAGTGATCGTTGGTCCCGAAGCGCCCTTGGCCGCCGGTGTTGCCGACGCGTTAATCGAAGCGGGCATCCCCGTTTTCGGACCAACCAAGGCCGCAGCCCAGCTGGAGGCTTCCAAAGCATTTGCCAAGGACGTGATGGCCGCCGCGCAGGTGCCCACCGCGATGGCGCATGTGGCCACCAACTCGGCAGAAGCAGCCTCGGCGCTTGACGACTTTGGCGCACCCTACGTGGTTAAAGACGACGGCTTGGCAGCCGGCAAGGGCGTGGTTGTCACCAATGACCGCGCCGAAGCCCTAGCCCACGCCGAAGTCTGCTTTGCTGCTGGCGGTACCGTGGTCATCGAAGAATTCTTGGACGGTCCAGAAGTTTCGCTCTTCGTCATCTGCGACGGTAAGCACGCGGTGCCTCTGGCACCGGCGCAAGACTTCAAACGAATCTTCGACAATGATCAGGGACCTAATACCGGTGGTATGGGCGCCTACTCACCGCTTGAATGGTTGCCCGAAACCTTCGTCGACGAGGTCATGGACCGCGTCGCCTACCCAACTTTGCGCGAAATGGAAAAGCGTGGCACCCCGTTCACCGGTGTGCTGTACTGCGGCCTTGCCATTACCAAGCGTGGCATCCGCGTCATTGAGTTTAACGCCCGCTTCGGTGACCCTGAGACTCAAGCGGTCCTGGCTCGTCTGAAGACTCCATTGGGCGGCATCCTGCTGGCTGCGGCGAACGGAACCTTGGATGACGCTGAACAGCTGCGTTGGTCCTCGAAGACCGCAGTTGACGTAGTCATTGCCGCCGAGAACTATCCTGACGCCCCGGTGAAAGGCGAAATAATTCAAGGGCTTGAACAGGCCAACGCGGTTCCTAACGTCCATGTCATGCATGCTGGCACCAGCGCCGATGCCGACGGTAACATCATCGTGTCTGGCGGACGTGTGTTGGCCGTCGTTGCCCTAGGCGATGATCTGGCCAGTGCCCGGGCTAGCGCCTATGCCGGTGTTGCGAAGATCAGTTGGCCTGGAGCGCAGTCGCGCAGCGACATCGCATTGAAGGCCGAACGTGGAGAAATCCTAACGAATGAGGAAAGTAAGTAATGGCAGGATTGCAGACAGAAACACTTTCCTTAGAAGGTTGGGACCATTTCTACTCCGGTAAGGTCCGAGATCTTTACGTACCGGCAGGTGTCAGTTTTGCAGACTCGGACCGGGTGCTCGTTGTCGCCTCGGACCGAATCAGTGCTTATGATTTTGTACTGACCAGCGAGATCCCCGATAAGGGCAAGGTGCTGACCCAGCTCAGTGTGTGGTGGTTCAATCAGCTAAGCGATTTTGCCAATCACGTGATCTCCACCGAGGTGCCAGAGGCAGTTGCCGGACGTGCGATGGTGTGCAAAAAGCTTGAGATGTACCCCATTGAGTGCATTGCTCGTGGATACCTGACCGGCTCTGGCTTGGTCGAGTACAAGGTCTCTTCCACGGTGTGTGCATTGCCGTTGCCAGCAGGTCTGGTTGATGGTTCACGGTTGCAACCAGCCTTGTTCACCCCTTCGGCTAAGGCTGAAGTAGGGGAACACGACGAAAACATTTCCTTTGAGCAAACCGTGGAGCGCGTTGGTCTAGACGTCTCCGAAGCGCTACGGGAAAAGACCGTCGCACTTTACGAGCGTGCCGAGAAGATTGCGCGTGAACGCGGCATCATCCTGGCCGATACGAAAGTCGAGTTTGGGTTGGACCCTGCTACCGGGGACATTACCTTGGGCGATGAGGTGCTCACCCCGGACTCCTCGCGTTTCTGGGATGCGCAGTCTTATGAACCTGGTAAGGCACAGGATAGCTTTGACAAGCAGTTCGTCCGTGACTGGTTGAGCTCAGCAGAATCCGGGTGGGACAAGAATTCCGGGCAGCAGCCTCCGGCATTGCCAGCAGAAATTATCGAGAAGACTCGTGCCCGGTATATCGAAGCATATGAGCGATTGACCGGACTGAAGTTCTCAGCCTAATCGATCCAAAAATAGGCCGGGGTGAAGAAGGATCTTCGCCCCGGCCTATTTTTACGCCCGTTTACTGTGCGTCTGTAGCTTCCTTGCGTATTTGGTAGATCACGTAGCCGTAGCTCAACTGCGTGGCGTGAGGGTGCCTGGCAATCCATTCGTTTGCCAGCTGCGTAGGGAATTCGATGTGCAGGACGCTGGCAAGATCCTGGACAGAATCAAACTTCCAGCTGCTCATCACCTCATGCCGGGTGGCACCGTGGTCTTCCCACCATGCGTTGGTGAAGTTTGACTCGCCTTGTGCCGCCGCCCAGGGGCTACTTTGCAGCAGCGATGCGAACTCACCGTGTTGCTGATCGTTATCGATCACCAGCAAGGAACCACCAGGACGTAGGACTCGCAACGCTTCAGCAACTCCCGCCGAACAATCGTTCTTAGGGGACGGGAAAAAATACGCAAAGCGAGCATGAATCACGTCTAGGCTTTCGTCGGCACACGGAAGATGCTCGGCGGAACCTTGATGCACCTGGATATGGGCACTACGTGCACGTGCCGCTTGAAGTAAATTAGCATCTGGCTCTACTCCGATGACGGTTCCCGAATCGCTGAGGTACTTCGGCAACCAATAACCGGTGCCGCACCCTAAGTCCAACAAATCTTTGCCATCCCAAGGCGCGAGATCTTCAAGCCGCGCAAAGAGGGCGCCGCTTCGATCCATTGCATTGTTTTCAATTTCATAAACTTCCGGATGCAAGCCTTGATTCGGGGCCTGAACGAAGTCACTGAGTTCGTTAGTCATCTTCAACAGGCCAGCTAAACTAGCGAATCCTTCCATGCCTTATGCAGGGAAGCGAAGCGACCCTGATCAGCGATGAGCTGCTCGGGAGTCCCATCTTCGATAATCTTGCCATCGTGGACCACAAGCACCCGGTCCGCAATCTGCACTGTGGACAAGCGGTGCGCAATAATCAGTGCCGTACGATTACCCAGCAGCTGCTGCAGACCACGTTGTACGGCGCGCTCGGAAGGGATATCCAGCGAGCTGGTCGCCTCATCGAGGATCAGGACAGCAGGATCCGCCAGGAAGGCGCGAGCGAAGGAAATGAGCTGTCGTTGACCGGCAGAGACTCGGCCACCGCGCTTATTCAGATCGGTATCGTAGCCTTCGGGTAGTTCCAAGATAAATTCGTGGGCACCAACCGCCTTGGCAGCGTCCTGGATTTCTGCCAGCGTTGCCGTCGGATTTCCCAGCGCAATATTCTCGGCCACCGAACCAGAGAACAGGAAGGCTTCCTGAGTCACCATCACTACGTGCTCGCGTAATTCATTATTTGAGATTTCTTGAATTGGCACCGAATCTATTTCGAGACTTCCAGAGCGCAAATCATAAAAACGTGAGATGAGTTTGGCCAGGGTTGATTTGCCGGCACCGGTTTGTCCGACCACCGCAACGGTTTGCCCTGCCTCAAGCTTGAGGTCAAAGCGATCCATAATGATAGGACCCTGCCCGTAACCAAAGACCGCGTCACGAAAAACTATCTCGCCCTTAACCTGGTCGATGCTCCGCGGCTTGAGCGGCTCCTTGACGCTTGGCTCTTCCTCCAAAAGTCCGGACACTTTTTCAAGCGCTGCGGTGGCCGATTGCAAGGACGAATAGAACATCGCGATCTGCTCCACGGGTTGGAAGACGCGTTTAGCCGCTAGCAACAGCGCAACCATCACACCGACCGCCAGCGTGCCATCCAAGATTCGAAAACCACCATAGGCGAGCAGTGCCGCCACGGTGAGGTTACCAATGAGCACTAGGCCAGGCTGCAGAATTCCAAAGAGATTAAAGGAACGTACCGAGTTGACCCGGTATTTTTCTGCGATATCGCCATAATTTTCATCGTTGGCAGCTTCGCGACGGAAAGCCTTCACCGCACGGATACCTGTCATGGTTTCCACAAAAGTGGAGATGACTTTCGCGGAGACCACGCGAGATTCGCGATAGAGGACCTCGGAACGGCTTTGATACCAAAAGAACAGGATCGTGACCGGGACGGCGGCAATGCACAACACCAATCCGCTGCGCCAGTCCAAAGCAAAGATGGTGATCAGCGTGAAGACCACAAACACACAGGAAGAGGCTAGTTCCGAGACGCCTTGGTCCAATAACTCGCGCAGGGTCTCTAGGTCCGAGGTCTGCCGGGAGATGATGCGACCGGAGGTGTAGTTCTCATGGAATTCTAGGCTCAATCGTTGCGTGTGGCGGAAGACTTGTTGGCGCAGATCTAGGAGCATGGCCTGAGAAATTCGGGCTGCACAGTTGATGTACCAAGCTAATAAGACACCAGCAAGAATCGCGCAAATAATATAAGCGCCACCTGATATTCCCAGGGCACTCCAGTTGCCCTCACGGACCTGGGGTAACGTCCAGTCGATGGCCAAGGCAATGAGCAACGGCAAGGCGACTCGAGCCGCATTCGAAACCAAGACCAGCGCCACGGTGAGGATAAATAATTTCTTCTGTGGCATAGCCAGCCTGGCCAGCAACCTAAAGGAACGGCTACGAACCTGTTTACGTTGAACACCGCTGAGGTTGATGTTGTCTTCGTCAGAGACACCCATAGGTTTGCTCATCGTGAGATCTCCTCGTTGATCGGTGCTTCGTCATCCAAGCTGGCAATCACGTAGCGGTAATGTTCATTGGTGCTGAGCAGATGTGTGTGGCTGCCGATTGCGTCGATACGTCCATCACGAAGTAGCGCGACCCGGTCTGCAAGCATCACGGTGGAGGGCCGGTGGGCGACTACCAAGGTTGTTGTTCCGCGAAGAACTTCACGAAGCTTGGTGGTCACTGCCTCCTCGGTGCGTACATCTAAGGCAGAGAGCGGATCATCAAGAACCAAGATACGCGGTTGCGCCGCAATGGCGCGGGCCAAGGCCAAACGCTGACGTTGTCCGCCAGAAAGTGAGAGACCTTCTTCACCGATCAGGGTCTCAACCCCTTGGGGTAACTGGTACGCGAATTGCGCCTGGGCAACATCCAAAGCCTGCGTGAGAAGTTCCTCGCGCTGCGCAGAGGTTAGCCCCTCTGGAGCGCCGAGCAACACGTTTTCGCGGATGGAAATTGAAAAGAGGGTCGTGTCTTCAAAGGCTACGGCGATCTCTTGTCGAAGTTTTTCTAGGTCCCATTCACGCACGTCTTGGCCGTGGACTAGGACCTGTCCTGCGCTCACATCGTGCAGTCGTGGCACGAGATTGAGCAAGGTGGACTTACCTGAGCCGGTGATTCCTACCAAAGCCATGGTTTCTCCGGGGCGGATAGTGAAGTCGATATCCGCAAGCACAGGACGGCCTCGCCCCGAATCGTCGGGATAGGCAAAACGCACGTGCTTCAGTTGTACTTCACCGGTTCGCTCCTGGGGTGTGCGAGGCTCCTTTGGCGAAACAATATCGTTGTCGGCATCCATCACTTCGAAGTGCCTGTCTAAGGCGGTTTTGGTGCTTAGCGTCATGCCAAGTAGCATTCCCATGCCCTCTACCGGACCGGCAATAACTGCTGCGATCGCAAAGTACGCAACCAAGGAACCAACACTCAATGAGCCGCCGGCAACCATTGAAATACCGATGAGTAGACCGATTCCTAGAATCGTTTCTGGGATTGCAACTACCGTCATCAAGAAACCAGCCAAGGTTTTTGCCTTGGAGATCTCGGTTTGCTGTAGCGACTTGGCCTGTTCGCTGAAGCCTTCGTAGACGTAGCGTCCACGGCCGAAAGCCTTGATGACGCGGATGCCGTGGACTGACTCTTCGACCGCTGTGGCGAGGTCACCAGCCTGGTCTTGGCTTAGCCGGCTTGCTGCCCGATAGTTGTTTCTGAAGTGGTAGGCCTTGATAGAGATAGGGATGGCACCGAGCAGATAGAGCAAGCCAAGAATCCACGAGTGGAAAAACATCAGTACCAGACCGGTGATCACGGTTACGGTATCTACCACGAGCATCATCGCGCCAAAGGCGAGCCAACGCCGTAGCAGCGACAGATCAGACATGGAGCGGGAAAGGAGCTGCCCCGAGCCCCAACGCTCGTGGAACGCCACGGGAAGTCGCTGCAGGTGCTTGTAGAAGCGGATCCTCATGTGTGCTTCGAGTCCTGCTGCCGGGTTAAGAACAAACTGCCGGCGGAGGAAGATGAACAGTGCTTCGAGGAACCCTAGGCCACCGACAATAGCCATGGCGATCCAGATTTGGGTACTGGTGCCATCGGCGTCCAATACGTTATTGACCAGCCATGCAAGTACCTGCGGGATTGCCAGGGCCACAATGCCTGCACCCAAAGCGCAGAAAAAACCGCCAATGAGGCGGGGGAGAATCGGACGGACAAAAGGTCCAAGCCGTTTGAGAGTGGTAGTTAATGAAACCGCTTCTGCCGGTTCCGCGTTTTGTTCTCGCGCCATGCGCTTTACCCCACCATCACCAAAAAATATCGACCGGACTACAGCCTACAGTCAGTAGTTGGGAAAATTCAATCAAACAATCCCTATCCGATAGATTATTTGTATCAGGCTCAGAAACGACTTCAGACCCCGTGCTTAGTCAAAGCACGGGGTCTGAAAAGTTGGTGACTGTTAGTCTTTGGCGGTCAGCGTCAGAAGTATCGCCTCGGGTGGGCAAGCTATACGGATCGGGGCAAAACGAGAGTGTCCAATGCCGGCTGAAACGTTGAGCGGAACACTGCGTCCAGCATGTTCCCAATTTGTCAGACCACGTGCTCGCCAGGTGGGCAAGTCACAATTTGACACTAGCGCGCCATAACCTGGGATGCAGACCTGCCCGCCGTGGGTATGCCCGGCAAAGATGATGTCGGCACCTTCTTCGGTGAACTGATCCAGCACTCGTTGGTAGGGGGCGTGTGTTAATGCGATACGTACATGTGGTGCCTGGTAACTGGTGGAAGAGCCCTGTGGCCAGCCAGCGAACTGGTCTCGGTCCAAATGCGGGTCGTCGATACCGGTGAGATCAAGTCGGAGCCCATTGAGCGCTGTGGAGTAGGAGCGGTTGGTCATGTTGACCCAGCCGGCGGCCCCAAAAGCCTGGTGCATCTGCTCAAAAGGCAGCATGTCGCGGTCCGAGGGGTTAGGCCGTCCGGTACTGCGTGTGAGGTACTTGAAAGGATTTTTCAGTTTCGGTGCGTAATAACAATTTGATCCGGGAACAAAGGCGCCAGGAAATTGCATCAGTGGCTGTAACGCGTCGAGCAACGCAGGGATTGCCTCCCGGTGGCTGAGGTTGTCACCGGTATTGATCACGTAGTCGGGTTGCTCATCTGCCAGCTGATGTAACCAGCGGCGTTTCAGAGCCTGTCCGGGGATCATATGGATATCCGAGAGATGCAAAACGCGCATATCTGCCGCACCACGCGGCAAGACTTTGACGGTTTCGCGGCGTAGCCCGAATTTCTGTGTCTCGTAAAGCCCGTACCCAAGCAGTGCACTTCCAACCGCGGCGGCACCGCCGGCAAGTAGCGCTGTGGTGCTGGTGGCTCGACCGAATGCCGAAGAGAAATTAGTTTTTTCAACCATGACCGGTGCGTCATTGTCCTTTCGGGGGAACAGACCCATCTGAGTCTGGTGGTAATGCCAATCTAAACCGAAAGGCCGCGTTCAACCAAAGTTGAACGCGGCCTTTTGAGGTTATTTAGTCGTTCGAGCCATCTCCGGGCTTGGCGGGAGTAGTCGGTTTGGACTTCTCTTTGCCCTTGTTTTCAGACTTGTTCGAATCAGACTTGTTGTCGTCCGACTTCTTGGAATCTTCCTTCTTGGAGTCTTCCTTCTTCGAATCCGACTTATCGTCGCTGCTGTCCGAGCTGTCTTCTTCCTTCGGCTTCGGCTTTGGTTTAGGAGCCTTTGACACGGAACCGAAGGAGTTTCGCTCGTACTGCTGAACTGCCTTGGACATGAAATCAACCCATAGCGGAGCTGCATAAGTCGAGGAATCAACTACAGACCCTGCTCGTTTATCGTTGATCATTGCATTTTGAAGAGTGTTTTTTTCTTCGCCGGCTTTCCCATCCAATCGTCCGACCCATGACGCAGTTGAGATTCCGGTGGTGTAGCCGACGAACCAAGTTGACGAGGACCAGTTATTAGTTCCGGTTTTACCGGCGATTGGCCCGGCTACTCGACCCTTGGAGACACGCTGGGTCGCGATCTTTTTCAACGTGCCATTCAAATCAGCTACGTGCTGTGGATCGATCTCTTGCGAGCATTCTTCCTTCGGGATCTTGTACTTGGTGCCGTCTTTGTCCACTACGGAAGTGATCGCACGAGGTCGGCAGTATTCACCCTTATTAGCAAACGTTGCGAAGGCAGCTGCCTGCGCTAGCGGAGTGATGTTTTGCGAGCCAATAACGAACGAAGGGGCGGCTGGGGAAATCGGACCGGGATTGCCTTTGTCAGCATCCTGATCCAATAGGCCTAATTTGGTGGTGTAATCAGTAATCGTGCACAAATCCACTTTGGCAGCTTCCGCGACGGTTGCGGAGTTCACTGACCACATAAGTCCGTAATCAACTGTCATCGTTCTTGCGAACCCACGTGAAGCGTTTCCGACATCCCATTTTGTGTACGTTTGCGTTGAGCCGCCTGGAAGGCAGGAAGCCTTCCACTTGTAGTCGCCGGGATAGCTCTGCCGTTTTGCATTGATCTTGTCGTACATGTGGTTGCCCTCATGTAGCCATGCAAGTGTGGTGTATGGCTTCATGGTCGAGCCACCCTGGAAGCCACCCGCGCCGCCAAGCGAACGTTCTACAGCGAAGTTGTAGAAGGTACGGCTGCCGGATTCCTTGGATTCCGGTGCGTACTCGGTGTTCTGCGCCATGGTGAGGATCTTGCCGGTGCCCGGCTCAACCGAAACCAGCGAGGAGTAGATGTCCTTGTTCGACTTGGCATGAGGATCAATCGCTTCGCGTGAATCCTTGGCAGCCTGTTTATTCAAGGCGGAATTCAGGGTGGTCTTGATGGTCAAGCCACCACGGAAGAGCAAATTCTGGCGATCCTCTTTGGTCTTACCAAAGTTCTTGTCCTTGAGGATCAAGTTGGTGACGTAGTCACAGAAATATCCGTCGTCCCCGGCAGCCATGCAGCCCGAGGCTGACGAACTAGGCTTCGTCCCAAGCTTGGACTTGACGGCCTTGTCGTATTCCTTCTTGGTGATCGCACCGGTGCGGTACATATTGCCCAGCACCTTGTTGCGACGGTCCAAGGAGCGCTCGGGGTTATTGATTGGGTTGTACACGTTTGGAAGCTGAACCATGCCGGCAAGCATTGCTGACTGCTGCAGGTTCAAATCCTTGGCGTCTACAGAGAAGAAGCGCTGAGCGGCAGCCTGCACGCCATACTCACGGCCGGAGAAGAGAACCAAGTTAAGGTAGCCTTCAAGGATTTCGTCCTTAGACATTTCCTTTTCGATAGCTACCGCATACTTCAGCTCACGAATTTTGTCAGAGTATTCTTTCTGACCAGAAACGGTGCTGTCCTTGGAACCGGTCAAAATCTGGTTATTGACCAAAAGGTTGTTGACGTACTGCTGAGTCAACGTTGACGCACCGGAACGTGACGAGCTCGTCAGGTTACCGACTACCGCACGGGCGATGCCCTTGGGGTCGATACCGTTGTGCTCGTAAAAACGCTCATCTTCCACGGAAACGATTGCCTTACGCATTTCCGGAGAAATATCCTTGAGCTTCACCGGTTCGCGGTTCTGTTCGTAGAACGTCGCGATCTCCTTGCCCTCGGTGTCTAAGACACGCGAAGGCTGCGGAATTGGAAGCTTCTCGAAGGTGCTCGGAAGCGCGCTTACAATGTTATTTCCGGTGGTCAAACCGGTTTTTGCGATTGCTGCCACGGGGACGATCATGCCCGCGGCCAGCACACCACAAAGGGCACTGATTCCGAAGAACGCAACGATCTTTCCCAGAGTGGTAGCTGTGTCAAAAAAGGGGGACTTCTTGGCTGCCATACCTACTAGTTTACAAGGACGCGCTAACCTATCGAGTATGACTAAATGGGAATACGCCACTTTGCCGCTCGTTATCCACGCAACCAAGCAGATTTTGGATCAGTGGGGAGACGATGGTTGGGAGCTGGTAGCAATCGTTCCAGGCCCAAATGGCACCAATCCAGTGGCCTACATGAAGCGTCCAAAAGCTTAACTTTTAGAAGGAGTAAAACCCCATGCAAGAAGCTACTTCCTCGCGTGTCGAGGCCCGTCTGGCCGAGCTCGGTCTTTCGTTGCCAGCTGTGGCCAAGCCGGTCGCCGCGTACCTGCCAGCGGTCACCACTGGCAACTACGTTTACACCTCCGGTCAGCTGCCGCTGATTAACGGTGAACTCTCAGCTCGAGGCAAAGTCGGGGCAGAGGTCTCGGCCGAAGAAGCCAAGGCTTTGGCACAGACCTGCGCACTGAATGCGCTGGCAGCGATCAAAGCGGAAATAGGTGACCTAGATCGCATTAAGCGTATCGTGAAGGTCGTTGGCTTCGTGTCGTCTGATCCAACGTTTACCGGTCAGCCTGGCGTCATCAACGGAGCATCCGAATTCTTCGGAAATGTTCTTGGCGAAGCCGGAGTGCATGCACGTTCGGCAGTTGGCGTGGCCGTCTTGCCATTGGACGCTCCGGTTGAGGTTGAGGTCATCGCCGAATTTGAGTAGTCCACAACGCGATTCCGGTGTGCGCGCAGGCCGGGCGATCCCGTCCGGCGCGCGCACCGGCATGGCGCGTCGCCTGGTTGAGCTGCCGCCGCATCAAATTCCAGCGGCGGAAAATTGGTTTACCTACGGCTCTCGCACACCTAGGGCCGCACGCCGAGCGTCATCAGTGTGCCTGGTGCAAGATGGCGCCCATGGTGTGGAAACCTTTTTGGGCTACCGCTCTGGTGAATCACCCTTGGGGAGTGTGGCGTTTCCTGGTGGAAGCGTTGAGGTTGGAGACCGCGCCGAATACAGGTGGTTTGGTCCGAACCTGACCTGGTGGTCCAAACGTTTAGATGTGCTGGATCAACAGCTGGTCCGCGTACATCTAGTTTGCGCAATCAGAGAGCTCTTTGAAGAAACCGGAATCTTGCTGGCCGGCACCGACGAGCAATCGGTGATCGAAATGACCGATCCGGAAGAATGGATGTCCGCCCGTGAGGCTATTGCCGGGCAGGACTTAGAGTTTGCAGAATTTTTGCGCAGACGTGGCTTAGGGCTGCGTACGGATCTCTTGCGTCCGGTGGCTCACTGGGTGAGTCCTAACTTCGCATTCCGCCGTTTTGATACCTGGTACTTCGCGGCGACGGTTCCATTGCGTCAGGAACCCTCTCTATTGCGCGCTAAGGGCCAATGGGCGCAATGGTGCAGTACGGAGCAGATCATCGAGCAGCGGGCTACCAGCGGCCTCGGAGACCTGATTGGGCAGCCCGATACCCAAGGGCTGCGGCTTTCACAAATTACCAGTCCCGCGGTGGAGCTCATGCTCGAGCGCATGGTGGACGCTCACGGAGTGGTCGCGTACCTTTCCCGTGCACGGAGCCTGGATGTTCAACACCCGGACCTGCTGGTGCGTGATGGCACCTATTATCTTGAAGTACTTGGAACCTTTGGGGACGAATCAACTCGTCCTTGGCAGGCCGAACCAGGACACTAAAAACTTTGCGCACAAAGAACTATGGCCGGAAATCCTTGAAAGGATTTCCGGCCATAGTTCTTACAGCGATGCTTAGCGTGAACGCTGACGCAGACGCTGGATGTCCAAGATGACGACTGCGCGGGCTTCCAGACGGAGCCATCCGCGCTGCACGAACTCGGCCAAAGCCTTGTTCACGGTTTCGCGGGAGGCGCCGACCAGCTGGGCCAGCTCTTCCTGGGTGAGCTCGTGAGCTACCAGGATGCCATCGGTTGCTGGGCGACCGAAACGGTCAGCCAGATCCAACAGTGCCTTGGCCACACGGCCAGGAACGTCGGAGAACACCAGATCGGCTAGGGACTCGTTAGTGCGACGTAGACGCGCAGCCAAAGCCTGCAGCAACTGGATCGAGACCTCCGGGGAGTTCAAGATCGCCTTGCGCATGTTTTCGTGGCTTAGGCCTGCCAGTCGGGTTTCCGACACGGCGGTTGCGGTTGCGTTGCGCGGGTGTGGATCGAAGAGCGCCATTTCGCCGAACAGTTCACCTGGGCCGAGAACGGCGATCAGGTTTTCACGTCCGTCGGCGGAAGTGCGACCAAGCTTGATCTTGCCCGAGACGATGAAGTAGAGACGGTCACCCTGATCGCCTTCGCGGAACACTGATGCACCGCGAGACAGATCGACCTCGGTCAATTCTTCGGTTAGCGTGGCGAATACTTCATCACCCAGCGACGCAAAAAGCGGCGCACGACGCAGTACCTCGATATCCATAAAATCTCCTGTCAACAGTAGTAAGCGCTAACTTCATTGTGCCGTATTTGGTAACAATGTGACAGTTTCCACACGTGGTTTGGCCAAGAAATGTTGAGAATCACGCTCACCCTACTAAAACTCGCGAATATCCTCGCAGAAATCCATCAGCTTCTAAGGGTACCTTGGGTTAATAGAAAGTTTGTGAATGAAGCGGGGTCTCGGTGCTCGGAATATTCAGCTGGCTAGACCTTGCCATCTGTATAGTTTTGTTGTCTTTTTTTATTGCCGGGATTCGTCGTGGCTTCCTCTACACGGTCGGCGACATGATCGGACTCGTCGCTGGCGGCGTTGCAGCATTCTTCGCCATACCGATGGTCTCAACCCTCGCTTCAAACCCCTGGTGGCGAGTAGGCCTGATGGTGGCCACCGCGGCCGTACTGCTCGTTTTGGGTCAAGCCTTGGGCCGAGTATTTGCGGTCCGAATAAGACGTTGGATGAACTTTGATTTCTTGCGTGCCGCGGATGGTTTAGCTGGCGGTGTGCTTTCGGTTTTTATTACCGCCACGGTCATCGGCGCACTGGCATTCTCCACGTCAAGTATGGGTATTCCGCGTTTATCCACCGAGATCGACAAGTCAAAAATGATTGCCTCAATTCGCGGGCTGACACCGGAGTTTGTAAACACTGCAATCTCCTCAGCACGCTCGGCGGTAATGGCCGAAACGATCCCCGCATTGCTGGACCCATTCGCCCCACCGGTAGAGCCAGTGGAGCCTGGAGAATGGGCACCTAATGATTTGCAGCGTGCGGCCGTGCAATCGGTAGCTAAGATCTCCGGTACCGCCGTGCAATGTGGTGTGAACCTGACCGGTTCTGGCTTTGTTATTGCTGACCAACTGGTGATGACCAACGCCCACGTGGTGGCCGGTTTGAGCGCTGCCACGGTGGAAGTTGGTGGTGATGAACTTCACCGCGGAAAGGTTGTTTATTTTGATCCGGAGGCCGATATCGCGGTGCTTCGCGTTGATGGGATGAACACCACCCCATTAGAGCTCGCAGATCAAAATCTGGGGCGCGGCGACCAGGCAGCATTTATTGGTTTCCCGGCCGGTGGGCCATTGCAGGTGCGTGGAGCGGTAGTTGCCTCACGCGCTACGGTATCTATCGCCAATATTTATGGTGAAGATCCGTCCTCATTATCCGTGTATCAGCTGACCGCAAAGGTGGCCCAGGGCAACTCCGGTGGCCCACTGGTTAGTGAATCTGGCGAAGCGGTAGGTATGGTCTTTGCTAAATCTCGTGGCAACGATGAAATCGGCTTTGCGCTGAGTCTTGAAGAGATGGAAATCGCCCTTAAAGCCGCAGGGCAACGGACTAACTCAATCAAGACTGGCGACTGCATTAGCGATTAGCGGCTAAGAAGATGGGCCATCTGCTGCACCGCGAGCCGGTAGCCGTTAACACCGGCGCCAATAATGATTGAAGACGCTACCGCAGAAACGTATGAGTGATGGCGGAATGCCTCACGCTGATGCACGTTGGAAATATGTACCTCAACTACCGGTAGGGACACCCCGCTAAGCGCATCGGCTATGGCCACCGAGGTGTGGGTGAAAGCCCCAGGGTTAATGATGATGCCGCCTTTGCTCAGTCTCGCCTCATGAATTGCATCAATGAGCACACCTTCATGGTTGGACTGAAGCGCTTCCAAATCTAGCTGCTGTTCGGCGGCCGCCTGCATGGCCAGTCGCTCAACATCCGCGAGCGTATCGTGCCCATAAATTTCGGGCTCGCGAGTTCCCAAAAGGTTCAGGTTCGGTCCGTTCAGTAACAAGATGGTGCGCTTCGCTGAGTAGGTCATTATTCAAATCTATTACACACTCTGGCTATCACCGCTGTTGCATCCGGTATTACGGGGCTCATAGGCGGAAATTTAGCTGTGCTTGCCCGTAACATCTGTCGTAATGTTGAGAGCTCAAGTTTGTTTTAGTGGGGGAGCTCAGATGAAACGAGCACAAAGAAGCCGCCACCATCCCCGGCACTTTCCGACAACCCCTCAAAGAGTTGCAGGAAAATGAACTAGGGCGGTGACGGCTTCTCATGAAAACCAGCCAGTGCTACTTCTTCATTGACTGCGCAATCTGTGTCATCACATCAGCATCGGACAGCGTGGTGGAGTCGCCCACTTCGCGGCCTTCGGCCACGTCCTTGAGTAGACGTCGCATAATCTTGCCCGAGCGAGTCTTCGGCAGCTCCGGAACCACCAGTACGTGACGTGGTTTGGCGATGGGACCAATATCCTTGCCCACATGGTTGCGCAGGATTGCCACCACGTCTTCGCCCTCGGCAGGTTCCGTCTGCAAGATGACGAACGCCACCACGGCTTCGCCGGTAGTTTCGTCCTTCGCACCGACCACCGCGGCCTCGGCCACATATGGGTGGGCCACTAGCGAGGATTCGATTTCGGTGGTGGATAGACGGTGACCGGATACGTTCATCACGTCATCGACGCGACCGAGCAACCAAATATCCCCGTCCTCATCCTTCTTGGCACCATCACCAGCAAAGTACATGTCATCAAAACGGGACCAGTAGGTGGACTTATAGCGTTCCATATCGCCCCAGATGCCACGCAACATGGCGGGCCAAGGCTCACGGATGACCAGGAAACCGCCTTCGCCATCGGCAACGGACTGGCCGGCTTCATCTACCACGTCGATGCTAATTCCTGGAACGGCAACCTGAGCCGAGCCCGGCTTGGTCGCGGTGACGCCAGGCAGTGGAGTGATCATATGCGCGCCGGTTTCGGTCTGCCACCAGGTATCCACGATGGGGGTGGGGTTTTCCTTGCGTTCACCGTTTTTACCGTTGTTGGTGCCGATGACATCGCGGTACCACATCCACGCTTCGGGGTTGATTGGCTCGCCTACTGAGCCAAGCACGCGCAAGGAGGATAGGTCATATCCGTCTGGAATGTCGCGGCCCCACTTCATGAAGGTGCGGATCGCGGTGGGTGCTGTGTAAAGAATCGAGACCTTGTACTTTTCAATCAGTTCCCACCAGCGTCCCTGATGCGGGGTGTCTGGAGTTCCTTCGTAGATCACCTGGGTGGCGCCATTGATCAATGGCGCGTAAGTGACGTAGGAGTGGCCGGTAACCCAACCAATATCGGCGGTGCACCAGTACACGTCGGTCTCGGGATGCAGATCAAAGGTATCGCGGTGAGTGACCGCGCCCTGGACCAAATAACCACCGGTGGTGTGCACAATGCCCTTTGGGGTACCGGTAGTACCGGAGGTGTAAAGCACAAACAGCGGGTGTTCGGAATCGTGAGCAGGGGCCTCATGTTCGGTGCTGGCAGCGTCTACTACCTCATGCCACCACTTATCCAGCGGACCGAAGGCGGTCTGTTCGCCATTGCGCTTAACTACCACCACGTTTTCTACCGTGTGGCCGGGCTTTTCTAGCGCAGCGTCTACCGCTGGCTTCAGCGCGGATGGCTTGCCGCGGCGCCAGGTGCCGTCGGCGGTGACCACAAGCTTGGCATCCGCGTCGTCAATACGGCTACGTAGCGCGTCGGCAGAGAAACCGCCGAAGACTACCGAATGGATGGCACCGATACGTGCGCAGGCGAGCATGGTGATGACCGCTTCGGGGATCATTGGCAGGTATACCGCCACACGGTCACCCTTAACTACTCCTAAGGATTCGAAGGCGTTAGCTGCCTTCTTCACTTCTTCGGTGAGCTGCGCGTAGGTGTAGGTGCGGGTATCTCCTGGTTCGCCCTCGAAGTAAATGGCGACGCGGTCGCCGAGGCCGTTTTCTACGTGACGATCTAGTGCGTTGTAGGCGGCGTTGAGTTTTCCGCCGACAAACCATTTGGCTACCGGAGCCTCCGACCAGTCCAAGGTTTCGGCAAAATCTGTATCCCAGGTCAGTACGCTACGTGCCTGCTGCGCCCAGTAACCTAGGCGGTCTTCTTTGGCTGCCGCATACTGGCTGGCCTGACCGATGGCTTGGTCACTGAACTCTTTGCTCGGGGCAAAAGCTCGGGTTTCATGGGATAGATTGTCCAGGGTCTTGGAATCACTCACCGGTGATCGCTTCCTTTCGGTTAAACAAAATTTACTCTGTGACCAAAGTTACACGCCAACAAGCTAACACCTGTGGTTTGTGTCACCACAGAGGTGGCAGTGGGCAATTTCTGCGCTGAACGGTCATAGAGTGCGACGAAGTGCAGGTAAACAATGAAAAAATCGTCGGCTCATGGCACGATCATCTGGTGGCAACAAAAGTAAAAGTTGAATCTGAATTAGGTCTGAAACGGCGTGCACGCAAGATGCACCGACTCTTAGCCGAGGCATACCCGTATGCAGTCGCAGAATTGGATTTTGAGAATCCCTTCGAGCTGCTGGTTGCTACGGTACTTTCCGCGCAAACTACCGACGTACGGGTTAACTCAATTACCCCGGCACTCTTTAGCCGTTTCCCTGATGCGCTGGCAATGAGCCAGGCGGACCGCTCAGAGCTCGAAGCGCTCATCCGACCCACGGGCTTTTTTCGCGCCAAAACAGAATCGCTGCTGGGGCTTTCCGCGGCACTGGTCGAGCGACACGGCGGAGAAGTTCCTGCCAAGCTCGAAGATCTGGTGAAACTCGCCGGGGTGGGACGCAAGACCGCTAACGTGGTGCTTGGCAACGCGTTCGGCGTTCCCGGTATTACCGTAGACACACACTTCGGCCGGCTCGCTAATCGATTTGGCTGGACCGGACAGAGCGACCCAGTCAAGGTAGAGCATGAGGTCGGTGAATTATTTGAAAAGCGTGACTGGACCATGCTCAGCCACCGGGTAGTCTTTCACGGCCGCAGAGTTTGCCACGCCCGCAAGCCGGCGTGTGGTGCCTGCGTCTTGGCACAGCTTTGCCCCTCGGCAGGAATCGGTGAAGAAATTCCGGCCAAGGCCCAAAAGCTACTCAAATATGAATTGGCCCCCGGAAAAGAAGAACTACTGCAGAAAATGCTTGATGGAGCTACCCGTCGAGAACTGCGCGCCGAAGGATATGGATTAGACGCATGAGTGCACGCACAGAGTTGGCAAAGGTGATCGCCACCCACGAGCAAAGCAAGGGCTCCACGACCAAACTTTCCAAGGATTGGGTCTTTGCACAGCTGGATGCCAACAGCGTGCGTAAAGCGGCGGTACTCATCCTCTTCGGATCAGCCACCGCGGAGGCGGTGGGGGAAAATTCCAAGGCCCAAGACCTTGACTTGCTCTTTGTTGAACGCGCTTCAACATTACGCAAACACGCCGGGCAGGTCGCCTTCCCAGGTGGCGGTGTGGACCCGGAGGACGGTTCAGCGGTTGCTGCGGCCTTACGCGAAGCATGGGAGGAGACCGGAGTTCAGACCTCCGGGATTGAGGTGCTCGGTCAGCTGACCGAGACGGAACTTCCGGTATCGAGTTTCCTCGTCACGCCGGTGATCGGCTGGTGGCACACCGAATCCAAGGTTTACGCGGCTGATCTGCGTGAAAGTGCGGATGTGTTCCGCGTACCAGTGGCGCATCTGCTCAATCCGCATAACCGGCTGACCGCGGTAGTGCGCCGCGGTGCACAACGCTTCAAATCCCCGGCCTTCGAATATGAGGGCCATTTGATCTGGGGATTTACTGCCATTGTGCTTGATCGCTTATTTGATGAGTTGGGCTGGAACAAGCCGTGGAACAGGCAACGCGAAATCATGATGGGCTAGCCAGTTACTTGCCTTCAGCGTAGTTCTGCGAGATTCCGACACTGACCGGGAAGTTGGGGCTGTGCTCTCCAAAGAGAGTACGTCCGGCGAGCAATGCCGCGTGGCGCACTAATTCACCTAGCTGCGGAGCCAATTCCACCGGGCATTCAAAGACCGCTTCGTCATGAACAAAAAACACTTGCTGGCAAGTGTCGCCCCATCCGGCCTGCCGAATCAGATGCCGGGCGTGGCCTAGCCACACCAGAGCCCATTCCGCCGCGGTTGATTGCACCACGAAGTTCCGTGTGAATCTGCCGCGTGAACGTGCCGCCGCGTCCGCAGCTCGCTGCCCGGCCTCATCGTGGGTGGCTCGCTGGGCCTGTATCCAAGCTTCGTCCGCCGGTGGGCAGCCCCGACCTAACCAGCTTTGCACCCCTTGACCGCGTTCGCCGGCTTTCGCCGCCTGATCAACATAGGCCATCGCCTGTGGGAAGTTCTTCTTCAACGCCGCGCCTACCGCACCTGAGGTGCCACCACCGCCCCCGTAAATAACCGAGAGCATCCCCAACTTTGCCTCATTGCGGTCGGAGACAAGTTTCGCGTTGATAAGCCATTGATACAGGTCATCTTGTTGGCCTGCCTCTTGGAGCTGACGGTCTTGGGAGATTGCAGCAAGAATGCGTGGTTCAAGTTGCCGTCCGTCGGCAATGACAAAGGTTCGCCCCACAGGAGTTCGAACGACCTGGCGGATCGAGTGGGGGAGTTGTAAAGCCCCGCCGCCACTGGCAGCCCAGCGACCAGAGGCGACCGTCCCTAAGATGTAATGCGGGTGGAAACGGCCCTCGGTGACCCATTGGTCTAGCCACGCATCTCCATGGGTACTAGCTAAGCGAGAAAGTTTTTTATACTCCAAAACCTGCTCGATAAGTGGATGTTTAAGTTGTTCTAATTCCCAGGCACGGACCGATTGAACTGCAAATCCCGCACGGTGCAGTGCGCGAAGAAGTTCCTGTGGGGAATCGGGGTTCAGACCTGGACTGTTCAGCGCGTGGGCTAAAGACTGGGCTAGCTGCGCTAGTTTTACCGGACGTGTCCCCTCGCCCACTGCGGGCCCCAGCTTCTCGCGCAATAATTCGCGATGTGCCTTTTCATCCCAGGCCAATCCGGTATGTTCCATTTCGCAGGCTACCAGCGCACCCACGGACTCGGCATGAATAAGTAGTTCAAGCCGTTTGCGCGCGGACTTCTCGGTAGGTAGCGCCTGGCGCTGGGCCAGATACATAGAAACGAGGTCATCGAGGCTTTCCCCGGTAACCGGAGAATCAAACAGTGCATCTTGATTTGGCCGGAGTATCGGAGCATTCGGGCTATCTACATCAAAATCATCTAACGCACCGGAGCTCAGTGGGCTGCGATGCAAAATCCTTTGGGCAAGCGAAAGAATATGTGCCTTGGCAAGGAAGACACCGTGCGCCAAAAGTGGCTGCATCCACGGGGTGGTGCGCAACATGATCCACCGGGGAGAATGCTCGTCTTCAATGGTGCGTACGGCCATTGGAAAATCCGTTGCGGACACCAACCTGGCCGGGATGACCGGTGCACCGTTGTGGGCCTGACGCAGTTCGAGGATGGCGTAGCCTTCGGGGTCTGCGCCGATAAAGGCAAGCATGCTCATGGCTCTATTGTGCATTGTCCAAGGACAATATCCCCAGTTTGCTAGGGGTGCGCCCGGCACTGTACAAAACGATGTCACCGTTCAACTATGAATTGGTTATCTTTCCCTGGTATTGGCATACCGCAGGTTCCAAGTGATTCACGCTTCGTGGCTACCGAACAAACGCTTCAGGACCAAAAACTTGTCCTGGTGAAACCAGAGCGTGAGCAGGCAGAAGAACTGGTGTGCACTTTGGTCAGTAACGATGTGCGGCTGATTGAAAGCTGTGCCTTGATCGCGTTGGGCGCCGCGGTGCGTATCCACCAGTGTGCCGAGCTGAAAGATCTGCCCGCTACAGGTCATGGCCCAGTGCTTTGGGGTGCTGATATGGCTGATGACGCGTTGGATTTTCCTGGACTATGTGACGTCATTCTTGGCTTCGAAGAAGATGACCAACAGCTCTGGTCGGTGGCAAGCAGGATTCCGCGCGCTCGGGTTGCCATTTTACCCAGCGCACACCATTGGTTGGGAGAATATCTAGGACTGTGGGGGATGCGATCGGGACAAGCTCACTGTCTGTCCTTGGCATCCCTTGCTGGAGGGGTAGGCACCAGCACCTTAGCTGCACTCATCGCCCATGCTGGCACGTTGAGTGGGCAAAAGAGCTTACTCATTGATTTAGATCCACATTCCACCGGGTTATGGCCTCGACTGACGTTGGACCCGCCTACAGGAATCGGGTGGGAGGAGCTTCGTAGTTCCGGTGGTGCACTTGCACCGCATCAACTAGTAGACACACTTCCATATTTGCAGGACACCGCCGTGCTGACATGGTCCTCAAACGCCAGTTGCGCCGGAGTGGATGAACAATTGGTGGTTCGCTTATTGGCCGCTGCCAGGCAAGGTTTTGACTTACTCGTCGTCGACACCGGACGCGCCTTACATCCACAACATGCGGTGATTGAACAGTTTATTGATCATGAAGTCCTTACCTGCGATGACAGTAGTAAACCCCCGAATACCTCCCACATTGTGTGCGGTGCGAGAAATCTACGGAACTCAATTCCGGCAAGTAGTGCATATCTAGGCCACTTTCTTAGCCTGCCAAAGATTACTCGCGTTCTTCAGCGTGGGGCGCTCTTTGATGTCTTGCGATCGCGAAAAGTCCGGCAGAATATCGCGGATCTGCGACTTTTACCGCAGAAAGAGGCGACTGAAACATGAGCCCGGGCAAACATAGTGCACAAGGCACGGGTCGTCCAAACCGGCGTGAAGTTGATGCTCGGATTCTCGAATCCGTACGGCAACGTGCGATGGCCAGCGGGGGACAGCTAGATGCTGTGGCGCTCGCCGGTGCCGTACAGGACTCTGGCGCTGCCTTGGGATCTTCTGGAGCTGCCGAATCGTTGAAGGCCCTTCAAGACGAAGTTACCGGGCTGTCCGTTCTTGAGCCATTCGCACAATTGCCGGAGGTCACCGATGTTCTGGTTGATGGGCAGGGCCGGGTATGGACCGACTCACCACGTGGTCTAGAACTGACCGACTATGTCTTTGGATCAGCAGAACAGGTGCGCAGGCTAGCCGTACACCTTGCGACGTTATCCGGGCGCCGACTAGATGATGCAAGCCCGTTTATGGATATGAGTTTAAAACACTATCGAGTCCATGCAGTTCTGCCTCCGATTGCGACCCAAGGACCCTTAATTTCGATACGTGTGAAGAAAACTCAGGCCTTAGATCTGAGCGGGGTGCTGGAAAATACTGCTAGTTGGTGGCGCCCTCTGCTCGAAGAAATCATGAGGCGAGAACTAAACTTTCTGATCACTGGCGGCACCGGCAGTGGCAAGACCACTTTGCTCCAAGCGATGCTTTCCTTAGCCCATCAGGGTCAACGCATCATCGTGGTGGAAGACTCCCAAGAACTCCAAGTCGATCACCACCACGTTGTAAGCATGCAAACCCGCGCAGCGAATGTCGAAGCCGCCGGCACCATCGAGCTACGCGACCTCGTGATCCAAGCCCTACGTATGCGACCTGACCGCTTAATTGTCGGAGAGTGTCGCGGAGCCGAAATCAGAGACTTCTTGGCAGCGATGAACACCGGACATCAAGGCGCGGCAGGAACATTACACGCAAATAATCCCAAAGCTGTTCCCGCCCGCTTGGCGGCCCTCGGTGCACTAGCTGGCTGGAACCTGCAAGCCACAGCCCTTCAGGCAAGCAGCGCACTTGATCTTGTGATCCATATGTCACGTGGCCCTCAGGGTCGGCGTGGCCCCGTGGCTCTAGGGATTTTGGGCACGGATCGGGACGGACATATGCGTGTGGACACGGTCATTGACACCCAACGAACTGATGCCATTGATAGTTCTTTTATGCCATTGCTTGAACAGAAAGTTGGGGCGAACACGTTGAAAGCGATTGTCGAAGCCTTAGCAGACGGCGCAAGGTGATTCTCGTGGTGATCTTTTTGTTAGGTGTGCTCGCTTTCTGGCTTTGGTTTCCGCGAAGTACCGAGCAGATCAAGTCCGGGACTATCCGGCGAAACTTCGACAGTCGAGGGCTTTTACGACGACGTGGCGAGCCAAAAAATTTGTTGGCTGAAGATGCCCGAACTATCCGTGAACTTGCAGCGTTGGTGCGCAGCGGACTGACTTTTTATCCAGCCGTTGACGCCCTACTAACCGCGGAACAAAGCCAATGCCCAGTGCATCAAGCGCTTCATCAATTACGAGCGATGCACCGACTTGGGGCCCACAAATCCTCCTCCAATAACCTTTCTGGCACCGAGCAATCGAGCGTGCGTCGCCTGCATTGGTGTTTACAAGTATCCGAACGTAGTGGCGCCAGCCTTGCCGAGGTACTCGAACGCTTGGCAGATGATTTGGAAGCTGATTTGGTTGCGTCTCAAGCTTTTGATGCTGCGATGGCCGGGCCCAAAGCAACCACCAAATTACTGACGTGGCTACCACTTGTGGGATTTGGTGCAGGAATGCTTTTGGGGATTGACGTACTCGGGGCGCTGAGCACATCGTGGGCGGCCCAACTGAGCGTGGCAGCCGGCCTGACCCTATGGTTACTGAACCGGCTGTGGTGTCGATACCTGTTGCGCACGACAACGAAAGCAGCACTGCAATGATTCTTTTCGCATGCTGTTGTGTTCTCGTTGCGGTACTGCTCCTATTCATCCCCTCAGCGAGCAAGGCACCGGCAAAAAACCTGAAGAGGGAGCGCAACAAGACCACGGAAGCTCACAATCACCCTTCCGAATTGATTCTGGATGTCAGCGCGAGCTTGCTGGATTCTGGCATGCCAATCAAGGAAATTCTGGACACGCTTGGCCGAAGCGTGCCACACAGCGAGCAGCTGTGCACGGTGGCGCGTTGTTTGGAAATGAACATGGAGTGGGACAAAGCCTGGCATTCGGTCCCGCCGTGGCTGCATCCCCTTGAAAAGGCTTTGCGTTTCGCTCACGTGACAGGGGCACCCACGGCAAGCCTATTGCGCAATGCGGCGTCCCTAAAGCGCCGCGAACGAAGCCAAAGAGTCGCCCGTCTTGGAGCACAATTTGGCACCAGACTTGTCCTGCCATTGGGCGCGTTCGCTCTGCCAGCATTCATTGCCTTAGGCGTCGTGCCGCTGATTATTGCCCTGCTGCCGGGGTTGTAACGAAGTAATCCCCAGCTTGGACGCAACCTAGGACGCCACCCGTAAATCTCACTCAAGCTGAAATCACTACCCCCAAATAATTCGCATTTGGGAACCAATGAAAGGACACATCATGAAACGACTGGAATCTTTAATTTCCGAGCGTCTCGCCGACGAAGAAGGTTCAACTACCGCAGAGTTCGCCATGGTTACTCTGGCCGCCGTGGCATTCGCAGGATTGCTGATCAGCATCTTATCTAGTGGGGATGTGCGTGGCATGCTCATGGGGCTGATTAGCAAAGCGTTGTCGCTCTAGGCCATGAACCTCAATGATGAGCGAGGCAGTAGTACCGCAGAATTTGCGGTACTACTGCCGGCCGTCGCCGTATTTTTATCGTTGTTATTGTGTCTCGGGGTGCTGGGTATGAAGCAAATCCAAGTGCAACAGGCCGCTGCCGCCATGGCTAGAGAGTTGGCACGTGGTGAGGAAAATTCGGTGGTGCGCTCCAGCGGTGTCAGATTGGCCGGTCACGACGCAACGTATTCGGTGTCCACCGCCGGCGGATACTCGAATGTTCACGTCACCAAGTCAGTAAGTATCCCGTTGCATGGAGACGTACAGGTACGAGGCGAGGCAAGCGTGGTGTTGGAATGAGCGGGCTACATTTTCTGAAAGACGAGAGCGGCAACGGAACCGTGACGGTTACCGCTCTGGTCGCCGTGGCGATCATCCTGACTTGTGCAGTACTGCTTTGGACTGCGGCCACTCACGCCTCGATGCGCGCAGCATCTGCAGCTGATTTGGCTGCCTTAGCTGCCGCGGATACCGCCAGGGGACTGCGCGCGGGAGACCCCTGCGGTATCGCCGGGAGTGTTTCGGCAGAAAATGACGCCCTGCTCCAGTCCTGCGCGGTGGAAGCCGACGGGACTTCGGTGCGCGTCACCGTGAGCGTTCCAATGAACTTCACTGCCCTGGATGTGCAGTTGTTTGATGCCACGGCGCGCGCCCGCGCCGGAGCACCACCATTAGATCAGCGGTGATGAGCCGGTTCAATATCCCGCAGCACAATATTGAGCAAGAGTACCGCCCCGTGCTTGTCCAAAGGATTATTTCGATTTCCACACTTTGGCGACTGGACACAACTGGGGCAACCATGTGCGCATTCACAAGAGGTAATGGCGTCACGAGTCGCACGGACCCAATCGAGGAATCGTTCGAAACCGCGTTCAGCGAATCCAGCGCCTCCCGGTTGCGCGTCATAGACGAAGATCGTGGGATGACCGGTGTCCATGTGCAGTGCGGTGGACACCCCACCGATATCCCACCTATCGGAGGTAGCTACCAATGGAAGCAAACCGATCATTGCATGTTCGGCTGCATGCAGGGCTCCGGGGAACTGATCCACCGTAAGCCCTGCCTGGAGCAGGCGTTGCTCGGTGAGCGTGAACCATACTGACTTCGTGTGTAGCTCGCGGGCTTCTAATTCCAACGGTTCTTCGGAGAGCACTTCATTGGAGGCGACCGATTTACGTTGAAAGGAGACCACTTGCGTGGTGACGGTGACTTCTCCGAAGAATACGTTTAGTTCTTGATGTTTACTGGTGCGTTCCTCAGAATGCACAGCTACCGTGGTCAGGTCACGAGCGGTGGTGTAATAGTCAGGGTTCACGCGGCTGACTACGACCACATGATTTTGTTCGTCGAGTTCTTCGACATGGTAGCTTGCACCTTGATGAACATAGATGGCTCCCGGGTGAGCCTGATAATGCGTTTGAGGTGAATCCATCGTTCCCAGCAGGGCACCGGTATCAGCATCGATAATATCGACCGGGCCCCCGCCATCGGCGCGTATCGAAAACATCGAAGCAGCATGTTGCGGATGAGTCCAAAACCATCCAGCCGGACGCCGACGAAGGTATCCACGCTGCACCAGCGAGTCCAATAATTCTTCGGTCTGTGGGCCAAAAAGTTCTAGCTCTTCGGGACGCAACGGATGTTCTTGCGCTGCGGCACAGAGGTGTCCGCTGAGGACGTACTTATTCTGTGGATCAAATACCGTCGCTTCGACTCCGAGCTCAAAGATCGCCTCGGGATGATGAACCAGATAGGTATCTAATGGATCTTCGGCGGCCACAAAAATTGCAAGAGCATCTTGTCCGCTACGCCCGGCACGGCCAATTTGCTGGAAGAACGAGGCGCGAGTACCAGGCCAACCGGCGACCACCACAGCATCCAAACCAGCGATGTCAATCCCGAGCTCTAAGGCAGAGGTGGAAGTCACCCCAAGCAGTTGACCGGAGCGTAGTTGCTTTTCAACTTCGCGCCGCTCGGCCGGTAGATACCCTGAGCGATAGGCTGCAAGCCGCACGCTAAGTTCCGGGGCAAACTTCTCCAGGTGCTTACGTGTTAACGTTGCGATGGTTTCAGCACCACGACGAGACTTGATGAAAACGATGCTCCGCACATGCTCAGCCATCAAATCTGTGAGGATCGAAGCGCTTTCGGCAATGGCCGTACGGCGAACTGGCGCCCCGTTTTCCCCAGTTCTATCGGTCAACGGTGGCTCCCATAGTCCGATGACCAGCTCACCTGACGCCGAGAAATCGTGGGTGACCGCGGTAGCTGGCGCCCCAATAAGCCGCGAAAATGATTGTTCCGGATCCGAGCTAGTGGCGGAGGCTCCGATAAATATCGGGTCGTTTCCGTAGTGAGTGCAGATGCGTCGTAGCCGGCGCATCAGGTTCGCCACATGCGCACCGAAAACGCCACGATAGGAATGTGCTTCGTCGATGACCACGTAGCGCAGTCGTTTGAAGAAACGTGACCAGGCCTGATGATTGGACAGGATCCCGCGATGCAACATGTCCGGATTGGTGAACACAAAATTTGCGTGTTGCCTGACCCAAGCGCGGGTGCCTTGGTCGGTATCGCCGTCGTAGCTGGACGCGCGAACCCCGGGCACGGCTAAGGCTTGGACTGAAGCTAATTGGTCTGCCGCTAACGCCTTGGTGGGGCAGATATACAAGATCGTTCCCTGGGCTGCAGCGTCATTCGCCCCGGTTTCTCGGGTGCGGTATAACAGATCGATGCCCGGCATCAGATAGGCCAGAGATTTGCCTGACGCGGTGCCAGTAGAAATGATTGTGTGGTTTCCAGCATGAATTGATTCTGCCGCTTGCACCTGATGAAGCCAGGGGTGCGCAATGCCAAGACCTTCGAAGGTTTCGCGTACCGAATCGTGGAGCCAGAGCGGCCAGGGCGCGGTGATTTCGTCTTTTGCCGCAACGGTTCTGCGGTGAATCACCGCTTCGGGATCGTTTTGGCGGTTAAACGGATCCAACAACGCATGTACTGACTTCACTTATAGGGCCTCTCGGAGCAGCGAAGAGTTGTTAAAAGCCTATCGCCGTCGAAAATGTTCTCGACGGCGATAGGTAAAAGCGTGTGAAGCTTACGCTTTGAACAGGACAACCTTGCCTAGCGAAGTCCAGCCCAGAGATGCGTAGAGCTCTTGGCCATCAACGGAAGCGATGAGGAGTCCTTCCTCAACATCGTGTTCCTGAGCCAGTGAAGCCAGCGCGCGCATAATCAGCGTGCCAAGGCCCCGACGTCGGAAATCTGGTCCGGTGATGATGCGGTCGAAGATCGCGAAACCGTCTACTGCCGAGACATGCCCCGACGCGGCGACGACTTCCTGATTATCTTCTGGATGAAGAGATACATAAGCATGGGTTCCGTCGCGTTCAATCTGGAACACAAAGCCGTCGGCAGGCAACGGTACCTCGACGTCGTGTACGGCCAGCTCGGTCACCATGAGCACTTCATCATCTGCAGATACCTGAAGACCAACTTCATTGGCGGTATTCAGCAAGTCATCAACAGAGTCGTTAAAGGCGGTAAGGCGGCGCTTTGGATGCTTCTTAAGCGTCTCAGCGACTGCTGCTAGCTCTTCCTTGGAAGGCTCATAAATAACGTATTCCCAGTCCCCGGTGGTGTCATGGCGTAGGGCAGCATGGACGCGCCCTTCATGGCGGATCTCGTATCCACGGACGCCTGCCCAACCATCGACCCAGGTACCAATCAGTTCATCGCTTGCGTTTGATGCCATGTTTTGACCCTACCCTGTCTTACCTAGGAATTAGCTGACGTTGAGCTAATCGTTGCTTACTTGAAACTATAGTCAATGCTGATAGCCGAGCAACGATCGAAATGAAGAATGTGACTTTCATCTTTTGCTCGGCGTTTTGAACTAAAAAGCTACTACCCTTATATGGTGTCCATTCATCGCATTGTTTTGTATTACGCTTTTACGCCGCTTCCAGACCCCGAAGCTATCCGCCTATGGCAACGCTCGTTGCTTGAACGCTGGGGCTTGCGCGGACGGATTATCATCTCCAAAGACGGCATCAACGGTACCGTTGGTGGTGAGATTTCTGCTGTCAAGAAGTACGTGAAAGCTACACGTGAGTTGCCTGCTTTTAACAAGATGGATATTAAGTGGTCCGAAGGTTCTGCAGAAGACTTCCCGCGTATATCCGTTAAGGTCCGCGACGAGATTGTTACCTTCGGCGCGCCGGGCGAACTAGAAGTAGACGAAAACGGCGTAGTTGGCGGCGGTGTACACCTGCGGCCCGAGCAGCTCCACGAGCTAGTGGAGACCAAGGAAAAGTCCGGCGAGAAGATTCATTTCTTTGACGGGCGTAACGCCTTTGAAGCGCAAATTGGCAAGTTCAAGGATGCCATCGTTCCGGATGTCGAAACTACGCGCGAATTCATGGATGAGCTGGACTCAGGCAAATACGATCACCTGAAAGATCAGCCGATTGTCACCTACTGCACCGGTGGTATCCGCTGTGAAGTGCTTTCGGCATTGATGGTCAAGCGTGGGTTCCAAGAGGTTTATCAGATGCAGGGCGGAATCGTCCGCTATGGCGAGCAGTACGGTGACAAGGGGCTGTGGGAAGGGTCCCTGTACGTCTTCGACAAACGCATGCACACCGAGTTTTCCGAGGATGCAGTCACCATTGGTCAGTGCGTTGGCTGCCAAGGCGCCACAAATAAATTCGAGAATTGCTCGAACCCTACCTGCCGTAACTTGCGCCTGTTCTGTGAAGACTGCGCCAAGGACGAGGAACTTCGTCGGTGCCCTGACTGCACCGAGTCAGCTATCGAAGCATAAATAGTAAGCACAAAGCAGCGAGCGCAATGAATGGATCATTCATTGCGCTCGCTGCTTTTAAACTGCGCTTAGCTGTTCGGCCACAAATCTAGCGATGCGTCGACCACTAGCGTTTCTTCTTCGAGCGTTTCATAGACACTAAAGCCACGTGCCTGATAGTTGGGGATAGCTGCTTCGCCATCCAGCGAACAGGTGTGCAGCCACACACGGCTCACCGGCGGGAGAATGTTCTCTCGACGAGGAATGTCCCACGCCCTGCGGTTGGCTTCACTCAACAGAATTCCGCCCAGACCTTGCCCGATGGCCTCAGGAAATAGTCCGAAGTAATAGATCTCAACTTCACTGCGGCCCGCGCGGACCTCGGTGACCAGCTCTGCGTAGCCTTTGGGTGCGCCATCTTGGTAGAGCACATAGGTTTCCGAACCCGGTTTACGCAAGCTAGCGTCCCAGTCAGTACGGCTGATGCTCAGCCGGTCGGCCCAGTTCAGCTGGCTACCTACACACTGATAGAGGAATCGCGAGAATTCGGGCGTAATCTGCTCCACCTTCTCAATTCTGGCGTTCTCCGGCAACTGCCGGGTACTCGGGCGCATTTGGGATGGTGTGAGCTGTTGCAAATAGGTGATGGTCACAAGTGGCATACCGAATATCTTATGGCGGGAGGCGTTGGGTTGCGCAGTCTTGTAATGCTGGGGGACTCGTTAGACTGAGAGGTGTGAATGCCGCTGATTTTTCTGCCATAGAAGATGCCCCAAATAGTTATGACCTTGTGCTGGTGGACAAACTCCACACAGACTTAACCGAGATAAATTTTGGTTTTGATGCCATCACCGAATTGCTTGGTGTCGATGCGGTGGCCGCCTATGGGCGTGATCAGATCCACCCGGCACTTCGCGTTCTTGATAAGCAGCCGGTGGACAGCGCCTTGGGTTGTGCTATTCGGCTATTCCAACTGGGGCAAACCGAATCCGCTGGCGCGCTGGTTGAGGCATTTCCCACGGTGCGTGTTGAGGGGTTGCTGAAGCTGGGGCTAGTTGAGTCTTGGGCTTCGGGGTACCGGGCCAAGGTGGCGCTGGCGGTACATGCCTCCGATGCCGATGGGGAGATGTGGGTGGCCCACGATCTCGGATCCCATCAGCGTCCTGGAGTTTTGCGCACCGACCACGTTCTTGGAATCGGGCACGCCTCGCGTACGCTCGCGCAGATCACCATCCGCCACGAGGTGGACCGGGCACTGGATCTAGGCACGGGCTGCGGAGTGCAACTATTTCATTTGCTCTCGCATGCCAAACATGTCACGGCAACGGATCTTTCGGCGCGTGCATTGGCGTTCACTCGCTTTAACCTGATGCTCAACCACCGCATCCTCAAGCTGGATCCACAACGCCTCGACGAGCGCGTCACGCTGCTCCAAGGAAGTCTCTTTGATCCTGTGGCGGATCAGTGTTTTGACTTGATTGCCAGTAATCCACCATTCGTAATCACTCCACGTAAAAAGTCAGAACGCGAACAAGACCGATTCACTTATCGCGATGGCGGGATGGCTGGAGACTCGTTGGTGAGCACCCTCATTGCTCAGGCTCCGGTGCACTTGAATCCAGGGGCGCATATGCAAATGCTTTCCAATTGGGAGATTCCTCGCCTAGATGCGGAGTCGAATGAACCATGGGAGCGCCGAGTCTCCGGATGGTTCGCAGATGACTTGGACGTTTGGGTGATTGAGCGGGAGCAGACCACCCCGAGTGTCTACGCAGAAACCTGGCTACGTGATGCCTCGCAGAGTGAAGATAGTGCTGCTTACGCTCTGGCGTATGATGCCTACCTTGACGACTTTGAATCTCGTCAGGTGGGTGCCATCGGTTTTGGCATGGTGTATTTCCGCCGACCCGCGCACGGTGAGGTAACGCTTCGACGCTTTGAACAGATCCCGCACCAAATGGAGCAGCCACTGGCTCCCTCCTTGGATCGGGATATCCAGATGGCCGATGCTCTGCGTGAAGCGGGAGAAGCTTGGAAGCAATGGCACCTGCTGGTGGCCGATGACGTCACCGAGGAACGCCATCAGCGCCCTGGCGCGGAACACCCCGAAGTGATTCTTCTGCGACAGGGTGCAGGTGTGCGTCGAACTGAGATTCTGGACTCGGCGCAGGCCGGTTTCCTGTCTGCTTGCGACGGAGAATTGTCTGTAAGGCAGCTAGTTGTGGCGCTTGATTCATTGATCGGTGAAGGTGATGAATCCTTCACTGAAAGACTATATGAAGCAATCGCCCGCCTTCTTCGGCATGGAATGCTTCGTAAAATGTGAAACAAAGGCTAAACTTTTTCGTTATGACACGGAACACAGTCGAAGATGATGGTGCGCAACGCGCCGATGCGGAATATCAAGCCCCACAAGTTGTCTCGATCACCGACCCGCAGGCTATTCGCGCGCTGGCCCATGATGCTCGACTGATCGTACTTGACGAGCTCTTCGCCTCACAAACCACGCGTACCGCCACCGAGCTGGCATCGATGTGCTCATTGACGCCTAGCGCCATGAGTTATCACTTGCGAGCCTTAGAAAAATACGGATATGTAGCGCGCGCTGCCAGCGAGGGCGACGCGCGCGAACGTCGCTGGCGCGCCGCCGGTGAGCGTTTGGAACTAAACACTCAAATTGACTCGACGAATGCGAAGACCGCCTATCTTAACGTGCAATTAAACGCGTTCCGCACTCGGCTCAACGCAGAAGTTGAACGCAGAGAGGCTGAAGCCAAGGCAGGAATCATGCCTGCGGCGGACCGTCCACCCATGCTGACTAGTGGTTTAGTCTTCCTTCCTGAGGCTAAACAGAAGGAGTTTAATCGGCGTTTATTGGAGCTCGTTTATGAGTATGAGGCAATGGCCACGGCCGAAGAACGCAACATCGACTCAAAGCGTATGTTCTACTTAATCTCATTACTACCCGAGTACCAGCACCTGGGTAGTGAGGTGAGCTAGAGAAAAGTTGGGCAGTTCTTCGGTGTAAGATCATCGGGAATTGTGACTGTCATCTGGTCGCAATCAATGGTGCTGCGATTGCCGCCCGAGAGCAACCTAGAGGGGAACTCTCGGAACCGCGTTGTATAAAAGGAGAGCTGTGCCCGCAAAGGCCAAGGAAAAGACCGGTAAGAAACTCGTCATCGTGGAGTCTCCTGCCAAGGTAAAGTCGATCGCCAAGTATTTGGGCGAGGGCTTCGACGTGGACGCTTCGGTGGGCCACATCCGTGACCTTCCGCAGCCCTCCGAGTTACCGACCGAGTTAAAAAAGACCTCGGTAGGTAAATTCGCGGTCGACCTGGATAACGACTTCGAACCGTATTACATGGTGTATCCGGATAAGAAGAAGCGTGTTGCCGAGTTGAAGGCAAAGCTCAAAGACGCCGACGAACTTTATCTCGCAACAGATGCGGACCGCGAAGGTGAAGCCATCGCGTGGCATCTGCTCCAGGTGCTTAAGCCCAAAGTTCCGGTACGCCGTCTGGCCTTCACCGAAATCACCAAGGAAGGCATTGAGCGTGCCTTGGGCTCAATGCGCGAGCTGGACACCGACCTGGTTGACGCGCAGGAAACCCGTCGTGTCCTAGACCGCCTCTACGGTTACGAAATCTCCCCGGTCCTCTGGCGCAAAATTGCCCGCGGTTTGTCCGCCGGCCGTGTGCAGTCCGTGGCCACCCGCCTGGTCGTGGAGCGCGAACGTGAACGCATGGCGTTCATCTCTGCCGGGTACTGGGACATCAAGGGAAACTTCGCCACCGCCGGTTCGGAATCCTTTGCTGCGAAACTTTCTTCAGTGGATGGCAAGCGTGTGGCTTCGGGACGTGACTATGATGACCGCGGTCAGCTGAAGTCCACGAAGAACCCACTGACGCCACTGAACCAGGAAGCCGCCGAGTCCTTGGTTGCTAATCTGGCTAACTCTGACTTTGCCGTCACCTCGGTCGAAGACAAGCCGTACACCCGTCGCCCGGCTGCTCCTTTCACTACCTCCACCTTGCAGCAGGAAGCCAGCCGCAAGTTGCGCTGGAGCTCAAAGCTGACCATGCAGATCGCTCAGCGTTTGTACGAAAATGGTTACATCACCTACATGCGTACCGACTCGGTCTTCCTCTCCAATGAAGCCGTGCGTGCCGCCCGTGCACAGGCCACCGAGCTTTACGGGGCAGACTCGATTCCGTCCAGCCCGCGCGTGTACAAGGGGAAATCTGATTCCGCGCAGGAAGCCCACGAAGCAGTCCGTCCGGCCGGTGACATGTTCCGCCGTCCAAAGGATGTGCGTTCACAGCTTTCCAAGGATGAATTCGTCTTGTATGAGCTGATCTGGAAGCGCACCGTCGCCTCCCAGATGGCTGACGCCAAGGGTTTCACCGCAACTATTAAACTTTCCGGTACCGCCAGCGATAGCCGCGTTGCCGAGTTCTCCGCCTCGGGCACCGTGATCACCTTCCGTGGTTTCCTTTCGGCCTACGAAGAGGGCAAGGACAGTGAAAGCGATGCGGCAGAAAAGGCCGAGAACGCCGAAGCACGCCTGCCACAGCTCACCGTGGGACAGGGGCTGACCGGTGATGAACTGATCGCGCTGGGCCACGAAACCACCCCTCCGGCCCGGTACACCGAAGCGTCTATCGTTGCTGAGCTTGAAAAGCGCGAAATTGGCCGCCCGTCGACCTACGCGCCAACGATCTCCACCATCATGGATCGCGGCTACGTGACTAAGCGTGGTGGCGCCCTGGTGCCAAGCTGGATCGCGTTCTCCGTGATTCGACTGCTCGAAGAGCACTTCGCAAAGTACGTGGACTATGACTTCACCGCGCGCCTAGAAGATGACCTGGACGAAATTGCTCACGGCAACCGGGCACGTACCGACTGGCTGAACATGTTCTACTTCGGTGGCAAGGGCGAAACTCGCCCTGAAGGTCTGAAATACGTGGTGGATAACTTGGGTGATATTGATGCCCGAGCTATCAACTCGATCAAGATCACCGACGACATCACCTTGCGTGTGGGCAAGTTCGGCCCGTATCTCGAACGCGCCCTTCCGGAAGGCGCCGAGGAAGGCACCGATCCGCAGCGCGCCAACGTTCCTGAGGAACTGGCACCGGATGAGCTGACCGCGGCGAAGGCCGAAGAACTGTTCGCCACCGCCCAGGTATCCGAGCGTGAGCTGGGAATTGAAGAGGCCACCGGGCGAAAGATTGTGGCCAAGGATGGCCGTTACGGTGCCTACGTCACCGAGATCATCCCGGAAATGACTGAAGAAGAAATCGCCGCGCAACCGGTGGAGTACTACAAGAACGGCAAGCCAAAGCCGCCTAAGAAGCCGGTGAAAGTTAAGCCACGCACCGCGTCGCTGTTCAAATCCATGACCGTGGAAACTGTCACCTTGGATGAGGCGCTGAAGCTGATGAGTCTGCCACGCGTGGTGGGCGCTGATGCTGAGGGCGAAGCGATCACCGTGCAGAACGGCCGCTTTGGTCCTTACCTGAAGAAGGGTAGCGATTCGCGTTCTATCGAGAGCGAAGAGCAGATCTTCAGCATCACCTTGGACGAAGCACTGGCAATTTATGCACAGCCTAAGCAGCGTGGAGCTCGGGCCGCGGTGCCACCACTGGCAGAATTTGGTGTTGACCCGACCAGTGAGAAAAACATTGTGGTCAAGGACGGCCGTTTCGGTCCGTACATCACCGATGGCATCACCAATATCACGGTGCCTCGCGCCACCTCGCTGGAGGAGCTCACCCGCGAACAAGCCATCGAAATGTTGGCAGATAAGCGTGCTCGCGGTCCGGTGAAACGAACCGCGAAGACGGCTACTGCGAAGAAGCCCGCTGCTAAAAAGGCTCCGGCCAAGAAAGCTCCGGCTAAAAAGGCTCCGGCCAAAAAAGCCACCGCAAAAAAGAGTGAAAAGTAGACCTTGTCTGCTGAGTTGAGGAGCGCATCATGAGGCTTGGCGTATTGGACATTGGCTCAAATACGGTCCACCTATTACTGGTGGATGCCTACCCGGGTGCCCGGCCGGTATCTTATGCCTCGCATAAGCGGCCGTTGTCCTTGGTGCGTTACCTCAACGAGTACGGTGCAATCACCGAAGAAGGCCAGCAGGAGCTGATCGCCTTCATCAAGGAGGCCGCCGAATTCGCGCAGAGCCACCGAGTCGAAGACTTTATGGGTTTCTGCACCTCGGCTATTCGCGAGTCATCCAACGGCGCGGCGGTTCTTGAACGAGTCACTGCCGAAACCGGGGTGAGCCTGATGGAGCTTTCCGGTGAGGAAGAAGCCGGAATGACCTTCTATTCGGTGCGCCGTTGGTTTGGTTGGTCTTCTGAATCGATCCTGAACTTGGATATGGGTGGCGGTTCACTGGAGCTCGCGGTGGGCACCGACGAGTTCCCACAGGTCGCCTACTCGGTGCCACTGGGCGCGGGCCGGCTGACCCGCGAATGGTTGCCCAATGATCTACCTTCGATCAAGGAAGTCAAAGAGCTACGCACCTACGTTCGTGATGTGCTGACGGACCCCACCACCGAACTACGCCAATACGGCAAGCCCACCTTGGCTACGGCCACGTCAAAAACTTTCAGATCACTGTCGCGAATTACCGGGGCCGCCCCCAGCGGTGAGGGGCCTTACGTTAAACGCGTATTGCACCGTGACTCGCTGAAACTCTGGGCCAACCGATTGACCGCGATGAGCTGGGAAGAGCGTGCCGAGCTTCCTGGGGTCTCGGAAATTCGTGCACCGCAACTGCTTGCTGGCGCTATTGTGGCCCATGAAGCGATGAGCGCACTTAAATTAAAAAGTGTCCGTATCTGTCCTTGGGCGTTACGTGAAGGTTTAATGCTGCGACGATTTGATCACGTGATGTTTGACTCTTCGACACCGCTCAGTAGTAGCGTGGGGGTAGGAGAGGTTGCGTTAGGCTCACTCAAGACCGTCAGTCTGAGTGAACCTTCGGCTTAATACTTCATTGAAAGATGCGCCGGCAAGCGACGGCGCGGCGAGGAGGGGTCGAAGATGCAAGACCAACAACGGGTGCCTCGGGTACCGGTGACACTATCTAGTGCCTCGGTTTATCCGCTGACCGTGCATGATGCCTTCGCGATGGCTAAGGACGTGGGTTACGACGGGCTAGAGGTATTAATTACCGGTAACCAAGCGAGCCAGTCCGCCACCGCACTGATGGCCCTCATGGATAAGTACCAGTTGCCAATTATGGCGATTCACGCACCAACGTTGCTGCTCACCCAGCAGGTCTGGGGTTCGGCGTGGGCGAAGATTGAGCGCTCGGTAATCCTGGCACAGGCCGTCGGAGCGAAGGTGGTTGTCGCGCACCCGCCATTTCGTTGGCAGGGGACCTACGCGGAGAGCTTCGTCGAGGGCGTGCGTCGCATCACCGCATCGACGGGGATGAAGATCGCCGTGGAGAACATGTACCCATGGCGTAGCCGGGGACGCGAATCCTCCAAAATGTACCTGCCACACTGGAACCCGGTTCCGGAAGACTATAAGCATGTCACCTGGGACTTCTCCCATGCGGCGATCGCCAATATGGACTCGCGCCAAGCGCTTGAAGACCTAGGCGACAGATTGACTCACCTGCACCTTTGTGATGGGTTGGACAATGGCAAGGACGAACACTTGGTGCCTGGATTAGGCACCCAGCCGGTGGCCGAATCACTGAACTTCTTGCGAGATTCACAGTGGGAAGGCGTGGTTGCGGTGGAAGTATCCACACGCAAGGCCAAACATGCTGGACAAAAGGAAGAATGGCTCGGACGCACACTGGAATTTGCGCGCGAGCATCTGACAATTAATCAAGACTCTGAACGGGTGACAAAATAACTATATGAGCGAAGCGACAAATCATCTCAAGCTTGCATTTTTAGGTACCGGCTCCATGAACGGCGCGATTCTGCGCGGAATTCTGGGCGCTGGGCATGACCCGAAAAACATTACTGCCACCCTGCGCAGCGATAATCGCGCCGCGCAATTGCGTGAGCTAGGCATCAACGTGCTGATCGGGAATGAAGACCCGGAAGCCAATAAGAAAGCTACGGCCGCTGCAGACATTGTGTTCCTCGGTGTGAAGCCGGTGGGCATTACCGCACTGTGTGATGAGATTTCTTCGGCATTAAACGAATCAACCGTCGTGGTGTCGGTGGCTGCTGCCATCACCTTGAGGACCATGCAAGAACACCTTCCTGCCGGCCAGCCGGTAGTGCGATCCATGCCAAACACGCCATTGATGGTCGGTGCTGGCGTGGTCGGTCTGAGCGCCGGTGAAGCGGTCAGTGACCAGCAAATTGAACGAGTTGCTGAGCTATTCTCCGGTTCCGGCGACGTACATGTGATTGATGAGTCGCAGCAAAACGCACTGTCGGCTATTTCCGGTTCCGGCCCGGCGTACGGCTTTTATCTTGCCGAAGCGATGGCCAACGCAGGTATCGCCATGGGACTTGACGAAAAGCTCGCTACTGACTTGGCTCGTGCCACCGTGGCGGGTGCCGGAAAGATGCTTGCGGATCCGGAAGCTAACCCGGCTCAGATGCGTCGTGCGGTGACCAGCCCGAAGGGCACCACCGAACAGGCGATTCTGACCTTTGACGAGCAGGGGATCCCGGCGATCATTGAAGCCGGCGCCAAGGCCGCTGCGGCTCGTGCTGCGGCTTTGAGTGATGAACTGAGCTAAACACCTGAAGCGTTAAGTACCGATGGCGTCAGAGCCCCAGCCAAGGGGCACTGACGCCATCGGTGTATCTGCTAGGCCTTAGGGGCGAGCAGCGAAGCGTTCAAGTAGGTCTACATGTCCGGAGACGATCAGTACGTCGCGGCGGGTGACCATGGTATTTGGTACCGCGTAGGTGAAATCTTCGCCGGGGGACTTCACCCCAACGATGGTGACCCCGTACTTGGAGCGCACCTGGGACTCGGCCAGCGTGAATCCCTGTGTCTCCTTGGGCGGGTACATCTTCACGATTGCGAAGCCATCATCAAATTCGATGAAGTCCAACATTCGGCCACCGACCAAGTGGGCGGCACGAACTCCGGCGTCTGCCTCGGGATAGATCACATGGTTTGCGCCGATGCGAGTGAGGATCTTGCCGTGCGAGGGAGTAATCGCCTTCACCCACAGGTGTTCAATGCCTAAATCGACCAGATTCACCGTAATCAGCACGGAGGACTCAATCGAGGTACCCACACCGACCACCGCAGAACTAAACTCTTGAGCGCCAAGTTGGCGTAAAGCATCGATATTGGTGGCGTCGGCCGCGACCACGTGGGTGAGCGTGCTGGCCCACTGCTGAACGAGTTCGGGACTACGCTCGATGGCTAGCACCTCGCGGCCCTGTTTCACTAAGGTCTCCGCAACCGAGGCGCCAAAACGTCCCAGACCAATGACGAGCACCGGGGCGTTGTGCTCAATGTTTTTCTCAGCCAATGATCGGCCTTTCTTCGGGGAGGCTATACAGCGTATCGCGATGACGCATGGTCAAGGCGCTGGCTAGGGTAATACTTCCAATGCGTCCGGCGAACATCAATGCGCTGAGCACGTATTTACCGGCTGGGGGCATCTCTGCGGAAACTCCCATGCTCAGCCCCACCGTACCGAAAGCAGAGATTGATTCGAACAGTGCCCGGGAGAACCCGACCTGCTCGTCAATGGCTAAGAGCAACCCGGTGGCCACCATGACCAGTGTGGCGCCCATGGCCACTACCGACACGGCCACGCGCATGGTGCCCTCGGGAATACGCCGCCCAAAGGCCTTGGCATCACGTTCACCACGGACCTCGGCCATGATCGCTAAGAACATCACCGCGATGGTGGTGACCTTGATGCCGCCAGCGGTGGAGGCCGAGCCGCCACCAGCAAACATGAGCGCGTCAGTGACCAACACGGTGACTTGTCCAATGTCATTTTGATCCACCAGGTTAAACCCGCCAGAGCGGGTCATCACCGAAGCAAAGAGGCCGTGGATGAATTTGTCTCCGGAATTCAGCGAGCCAATGGTCCGTGGATTGTTCCACTCGACCAGTAGCCACAACGCGGTACCTGCTACAAGCAAGATGAGCGTCACCAATATGGTGAGTTTGGTGTGCAGGTTCCATTTTTTGACGTTGAAGCGGTGGGCCAGTAACACCATGATGACCGGGAAACCTAAGGATCCTAGGAACACGCCAAGCATCAGTGGGCCTAAGATCCACAGGTCGGTCTCGTAAGGAACTAACCCGTCGGAGTGCGGAGTGAAGCCTGCGTTGTTAAACGCGGAGACCGCGTAAAAAACTCCGTGCCAAATGGCGGAGAGAAAGTCTTCACCCAGCAAAATAAAGCGTGGAATGAGCAATGCCGCAATGAGCGCCTGCAGGCTGACCGCCGTGAGGATCACAATACGCAGCAGGGAACCGACCTCACCTAAAGCGGAGGCTGCATTGGTATTCATGGAGTTCTGCGCCATAAGTTTGCCACGCACGCCGAGCTTCCGAGAGACCGCAAGAGAAAAAATTGAAGCGAGGGTCAAAATTCCCAGGCCACCCATGAAGGTACCGATGAGCATCACCAATTGCCCGGCAAAAGACCAGTGCACCGCAGTTGAGACGGTCGTCAGTCCGGTCACACAGACCGCCGAGACCGCGGTAAACAAGGCGTCATGCAACGGTGTGGGCTCTCCGCTGGCCGAGGAAAAGGGCGCGGCGAGCAATGAGGTGAATAGGGTGATGGCGACCAGAAAGGCACCCAAGGCTAAACGAGCGGGGGAGCGGACGGTGAAATCGGCGATGCGTACCCGCAACGCCAGCCACTGTTTACGGCGTTGGCCGCGCGACTCAGCCGCCCTTGCCGGGTGACTCGGTTCGCTTTGGGTGCTCATCGCGTTAAATCGCCATTTCGTGGTGTGGACTGTTCTCCTTGTAATTTACGCGGTCAAAGCACAATGTGCTCGTCTTGGGGCCTCGAAACACGAGCAAAATGCCCAAAAGGCAATAAACGGGTTAGTTGAATCACCATCAGGTAGCCTACAAAGGTGTTAGAACCTCAACATGCGCCGCAACCAACGCTCGTGCTCTGGGATGAGCAATACCTGAAATACAAGTTCAGTGACTATCATCCAATGCACCCATCGCGGCTAGAGCTGACCCATCGACTCAGTGAAGCCCTCGACGTTTACGCCTCTCCCAACGTGAGCCTGAGCGCTCCGGAGGTTGCAGAGGAACACATCCTCTTGACGGTGCATGACCAGGACTATTTGGATCAGGTCAAGGCGGTCAGTGAAGACCCCGGCTTGCAAGCCGTGGACTTTGGTTTAGGAACCGAAGATGACCCAGTCTTTGCTGGCATGTATGAGGCGGCCGCGCGCATTGTCGGCGGTTCGGTGATCGCAGCGGACGCCATCATGGATCAGTCGACGGTTCGCGCAGTGAACTTTGCCGGCGGTATGCATCATGCCAAACGCAACAAAGCCAGTGGGTTCTGCATCTTTAATGATGCAGCCGCAGCCATTCACCGGATGCTTGAACGTGGTGCCAAACGCGTGTGTTACATCGATGTGGATGCGCACCATGGTGATGGCACCGAATCAATCTTCTGGGATGACGAGCGGGTTCTGACGATCTCCATTCATGAATCCGGGCTGTCGCTCTTTCCCGGCACCGGGTTCGCCAACGAAATTGGCGGCCCACGTGCCGAAGGTAGTGCGGTCAATATTGCCTTGCCGGCGATGACCGGGGACGCCGGATGGATGCGAGCCTTCCACGCGGTCGTCCCACAGCTGGTCCGCGCATTTGATCCGGAAATTATCGTCTCTCAGCATGGTTGTGATGCACACCGCGATGATGAGATGACTAATCTGAAACTTTCGGTAGATGCCCAACGCCAAGTTGCCTTGGATATCGCGCAACTGGCCGATGATGTGTGTGATGGACGTTGGCTTGCGACCGGAGGCGGGGGATATAACGTCACCGCGGTGGTGCCGCGAACGTGGACACATCTGACCGCAATCGCCGCTGGGAAACCAGTACCACTGAGAACTTATGTGCCCGAGCAGTTCCGCCGCTATGTCCTTGAAACTTACGGACGAGCGATGCCATATCTCATGGGTGATGACGCACAATTATGGTGGCGAAATTGGGAGGTCGGCTATGATCCCGCGGATCCGGTGGACCGTACGATTATTGCCACGCGCAAAGAAGTCTTTCCGCTCTATGGTCTGGACCCCTGGTTTGACTAGAATTTTTGACCATCTGTGATCAATCTGAAGCCTTGACCGTGGTGGGAAATCTGCTGCTGTCAGGTCATATGCCGATAGGGTTATGTCTGTGGCTATTGATGAAGTGTTTTCTGCGTTGGCAGAACCAACCCGACGTAAGATCATCGAAGCGCTGAAGGCCGAACCCATGGCCGTCGGCGCACTGGTGACACAACTGGAAATTTCGCAACCGACGGTCTCTAAGCACCTTAAGGTTTTGCGCGAAGCAAATCTGGTGATCATGAACGCCCAAGGACAGCGGCGTATTTATAGCGTGCAGTGCGAAGCCGTTGAAACTTTGGTCGCTTGGTGTGCCGAGATCCTGCCGGCCTTGGAACCCGTCCCCGAGATGGTGTCCGTGGATCTGGACTTGGTGCAGGATCCGCAAGATGCCAATGCACTTCCGGCTGCCGCGCATCAGCTCGGCCGCAGTGTAGGGCGGGGCTTGGAACAAGTCACGGGCAGAGCTCAAGAGATCTTGGAGCGTTTCCCTCGTTTTGGTCGTCGTCGATAACCCTTTGACTTCGGTAAAGACTGTCTGAGCCGTTCTTCTACGGGACTTTTACGTTACGTACAAGTACGCGTTTTATAACAAAGAATTTTCGCTAAGAATGTCAGACATGGCATTCTCTTGCGTGGGGCAGTGTTGCCGGGCCGGTGGTCTTTTGTGCGCCCCTGCTGCCTGCCCCAAGTGATGAGGAGAGAAACTTGGACAAGCAACTAGCGACTATTCGCGACGAAGTCTTCCGCCGTAACCCCGGTGAGGCAGAATTCCATCAGGCAGTGACCGAAGTTTTCGAGAGCCTCGAAGCTGTGTCAATTAAGCATCCTGAGTACGCAGAGGCTGCTATTCTTCAGCGCCTGTGTGAGCCAGAACGCCAGATTATTTTCCGCGTTCCTTGGGTAGACGACGCTGGTCGTGTCCAGATTAACCGCGGTTTCCGTGTTGAGTTCAACTCTGCTCTGGGCCCATACAAGGGCGGACTGCGTTTCCACCCTTCGGTGTATCTGGGTATCGTCAAATTCCTTGGTTTTGAACAGATTTTCAAGAACTCCCTGACCGGTATGCCAATCGGTGGCGGCAAGGGCGGTTCCGACTTTGATCCACGCGGTAAGTCCGATGGCGAAGTGATGCGTTTCTGCCAGTCGTTCATGACCGAGTTGTACCGCCACATTGGCGAGTACACCGACGTTCCAGCCGGTGACATTGGTGTCGGCGGTCGAGAAATCGGTTATCTCTTCGGCCAGTACAAGCGCATCACCAACCGTTACGAGTCTGGTGTACTCACCGGTAAGGGCTTGAGCTGGGGCGGTTCCCTGGTTCGCCCCGAGGCAACGGGCTACGGTGCGGTGATCTTCACCAACGAGATGCTCAAGACTCGCGGTAAGAGCTTTGACGGTCAGCGTGTGGTTGTTTCGGGCTCGGGTAACGTAGCCCTGCACGCCATCGAGAAGGCTCAGGATCTGGGCGCCAAGGTAGTAACCGCCTCGGACTCGGCCGGATTTATCGTTGACGAAAACGGTATCGACCTTGAGCTGCTGCGTCAGATCAAGGAAGTTGAGCGTGGCCGCATCAGCGAATACGCCGAACGCCGCGGAAGCAAGAAGGTCTCCTACGTAGCCGATGGCAACGTGTGGGATGTTCAGGGTGCTGTGGCGCTGCCATGTGCCACACAGAATGAACTTGGTGTTGCCTCAGCGAAGAAGATGATTGCCGCTGGCACCATCGCCGTCGCCGAAGGTGCGAACATGCCAACCACGGCAGAAGCTACCTCGGTCTTCCAAGACGCTGGCATCCTCTTCGGTCCGGGCAAGGCAGCTAACGCCGGTGGCGTGGCGACTTCCGCGCTGGAAATGCAGCAGAACGCTAGCCGCGACTCGTGGACCTTCGAGCACACCGAGCGCCGCTTGACGGAAATCATGGTGGGCATTCACGAACGCTGTGCAACCACTGCTGATGAGTATGGTGTGCCGGGCAACTACGTGGCTGGCGCCAATATCGCCGGTTTCGTGAAGGTTGCCGACGCAATGCTGGCCCAGGGTCTTATCTAAGCTTTTTGGTTAAAACGCACTTTTGGACGCCTGTCTCCCACCTTTTTTGGTGGCAGACAGGTGTCCAAAGCACTTTAAATGTCACAATCGAGATCTAAGCGTGGTTCTGGTGTGTTCCGTGATGCAAAAGTTACGTAAGTGCGACTAGACTGGAACCGAGCGAACGTGAATATGATTGCAGATGTTGATCCCAAGTCGTATTTGTTCACGCGAGCAAAATACACGACGAATCAGAGATCAGCGTCAGGAGAATTTCCCCTATGGCGGATAAACAGAATTTTGCAGGAGCCCGTTTCATGACGGTCGCCGAAGTGGCCGAAATGATGCGTGTTTCCAAAATGACGGTTTATCGCTTGATTCATGCAGGCGACCTGCCTGCTGTTCAATTCGGTCGCTCCTATCGTGTTCCTGAAAACGCAGTGGAAGCATACCTGCAAGCTGCGGCGATTGATCCGCAGCGTGGAACGGGTTCCCTCGGTCGATAGCCGCGCGATGGTCAGAGCATGACCGAAAAGCGGGTAATCTGTTAAGGAACGTTTAACGTCCGGTCAACCTTGTGGCTTAGAATAGTTTCAAGGCCTACATTTTGGTTGACATATTTAATTAGTTTGTGAGGAACCACTATGGGCTCTGTTATCAAGAAGCGCCGCAAGCGTATGTCGAAGAAGAAGCACCGCAAATTGCTTCGTAAAACTCGTCACCAGCGTCGCAATAAGAAGTAAATCTGCTTCAAGCAGCTTTTGCCTCTTGGCAATTATCGCCACCGTATCAAGGTTTGACCTTGACGGTGGCGATTGCTTTTTCTGGAACTATCGGCCGCGCCGAGCGAGCAATGACCGCCTGGCGGCCCACAGCGCGCCTAGAACGCCCGCAAGGCGCAAACTGATCCGTGCTGCACGCTGACCGGTGCGGAAGTCGTAGACTTGCCAACCACGGCGTTTAGCGTAGGCACGGAGCCGGGCGTCGGGGTTGATCGCCACCGGGTGGCCTACGGCCTCTAACAGCGGCACATCGTTATAGGAATCAGAGTAGGCCCACGATTTCGAAAGCTTGATCCCGCGTTCTTTAGCTAGCAATCGAATAGCTTGTGCTTTTTCGGCTGCATGCAGGATCGGGGTGGCCAACGCACCGGTGTATTTTCCGTCTTTACGCTCCACAACCGTCCCCAAGGCACCGGTTAATGTCAGCCTTTCGGATATGACGTTCGCTACTTCCAGGGGAGTTGCCGTCACTAGCCACACCTCACGCCCTACGGCTAAATGCTGATGGGCAATCGAGACGGTACCTTTCCAAAGTTTTGGTTCGATGTACTCGTCATAGATCTCTTGGCCAATTTGGGCCATCTCGGCCACGGAAATACCCTTGGCCATGAGTAAAGCACGGTCACGAATCTGGTGGATGTCGCCAATATGCTCGCCACGGGCGGCAAAACGTAACTGCTTGAGAGCAAACCATAAAATTTCACGAAACTGAAAGAACCGGCGCTGATGCATTTTTCGGGCCAGCAAATATAGGGTGGCACCGCGCACCATGGTGTTATCCACATCGAAGAAGGCGGCAACGACATCGTGTGGCGTCGTGGTGGGCTGCTCGCTGAGGTGCTCTGATGACTGCATTTGATTCAGTTTATTTCATTCTCGACTTAGACGCTGGTTGCGGCTCGTGAGATTATTGAAGGGTGAGTAAATTGCATGAGATTCAGTTGTTGGTGCGTCAAGGATGCCACCTATGCGCGGCGGCCCGAGCCACGGTCAAAGACGTCACCGAACGAATGAACATGGAGTTCTCAGAACTCGACATTGATGAGCACCCAGAACTACTGGCCAGGCACCACGAAGAGGTGCCGGTGTTGCTCATTGACGGTCAAGTGCGCGACTTCTGGACTGTTGACGGCCAACGCCTCGAACGTCTGCTGGGTAGCTAACCGTATGAAGACCCCAGAGACATGTCCTGCGCTCACAAAACCTGTTCGAACTGCTGCTCATGACTGAGCCTGAGCCGCGGGTATTGCCCGAAGCAACATTGACCCGATTGACCCAATACCTGCGCGCCCTGAACGCATTCGAAGCGCAAGGCACCGAACGCACGAGTTCTGGTGTGCTGGCCAAAGAAGCCGGCGTTAATCCGGCGATTCTGCGTAAAGATCTCTCACTGCTTGGGTCCTATGGAACCCGCGGCGTGGGATATGTGGTGACCGAACTGGCCGAACATATCAACCGGACGCTGGGATTGACCAAGGACTGGCGGGTAGCCATCCTTGGTGCAGGTAACCTGGGACGCGCCTTGAGCGGTTATGCCGGCTTTGCCAGTCGTGGATTCAAGGTCCGAGCAATTCTTGATACGTCTACGAACTTAATCGGCAGTGGCGTCGGAGATCTTGTGGTTGAGCCAATTGGCACCCTGGGCGAGGTGATCCGCCGAGAACAAATCAATATTGCGGTTCTCGCCGTTCCGGGGGAGGCCGCCCAAGAATTGATTGATGCACTGGCAGCGCATGGGGTGAAGTCGGTACTCAGCTTCGCTCCTCGCCCCTTGCGAATTCCCGCTGGGATGATTGTGCGCCGCGTGGATCTGTCAACCGAATTACAGATTCTGGCCTATCACGCGGTTCAAAGCTAAAGGCGAAGCCTAAAGAAACAACCTAGGTCACGACTTCTGAGAAGTCGTGACCTAGGTTGTTAAGGCTGAATCAGAATGCCCGTACGGCTTAGCGGTAACCGGCGCGGCGGGCCATGCGGCGCGCAACGATGTACTTCGAGGACTCAGGCAACCAAGCAAAAACTACGCCCCCGATACCGAGCAGCACACTGAGGGTGAATACCACGTTGACCATCATGGTGTCCGAGGAGTTCGCGTACATGCTGATCATTGGCAGGTACATCAGCAAACTGATGATCGAAAGAACAGCAAAGATGGTGGCGATAATACGCATCGCGCCGACGCCACGACCAACAAAAAAACCGACCAAGAAGTAAGCCAGCAAGCTGATAATCATACCAACGATGGTGAAGCTGGTCATCGATGAGGAGATCTGAGCCATAAATGCGTCGGGATTGGCGAGCATTTTTTCAAGCTCTGCATTGACTGCGGGGTCGCTGTTCGTCTCCATCGAGGCACGCATCTGCTCTTCAAATAGCGTCCACTGAGAAGTGATGACGTTACCAATGAGATTGGTGCTGTTGATGAGCCAGCTTGATGCGGCGTTAAACACTCCGGCGAGCATGATCAATATAAACGCGATCTGCAGCGTTTTGGGACGCTCGGTCGGTGGTTGCACCGGTGCGTATCCACCTTGCTGCGGATACTGCTGGAACTGTGGGGGCTGCTGTTGCCCCGCATTTTGGCCATAAGGGTTGGGCTGACTGCCGTATGGATTCTCGCCGTAAGGGCTCGGGTTCGAATTTCCGGAGCCCGCCGCAGGGTTGTACGGCTGGCCCGGCTGGTTTGGATCGTTGGTGCTCATAACCATCCTTTGCATGTTGCTGAGCTATCAAATTTCTCTATCTTCTAGCCTAGTTGGTGGCGATTGTGATCAGGCCCTCCGAAAGGATGGTTTTTTGATATGGGAATCCCATGCGGATGCTGTGAATACTTGATCGTGGCCACAATTTTCATCTTTTAGGTTGATTGTTTGAGAGACTGTAACCATGCCAGTTTCAACCGTTCATTTGTTGCGCCACGGGGAAGTTCTCAACCCGGACCGCGTGTTGTATGGCCGCATCCCAGGATTCGGACTGTCCGAACTGGGATTCCAGATGGCAGACCGCGCCGGAGAATACTTCGCCAAGCGGCAGACCGAAGGCGCAAACGTAGTTCGTTTAGTCGCCTCCCCGCTAATCCGGGCCCAGCAGACCGCGCAACCAACCGCGCAGGCACTGGACTTACCAATCATCACCGATGAACGAGTCATCGAAGCCGGAAACAGGTTTGAAGGTTTAGCGCAGATGAAGTCGCAGCTGAAAAACCCGCGCTATTGGCCGCTACTGTGTAACCCACTGAGACCCTCGTGGGGTGAACCTTATGTGGAGCAGGTTGCTCGAATGCGCCTGGCCATGGACGAACAACGCCACGCTGCCCTCGCCGAACACGGAGATGGTGCAGAAATCATCATCGTCAGCCACCAGCTGCCTATCTGGGTTACCCGCCGTGACGCAGAAGGCAAACGTCTTTTCCACGATCCGCGAGCACGCGAATGCACGTTGACCTCAATTACCAGTTTTGAATTTGACGGAGACGAACTTCGCTCCGTGAACTACACCGAACCGAGCCCAGACCTGCTGGCTGGCGCGGCGAACATCCCTGGAGCTTAAAGTTGATGAATGAGTCCTCACAGAATCCTCGCTTCCTAAATCGACGCACCATTTTGCGCTCGATGTTGGTTGCTGCGGTCGCTGTGCCACTGGCCGCCTGCACGGTCACCGAGGATCCGCTTGCTAAACAGGCGCGCTCCGGAGACAACAAGAACTACATTGCCGGCGACGGCGCCGTGGAAGAATACACGGTCGAAAAACGTACCGAGCCAATCGAGATCAACTCCAAAACCTACCAAGGCACCACCGTTGATCTCAGCGCGATGCGCGGCAAACCAGTGGTCATCAACTTTTGGTACGCTGCCTGCGCCCCGTGCCGCATCGAAGCACCACATCTGAAAGAGCTATCCGAAGAATTTGGTGACAAGGTTCCATTTATCGGGGTCAACGTCCGTGACGAAGCCGAAGCATCACAAGCCTTTGAACGCAGCTTTGAGATCCCCTACGAGTCGATTCAAGACACCGATGGCCAGATTCAGCTGGCAATGACCAAGTATGTTCCGTTACAGGCGGTACCTTCCACCCTGGTACTTGACCGTAAGGGACGAGTCCGTGCCCGTGTTATCGGCGCGGTTGACCCTAGGATCCTGAAGACACTGATCGATACAGCACTCACCGAAGAATTGTGAGCAACCTGTTGACTACGTCGAATCCCTTTGCCGACATTGTGCTGGACGGCTCTTTGCTGTTGGCCGCGCCGGTGGCTTTATTAGCGGGTCTCGTTTCATTCCTATCTCCCTGTGTACTTCCGTTGGTCCCCGGATATCTTGGCTACGTCACTGGGCTGACCGGCGCTGACTTACGCGAACACCGCCGTGGGCGGGTACTACTTGGAGTGCTGCTCTTTGTCCTTGGATTCTCGGTGGTTTTCATCGCCATCGGAGTACTTTTTAGCCAGGCCGCTGCTTGGTTGAGATTTGAAGGTGCCTGGGTGACCCAGGTATTGGGCCTTGTAGTGGTCATTATGGGTGTCGTCTTCATGGGCGGTATTTCATGGTTGCAACGTGACCGCAAGATTCACCGGAAGCCTCCGGCGGGCCTGTGGGGAGCACCAATTTTGGGGTTCACCTTCGGGCTTGGCTGGGCCCCCTGCATTGGTCCTACGCTCAGTGCCGTACTGATCATGTCGACAGGAACCGATCCGAATGTGGGTCGTGGAACGTTATTAACCGCGTTTTATTGTTTGGGATTGGGGCTTCCCTTTATTGGGATTGCCCTAGGACTACAGCGTGGCATGCGGGCGCTGGCGTTCTTCCGCCGCCACCAACTGCTGGTCATGCGTTTGGGTGGCGGAATGCTGATTCTGCTTGGTGTGGTCATGATGACCGGGCTTTGGGGAAGCTGGGTCGCAGAACTACAAAACTGGTTTGCCAATGAAGTGAGGTTGCCGATTTAATGGCGAAAAATAAACGCACTGCTAAAGGCCGCAGCGATGCACCAGCCTTGGGCTTGCTTGGGTCCCTACGGTGGATCTGGACGCAACTGACCTCCATGCCGACGGCGCTCTTCTTGCTGCTGCTGCTCGCGGTCGCAGCAGTTCCAGGATCAATCTTCCCGCAGCGTTCAATGAACCCGGAGACCGTCAACGAATACCTGGAAAATAACCCGGTCACCGGCCCCTGGCTTGACCGGTTCCAGCTTTTTGATGTGTATTCTTCCGCGTGGTTCTCAGCGATTTATATCTTGCTGTTTATCTCGTTGGTCGGTTGTATTATTCCGCGGGTGAAAAAGCATGCGCAAGCCTTGCGTACCCCTCCGCCACGTACCCCTTCCAGGCTTGACCGTCTGCCCCAGTACACCTCCCTGTCGCTGGTTGAAAATGAAGTAGATACTCCCAGCGATGATGAAGTCATCGATGATGCCTACAAGGTGCTGCGTAAACGTGGTTACCGAGTCGAACGTCGCTCCGATGCGACCGGTCGTTCGGTGGCCGCAGAGCGTGGCTACACTCGTGAAATTGGAAACCTAACCTTCCACATTTCGCTGATCGGTGTGCTTCTTTCGGTAGCTATTGGTGGCGCCTTCGGTTACAGCGGACAGCGAGTCATCGTGGAGGGGGAGACCTTTGTGAACTCCCTCGTTTCCTATGACGCGTTCACCCCTGGGACAAATTTTGATGCCGAGAATCTCACGCCGTACTCGGTGAAGCTCAACAAATTCGACATTGTTTTTGACCGTGAGTCCGAGACCCACTTTGGCCAGCCGTTGGACTTCACCGCCCATGTGGAAACCCGGCGTTCAGCCGATGCGGAGCCTGTCGAAGAAGACATCAAGGTGAACCATCCGCTACGCATTAACGGTGCCGATGTCTACCTAGTAGGTAACGGCTATGCACCGGTAGTGACCGTCAAGGACGGCAATGGCGATGTGGCTTTCTCCGGACCGGTAGTTTCCGTTCCGCAAGACTCGGTGTATACCTCGATGATGGTGATCAAGGCTCCGGACGCGAAACCAGAACAGTTGGGATTCCAAGGATTCTTGTTGCCCACCGCACTGGTGGATGAAACAGGGTTTGGTATTTCAGGTGACCCGAACGCGATCAATCCGCAGCTGCACCTGAACTCCTTTGCCGGAAATTTGGGTCTGGACGACGGGGTACCGCAGAACGTCTACGTGCTTGATACCGACAACCTCACCGAGGTGAACTCACGGAAACTAGACGCCGGTGGCATCGTGTTGGAAGCCGGACAGACCTATGAGCTCCCCGACGGCAAGGGCAGTATCACCTTCAATGATCTGAAGCGCTATATCGCCGTTGACGTGAATTATGATCCGAGTAAAACACCGATCGCCATCTTCGCGTTTTTGGCTCTGGCCGGACTGGCAGTTTCGCTGTTCACCCCGCGTCGTCGCGTCTGGGTGAAGCTGAAGAATGACAATGGCCAGCGCAGTGTCGAATACGCGCTGTTGGCCCGCGGCGAGGATCCACGTCTTGAACGTGAGTCCACAGAATTGCACAATATCTTTGATAGCAAGTGGCCATTGGCCAGTCAGAAGCAGGACCAAGGAGAAGTAAATGCCTAACGGCTCAAATCTCGCGCCAATCAACGAAACACTGGGCAATTACAGCCAGCTGTTTATGTTGCTTTCGGCCTTTGTCTATATGGTTGCCTTCATCCTCTTCGCACTTGATCTGGCCAAGAGTAACAAGACCATCAGTGAAATTGATGCGGCAGCGCTTAAACGTGACTCCGAAATGCTGGTGGGTGCGGCAACCACCTCGGTGTCGGCAGCACGAAGTCCCAAGCGTGGGGCGCCCGCCCCACGAGCGGACAACGTAAGCGAAGACGTTGTCAACGACAAGATGAACTACACCGAACACTCTTCGAACCGAAATATGGCTCGAATTGCCTTGGTACTCACCTGGCTTGGTGTGGCCATGCATGGTTTCGCGGTCATCGCCCGCGGTGTGGCAGCGCACCGTGTGCCTTGGGGCAATATGTACGAATTCCTCTCCACCGGCGCATGGGTGGTCGCGGTGGTTTACCTGGTAGTGCTGTTCTTCAAGGACCTGCGCTTCATGGGTAGCTTCATCATCGGTCTAGTGACCTTGATGCTCTGCGGTGCAACGATTGGCTTCCCAACCCCCTTGGGCCATCTGGTGCCAGCCTTGCAGAGCCCATGGATCGTCATCCACGTATCTATCGCGGTTTTTGCCTCGGCACTGTTCTCCATCAGCTTTGCCATGAACGTTCTGCAACTGATCCAGCACTCGCGCATGAACAAGATTGCAAGCGGTCTACCGGACAAGCTTCCATTCATGCGTCTGGTTCCTGGCGCCGGTGCTTTGGAAAACTTCGCCTACCGCATCAACACCATCGCATTCGTGATGTGGACCTTCACCGTCATGGCAGGAGCTATTTGGGCAGAAGCTGCCTGGGGCCGCTACTGGGGCTGGGATCCAAAGGAAGTCTGGTCATTCGTGATTTGGGTGGTCTACGCGGGCTACCTGCACGCACGTGCCACCGGCGGCTGGACCGGTCCTCGCTCGGCCTGGTTGTCCATCATCGGCTACGGCTGCGTGATCTTCAACTTCACCATCGTGAACATCTTCTTCAACGGACTGCACTCCTACGCCGGAGTCTAAAGTCTGCTCGATTAGAGTTCTAGAGATCCCCGAGGGAAAAGCCTGACTGGCTTATCCCTCGGGGATCTTTTCTTTCCCGCCTAGTAGGGGGACCCGCGTGCACTTATCGTCCGGCTCGTAAGAGGCCCGACCTACGGACGAGATACCTTCGATGGCTTAGATACGTGGGTGCCTGCGTGAAACGGCCTTTAAAAGCCTTGTAGGGCCCGGCGTATGCCGGGCCCTACAAGGTGACGAAGCCAAAGGTTCTAAAGATCTTTGGGCTGAGTATCTGAGTCGTCCGAAGAATTATCCTTCTTCGGCTTCTTCTTATCGTCTTCTTTTCGTTTGAGTTCTTCCTCACGTGCCTTCAGCTCAGACTCACGCTGTTGCTGGCGACGCCAGATTTCAAGTTGACGCAAGAAATCCTCGTCGTCATCTGGGGCGCTTTGTTTGTTAGCGGGGCCAGATGAAGCGGCCTGTGGGCGCCCTAGAACAAACCACAAACCCGCCCCGATCAGGGGAAGCACGATGATAATGATGATCCATGCCGTCTTAGGCAAGGAGCGTACCCGATGTCGTTCGGTGCGAGCACACTCGATCAATGTATAGATCATGAGTGCCACCGAAATGAGTGCAGCAAAGATAATAAAGCGGACCATGACTCTAGTCTAGTGACAATCTGGCTCACAGGTTCATCGGTAGACTTTAACGTATGCAGTTTCTGAAATATTCGGTGATTCGGTTGGGCTTGTTTCTCGTTGTCTTCTTGGCACTGTGGAAACTGATGCTCTGGCCGATCTTCACCGCAGGCCTCATTGCCCTGGTAATCGCTTTTGCCGTGACCTATTTGTTCTTTAACAAATTACGTCTGGCAGCCAATGATGACGCACGCAAGGCGTTCGCCAAAACCTCAGCGTCGAAGACCGATTCTCAGCTGGCCGAAGAAGCCATCGAGGACGCTTACGATGAAAAACTCCGTTCAGACGACAAATAAAAAAGAAGCCTTCCAAATTCAAAATTGGAAGGCTTCTTCGTTATAGCCAGGTGTTCAGCACGATGGCTAAGGTAAAAAGCACGGCATAAACCACGTTGACGATGCCGGTCTGTTTGAGCACCACAACCAGCTTCGGTAGCGACTGCTCGCGAAGCATCACCCAGCTCGGTGCCGCGGCCGGAACGAAGGTCAGCAGGATCAGCCACATCCACGGATTAGATCCGGTCAATAGCAGTGGCAGGACGATGGCGACACTGAGCATCAGCACATAGCTCAGGCGAGCCAGCTGCTCGCCTAGACGCACCGCCAGCGTGATTTTTCCAACCTCACTATCGGTGGGAATATCTCGAACGTTATTTGCCATGAGCAAGGCACAGCCAATAAAGCCGGTGCCGATGGCACCGAGCAGTGCCGCGAACGTGAGCTGACCACTTTGGGTATAAGTGGTTCCCAACGTGGCAACCAGACCAAAGAAAATGAACACGTACACGTCGCCCCAGCCACGGTAACCGTAAGGGTTCTTCCCTCCGGTGTAACCCCATGCGGCGAAAATCGCGGCCACACCGACTAAGAGCAGTGGCCAAGTTGAGGAAAGTATTACTAGCAGCAGGCCGAAGATCGCGGCGAGCCCGAAGCACCCAAAAGCGGCATTTCGTACCTGTGTGGGAGTGGCTAGCTTGGAACCGGTCAAACGCACCGGACCGACGCGTTCATCATCGGTCCCGCGGATTCCATCTGAGTAGTCATTAGAGTAGTTCACGCCGACTTGGAGCAGCAGCCCTACTAAGAGGGCGAGCACAAAACGGAACCAGGAGACTTGGCCAGTCTGACCCACTGCAGCCGCGGTGCCGATGACTACCGGGGCAATAACGATGGGTAGGGTGCGCAGGCGCGCGCCAGCGACCCATTGGGAAAGCGTTGCCACTTCTCGTTCCTTTCGGCGTGGATAAAAAACTCGTACCCTCTAGTTTCCCGCGAAACCACGGGCAAGGCGAATCGGATCAGTGTGTGGCGAGCAGTGCAGCCAGAATTTTACGCCGATCAAATTTCCCGTTAGGCAATTGGGGAAGCCCCGCCGGGTAGTGCTGTACATATTTGGGTACCGCAGCTGAACCAATAGTTTGGCGCACAGCGTCGAATGCTTCTGCCGTATTTGTGGGGCCTGAATAGGCCAAACCTACACTTTGACCCCATTGCGCGTCGGGGACCGGCAGGATCAGGCACTGCGTGAAGAACTCATCTAGCAGCCCCTCAATCTTCCCTGCGGAAAGTTTGACGCCGCCGGTATTAATCACATCGTCGATACGCCCTGCAATTTCTAAACGATTTCCACGCACGGTGCCTAGATCATCGGTCAGATACCAACGCGACCCCTCATGAAGGATAAAGTGCTCGGCAGTAGCTTCGGGATTATTTGCATAACCATCGGCAAGCATTGGGCCGGAGACCATAATCCTGCCTTCACGTTCGGCAAGTTTGACCCCTGGAAGCGCGGTGCCGTTGTACACCAAACCGCCGGAGGTCTCTGAAGAGCCGTAGGTTTGGAAAATTTTCAAACCTAGATGACGTGAATTCTGGAGCAGGTCTTTGCTGGCACGCGCCCCGCCAAGCAGAATCGCATCAAATCGTTTCAACGCCGCCACCGTGCGTGGCTCTGGGTTGTCGAGCAACCGCGCCAATTGGGTGGGAACCAGCGAGGTCAGCCGGCGGCTCTCCACCATTTGTTCGGCCGCGTCCACGAATTTCTCCGCGGAGAAGCTACCGGATAGGTCCATACTCACCGGGTTGGTGCCGGCGAACAGCGAACGGGTGAGCACGCTGAGCCCGGCCACGTAGTGCACCGGTAAAGCCAGCAGCCATTGCCCCTCGAACCCTAGATATTCGGCGGTGGCTTGAGCGCTAGCTGCCATGGCTGTCAGGCTCAGCACCGTGCGCTTAGCCCGGCCGGTTGACCCGGAGGTGCGGACCACCACCATGGTCTGTGCAAAGCCCGGTAGGTCTTCGTCACGCAGATGTTTGATCTGCACGCCATCAGCTGACGCGGGATCCGCGAACACTTCTATTGCGGGCCCGGAGTCATTGGCGTTAGCGGCCAAAGATTGCAACAGGACATGGTGGGGTGCCAGCATACGAAGAACTTCTCCTTGGCTTAGAAGTAGTACGGGTGGTTGGACCAGTCTGGGTCGCGCTTAGCTAAGAACGCGTCGCGGCCTTCCACCGCTTCGTCGGTCATATAGGCCATGCGGGTAGCTTCTCCAGCAAAGACCTGCTGACCGGCCAGTCCGTCATCGGCGAGGTTAAACGCAAACTTCAGCATTCGGATGGCCTGCGGGGACTGCTTGGCAATATCGGCTGCGTATTCCAGCGCCACTTCTTCCAGTCGCTCGTGTGGAACTGACTCGTTCACCGCGCCCATGCGCACCATGTCATCTGCCGAGTATTCGCGGGCCAGGAAGAAAATCTCGCGGGCGGTCTTCTGACCCACCTGGCGGGCTAGTAAGGCCGAGCCGTAGCCGGCATCAAATGAACCAACCGTGGCATCGGTCTGCTTGAATTTTCCATGCTCAGTGGACGCGATGCTCAGGTCAGAGACCACGTGCAAGGAGTGTCCGCCACCGGCTGCCCACCCATTGACCACACACACTACGACCTTTGGCATGGTGCGCATCAGGCGTTGGACTTCTAAGATGTGCAGACGTCCGGCACGGGCTGGATCAATGGATTCGCCGGTCTCACCTTCGGCGTAACGGTAGCCGTCACGTCCACGGATACGCTGATCTCCGCCGGAGCAGAAGGCGTGTCCACCGTCCTTCGGGGAAGGTCCGTTACCGGTGAGCAAGACCGTAGCCACGTTACTGGTCATGCGTGCATGATCCATTGCGCGGTAAAGCTCATCTACGGTGTGCGGACGGAAAGCATTGCGTACCTCTGGACGGTCAAAGGCGATACGTACCGTCGGCAGGTCACGGACAATCGTTCCGGCTTCATCACGTTCAACCTGACGGTGGTAGGTGATGTCGGTGAAATCGAACCCTTCGACAACGCGCCAACGCACGGGATCAAAAATGTCGGAGACCTTTTCGGGCAGGACTGAATTATTTTGGCTACTCACTCTCTAAATGCTAGTCCAACGCTCACGGAACTTAGCGTAGGCGTCCGCAGCCGGCGATAGTGAGCAATGATCTCTCACCTCAATGATTGGTGCTTTGCGGTCAGATGGGAGTAAATTTGCCCCGTGCCTTCCGCCAACGTGTAGTAGCTGGCAAGTGAAGGTCCTATTTTCAGGAGTGTAGTTAAGTGTCGTCAAGCCAGCACCAGCAGGGCACAAAAAACGCTGAGATTAGTTCCGAAGGTTATAAGAAAACTCTGGGCCGCCGACATGTGCAAATGATTGCCATTGGCGGAGCTATCGGGGTGGGCCTGTTTATGGGCTCTGGCGGACGACTTGCGTCTACCGGGCCTGCACTGATCTTCTCCTACGCCTTAGCTGGTGGTATCGCCTACCTGCTGATGCGCGCCTTAGGCGAGCTGATCATGTACCGGCAAACCTCTGGTTCCTTTGTGTCTTACGCCGGGGAACTTTTTGGTCCCAAGGGTGCCTTTATTTCGGGTTGGATGTACGTGCTGAACTGGGTGATGACCGGAATCGCGGAGCTGGTCGCGATCGGGCTGTACTTCCAATACTTTTTCCCACAGCTTCCGGTGGAAGTTTCGGCAATATGTGCGCTGGCAATGCTGGTGGCAATTAACCTGTTCAGCGCCAAAGCCTTTGCAGAATTCGAATTTTGGGCAGCTTTTATCAAGGTCACCGCGATCTTGTTGTTCCTCGCCGTAGGCACCTACATGGTGGTGACCAATGCGCAGGTGGGGGAGCACACCGCCTCGGTCTCTAATCTTTTTATTGGTAATGAAAACGGCGAGGGCGGCATGTTCCCGCGTGGTTTCTTCGTTTCCATCCTGGTGCTGAACTCGGTGATCTTCGCCTACAACGCCATTGAACTGGTGGGTATTGCCGCCGGAGAGATGGAAAATCCGGAGAAAGAGGTGCCTTCGGCAATTCGCGCGGTGGTCTTTAGAATTCTCGTTTTCTACATCGGTAGCGTCAGCTTGCTCGCGATGGTCTTGCCGTGGAATGAATATGAGGCTGGGGTCAGCCCGTTCGTGACGGTATTCGACAAGATGGGCCTAGGCTGGATTGGTTCGGTGATGAACCTCGTGGTGATCACCGCTGCACTATCCTCATGTAATTCGGGGCTGTATTCTATTGGTCGAATCTTGCGCACCATGAGCGGCAACGGTCACGCACCACAGTGGTTATCCAAGATGAACAAACGTTTTGTCCCGTCCACAGGAATTCTCACCGTAGGCGTGATCTACCTGCTCGGTGTGGTGCTTAACGTCTGGCTTGGTGGCACTTTCGCCTTCGACCTGGCTCTGAACACCGCATCAATCGGGGTGCTGTTTACCTGGGCGACGATTTTCGCCTGCCAGCTGATGCTACGTAAGAAAAAGGGAAAGATCTCAAAACTACCCATGCCTGGTGCACCGGTGACCGGATGGATTGGTCTGGTGTCCTTGGTGATCATTACCGCGCTGATTGCCTTTGACACCTTGACCGGTGACGACGGCGAGGTCTTCCCTATCGGGCTTTACACCATTGCGGCCATCCCGGTGTTTGCGATCCTGTTGTTTATTGGATGGAAATTTGTTGGCAAGAAAGCCAACGGCCCGGTTGATTTCTAGGATCTACTCTTCGGCAGATAAAGCTAGGGGCTTGGGTCCCGCCAGCGATGGCGGAAACCAAGCCCCTAATTTTGTGTCGGTGTTGCTTACTTTTGCTCGGTAGTCTTTTCATCCGCCGAGACGGTGGCCAGAATACCGGTATCCAGAGCATCTGGAATGTCGGTGCCGCGCAAGGAAGCACCAGCGGTTTCCGGCATGAAACGGATCGCGATGAAACCGATCACACAGGCGATCATCATGTAAACCGCCGGGAAGAGCAGGAACCCGGAAGCATCAATTGCCGCCTCGTTCACAATGGCCGCGGTACCACCGAAGATCGCCGTGGACACGTTGTAGGTGATGGCGAACCCGGCGAAACGTACGTGGGATGGGAACATCGCTGGGAAAGTCGCGGTAATCGTTGCCAACTGCGGAATGTACAACAAACCGAGGACGGCGAAGCCAACAATCGCCCACAAAAAGCTTTGGCCCATCAGCCAGAACATTGGCAGTGCGAAGACAAAGAGCCCAATCACCGAGGTGTACCACATGGGTTTTCGGCCGACCTTATCCGAGAGCGAACCGGCAAACGGGATCACCGCCATCATCGCCACCTCACCGATGAGGATGGTGGCCAGAGAAGCACTTGGGGCCAAACCGATCTGCGTTTCCAGGTAGGTGGGCATGTAGCTGAGCAACGTGTAGTTCACGACGTTCAACGCGATCACCAAGCCACTCATCACCAGCATGGGGCGCCAGTAGTCAACGATGAGCTGCTTGAGCGTTCCACCTTCTTGAGTTTCTCCGGCTGCTTCCATCTCCTGGAACACCGGAGTGTCCTCGAGTTTGCTACGTAGGTAGAGGCCAATGAGGCCCATTGGAAGTGCGAGGAAGAATGGAATACGCCAGCCGAAGTCCATCATCGCTTGCTCGCCGAGAATCACCTGCAAGAACAGCATCACCGCGGTACCGAGGGCGAAACCGCCCAAGGTGCCAAATTCAAGGAATGAGCCAAAGAAGCCACGCTTTTTATCCGGGGCATACTCGGCCATAAAGGTGGCTGCGCCACCGTACTCGCCACCGGTGGAGAAACCCTGGACCATGCGAAGCAAGATCAGTAGCACCGGAGCGACAACGCCAATAGATGCATACGTTGGCAGCACACCGATGAGGAATGTTGCCAGCGACATCATGATGATTGTCAGTGCCAGGATCTTCTTACGTCCGAGCTTGTCGCCCAGTGGACCCCAGACTAGCCCGCCTAGCGGGCGAACGAGGAAGGAAAGCGCAAACGTGGCCAGAGCCATGAGCGTTCCACCCTCGGTGGGGAAGAAGTGTGCGGTGATATAGGTGACCGCCACGGCGTAAACGCCATAGTCGAACCATTCGGTCATATTACCCATGGCCGAGGCTGCGGTGGCTTTACGCACTTCTCTTCGTCCATCGGCGGTGGTCATATCGGGGCCGATATCGTGACTGAGATCAGGAGTGAAATGATCGGTAGATTGATTACTGTTTTGGTTGCTGTTTCCCGGTGGCATGAGTGCTCCGTAACTCTTCAGCTTTCCGTCGACCAGATGCCCAAAGCCTTCCGAACTACATGGCCTTGGTGACGGTCCACGATCTGGAATTTCCCCCAGAGTCGGTCAGTTACCAAAGATTACGTTAGTGTCATTCGAGATTCAACCTCCTGACATGGATATCTGCCCGCAGTGGATATTTATAGGAAGCAGAAAAAGCTTTGAAGTGAGCAATTTAGGCCATTACCGACGTAGCTTTCTTGACGCTGAGCGAACATTTCTGTGATTCTATTAGTGAACGAATGGTCGGTAAGTTAGCGTGGTGGGTGTCACTGCGCCAGTACGGATAGCTTTCCGGGTACGTTTGGCGCGAAAGAGATGCCAGAACTGAACCCGGAGTACGAAGGAGTAATCATGGCTGAAGCATTCTTGGTGGGCGGAAAACGCACCCCGGTTGGTCGTTACGGTGGAGCGTTGAGCGGGGTTCGGCCCGATGATCTGGCCGCCCTCACCATCCGCCAGCTCATCGAAGATGCCGGCATTGATCCGGCCATGGTTGACGAAGTGATCTTTGGCAACGCCAATGGTGCAGGCGAAGAAAATCGCAACGTGGCCCGCATGGGCTGGCTGCTTGCCGGATTCCCCGACAGCGTTCCAGGGATCACCGTGAACCGACTCTGCGCCTCAGGCATGAGTGCTATTACGATGGCCAGTCACATGGTCAAATCCGGTGCCGCAGACATCGTTGTGGCAGGCGGTGTGGAATCTATGTCCCGTGCCCCCTGGGTTATGGAGAAGCCTGACAAGGCGTTCGCTAAGCCCGGTGCGGTATTCGACACTTCCATCGGCTGGCGCTTCACCAACCCAAGTTTCCTCTCCGGTGAATTATCCCGCGACGGTAAGGCCACCTTCTCGATGCCGGAAACCGCCGAGGAAGTTGCCCGCGTTTACAACATCTCCCGTGAAGCGGCAGACGAATTCGCCGTGCAGTCCCACACGAAGGCCATCAATGCCATCGAAGCCGGACGCTTTAAGGACGAAATCGTTGCGGTGACCGTCAAAACCCGCAAGGGTGAAACTGTGGTGGACACCGACGAAGGGCCACGCCCCGGCACCAGCATGGACGTACTTTCCGCGCTGCGCCCAGTGGTCAAGGGTGGAACAGTGGTGACCGCTGGAAACGCCTCCACACTCAACGACGGCGCCTCGGCAATCCTCGTTGTCTCCGAACGTGCCATCGAACGTTTTGGCCTGAAGCCCCGCGCCCGCATTATTGACGGACAGGCAGCTGGCCTGGCCCAAGAAATCATGGGTATGGGCCCGGTTCCTTCCACCAACAAGGTGCTTGACCGTGCCGGCCTGTCCATCGGGGATATCGGCGCCATGGAAATCAACGAGGCCTTCTCCTCACAGTCCTTGGCAAGTATGAGCGAACTTGGGGTGAATCCTGAGATTGTGAACCGTGACGGTGGAGCGATTGCACTGGGTCACCCGCTGGGCTCTAGTGGTTCGCGTATTGTGATCACCTTGCTTGGCCGAATGGAACGCGAACTGACCGGTGCCCAGCGCAAGCTCGGTGTCGCCACGATGTGCGTCGGTGTCGGCCAGGGAACCGCACTGCTGATCGAGGGTGTCTAACCCATGACCATGAATGCTAGTGACTTTAGTACCCTGAAGATTTCAGAAAGCAGTGACCGGCTCTGGGTTAGACTCCACCGCCCAGAGGTGCGCAACGCCATCGACCAGCAGATGGTCGATGAGCTACACGCGGTATGTAGCTATCTGGAGCGTGTTCCTAAGATTCTCATCTTGGCTGGAACCCCAGGGCAAGCTCCAACCAAGGACAAACCGAAAGGTTCCAAGGGAATCTTTGCCTCTGGTGCAGATATCGCGCAATTGCGTGAACGCCGTCGCGATGATGCACTGGCCGGGATCAACTCCTCGATCTTTGACCGGATCGCAAAGCTGCCCATGCCGGTGATCGCCGCCCTCGATGGGTACGCACTAGGTGGGGGAGCCGAGCTGGCTTACGCCGCAGACTTCCGTTTGGGTACCGAGGCACTACGCATGGGCAACCCGGAAACTAACCTGGGTATTATGGCCGCGGCCGGAGCAACCTGGCGGTTGAAGGAACTAGTTGGCGAGCCAGTGGCCAAGGAGATCCTGCTAGCAGGCAAGGTACTTACCGGCAGCGAATGCTTAGCCGTAGGACTGATTACCGAGCTACACGACGCAGCAGAGCTGGACACGGCGGTGGATGCACTAGCCGACCGGATCGGTGCACAAGATCCCTTGGCGGTACGGATTACCAAGGCGGTCTTCCACTCTCCACGTGAAGTTCACCCGGTCATCGACACGCTCGCGCAGGGCATGCTCTTTGAGTCCCAAGCAAAATTTGACCGGATGCAATCGTTCCTTGACCGAAAGAAGAAGTAAGCACATGAGCAATGATGTGATCCCAAATAATTTGCCAGAGCACGTTGGAGTGCTCGGTGGCGGGCGTATGGGCGCGGGTATTGCCCACGCGTTCTTGATCAGCGGAGCCAAGGTCACGGTGGTTGAACGTGATCAGCCTTCGGCGCAGGCCGCTTATGAGCGCGTCGCGCAGTCGGTAGATAAGTCGTTGGCTCGCGGCGGGGTATCAGAGACCCGTGAGGTATTGCTGGCACGGTTTGCTACCAGTACCGAGTACGCCGATTTTGCGGCGGCCGGATTAGTAGTTGAAGCGGTTCCCGAAATCTGGGATCTGAAGATTTCTTCCTTGCAAGCGGTAGAAGCGGTGCTTAGCCCACAGGCCATTCTTGCGTCGAATACTTCTTCGTTGTCTGTGTCGGGACTCGCCGAAAATCTGCAGCGCCCAGCAAACTTCATTGGTCTGCACTTCTTCAACCCGGTACCGGCCTCGACACTTATCGAGGTTGTTATCGGCAAACAAACCGACGCGGCTCTGGAAACGGCAGCGCGCGGTTGGGTTCAGTCCCTGGGCAAAACCGCAGTGGTGGTCAATGATGCCCCAGGCTTCGCGTCCTCACGTTTAGGTGTGGCTATCGCCTTAGAAGCAATGCGCATGGTTGAAGAAGGTGTGGCCAGTGCCGAGGATATCGATAACGCGATGGTGCTTGGCTACAAGCACCCTACTGGTCCCTTGAAGACCACCGACATTGTCGGCCTGGATGTGCGCCTAGGTATCGCCGAATACCTGCATGAGACGTTGGGGGATCGGTTTGCACCACCACAGATCCTCAGGGATATGGTGGCCGAGGGCAAGCTGGGGCGCAAGAGCGGCCAAGGCTTCTACAGCTGGTAGGAAACCCGCCATATAACCTTCAGCGACAATGGCCTCCGCCGGTCAGGAATGACTGGCGGAGGCCATTGTCCCTCTGGATCCTAGAAGAGATGTCCTAGCAGTGAAGCAAAGAACTCATCTGGATCATGTGACAGTCCCTTGGAATCAAACCACTCGCACAAATTGACGCAGTCGCGGTGCAAGAAGTCCATGCCTTGCGGATTGCCCGCCAAATCCACGCACTGCGGAACATCGATGACCACTAGGCGCTCGCCGGAAACCAGGAGGTTGTAGGCGGACAGGTCGCCATGGGCAATGCCCAATCCAGCGAACTTCTCAAGGGCGTCAGTGAGTTGATCCCATAGTGCGGGAAGCCGTGAATCAAAGCGCGCAAGCTGTTGCAGGCGGGGTGCTGCCGCCAGCGAATTGTCCGGGTCGGCAATGAATTCCATGAGGATTTCGGTGCCGTCAATCTGTACCGGATACGGCACCGAAATGCCGGCTTCGTAACAGCGCAAGAGGTAGGTCCATTCCGCGTTGGCCCACTGCAAAGCGGCGATGTCCCGGCCGTAGGCGGAATTGTTGCTGATGGCTCGATTATCGCGCGAGCGCCGGGCAGACCTGCCATCGCTATAAGCTTGCGAACGGCTGAATTGAAGGTGGTCGCGGGAGCGATAGCGTTTGGCGGCCAGGAGCAATACACGCACCCGTTCCGCAAGTCGCTGGCCGAGCTGCAAGTAGGCGATGGCTTCGCCTCTGATCTGCGCGTAGTGAACCTTGAAGAGATCAGCGAATTCGCCAAGAAAACTGGCGACACCTTCTACGCCCACACCGATGCAAAGGCAGCCGAAGCGAACCCGTTCTTCCCGGGAATCGTCGCCCACGGGTACCTGCTCGTGTCGTGGGCTGCCGGCCTCTTCGTAGAGCCAGCGCCGGGGCCAGTGTTAGCCAACTACGGATTGGAATCCCTGCGCTTCATCACCCCGGTGGCTGCCGGAGATTCAATCCGCGTGACCCTGACGGCCAAGAAAATCACGCCGCGAGTCACCGATGAATATGGCGAGGTCGCATGGGATGCGATCTTGCACAACCAGAATGATGAGATTGTCGCGACCTACGATGTCTTGACCTTGGTGGAGAAAGAAAACCTCACCTACGCCAACTTCGAAGGCTAAAACGCAACTTCAGCAAGGGTGGATGCCGTCAACCACGGCATCCACCCTTTTGCGTGCTCGGAGCCAGGACAGCTTTGCCGGATATCTATGAAAGCGTTTCCAATTTTGGCAAGATTTGACGCGGAGTGAAAAAATTTTAGGGCAATTTACGTGGACAGTTTCGCGGGTTTAATGTATTTACAGGAATTTACTTATTGGAGAGAGCTAAGAAAACGCTTACAGTTGTGTGACAGGTCACGCGTTGATGGGGAACGTGTGGTTGAGCGATCCCGACGCTGTCGCGTCGAGCTATCGCAGCCCGATCATCACAATATAAGGAGTTTTTCTGTGGAACTTTTGCCATCACGCGCCAAATCAACACAACGCCGGCACGGAGCCAGGACGGTGAAGCCGGTGGCAGCACTCGGCGCCTCGCTCGCCCTGCTCGCCGCACCGTTGTTCGCAGCACCCGCCCAAGCCGCCACCCCATCCAACGACGGCAAGGATGTCATCCTCAACCTGTTCCAATGGAACTGGAATTCGGTAGCCCAGGAATGCGAGTCCAGCATCGGCCCAGCAGGATATGGCTACGTCCAGGTCTCGCCTCCAGCTGAGCACCTGCGCGGCACTGAATGGTGGACCTCGTACCAGCCGGTGAGCTACAAGGTGGACTCGAAACTGGGCAACCGCGAGGAATTCTCCGCCATGGTCAAAAGCTGCAACGACGCAGGCGTGAAAGTGATCGCAGACGCCGTGGTCAATCACATGACCGGAGCCGGGCAGACCGGTACTGGAACCGCAGGCTCGGCTTTCTCCGATGACAACTTCCCAGAGTATTCGGCCCAGGACTTCAACGATTGCCGCACCAACATCACCAACTATGCCGACCGCTGGCAAGTGCAGCACTGCCGCCTCGTGGGCTTGCAGGATCTGAAAACCTCCAGCAGCTACGTCCAGCAAAACATCGCCGACTATCTCGATGACCTCGTCTCGCTTGGGGTATCCGGATTCCGCATCGATGCCTCGAAGCACATGCCCGCAACGGACCTCGAAGGCATCAAATCCAAGATGAAGAACCCCGGCGTGTACTGGGTGCACGAGGTGATCGGGGCGTCGGGTGAACCGATCCAGGAAAGCGAGTACCTCGGCAGCGGCGACTCGCACGAATTCGACTACTCGCGACAGCTCAAGCATGATTTCGACGCGCAAATCGCCAACTTGCGCTTCATCGGCGACGGCAAGCTCACCAGTGACCGGGCCGGGGTTTTTGTCGCCAACCACGACACCGAACGCAACGGCGAATCCATGAACTACAAGTGGGGCGCCAAGTACCTGCTGGGCAATGTTTTCATGCTGTCCTGGCCCTACGGGTCACCCACCGTGTATTCCGGATACGCGTTCACCGACAAGGATGCAGGCGCTCCGGGCGTCAGTGACGCATCGGTACCCAATGCCGACTGCGACTCCTCCGCCTGGACCTGCGAACAGCGGCAAGATGAAATCACCGGAATGGTGGGCTTCAACAACGCCGTCGGCGACGCGGCTGTCAGCAATTGGTGGGACGATGGCGGCAACCAGATCGCATACGGCCGCGGCAATAAGGGCTTCGTAGCCATCAACAACACCTCGGCGGCAACCACCCGCGAATACACCAGCTCGCTGGCCGGTGGCACCTATTGTGACGTGGTGTCCGGAGGCGATTGCTCGAAGACCATCACTGTGGGCGCCGACGGCAAGTTCACCGCGACACTGCCTGCCTACGGTGCCTTGGCCCTGCACATCGGTGGCGTATCCGATGGCGGATCAGGAACGCCGGATCCGGTCGAGGACACCGCTGATGTCAGCGTCGCGGTCACCGCCCAAACCGTCATGGGGCAGAACATCCGCATCGTCGGCAACCAGCCGGAACTAGGCAGCTGGGATCTGGCCAAGGCGCCACAGCTATCAGCTGCCAGCTACCCGAGCTGGAGCGGAACGGTGGACCTTCCGGCAGGAACGCAGTTCGAATACAAGTACGTCAAGTACGACCAGAGCGGCAATGCCACGTGGGAATCAGGGGCCAACCGCGTCGCGACCGTGAATGCGGACGGTTCCCTGAACCTGAACGACAGCTGGCGCAAGTAGCCACAAAAAAATGATCCCGCCCCAGTTCACACTGGGGCGGGATCATTCTAGGTTCAGCTACTTTTCGGTTTTGGCATTCAGCTTGTCCAAGGTTGCCTGCTTGGCTTTTTGCAAGGCCAGGCCTTCCTCGTCCAGCTCGACCTGCACCGGCTCGGCAGCCTGGGCAGGAAGACCGCGCCACAGGAAGTAGCCGTACGCGGCGGCCAGGGCGATGAAGACGTAGAGGCCAAGCATGCCCAGCATTGGCGAAATCAAGAAGTACACCACCAGGTCCGCGATAGCTGCCACAGCCAGCAGCAGCCAGCCTTCGCGAACGCCGCGCGCAATCATGACGAAGGAAGCGAAAATGGCGGCGTCAGCGAAATACATCACCCAGACTTCCGGGGTGGCGGTCAAGAAGCCGGAGTTGAAGAGGAAGGGGCCGAAGCGCAAGGCCACCAGCAGGATCAAGCCGACAACCATGCCCACGGCAGACCAGAGGTGGTCAAGGTGCGTTCAAGTAGTGCAATCTCGTGTGCATTTCCGGTCATCACCGACTACCTCCTTTAGGTGGTAGTGAGCCGCACCACCCTCATTTTAGGATACAGGCTAAGGGTTCGTGACGTGGGTCACGGGTCGAGGTAAGAGTAATGATCAGGACAACACAACGGAGTGCCACGCATGACTGCAACACTGACACGACCAGCGAACTCGCCGGTTCCCGAAGCAATCCCTGTCGTAAGTCCAGCGAAAGACATCATGGCAGATCCGGCAGCGTTGGGACTTGGCGCTTTTGCTTTGACTACCTTCGTTTTGAGTCTTGCCAATGCGGGAATTCTACCTGAAGCAGGTTCCGTGGTTCTCACCTTGGCATTGTTCTACGGTGGTATCGCCCAGATATTGGCCGGCATCATTGAATTTATCAAGGGCAATGTCTTTGGCGCGACGGCCTTTACCTCCTACGGAGCCTTCTGGTTGGGCTTCTGGTGGTTGGAAACCAACCCAACGGTCGCCGAAGCTGCCGGTTCTGTAGGTCTTGGCGCGTTCTTGTTGGCGTGGGCAATCTTCAGCGTGTACATGACCATTGCATCGCTGCGCACCAATGGCGTGCTGATTTCAGTGTTCGTTGTGGTCACCTTGACCTTCTTCGCCCTGTCGATTGGCGCCTTCAGCGGAGTCCACGCAATTCATGCACTTGGTGGTTGGTTGGGTCTGCTGACCGCATTCCTAGCTTGGTACGGTTCGGCCGCCGCCGTCATCAACGCCACGTGGAAGCGTTCGGTGCTTCCAACCTGGGCTAAGTCCTAACGCTGGGCGGCTGGAGCGCCGCAAAATCCGTCCCGAAGCTCGGCGAGCAATGGGGCGGATCCTGCGTTAACGGGCAAAATTAGGCGAACATGCTCGCCAATAACGAGGTGAACAGTGAATCGGCGTCTCTCGGCAGGCCTTTGGCGGTAAACCATTCGCACATGTTTACGCAGTCGCGATGGAGGTAATCCAAGCCTTGCGGATTGCCTGCCAAATCAACGCACTGCGGCACGTCGATAACTACTAGGCGCTCGCCGGCGACAAGTAAGTTATAGGCCGAGAAGTCTCCATGGGTTAGTCCCAATGTCACAAACTTCTCCATGGTCTCTGCCAGTTGATCCCATAGGGTGGCCAGCCTTGGGTCGTGGCGGGCCAGTTGTTGTAGCCGTGGTGCGGCGGCCGAGGGGTTCAGCGGATCTTCGATGAATTCCATGAGGATTTCGGTCCCGTCGATTTGTACCGGGTAGGGGACCGGGATGCCTGCTTGATGGCACCGGCGTAAATATGACCATTCGGCGTTAGCCCACTGCAGCGCGGCAACTTCACGCCCGTAGAGAGAATTGTTGCTGACGGCGCGGTTATCGCGCGAGCGCCGTGCGGCACGCCCTTCGGTATAAGACTGCGAGCGACTAAATTGAAGTTGCTCGCGGCGTCGATAGCGTTTAGCTGCAAGAAGTACGCTGCGTTGAGTGGTGGCTCGTTCAACAAGGAAGACATCGCCTTCCTTGCCGGTTTTGAGAACGCCTAGCTCGGTATCAATGGCCGCCGCATCCTCAATGATCCAAGCTGGGTAGGGTTGCGGGCCACGGGCAAGTTTTTCGATAAAGGGCCAGCTGGAATAGCGTTGCTCGGAGCCTAAATCATCGATGGTGGATTCGTTCCAAACGCGCGGTGAGCGCCGTGTGCGAACGTAGGATTGTGAGTCGTCTAGATTGGCGAACTCTGCGGAGTATGAAGACACGTTAAGTCCTTGAAAAGTAGGGGTGTTTGCTTGATTGGGGACAAAGCACTCATTGTTACCCCTCCTTCTCGTAGACTAATTGGCATTTACCAATGACTTGGACTCTACAGTACCGATTCTCTGTGATGCAATGGGTTCTATGAGATCTGTTCCTGAATATCGTCCACTGCCAAACGATATGTTTTGGGAGGGCGCAGTTAATGCGCGCTGGATTACCGGGGCGTTCTACCGCATGGGACGTCATGAATGGCTCACGGACCTGGGCTGGCAACAAATGCGCGGGGATGGAATAGCTCGCGTCATTGACCTGCGCAATCCCGGGGAAATCAAGCGCCGTGAACATGATCCGGTGCTGGACCATGAAGGTGTCGAAGGAGTGCAGGTTTTAGAGCTGCCCTTGGAAACCTCGGACAATGAGCGCTTTGCTTCGGTTGCGGTACCGTATATGAACCACACCAACATGTACCGGCTTGTGTGTGAAGAATTTGGGGATCAGCTGCGCGCGGTCTTCGAGGCGCTGAGCGAAACAGCAGAACACGATACGGTCATTCATTGCTCCGCCGGACGAGACCGTTCAGGACTTATCGCAACGCTGCTCCTGGACCTAGCGGGCCGCCGCGAAGACATCGTGGCGCATGATGAGCTGGCGGTACGCGGCATCAATGAATGGCACCGCGTATCCCCTAGAAAACACCCCTATGAGTCGTACCAAAACGAACCTGAACTGCGTCGCAACATCGCCGAGCGGGCGCAGGGGCTACAAGAGTTCCTACAGTGGTTGGGCAGCGCTAGAGATTTCTTATCCTCCTGCGGCATGCAAAGCGAAGACCTAGATCAACTACAAAATTTGGTCCGGCAACCAAAGCCGTGACAGTTACTCACGGGCGTTGTATGCTCGCGGCATGAGCACTCATCTACTACACCATGCGTTCAACTACATCGAGCTGACCGTCACTGACATGGAAGTGGCCAAGGCTTTTTATACGCGAGCATTCGGTTGGTCCTTCAAAGATTATGGCCCCAACTACGCAGGAATTCTCTCTTCCACCATCGACGGCGAGGAAGTTGGCGGACTAGCGCTCGCCGAACAGCCACGGCCCGCCGGGGGACCGCTGGTCCTGCTGTACTCCAAGGATCTAGATGTCACCAAGCAGGCGATCTCCGTAGCTGGCGGCCGCATTGTGCAGGGGCCCTATGAGTTTCCCGGTGGACGCCGATTGCACTTTGCAGACCCCAGTGGCAACGAACTTGGAGTCTGGTCAAAGAGCTAAAGTTGACTTAGTGCTTTGGCTTGTCAATCACTAGATTGGTGATCCGCATAGTGCAGATTCTACGTTCTTGCTCATCGGTGATCACCACGTCGTGACTTGTCATGCGCCGACCCAATTTAATCGGCGTGGCGGTAATAAAAATATAACCTTCGGTGGCCGAGCGGTGATGGGTGGCATTAACGTCCACGCCGACCACTACCTTGCCGAAGGTTGAGGCATACTTCACAGCGGCCCATGAACCTACCGCTTCGCCGACCGCCAGCGAAGCGCCACCATGCAACAGGCCGAAGGACTGGGTGTTTCCCGCTACCGGCATGCGCGCTACAACTTTCTGCACGGATTCTTCGAGGATTTCAACTCCCATCTTCTGATCTAGTGAGCCAAGCTCGATGATCCATGGCTCTAGTACTGGGTTGTTTGTTGACTCTTTTGTCATTGTTTCGTCTCCTGAGTGTCTTCGATCACGCGGTGCTGTTACTGTTAATGGTAATACTGACCGATCGTTCAGGAAGGAATTGTGTCGATGTCGACATCCCAGATTGGTGTGGTCCCAAGTTTCATTGCCGGGCAATGGCAGACCCCCGAAGCAGCCGGAGGCACCGAGGTTCTCGATGCCAACACCGGTGAGCTCATCACCATCGTCACCGGTGGAAAACTAGATATCGCGGCAGCCGTGGCATACGGCCGTGGCGTAGGACAGCGTGAACTGTCCAGCCTTTCGCTACATGAGCGTGCCTTGAAGCTCAAAGAGCTGGCCATGTACCTCAACGAGCGTCGTAAAGACCTCTACGAGGTCTCCTATAAGACCGGCGCCACGAAAATTGACTCAATGGTCGATATCGATGGTGGCATCGGTGTGCTCTTCACCTTCTCTTCAAAGGGCCGCCGCGAACTTCCCAACAGCAATGTCATCATTGACGGTACCGCTGAACCACTGAGCAAGGATGGTTCCTTCCTCGGCTCACATATTTACACCGCCATTTCAGGCGTGGTCGTGCAGGTTAACGCGTTCAACTTCCCGGTCTGGGGAATGCTTGAAAAGTTTGCTCCGGCCTTCATCGCTGGTGTGCCAACCATCGTGAAACCAGCAACACCCACCGGCTACCTGACCGAAGTTGCCGTGCGCATGATCATCGAGTCCGGCATCCTGCCTGAAGGATCCTTGCAGCTGATTTCCGGCTCTGCCCGAGACCTGATGGATCACCTGGACTACCGCGACATGTTCTCTTTCACCGGTTCGGCCGCTACTGCCAGCCGCTTGAAGTCACACCCGAATGTGATTGACGGAGGTGTACGTTTCAGCGCCGAAACCGACTCGCTGAACGCCGCAATCCTGGGACCAGACGCGGTAGAAGGCACCGCAGAGTTTGACGCCTTCGTCAAGGTTGTAGTCACAGAAATGACCTCAAAGGCCGGACAGAAATGTACTGCGATTCGTCGCAACATTGTCCCTGCCGCACAGGTAGATGCGGTGATTGCAGCCGTTGGCAAACGTATCGAAGAGCGAGTAGTGCTCGGAGATCCGCGCGTTGAGGGCGTCACCATGGGCGCACTCGCCTCGGTGGAGCAGATGCACGATGTGCGTGCTGCGGTACAGGACATGATTGATGCCGGTGGCGAGCTAGGCTTCGGTAATTTGGACGCACCAGTAGTTCGCGTAGCACCGGAGCGTGACGCACTGGCCGCAGGCGGCGCCTTCATGTCGCCGTTGGTCTTGCGTTGGGCCGATTCACGCAATCCGATCTTGCATTCGCGTGAAGCCTTTGGGCCGGTCTGCTCGGTCGTTGGCTACGACTCGGTGGATGAAGCCATTGAATTGGCAGCTATGGGAGCTGGCTCGCTGGTTGCTACGGTCTGCACTAACGATCCAGCAGCCATGCGCACCCTGACCCTTGGTATTGCCGCTCATCACGGGCGTGTGCACATTCTGAACCGTGAAACCGCAGGCAGCACCACCGGTCACGGCTCACCGGTTCCACACCTGGTTCATGGTGGTCCGGGCCGTGCAGGTGGCGGCGAGGAACTGGGCGGTATCCGCTCGGTAAAGCACCACATGCAGCGTACCGCCGTGCAGGGCTCACCAAATATGCTCACCGCACTGACCGGCGTCTGGCACACCGGTGCCGCTCAGCAGCTTGCGGGCAGCGAAAAATTTGGCGCTCAGCCAGGTAACGTACACCCGTTCCGTAAGTCACTGGCCGAACTGAAAATCGGTGACGGTCTAGCCTCGGATCTACGTCAGGTAAATCAACAGGAGATCACTGCATTCGCCAACGAAACCGGTGACACGTTCTACGCACACGTAAATCCAAAGGCTGCTGAAGCCAACCCGTTCTTCCCGGGAACCGTAGCTCACGGCTACCTGCTAGTTTCTTGGGCAGCAGGACTGTTCGTGGAGCCAGCTCCGGGACCCGTACTGGCGAACTACGGGTTGGAAAACCTGCGCTTCATCACGCCGGTAGCCGCCGGAGACTCGGTACGAGTGACCTTGACCGCGAAGAAGATCACCCCGCGCGTCACCGACGCGTACGGTGAGGTCGCTTGGGATGCCATCTTGCATAATCAAAACGATGAGATCGTCGCAACTTACGACGTGCTGACGTTGGTGGAGAAGGAAGACACCACCTACGCTAACTGGCAGGACTAGTACTAGCCCGGTTGGTAACAAAAAGGCGGTGGCTACGGAAATTATTTCCGTAGCCACCGCCTTTTGGCGTATCCGAGGATTAGAGCCTATTCGGTGACGGCCTGGTGATCCGCTAGCTGCGCGGTGGCATCACGGCGTGGCAGCACGCGCCACATGAACCATGCGTAGAGCGAGGCGATGACCATGAATACCCAGACGAACAACAACGCGAAGGCCGGGTTGTTAGTGAACAGGGTTGCCACGTAAACGGCCGAGGCCAGCGCCATCAGCAGCCAGCCGGAGCGGATGCCTTGAGCGACCAAGAAGAAGGCCATCAAGACCGCGGCCTCGGTGATGTAAGAAACCCAGATGGTTCCGGTCCCGGCAGTGAAAGCAAAACCAGTGGTGAGCATTTCACCTAGGTGAAGCGCGGTCAACACGGCTATGCCGAGCACCGTGGTGATGATTGCCGAAAGACCCAGCGGGGAACGAGTGACCTGCCGCGTGAACTTACCCTGGAAGCTATAACGGGAGAACCGCCAGAGACCAAAGACGCCGACAAACAGCGCAGGGATCGCATAGATCAAGAACAGCATGTCGTACTGCATGGCAATGACTAGCGGTCCGGCGAAGACCGCGAGGATCTGTGCCCACCAACCTAGGTCGTTACGATGCGCCAACAGAATGCATGCGACCAGCGAGAGAAGTGCGCTTAGTGCATAGAGTGCAACCTGCATGCCTGATTCAGTACCTGGCAGCTGGGAGAAAAGAGTGTAAAAAAGTTCTTCCACGACGCTTCTTTAAGTTTGACTGGGAAATGATCGGGTAGGTGCAAAATGCACCCTCTTGATGCTATCGCCGAAACCTGTGAAGACGAATAGCTCGGTACTGCGAAGCGACATAGAACATAGTTCGGCCCCGACTCCTGTAAGGTAAAAACGCATCAGGAACCGGGGCCGAAGCTATGAAATTACTTCTGTGTGGGGTGCAATCCGTCAAAGACCAAGGTAATTGCCTGGTTTTCCAGATCTTCGGCCTCAATCGGACCATCTTCGCGGAACCAATCCACAACGGAGTTGATCAGACCGAACAGCAAACGGGCGGTAGCCCGAGGATCAAGATCCTCGCGAAGCCTGCCGGTGCTCTGCGCTTCGGTGACCAGCTGTGCCAGCTGGCGGTCCATAGCGCGACGGCGATCCAACGCATTGCGTTCAAGCTCTGTATTACCGCGCAAGCGCAACAGCAAGGTGACGTAGCTACGCTTGGAAATCAAGATGCGGAAGGTGGCCCGCAAGAAGAAATCTAAGCGCTCATCGGCACTTCCCTGATGTACCTGAACCTCATCGATGACAGCTTCCAAAGGAATCAGTGCCTCGTCAAGGGCGAGCCGCAACAGATCTTCTTTCGAAGAAACGTGGTGGTAGATGGCGGACTTACTGATACCCAGCCGGTCCGCCAATTTACCCATCGACGTCGCTTCATACCCGTGTTCGTTAAAAGCTTCGACAGCAATACGAAGTACGGAATCCTGATCGTAGCCGGGGCGACCGCGCTTCACAGGCATGCGCGATTTTTCGATAAGTTTCATGATCCCTTAATTATCCCACGCTAGGTGGACTTTACTTGTCTCGCATGTCGAAGATGCGCTTGAGCTTGCCCATAGAACGCTCCAGCGTCTCCGGGTCAAGAACTTCAATGGCACATGAAGAACCAACATGGATCTTGATGAGCTTGGCCAACTCGCCGCCGGCCTTGGTAGCGTCCTCGGTGCTTATCCCGGCACGGCGCTCAACCTTGACCGCGAGCTGATCCATGCGGCCCGGGCGGGTGAGTACCAGCTGGAAGTGTGGTGAGAGTGCCGGCAACTTCAAGATGAGCTCTTCGATCTGGCTTGGGAAGAGGTTCACACCGCGCAAAATGATCATGTCGTCACTGCGTCCGGTAATACGACCCATACGACGGTGTCCTGGGCGAACCGAACCGGGTAGCAACCGGGTCAAATCATGGGTGCGGTAACGGATGATAGGCAAGGCCTGCTTGGTCAGTGAGGTGAAAACAAGTTCACCGTGTTCGCCGTCGCCAAGAACCTTCGTTGAGTCATAAGCATCCACGATTTCTGGGCGGAAGTGATCCTCCCAAATATGGCTTCCGTCCTTGAGCTCGCCAGATTCCCCGGCCACACCTGGGCCCATCACCTCGGAGAGTCCGTAAATATCGCAGGCATCAATGCCGAACATTTCTTCCAGCTCGTGACGCATTTCTTCGGTCCACGGCTCTGCGCCACATACGGCAACCTTCAAGGAGGTTTTGCGTGGGTCAAGTCCCGCACGCTGCATCGCGTCGCCGATAGTCAACAGGTAGGTCGGCGTGCACAAGATGGCATCCGGCTCGAAGTCCTGAATCATGGTGATCTGTTTATCGGTTTGTCCGCCAGACATCGGAATGACGGTGGTGCCTAGGCGCTCGGCTGCGGCGTGCGCACCCATTCCGCCGGTGAATAAGCCGTAACCGTAAGCGTTATGAACCTTCCAGCCGGGCTTTACGCCGGACAGGCGCAAGCAACGTGCACCCATTTTGGCCCAGTCATCGAGGTCCTGCTGCGTGTAACCAACCACCGTGGCTCGGCCGGTGGTTCCTGAAGATGCGTGGATGCGCGCTACCTGGTGCTGTGGAACAGCGAACATGCCAAAGGGGTAGCTTTTGCGTAGATCTTCTTTTTCGGTGAAAGGGAAGATCTTCAGATCTGCCAGTTCCTTCAAATCGCTAGGGTGCACACCGGCGGTGTCGTACTTGTCCTTATAGTAAGGAACATTGGTGTACGCATAGTCCAGAGTCTCTTTGAGACGGGTGAGCTGAATCGACTCGATCTGGTCCCGGCTCATGGTCTCTTCAGGATCCAGTGGATTAGGCAGGTTATCGCGGTCAGTTGTCTGTGACATGCTCATTCTTTCGTGTGGTGTGGAACGCTTAGCGGTTTTTAGGCTGTGGGACGGTGCGTGAGCGGCCGCGGAATTCGGCTACGGTTTCGGTACCGCCATCGCTCGTGGGCTGGGTGACGGTAATGTCATAGATCCCGCTGCGTCCTTGCTGGGAGACCCGGCGGCCCGTAGCAGTCAACAATCGACCAGGAATTCCTGGCTTGAGGAAGTTGATATCCACTCCGGAGGCCACGGTGATGGTGTCCTTGGAACCTTCGGCAGGGTTGCAGCTCAGTGCGAAGGCGGTGTCTGCAAGGCTGAAGATCATGCCACCGTGGGCGATACCAAAACCATTAAGCATTTCTTGGCGCAGTGTCATCGTAATGACCGCGTACCCGTCACTGACCTCGACAACTTCGATGCCCATCCACTGGGTTGCATAGTCGTTGTGCAAGATTGCGTGGGGCAATGCTTTATCTATTTGGGTTTCGCTCATAGGGACCTCCGCCGAATTAGTTACCGAACGATCATTAGGTAATACTAGATTGTGACCCATATCAAGCCCTGCTGTCTAATGGTAGGCGTCACAAAGGTGTGAATTTCTTGAGTCCCGAAACCGAAATCTCGCCGTGAGCAGGCCTCTAGGTGGGTCGAATTAAGCCGAAGAATCTTTATGATTGCGTTGACTGTCCCTGCACCGCGCAACGTGCAGTTAAAGACCACGGCGGCCCGCCGAACCTAGTTAGTGATCCTCACCAGGTCCTGCAGGCCGCCGCTTGTAGAGTTCGCTAAGCGAGCTACTTGGCTGAGCCGGTGTTTTTGCCTAAGGCGTCCAAGGCGAAGGCGTAGTCCCACGCGCGGTTCTTCCACGCTTCGTAGCGACCCGAAGCGCCGCCGTGCCCGCCTTCCATTTCGGTCTTCAGCAAGATCGGTTCACTGCCCGTGCCCACCTCGCGCAGCTTGGCCACCCACTTAGCTGGCTCAACATAGAGCACTCGGGTGTCATTCAACGAGGTAACCGCGGCAATCCGTGGGTAACTCACGGCGGTGACATTCTCATAAGGGGAGTAGGACTTCATGTAGTCGTACACTTCCTTATCCTCAATGGGGTTGCCCCACTCTTCCCACTCCAAAGCAGATAGCGGAAGCTCTGGATCAAGAATTGAAGTCAGTGGGTCCACAAAGGGAACCTGAGCAATGATCGCGGTGTATAGCTGTGGTGCCAAGTTAGCGATGGCACCCATCAGCAATCCTCCGGCAGAGCCGCCTAGCGCCACAATCCGTGCTGGGTCTGCCCAACCGGTGTCGATCAGGTAGTTAGTTGCATCGACAAAGTCGGTGAAGGTGTTCTTCTTGGTCAGTTTTTTACCCTGCAGGTACCAGTCGCGTCCCAGCTCGCCGCCGCCGCGCACATGGGCGATGACAAAGATGACGCCGCGGTCCAGCACACTCAGTCGTGGAATTCCGAAGCCTGGGTCCATCGAGGCCTCATAGGATCCGTAACCGTAAAGCAAGACCGGGTTAGGAACCGAGGTATCCAAATCTGCTCGACGCATCACAGTCAGCGGAATCTTGGTGCCGTCGGCAGCGGTGGCCCATTCACGAGTGGACAGGTATTGCGCCGAATCATAATCATTGACCGGGGTTTGCTTGCGCAGTACCAATTCCAGGTCGTCGAGCCACAGGTCATAGACCCGCGCAGGAGTGAAGTCCGAGGTATATCCAATGCGGATCAGCGGTGCTTCCAAGTTCGCGAAGGTCGCCGCGGCGGTAAAGAGTTCTTCGTCAAAGGCTGGCTCAATAATCGCTTGCTGGGACTCGGTGCCCAAAGACTCCAACACAATCAGCTGCACTCGTTCGCAGGTATCGCGGCGCACCGAAAGTACCAGGTGAGTTGCCGTCAGTGCCGTCCCTTCGACCTTCACCGTTGATTCGTGAGCCAACACCGTGGTCCAGCTAGCCGGATCGGTGTCGGCGCCTAGCTCGCTGAGCTCCGCCAGGGACACCATATTATTGGGGGCCTGGTAATCGTGGGTGATCACCGCACGAGCATCGGCGCCCGGTAGCAGATCCACCCCGTGAAGCAGTCGCAGTGAACGCGGTACGAGTAGTCGAACCTGCGCCTGCGGGTCATTCAAATCTAGGACGCTGGTCTCGGCGTATTCGGAGTTGCCACTGGAAATCAAAAGCTGCTGGTGATCTGTGCTCAGATCAAAGCCGAGCCACATGCCCGGGTCATCTTCTTGGAAGATGACAGTGTCGGTGGCTGGGTCGGTCCCCAATTTGTGTGCACGCACCTGATGTGGGCGCCAGGTGTCATCTACCACCAAGTAGTACACGGTGGATGAGTCCGGGGAGAAGGTCAGTCCGTAGAACACGCCCTCAATGACGTCGGGAAGTAGCTGACCGGTTTCTAAGTCCTTGATGTACAAGGTGAACCGTTCATCTCCCTGAGTATCGATGCAATAGGCCAGCAGGTTGCTTGGCTCATTGATGGCCATGCCGCCAAGCGAGAAGAACGATTGACCTTCTGCCAGCTCATTGCCGTCGAGTAGTACTTGCTCGCCTTCAAGTGGCTGTACCGGGTCGATTTCCGGTGGTGTCCAATCTTTACGTGCATCAGCTGAATCCTCGGCCTTGACGCGGCACTGAATGGTGTACGGTTTGCCCTCAACTGAGCGGGTGTAATACCACCAGCCGCGTCGACGCGTGGGAACCGACAAATCGGTTTCCACGGTGCGTGACTTGATTTCTTCGAAGATATCGGCGCGCAGTTGCTCTTGATTTGAGGTGACCGAGTCGGTGTACGAATTCTCGGCTTTCAGGTGGTCAAGTACCTGATTGCTGGTCTTTTCACGCAACCATTCGTAGTTGTCGGTGAATGAGTCGCCGTGGAATTCGCGGGTGGTTGGAATCTTTGCAGCCAGCGGTGCGCCGGCGGTCATCGAATCAGAAGTCATACATCTATTCAATCTCACGGTGAGCTGTTCTGGGGTTGGCTATGCTCAGCGCGGACAGGATGAGCCCGAAAAATTTACTAATTAAGGCGCGGACATGGACGGAAAGGGTGCCCGCTCAGCTCTATTGGTCATAGGCTAGCAAGCATAAGAATCGAACTGCATCCGGGGCACAAGGCCCTACTCGCAATAGAAAGTGATTCAGCAGTGAAAAACACACGCACAACTTTGAGGTCGAGGCGTATAACTCGGTGGATCGCTGCGGTATCCATCGGTTTCATGGCGCTGGTAGCCGGAGCACCCGGAGCATTAGCTCAGGGAAATGAAAGTGTCGACGGACAAACCTACGTTGTCGGCACCGATACTACCTTCGCGCCATTTGAATTCCGCAAGGATGGCAAGCTGACAGGTATCGATATGGACCTGCTCAACACCATCGCTAAGGATCAGGGCTTTAATGTCGAGATCCGTTCCCTAGGCTTCAGTGCCGCATTGCAGGCGCTGTCGTCAAATCAGGTTGATGGTGTGATCGCCGGTATGTCAATTACCGACGAACGCAAGGAGATCTATGATTTCTCCGAGCCATACTTTGAATCTGGCATCCAAATGGCAGTTGACCGTGATGATGAAGCGGTCAAGGGTTATGAGGACCTGAAGGGCAAGACCGTCGTCGCGAAGACCGGTTCCGAGGGTGAAACCTACGCGAAGTCCATTGCTAATGAATACGGGTTTAAGGTCAAGTCCTTGGACCAGTCGGCCACCATGTATGAATCGGTCAAGGCTGGCAGTGCCGTAGCGGTCTTTGATGACTACCCAGTGCTGGCCTATGGCATTGCACAGAACAATGGCCTGAAGACCGTTACCGATAAGGTGCCTGGCGGCTCTTACGGCTTCGCGGTGAACAAGGGTGAAAACACCGCCCTGCTCGCAGCATTCAACGATGGGCTAGCCGAGCTGAAAGCTAACGGCGAATACGACAAGATTCTAAACACCTACCTGGCTGATCCAAGCGAAGCGGTGCCAAGTAACTTCTTTGACCTGGTCGCCAAGTCCTTGCCGGCCTTGATGACTGGTTTGGGTAACACCTTGCTGGTAACCGCGATTTCCTTCGCGGTGGCCATGATGCTGGGTCTGGCCTTCGGGTTCATGAAGATTTCGGGCAACATTGTGGTGCGCGGAATTTCGACTTCCTTCGTCAATATCTTCCGTGGCACCCCGCTGCTGCTCTGGGCGTTCATGTTCTACTTCGGTCTGCCACAGCTGACCGGCTGGGATGTCAGCATCTGGGTTGCCGGCGTGCTGACCTTGTCGCTGAACTCGGCCGCATATATTGCCGAGATTGTTCGCGGCGGTATCCAGTCAGTTGATCCGGGACAGCTTGAGGCTTCGCGTTCACTGGGCCTTGGCTACGGTAAGTCAATGCAGAAGGTCGTTGTTCCGCAGGCTTTCAAGATGATGACACCGTCATTGATCAACCAGCTGATCATCATGCTCAAAGACTCCTCATTGTTGCTTGCCATTGGTTTCGGCGAGCTGCTCTACCAGGGTCAGCAGATTTACGCGGCGAACTTCCGAGTCACCGAGACTCTGATTATCGTCGGCTTCATTTACTTCGTAGCCATCATGGCCCTGACCAAATTGGCAAACTTTGCCGATCGGAGGTTTAACAAATGAGCACCGTAAGCGAAAAGACCACGACCTCCAAGATTCAGGTCAAGGATCTACGTAAGTCCTTCGGGTCTAACGAGGTCCTGCAGGGGATCAATCTTGACGTGGCAGAGGGTGAAGTAGTTTGTGTGATCGGGCCTTCGGGTTCCGGCAAGTCCACGCTCTTGCGTTGCCTGAACAAGCTCGAAGAGATCACCGCCGGCAAGGTGGTTGTTGACGGCTTTGATGTCACCGATCCAAAGGTTGATATCAACGAGGTCCGCCGCCACGTGGGCATGGTCTTCCAGCATTTCAACTTGTTCCCGCATATGTCGGTCGCGGAAAACATCATGTTGGCTCCGGTGGAGCTTAAGAAGATGAACCGCACCGAGGCACGAGCCAAGGCTGAAGAGCTATTGACCCGTGTGGGATTGTCCGACAAGGCTAATGCCCGTCCGGCGTCCTTGTCCGGCGGGCAGAAGCAGCGCGTGGCTATCGCCCGCGCGTTGGCGATGTCTCCTGGAATCATGCTCTTTGATGAGGCAACCAGTGCCTTGGACCCGGAAATGGTCGGCGAGGTTTTGCAGGTCATCAAGGAACTGGCGGACTCTGGCATGACGATGGTCTTGGTCACTCACGAGATGGGCTTCGCCCGCGAGGTGGGGGACCGGGTGGTCTTCATGGACGGCGGCGTCGTGTGTGAAGAAGGTAAGCCAGAAGAATTGTTTGGTAACCCTCAGCAAGAACGTACCCGCGATTTCCTTTCCAAGGTTCTCTAGGACTTTCTCGCCTTGAGCGTAGCTTCGGCCCGCCCCAACTCAACTGCTTGAAAGTTGAGTTGGGGCGGGCTTTTTTAATCCGTGAACAGGTGCACGGCAAGGCCACACCCATCTGCCTGAGCCAGTGCAAATCGTTGAGTTCCGCAACATTAGTTGAAGATTAAAGTAATTTGTCCTAGGGTGTAACTCGGAGCTCGCGCCGAACCGTCGGCGGCGAAGCTAATTGTTCGATATCCGAAATTAGTCGGATCTACTGACCAGGAGTCACCTATATGAACGCTTTTATCGAGAACCCTCGCCTGCAGACCGCTGCGCGCACGCTGTTGCGCTTGGCTTTCGGCTTCCTTTTCTTGGCCCACGGTTGGCAGAAATTCTTCCAGTTCACCATCGAGGGCACCGTTGCCGCTTTTGGTCAGATGGGCGTACCGGCGGCTGGCCTGATTGCTCCGGTGGTAGCAACCCTTGAAATCGTCGGTGGTATCGCTATTATTCTGGGGCTACTGACCCGAGTCTTCGCTGGCCTGCTGGGTGTCCAGATGGTCGTTGCGCTATTCATGGTGCACGCGCCGGGCGGAGTCTTTGTCGAAAATGGCGGCTTTGAGCTTGTATTGGCGTTGGCCGCCGGCGCATTGGCGCTGTTCCTCGTGGGACCGGGCCGCATTTCCTTAGACGCACTGTTCTTCAAGAACAAGCAGGCAGATAAGGTCCTCATTAACGCGTAACTATTCGCGTAGTGGCAAGCGCTGTGAGCCGCGCTGGTACTACTGAGCAATCCCTTGGTGTCACCCCATTCTTTGGGTGTGGCAGCAGGGGATTTCTGCGTTTCCGGCGAGGGTTTTCGAACCGGATATCTCCAGTTTTGATCGGTTGTGGCGCAATAATCGGCATTAGCGAGGGGAGTGGGGTGGGTCTGAAGTGGAGGATGCGAAGTATTTATGCGCAAGCATGACGCGTGCGGTTGACGTGATCGAGGGCACCCTCATATACTGAACGAACGGTCAGTATGTAAATTAATTTTCAGTGAGGTGAACCATGGCCCCGACCACACCGCAGGAGCCGGGACTAAGTGCCGTCCCAAGCTATGAAGAGCAGCAATCCCAGTCGCGTTTCGACGCCCTGATTGGCGACGATTCTCGGATTGAGCCCCGAGATTGGATGCCTGAGCCATACCGCAAGACGCTCACCCGTCAGATCTCCCAGCATGCGCACTCCGAAATTATCGGAATGCAGCCGGAGGCTAACTGGATCACCCGTGCTCCATCACTGAAGCGTAAGTCCATTTTGATGGCCAAGGTTCAGGACGAAGCCGGTCACGGGCTCTACCTGTATTCGGCTGCCGAAACCTTGGGCACCGAGCGCGATGAGCTCAACGATCAGCTACTGACCGGACGCGCCAAGTACTCCTCAATTTTCAACTACACCGCACGCAACTGGGCAGATATGGGCGCCATTGGTTGGCTTGTTGATGGTGCAGCCATCGCTAACCAGGTGCCACTGTGCCGCGCCTCCTACGGTCCATACGGCCGTGCCATGGTGCGAGTGTGCAAGGAAGAATCATTCCACCAGCGTCAGGGATTCGAAATCCTCCTCTCGCTCTCGCGTGGCACCGAGAAGCAGAAGCAGATGGCGCAGGATGCGATCAACCGCTTCTACGAACCATCGCTGATGATGTTTGGCCCACCAGATGACCAGTCCCCAAACTCCGCCCAGTCCATGGCGTGGAAGATTAAGCGCTTCTCCAATGACGAACTGCGCCAGCGCTTCGTAGGAATGATCGCCGAGCAGGTCAAGGTCTTGGGCCTGACCCTGCCTGACGAGAACCTGCACTTCGACGAAGAGAAGAAGCAGTGGATCCACAAGGATCTGAACTGGGACGAATTCATGAACGTTATCAAGGGCAATGGTCCAGCCAACGCCCAGCGACTCGAACGTCGCCGCGAGGCCCACCGCGAAGGTGCCTGGGTCCGTGAAGCCGCTACCGCTTACGCCGCAAAGCAAGAACAAAGTGAGGTTGCCTAACATGAGCCAAAAGAGCAATTGGCCCCTGTGGGAAGTATTCGTCCGTTCCTCCCGAGGACTTTCACATGTCCACGCAGGATCGCTACACGCACCGGATAAAGAGATGGCACTGCGCAACGCGCGAGATCTCTACACCCGTCGCAATGAAGGCGTCTCTCTATGGGTAGTGCGCTCCACCGACATCATCACCTCCGACCCGGATAGCAAGGATGCGTTCTTTGAATCCCCGCAGGGCAAGGACTACCGTCACGCGACCTATTACAAGGCCAGCGAAGGAGTGAAGCACCTGTGAACCACGAAGAACTCGACGCATCACTGGACAGCTTCGGCGACGCGCTGGCATCAGCCACTCGTGTCACCCCGGGTAACGCACTGCGTCCGGAAGATATTGCCGTTGCCGGTGCCAAGCCAAGTGACGAGGTCGCACAGTATGCGTTGCACCTCGGCGATGACGCGCTCATCTTGGCTCAGCGCCTCTCTCACTGGATCTCCCGCGCCCCAGAAATCGAAGAAGATATTGCCCTTGGCAACATCGCCCTTGATGTTCTGGGCCACGCCCGTTCCTTCTTGACCTATGCCGGACTGGCCTGGGACAAGAGCGAAGATGACCTGGCCTACTGGCGCGAGGAAGAAGACTTCACCTCACTACAGATCGTTGAGCAGCCTAACGGTCACTTTGGCGTCACAATTATGCGCCAGCTGATTATCTCCATCTATCAGCACTTGCTCTACAGCAAGCTCTTGGAATCCACAGATGAGACCATCGCGGCAATCTGCGCCAAGGCAGTCAAGGAAGTTGACTACCACCGTGACCACTCGGCCGCTTGGACTATCCGTCTGGGCCAGGGCACCGAAGAGTCGGCAGCAAAGATGCGTCACGCACTGGAAGTACTTTGGCCTTACACCGGCGAAATGTTCCAGGACGAAGAGCTTCACCGCACCCTAGGTGACGTGGCGGTACTGCCCTCTACCTTGCGCGAAGCGTGGGAAAAGGAAATCACGGACGTGCTGGCAGAAGCCGGACTAGAAATTCCTAAGTCAGGAATGGCGATGGCACACGGACGTGTCGGCGAACATTCCGAACATCTGGGCTTCATCCTGGCCGAGATGCAAGTACTTGCCCGCAAGCACCCCGGTGCGAGCTGGTAACCGATTCCCTAATCCGTTTGAAGGGAGCAACAGTCTTGAACAACGTCATGACTAACGCCGAGGAACTCTTTAGCATCGCCGCTAAAGTGACCGACCCAGAAATCCCAGTGCTTTCCATTGCGGACCTGGGCATTCTGCGCGAGGTGAACGCCAACGAAGACGGCAGCGTCCAGGTCATCATCACCCCGACCTACTCGGGCTGCCCAGCCATGGACGTGATCACCCAAGACCTCTACCTCGCTTTCGGCGAGGCAGGAATCGAGAAGGTAGACGTCAAGCTGGTACTGACCCCAGCATGGTCTACCGACTGGATGACCGAGGACGGTAAGCGCAAACTCGAAGAATACGGGATTGCGCCGCCCACCGGCACCGGTCACAGCGGACGGGTAACTCTGGGCATCAGCGTTAAATGCCCACGGTGTCACTCGCTAAATACCCGAGAGCTTGCGCGTTTCGCCTCGACCTCCTGCAAGGCGTTGTACACCTGCAAAGACTGTTTAGAACCCTTCGACTACTTCAAGGTGCTTTCATGAGCGAACAAACTATTCCCACCCGTCGTCGGGCCACCTTCCACCGTCTGACGGTTTCCGAAGTGCGCCGGCTGACCAAGGACTCGATCGAAGTAAGCTTCGCGATTCCCGAAGAGCTTTCTGCCGACTTCGATTACGTCGCCGGCCAGTACGTGGCGTTGCGTAAGGAACTGCCAAACGCAGAAGGTGAACTCGTCGAGGTTCGCCGTTCTTACTCAATCTGTGCTGCTCCCACCGGTAAGCAGATAAAGGTAGCCATCAAGAAAGATCTTGGTGGACAGTTCTCTACCTGGGCCAATGAGGAACTCGTGGCCGGGGACCAGATTGATGTGATGAGCCCAACCGGCGCATTCATTTCCAAGCACAAGCTCACCGGAATGAATGATCCTTCCACGGTGGATACCGTGAACCAGGATCAGTTCGTTGCGGTGGCCGCAGGCAGTGGCATCACCCCGGTGCTGGCTATTGCACGCACCATCTTGGAAGCCAACGAGAACACCCGTTTTGATTTGATCTACGCCAATAAGGCCGCCATGGACGTGATGTTCCTGGAGGAACTGGCAGATCTCAAGGATCGCTACCCCGCACGCCTGGCACTGCACCATGTGCTGAGCCGCGAACAGCGTATTTCCCCGTTGCTTTCCGGACGTATCGACGCAGAGAAGCTTTCGGCCTTGCTCAACAACGTGCTGCAGGCGCCGAAGGTTGACGAATGGTTCCTCTGTGGGCCGTTCGAACTGGTGCAGATGGTCCGTGATGAACTCAAGGTCCTTGAGGTCCCGGCCGACAAGGTGCGCTTTGAGCTATTTAGCACCGGTGAGCCGAACCGTCCGCAGGGACAGGTGGGCCGTCCGGTATTGGTGGATGAAAACGAGACGAGCTTTGAAATCACTTTCACCCTTGACGGGTTGCAAGGTGAGGTGAAGTCGCCTGTGCGTGCAAACGAAACGGTGCTAAATGCCGCCCTTCGAGTCCGCCAAGATGTTCCGTTCGCTTGTGCTGGCGGCGTGTGTGGCACCTGCCGCGCAAAGGTCACCTCAGGCTCGGTGACCATGTCGGAGAACTATGCACTGGAACCAGAAGAAGTTGAAGCCGGCTACGTGCTGACCTGCCAGTCGCACCCAACCAGCGACAAGCTCAGCGTCAACTTTGATTCCTAGGGGATAACAGATGATTGAACTTAGCATCAGCGAAGGCATCGCCACCGTGATGCTTAACGCTCCAAAGAAGATGAACTCTTTGGATCCAGCCGGCTTGCAAGAACTCTCTAAGGCCTATGACAAGGCAGCTCAAGGGGTCTCCGAGGGCACCGTACGAGCCCTGGTGCTACGCGGCGAGGGCCGCGGGTTCTGCGCAGGACGCGACATCTCTGGGGTGAACCCGGCTGATGACGACGTCATGGGCTACCTTGACGGGCTAGTCCAGCCATTGTTGGAGAAGATGTCCAGTTTCCCGGCACCCACCTTTGCCATCGTGCAGGGTGCTTGTCTTGGCGTGGGGCTCGGTCTAGCCGTGGCCACCGACGTGGTGTACGTGGCAGAGAACGCGAAGATTGGTTCTCCGTTTGCAAACCTCGGCGCGACCCTCGACTCCGGCGGTCACTGGTTGTTCACCGAGCGTCTCGGGGCACACCGCACCCTGGACATGATCTACACCGCACAGCTGATCTCCGGTGCCGAAGCGGTACGTTCGGGGCTCTTCTCCCGAGCATTCCCTGCAGAGGAACTAGTGGAGCGTAGCGAAGAAATTATCGCCAAGGTGGCGCAGGGCGCTACCCAAGCGTTCATCGCCTCGAAGAAGCTGGTGGCGCAGATCCGTGACGAGCGCGCAGGCCTCTGGGCCTCGATGCGCACGGAAAACAAAGCACAAGCAGCATTGTGCGACACGAGCGACTATGCCGAAGGATTTAAATCCTTCCAAGAAAAGCGGCCACCGGTCTTTACCGGCGGAAACTAAAAGTACAAACAAAGCAGGCGAGACGGAAGCTACTCTCTCGCCTGCTTTGTCATACCCGCGCTTAGCGAGTATCCGAGTCTTCGAAGATCAATAAGGTCTGGGTATCAAGCACCGTCGGCAAAGATTGCAATTGTTCAAAAACAACGCGTCGTAAATCCAAATTGTCTTTGGCGCGAACCAGGAGAATCACATCAAAGTTTCCGCCGACCAGTCCAATATGCTGCACCTCGGGAATCGCGGCGAGGTGGTCACGCAGTTCCCGCCAGGAGTGCTGACGCAGTTTCAGCGTCACGTAGGCACTGGCCTTCAACCCTGCTTTGACCGGATCGATTACGGCGGTATACCGGGTAATAACCCCGGCATCTTGCAGCTTTGCGATGCGTGAATACGCGTGTGCCCGAGAAACGTGGACGCGCTGAGCTACCGTGGTCACCGATTGCCGGCCGTCATTGGTCAGCTCTGCCAGGATTGCCCGGTCAACGTCGTCCAGCTTTAGTTCCGCATCCGCGGCCATTTGTTCTCCTTGCAGGGGGTAGGACGAGAATTCGCCAAACCCATTTTGAGCGTACTAATCGTCTACAAGTATACGTATCCTATGCTCAACTTTCTACGATTTTGGAGCGGACTGGATACAAAATGATCCGACTGCGCATAATTGATGACAAATGATGTTCGGGTGAGTTGAGTCACAAGACGTCGTTTCTTAGCACTCAACCAGATAACGAAAGGCGTGATGGCATGAGCACCGAAGCTCACGAAGATCGCATCTCATCGGTCAGCAAAAAGTTCGGGATTACCCCCGAAGATTACATGCTGCCAGCACGGCATATGATCAATCTGCTCAATGTTGATGGAACCCTCCGCGAGGAAAGCGACCAGGGGACCGAACCAGGGCACGAATACCCCTTGCCGAGCCCGGCCGAGCTGATGGATGCCTACTCCGCGCTCGCCGTGGGACGCCGTGTTAATGACCAGAACTCCGCCCTGGTCCGCCAGGGTCGCATGGCCGTTTACCCTTCCAGCCATGGACAAGAAGCCTGCCAGGTGGCAGCCGCCCTGTGCCTGGAGGAGAGTGACTGGCTCTTCCCGACCTACCGCGACACCGTGGCCGTACTCACCAAGGGTGTGGCTCCGATGGAGGTTATGACTAGCTTCCGCGGTGAATGGCACTGTGGTTATGATCCAAAGGCTTATAACTGCGCCCCGATGTCCACCCCGCTGACCACTCAGCTGTTGCACGGCGTCGGTGTGGCCCATGCGGCCAAGCTGCGCGGTGAAAAGACCGTAGTGGTTGCCATGTGTGGCGACGGTGCTACCAGTGAGGGCGACTTCCACGAGGCGCTGAACTTCGCCGCGGTCTTCAAACTCCCGGTGATTTTTTTCGTACAGAACAATAAGTACGCCATCTCGGTGCCACTCTCGCAGCAGAGTGCCGCACCATCGCTGGCACATAAGGCCGTCGGTTACGGTATGGCTGGCGAACGTGTTGACGGTAACGACCTGATGGCCTTGATGGCAGTGATGCGCCGTGCGGTGCGCCTAGCCCGTGAAGGCAATGGCCCGCTACTGATCGAAGCGCACACCTACCGCATGCAGGCACACACCAACGCCGATGACGACAAGCGCTACCGTGAGGACTCCGAGGTCCAGGAATGGATCGCGAAGGACCCGGTCACTCGCATGCACGCCTACCTCGACGATGCCGGGCTACTGACCGAAGAAGCCCAAGCAAAAATCACCGAGCGCGCCGAAGCTATCGCCAAGAAGCTACGCGACGGCATGAACCAGGACGCAAATACCCCGCCAAGTGAACTCTTTGAGCACGTATTTGCGTCCAAGACCACTCAGCTGGCCGAGCAGCAGGCGCTGCTGGCCGACGAACTAGCCCGTGAGGAGGCCTAGCCATGACCGCCACGACATCACACGTCAACCCAAATGTCAGCGATGCAACCGCACGCGCAGCTGCTAAGGCAGCAACCCAAAATCAGCCGGTCACCTTCGGCAAGGCACTAAACACCGCCCTGGCAGATGCCTTGGTCGCTAACGACTCGACGGTCATCTTCGGTGAAGATGTGGGAACCCTCGGTGGCGTTTTCCGCATCACCGACGGGCTGACCGCACGCTTTGGTTCCGAACGCTGCTTTGATACCCCGCTGGCCGAATCGGGCATCGTGGGCATGGCCATCGGCATGGCAATGAACGGCATGCGTCCGGTCATTGAAATGCAGTTTGACGCTTTCGCTTACCCGGCCTTTGAACAAATCGCCTCGCACGTAGCTAAGATGCACAACCGCACCCGCGGCAAGGTGGATCTGCCGATGGTGATCCGCATCCCATACGCTGGCGGCGTGGGCGGCGTGGAGCACCACTGCGATTCCTCCGAGGCCTATTACGCGCACACCCCGGGACTCAAGGTATTCACCCCGGCCACCGTCAAGGACGCCTACCTGATGCTGCGCGAAGCAATTGATTCGCCAGATCCAGTGATCTTCTTCGAACCAAAGAAGCTCTACTGGTCCAAGGAACAGGTAGATCTGCAGGTACTGGCCAGCGACTACGAGGCCAAGCGGGCCGCAACCACCGAGGGGGCCGCGCGCATTGCTCGTGCCGGCTCAGACGCCACGTTGATCACCTACGGTCCCAGCGTCTCTACCGCCATGGAAGCGGCAAAACTTGCCGCCGAAGAAGGCATCAGCTTGGAAGTCATTGATATCCGCACCATCGTGCCCTTTGACGATGAGACCGTCTGCGCCTCGGTGCGTAAGACCGGGCGCGCCATCGTGGTGGCCGAAGCCCAAGGGTTTGTCTCGGTGGCCAGTGAAATTGTGGCCCGCGTGCAGGAGAGGTGCTTCCATTCGCTGGCGGCGCCGGTGCTGCGCGTGACCGGCTTTGACATTCCTTATCCGGCACCAACCTTGGAAAAGTACAACTTGCCAAGCGCCGAACGCATCCTCGATGCGGTAGATCAACTTCAGTGGGAGGCGTAAATTGAGCGTCAAGACCTTTCTGTTACCCGACCTAGGTGAAGGACTCACCGAAGCGGAGCTGGTGCGTTGGATGGTCGCCGCGGGGGACACCGTCGCGGTTGACCAGCCTATCGCTGAGGTAGAAACAGCTAAATCGTTGGTGGAGATCCCTTCGCCCTTTGAAGGTGTGGTCGCTACCTTGCACGGTGAAGCCGGGCAGATGATGCTCGTTGATAAGCCGTTCTTCTCGGTGAACACCGGCGGGGAGGATGAAGCGCCGGCGCAGCAGCCAGCCGAAGGCGCGCAAACCTACCTCGAAGAAGAACTTGCCGGCACGCAGGTTCCCGAGGAAGAAGACGAAGGCAGCGGTAACGTGCTGATCGGTTACGGAACCGGTGGAGCCAAGACCAACACCAGCCGGCGTCGTCGCCCACGCGCCGGAATTACCACCGCGTCCGCCTCCAGCGAGACCACCACGGTTGCCACCAAGGTCATCAATCCTTTGGTGCGCAAACTGGCGAAGGAAAACTCGGTGGATATCACTCAGGTCACTGGCACCGGACCTGACGGTTTGGTGCTGCGCGGTGACGTGGAAGCATTGATCGGCCAGGGCTCGGAGGCTGCAGCACCATCGGTTCAGGCGACCGCCGCACCGGTAGCGCCTACCCAAGCTCCGGCTGTGGCAGCGCAGACTACTGGTGAGGATTCACGCACCGCACTTCCAGTGGCAAGCTCGCAGGTACTGACCGGGGTGCGCCGCACCATCGCAAACGCGATGGCTACCTCGCGCCGCGAAATCCCAGAAGCTACCGTCTGGGTGGACGTTGATGTCACCAAACTGCTCAAGCTACGGTGCAAGTTGAAGGAAGCTCAGGGCAGTGCGCCAAGTATGCTCGCACTGATCTCACGCTTCGCCATCGCAGGGCTGGCACGTTTCCCAGAAATGAACAGCCGCATCGACACCGAAGCCGACGGCGGACTGCGCCATACCCTCTTCGAGGGGGTCAACTTGGGCTTCGCAGCGCAAACCGAGCGCGGACTGGTTGTTCCCAACGTGCGTGAGGCGCATAAGCTCAACGCCGTGGAACTCTCGGCCGAGTTTGCCCGTCTGGCAACTTTGGCTCGCGAAGGTAAGGCCGGGGTCCGCGACCTCTCGGGCAGCACCTTCACTATCAACAACTACGGGGTGTTCAACGTTGACGGTTCGGCAGCGATCATCAACTACCCAGAAGCAGCGATCCTCGGCATTGGTAGGGTCGTAGAAAAGCCGTGGGTAGTCAACGGCAAGATCAAGGTTCGCTCCATCTGTGAGCTGACCCTGAGCTTCGACCACCGTGTTTGTGACGGCGGAACCGCCGCAGGCTTCCTGCGTTACGTCGCGGACGCGATGACCGATCCAAAGGCCGCCTTAGCAGCCCTGTAATCGGAAGTAAGTAAAAGGGCATCGCCCGGCCAACAGGCCGGGCGATACCTTTTTACCCTGTATTCGTTGTATTTTTTGCAAGTCAACGCGGGTTTACTAGACTGTACTAAATACTTCGGCCGGAGGTTCTAGGTCGCAGCGACTACCGCGTACTGCCCAGGCGCGCACCGACGAGCGAGGACTAGACTATTTCCATGCCACACTACGAGGTCAAGCACCGCTCGTTACTTACCCTCTTGTTGGTTCTGCCGAGCCTCATAGTGCTGGGCACCCGGCTACTTCTAGGAACCAGTCTGCCGGCGATTACCGCGACTCACTGGTCGGGCAGCGCATACCCTGATGGATTCACCGACACGCGTGTTTTTGTCACTGTGTGCATCTCACTTGCCATTGGCGGTGCAGTTCTCGGATTTATTTCTTTCTCGCTGTCACACAAGCCAGTGCTCCATAGCCTCTTGCTCTTTGTTGGCGGACTCGCGGCATGGACTAGCGCCGGACTGTTCGTCAGCTGCGCGGTTCCTTCTGCCCTGGCCGGAGACCCGACGCAGGCACTGCTAAGCGGCGGTTTCACAGTACTGAGCATTGTGGCCTCATTGGTTGGTTTGCTTCCCGTCTGGATCGCCGGGGTGTATCAGCAGCATGCCAAGGAATCTCAGGCCAAGCGGCGTCAGCGTGTGGCTCAGGCTCAGGGCCGAGATACTTCGGTACCTGTAGCAAACACAGCAACGACATCTTCCGCGCAGGGCTTCAACCAGACTGCCAGTGCCTCGTGGTGGTTTTGGCTTTTGGGCCTGTTCCCGCTGGCCATGGGCATCGTGATGTTGACCGTGTTGAAGGGTGATGATGAGTCAGAAACTCTCATCATGCTGATTTCGGGACCGCTTTTTGTCTTGATACTCACTCCACTGATTCTGGGTCTGTGCAAGATCCGCGTACGAATCACCGAAGATCAAGTACGTGTTTCGTCGGCAATCTTTGCTTTCCCACTACGAACCATTTCTGTAAATCAGATCAAGGAAGTCCGCAGTGAAGAAATCTTGCCGATGGAATGGAGCGGCTGGGGGTGGCGCTTCTTCCCGGGCGGCTCGGCGGTAGTGCTACGCCGGAGTGAAGGGCTGTCTTTTGATCTGGAAGATGGCAAGCGATTCGCGGTCACCATCCCAGATTCGCAGCGCGCGGCGGCGATATTGCACTCCAAAATGAACCGAGTATAACTTTGCTGCCCGTAGCCTTGCGTGGCTAACCGCAGGGCTCAATGCCGGCGGATTGCCGTGCCGTAGCGGCAAGATGCGGCATCCGTTGTCTAAGACCTCAAGGCAGGCAGACTCTAAGGACTACACCTGAGGCTTCCGCATGGGCCCGGTAACCACCGAACGCAAACACAGGCTGGCAATGAGCGAAGCCACTGTCACATGAACCAAGCCGAGCACCGCATAGGTGATCAACAAAATATCCGGGATACGCTGGATATGTGGATGCGGTAGCCACATCGAAGCTGCCAAGACCAACACCCAGAGAACCAGACACGTGGCACCAGTCTTCCTAGACCAGCCGGACTCCCGAACCACTGGACCCAACGGCTGGATACGTTGCAAGATCGCACTGACCAAGACCAGCCAGAAGGCGGCAATCATAAAGCCGCCGGCGATGTCACTGGGACGGTGCCAACCACAAACGAGCGTTGCCAATCCGGTCACGGTGGCAAAGATCCAGGCAATAGGTTGCACCACTGGGCGCAGTTTTGGCGGCGAAATCAGGTACATCAGTCCCATGGACGCCGCAGCCACGGTGGTGTGTCCGGAAGGGAAAGAGTTGCCCACGGTACCGAAGTTAAAATCGGGGCGTTCTAACAATAAGTGTTTAAGTAGCTGAGTACTGAGCAACGCGGCAGCTACCGCGGCCACGGCGAGTGCGGCACGTAAGAAACTACGGTCGCGAATCACTCGATAGAGCAAGAAAATGCCGGACATTCCAGCACAAATCCAGGGTAAAAGATCCAAGAATTCACGCATTGGATCCAGTATTTTTGTTCGTGGCCACCATTGCGTCCAGCCAACAAAAGCCGCTTGGTCAGCCCATTGTCCAGAACGAAGCTGGACAAAGAACAGGTACTCGACGACAAAAAGCCCGGCGAGCAACGGCAAAGCCCACCACCAGCTCAGGTGGCGTGGGGAGCTTAGAATTGACCGCGGACTCATGACTCTAGAATGTCACATTTTGGTGTAGGTGCCCTATGAACCGGGTCTGTAAGCCTAGACACTATAGCTAGGCTTAGGGTATGAACTTTGCTTTGCCACCGGTGGAAGAACTGATAGCCAACGCGCATGTAGTGCGCTTACCCATGAGGGTGAAGTTTCGTGGTGTCACCGAACGCGAAGCGCTACTCATTCACGGTCCTGCCGGGTGGGGTGAATTCTCGGCCTTTCTTGAATACGGCCCAGCCGAAGCCTCCCGCTGGCTCGCAGCTGGCATTGAAGCCGCCTACACGGACTTTCCCACGCCCCTGCGCACCAGTATCCCGGTGAACGCCACACTGCCTGCGGTGCGGGCGAACCAGATCGCCGGTGTCCTAGCGAATTACGATGCACCGCACACCATCAAAATTAAGGTCGCCGAAAAGGGACAACATCTTGACGACGATATCGCTCGGGTGGCAGAGACCCGGCGACTGTTCCCAGACGCTGCGCTACGCGTGGACGCAAACACCGGCTGGGGAATCGACGAGGCGGTAAGCGCATTGCTGAAGCTTTCTGAATTCGACCTGCAGTATGCCGAGCAGCCTGTGCATGGCATTGTTGGCTTGGCGCGGGTCCGTGAGCGGCTGCGCTCCCACGGGGTTGAGCTAAAAATTGCGGCAGATGAAGCGGTACGCAAACATTCTGATCCATTAGAAGTAGCCCGGCTGGGGGCAGCTGATCTGATGGTGATCAAAGCACAGCCACTGGGTGGGATCCAAGCGGTCCTCGACATCGCCGCGCAGTCCGGATTAGATGTTGTCGTTTCCAGCGCCTTAGATACCTCGGTAGGTTTAGCGCAGGCAGCCGCCCTCGCCTCGGCGGTGCCGCAGCTACCGTACGCATGTGGGCTTGCCACCGGATCGTTATTTGCCGAAGATGTCACCGCAACACCGCTGCTGGCCACCGCCGGACAGCTTCCGGTACGCCGGGTAGCTCCAGACGAAGACAAGTTGCGTACCTTGAGCGTTACTACCGAACGCAGGACCTGGTGGGAGCAGCGGGTCAGAGAGTGCTACGAACAATTGATGGCCCCCGAAAGTCACAATTAAGGTGTTTACCTCAAGTTAACCTGCACGTCGACGTTGGCTCATTTCCCAATGACAAGCTCAATTCGTTCGTTCCCCTGAACGTGAGCTAAAGAATGAGGAAGTGCCGCAGTTATGAATCCCATCCGTACCTTGTTGCCAATGCTGGGCCACACCCGCGGCGGACGCTCCGCAGCTACCTGCCACTTCAAATGTGGTGATGCTTGCGTCAAACCAGAGTGCAATACCTCGGGTAATAGCTACTTCAAGGATGTCGCAGATCAGGCACTATCTCGTCGAAACGTGCTGGGACTTGGTGCGGTTGGCGCCTCGGCACTGGTCATCGGCCCACAGTTGTTCGGTGCTCCGAACGCTGTAGCAGCACCATTGGTAGACACCGGCCGCGGCAGGGGTGGTCACCTGAAGTTTGACGCTATCGACCCGGTTTCACGTTCCGTGGACAATATGAGCGTCCCAGAAGGTTATGACTGGCACGCAATTATTCGGTGGGGAGATCCACTATTTGCTAACAGCCCGGAATTTGATTCGAAGGAGCAGTCGGCGAAGTCGCAGGCAATGCAGTTTGGTTACAACTGTGATTACCTGGACATCATTGCCGACAAGTACTCCGGACGCACCGGGGTGTTGGTAGCTAACCACGAGTATTCAAATGAAGACATGATGTTTGATGCAGCGTGGTTTGCCGCAAACACCGATGAAGCTCGCCGTATCGCCATGAACTCCCACGGCTTGAGCGTGGTTGAGATCAAACGCAAAAAGCATGATCAGCGGTGGACCTATGTAGTGGGCGGCGAACGTAACCGCCGTATCACGGCAAGCACCCCGTTTGCCGTTGATGGGCCGGCCGCAGGAAGCGACCTGCTCAAGACGGTTGCAGACCCTACGGGCAAGCTTGTCTTGGGTACCTTGAATAACTGCGCCGGCGGTACCACCCCCTGGGGAACAGTACTTTCCGGTGAAGAAAACTTTGATCAGTACTTCCAAGGCCGTGGAACCGCTGAAGAAGCACGCTACGGCATCGGTACCGGGGCAACAGACCGAGGCTGGGAACTAACCGACCCACGCTTTGGTTTGAACCATGCAGGCTACGAGAATGAAGCGAACCGTTTCGGCTGGATTGTCGAAATTGACCCGCAGAATTCGGATTCTACCCCGGTTAAGCACACGAGCCTGGGCCGATTTAAGCACGAAGGCGCGACCGTACGCATTGCCAAAAACGGCAAGGCAGTGGCGTACTCGGGTGATGACTCGCGATTCGAATACATCTACAAGTTCATTTCGAAGGATACCTACCGGAAGAACGATCGCCGGCACAATATGACCCTGCTCAACGAGGGTGACCTATATGTTGCCAAGTTCGCCGGAAACTCACCGGCATCCGAATTTGACGGAAGTGGCCAGGTTCCTTCTGACGGTGCATTTGATGGCACCGGACAGTGGTTACCACTGGTACGCAACGGAAAATCCATGGTCGCAGGAATGAGTGTTGACGAAGTCCTGGTCTACACCCGCTTGGCAGCAGATAAAGCTGGCGCCACCAAGATGGACCGTCCAGAGGATGTTGAACCAAGCCCGGTCTCGGGCAAGGTCTACGTCGCACTGACCAACAACACCGACCGTGGCAAGGCCGGCAAGGAAGGCGCCACAGAGCAGAACCCACGTATCGCCAACCGCGATGGTCACGTACTGGAAATGACCGAGGCCGGCAATGACGCGACAAGCACCCGATTCACCTGGAATATCTTGCTTGTTGCCGGAGACCCACGAGTAAATGACTCCACCTACTTCTCCGGTTACCCCACCGACAAGGTATCTCCAATCTCGTGCCCAGATAACCTGGCCTTTGATTCGGCAGGTAACCTGTGGATCTCCACCGATGGTGCTCCCGGAGTCATTGGTCTGTCTGACGCTTTGCACAAGGTCAGCCTGCACGGCAAAGACCGCGGACGTGTTGAGCAGTTCCTCGCCGTTCCAACCGGCGCAGAAACCTGCGGTCCAGTGGTACACGATAAAGACAACTCGGTCTTTGTCTCGGTCCAGCACCCGGGTGAAGGCGGAAGCTTTGCCCAGCCAGCATCACTCTTCCCAGACTTCATCAAGTCGCCACAGTCTGCGGGTAAAGGCCAGTTCTACGGCCCACGCCCATCCGTGGTCCAGGTCTTCAAACAGGGCAAGGGCAACAACGGAAACAACGGCAATGGCAAGGGCAACGGCAAGAACAAAGACTAGATAACGCCCTTCTAGACCCCGGTGCAGGAACTCAAGAACATCTTGAGTTCCCGCACCGGGGTTTTTGTCTGTCACCTTCGGCATAGACTTGAACCGATACTTTCAAGGGATACTTCAGGGGTGAAGCACGGCGTGAGTGCACGGCACGAGGACGGACAACCAGCAATCGATACGGCCCGCCAAGTATTGGCAGGGCTCATCGTTGCAGGGGTGCGCGAGATTGTACTTTCACCAGGTTCACGCAGCGCACCACTGGCTTACGCCGCGGCCGAGGCTGAAGCCACCGGAGTGCTACGCATTCATGTACGTATCGATGAACGCTCCGCCGGTTTCCTCGCCTTAGGGCTCAGCCAAGGTTCACAGACCCCGGTGGCGCTTATCGCGACGTCGGGCACCGCCATAGGTGAGTTGTTACCTGCCATCATGGAAGCGAACCACACCGCAACACCGCTGCTGGTGCTCTCTGCAGATCGTCCCGACGAATTGTTAGGAACCGGGGCGAGCCAAAGCACCGACCAGAAACAACTTTTTGGTACTCATGTGCGTACAGTGCTCAACGTTCCCGCCGGGGCAGACCCGAGCCAAGCACTGACCGAAGCACTCTCAGCCCTTGCCGGGTCGGCAACACGCCCAGGCGGTCCGGTACAGCTCAACTTACAGTTCCGTGACCCGCTGACCCCAGGGCCGACAGATACCGTGGCAAACCAACGCTGGACCGAACTAGACGCTGCGTTGTGGCAACAGTCTGCGCAGCCGGTCAACTGGTCCGTACCTGAGGGGCTCGAAGAGCGACGTACCGTGGTGGTAGCCGGGCATGACACGGGCGGCGAAGCGCAGGCCTTTGCGCGACAGCTCGGACTTCCACTTTTTGCCGAACCATCTTCCAACGCGCGCTTCTCTGCCCACGCCATCGGGCATTACCGCCCCTTGCTCGCAGTGGGGGCAGCACAAATCGAGCGGGTAGTACTATTTGGACGCCCCACACTAAGCCGGCCGGTCGGCAGACTGCTGGCTGACCCGGCAGTGACTACCGCTATCTGGCAACCAACTCCGGTGTCCTGGTATGAGCCTGGCCGTCGCCGCGAAAGAATAATTAGCACTCCCACAGAGCTGCTCAGCTTTGCCGGCAAAGCACCAGAGCATTGGCTGCGCAGCTGGCAGGAACTTGACGCCCAAGCGCTCGCCGTCTGCGAAGAACTGTATGGCAGTGAGCAACTCACCGGGCCAAGCGTTGCTCAGACTGTGTGGAGCACCGTGAACGGGCCGCTGTTGTTGGGCTCGTCTAATATCATCAGGGATTTTGACCTTTGTGCTGCCCCTGCTGCGGCCGCTTCAGGGCAGGTCTTTGCTAACCGGGGGCTGGCCGGTATCGATGGAACCATTTCTACGGGCTTAGGACTGGCGCTGGCCACCGGGAAACCAACGGTGAGCATCATGGGGGACATTACCTTCCTGCATGATGCCAGTGCGATGCTCTGGACTCCGGCGGAGCCGGCTCCAGATCTGGACGTGGTGGTCTATAACGATGGTGGGGGAGCCATCTTCTCCACCTTGGAACATGGGCAGGTCGCGGAGTCCGGGCGTTATGGGCAAGCTGTTGAACGGCTCTTCGCCACCCCGCAGAACGTTCAATTGCAGCCGCTGGCAATCGCCTACGGTTGGGACTATCAACAAGCAAGTACCCAAGCGGAATTGCGCCAAGTGCTACGTGCCCCCAAGCCGGGGAAACTGCGACTAATCGAAATCACCGCGGACCGCAGCACGCTGCGTGAAATGAACCTAGAACTGATCAGTCGCATCGCGGAGCTGCGCTGGCCGGCGGGAGCATAAAAAACTGTGGCGTGGAATCGGTAAACACCGATTCCACGCCACAGCTTTTGATAGTTTCTAGAGCTTAGATATCCACGTGCGTTGGATCAAGGACGCGTCGCAAGAAGTCCTGCGTACGCGGCTGCTGCGGGTTGCCAATAACTTCCACAGCTTTGCCTTCTTCCACCACTACGCCACCGTCCATGAAGACCACACGGTCTGCAACTTCCTTGGCGAAGCTCATCTCGTGGGTGACCACAAGCATGGTCATGCCGGATTTTGCGAGGTTCTTCATAATTGAAAGTACCTCACCGACGGTTTCTGGATCCAAGGCGCTGGTGGGCTCATCAAAGAGCATCAGTGTTGGTTCCATCGACAGCGCGCGGGCAATAGCAACACGTTGCTGCTGACCGCCGGAGAGCTGGTCTGGATAGCGGCCTCCAAAGTCACCCAGGCCTACCCGCTCCAGATTTTCCCGAGCCGTCTTTTCGGCGTCCTTCTTGCTGCGCTTGAGCACCTTGAGTTGTGCCACCGTGCAGTTTTCCAGCACGGTCAGGTGTGGGAAGAGGTTGAACTGCTGGAACACCATGCCTACATTTTGGCGCATCTTATCCAGGTTCACCTCCGGATCGGTGGTTTCGAAGCCGGCTACGTGGATGGTTCCACCATTAGGCTGTTCGAGCAGGTTGACGCAACGAAGCAACGTTGACTTGCCCGAACCTGAGGGGCCAATCAAACAGACCACTTGGCCTGGTTTGACGGTCAGATCGATGCCCTTGAGGACCTCATTTGAGCCGTAGGACTTGCGCAGTCCGGCAATGTCTACGCCGGAGGCTTTGACCCGAAGCTCATTGTTTGGAGTCGTCATTCTCTATTCCTAACTATCGCTGGGTCCGCGCGCTGCGTGACTCAAGTTTACGGGCAACCAGGCTCAACGGAATGGTGATAACCAGGTAGAACAGGCCTGCGACAACCAGCGGGGTGATACCGGCGTCAAGCGATGAAATGCCGTCGCGACCAAACTTGGTCATCTCGTACTGGGCGAATGATGCACCGAGAATGAACGCCAAGGAGGTGTCCTTGGTCAGCAGGATAATTTCGTTGGTCATCGGTGGCAGCACAATCTTGAAGGCTTGCGGGATCACGATGGTGACCATGGCCCGCCATGCTGGCATACCCAGGGACCGAGCAGCTTCAGTCTGCCCCTTAGGCACTGCCTGCAAACCTGCACGCAGGGTTTCTGCGATATATGCCGACGAGACCAGACCCAACGCGAACATCACGTTGACCGGCTGTGGCCAGTTAGTTCCGAATGCCTGAGGTAGACCAAAACCGAAGGCCAACAGCACCAGAATGGCCGGAATACCGCGGAAGAATTCAATAAATGCCGTGGCAAACCAACGGTAGGGTGCGAAAGACGCCATCTTCATCAATGCCAAAATCAAACCCAGAACGAGGCCGAAAGCAAAGGAGATTATGGTGTAGAAAATGGTGTTCTTTAGACCGATGAGGATCATGTCTGGGAACATCGGTCCCAATTTGTCGAAGGAGAAGAAGGCGTACGCCGTCTTATCCCAGTCCACGGCTGCGATGACGGCAACGATGGCGATGACAAAAATGCCTATTTGGATGGTCTTGCTCATGCGGGCGCGCTGACTGGTGGTCATTGCCATGCTGAATTACCTCTCATAAAGGGAGCGGGGATAGGCCCAACACCGTTGGTTTGCGGCCTATGCCCCGCTCGCTTTGAAAACTGTTAGTGGCGGAGGATTATTTCTCGCCGAACCACTTCACAGTTAGTTCTTCCATGGTGCCTGCATCGGTCAGACGCTTCAGGGTGCCGTTGACGAGGTCCAGGGTCTCGGACTTGTCCTTTGGAACCGCGACGCCTAGCTGCTCGCCGGTCTTGAAGTCGGCGACAACCTTGTAGCCTGGCTTGTCCTTGATGGTGTAGCCGAGCACCGACTGGTTACCCAGTAGTGCGTCAACCTGACCTGCAAGAAGCGCCTGGGTCTGGAGGCCCGCATCCTCGTAACCGATGGTGTCCTTCAGGCCCTGTTCCTTGGCGTACTTCTCGCCGGTGGTTGCCTGCTGAACGCCGACCTTCTTGCCCTTGGCGGACTCGATGTCGGTAACTCCGGACCCGTCGGCGGCGATCAAGACCAGATCATCGTCCATGTAAGGGGTAGAGAAGTCCATCTTTGCCTTGCGAGCATCGGTGATGGAGACCGAGGAGATTGCCACGTCGCACTTGACGCTGAACAAGCCGGATTCGATCGAGTCGAAGCTAGCATCGATGACATTAAGTTCCAGCTTGGCATCCGTGGCGATTTCTGCGGCGATGTCCATGTCGAAGCCGACGTTCTTGCCGTCCTTGACGAATTCGAAGGGCTCGTAAGGAATATCGGAGCAGACGGTGAACTTTCCGGCGTTGACCGGGAAGCCGGAGCTTGCCTCGTCGGAGGAGCTGTCGCTTCCGCCCGAGGAGCCGCATGCGGTCAGTGCTAGTAGTGCCACCGAGGAGACGGCGAGCGTTGAGACGAAGTTCTTCTTGATTCGACGCATAGGATCAGAACCTACTTTCGGTAATGCGAGTGGATCAGTGCGTAGGCACAATCATAACCACGGACACACTAGACCGAGATTTCCATCACACAAGTCGGCTCAAGCGTAAGTATTACTTATGCTCAGAATCTGTGAAAAAACACCATGCACAAGACTCTATTCGGCCTGTAAGGCTTGACGCATCGGGCGCATTTTTGCCCAAGATTCGGCAAGTTCTGCTTCTGGCACCGAACCGGGGACGATGCCGCAACCGGCGTAGAGCCGCATCATGTTCTCGGTTTCAAGCATGCCGCCGCGCAAAGCGATGCCGAATTCTCCGTCACCACGGCTATCTACCCAACCCACCGGACCCGCGTAAGGCCCGCGGTCTAGACCCTCAAGTTCACGAAGAAGCACCCCGGCCCGCTTAGTAGGGGTACCGCACACCGCTGCCGTTGGATGGAAAATCTCCGCGACGTCCAATGCGGAGGGCAGTTGCCCCTCGGCATCCGCGCGCAATTCGGCGCGCACGTCGCTGGCAAGATGCCAGACATTGGGTAGCTGCAAAATGAAAGGTTCTTCCGGGGACTGCATGCCGTGCGAGATCGGGTTCAGGGATTCGGTGAGCGAATCGATGGCCAGCTGATGCTCGTGGCGCTGCTTGGGATCTTCGAAGAGCTGCGCGTGGGCATACCCGGTAGCGTCTGCCCCGGCGGTGGCACGATCCAAGGTTCCAGCCAAGACACGCGCCTCGGCAAGTCCGTTGGTGACACGTACCAGCATTTCAGGGGTCGCACCTACCAAGCCATCTACGGCGTAGGTCCAGCAATTGCCGTACTGCTCGGTCAGCGTGCGCAACACGGAAGCCAGATCAATCGGGGAGCTGCTGCGGGCCACAATATCGCGCGCCAAGACCAGTTTGGAGATACCACGATCTTCAAACTGTCCCAGCGCCTTGGTGACGGCTTCCAAATAGGAACCTGCGGTGAGCTGTCCGGTGGTTAGTTCAATTTCACCCGGAGCGCTGGCCGCAATGGCGGCCTGCGCCAGCTTGACCTCGGCCAGCGCCAACGCGTCGGCAAACTGCATCCCGGCAAGCTTCTCGGCCGTGCCGGTCACGGTAATCCATGCATGCTCGCCATCTTTGCCGAGTACCACTTCGGGGATCACCAAACGTGAGGCGAAAGAGCTAGTGAAAGAAAAAGCGAAGGAACCGAAGGCCACCAGTCCACTGCCCGGTCGGGTGATCGGGTCCGTGATTTGTGCCAGCTTGATGATCTGCGCGAACCACGCCCGTGCCTGAGCGAAGCGCTCTTCACCTTGAGTATGGATTTGGGCGGCCACGCCGAATCCAACGAGGCCATTTCCATTTCGAGTCCACACCATCGCGTGGTGTCTTAAGGAGTCGGAAATAAGTGACTGCGCGGCATCCTGGAATTTGAAGGTGACACTGGTCAAAGCCGGTGCCGGGGATTGGTGCGCGGTGGGGGTGAGTGCGGTCGAATCGGCAGACATGATAGGGCTAAGCCTACCGCGGCGCACCCGCGTTGGTCAGCGCTAGGTGTTGCTGCTCACCCATGTGAGATGTAGCGGGTCGGTGTCGCACACTATGGATCAACCGGTAAACTCAGGGACAAATACAGTTCTGGTGCTCCGCCGGTCATCAACGGCGGTTGCGGAGTGCCCGAAGACGCTCAGTGGTAAGCATCGGCTAGAGTGAAGTTTGCGTGCATTTGGCATGCAAGGAGTCTTCGTTCTTTGCGATGACCAACCCGATGAAAGATAAGTAAGCCGTAAAACAGTGACTGATTCCAAGAGCAACTGGACCGCAGCCGGCCACGAGGTGTCCGACTCGATTGAGCTGAATCCTGAAACCGCGGTACTTGCTGCGGCCATAAGTCTTCCGTCGGGCTTCGCGCTGATTGCCGAAGACCCGGAGTTTGGCCCTGCCATCTCCGTGGGTATGGCCAAAGTTGAGAAGCTACTGCGAGACGCGATAGCCAACTCCGACCCGCTAATTGATGCCACCAGCCGTCACCTCGTCGAGGCCGGCGGAAAGCGTGTGCGCCCACTGTTGGTGCTGCTCACAGCACTTTTGGGCGACGGCATCAACGACGACGTGATCAAAGCCGCCGCAGTGGTCGAACTGACCCATCTGGCGACCCTTTACCACGATGACGTGATGGACTCCGCGCCGATGCGTCGCGGGGCACCCACCGCCCACGAGGTGTGGGGCAACTCCGTGGCGATCCTCGCCGGCGACTTGATCTTCGCCCGCGCTTCGGTCTTCGGATCCGAGCTTGGCCCAGAGGCCGTGCGCTGGCAGTCACGAACCTTCGAGCGGTTGTGCCTAGGCCAGCTGCACGAATCGATTGGGCCACGCGAGAACGACGATGCGATCACCCACCATATTCAGGTGATCAGCGATAAGACTGCCTCATTGCTGGCAACCTCCGGAGCCTTCGGCGCCAAGTTTGGTGGCAGCCCACAGTTTGTTGAGGTGCTGCGCGAGTATGGCGAAAAGGTCGGTGTGGCTTTCCAAGTTGCCGATGACGTCATCGATATCGCTTCCGAAGAATCAGATTCGGGCAAAACCCCCGGAACCGATCTTCGTGAAGGCGTCCCGACCCTCCCGATCCTGCTGTTACGTCAGGCAGCCGAGCACGGTGACACCCAGGCGCAAGCCGCGGTGAAGCTGGTCGATGCGGATCTAAGCACCGATGAAGCATTGGCACAGGCGGTCACCGCCGTAGCCGCGCACCCGGCAACTCAGGAAGCCTGGAACGTGGCCCGCCGGTGGGCAGATGATGCAATTCAGATTCTTGCGCCGCTACCCGAAGGAACTATCAAGCAAGCGCTGATTTCCTTCGCTGATGCGGTTGTCACCCGCGAGGCCTAAGTTTTAAACACCAACGCTGCCTGTTCTTCTTCCGAAGAGCAGGCAGCGTTTGTTTAAGTATTTTTAGCGAACCACGTCGGTGTCGGTCAGCCGGTAGGGGTGCTCGGCGGAGAATAAGGCGCTACGAAGCTCCAGAGCCTTGCGTGCGCGGTCTTCAACCGAGACCCGGTGGCGTAGCTGGCGGTACAGCTCATCGTCTGCGTAGCGTGGAAAAACATGCTGGTGATAATGCCAGACATGCTGATTGCCTGCAGGCTCGTTGTGTTGTCTGGTACTGGTGCCCGCGGGATTCCACGCCAACTTCATCGCCAAGGCAACCCGTTTGGTTTCCCACATGATGGCAGAACCCGTTTGCTCATCCAGATCATAGAGCGCCTCCAGATGGGCGGTGGGAATGATCATCACGTGACCGCCATAATTCCCGAAGCCATCACAAGCCATGATGGCGGCAACTAAGGGCGTGCGATAAATCAGGTCGCTTGGCGCGCACAGATTATCTGGGCTAAAAGGCTGGTCGTTGAGCAATTCGCAAAACGGGCACTGATAGTCCGTTGGTTCGTGGGAGCTATGGAGCACTAGTCATCCAGTTCAGCTGCTAGTTCTTCAAAGACCCAGCTGAACATGTCAAAGGTGAATTCGCTGAAGGTGCCTTCTTCGCTGGTCCATGTTCCCTTCGAGTTATTACGGCGGTAAACGATTGGATCTGGCACCGAAAGCTGCGAAGTTTTGAAACCCCACACGTATTTTTCTTCTTCGTCTTCTAGGAAGAGCAGGTATTCCCCGTCAATTTCTAGTTCTTCGGGATCAAAGAAGAAGTGGTAGGCCTCGGTGAAGTCTTCGTTGTTACCTACCGCGAGGTAGAACTCTTCGAGGACAAACGGGATCGAGACGCCGGACTGGGCTAGGCCCTCGGCCAGCTCCTCGGCGTTCAACCCGTCAGCTTCATTCCACTTGTCCTCAAGGTATTTCGGGACGAGGGAACGGAACTTCTCAAGAAACATGTCAGCCATGTCTTTATCCTATCGAGAATTAGCCCAGTTCAAGTGCGCTCAACGCGATCCACAGCTGGACCCGATCACTGGTGATGTTCGGATCGTATCCGGACAGTTCGGCGATTTGTTGCAATCGGTAGCGCACTGTATTGCGGTGCAACCCTAATGATTCAGCGACTGCGCCGACCGAACCATCACGATTTAAGTACTCGCGCAGTGTTTGTTCTAGATCTGAATCGTGAGTTGCATCAAATTTTCTGATGGGACCTAAGGCCTCTTCGGCGAGGTCTTGGAGTGGCACATCACGTGCGGCAAGCAAGAGCGAGGTCAATGACAACTTATTTGGAACATTAACACGATCACCATGACTCAGTGCTTCCAAGGCCTCAAAGTAGCTCCAGCGGATGCCGGTGGTGTTTGGATAGCGTCCGCCATAACCTACCCGAGCGGTGATCCCGGCGTCGTTTAGATATGTATCCAAGCGAGCCACCGACGCCTGGAGCTGATTGTGCGCCACAATAATCGCTAGGCGATCCTCCACGATCACCGAAACCTGTGAGCTGAGCTCGGCCGGCAACGGCAAGGCGTGCAATCGTTCTGGTTGAGAGGTGGTCTGGATGAGGATCACCGCATGCTCGCGCTTTGGGTTCAGCCCCAGGGCCCCGACACGGACCGCCGCGTCCGCTCCGGTGAGTGTGCCCGCGGCGAGATCCGCTAGTACCTGCCCATTGGACTGACGTTCAGAGGAAAGTAGTCGGGCGTTATTGGCCACTTCCAAACCAATCAATGACTGTGCGTACTCGACGAGCGGGTCTGCCGCATAGGGCTTGGCGAGGTGCAAGACACATTTATCGCGAATGCCGGTGGCTACCGGCAGACTATTCCAATCGCGCTGTGGATCGAAGTCACCGCTGATGCATTCGCCATATAAGGTCAGTGCGACATCGGTATTGAGGATTCGCGCTAGTTCGCCAAGCATCGTTTGCAGATCTGAGGAGAGCAGCGCCCGCGTCAGTTTCTGGTGCGAACGTAGGAGGCGTTCGAGGCGTTTGAGGTGGTCGGCATTCAGTGCCTCGGCGATCACCCGGGTGATCGCGGCAAAAGGAATTTGGTAGGGGACCTCAAAGACGGGCAACCCAACTTCGTTTGCTGTCTGTAGGATTGTGGCTGGAACATTTTTATGTCCCAGCCCGGTGCCGAATCCCAAAGCCACCACATCGTTCTCGGCAAGGGTTCTCACGAACTCGCGTTGACTTGCAGTAGTTTTTTGCCGGACACCCGTGGTGAGGACAATTTCACGGCCTGTGAGAAAATGCGCTGGGTTGAGAAGTTCGGTAACCGCGCCCCAGGTGATTGCGGTGTTGTTGGCTGTGGAATGATCGTTTAGTGGACGTAAGTCCAGCTCGTCAATAGCCAATAGGGCGCGTAAAGTGATTGCCATAAGGCAATTCTAGAGTGCTCGGTAAAGTTCCCGAAAAACTAACTTGTTCAGATACTGGACATTGTTATCAAAAAATTGCCCATAATGTGAACTATTTAGGCTAGTTTAGTGCCATGAGCACTCCATCTTTGAAAAAGGGCGCTCCACTCGCTGAAGGCAAGCGCGAGACGTTCTCGTCGCGCAAGCTTTTTATTCTCTCGGCGATTGGTTCAGCCGTTGGTCTGGGAAACATCTGGCGTTTCCCCTATGTCGCCTACGAAAACGGCGGCGGCGCATTCCTTATCCCATACCTTGTCGCAATACTTTGCGCTGGTATCCCACTGCTATTTTTGGACTACGCGATCGGCCACCGCTACCGCGGTTCGGCGCCGCTGGCGTACCGCCGAGCTAACCGCAAAGCAGAAGTGCTTGGTTGGTGGCAGGTACTAATCTGTTTTGTTATCGCGATCTACTACGCGGCCATTATCGCGTGGGCCGCCATGTACTGCTGGTTCTCCATCACGAAGGCTTGGGGCGACGATGCCGCGACCTTCTTCATGGAAGACTTCTTACAGGTTGCCCCGGAGGCCGGTGTCTCCTTGGATATCGTCGGTGGCGTCTTCGGCCCAATGCTCGGCGTCTGGCTCGTGGCGATCATCATCATGGTGGCAGGCGTCAACAAGGGCATCTCGCGTGCCAACGGTATTTTCATGCCGTTGCTGATCGTGATGTTCGTGATCCTCGTAGTTCAGTCGGTCTTCCTGCCTGGCGCAATTGACGGCCTGAACGCATTCTTCACGCCGAACTTCGAAGCGTTGCAGAACCCAGGTGTGTGGGCTGCGGCCTTCGGTCACATCTTCTTCTCGCTGTCCGTAGCCTTCGGCATCATGGTCACTTACTCCTCCTACATGAAGCGCAAGAGTGACCTGACCGGTTCGGGTTACGTTGTAGCTTTCGCTAACTCCAGCTTCGAATTGCTTGCAGGCATTGGTGTCTTCGCAGCTCTTGGCTTCATGGCATACAACGCGAACTCTGCCGTTGGCGACGTAGCCACCAGTGGTATCGGCCTGGCGTTTATCGCCTTCCCGACCATCGTCTCGGCCGCACCATTTGGTTCGGTCATCGGCGTGCTGTTCTTCGGCTCGCTGGTCTTCGCAGGGTTGACCTCGTTGATCTCGATCCTTGAAGTAATCGTTGCCGCGTTCCAGGACAAGTTGGGCTGGAACCGCAAGTCCGCCACTTTGGTGGTTACCGTTCCGGTGGCGTTTATCTCGATGGTTCTCTTCCCGACAACCACGGGCCTCTACCTGCTGGACACCATGGACGCTTTCGTGAACCAGTTCGGCATCCTCGCATGCGCCTTGGTTATCGTGATTGTCTTCGGTGCCGGTCTGGGCATGTTGCCGCGTTTGGCTAAGCACCTGAACCGTCACAGCTCGATCAAGTTGGGTACCGGCTGGATGGTTCTGGTTGGCGGTGTGGGCCCGGCTGCGCTGGGTTACATGTTGATCAATGAAGTCCAGACCAAAATTTCCGAGTCTTACTCGGGCTACCCGGTCTGGTTCAACGGTGTCTTCGGTTGGGGCATGGCTGGTGCGCTGATTGTTGGCGCGGTATTGATGTCCTTGGTCCCATGGAGCAAGAAGTCTAAGCTGAATGATCCAGAATTTGAGGAACACCAGCAAAAAGTTGAGGCAGAAGAGTTGCCAGACCCAGTTGGAAAGGAGTACTAGCCATGAGTGGAATCGCAATTACCTTCATGATCATCTCCATGCTGACCATTTGGGGCGGCTTGGCGCTAAGCCTGTGGAATCTATCCCGCCATCCCGAGAAGCAGGATGACGATATAGAGCTCGCCCCAACGGGTAACGAGTAACCACAAAGTCATCTGGTCTCCACCCCGCGAATTCTAGATTCGTGGGGCGGAGACCTTTCTTGTGCAAGTGCACTATGAAGGTGGTTCATTTTTGTGCCGGTATTGGTAGATCGATACGAATCCCGGCCATAGTGTTCTATCTAGAGTCATACCGGCCGAACTAGAGCCGGATATTTTTTTGAAAGGAATCACGGTGGACGTTACTTACCGCATCGAGCAGAAGCGCCAGATTAATGGCGCCTTCCCAGGTCCAAAGTCCCAGGCACTGGCCGCCCGCCGTGCCAAGGCAGTCGCAGCCGGCGTTGCTTCTAGCCTGCCGGTCTACGCAGCCGATGTAGACGGTGGAATCATCGTTGACGTGGACGGAAATCAGCTCATCGACCTCGGCTCGGGTATCGCGGTCACTACCGTCGGTGCGTCGAACCCAGCGGTAGCCAAGGCTGTTGCCGAGCAGGCAGCTCGATTCACCCACACCTGCTTCATGGTGGCACCGTACGAGAATTACATCGAGTTGGCCGAAAAGCTAGCGACGATCACTCCGGGCCACTTTGAAAAGCGCGCAGTATTCTTCAACTCGGGCGCCGAAGCAGTAGAAAATGCGATCAAGGTTGCTCGCGTAGCCACCGGACGCCAGGCAGTGGTGGCCTTTGACCATGCCTACCACGGCCGTACAAACCTCACCATGGGCTTGACCGCCAAGGCCGCCCCCTACAAGCGTGGCTTCGGCCCGCTGGCTCCTGAGATCTACCGGATGCCAATGAGCTACCCATACCGCGAAGAAAACCCCAACATCTCAGGTAAAGAAGCCGCAGAGCGCGCAATCTTGGCCATGGAGAAGCAGATTGGCGGAGATCAGATCGCCGCGATCATCATCGAACCGATCCAGGGCGAGGGCGGCTTCATCGTTCCCGCCACCGGCTTCCTGCCACGCGTGGCTGAGTGGGCCAAGGAAAACGGCATCGTGTTCATTGCAGATGAAGTCCAGGCAGGCTTCGCCCGCTCGGGCGCATGGTTCGCCTCGGACATCGAAGGTATCGAACCAGATCTGGTGACCGTGGCTAAGGGCATCGCTGGCGGCATGCCGCTGTCGGGCCTGATTGGTCGCGCCGAACTATTGGACTCGGTCCACGGTGGCGGACTGGGCGGCACCTACGGTGGCAACCCTGTGGCCGTGGCTGCAGCGCTAGAGAGCATCAAGTTCATGGAAGAGCAGGATCTGGCCGGGCGAGCCCGCCAGATCGAAGAGCAGTTCTTCACTCGCTTTGGTGTTATCCGAAAGGAAATCTCCGCACTGGGTGACATCCGTGGACGTGGCGCAATGGTCGCCATTGAATTCGTCAAGGCTGGCGGCAAGGAACCAGACGCCGCACTGACGAAGAAGATTGCCGAGGAATGCCTCGCAGAAGGTGTTCTGATCCTCACCTGCGGTACCTACGGCAACGTAGTGCGCCTACTGCCACCATTGGTGATCAGTGACGAGCTGCTCAGCGAAGCATTTGACGTTCTTGAAGCGGCGATTCGCAAGCACGCCTAATTCTTGAGTAAATAATTCGGGGGCTGGTTCTAAACGAACCAGCCCCCGCGTTATTTAATGAATGAATTGATCAGCTGACTTTTTTGGGTTCAGGCCCCGGGCCAACACGTGGGGTACGCACCATGTCCAAAACAATGAGTACTACCGCTACCCAGACCAGCGCGAAGCCAATCCAACGCTCCGCCGGCATTGACTCACCGAATACCAGTAGGCCCAGGATGAACTGCATAATCGGTGCCAAGAACTGCAAGGAACCTAAGGTGCTCAGTGGAAGACGACGGGCCGCTCCGCCAAAGAGCAGTAGCGGTACAGCCGTGATAATGCCACTGATGGCGAGCAAGGCAAAGGTTGGGACATCTACGGAGGTAAACACCGAGGTGCCGTGGAACATCGTCCAGCCCAAGAAAATGAGTGATAGCGGGGTCAGCAGTAGCGTTTCCATGGTGAGCGCACCCAACGCGGTGCCACTTTTGCCGACCTGATTTTTGACCAGCCCATAGAATCCAAAGGAGAAAGCCAAGCCCAAGGAGATCCAGGGGACCCGGCCCAAACCGACCGTCAATACGATCACTGCAAGCGCGGCAACGGCCAAGGAAAGCCACTGCAGGCGACTGAGCTTTTCCTTCAAGACGATCACGCCCAGGACAATCGCGACGATGGGGTTAATGAAGTACCCCAACGAAGCCTCTAAAACGTGGCCGGTGAGTATCGCAAAGGCGTACAGCGTCCAGTTCACCGCAATCAGAACGCTGGCAAGGCCGAGTCTGCCCACCGTTTTGCCGTCTCTGAACATGCTGATGAACAGACGAATCTGTTTGGTGGCTAGCAACAGCAACATACAGAAGATCAGCGAGAAAACGATCCGCACAGCAACAAATTCAAAGGCTGAGATCTGCGGTAAGAACAGGAAGTACAGGGGGAGTAAACCCCAAATGAGGTACGCTGCGGTGCCTTGGATCAGGCCCAAGGAATGTTCGGAGCGAACTGGTTTATTGCTGCCGGAACTCATGAGTTATTCGTGTCTTCTTCCGCCATGTCTTGAAAAGTTCACGCGATCCGCAGACCCGCGCATTATCTGTTGATCGTATGTCCCGCAGCGCCTCACAGTCACACTAGGTGATAGTAGTCACCTTAGGGCCCGCGCAGCGACTCGTCGGGGAACAAACCTTTCGGGCCGGTCGTTCAAATACACTAAAGGTATCGGGATTACGGACACGGGGAGTGGACCTAAGTGCATAAACATAACAATGGTTTTAAGACTGCGCTATTGCTCGGCGGCATGTTTGCCCTGTTGCTTGCGCTCGGCTCGCTCATTTCCGTCGGTAGCGGCAATAGTTCCTTTATCTGGATCTTTGCGCTGGTCGGTCTGGGCACCACTGCCTACGGATACTGGAACAGCGATAAGATCGCGCTGCGCTCTATGCAGGCCTATCCGGTCACCGAGGCGGACCAGCCAGGCATGTACCGCATTGTCCGTGAGCTGTCGATCAATGCGCAACAGCCGATGCCGCGCCTCTACGTCTCGCCAACTACCTCACCTAATGCTTTTGCCACCGGCCGAAACCCGGAAAACGCCGCGGTCTGCTGCACGGAAGGGATCTTGCAGCTGCTCGATGAGCGTGAACTGCGCGGAGTACTGGGCCACGAACTAATGCACGTATATAACCGTGACATCCTCACCTCCTCGGTGGCCGCCGCGGTAGCAGGCGTCATCACCTCTGTTGCACAGTTCATGTTGTTCTTCGGTGGACGCGATAACCGCAACGTTAATCCCATCGCGTTGATTGCTATGTCCTTGTTGGCCCCGCTGGCCGCCTCGATGATTCAAATGGCAGTCAGCCGTACCCGCGAGTTCGACGCGGACGAAGATGGTGCCAAACTCACCGGTGATCCACTGGCGCTGGCTAGTGCTCTGCGCCGCTTGGAGTCGGGCATCAGCGCCGCCCCGCTGGCACCCCAGGATCAGAAGCTGGTCAACAGCTCACACCTGATGATTGCTAACCCTTTCGGTTCGCGTCTGAAGCAGATGTTCTCCACACACCCGTCGATGGATGACCGGGTGGCTCGACTTCAAGCGATGGCACGCGGGCAGTAATAGCTTGTGAAACAGCAAAGGGCGTCGTTGCCAAGAGTGGCAACGACGCCCTTTATGCGTGTGGCTTAGAAGCCTTACGCGGTGTGCGTCTAGCGGAAGTTCACAAACTGTAGGTCTGCTTCGTCGAAACCACGAAGCAGCGTCATAGTGGCCTGCAAGTCATCGCGGGACTTCGATGATACGCGCAGCTCATCACCCTGAATGGTGGACTTGACTCCCTTGGGTGCCTCATCACGAATGAGCTTGTTGATCTTCTTGGCAACATCCTGAGCAATACCCTCAACGATGGATGCTTCGATGCGGTATTCCTTGCCCGATGCGTAAGGCTCGCCGGCGTCCAAGGACTTCAGGGAGATGTTGCGCTTGACCAGCTTGGACTGGAAGACATCCAGTACAGCCTTGACGCGCTCTTCAGAGTTCGCCTTCATCAGGATCTTCTCGCCGCTGAAATCAACTTCTGCGCCGATGCCCTTGAAGTCGTATCGCTGGACGATTTCCTTCTGAGCCTGGTTCATTGCGTTGGCGACTTCTTGACTGTCTACCTTGCTGACAACATCAAATGTGGAATCGCTAGCCATGTGATTTCTCCTTGGTGTTCTACGGGTCCAATTCGCTTCATAGCCTACCGGTTTAGCGAGAAGAATTTCGGCTGTGATCAGGCTTACATCAAAAATGCCCCTCTCGATTTCACAAGCTACAAAAACTCCTGTAGAGTTATTTCTCGTTCCGACGTGAACAAACATGGCAGATTACCCGAGTGGCCAAAGGGGGCTGACTGTAAATCAGCTGGCAACGCCTTCACTGGTTCGAATCCAGTATCTGCCACAGATAACTCCCAGATCGAAAGATCTGGGAGTTTTTTGCATCCCGAAGACATTACTTAAAAGTCTTGAATTTTGTGCTTTGCTACTGCGTCCAATCTCTCCAAGCTACGTACTTGCGGATAAATTCAGATACCGTGTAGGCATGGCAACTAAAAATGTGAGCGAAGCAGAATTCGCCCAGCTGATTGCAGACAATGACATTGTGCTCGTTGATTTCTGGGCAGCGTGGTGCGGTCCTTGCCGTCAGTTCGCCCCGGTTTATGAACAGACTTCGGAAAAATTCCAGGATGTCGTGTTCGCCAAGGTTGATACCGAAGCGGAGCAGGGTTTGGCACGAGCAGCTAACGTGACCTCGATTCCTACCGTGATGGCGTTCCGTGAAAAGGTCCTCGTCTTTTCGCAGCCTGGTGTTTTGAACCAGGCTCAGCTTGAAGATCTAGTCACCGCGGTGAAGGGCATTGACATGTCTGAGGTACACGCGCAAATCGCCGAGGAAGCTGCACAGGCGGAGTAATACACAAAGCACTATTAATAGCTTCGGGCTGCTAACGACCTCGGTGATCTAACGGGGCGTAGCGTGGCCCGAAGCTTTGTTTTTTCTGTCCCGAAAGCTGCAACAGCCGGATCACCCGTTGCCGATGATCCGAAAAAGGCTGAAGAAGCTCAAGCATCTTCAGATCATCAACCCGACGCCCAATAAGTACTTGGCCGACAAAACCAGCCAGATGGTAATCGCCAACGGAAATATGGTCGGGTGAACCATGCGAACGTTGCAAGGTTTCTGCCACAGTCCACGGTCCGACGCCCGGCAAAGATAACAGTGCTGACTCAATCGTTCCTGCGCCTGAAGTATGGGGCTTTTCTGCTCTCAGATCTCTGGCAGCCCACCATTCTAGACGGCTCGCCGCCACCGCAAGCCTGCCTAGGGCTTGTGCGCGTTGTTGTTCTACTCGGGCGGCCTGCCAGTCCCACCTTTTGAGCCTTGCAAGTTCTTCGGGGCGAGGAAAAAGCGCTAGTCCCTGCGGTGCCGGCCCCGGAGCAGGACGTCCATGGTGCCGGATCAGCCAACGCCAGGCATAGTTCGCTTCGATGCCGGTGACTCGTTGTTCGAGGATAGCCCCGGCGGCGTGGTCAAAAATTCTATTGGTTCGCGGCAGCACCAAGTCGCGGTGTAGTACACGTTGATGCCGGACCAACTCGGGCAAAGAAGAAAAAAATTCCGGCTCATCAAAGCCAGACCAATCATCGGAGGCACCCAGGAGATCCGGTGCGTGCTTGATGGCCCAGGGTGCCCCAGCACCCCACGCTTCACAGTGTGCGGCAGAGTTCAGCGAGTGTTTAGTGATGCGCAACGTGGCATCGCCGAACGGGCTGGCGAACGCCAGCCAGGCCTCGGCTTCGGTTAGCCGGATCGTTGGGTCGCCCAGACCACGACGCAAAATCCCTAACGACTTCTGCAGACTTACCGGACGCTGCGGGTCGTAAGAGCCGGTCATGGCATCAAAGTGCATACTGTCAAAACCCTTCCGCTCACTAACATTTCCCATACTTTCACGCTATTGCATGACGCAAAGCTACGTACCGCCACGACATGTGTGACAAGCGCCGGTAAAGTTCTTGACATGAAGTATGCGTCTACAGTTCTAGATCTGATTGGCAACACGCCACTCGTCAAACTCAATCGGGTGACCGACGGTATCAAAGCCACCGTGTTGGTCAAGCTGGAATACCTGAACCCGGGCGGATCTATCAAGGATCGCATTTCCTTGAAGATGGTTGAGCGTGCCGAACAAAGTGGCGAATTGAAGCCTGGCGGAACTATCGTCGAACCAACCAGTGGCAACACCGGTGTGGGGCTGGCGATGGTGGGTCAGCTCAAGGGATACAAAACAATTTTTGTCACTCCCGACAAGGTGGGCGAAGAAAAACGCGATGTTTTGCGAGCCTACGGCGCCGAGGTGGTGGTGACGCCGACAGCGGTCGCCCCAGAATCTGAAGAATCCTATTACGGCGTCTCGGACCGGCTGGTCCGCGAGATCGACGGCGCATACAAGCCAGACCAATTTTCTAACCCAGCAGCTCCCGATAGCCACTTCGAATCAACCGGCCCAGAAATCTGGAACGACACCGACGGCTTGCTCACCCACGTAGTAATTGGTGCCGGCACCGGCGGAACGATCACCGGCACCGGACGTTACCTGAAGCAAATATCTGCTGACCGAGCCAGCGGCCCGGTCAAGGTGATTGCCGCAGACCCAGACGGTTCGGTGTACTCCGGCGGTACCGGACGGCCATACTTTGTCGAAGGTGTCGGCGAGGACATGTGGCCAGGCAACTATGATCCGGCCGTACCCGATGTGGTGGAGCCGGTCAACGACGCAGAGTCCTTCGCGATGACGCGCCGTCTGGCCAAGGAAGAAGGGCTGCTACTTGGCGGTTCTTCGGGTATGGCGATTGTCGCCGCGCTACGTGTGGCTCAAAACTTGAGTGAAGACGACGTCGTGGTGGTCATTGCTCCCGACGGTGGACGTGGCTACCTGGCAAAGATTTTTAATGACTCGTGGATGCTGACTCAAGGCTTCACCGGAGAAGAAAACACGCAGCTGGCGCGAATTGCTCGCGCATTGGCCACTCAGCCTCAGCCAACTGTGAGCGCAGAAACTACCCTGGCCGAAGCCGCAAAGAAGCTGCGCGAGTCCGGAGCCGAAGCACTGGTGGTTGGCACCGCGCAGTTACCTGCACGTATCGGAGAGATCCGTGCGGTGATCGGTGCAGCCACGCTCACCGACGCCCTTTTGGCCGGCGCCGAAGCTACCAGCACATTAGCTGAGCTCGAACAGCTTCCCATCCCACTGCTGGGCGTCGGCGAAAGCCTAGACCGTGCCCAGGAACTACTTGCCACGCACCCGGCGGTCTTGTTGACCGACGGTGGCGAAATTCAGGCCGCGCTGACCGCGTCGGACCTGCTGGCCTACGTAACCCGCTAAACATTGACTCAACAGGACAGGAACGTCATGACCGAAAACATTCAGGGATCAAACACTCGTTTCGTACACGCCGGACAGGAATTTGAACCGCACACCGGCGCCGTCGTCCCACCGGTACATTTCTCCACCACTTATGCGCAGGAAGCCATCGGCAAGCTGCGCAACGGCTACGAATACGGCCGCGGAACCAACCCGACCCGTGACTCGCTGCAGGCACAGCTAGCCGGTGCAGAACTGGGCAAGCACGCTTTTTCCTTTAGCTCCGGTCTGGCCGCCGAAGATTCACTGATCCGTGCAATCCTGCGCCCCGGCGATCACATTGTCTTGGGCAATGACGCATACGGTGGATCCTTCCGCCTAATTGACCGCGTCCTTGGTGCGTGGGGCATTGGCAACACTCCGGTGGACATGTCAAATGAGCAGGCATTAACCGCTGCAATTGAAAAGAACAAGGCCAAGCTGGTTTGGGTTGAGACTCCTTCAAACCCAATGATGACCATCACCGACATTGCGAAGGTCGCACAAATCGCGCACGCCGCAGGCGCACTGCTGGTCGTTGACAACACCTTCGCCAGCCCATTCTTACAGCAGCCGTTGACCCTGGGCGCAGATATCGTGGTGCACTCCACGACCAAGTACATCGGTGGGCACTCCGATGTTGTTGGCGGAGCGGTCATCGTGAAGGATGATGAGCTGGCCGAGAAGATCGGATTCATCCAGTTTGCCGTAGGTGCCGTCTCGGGCCCCATGGATGCCTTCTTGACCACTCGTGGTCTGAAGACTCTGGGTGTGCGCATGCGCGCACACAACGAAAACGCTGAAAAGGTGGCCCACTGGCTACGTGAACGCAAGGAAGTTGAGCGCGTGCTCTACCCAGGCTTCGAAGATCACCCAGGTCACGACATTGCCAAGAAGCAGATGAGTGGTTTTGGTGGCATGGTTTCCGTGCAGTTCTCCGGTGGTGAGGCTGCCGCGCGTAAGATCGCCGAAAGCACCAAGCTGTTCACGCTGGCAGAGTCCCTCGGCGGAATTGAATCGCTGATGAACTACCCATCGGAGATGACCCACGCGTCGGTCAAGGGCACCGAGCTGGCAGTTCCGGTAAACCTGCTTCGTCTGTCGGTAGGAATCGAAGATGTTGCAGATCTGATCGATGACTTGGATCGTGCTTTCGGCGCGTTGTAAGCCATAAAATACTGTGGGGCTCGTGAACCAATTGGTTCACGAGCCCCGCAGTTTTTAACGCCGGAATTATTTTTGTCTGGTTTTCGGTGAGGTGAGTTTGAAGTATTTGATACTTGCCGGGGTCCACATCAGCAGCACCGCGAGAAGCACCACCGCGGCGAGGATCGAATACCGTCCCATGCGCAGCAAAGTGGGTAGAGCCGCGATTAAGCCAATCCAAGTCAGTTGGGCGCGTGCGGAGCGTTCGCCCTTCCACAGTCGTACGGCTAAGAAACAGATAGTTATTCCGGCCACGGCCAAGAGCACTACTAGTGCCAGCGGGCCAAGATCTAAGGGCCGAACATCGAAGACATCGAAGGCCAGATTCGCGGCGAAGCCTAAAAAGAGCACCCCGGCCAAGATCCAAACGAACCGCGAAATGCGCAAGGCACCGGGTGTTGGCAGGGTATTTGGCGGGGGAGTTACGGGCTTTTTCACGTCTCCCAGCCTAGCGTCAAGACCTAGTGTTACGGCCCACTTTGCAAGCGGTGCCCGAACTCACACGGCTCCCACGCTGACAAATGAGCCTACTTGTCGATAGTATTAGGTGTTCGCGAACATCAGGGTTTCCTTGCATCTAGCCCAATTTTTGAGGCAAGAGCCTTCTCGTGTTGTATTTCTTCCGCCAAGTGTGTGCGCGGTTTTTATGTCATAGGGGAGCGCTTGATGAGCGTGAGTAGTTTTCTTACTGTGTAGCCTATGCGTCGTTCTTAAATTGGGGACGGGTAGGCCCTCCCCAAACGAATGAGGTAATTCTTCGTGTCATCAGACATGCCCGTAAACACCAATGACGAAAAGACCACCGAAGAGCCGACCGTGCTTTTCAGCGAACTTGGTCTTGACGCCCGAGTGCTTGCAGCACTAGCCGACCTAGGCTACGAGAAGCCATCGCCAATCCAGGCAGCCACCATCCCACTGCTTCTTGAAGGCCGTGACGTAGTTGGTCTGGCACAGACCGGTACCGGTAAGACCGCAGCCTTCGCGCTGCCGGCACTGTCCCGCATGGCTGAGCTTGCAGACCTTAACGGTCCAGCTCGCACCCCACAGATCCTGGTTCTAGCTCCAACCCGCGAGCTGGCTCTTCAGGTTGCTGAGGCTTTCACTTCTTACGCCAAGTACCTGAGCGACTTCACCGTCCTTCCGGTATACGGTGGCTCGCCATACGGCCCACAGCTTAACGGACTGCGCCGCGGCGCACAGGTTGTTGTCGGTACCCCAGGCCGCGTCATCGACCACATCAACAAGGGTTCGTTGGACCTGTCCAACCTTCAGTACGTAGTACTGGATGAGGCCGACGAAATGCTTCGCATGGGCTTCGCCGAAGAGGTCGACAAGATCTTGGAGTCGACTCCAAAGGACAAGCAGGTTGCACTGTTCTCCGCAACCATGCCACGCACCATTCGCCGCATTGCTGCCGAATACCTGCGTAACCCACAGGAAGTTTCGGTCAAGTCGAACACCTCGACCGGCACCAACATCACCCAGCGTTACCTGCAGGTTATGGGAGCTCACAAGCTCGACGCCATGACTCGTATCCTGGAATCCGAACCATTTGAAGGCGTTATCGCCTTCGTTCGCACCAAGATGGCTACCGAAGATCTTGCCGACAAGCTGAAGGCTCGGGGCTTCACCGCCGCAGCTATCAACGGTGACATCCCACAGCAGCAGCGTGAGCGCACCGTCGAGAACCTGCGTTCGGGCAAGATCGACATCTTGGTCGCAACCGACGTGGCTGCCCGTGGCCTTGACGTGGAACGCATCTCCCACGTCATCAACTACGACATCCCACACGACACCGAGTCCTACGTGCACCGCATTGGCCGTACCGGCCGTGCAGGCCGTACCGGCGACGCGATCCTCTTCATGACCCCACGCGAGAAGTACCTACTGCGTGCCATCGAAAAGGCTACCCGCCAGCCAGTGACTCAGATGCAGCTTCCTTCCCTGGACACGGTCAATGACCGTCGTATCCAGCGTTTCACCGATCGCATCGATCAGACCATCAGTGGTCAGGATCTGAGCACCTTCCGTGAAATCGTGGAGCGTTTTGCTGCAGAGCACGAAGACCTAGACCAGCTTGAAATCGCTGCTGCACTGGCACTGATGGCTCAGGGTGGTCGCCCACTGCTGATGACCGAGCCAGTGATCCCACCTTCGAAGAAGGCTCGCATGGACCGCGAAGGCGGACGTGGCGAGCGTGAAGGCGGACGCGGCGAGCGTGCCCCACGTGGTCGTAAGACTGCAGCGGAAGGCAACGCAATGTACCGTTTGGCCGTGGGTCGTCAGAACCGCGTTCAGCCGGGCTCCATCGTTGGCGCACTTGCCAACGAAGGCGGCTTCAACTCCTCCGAAATCGGTGGCATTGATATCCGTTCGGATCACACCTTGGTCGAGTTGCCAGCAGAGCTGACCAAAGACCAGTGGCGTGCACTGTCTAACACCCGCATTGGTGGCGAAGCCATCAACCTGGAGCTAGACAACGGTCGCAGCCCAGCTGAAGATTCGGACCGCGGTGGCTACGGCGACCGTAAGCGTTCCGGTGGCTTCGGTGGCGGACGCGGCGGCGGACGTGGCGGCTTCGGCGGCGGCGGTGGACGCGGCGGCTTCGGTGGCGGACGCGGCGGTGGCGAAAAGCGCTTCGGTGGCGGAAGCCGTAGCGGTGGACGTCGCGACTACTAAGTCTTAAAACCTAAGAGCACTCCCTTGAATCGTGAAAACGGCTCGCGGGAGTGCTTTTTTGTGCCTAAAACGCGACATAGACAATGCCAGGAAAGTTCGCGCTGAGAGTCCCAATAAGGCCTGGACGAACTCTGGGCCTAGCCTCCTCGCTCTAACGCGTGCAGAGGCCACACACAGCGCCTCACAACGTTTGGGCAGGGGGATACCCTGACCATTAGTTTGATCAGTGTTGTCGTCGCAAGTCTGATTCAGGGTAGGCACGGTGATGAAACAGTAGGAGATGTCCCCTGGGCAGGTAGAGAATCTAGGTTCTCCGAGAACTATTCACGTTGCCACCGATATCCATACGGAAGAATCGGAGGGATCACGTCTCGTACTACTCCCGTTGCTGGTGGTGCCAAAGACTGATAAATAGCGCCATCTCCGGGATTGATTCGCATCGAGTGCGGTTGTTCGTGCACCACAATCTCAAACCATCCCGGTTGTTCCTTGGCAAGATTGCACCATTGACACCGACCGTCAGCATTTTTTACATTTGTCGGGCCACCAAGATAATGCTGCATCACGTGGTCAACGTTTTCTATGATTCCATCGCAATATGGTGTCCGACAATGAACATCTCGGATCTTGATGAATTCCTTCATTGCGTCCGGGAACTCGCGTGCTTTGGAATCCATGGCAATTAAATCTTGATTTCCAGGGGCTGTATACAACCGCTGGATTTCAGGGAAGGTGAAGATTCGTAACGCTAGGTCGTCGTGTTCCGGATACTCATGGAAGTAATCGTTGACCCGTATCTGCGCCCCCGCCACTAGTTCGCGCGCATATTGGGAAGGAATGATCCCGTACCCGGGTAGATTTGCCGGTTCGCGATCGCCCATGAGCAAACTCTTATCCGTCATGATCAGTTTAATATCAACGAACAAGGGGAGCTTGGGAGGGAAACCCTCAATCTGACTGCAAATCAACATGTCAGCCATCAGCTGATCTTTTGTTCGTGGGTCTCCGCTACGACGCAGTTCGTTGACCCGCTGCTTGATTGACTTACATAAGGCGGTGCCTTCTGCGAGCGGGAGTTTAGCGCTGAGCATGACACAATTTCCGCTCTTGCGAAATCGTGAGTATCGCTTCGAGGCTTCATCTTCAGCCTGGAACGCCTTCGTGGTGCTTTCAAAACGTTCGGTGAACTTGCGAACTGTGTCGCCGATTGCCTTGACGCCGAGCCCTTCAAACATTTCCGGATGGGTGCGAAACAGCTGGTCGAACTCCCTGCGATGTTCAGCATTAACTTCTTGCAAAGGGGACGTAGCGGCGAATATCTGTCGCTCCGAGAGATCACCTAGATCAAGAGCTAGTAAAAGATTCGGCATATCTTCTACCAGTATCCGACAAGATTTCATGTAGCTTCGGGCACCTGTCGGTGGCTGACGACGGCTCATTGCCACCGCAGAAGCGGCACCACGTTCGCTTTCATCTATGAAGACGCCGCGTTCCTCATGGTCGCGAACGACTTCTTTTTCGAAAAGGTAAGCCATCTTTATCTGAGCTGCGCAGAAACTAGCTTTGGTGCGTTCCAACTCATTCAGTGCTGCTGAGTATGCGGACCTGCCGCCATGAGCGATGAGCTGGCCCAGATTGTCGTTAACTTTCCCCACCAAGGCTTCACAGCCTTCGTGAAGTCCATTGTCTGGAGGCCACTTAGGAGCCTCGTTTTCGAAGTTATCGCGATCGTCGCATCCGTCTTCGTACATAACTCCATTTTATAGTGCGTTACAGACGTTTTAGAGGTAAATTTTCGACCTGTGGATTACGGAACTTCGAAAGTTTCGCCGGTTCTGGGTCTGGTCGAAAGGGATGTTAAATAAAGCAAGAGGGAGAGAATCTATCAAAGATTCTCTCCCTCTTATCTGAGCCCCCTGCCGGAATCGATCCGGCGACCTCGTTCTTACCAAGAACGCGCTCTACCACTGAGCTAAGGGGGCAACAGATAAATACTTTACACACATTCAAAGGGTTTTCAAAATCGCCCTAGGGTGAGTGCCAGAAGTCACAAAATCGGATCTCATTAGGCGTTCTGCGCCTCGAGCTCGGTGTCGCGGATTCATGGATTCTCGCGAAGTAGAGGAAAGTATTTGTAGCAAAGTTCGACTTTCAATCCATTGACGTTTGCATTTGAATCAATGGCCATCACGTTCCTGCACAAGTAGTGAAGTGTTGACTAACTTCGTGAGTAGCGTCACTGGCCAAGTTTTCTTTGAAGTTCAGAAACGAAGCACCAGTTCGAAATTCGTATCCGCTTCTGACTTGGCTATATAGGTGATTTGATGGATTTTGATTCGACGTGGACTGCGATTTTTCTTTGCTGAGAAATCCGTGTAGAGTATTTACTCGTTGCCCCCTTAGCTCAGTGGTAGAGCGCGTTCTTGGTAAGAACGAGGTCGCCGGATCGATTCCGGCAGGGGGCTCTGAGTGGGAAGTCATCTTGGCTTCTACAGGATGGTTTCCCACTTGTGGCGGCGTAGCTCAGCTGGTTAGAGCGCACGACTCATAATCGTGAGGTCCCGGGATCGAGTCCCGGCGCCGCTACCGACAAAAGCCTCGAAAACTCCTAGAGTTTTCGAGGCTTTCTTCGTTTAAATATTTCTTACTCTTCTTTGGATGATGACTTCATCGCCAGAGCTCTGACCTGTTCCATCAAGGTCTCGTCGAACGGTTCCCCCACCGTGGGAGACTCTGCATTAACATCGTGGCCATGAACCGCGGTATGGAGCCGTTGCATTTGCAAGTCCAACTTTTCCGCGGCGTTTGCCGCATCGGTGAGCTCTTCGACCAGATGTTCAGGAACATCACCCTCGTACTTGTAAAAAATCTTATGTTCAAGACTTGCCCAAAAATCCTGGGCGATGGTGCGTATTTGGACTTCAACGATGACCGGGACTGGACCTTCGGATAGGAAGACCGGGATCTCCAGAATTAGATGCAAGCTCTTATACCCATTGGGTTTTGGATGCTTGATGTAGTCCTTGATCTGCAACACTTTCAGATCATTTTGTGCGGTGAGCGTGTGCAGTACCTTGTAAGTGTCTTTGATGAAACTGCAAGTGATACGGATACCTGCAATATCGGTGATGTTGGCTCGAATGGATGCCAGATCCGGATTGATGCCACGTTTGACGACTTTGCGCAGAATACTCTCCGGAGATTTCACGCGTGACGAAACATGTTCGATGGGGTTGTACTTGTGCAGGTACAAAAACTCCTCGCGCAGAATCGAAACCTTAGTCAGCACTTCGTCAGCGGCGAAACGGTACTCCATCATGAACTTCGGAAGCGACTGCCGTAGCGAATGAGCGAAATCGTAGACCATGGCGCCGTTGGAATTTGAAAACTCCGTGGCAGGCATTGGAATCACCGCGTGGGGTTCATCTGAATTGGAAGAAATCTCGACCACCTCTAGCTCAGTTAGCAGACTCGAAACACACTATTTGTTCGTCTTTTCTTTCAACCCTAATCCTGTCGACTAAGAATTGCGCATGAATCCGATGCACATTGCGCGTGCAGATCCGAGATGTTCAATGCTCTAACGTTGAATGCAGAACTTGTTGAAAGGCGCAGATGATTCTCGAACGTGAAAACCGGCAGCTTTGCCATGGCATTAGCTTCTCGCCGCATGAGCCAGTCCCAGTGCTCAGACTGCGTCGCGGTGAAGAATGGGTTAACGAACCACTGAGTGAAAACCGCTCAATCAGGTTGCGCGTTGGGCAGACTAAATTTTGTTTAGGTTATGTCACCATGCGTGATGATGGCTCACGAACATTGCATAGCTGCCCCAAGCTCAAAGGACTAAATACCGGAACTCAATGCGACGGGTGCCGGCGCTTGGACCAGAGCAAATTCATGCACCAGTTTCACAAGACCGGTGAAGCACCACAGGGCCTGCGCAAATATTTAGAGCAACCACATTTCCTCTATGTCGCAAGTTTTGCCCATGGAGCCACCAAGGTTGGTACGACCTCCACACAGAGTAAATGGACCCGTCTGGCACAGCAAGGAGCGGTGAGCGCCCGATATGTGGCGCGTGCCAGTGACGGTGGTGCGATTCGAGTGTTGGAAGATCTAGTGACTGAGCACGTGGGTCTTAAACAACAAGTCCGGCAGAAATCCAAGGTCAAGGGGCTGACCTCCTGGGAGCTAGACGAAGTAAGTTTGGACGCAGCCAATGCGTTAGAGGCGACACGTGCCAAGAAATTCTTGGAGTCCCAAGGTGAACTAGCCGCCTACGGAGTGGAACTGCTAGACCAAAAGTGGGTGCAGCCTGCCTACGCTCTGGAAGTGGTGCGAGCCTGGGATTCAAAAACAGTACATCCGTGGACGGAGCCCATTGCCGGCCATGAAATGAATCTGCGCGTGCGCGGAGTACTAGGGCAGAGCATCCTGGTCGACAGCGGGGAAAACACTACTTTGCGCTTGCTAGACGCGGCGGAGTTGAAAACCCGTGAAGTGAATGTCGAAGCGCAACGCGGTGAGTTCTTCGAAGAACAATCACCACTGTTCTGAGTTTCACCCGTGTTATCGCTTCATCTGGGCTTTGTACCGCGCACTCTGAACTAAACTGGATGCCATGACCAACACTCCATGGGAAGCGGCCTCACCGCGCTACAAAAAGTTTGTGTTCACTGCCATGGGGGTCATGGGCTTTGGCATCATATTGGCAATTATTGGCTCGAACATCCCCTCGCTGTCGCTGGTATACACGGCCATAGGCATCATGATCGTTGGCATGCTGTGCCACATCATCGGCTTGGTTATCCGTGCCAGGGACACCCGCAAGTGGCGTATCGCCAATGGGCTTGCCGTTCCGCGCGCCAAGAAGCAAAAGTAACCGAGTAACTCGCAACGTTCAGGAGAACTAATGGGTATCAACCCTGACCTCGTGGGGCATATTTACCCCGCTGGCGCGTCCTACCAGGTAGGTCGCGAAAAAATTCGTGAATTCGCCACGGCCACAAAAGCTAGCTCCCCGGCGCACTTTGACGTGCAGGCCGCCCAAGCATTGGGTTACGCAGATTTGGTGGCCCCACCAACTTTTGTCATCATTATCGCGCAGCGAGCAGATGCTCAGCTGATCGCAGATCCTGCCTCCGGAATTGACTTCTCACGTGTGGTGCACGCAGATCAGCGTTTCACCCACCACCGCCCTATCGTGGCCGGAGACGAACTGCTGGCAGAACTCTATGTGGACCAGATCCGCGAAATGGGTGCCGGTGCAATGATCACCACGCGCGCCGAAATCACCACGGTGTCCGGCGAGAAGGTCGCCACCACCACATCATCGCTACTGGTACGGGCAGGGGACTAAACCATGATCAAATTCTCTAGCCTAGAAAAAGGTCAAGTAATCGGTTCAAAGACCGTCACGGTGAACCGTGGTGACCTGGTGCGGTACGCAGGTGCCTCGGGAGACTTCAACCCGATCCACTACAGCGAACGCTTTGCAACCGAAGTTGAGCTACCCTCGGTAATCGCCCACGGCATGTTTACCATGGGTGCTGTTGTTGATCTTGTCGGCGCGTGGGTAGGAAACCCGGGCGCCATTGTGGATTACCAGACCCGCTTCACCAAGCCGGTAGTGGTAGAAGATCCCGCAGGGAGCAACCCGAGCGATGCCGAAGGTACCGCCATTGAGGTTGAGGGCAAGATCGGTGCACTGGACGAAGAAGCGCAAACGGCACGCGTGGACCTGACGGTCACCGCTAACGGCACGAAGGTACTGATGAAGTGCCAGGCGGTAGTCCAGCTCTGAACAAGCAACTAGGCGGCGAGGGCACGGTATTCGCCTGGCGCAACGGGCTACTTGCCGCCTACCTGGCCAGCGGCCTCTTGATCTCTGCCCTGGTCTCCAGGCTCCCGGCATTGCGCGATGCCTTGCAACTAGACCACGCAAATGTGGGCTTACTACTGTTGTGTCTGAGCGCCGGTTCGTTTTTGTCCGTGGCGTTGTCCGGACAGGCAGTGCTGCGGCTAGGAGCCACCAGCGTCATGCGCATCGCTTCGACCCTGGCAGGTTGTTCGTTGCTGCTGATCGGTATCAGCGCCTCGGTGTTTGAATCCACCTTGCTGACCGGGATTTTCCTGTTCACTCAAGGATTGGGTACCGCTTCGTGGAATGTGGCCTCGAATGTTCAGGGCGCAGCCATGGAACGGGCGCTAGGCCGAAGCATTATGCCGGCGCTTCATGGATTTTTCTCCATTGGCACCGTGCTGGGGGCCGGCGTTGGCGCGCTGGCAGCGGCGGCTAATCTGCCGCTCTATGTGCACTATGCGGTGATGGGCGTGATTATCGTGGTGACGGTGCTGGTCAGTGCCCGGAGCTTCGGTGAAGATTTCAGCCGTACCCCACGCAACCATTCGGGCCCGTCTCTGGCCCAAGCGTGGAAAGAACCACAAACCATCTTGCTTGGCGTGCTGGTCCTAGGCATGGCATTGGCCGAGGGAGCAGCAGGGGATTGGGTAGCCTTGGCATTGGCCGACGGTTACCAAACGAGCGAGGCCACCGGCGCGATTGGGTATGGCGTATTTGTCAGCACCATGACTCTCACGAGGCTACTATCCGGTGATCTGATCTTGCGTCTGGGACGCGTGATCATGATTCGATCCAGTGCCATTGCAGCCCTGATAGGTGTCTTGCTTTTTGCCTTTGCTGGAAACCTGCCCTTAGCATTTATTGGCTTAGCCATTTGGGGAATGGGAGTTGCCCTGACTTTCCCACTGGCCATGAGCGCCGCCTCACAGGACCCACTGCGGGCAGCGACCCGCGTCTCGGTGGTCTCCACCATTGGTTATGGCGCGTTCTTAGGCGGACCGCCGCTGCTGGGCCTTTTAGCCGGGGCAATTGGCCTGTTGCCGGCATTAGGTTCCATCTCGATTCTGGTGGTCCTGGCCTTCTTCCTTTCTTCGAATGTAGCCGATCACCGAAGCGAAAAATAGCACCGCGAAAATATGCGAAAGTAGGAGCATGCTGAAGAATTTGACGACCTCACAGGTCGGCGGGCCCGCCGACCAGTTGGTGGTGGCAGGTACCGAAGAAGAGCTGGTCTCTGCGCTGGCTACAGCCGACGCTGCCGGGACACCGGTACTGCTCATCGGTGGAGGTTCAAACCTGGTGATCAACGATCGTGGCTTCCGGGGAACCGCCATTCAGATCGCCACCCGAGGGTTGCAGCTTGAAACTTTGGACACCAATACGGTGTTGTTGCGCGTCGCTGCCGGTGAGAATTGGGACGCTTGCGTGGAGTACAGCCTCGTAGAGGGACTGAGCGGCTTGGAGGCGCTGTCCGGCATCCCCGGTTGTGCCGGGGCCACCCCGGTGCAGAACGTGGGTGCCTACGGAGCTGACGTGTCCCAGCACCTGGCGTGGGCGCGGGTTTATGACCGCCACCTAGGTACCGGGCTGACGCTGCATCGTGAAGAGCTCGAATTTTCTTACCGGGATTCGCTGATTAAGCGCACCAGCGTTGCCGGTTCACCACGCTTTGTGGTGCTCGAAGTTGCCTTTGAGCTTACTCGTACGGATGATTCGGCGCCGATACGTTATGCGGAACTAGCTCGCCGTTTGGGCGTTGCCCCCGGTGAATCGGCCCCGGCACAGCTGGTGCGCCAGCAGGTGCTTGAACTACGCCGCTCCAAAGGCATGGTTTACGAACCGAAGGACGTGGATTCGCACTCCACCGGGTCCTTCTTCACCAACCCGATTGTTGACGTATCGGTGCTTGAACGATTGCCAGAAGGTGCCCCAAATTATCCGGTGGACACTGACGGCCTGGTGAAGCTTTCCGCAGCTTGGCTGATCGATCAGGCGGGATTCTCCAAGGGCTTCGGGCTCGAAGGCACCGAGGGGTTCAGTTTGGCTCATGGCCGCGCTAGCTTGTCGACCAAGCACACCCTGGCGGTCACCAACCGGGGAAGTGCTACCGCTGAAGACCTACTGACTGTCGCCCGCGCCGTGCGTGCCGGGGTACAACAACGCTTTGGCATTGAACTGGTCAACGAACCGTTGCTCATTGATTTAACGCTTTAGCGCACAAAAAGCCCCTTCGAATCGAATTCGAAGGGGCTAAATGTTTGTCTTTACAGGCGACCTTGAGCGATGGCCAGCATGCGGCGCAACGGCTCTGCGGCGCCCCAGAGCAGCTGGTCACCGACGGTGAACGCGGAGATGTACTTAGGTCCCATTTCCAGCTTGCGAATACGGCCCACCGGGATATCCAAGGTGCCCGAGGCAGCGACCGGGGTCAGCCTATCCATGGTGGCTTCCTTTTCATTTGGCACCACCTTGGCCCACTCATTGTCCTCGTCGAGCAGCGATTCGATCTCCGAGACCGTGAGGTCATCCTTCAGCTTGATGGTCAACGCTTGCGAGTGTGAACGCATCGCGCCGATACGCACGCACAGGCCATCAACAATGATGTGATGATCCCCGGAGGTCTGCAAGATTTTGTTCGTCTCGGCTCCGGCCTTCCACTCTTCGCGGGACTGGCCGTTGCCTAGGTCCGCATCGATCCATGGGATCAGCGAGCCACCTAGCGGTACCCCAAACTGGCTGGCGTCCAGTCCACCGCGCTGAGCTTCGAGCACCTTGCGGTCAATGTCCAAGATGGCGGAGGCTGGATCAGCTAGTTCGGCGGAGACCGCCGAATTGATGTCCCCAAACTGGGTCAGCAGCTCGCGCATATGGCGTGCGCCGCCACCGGAAGCTGCCTGGTAGGTCATGGAAGTGCTCCACTCAACCAGGTTGTTCTTGAACAGCCCACCCAAACCCATAAGCATGCATGAGACGGTGCAGTTGCCGCCGACAAAGTCTTTAACGCCTGCGACCAACGACTGGTCGATGACATTTCGGTTCACCGGATCCAATACGATGACCGAGTCTTCGTTCATACGCAAGGTTGAGGCTGCATCGATCCACAGGCCATCCCAACCGGACTTACGCAGCTCGCTGTGCACCTTAGCGGTGTAATCTCCGCCCTGTGCGGTGACGATAATCGGCAGCTTGGCCAAAGTCTTAATATCGTAGGCGTCCTGCAACGGCTCGGCACCCTGCGCAAAGCTAGGGGCTGCGCCGCCGGCATTCGACGTCGAGAAAAAGACCGGGTTCAGTTGCGCAAAATCGCCCTCGTCGAGCATGCGCTGCATCAGCACGGAACCAACCATGCCACGGTAACCAACAAATCCAACAGATGAAGTCATATCTCCATGTTAGGACGCTTCACGGCAACCGGCTCGGTTCGTTACAGCAGTTAAAGCAGAATCACACCCGAGCCCCAGCAGGGTTCGAGTGTGATTTGAGTAAGCAGAAGCTTTACTTCTCCTCTAGCAACAGTTTGCGATTTTTGATCGCCCACATTGCGGCAAAGATAAATAGTTGGGTGGGAACCAACAACAAGATGAGGCCGAAGATCTTAGCGCCGTCGAGCACCATGAAGAATCCCAGCACCGCTACCACAAGGGCGAGCAACGGGAACAGCATGTATCCGAGGATAAACAGGGCGTCAGAGTGTTGTTTGAGCTCGCTCAAGTATTTTTTCACGTAGGTTAGTCCTTTTCACGGATCCAGGATTCGAAGCGGTATTCGGTTCCGCTTTTTGAACTGTGCCATTGCTCAGCCGGGTCGGCTGAGGACAGGACAAAGTCTTTAGTCAATGTGGGGGCTTTGGTATCCCCGGTGGGATTGAGGTTCAGCCGTGTAATCACGGCGATGTCCAACAAATCCAGGGTGGCGGCGTAGAGCTTGCCTCCGCCGATAATCCAAATTTCTTCGCTGCCTTCGCTTTGTTTAGCAAGAGCTAAGGCTTCGTCTACCGAGCCGACAGGAAGTGCGCCGGCGGTGCGTAGCTGCTCGTGGTCACCGGAGGTCACCACGATATTACTTCGGTTCGGTAGCGGCCGATATTTCTCCGGGAAAGAGTTCCAGGTATTGCGACCCATCACCACCGGATGACCGGCTGTGACTCGTTTAAAATGCGCGAGATCTTCTGGCACATGCCAGGGCATCGTGCCGTCAGCACCAATAATGCCGTTGGCGCCCTGCGCCCAAATGGCACCTATGAGGCTCTGAGATTCTTTGGCGTGGCGTGAACTCATACCGCAACGCTCCCCTTGATCGTTGGGTGATGCTGGTAATCCTTGAGCACAAAGTCTTCGAGCGTGTAGTCAAAAAGCGACTGTGGTTTGGACGCGAATTCCAGCGTTGGGTACGGATACGGATCGCGGCTGAGCTGTTCACGAACCTGGTCCAAATGGTTGGTGTAGATGTGTGTGTCTCCACCGGTCCAGATGAATTCGCCCGGTTCCAAATCAAGCTGTGCGGCGACCATCTTGGTCAGCAGCGCGTAGGAGGCAATATTAAAGGGGACTCCGAGGAACATGTCAGCGCTACGCTGATAAAGCTGGCAGGAGAGTTTTCCATCGGCGACATAAAATTGGAAGAACACGTGGCACGGAGGCAGCGCCATGTGCTTAATTTCCGAGACATTCCATGCCGAAACGATATGACGACGAGATTCCGGATTGCTGCGCAGGGATTCCATGACCTCGGAAATCTGGTCAATGTGCGAACCGTCCGGGGTGGGCCAGCTACGCCATTGCACACCATAAACCGGACCGAGCTCGCCGTCTGCATCGGCCCACTCGTTCCAAATGCGCACGCCTTGATCCTGCAACCACTTCACATTCGATTCGCCACGCAAAAACCACAGCAGTTCCGCGGCGACAGATTTGAAATGCACCCGCTTAGTGGTGATCAGGGGGAAAGATTCGCTCAGATCAAAGCGGAGCTGACGACCAAACACCGAAAGTGTGCCGGTGCCGGTGCGGTCCTCTTTTGCGGTGCCGTTTTCCAGCACGTCACGCAACAGATCTTCGTATGGGGTCTCGATGTTCTGGGAAGTCACCATTACATCGTAGCTGTAGCGCGGAAGCTCGCGCGAGAGCTACAGGCGAAATGTGAGACTTCGCTAGCTATTGTGTGGCAACCATGTCGTGGTATTCCGGGTAGCGGTTCAAATAGTCCTGCACGTAGCTGCACTCCGGAACGATTTTTGCTCCCTCGGCACGTAACTTATCTAGCACCATGGTCACCAGCGCACGAGCGTAACCACGCTTGCCGAATTCCTCATTCACGATCGTGTGTTGCAAGGTCACCAGCTGATCTTCGCGCTGATAACCAATAAAACCGATGAAGGTCGAACCATGCCAAAGGCTGTAGCGCTGGCGACTCTCGTCATGATCCAGACGCAACCCTTGATGCACAATCTTCTGAACCGGCTGCTCTGGCTGATGAGCGGACATGGCATTAGCCTCCTTGGACGTGACTTCTCTCACCTCTAGTCATAGTCTCTTTTAAGGGTAGATGCAACGCGTGTCCAGCGGTTAGTCGTGATAAGGCGCGTGGATCTCCACCGAAACGAACTTATGTTTGGATCCGGGCACCTGATGGGCGACAATAACTCCGCCCGGTTCTAAGAATGGATCACTGCTCGGCAGCACCGCGGCGGCCTTCGCCGGAAGCTTAGAACGCAATACTGCAATGACTAACGGAAGCACCGGGCGATGCATGCACACCACCTGAGAGCGTGTCTTGGCAACGAGCTTCTCAAGGGCGCGGGTGGCCTTCTCTGGTTTTCGATTGGCCGCGTGCTCGGTGATCGCGTTGATGGTTTTCAGTTTGATCTCGTGCAGGGACACGTAGGGGGTCACCGTTTGGACACAACGAATCCAGGGGGAAGAAGCGACATGTGATGGACGCCAAGCTTCGAGCATCCGGGCCACCGCGAGCGCCTGCCGTCTGCCGGTAGCAGCTAACGGACGTTCCCCCTCAGCACGAGTCCATTTGCCGCGCGGCTTCGCTTTGGCATGACGCACGATGATCAGAGGCATGCTTTCTAAACGCTGATGGGCATGTGCCTTGATCAGGTCATCGAGCGGAGCGATATCCGAGGGGTTAGTTAATTGCTCCCGAGCCTGTTCTGCCTGGACCCAGAGCGACTGATCACATTCGCTCCCGTCGGGTTGCTCAATGATTCCAGCACCAACCTGTGCCGCCCAATAGTAGACAACCTTCGTTTTGTTTTTGACCGTGTATGCGGTGGCCGCTAGCGGCAGTCCTAGGGTGATATTCAGCCCGACTTCCTCGCGGACCTCCCGAATCGCGCATTCGGGGATTGATTCTCCGGCGTCAAGCTTGCCCTTGGGCCAAGACCAATCGTCATAGCGCGGACGATGGATGAGCAACACCTGCAATTGTCCATGTTCAATTCGCCAAGGGATGGCGCCGGCCGCAATTACCTCAAATTCGCCGAGTCGGATCTCTTCGGCATCGCTGGAACGTTGCAGTGAACAAAGCACCAAGCGGGAGTCTGGAGTACTGGTCACTAGTTGTGCAGCCCGCTCATTCGACGTCGGGCATGTTCTTCCATGAGCCAAAATTGGATATCCGTCAGCGGGTTTCCATCGGCATCACGATGATGTCGGGTCCAGGCCCCGTCGGGTCCCAAATGCCAGCTCATGGTGGAGTCATCCATATAACGCTTCATCAGTCCCGTCATGGTATCGATGTCTTCCTGATCGCGGAGTGAAACCAATGCTTCCACTCGACGATCCAGGTTTCGATGCATCATGTCGGCGCTGCCGATATAGACCAAGGGGTCTCCGGAATTAGCAAAGACGAATACTCGGCTGTGTTCCAAGAATCTGCCGAGGATCGAACGAACCTCGATGTTCTCGCTCAAGCCTGGAAGACCTGGGCGCAACGCACAAATACCGCGCACGATCACATTGACCTTAACCCCGGCCTGGCTGGCTCGGTACAGCGCGTCAATAATGGCTTCATCAACCATCGAGTTGACCTTGATGTAGACCGAGGCATCTTTCCCGTCGGCGGCGCTGCTGATTTCTTTTTCAATCAATTCAAGTAGCCCGGTACGTACGGTGCGTGGGGCCACAAGCAACCGGTGATAGGTGGAGCGCGGGGCGTAACCCGAGAGCTGATTGAAGAGTCTTGAAACGTCTTCGCCTACGGCTTCATCACAGGTCAGTAAGCCGAAGTCCTCGTAATAGCGGGCCGTGCGTGGGTGGTAGTTACCGGTGCCGATATGGCAGTAGCGACGTAGCTTGTCGCCTTCCTTACGAACCACCAAGGAAAGCTTGGAATGAGTTTTTAGGCCCACAATCCCGTAGACCACGTGCACGCCGGCTTGCTCCAGTTTGCGGGCCCAACTGATATTTGCCTGCTCATCAAAGCGGGCCTTAATTTCCACCAGGGCCAGGACCTGTTTGCCAGCCTCCGCAGCGTCAATCAATGCGTCAACAATGGGGGAGTCTCCACTGGTGCGGTACAGGGTCTGCTTGATCGCCATGACCTTAGGATCAGCGGCTGCTTGCTCCAAGAAGGCCTGCACCGAGGTGGAGAAGGAATCGTAGGGGTGGTGCAACAGAATGTCGCGCCGGCGGACCGCACCAAAAACGTTGGCGGCCTTCGCGGTTTCCGATTCGTTGAGGAATCGGGAGGTATGGCCAACATGCTTGGTGTAGTGCAGTTCGGTCCGGTCCAAGGATGCGATAACACCGAGCCCACGTAAGTCCAGTGGAGCGGGAAGTCTGAAGACCTCGTCGTCTTCGATATTTAGTTCGCGCACCAACAGTTCGAGGATCTGCGGATTAACATCATCGACGACTTCCAAACGAACCGGTGGGCCAAAGCGGCGGCGCAACAGTTCCTTCTCCAAAGCCTGGAGAAGATTTTCTGCATCGTCTTCTTCAACCTCTAGGTCCTCGTTACGGGTCACCCGGAAGAAATGATGCTCCACGATTTCCATACCTGGGAACAACAGATCCAAGTGCACCGCGATGAGTGCTTCAAGCGGGATGAAGCGTGCGGTGCGTTGGGAGGAGTGAGCGGCTTTGACACCATCGATGCCTACTAGCCTGGCAATGGTGTCCGGCACCTTCAGACGGGCAAACAGTTCCTTGCCGGTCAGTGGATTGCGCACTACCACTGCAAGGTTCAGCGATAGCCCCGAGATGTACGGGAACGGGTGGGCAGGATCCACGGCGAGCGGGGTGAGTACCGGGAACACCTGGGAGACGAACCATGCGGAGAGTGTTTCGCGTTCGGTATCGCCTAGCTCGTCCCAACGAGTAATGCGAATGCCTTCTTCGGCTAATGCCGGACGTACCTGGTCGGCAAAAACCATCGCATGGCGGGTCTGCAGTTCATGAGCTGAATTGAGCAGCAGTTCAAGCTGGTCTACCGGGTTCATGCTGTTGGCTGCGGGAACTGCCATGCCTGTGGCAATACGGCGTTTGAGCCCGGCCACACGCACCATGAAAAATTCGTCCAGATTTGAACCGAAGATTGAGAGAAAATTGACTCGTTCAAGCAGCGGCAGGCTGGCGTCTTCGGCGAGTTCTAGGACTCGCGCGTTGAAGTGCAACCAAGATAGTTCGCGGTCCAAGAAGCGTTCATTGTTAAAATCACCCTCGGGGTGCCGCACGGGCGATTTTATCGCCGGCTCAATGCGGTCCTCATTCATCTTGGATGCTGGCACATCACGAAGTTGTGATGCCGGCTGTTTCGGGGTGGTAGTCATCTACTTAACTCGCTTCTTTCTGCAAGTGGAAACCTCATTGCACCTCAACGCACCGTTCAAAAACTGGTTTATCGCTGGGGCACTATTATTCTATCGGCTGTGGGCCGTACATGATGTCGGTGTCCCAAAGTGTGAAGCCCAATGACCGGTACAGGTTTACCGCAGGCTCATTATCTGCGTCTACGTACAGCAGTACCGAGCCAACGCCGAGCTCCAGCAGGTAGTTCACACCCATAGCCGTCAAGATTCGGCCCAGACCCAAGCCTTGTGCCTCGGGAATCACACCGACGACATATACCTCGCCCATCGGGCGAACCTCGTCGGCTGTTGCTGGATGGATCTTGGTCCAGTGGTAGGCGACCAACTGTTCTTCTGCATCAAAAGCCAAGAAGAAGCCCGTAGGGTCAAACCAGTCCTCGGCCATGCGTGAATCTAGATCCGTCAAGGTCAGCGAGCCCTGTTCCGGGTGATGCGCGAAGGAGGCGCTATTTGCTGCCAACCAGGCAGGCTCGTCCTCGCCCACGCGGAAGGTACGCACCGTGCTGCGTTGTTTGAGTTCGGGAACTTCTAAAGCTTCGGAATCATCACGACGTAACTTGTAAAGCTCGCGCACGGTGGCAAGGCCGATGCCGGCTGCTAACTTTTTAGCTGCTGGATGTCCACCATGAGCCCAAGCCTGAATGCTGCTCAATTCAAGGTCTTCGCCTAGGCGTTCAAGCAACGCTGAACCAATTCCTTGCTCGCGGTGTTCTGGATGCACCACAAGTTCTACCACCCAGCTATTTGACGTGGTGTCACGTACCGCGACAAGCACGCCGACCAAGGCAGTTTCCCCTGGTTCTAGCTGGAGTTCTGCGCGCAGGCTGAGTACCGATTCGGCGGAATCTTCCGTGGCTAGAGCCACCAGAGTCTGGTCGCTGAGCGGGGGATTCCCATCGGATTCTTGCGCCCTGGTGGCAAGTTTGCGAACGTCGGAAAGGTCGCGTTCTTCCAGTTCACCTTGCGTTTTTTGGATGGACAAAGTTGTCTGTGGCAGTTCGCTCATACCTTCACCTTAGCCCGATGATCCGCGCGTGGACTAGTAGCGGAACAAACTTAAACTTCGCTGTGGAAGCGGTAGCCGACATTTCGCACGGTGCCAATCAATTGTTCGTGATCGGTACCAAGCTTTGCGCGTAAACGACGCACGTGAACGTCCACGGTTCGAGTGCCTCCGTAGTAGTCGTAGCCCCACACCTCGTGTAGTAGCTGTTCACGGGTGAATACTCGGCCAGGAAATTGCCAGAGATATTTGAGCAGCTCAAATTCTTTGTACGTCAGATCCAGTATGCGGCGATCGATTCGAGCGGTGTAACTAAGCTCATCGATGGTTAATCCGGAAGTGTTCTTCGGAGCAACGGTTTCGGGTTGCGCCGAAAGGATCAGCCTGAGACGCGTTTCGAGTTCTCCGGGTGCCGCGGTGGGCATGATGAAATCCGAAACGTTCCATCCTGCGTTCAACACTCCAAGGCCACCCTCGCCAATGACCAAAAGCAGTGGCAGGTTGGCTGTAGAGTGTATGGTTTGCGCCAAGGTTCGGGACGCGACTAGGTCGGTGCGAGCATCAAGAATGACCGCTTCGCTCTCACCTAGTTGACTTAGAGCCTCGGAGTTTGCAGGCAGGCAACGAACTTCGTGAAGCAGTAGTTCTAACGCCGGAAGTACCTGAGCGCCGGTGTCTGCATTATTGCTCAGGAGCAGTAGGTGCGCCATGACGGACTTCCTCCTGCCAAATAGTTACAAAAATTTAGTTTTTACGTGTCACAGTATAAGGAAAGAACCATTCAAAGCGTGCATGTGGACATGCAAGTGCCCCGACTATTACCGATGGGAAATTTGGTTTGCGAATCAAGGTACTGATCAGTGGGCTGCTGGCGGCCGCCCTATTGCTTGGAGCTGCCGCTTGGAGTTCGGTGAACTTTGCAATGGCAGTTGTCGCCGTAGTGGTGCAACTAATTTTTGCCTACGCTTGGCCTCGTATGACACGTTCGGAGACTCCGTGGACCCTGAGCGTGATCCTCTCGATCTGTGCGTTAGCGTCCACCGCGGCGACCCTTTTTATGCCGGGAGCCACGCAAACTTCACATAGCGTGGAGGTCATTGCCGCCGGCGTGCTATTAATTTTCATTACGCAAGTATTGCGTGGTGCTTCCTCCGAGGGACGACTAGCCGGTGTGGTCTCTGGAGTGACCGGTTTGGCCATTGTGACCCAAGGTTCCGGGTGGGCTGCGATTGGGCTTACCGACGGGGCCTTTGGAACCACGCTGACCACGTTGTTGGCGCTGCTCGGTGCCGGAGCTATCGCGATTACCCGCTGGCCTGACCGCATCACCTTTATCCTTGCACCGCTTATTGGTGGCGCCCTTGGTGCGCTAGCTAGCGCGTTGACCTTTGGCCCGGACTGGGCTCCGGCGCTTTGCATCGGAATTCTTTCAGGACTGCTGGTCGGTAGCTTGCGCGCGTTGGCTTTGTCCTCGCGCAGTGTGCGCACTATCTCAGGAGTACTCGCGCTAGCCTGTGGAATCTTGCTGCTGGCCGGGGCACTGAGCTGGTATGCGATGGCCCTGTTGAACTAATTGAAGAAATGTGATGCCTGCTTCGTCACGAGTGTCGGAAATGGCAAGGCGCTCGGGCTAAGATGTAGGCATGAATGAAAATTACCTTGCACTCGAAATTTTCTTCCTCGCCTTGCTGACCGTTGCAGGTCTGGGCATGGCCGGATTCGCTGGACTTGTTGTAAAGCGTCTTTTCAAGGGGCAGAAGTAGAAATAGCGCACACAAAAATGTGTGCGCTATTTTCATTTAACGAGGCTTTAAGGAGCAGCTAGTTTAATGGCTTTTGATATTCCCACGGATCTCACGCCGGAACTCGTCCCCTTTGCTTGGCTTATTGGTAGCTGGGAAGGGACCGGGCGCCTCGGTGAAGGGGAAGAGTCGGATCCGCACTTCTGGCAACATGTCGCCTTCCGCGACGTTGGCGCACCATATTTGGAATACCGTAGCGAAGCGTGGCTGACTGATGTCGATGGCACCAAGCTACGCATCCTGTCCGTGGAAAACGGCTTTTGGGCGTTAGAACGCCAACAGCAAGATGCCGACGCCGGTCCAGGAATGACACCCGGAGATATCTTCCCGGCACTACGTTCGGCAGATGATGTGCAGAAATTGCACACCAAAGAGGGATTTAAGATCCAAGCGCATATTGTGCAGCCTGGCGGAATCTCGGAACTTTATTACGGGCTCATTGATGGCCCGCGTATCCAGCTGGCTACCGAAGCGCTACTGCGTAGCAAAAATGCTAAGCAGTATGCCTCGTCCACCCGAATGTATGGACTCGTTAACGGAAACCTGTTCTGGCGGTGGGATGTTTCCTTAGGCAACAACGACCTCAAGGCACATGCCTCGGCCGCCCTCAAGCGCGTCACTGCAGAAGCGATGGAATCCTAAAGATGAGCGAAAATTCGTACCGATCGGTACTCCTAGACCGACAGTCAGCGATTGCAGGTACCGGTGCAGACGCCGGTGTGGCATCCCACTACGGTGCACCCACCCGCGAAGCCCGTGACCTCTTTGCGGGCAAGGCCATTGCTGATCTAAGCCACCTGGATGTGTTGGAGCTACGCGGTGAGGATCGCCAAAGCTGGTTGAACACGCTCAGCAGCCAATCGATCACCAACCTGAAGCCCGGAGAATCTAGCCAGGCGCTGCTGCTCTCGGTGCAGGGACGTATTGAGCATGAGATGAAGGTGCTCATTGACACCGATCGGGTACTGCTCATTACCGAGCTTGGCCGTGCCGAGCCACTGCGTGAATTCCTTAATTCAATGCGATTCATGTTGCGTGTAGAGATTACGAATCTCTCCGAAACCCACGGTGTACTCGGTGCAGTGCGCGAGATTCCCACCTGTAATGACCTGGTGTGGCGTAACCCTTGGCCACAGGTCAATGCTGGTGGCTGGGCCTACTCACGCGAGGACCACCCCGGTCTGGAGCGCCCTTGGTTCTTGCATATTGTTGAACTTGATCGACTGGCTCAGGCCGTTGGCGAGGAACAGCTTGCCGGAACAATGGCTGTGGAGTCTCTTCGCATCGCGGCGTGGGAACCACGCTTTGGCTTTGAAAATGATGACAAAACCATTCCGCACGAGCTGGATTGGTTGCGTACCGCGGTACACCTAGACAAGGGTTGTTACAAGGGTCAAGAGACCGTTGCCCGGGTGCACAATATTGGACACCCGCCACGTCGTCTGGTCTTTTTGCACCTAGATGGTTCGATGCATACTCTTCCAGCCGAGGGCTCGGAGATTAAGCTTGGCGAACGCACCGTTGGAAAGTTGACCTCGACGAGCCTGCACTTCGAAGCGGGTCCGATTGCCTTGGGTGTCATCAAGCGCAATGTTGATCCCGAAGCGGTGTTGACCGTGGTGGATGGCGAAAGTAATTATCCGGCCTCACAAGAAGTTATTGTGGCCCCGGACGCCGGACAAACCGCTGGCCGGTTCACCGGGTTCTTGCGTACCCCACCGAGCAAGTAACACACCACGCATCAAAAATGGTCGTGTCCTTCCGGAATCCGGAAGCACACGACCATTTCTTTTAACGTGTTTTAGCCGAAGAGCACACGCGCCTCTTCATAACGATCTGTAGGTACACGTTTGAGGTTATTCAACGCCGCTCGCAGTGGCACCCGGTTTACCTTGGTGCCATGAATAGCCACCATGGTGCCCCATGCCGAGTCCGCCACCGAATCTACAGCTGCCATACCGAGACGCGTGGCTAACACCCGGTCGAAGGCGGTGGGGACGCCACCGCGCTGGATATGTCCCAGTACCGTGGCGCGAGTTTCTAATCCGGTCTGCTCTTCGATAAGTGGGGCGAGCATTTCACCGATGCCGCCCAGCCGTGCCCGGCCGAAACTATCCACCCCGCGCACGGAGAACGCTTCATCAAGACCTTCGGGAACAAAGCCCTCGGAGACAACAACGAGCGGGGCGCGTCCACGCTCATGTGCTTCGCGGACCCACTGGTAGATCTCCTCCATGGTCGTGGAAACCTCGGGGATCAGGATTGCGTGAGCGCCGGAGGCCATGCCAGCGTGCAGGGCAATCCAGCCCACGTGCCGTCCCATCACTTCGGCGATCATGCACCGGTGATGTGAATCGCCGGTGGTGCGCAACCTGTCGATTGCTTCAACGGCAATCTGGTTGGCGGTATCAAAACCGAAAGTGTAGTCGGTGGCATCAAGATCATTGTCGATAGTTTTGGGCACACCCACCACCGGCAAACCGGCCTCGCATAGGCGCTGTGCGCCGGCCAGAGTTCCTTCGCCACCGATGGCAATCAGTGCATCGATTTGGTGCTCTTTGAGCATTGCCGCGATATTTTCCGCCCCGCCATTTTCACCTTCAAAAGCGTTGGTGCGTGAGGTTCCCAGAATGGTTCCGCCTTGTTTGGCGATACCGCGTACTGCGGTGCGTGGCAGCTCGAAGTAGTCTGCGTCTTTGACCCCGCGCCAGCCATCGCGGAAGCCAACAAATTCATAGTCGTAACTTTTGATGCCGTTGAGCACGGCTCCACGAATCACTGCGTTGAGACCCGGGCAGTCGCCACCCGAGGTCATGATTCCAATGCGCATTAACCCTCACTTAGTAAGCAGGGAAGACCTCGAATATTCGGTGAACCTAAGAAATATTATGTGCATTAGGCGCCGGATATCCGCGGAAAACCCTTCGGACGTCTTTCGATTCCGCGCGCCATTGAGCATCGAGTTGTGTTCGATTCTACGTGTTTAAAACCACAAGAGCGAGTTGCCTCCACTACTAATGGAAAGCAACCCGCTCTATGGGGAAGAGATGATTAGAACTTGCGGAGCATCTTCTGCAACACAATGCTGTCGTCCTGCGCCGGGATGAGCAGCCACGCCACGATGTAGGCGCCAATACCAATGACCGGTAGGAGGAAGGAAAGCAGCATGCCAATGCGTACCAAGGTGACATCCCAACCGAATTTTTCGGAAATGCCGCCGGCGATCCCGGCGACCATGCGGGCTGGACCGCGGCGTAGTGGCATTGAACGGATCTGGTTAAAGAAGGTATCCATGATTTCTCCTGAAGTTATTTGTTGTTGCTAGAAAAGTTGTCGTTGTTCTTGAGTTTAGCTTTGCGTGCCGACGCAATACCCGAAAAAATCATGGCTACACCGGCCAGTGCTACGAGGCTGATGAAGAATAAGGGAGTGTCGAACTGCCAGTTAAAGACGGTCTGGCTGAGCGAGGCAAGCGCAATGACGATCAGGATCAGACCGAAAACCAGCGTGCCGGCAGGGAACTTTGATTCGCTCTGTGGTGAGGTGTTCATGGTGTCTGCTCCTTAGAAATCTGTCTTGGTTTCGGTGAGGCCCGGTGTTGAAATGCTGGTGTCAAAACTGGAAAAGACACCATCAATCTTGACCGTGAGCACCGGAGCGTCTGCTGGAAAATTCATGTTGTCCTGGGGCAACTGCGCACCATCATTGGAAAGAAAAAGCCCGTTAGTTTCGATTTGGACCGGCACGTTCGCCGGTAAGGCAATATCAAGCTTCGAAAAAACCGAATCAATTTCAACGGTTTTTGGGGCGGTGATGTTGTTCAGGCCCCGTAAATCCACGGTTGAACTGCTGAAGACCGCGCTGTACTCACTGTCCTTATCAGCTGACTGATAAATTCCGTTATTTCCCGGGCGGAAGTCTGAACCGGAAAAGACGACCGTTAGGACGAGCAGGGGGATTGCTAGTCCTAAAAGCCCGCCACTGGTGCGATTTGAAAGTGCGGCAAAGACCATGGACAGGCCCACAAGGAACAAACCGGATGCTAAGGCTACGGACCAACCGTTTCCTGGCAGATCCACCATCTTGAGGTAGTCGAGGCTGAGAATCAGTGCGACGGCTAGAACAGTCACACCGAGGATTACCGTTGAGACCCATCCGGGGATCGGAGGAGCGTTGCGTAACTTCTTTGCCGGCTTACCGAAGGGTGGATCCTCCTGTGGCGGCGTGTGGCGTGGCTCTTGGCCGGCGCCGTAAGTATCGGGTTCCACTGGCTTCTCCTCAAACTTCGGTTGCTGCTGACGTGTGGTGGCGAAGGAAGTGGTCGCCGAATCTGCGGCAGTCGGCATGGTCGCGCTGACGCTAAAAGATGACTCACCGGGATCTCGCCACGGAACTTCGATGACCGACCCAGTGCGCGGATGGGGCGCCGACGTGGTGTCCGTCGCTGGAGTTTTTGTTTTGTGATCCTCCGAATGTGGAGCTTTAGACCCGGCGAACTTACTGTTTCTGCGGCTAAAGATCACAAATGCGATACCGGCAATCACCAAGACCGGCCAGAGCACTGGTGCCACGGTACTCAGAAGCCACGGGGCAACGAAGATGCCAACACCTAGAAAAATGGAAGCACCGGTTAATGCAGCGGCCCATTCTTTGTTGACAATAGCTTGTTCCAAATGGATTTTTCCGCTGGTATCAGCCAGTAAGGCCCAAGCAATCGCGTAAATAATGAGCCCGAAGCCAGCCAACAAACTCAGTGCAACAAAAACGCCACGCACCAACACGACATCAACGTTGAGTCGAGTGGCGATACCGGCCGCGACACCGCCGAGCCACTGCGAGTCTTGGCGATTGATGCCTGCGCCGCGCAGTCGCTCAAAGATATTGCTGGGTGAAGGGTGTTCGTTGTTCATGCTTCAATCCTCTCGCGTGAAGCGTGTTGACGCTATGAGGGGCTACCCTGATTCTTCCCCTAGTGGACCCCCACTTCTGCTCCAAGCCCAGTTTTATTCTGAGGATCATGCTTGACTTGTCACTATGGAAAGTTCTGAGCAGCGCACTTCGATTGTTCGCAGCGATTCAGGGCTCATCGCGGGGGTATGCGGCGGGTTAGCGGCGCACCTTGGATTCCCGGTGAGCTATGTTCGTTTCGGATTTGTCGCACTGACCGCGTTAGGCGGGGTAGGAGTGCTGCTCTATGCCTGGTTGTGGGTTTTTACCCCTAGTGCCGAAGAATCCAAAGCAGACCAACTGCGTTCGTGGGGGACAAGCAGGCGAACGCTCGCCGAAGAAATGGGTCGTGTTCAGCAAGGGATCCCAAGCCCTAAGGAAATGACAGCGAAGCTCGCCTCCTGGCGGGAGACGCTCATGGGTACCGGCTTATTGCTTATTGCGGTGTTGGCCTTAGCGCAATGGCTGGGACTGAACATCCGCTGGGACCTGATCTGGCCGGCCATGGGCATTGTGGCTGGTGTGCTTTTGGCTTGGCTGCAGATTGATGGGCAGCGTTTATCTGGGGATAGCAAGTCCAGGGCAATGGTGCTCGGACGGTTGATCCTGGGGCTGATTCTTGCCATCGGTGGGTTACTGGCTATTTTGAGCGGTACCGTGAGCACCTCGGATCTAATCGGTGGCATGTGGGCGGCGTTAGCAATTATTGCCGGCGCGGTGGTGGTGTTGCTGCCGTGGGGTGCCCGCTTGTGGCGTGATTACCTCGCCGAGAGAAGTTCTCGCCAAGCCGCCGCACAGCGTGCTGACTTTGCCGCGCACCTACATGATTCGGTCTTGCAAACACTGGCTGTGATCCAAAAACGTAGTGATGATCCGGCGGCCGTGCGTACCTTAGCCAGGGTGCAAGAACGTGAACTGCGAGCATGGCTTTATGAGACCGAAGACCTCGATGAAGAAGACGTTGTCGTGGAGTTGCAGTCCGAAGCAGATAATATCGAAAAACTGATGTTACGTGATGTTGATGTGATTGCAGTGGGTCATGCCAAAGGATTCGACGGACAACAGGCTCTAGTCGCAGCAAGCCGCGAGGCAATGATGAACGCGGCGAAACATGCCGAAGGAAAGATTTCCGTATATCTAGAGTGCAACAAGGAACTGGTAGAAATATTTATCAGGGACCGAGGCAGTGGCTTTGATGTCGAAGCCATTGAAGAGGATCGGCATGGGGTGCGCGAATCGATTATTGGACGTATGGAGCGTGCCGGGGGCAAAGCCGTAATCCGCAGTAGTGAAACCGGCACCGAAGTGGCCTTGAGCATGCCGCGAAGCAGCGAGCAGGAAGAACAAAACAATGAGTAGCGAACTGAGCAATGAGCAGAACATTCGTGTTGTCCTAGTTGATGACCACGGAATTTTCCGCTCCGGCCTACGTGCGGATCTCAGCGAAGATCTAGTGATCGTTGGCGAGGCAGGCAGCGTCGAGAGCGCCATCGAGGTCATCGAGCGAGAGCGCCCCAACGTGGTGCTGCTCGACGTGCATTTACCTGGTGGGCGTGGTGGCGGAGGTGCAGAAGTACTTGCCGGCTGCGCGCATCTTTTGGGCAACACTAAGTTTTTGGCGCTCAGCGTTTCAGACTCCGCACAGGACGTCGTCACCGTAATTCGTGCCGGAGCGCGCGGATATGTCACCAAGAGCATTTCCGGGACAGAGATCTCTGACGCGGTCCGGCGGGTGGCCGGTGGGGATGCGGTCTTCTCGCCACGGCTAGCAGGGTTTGTGCTGGACGCCTTTGGAAGTTCCAGTGTGGCCGAGGTGACGGGCATCGATGAAGAGCTTGATCTGCTTTCGGACCGTGAACTGCAAGTGATGCGTCTGATTGCGCGCGGGTACAGCTATAAGGAAGTAGCCAAAGAACTATTCATCTCAGTGAAAACTGTTGAATCGCATGTATCTAATGTCTTGCGCAAACTACAGCTTTCAAATCGCCATGAGCTCACCCGTTGGGCAGTAGACCGAAAAATCCTCTAAGAAACCGGTAAAACACGTATGGCTCGATCTTCAAGGATCGAGCCATACGCGTTTTGCTTGAAGATTTATTCGGTGTCGCCTAGCAATTTAGCCATGCGTGAGATACCCTCGGCGAGGTCTGCATCGCCTAGCGCGTAGGACATGCGAATGTATCCCGACGGGCCAAAGGCTTCACCAGGAACGACTGCTACTTCAGCCTGCTCAAGAATGAACGCGGCTAGCTCGGCGCTCGTGTTGTTCACAACTCCGCGGATCTTGCGACCTAAGAGGCCACGCACGTCCGAGTAGGCGTAAAAAGCACCATCGGGCATTGGGCAGTGCAGCCCCTCGATAGAGTTCAACCCCTGGACAATAGCCAGACGGCGACGGTTGAAAGCCATCTTCATTTCTTCAACCGCATCCAGTGGACCGGCAACGGCGGCCAAAGCTGCCCGTTGGGATACGTTGGCCACGTTTGAAGTCGCATGGGACTGCAGGTTAGTGGCGGCCTTGATGACATCTAGTGGCCCGGCCATCCAGCCCACGCGCCAACCGGTCATGGCGTAGGTTTTGGCGACACCGTTGAGGATGACCACACGATCCTCGAGCTCAGGGACCAGCGTGGCGATCGAGTTGAAGGTAACATCCCCATAGGTGAGGTGTTCATAGATTTCATCGGTGACTACCCATAGACCCTTGGATGCAGCCCAGCGACCAATTTCGGTGATTTGCTCCGCGGTGTACACGGCGCCGGTCGGGTTAGACGGTGACACAAACAGAAGGATCTTTGTTCGTTCGGTGAGCACCGACTCTAGTTGTTCAATGGTGACCTTGTAGCCTTGCTCGGGTCCGGCAAAGATTGATACTGGCACACCACCGGCGAGCTGGACGGACTCCGGGTAGGTTGTCCAGTACGGCGCGGGGATGATGACTTCATCGCCTGGATCAAGCAGGGCTGCAAAGGTGTTGTAAACCGCTTGCTTGCCACCGTTGGTCACCAGTACCTGAGATCCGCTGAGCTCGTACCCGGAATGACGCAAGGTCTTCTCGGCGATTGCTTCGCGAAGCTCCGGCAGACCTGCTGCGGGGGAGTACCGGTGATTCTTTGGATCCTTGGCTGCCTCGACTGCTGCCTGGACTATGTAGTCCGGGGTTGGGAAGTCCGGCTCGCCGGCGCCGAATCCAATCACTGGACGGCCGGCGGCTTTGAGTGCTTTCGCCTTGGCATCTACTGCGAGGGTGGCGGACTCGGAGATGGCGCCGATGCGGCGAGAAATTCTAGACATAGAAAGTGCATCCTGACGGTACGTGAGCTGCTGTTACCTGCAATCCTAGTAGCCTGCAATTAGCTATGCTCGGCGAAGTCGGTAAATGACACGAACTGTTTATGATCAGTGGCGCGGAATGCGGTGTGCGACACACAGCGGGCAGTCAGTTCGACATTTGCTATTTCGTTGCGTAAAGTTATTTCTCGTTGCTCAGACATCGACAACGACATGGTCAAACACCTATCGGCTAAGATGTGTGTAGTAAGAGCGGTAGCTCAAAGGGTAGTGGCGCAATTGGTAGCGCAGCGGTCTCCAAAACCGCAGGTTGCAGGTTCGAGTCCTGTCTGCCCTGCGCAGTTGCGATAATAATCGCACAGCGAATCTCAAATCACGGTGTGTTGTGGTCGGTCCGGCTGCGACGCACCGTGATTGTTTCAACTGGCCAAAAAATTTGAAACGAGGATCAAGTTGAGCGAATCAGCTGCCGTTAATCCCGGAAACGGTGACAAGGCAAAGAAGGGCTTCTTCGGACGCATCTTCCTTTTCCTGCGCCAGGTAATCGCGGAACTAAAAAAAGTCGTGACCCCAACGCGGAGCGAGCTGATCAATTACACGCTCGTCGTAATCGGTTTTGTTTGCATCGTCATGTTGATCGTTACGGTGCTTGACCTCATTTTGGGCCAAGGCTCGATCCTCCTGTTCACTAATCAGCCAGAACAGTAAATTATTTGCCACGGCGGTATAATCGCCGGCAGGTAGTTAGATGTCATTCAGTCAAAGAAAGCAGGAGCTGCAGTGTCCGACAAGGAACTCGAACCGCAGATTAATGACGAGGTCGAAAACGAGTTCGTTGAAACTGAAAGCGAGCAGGTAGAAACCTCCGCTGACGTTGCAACAGACGAGACCGAAGCTCCAGCCGTTGTTGCTGAAGAAGAAGTTCAGACCGAAGTTGTTGAAGCTGAAACTGAAGAAGCTGTCACTGAGTCTGCAGAAGACGAAGTAGAAGCCGATGAAGAAGAAGCGGATTCTGAAGAAGACGTAGTCGCAAAGCTCAAGGAAGAATTCCGTTCGAAGCTGCGCCGTCAGCCAGGTGACTGGTTCGTTATTCACACCTACGCAGGTTACGAAAACCGCGTCAAGCTGAACCTTGAGACTCGTATTCAGACCCAGGACATGGATGATTTCATCTATGAAATCCAGGTTCCGATGGAAGAAGTCGTTGAGGTCAAGAACACTCAGCGCAAAATCGTTCGTCGTGTACGTATCCCGGGCTACGTCCTGGTTCGTATGGAACTGACCGACGCTTCGTGGGGTGTAGTTCGACACACTCCAGGCGTCACCGGCTTCGTAGGAAACGCTCACGATCCGAACCCTTTGAACCTTGACGAAGTGTTCTCCATGCTGGAGCACACCGTGGTTGATCCGATCGAACAACCATCGGCTTCCAAGCCAGGCCGTTCGCCAATCACCGAAGTCACCGTCGATTTTGAGGTCGGAGAAGCGGTTACCGTCAACGACGGTCCATTCGAGACCATGCCGGCGACGATTTCCGAAATCAAGCTGGAATCTGCTCAGCTGGTTGTCCTCGTTTCGATCTTCGAACGCGAGACCCCAGTGACCTTGAACTTCAATCAGGTCACCAAGATCCAGTAGTATTAAGTCTTCGTGCCCCATTCCGTTTGCTTTACGGGGTGAGGGCGCGTTCGGCTGTCGCGCCACGACAGCCACAACCCGTAACACGCTCCTGTGTTATGGGAACTGCAAGAGCATAAGGACCCGACATGGCCCCAAAGAAAAAGGTCACTGGACTCATCAAGCTGCAGATCAATGCAGGTGCCGCTAACCCGGCTCCGCCAATTGGTCCTGCACTTGGCCAGCACGGTGTCAACATCATGGAATTCTGCAAGGCTTACAACGCAGCGACTGAGTCGCAGCGCGGTAACGTTGTACCAGTTGAAATCACCGTGTACGAAGACCGTTCATTCACCTTCATCACCAAGACTCCTCCAGCTGCAGAGCTGATCAAGAAGGCTGCTGGCGTTGCTAAGGGTTCAGCTACCCCGCACACCGACAAGGTTGCAAAGCTGACCCAGGCACAGGTTGAAGAGATCGCCAACACCAAGATGGCTGACCTCAACGCTAACGACTTGGCTGCCGCCTCGTTGATCATCGCCGGTACCGCCCGTTCCATGGGCATCACCGTCGAAGGCTAATTTTTAGCTTTTCGTAGTTCACCTCGGTGACTACACCAAAGAATTTATTATCAAGGCGAGCAGGGAACCCCCAGCTTGCCCGTGGCAGGACCGGGCGCGGTCCATATGACCACGACTGCATAAGGAGATAACGCAGATGGCAAAGCGCAGCAAAGCATACGTAGCCGCCGCGGCTAAGATCGTGGCTGACAAGTTCTACGAGCCAACCGAGGCAATTGCCTTGGCCAAAGACATCGCAGGCGAAAAGACCAACTCGACCGTTGAGGTTGCTTTCCGCTTGAGTGTTGACCCACGCAAGGCAGACCAGATGGTTCGCGGTACCGTGAACCTTCCGCACGGCACCGGTAAGACCGCCCGCGTGGTTGTCTTCGCCAACGGTGACAAGGCAGAAGCAGCCCGCGCAGCCGGCGCTGACTTCGTAGGCTCGGACGACCTGATCGAAAAGATCCAGGGCGGCTGGACCGACTTCGACTCGGCCGTAGCAACCCCAGACCTCATGGGTAAGGTTGGCCGCTTGGGTAAGATCTTGGGTCCTCGTAACCTGATGCCAAACCCTAAGACCGGCACCGTGACCATGGATGTGGCCAAGGCTGTTACCGACATCAAGGGTGGCAAGATCGACTTCCGCGTCGACAAGCACGCCAACCTTCACTTCATCATCGGCAAGGCTTCCTTCGAAGCCAAGCAGCTGAACGAGAACTACGCAGCAGCACTGGAAGAAGTACTTCGCTTGAAGCCTTCTTCTTCCAAGGGCCGCTACATCTCGAAGGCAACCATCTCGACTACCTTCGGTCCAGGCATCCCTGTTGACTCGAACGTAACTCGCGTCGAGGCCTAAGCCTTACGAGTACTAAAACCGCGGGGTAGATCAGAGAAATCTGATCTACCCCGCGGTTTTTGTAATTCCACGAACCAAAGGAAACCTCGGTAGCTTTGGCGAGCTAAAGTTGTGGTGAGTACCCTCTCAAAGGGGCCGTGTTTTGTGCCACCGCAGGTTTTTGGCAACCGGGGGACCAGGCCATGACTAGAGGTAAAGCAGCAGGGAAATTCTCGCAGCAGCTAGAGATGCGAATTGCCTGAGTTTTGCCGGTGATCTGTCTGAGATGTGTTCCTTTGCTTCAATAAGTGATGATAAGGTTTAAGTACCGACTTGATCGGCAGCTTCTACATGGGCCCCCCAAGACCATGTAGGACCTGGATATAAGAGTTTCCCCAAAACTTTTATATCGACAAGTAGCCTGTTGTCAGCGTCCCCCAAGTGCTGGCTTCAGGCCTTGTCTTTTAACGACCATTAAGTGAGTCGAATCATGGGGGCTGTGCGGCTATCGATTTGGAAGATGCCACAATCCCCGTTTAGACTAGAGATACCGAAGACCGTCGGCCGGACATATGCATGCATAAGTCCCGAAGAGCTCGCAAGAGCGGCCAACGCAGGTTTCATAGATTTGTTTTAACTTGAATTAGTTGAAATGCCCTGTGCTCCTGCGCGGGGCCTTTTTTATTGGCCTCGCCGGTTATGAAACGGTACCGAACAAATCCCCGGAAGGAGTGTTATGGCAACGCCTACCAAGACTGTAGCGATTGAAGCAATCGCTGCAGACTTCAAGGAATCAACTGCGGCTGTCTTGACCGAATACCGTGGGCTTACCGTTGCACAGCTCAAGGAACTTCGCCGCTCACTTGGTCAGGATACCAAGTACGCAGTTGTGAAGAACACCTTGACCGCTATCGCAGCGAAGGAAGTTGGCATCGATGCATTCGATGGTCAGCTTTCCGGTCCGACTGCAATCGCCTTCATCAAGGGTGACGCAGTTGCTGCCGCAAAGAGCCTCACGGAGTTCGCAAAGGCTAATGAGAAGCTTGTCGTCAAGACTGGCTTCTTCGAGGGCAAGGCCCTTGACCAGGCCGGCATCGCCGCTCTGGCAGCCCTGGAATCCCGCGAAACTCAGCTCGCTCGCGTTGCTGCAGTACTGCAGGCTCCGGCCTCCGCTGCTGTGCGCATCGTGGACGCATTGCGTCTGAAGCTAGAAGAAGAGAACGGTGGCGCAGCTGCCGAGGAAGCTCCGGCAGAAGCCTAAGCTTTCGCGACTCTTTCGCATCGTAACCCCAATTCATAGGCCTCAGGGCCAAAACCGAAAGGACGCCGACCATGGCGAAGCTCAGCACTGAAGAGCTGCTTTCAGCATTCAAGGAAATGACCATCATCGAGCTCTCGGAGTTCGTGAAGGAATTCGAAGAGACCTTCGACGTAACTGCAGCTGCAGTTGCCGTTGCAGGCCCAGCAGGCGGCGCAGCTGCTGCTGAAGAAGAGCAGACCGAATTCGATGTCGTTCTTGAGTCGGCTGGCGACAAGAAGATCGCAGTCATCAAGGAAGTTCGTGCATTGACTTCCCTCGGCCTGAAGGAAGCCAAGGAGGTCGTTGATTCGGCTCCAAAGGCTGTCCTTGAGGGTGCAACCAAGGAAGCTGCAGAAAAGGCAAAGGAAGCTCTCGAAGCTGCCGGCGCAACTGTAACCGTAAAGTAAGTACCGCGGTCACTCGCAACTTATTGTCAAAGGGTTCATGGACTTCGTGTCCGTGGGCCCTTTGGTCGTTAAAGTCAAATAATGTGTCTAATGCTTTATAACGTTTCTATTAACAGGGTTTATTCAAGTTCATTGTTTACAGTGAAATGGTGTCAACAACTCAAACTCAGGAAACGAAGAAGACAGGTGCACGGCTAGGTTTACTAGACGGCCTACGAATCAGCGCTGCCTTAATCGTGGTTCTTTACCACTACACCGCGTGGGGACACAGCCACTGGGGACTTAAAGCTCCAGAGGCATGGCCGATACTCTCGCAGTTCAGCCGCTATGGCTTGATTGGTGTACAGCTCTTCTTCTTGATCTCTGGCTTCGTGATCTTGATGTCCGTCCAAGGCAAGAACCTGATCCACTTCATCGGCTCACGTTTAGGCCGGTTATATCCGGCCTACTGGCTTGCGGTGATTGCAGCGGCAGTTCTCACCTTCAAAATTTGGCCTGACGCGCAAGACGGACGAAGTCGCGAGGATATCGTCCCAAACCTCACCATGGTCCAACAGGGCATGGGAGTGCGAGATCTTGACGGCGTGTACTGGACCCTGTGGGTGGAGTTCCGCTTTTATGTGTTGCTTGCACTGCTGTTAGTTGTCGGACTAGTTAAAATCAAAAACATCATGTGGCTGTCGTTTATCTGGCCGAGTCTCGGAATCCTCCTGCACGTAGCTGGCATGGACAAAGCCCAGGAGTGGATTGCTGGGCAATACGCGGCACAATTCGCCGCCGGCATGGTTCTGTTTTTGATTTACCAGAACGGGCACACCATCGGGCGTTGGGCTATGGTCGCATTCAACACCGTAGTCTCTGCTTACTTCACCGGATTGAAGGGTAGCTTCGATAACGACTACCTCTCTGGATTAACTGTCCCCGCCTGGCACTTCTCGCTGCTGGCAGTCCTCTGCGTAGCCTTGTTGGCAGTATGTACGCTGACGCCACTGAAAAATGTCCAGGCGCGATGGCTAGTCGTGGCAGGGTCGCTGACCTACCCGTTGTACCTCTTCCACCAAATCTGGGGATGGTGGATCATCCATAGCCTGAGCGACACCATGAACAAATATGTGTTGCTTGCGTTGACCTTCGCCATCATGCTTCTCGTGGCCTACCTGGTGGCTCGCTTTATTGAAAAGCCAGTAGGTCTCTGGCTACGCAATGAATCCATCAAGTCCCTGACTGCTTTGAGCGCTTGGGCTCAAAGACTTCCGGTTTCAGGCCTTGGCTCGGCTACTCGGAAATCGAAATATCGGCAATCGTGGCATCAAATCCGTTAACCAGGTCCTGAGGATCAACCAGTAGTCCGTGCTCGGGTTCACCGCATCCTAGAGCTACTGCCTCGGGGACAGGCTCTGTGAAAACGCTGGCATCGATATATACCGGAAGCACTGAATGAGAGCCGAACGGAGTAATCGTTCCGCGTACGTAGCGCGTGACGTCGTAGGCAATATCAGCATCTGGCAGTGAAAGCTTGTTAACTCCTACTACTTCGCGTAGTTTCGGCCAGCTTAGTTTCCGTCCGCCTGGCACCAAAGCAAATAGGTACGTGTCGTCGGAACGCTTAATAACAAGTGTCTTCAACAAATGGGCTGGAATCACACCGAGTAGTTCTGCGGCGTGCTCTAGAGAATTGGCCGGCTCACGCGGAACTATCTCAATAGGTATATCCCGACGTGAAGCATCGAGGCTGACTCGGGTAAGTGCTTCGTTAACCTTTGACTGATTCATGCTTCTGCACTCCTAGCTTTTGACTGCTATCTTCTGCGCCGGCTCAAGGCTTGCTGCCCATGGAGGGTTCAGCAGAAAAGAAGACTTCAATTTCCACTGATGCTCCTGCCACTTGGGTTTAGCCTTCCCCCGAGGCTAGCTCATAATCTTGAACTTTTGGAGATCTAGGACACACAGTCAGGCAATGGTAAGTCGAGCTTTACGTCTAATGGCTTGTTCTGCGTCTACGGTCTGCGAAGACTGTGGGTGGCGTGCGGGACCAAGGAGAACGGAAAAATCTTCAGACGGTGCACGTGAATCCTATTGCGCATCCCTGCCGGGGGAATTAAGGCGGAAGGTGCTCAATGGGAATGAGCGCACTATTGTTGGCTCGGTGCGAAGGCACAATGACCTAAAAGCAGCAGCCAAAAAAGATTTCATGAAAATTACGGTGCGATAGCGGACGCGATACTCCGTAGAGGTCGAAGTTGGTGAATTATTGCCACTGTGAGTAACTGCACACTGACGATAGACCGCGACGATTCTGTTTTCACTGCGGGGGAGTCCAGGTAGGCGGCCGATATTCGCCTAAGGTCCCGTTTTTGTTCTCTCACGTGGGTGAATGTGAGCGGAATTGCGACCAGAAAGGCATTCTGGGTATCGCCGGTGACAACCGCGAATGGCAGAAATGTGCCTGAAATCCGGTCGCTTCAAAAAGTAGCAAGAAACTATAGCATGAATTTCTCTCGCGGATATCGACAAGCTTAAAATACTCCGGTAGAGTAGAAATTTGCGCCATACCTGTTTGCGCGCGTGGCCTTCATATAGCGGTGGGTTCGCGTCGTCACACGAGGGCTTGTCCTATGACAGGCACCTTAGCACGGTTGGCGTTCGGAAACCTGACGGTCTTTGGAAGGATCCATCTTGGTCGCCTCGAGCAACCCTAACAACCAAACCGCTAGTTCGGCTCGCGATGCTGCATACGCTGGCCGACTTTCTTTTGCAAAGATTAACGAACCCCTTGAAGTGCCTAACCTGTTGGCATTGCAGACTGAGAGCTTTGACCGCCTCATCGGCAATGACCTGTGGAAGGCTCGCCTAGCCAAGGCCGAAGCCGCTGGTGACACCAGCGTGCCAGCTGTCTCGGGTCTGGCTGAAATCTTCGAGGAAATCTCCCCGATTGAAGACTTCCAGGACACCATGTCCTTGAGCTTCTCCGATCCGGAATTCGCTGATCCTAAGTACTCGATCGCAGAGTGCAAGGATCGCGACGCCACCTACTCGGCACCGCTGTACGTCAAGGCCGAATTCATGAACAATGAAACCGGCGAAATCAAGCAGCAGACCGTATTCATGGGCGATTTCCCACTGATGTCCGACAAGGGCACCTTCGTCATCAACGGCACCGAGCGTGTTGTTGTGTCGCAGCTGGTCCGTTCCCCAGGCGCGTACTTCGAGTCCACGCCGGACAAGACCAGTGACAAGACCATCTACTCCTCGCGCATCATTCCTTCGCGTGGTGCATGGTTCGAACTAGAAATCGACAAGCGCGACCAGGTTGGTGTGCGTTTGGACCGTAAGCGTAAGCAGTCGGTCACCGTGTTGCTCAAGGCCTTTGGCTGGAGCGAAGAAAAGATCCTCTCCGAATTCGGTCAGTACGATTCAATTCGTGCCACCTTGGAGAAGGATAACGTCAAGGATCAGAACGAAGCCTTGCTCGATATCTACCGCAAGCTTCGCCCAGGCGAGCCACCAACGGTGGACGCTGCACAGGGTCTGCTGCGCAACATGTACTTCGAGCCAAAGCGCTACGACCTGGCAAAGGTTGGTCGTTACAAGATCAACCGCAAGCTTGGTGTAGAGGTTCCGGTTGACGCCGAGAGCCCATCGGTTCTGTCCCAGGACGACATCATTGCAATGATCCGTTACCTCGTCGCGTTGCACGCAGGCGAGAAGACCATCTCCGGTACCCGCAAGGGCGAGATCGTCGACGTACCGGTCAACGTAGATGACATCGACCACTTCGGTAACCGTCGTATCCGCGCCGTCGGCGAGCTGATCGAGAACCAGATCCGCACCGGTCTTTCCCGTATGGAGCGTGTTGTGCGTGAACGCATGACCACCCAGGACGTGGAAGCGATCACCCCGCAGACGCTGATCAACATCCGCCCTGTGGTTGCTGCAATCAAGGAGTTCTTCGGTACTTCGCAGCTCTCGCAGTTCATGGACCAGAACAACCCACTGGCCGGTCTGACCCACAAGCGTCGCTTGTCGGCTCTGGGCCCAGGTGGTCTGTCCCGTGACCGCGCAGGCATGGAAGTTCGAGACGTTCACCCGTCCCACTACGGACGTATGTGCCCAATTGAAACTCCCGAAGGTCCAAACATTGGTCTGATCGGTTCGTTGGCTACCTACGGACGCATCAACTCCTTCGGCTTCATCGAAACTCCTTACCGTCGGGTTAAGGACAACGTTGTTTCCAACGAGGTTGACTACCTGACCGCAGATGACGAGCTTCAGCACTTCATCGCACAGGCTAACGCTCCACTGGCAGAAGACGGCCGCTTCCTCGAAGAGACCGTACTCGTTCGTGAAAAGGGCGGTGGCGGCGAGCCCGTTATCGTTGAGCCAGCCGAAGTGACCTACATGGACGTTTCGCCTCGCCAGATGGTTTCCGTTGCAACTGCACTGATTCCATTCCTCGAGCACGACGATGCCAACCGCGCACTGATGGGCGCCAACATGCAGCGCCAGGCTGTGCCGCTGTTGGCTTCGGAGTCGCCACTGGTTGGTACCGGCATGGAGAAGTTCGCCGCGGTTGACGCCGGCGATTCCATCGTTGCGCTGAAGCCAGGTGTTGTCACCGAGGTTTCCGCAGACCTGGTTGTTGTCATGAATGATGACGGCACCGAGTCGATGTACCCAATCATGAAGTTCTCCCGTTCGAACCAGGGCAACGCGTACAACCAGCGCGTGCTGGTTAACGAAGGTGACCGTCTGGAATTCCAGTCGATCATCGCCGACGGTCCGTCGACCGACAAGGGTGAGCTTGCCTTGGGTAAGAACCTGCTCGTGGCATTCATGTCATGGGAAGGCCACAACTTCGAGGATGCGATCATTCTTTCGCAGCGCATGATCTTCGAAGATGTGCTTACCTCGATCCACATCGAAGAGCACGAAGTTGATGCCCGCGACACCAAGCTTGGTGCCGAGGAAATCACTCGCGACATCCCGAACGTCTCCGAGGACATCCTGTCCCAGCTTGATGACCGCGGCATCGTCTACATCGGTGCTGAAGTTGAAGCCGGCGACGTGCTGGTAGGCCGTGTCACCCCTAAGGGTGAAACCGAGCTGACCCCAGAAGAGCGTCTGTTGCGCGCGATCTTCGGTGAGAAGTCCCGCGAAGTTCGCGATACTTCGCTGAAGGTTCCGCACGGCGAGTCGGGCACCGTCATTGGCGTTCGTATCTTCGATCGCGACAACGATGATGACCTTTCCCCTGGTGTAAACCAGCTGGTTCGCGTCTACGTGGCACAGAAGCGCAAGATCACCAATGGTGACAAGCTTGCCGGTCGTCACGGTAACAAGGGTGTTATTTCCAAGATTCTGCCACTTGAGGACATGCCGTTCCTCGAAGACGGAACCCCATTGGATATCATCTTGAACCCACTGGGTGTGCCAGGCCGTATGAACGTCGGTCAGGTTATGGAAATCCACCTCGCGTGGGCTGCCAAGCAGGGCTGGAACATCGAAAACGAGCCGGCTTGGGTGAAGGATCTGCCTAACTTGCCTCGTCAGTCCGGACCGACCACCGTGTCGACCCCGGTCTTCGATGGTGCCTCGGAAGAGGAAATCCGCGGAATCTTGGATTCAACGAACCTCACTCGTGATGGCGAGCGTCTGATCGGTAACACCGGTAAGACCCGTTTGTACGATGGTCGTTCCGGCGAGCCTTTCCCGGATCCGGTCGCTGTTGGTTACATGTACATCTTGAAGCTTCACCACTTGGTGGACGACAAGATTCACGCACGTTCCACCGGTCCATACTCCATGATTACCCAGCAGCCACTTGGTGGTAAGGCCCAGTTCGGTGGCCAGCGCTTCGGTGAGATGGAAGTTTGGGCACTGGAAGCCTACGGCGCCGCTTACACCCTGCAGGAACTTCTGACCATCAAGTCGGATGATATCCACGGACGTGTAAAGGTCTACGAAGCCATCGTCAAGGGCGAGAACGTTCCGGAACCAGGCGTTCCAGAGTCGTTCAAGGTGCTCATCAAGGAAATGCAGTCGTTGTGCTTGAACGTTGAGGTACTTGGTACCGACGGCAACACGATCGAAATGCGCGAATCGGACGAGGAATCGTTCCGTGCGGCGGAAGAGCTTGGCATCGACCTTTCCCGGTCGGAGCCAAACTCCGTAGAGGAGGTCTAGGTTTGATCGCTGCCTCAGGAGGCCAGCTGGCCCAGCGAGCGTAGCGAGAAACCAAGACTTACTTATTCGTATCGACTTCAGACACCAAAGAAGAGAGAAAAGGACCCTATGTCCAACGATTCCTCATTCGGCCTCATGCGCATTGGCCTTGCATCCGCAGAAGAAATTCGCGGTTGGAGCTACGGCGAGGTCAAGAAGCCGGAAACCATTAACTACCGCACCCTGAAGCCGGAGAAGGACGGTCTTTTCTGCGAAAAGATCTTCGGCCCTTCCCGCGACTGGGAATGCTACTGCGGTAAGTACAAGCGCGTGCGCTTCAAGGGCATCATCTGTGAGCGTTGCGGCGTCGAGGTGACCCGCGCTAACGTTCGTCGTGAGCGCATGGGACACATCGAGCTTGCAGCTCCAGTGACCCACATCTGGTACTTCAAGGGCGTTCCATCGCGCTTGGGCTACCTGTTGGATCTTGCTCCGAAGGACCTTGAAAAGGTCATTTACTTCGCTGCATACATGATCACCTCGGTAAACGAGGACCGTCGCCACGCCGAATTGCCCAACCTGCAGGCCCAGCATGATCTGGAACTGCGCAACCTGGCTAATAACGCTGAAGCAGACAAGAAGGCTATTGCCGCTGAGCTCGAAACCGAGCTGGAGCGCATGGAAGCCGACGGTGCCAAGGGCGCCGAGCTGAACAAGGCTCGCACCCTGGCAGAGAAGACCGTGCTCCAGATCGACAAGCGTTCAAAGGCTGAAGCCGAACGTCTGCGTGCCGTCTGGGAACGCTTCAAGGGCCTGAAGGTCGCCGACCTCGAAGGCGACGAAGGCCTGTACCGCACCATGCGTGAAAAGTACGGACTGTTCTTCGAAGGCTCCATGGGTGCAGAAGCAATCCAGAAGCGCCTGCAGAACTTCGACCTTGCGGCCGAAGCTGAACTGCTCAAGCAGATCATCGACGAAGGCAAGGGCCAGAAGAAGGCTCGTGCACTGAAGCGCCTGAAGGTTGTTAACGCCTTCTTGGTCAACGAGAACTCGCCTGAGGGCATGGTTCTGGATGCGGTTCCGGTGATCCCACCAGAGCTCCGTCCAATGGTTCAGCTCGACGGTGGCCGTTTCGCTACCTCGGACCTGAACGACCTGTACCGCCGCGTGATCAACCGTAACAACCGCCTGAAGCGTCTGCTTGATCTTGGTGCTCCCGAGATCATCGTGAACAACGAAAAGCGTATGCTCCAGGAAGCTGTTGATTCCCTGTTCGACAACGGTCGTCGTGGCCGTCCGGTCACCGGACCGGGTAACCGCCCACTGAAGTCGTTGAGCGATATGCTCAAGGGCAAGCAGGGTCGTTTCCGTCAGAACCTGTTGGGTAAGCGTGTTGACTACTCGGGCCGTTCGGTCATCGTTGTTGGTCCGCAGCTGAAGCTGCACCAGTGTGGTCTGCCTAAGCAGATGGCCTTGGAGCTCTTCAAGCCGTTCGTGATGAAGCGCCTGGTTGACCTCAACCACGCACAGAACATCAAGTCCGCTAAGCGCATGGTGGAGCGTTACCGTCCACAGGTTTGGGATGTTCTCGAAGAGATCATCACCGAGCACCCGGTACTGCTTAACCGTGCACCTACCCTGCACCGTTTGGGCATCCAGGCGTTCGAACCACAGCTGGTTGAGGGTAAGGCTTTGCAGCTGCACCCACTGGTTTGTGCAGCCTTCAACGCCGACTTCGACGGTGACCAGATGGCAGTTCACCTGCCGCTGAGCCCAGAAGCACAGGCCGAAGCTCGCATCTTGATGTTGTCCTCGCACAACATCTTGAAGCCTTCCGATGGCCGCCCGGTTGCTCTTCCTTCACAGGATATGATCATCGGTCTGCACCACTTGACGACCAAGCGTGCCAACGAAGCTGGCGCAGGACGCACCTTCACCTCGGTTGCCGAAGCCATCATGGCAATGGACCTGCGTGAACTGCACCTGAACGCACCGGTTAAGATTCGTGTTCCGAACTTCGTTCCTTCTGACGAGCAGCCTGCTCCGGAAGGTTGGGAGCCAGGTACCGAAGCACTTCTGGAGACCTCGCTGGGTCAGGTGTTGTTCAACGACACCCTGCCAGCGGATTACCCATGGGTGGCACAGGTTGCCGGCAAGGATGCACTCTCGGAGATCGTCAACGATCTGGCAGAGCGCTACCCGAAGATCGCCGTGGCAGAAACCTTGGATAACCTCAAGGATTCCGGTTTCTACTGGGCAACCCGCTCGGGCGTCACCGTGGCCATCTCGGACATTACCTCGAATATGGATAAGGCAGCCATCTTGGCTCCTTATGAGGTTCGTGCCGCGAAGGTTCAGGCTTCGTTCGATAAGGGCTTGATCGCCGATACCGAGCGTCGTCAGGACTTGATCGACATCTGGACCAAGGCTACCGATGAGGTTGCCGAGGCGATGAAGAACGGTATGGAAGAGCTGAACACCATTAACCGTATGGTGACCTCCAAGGCTCGTGGTAACTACCTGCAATTGCGTCAGATTGCCGGTATCCGTGGCCTGGTGTCCAACCCTAAGGGTGAAATTATTCCTCGCCCGATTAAGTCTTCGTACCGCGAAGGCCTGTCGGTTTTGGAGTACTTCATTGCTACTCACGGTGCCCGTAAGGGTCTGGCCGATACCGCATTGAAGACCGCTAACTCCGGTTACTTGACCCGTCGTCTGGTCGACGTTTCACAGGATGTTATCGTTCGTGAAGATGACTGTGGCACCCGCCGCGGTCTGACCGTGCCGATCGCCAACAACTCCGTTGGTGTACGCATGATGCACGAGACCGTCGAGAACTCGGCGTACACCCGTACGCTGGCTACCGAGGTCAAGGATGCTGACGGCAAGGTTCTGGCAGAAGCCGGTTCCGACGTGGGCGACGTGCTCATCGACCAGCTGTACGCAGCAGGTATCGATGAAATCCGCGTTCGCTCCGTGCTGACCTGTGATTCCGCCGTCGGAACCTGTGCACAGTGCTACGGTCGTTCGCTGGCCAGCGGCAAGACCGTTGACATCGGTGAGGCCGTGGGCATCATCGCCGCACAGTCCATTGGTGAGCCAGGTACTCAGCTGACCATGCGTACCTTCCACACCGGTGGTGTTGCATCGGCTGATGATATTACTCAGGGTCTGCCTCGTATCCAGGAGCTCTTCGAAGCCCGTACCCCTAAGGGTGTGGCTCCGATGTCAGAGGTCACCGGTCGCGTGTCGATCGAGGACGACGAGAAGCAGCTGCGTGTTGTAGTCACTCCAGACAACGGCGACGAGAAGCAGGCCTACCCGGTTCTGCGTCGTGCTCGCCTGTTGGTTGAAGAGGGCGAAAACATCATTGCCGGTACACAGCTGACCAGCGGTACCTTGGATCCGAAGCAGGTTCTTCGAGTCTTGGGCCCACGTGAAGCACAGAAGTTCCTGGTCCGCGAGGTCCAGGACGTGTACCAGTCACAGGGTGTAGGCATCCACGATAAGCACGTGGAAGTCATCGTCCGTCAGATGCTGCGTCGCGTCACCGTCATTGAGTCCGGCGAAACTGAATTGCTGCCAGGCGAGTTGGCCGACCGTTCGCGCTTCACCGCTGCGAACAAGAAGGCAGTCACCGAAGGCAAGCGTCCAGCTGCCGGTCGTGACGAAATGATGGGTATTACCAAGGCATCGCTTGCCACCGATTCATGGCTCTCGGCTGCTTCCTTCCAGGAAACCACCCGCGTGCTGACTCAGGCTGCGATGGAAGGTAAGGAAGATCCACTGTTGGGTCTGAAGGAGAACGTGATCATCGGTAAGTTGATCCCAGCCGGTACCGGCCTGGATCGCTACACCCAGATCAACGTTGAGCCAACCGACGAAGCAAAGGCAACTTTGTTCACCGGTTCCTCGGCATTCTCCTCGGGACTGTACGACGATGCTCTGGAAGGCAATCTTTCGCCAGAATTCCAGGCCATCTCGATGGATGACTACGACCACGGTTCAGACTTCCGCTAAACACGGATTTTTGACTAGTTAGTCAACACACCCGCCGGTACCTTTGGGTACCGGCGGGTGTTCCATTTAAGCACAATCGAAGGGGAGATAAGTCCCTTGGGGGAGTTCTCCACTAGAGGCTTGGATTGCAAGTTATGCACCGAGGTTCAGCCTGTGGTCATCTGCGGTATGGCCGGCGTTCAGCTTACCTAGTTATGCTCGGGTGATAGGTGAGATAGCTTACTGAACCTAGAGCGATGGCGGATTAATGCTAGACTGAAAGCAATTGTTTTAGGTGTGGCAAAATGGACACAGTCCGGGTTGCGGGCAGGTTGCGCAACAAATGCCACACTTTCGCACGCCTAGGGGCATTTAGTCCCATGGCTGTAAAGCAAGCAGCTAGCTCCACGATTTGGCAGATAACTGTCCGGTTGTGGTGCCGACAAACTTAGACAATGGAAGGACACGAAAGTGCCTACTATTCAGCAGCTGGTCCGTAAGGGCCGCTCGCCTAAGGTCGTCAAGACCAAGGCTCCTGCCCTCAAGGGCAACCCAATGCGCCGTGGCGTGTGCACTCGTGTGTACACCACCACCCCGAAGAAGCCTAACTCGGCTCTGCGTAAGGTCGCACGTGTGCGCCTTGCCGGTGGCATCGAAGTTACCGCTTACATTCCAGGTGTCGGACACAACCTGCAGGAACACTCCATCGTGCTCGTTCGCGGTGGTCGTGTAAAGGACCTTCCAGGTGTTCGTTACAAGATTGTACGTGGTGCTCTGGATACTCAGGGTGTTAAGGACCGCAAGCAGGCTCGTTCCCGCTACGGTGCAAAGAAGGATGGTAAGTAATGCCTCGTAAGGGTCCGGCGCCAAAGCGCCCACTAGTTTCTGATCCAGTCTTCGAATCCCCATTGGTCACTCAGCTGATCAACAAGGTTCTCGTAGACGGCAAGAAGTCCACTGCAGAGCGCATTGTTTACGGCGCACTCGAAGGTGCCGCTGCAAAGTCCGGCGCCGACGCTGTTTCGACTCTCAAGAAGGCCATGGATAACATCCGCCCGGCCCTTGAGGTTCGTTCACGCCGCGTTGGTGGCGCGACCTACCAGGTTCCTGTTGAGGTCAAGCCAGGCCGTGCAACCGCACTAGCTCTTCGCTGGTTGGTTGGTTACTCGAAGGCTCGTCGCGAGAAGACCATGATCGAACGTTTGATGAACGAGATCTTAGACGCCTCGAACGGTCTGGGTGCCGCTGTGAAGCGTCGCGAAGACACTCACAAGATGGCCGAGTCCAACAAGGCCTTCGCTCACTACCGCTGGTAAGAAACGCTTGGAAGTGCTGGGTGTCAACAGGCATCCAGCATTCCTTGCCTCACCTTTAAGGGAGACAACGTGGCACAGGACGTGCTTACTGACCTGAATAAGGTCCGAAATATCGGCATCATGGCCCACATCGATGCTGGTAAAACCACTACTACTGAGCGCATCCTTTTCTACACGGGTGTAAATCACAAGCTCGGCGAGACACACGACGGTGCCTCGACTACTGACTGGATGGAACAGGAAAAGGAACGCGGCATTACTATCACGTCTGCCGCCGTGACTTGCTTCTGGAACAACAACCAGATCAACATCATTGACACCCCTGGCCACGTTGACTTCACCGTTGAGGTGGAGCGCTCGCTTCGCGTGCTTGATGGCGCCGTTGCAGTATTTGATGGCAAGGAAGGCGTTGAGCCTCAGTCTGAGACCGTATGGCGTCAGGCTGACAAGTACAACGTTCCACGCATCTGCTTCGTCAACAAGATGGACAAGATGGGTGCAGACTTCTACTTCACCGTAGAGACCATTGTTAAGCGCCTTGGTGCTAAGCCATTGGTTATGCAGCTGCCTATCGGCTCCGAGCATGAATTTGTCGGTGTCGTTGACCTGATGACCATGAAGGCATTCGTCTGGGAAGGCGACTCCAAGGGTGACGTCACCATGGGTGCCGCTTACGAGACTCGCGAAATTCCTGCAGATATGCTGGAAAAGGCCGAGGAATACCGCGCCAAGCTGGTTGAGGATGTCGCTGAGGGCTCTGACGAGCTCATGGAGAAGTTCCTCGAAGGCGAAGAGATCAGCATTGCTGAGCTCAAGGCCGGCATTCGCAAGATGGTCATCAACTCGGAGATCTACCCAGTTTACTGTGGTTCGGCCTTCAAGAACCGCGGCGTGCAGCCTATGCTCGACGCCGTGATTGACTTCCTGCCAAACCCAATGGACGTCGGCGTGACCATCGGTCACGATCCAAAGAACGAAGAAATCGAGCTCACTCGCGAGCCTACCGAGGAATCACCTTTCTCGGCTCTGGCCTTCAAGATTGCCGCTCACCCATTCTTCGGTCAGCTGAACTTCATCCGCGTTTACTCGGGCCGTGCAACTTCAGGTACACAGTTGCTCAACTCGACGAAGCAGAAGAAGGAACGCGTTGGCAAGCTCTTCCAGATGCACGCCAACAAGGAACAGCCGGTAGACGAGATCCACGCAGGTCACATCTACGCCGTGATCGGCCTGAAGGATACCACCACCGGTGATACCCTTTGCGATCCAGCGAACCCGATCGTGCTTGAGTCGATGTCGTTCCCAGCACCAGTGATCTTCGTGGCCATCGAGCCTAAGACCAAGGGTGACCAGGAGAAGTTGTCGACCGCTATCCAGAAGCTGTCTGCAGAAGATCCAACCTTCACCGTTTCGTTGAACGATGACACCGGCCAGACCGAAATCGGCGGCATGGGCGAGCTTCACCTGGATATCCTGGTGGACCGCATGAAGCGCGAATTCCGCGTGGAAGCCAACGTTGGCAAGCCACAGGTTGCATACCGCGAAACCATCAAGACTGCCGTGGATAAGGTTGACTTTACCCACAAGAAGCAGACCGGTGGTTCGGGCCAGTTCGCAAAGGTCCAGGTTGCATTCGAGCCTCTCGAGGTTGTCGACGGCGTGAACTACGAGTTCAAGAACGCTGTCACCGGTGGTCGTATTCCTCGTGAATACATCCCATCCATCGATGCCGGTATCCAGGACGCCATGCAGTACGGTATCCTCGCCGGTTACCCAATGGTTGGCGTGAAGGCTACCGTCCTTGACGGTGCTTACCACGATGTTGACTCCTCGGAAATGGCGTTCAAGATCGCTGGCTCACAGGTATTCAAGGAAGGCGCACGTCGCGCTAACCCAATCCTGCTTGAACCACTGATGAGCGTCGAAGTTCGTACCCCGGAAGAGTACATGGGCGACGTTATCGGCGACCTAAACTCCCGCCGTGGCTCGATCCAGGAAATGTCCGACGCAGCTGGTGTGAAGGTTATCAATGCCTCCGTGCCACTGTCGGAGATGTTCGGTTACATTGGTGACCTGCGCTCGAAGACCCAGGGTCGCGCAGTTTACTCGATGACCTTCAACAGCTACTCTGAGGTCCCGAAGGCAGTTGCCGAAGAGATCATCCAGAAGGCCCGCGGCGAGTAATCGTCTAGGAACCAAACTTGGCCGTGACCCCGCCCGTGTGGGGGAGTGGCCGATCGCGAAGCCGGCTTTATTGCCAATGAAGCCGGCCTCGCAAACGGCCAACGAGGGATTTGCATCACATGCAGGGCCCGCGCAGGACCGAAATTTTTATATTTATCCAAGCCCCCAGTAGACTAATTTCAGTTCGTTTGCGAACCGCGCAAACGAAAGTAAGTCTTCTGTAAACGTTTCTAGGAGGAACCTGTGGCAAAGGCAAAGTTCGAGCGGACCAAGCCGCACGTCAACATCGGCACCATTGGTCACGTTGACCACGGTAAGACCACGTTGACCGCTGCCATCTCCAAGGTACTTGCTGACAAGTACCCAGATGTCAACGAGCAGCGCGACTTCGCGTCGGTTGACTCGGCTCCAGAAGAGCGCCAGCGCGGTATTACCATCAATATCTCGCACGTTGAGTACCAGACCCCGAGCCGTCACTACGCACACGTTGACGCTCCAGGCCACGCTGACTATGTCAAGAACATGATCACCGGTGCTGCTCAGATGGACGGCGCAATCCTCGTGGTTGCCGCTACTGACGGCCCAATGGCTCAGACCCGCGAGCACGTTCTGCTGGCGCGCCAGGTTGGTGTTCCAACCTTGATGGTCGCACTGAACAAGTCGGACATGGTTGAGGACGAGGAGCTCCTAGAGCTCGTCGAGATGGAAGTTCGCGAACTTCTTTCCTCGCAGGGCTTCGATGGCGATGACGCTCCAGTGGTTCGCGTTTCGGGCCTGAAGGCTCTGGAAGGCGATCCAGTATGGACCAAGTCCATCGAGGATCTGATGGATGCTGTCGATACCTACATCCCGAACCCAGTTCGTGATCGCGACAAGCCATTCCTGATGCCAATTGAAGACGTCTTCACCATCACCGGTCGCGGTACCGTTGTAACCGGTCGCGCCGAGCGTGGCACCCTGAAGATCAACTCGGAGGTCGAGATCGTCGGCATCCGTCCGATCCAGAAGACCACCGTTACCGGTATCGAGATGTTCCACAAGCAGCTTGACGAAGCATGGGCCGGCGAGAACTGTGGCCTGCTGCTTCGCGGTCTGAAGCGCGACGATGTTGAGCGTGGACAGGTTATCGTAGCCCCAGGCTCGATCACCCCACACACCGGCTTCGAAGCTAACGTCTACATCCTGTCGAAGGACGAAGGCGGACGTCACAACCCGTTCTACTCGAACTACCGTCCGCAGTTCTACTTCCGCACCACCGACGTCACCGGCGTCATCACGTTGCCAGAAGGCACCGAGATGGTTATGCCTGGCGACAACACCGAAATGTCGGTTGAGCTGATTCAGCCAATCGCCATGGAAGATGGCCTCGGCTTCGCTATCCGCGAAGGCGGCCGCACCGTTGGTTCGGGCAAGGTCACCAAGATCACCAAGTAGTTCGCTACTAATGATCTAGACCGACTGGTCTGACATAAAAGATCTCCACTACTTCTTTGCGAAGTAGTGGAGATCTTTTTGCTTAACCACGCGTGTAACCTCGCAAGTATATCTAGACAGTGGTCTAATTGGAGGAGTGGATATCCCGTGGTGGGCTCAACTAGTTAAGGGCGAAGTATGTTCTGGTTCATCGTAGTGATGTTGCTCTTGGCGTTGAGCTTTTTCATCGGATATCGAGTCGGTGAAAAGAAGCAGTCCACTGATGCCCAAGCAAAACAGCAGGCCTGGCAAGAGGGCTATAACGCAGCCACCAGCTACGCCGCACGCGAAGCCAAACAAGCGGCGCCGGCAACTGGGCAGGTGCAGCAGCCTGTCAGTAATGCACCGCCAACTACTGGGCCACTCACCGAGTGGACACCGGATGACCAGCTGCAAAGTACGCACGCAGGAGCTTATGCGCAGCCACCGGTTAAGCCTGCTGCTCCGCTAGCGCCAGCGCGTCCGGTCAAGGTGCTCACTGCACGCGAACGCGAACTACGCAATATCAACGTCACGTTGTACGTGGCGGCGCTGCTCATCGTGGCCGCCGCCGCCCTCTTCCTCAGCTTCGCGTTACCACCGCTTCCTAAACTCATTGCCCTCTTTGTGCTCGCCGCAGCGTTTTACGGCGGTGGCCTCTACGTGCATGCGGCAAAGAAAAACCTCAAGCCTGCCGCGAGCGCATTCGCCGGAACCAGTCTGGCCTTACTTCCGCTATCGGGAATCGCCACTTATCAGACGCTGTCGCTCTCTGCCCCGGTCCTCTGGCTGATCTTCTCGGTCATTGGCACGCTCGCCGTAGGTTTTGCCACGGTTCGATTACGTTCGCGGGTGCTCGCGTGGATTGCAGTTTTCGTCTTGGTCTCCACCACCATGGCCTGCGCAGCCACGGTGCAACGAGGCATCTTGTTCTACCTGCTCTTCTTGCTGGTGCTTTCGGTGGTTTTACTCGTGCTGGCCGTACGCAGCGAAAAGGTTCGCTCCTCACTGTTCTATTCGGCAGTTTTTGCCACCGGGCAACTTCTGCCGTTGCTAGTGCTCGGCTTAGCACTGGTCATGTATACCTCGTTGAACCCACGCGATCTGCTCTGGGTCTTCTTCCTGGTGACCGCTCACCTGCTACTCACGATTCGGCTCATAAAGCAGTTCCGGTTGTACCGGCTCTACGCGGCACGAGTGACCTTCATGCTGCTGATTTTTGCTACCGGCAATTACTTAGCGTTGGAAGCACAAACTACCTGGGCCATCAGCGCTGCGCTCTGGGCCGGACAAGCCTTAGCCGTCACATACTTCGCCCGAGGCTACCGCCAGCTCTTCTCGGTCCCCGCCAGCTGGTGGCGAACCGAACGCATTGCACTGTGGGTGCTGGTCGCCGGCTCACTGCTGGTGGCGTTGGCGCAGGTTACCGGACCAGTGGTGCCGTGGGGCTATGCCGTGCTACTGATTCCGTTGCTGCAGGTATTCTCGCTGTCTGCGCTGCATCATCGCGGAAAAATTGAGGCCGTCGCCATCGTGCTGCTGGCGGTGTTAGCCGTAGTAGCCAGCGACCTATTTGCTTGTCGAGTACTGCCAGCGTTGGCAGTAGCTATCCTTGGGCTGACCCTTGCGTTCCGCAACGAAACACAGCGTCAATGGCACCTTGTCTTGGATCTGACCCGCTGGCTTGGCGTACTTGTCTTCGGTGGTTTTGTGGGCCGAGCCCTGCAACAGCTGCTGACCGGGTTTGAGCAACCAACGGGCATTGCACAAGGCTACGGCCGAGATGCAGCGGTGTTCGAATCCTTGAACTTAGCATGGGTGGTGGGTTTATGGTTGCCGCTCTTTGCGCTGTGGTTGATCTCGACCCTTCGTAGCAGACGTCAGCTTCCGCCCACACGAGAACACCTCATTCATTTTGGTGCTTCGGTAATGCTCGCGGTGCTTACGCTGAGCTATGTCCTGTCGCTGCACAACACGGTGACTTCAATTGGGGAAGCGAGCTTCCTGACGCTGAGTGTAGGAACTTGGCTCGCCTTGGGGATCATCCTCGCGCTAGTCAATGTGATACTGGCAGGCTGGCGTCTGGATAACCATGGACAGCAACGAGATGCGCAAATACTGCGCATCATGGTGTTGGTAGCCAGTGCCGCACTGTTGATCTTTAGTTTCCAAAGTTTAGTGCTCATCGTGGCGGTTGTCGGACTGACAAATCTAAGCTTCTATCTACTCAATGCCCGCAAGGTCCAGGCGCCACAATGGAAAACGGTTTACGCCGCTGCCGCGCAACTGACCTTCAGCTTGAGTATTTGGTGGTTCGCGAACTACCTAGACGTCGACTTCTCCGGACGCTTCGCACTGCTGATAGTTTCGGTGATGCTTCCGCAACTGGTCCGCTTGTTCCTAGTGATGCGCGCAAAGCGTGCACTGAGTCGGGAAATGCGTTGGATTACCGTGGGCCTTGTCGCCCTGCTGCCGTTGGTCTTGCTCGTCGGTGACTTCGGCTTCGGGCTATATGACCGTGGCACCATGCTGTTAGGGATCAGCCTTTGGATTATTCACTCGGTGAAGGGATTCTACGCACTGAGGAAACAAACGACGCATGCAGAGTTCCTGTTATTCGCTACGGTGATCGGTCTCTGTGGGCTGGTCTATATTCAAGGTGTTCAGAGTTTCGAGGCGACTGGGTGGATTCACGGGCCTTGGTGGTCTGTGCAGGTGGCACAAATCCTGCTGCTCGCCGTGGCGCTACTGGCACTTGCCACGCAATGGCCCTTGCGGAATTCACAAACGCTGCGCTTTGCCCCAGTTTTTGGAACACTCTTTGCGCTGTTCGCCATCACCTTGGCCACCACCGGTGCGGGCTGGACCGCGTTGGTCCTGCTGGTTACCTCGGTACAACTAGCGCTTTTGGTGCATACCAAAAAGATTGCTTGGTTGGCGGCCGGATCCAGTGTGGCACTGTTCGCTGCCATTGGCCAAGGTATTGCCTACTGGCGTGAAGGCACTACCTTTAGCCTGCAGTCGTGGATGGATCTAACTTGGCAACTACTGCTCACCACGATTCTGTTACTGGTCACTTCGCTACTGCATGGCAGGTTCGCGGACCCTGCGCCGCGCTACCCACGGGACGTGCGCTCTTCCAAAGCCGCTGCCGGACAAGCCGCTCGTATTTATTTTGCTGCAACGATTCTCAGCACGGGGGTCGCTGGCTTACTGGTGCACTATAACGATCCGCGCACCGCGTGGATTATCGCCGGCGCTGTACTGATCTTTGCCGCCGGCGCCTTGACCAGGTACTTCGAATTGCCCACACGCTGGCAGCTGTGGGGGACTGACGCGCTGATAGTGCTCGGCGCATTCTTGGCCTTCAGCAGTTACGTTCAGATACGCCAGATGCCTGTAGCCAGTATCTACTTCCTCTACTTCACGATGATTACGATTATTCTGTCTGCGCGGCACTTCGTGGGCAAACGAGGTCCTCTTGCCCATCGGTATGTGATCATGAGCGCGGTCTTAGCCTCGCTGACCCAGATCAGTACCCTGATAGACGGTAATGGAGTAGCGCAGGTCTTTAGCCTGTTCTTCTTTGCCGCCTTGATTGTCCTGGGGCTCAAGCTTGGACGGAAACGCTACATCTGGTGGGGTGCGATTGCCATTACCGCGGCCGTATTGTGGTTCTTGCGTTATCTGGCCTTCCTCTGGCTGGTACTTGCCGGGATTGGCTTGATCGTGGCCGCGGTGCTGAAGCTGGTCCGGGTGGAACGCAAACCACGCACCGATGAGCAGCGAGGCGAAACCCACGCTGAGTTCGGTCAGGATGAAAATTCACGGCCAGATCAGGACAATTTGAACTCGTGAGGTCAAGATCACGGCGCCAAATCAGTCCAAAAGATTTGCGCGAGGGCGGTCGACCTGTCAGACTAGATAAGTTGCTTGATTGCAACCCGATCCCCGCGAGGGGTAATCGGAATTGGTTTGTTCGACAGGGATCGACTCTCACGCAGGATAATGCCTGGGGTTCGGGATCGATACAACGGTGACAAACAAAAAGATCTTCGCACAAGGTGATAACTATGTCGGAATTGTCGTGACTGAAAATTTCACGACACGCCCGACCGCGGGGGTCGGAGCCACCTGCGGGTGAGGAACCCGGATCTCATCCGGATTCAGTCGCAGCGTAAGGCGTGCCGGTTCGCAAGAACCCGTATATAGGCACAGTAATTTTTGATAGTGCTAACAGGAAGAGGCATGACGCCATGGCGGGACAGAAAATCCGCATCCGGCTGAAGTCGTATGACCACGAGGTCATTGACGTTTCGGCCCGGAAGATCGTTGAGACGGTCACGCGCGCAGGCGCAACCGTAGTCGGCCCAGTGCCGCTGCCAACGGAAAAGAACGTGTACTGCGTTATCCGTTCGCCACACAAGTACAAAGACAGCCGTGAGCACTTCGAAATGCGCACGCACAAGCGTCTGATCGACATTGTTGATCCGACCCCGAAGGCCGTAGATTCGCTGATGCGTCTCGATCTGCCAGCGGATGTCAACATCGAAATCAAGCTTTAAGGGGAGGTGGCGAGAAAACTATGACCGCAACCCGCAATGTAAAGGGCCTGTTGGGCACGAAGCTCGGCATGACCCAGGTTTGGGATGAAAACAACATTCTGATCCCAGTCACCGTCGTGCAGGCTGACAGCAACGTTGTCACCAAGCTAGTTAATGCAGAACGTGACGGCTACACCGCAGTTCAGATCGGCTACGGCCAGATCGACCCACGCAAGGTCACCAAGCCACTGGCTGGTCACTTTGAAGCTGCCGGCGTGACCCCACGTCGTCACCTGGTGGAACTGCGTACCGAAGACGTCGCAGAGTACACCGCAGGACAGGAACTATCCGTAGAGCTGTTCAACGCTGGCCAGAAGGTCGATGTTGTTGGCACCTCGAAGGGTAAGGGTTTCGCTGGCGTTATGAAGCGTCACGGATTCCACGGTGCTCCTGCATCCCACGGTGCTCACAAGAACCACCGTAAGCCAGGTTCCATCGGCGGCGCATCGACCCCAGGTCGCGTCTTCCGTGGACAGAAGATGGCTGGTCGTATGGGTGCTGAGCGCGTAACCACTCAGAACCTGACCATTCACGCCATCGACGCTGAGAAGAACCTCCTGCTGATCAAGGGTGCCGTTCCAGGCGCTCGCGGTCGCGTCGTTCTCGTACGCACCGCCGTGAAGGGAGCATAAGTAAATGACTAAGGCACTTAACGTCGAACTGCCAGAGAGCATCTTCGCCGTACAGACCAACGTCCCACTGTTGCACCAGGTTGTTGTTGCACAGTTGGCTGCTGCCCGTCAGGGTACCCACAAGACCAAGGACCGCTCGGAAGTTTCCGGCGCCGGTCGTAAGCCGTTCAAGCAGAAGGGTACCGGCCGCGCCCGTCAGGGTTCGATCCGTGCTCCACACATGACCGGCGGTGGCATTGTCCACGGTCCAACCCCACGCGACTACTCGCAGCGTACCCCGAAGAAGATGAAGGCGGCTGCACTGCGCGGCGCTTTGTCTGATCGTGCTCGCTTCGATCGTGTTCACGTGATCGAGAACCTGGTTTCTGGCGAAAAGCCATCGACCAAGGAAGCTCTGGCTACCTTGCGTTCGTTGACCGAACGTAAGAACCTGCTCGTCGTCATTGATCGCGCAAACGATGTTGCTGCCCTTTCGGTACGCAACCTTGATTCTGTGCACGTTCTATACGTCGACCAGTTGAACACCTACGATGTTCTGGTTTCGGATGACGTAGTCTTCACCAAGGCTGCCTTCGAAGCACTGGTCCAGAAGGAGGAAGCCAAGTAATGAGCATCTTCTCAAAGGCTCCGCACGACGTGGTCATCGCACCAGTCGTTTCGGAAAAGAGCTACGGCCTAATCGATGAAGGTCAGTACACCTTCTTGGTTGACCCACGTTCAAACAAAGCGGAAATCAAGAATGCCGTTGAAGCTATCTTCAACGTCAAGGTTGAGTCCGTAAACACCATGAATCGAACCGGTAAGCGCAAGCGCACCAAATTCGGGTGGGGTGCACGTAAGGATACCAAGCGTGCAATCATCACTTTGAAAGAAGGATCGATTGACATCTTCGGCGGTCCGCTTTCCTAAGCGGAGACCACTTTAACGAGGAATATAAATAATGGGAATTCGTAAGTACAAGCCAACTACCCCGGGTCTTCGTGGCTCGTCGGTAGCTGACTTCGCAGAAATCACCCGATCGACTCCGGAAAAGTCACTGGTTCGTCCACTCACCAAGACTGGCGGCCGTAACAACTCCGGTAAGATCACCACCCGACACAAGGGTGGCGGACACAAGCGTGCCTACCGCGTCATCGACTTCCGTCGTCATGACAAAGATGGCGTTCCGGCAACCGTTGCTCACATCGAGTACGATCCGAACCGCACCGCACGTATCGCTTTGCTCCACTACATTGATGGAACCAAGCGCTACATCGTGGCACCGAACAACCTCAAGCAGGGCGACAAGGTCGAGGCCGGCCCAGCAGCGGATATCAAGCCAGGTAACAACCTGCCGCTTCGTAACATCCCTGTTGGTTCAGTTATCCACGCTGTCGAGTTGCGCCCAGGCGGTGGCGCCAAAATGGCTCGCTCCGCTGGCTCATCGATCCAGCTTGTAGCTCGTGAAGGCCGCTTCGCGCAGTTGCGTCTGCCATCCGGCGAAATCCGCAACGTTGATGTGCGCTGCCGCGCAACCATCGGCGAAGTTGGTAACGCTGAGCAGATCAACATCAACTGGGGTAAGGCTGGCCGTATGCGCTGGAAGGGCGTTCGCCCAACCGTGCGTGGCGTTGCCATGAACCCAATTGATCACCCGCACGGTGGTGGCGAGGGTAAGACGTCCGGTGGACGTCACCCAGTCAACCCGAACGGTAAGCGCGAGGGTCGTACTCGTCGTCCAAATAAGGAAAGCGACAAGCTCATTGTGCGTCGTCGCAAGACCGGCAAGAACAAGCGATAGGAGCCTGGAAACATGCCACGCAGCCTGAAGAAAGGCCCCTTCGTCGATCAGCACCTCTTCCTCAAGGTCGAAGCTGAGAACGAAAAGGGCACCAAGAACGTCATCAAGACGTGGTCCCGCCGTTCGATGATCATCCCGGACATGCTGGGACACACCATCGCCGTGCACGACGGTCGTAAGCACATTCCTGTGTTTGTTACCGAATCAATGGTCGGTCACAAGCTCGGAGAGTTTGCATTGACCCGCACGTTCCGTGGCCACGTGAAGGACGACAAGAAGGGCAAGCGTCGCTAGGTCCCGCAAGGGATCTAGAGATGCTTAGCACTTCTTCGAAAGACGAGAGAAGGAAAGCAATGGAAGCCAAGGCAATTGCGCGCCATATCCGCGTGACGCCTATGAAGGCCCGGCGCGTCGTCAACCTTGTTCGTGGTCTACAGACGAACGAAGCGCTGGCTATCTTGAAGTTTGCCCCACAGGCAGCTTCGGAGCCAGTGTACAAGGTTGTCGCATCGGCAGTGGCTAACGCCCGTGCCGCCGCGGACCGCGCAGGTGAAGCATTCAATGAGGACGAGCTGATCATCAGCGAAGCGTTTGTTGACGAGGGACCGACCATGAAGCGGTTCCAGCCGCGAGCTCAGGGTCGCGCATTCCAGATCAAGAAGCGCACCAGCCACGTCACCGTGGTTGTTTCAACCCCGGAGAAGGGTGGGGAGAACTAAATGGGACAGAAGGTAAACCCGAACGGTTTCCGTCTCGGCATCACCACTGACCACGTTTCGCACTGGTTCGCCGATAGCAGCAAGCCAGGACAGCGCTACGCAGATTACGTAAAAGAAGACGTAAAAATCCGCGCATTGCTGTCTACCGGAATGGATCGTGCAGGCATTGCCCGCGTAGAGATCGAACGTACTCGTGACCGTGTTCGTGTGGATATCCACACCGCACGTCCGGGCATCGTTATCGGTCGCCGCGGCGCCGAAGCAGATCGCATCCGTGGCGCACTGGAGAAGATGACAGCTAAGCAGGTTCAGCTGAACATCCTCGAGGTCAAGAACCCTGACATGGAGGCCCAGTTGGTCGCCCAGGGCATCGCCGAGCAGCTTGCTTCACGTGTGGCTTTCCGCCGCGCGATGAAGAAGGCAATGCAGTCGGCAATGCGCGCTGGTGCCAAGGGCATCCGCGTTCAGTGCTCCGGTCGACTTGGCGGTGCAGAAATGTCCCGCAAGGAGTTCTACCGCGAAGGTCGTGTGCCACTGCACACCCTGCGTGCGAACATCGACTTTGGTAAGTTCGAAGCCAAGACCACCTTCGGCCGTATCGGCGTAAAGGTTTGGATCTACAAGGGTGACGTAACCGCCAAGGAACTTGCTGCACAGCAGGCCGCTGCCGCTCCGGCACGCGGTGGCCGTGGTGGCGCTGGCAACGATCGTCCACGTGGTGGCGAGCGTCGTCGACGTCCAGAACGTAGCAAGGGCGCTGCAGCTCCGGCTGCGGAAGGAGGACAGGCTTAAATGCTTATCCCACGTCGAGTAAAGTTCCGTAAGCAGCACCACCCAAAGCGCTCCGGCGCTGCCAAGGGCGGAACCACTGTTTCATTCGGTGAATACGGCATTCAGGCTCTTACTCCTGCTTACGTGACCAACCGTCAGATCGAGGCAGCTCGTATCGCGATGACCCGTCACATCAAGCGTGGCGGTAAGGTCTGGATCAATATTTACCCAGACCGTCCACTGACGAAGAAGCCAGCCGAAACCCGCATGGGTTCCGGTAAGGGTTCCCCGGAGTGGTGGGTTGCCAACGTAAAGCCAGGACGCATCTTGTTTGAACTTGATGGCGTCTCCGAAGAGGTAGCTAAAGAGGCATTGCGCCTAGCAATCCACAAGCTGCCATTGAAGGCACGTATCGTGCGTCGTGAGGGTGGTGAATAGGGATGGCTATTGGTTCTAAGGATCTAAGCGTCGAGTCCCTGGACGGCTTCGATAATGCTCGTTTGAACGAGGAATTGAAGAAGGCCAAGGCAGAACTGTTCAACCTGCGTTTCCAGTCGGCTACCGGCCAGCTAGAAACTCACGGCAACTTGAAGTCCATTAAGCGCGATATCGCACGCATTTACACTGTAATGCGTGAGCGTGAATTGGGTCTTCGTCAGGAAGTCGTTGTCCCGGTTGAAGAGACCAAGAAGGGCAAGGAAACCAAGTAATGAGCGAGAAGGATAACGTCGTGGATGCAGCTGTAGAGCGCAACGACCGCAAGACCCTCCGTGGTTACGTGGTTTCCGACAAAATGCAGAAGACCATCGTCGTTGACGTTGAGGACCGTGTTAAGCACGCCCTTTACGGCAAGGTCATGCGTCGCAACAAGAACGTGAAGGCTCACGACGAGAACAATGAAGCCGGCATTGGCGACTTGGTTGTAATCGCAGAGACTCGCCCATTGTCAGCAGACAAGAACTGGCGTCTCGTTGAGATCGTTGAGAAGGCTAAGTAAGCTTTCTTAGTGATTTCACGGATTACGTGAATATCTGAAAACGCCCCGAACACTTCGCAAGAAGAGTTCGGGGCGTTTTTGCGTGCCCGAATACTCTTGATCTTGTTGTTGGGCAGCTAGAAGGAGAGAGCCTATGCCCGCGCGTATTAGCCGGACTGCGGTGGAGCCCGCAAAATACGTCAAGTAATGTGAATTTGATGAATGACATGAATAGTGATGTTGCAGCCAAACAACCCGTTTTTCCAGGGCGCGTCGACCACGTGTATTGCATTTCAATCGACCCTTCGGAATCCGAACGTGAAGTTGTTTATATTGGTCAATCCGTGACTCCTGGCCGCGCTTTGAAGCATTTCAAAAGTCATAACACTAAGCTGCAACAGCGATTGGCTGGACACGAAGCATGGAGAATCAGCTTCCAGAACCTGGAGGTAGCTTCAGCTGAAGATACCAATATTTTTGAGAGCCTCGCTATCGATCTGGTTAAGCATGACGGGCGATTTAATTCAGTCAATGGTTTGGAGGGATCCACTGTATTTCGACCCCGTGCCTTCTATCCACAGCACAATCTCCCGGTAAAGAACGGCATTTATGTACGGTGGGAATGGATAGACGGGGTAAATCGAGCACTTGAGGTGACAGACATTGCACCGTCAACTGACCCAGCTGAACCAGGGGTATATCAGCGTTGGTGGGTGACCCCTTCATTGCGTTCAAAGAACTTGCACCCGGTTCTTGAGGGCATCAGAGCGTTGATTAAATCTGTAGAAGATCAAGGCGCCGTGCGATTCCAAAATCCGTACTTTCAGTACCTAGCTGATATGGGGCTGGATGCTATGGATTCTCTTCCAGCAGCAGGCCGAGGAGTAACACTCCAAGAGCTATATAAGGATCTTTCGGGTTCATTCGTTTATGTTCAGATCAATGACAAAGTCTTTGAAGACGTGGGTGATACACGCACCGGGTTACAACCCGGTTTGGGCCATGACGCATTGAAAGACCGTGTGGAAAAATTCTGGGACAAGAGTTCGTCCTCGCTAACTTCAGGACGTACGCTGAGCAGGTTACTCACGCCGGAAGACAGGGCCTTGTTGGCGGACTCGGAAAGACCGCGGTTTCTAGTAGGCGCAGTTAGCGGCACAAAAATTATCTTGGGTATCTGGAAACTAGATATTGCGTCTACAGAATCGTGGCTTGACCCAGGACAGGGCAAAGTGGTCTTTCCGATAACAGACCCAGCCAGTAAGGACCTTCTTGCGACGTATGTGGGAGCGCGGATAGGTGACCACTTAGACATGAATAGCAAAGCTGTGAAATGGATCGACGTCGCTCCGTCGATGTGACAACTGAGGAAAAACTCAAAGTATGGTCGGTGTAGCCACGAAGGTACAGCCCGCCGCCAATTGTCGATCACGGGGAATCCGGCTGTGCCTAAAGAAAACCTAGAGCAAAACTGGAACTGGTGGAACCAGAGTTCATCACAACTGCGATGAACTGAACTGAACCACGTGTTGCAGGATCATGATTACGGTCTGGTTGAGTCGGCTGAGCCGCCGAACGCTTGTTATTCCATGGCGCTGTACTGCCAGGACGTGGACGAGCTGCTGGCCAAGGCCGTGGCTACCGGTGCGCATATTCGAGAGCCGGCGGCAACCTTCGTGTCGGGAGATCGTTTCGCGTCAATTATTGATCCCTTCGGTGCGCGCTGGTCACTGATGTGCAGAGTAGTAGATCTTTCCGAAGAAGAGAGCAAAGAACGTGTTGCGCGGTGGGCGACTGAACAGCAGGGCTAGCCGATGTTGAACCGATAAAGTCGACATATGAGAAAAGACGGTCAGCAACAACAGCAGAGCACTTTTTTGATTCTGTTGATCGTCATATCGGCGCTCCTCGCCGCCTTGCCGTATGTGCCCTGGTTGGCCGGCGGAATCGTTCCTAAGGTTCAAGCCTTTGCCAGTTGGTTGTTGCTCGTCCCGCTCGGGGCTTTGATTCTCACGATGTTGAAAAGGAAACGCAGGACAGCAGTGGTGTTTGTGGTCTTGTTAGTCATTGGCCTTATTCCGCAGGTACACATGGCGCCATCCGGCCAAAGCGAATCCACGGCTGAGTTACGAGTGCTGAGCTTCAACGCCTACCGCGCCGAAGCAAGTAGCAATGAACTGGCCGCGCTGATCAAAGAAGTACAACCTGACCTTCTGATCTTGGTGGAGACCAACGAGAGACTACACAAGGACTTAACTTCTCTTGGTGCGTTGGAAGGCCTGGATTTCAGGACAGCGCAGGCGCCTGCCGGGGGAGTGCGTGACACCGTGATCTTCTCCAAGAACCCGATGACCGAGATCGATTCGGGGCTCAGCGAGCGAGATACCGGATGGTTTGCCATGCCAACTGTCGAGGTAGACGTGGCTCAGCAACGTGTACTGGTTGCCGGTGTGCACGTCTATCCGCCGCTGAAGGATGCAAAGCGGTGGCGCCGAGGTTTGTCGGCAATCGATACGTGGGTACAGGCGCATTCTGAATCCCCGATGATTCTCGCCGGTGATTTCAACTCAACTCGGGGACACCGGCTGTACACAGATGCCGTTGCCGGCTTGGCCGAGGCAAGCGGCTTGCGTCCGCAAGCGACGTGGCCCCAGGGAATGCTCCCGTTCCCGGTCATAGAGATAGATCACATTATCGGACAGGCCGTGACGTTCTCTCAAGCGGGTGCGACGCCGGTCTCCGGTTCGGATCATCTTGCGGTGCATGCGACCGCGCGGTTCTAATCCCCGAAATTACGCGGTAGATCCCGGGATGGTGTGACCAACAACGCTCAGTTACGCCCTACCACACCATTTCTAAATGATGCCAATCTAGGCTAGACTTGAAAACCTGTGCGCGCTTCATTCGGGGACTATCCACCTTCGGTGTAGTGCAGTGCGGCCTGACACCGTCTTGCCGCGCAGTACAGCCTCGGTATTTTACGCCTCGGCCCTGCCAACAATTGGGATCAGCATTCGGTGCGCCCGCGTCGGTGGGGGTAAGCGATACGTATCGTGGAGACCATATCCGTTCCGCAAGGCTCATTTATGAGAACCAGCGAGACGACAGGAGTAAGCAGTGATTCAGAAAGAGTCGCGACTTAAGGTTGCCGATAACACTGGTGCTAAGGAAATCCTTACCATCAACGTGCTCGGTGGCTCCAAGCGTCGCTACGCAAGCATTGGTGACACTATTGTCGCCACCGTCAAGGATGCAATCCCAGGCGGCAACGTAAAGAAGGGTGACGTCGTCAAGGCTGTCATCGTTCGCACCAAGAAGGAAATCCGTCGTGCAGACGGTTCCTACATCAAGTTCGACGAGAACGCTGCAGTGATCCTCAAGGGTGACGCCGCAGATCCTCGTGGAACTCGTATCTTCGGCCCAGTGGGCCGCGAGCTTCGTGACAAGAAGTTCATGAAGATCGTTTCCCTGGCTCCGGAGGTGCTGTAAGCATGGGTGCAAAGATTAAGAAGGGTGATCTGGTTCAGATCATCTCGGGCAAGGAACGTGGCAAGCAGGGCAAGGTCCTGACTGTCATCACCGCCACTTCGCGCGTACTTGTTGAAGGCGTTAACCGCGTCACCAAGCACACCAAGGCCGGCCAGTCCGAAAACGGAACCACCTCCGGTGGCATCGAGGTTGTTGAGGCACCAGTTCACGTTTCTAACGTGGCAGTGGTTGACCCAGAAACCAAGAAGCCAACCCGCGTTGGTTTCCGTGAGGAAACTGTCGAAAAGAACGGTGTGTCCAAGACTGTGCGCGTCCGTTACGCCAAGGCTTCCGGAAAGGATCTGTAATGACTGAGACAGCCACCAAGATCCAGCCACGTCTGAAGGCTAAGTACGCCGCAGACATCCGCCCTGCATTGCAGGAGCAGTTCAGCTACGGCAACCCAATGCAGGTTCCAACCCTGACCAAGGTTGTTGTGAACATGGGTGTCGGCGAGGCCGCTAAGGATTCGAAGCTCATCGAAGGCGCCGTTCGCGATCTGACCGCAATTACCGGTCAGAAGCCAGTGGTTACCAAGGCTCGCAAGTCGATCGCACAGTTCAAGCTGCGCGAAGGCATGCCAATTGGTACCCACACCACCTTGCGCAATGATCGCATGTGGGAATTCGTTGATCGTTTGATCACCCTGGCACTGCCTCGTATCCGCGACTTCCGCGGTCTGAGCGACCGTCAGTTCGATGGCAATGGCAACTACACTTTCGGTCTGACCGAACAGTCGATGTTCCATGAAATCGATCAGGACAAGATCGATCGCGTGCGCGGTATGGACATCACTGTGGTGACCACCGCCAAATCTGACGATGAAGGCCGTGCCTTGCTCAAGGCTCTGGGCTTCCCGTTCAAGACCTCCAACTAATCTCACTACGTTACAGGTCCGCTAAGGAAACCGTAACGAGGAAGGGCTGAAGCCCACATGTCTATGACAGATCCAGTCGCAGATATGCTGACTCGACTGCGTAACGCTAACTCGGCATACCACGACACTGTGTCGATGCCATCGAGCAAGCTCAAAGTACGCATTGCTAACATCCTCAAGGAACAGGGCTACATTGCCTCGTTCGAGGAAGTTGCAGCAGAAGTCGGCAAGACGCTGACCATCAACCTGAAGTTCGGCCCATCGCGTGAGCGTTCAATCGCTGGCGTACGCCGTATCTCCAAGCCAGGCTTGCGTGTATACGCAAAGTCCACCAACTTGCCTCACGTGCTCGGTGGTCTTGGTATCGCAATCCTGTCCACCTCCTCCGGTCTGCTTACTGACCGTCAGGCTGCAAAGAAGGGCGTAGGTGGGGAAGTCCTCGCCTACGTCTGGTAACGGAAAGGGAGCAACAGACAATGTCACGTATTGGACGTCTTCCGATTACCGTCCCAGCAAACGTTGAGATGACTGTGGATGGCCAGAAGGTCACCGCTAAGGGCCCGAAGGGTGAGCTTACGCACACCGTTCAGGCACCTATCACCGTTGCCAAGGATGAGAACACCGTTACCGTGTCCCGCCCGAACGACAACCGCGAATCGCGCTCGTTGCACGGCTTGAACCGCACCTTGATCAACAACATGATCATCGGTGTGACCGAGGGATACGAAAAGAAGCTTGAAATCCACGGTACCGGTTACCGTGTGGTTGCCAAGGGCTCAGACCTGGAGCTTGCTCTGGGTTACTCGCACCCTGTCAAGGTAAACGCCGTTGATGGCATTACCTTTACCGTCGAAGGCAACAACAAAATCACCATCGCTGGTATTGATAAGCAGCACGTCGGTGAAGTTGCCGCCAATATCCGCAAGCTGCGTAAGACCGAGCCTTACAAGGGCAAGGGCATTCGCTACGCTGGCGAGATCATCCGCCGCAAGGTCGGAAAGGCTGGTAAATAATTATGGCTATCGGAATCAAGGGCAAGAGCCGCTCCGCTTCACGCGGACGTCGCCACATCCGTGTGCGCAAGCGCATCGTTGGTACCTCGGTACGCCCACGCCTGGTCATCAACCGCTCGGCTCGTCACATGTTCGTACAGATCGTGGACGACTCACAGGGTCTTACCCTGGCCAGCGCTTCGACCATGGAAGCAGATCTTCGCGCAAGCGATGCAGACAAGACCGCAAAGTCCAAGCGCGTTGGTGAGCTCGTTGCAGAGCGCGCCAAGGCTGCTGGGATTGAAGCAGTTGTCTTCGACCGCGGTGGCAACCGCTACCACGGTCGCGTGGCAGCTATTGCTGACGGCGCACGTGAAGGTGGGCTGGCACTGTGAGCGAAGCTACTAACAAGAAGGAAACTCAGGTGTCTGAAGCTACTGAAGCAGCCTCGACCGCTGCAGCTCCTGCCACGGAAAAGACCGGCGCCGCTCGCGGCGAAGGACGTGGACGTGGTGGAGAAGGCCGTGGCCGTGGCGAGGGTCGTGGCCGTGGCCGCGATTCGAAGGACAGCCGCAATGACGACAAGGACAAGTTCCTTGAGCGCGTTGTAGCTATCAACCGCGTATCCAAGGTCGTCAAGGGTGGTCGTCGCTTTAGCTTCACCGCACTTGTCGTTGTAGGCGACGGCGACGGAATGGTCGGCGTTGGCTACGGTAAGGCCAAGGAAGTTCCAGCAGCTATCGCCAAGGGCGTTGAAGAGGCTAAGAAGTCCTTCTTCCGCGTTCCACGCGTTGGCGGAACCATCCCACACCTGGTCAAGGGTGAGGCCGCCGCTGGCGTCGTCTTGCTCCGTCCAGCATCCCCGGGTACCGGCGTTATCGCCGGCGGTCCGGTGCGTGCCGTGTTGGAATGTGCTGGTATCCAGGACATCCTTTCGAAGTCGATGGGTTCAAGCAACCAGATCAACATCGTGAAGGGCACCATTGCCGCGCTGAAGGGTCTCGAAGAGCCTGCAGCAGTTGCAGCTCGCCGTGGTCTTCCACTGGACGAAGTTGCTCCAGCAGCTATGTTGCGTCACATCCAGACCCAGAAGGCTGGTGCTTAATCAATGGCTAAGAACATTGTTCCAAGCGACGTCACTCTGGAAATCACCCAGATCAAGTCCATCATTGGTGGTAGCCAGGTTCAGCGCGATATCGTTCGCTCGCTGGGTCTGAAGCGTATCGGACACACCGTTGTCCGCACCGCTGACCCTGTGACCGTAGGTATGGTCAACAAGGTCCCGCACCTGTTGAAGGTTGAGGAGGCTAAGTAAAGATGGCTATAAAAGAATCCGCACTTAAGATCCACCACCTGCGTCCCGCTGAAGGTGCCAAGAAAGCTAAGACCCGTGTTGGTCGTGGCGAGGCATCCAAGGGTAAGACTGCAGGCCGTGGTATGAAGGGCACGAAGGCTCGTTACCAGGTCAAGGCAGGCTTCGCAGGTGGACAGCTTCCGCTGCACATGCGTCTGCCAAAGCTGCGAGGCTTCAAGAACCCATTCCGCGTCGAGTACCAGGTTGTAAACCTGGACAAGATCTCGGAATTGTTCCCAGAGGGTGGCGAAGTCACCGTCGAGGCACTTGTTGCTAAGGGCGCAGTTCGCAAGAACCAGCCAGTCAAGGTGCTTGGCACCGGCGACCTAACGGTCAAGGTTGACGTGAAGGTTAACGCCTACTCGACTTCCGCAACCGAGAAGATCGCTGCTGCTGGCGGCCAGGCAGAAACCCTCTAAATCAGGGTTTGAGCTTAAGCTAAATCCCCGGTGAGCTTGTTTAGACAAGCTCACCGGGGATTTTCTTATCTTTCATCATGCGACTATGACGCGAAGTAAATCCACGTAACACGCCGATTTTATGCCAATAACGCTAAAAAACGGCTGCTGACTGTGTGGCGTATTTGGCACGATAGTACATTAGACGGCTAGAATCATTAGGTCATAGCAAGAGTCTTTATCGAGACTCAGGCACATACTTCAGGAGGACGCTTGTTCAGCGCCATAGCCCGAGTTTTTCGGACGCCTGACCTGCGCAACAAATTGCTTTTCACCCTCGGGATCATTGCGATCTATCGAGTCGGCGTTTTCATTCCGGCCCCGGGTGTCGATTACAGCAACGTTCAGCAGTGTCTGGCGATGGGTTCAACCACCGGTGGTCTTTATCAGTTCGTTAACCTCTTCAGCGGCGGCGCCCTGTTGCAGGTATCGATCTTTGCCATGGGTATCATGCCGTACATTACGGCCGCCATCATTGTGCAACTATTGCGTGTGGTGATCCCGCACTTCGAAGAGCTGCATAAAGAAGGCCAAGCAGGCCAAGGCAAACTGACCCAGTACACCCGCTACCTGACCATCGCGTTGGCCCTACTTCAGGGCACCACGTTGATCACCTTGGCGCGTACCGGCGGACTTTTCCCAAGCTGTACCCTTCCGCTGATCCCAGATGATTCCATCATGGTGATCTTGCTGATGATCTTCGCACTGACCGCAGGCACCGGCCTGATCATGTGGATGGGCGAAATGATCACCGAGCGCGGTATCGGCAACGGCATGTCCATCCTGATCTTCATCTCGATCGCTTCGGGCTTCCCATCGGCTATGGGTGCTATCCAGCAGTCGCAGGGTTGGGGCACCTTCCTTGGTGTTATCGCCGTGGGCTTGTTGGTGATTGCACTTGTGGTGTTCGTGGAGCAGTCTCAGCGCCGTGTTCCGGTGCAGTACGCCAAGCGCACCATCGGGCGACGTACCGTGGGTGGAACGTCCACCTACATCCCGCTGAAGGTCAACATGGCGAACGTGATCCCGGTGATCTTCGCCAGCTCGATTCTTGCACTGCCGCAGATGATTGTTTCGTTCAATCAGAATGATGACGGCACGCTGCCTGAATGGGCGATGTGGTTGCAGACCCACTCGGCGTCCTCCTCGCCGTGGTACATGCTTGTTTACACGCTGTTTATCATTGGCTTCACCTACTTCTATGTGGCGATTACCTTCAACCCTGTTGAGGTCTCGGACAATATGAAGAAGTACGGTGGCTTCATTCCAGGCATTCGTGCCGGTAAGCCAACCGCAGATTACCTGCAGTTCGTGATTTCACGAATCACTTTTGCGGGCGCCTTGTATCTGGCGTTCGTTGCGTTGATCCCGCTGATCGCCTTTGTGCTGTTCAACGCTGACCAGAACTTCCCATTTGGCGGCACCTCGATTCTCATCATGGTTGGTGTGGGTCTGGAAACCGTCAAACAAATCAATGCTCAAATGCAGCAACGAAACTACGAAGGGCTACTGCGATGAGTCGACTGCTAATTATTGGTCCGCCAGGTGCCGGCAAAGGCACCCAGGCAGTGAAGATCTCCGAGCGTCTGGAGATCGTCGCGATCTCCACCGGTGACATCTTCCGTGCCAACGTCAAGGGCGGCACCCCACTGGGTGTTGAAGCTAAGAAGTACATTGACGCCGGCAACTTCGTCCCAGACTCGGTCACCAACAACATGGTTGAAGATCGTCTGGCACAAGAAGACGTAGCCAACGGCTTCTTGCTTGATGGCTACCCACGCACCAGCGCACAGGTTGATGCTTTGGATGCAATGCTCAAAGCTCAGAACGTTGAGTTGGATGCAGTCTTGCAGCTCACCGCAGATGATGATGAGCTCGTAGCTCGTCTGCTCAAGCGTGCAGAAATCGAAGGCCGTGCAGATGATACCGAAGAGGTCATCCGTCACCGCCTGAGCCTGTACAACGAAGAGACCCGCATCGTGGTTGACCGTTATGAAGAGCGTGGCATTGTCCGCAAGGTAGATGGCCTCGGTGCCATTGACGAGGTCACCGAGCGCGTGCTCGCGGCCTTGAACGTCAGCGCCTAGCAAATACCAGTTCACACATAGGGACCGAGCCACAACCAGCCTGTGCAGGCCGTGGCCCGGTCCCTATGTAGTTTCAGCGAAGCAAACAACCCGCATGCGGATTGTAAATATAAGAATTAAGGAGCATTACCTTGGCTCTAGGTCAGCCGCGAATTGAGTACAAAACCAATTCGCAGATACTAAAAATGCGCGAGGCCGGTCTGGTTCTCGCCGAAGCACTGGATGAAGCCAGCGCCGCCGCTCGCCCGGGCGTCACCACCAAGTCAATCGACGCGATCTTCGCGAAGGTTCTCGAACGCCACGGAGCTACCAGTAACTTCTTGGGTTACCACGGCTTCCCGGCATCCATCTGTGCCTCGGTAAACCACGAAGTGGTTCACGGTTTCCCCAGCGACTATGAACTCAAAGATGGTGACGTACTCAAGATTGACGGCGGCGCGATTATCGACGGCTGGCACTCGGACTCGGCTCGCACCGTGCTGATTGGCAACGTTGATCCTGCCGACCAGCGTTTGAGCGAGATCACCGAGCAGGCTATGTGGGCCGGCATTGCCGCGTTCTCCAAGGCACGTTTCATCGGTCAGATCGGTGAAGCCATTGATGACTTTGTCAGCTCTCAGCCAGGTGCTCCGCTGGGGATCTTGGAAGACTACTGTGGCCACGGGATCGGCTCGGCCATGCATATGGCTCCGGACGTGTTGAACTACAACACCGGACACCGTGGCCCACGGATCAAGCCAGGGATGGCTTTGGCTATCGAGCCAATGTTGGTTCGTGGCCAGATCGGCACCTCGGTGTTGGAAGATGACTGGACCGTCGTCACCGACGATAAGGCCAACGCCTCGCAGTGGGAGCACACCGTGGCCATCCACTTGGGTGGCATTTGGGTACTCAGTGCCCATGATGGGGGAGCGGCCGGACTGGCACCATTTGGCGTCACTCCATCGCCCATCACAGCGTAATTCGTAGTTCCGGTACCCACGAGGTGCCGGAACTAACATTTTTAGTGCGCCCTTGGATTTGTCCTTGGCTCTGCTGATGGCGTATTCTTAATTTTTGGTTGTCTATTTAATGCGCCTAAAACTCTCAGGAGCTTTGGCGAAGTTGAAACAATCAGAACCAATTACTTGTTAATGGAAAATCATTGGCAACAAAAGTTAGCGGGGAAAATGGGCAAGAAGGAAGGCGTCATCCAGGTAGAGGGCTCTGTGTCCGAAGCGCTGCCGAACGCGATGTTTCGCGTAGAGCTGCCAAACGGTCACGTAGTACTTGCAACTATCTCGGGTAAGATGCGTCAGCACTACATTCGTATCCTCCCAGAGGATCGTGTGCAGGTTGAAATGAGCCCATACGACCTCAACAGAGGCCGTATCGTTTACCGCTACAAGTAAATCTGCAGTCCATAGACATTTTTGACGGACGTTGACGAGAAATCGTTGCTAACGTCCGTCTGACTAATGTTCTTGGGACAAGCTGTTTGTTTACTGCTCCACACAATAACTGCAACCGCCAAAGGACAAAGCCTTGAAGGTTAACCCTAGCGTGAAGCCGATCTGCGATAAGTGCAAGGTGATCCGTCGTAATGGCGTGGTCATGGTGATCTGCGAAAATCCACGCCACAAGCAGCGTCAGGGCTAATTCCGTTCTTCGGAATTTCCCACGCGTAGTCATATAGGCAGTACCGTATCGAGAAATCGATGCACACCCCCGGGTTCGGAGGCCGGGGCCAGGAGAAATCATCCTGGGTGGTACTGTTCCAGACCTCCGTTGGTTGAAAGGTAGCCACTTGGCTCGTTTAGCAGGCGTGGATATTCCACGCGAGAAGCGCGTAATTATCGCGCTGACTTACATCTACGGCGTGGGCAAGACCCGTGCAGAAGAGACCCTCGCAGCGACCGGCATTAGCCCGGACACTCGCGTGAAGGATCTCAGCGACGCTGAACTCGTTCAGTTGCGTGACTTCGTCGAAGGCACTTACAAGGTAGAAGGTGACCTGCGCCGTGAGGTTCAGGCTGACATCCGCCGTAAGGTCGAGATCGGATCCTACGAAGGTATTCGTCACCGTAAGGGCCTGCCGGTCCACGGTCAGCGCACCAAGACGAACGCACGCACCCGTAAGGGACCGAAGCGTACCGTCGCAGGTAAGAAGAAGACTCGCTAAATCTTAGCGATCTAGTTCAAATACTTTTTTCGTAGGAGAAGAAATGCCCCCTAAGACTCGTGGAGCGGTACGTAAGCCGCGTCGCAAGGACAAAAAGAATATCGCGATGGGACAGGCGCACATCAAGAGCACCTTCAACAACACCATCGTATCGATCACCGATCCGACTGGCGCTGTGATCTCGTGGGCTTCGGCCGGCGAGGTAGGCATGAAGGGTTCACGCAAGTCGACCCCATACGCCGCTCAGATGGCTGCTGAATCTGCCGCTAAGCGCGCGCAGGAGCACGGCATGCGCAAGGTTGACGTTTTCGTCAAGGGCCCGGGCTCGGGACGCGAAACCGCGATCCGCTCGCTGCAGGCTGCTGGCCTTGAGGTTGGATCCATCTCGGATGTTTCCCCAAGTGCTCACAACGGTTGCCGCCCATCAAAGCGTCGCCGCGTCTAATTGATTCGCTAGGCTGAGCCTGAAGAAGTCACCGAGCCATTCGAGAGAATGGGTCGGTGACGTTCTTGGACTCTCTTGCCTGCAACAGACGAACGGCCAACTGGCTACCGTCGTTTCCACCCCCGTGAGGCGTCATATAGCGGACGCTCGCTGAAAGGAAATGTAAGTGCTCATTACGCAGCGCCCAACCCTGACCGAAGAAGTAGTTTCCGAGAATCGCTCCCGGTTCGTCATTGAACCGTTGGAGCCAGGCTTTGGTTACACCCTAGGTAACTCACTACGTCGTACCCTGTTGTCCTCGATCCCTGGTGCAGCTGTCACCAGTGTTCGAATCGACGGAGTACTGCACGAGTTCTCTACCGTAGCCGGCGTCAAGGAAGACGTCACCGAATTGGTTCTTAACATCAAGAACCTGTCGGTCTCTTCCGAGCACGACGAGCCGGTCGTCGCCTACCTGCGCAAGCAGGGCCCAGGCGTCGTTACCGCAGCGGATATCACCCCACCAGCGGGTGTAGAGTTCCACAACCCTGACCTGCATATCGCTACCTTGAATGCCAATGGCAAGTTCGACATGGAACTGACCATTGAGCGTGGCCGTGGCTATGTGTCAGCAGCTCAGAACAAGAACGTTGACGCAGAGATCGGTCGAATCCCAGTTGATTCGATCTACTCGCCAGTTCTGAAGGTAACTTTCCGTGTGGAAGCTACCCGTGTTGAGCAGCGCACCGACTTCGATCGTTTGATCGTAGACGTTGAGGCCAAGTCATCGATCACCCCGCGCGATGCTGTGGCATCCGCAGGTACCACTCTGGTTGAGCTGTTCGGTTTGTTCCGCGAACTGAACACCGCAGCAGAAGGTATCGAAATCGGCCCATCGCCAACCGACGCAGCTTTGGCTGCTGACATGGCGTTGCCGATCGAGGATCTGGAACTGACCGTTCGCTCGTACAACTGCTTGAAGCGTGAGGGCATCCACTCTGTGGGCGAACTCGTAACTCGCTCCGAGGCAGACTTGATGGACATCCGTAACTTCGGTGCGAAGTCCATTGACGAAGTCAAGGCCAAGCTGGTTGAACTAGGTCTAGCTCTGAAGGATTCCCCTCCAGGCTTCGACCTTGCCGCTCGTAGCGCCATGGAAGATGGCGACGACGTCTTCGACGACGGTCTGTAAAGACTTTAGTCTCGCGACACACTACTTCACCCGATCTGCCGGTATAAACCGACAGGCTCGGTCATTCATCTAGGAGAATTACCATGCCTACCCCTACTAAGGGTCCGCGTCTCGGCGGCAGTGCAGCACATGAGCGATTGATCTTCGCTAACATGTCAGCACAGCTCTTCGAGAACAAGAAGATCACCACCACCCTGACCCGCGCCAAGCGTCTGCGTCCACACGCAGAGCGCCTGATCACCTTCGCTAAGCGTGGGGATCTGGCATCGCGTCGTCGCGTCCAGGCCGTGATCGCATCGCGCTCGCGCACCAACAAGTCGATCGTTCACGAACTATTCGCGAACATCGCACCAGCAATGGCTGACCGCCAGGGTGGCTACACCCGCATCACCAAGATCGGTAACCGCAAGGGCGACAACGCTCCTATGGCAGTTATCGAACTGGTTATGGAACCGGTTTCGCCAAAGCAGGCCGTAGTCAAGGAAGCCACCAAGGCTACCGAGACCGCTGCTGAGCCAACCACCGAAGAGGCGTAAGCTTCCTTCGAGCTAAAGCTCCGTCACCGTCATAAGTGACATAAAGATTCCCGTTGGATCCGTAAGGAACCAACGGGAATCTTTTATTTAAGCCTTGGAAATCTTGAGGAACAGATGGGCGCTGCCTGGTGGCTACAGGTGGCATATGGTGCCATAGGTTTCCTGAGCTTCGAGCAGCCGCGGTGTTTGTAGTTCCATGAGATGCTCCGACTTTTCTTCTGCGCTCAGATCCTTGTTTGCCAGGAGCTGAGCCGTCTTACTGTCGTTACCCCCGACAGCGATGAGCGCCTGTTTAAGATCCTCATCTTTGGTCTTCTCGGCTGCTTCAGAAAGGACCAATGCTCGATCGCTCATGATGCTGATGTCTTCGGTGAGATCCTCATCCAGCGGTGTCGGCGAAGAATTTTCAATTCTCTGGTTCAATTGGATCTCGCCGAAGCGACTAATAATCAAGGCACAAGTTTCTTCTGCAGACAGTTTCCCTGATCCGCAACCGGAGAGCGCCGTGGCAGTCAGAAGTGTCACCGCTGCTGCAGTGGAGAATTTCTTGATCATGGCATTCCTCAGGGTGATTCGTTGGGGGAGTAACACGGCCCTAAAATCCGATACAGCTTTGGTTTGAATAGATCTTTGTCGGCAACGATATCAGGCGTGGCTCTAACTCGGTTTGACGTTCCAGACCCAAGTTTTACAGATCCGATAACCCGGGGCACGTGGTTTCCAACTTCTCAGAACGTGCACGTGTTTCTTCAGTAGTCATCCGCGACAGTTTCATTTGCATCTGCTGAAGATCTAACGAGTCGTCGGTGAACACAGCAAGTTGCGCGTCTGCATCTTCTGCTACGGCTCGTAAATCGGCGGAGAACTCTGGCTCTGCTTTGTCAGCCACGTTGTGCAGAACGGCTGAGACCTTTTTACCCTGCTCGACGATGTCACCGAGGCTATTCGTAGAACTGTTGCCGAGATTCTGCTCCTTAGCCTGCTTCATGATCTCCTGGCATGCCTCTTCATTCGAGAGTGGCTTCTCTGCGCATCCGGCCACGCTGACGGTGGTTATCAGAGCTAAAAGACTCATGGCGGCGATGCGGTTGAACTTCATGGGTGCTCCGAACAGTAGCGATTGATGATCGTTAGACTCAACACGAAACAGCTGTGAAGAGTCTGCGCTGTCAAGTATAGAGAGTCGTTAGCCTTATTACGTGTACGTGAAGCGTTCAATTAGTTGGACTAGATTCAGCAGTGATGCAGCGCCCGCTGCATGGAGATGAAACTTCAGTTGGAATTCTCCGCGGGTATCAGGGGATAATTGAATTCATGAATTCCAGCTCAGAGATCATTGACCCGTTAGGTACTACCGCTCTGGGTACCAGTGACAAGCCAGCCCTGGTCCGCATGCGGATGGTGCTGGGTTATGACGGTGCCGCCTATAACGGTTGGGCTCGTCAACCAAACGTCACCGGAGTACAACAGCTTGTTGAAGAAGCGTTGGAAACTCTGATTCGGCGTCTCGTTCGCGTATTTGTTGCCGGGCGTACCGACGCGGGGGTGCATGCACGCCACCAGGTCGTGCACTTCGATCTGACCGAAGAAGAATACCTGGGCTTGCCGCGTAATTCGGATCTGGAACCAGGCCCGGCACTGTTGCGACGTATCAATGGCCTATTGGGCCGGCAGCAAGGCGCCGTCTGGGTGCATGAGGTCGACCGTGCCGCCGAAGGCTTTGATGCCAGGTTCTCAGCTCTGGCCCGGCGCTACTCATACCGGATAGCCGATGGCATTCACCGCTGGGATCCGCTGAACCGTCAGTTGACCATGTGGTACCGCGAAGAGATCGATATTGATCTGTTGAATGCCGAAGCCCAATCGGTGCTTGGACGACACGACTTCTTATCTTTCTGTAAGCCAAAGCCCCGAGCCACCACCATTCGTACACTGCAGGAATTTGAGTTCAGCCGTGCCGAGGATGGAAACATTGTGGTTCATCTAAAGGCCGACGCGTTTTGCCACAATATGGTGCGTTCGCTCATTGGTGGCGCGCTACGTGTTGCCAGTGGAAGAGAGCAGCCAGGCTTCCTTGCCGAGCGGTTGGCGCTGATGGTGCGTGATTCAAAATCGATTCTTGCTCATCCTCACCCACTAGTCCTCGAAGAGGTCTATTATCCTGATGATGCCGAACTTGCCGCGCGTGCTGCGCTCACCCGCGCAAGACGCGATGTTTCGCAGACAGATTCATTAAAAAGCCTCGATTAACGACACTCTGGGTGTTGTTGCTCACCAAGAGGTACCTTTGTTTTGGTCGTCTGACCGTTAATCGGCTAAACTTTTATGAGTTGTGTATGTCCACGTTCGACACTACACGCCCAAGCGTGACGGCTTAGTTGCATAGTCGCTGGTCTGCTGGGTGTGCGAACAATATATGGACGGCCGGTCATCTCAGTCCTCACCTGACGTACTGGTCTAGCACAAGAACAACACGACAGTGCTCGACACTGGGGGATCTCACCGCCTTCAGCCAAGCGACTGTTTGACCAGAAACGAATCAACGTAAGGCAATTACTGTGCGTACGTACACCCCTAAGCCGGCTGACCAGACTCGTCAGTGGTATGTCATTGACGCCACCGATGTAGTACTCGGCCGTCTCGCCGTTCAGGCCGCAACCTTGCTGCGCGGCAAGCATAAGCCAACCTTTGCAGCTCACATGGACATGGGCGACCATGTCATCATCATCAACGCCGAGAAGGTCGCACTGACCGGCAAGAAGCTGCAGGACAAGCGCGCTTACCGTCACTCGGGTTTCCCGGGCGGCCTCAAGAGCGTTAACTACGCAGAGCTCCTCGAGAAGAACCCAGTTCTTGCAGTCGAGAAGGCTATCAAGGGCATGCTTCCAAAGAACAAGCTTTCCGATGCTCAGGTCTCGAAGCTGAAGGTCTACCGCGGCGCGGAGCACCCTCACGCAGCACAGGCTCCAAAGGCACTGGAAATCACCCAGGTCGCTCAGTAGTACTGGCCTCGAGAACAAAGACTTAATAGGAGAATATCGTGGCTGAGAACACTGAAGAGACCACTGAATTCGAAGGCGAAACCCCTTCGACTTACACCACCGAGACCTCTGCATCGGCCGTTGTTGCCGATACCGAGCGCGCTCCACTAACCGTCCCAGGCGGTGCCGTTGGTCGTCGCAAGCAGGCTATTGCCCGCGTGCGTTTGATCCCAGGTTCAGGTAACTGGATCGTCAACGGTCGCACCCTGGAAAACTTCTTCCCTAACAAGCTGCACCAGCAGGATGTTAACGAGCCTTTCAAGGTTCTGGGTCTAGAAGGCGCTTACGATGTTATCGCCCGTATCCACGGCGGCGGCATCTCGGGCCAGGCCGGCGCATTGCGTCTTGGCATTGCCCGTTCATTGAACGAGATCGACCGCGATGCAAACCGCGCGACCTTGAAGAAGAATGGCTACTTGACTCGTGACGCCCGCGTCATCGAGCGTAAGAAGGCTGGTCTTAAGAAGGCTCGTAAGGCTTCGCAGTTCTCGAAGCGCTAAACCTTACCCACAGGTTTCCCAAAGGCTCCACATCTTCGGATGTGGGGCCTTTGGCCGTTAAAAGCCCAAATGTGACTTCAAAGCCCATGAACTTTGTCGATATAGCGTCCTAAAGCTCACAATCTCGCCGGTAAATCGATGCGTAGGGCTTATGATTAACGATGATGGCAAGGTTATTTGGGACCGATGGGGTCCGAGGAAAAGCAAACGAGTTGTTGACTCCCGAGCTGGCGCTAGATTTAGCGCAGGCAGCTTCGGTAGTACTTGGTTTAAGTCAGTCGGAAGACGGCCGTAAACCGGTAGCAGTGGTAGCGAAGGATCCGCGTATCAGCGGCGACTTCCTCTCCGCAGCTATCGAGGCCGGCCTGGCTGCCTCTGGCGTAGACGTAAAGGATGCGGGTACTTTACCCACTCCGGCTGCTGCATTCTTGGTAGGTGATCTCAACGCAGACTTTGGCGTGATGATCTCTGCCTCGCACAATGCCGCACCGGATAACGGTATTAAGTTCCTGGCACGGGGAGGCAAGAAGCTTGATGATGCGTTGGAAGACGCCATCGAAGCCTGCCTCGACATGCCAAACCCACGCCCTACCGGCGGGGCAGTAGGACGCATTTCGCGCTTCGCTGACGCCGAAGACCGTTACATTCTGCACCTGCTGGCAGCTATGCCAAACCGCCTTGATGGGGTCAAGGTCGTTCTCGACTGCGCCCACGGTGCGGCTTCAGGCTGTTCACCACAGGTCTTCAAGAATGCTGGCGCAGAAGTTATCGTCATCGGTGCCGAGCCAGATGGCATCAACATCAATGACGGCTACGGTTCCACCCACCTAGAAAATCTCCAGGCTACCGTGCTTGAACACGGTGCAGATCTTGGTATCGCCCACGATGGTGACGCGGATCGTTGCCTGGCTGTAGACCACGAGGGAACCGTTGTAGACGGTGACCAGATCATGGCAGTCATGGCTCTGGACCTCAAGGACCGCGGCGAGTTGAAGGACGACACCCTAGTCGCCACCGTGATGAGCAACCTTGGCTTAAAAATTGCCATGGAAAAAGCTGGCATTACGCTCAAGCAGACCGGAGTGGGAGACCGCTACGTACTCGAAGGCATGCGCGAAGGTAACTACTCGCTTGGCGGCGAGCAGTCCGGCCACGTCATCTTCAGCAAGTACGCCACCACCGGTGACGGTGTACTCACCGGCCTGCTCTTGGCAGCCCGAGTGAAGGCCACCGGAAAGACCCTGAAGGAACTAGCCTCGGTACTCACCGTGCTTCCACAGGTTCTGATCAACGTCCGTGGCGTCGACAAGGCTGCCGCACCAGAGTGCGAACCACTGCTCTTGGAAATCGCTGGCACCGAAGCTCGTCTGGGTGACACCGGACGTGTGCTCTTGCGCCCATCGGGTACCGAACCAGTTGTTCGCGTGATGGTCGAAGCGGCCACTCATGAACAGGCTCAGCTAGAAGCAGAGCTGCTGGCAGCTGCCGTCGCAACTCACTTGGCACTGTAAAGCATCCTCTCAGTAAACATCGAGAAAACTCACACCCCCGTACCGCGTTCCAGTAAGGAACATGGTGCGGGGGTGTGGCATTCTAATGAGTAGTTATTGGGTTAGAGATCTGGGGAGTAATTCTTCGTGACATTGCGTATCAGCGTCATCGGCACCGGCTATCTTGGTGCAACTCATGCCGCATGTATGGCAGAACTTGGCTACGAGGTCATTGGCCTCGACGTCAATGCAGAAAAGCTTCAGGCACTGAGCGCAGGAATTCTTCCATTCCATGAGCCGGGCCTACCCGAGCTGTTGCGTAAGCACGTGGCTAGTGGCCGGCTACGCTTTACCGACTCCTATGAAGAAGTCGGGAAGCACGCTGACATCCACTTCGTGACCGTGGGAACTCCGCAGCGCGCGGACTCGCAATCAGCGGACATGAGCTACGTAGACGCAGCAGTTGATTCTCTCGTGGCAAATATTTCCGGTGAAGCACTCATCGTTGGCAAGTCCACTGTTCCTGTAGGTACCGCACGTCGGCTCAGCGAACGCATCGAAGCGACCGCCAAGCCTGGCAGCAAAATCAGCTTGGCGTGGAACCCAGAGTTTTTGCGTGAAGGATTCGCAGTCAAAGACACGCTCACCCCAGACCGCTTGGTCTACGGTACCCAAGACGATACGTCTCTAGCTAAGCTACGAGAGGTATACGCGCCGATTCTTGCTCTAGATACCCCAGAGGTTGTCACCGACCTAGAAACCTCTGAGCTGGTCAAGGTAGCGGCCAACGCTTTCCTTGCCACCAAGATTTCCTTCATCAATGCCTTCGCTGAAGTGACCGAGACCGTGGGCGGCGACATCAAGACGCTGGCAGACGCTATCGGTCATGACGCACGTATCGGCCGTAAATTCCTGAACGCCGGAGTCGGCTTTGGCGGCGGTTGCCTGCCCAAGGACATCCGTGCACTGCAGGCGCGCGTCAGCGAACTCGGCTTGAGCCAGACCATGGGATTCCTGGATGAAGTGGACCAGATCAACTTGCGCCGCCGTGACCGAGTAGTTTCACTGGCTTCCTCAATCCTTGGCAACCAGCTGGCAGGTAAACGTATCTGCGTGCTTGGCGTGACGTTCAAACCAGATAGTGATGACGTGCGTGACTCGCCGGCCTTGGATATTGCCGTGCGGCTCTACAACTCGGGCGCCGAAGTGTCGGTCTATGACCCGGAGGGCAATAAGAATGCCGCAGGCCGCTTCCCACGCTTGAACTACGTTGAGTCCTGGCGCGAAGCCGCGAAAGAATCCGACCTGGTTCTGTTACTTACCGAATGGAAAGAATTCCGGGCCTTGGATCCGCAAGAGCTTGGCGAAGTAGTTAGCTCTCGTGTCTTGATTGATGGCCGTAACGTATTGGACCGTCCATTGTGGCGGGATCAAGGTTGGGTTATGACCGGTCCGGGCGAAAAGTTTGATCTTGCCGAGGACTAAGAATTAAAAACAGATGCGGTTCATGTGCGAGGATATCGCGCATGAACCGCATCTGTTTTTGGTCAGTATTTAGCTAGAACCCAAAGTCTTTCATTACTGCGGGCAGCTGATCAATCAAGCGCGAGGCGCTGACCGTGCCCTGCTGGGCGGTGACTCTGCCTAGCTGGCCGTGAATGACGGCAGCGCATGCGGTCAGTTCCATCAGGCGGCTATTGCTCACCGTCTCAAGGCCGTGAATACCGGTCAGTGAGCTGTCGGAGAGCATATAGCCGAGAATGCCTGTAAGGATATCTCCAGAGCCGGCAGTGGCCAGCTGAGCCGCTGCATGGCAGACGACTAGGTTTGCACCATTCGGCGCCACCACGTAACTGGTTGGGCCCTTCAACAACACCACAGCGTTATAAGCCAACGCGACCCAGCGGGTCCAACGAATTGGGTCCTGACGAACTTCTTCGGTGGTGACACTTACGCCGGCACGGCGCAGAAGCATCCGCAATTCTTTGGCATGCGGGGTGAGCACCCGTGGCTGCTCACTCGGGCCGGTAGGAACTACCTCTAAACCACTGGCATCAATAACCGCTGGCTGGCGGCTATCAAAGACGTTGGCAATCACTCCGGTTGGGGGAGTGCGACTATCAATTCCAGGGCCAATAGCCCACGCCGAAATCTTGGCTCCGCGACCGTGCAGGTGACGGCGAGCCAATGAGAGTGCTTCGGTGATTTGTTCATCATCCAGCGGCACGGTTTCCGGGGCAGCCAAGGATAGTAGAGACTGTACTTCTTCCGGAACGTGAGTGCGCAACAATCCCACACCACAGGCCACCGCGGCGCGCGCGGTCAGCTGGGCAGCTCCAGGGTAGAGAGCAGAGCCTGCAATAAGACCCAATACACCGCGCTCATACTTGTGCCTTCCGGCGTCTCGCCAGCTGCGATGAACATTCAGTAGCTCTTGAGCCGAGTTTTCATCGACTAGATGTGTTTCTGGGGTAATCGAGGAGAAATCAAAATCCAGAGTCGCAACTTGGATTTCACCGGTAACCAAAGGTGCATCCTGAGAAATAAGTCCCGTCTTCATCGCGCCGAAGGTCACGGTCCGCTCGGCGAGCAACACGTCATCATCAGCACTACCGGTTTCGCAGTTCAGTCCCGAAGGTACATCGCAAGCTAGTACTCGGGTACCAGCAGGAAGCTTTGGTAGCTGTGCTCCGGTGCGGTAGCCAATGCCGTAAATTGCATCAATAACCAACGAGGCTGACGATAGAGCTTCTTCGCCCTCGGACAGAGACTTCACGGTGCCAGCAACGGAGGCATAAGCCTTCAACGCTTCTGGATGACCGGTTTCGGTGCACTGCAGGGCAAGAGTCTGATAACCGCGTTGAGCTAGCTCGGTCAGCGCGTAGAGACCGTCGCCACCGTTATTACCTGGACCAATCAAACCGATGATCAGAGCATCGGTGGGGGAGGCGGTCTGGGCGAGCATCGCTTCGGCTGCGGCAGCTAATTCGCTGGCGGCAGCGCGCATCAGCGATTCACTTCCACGCTTAGAGATCTCTTGGGCCTCGACCGCACGTACTTGCGCAACACTGTAGACAGGGATCATAAGACAAACTTTACTCACCTATCCGGGGATACGTCCGTTTTAATAGCGAACGTGTCGTTTATCGTTCAGCGACTACCATCGCAATGGCCATGTCCCCGTCATGTGACAAGGTCAAATGCCAGGAAGTAATTCCACGCAATTCGCTGGCGGCAGCTACCGTGCCACGAATCAGTACCTGCGGATCTCCGGCTTCGTCTTTAGCAATAGTGCAGTCTTGCCAGTTCATCCCAACCGGGACACCAAGTGCCTTGGCGATAGCTTCCTTCGCAGCGAAACGTGCAGCCAGGGAGCGCAACGGCAGATCACGTTCTATGGAAGTAAAAAGACGTTCACGCAAGCGTGGGGTTCGTTCGAGTTGGCGGCCAAAGCGTGGCACGTCGACAATGTCGACACCGATACCTGCAATCATGGGTTCCAGTCTATCTAGGCTTGCTTCAACACTGTAAATTGAGGCGACCATACAACGCGGGCCATACGTATTGCATTATTGATTGGTAGATGATGGTTAGAGATTTCTGATTTCTCGACTTTGCCTGAAGTGCTAAGTCGAGCACGGTATCCGAAATGCTGGACGGCCAACCGTAAGACTCTTTGAGTTAGAGAAAGCGGAAATGAGTTTGGCCATCGTGGCAGGCCAACCACAAGTGACAGCTATAGTTCGCAATGGATGAGTCTTGATAGCCAACACGTTGTGTAAGAAGTTAAACAAATGCGGGCAGCCTTTCCATCAAAAAGGGTGCCCGCAAAAGTTCGAAGATCGTGGATTACTCCACGGTCACCGACTTAGCCAAGTTACGTGGCTGATCAACATCAAAGCCCTTCGCCGAGGCAAGCTCGCAAGCGAAGATCTGCAGCGGTACGGTGGCCAGTAGTGGCATCAGCAGAGTTGGAGTCTCAGGGACGTAGAAGACCCACTCGGAGAAGTCCTTGACCGAGTCATCGCCGTCTTCGGCAATAACGAGGGTCTTGGCACCACGGGCGCGGACTTCCTGAATGTTCGAGACAACCTTAGAGTGTAGCGAGTCACGACCACGTGGGGAAGGAACCACTACGAAGACCGGCTGGCCATCATCAATCAAGGCAATCGGACCGTGCTTCAGCTCGCCAGCGGCGAAACCTTCAGCATGGATGTACGCGATTTCCTTCAGCTTCAGGGCGCCTTCCATGGCAACTGGGTAGCCTACGTGGCGACCCAAGAAGAGTACCGAGGAAGCATCCTCCATGGAGCGAGCAAGTTCCTTGATTTCATCCGAGCGGTCCAAGATGTCCTGGATCTTCGAAGGAATCTTTCCAAGGTCAGCCAAGATGTCCTTGATCTGGCCCTGGAACAGGTTGCCACGCAGCTGAGCCAGGTACAGGCCAAGCAGGTAGGTGGCGGTGATCTGTGCAAGGAAAGCCTTGGTGGAGGCTACTGCGATCTCTGGGCCGGCGTGGGTGTAAAGCACCGCGTCAGATTCGCGAGGAATGGTAGACCCGTTGGTGTTACAGATCGACATGGTCTTCGCGCCCTGTTCCTTGGCGTAACGCACGGCCATCAAGGTGTCCATGGTTTCGCCGGACTGGGAGATCGAAACGATCAAGGTGTTCTCGTCAACGATTGGCTCGCGGTAACGGAACTCGTGTGACAGCTCAACCTCAACCGGGATACGGCACCAGGACTCGATGGCGTACTTGGCAACGGAACCGGCGTAGGCGCTGGTACCGCAGGCAAGGACAACAATCTTCGAGATCTTGGTGAGTTCTTCTGCATCAATACGAAGCTCATCAAGGGTCAGGCGGCCATCGGCGTCCGAACGGCCCAACAGGGTGTCGGCCACGGCGGCTGGCTGGTCAAAGATTTCCTTTTCCATGAAGGATGGGAAGCCACCCTTCTCGGCGCTGGCTGCATCCCAGTCAACGGTGAATTCTTTGCCTTCGGCTGGGTTGCCGTCAAAGTCGGTGATGGTGTGGGTCTCTGGGGTGATCGTGACGATCTGGTCCTGACCCAGTTCCACGGCGCGACGGGTGAAATCGATGAAGCCGGAGACGTCTGAACCGAGGAAGTTCTCGCCATCGCCCAAGCCCAGTACCAGTGGGGAGTTGCGGCGAGCTGCCACAACGAGACCCGGGTGGTCCTGGTGTACTGCCAAGAGGGTGAAAGCACCTTCAAGGTGCTTTACTGCAAGCTGCATGGCTAGGGTGAGGTCCCCATTTGCTTCGCCGTACATCTTGCCCAGCAACTCTGCGGCAACTTCGGTATCGGTATCAGAAAGGAACTCTGCGCCTTCAGAGACCAGCTGCGCCTTGATGCCAGCGAAGTTCTCAATGATGCCGTTGTGGATCATTGCAAGCTTGCCGCCGTCGGCGAGGTGTGGGTGAGCGTTCGAGTCGCTCGGTCCACCGTGGGTGGCCCAACGAGTGTGGCCAATTCCGGTGTAAGACTGGGGTAATGGTTCTTCAGCGATCACGTTTTCAAGGTTGACAAGTTTGCCAGCCTTCTTCCGTGAGTGAATGGCACCATCGGCTACTACGGCTACACCAGCCGAGTCATAACCGCGGTACTCCAACCGACGTAAACCTTCAATTAGAACGTCAAGGGCGCCGTGATCGGCGACTCGGCTTGAGGCTCCTGCATATCCAACAATTCCGCACATAGGAAAAAGCGTACCGGTTGATTCCCCAATGATGGGAGAAATCGTGGCACATCACTCAAAAAGTTGCGTGTCATAGGTCACCGCGAAGAGCTAATTTGCTGAATTTCCAATGAACTCTACAAGTTGAATTTGGGGTGTAGACCATATTCTTGGCACAATTTGACCTCGTGGAACCACAAGGAACGTTAGAGACACCTATAACCCCTTTTGTTGAGCTTGAGCGAGACACCTGGGCCAGACTTTCTAACAAGATGGAACAACCCCTCAATGAAGAGGACATCATTCGGCTTCGTGGTCTAGGCGATGGCCTAGACCTAGATGAGATCCGAGATGTCTATCTACCATTGAGCCGTTTGCTGTACCTCTATGTACAGGGCGCCGGTGCTACACACCGCGCCACCACCACGTTCCTTGGGGAACAAACCCGGCAGACTCCGTTCGTTATTGGCGTGGCAGGTTCGGTAGCAGTTGGTAAATCCACTACTGCCCGTGTGTTGCGCGATATGTTGCGCCGTTGGCCAGAAACGCCCGACGTCCAACTAATCACCACCGACGGATTCCTTTACCCGAACGCGGAACTGAACCGCCGTGGAATTATGGACCGCAAGGGTTTCCCAGAATCTTATGACCGGCGTGCGCTGCTGCGCTTTGTCTCTGCGGTGAAGTCCGGTGTTCCGGAAGTTAGTGCGCCAGTCTATTCACACTTGACTTATGACATCATCCCGGGTGAACGTAACGTCATCCGTGCGCCTCAGGTACTTATTGTTGAGGGCCTGAACGTTTTGCAGCCGGCGCGTACTCGCACCGATGGCAAGGTGGGTCTTGCGCTCAGTGACTTCTTTGATTTCTCCGTCTACGTGGATGCTCGGACCAAAGATATTGAAGAGTGGTACATCAGCCGATTCATGAAACTACGCTCCGGCGCGTTCTCTGACCCAGCCAGCTACTTCCACCGCTACGCGCAGCTCTCCGATGAGCAAGCGCGCGAAACCGCGCACGGCATTTGGAAATCCATTAACGAGCCGAACCTCGAAGAAAACGTGTTGCCTACCCGTGGCCGGGCTCAATTGGTCCTTCGTAAGAGCGCTGACCACTCGGTTCACAGAATGCTGCTTCGTAAGATCTAGGCAATTATCCAAACGCGAGCGGAATTTCTCACAAAATTTAAGTTTTTCGCCCAAATGTCCTGCTTTGCTATGTTTTCCCTGTGTATGCTCAAACCATGCTAAAGGGATTCCGCGATTTTATAATGAAGGGCAACGTCGTCGATCTGGCGGTTGCCGTTGTCATCGGTGCCGCCTTCGGCGCCGTCATCACCGCCCTGGTAGACAATGTGCTGATGCCATTGATCGCTGCCTTGGTCGGTTCGCCATCATTTGATGGCTTCCTACTACTTACCATCAACGGGGTTGACATCAAGTTCGGTGTCTTCCTCACCGCGCTGGTCAACTTCCTGTTGATCGCCGCAGCAGTCTACTTCGCACTGGTTTTGCCAATGCAGAAGGCTACCGAGCACCTCGAGCGTCGTCGCGGTCTCACCGAAGAAGAAGAAGAGGTAGACCCGCAGCTTGCACTGCTTGAGCAGATCCGTGACGAACTGCGCACGCTAAAGTAACCAACTTCAAAAACTTCTCAGAGCCTGTTCCCGCAAAGAAATTTTGCGAGAACAGGCTCTTTACTTTTGCCCCAAATGAAGCTCACGTTCCCTATCGTTGCCATGGCGCGGCAAGAGCGTGCGAAAAGTGCGAAGATGTATAGGTGAACTCTGAATCTCTTGAGGAAATCAACGCGCCGGAAGCCGGTGACACGGCTCCTTACATTGGTTGGGAACGTCGCGCTGTCATTGATCTCTCCGCAATCCGCAGCAACGTCAAACAGGTTATGGATCTGGTGGCCCCCGCCAAGGTCATGGCAGTCGTCAAAGCAGACGGCTACGGACATGGAGCCGTACAGGTAGCCAAGGCGGCTCTAGAAGGTGGCGCCCGCTGGATTGGTTGCGCACACGTTGCCGAGGCCCTGGCGCTACGCGACGCAGGTATTGAAGCTCCGATGCTCGCCTGGTTGCACACCAACGACACCCCATTTGAAAAAGCCATCTCTGCAGGTATTGATTTAGGTGTCTCAGGATGGGACTTAGACTTAATCGCAGCGGCAGCCCAGGCAGTGCAGACGCCTGCGCGTATTCATCTCAAGGTTGATACCGGGCTGGGACGCAACGGCTCCACCATGGCTGATTTCCCGGGCTTGATTGAGCGTGCCGCTAAGTATCAGTCTGAAGGACTGCTGCGTGTGGTCGGGGTGTTCTCCCACCTAGCTGTCGCCGATGAGCCGGACCGCCCCGAAACTGACATTCAGCTTGCCGCTTTTGACGAGGCCATCGATATGGTCGAAGCTGCAGGCTTCGATCTGGAAATGCGCCACATTGCCAATACTCCGGCCATCTTGTCCCGTCCGGACACCCACCACGAAATGGTGCGGCTCGGTTTGGGACTGTATGGCCTGAGCCCGTTTGAGGGGGAGAGCCCTGCAACTTATGGTCTGCGTCCGGCAATGCGGCTGATGACTAAGGTTGCCAACGTCAAAAAGGTCACCCTCGGGCAAGGAGTCTCCTACGGGCTGCGTTACCAAACGACCGCAGAGACCTACCTGGCGCTGGTCCCGATGGGATACGCCGACGGGCTGCCACGAGTTGCCACCGGGGCACCGGTAACCATCAACGGGAAAACCTACCCGGTACGCGGAACTATCGCCATGGACCAGTGCGTGATTGATCTAGGCCCAGATATCAACCCCAACGAATTCTTAGGTGCCGAGGCAATCATCTTTGGTGAAGGTGGAGAATCGGTAACCACTTGGGCGCACGCAGCAAACACCATCAACTATGAGGTTGTCACCCGGATCTCTCCACGAGTTCCACGCTTCTATGTTGAAGGAACCTGGGGCGAAGCCGGTGAATGAGCACATCAAAGAATTCTCTTGCCAGCTGGCGGACCTCACGGTCACTGAAGCTCTGGGCGAAGCCTTGGGCAAGCAGCTGAGTGCAGGGGACTTAGTGATCCTCACCGGGGCGCTGGGAGCCGGGAAGACCACCTTGACGCAATCGCTCGGGCTGGGCCTGAACGTCCGCGAGGGAATCATCTCGCCCACCTTCGTACTCGCACGCCAGCACCCCTCGCTGGGTGATGGGCCAGCACTAATCCACGTGGATGCTTACCGGCTAAACGGGGAACATGACGTGGATACCCTCGACCTTGAATCCACCTTGGCCGACTCGGTCACCGTGGTGGAATGGGGTCTGGGCAAGGTGGAGCACCTGTCCGACTCCCGCCTGGAAATCCAGTTGGACCGCGAGATCTGGGCCGCACCTAGCAGCAACCCGTGGGAAGAATCCGACGAGGAGCTCGATGAGCCAAGGCAGTTCACACTCAAGGCCATCGGACCACGCTGGGACGAAGAGAATTTCACCGAACTGAAAAACGCCTTGCTGCAGGCCACCGGGCTGCAGCACTCGGGAGAACCACATGCCTAACTACCTGTCCATCGACACCTCGGCGCACGCCTCGGTGGCTTTGATCGACTCACAAACCGGCGCGGTGCTCGGCGAACGCACCTCACCACGCGGTAACGACCAGACCGAAACCCTCGCCGGGCTTGTCCGCGACCTGCTGGCAGAGCACCAGCAAGTTGGTGCGGAGCTTGCCGGCATCATTGTCGGTGTGGGTCCTGGGCCCTACACCGGACTGCGAGTGGGACTTGTTGCGGCACGGACCTTCGGCTTCGTCTGGCAGGTCCCGGTGCATGGGGTGATGTCCCTGCACGCGCTCGCCGAACGAGTGTTGGATACCGAGCACGTACCGGCAGAATTTGTGGTTGCCTCCGACGCGCGCCGCAAGGAAGTGTACTGGGCCAAATACGATGCCTCGGGCGAATTGCTGGACGGTCCCCATGTGGCGACCGCCGCAACCCTGCCTGCCTTGCCGGTCTACGGCGTGGGTGCCTCGCTGTATCCAGAGCAACTGGCCGAAGCAGGAGCACATGGCGTCGAAGAGTCGCTGGACTGGATCGCACAGGCCGCAGAGCTGGGCTGGCGCGGGATCAAGGATCTTGCCAAGGGTGTGGACCTGTCCGATACCTCACCGCAGTACCTGCGTGAATCAGATGCCCAGGTCCCGGCATTCATGAAGAAGGACAAGGCATGAGCATCACCCTCCGTACGATGACCACTGACGACATTGCCGCAGTCCATATTCTGGAAACGCAGTTGTTCCCCGAAGATGCGTGGCCGCTGGCCGGATTCGAAGCTGAGCTGGCCCAGCTGGAAACCCGGAAATACTGGGTCTATGAGGATGCCGACAAGATCATCGGCTATGCCGGGCTCTGCACCGTGCTGCCCATTGCAGACGTGCAAACCATCGCGATCATCCCCGAATACCAAGGTCAAGGTCTGGGCAGGGCGCTGCTGACGGAACTGATCACCACTGCACGAGCCAACCGCGCCTTAGACCTGATGCTCGAGGTGCGCTTCGACAACCCCACCGCCATTGGACTCTATGAGTCCATGGGATTTGAGACTATCCATCGACGCCCGCGCTATTACAAGGGCGGCATCGATGCGCTGATCATGCGTCTGCGACTGGACGAGCTAGACACCCCGGAGGCTTCCGAATGAGCACCCCACAGCACCCGCTAGTACTGGGCATTGAATCCTCCTGTGATGAAACCGGAATCGGGATCGTGCGTGGCACCCAACTGCTGGCCAACACCGTGTCCAGCTCCATGGATGAGCATGTCCGCTTTGGCGGCGTGATCCCGGAGATTGCGGCACGCGCGCACCTCGAAGCGTTTGTGCCCACCTTGGAGCAGGCGCTCGCCGAAGCCGACGTGACCTTGGAGGAAATCGATGCGATTGCCGTGACCAGCGGCCCCGGGCTAGCCGGGGCACTGATGGTAGGCGTGGCCGCGGCCAAGGCACTGGCGCTGGCCACCGGTAAACCGCTGTACGGCATCAACCACTTGGTGGCTCACGTGGGTGTCGGGGTGCTTGAAGGTACTGCGCTTCCACCGACCTTCGGTGCGCTGCTGGTCTCCGGTGGCCACACCGAAATTCTGAAGGTCACCTCGCTGACCAACGATGTGCAGCTTCTTGGCGCGACCATCGATGACGCGGCTGGCGAAGCCTATGACAAGACCGCCCGCTTGCTGGGTCTGGGGTATCCGGGCGGACCGGCCATCGACAAGGCTGCCAAAGACGGAGACAAAAAGGCGTTCCGTTTCCCCCGTGGGCTGTCGCTGCCAAAGTTTGTGGGCTCTGCCGAGGAACCGGGCAAGCACCGGAACAACTTCTCCTTCTCCGGTCTGAAGACCGCCGTGGCGCGTTGCGTGGAGCATTTTGAAGCGGCGGGGGAGCCGATCCCGGTAGCGGATATTTCCGCATCTTTCCAGGAAGCTGTGGTGGACGTGATCACCTCCAAGGCAGTGCGCGCTATGCAGGAGAATGGCCTGAAGACTTTGCTATTGGGTGGGGGAGTCGCGGCGAACACGCGACTGCGAGAGCTACTGGCAGCGCGCTGCGCTTCGGCCGGCATCACGTTAGTGGTTCCGCCGTTTTCGCTGTGCACGGATAACGGTGGAATGGTTGCCGCTCTCGGCGCCCAGCTGGTGGCCGCGGGCGCCGAACCTTCGGGCCTGGATTTTGCTACAGATTCTTCGCAACCGGTCACTAATATTGTGCTGAAGCCACGCGGCTAAGAATCTGGCTAGAGATGCAGTAAGCGTCCGTACCCTTCTGGGTGCGGACGCTTATTACGTTGGATATATAGGGGAGTAGTAACCTGCAATAGACCGGTTGCGGAGTTCGCGAACTCCCGCAACACAGCAGATGACCTCATCGTCCGGGGTGTTCTGGCGATCTTTAGCATACAGGCCAGTCAAAACGACGGTGCCCGGGCGCGGCATCATGAATGAACGATGTTGATGTTTTAACACGAGCGAGATTCTGGCAAACGGTTGACAACGTATTAACGCAGCGGGGGCGAGCTGCTGTAAGTCTCTATAGCAACCCGCCCCGCTTGAACGAACGCTCAGTTAGGCGTCAACAGCAGTTTTTGAGTGACGAATGAATGGGTCACCCATGACTTGCTGATCGTCCTTTTTCAGCGCAAAGAATCCATAGACTCCAGCAAGCAGCACTACCAGCGAGATGGTGATGAAGGTCTGGCGGTAGCCCACCTGGTCGTGGAGCATGCCCAACGGTGTGGAGAGCAAGACGTTACCAATCTGCGAGGATACTTGGAACCCCACCATGTACAAGGTTGCAGACAACGCCGGGTTGAAGTGCAGGGTGAAGTAACGGAACACCGGAAGAATGAACAACGGCGTTTCGATGGCGTGCAGCATCTTAATTGCGGAGACGAGCAACGGATCATCAACGAGCGCGCAGCCCAAGATGCGAACAAACATGATGGCGACACCGATGAGCAGTGCAGAACGCACGCCCACACGGCGCATGAGCAGAGGCACGAGTCCCAGCATGGCCGCTTCAACGAAGACCTGCACCGAGTTCAGGATGCCATATACCTGCTGACCGGTTTCTTGGTCTTCAAAGAGTCCGGTGTAGAAGTCGGGGAACATTTGCTGGTCAAAGACCGTGTAGAACGTCCAGGACAGCATCACGAATACGATAATGAGCCACAGACTAGGTAAACGGAAAAGGCCCAGCATTTCACGGAAGCCCGGTGTAGATGCTGGAGACAGTTTTCCGTTGCTTGGGAGAGGAGCTACTGGTTTAGCTTCGAAGCGCCAAAGCAACAACAGCAGCAGGTGGATTACTCCGATTACCGAGCCGATCCAGAAATTCAGCATTGGGTTGATGGTGAACAGGAAGCCTGCAGCCAGTGCCACGACGGCGTAACCGAATGATCCCCACATGCGCGCTTGCCCATATTCGAAGTTAAAGCGGCGGCTGTAACGTTCGGTGAGCGCTTCAAAGAGGCCTACGCCTGCAAGGAATCCAACGGAGAATACGACTGCGCCGGCAATAACACCCATCATGAAATGCGACTGCAGCAACGGCTGGTAGACCCACATGCAGAATGGTCCGGTGAGCGCGGTCACCGCGGCAATCACGACCGCAAGATGCTTTCGCAGACCTAGCCGGTCTTGTAGAGCACCGTAGCCGAACATCAAGAACAGCGTCACGAGCGAGTTCACCGAATAGACGGTACCGACCTGTGCGCCGCTGAGCCCCAAACCGTTGGATTCGCTGGTGAGCCAAATTTGGAAGAATGACCACCAAATTCCCCATGATGCGAAGAACAGCAGCATCGAGAAGGAACTGTGAAGGTAGGTAGGGTTTCTAAGAGTTGTGCTTAGTCCAGTCATCTTTGCCCTGGTTTCTTTGTCATCGTTGGAAAGTTCTTAGTGAGCTAAGGCGCGGGAGAAATCGTTGAACCACGGCGGATTTGCACCGGCCTGTGCCACGGTTAGTGCTGCCGAAGTTAGTGCGTGGTGCAGCGCTTGCCTGATATCAGCTGGTTCGCAGGCGGTTCCGGTGCGTAGCGCTTGCGCTAGTTCGGGTAGCGCGAGCACACCGTAAAGCAGTCCGGACATGAACGCGTCACCGGCACCGATGGTGTCTTTGAGCTCTGTCGGCAAGGCCGGGATGTCATATCGATTTCCGTGGGCAACAGCTAGGCAACCCTCCCCACCTTGGGTCATCACGGCAAAAGCCGGCCCGAGGCTGGAAACATGCGCCAGTACGTCCCACAGGTCCAGCTCAGGGTAGAGCCATTGAGCGTCCACATCGCTGAGCTTAACGATATGACTCAGTCTCATCAGCAATTCGATTCGTTCGATGGCTGCTTCGCGGTCTTCCACCAGATCTGGACGAAGATTTGGGTCGTAACTGCGCAGTGAACCAGTTGCAGCATGAGTGAAGGCATCAACGATGCACTGCCCCGAGGGCTCAATCCACGCGGCAATGGATCCGGTATGCAAAAGTTCGGGGACGGCGTCTACTGCCACTGGTGGAATCTGCTGGTGGATATCAAAGGTGTAATGGGCGTTTAAGTGCTCATCAACGTGAACCTGAGCCACCGAGGTGGCCCGCTCAGTGACCGAGCCGGAAGCCACCTTCACACCCGCTTGCAACAGATGCTCGGCGATTTGTTGCCCATGAGCATCTTGACCAAATTCGGTATGGAATTGCACAACATGTCCTAGGCGCGCGAGTCCGACGGCAACGTTCAGTGGTGAACCACCGGGGTGGGCCAAACCCGAGACGACGTCTACTAAAGATTCTCCTATGATGGTAATACTGCTCATGCGCTGCGCTCCAAGCTCTTTTCACTCAATGGCAGGACACCAACAACTGCGCCCGTGCTGCCGGAATACTGGAGTACCCCATAGGCTGGCGCAGCTTCGCCGGTGAGCTGATCGGTCAGTGAGCGGCGGCCATCCGCGCCCAGGATTTCAATGGAACCATGATCCAGAAGAACCTGGATGACTAGCTCGGTGGAATCCTCCGGTAACGGCATGCGTTGGCTGGAAGCGTAGAGCTCATGGGCAACCTTGCCTGCGCCGCGGTGGTGCTGAATCAGAGATGGCTCAACGCTCACCTCGCTCATCACGCTGTGATCTGCGCGGTGCAGGAGTAACCGTGCCCGGCCGGTGAAGTCACCGGGGAGGCTCAGTTCCACAAGAGCCGGTTCATTGAGTTCAATGCGCGTCTCGCCGGTCAGCACCGCGCTGGTTGGTACAGGGGAGTCGGGCAAGCCGCTCAGGCGTTGACGAATTTCAAAACCGCCGTCGCCAAGCTGCACCAAGTCCAGGGTGCGAGCTGCGCTCATGGAACCGCGCCAGCCGTCGTGGGGCAGATCGCGGGCGTAGTCCCAGTTGCTCATCCAGGCGATGATGGTTTGCTGCTCCACCGGCATGCCGTGGAAGCTGACGCCGGCGTAGAAGTCGCGACCCCAGTCCAGCCAGCTGCCCTGGCTTAGCTGCTCGAAGGCCAGTGAATCATTAGCTTCCTGCTGCTTGTAGGGGGTGAATGTGAAACCGTCAAATTCTCCCACGAAGTATTGGGTGCCGGAGCCACCTGCCACGCCGCCGGGATTCAGTGAAACGAGCAGGACCCACTTGAGCTGGTCGCTGCCGGCGACCGGCAGTTGGATGAGGTCCGGGCATTCCCAGATGCCGGCGGTGGCAGCTTGCGGGCCGAAGCTAGATGCCTCGGTCCAGTCGATGAGGTTTTCCGAACGGTAGATCAGCACACGGCGTTCGATGGCTTCTACAACCACCATGACCCAGCACGGGCCCTGCGCGGATTCGTAGCGGAAGACCTTGGGATCACGGAAGTTCTTAGAACCACGGTCCAATACCGGGTTCTGTGCGTACTTGGTGAAGGTTGCGCCACCGTCCAAGGAATAGGCCAGCGCTTGGGACTGGTTGCTATCGTCCTTGGCTGCCGCGGTGTACAGCGCGATGATCGGCGCGGTGCTTCCGTCTCCGAGGCCGCTGGTGTTCTCCTGGTCCACAACGATGGAGCCGGAGAAGATGTCTGCAACATCCCCGTGCAGGATGGCGATGGGAAGTTCGGTCCAGTTCACCAGGTCGGTGCTGACCGTGTGTCCCCAGGACATGTAGCCGTGGCCAACTCCGTGGGGGTTGTGCTGGAAGTACAGGTGGTATTGCTCGCCATCAAAGAACAAACCGTTGGGATCATTGATCCAGTTTTTCTTGGGGGAGAAGTGAAGCTCTGGTCGCATGACCGCGACTTGTTGTAGTTCGGGCAACGCCGCCATCCTTAATCAAGATCTGCTAAATGGATTTAGCACAAGACTCTAACAGCGACGGGGCCACCCTGCAATAGGCTAGGCTCGAATAATTGCAGGTACCAGTCGCAAGAAGGACACGTGAATACGCAAAAAGCCAAGCGGGTAACAATAGCTGACGTCTCAGAAGCTTCAGGGATGTCAAAGGCCGCAGTCAGTTTAATCCTGAACAACAAGCCTGGGACCAGGCTTTCCGTAGAGGCCACCGAAAGGGTTCGCGCGGCAGCCAAGGAACTGGGCTACCGTCCAAATGCTGCCGCTCAGTCATTGCGCAGTGGCAAGACGCGAACCCTGGGGCTGATTTCTGATCAGGTCACGGTCACACGTTTTGCTTCCGGCATGATCACCGGCATTCTTCGCGCGGCCGAGGAGCGCGGCCATACGGTGTTGATTGCAGAGACCTTCGGGAAACGTGATCAGCTGGCTGAAGTCATCCAGCAGATGGCTCATCGGGACGTTGATGGTCTCATCCTAGGATTTATGGATTCACGGAAACATGACTTAAAAATCCCAGCCACAGGTCTGCCCACCATCTTGGTTAATGGGCTTGATGACAGCCCCTGTACCGCGGTGCTACCTAATGAGCTGGATTCCGGTGCCCGTGCGGTGCACCGAGTTCTGGAAACCGGTGCTAGAAGTGTCGCGCTGATCGGGGCGCATCAAAATGCTGAGAATGACTCGAAGAGCTATCCGAGTATCACCCGCCGCTTTACTTCGCTGCGCAACGCCTTGCAAGAATCGAAACTTGAGGTACTCGGCGAATGGGTTCTTGAAGACTGGAATCCCACCGACGGCTATGCGGCGACCGCTCAAATGCTCACCGATGGGCACAAGCCTGATGCTGTCATCTGCGCGAATGACCGCGTGGCCATGGGAGTCTTCCAGGCATTGGCCGAACAAGGACTAGTTCCCGGCAAGGATCTTTCGGTTCTTTCCTTTGACGATGAGATCATCGCTAGCTACCTGCGTCCGCAGCTGACCTCGATCAGACTTCCTTATGAAGAAATGGGAGCGCTCGCCGTTGAGCTACTTCTTGATGGGAAGCTGGATCCTGTTGAACATCAGGTGGAAATGCCGCTGATTGAGCGCGATTCAATGAAGGCCCGCTGAACTAAGACTGACCGAGCTTGGGAGCTAAAGATTCTTAGGGCTCGAACTGTAGGGAAGTGCCACGGCCTCCCGGTATGACTCATGAAGCAGCTTTGCCGAGAGTCGAATTGGCTAGCCTCTTCAGCTCGTCTGATCTTCAAATTCCTGGATACCCAGAATAGTTTCTGGGTCGTTCCGTGCGCCCAAATACCGTGCTGCGGGCGATGCCGGTTCTGTCGAAAGCGCGCGATCTTCGCAGAGATCTGCATTTACGCGCAAATAAGAATTGACTGCTTGACACCCGCAAGTGATGTGCGTTACCTTATTTCTCAGCGTAGTAACGCGCGTTACTGAATCGTGTTAGCAAATCTGCAATACGGCCAGTTTCGCTTTGATCTCAAGGGGGAGGAGGGGAAATGACGCAGCAATCCGTGACCATGGCCGATGTCGCCAAGGCAGCCGGCGTAAGCCGAACAACTGTCTCATTTGTGCTCAATGGCCGGATGGAAGCAAATATCCCCGAAGCCACGAGAGAGAGAATCAACCAGACGGCGCGCATGCTGGGCTACCGCCCCAATGCGGCCGCACGAACTCTGGCTAGCAAACGCAGCGCCTGGTTCGGTCTGGTGACCGAGATTGCTACATCACCCTTTGCTACCGACGTGATCAAGGGAGCGCAACGCTCGGCATGGAAAGATGGAAACTTTCTGCTCATCGCACCCAGCGATGACGACCCTGGCATGGAAATGCTCGCGGTGGAGAAGCTCCTTGAGCAACAAGTAGGCGGGCTGATCATTGCAACCACCTGGCACCGAGAAATCATCGTGCCGGAGAATGCAAAATCGGTTCCCTGCGTTTTGGTCAACTGCTTCGACGCCGCCGGAGAATTTCCATCAATCGTCCCGGACGAAGTCGCAGGTGGTTACGCCGCCGCCGAGATCCTCGCACGGGCCGGACACACCAACATTGGCCATATCACTGTTGCCCAAGGAATCCCTGCTCAGATCGGGCGCCAAACCGGTATGAAGCAGGCTCTGCGTGATCACGGACTTAGCCAAGAAGAGTCAAAGATTGTTGCCGGTGACGGTACCGCCGATAGCGGATACCACGGAACTCAAGAGTTACTGGCTCAACCAGATCCGCCAACCGCAATTTTTTGCGGTAATGACCGGATCGCCATGGGATCCTATGACGCAATCAAGGAACTCGATTTGCGAGTGGGGGAAGACATCTCAATCGTCGGTTTTGATGATCAAGAGATTCTGGCACCACATATGCGACCAAAACTGACAACCATCGCCTTGCCCTTTGAAGAAATGGGTATGGCAGGGGTGTCATTACTGAATCAAATGGTAGAGGGCTCACCGATTGAGAATCGCCAAATTACCATCGGCTGCCCTCCACGCATTCGTTCATCTGTGGCCATGCACGGCCAAAGATGAGCTTCCCCTCCGCTACACATCACATGAATGGATGAGGAACTTCCATGATAGTCAAATACTTACGCCGCGCGCACCTTGCCGTGGCTGCGACCGCAGCGGTCGGCGCATTCGCGCTGACCGGATGCGTCGCATCAAACCCAGGCGGAACCGAAGCTGACGGAGCAACAACCAGCTCAGCGTTCCTCACCATCCCGCGTGAAGACATGGGTACCTTCTCCAAGAACTTCAACCCGTTCTCGCCCAACGCCGCGCCAATGACCGGCCAGTCCATCTACGAGTCCATGCTGGTTTACAACCCTGCCGGCGGCGACACGGTGCCTTGGCTGGCCACCGACTGGGAAGCGGGCACCGACGGCAAGTCGCTGACCTTCAATCTGCGCCCAGGAGTCAAGTTCTCCGACGGCACCGAGCTGACCTCCAAGGACGTGAAGCTTTCGGTGGAGCTGCAGAAGGAACTGCTCGGCGGCTATGACTACCTGAAGTCCATCAAGACCCCGGATAAGACCACCGTTCAGTTCACCTTCAAGAAGTCCTTCGCTCCGGCACTGTACGAATTGGGGCAGCAGGTCATCGTGCCTGCGCACATCTGGTCTAAGTTCGACAAGCCAGGCAACGAAGAGAACCCGACCCCGGTCGGCACCGGCCCGTACACCGAGATCGCCAACTTCCAGGCCCAGTCCTTCGAGCTGCAAAAGAACCCGAACTACTGGCAGCCCGAGAAGCAGAAGCTTGGCGGCATCCGAATGCTCGCCTTCGCCGGCAACGACGGTGCCAACTTGGCCGCCATCTCCGGCGATGTCGACTGGACCCAGACCTACATGCCAGACATCCAGACCACCTATGTGGATAAAGATCCAGAACACCGCCACTACTGGTTCCCAACCACAGGCTCCGAGATCAACTGGCAGCTAAACACCACCAAGGAAGAATTCTCCGACGTGCGGGTGCGCAAAGCACTAAGCATGGCCGTTGACCGTGAACAGGCGGTCAAGGTTGGCATGAGTGACTACACCGTTCCGGCCGACTGCACCGGACTGTCGGGCAACTACGACAAGTGGCGTGATGCCTCGGTCGTGGAGAAGTGTGACTGGACCAAGCGCGATCTTGAAGGCGCCAAGAAGCTGCTGGATGAAGCTGGCTACAAGGAAAACGCCCAAGGACAGCGCACCACCCCAGACGGTAAACCATTCACCTTCGACATCTCCGTGGGTTCAAGCTCCACTGACTGGCTGTCGGTAGCAAATATTATCGCGCAGAACCTTCAGGACGTGGGCATTAAGGCCACCGTTGATTCTCCTGACTGGGCCGCGGTGACCGCAGCCTATGAGACCGGTGAATTTGATACCGGCATCGTCTGGACTGCTAATGCTCCGACCCCGTATCAGTACTACCTGAACCTCATGGGAAGCGAGAACGTCAAGCCGGTCGGCAAGCAGACCTTTGACAACTACCACCGCTTCAGCGACAAAAAAGCAGATGACCTGCTGAACAAGTTTGTGGCTACCGGTGATGAAGGCGAGCAGAAGCAGGTCATCAATGACTTGCAGTCGCTGTATAGCGAACTAGCTCCGGTTGTGCCGTTGTTCCCTGGCCCGGAGTGGGGTGCCTACACCACCGAGAACTTTGTTGGTTGGCCCACCGAGGAAAACCCTTACGCGACTCTGAGCAACCGCGCACCGACCACCGTGCTGGTGCTCACCAACCTAGAACCCGCGAAATAGCATCAAGCTCCCACGTGGTGGGCGGCCTCTAGCTGCCCACCACGACGCGAACTTTCGTGAAGGACACATATTATGAGCTTCCTCTTCCGGCGTCTGGGCTTTTACCTGCTAGCCTTCTGGGCGTCCATCACCCTAAACTTTCTGCTGCCGCGGCTGATGCCCGGTGACCCGGTCACCCGCATGCTTTCCCGCTCGCAGCAACGCCTCGAACCACAGCAGGTCGACGCGCTACGCACCATGATGGGCGTAGACGGCGGCCCGCTCATCCCCGAATACTTCAGCTACCTTGGCCGCATCCTCACCGGCGATTTCGGAATGTCGATATCCCGTTTCCCCACGCCAGTCTCCGAAGTTATCGCCTCTCAGCTGCCGTGGACCCTGCTGCTAGGCATCACCTCATTGGTGATCGCGGTGATCCTCGGCAACCTGCTGGGTATCCTGGCGGCCTGGCGCCGTGGCGGTTTCCTGGACTCGGTGGCTCCGCCGCTGCTGGTATTCATCGGTTCCTTCCCGTACTTCTGGCTCGCCATGGGTGCGCTGTACATCTTTGGCATCAATATGGGTGTCGCCCCGATGCGCCACGCCTTCTCCGTGGGTCTGGTCCCCGGATTTAACCTTGAATTCATTTTGGATGTGGCAGCTCACCTGTTCTTGCCGGCACTAACCATTGTGCTGGTGTCCTTGGGTGGCTGGATGTTGGGTATGCGCAACACCATGATTGCTACCAACTCCGAGGATTACATCCTGATGGCCGAGGCCAAGGGCCTGCGCCCGCACCGCATCATGCTGAACTATGCGGCACGCAATGCAATGCTGCCCTCAGTGACGAGCATGGGCATGAGCATCGGGTTTATCGTCGGTGGAGCCTTGCTCACCGAAGTAGTGTTCGCCTACCCGGGCGTTGGCTACCAGCTGCTCGCTGCAGTCCAAGGCCTTGACTACCCATTGATGCAGGGCATGTTCCTGACCATTACCGCCGCGGTGCTAATCGCGAACTTCCTTGTAGACCTGGTCTACGTCCGACTTGACCCTCGTGTGCGGAAGGGCTGAACCTCATGAGCCAGATAACCACAGATACCCTGACCTTGACTCCCAAGGACCCGGCGGCAGAAAGTGCCACGGACCGCGCTAGGCTGGGCGCCACACGCCTGCTGCGTACCTTGTTGCGCAACGGCAAGGCGGTGGCCGGGCTGAGCATCCTTGTAGTGTTCATTGCGCTGGCGCTGCTGGCCCCGGTGTTCTTCCCGGGAGATCCGGCGCGCATCACCTCTGCCGGTGCCGCAGCTCCGAGTCTGGAGCACTGGCTGGGAACCACCACTAAGGGCCAAGACGTCCTCGGTTTGACCTTGTGGGGAGCACGCTCTTCGCTATTTGTCGGCTTTGCCGCTGGGATCTTATCCACCGTGATCGGCGTGCTGATCGGTTTGAGCGGTGCCTACTTCGGCCGAGGCCTGGACGAGGCGCTCTCGTTGGTGACCAACGTGTTCCTGCTGGTTCCGGGTCTGCCGTTGTTGGTCATCCTGGCAGCTTTCATGCCGCCGGGCCTTGGAACGGTCATCGTGGTGCTGGTGATTACCGGTTGGGCCGGTAGTGCCCGCGTCATGCGTTCTCAAGCCATGTCCATTCGGGGCAAAGATTATGTGGCGGCCGCTCAGGTATCCGGTGAACGTCCACTGCGCATTATGGTGCGCGAGATTTTGCCGAATATGGCCTCGGTGGTCATGACCACTCTGCTGGGCTGCATCATCGGTTCCATTGGTGCCCAAGCCGGACTCGAATTCCTGGGTCTGGGAGACGTAAACACGCTCTCCTGGGGCACCAACCTGTTCTGGGCTACCAGCGATGGTTCGCTGATGCTCGGCCAGTGGTGGATTTTTGTTCCATCGGGTCTGGCTATTGCGTTGGTGGCCTTCGCCTTGGCGTTGTGCAACTACGCGGTAGATGAGATTACCAACCCGCGCCTGCGCCGGCCTAAGCATGCAACGAAGAGCACCGCGGCAACCACCGTGGCGCGAAAGGAAGAAAAATGAGCGTCCCGGTATTGGAAGTTCAGGACCTGACCGTCGAATACGTCAGCGACGAGCGTGCGGTCCGCGGCGCGGACCGGGTCAGCTTCACCATCCATTCCGGCGAGATCTTTGGCCTCGCCGGTGAGTCCGGCTGCGGCAAGTCAACGATCGCGAACTCGATCATGCGTTTGCTCAAGGACCCTGCCCGGATCAGCAACGGCAAAGTCCTCTTTGACGGCACGGACGTGCTGGGCATGGATGAGGCAGCGTTGCGTGCCTGGCGTTGGAATAACGTGGCCATGGTGTTCCAATCGGCAATGAACTCCCTGAACCCGGTCACCCGTATTGGTGAGCAATTCATCGACGTGATCCGCACCCACCGTGGCGGTAGCCGGGCGGCCGCGCTGCATCGTGCCCACGAACTGCTTAAGATGGTGCGCATCGATCCGGTACGGTTGCGCGCTTACCCGCACCAGCTTTCCGGAGGCCAGCGCCAACGCATTGTCATCGCCATGGCCTGTGCTTTGAATCCGCGGCTGTTGATTCTTGATGAACCTACTACCGCGCTAGATGTGGTGGTGCAACAGGAGATCTTGGAGCAGATCCGTGAACTGCAAAAAGAACTCGGCTTCGCGATTTTGTTCATCACCCACGACATGTCGTTGATGCTTGAGCTCTCTGACCGTATTGGCATCATGTATGGCGGTCGTATTGTGGAGCTGGCTCCGGCAACAACGCTGCGCCATGGTTCCCGGCACCCCTATACTCAAGCGCTGCTGGGAGCTTTCCCGCCTCTGCATGGCCCAAGGGTTAAGCTCACCGGGCTGGCAGAAGGCACCAAATTCACCAACATCCAGGATCTGGAAGACACCGGCGAGGGCCATTGGGTGGCTCCCTCGGATCAACCTGTGCTGTCGCAAGGAGAACTGCTATGACTTCAACTGCTACCCTGCGGACCGCAGTGGGTCCGGCCGTTCGAATCCGTTCGTTGAGCAAATCATTCACCAGCTCAGCGCTGTTTAGTCGAAAGAAAATTCCTGCCTTGCGGGATATCGATTTGGAGATGCAACGCGGGGAAATCGTGGCACTGGTGGGGGAGTCAGGATCCGGCAAGTCAACGCTGGCCCGTTGTCTTGCGCTGCTTGAAACTCCGGATTCCGGCGAAATTCTAGTTAATGGAAAAGATATTGCGGGGCTGAGGGGGGCAGCGGTGCGTAAGTACCGCAGCGAAGTGCAGATGGTCTTCCAAGACCCCTTCGGTTCGCTGAATCCTACCTTCCGCGTGGAGCATATCTTGGAACGTGCTTTGGCTCTGCACCAGCCAGAAATTAAGTCAAAGCGCAGTGAAATGGCAAAGCTGGTGAGTACCGTGGGTCTCAGCCCGGATGTGCTCTCCTCCTTCCCGCATGAGCTCTCTGGCGGACAGCGTCAGCGCATCGCGATTGCTCGAGTGCTGGCGGCCAAGCCGAGCATCATTCTGGCCGACGAACCGACCTCAATGCTGGATGTCTCGGTGCGCATTGGTGTGTTGAACCTGCTGCATAAGCTGCGTGACGAGCATGGGATCACCATCTTGTATGTCACCCATGATCTGGCTTCGGCCCGTTATCTTTCGGACCGAATTGCTGTGCTCAACGAGGGGCGAATCGTGGAATCAGGAGAATCCGTGCAACTGCTGGATAACCCGAGCCATCCGTATACTCAGCTGCTTGTGGGTGCGGTGCCTGACCCTGACCGAGACGGTAGCCTCGACGCACCAAAGCGCGCGGCTCTACGCGAACAAATCCAGCGCTGGTCCACCAGCGCCAACCTGCAAAAGCACATTATCGATGAATCAAGCCAGCACTGGGTGTTGGCGGACGAAAGCGAAATGACATGAGCTCAAATAAAGACATGACCCATGGCGGGCCGTCCAGACGAAGCATTGTTGCCACCATGGCCTCGGCCACTGCCTTGACTCTGACCGGACTAGGCGCTGGGGCGGCCGTTGCGGCCCCTGCAAAGCGGGGAAAAAATGACAAGAAGGGTTCTGCTGCGATGAGCTACCGTCCCAGTTATCACTTCAGCGTTCCGGATAATTGGAAGAATGACCCGCAACGTCCGGTGTATCTGGACGGTGAATACCTGTACTACTACCTATACAACGAGGACTACATTCTCGGTGGCAGCGGTACAAGTTGGCGTTTGGCGACCACCACGGACCACGTGAACTTCACCGACCACGGCGTAGCCATCAGCAAGCATGAAAGCCCTAACGGGGATTGCTGGTCCGGCTCGATTGTCATCGACGAAAAGAACACCGCGGGCTACGGGAAAGGAGCGTTGATTGCTCTGGTCACTCAGGCACCGGGCGGGGTGCAAGCCCAGTACCTCTGGTACTCCACCGATAAGGGACGCAGCTTCAAGCCCGGTGGAACCAAGCCGGTGCTGGCTAACCCAGGCGTGGAAGCCTTCCGAGACCCGAAGATCATCTGGCATGAGCAAAGCTCACAGTGGGTCATGCTTAATGCTGAGGGGGACCTCATCGGGTTGTATACCTCGGTGAACCTGAAGCGGTGGAAAAGAACCAGCGAATTTGTGCGCACCACCTTGGGCACCCTCGAATGCCCGGACCTGTTCCAGATCCAGGCTTCTGACGGAACCAAACAATGGGTGCTTGGCACCAGCGCCAATGGCAAGCCACGTGATCTGCCCGCAACTTACGCATATTGGGTGGGCGACTTTGACGGAAAGGCCTTCATCACCGAGGATGATGATCCGCAATGGCTTGACTGGGGCTTTGACTTCTATGGTGCTGTGACCTATCCGGATCATCGTACCGACGGGAGCGAAAATCCCAAACTGCGTCGTGTTATTGGGTGGAACAACTTCTGGGATTACCCGCACAATGCCCCAAGCATGGCCACAGATGGCTACAACGGAGATGACATGATTGTGCGCGAGGTGCGGATGATCGCCGGTGCAGAAGGCTACTACCTCGCCACGGTGCCGGTAAAGCAGTTGGACAAGCTGGCCGGCCCCGCTAAAAGCTTAGGCAGCCTGGCGGTATCTGGGGAGCAGGTCCTGGATTTCTCGAGCAGTGCTTATGAGCTGGAATGCGAATTGAGCTGGGATCCAGCTAACCCGCCAGAGAACGTGGGATTTGAGCTGTGCCGGGCAAAAACCGGCACGCGTCACGTGGCCACCGGAATCTTTCTGGCCGGAGGGTTCGCCTACATGAACCGCAAGCCGAGCTTCCATCCCGGGGATAAGAGCGAAACCAAGAGCCCATTAGAGGTACCAGGCGGAAGACTCAAGGTACGCATCCTGGTGGACCGTTCCAGCGTCGAGGTGTTCTTGGGGGATGGCAGGATCGTCCACTCACACCGGGTATTCCCGCTGGCTTCGGATTCCGGGATCAAATTGTTCGTTTCGGGCGGGACTGCAACGTACAAGAACCTCACCGTGCGCAAGCTGGCATTCGCTTAGAAGTTTGTCGCGGGCTCGGGCAAGACTGGCATGGTGAGCGGCAGTTTCCCGAAACCCGGTGATGGCCCGGGGAACCTTGCTTCCCCGGGGCTTATAGGCTTTCCCCGGGCAATACCTATTTTTCCGAGCGCAAAGAGGAATATCCGGCCGGTCGTGCGATCGCCTGCGACGGGGATTTGTGGAACTCGCTGAAGAATTTGTAAGTCAAGATGAGTGCAGGCATCAGGTTGCGGCTTAACAAAGTACCACTAAGTTCGGTGAAGTCCTGAACAGGCCAGTTCGAGCGGAACCAGCCATTTTTAGGGCCAGTTGGTCATTTGTCAGGCAAGTTTTTCCGCTGCGATTACCGGATTTTACAGGTCACCATAACCTTGCACTCGGCAACTGAATTCGTCACCATTGGTGAGCCGACGACATTGCGCGGGGGAAGCCAGTCAAAATGACATCACCGGGTTGCAGGGGCATGAACCACTGAGATACACCAAAATCTCTTCCACACCCCAACCTAATCCTTGGTTGTTGCAGGAACTAGTGGTTCTCCGTTACGGACAACGCTGATTTTCTAGCAGGCAAGCGCAGCATCGATTTTGATAGCAGCTGGCGTGGAGAACGGGGAATCGAAAATAGTCCAGCGCTGGTCACCAGTAAACTGCTGTACGGCATCAACCACTTGGTGGCGCACGTGGGTGTCGGTGTGCTTGAGGATACGGTACTTCCACCGACCTTCGGCGCGCTGCTGGTCTCCGGTGGCCACACCGAAATTCTGAAGGTTACCTCGCTGACCAATGATGTGCAGCTACTTGGCTCCACTATTGATGATGCCGCAGGCGAAGCCTATGATAAGACCGCACGTCTGCTAGGTCTCGGTTACCCGGGTGGTCCCGCAATCGATAAGGCAGCCAAAGAAGGCGACCGAAAGGCGTTCCGATTCCCGCGTGGGCTGGCACTGCCAAAGTTTGTGGGAACCGTTGAAAACCCAGGCAAGAACTGACATAACTTCTCGTTCTCTGGGCTGAAGACTGCAGTCGCCCGCTGTGTGGAGCATTTCCAAGCCAACGGCGAAGAAATACCGGTCGCGGACATTGCCGCTTCTTTCCAAAAAGCTGTGGTGGACGTGATTACTTCCAAGGCTGTACGCGCCGCGCAGGAGCATGGGCTAAAGACCTTGCTTCTTGGTGGGGGAGTAGCCGCGAATACACGCTTGCGTGAACTGCTGGCCGCACGTTGTGTATCTGCCGGTATCAGCCTGGTGGTTCCACCATTCTCGCTGTGTACGGATAACGGTGGCATGGTCGCTGCTTTGGGTGCCCAGCTTGTTGCAGACGGAGTGGAATCTTCGGGGCTCAACTTCGCCACGGATTCGTCGCAGCCGGTGACTAGGCTCGTTCTGAGTACACTGGGGTAGATCTATTCACTATGAGCAGGAGGCATCGACAATTTCGAGATGCCGGCCCCTGCTCAGTGAAGTACACATAGTCGGTCTAGTCGTCGTTTAATGTCCCTTTGCTGAGCTGCCGATCAAGTGATTGCCGGACGAGGCTAAGTATGTACGGAATGTCATCATCATCCCCGACTCCAATTTCAACGTCGCCATTTCCCCAACGGCCCAAGTTCGTAACATCTTTCGCGATGCCACGTGGATCATTCAACTCAGGGAACGGCATATTCAGCGAAAGTCGGAGACGCGCCATTTGCGGGACGATATCAACTACGTTTGTTTCCGCCTTGTACGCGACGTAGAGTTTCATGAACTCTTCCGTGATATTAGGATCTAGGATCAGCAGTTGTTTTCGTAGTTCGTCGAAGAGTGCGCGCATCGGCTTACCGGGTAGAAGATAGGGATGATCTGCGAGAGTATACGCGCCGATGCCAGTGGCTTTTGGCTGAGTGCGATATTCACCTAGAACAGGATCTGTTAGTTCGGGACGAACCCAAACGTTTAGAGCCGTTGAAGACAAAATCGAGGCACGTTTTTCAATTTGTTGGAGATCCCAACGTTCGATTTTTCCTAAACCGTGGTTGAGTCGTAGGGGGCTTTCATGGAATCCACCTTTCATGTCTCGCTTTTCTGTAAACGCGCGGTCACTGTACTCGCTGTTGTAGCCGGTAAGCGTCAAGTTTCCTAGGGTATGCAGTTTCGATGCGTGTATAGATTCCCAATCTAACCCCAGATCTTGAATCCAACGGTCTGACAAATTCGGGTTCTGCGGCATGATGTGTTCGATAGTATATTCATCCACATAGACGCGTTCTTTTCGTTCGTGGTTCTCAATCTTCCGGAGCCAGTAGCTACGACGGGGGATGTTATACATATCTCTCGACTCTAGTTCGCGTCGAAATTCCTCATTATTTGGGAGTCGACGGTAGGTAGGAAGCAACAAAAATGCAGCTTGAAGGCTTTCCAGATACCGATCCTTCCTAAGCGACTTTGAAACGTTAGCGAAGGTCTTGTTCATGGAGTTGGTCGGGATAGAGCAAATCGCGCGACGAAAAACGTATGACTCGATTAGACGTAGGCTGGCGAGAAAGTCATCTCTGCTGAGTAAATCGTGCGCGTAGTCGGAATAGAGCTCTAAGAGCAATGGGTAAGCTACGTCGACTCGCAGATCTCGTAGGTCTTGGAATGCAGTTTTGAGCTTCGGGTCTTGCTCTTGGCCGAGTGCCATGGCGCAGTAGAAACCAGCGTAGGCCTTTACATCTTTAACTAGTGCGTCTACTCCCTCAGCGGCTACGGTAGTACGACGCGAGTAAGCTTTGAAAGCCTCATAGACTGCGCGAACATTGGGAATTTCTCCAGTCTTTACAGTCAGGTAGTGACGGATGAATGCATCAAAGTAGGCTGTATAGCTCTCTTGGCCAAAACGTTTTTCCATTGGATGCCAGTGCCTCTCGTAGAGGTCCGTTTGGTGTTTTGGCTCCAAGCCCATAAGCACATAATTGCGTATGAGATCGGCTTGACTAAGCTCGCGTCCAGTCGAATTCATGCTTTCGAAAATTAGCTGAGGGTTGTCTTGCTCTCGATTCAAAGCGACATCGACAATCACGAGTTTTTTGAGTCCCAGACAGAGTCTTCTGAGGTCTGGTGTGAGGGTTTTGATTTTTTTATCAAAAAAGTCGAAGTTCTGGGCCACCCGAACAGAATGATTCTCCGGAATCGCGCGTTGCTGCACGATGGCATTAAGCGTTTCTCGGTCGGTTTTAGTCAAGAGAAGTTTGAATGCCTTGTCGCCGTCTTCCAGAGGATTCAATAGATGATAATGACGAAGCTTTTTTGCCGAGAACCCTTCAATGGGCTCAGTATCTCCAAGATGGCGGCATAATGCTTCGAGAAGTAGCGTTACGGTGGTCAGCCGTTGCTGACCATCAATGACCAGCAGAGGCGACTGGTTTGAAACTTGATAAATTCCTTTTTCAATGTAAACGACAGAGCCAACAAAATGTGCTGTTGAATCTGTATTTTCGCCGGCACGAATAACATCTGACCAAAGTTGCTCACATTCCTTCTCTGTCCAGCTATATGTCCGTTGGTAGATAGGAATGACGAATTGTGGTGAAGTTTTGAGGAATTGCAGGAGGGAGGCTTCGGATGCTTTCATATCTTCAGTTAACCACTAATCACCAGCGGTTGTATGGATGCGAATAGTGTCTCTTGTGCCTGGGCGGGTATCAAGATGGAAGGCCTCATGGCATTGTTGTCGCGTCGTCATGTCGGAGAGATCTAAGTTTTTATCGAATAAATAACCAGTGAAACTAAATTATGTGAATCGCAAGCTCAAATGCGTTCAAAATATATGAGAAGGAGTATGTGGGCTCTTAAAAGTTACGCGTGGTGCAGACCAACTTACTGATATCTCACGGTAAAGCGTCGGGAGCGTGAGTTAAGCTGTTTGCGTCCGGTACTGGACCGGCACGACGCGATAATGGTGCAGAGAGTGAACCAAAAAATCATCGAGTCAGCGTGCAGTTTAGATGCCGCATTGGGCACGAACATCTCTTGTATGTGCCAATTTCGCGAGGGGTCCCGCCTGAATTGCGCTGTAGTTCGGAGCACGGAAGCGGATATGGAGGAGGGGTGTTGGAGGATACACAATTCCACCGAATCTTGTGGGCAAAGTTGAGCTCAAGCTCCGGGATGAATTTCAAGAGAGTAAACGTCAAGGATTTGTTCTAGTGGTTGTATGAGTTCTCTCCGACGGGCCAAATGAGTGCAGGCTACCTTGCGTATGCATTTAGAAGTTCCTGTGCTGTAGTTAGCTGAAGGACCATAGCGTTCAAATTATTGAATATTTTCGGCAAAATTGAGTCGCGCGAGCACAACGGTTTACTCAAATTGGCAGAGGAGAGTACAGGTCCGTGAGATCCCGATAATTCGGAATCTCACGGACCTGTTTTCTTTTTGGGTCTTAGCTATTTAGACAGCGTTCATTTGCGCAACGTTGTCCTTGACGACGGCTTGGAAGTCGCCGCCGGTGGTCGCAAAAATCTGTCGTTGGATCTGGTATCCGGCACCGCGCTCAATGAGGCGAATGATTCCTTGAAGTTCGTCTTGGCATCCGAGCTGTTCAGCTACAGGTGCTAGGCGTTTGACCTCGTTACGGAGGTGGTCCGTTACCAACATTTCATCGCCTTGGGCGTTGAGAATAATGATCGCGTCGAGTCCGTAGCGGGCTGCACGCCATTTATTCTCTACTCGGTGCCAAGCCGGCATAACAGGGATCTTGTATCCCGCTTCAAGAGACATTGACATGTCGTGGACCAAGCACTGGGTTAGTGCAGTGATGGCTGAGATGTCTTCCAACGAGCTCATGCCGTCGCAGATACGCATTTCCACGGTACCAAGGCGGTTGACCGGGCGGACGTCCCAGCGAATTTCGGAGATGTCATCGATGACGCCGGTGTGGAGCATGTCGGCCACGTAGGCCTCGTACTCGGACCAGGAATTAAAGTGGAAAGGGATTCCTGCGGTGGGAAGCTGCTGGAACATTAACGCACGCTGCGAAGCGTAGCCAGTATCTTCTCCACCCCAGTAAGGGCTAGATGCGCTGAGCGCTTGGAAGTGTGGCTGGTAGTTGATCAGACCGTCGGTGATTGGCAGAGCCTTTTCACGGTCGTCTAGTCCTACGTGTACGTGGATGCCGTAGATGACCATTTGGCGTCCCCACCACTGGGTGCGGTCAATGAGGTTTGCGTAGCGTTCTTTGTCAGTCACTGGCTGAGAAGTTGGTGCGGCAAAAGGGTGCGAGCCTGCGCAGTAGAGATCTACGCCCATGGGGTCGGTGACTTCACGGAGCCGCCGGACGTTGGCGCGTAGCTCATCGGCAGCATCTGCCACGGTGCGGTGCACTCCGGTCACAACTTCCACGGTATTCATCAGCAACTCAGGCTTGATGGTGGGATGCTCTTCATCTGCTGGAATTCCAGCATCTTCTTTGAGCTTGTCCAACACCTTTTCGGCCACAGAACTAAGGTCAGCGTTTTCACGATTGACCAACGCAATTTCCCATTCAACACCGATAGTTGATTGGGGCGAGTCGGCGAATTCGATCTTTTGCACGTAACTCCTCATTGCGTGATGGGCTCGAAAAACTACCGAGCCAGTTGGCGGGTGGGTGGTGGCTACCCGCGCAAAAACGGAGGATATCCATACTTATTGTATTTGCTCCCCGGGCTTGCTCAGTGCAAGACATGGAACGTGGGTCTTAGTGGGGCTGCACTTCGAAGGCTACGCGCTTTTCTCCCAGCCGGGCCAAGATGAGAGTCGCCTTATTCCTGGCGCTCTTTGAGGATCCGGACAGCAAGATGCGGCGCAACTCTTCGGGGGTGACATCGACACCGCGCTTCTTGATGTCCAAGGAACCAATACCGTTGGCCTTCACCCAGCTGCGCAACTTTTTCACGTTGTAATCGTGGACCGCGAGTACTTCGAAACCACGTGCGAAAGGTGTGGTGATCTTTTCTGCGTGGGTGAAGTATGCGATGTGCTCATCTAAGAGATGTCCACCTGTCTGCTCAAGCATGGTGCCAATGAGATGTGAACGAATGACCGCGCCATCTGGTTCATAGATGTGCGCCGCTAGTTCTCCCACAGGTGCCTTGGCATCTTGCTCTACGGTGACCGAGCTGATTAGCTCGTGTGCGCCATTCTTATCAATGACTAATGCGGCACGGGCAATATCTTGACGTTTGAGTTTGCCGAACCACAAGCAAACTTCAATGACCGAGCCATGATCTGAAATCCAGACGGCTTCGGCACCTGCAGGGATTGCTTCGTGAGGTATTCCTGGACCGAGCTTTACACCTACATCCATACCGTTATCGACGAGTTTCTCTACAAACGATAGGGGAGGGGAGAAGGCCTCAGGATCAAAGAGTCGGCGTGAAGCACCAGAAATATCAGTTCGCCGCGCTGGGTCTAGCCAGACAGCGTCAATTCCTGTTAGGTCAGTGTCTTCTGCGGTGCCGTGGCGTACCTCGGCGTTGTCAAAAGGCATGAGGTTGAGCGTGACCGCAGCTGCCGTCGTCTCATCCTTCTCTACCGCGGTGACCTTCAAGCCGGCGCTGGCCATGGCAATGGAGTCGGCGCCAATGCCACAACCTAGGTCTGCCACGTGCTGGCTTTGTGCTTGCTCAAAGCGGCGTGTATGCAGTCCAGCGATCATCAGACGAGTGGATTGCTCCAACCCAGCCGGGGTAAAGATCAGCGTGTCGGCAAAGGGACCAAACTTAACCCGCCCGCGGTAACGAAGTTCTGCTTGAGCGATAACAGCACGAACTACCGCCGCATCGTGTCCGTCTTTGCGTAGCTTCTCATTCAGAGCCCATGCAGAATCTTTGGATGCCGCCATGGAAGGGTCAATGGTAGCGAGCAACGACCAACCTGCGGGGGAGAGGAGCGCTGCGAATTGGTCGTTAAGAGTTGAGTCATTTGATGCCTGAGCCATAAGTTCCAGCCTATCGGCATTCCTTGCTTATCCATGCGTACCAGCTCTACTGGGTGGTGCTGTGTGAATCACGGAGGTAAACGTGGTCTTGTGCGCGCAGGGATAGTTGGAGTGCTTTGCATTTAATAGTGTGCTGCCCCTAGTTCCGAGGCGTTGGCCGGGAATAGCTAATCAGCGAAAGTCCGCTCTGCGCGAACCGGTGTGACGAACTAGGGCAATCATTAGCACTCACCTTGACCGAGTGCTAATTCACGGCCTAAAGTCATCAGTGGGTGCTAAGCGCGAGCTCTGCTTACGCGACGCACACCGCCTGACTGGATCACACCAACTGGCACCGCGACGACGGTTGGTCCAATGCCATAGGGCGAAACCCTACATTCATTGGTTCATACACGAAAAGGAGAGACCATGTCTGTCTCCATCAAGCCACTCGAAGACCGCATTGTCATCAAGCAGGTCGAAGCCGTAACCACCACCGCATCCGGTTTGGTCATCCCTGATTCCGCTAAGGAAAAGCCACAGGAAGGCACCGTTGTTGCAGTGGGCCTTGGCCGCATTGACGACAAGGGCAACCGCATTCCTTTGGACGTTGCTGAAGGCGACGTAGTTCTGTACTCGAAGTACGGTGGAACCGAAGTTAAGGTCGGCAACGAAGAGTACCTAGTACTTTCGGCTCGCGACGTTCTGGCAGTCGTCGTAAAGTAACGCCAACCTCGTAGTTTTACGGCCCCAATCCTTGGATTTGATCAATGATCTCAAAGGGTTCGAGGCCGAACTGCGACCTATGCTATTTCAGGAGTTAGTGCATGGCTAAGCAGCTAGCATTTAATGAGGAAGCGCGACGCGCCCTCGAAGCGGGCATTGATAAGCTCGCAAACACCGTGAAGGTCACCCTCGGCCCACGCGGTCGTAACGTGGTCCTCGCCAAGAGCTGGGGCGCACCAACGATCACCAACGACGGTGTCACCATTGCGCGTGAGATCGACTTGGAAGATCCATACGAGAACCTTGGCGCACAGCTGGCCAAGGAAGTTGCCACCAAGACCAATGATGTTGCTGGCGACGGCACCACCACCGCGACCGTGCTGGCACAGGCACTGGTCAAGGAAGGTCTGAAGAACGTAGCAGCCGGCGCTGCACCAGGCGATATCCGCAAGGGTATTGAACTGGCAGTGGAAATTGTTGCCGAACGCCTGAAGGCTAACGCCGTGGCAGTCGAAGACAAGGTTGCCAACGTGGCATCGATCTCCGCACAGGATGACGAAATCGGCGACCTGCTCGCCGAGGCCTTCAAGACCGTGGGCACCGATGGTGTCATCACCATCGAAGAGTCGTCCACCACCGCCACCGAACTAGTCCTCACCGAGGGCATGCAGTTCGACAAGGGCTACCTGTCCCCACAATTCATCACCGACGCAGAACGCCAGGAAGTTGTCCTGGAAGACGCAGTAGTGCTGATCAACCCATCCAAGATCTCCACAGTGGCAGAATTCTTGCCACTGCTGGAAAAGGTCTTGGAGACCAAGAAGCCACTGCTGATCATTGCCGAGGACGTAGAGGGCGAAGCCCTTTCCACCTTGGTAGTCAACAAGCTTCGTGGCCTGCTGAACGTGGTTGCCGTAAAGGCTCCAGGCTTCGGTGACCGCCGCAAGGCAATGATGCAGGATCTCGCGATCCTCACCGGCGCCCAGGTAGTCTCCGCCGAACTAGGACTGCAGCTAGACCAGGTTGGCACCGAGGTTCTTGGTTCCGCACGCCGCGTAACCATCACCAAGGATTCCACCACCATCGTTGATGGCGCCGGAACCGAAGAAGACGTTGCAGAGCGCGTAGCCCAGCTACGTGCAGAGCACGCCCGCACCGACTCCGAATGGGACCGCGAAAAGCTGGCCGAACGTCTGGCTAAGCTTTCCGGTGGCATTGGTGTCATCAAGGTAGGTGCCTCCACCGAGGTTGAACTCAAGGAACGCAAGCACCGTATCGAGGACGCAGTGTCCTCGACCCGTGCAGCGCTCGAAGAGGGCATCGTTGCCGGTGGCGGTACCGCACTGGTTGACGCACTGTCAGCACTGGACGAAGACGCACGCGTCACCTCCGCCGAAGGCGATATCGCCGCCGGTGTAGGAATCGTACGTCGCGCCCTGGTGCAGCCATTGTTCTGGATCGCTACCAACGCCGGCTTTGACGGTGCAGTAGTTGTCTCCAAGGTCAAAGAGACCGGACCGAACGAAGGCTTCAACGCCAAGACAGGTGTTTATGAGAACCTGCTCAGCGCAGGCGTCATTGACCCAGTAAAGGTCACCCGTTCAGCGCTGGTCAACGCATCCTCGATTGCTGCCCTGGTCTTGACCACCGAAACCTTGGTTGCCGAGAAGGCTCCCGAGGAAGAGGCTCACGCCCACTAAGGGATCAAACCCTTGACCGAATGCCGTCACTGCTCAGAGCTTCTGCTCTGGCCGGTGGCGGCATTTTGTTTTCTTTATTCACGGCTTTATCTAAGGCACGCCCACTGCATGCTATTTGGTTCGCCGGTACCTCGTAGCTAAAGCGCACAAGTCAGCCCATTATGGGAACTTCACTAATTAGGTCCTGCGTGGTGGCACACAGCAAGTACCAAGCTCATAACGAAGTTCACTTGGTAAAATTGATGGTTGTCCGCTGAGACCACAGTCTTGGTGGAGCACTAACCACAGAACCGACAAGGAAAGTCGCACCCGTGTCCCCAGCGATCAGCAGCACTCAGAACACCGCGCCAGCCGCGGGTTTTCGTGCCGATTTGCAAGGACTACGCGCGCTCGCCGTGCTGTTGGTGATGTGCTATCACATCTGGTTTTCCCGAGTCTCCGGCGGGGTAGACATCTTCCTGATGCTCTCAGCCTTTTTCCTCACCGGATCGCTGACTCGCAAACTAGGCAGTGGTCAGAAAGTCTCGGTTCTGGGTAACTGGTTGCACCGCTTCTCCCGATTACTGCCACAGGCGGCACTGATCATCGTTGCTACCGCGGTCACCGCCTGGCTGGTGCTGCCGGCCACCGGGTGGTTAGCGCTGATCAATGAAGCTTTCTCCTCACTCTTCTTTAAGCAGAACTGGGCCTTGGCCGAGACCAACGTGGACTACTACGCGTTTAACACCTCCGCTTCCTCACCGCTGCAACACTTTTGGTCGCTGTCAGTGCAGGGCCAGATCTTCATCATCTGGCCGGTATTGCTGGTTGTTTGTGCTTTCATCTGGCGGCGGTTCTTCTCGCGGTTCCGGTTCGAGCTCATCGCGTTCACCATGTTCGCCGCCGTGTTTGCCGGTTCGCTGAGCTACTCCATCTACTTGACCGCGGCCGATCAGCGCCTGGCCTACTTTCACACCGGCACCCGGATGTGGGAGTTTGCGCTGGGCTCCATGCTCGCCCTGGCTCTACCGCTGCTCTCACGATTGCCCTCATGGTTACGCCGAATCGGTGGCTGGAGCGGGTTGCTGGTCATCGTTTCTTGCGGCGCACTACTAGACGTTGAAGGACAATTCCCCGGGTATCTGGCCTTAGTGCCGACGCTGGGCGCAGCCCTGCTGATCATGGCTCCGGAACCCCGATCATGGAAGAACCCTGCCGGGATCCTGAGTTTGGCACCGCTGACCAAACTCGGTGCGTTGTCCTACGGGATGTACCTCTGGCACTGGCCACTACTGGTCTTCTACCTGCAGCTGGCAGGGGTAGACCAAGCCTCACCACTAGCAGGTACGGTACTTATAATGGGGTCGATCGGCTTGTCGTGGCTGAGCACCCGATGGGTTGAAAAACCCTTGCTTCGTTTAGAACGTCCGCAGCGCTTGCCGATACTGGCCATGGTGCGCCGTCCGCAGCTGGTGTCACAAGCCTTCGTCATCACGCTAGTGGCGCTGGTGGCTGCCGCGCCCATCGCCGTATGGGACTCCAACGTGCAACAGCGCAAGGTGCAGGCAGCTTCGCAGTCTCCAGAGGAAAACCCCGGCGCTCAGGCTACCGCCGACTGGGATCCGTCTCCGGCCGCCCTCACCTTGCCGCTACGCACCGATTTAGACACCGAATGGCAGACGCCGGGGGATCACTGCGCGGGGAAGTACACTCCGCAAGATCCGGCGATCATGTTCTGCAATCAGGGCGGGGACCCCAACGCCGCCCCGGACCTGGTCCTGCTCGGTGATTCACATATCCAGCACTGGTCCGATGCCGCCGCGACCACCGTCGAAGCGTCCGGTGGCAGCTGGGTGATGATCTATCATCCAGGCTGTCGTTACGGTTCGAGCACCATGCCTTGGGATGCCCAAGAGTGCGCCGCGTTCCAAGAGGCCGCGCAAGACTACGTCACCAAGCTGGCGCCCTCGATGGTGCTCACCGTCGCCACCCAAACCGTGGGCGCACCGGACGAGTTTGGGAACTCCGCAGCCTCCCAAGAAACCATGGTTGATGGCTACGCGGCGGCGATCGATCCGTTCGTGGCAGCCGGATCCCAGGTCATCGCGATGCGGGACACCCCGCGCTTTGAGTCCTCCATTCCGGACTGTGTGGGCCGGCACCGATCCGATGATTCTGCCTGCGATGCACCGGTGGCGGATAAGCTCGCCGCGGTCAACCCGGTCGATACCTTCTTGGCCTCGCATGATTACGGCTCATCTGTCCGTCCCTTTGAGATGACCTCACTGCTCTGCCCGGAGGGTATCTGCAAGGCGGTGATTGGCAACGTGCTGGTTTACATTGATGATTCACACCTGTCCAAAACCTTCGTCAACAGCGCCGCCACCCGCTTCGCCTCGGCGTTTAGCGTGGCTACCGGATGGCCGCGGGAAGAAATGACGTCCCGCTGACGTTAGCTTAGACACAGATCTTCGACGAGAATCGTCTATAGGCCAAAAGAGATCTACCATTTAAGCAACCTCCGCTTTCGCTCCGAAAGGTTCTTACGTGACTGAGTTCAACCCCTTTGCCTTTGAAGGACTCACCTACGACGACGTCTTGTTGTTGCCTGGCCCAACGGACGTGATCCCCTCAGACGCGGACACCACCACCCGTTTCACCAAGCGCATCAACATTGCGACCCCGATCAGCTCCGCCGCCATGGACACCGTCACCGAGGCCGGCATGGCCATCGCGTTGGCCCGTCAGGGCGGTATCGGTGTGATTCACCGTAACCTGTCCATCGAGAACCAGGCCAGGCAGGTTGACCAGGTCAAGCGCAGCGAATCGGGCATGATCTCGGACCCGGTCACCGTGCACCCAGGTGCCACCTTGGCCGAATGGGATGACCTCTGCGCCCAGTACCGTGTCTCGGGCCTTCCGGTCATCGATGAGAACCGCAAACTGCTGGGCATCATCACCAACCGCGACACCCGCTTTGTGCCGCGCGAAAACTTCATGACCACCAAGGTCTACGAGGTGATGACCGGCATGCCGCTGATCACCGCCAAAGAGGGCGTGCCCCGCGACCAGGTCATCGAGCTGCTCTCCAAGAACCGTATCGAAAAGCTGCCACTGGTTGATGACAACGGTGTACTGACCGGATTGATCACCGTCAAGGACTTCGACAAGGCCGAGCAGTACCCACTGGCCACCAAGGACGACGACGGCCGGTTGCGCGTAGCGGCCGCCGTAGGCTTCTTCGGTGAAGGCTACGAGCGTGCGATGACGCTGATCGACGCCGGCGTGGACGCACTGGTGGTAGACACCGCCAACGGCCACAGCCAGGGCGTGCTGGACATGATTGCCCGCCTGAAGAAAGACCCAGCCGCCGCACACGTGGACGTCATTGGCGGCCAGGCTGCCACCCGCGAAGGTGCCCAGGCACTGATCGACGCGGGCGCCGACGCCATCAAGGTCGGCGTAGGCCCAGGTTCGATCTGCACCACCCGCATCGTTGCCGGTGTGGGCGTGCCCCAGGTCACCGCAATCTACGAGTCCGCCAAGGCTGCCATCCCGGCCGGCGTGCCACTGATCGCCGACGGCGGTCTGCAGTACTCCGGTGACATCGGCAAGGCCCTGGTGGCAGGCGCCGACTCGGTGATGCTCGGTTCGCTGCTCGCAGGCACCGCAGAATCCCCAGGCGACCTGGTCTTCATGGGCGGCAAGCAGTTCAAGGCTTACCGCGGCATGGGTTCCATGGGCGCGATGGAAACCCGCGGCAAGAACACCTCCTATTCCAAGGACCGCTACTTCCAGGCCGACGCACCTTCCAACGAGAAGCTGATCCCGGAGGGCATCGAAGGCCAGGTCCCGTACCGCGGCCCGCTCTCCGCAGTGGTCCACCAGCTCGCTGGCGGCCTGCGTCAGACGATGTTCTACGTCGGCGGACGCACCATCCCGGAGCTGAAGGCCCGCGGCAAGTTTGTCCGCATCACCTCGGCAGGCCTCAAGGAGTCGCACCCACACGACATCATGATGACCGTCGAGGCGCCGAACTACCGCTCACGCTAAACCCCGCACGATCAACGCCCCGCACCTGTCCAACAGGTGTGGGGCGTTCTCGTCCCCGCCAAAGAAACTTTCTGCACTTATCCACAGTCGGTCCCACCCCCACCTACCCGGTCCACCCTTCCGCGCATACTCAAATCATGAACACCACCGCCGGGGCCGCCCTCACCGAACTGCACACGACGCTCACCGAGCTCACCGCAGCCACCGGCGAGCCAGAAAACCTCACCGGCGAAACCCTGCGGACTCTCGCCACCACCGGCACCGCACTATTCACCTTCCTGCGCTTACACCTCGCCAACACCACCGATCCCCGCCTCGCCCTAGAGCTCGCCACCACCGGACAGGCATTGGAAGACGAAGCGGCCCGCATCCGCGTCACCGGCGCAGACCGGCTCGCCGCCACCAACGCCCACACCCTGGACGAAACAGAACTCGACACGCTGCGCACCACCGCCCCTGACACCAGCCGCCAGGCGCACCGTTGTGCTGGTAAATCAAGCTTTCAAACACCCGCAGCGCTCCTAGCGTCCTGGACACATATCCCGTTTGGTGAAGCGAACAAACTCATCGGCGACGCCAGCGATCTTATTAGCCGCCGCGATATGGCAGGCAACCAGCTCCCACCACGCTTTGAACACCTCGCCACGTTATTCACCACCCCAGACCCGGCACAATCACCGGCACTGCACCCATCGGTGGTGCGTGAGACCAGTCAGAAACTCGCCAAACGTGAACCGAAAGATCAAACCTTTGACGGGGTCCGTACCGAGCCGACGTTGTTTCATGCCGACGGCCGCCCGGTCGAAGAACACGCGGCCAATCTGTTGTCTACTGGGCAGAGTGTCTCCGAAACGAATAAACAGGTCAAAGAGCTGATCACTACCGCCAGCACCACTGCCGGCACTGCGACGTCTTCCTCATTGCGTCGGGGGTTCTTCCCGCTGCCAATCAAGAACGAGTTCACCCGCGAGTTTTTACTACGGGTCACCACCGTGGAAGGTGAGTATTTTGATTCGTTGGCAGCTCATGCAGCTAACGGACGCACCCGCGCGGGGGCGCAGGCTAGGGTCAACCGGCCGCCACAGGCCGGCCCGGTTGATGAGTCGGCTAGTGCTACGGACTCTTCCTCCACTGAGCAAGCTATTGCCGAACCCGCCCCCGCACCCGCTGAGCCAACCGCCACACCAGAACCACAAGACGAAGCACCAGAGCAGACAACCCCGGCAGAACCCACAGTAGAACCCAGCATCCTGGATTTCTTACCCGAAGGGGCACAGGAGGAAGCAATCTGGGAACCAGAAACCATGGAACGCCCAGCTACGGTCCCCGAACGAGCGCTCAACGCGTTGATGGACCTCCTCACCACAATCCCCACGACCGGGGGTGGTAGCCAACGGATCAGACCTGAAGTCCTGGTGCATTTGAAGCTCGAAAATTTGCAGGACCTCGCCTCCGGGGATGCCCGCACCGCCCACGGAGTGAAACTTCCGCCCGGGGATTTGAGACGGTTGTTATGCGAAGCCGATATCATCCCGGCAGTGTTCAACTCGAAGAGTGAACTGCTCGATTATGGTCGAGCTCAACGGTTGGTGCCGGAGAAACTCAAACGCGCGGTGCTCGCGCGTGATCATGGGTGTATTGTGCCTGGTTGTACCGAGCCACCGGAGAAGATTGAGTTCCATCATATTGATCCGTGGTGGATGGGCGGCGAAACGAAGTTGATCAATTTGAGTGGCCTGTGCCGGGGTGCGCATATGGATGCTGATTCGGGTCGGATCAAGATAGTGGTGGTTGACGGGCTACCGCACGTGATTTTGCCGAAGCATATTGACCCGGAACAGTTACCGCGACGTAATACTTACTGGGACTAACTCCCGATCGGGGCAGCGTCCTGCCCCTCGGCCCGAACCTTCCGACGACTACGCGACCAAAACAACCAACACAGTGCGCCAAGCAGCGCGCCCAAAGAATTGGCGAGAATATCAAGGCCCGACGCAAAACGCTGGGGGAGAAATAACCACTGGCTCGCTTCGATCAGTGAAGTTGCGAGCACTCCAAACCCCACCGCCAGCCAGAAGCGCCGCAGCCCAAAGCCCAACAACAACCCCAACGGGATGAAAAGTGCGATATTCGCGCCGAACTCCACCAGGTCATAGCCAACAAAGTTCGGCACGCCCACCGAATGCAGCCAAGCTAAAACGCTATCCAAAGCACCCCGGGCCGAGGCATCAACCGGCGTTGGCCAGAGCGCAACACAGATCAGCCCGAGCAGATATAGCGCAGGCAATACCCACAGGGCACGAAGGGGGAGGCGGGAAGAAGAAATCGGCACGGTCCTTGGAAGCTAGTTTTGAAGAATTGACGAGCTGCCAGCGGCGGCATGTGTCGGGACCCTCATAGTTTAGCCAGTCGCGGGTACCGGTGCGGAAGAAACACCGTGCCCACCCCACGTAGAATGTAGGCACGACGCCACGCAACGGTGCGCGTCACCGGCAACGAAGGACATGATCTTGGCACAACCCGCGAATCTGAAGAAGCTCGCCCGTGAACGCATGGCTCGAACAGGCGAGAGCTACACGACCGCGCGCAAGAACATCCTGACCGATAAGCCCGAAGGCCCTCGCGCGGCCCGCGCAGCCGCCGCACGCAACTACGCCCAAGAGGCTAAAGACGCGCGATACGCTGAAAAGCACGGCAAACCCAAACCCAAGCCAAAGCCTGCACCGGCACCAAGCCCGGCAGAAGAGTTGCCCGAGTACCCGGCTCCGACCGAAGTTGTGCAGTACGACGCGGGCCTTTGGCACCGAGTCCTCACCCAAGCCGGAGTGACCAATCCAGCCACCGGTGAACCACTAAGCGAGGCACTGCTGGCAGGACTTGCCGGCGGCATCGGCTTCATGGCCTTCACCTTCGAGTACGAGCAGGCCACCACGGTCACCCTCGTCACCCGCGCGCACCCAGAGCCATACACGCAGAACCTGTTGCGTCGCTGCGGCGCCAAGGTCACCGAACGCACCACCGGTTCATCGGATAGCGCTACCGAGTACCTTGATGCGGGGCTGGACGCAGGCCGCGCGGTTGTCGTACGCGTTGCTGTTAGCGCACTGCCATGGATCGAAGCCGGCGAGGTGGATGAGGCAGACATCATCGACGTCGCTATCGTCGGTGAACACGAAGATGACCTGCTCATCGATGATGGCTCCGGCGCACTGATGCCGATCAGCCCGAACGATCTGGCCGTCGCCCGCGCCAAGCGCAAAAAAGAAAAGAACTGGCAAGCCTGGATCCCGTCGCGCCGCTCACCAAACCTGGACACGCTAAGCGCCAACGTACTGGAAGCGGTCACCGAAACTAACGGCCGCCTGCTTGGCACCTTGGAGCTCAAGGGCATCCCGGAGCATTTCGCCAACCGCGTCGGTATCGCCGGAATGCACACCTGGGTTGAAAGCCTGCGCGACACCGACAGCAAGAAGGGCTGGACGCAGATCTTCGCCGATCCGCAACGTCTGGAAACCGGACTGGCACAGCTGCACTGCTTCATGACCGATACCCGCTTTGGCGGACTCGGTGGCTTGCGCGGACTCTACGCAGACTTCCTCGATGAGTGCGAGCAGTTCCCGGGCCTTGAACCGCTGGCCGAGCACGCCGCGGATTATGCGCAGCTCGCAGCTGACTGGATTGACTTGAGCGAAATGGTCGATCCAGAGATAGACCCAGAATCACGCAGCGAGCTCTTTGCCCGCATGGCCGATCAAATGGAAAAGATTGCAGCCGCTGAAGAACGTGCCGCCACCGCACTGGCCAGCACGCTCAGTAGCCTGAAGGCCAGCAAAACCGAGCGCTAAACGCGGTATTGATACGCCACATTGGGTAACTTGCGGTGAACTTGCTCACCGTAAATCAGCCAAATAACGCCCCGTACCCGTAGTGGTGCGGGGCGTTGCGCGTTGACCGAAGCGGGAATCTCCGCGGAACTTGGTAACCTTGTTAGGTGAGTAACGAGATTGAGATCGGCCGTGGCAAGCGCGCCACGAAGGCATATTCCCTGGACGACGTAGCGATCGTACCGAATCGCCGAACCCGTGATCCCAAGGACGTATCGGTCTCTTGGCAGATCGACGCGTTCGCGTTTGAAACCCCCATCTTGGGCGCACCCATGGATTCGGTGACCTCCCCGGCCACCGCAATCGCCCTGGGCAAGCTCGGCGGCTTAGGCGTGCTGAACCTTGAAGGACTGTGGACCCGCTACGAAAACCCGGAACCGGTACTGGCTGAAATTGCCGGGCTGCGTTCCGAGGCGAGCACCCGCAACGATTCGAAGATCACCGCGAAGCTGCAAGAACTTTACGCGGCTCCGATCCAGCCTGAGCTGATCGGCACCCGTTTGGCAGAAATCCGCGAGTCCGGCGTGGTCGTGGCGGGCTCCCTGACCCCACAGCGCACCAAGGAATACTCCCAGGCGGTCATCGATGCCGGCGTTGACATTTTTGTCATCCGCGGCACCACCGTCTCGGCCGAGCACGTCTCGCAGAACACCGAACCACTGAACCTCAAGCAGTTCATTTATGAGCTCGACGTTCCCGTCATCGTGGGCGGAGCGGCCGGTTACACCCCGGCCATGCACCTGATGCGTACCGGCGCGGCCGGCGTACTGGTCGGCTTTGGTGGCGGCGCGTCCTCCACCACCCGCCGCACCCTGGGCATTCACGCACCGATGGCTACCGCCATTGCCGACGTGGCAGCGGCCCGCCGCGACTACATCGAAGAAACCGGTGGCCGTTACGTGCACGTCATTGCCGATGGCGGCCTGGGCAACTCCGGAGATATCGTCAAGGCCATCGCCATGGGCGCCGACGCAGTGATGCTCGGTACCGCCCTGGCCCGCGCCGAAGAAGCACCGGGCGCCGGATACCACTGGGGGATGGAAGCCGTGCATGAGGTCAGCCCACGAGGTGACCGCGCGCAGATCGGTACCGTCGGCTCGCTGGAGCATGTGCTCTACGGACCGTCCCACGAGACCAATGGCACCTCCAACTTGGTTGGTGCCTTGCGCCGTTCGATGGCTACCACCGGCTACTCCACGCTGAAGGAATTCCAGCGCGTGGACGTGGTGCTCTCACCATACGAGTCCGACCGCTTCTAAGCATTTTCATTCAAGCCCGCCGTAACCCAGCAAAGGTTCGGCGGGCTTGAGTACTTTAACGCCCCAGTTCCAAAGCCAGCTCCACACGCCGGCGAAAAAGTCTCAACGATCAAGCCCAGCCAAAAGTTCCCCGGGCACCGCCCAACGTGAAGTAGGTCAATCTCACCCCCGGCGCATTGGAACTTCTACAAGCAATCGAAGTACCGTTAGAGTGTGCTGAAAACCGCTTTCAAACCCAAATGGATCGCCGCCTTACTCGGTGCGTTGCTGATTGCCACCGGATTTGTGGCCCTCTCGGGCTGGCAATTTGGTTCGTCCACCACCGAACCGGTGGTCAAGATCGATGAAACCGAGGTGCCGGTCCCGCTGACCGAGCACTACGCTCCGGGCGTCGAAATGCTGGGCAGCAAGGCAGACCAAATCGTCGAGTTCTCCGGGCACTTCATCCCGGGCACCGACGTGCTGATCAAGGACCGGGTCGACGATGACAACCTGGGCAACTGGGTGGTGTCCGCCTTCGCCGTCGATGGCGCCAAGGATGACGCGGCGATGGCAGTGGTCCGCGGCTGGCAGCCGGAAACCACCACACCGTCCTCAGCACCGAAGGGCACCATCAAGATCACCGGGCGCCTACTGCCTCCCGAGGGTCCAGAGCTAAACTACGACCTGCGCAACCCGGCACTGGCCACCTTGTCTTCCGCGCAGCTGTCCAACAACTGGGACTTGAAGCTTTACACCGGGTTTGTCACCGCACATGAGCTCACCGCCAATGGCCAACCGGTCACTCAGCCTGGCCTGGAGTCCATCTACGTTGGCCCGCAGCCACAAGAGGCACAGATCAACTGGCTGAACGTGTTCTACGGGATCGAATGGGTAGTCTTCGCAGGCTTCGCGTTCTTCCTCTGGTACCGGATGGTGCGCGATGACTACCAGCGCGGCATGGACGACATCGCCGAAGATGCCGCCGCCCAAGCCGCCGCCCGCGAGCAGCTCCCAGAGAACTAATTCACCACCCTCACAACTTCGAAAGGACTTCGAGCAGATGTCCAGCACCACCCCCACACCGCGCCCCCGCAAATTTGGTGGAACCCCGGCGCAGATCCGTTCGGCCGCAAAATTTTATAAGGTGTTCGCCTACGCGACCGGCGTGATGCTGTTGCTGCTCGTGGCCGAAATGGTCCTGAAGTACTTCTGGCAGCTCGAGCTCTTCGTCGGCGGTGAACTGCTGGACGGCGCCGCCAACACCATCGGGATGCTGAACCGCGCCGAAATCAGTGGGGGAGTGAACATCTCGCTGATGATCCTGATCGTGCACGGCTGGATGTACGTGGTGTACCTCTTCGCAGACTTCCGCCTCTGGTCGCTGATGCGCTGGCCATTTAGCCGCTTCATCACCATCGCCTTAGGCGGGGTCATCCCGTTCCTCTCGTTCTTCACCGAACGCACGGTGCACGCCGAGGTGGACGCCGAGCTGGCCGCCCACCCCAAGGCCGCCAAACGTTACTAAAGCCCGACTTATTGGGTCAGAAATTCCTCGTCACACTCGTTGTGGCGGGGATTTTCCGTACCCCGGCCGATCACAACGCCCCATTACAAGCCCCCGGGTGATACTGATGACATGCTTACTGCGCATTCACCGCGCGCTGAACCAGTAGACTAGAGATCGTGACTACTGCTGACCTCACCCCAGAACATAAGCCGGTTCTGGTCGTCGACTACGGGGCCCAATACGCGCAGCTGATTGCTCGCCGCGTACGTGAGGCCCGCGTGTACTCGGAGATCGTCCCGCACACCCTGTCCACCGAAGCCATCTTGGCCAAAAACCCTGCAGCGATCATCCTTTCCGGTGGTCCCTCCAGCGTTTACGCTGACGGTGCGCCTTCCGTAGGCGCCGACCTGTTCGAAGCCGGTATCCCGGTCCTCGGAATTTGCTACGGCTTCCAAGCCATGGCAAACGCCCTGGGCGGTACCGTCGCGGAGACTGGCCTGCGTGAATACGGTTCCACCCAGACCAGCTTTAACGGCGAAGCCCGATCCCTGCTCTCCGGTGCCGACAAAGCACCGAACGTATGGATGAGCCACGGCGACTCGGTTTCCAAGGCACCCGAAGGCTTCGAGGTGCTCGCGACTACCGCCGGCGCCCCGGTTGCGGCTTTCGCCAACGAGGCCAAGCGCCTCTACGGCGTGCAGTGGCACCCAGAGGTTAAGCACTGCGAGTTCGGTCAGGACATCCTGGAGAACTTCCTCTACAACGGTGCAGGTTTGGCCGGAGACTGGACCGCCGGCAACATTGCCGAGGAACAGATCGAACGCATCCGCACCCAGGTCGGCGACGGCAAGGCCATTTGTGGCCTCTCCGGCGGCGTGGACTCGGCGGTAGCCGCTGCCCTGGTGCAGCGCGCCATTGGCGACAACCTCACCTGCGTGTTCGTCAACCACGGTCTGCTGCGCGAAGGCGAAGCGGAACAGGTGGAGAAGGACTTCGTCGCCGCCACCGGCGCGAAGCTCTACATCGCCGACGAACGCGAACGCTTCCTCACCGCACTGGACGGCGTCACCGATCCAGAAACCAAGCGCAAGATCATCGGCCGCGAATTCATTCGCGCCTTTGAGGCCGCCGAGGTAGCAATCCTCAAGGCCGAAGCCGGCACCGGGGAACCGGTCAAGTTCCTGGTGCAGGGCACCTTGTACCCGGACGTTGTCGAATCCGGCGGCGGCGAAGGCGCAAGCAACATCAAGAGCCACCACAACGTGGGCGGACTACCAGAAGATCTGGACTTTGAACTGGTGGAGCCACTGCGCACGCTGTTCAAGGACGAGGTCCGCGCGGTAGGCCGCGAGCTGGGTCTACCCGAGGAAATCGTGGGACGCCAGCCATTCCCCGGCCCAGGCCTGGGCATCCGCATCATCGGTGCGGTCAACGAGGAACGCCTGACCCTGCTGCGCAAGGCCGACGCGATCGCTCGCGCCGAGCTGACCGCCGCAGGTTTGGATGACGAAGTGTGGCAGATGCCGGTAGTACTGCTGGCCGATGTCCGCTCGGTAGGCGTGCAGGGCGATCACCGCACCTACGGTCACCCGATCGTGCTGCGTCCGGTCTCCAGTGAGGACGCGATGACCGCAGACTGGTCACGCCTGCCTTACGATCTGCTCTCCAAGATCTCCAACCGCATCACCAACGAGGTTGACGGCGTGAACCGCGTGGTGCTCGACGTGACCTCCAAGCCACCTGGAACCATCGAGTGGGAGTAACCCCACAGTTCTAGCCGGCACGGTGTAAACCGTGTGGCCCAAGCGGAACCGCCTGTGCTCAGCCGCCCTTCACCGGGTGCGCGAGAACGGACCGGTTCCGCTTGTCCGGTTTAAACGTGTTTCGTGGGCGCATTCTGCCCCACCGGTGCACTACCTTTGAAATGAGGCGTGTAAGCTTTTCCGCGCGCCGTGATGGTCGGTTCAGTGAAGGGAATAACTGTCGTGACTAGTGGCCAAAATGCTGCTGCCGAGCGCGTATCCGCCTGGGTGAAATCCCTGGGCCAAAGCGCCGGCGCCGATACCACCTTGCGGTTTGCTCCGTCGACGTCGAACAGTATCGACATCACGCATGCAAATCCATCGGGGTTGGCCCAGTTTCTAGCGGGCCGTCGTACCCGTCTGTCCACCTTGTTGCACGATGCCGATCAGTTTGCGACCGCCAAGCGGACCGCACGGGCATTAAGCGCTAAGACCACGGAGTTGTGGGACGAGCGCGGCATTGACGTGGGCTACCTCGCCGCAGGTGTCGCCAATTGGCGCGCGGTACATGAGGGCAAGAGCGAGCCGGTCTCCGCACCGATCATGCTTGGCCGGATCACGTTGTCCAAACATCTGGACCACGACGACTACGACATGCAACTGGTAGGCCGCGCCGAAATTTCCCCGGCCTTCGTCCGCCAATTTGAGACCGATCACAACACCAAGGTCGACGTGGACGCGGTAGACGCCGCCGCCTACTCCATTGCCCGCTTTGACCCGGTGCGTGGCATGGATGCGCTGCGCCAGCAGCTCTCCGAGGTCCCCGGGGTAGTGGTTGGACACCGCCTGCTGGTCTCCACCTTCTCCGACCTCATTGACCCGGCCGATCCGGCAATCCTCACCGGAGCACACCCGGTGATCGAGGCGCTGATCCGTGCCGAGGAACGCGCAAGCGATCCCACCGAAGCCGCCGCGCAGGCAGCACAACCCGAGGCACCAGCCGAGGCGAAAACTCAAACTCAGGCAGAGTCCTCCCCGCAACCAGAGGCGGAAGCAAAATCCGAGGAAGCTGGCGGATCGCGTCTGCGCCGGGTCGCCAGCCTGATCAAGGACTCCTCCAAACCACGGCGCACCACCCCGGCCACGGCGCCTGCCGCCAACTCCACCCGTAAGGTGCACACCGGCACCAGCGTGCTGGCCAAAAACAGCGACGAACGCGACCCCGCAGATGAGCTCTACCTGCTGGACGCCGACGAGTCCCAGGCGAGGATGCTCGACTACATCGCCGCCGGCGAATCGGTGAGCATCAACGCCGCTGCCGGCACCGGCGCCACCCAGACCGCACTGAATGCCGCCGGCCTGCTCGCCGCCAAGGGCAAGCGGGTGCTGGTGGTCGCCGAGCAACGTTCAGCCGCCGAAGAATTTGTGCGCCGCTTTAACGAACAGCTCGACGCCGGCAGCCTGCTGCTGGAACCCAACGAGGACCCCGACGCGCTGCGCAACCTGCTGATCCGTGCGATCCTGCGCAATGAGCGAGCCACCGAACCACAGCTGGGCGGGTTGCTCAAGAAGCTGCGCGAATCGCGCGGAGCCCTGCACGAACACGTCAAATCCCTGCATTCGGTGCGTAGCCGTTGGGGCTGCTCACCGTACCAGGCGATGCAAGAGCTTGCTCGACTGACCTCGCTTGACCCGGCACCATCAACCACCGTGCGGCTTAAGCGTTCGGTGCTTGACTCGATGGGCCAGCGCGGCCATGTGGCCGCGCAGCTCAAGCGCGCCGCGCAACTGGGCGCGTTCTCCAAGTCGCACACCACCAGCCCATGGTTTGGCGCGCCGCTACGCAACCAAGAAGCCACCGAGCAGGCACTGACCCTCGCCGGAGGACTTGGCCGCGACCTGCCGATCCTGCACGAACATATGCTCAAAATCGCCGCCCAGTCGCAGATCCGCCTAGAGGACAGCTACGACAAGTGGGGTGACCAGCTGCAGTTGCTGGTGGCCGTGCGCGGTTCGCTGGACAAGTTTGAGGCGGACATCTTTGAAGGTGACATCGACGATCTCATCGCCGCCACCGCCTCCAGCGCTTGGCGCCGCGAACACGGGGTAGAGATGGGCTCCATCGTGCGCTCCCGCTTGCGCAAAATCGCGAAGGAATATGTGCGTCCCGGCATGCACGTGGCCGATCTGCAGGCAGCCCTGCAAGCGGTCTCCATCCAACGTGACGCCTGGCGCGCCATCGCCACCAGCCAGCGCAACCCTGCCGTTCCCGGTGGGCTGCTGGACGTGGAGGCCGGTTATCACGACGCCGGCGCGCGCATCGACAAGCTCTCCGAGATGCTCCCACCACAGCTTGGCACGGGACTGCGCGAAATGCCGATCGCGGAGCTGCTGGACATTATTGCCGCGCTGGTGGACCGCAAGGAAGACCTGGCCGAACTGCCCGAGCGCACGCTCATCGCCGAACAGCTGGCCGAAGGCGGACTGGCAGATCTGCTCGCCGACTTTGCCGACCGTGAAATTGACGCGGACGCCGTCGACGCGGAACTTGAGCTGGCCTGGTGGCAGTCCGCACTGGAAGCGATGATCTCCGGCGATGACTTCCTAGCGATGAACGACGGCGCGAAGCTTGAAAAGATCGAGGCCGACTACCGGCTGGCCGACGGCGCGCACATTTCCTCGGGTCCCTCACGGATCCGCTGGGAGTTGGCCCGCAATTGGAAGGCCGCCTTGGCCGATCACCGCGCCGCGTCCCGTCAGTTGCGCGCAATCCTCAAGGATGGCACCCCGACCGTGGCCGGGCTGCTCGAATTTGGTCCGGCGCTGGTCAGCTCGTTGACCCCGGTCTTCGTTTCGGCACCCCTGCTGCTTGGCAGCGCGTTGCCGGCAGATACCGAGTTCGACGCGGTGATCTTGCTAGAGGCTAACTACCTGACCCTGCGCGAGGTGCTTGACGCGATCCGCCGCTCCAAGCAGGTCATCGCCATCGGGGATCAGATGCTCGGCGGGCCGAAGCCTTTCGAGGTGTCGGTTGATCCCACCGCACGGCTGAAGGAACGCAACCCGGGACGCTCCGCACTCAGCGCGCTGAACGAGGTGCTGGTCACCGGCACCCTGTCCACCGTGTACCGCGGGATCGACGAGGGCCTGGTCGAACAGCTCTCGCGCACCTACTATGATTCGGCGATCTCCCGGCTACCGGTTGCGGTCACCATCACCGGCAGCAGCCCGCTGCTGACCGGAGTGTACGTGCCCGATGCCACCGGCACGCTGTCCAACAGCGAGGACGGGGTACAGACCACCGCTGCCGAGGTCGCGAAGGTCGTGGACCTGGTCTTTGCGCACTTCGCAACCCGTGGGACCGAGTCACTGGCGGTCATCGCCTCCAACCGTGCCCACGCCGCAGCCATTGCCGAGGCAATCCGGGTGCAGCTGCCCAACCATAAGTACGCGATGGATTTCCTGCGTTCCAAGGTGGAACCATTTGTGGTCACCACCATGGACCGGCTCATCGGGGTGCGCCGCGACGCGGTCATCTTCGCCTGGGGTTATGGACGCACACCGCACGGCAAAACCCTGCACGAATTTGGTGCGCTCTCCCGCGAAGGCGGCGAACAGCTCTTCGTTTCGGCGATGACTCGTTCACGTAAACGCATGACGCTGGTGTCCTCATTGCTACCGGCCGATGTGGACCTGGACCGGGTGTACCGCGGGGCCTGGCAGTTCTTCGAGCTCTTCGGCCGGGTGGAAGCCGGGGATTCTGGCGTCAGCACCGTGGGTAGCCCACGCTTTGATGCGCTGGTCTCCGATCTGGCCCGGCGCCTGCGTGAACGAGGCGCAATCGTGGCCGAGGACTACCGCGGCGTGCTTGATCTTTCAGCGCACGCGCTGGACATGGACGGCGATTCGCCGGTGCGACCGCTGGCAGTGGTTTACGACGGGACCGAGCACTATGCCGGGCTGACCGTGCGTGAACGCAGCCGGTTGCGTCCGGAGTTCTTCGAGAACCACGGCTGGCGCTACGTGCCGCTGTGGACCATCGACGTGTTCACCGATCCGGCCTCGGTCACCGACCGGTTGGCGCGCAGTTTGGAGTTGGCCCCGGCCGCCTCCGCACATCCGCGCACCGGTCCGCGTACCCGGGTTCCGATGGCGCCTCCGGTCTCCGCGAGCAGCGTGACCGCGCAGCCCGCCTCGGCAAAACCAGCGGCCAAGTCGACCGACAAAGAAGAAGCAAAAGCAGAAGCAAAGGCAGAAGCAAAGTCAGCAGCAAAGCCGGTTCAGGAAGCAGAGTCCGCACAGCAGCCAGCGACTCCGGCGCCGATCCCCGCCAGCGCGGACGCCGCTAAAAATGCGCCAGCCGAAGATCAGCAGACGCAGAAACCACAGGGTAAATGAGCGAGCGTGCGGGGCAGGAACCGGCGGGCAAAAAACCCGCCGCCCGGGTTAAGCGACCCCGGGTCATTGCCCCGCCGCAACAGCTGAGCGCGAAAGTTGAACTCACCGGTAGTTACACCCCGGTACCGGTAGTGGCGTCGGTGGACCGCGCGTTAGCTACCGGGCTGCCGCCATCGACCAAGCCCAGCGCAAAAACCGGCAACCCGATAGCCGAGTTGCGCGCCAAGGACGATGACCCACGCCAGTGGGGAGACAATGTAGAAGATTTGGCCGAAAGCATGAAACGCGACAAACCCCCACACTGGGGTTAGTTCACCAGCACCGCCGAAACCTTGCCACGGGACACCGCACCGGAGAGCTCATCGGAATACTGGTTGGCCGCGGCCACCACGATAATTCCTTCACCGCGCGGACTTGCGGCATTAAACATGCCCAGCTGTCCCTCACCAGAAGCCGGAACCCATAACACCGGCACCGCCCGAGCAATGGTTTCAGAACTAATCTTGGCCTCAAAACCATCCCCGGTGGTCAGCACAATGTCCACCAGTTGCCCCGGATGCATTAGGCTCACCGTGGCAGGATCACTGAGCCTGATGGGCACCGCAACGGTCCCGGCAATGGTCCCGGTCAGCAGATTTGGACCCACCAGCAGGTGCTCGCGCAACACCGTCCCGGCGGGAACCGCCACCGCCAGGCGTTGGCCGATCACCGCCTCCGCTTCGGTCAATACCTGGTTGTCCGCCGGATCCAGCGGAATGCTCAGCAGCTGCACCTGATCGGCGCGAACAATCTGCCCCGAGGGCAGATCACCGCTGGCCACCACCACCTCGCGTTGGGCCAGCTGCCCCTCGGCGAGCACATTGATGCCCGCGGCCACCGCCAGCAACAACAGCACCAGGGCCAACGGTTTACGATAACGCCGCAAAAGCTGATGGCGCGTGCGTGCTGCCCGGATCTTTGGCCGCGGAATCACCGGGGTGCGGCGTCGAGATAAATTACTCATACCCCTAAGCAAACCCGCCAACACTAGGAACAGCCACGCACCGGCCGCGAACTGTGGGCAAAGCGCACTAGCGCGGGTCGATGGTATGGAACTGTTGCTCGGTGATCACCACATCCACCGGTCGATCATGGGCTTCAACCGGGAAATCGCCGGTGGGCACAAATTCGGATGCATACACCAGCGCGGCCACCCGGGTAGCTTGCTGCTCGATGAGCGGGAGGAACCGGTCATAGTACCCGCCGCCCTGGCCCAACCTCAGCCCACGCTGATCAACTAATAGTGCGGGGATAAACAGCGTGTGCACCTGCTCAAAAAGCCGCGCATCGTGACGAACGCCCGCCGGTTCATCCACCGGGGCCAACGCACTGCGCCGTAGTTCCACTCCCGGGCTCCAGCGCACCCACCCCAACTGGTATTGCGGCTGACACACCGGCAGGTACACTTCGATGCCGGCGTCGACCAGCGCGGTTAACAACACCGAGGTATCTGGCTCTTCGGCCGTTGAGAGGTAGGCGCCGACCCGCATGGCGGTGTCGGTAGATTCGGCCAGGTACTTCATCGCCTGCGCGGCCAATTTTTGCGCCAACAGGTCCCGCGTGCTGGGGGACAGGGCGCGGCGTGCGGCCCGCGCGTGTGCACGTCGGGATTTTTTCTCCGCGCCGAAGCCCGCGGTGTTTGCTGCGTTCATGGGCTCCACTCTACTGCCGACCCGGCGGCCACTCATCGAACACCCACCAAACACCCGCTACTGTCATATAACCACAGGTGAACGCCTCAAGAGGCGAGCAGAGATACGATGAGTGCATGCTGAGTTTTCTGCGCGGGCGCGACGCCGTGGCACCACTGTCCTCGGACCGACTGCTGCTTCGTGAGATGACCCTGCGCGATCAGCTCGCCTGGATTGACCTGCGAAACGCCAACGCCATGTGGCTTAAACCCTGGGATCCAACTAACCCGCTGGGCGCGCCTGAACCCATGAGCTTCAGGCAGATGCTGGCGGCCAAACGCGCCGCCGCACACGCGGGCACCGGCTACTCCTGGGTGATGACCTTGCCGCAACTGCATTCAAAAAATCCGCCGATCATCGGGCAAATCTCGGTCAGCGGCATTCAGTATGGGGCCGCACGCACCGCCTCCATTGGCTATTGGATCGATAGTTCCCACGCCGGGTTCGGCCTGATGCCCGAGGCCTGCGCCCTGGTGATCGATCACTGCTTCCAAACTCTGGCGCTACACCGGTTGGAGATCAACATTCGTCCGGAAAACGCTGCCAGCCTGCGCGTGGTGCAAAAGCTTGGTTTCCGCGACGAAGGGCTGCGCAAGGGATTTTTGCACATCGACGGCGCCTGGCGTGATCATCGAACATTTGCGCTAAACCGCGAGGAACTCAAAACAACGATGTTAGAACGTATCTACGAATAATCGTGCCGTTTGACTCGTGCAAGGGCCTTCAGCGCGCAAGAACCCAGCACGACTTGCGAATTCTTGTAGACACACCGCAAAATCTGCCCGTTGATGCCCCGCGCGTTGCATAGTGTTGACTGATGAAGCCCACCGTTGGGCTTCACTGAATTTGACCGTTCACTCGGTGCGGGAGGACCCCTATGGCTAACACGTCACAGAGCGTATCGCAGCAGCAACAGCCTGCCGCGACAGGCCTCAAGATTCGTGTGCGCTACGGGCGCTTAGCCATCGCGGTGCTCGGCCTGCTAGCCGTCGTCGCCACACTGATCGGTTTGCTGTTGGCGCCATTTACCGCGCTGACTTTCACCACCGTCGGCATCTTTTTCCTCGTGGCCCTTGGCTCCGTAGCCTCGTTGCGGGCGCTGGCGGTGCTCGATCGCAACCGTAAGCTGCTCGAACACCTCGAAGCTACCCGCGAACGCGCCCTGGATACTCCGGCTTTCGCCGATCAAGCCAACCAGGTGATCATCCGCAAGCCCAGCGATGATCAGGTGTTCGACGCCCGCCCGGGTTCGGCTCGCCGCGCTCCGGCAATCACCGCCGAAGAGCTGCGCTCCGAGGCAGTGCGTGTGGCCCGCGGGGACGGCGGCGTGAAGCAGCCTGCCACCTGGGAGCCAACAAATATTCCTAAGCCCACCTATGTGGCGGTGCGTGAAGCCACCCAACGCGAAATTTCCGCTCGGGTCCGTCCGGAACCAATTCCGGTGTCCGTTCCGCTACGCCCCACCAAGCACATCAGCTTAAAGGCCGATCAGGACGCCAAGCGTTTGGCCGCCGAGGTTTCGGCCGAGGAACGCGCGGCCATCATCTCCGTTGGCGCCAAGGCCGATCCCCAGTCCGCCGAGCCGGCAACCCCGGCGGCTGTAACGACCCCAACAGCTCCGGCAACCGAGGCAGCACCGGGCACCCCGGCCGCCTCCAGCAAGGCGAAGCTGAACCTCGACGCCGTCATGCAGCGCCGCCGCGCCTAAAAAATTACCGCAGAGCCACTGAACACAAAGACCCGCATCCTGGACAAGGATGCGGGTCTTTGTGCTTGCTGGGTCTCGCGCAAGAAAATTATTCGTCGTGCCCCGGAAGCGGACCGCGGTTACCCAACTGGTGGTCGAAGACCAAGGTGGTTTCGGTATGCCCCACAGATTCGTCGGTGGCCAGATTATCGAGCACCCAGTCGCGCAACGCCTCGGTGGAGCCCACCGCAATGTGCAGCATGTAGTCGGTGGCGCCGGAGACATGGAACATTGACAACACCTCGGGCAAGGCCGGAATGCGTTCGCGGAAGGTATCGATCTTTTCCCGATCGTGGGCGCGCAACTTCACGGAGATCAGTGCCTGCACGGTGCGTCCCACCGCGGGCAGCGAGACCTCGGCGTGGTACCCGGTGAGTATTCCGCGCTCCACCAGCGAACGGGTACGCAGCAACGCGGTAGACGGGGCGATCGAAGCACGTTGCGCCAGCGTCGCATTGGAAATGCGGGCATTGCTGACCAGCTCGTCGATGATGATTCGATCAATCTCGTCGAGATCGTTGCCGAAAGGTGACTCTGGGTGCGATGACATAAGAATATTTCACCATACCCGGCGCCGTTCGTTGAAATGTTTGGGTGTTTTCCTTGCTCCCCGTGGCGCTCGCCTGCCACGAACGAGCGCAATCGTCGATATATTTAGGGTATGACTCGACGTTCTGAATCCACCGGTGAACCCTTCGATACCCGACTGGCGGCCTACGTCCTGGTCGAACACGAGGACAAGGTGCTGCTGACCCTGTGGGATATGCGCCACCGCGATCCCAAGTTCACCCCGCGCTGGTCCCTTCCCGGAGGCGGAATCGATCTGGGGGAGCAAACCATCGACGGGGCGATCCGCGAGGTTTATGAGGAGACCGGCTATAGCGTCGGAAACCTCAGCCTGCTCGATGTCACCACCGGGATCATCCCGGCCGCCAGACGATACTCCGGCGATGATTGCCCGATGCAGACCGTGGCCGTCACCTACCGGGCCAAGCTCTTAGGCGGCCAACTACGTCACGAAGTTGCCGGCTCCACCAGCCAGGCCGCCTGGTTTACCCGGGAAGAAATTAAGGCACTGAACCGCATCGAGCGGGTCGATCTGATCCTGTCTTTAACCGGCCCCGGCGTGCGCTGAGCCGCAAAACCACCGAGCTAGCCTAGAATCTAGGGGAGATGAACTTACCTAAAACCGCCACCTTCGGCGCGCTGACCCTGGCCGTGACGCTGTCTTTGACCGCCTGCACCGGTGGCGATCCCGACCCGGTGGCGCAGTCCAAAAACATCAGTATTTCGGTGGCCAGCGGCACCTCTGCCACCGAGCTGACGCTGGGCACAATTTACGCCGAGGCACTGCGCTCAGCTGGCTACCAGGTCACCGAGTCTGAATCTAGCGCCAACCCGTACCAGCAGGTGCTCGACGGACACGCGGATCTGGCCATCTCCACCGCGGATCACACCACCGTCGAGGGCTTTAAAACCGCCGATCCGGCCGTGCGCGCGCTGCAGCAAAGCGACGCTCAAAGTACCCCGGTGCTGGTGATGAGCGCCGCCGAGGCCACCAGCCACGGCGTGGATTCAGTTCCGAGCCTGGCCGCTAACTGCCAGAAGCTGGAAATTATCGGGGTCGCCCCGCAAACCGAGTCGCTGAGCAGTGCGCTGGCCGCCGAGGGCTGCACCAAGCCCCGGTATAAAACCGTTCCCGCCGCACAATTAGCCAACCAGCTGCGTGCCTCGCTGAACCGGGTAGTGATACTCGACTCGGCCGATGCCATCATCGGCGATGAAGGTTTTGAGATCATTGCGGGAAGCGAAAAGATTTTTGAAGCCAAAACCGTGGTGCCACTAGCCGAGGACCAACTGGACCAAGAGGCGCAAAACCTGATCAACTCGGTCACCAAAAAAATTGATCAAACCTCGCTGATCGGAATCAACCGGATGGTCAGCGGCGTGGACGCGCTGGATCCGCAGACCGCGGCCGGCAGGTTTAAGATCCTCACGCAGTAGCGCAACACCGGCAGGTCATCAGCCGACCCGAAGGCGCGCGGCGCGTGCCAAACATGAGAAAGTGAACCCATGGCAGAATTCAAGCAATCCACGAAGCTTCACAACGTCCTCTACGACATTCGCGGGCCCCTGCTTGAACATGCGCAGCGCATGGAATCCGAGGGGCACCGCATCCTAAAGCTGAATATTGGCAATCCCGCCACCTTCGGTTTTGAGGCACCGGACGCCGTGTTGGTGGACATGATCCGCAACCTGCCCAACGCGCAGGGCTACTCGGACTCGCGCGGCATCCTTTCGGCGCGCACCGCGGTCTCGCAGTACTACCAGACCCGCGGCATCCAGACCATTGGGGTCGATGATGTGTACCTGGGCAACGGCGTCTCCGAGCTGATCACGCTGAGCCTGAACGCGCTGTTGAACAACGGCGACGAAGTGCTCATCCCGGCCCCCGACTACCCGCTGTGGACCGCCTCGGTTTCGCTGGCCGGCGGCACCCCGGTGCACTACCTCAACGTGGAAGAGGAGGGCTGGCTGCCGGATCTGGAGGATATGGAAGCGAAGATCACCGATCGCACCAAGGGCATCGTGATCATCAACCCCAACAACCCCACCGGGGCGGTGTACCCGAAGGACACCCTGGAGGGGATCCTGGAGCTGGCGCGCAAGCACAATTTGATCGTGTTCTCCGATGAGATCTACGAGAAGATCCTCTACGACGATGCCGTCCACATCAACACCGCCGCCCTGGCCGACGACGTTTTGGTGCTCACCTTCTCGGGCCTGTCCAAGGCTTACCGGGTCTGTGGTTTCCGCGCCGGCTGGATGACGATTTCTGGTCCCCGGCATCAGGCGACCAACTACATCGAAGGCATCAACCTGCTGACCAACATGCGTTTGTGCGCAAACGTTCCGGCGCAGCACGCGATCCAGACCGCGTTGGGTGGCTACCAGTCGATCAACGATCTGATCCTGCCCGGCGGGCGCCTGAAGGAACAGCGCGACGCCGCCTACGACCTATTGCAGGCAATCCCCGGGGTGAGCGTGCAGAAGGCCCAGGGTGCCCTGTACATGTTCCCGAAGCTGGACCCCGAGGTCTACCCGATGCACGACGATGAGAAGTTCGCGCTCGAGCTGCTCAAGGCACAGAAGATCCTGATCACCCAGGGCACCGCGTTTAACTGGCCTAAACCCGATCACTTCCGCCTGGTCACCTTGCCCAACGTGCGCGATCTGACCGACGCGGTGGGACGCATCTCGATGTTCCTCGAAGAATGGCGTGCCCGCGCCTAAGCGAAGTCGTTCAAAACCCGTGTGCCACAAGCAATTGGTACACGGGTTTTTTGCGTTTATGGCCAAAGAAAACTCTGCTTCGCCGAGCTGTTCTAACAACGGTAAAACCTCGAACTGCCTGAGCAAACACGGTAAAATTGAACCATGTTCGAAGGGGGCGCAGAGGTGTCTAAAATTCTTGATCTTGAGTCACGTTGGCCCGAGCTATTTGCGGGTCTTGGCAGTCAAAGTCGCAACGCCATTGTCCAAGCTTTTGTGGCTTCCTGGCATGAAGGTTGGGAGCCGAATCGCGAAGACGTCGAAAATCTCACGAATTTTGTCCGTGGCACCTATGACCGCGCAGAGTACCTGCGGCGTGCCGGTGCGCTAGCAACCCAGATGCTTCTCAAATAGCACAGCCGACCAGTAGGCTAACAAACAACGTCCGTGCCATGAGTTGGGAACCAAATGAGCGATTACCCGCAGAACCTCGTCCAAGCCCTGCGCGTGGTAAGTGAGGTGGATTTATCCATTCGCGCCACCAACAACCCCAATTGGTGGCCGAAAGATGCCCCTAAAAATAAAAAGGCTGCCGAGCAACGGATGGAAGCGATCGCCGAGGAGCTCGCCGATCTGCAAGAACGACTGTTCGCCGCCGCACTCCACGAAGAACTATCCGATTCACTACTGCTGGTGCTCCAGGGCATGGACACCTCCGGCAAGGGCGGGATCGTACGCCACGTGATGGGAATGTTCGATCCACAAGGCGTGGAACATCATGCGTTTAAGGCACCGACCAAGGAAGAACTGGCTCACGACTTCCTCTGGCGGGTAGAAAAACAGCTACCGGCTCCCGGGATCATCGGCGTTTTTGACCGCTCGCACTATGAAGACGTGCTGATCCACAAGGTGCAAAAGCTCAGCAGCGAGCAGGAAATTGAGCAGCGTTACCCGCAGATTCTCGAATTTGAACGCCGGCTGCAGGCGCGCTCAATTCACCTGCACAAGGTGATGCTACATATCAGCAGCGAGGAACAGTATGAGCGGCTCAGCGAGCGCTTGGACCGGGCGGACAAGCATTGGAAGTACGCTCCGGGGGATGTGGATGACCGACTGTTATTCGACGAGTATCAGCGTGCCTATGAAGTCGCGATCGGACGCACCGCAACCGAGAGCGCCCCGTGGTACGTGATTCCGGCGGATCAAAAATGGCGCGCCCGTTTGTGCGTGGCCGAACTACTGCTCCAGACGCTGCGCGGTATCGCCCCCCAATGGCCGAAGGCAGACTTTGATCTGGAGGCCGAACGCAAACGTTTGGACGCTACCAAATAGGACGGTTAAGCGACGGTGTGCACGGCGAAGGCGGTGAGGAATCCGGCGGTCGCGATGAGCCCGGTGTAGTCGTGCTCCACCTTCCAGGCCTCGGGAATCATCGTGTCCGAGACCATGGTGAGGATGCCGCCGGCGGCCAACGCTATTGCGAACGCGGTAATTGCCGGATCGGTGAGCGAGAGTAACGCGTACCCGGCCCAGGCGGAAATTCCGGCGGCCAGGGTGACCGCACCCCAGAGCGCAAAGATGCCACCAGCTTTTTTACCAGCCTCTTTTTGCGCTGCGGTGCTGGCCAGTGCCTCGGGAATGTTGGAGATGAAAATCGCCACGAGCATTGCCGGGTTGACCGCGCCGCCGGCGACCAGTCCCACGCCGAGTGCCACGGATTCGGGGATTCCATCGATCAGCGCGCCAATGGCCAGCGCATTACCCGAGTTTGCCTCGCTGCCAGCACCGCGCCGCCGCGAACGCTTGGCAACGATCCGGTTAGCGAAAAAGTAGATTAGCGCGCCGCTGACCAATCCCAACGCGGTGACTAGCAGCCCGCCGCCCTGGTAGGCTTCGGCGACAAGCTCGAAGGCCAACGCGCTGATCAGTACACCGGCGCCGAAGGCTAACACGCCGTTGACCAGAACCTTGGGCAGTTTCAGCCACCACCCGGCGGCTGCGCCAAGCAACAGCGAAGCCCCGGAGACCAAACCCCATATGAACGCCCACCAAGCCATATCCATAGGGCTCAGCGTAGCCACAAATCTGCCCGGTGGGCAGGGGTGTTACTGCTCCGTCGCGTTTTCTACGCGGGCGCGGGCCTGATCGAGGCGTTCGGAGACGCCGTTGAGCCAATTTTCGCAGTGCGCCGCCAGTGCTTCGCCACGCTCCCACAAAGCCAGTGAGGCTTCCAAGGGGACGCCGCCGGTTTCTAACTGATTAACTACGTTCATCAGTTCTTCGCGGGCCTGCTCATAGGAGAGGTTTTTGATGTCTGCCGGGATTTGCTCGCTCATGTTCTGTCCTTAAACGTTTTCGTTGGCCTGCTCGGTCGGGAAAATTTGATCAACGGTGGCGGTCAGTTTGCCCGAGGCCACTCGAATGCGTAGTTGTTCGCCACCGGTCAGTGCCTCGGCAGCACGAACCACCGAACCGTCGGCCAGCTGGGTGACCGAATACCCACGGTCCAGGGTCTGTTGCGGAGATAAAGCGCGCACCTGGGCGCTGAGATGTGCGATCTCATCGCCGGCCCGTTGCACCCGGTGGCGGATCAGAGCGGTGGCTCGTTCTCGCCAACGCTGCAGATCTTCGGCCCGCGAAGCGATCATGGTGTGCGGGTTAGCCAGTACCGGACGTTGGCGCAGCGCGGAGATCACCTGCGCCTCGCGGGTCAGCAGGTTGCTAATCGCCCGGTCCAGACGTTGACGCGACATTTGCAGCCCGGCAAATTCTTCGGTCAGATCCGGCACGATGCGCTTGGCCGCATCGGTCGGGGTGGAAGCACGTAAATCTGCCACGTCGTCGAGGATCGGGCGGTCCGCCTCGTGTCCGATGGCGGAGACCACCGGGGTGGATGCCGCGAACACCGCACGCACTAGGTCCTCGTTGGAAAAGGGCAGCAGGTCCTCGAGCGCGCCACCACCGCGGGCGATGACGATGACCTCAACAGCTGGGTCTTGATCCAGTTCACGCAGCGCGGCGGTGACCTGAGCGACCGCATCTACCCCCTGCACGGCGGTATTGATGATGCGGAATTTGACCGCTGGCCAGCGCAGCGTGGCATTGCGCACGACGTCTTTTTCGGCATCCGAGTTTCGACCGGTAATTAGTCCGATGGTGCCCGGCAGTACAGGGAGCCGGCGCTTGTGTTCGACATTAAACAGGCCCTCGGCGCCAAGTGCCTGGCGTAGCCGTTCCAGGCGCAGCAGCAATTCGCCCAAGCCCACCGGGCGCAGGTCCGTAGCGTTCAGCGAAAGCCTGCCGGTCTTAGCGTAAAAACTTGGTTTCACCCGGGCGACCACGCGCGAGCCGACCTCGGGGGTGGCATCGAGCTTACGCATCACCGAGGACCACACGGTGACCGAGAAAGAGTTATCCACGTCTACATCGCGCAGGGTCAGGTAGGCGTGCCCGTTGCGCACATTCGCCTCCAACAGCTGACCTTCCACCCAGGTCATGGGGGAGTTCTCGATGTGGATTTTCAGCTTTTCGGTGAGCACACGTAGCGGCCACGGATTATCTGCCGTGGTTAACGCCGCGGTGGCCGGTAAGCCGGCGGGGGACTCGGACTCCATGCGGGCCGCTCCTTGGAAGAATTAAAACGATGTGTGGTTCCGCGCGCTTGACCTGCCGCCAGTTGAGGCTGGCCGGAGAAGGACGCGCAGTAGTGACGCTACACCACAGCTGAGACAAAATAAGGGGTTTTCATGCCCGGCGCCGGTCCCGGATTCTGCGGTGGAGGCTAAACTCACAGCCCTTTGCAGGTGGCACGCATCATATGAGCATGCGCTAACTTGCATGGGGTTCGTAGACTAGGGGTATGGCTACTTCCACTTCTGTCCCGGTCTCGTTGCCGATCCCTCGGGTTCCGCGTATTCGTCGCACCCCCGAGCAGATCGCCGCAGCTTCCCCGCAGGTCACCGAGCGCAAGGTTCTGCTGGCCGCCCCGCGCGGCTACTGCGCCGGCGTGGACCGTGCGGTCATCGCCGTTGAGAAGGCGTTGGAGCACTACGGCGCCCCGGTGTACGTGCGCAAGCAGATCGTGCACAACGTGCATGTGGTCTCCGAACTTGAATCGCGCGGCGCGATCTTCGTGGAGGAAAATGAGGAAGTGCCCACCGGCGCACTGGTCGTCTTCTCCGCGCACGGTGTCTCCCCAGCCGTGGTGCAGTCCGCCGAGGACCGCGGATTGCGCACCATCGATGCGACCTGCCCGCTGGTGACCAAGGTGCACCGCGAAGCCGTGCGCTTCGCCAAGGCCGATTATGAGATCTTGCTGATCGGTCACGAAGGACACGAAGAGGTTGAGGGTACCTACGGTGAAGCTCCGGAAGTAACCACCATCGTGAACAACCCCGAAGAGGCCGACACCGTGGTGGTGAAGGACCCGGACAAGCTGATCTGGCTCTCGCAGACCACGCTCAGCGTGGATGAGACCATGGAAACCGTTCGCCGGCTACGCGAGCGTTTCCCGAATCTGCAGGATCCACCGAGCGATGACATCTGCTACGCGACCACCAACCGGCAGGCCGCGATCAAGGAGATCGCCCCGGACTCGGAACTGGTGATCGTGGTGGGTTCGGCGAACTCGTCGAACTCGGTACGCCTGGTTGAGGTGGCACTGGATCACGGTGCCAAGGCAGCCTACCGCGTGGACTTCGCCAACGAGGTTGATGAGACCTGGTTTGAGAACGTCTCCAGCGTGGGCGTGACCTCCGGTGCTTCGGTGCCAGATGTCCTGGTTCAAGAGGTGCTGGCGCTGCTCGCTGATTACGGTTTCACCGACGTTTCCGAGGTCACCACCGCGCAGGAAGACATCATCTTCTCGCTGCCTAAGGAGATCCGCGGCAAGCTCAAGGAGTCCGGCGATGACGCCCGGGCCCTAGGTGGCCGACGCTCCGCCAACGAAACGAACTAAGCACTTCATTTTTCGCATCTCCTAAGCAAAGGTAGAATCTTCTCCCGTGGCTCTTACTATCGGAATCGTCGGACTGCCCAATGTCGGCAAGTCCACCATGTTCAACGCGCTGACCAACGCCCAGGTGCTGGCAGCCAACTACCCGTTCGCGACTATCGAACCTAACGTGGGCGTCGTCCCGCTGCCGGACGCGCGTCTGAAGGTGCTCGCCGGAATCTTCGGTTCCGAGCGCATCCTTCCAGCGACCGTGTCCTTCGTGGATATCGCCGGCATCGTTAAGGGTGCTTCGGAGGGTGAAGGGCTGGGCAATAAGTTCCTGGCTACCATCCGTGAAGCCGACGCGATCTGCCAGGTGACTCGCGCGTTCGTCAACGACGACGTCATTCACGTCAACGGCAAGGTGGACCCTGCCTCGGATATCGAGACGATCGCCACCGAGCTGATCCTCGCCGACATGCAGACCATTGAAAATCAGCTTCCGCGTCTGGAAAAGGAGCTGCGCACCAAGAAGATCGAGAAGTCCTTCCTGGACGCGGTGCTCAATGCGCAGAAGATCCTCGAAGAGGGCATCACGCTCTTCGCCGCCGCGAAGACCAAGGGTGTTGATCTCGAAGAGCTCGCGCCAATGCAGCTGATGACCACCAAGCCATTCATCTACGTGTTCAACACCGATGAGGCTGGTCTGGCCGACACCGAGATGCAGGCGAAGCTCTCCGAGCTCGTTGCACCGGCCGAAGCAATCTTCCTTGACGCGCAGTTCGAATCCGAGCTCGCCGAGCTGGAAGAAGACGAAGCGGCAGAGATGATGGAAGATGCTGGCATCGTCGAGTCCGGACTGGGCAAGCTGGCCCGCGTCGGTTTTGACACCTTGGGTCTGCAGACCTACCTGACCGCTGGCCCGAAGGAAACTCGTGCTTGGACCATCTCCAAGGGTGCCACCGCACCGGAAGCAGCCGGCGTGATCCACACCGACTTCCAGCGCGGCTTCATCAAGGCCGAGGTTGTCGGCTTCGAAGACCTGGTTGAGGTTGGTTCCATTGCTAATGCGAAGGCTGCCGGTAAGGCGCGCATCGAAGGCAAGGAATACATCATGAAGGACGGCGACGTCGTGGAGTTTAGGTTTAACGTTTAATTCCGTTTGGCTTGGCTGAGCCAAGCAAGGGCGCCTTCCGGTTATTCTGACTGGAAGGCGCCCTTGTCTGTGGCATGGCCTTAAATATTAGGGCTTCGTTTTCTAGAAGACGTCGTGCAAGATCGTTTAGTACGTGGGTAGTACGTTGAATGACCTATAACCCTAGGTTGAGCTGCCACGTGACGGTGGACAGCTCAGACCCAACCTAGCTGGTATAGGTGTCCTTCAAAACAGCGTCCGAATCCTGTGACTCGTCGACATAAAAGCGTTCTGCGACATCACGTTTCTCATACATATCAACGTATTCGTCCGCTATGTTGTCGGGGGAGAAGTACGTTCCTTCTTCGATGACTCCGGCAATTGAAAGCATCCCCACGTAGACGCACTGTCCAGCCAGCTCCTCGTGGAGGCAATGAGCGTAACTGCGCAGTCCTGACTTGCCAATGCTCAACGTAGTCAGAATTGGCGTCACAGTCAGTTCGGTAGCCCCGCCGCCGGTAAAGAAGATGGTTCCCTGCTGTCTTTCAATCATCTCGGGAATCACCTGCTGCGCGGCTGAGATCCCTCCAATGATATTCACCTGCATATGCTGATTCGCTATTTGGGCCGTTGTCTCCGCGGCAGAAACCGGTGCGATCACACCTGCGTTATAGACGAGCACGTCAATCTGGCCGAACGTTGCTCGCACCTGTGAGAACGCATCCGCAATCTGTTGCTCGTTTGTGACATCGGCAGCAAAGCCCGCACTCTTGATATTCATTTCAGACAACGAGCTCTGGAAGTTGTCGAGACTCTCTTGATTCCGGGCGATCAAAGCTACATTGAAGTTCTTCTTGCCGAACTTCTTAGCAATACTGAGACCGAGCCCTGGCCCCGCTCCTACAATCACTAGCGTGCTCATTTATCAATCTCTCTACGGGTAAAAATATGCGGCATATGCCATTAATTGGCAACAGTCATTCCGTGCAGAATATTCCGCTGGTATCCAGCTTCAAGATTGTGCCCGCACTACGCTCGGGCCGACCGCATTGATCGCTTGGTCGCGTTTTCTCCTGTGCTTTTCTTCAGCAGTACTTCGGACGCCTCATTAGGTGCTTCCGTCGCGTAGCTCAGGGGCGGTGAAGTTGTAGGTCGGCGGAAAGAAGGCCGACCGATGCCTCATAAAGAACTTGCTGGACAGAGCCGCGAACCTTCGCTTCCTCGTTTCGACCGCTCAGTGCGTCAATAGGTAGGCTAAGCGGGGCAAATACTATGCATCTGAGCTGGGCCAGTCTCGTGAGGCCCTGATCAGGGCAATCGCCCGGAGCGAGTTCAACCTATGACCCTGATATTGAAGGACAGGAGGCGCATGCGACACCCCACCCGAGCATTTCTTGCCACCACCACCATCGCTGTCCTCATCTTGCCGCTGACGGCCTGTGACAGGTGGAGTTCCAAATGCGACACGAAGAGCAATTGCTCAATCATGATTCAAGGCGATCAGTTCCACAAATTTCCGCGGCCCTACAACAGCGACCATGGGTTGCGCTCCGCAGACCGCATTCGTTTAGTGTCGGCATCGGAAGGCGGCGAAGCCCATTTCCAAGCCGGAGGGGTGGAACCCACCTGTACTGAAGGCAATAGCTTCGCGATTGCCGATACGACGATCACCTGTGATGCGGTAGGAAATGACCGGGTCGAGCTGACGACAGTTCGTCAGGACCGGTAGTTACTCGAGACAACCCTCTGGCTGAGTACCGCTTCATCCACTGATGGCTCCACGCGTAGCTGGCAGTAAGATCGGCATTATGGATGTGGAGTGTGAGGTTGAGGAGCTTTATTTGGCCGGTGGCTGCCTCTGGGGTGTACAGGCTTTCATCGCGACGCTGAACGGCATGACATTCACGGAGGCTGGAAGAGCCAACGGCACCAGCGGGCACATCGATAGCGACTACGACGGTTATGCAGAATGTGTCCGAACCCGTTTTGATCCGACGGTTGTCAGTGTCGAGCAACTGATGGCGTACCTGTTTGAAATTATCGATCCTTACAGCGTGAACCAACAGGGACCGGATACCGGTCTGAAGTACCGCACTGGAGTGTATTCCACTACGCCGGCCCACCTCGAAGCGGCTCGGGCCTTCATCGCTGCAAGGGATGATGCGGACCGCATCGCGGTCGAGGTACTGCCACTTGCCACCTATGTGCGAAGCGCCGAAGAACATCAGGATCGGCTCGCGCGTTTCCCCGAGGATTCCTGCCACCTTCCCACAGCACTGTTGACTAAGTACCAAGGGTGAAGTCAATTTACGTGCAAGAGCGCTGCGATCATCACCTAGCTGGTCTGTGTCAGAACTCGGTGGGGATCCGCCTCGTGGTCTAGCCAGGGTGATGAATTCAAGGGCATTACCGGATCGTGAGTGAATTTTCGTAGTCGAGCAACCTGAGCACAGAGCGCGGACCAATGAAATCAAGCAGCGGGAATTAGTAGTTACTGCCTGCCGATGAAATCGAAGGTGTACTCAGTAGTCAACGGCATGTAGCCGGGGTCATCTTCGAATGGCATGTAGTCCAGGGAGTGAAGGTAACCGTCGATAACCCAAAGATCTAGGTGTCCCAAAGCTTTTTCATTTTGCAGCACGGTTGCAGAGGAAAACGGTCCGCCGCCATGTCTGATGCGCTTGCACTCGGGCCCCTTGGTGACTGCGATAAGGAAGCATTCGCACTCGTCGAATTGGAACCCGTCCCAGCGGGAGAACTGCAACTGCTGACGTGCCTTTGCTGATTCGGCATCGGTGGCACTGCATAGCAAGGCAAGGATGTCGCGTTCGGCTTGGCTGAGTTCTTCGCCTTTGCTGCGGCTAGTTTCGGGGCGCATACAAGCAGGCTATGGCGTGGTGCGACTACACGGCAAATCCACGGGAGCCTAGATGTGCAACATTGCCGCGACGGACTCGCCCGCCGGCAGGTCATCGGTCAGGGCGGAAAATTTCTAACACCCGGTGTTTGGATGCGCACGATACGAAGCACGGACTTGCGAATCTGGTAACCCGTTGTTCGTTTAGCCCAGTTCGCCTAGCCTTGTTCGCTTAGAACAACGGCCAAGGTACCGCTGGCATCTCCCCGCTCGGGCTGGGGAATTGACCTGAGGAAAGCAACCGCTCACAGCGCTGCGCGAGAGAAGCGAGTTCGTCGGCGGTCAGCAGCTCCGCCAGTTCTTGCCCCAGCTCAGCATGCAGTCCTTCGCTGATGCGCGCGACACCCGCATGCTCCTCAGCGGTGAGTGCTTCGCCGATCCAGCCCCACAACACCGTGCGCAGCTTGTGCTCGCGGTGAAAGGTGAGTCCGTGGTCCACGCCGTATCGGTGTCCACCGGTCATCGCCAGGATGTGGTTGCCTTTGCGGTCGGCGTTGTTAACGATGACATCAAATACCGCCATACGTCGCAACGCGGGGGAGTCCTCGTGAACGAGGGCGAGCAGTTCACCATTCTCGCCGCGTCCCTGAAAAACCTGTTTCCAACCAACCTGTGGAACGCTCTCGGCAGGGACCAGATCGATGGCGTTTTCATCGTGATCTTGCTCTTGCCACAGCTGCACCATGCCTTCACCGAACTGACCATCACGCAGCCAGGTGTGCGGCACGATATTCCAGCCCAAGGCTTCCGAGACCAGATAGGCGGCGACCTCCCGATGAGCCAGCTGGCCCTCGGGAAAATCCCACAGCGGATTCTCTCCGGCGATCGGCTTGTAAACGACGACCTTCTCACCGATGTTGCCAAGGAAGGTTGCGTTTGACGCCGTGGTGAGTCTGCCGGTGAGCGTGAGCTCGGTGGTCATCAGATCGGCCATGTGTATCAGTTTTCGGGGATGGTGCAGGTGTGTCCGTCTGCGTCCATCGGGTAACCGCAGAGGGTGCACATCGGACGGCCGGCATCCACGATCTCGCGGGTGCGCTTAGCGAAGGCGCGGGCGGTGCCTACCGGCATCCGCACGCGAAGCATTTCAGTCTCTTGCGCGGGCGCCGCGTCGGGATCTTCATCCGGGATGGGGTGAGCCTCGATGACGATCTGCGAGGTGGATGGGTCCCAACCCAAGCTCATCGCGCCAGTACGAAACTGCTCCTGATCATCTTCGAGCGGGTCATTGTCCACTAGCTCGATGGGAGTTCCGGTGGGAATGCTGAAGGGGTTTCCATCCACGGTGAGCAGCTGATCAAGAATGTCATCGATATTTTCCGCGAGCTGCGCGGCCTGCTGTTTCTCAAGCACAACACTGACAATCTCTTTGCCCGTGCGGACCTGGAGGTAGAAAGTGCGGTCACCGGGAAGGCCGATGACGCCAACGACGACCCTATCGGGCCAAGAAAATTCGTGAATACGTGTAGGCATATAAATATCTTATGCTCCGGTAGTGGGTGTAGTTTGTGTTCCGGCGCCGCCGCCGACGGGCGCATCGGCTGCGTGGCTAGCGTTTGATAGCCAGGATAGGTCTCCGGCATCGGTGTTGATCGCGTGGACGGTAGGGCGGTTGGCGCCATAGTGCACGATCGAAATTGATGCAGGGCCCACATTCAGACGCTGGAACATGTCCAGGTGCATGCCCAGTGCGTCGGCGAGGATCGACTTGATGATATCTCCATGAGCGACCGCCGCCCAGACTGCTCCTGGACCGTGCTCCGCCTCAAAGGCTGCATCGTGACGTCGAATGGCGGCCACCGAGCGGGACTGCATGGTGGCCATAGATTCACCACCGGGAAAGGTGACCGCCGATGGTTGGGACTGAACAACCGGCCACAATTTTTCGGTAGCCAGCTCGCTGAGCATGCGTCCTTGCCATTGGCCGTAGTCGCACTCGGTGAGGTCGTCCTCGGTGGGAGCATAAGGGGTGCCGGGTTGCCGATCGAGGATGTACTGCGCGGTTTGCTGACAGCGTTGAAGTGGGCTGGAAACCACCCCGACCAGTGGCACACGCGCGAGGCGCTCGCCGGCTGACGTTGCCTGTTGCTGTCCCAGCTCATCGAGGCTCACGCTTGGAGTTCGTCCGGCTAAAAGCCCGGTTGCATTGGCTGTGGTGCGGCCGTGCCGCACGAGGATAACTGTCGCCATCTACTCAGCCTAGTCATCGGTCGTCGCTGAACCTAGTTCAGAAACTGATTGGCGCTAACAGGCTGCTCAAAAACAGCGAGCTGTTGCCGGATTATAGGCTTAGTTCGTCGTGCATTCGTGTGAATGATCGATGGCGGATTTGTTTCACCTGGAAAGTTGGAGGTGCACAAGATGTCGAACTCGTCGACTACCACTGAGAAGTCGACTACCACTGAGAAAAGGGCCCGATTCACCCCGGCGAAGTGCTGATGTAGGACTTCATCAACGGCTTCGGGATCACCCAGAACAAGCTTGCGGTCTCGATTGGCGTTCCACCACGCCGTATTAACGAAATAGTGCACGGTAAGCGCGCGATTACCGCTGACACCGCACTTCGACTCGGGCGTTATTTCGGGATCGACCCACAATTTTGGCTGAATTTGCAGGCACACTATGAATTGGTACTTGCGGAGGATCGTATTGCTGAAAAACTCGCGGCGATTACTCCGTTGAAGGTCGACTGAGGGTTCAACGCTGTGGGCCGCACTGCTAATTCTTGAAAGATTTCCGCCAGCCTTGGACTGCGTAGCAGATCGTTCCGACGAGCAATGCCGCGAAGACCACGGACTGCCAGGAGTAGAGCGACTGCGCGTTGTCTATTGAGACCACAAGCAGCAACGCTACAAGTGCGCTACCGACAGTCCAGCCCAATGCTTCGCGGCGTGAGCGGAACGAGGTATTGGGCGCGAAGCTGGCTGCGTAGCTCTCCGGCGTGCCGAATTCCGTAGGTAGTGATGCGTCGGCTTCAACGGCGAATGCGCGGGTTTCGTCGACGATGACACGAATCCGTCGGTCGCTAAGGTCATCACGAAGTCGGAGGTTTTCCTGAAGTTGGCGGATCCATTCCTCGTGTGTTGCTACTCCAAGCTTCGGTGTGGTTGACCGAGATGCCGGAGAATTGCGCTTTGAAAACTTCTCGATGAGGTAGTAAAAGAGCGCATACATCGGTACCGGAGCCAGATACCAAAGAACGGATGCTGTGCCCGGGGACCCCTGAAGGGCAATGGCGAGCCCGCCGAGGGCAATCCCGGCGACGGCGAAGATCGTCGCAGTCCAGGCCATTGCCTTAAGGCGAGTAAATTTCCGCACTGCAAGATTCCAGAACTGCACTATGCCTACGGAAATAGTCGTGAAGAAGAGCGGAAGTCCAAGCATTGACCAGCTCAGTTTTGTTGTCCATCCATCATCGATAAGGACCACAATGGTCACGACCACGCTGAGCAGGGCTGCGCTAAAACAGATTGTTTGGGTGAGCTGCTTGAGGGAATACAGATGGTACCGGTCCTGTATAGGAGTTCCAGATTGTTGCCAATGTTCCTGCTGTTCTTTGGCCCAAAGCTTTGGGTCCCCAAACAGATCTTCTGCCGGTTCCTGCGCTTCGTTGAGTACTGGAAGCAGGTCGACGAAGGCTTGTTTCGCAGCTGAAATTTTGACGCCATCGAGCATCAGTCGACCTGCAGCGGTTCGAACCCAGTTAACGTCGTCTTCCTGGCCGCGGGCGGCATGAAACTCTTTGATGAGTTTGGCGAGATCAATGTCGGTGTCCGATTCTGCGGAGTTCTGAGTCATGGCTTCATTCCTTGTGGGTCCGAGTCGTTGTCAGTATCTGGTTTCTGCGCGCCGAGAGAGTTAGCTAGAGCATGCCAGGCGCGACGTTCTTCGTGGAGCCTTGAATGTCCGTGCGGTGTCAACGCATAGTTGCGTTTTCCGGGACCATTTTGTCCTTGCTCCCATTGCGCGATGACGGCACCGTCGTTTTCCAGACCGGTCAGTAGCGGATAGAGGGATCCACCCTTGGGTCGCCCAAATCCAAGCTCATTGACGGCTTGCGCAATCCCGTAACCGTGCAATGCCCCGTTTTCAAGACTGGCGAGAACTGCCGTTCCCAATGCGGCACGGATCCAGGGTGCAGGCCATATCGATTTCACCTCATCGTCGCTCATGTATCTAAGTATAAGTTGTATCTAGATATTTAATCAAGACCTTTTGTCCGGCTGGGCGCAAGAACGATCTTGAACCCAAGTTGCCTCATCGTTGACTGTGCAGAACTGCATTTATCGGAAGTGAAGGAGAAACTGAGATGAACTGTCATTTTCAGTTGGGGGCCGTTTGAATGTCAGCATTTACTACTGAGGCAGGGCTCCGCGCAGGTAGCGGGAACCACCATCGGGACAACGACTAATTCGAAATTCCCCCGTACCCCGGAAGGACTGTAGATGGATCACCCGTGACTGCCCTCGCTGCATGCACGTTTCTCTCGTGCCTCCGGCGTCGATTGATAGGATTCTGAGCATGCGCAGCTCACGAACCATCACACTTCGTTCCCGTTCCGAAGATGACTTCGACGTCTTGTTCCAAATCGCCGACGATTTGACCACGTGGGAGGAACGCAGCGAGGCAACTCCTGCTCCGCTAAATCGAGACACCTACAAGGCCCGGCTGGCGCAGCTTGATGCCGATAATTCAGACAAAAGTGTGCGTTTCATGATTGATGTGGACGGTGCCGCAGTCGGAAGTGTTTCACTCTTCGAATTCGACGATCTAGCCCGCCACGCCGAGGTTGGTATCGCCCTGGTGCCCGAAGCCCGTGGAAAGGGCATCGGGACCGCAGCCATCTCGCAGATCGTCGAGTTCGCCTTCATACGCTGCAACTTGCGCCGCGTCCATCTGCAGGTGATCGAATCCAACACGGGCGCCATTCGTGCGTATGAGAAGGCAGGTTTCGTGATCGAGGGTCGTCAGCGCCAACATGCCTGGGTACGTGGAAAATACGAGGATATCGTTATCATGGGAATCCTCCGCTCGAAGTAAGACTTCGCGGAGTTGCAGAAGAACGTACTCTTTTGAACCGAACGTCCGCGAGGGGAACCTGCACGGGAGTTGTTTTGAGTTCCTTGACGCGAACCCGGCACTATAGACGAATGAAGATTGAATTAACTCGTTTCCGAGTCCGCGAGAACGCGCAAAGCATCGTCGATGAGTGGATGCAATTCCTGAACTCAAATGCTGCCGCAGTTCGCGAAACGCTTGAGCCTGAGCAGATGTACGTTGAGACGATCTTTTCGGAGACGATCGATGGAGTCGACTACTTGTATTGGTACAGCGTCCAAGGCGAAGACGGTGCTGGTGTTGCGCAATCGGATCATTGGCTTGATGAAAAGCACATACAGTTCTGGCGCGCTTGTATTGACGACACTTTTCCAGCGGAAGATCTCACGCCTCGTATCACGATGATTCCAGAACGCGTTGAAGCAGCCATGAAGCCGCTCACGACCAGTGCGGAGAAGAATTAAGGAGTTCTAGCGTCAGCGCTCAAAGCCTGCTCCCTGTCTCGTGCCCACACCCGTTGAGGGGCAGTGCTAAGGAACGAGAAGCTAGAGCCTAGACATCGAAGTTGAACCGAATGTCTTTGGGCATAATGTGAACCGCACTAAAGTTCGGGGTCCCCACAATTTGATGCACCACATCGGCGGGAACAATGAACGTATCACCGGTGTTGAGGATGTGAACTGCGTCTGGGAAGCTCAGCTCGCAGCTGCCCTCGGTCATTACAAGCGCTGATTCGTGTGAAGCGCTGTGCGTCGGGAACGCGGTGCCGTCGGTACCGATCATCTGCTTGGTGATCAGTACCGAGCCTTCTTTGAGCGGAATACTTTTCTTCATGGATTCATCCTTTGGGGTATGCGCAGTTCTAATTTTGGTGGTGTGCGGTATCGGCGGACTTGAGTGATGCATAAGCAGCGCTATAGGCCTCACAACCATCGGCTGGCACCGCATAGTTCTTAGTGATCGAGCGTAGCTGGTCGAAGCGCTGTGTGCTCGATTCGGTATTGGGTGATTGTGCTAGTTGCGCGGTCAGATTATGGACTCGGGCCAGAATTGGGGTGAGTTGCACGGCGGTGGCGAGTTGATTTTTCATGGTGTTTTCTCCTTTACCGGTTGATCTTGAGATCAGCATACGGAGCAGGCCCGGACAAGTCCTTGACGGGGGTCAACCAGCGTCTGAGTGGCATATGGTTGAGCTCATGGGGATAGATACTCTGATTTGGTTGAACGCAGTCGCGATCCTGCCGTTATCGATCATTGGATCGTTGCTGCATTTCGCTTACGACTGGTCCGGGCATCACCGGGTGGTTGCCGTGTTCGCTGCGGTCAACGAAAGTTATTGGGAACATATCAAGATTGCGTTCTGGCCGGTGTTGTTATGGTTTGTCGCGCTTTTTGCCATGGGTGGATGGCAGATGCCAGGTTTTGTTCCGGCCGCGACCATCGCACTCTATTCGGTGCCGGTCAGCATGATCTCGATCGTTTTTGGGTACAAGGCGATCGCACGGAAAAACATTCTATGGATCGATATCCTCTCGTTTTTCGTAACCGTCGCAGTCGCGCTGCTGATTTTCGCGCTGACCGCCACCGAACTCGCCGCTGGTAGGTGGAGTATCGCCTTGAGCATGGTCTTCCTGATGATCCTTGGTATTGCCTTTGCACGGTTTACGCACCGCCCGCCAGCGGAGCCGGACTTTTTTATCGACCCACTTAATAAGCGATATGGTTTGGAAGCCCACCCGGATAACTAGCGCAGTGCGTGCAGAAAAAGGAGTCGTGAATGAGGACCTCGCCCGATAACATCTTGTTGCGCTTGCCAGAGGCCCAAGAACAACAAATTCGCGAGGTGTTTGTAGCATTGGAAGCGCGTGGGTTTCCTGCACAACAACAGACTCCGCATATCACCATCACCTCTTCCCCGGCCATGGCTGAAGAGGCGGTGCACTGTGCTGCACGGTTACTTCCCAGCCTGATTCCGGCACGCCTAGAGCGTGTAGGCACGGTAATTTTTGGGACGAAGCGCAAACAAACCGTCGCTTGGTTACTCGAAACCTCCGCTGAATTGGAAGCTGCGGCGCGCGAGATTAGTGCGCTGAACCCGGATGGTCGAGGGCACAGATGGACTCCACACCTGACCATGGGCCTGCGCTTGCCACGCGAGATCCTGCCCGAGTATATTCGCGCATTAGATGAGCTGACCCCAGCGTCGCTCAAGGAGCTCACCGCTATTCGCGCCGCATTGTGGAAGCCGCGAAGTCAAGAACTCACCGTGCTCGCCGACGCGAGTAGCTACCAAGAGGCGAAATTACCCAAGGATTAATAGTTGTTGACCTAAGGAAGCAGATGACCGATAGAACGTGGACACAGGTTGGCGACGGGGTATACCAGCGTAGGTATGATCCACTGGATGTTTCGGTGGGTCTGGTCATTGGGCCGTGCGGGGCGACGGTGATTGATACGCGCAATAACCCTGCCGAGGCACAAGAGATCATGAACGACGTGGCACAGCAGTTTGCGGTGCCGATTGTCGCGGTAATCAATACTCACGCGCACTATGATCACAGCTTCGGCAACCAGCTGTTCGCTCACGCGGGTATCCCCATTTACGGTCACCATCTGATTGCACAGCATTTTGAAAACTTTGAGCGGCCCCGCTTGCTAAGGCTCCAGCAGGATCCTGAATCAGAACCGGATAAAAGCTGGGCCGAGGTGGTACTGACACCGCCAAGTGTGCCAATTGCTAAACCAGCCACGGTTGACCTCGGAGGCCGGGAGCTGAAGCTGATTCCATTGGACCCCGGGCATACGCAGAGCGACTTAGCGATTTACATTCCTGACGCGGGAATCTGGTTCCTTGGCGACATTATCGAGGAGTCAGGCCCGCCGATGTTCGGGTCTGGATCTTTTCCGTTGGGCTGGCCTAAGGTCTTACGCTCCCTACTGAAATTGATCGACCCACAGCACGTGCTGATTCCCGGGCACGGGCAAGCGGTGGACCGCGCGTTTGTGAGCGGGCAGTTGGCTAGGTTCGAAGAGTTGGCGCAAACTTTGCGAACTGCGCATGCCGCTTCGGTAGCCGTGGTTAAGATCCAATATTCTGCGCAGTTGCTTGCGTTGTGGCCAGTTGAATTCCTCCGCGAAGCCGCGGTGGATGGATATGCGCAGCTTCCGGAGCACGGCGCATCGTAAAGTACCGCGCGGTGCTTCTGGGGCGTAAATGGTGGCTTATCGTGCGGAAGCCTGGTGAAGCCGACCGGAACTTTGAGCCCTGCTGCCCCGGTGTGACAACGCGACGTTCTAGGCCCGAAGCGGCCTAGGGATTGAGTTGAGCAGCTGCAGCTTTGAGATGCTCCGCATTTCCGGTCTGCAACGCGAAAAGACCATAATCAACGGCGGCGGTACTGAAAAGCTCGACACAGTGCTCGGCTATGAGCGGGCCGACCACACCGCCTTGAGCGACGTATCGGTCCACGGTGGCATTAAACGCTGTTGCAGAAACACTGGCGTGGTGGAAGACAAAATCCCGGGCCGGGTCGCCGATGGCCGCGGTGGTCCAATCAAGGATGCTGTCGATGCGCTCGCCGGTCATCAGCTGGTGCGCGGGATAAATTTCTCCATGCGTCAGTGTGGTGTGCTCGGGCCAATACCGGTCATCGGCTAACCATCGGCTCCAACGCTCCTGTAGCTCTGCGGACACCTCAAATTCCTTCACGACCCGGGCGATGTCCTCGCGTTTTTGTTGGCGCACGGAACTGGGAGTGAAAACTTCAATGCCGCTGTCGATGACCTCCGTTGGATCCACCGCATGTAATTGGGCAAGAAAATCTGCCAGTGAATGCGCATACTCGCGGGATTCGAGCGCAAAATGCCACTGCGGTTGGCCCTCCTCGGTAAGCGTGAGACCTGGTTCTCCCGGCAAAAGCGGGTAGGCGATCAACGTGTCGCTATGGATTTTCCAGTCGGGAATTGCCACGTCCAGGTGCGGGGCAAGCCGCCGAAGCAATCTGCCTTCTATGGCGGCACGTTCGGTCACGTCGGGCCGACGTGGAATTCGCAGCACCCAAGAATCGCCGGTATTTGTGGTGCCGATGGCGACTTGGAAATCCAAGCCAAGCTCGTTGATGGTGAGACTGTGCGGATCCAGTTCTAGCCCATGCTTTTCAGCCAGTGCGCAGATCTCATCAATCGCAGAATCTTCCATGATTCTAGCTTTGCCGGTTGCACCCGAAAAGTACAGAGCCAAGCCAGATGAGCCGAGCATACCGCCGGTGCCTGATCGAGGGTGGCCTACCGCAGCGCCGTCCGGGACTCCTCCGATGGAAGTCGACACGTTCCCAGAGTTTCATTCGGCAGTGGGTTTAAGGTGAAGATATGACACATATTGCTGGAATGACAGAACTACTAGCCACACTCAATGCAGGTGAAGTGATTCCCGGCGGATCCGCGCACCACGAGGCAATGCACGCGACGAGCCAGGAAGCCTTGCGGATCACCGCACAGCTCAACGGTAGCTACCAGAGCCCCGAACAAGTCCGCGCGTTACTGAGCGAACTGACCGGAACAAAGGTGCCCGATTCGATGCAACTCTTCCCGCCCTTTAGCGCGGACTTCGGCAAAAACATCAGCTTTGGTCCAGAGGTCTTCATCAACAGTGGGTGCCGTTTCCAAGACCAGGGCGGCATTAGCATCGGTGCGGGCTCACTGATCGGACACAACGCGGTGATCACCACCTTGAACCATGACATGGTGCCTAGCCGCCGCGCCGACATGCACCCGGCCAAGGTAGTGATTGGCAAAGGTGTCTGGTTCGGTGCGAACGTGACAGTGCTTCCGGGGATCAGCATCGGTGATGGGGCCGTGGTGGGTGCCGGCGCAGTAGTCACCAAGGACGTTGCCCCAAATACGGTGGTGGTCGGCGTGCCCGCAAAGCAGGTCGCGACGGTTCCACTGGACTAATCCGGTAGCTAGCCGGCAGGTTGGCGAAGTATTTTTGCCGTATGAGCCATGAGGCGCAGGTATCCGGCGCCCACAAAAAGGTGCAGTATCGCGCCGATGCCAAGGATGTAGAGACCCGGGGTGAATAGCCAGGACAGTTCCTCGATGCGCCCAAAAGCCACAGCGGCTAAACCCAACATCATGATTGCGGTGCGAATCTTCCCCAGCTTGCTCGACTCGGGTGGGGCGGAGAGCCGCAAGGCGAAGTAGGTGCACAACAAGAACAGATCGGTGACGAAGATGGCCAAGCCGATCCACAAAGGAACTAAGCCGCCAAAGACTAAACACACGGCAATCGCGACGATCCCGAGCCTGTCGGCAATCGGGTCAAGCAGGACACCGACGTGGGAAACCTGGTTAAACTTTCGTGCGATGAACCCATCGATCCAGTCGCTGAGCCCAAACGCGAGCAATAAGAAAGCGGTGGCTACCGGCGCGGAATCGGTCAGGAGGTAGTAGCAGATCGGCACGACCAGCAGGAATCTGAGCACCGTGATGGCGTTGGGTATGGTGGCCCAATCGTGCTTGTCTGCGGCCGGGCTAGTCATCACGCTCTCCTTATCTCCTATGTTGAACGATGTCGCACCTTTGCTGCGATATCAAGAGGCAAAGGCAGATCCGACAAAAATAACCCGCTGGTAGGCTGAGCGTGTTCCCTAAAAAGTCCGAGGAGGACTCCGTGGTTGATGTTAAAGCCGTAGCTCAGAAGCTCGCCGATTTGCACGAATCAAACAGCACCTTGGTGCTCCCGACCGTCTGGGATACCTGGAGTGCGAAGATTGCCGCCGAGGCAGGATTTGAAGCGCTCACCATCGGCAGCCACCCCGTGGCCGACGCTACCGGTAGCAGCGACGGCGAGCAGATGGATTTTAAAGAGTATTTGCGCACCTGCCAACGAGTTATCGATTCCGTCACGCTGCCGGTCAGCGTCGACGTGGAGTCGGGTTATGGGTTAGCTCCTGGAGAATTGATCGGGCGTTTGCTGGATGCCGGAGCCGCCGGCGCAAATATCGAAGACGTGGTGCACTCCGAGGGCAAACGCGTTCGTGATCGCCAAGAACACGCCGACTACATCGCCGCGGCCAGAGCCGAAGCCGATGCGGCAGGCGTGGCATTTGTGATCAACGGCCGTACCGACGCGGTGAAGCTTGGCACCGAGGTATTTGCCGACCCACTGGCTGAGGCCGTAGCCCGCGCTAAACTCATGGAGCAGGCCGGCGCACGGTCGGTCTACCCGGTGGGGCTCAGCTCCGCCGAACAGATCCGCGAGCTGGTGGCCGCCGTGCAGATCCCGGTTAATGTCACCGCGCACCCGGTGAAGGGTCATGCCGCCGGAGACCTGGCGCAACTGCGTTCACTGGGCGTGCGTCGGGTGAGCTTTGGCCCGCTATGGCAAATGTGGTTGGCCGAAACTTCAGCCACACAACTGGCGCAGTGGAGCAAATAACTCTTTGAACGCACGCGCCAGGTCGTTTACGCCGTGAGTATGCCGGCGGCGTAGGCGGCCTGAGCGACGTGCGCGATGGCGTCGTCGATAATCGAGATCAGACGGACCCCACGAGTGACCGCAGGATCCCAGCTGCGGTCGATCACCTCGTCCAGTTGCGTGGGCGTTAAGGTGCTCGCATAGTCGCCGAGCGCGGTGAGCGTGGCTTCCAAATATTCCAGCAGTAGCGCCTGATCGTTGACCTTGATGCGCGCTGCTTCTGCGGAGCTATGACCATAACCAACGCTGGCACCTAGCTCGCCGAGATCAAACCTTTCGGCATATTCGTCCCAGAGCTGCGCCTGGCCGGTGAGTGGAGCCAACTGCGCGTCAACTTCCCGCGAGCTGTGCCAGAGTAACCACGCAATTGAATTGGGGTGCCCGGCCGGGTGGGCATTGAGCTGTTCGGCGGTGAGCTGTGGCAGATTTTTGGCCGAGCTGAATGGCAGGCGGGCGAGTGTGCTGAAAATTTCTGGTGTATCCATACTTCTTATTGTGCTCTGAGATTCTCGCGCTGTCAGTTTTTGGTATTACAGCTCGGTGCCTGGCAACAGATCAAAACCGGCAGCTTCGGTAGGAACTCCGTTGATCTGCAGGGCTATTGAATGAGCTCCGGGGTAATAACGGCGTGTGGTAATCGGCCGGAAAGAATGTGTTCGCGCAATGTCGAGTTGTTCGCCCGGTGCCAGCGTGCGGGTGGTGAGTTTAAAAACCTTGGGTTTTGTCGCCCCGTTGGCCTTTTGATGGTTGACGATGTAGTCGATGGCCAGCTGCGCCGACTCTCTCCCGGTATTTTTTATGCTGGCTACAAATTCGATAGATGAACTCCACGCAATTTGTTCTCTGGCTACGGACGGACCGGTGATATCTAGCGTGGCGGGCACAAAACCTAGTACCGCCAACGCCTCGGGATTTCCGCGCTTAAGCAACGTGCGAAGCCCGTGCTTGACTACCCCGAGCGTGGTATCGGACGGATTTTCTAACCAGCGCTGCGCCGTGTGGATGACCAACGAGGCTGATTCACGGCTCAGATCATTCAGGTGGTTAGCTACCGAACGACGCACATATTCACTTTCGTCCCGGTACAGCGCATCAAGAATGGGAATTGTCATTGCTGGTGTCGCGGTTAGCTGCGGTACGCGGACAGCCCACGGTAAATATGGACGGGTGCCTTCGCTAGCCAAACGGCGTACGTGCTCGTCAGGGGACTGCGTCCACCGGTGGGCGAAGGACAGCGCGCGTTCCAGATCGTGGTTTAGCAACAGTCGAATCGCGAATTCTGCGGTGAGTTTTGGGGTGAGCATGGCGAGCATTGTCATCGCGTCATCAAATGCTTCCGCGGTATTTTCTTGTACCGCTCTGCTTGCCAGCGCGCTAGTCACCGGCCAAATCATCCAGCCGGTGAACGTTTCACTGTGCTCACTGGCCCGGCGAATGGCCGCCGCCAGTTGTGCGTAGTCATCAGGAAAATCTGCCAAGAGCGCGTCACGCAACGCATCGGAGCGTTCGCGCAGGCTCAGCGGCACAAATGTCGTGGAGACTGCTGGGAGGTGCTCCAGGGAGCGGTCCGAAACGACTGCTTGCATCTGGATGGAGAGTTGTTCGGCAACATCGGGGCCGATGAGTTGATCAGCGAAAGGCATAAGGCCATTCTGGTCCTTAGTCGCTGAAAATCCGAATGCTTAAAATCGTCGAGGGCCACCAAAAATGGTGGCCCTCGACGGAAGCCTAAAGGTGTCTACCCGCTACTAAGCGCGAGGCAGAATCTGGAAGCTGACAGCTCCCTCTTCGTTGACAGCTGCGTCTAGCACCTTGTCGTCGAGCTCATCGGTGACCAGCTCATCGAGGTATACCGGGCTGCCTTCGCCACGGACTACCAGGTCGGCTGCTTCTGGTTCTGCAACAATCTGCACCGCAAATGCGGCCTCATCCGGTGCGCCTGCACCCTCGGCCTGGTGGATGCGTAGTCCAGCATTTTCTGCCTCGGACTGGTTGGTGACAATCGCGGTAACGATCGTATCTGCCTGATCGGTCAGTGTGAGCACGGTGGCTCTCCTTCCGGTTGCGAACATGCCAAGGTCAGGGCATGTGGTTGCCACGATTCCAAAAAAAATAAATGATCGCAACCTCGCTTAACATGTACGAAATACGCTTCCGGTTAGTTTTCCCTCTCAGGTACGCTCCTCCCTCAATGCCCGACGCAAGGTCTTTCGAGCTGGGAAAAATCATGGAGAAGTCGCAGAATATCGGGCAGATGCGGGGCAGTTGTTCTTAGGCTGTTCGCTTGACTATGCCCCGAGCGACGAAGAAGAGAATGCATAGTTGGACGACGAAGATTAGGACACCGGAAAGCACATCGTCCCAGCCCATGGCCAAACCAGACTGCAGGGTGCCGATGCCACTTGCGACCGGGTAGAACAGTGGCCAAAGAATGGCCAGATTTCTGACGAAGGCAAAAACGATCGAAAAAACCAGCGCAAACATGCCGAAGCTCAAAGCGACCGGAAGCGGGACAGATCCCACATGCTGTAGCGCAAAACCGACACTGGTGAGGAAAATTGCAGGAAGCCACCCAAAAGCTCGTTCCCACCGAAGGTAGAGCCAGCCAAAAACGAAGAGCGGCTCCCAGAAAACCAAGAAATTTGCTAACAGGTGGGGGAGTAACTGGACCTGAAGCTCAGAGGCGGTCACGATGAGCTGGTACGCGGAACCAGCACCTAGCACCGCCGCGATGATCAGTGAAGTCACTAAGAACCTGCGAGTGAACCCAAGTCCTTCCCAGCCTTCCCCACGAAGACGCAACACGGTCAGGGCAGGAATCAGCGTGCCAACCAAGAGGATCCCCAGCACCAAAAACCAACTGCCCAACGCGCTGCCGGCAAAATAGCATCCCCAAAACGCGAGGAGAGTGCCCAAAGCGATAAGAGTGTCTCGGCCTGGATCCCATGCGATGATTCGTCGTCGTGTGCGGTGGGTTGCGCGAGGTGCTTTTGCGCCGGGTGCTGGGGATATAGAACTCGACATGCTCGTTTCCTCAGGAAAGGGTGAGCTGGCGTTTCGGATACCAAGCCCAGCTCGGTGGTTCCACCCTAAATCTCTTCCTGCCCCTTGGCTAGGTCAACGCGTGATGCTTCTAGCGCCCGCCCTGGATGACACAGCGCGATCCGCGGATCGTGCCGGCCAGCGGAGTCGCTTCCAATCCCGCGGTAAAGACTTCCCTGAAATCGACGAGGCAGGACATGAGGGACTGCCAGAAGGTATTGCTGTTCTGGACGACGTTGCTGACCTGAACTTATCGGACTGCCTGCGGGCACCGAGCTCGAGGCACCGACGATAAACTGTGTACGTAGCAAGTTCACGTTCAGCTGGGGAAAGAGATTTTTGTGAAGATTACCGTGGTGGGTGGTTCCAAGGGGACCGGGGCGCAGTTCGCGAAGCTGCACATCAGGCTGGGCATGCGGTGACTGTGCTTTCACGCAGTGGTCAAGCCCCGTCCGGAGTGCGTGCGCTCGCCGGTGATGCAACAGATGCGCAGGTGGTGCGCGATGCCGTGGCCGGCGCCGACGCGGTGGTTCTCACCGTCGGTGCCGCGAAAAAGGTACCCCATCAGCGGGCATTGATCACGCAAACGGTCATTGCTGCGATGCACGATGCGGGGGTGCGGCGACTGGTGGTGCAGTCCTCGCTGGGAGCTGGGAATTCCGGTTCACAGATGCCAGGTTTTTTGCGCTTTGCCATGCTGTTGATGCTCGCTAAGCCGCTGGCCGATCATAATACGCAGGAAAACTACGTCAGCTCATCGGGTCTGGACTGGACGATTGTTCGCCCGACCGGACTGACGAATAAGGAAGCTACTGGCAGCTGGAAGGCGCTGACGGTGTCGGACGCAGGGATGCTTGGCGGTACCATCACGCGCTCGGATCTGGCTGCGTTTCTGCTGCACACGCTGGATGATAAGTCGAGTATTGGGCAGGCCATCGGAATCAGCAACGGCTAGGCCGCGGGGAAGACGAGACTACACCTCTGGCTGAGCCTGGTTCTGCCCGAGCCGTATTTCAGCTTGCCGGTAGGCTGGGCACATGTATCTGGAAAACATTGTTTTCGATTCTGTAGACCCGCACACTCAGGGGCGATTCTGGCAAGAGCTATTAGGCTGCAAATTCTTGGGCGAAGAGGCTCAAGGCTTTGAAACTCGTCTGGAAATCCCCGGCGGACCCACACTGGATCTGTGCTTTCAACGTGTTGCCGAAGCACCCGGCGAACCGGTCCGGTTGCATTTGGATCTACTTGGTGGGCCCGAGCAATCGCAAAGAGCCGCTCAGGCAGTAAAGCTCGGGGCGCGGCGCGGGGGCATTAGGCAGCACGACGTTTCAGGGACCGTATGGGCAGATCCCGGGGGAAATGCGTTTTGCGTGCTGGAAAACCGCCCGTATTCTTCGACGGGTCCCATCGCCGCGCTGCCGCTGGATTCGGCCGATGTCTCCCGCGATGCGCAGTTCTGGGCTTGGCTCACCGGGTGGAACCAAAGCTTTGCCGGGCAGCCCGGTTCCTTACGGCACCGGAGCGGGCATGGACCGCTGCTGGAATTGCACCCGGAATCAGAACCAAAAGGACCGGCCAAAAACCGGATGCACTTGGATATGCGTTTGGAATCAGGTGATGACGCGCAGGTCATTGCCGAAGAAATCGTGGCTCGCGGGGGTCGGGAGCTGCACCCAAACTGGGGAGAGCTAGCATGGCGGGTCTATCAAGACCCCTCTGGAAACGAATTTTGTGTGCTCCCAGTGGCTGGTGGCGGTAATGATGACTAATGAACCGGTAGTGGACGCAAACTTCAATGACGAGCTACTTGCTCGACTCTATGACCCGCTTGATCCAGACCGTAGTGATCTGGAGATCTATACACAACTGATCACAGCAATAGACGCCCACAAAATTTTGGATCTCGGGTGTGGAACTGGAACCTTCGCTTGCATCCTGGCCGGGGCAGGATTCGAAGTGACCGGGGTTGACCCTGCCGGTGCTTCCTTAGTCGTGGCACGGGAAAAACCTGAGGCAGCGCGCGTCCACTGGGTGCACGGTACGGTGCACGATCTGCCAACCGGGGATTTTGATGCGGCGGTAATGACCGCAAACGTTGCTATGGTCTTCACCGATGATGCGCAATGGCAAAATACTCTGCAGCGCATTGCACTGGCGCTGAAACCCGGAGGAACGCTGATCTTTGAAACACGGCGACCAGAAGTGCGGGCGTGGGAGCAATGGACCGAGCAACTAACTCGTGAAACGACCGTCGTTGCCGGGCAAGGAGCGGTGACCACCTGGGTTCAGGTGCTTGGTTACGACAACGAACTTCTGCGCTTTCGCGAAACCTTCCGCTTCGAAGACGAAACCGAAATGATCTCCGAATCCACGCTTCGTTATCGAAACCGTGAGCATATTGAAGCGACGCTGGATGCGGCCGGATTCGAAGTGCGCGAGGTCCTCGACGCCCCGGACAGGCCCGGACGGCAGCTGATCTTCGTTGCCCAACGTCGCATGAACGGATAGTCTCGAACCCATCGACGGCCACGGTAGATGCCTGTCGACGGGATAGGACATATGAAAACCCATCTGGCAGGTGACACCCGCGTTGTTGGTAGCGCGCTCGTGCTCGGCGCCGTCAGCATCATTCATTTGACTGCGCAGCTGATTGCCACGGACGGCCAGCTTGCGGATGCCACGCAAATCTTGTTGATGCCGGCACTGGCCGCGGTTTTGCTTCTTGCCACACGGCGTCCGCGAAGCATCTTGGTGCGCTGGGTGCTGCTGGCGTTGGGATGTTCCTGGTTGGGCGATACGATCCCGAGGTTCATGACCGGCGACCCGGCTTTTCTGACGATGGTTGGCTGCTTTTTGCTCGCGCAGCTGTGCTATTTGCTGGCGCTGCGAACCTATTGGCGCCACTCGGTGCTCTATCGGCCCTGGTGGGTGATCCCGTATCTGTTCGCCTTCGCATGGCTGGTGATCGTTTGTGCACCGCATGCGGGGTCGTTGCTAATCCCCGTGGTGATTTACGGTGCGGCCTTAACGCTGATGGCTGTGCTATCAACCGGTCTGGGCACGCTCGCCGGAGCCGGTGGCGCGATCTTCTTCATCTCCGATGCGCTCATTGCGCTGCGTTCCTTTGCCGGCATCGAGATGCCGGCTCATTCATTTTGGATCATGCTCAGCTACGTGGTGGGTCAGTCCATGATTGTGGCTGCCGTAGCCCGCCAAGTACGTTTCACAGCACTGGAACCCGACAAAGGACGAGTATGAAACCCGCACAACCCGACGAACAATCGCTTCCCGAAGGCATCGCCGCAGTTCACGGCAGCGGCCTGCCGGTGGTCATGGTGCACGGCAATGGCGTGGATCATCGAATTCTTTTGGCGCTTGATGATCAATTGGCGCGGCCCGGAAACCTGCAACGCATCTATGTTGACCTGCCCGGCTTTGGCGGCACGCCGGCGTTGCCCGGGCGCGCGGGGCTACCAGAATATGCAAACTGGCTGCAAGCATTGCTCAAAGACCAGCTCGGAACAGAGCCTTTTGCGCTGATTGGCAATTCGCTCGGCGGTTTGCTGGCCCAGGAGATGGCCGATCGCTTTGGAAAACAAATTCTCGGCATGGTCCTGCTCGCTCCGGTCATCCGGCCTGCACCCGAAGAGCGCAACCTTCCGGCGCGCAGCATCGTCCACGAGGACGAAGTGCTGCTTGAAGAGCTGGGCAACATCAATGCCGGCCACTATGCGCAGACCTCGGTGATTCAAACACGAGCCAACTGGGAACAATTTGAAAGACACGTGCTGCCCGGAGTGCTCAGCGCAGATCTGCGGGCGATGGCGCACCTCTCGCAACGCTATTATTTGGACACCTTGCCGGTGGACCGCAAGCACGTGTGGACGATGCCGGTACTCATCGCCTGCGGAATGCAAGACCATATCGTGGGGTTTAAGGATGCTAAGGCGCTGCTTGAACGGTACCCGAACGCTTCATTTCTTGAATTAGAGCACGCAGGACATAACGTGCACATTGACCAGCCGGAGATTTTGGCGCAGGCGCTGGACCGTTGGCTGGATTCAGTGCGACTCGCTACCGGGTCAGCGACAAACTAACGCTCTAGCTGAAGGCGCTAAACCCGGTGAGATCACGGCCAAGAATGAGAGCCTGGATGGATTCGGTGCCCTCATAGGTGTGCAGCGCCTCGACATCACCCAGATGACGAATCACATGGTTTTCCAAGAGGATCCCATTGCCACCGAGCAGGTCCCGGGCTGTCGCGGCGATGCGCCTGGCGGCACGGGTGTTGTGGTACTTCAGCAGCGACGCCTGGGTGGGACTCAAGCTGTTGGCCGCCTGCGCGTGGGCCACGGCCCGGCATTGGAGCTGCATATTTGTCAGTTCCGCCAACATTTGTGCCAGCCGTTCCTGAACCATTTGATGTGCGCCCAAGGGTTTGCCAAATTGGGTGCGGCTTTTTGCGTAATGCAGGCAGGCCTCGAACATGCTCAGCGCGTGACCTAAAGCGGACCAGCCAACATTCACCCGCGTGTCCACCAAGGCACGGGAAACGTCCTTGAACGACCTCACCCCTGGCAGCAGGGCCTCGGGTCCTACCGTCACGTTCTGCAGCGATATTTCGGCTTGGTCAATGGCACGCAGCACCCCTTTGCCGCCGATGACTTCTGCAGAATATCCTGATGTTTGCTGATCAACGATGAAACCTTTGACCTGTGAATCTGCCTCGTCGCGCGCCCAGACAATGGTGATCCCGCCGGATGCGCCGTTGCCGATCCATTTTTTATGCCCGTTCAGAACCCATCGCCCACCTTCACAGCGTGCCGAGGTGGCTAAGCCCACCGAATCGGAGCCATGCCCGGGCTCGGAGAGTGCAAAACCGCCCAGTAATTCGCCGGTAGCCAGCGGCTGGAGGTACCGCTCCTGTTGTTCGGCGCTGCCAAAGAGCACCAGACTACGCAGGACCAGTCCACCTTGCACCGCGGCTGCAGCCGCCATCGAACCATCGGCCCTGGAAATTTCCATAGCTACAAACCCGGCAGCCAACGGAGACATCACCCGGTGCCCTGGGATGTTTAGTCCGTCGGTGAGTAGATCCAATTCACCCATCCGGCGTACCAACTGGACCGGGTAGTGCGCTTGCTCCCAGTAGTTGTTGATCTGCGGCAATATTTCTGCCCCATAGGTTTTCGCGGTATTCCAAAATTCCTGGTCTTGCGCGGTAACGTCGGCGAAGGTTGAGAAATAATCGGTATCGAGACTTTCACTTAGTTCATACCGCATCGACGGTTCTGAACTCATCCTTGTTCTCCCTGACCGGTACGCTGTGCACGTAGGTCGCGTTTAAGTAATTTGCCCGATTGATTGCGTGGCAGCTGCGCGACGAAGTCCACACGCTTGGGAACTTTGTAGTCTGCGATGCGACTTTTGACATGGCTGCGCACCGATTCGGCCGTCAACTGCGCGCCTTCTTTGAGAACCACCACGGCGGTGATCGCTTCAATCCACCGCTCATCGGCTACCCCGAGCACAGCCACCTCGGCGACCTGATCAAGTTCGTAGATGCAATCTTCCACCTCACGTGGCGCCACGAGCACGCCACCGGTATTGATGACGTCCTTGATCCGGTCTACCACCTGAATGTAGCCGCGGCTGTCCACTGTCACCTGATCTCCGGAGCGGAACCAACCGTCAATGAACGCCTCGGCGGTAGCTTCTGGTTTGTTCCAATACCCGAGCATCACTTGCGGGGAACGGTATTGAATCTCGCCTGGCTCGCCAGCTTGTGCGATGTCGCCGGCGGAGTTGATGACCCGGGCTTCGACGTAGAATACCGGGCGGCCGCAGGAGGCAGGGCGTGCCTCGTGCTCTTCGGGTCTCAGTACCGAACACAGCGGGCCGAGCTCGGATTGGCCGAAGCAATTGTAGAAGCCGATCTTTGGGTATCGCGCACGTAGCCGTTGCAAAACGGTCACCGGCATGATTGAGGCACCATATTGTGCCTTCGCCAACGAGGAAAGGTCGCGGGTGGCTAAATCCGGGTGGTTGCTCAGCGGCACCCACACCGTGGGAGCTAAAAATAGCGACCCGATTCGTTCGGACTCAACCAGGGCAAGCATTTGCGGAATATCCGGTTTTGCCAGAAGCCTGACGCTGGCTCCCAGGGAAAGATAAGGCAGCAAGAAAACGTGCATGGCCGCCGAGTGATACAACGGCATCGCGATGAGAGGGCGATCCTCGGCGGTGAGATCTAAGGCGATAATCGCTGAAACGTATTGTGCCATCAATGACGCGTGGGTCATCATCGCTCCCTTGGGAGCCGAGGTAGTGCCGGAGGTATAGAGCAATTGCGCCAGATCTGAACTAGCCACGTGGTCATTTTGCATAATCGCTACCGGAGCGTTTGGATCCATAGCGGTATCCAGAATGGAATCGTTATGCTCTGCTGTGGGAAGGAGCGCCCAAAGATGCTTCACGGTCGGTACTTGGCCCTGCTGCCTGACCTGGTTCACCAGCGAGGCGCGCTGTTCGTCGGCGATCACCAGCACCGCGCCGGAATCTTCGAGCAGGTAGCTCAGTTCATCGCCCTTCAGCGCAAAATTCACCGGCACATGCACTAGTCCGGTGAGGGCACAGGCAAAGAAAAGGATTGCGTAAGCGTCGGAGTTTGCGCCGTAGACGGCAACCCGGGAGCCTGCCGGCAAATCGGCGTCCATGAGCCGGCGCGCCACCCGGTGCACGGCTGTCTCAAACTCCCGGTACGTCCAGCACCGGTCCTCGAAGAGCAGCGCTATCGCCTCGGGGTTGCGTGCGGTGCTCCGTCGTAATAGGGCTCCGATGGTGTTGCTGGTGGACGGCGGCATGACATGGTTCATAAGCTGTACTCCTGAAAAATTGCAGGCATGGGGTTTTAGAGCCGTTCGATGATGGTGACGTTTGCTTGCCCGCCACCCTCACACATGGTTTGCAGCCCCCATCTGGTGTCACTGCGTTCAAGCTCATGCAGCAATGACGTCAACAAGCGGGCTCCGGTGGCGCCGATCGGGTGTCCGAGGGCGATAGCTCCACCATTGACGTTGACCTTGTCCATATTTGCTTGGGTCTCGTGTTGCCACGCGAGGACGACCCCGGCAAAAGCCTCATTAATTTCGATGCGATCCATATCTTGCAAACTCATCCCGGTGCGCGCCAAAGCATGCTCGGTGGCTCGAATGGGGGCCGAAAGCATCATGACCGGATCGTCGGCTCGCGCCGAAACGTGATGGATCCGCGCTCGGGGCTTGAGCCCATAACGTTTTACCGCCGCTTCGGAGGCGATCAGCAACATGGCCGCACCATCAGACATTTGCGAAGCTGTTGCAGCTGTGTGCTGGCCACCAGTAACGATTGGGGCAAGCGAAGCCATTTTTGCGCGGTCCACTTCTCGGGGCCCCTCATCGATTCCTAAGCCCGCCACCGGCAGGATTTCTCGGTCGAAATATCCTTTACGCTGGGCATGAAGAGCGCGTTGATGTGAGGTTTCGGCGAAGTCTTCGAGGCTTTCCCGGGACAGTCCCCAACGGTCAACCATCATCTCCACACCGCGAAATTGCGAAATCTCTTGGCTTCCATAACGCTGTGACCACAGCTTTGACCCGGTGAACGGGTCCGGGAAACCGAAGTCTTTCGCGGCCACGTTGGAGTAAGACAACGGAATGCTCGACATCGATTGCACACCGCCGGCGATAACTAGGTCGCTGGTGCCACTCATGACAGCTTGAGCGGCGTAGGACACTGCTTGCTGACCCGAACCACATTGACGCTCTACGGTGGTACCAGGGACCTGCTCGGATAACCCCGCAGCTAACCAAGCACTCCGGGCAATGTCCATTGCTTGCGGACCAACTTGATCGATGCACCCTAGGATGATCTCGTCATACTGCTCCGAATCGATATTGTTCCGGCGTACCAGTTCGGCTAGTGGGGTGGCAGCGAGATCCAAGGGATGAACCTGCGAAAGCGCTTTGCCACGGCGTCCTACTGGGGTACGGAGTGCGTCAATAATGTAAGCCTCGGACATGGGTGATCCTCCAAAATAGTGCACCGGCGCACGGCATTGTTCGTGTTTTCAGTTGTGAAAACGTCAGTTTACAAAAACACTGGGTATGAAATAAGAATGCCCAAGACCGCCAATGTTGTCTAGCTCACAGCGTGTGTTTGGTGTGCGCTGGGGGCGAAAGCTACGCATGGTCTAGGTGAGTGACTAATACCGCCATGGACCTAACGGGTCCTACGTAGCGCGTGTAAGCCTGATCGTGGGCATTTTTAATCGGTTCTTTTCGAGGCAGACGGCCTCAGGTCAGAAAACTGAGCAGGTCAATTGCGAACCAATCATTCGTGACCCGGAAGTGGAAATGTTTGCGGAATCCGCTTCGCCTGCGTTGGCGCCGGAGACTGCGGATGATGTAACGCGTGGATGGCTTATTCCAGCGACTAGGGTAGTGCGGCAAATACTGCGGTGGGTCACCTATTAGCGTGGAGCCTATTTTTATAGTTGATGTGAGAGTAGTCAAAGCACTAGGTTACGATGCAGTAGGAAGTGCCTTGGAACTGTTGAAGGAGGAAAATTCAGTGAGTTCTAAGCCTGGCGAACAATCGCCGAGTTCGGCGGATGGATTGTTGATGATCCGTCCCTGGTCCGGGGTTGAAGAAGTGCCGGAACTATTAGATGTCTGGCGCTCCTCGGTTGAGGGGAGGCGAGATTTTCTCTCAGTTAATGATCTGAATTCGGTGGCCTCCACACTCGAAACCGTTTATGCACAACGTGCTCTGGTGTATGTTGCTCAGCTCGGGACACAAATCGTCGGATTTATGGCCATGGGAGATGAGCGGGTCGAATTATTGTGGGTTCACCACGAACACCGCCACATTGGCGTAGGCAGAGCCTTGGCGGCATTCGCCCATTCGAAACAAACGAATGTACAGATGGTAGTCAGTGCGCAGAATGCCGCAGGAATCGATTTCTTCCGCAGCTGTGGATTTGAACTATCTGCAGAGGAAGAGTTGAGCACCGAACCCGCGGCGAATATTTTACTGCGTCATGCCAGTGTCGGCGCCAAGGCCATGCGACGATAACACTATGAGTGAAAATAGTCGCGAAGTCCGTGAAGTCAGTGTAGTGCGGACCGCATCACGTACGTATAAGGCCACGAGTGCCGAAACCGGTTCGAGTATTGAGTTCGGACAGGCCGAGGGGCTGCTGACCCCGGTTGAACTTCTCTTGGCGGCCATCGCCGGATGTTCGAGTATCGATGTTGACGTTGCCACGACTCGGAGAAGCGAGCCAGAGAAATTTGAGGTGACAGCATCGGGTGACAAGCTCACTGAGGATGGCGCCAGCCGGATGGAGGACATCCGTCTCGGGTTTGATCTCAAATTCCCGGACACCGAAGAGGGGCGTAAGGCTGCAGGTATGGTCGAACGTATCGTCAAGCTGTCACATGATAAATATTGCACCGTTTCCCGCACGGTCGAACTGGGCGCCAAGGTCACCAGTGAGATAGCCAAAAGTTAGTTTTACCTGCACTAAATGAATTTTTTGACCCGCCATAGCTCAGCATTGCTCATGGCGGGTTTTTACTTTTATCTATACAGGGAACTCACATATTGGTCACTTGTTTTAGGATCTGGAAATAATTTTAAGTATCACTGGATTCGTAGGTTATAAGCGAAGAAGGTTATCGAAAGCGTAGAATCTTACTGCTTTTACTTCTGAATCCGAAGGTGGAATACGTGAAATTCTTCGAGTTACCCACCCCTTGTCGCTAGTTTGCCCTAGTCAGCAAAAAATCCTCGTCGTAGGGTCTAAATCATCCCCACGTTGAAGGAGCAGTAATGCAATCTCAGAACGTATTAGGAAACATTGACTGGGCGTCGATGCTACAAAAAATAGCCATCGCGCTAGTAATTCTCATCATTACTTGGTTGATAGCAAAAGTTGTTAAATGGGCTGTCTCCAAACTCGTCACCAAGATCAAGTTCCTCCAAAAACAAGGCACCGATGGAAAGCAAATCGGCGACTCCCTGGGTAAAGTTGCTGGTCTGATTGTCTGGCTCTTTGGCCTGGTTGCAATTCTCCAGGTCTTCGCGCTGACTGAGGTGCTCTCTCCGGTTCAAGATTTGCTCGGCGGAGTCATGGGCTTCTTGCCGAACCTCATCGGTGCAGCATTCATCTTCATCATCGGCTACGTGATCGCTAACGTCATCAAGCAGCTGATCCAGACCGGTCTGGGCACTGTTGATTTCAGCGCTTTGGTCCGAAAGGTTACCCCCGGAGATGCCGAAGAGGTTGATCCGGAAACTTCAATTCGCACCCAGCGGACCATCGTTGATGTCATCGCCAACATCGTGTTTGCACTGATCCTGTTGGTTGTCTCGATTTCTGCACTTCAGGTTCTTGGTATCGCCGCTATTTCGGTACCTGCGCAGGAAATGCTGCAGATCGTCCTGACTGCCATTCCACAGGTCATCATGGCGCTGATTCTTCTGGCAGTGGGCTTCCTGATTGCTAAGTTCGTAGGCAAACTGATCGAATCCACGCTTCGTGGTGTCGGTACTGACCGCGTTGTGGCCGGTTGGGGAGTCGTCCCTGAAAGCCAGAGCGCATCAGGCATCCTCGCTACCATCGTGAAGATCGCAATTATCCTGTTCTTCGCTGTGATGGCAGCAAGCATGCTGAATTTCCCGGCAATCACCAATATCCTCAACGAGGTGCTGGAGCTGGGCGGCAAGGTCGTCTTCGGCGCAGTGATCATCGCGATTGGCTTCGTCTTGGCTAACGTCATCCGTCGACTGATGGGTGATACTACGGCTTCGAAGATTGTCCGCTACACCGCCATCGCACTGTTCGTGGCGATGGGCCTGAAGTACATGGGCCTGGCCGACTCGATCATCAACATGGCCTTCGGTGCCATCGTGATTGGTGCGGCACTAGCAGCAGCCCTAGCCTTCGGACTGGGTGGACGCGATGCGGCGGCACGTACCTTGGAGAAGATCGATCTGAACAAGTTGGACGAACCGGCTAGCACCGGCACCGTGCCAACTCGTCCGGCACCGACGACTCCAACTCGTCCGTCACCAACCACGCCTCCGACAACACCAGACGAGTTCTAATACTTAGGGCTTGACGCATCAAAAAGGTGGGACCGATTGCTCGGTTCCACCTTTTTACTGCCCAAAAATGGGCCGCGACGTCCAGCATTTTCGAGTCTGATTTGGACTATTGATCCTTCCGTACCTCAGTGCAAAGCCAGCGCGGTGATGGGTGGTGCTTGGTCGGTGATCAACCGAGCATAATTTAGAACATCGATACGCTCGCCGTTGATTAAGAACTTGTCCCGTTCCCGGCCTTCGAGCACAAAACCACAACGCTCGGCGACCTTTTTAGATGCAGGATTATTCACCCGCAGGCCCAACTCCAAACGGTGTATCTGATGGGCGGTAAAAAGCTCGTCAGCCAAAGCAGCCAGTGCGCGGCTAGCTAATCCGCTACCGCGATGCGCCGCATGCATCCAATACCAGACCCAGGCGTTGCGATTTCCGGAGTCAATACTCGCAGAGACTAGACCGACTAAGCCGGTACCTTGAACTATCGCTAGTGGTACTTGTTGGTCAGGATTTTTTAGTAGCTGCTGAATGTAGTTCTCTGCCTCGACAAGGTTTTTAACCTCACCTTGCCGCGCCATGTCGGGGTGGGAACAAAAAGCCTCAAGAACTTGGGGTGCATCGCTAGGACGCAACGGACGAACAAAAGCTTGAGCCTCTGACTCGACATAAGGTGAGGTCGCGACATCGGCGGGGAACTTGGGCAGCTTGGTTCCTTGGTGGAAGAGCAACTGCCAACCATGGGCCGAATGGATCCACAGCGAGGTGCGCTGGCTCGGGGTGTCCGCGCCGGTTTTCCAGCGTAGTAACACCAGAGTCTCACTGAGCTGTTGGATACGCGGCTCGAGCAATTGGAACGTAGGTGATTGGTCTACTGGTTCAGTCATGAGCAGTTTGATGATTTGGCTGCGATCGTAGTTTCTGCCGGAGGCTCCAACTTCCTCGAAGTCTTCATGAAGTAGCCGTTTGAGCTCCTGCTGATTGTGGCGAATGCGCTGAGTTAGCAATTGCTTTTCACCGTCAATGATCTTTGCGGCTACCAAGTGATCAGGAGATAAATCTCCCGGGACAGAAAATTCGGGCATGGCAACGAGTAAAACACAGGACAGCTATGGCTGTGAAGTCATGAAGTTAGTAATTGTGAGCCCTGACATGCTTATAATCCAAGTACTCCGCGGGAGCCCTTAAGGGCTGAGAGGGCTTTGTGCCGACCGCTACACCTGATGCGGGTCATGCCGCCGTAGGAAGGAATTGCCTTCGTGCACACTGTCATTGTCGGCGCCGGAATTATCGGTCTCGCCACAGCTTTCGAACTTCGCGCTCGCGGTGTTGAAGTCACGATCATTGATCCGGCTCCCGGTTTAGGTGCAAGCCATGCGGCCGCCGGGATGCTCGCGCCAACTGCCGAAACCACCTGGGGCCAGGACCAACTTCACAGGCTGATGTCCTGTTCGGCCAAGGCCTACCCCGAATTTATTGATCGAATTTTTCAGGCCACCGGCCAGCGCGCTGCTTACGTTGAAAATTCGACTTTGGTGATCGCCGCCGAACTGGCGGATATGGATGCGCTGTTGGAATTAAAGCGGCTACAAGATTCTTTAGGGTTCAGCGCTGAAAGACTTGTGCCGAGCGCCGCACGCAAACTTGAACCTGCGCTGGCGACAAACATTGCTGGCGCCATATACTGCGCCGCAGATCAACAATTGGACCCACGGTCTTTGCTGAAGATTCTGATCAGCTACTTTGAATCCTCCATCGTGCACGAGACCGTGGTGGGGCTCCTGAGTCACGGGTCAAAAACCTGCGGTGTGATCACCTCCAGCGGGCTGCGAATCCCTGCAGACCAAGTGCTTCTGGCCGCCGGTCTGGGGCAAATTCCGGGCGTATCAAACCTCGCGCTACGCCCGGTCTATGGCGATATCTTACGGTTGCAAGGCTCAACACGATTCCCCTTGATCAAGCGAACTGTTCGCGGGATTGTGCACCGTGAACCGGTCTATCTGGTCCCACGCGCCGACGGAAGTTTGGTCCTGGGTGCGTCAAGCAGGGAAGACGGACAAGAGCAGGTCAACGTGGGACAACTACATGCGTTGTTGGACAATGCGCGCAGGCTTGTGCCGGGCATCGTGGATACCACGCTGAATGAAGCAATCGTCCGTGCGCGTCCCACCACCCCGGACGACAGGCCGCTGATTGGCCGGCTGGATGCCGGGCTCGTCCTGTCAACCGGCTACTCGCGACACGGGGTGCTGCTAGCCCCATTCGGAGCACGGGTCGGCGCCGGGTTGCTGCTCGATGACCCACAAGACGCGCATCTACTCGCCGCAGTCTCGCCGGAAAGATTTGGCGAAGTCCACCTGCAAACCAGCACCTTCTAGGAGACAAAAAACATGCAACAAATAGAACTTTTCCTCAACTCCACACCCACCACCATGCCCGCCAACAGCACAGTGCGTGAACTGATCGCCACACATACCGGAAAACGAATCACCGACGAAGGCAGAGCCAGCGATGGATCACGTCTGGGCATTGCGGTCGCGGTGGACTCTGCGGTGGTGCCACGCAGTGGGTGGAATGATTTTTCGTTGCAGCCTGGCCAGCGAGTAGAACTAGTCACCGCAGCGCAGGGAGGCTGAAGATGGAAAAACTTACGATGGACAACGATGGATTTGAAGTTGCCGGGGTAGGGTTCGCTTCTCGACTCATTCTTGGCACCGGGGGAGCGACCTCGCTGGATATTTTAGAACAAGCGCTCCGTGTCTCAGGTACGGAGCTGACTACGGTTTCGATCAGGCACTTCGCCGCTGCTGGCTGTGGTTCGGTGTACGAACTTTTAGCTCGCAATTCTGTGCGCCCACTGCCGAACACCGCCGGTTGTTTCACCGCGCGGGATGCGATACTCACCGCCCAGCTGGCGCGTGAAGCTCTGGAAACAAACTGGATCAAACTTGAAGTCATCGCCGACGAACATACGCTGCTTCCGGACCCAATTGAACTATTTACCGCTGCCGAGGAACTAGTTAATGACGGATTCCAGGTTTTCGCCTACACCAATGACGATCCGGTCATGGCTATGAGGTTAGAGCAGTTGGGTGTAGCGGCGGTGATGCCAGCTGGTGCCCCGATCGGTTCGGGCTTAGGGATCCTTAATCCACATAATATTTCCACTATTACCGCCCGAGCCTCGGTGCCGGTCATCTTAGATGCCGGGGTAGGTACCGCCTCGGATGCGGCCAAAGCCATGGAGCTGGGTTGTGACGCCGTACTGTTGGCCAGCGCGGTCACGCGAGCCAATAACGCACCCTTGATGGCCGCCGCCATGCGTGATGCCGTCCGTGCAGGTCGCGCGGCACGGCTGGCCGGACGCATCGTGCAACGCGACCTTGCGCTGGCTTCCTCGCCAGATTCCGGGATGATGCAGGCGCTCATTGGTGACTTCTCGTGAGCGCCGAACCGCGCCTTGCCCGGGAGTTAACCGCGACGCAACTAGCTAGATATTCTCGACACCTGACTCTGCCAGGAGTCGGAATCACCGGGCAAAACCGTATCGCCAACGCCAAGGTATTGATTATCGGCGCTGGGGGATTGGGTAGTCCTATTGCCAGCTATCTGATCGCCGCTGGGGTTAAACAACTCAGCGTCATCGACCCGGATAGTGTGGAACTCTCAAATTTGCAACGCCAGATCTTGCACCGTGAAAAGGATCAGGGTGCACTGAAAGTTGCGTCGGTGCAACGCCTTGCCGTTGAGCTCAACAGTGAGGTTGCGGTGCACTGTCATGCCACATATTTGGCACCAGAGAATGCGGTGGAACTTTTTGCCGAACACGATGTGGTGATCGATGGCAGCGATAATTTTGCGACGCGCTACCTTTCCAGCGATGCCGCGGAAATTACCGGTACACCTTTGGTGTGGGGAACAATTTTCCAATTTGCGGGTCAGGTCTCGGTATTTGATCCGCAATCCGGTCCGATGCTGCGCGATATCTTCCCTGAGATGCCAGAGGCTGATTCGGTACCGTCCTGTGCCGAAGGTGGGGTATTTGGTGCGCTGTGCGGGGTGGTCGGATCGTTAATGGCCACCGAAGCGCTAAAAATAATCACCAAAGTGGGACAACCACTAACCGGGAAACTATGGCTTTACGATGCGCTGACCGCCGGCGTGCAGATTTTGAGTTTTGACCGTGACCCACAGCGTGCGTCGGTCCGAGAACTTGGCGATTATGAACCTCAGTCTTGTTCGGTGGTTGTGTCGGGCGAAGAAATCGACGTGACAGAAGTAGAAAAGTTGCGAGCCCAAGGCCAACTGGTATTGCTCGACGTGCGAGAACCATGGGAACGTGCGCTGGCAACTATTGAGGGCAGTATTCATCTGCCCCTAGACCAATTGTCCGGTGACTTCTGGACGCAGTTTCACTGGGAGCCAGGAACCCAGGTGGTGACCGTCTGTAAAACCGGGGCACGCTCGGTTCGCGCCGCGCTCACACTCAACGCGGCGAGGCCAGCAACGCTTGCCCCGGTGCTTAGCCTGCGCGGCGGAACACTGCGTTGGTTAGCCGAGATTCGTGGTCAGGTCGTGAACTACTAGGTAGTACTGACATACTGAAGGCATGGAGTCAACCAAAAAATTACTGATCAGAGAGCTATCCCAAGCCGATGAACAGCAAGCAATTGCCGCTCATCACGCATTGCTCGACGATGATTTTGATTTTCTCCCGACATGGTCAGCCCGGCAAAGCTGGAGCGGCTACGTGCAACGCATGAGCGAAGGGCGCAGCGGCGAATTCATCCCCGAAGGGTGGGTGCGCAGCGGTTTATTCGTCGGAGTGCACGAAGGAAAGCTCGTAGGACGTATCTCGGTGCGTTACGAGCTCAACGATTTTCTGAGCGAGGTCGGCGGACACCTTGGTTATGGTGTGGTCCCGGAATTCCGCGGCCAAGGCTTTGCTACACAATTGTGCGAATTTGCGTTAACAGAGCTCAGATTCCACGGTGTGCGCTCGGCTTTGGTAACCTGTGATGAGCAGAACGTTGCTTCACAGGCAACGATCATCGCCTGCGGCGGACAAGCCGATGAAAATCGCCCCACGGTGCATGAAACCGGGGGAAACACCAAACTGCGTTATTGGATTTCAACAGCGCGCTATTAGGCGTTAATGAAGCTATTTCTGTATGTTCCACCACAGATAAACGATGTACTTGTCCGAAGCGCGTAAAATAGTATGTTGGGTCGACTGTGGCCCCGCCTCCGAGACCCTAAATTCTCTACACGAAGTGAGCCTTCCCGTATGTCAGATACAACTCTCATCCGTCGCGACGACCTGCGCAACGTAGCTATCGTTGCGCACGTTGACCACGGCAAGACCACCATGGTCAACGCAATGCTCCAGCAGACTGGTGCATTCGAAAGCCACGGTGAAACCGAAGATCGCGTGATGGACTCCGGCGAGTTGGAACGCGAGAAGGGCATCACCATTCTTGCTAAGAACACCACCGTGTTCTACAGCGGCCCAGCTGCCGAGGGCAAGAAGATGACCATGAACATCATCGATACCCCGGGTCACGCCGACTTCGGTGGCGAGGTCGAGCGCGGCCTGTCCATGGTTGATGGTGTGGTTCTGCTTGTCGACGCCTCCGAAGGCCCGCTGCCACAGACCCGCTTCGTGCTGCGTAAGGCACTCAGCGCTGACCTGCCGGTCATCATCGTGGTCAACAAGACCGACCGTCCCGACTCCCGCATCGATGGCGTCATCTCCGACTCCATGGACCTGCTGCTCGGACTGGCCTCGGACTTGGCCGACGAAGCTCCAGATCTGGATCTGGACAAGGTTTTGAACGTCCCAATCGTCTTCGCTTCGGGCAAGGCTGGCTTCGCTTCGATGAATCAGCCAGCCGATGGCACCCTGCCAGACAATGAAGATCTTGAGCCACTGTTCGAGACCATCATCAAGCACGTGCCAGCCCCGACTTACACCGAGGGTGAAGTTCTCCAGGCACACGTCACCAACCTTGACGCCTCGCCATTCCTTGGCCGTCTGGCACTGCTGCGTATTTTCAACGGCACGCTGCGCAAGGGCCAGCAGGTTAACTGGGCCCGCCAGGATGGCACCATGAAGCAGGTCAAGATCACCGAGCTGCTGGCCACCAAGGGTCTAACCCGTGTTCCAGCCGAAGAGGCCGGACCGGGCGAGATCGTCGCAGTTGCAGGTATCGAAGACATCATGATCGGTGAGACCCTCACCGACCTTGAAAACCCGAAGCCACTGCCACTGATCACCGTTGATCCACCAGCGATCTCGATGACCATTGGTATCAACACATCGCCGCTGGCCGGCAAGGTCAAGGGTGCCAAGGTGACCGCGCGTCAGGTGAAGGATCGCCTGGACAAGGAACTGATCGGTAACGTTTCGCTGAGCATCTTGCCAACCGAGCGTCCCGACGCTTGGGAAGTTCAGGGCCGTGGCGAATTGGCTCTGGCCATCCTCGTGGAGCAGATGCGACGCGAAGGCTTCGAGCTGACCGTTGGTAAGCCACAGGTTGTCACCAAGATTGTTGACGGCAAGGTTCATGAGCCAATGGAGCACATGACCATCGACGTGCCAGAAGAATACCTGGGCGCAATCACCCAGCTGATGGCTTCGCGCAAGGGCCGGATGACCAACATGGCCAACCACGGTACCGGCTGGGTTCGTATGGAATTCATCGTTCCTGCTCGTGGCCTGATCGGCTTCCGTACCCGCTTCATGACCGAAACCCGCGGCGCTGGTATCGCAGCATCGCTGGCCGAAGGTTACGAGCCATGGGCCGGTCCAATCGAATACCGTATCAACGGTTCGATCGTGGCTGACCGCTCCGGTGTTGTCACCCCGTTCGCGATGATCAAGCTTCAGGAACGCATGAACTTCTTCGTGCAGCCGACCTCCGAGGTTTACGAGGGCATGATCGTCGGCGAGAACTCGCGCGCCGATGACATGGACGTGAACATCACCAAGGAAAAGCAGCTCACCAACATGCGTGCAGCTTCCTCGGATAGCTTCGAGAACATGACCCCACCACGCAACCTGACTCTTGAAGAGTCCCTCGAATTCGCTCGCGAAGACGAGTGCGTTGAGGTCACCCCGGATGCCGTGCGTATCCGTAAGGTTCTGTTGAACGCTAGCGATCGTGCCAAGGCAACTCGTGCGCGAGCAAAGAGCTAACCAGTCGCTGACCGCCGGCAGTAACCTGAGCGCGCTAGTGCGCGGTCTAGTTACTGCCGTGGTTTCCGGTTTACTGGGCACCGCTATCCATGCCTCGTTGAGCTATGCGGGGGATATCCCGCTAGTTTGGGGAGTGCTGGTGGCTTGGCTGTTATTGGGCTTGCTGGTGTACTGGTCGGTGGTTGCCTCGGGCAAACTCTGGGCCGGCGCGGTGGGCTTTATCGGCTGCTACCTGGTTGTCGGGTCGATTTCCTACTTTGGAAATGACACGATGATTTTGCCGTTGCAGTACCTGCAATATCTACCAGGTCCGACCATCGCCTCGCTGTTATGGATGTATGGCATGATCGTGCCCGCGGTGATCTCGCTATTTATGGCATTGCGCGTACTTCGCAAACGTCAGCGTTAACCTAGAAAAACCCCAGCTTTGCTGGGGTTTTTCTAGGTTAAAACGCTTATTTGTTGCCGGTGACGTCTAAGTGGTGGGCGAGGAACAAAGAGGTGGCTACGCCTTCAGGTTCGGCTTCGCGCATCGCGTAGTCTTCGATAATTTCCCGAATACGGCCGAGCATTTCTTTTTGCGTATCTTCGGTAAGTTTTAGACCCACGCGGATGACCTGAATTTCTTGCGGCTCAAGCCCATCGATTTCCTGCAGGAAGGTATCTACCAGCAGGGGAGCAGCGTCGGGAATTCGGGTACCCCAGGACTGCCGCGTGCTACGGTAAGGCACTTCCTTAGCCCCGCGGTTACCGCGCCGGGGCTCTTCCGCGGCGAGGAAACCGCTGCCCACTAGGGTGCGCACATGGTGCAAGGAAGTCGCCGGATTTAGCTCGAGAATGTCGGCTATTTCCTTATTGGTGCGGGACTCATGCAGGCATAAGCGCAGAATTCTAAGCCGCAATGGTGAGCTTAGAGCTCGTGCGCGGGCTTGGACTAGATCGTCTGTCGGCATATTGCCAGCATACGCGAAAATCACCTAGTGATTGGTATCTTCAAATCGCAAGTCGTTTTCCGTGCCGTTCAGCGAACTACTTCAGCGTTGGTGGTCGCGAACGTCGTACCGGTGGCGGTGGGACCCGTTTGGCGTGCGTAATAGCCTGGCGGGCAACGTCCAGCGCACCACGTTTGGTATTGATGGATACGGTGTCAGAGGTGACCGCTAGAACCTCTCCGAGGGCATCGCTGCTGATCACGTTTCCGGTCTCCGGGGATGTCTGTGTGAGGCGATAACGCACCACGATGCGGTCACCAGGGCTAAGATCTTCAAATTTGAGCATATTTTCCGTCATCTAAGTGCACAAGAATTCATCTTCGGTAACCTTGAACGAAATGTGAATCGTCGATTACGTCACAGGGTGGGTGTGCGAGATCGCTTGTTTGGGTATCAGGACTAGACTGTAGCTAGAGCTTATTGCGGATTCAACGACCAGAGGTTAAATCCGTGAAACTGAAGTGAAATCTTAGAATTTGCGCTAGGAAAGGTCTCAGTACCCGTGACTTACATCATCGCCCAACCGTGCGTCGACCTTAAAGATAAGGCCTGCGTCGAAGAGTGCCCGGTGGATTGCATTTATGAAGGCGAACGCTCCTTATATATTCACCCCGACGAGTGCGTCGATTGTGGTGCGTGTGAACCGGTCTGCCCTGTCGAAGCGATCTATTACGAAGACGATGTGCCTGATCAGTGGGCCGACTATTACAAGGCAAACGTCGACTTTTTCGACGAACTTGGTTCCCCGGGCGGTGCCGCTAAAATTGGAAATACAGGAACCGATCACCCGTTGATCAGTGCTCTGCCGCCCCAGAATCAAGGCTAGGTTTCCGCATATATGCTTGAGCTCCCCGATTACCCTTGGAACCAGTTAGCGCCATACCGTGAACTGGCGGCCAAGCACCATGATGGTGTGGTCGACCTTTCCATCGGTACTCCAGTTGACGACACACCACAGGTTATCCAAGAAGCTCTCGCCCAGGCTGCAAACTCTCATGGCTACCCGACCACCCATGGGACACCAGAAGTACGTCAAGCCATTGTCGACTGGTATGCACGCCGTCGTCAGGTCACGGGGCTGAGCATCGATGATGTCATGCCAACCGTTGGTTCTAAAGAGATGGTTGCCTGGCTTCCGTTACTTCTTGGCATGGGTCCACAGGACATCCTGGTTCGACCTTCGATCGCTTACCCGACCTATGACATCGGTGCGAAATTAGTCGGAGCAACAGCTATCGCTACCGATGATCTCAATGAGCTCAGCGATGAACAACGTGCGCGGGTCAAACTGGTGTGGGTGAATTCCCCGGGTAACCCCACAGGCAAGGTGCGTGACCTCGAATCTCTTCGCCAACTCGTACACCAAGCACGTGAACTTGGCGCGGTAGTTGCCTCCGATGAGTGTTACGCAGAACTAGGCTGGGACGAATTTGAAGGCGCTGTACCTAGCGTTTTAGATCCGCGTGTCAACGACGGAAATTTGGATAATCTCCTTTCGCTCTACTCGTTGTCTAAGCAGTCAAACCTTGCAGGGTACCGCGCCGCATTTGTTGCCGGTGCGCCCAACCTGATGCCGACTTTGGTTAACAGTCGCAAGCACGCGGGCATGATTGTCCCGGGACCAATTCAGCATGCAATGGTTGTTGCCTTAGGCGATGATGAGCATGTCGTAGCTCAGCGGGAAATTTACCGGGCGCGCCGTGAAATGCTGCGGCCGGCACTTGAAAACTTTGGCTTGACCATCGAAGACTCGGTGGCAGGCTTATACCTGTGGTGCACGGAAGGGCAGTCCAGTTGGCAGACGCTACAGCGTTTGGCTGAACTTGGAATTGTTGCCGGCCCAGGTGCTTTCTACGGAACTGCCGGAGATCTACACGTACGTGTTGCCCTCACCGGTTCCGATGAACGGATAGCCGCAGCAGTTGAGCGGTTAAACTCTTCCGCCAATCGGTGAAGATGACAGTTGAATTAGCGTGAACGGGTCAATTAGCGGTATGTTCTACCGTGACGACTGACCTTTCGGAACTAAAGCCTTTCCGGTTAGGAGATGCAATGACAGATATTAAATCTGCACAGCTACAATTTGGTGATTCCAGCCTAGAGCTACCGGTTATCCCGGCTGCCGAGGGCAATGATGGTTTTAACGTAGCGCCACTTTTGAAGACCACCGGTAACGTAACCTACGACCCGGGCTTCATGAATACCGCGGCCACGAAGTCCGCGATTACCTACATCGACGGCGACGCGGGCATCCTGCGTTACCGCGGTTACCCTATCGAACAGCTTGCCGCGCACTCGAGCTTCACCGAAGTCAGCTACCTGCTGATCAACGGCGAACTGCCTACCGCAGACCAGCTAGAAACCTTCGACGGATCCCTGCGCCGCCACACGCTGCTGCACGAGGAACTCAAGGGCTTCTTCGGCGGATTCCCGCGCGATGCACACCCAATGCCAGTACTTTCTTCGGCCGTTTCGGCCCTGTCGACCTGGTACCAGGATTCCTTGGATCCAAAGGATGACGCACAGGTTGAGCGTTCAACTCTGCGTCTTCTAGCGAAGCTGCCAGTTCTTGCCGCGTACGCGCACAAGAAGTCCATCGGACAGGCACTGCTATACCCAGATAACTCGATGAACATGGTCGAGAACTTCCTGCGCCTGTGCTTCGGTACCGCAGCGGAGCCATACGTTCCGGATCCAGACGTGGTCAAGGCACTTGATCTGCTGCTGATCTTGCACGCAGACCACGAGCAGAACTGCTCGACCTCTACCGTGCGCCTGGTCGGCTCTTCGGAAGCTAACATGTTCGCTTCCGTTTCGGCCGGTATCCACGCACTGTCTGGTCCTGCCCACGGCGGTGCCAACGAGGCAGTGCTGAAGATGCTGCGCGAGATCCAGTCCTCGGGTATTTCTCCAGAAGACTTCATGGAGAAGGTCAAGAACAAGGAAGATGGCGTACGCCTGATGGGCTTCGGCCACCGCGTGTACAAGAACTACGATCCACGCGCAAAGATCATCAAGCAGACCGCTCACGACTTGCTGGCTAAGCAGGGCAAGAATGAGTTGCTTGATATCGCTATGAAGCTAGAAGAGACTGCGCTGAACGATGAGTACTTCATCTCGCGCAAGCTCTACCCGAACGTAGACTTCTACACCGGCCTGATCTACACCGCGATGGGCTTCCCGGAGAAGATGTTCACCGTCCTCTTCGCCATCGGTCGCCTGCCAGGCTGGATTGCCCAGTGGCGCGAAATGATCAAGGATCCAGAACTCAAGATTGGCCGCCCTCGTCAGTTGTACATGGGCGAGACCGAGCGTAACTACCCGGGCGTCTAAGCCCAAAAATAGTTCGCACAACTGGTTCAAGAACGGCCGGGCAAGCACTAAGGTGTTTGCCCGGCCGTTTCTAGTTTTAACACCGATTATCGGCGTATCCTAGGGAACAGAGCACATTGTTGCTTGGATGAGTCAGGTGGTGCGCGTGTATTATCGTCGTGGCAATAATTGGTCTTTGTCCATAAATACCAATCCAAATATGCTGTTGGCCCTCTACCTTCGCGACTTGGGTGGAATAGATCCTTCGGAAGTGGGGCCAAACTCCGCTCTGGCCCCAGCAGTGAAAGCCCGTGGGCAACGCCAGGTGGCTCCGGGGCAAATTAAACAAGAATGGTCCTCGTGGTGGGATTCGCTGATTACCCGCGAACCAACCACTGACACCGATCCAATGGATTTGCTCGCTGCCCTAGGCGACGGCTGTTATCCGGAGCTAGCTAAGTTGGCCCATGCTCACTATGGTCAAGCAACAATGTTCGCCCATCAGCATCGCGAGAATTTTAGTGAACAGTCGAAGGATTACATTCCTGCGCGCATGGATGAGGTTGAAAGAATCCTTATTGATCACGGGGTAGAGCACGCCCACGATGTGAAAGAAACTCAAATTCATGTCATCGACATTCCACTGACCGAGCCGCGTGCGTGGCTCATTGGCGGAGCGACGATCGTTGCCAGCACCTCATTATTGCGTGACGGGCGGGCTTTCCATGGATATATTCAGCCGATGGTGACCATAATCTTTCCCTGAAGCCTCTATACAAACGGCGAGGGGCACACCGTGGTGTGCCCCTCGCCGTTGAGTACCGCTAAAAATTAGTTAGCGTGCAATGCACTGTTTAGTTCCACACGCTGACCGGCACGTGGCAAAACTTCGACCGCTCCGCTGATCGAGTTACGACGGAAGAGCAGATTCGGAACTCCGGACAGTTCCAGTGCCTTCACGCTCTTGCCCTCAAGCTGCACTCGCGTTCCAGCGGTGACATAAAGCCCGGCTTCAACCACACAATCATCACCAATGGAAATACCTACGCCGGCATTGGCACCAAGCAGAACTCGCTCGCCAATAGTGATGCGTTCTTTGCCGCCACCGGAGAGCGTGCCCATGATGGAAGCGCCGCCACCGACATCCGAACCGTTACCGACAACAACCGATGCGGAAATACGTCCTTCGACCATTGAAGTGCCTAAGGTACCAGCATTAAAGTTGACGAAACCCTCGTGCATCACGGTGGTGCCCTCGGCCAGATGTGCTCCTAGTCGCACACGATCCGCGTCGGCGATGCGTACACCCGAAGGCAGGACGTAATCGACCATGCGCGGGAACTTATCTACGCCGTACACGTCCACGTTGCCACGTGTGCGCATTTTTAGACGCGTCATTTCGAATCCAGCTACCTGGCATGGTCCGAAGTTTGTCCACACCACATTTGCTAGGTGGCCGAAGATCCCGTCAAGATTGATGGTATTCGGGGCCACCAAACGGTGGGAGAGAAGGTGCAAACGTAGCCATACATCTGCGGTATCTGCCGGTGCCACATCTAGATCGATGGTTAGCGATATGACCTTCTGCGTGGTTCCACGTTGTGCGTCGTCGATTGCTGCTGCAGCTAATTCACCGGACAGCTCGGGGGCTTCAGAAAGCACTCCGAGTACGGGAGCTGGGTACCAGACGTCTAAAACCGTGCCGTCAGTTGCGATAGTTGCTAGCCCGTGGGCGGAAGCCAAACGTACCGATGTGTCAAAAGGTGCTGCTGCGGGTTCAAAAGTCATTCTCTGATCGTAGCGTTTACACTGCGAGTAATGTTGATAAATGACAGCGGAACGAAATCAAAAAGTAACGAATGATGGGTATTGTGAGCGAACTTAATCTTCGAGAAGACGTTGCCAAGCTAACCGAACGAATCATGAACATTGAATCGGTTTCAGGGAATGAAAAAGCCCTCGCAGATCAGGTTTATGAGGCGCTACGCGGTCTTAGCCATCTGGAGGTGCACCGGGATGGGGATTCCATCGTGGCACGCACCAATTTGGGCCGTGCACAACGTGTGGTCTTAGCCGGGCATTTGGACACCGTTCCATTACCGCACGTGGCCGGGGCACGCGGGACAGTGCCGGCCACGGTCACCGACGAAGTTCTTTACGGGCGTGGGGCGACCGATATGAAAGGTGGCGTCGCGGTGCAGTTAGCGCTGGCGGCCGAACTGACTGGCCCTCGTTTTGATGTCACGTACATTTTTTATGACCATGAAGAAGTTGCCGCAGAAAAATCCGGGCTGGGAAGGTTGGCACGCAATTCCCCGCAGCTATTGCAAGCAGACTTTGCGATCCTCCTTGAACCAACCAACGGAACGGTTGAAGGTGGCTGCAATGGCACGAGCCGCTTCTTGGTGCGAACTACTGGCACCGCAGCTCACTCGGCACGTGCGTGGATGGGGGAGAACGCGATCCATAAAGCCGCTCCGATTCTTGTTCGCTTGGCTTCTTATGAGCCCGCCACCGTGGACGTGGAGGGGCTTGCCTACCGAGAGTCGATGAACGCGGTACGGATTAGTGGGGGAGTAGCGGGCAACGTGATTCCTGATTATTGTGAAGTTGAGGTCAATTACCGGTTCGCCCCCGATAAGAACCTGTCGGATGCGGAAACCGCTGTGCGGGCACTCTTTGAGGGCTTTGACGTAGAACGCACCGATGGGGCCGAGGGAGCCCGTCCGGGCCTTGACCAGCCTATTGCGGCCTCCCTGGTCCAGATTCTTGGGCAAGAGCCCAAGCCAAAATACGGTTGGACCGACGTCTCGCGATTCTCCGCCTTAGGGATCTCGGCGGTGAACTTCGGTCCAGGGGACGCATTATTGGCGCACACCGATGACGAGCATGTTAGCCAGCAAGCTATCCGTGATTGCCTGAACACTTTGCGACTCTGGCTGACCGAAGCCAACTAAACCCTAAGCAAACGAGATTAAACTAAAATCGGCTGGTGACTGCCCCAAGGGGCGGCCACCAGCCGATTTGTTGTTACCTGCAGTTCCCTAGGCAATGCCTCGGGAGCTAAGTCGACCTGAAACATAAGAGGCCAGCTTAGACAGTGCAAAGTTGAGAATAATGAAGATTGCCGCAGCAACCACCAACGACTGGAAGGTGTTCGAGTTACCGGTACCCACCAGCTTGCTCATGAAGAGCAGCTCGTTGAAGTTGATGATGTAACCCAACGCTGAGTCCTTCAAGATCACAATGAACTGGCTGATCAATGCCGGAAGCATTGCAGTCAGAGCCTGTGGAATCTCAATGAAGCTCAGCGACTGCGTACGAGTCAGGCCGATAGCAATACCTGCTTCGCGCTGCCCCTTAGGCAAACCATGAACACCGGAACGAATCAGCTCAGCCACAACCGAACCGTTATACAGGGTCAAACCAATAACCACCGCGAAGAACGGCGAATCCGCCGGCTGAACCCAGCCAGAATTGGCGAGCATGATCCACAAGAACAGCATCATCAGCAAGACCGGGACCGCACGGAAGAACTCAACGACGATCGTACTGATCCAGTTGAGGAACTTGTTATGTGAGAGTCGTCCCATGCCGAAAATAAAACCGAAAATCAGCGAGGTAACGATCGAAATCGCTGCCGACTGAAGTGTCTTGATCAACCCAGGCAGGATGAAATTAGTCCATACCGATCCAGTGGCAAAAACATTCCACTTTTCTGGGGTCAATTGACCAGCACCATACAACCCGTAGATCAGGTAGGCGATGAGGCCTAAGAAGATCAACGCGCCGACAATGTTCAGAAGTAAGATGCGACGTTTGGCTTTAGGCCCCGGCGCATCGAAGAGAACTGACTGAGTGCTCATCGCGCGACCGCCAACTTCTTAGAGAGCCAGGTAACTAGCAAACCGATGGGAACCACGATGATCACGAACATCAAAGCCACCGTGAGGAAGATCAGGAAGCCCTGATCCGCACGGTACTCGATCATCGTTTTCATCAGACCCGAGATTTCGGCGACGGATCCAGCCAATGCCACGGTGGTGTTCTTGATCAATGCGATCAGCACGTTGCCCATCGGGACGATGGCACCGCGGAACGCCTGTGGCAGGATCACCAGCTGAGCTGCCGGAAGGAAGCTCAGACCGATAGCGCGGGCGGCTTCGGCTTGGCCTAATGGCACGGTGTTAACGCCCGAGCGAATTGCTTCGCAGAAGAACGCGGCGTGATAAATGCTCAACCCGATGATGGCAATCTGGAAGAAGTTCAGATTGAAGTCGCTGCTGATTTGCAGTTTGAATACGCCGAAGAGCACCAAGACACCGAATGCCATGATGATCGTCAGCGGGGTATTACGGAAGATATTGACATAGGCGGTACCAAAGGCACGCAGGCTGGGGATCGGGCTGATGCGCATAATGGCAAGCAGCGTACCCAGTACTAGCGAGATCAGGAACGCCCAAAAGGTGAGCTGCAGGTTAGCCCAGAAGGACTCCATAATGCGCGCACCATATTCATCCCAAAGACTTAAGTAGCCTTCCACGGCTTGTTCTCCTTGGTAGAAGGTATGGGTCTAAACCATTGGTGCCGCGCCTGGCCTTGGCCAGCACGCGGCACCTGGTCATGAAATGACTGCCTTAGCTTTATGCGCAGGCTTCAAATTCCTTAGGTGGGTTCAGATCCGATGGAACGTATCCGGTACCCTCGGTGTTCATGTCCAACGACTTCTTCCAATCACCGGAATCGATCATCTTCTGGATAGCGGTGTTGATGTCAGCACACTTCTCGCTGGTCTTGTTCAGACCCACACCGTAAGGCTCCTCGGAGAATGGCTTGCCAACAACCTTGAACTTGCCCTTGTTGGCCTCGGTAGCTGCCAGACCAGCAAGGATGATGTCATCGGTGGTGATCGCGTCAACGCCGCCGGTCTCCAACAGACCCAAGCAGTCTGCGTATCCCTGCTGCTCGACCAGATTCACGCCGGTGATGTCTTTCTTGACGTTCTCAGCCGAAGTTGAGCCGGTGACCGAGCACAGGTTCTTTCCGTCTAGTGATTCCTTGCCGGTGATCGAGCTTTCATCGGCGCGAACCAACAGGTCCTGGCCAGCGATGAAGTATGGTCCTGCGAAGCCGACACGTTCCTTGCGGGAATCGTTGATGGTGTAGGTCGCGAAGATCATGTCAACCTGGTTGGTTTCCAACAGGGTCTCGCGGTTTGCCGAAGGAGCCGAAACGAATTCGATCTTGTCTTCGGAGTAGCCCAATTCATTGGCGACGTACTTGGCGACATCAACGTCGAAACCGGTGTACTTGTCGCCATCCTTGAAGCCCAGACCTGGCTGGTCAAATTTAATGCCAATGCGGACCTTGTCGCCAGCCTCGTCACTACCGGCGTCAGAGCCGCCACATGAGGTGAGAGCCAACGCAGCGACGGCTGCCATTGCGGCGATTGCGCCTAAACGATTCTTACGCATGATTCCTCCTGAATACAGAATGCGGTGATGGAATTTAGTGGTTGGTAATGAGCTTGCCCAAGAAATCCTTGGCGCGCGCACTTTTCGGGTTGGTGAAGAACTCATCTGGAGTGGCCTGCTCGACGATCTGGCCGTCGGCCATGAAGATCACGCGGTCGGCAGCCTTGCGAGCGAAGCCCATCTCGTGGGTCACCACCAGCATGGTCATGCCTTCCTTGGCTAGGCCAACCATGGTGTCGAGCACCTCGTTGATCATTTCCGGGTCCAGCGCACTGGTCGGCTCGTCAAAAAGCATGACCTTCGGACGCATTGCCAGCGCACGAGCAATAGCCACACGCTGCTGCTGACCGCCGGACAGCTGAGCAGGAAGTTTGCCAGCCTGGTTGGCGACGCCAACACGTTCCAGCAGCTTCATCGCAACCTTGTCAGCCTCAGATTTTTTCATTCCCTTGACCTTGATTGGGCCAAGAGTGACGTTCTCCATAATGGTCTTGTGTGCGAAGAGGTTGAAGGATTGGAAGACCATTCCTACATCGGCGCGCAACATTGCTAGCGCCTTACCTTCTTCGGGCAACACCTTGCCATCAATGGTGATGGTTCCATCATCGATTGTTTCCAGCCGATTAATGGCTCGACATAGCGTCGACTTACCCGAACCGGATGGTCCGAGGATGACGACGACTTCGCCCTTGGTGACCTGAAGGTTGATGTCGTTCAGAACATGTAGTGCCCCATAATGCTTGTTGACCCCACGCAGTTCTACGATAGGGCCGTCAGAAGAAGCTTGAGCCTGATGATCGCTTTTCATAATCTAGACATTACTTCATGTGACACACATAATGCGAGGTCACGACTACGTCACAAAAAGTTGTTATCAAACTGTTCTTTAAACGTGCGTCTGCAGATGGGCCAGATGTCGGGTCGTTACAGATAGAGTGAGGTCATGGACCATAAGCGGAAGAGTGAAGAAAATGCACAGGCGGGGCGCAAGGTCCACGTTGAAGCAAGTTGGCCGAATAAACAGCCTGACGAGCAACTGGACCGCTACCTGTTGGAGAGCCCGCAAGAAGATGTGACGCATAGTGATGTCTGGCGCGTTCTACGTATCCAATCCGAATTTGTTTCAGGTTTTGGCTCGCTGGCCGGGCTTGGGCCGGCGGTGTCCGTCTTCGGATCGGCACGCACCGAGCCCGAAAGCATCTACTACAAGCAGGCTTACCATGTTGGACAACGACTGGCACAAGCAGGTGCCATCACCATCACCGGCGGTGGACCCGGAACAATGGAAGCTGCCAATAAGGGTGCCAGTGAAGCTGGTGGAACTTCCGTAGGGCTGGGCATTGAATTGCCTTTTGAGACCGGCTTGAACTCTTGGGTCAATCGTGGCATCAACTTCCGGTACTTCTTTGTGCGCAAAACAATGTTCGTTAAGTACTCGCAGGGCTTTATTGTCCTGCCCGGTGGTTTTGGAACTTTGGATGAACTTTTCGAAGCATTGACACTGGTTCAAACGCAGAAAATTACTGGGTTCCCCATCGTTCTAGTTGGCACCGAATACTGGGGTGGACTCGTCGGGTGGCTTACCGACGTTGTCGCTAAAGAGCGCACCATTTCGCCCAAAGATTTAGATCTATTCCACCTCACCGACGATCCTGATGAGGCAGTAGACATTGTGTTGCGTAACATGGTTAAGGACAAAGAAAAGAAGTCAGCGAGCCGGAGTTAGTTATGCCATTTTTTCTCATTGCACTAGCGATCTTGTGCGTTGGCGGCGTGGCCTTGCTGATTTCTAGTCAGCGAAAGTCCACTCCGGCAGGTCGTCACTTTGAATCAATCGATGAACCTATCGTTGGGTTGGTAGAGCATGAGGCATCTTTGCCTCCGGTGTTGTTACCGGAGCATCCGCGAGCCAACGATATAAACGCGGTGAAGTTTTCTCTCGGGTTTCGGGGCTATCGCTGTGATCAGGTCGATGACACCTTGGATGTCCTCTCAGCCGAGATTTCCCGGCTCGAAAATACAATTCGTGACATGGAGTCACGGCGTGTGATTAGCGACACGACGCAAAATTAGCAATAATAGAAGATAAGTGTCCCTTATCAGCGACGAATCATCGCAGAAGGTGGACTTAGACATTGGGTTGTGCGCAAAGCAAATACATGTTGCGCGCGTTAGCCACGGACGAAGGGAACAGCTCATATGGCTGCGATGAAGCCACGTACCGGTGACGGGCCGATGGAAGTAACTAAAGAGGGCCGAAGCCTCATCTTACGGTTGCCAATCGATGGCGGCGGGCGTCTAGTAGTGGAGCTGAATAGTGCAGAAGCTGCAGAACTGCGTAACTGTCTAGTTGGGGTCACTGAATAAAACTTAAATAGCTAAGGACCGGTTCGAGGACCGGTCCTTAGCTATTTCCCGTTAACGGGTTTTGGTATTTTGCCTACCGCGCTTTTTGCCCGGCAATCACCGTAGCGACGAATAAGCCTTGTTCGCTCGGGAAAAGATGAGTTTGGAGCTTCGGATCTTCGCGAAGCAAACGAAGTGCGTCGCGGGTAGCGACGGTCGAGGCGCGCCTTACCGCTGGGCGAGCCAATCGGTGCTCGTCAAAAGCATTGTTCAAGATAATAACGCCACCAGCTCCCACCAGGCGCTTAGCTTCGGCCACATAATCCAAGAGGTTTTCGGCACTAGCGTCGATGAGCACCAAATCGTATGCGTGGTCAGCGAGTCTGGAGAGCACGTTCTCAGCGCGTTCGTTGATGATGCGTACGCGTGCTGAGAGGATGCCTGCATCGCGCAAGCCCTGGCGCATCGCATTAGCATGTTCCAGGTCAGATTCGATGGCTGTCAGCGTCCCGGTGGCGCCCATGGCTTCAAGCATGGCCATCGAGGCTACACCGACACCCGAACCGATCTCCACGATGCTGTGTGGGGCGCGCAGCGTGCATAACAATGTGAGCATGGACCGACCTGCCGGGTCGATGCAGCCAACTCCAAGATCCGCGGCACGTTCGCGGGCCGCGAGCACATGATCGCGCTCAAGAAGCTGGTTCTGGCTGTAGCCCCAGCTAGCGAGGAGTTCGGGATTCATCGATGGCATGAGTGTGTGGTCCTTGTAGGTTGAGTGTAGATTGCTCCGGGAACCATCGTACCCACCTTGGGGGTGCATGTTGGCCGAATTGCTGGCCTGCGCGCAGGGGATTCTTAGCTTCAGCTCAGCTTCCCGGGTGACACTAGAAGAGTGAATACGCTTAGAAGTCAGCTCAGCGCCTCCGCCGATGGTCCCGAAACCGAAACCCCTTCATGGGATGCGATGGTCTTAGACCATGGTCAGCAGGTCTTTCGTTTGGCCTACCGTTTGACCGGTAATCGTCAGGACGCCGAAGACCTTTCACAAGAAGCATTTGTTCGCGCGTTTAATGCGCTTGAAAAGTACACTCCCGGCACCATGGGTGGATGGTTGCATCGCATCACCACCAATTTATTTTTAGATCAGGCACGCCGCAAGTCTAAAATTCGTTTTGACCGTTTTGCCGAAGGCGCCGAAGACCGTTTCCCTAGTAGCGCGGTCACCCCCGAGCGGGACTTTGAATTTAATAACTTAGACGTGGACGTAGCCAGAGCGCTCAAGGCACTCGCCCCAGATTTCCGCGCAGCGATCGTGTTGTGCGATATGGAGGGCTTCTCCTACGAAGAAGTCTCCCAAATTCTCAACGTCAAATTAGGCACCGTACGCTCACGCATTCACCGCGGACGAGCAATGTTGCGTGACGCTCTAGCGCACCGTAACCCGGCAAACCCTGTCCCGCTGACGGTGAGCCTGCCGCGCATCCCACTAGGTTTGCGCACCGCACAGCAGGGCTAAGCCATAAGTCACCAGCCATGGCGCGGTGATTTCGACCATTTGAAGCCGACAAGGTAATCTTTCATACGTGGAGTTATTTGGAATTAATGGCGGAGAATTCATCATTCTCGCCGTACTCGCAGTAGTCATCTTGGGTCCCGAGAAGCTTCCAGAGTATGCCAAAAAACTGGCCAATCTTGTCAAGGAACTTCGTAGGATGGCCAACGGTGCCAAAGAGCAGCTGCGTGAAGAAGTCGGCGATGAGGTTGCCGATATAGATTGGCGCAAACTGGACCCGCGGCAATACGACCCACGACGCATTATCAAAGAAGCGCTTATCGATGAATTTGATGACGCAGTCAGCGCAGCCAAGGGATCCCCGGCGGTGCAAGCAGCTCCGGTACGCACGGCAATAGCTACACAAAAACAGCAGCCGTTGGCTAACAATGAGCCAGCTCCCTTTGATACCGAAGCAACCTAGAGATTTATTAGAACGACACTGGCAGCGATCGCCCGGCAAGTCCGCGTGGTCGCTGTCCTAGTTTAATTGCCAGCTCGCGCAAAGATTGAGCCACCGGAGATTCGGGGGTGCTTAATACCACCGGGACACCTTGATCGGAACCTACTCGGACCGCCTCTTCCAGCGGCAACTGCGCCAGCAGTGGAACCGAATACTGCAGTTGGCTGCTCAACGACTCGCTGAGTCGTTGACCGCCGCCGGTACCAAAAATTTCCATCTTGCTTCCATCGGGCAGGCTGAGATAGCTCATATTCTCCACCACACCAATGACCTTTTGTTTGGTCTGCAAGGCGATAGTCCCGGCGCGCTCGGCCACCTGGGTGGCAGTGGATTGCGGGGTTGTGATGACCAGCAATTCACTATTGGGTAAGAGCTGGGATACGGAGATCGCCATGTCTCCGGTGCCCGGCGGCAAATCCAAAAGCAGTACGTCCAGATCACCAAAGTACACGTCGGTGAGGAACTGCTCCAGCGCACGGTGCAGCATCGGGCCGCGCCAGATCACCGGCTGGTTTGAATCCAAGAACATGCCGATGGAAATGACCTTCACCCCGTGCGCCACCGGTGGCAGGATCATCTCGTCAACACGGGTTGGTGGCTGGGTGATGCCCATCAGCGATGGAATCGAAAAGCCGTGCACGTCTGCGTCGATCAACCCGACTTTGAGACCGTTCGCCGCCATGGCTGCGGCCAGGTTCGCGGTGACAGAGGACTTGCCTACCCCGCCTTTGCCACTGGCCACTGCGATGATTCGGGTCAGCGAGTCTGGATCGGAGAAGACCATGCGTTTGGCCTTGAGTCGATCGCGCAGCTCGGCACGCTGGTGCGGATCCATCACACCTAAAGTGACTTCGACCTGTTGCACCCCGGCTACCGCTGCGACCGCCGTAGTGACGTCGGATTCGATGGTTGAGCGCATCGGGCACCCGGCAATCGTCAGCAAAACTTTGACCTGGGCGGTGCCATCATTCAACTGCGCAGATTCAACCATGCCCAGTTCTGTGATGGGCCGACGCAGCTCGGGGTCGATGACGGTATCAAGTGCACGGCGTAAAGCCACCGAATCAGTCACTAGTTATTGCCCTTCCGATGCTGGGAACGGCTTGAATCAACGGTGTCGATCAGACCGGTATTAGGTGAGCTGTGCTTATTTTTCCGTTTGGCACGCAGATGCAGTTCTTCGCCGTCCGCGGTTTCCAAGAGTTCTTCGAGCACATTACGCAGCTCCGAACGTACGTAGTCACGGGTGGCAACATCACGCATGGCCAAACGCAGCGACGCCAGTTCCCGGGTCAGGTACTCGGTGTCGTAGAGGTTTCGTTCCGCGCGGTTGCGGTCTTCACTGACCGAGACACGGTCACGGTCATCCTGACGGTTTTGTGCAAGCAACAGCAGCGGGGCCGCGTAAGAGGCCTGCAAGGAGAGCATCAAGGTCAACGCGGTAAACCCTATCGCCGCGTCGTCAAAGCGCCATGCCTCGGGGGCCGCGGTATTCCAGACCAGCCAGAAGGCACAAAAGATCGTCATATAGAACAGGAATTGCGGGGTGCCCATGAAGCGGGCGAACTTCTCCGTCGCGGAACCAAACATGTCTGGATCCGGATTGAACTTCGGCCAGAAACGACTCCGTGCCGAAAGAGGAGTATCCAGTCCGTTGCTCTTGCGCTGTTCGGCCATGGGGTGAACTCCTTTACTACCGATCGAAAATGCTGAAGATGAGTGGCCTAGTCCGCTGAGCGCCAGTCATCGGGAAGAATGTGGTCCAACACGTCATCGACGGTGATGGCACCAACGAGACGACCTTCATTATTGACCACACCCACCGAGGTGAGGTTATATGTGGCCAAATGGCGGACCACATCGGTGATGCTAGATAAATCAGACATTGGCTCAAGTTCTTTATCAAGAATATCGCCCAGCGGTTCCGGGGGAGCCGCACGCAACAGTGCCTGAATGTGAACTTGGCCTAAGTAACGTCCGGTGGGAGTCTCCAATGGCGGGCGCACCACATACACGGTGGATGCCAACGCGGGGCTCAGTTCTTCCATGCGTACCGAGGCCAGAGCCTCGGCTACCGAGGACTCAGGGGTGAGGATCACCGGAACCGGGGTCATCACCGAGCCGGCGGTACCTTCCGGATAGGCCAGCAGACGACGCACGTCTTCGGCTTCTTCCTCATTCATCAATTCCAAGAGTTGGTGTTTGGTATCTTCGGAAACCTCTGCCAACAGGTCGGCCGCGTCATCCGGGTCCATTTCTTCGAGCACATCTGCGGCGCGTTCAAGGCTCAGCGCGGAGAGGATTTCAACCTGTTCACGGTCCGGAAGTTCCTGCAACACATCGGCGAGTCGATCATCTTGCAGGTGGGCTGCGACCTCAAGGCGACGTTTACCGGTCATCTCATGCAGGGCGTCAGCGAAGTCAGCTGCCTTCATTTCATCGTGAGTGGCTACGAAATTATCCGCCGATTGCGGTTCGCTTTGCGCACCGTGACGCACACCTTCCCAAGAAACCAGCACCTTATTGCGTCGTCGGTTACGCAACCCCAACAGTGTGTTGGTGGCTTCGATCCGCTGCACGTAGTACTCGTTGATTTCCCAGTCGCCGCGTCGTGTCTGAGTCAGTCCGACGTCTTCAATGAGTCCTCGGCCCGAGGCGTCCACGAAGGTCACCGTACGGTCGAATATTTCGGCCACGACGAGCATTTCCTGCCCGCGCTGCTGGAAGCGACGCATGTTGACCAGGCCGGAACAGATGATCTGTGTGGATTCCATGGATTGGATTCGTGTCATGGGTACAAAAACGCGACGTTTGCCGGGCACCTCGACGACGACACCAACACAAGCTGGGGCTTTCTGCGGGCCGCGCGAAACGACGACGACGTCACGTAACCTACCTAGACGGTCGCCTAAGGGGTCGAAGACATCCAGCCCGAGTAGCCGGGCGACAAAGATTTTAGACACTTGTGCGCTCACCGTTCTAGCCTAGCGTGCTAAAGGCCGGTTAGTGGTGTGCTGAGCCACGTGAAGGAGACCCAATCTTTCACCCTCAGCGATAGTTAGTGCGCAACTAGGCCCTCTCACAGTAAGAGCGTGCACAATATAGGTATGACCTCGCCGCATGGAGTAAATTCAATCAGCCCCAACGGTTTGCCCCGTGGCGAACTACTTGGGCGCTACACCAGCTACCTGGATGCCCAGAAACTAGTCGATTATCTTGCAGATAATAACTTCCCAGTATCTGCGGTGACCATCGTCGGTAACGACGTGCGTACCGTAGAGCGGGTGACCGCAAAACTGTCCTACCCTAAGGTGGCGTTGGCCGGTGCCGCCCAGGGCGGCATGATGGGTTTGTTTGTGGGATTGTTGCTCTCACTCTTTGGCGGCACAGGAAACGGTTTGTACCAGATCCTCTCAGCTATCGGCCTAGGCATGGCGATCTGGATGATTGCCGGTGTGGTCTCGTACTCCACCCGTCGCGGCAAGCGTGACTTCGCGTCTTCAAGCAAGTTTGTCGCCACGAGCTTCGACGTAGTTGTCGACTTTGAGCACGCTCAGGCCGCACGTCAGATGGCCTCCCAGTTGCCAATGCGCCCACAACAGGCTTCCGCAGCGCAGCAGCCGGTACAACCGGTTCAGCCACCGGTAGCCCCGGCGCAACCGCAGCCTCCGGTCTCTACCGATGGTGTGCAGGCACCGGGCCAAACTCCCGCCGCGCAGCCCGTGCCAACCAGCGTGTTTAATGATCTTCCCGATGGCCGCCCACGTTATGGTGTTCGTGTTGACGAACCAAAGCCAGCAGCCCCGGAGCAGCCGCAGAACGCCGATGTTGCAGCCGCCGAGCCGACGGTAGCGCAGCCTGCGGTGAAGCCTGAAGCGGCCGAGCCACACGCCGAGGCACCAGCCGAGCCGGAAGGTGACGCCAAGTCTTCGGAAGAAGAACCAAAACAGCAGTAAACTTCAGCAATGTAAAAGTCCGTCATGAGTGATTTCATGGCGGGCTTTTAAGTTGCCAGAATGACCTTTGCCCCCGGGGCATGAGCTTAAGAACAACAAAACGATGGGCGGTTCAGAATCTCACAGAGAATCTAAACCGCCCATCGTTTTGCTACGTTGCTACGTGCGATTAGCTACGAAGTTTTGCCATCCAAGCTTCAACTTCTTCAGGCTTGCGTGGAAGCGCTGCTGAAAGGTTCACCGCACCGTCGGCGGTAACCAAGATGTCGTCTTCGATGCGTACGCCAAGCCCGCGGTACTCCTCCGGGATCGCGAGGTCTTCGTTCTTGAAGTACAGCCCCGGCTCGATGGTGAAGACCATGCCCTCGACAAGTTCCGCGTCAAGGTAGAGATCCGCGCGTGCCTGAGCACAGTCGTGAACATCCAAGCCAAGGTGGTGGCTGGTGCCGTGTGGCATCCAGCGACGGTGGTGCTGGCCCTCGGGGGACAGTGCCTCCTCCAAGGAAACGGGTAACAGGCCCCAGTCCTGCAGACGTTCGGCCAACACCGTGGTGGCAATGACGTGCAGGTCGCGGAATTTTAGTCCCGGGCGGACCGCTGCGTAGGCGGCATCAGCCGCGTCGAGTACCGCCTGGTAGACCTTGCGCTGCACCTCGGTGTACTTGCCGGAGACCGGCAAGGAACGGGTGATGTCCGCGGTGTACAAGGACTCTGCTTCGACTCCGGCGTCTAACAAGAGCACTTCGCCTTCGCTGACCGAACCGGTGTTGCGGATCCAGTGCAAGATCGTCGCGTTGTTGCCCGAAGCGGCGATGGTGTCGTAGCCCAGTTCATTGCCCTCTAGACGGGCGCGGGCGAAGAAGGTGCCCTCAATGATGCGTTCGCCACGCTGGTGGGCGATGGCCGCGTCTAGGTTGCGAACTACATCTTCGAATCCGGCGATCGTGGCGTCAACCGACTTTTGCAGTTCGGCTACCTCGTACTCGTCCTTGACCAGGCGCAGCTCGGAAACGAATTCGGAGAGTTCGTTATCAAGTGCGTCGCTGGCCTCAAGATCTTGTCCGGTGTTGATCCGGGAGGTATCGACTAACGCTTCCACGTTGAGGTCGACTTCGCGCATCAGACGCAGGCGAATGCCGCCTAGCGCCTGTGGACCAGAGTTTTTAGTGAGCGCATTTTCCAGCATGTCCAAGGACTCGGTAGGCATTCCGGTCCGTGCAGACATGGTGGAAAGGGTTGGACGTGGGCCCACCCAGAATTCACCGGCTCGGGAGTCGAGGTAGAAGTCCGAGGAGTCACGGCCTGCCATCGGGGCGAAGTACAGCGTCGCGGCGTGGTTGCCACCCTGATCTCCGGCACCGTCATCGGTAGGCTCCAAAACCAGTACGGCGTCTGGTTCGTGGTCAACGCCCAACCCGGTCAGGTGTGCAAAGGCCGAGTGCGGGCGGAAACGGTAATCCGTGTCATTGGAACGAACCTTGGCTGGGCCTGCAGGAACGATGAGGCGCTCGCCCGGGAACTGTGCGGAAAGCGCGGCACGGCGGGTGGCCGCGAAGCTTGCTGCAGGATCTTCTGCTGGAAGCGGTGAGGTGTCTGGCGCCCAAGCCGAAGCCATGAAAGTTTTGAAAACATCCGAGGTGGGACGCTGGGAACGATTGTTGACACGATCTTCGAGCGGCTGGTCATTGCCCGAAGGCGAAGAAACTTGATTAGTCATACTTCTTAGTGTGTCACCGATTCGGGCCTCCGGGCAAAGTGCCACCGGTCGCGCTAATCTAGTCATATGCGAATTGACCTGCACACCCACTCAAATGTTTCCGATGGGACCCAACGCCCCGAAGAGCTGATCGAGGCTGCGGCGCAGGCGGGCTTGGATGTGGTGGCCCTGACAGACCATGATCAAACCGCCGGTTGGGCCCCAGCACGGGCGACGGCGCAAAAGCTTGGCGTGGGTTTTATCCCTGGCATGGAGATCACCTGTCAGGATCATCAGGGGATCAGCGTGCACCTGCTGTGCTATCTGCAAGACCCGGAATACCTGCCGTTGCTCAACGAACTTGAAATTTCGCGTAATTCACGGGTGATTCGCGCCCAACGTATTGTCGAGCGACTTGCCGAAGATTACCCGGTGAGTTGGGATTTGGTCTCCGCTCATTGCCAGCCGGGTGCCACGGTGGGCCGACCACATATTGCCGACGCCTTGGTCACCGCCGGGGTAGTGGAAAGCCGCAATGATGCTTTTGCAAATATCTTGTCTTCGCGTTCACGCTATTACGTCTCTCACCCGGCCATTGATCCACGCGACGCGGTGCGTTTAGTTCTTGAAGCCGGGGGAGTGTCGATTTTTGCCCACCCCATGGCGAACCTGCGCGGTCGTGTGGTGCCAGAAGAAACTTTCCACGACATGATCGACGCCGGCCTAGCCGGAGTGGAGATTCAGCACCGGGACAACAGCGAAGAAGGAAAGAAATTCCTGACCTCTCTGGCCAAGAAAAATGACCTGATTATCACCGGTTCCTCGGACTATCACGGGGCCGGAAAACTGAACCGGCTCGGTGAGAATCTCACCGAGCCGGACATGTTACAACGAATTCTTGATGCAGGAAGCGGATCTCAGGCTTCGCTGTAGGTGGTGGTTTCCGGTAGTCGGGAACGCATCACCTCGATGGCTTCCGGGTTCTGATCGATCAACACGAAGCGTCGATCCAACTTAGCTGCCACCGCTCCGGTGGTGCCGGAACCTGCAAAGAAGTCCAACACCCAGTCTCCGGGACGGGAGGATGCGGCGATAATCCGACGCAGAATCCCTTCGGGTTTCTGCGTGGGGTAACCGGTCTTCTCCTTGCCCGTGGGCGAAACAATGGTGTGCCACCACACATCGGTGGGAAGTTTGCCCAAGGCGCGCTTCTCGGGGGTGACTAGACCGGGAGCCATATATGGTTCACGGTCCACCTCCGCCGAATCGAAGTGGTACTTTTTCACATTTTTCACGTAGACCAAGATGGTGTCGTGTTTAGCCGGCCACCTGCTCTTAGCCCGTGCACCGTAATCGTAGGCCCAGATCAATTCGTTCAAGAAGTTCTCTCGACCAAAAATCTGGTCCAGCAACACCTTAACGTAGTGCACCTCGCGGTAATCCAAATGCACATACAGCGTGCCGTCTTCGGCAAGCAATCGATACGCCTGCAAAAGCCTGGGCTCGATGAAGCTGAGGTAGTCATCAAAGCTGTCGTGGTACGAGCGGGCAGAACCCAGCTCGGTGTTGTAGGACAAGCCTTTAAAACCTACCCGGTCACCTTCGCCCTCGGCGGCGCGCACCATGGTGCGCTGTGCTCGGGTCTGTTTCCTACCGGTGTTAAACGGCGGGTCAACATAGATCAGGGTGAAAGATTCGTCAGGTAACCCCGACAAAGCCTTCATATTGTCACCATGCAACACGGTGTTCTCCTGAGCCGGCATGCCAGCATTTACTGCTGGCGCACCGGTTTCAGGCAAAGCGGGATTGTGCGGTTGTGCGTGCACCGTAGGTACGCGATCCTTTCGGAAGAAGAAGAGAAACTAAGAACCTATTAGTCCTGCGTTCCACCTTCGGTGCTGCGCGTGCGGCGGCGTGGTCGACGACGTTCGTTAGCCGACTGCTCGGAGCCTGCACCATCGGTCGGCTGGCTCTCAGGCTGATTGGTGTGGCGGTGGCGTTCGCCTTCACGAGCCGGACGGTCTTGCTTGCCCTTGGAATGGCCATGACGGTTAGCGCCATCTTCTGCCGGCTGCTGACCTTCTACGGTGCGCGTACGGCTGCGGTTACCACTGCTACGACGACGCGGGCTGCGCTCGCTGCTGCGCTCGCCACGGTCACTGCGTTCGCGACGTGGTGAGCCGTCACCCTCTGCTGGTGCGGTCTTCTTGGCACGCTGCAAACGGCCCTTGGTTCCCTTAGGAATATCCAGGTCGGCAAAGAAGTGTGGCGAAGAGGAGTAGGTCTCCACTGGTTCTGGGACGTTCAGGCCCAGCGCCTTGTTGATCAACGACCAGCGAGGTACCGAATCCCAGTCCACGAAGGTGACGGCGATGCCGTCGTTACCGGCACGGCCGGTACGTCCCACGCGGTGCAGGTAGGTCTTCTCATCATCAGGGCACTGCAGGTTGACCACGTGGGTGACGTCATCCACGTCGATGCCGCGGGCTGCGACGTCGGTGGCGACAAGGATTTCTACCTTGCCTGCGCGGAAAGCCTTCAGCGACTGCTCGCGGGCTCCCTGGCCCAAGTCGCCGTGCAATGCACCCGCGTTAAAGCCGCGATCGATCAGTTCGTCGGTGAGCTTCGCAGCTGAACGCTTGGTCTGCGTGAAAATGATCGTCTTGCCGCGGCCTTCGGCCTGCAGCATACGGGCGACCATCTCATCTTTGTCCAGGTTGTGTGCGCGGTAGACCAGCTGGCGGATGTTGCGTTTGGTCAGCGAATCATCATCCCCGGGATCGGTGGCACGAATGTGGGTGGGACGCGACATGTAACGCCGTGCCATGGTGATGACGGCGCCGGGCATGGTGGCGGAGAACAGCATTGCCTGGCGTACCGGTGGCAAGGCGGCCAAGATGCGTTCCACATCTGGCAGGAAGCCTAGATCTAGCATCTCGTCGGCCTCGTCGAGGACCACGGTCTTAATCTGCTTGAGGTTCAGCACACGCTGGCGGTTCAGGTCGATGAGCCGACCCGGGGTACCGACGATCACGTCGGTGCCGGCCTTAAGCGCGTTGATCTGCTCTTCGTAGGGGCGGCCACCGTAAATGGTGGTGATCGAAATGTTCGAGTGCTTCGAAGCCTGAGCCAAATCGGCGCCGACCTGGATGGCCAACTCGCGGGTTGGAGCAACGATCAGTGCCTGTGGTGCACCGGGGAATGGCAGGTCGGCATAACCCTTGTCGCCTTCGCGGATGACACGCTGCAAAGCTGGAATACCAAAGCCGAGGGTTTTACCGGTACCGGTCTTAGCCTGGCCGATAATGTCGTTGCCGCCGAGGGCTACCGGAAGGGTGAGCGCCTGGATCGGGAATGGATACTCAATACCGGCTTCGAGCAGCGAAGCGACGATGTCGTCGCGGACCTTGAGCTCGGAGAAGGTCTGCTTAGGTAATTCAACCTCGGCGGTATCGATTGGTTCGGGGAGTTCGACCTGTTCGGTCGATAGCGTCGTGTCGGTCACGATGTGTGTGTTCTCGTTTCATTTGTGGCACCGGCATGTGTGTTGCCAGCCCTGAACGTTCAGGGGGCGCTCACCTTACCGGTGCGGTTCCAGCGGAGCCGATCGCGTCATACACGTCATCTGCCATCAAGGGCGGATGTCGGGATGGTGACCGCTGGGAAGTCACCACGAAACTGTTCTCGTCGTTCAGCACGGTGCGACCGGGCATCCTAAATAGTGATAGCCCAAGCATAGCCGGTATACACCGGTTTCCCGTAGGTTGGCGGGTCTAGGGCAGAATGTCGAACATGATCTTGCGTGTGGCCGGATCGGCAAGGCGCAGCACCACGGTCACTAAGGTGCCTGGCTTGGCGCTGCCGGTGAACTGTCCGGTGATCGGTTCGCTGACCAGCTGCAAATTGCCCGGGCGGCTTTTTGCCTCGCCCTGCTCGGGATCGCCATTGTGTGTGCCGGTGGCTTCGCGAAGAACAATTGCCTCAAATTTTTCCCCGATACGGTGCTGCAGTACATACGCTTCGATCAGATCGATGGCCGCGTTGGAGACTCTGTTTGCCGCGATGGAGCTTTCACGCATCAATCCTGGCAGCTGTTCCAAGGCTTCGTTGAGCTCCTCGGGAATTGGGTGATTATTTGCCTGTAAATCACAACACAGCAAGACGAAGCGATCCACTAATCGGCGCAATGGCGCGGTGGTGTGTGCGTAGGGTGCTGCAATTGCTGCCTGCTCCAAGTCCGCTTCGGCTTGGCCGTTGATCACGTCGTAGTCGGCTCCGCGAAATAGTGATGCTGCCCGGTGCATAATGACCAGCTGCCGCGGATCGTTAACGTCTAGGGTGCGCAGGTACTCGCCGTAGCTGAGTTTTTGGTCCCAAGGGCAGCCAAGTAGGCGGGTCTGCTCGGTAAACTCGGCAAGATCTTTTTCATCTGGCGCGGGCATGGTGCGCAAGATTCCGGTGCCGTGATCAAGCATGATGCGTGCGGCGGCAATTCCGGTGAGCAAGGAAATTTGCGCGTTGTAATCTTCCAGCGGCAAGGGGTGACCGCTGACGAGTTTGTAACCGTTGGTCTCCGGTTCGACTTCTTGATCTGGAAGGTTCAATGACGCACCGCCACGCAGGCGTTCCTGTTCGATGCGCAGTGCGCCAATTTCTGCCAGCAGTTCTAACTGCTCGCCGCCCTGGGAATCGTCTAGCTTTTGTTGGGCCGTGTGGTAATCGAGTTGTTCGCGGGATTTGATCATGGTGCGGGTTAGCTGCACGTCGGTTATCGCGCCGCTGCGATCCAAGGTGATGCGCCACAAGAAGGCTCGGCGTACCTGTCCGGCAAGCAACGAACCTTGACCTTCAGAGATCAACGGTGGATGCAGGCTGATCTTGCGGTGCGGTAGGTAAAAAGTCTGGCCGCGTGATCTGGTGACTTCATCGAGTTTGCTGCCCAATTGCACAAACGCCGGAACATCGGCGATAGCGTAGTTCACCACGTAACCTTCGCTGGCGCGTTCAAGGTACATCGCTTGATCCAGATCGGTGGCGCCCTCAGGATCAATGGTGAAAAATGGGAGTGCCGAATCGTCATTAGGCGCAGGAGCTAAGTTGGCCACCGCTTCCTCGGCGGCGGCTAACGCGGCTTGGTCAAAGTGCGCGGGAACTTCGAGTTCCTTTTCCAGTGCGAGCAGTAGCTCGTCCAGGTTAGCGGCGGCATGTTTGCGAGGGCTATGGATCCGTGGATTAGTCACATATCTAGGATTATCACAGATCTGTGATGTGAAGCACGCTTAAACGCCTCGTGGCCGTCCCAAAATATTGGAACGACCACGAAGGGTGAAGCTAAAGATTATCTAGTGGGCGAAACCCACGCGACGGGTCTCTTCGGGACCAACCTCGACATAGGCGATTCCGGCTGCTGGAACTAGCACCTCACGGCCCTTAGGATCCTTCATCGAGAGCACGCTGCCCTCGGAGATCGCCTTGGAGACGAGCTCATTCACTTCGGCGTTGCTCAGCTCGGATTCGAGTACGACTTCACGGGCTACATTCTGAATGCCAATCCGGATTTCCATGATTGTCAATGATCCTCTCGAAAGAATTACGAGTCCCGTCTGGGGGCCTCTAAAACAAATCTAACTAGTTTTCCTTCGGGAACCGTGAAATTCCGCGCCAAGCTAAACGTGAGATCAGATCCACCGCGGTTTCTTGATCAACCGGTTCGTCGCTGGTGGCCCAGTAACGTGCGGAAACCTGTGACAGTCCGGCTAGCGCGCGACCAATCAATAATCCTTCATCTTCATTCAGGTCGGTGTCTTTAACGACGACCTTCGAAATGGAAACAGCCAGAGCGTTATTGAACTCTTCGATACGTGCCGAAATGAGCGGATCTGAAAGTACGTCTGATTCAAAAATGAGCCGATATGCCTGGGACTCACGCTTGATGTATTGGTAATAGGTATTAATAGTCTCGAAGACACGTTGCCGGTTATCGTCGGTTGAGGCGATGGCATCGTCGAGCATCTTCGTGAAATCTGCCAGATGCGAATCCAGGAGGGCTAGGTACAGTTCGCGCTTACCGGGAAAATGCTGGTAAAGAACTGGTTTGGAAACCAGTGCAACTTCGGCAATCTCATCCATTGAGGCTCCATGATAACCATGGGCTACGAAGACTTGATGAGCTGCTTGGAGTAACTGGCGACGGCGCGCTTCGCGTGGCATTCGTTGCGTGCGTGGACTTTTGATTTCCCCAAGTTCCGCCATAATTTTGACCTTTCAACCTGCCGTGTGCCAAAGCCACATGCGAGTTTTCCGCACGTAAAACCAGCTCCTACTAGCAAGTAGTATTCCACGTTGCGAGGAAAAAAGCGCCGGTAAACGCAGGGTGTCTGTTGCGCTTATGCGCTTTGTGCGACGGGTACTGCAGGACAGCTGACATCTTCAGCCGCAGGGGATTGCGGTGCAGTGGTGCTGAGCGGGGCGGTATTGCCTAGCGGCTCGCTCAGGTCAAGGCCGTAGAGAGTCTCTAGAGCAGCAACATATTCGTCGGTACGGCCTTGGGCCGCCAACTCCCGTGCACGCATGGTGGGGACATGGAGCAGCTGGCGCATCATCCGACGCATAGCCAATTCAACTTCTTCGGCAGCGGCGGTACAACCGTGCTGGGCACGTACCTTAGCTACCTCGGAGTCGAGAACGGTTTTAGTGTGTGCACGCAAAGCGACGATTGCATGATCGGCTTCGCGTTCGCGCTGGGAGACGGAGAACTCCCTGGCAGCCTGGGTCACAATCCTGGTCGCGTCATGCACGGCCAGTGCCTGTTCGGTCGGCGCGGCCATGCGCACCGATTCGAGGGTGATCAGATCCACGCCGTCGAGCTGAGCCAAGGCCGGGTCAAAGTCGTTGGTGAGCGCCATATCGATGGCGATCAGCGAATGGCCCTTAACGCGCAGTTCGGTCAGTGCCGCACTATCCAAGCGATTTCCGCCACCGGAACAACCGATGATGACATCTGATTCACGCAGAGCCTGTGGCAACTGTTCGTTGCTCAACGGGAAACCGCCACGCTTGTCGGTGAAATCGGCGGCGCGTCCCGAGTGCGAGTAGACGCTAATGCGCTTCACGCCACGTTCCTTGAGCAATGCGATCGTTGCGCCGGCGTAGGAGCCGGTACCGAACAAGACAATGTCTTGGTCTTCCCAGCTACGGTTTTCGTTCATCAATTCTTCGGCGAGGTCTAAAGCGACCGAAACGACCGACTTGCCTTGTGAACCAAGTTGCGTCCGACTTCCAACATCCTTCGCAGCGCGCGTGGCGTTCTGGAATAGTCGGGTGAGGTTGCTGGTGGTGGTTTTTTCTTGCTGCGCCTGGGTCAGGGCACGGCGGACCTGACCGGCGATTTCGCGTTCTCCGACAACAGCACTATCAAGTCCGGCTCCCACCGAGAAGAGATGGTTGATCACCGGTTCGCCTTCTAGCGCGGTCAGTCGTCGAGTGAGGAAATCTGCCGACAGTTCGGTATTCGCAGCCAATTCGTTGACTAACTGCTCGGTTGCTTCTTCGACGTTTTCCACGTCGGCGTAAACCTCAAAACGGTTGCACGTCGCCAAGACGACGGCTCCATTAATCACCGCCGACCCATTGGTAGAGGCGGCGGCTAGCCCGTTGGCCGAGGCGCTAAGTTGTGCCACGGTCTCCAAATCGAGCTGTGAATGCGATGCAACAAGAGATAAGAAAACCACAATGTCCCCAGAGTAGGCCGAAATAGGGGCCCAAACAACGCAGGCGAACCTAAGATCACGTATTTTCACGCAGTTATGTTGCTCACCTTCATCTGTCGGTGAACGGAGTAAATGGCCTTTTGCGCTCCAGAGTTGGCATGATTGACACATGACTCTGTCGCAGAACCATCCCTTCGTTGATGGACGTACCTCCGATTCCGCTTTGATCCAGGCTTTGACTGGGCGCACCCCGAGCCACCACCCGGTGTGGTTCATGCGCCAAGCAGGGCGTTCACTGCCTGAATACCTCAAGCTCCGCGAAGGTGTGAGCATGCTCGATTCCTGCCTAGACCCGGCGATGGCCAGCGAAATTACGCTGCAGCCAGTACGCCGCCACAAGGTCGACGCGGGCATCTTCTTCTCCGACATTGTGATTCCCTTGCGCCTTGCAGGCGTTGGCGTGGATATCGTGCCCGGTGTTGGCCCGGTCTTGGACAAGGCAATCCGCACCGCCGAGGACGTAGATAACCTGCCAGAACTCACCGATGAGTCGTTAGACCCAATCCGTGAAGCGGTGGCCTTGACCGTCGCAGAACTGGGCAACACCCCGCTGATCGGCTTCGCCGGCGCCCCATTCACCGTGGCCGCCTACATGGTTGAGGGCAAGCCAAGCCGCGACCACCTAGGTCCACGCACCATGATGCATTCCGAACCAGAAGTCTGGGACAAGCTGATGAACTGGGCCGCAGACGCTTCAGGCAAGTTCCTCCGTGCGCAGGTTGAAGCCGGCGCTTCAGCCGCACAGCTCTTTGACTCGTGGGCCGGTTCCCTGTCCCTGCCTGATTACCAGAAGTTTGTCGCCCCATACTCCTCGCGTGCGTTGGACTTCGTGCGTGACACCGGGGTGCCATTGATTCACTTTGGTACCGGAACCGGTGAATTGCTCACGGCAATGCGTGATTCGGGCGTTGATACCGTCGGTGTGGACTACCGGATTCCTTTGGAAACCGCCATTGAACGCCTAGGCCAGAGCGTCTCGGTTCAGGGAAATATTGACCCTGCGTTGCTCTCTGCTCCTTGGGACGTGCTTGAAGCGCATGTTCGTCAGGTGGTCGCCAGCGGTGCGAAGGCACGTGGCCATGTGGTCAACCTTGGTCACGGTGTGCCGCCGACCACCGACCCGACGGTACTCACTCGTGTGGTTGAACTCATTCATTCGCTCTAACCACGCAGGACTAAGCTAGATGTTATAGACAGATCTCCCTGTTTTCTGACTGCGCCGGTAATCTCGGCGCAGTCAGAAACAAGGCGAACATCGAGGTGAATGTGGAAGGTGCAGCGTATATGACCAGGAATCAGCGCAACTCCCCGGCGTCAGAAAAACCAAGCGAGCGTTCAGCAACTAAGGCACGGCGCGACCTCGCCTCAGACACGGCGGCCCATGCACTGCGGCTACTGGAAAAGGTACGTTCCGCGGCCGAATCCCGCACCGCAAAAGATCGGGTCACCGATCCACAAACACCACACGCCATCGTGGTCGGTGGCGGCATCGCCGGTCTAGTTGCCGCCCGCGAACTACGCCAGACCGGATACCGGGTCACCGTCCTTGAAGCCGCTTCAAGCTTTGGTGGATGTGTGCGCCGAGTAGACGTTGCCGGTTTGGAGATAGATGCAGGCGCCGAGTCCTTCGCGGTGCGCGGTGGCACGGTGGTCTCCTACCTCGACGAGCTAGACCTCGGCGAGAAGATCACGCCAACTACCGGTGTCGATGCCTGGCTGATTCAGGGCGAAGGTGAGAACCTAGTAGCTAATCCCTTGCCTGCCACTTCATTGATGGGGATCCCAGCACAGGTGCGCAACGACGACGTGCGACGCATCATCGGCCGCGCCGCCACCGTGCGCGCCGCGGCAGATCTAGTCACTCCCATGCCCAAAAAATGGGCCACAGAAAAACTCTCACTGGCCGAGGTTGTCCGCAACCGGATGGGGCAGGGCGTCCTTGATGCCTTAGTCGCCCCAGTGATCAACGGCGTGTACTCCACGGATCCGGCGCGCATCGACATCGACGCTGCCGCACCGGGGCTCCGCGCCGCCATGCAAGAGACCGGCTCGTTGGCTAAAGCGGTAGCCAAACTCCAAGGTGATGCACCGGCAGGTTCGCGAGTAGCTGGCCTAGACGGTGGCATGTACACGCTGGTCACCACGCTCACCGAACAGCTGACCGCAGCATCAGTGGCGCTGGTAGCGAATTCTCCGGTCACCAAAATCGATCATGATCCCCAAGCACAGCACCCCTACACGGTGCACAGCCTAGGCCAAGAACTAACCGCAGACCGGGTGGTCATCGCTACCGAAGCGCAAGCGGCGCTGAATCTGCTCAACCCGATGTTTGAAGACTCCAAACGCATCAGCTCCGAGGCAGTGTCGAACTCCGTCGCCTTGGTAGTGCTGGTGGTCGATAAGCCAGAACTTGATGAGGCACCGCGAGGGTCAGGCGCATTAGTAGCGCAGAACGCGCCTGTTGTCGCCAAGGCGCTGACTCACGCCAGCGCCAAATGGCCTTGGCTCGCCGAACAGTCAGGGCCAGGAACTCATGTGGTTCGCCTGTCCTTTGGGCGTATCGGACAACATGAGCCAATCGTTGAATCAGGCGATACACAAGCATTGCTTGAGCAGGCCATCAAAGATGCTTCAAAGATTTTAGGTGTTCAATTAAACCAGGATGATGTGGTGGGTAGCGCTATTTCGCGTTTCAACGACATGGTCCCGTTGCAGGGCGAGGAAGCTAGCGCACGCCGTGCTCAGCTCCAGGACGCAGTACAAGATTTTGATGGGTTGGATGTGGTGGGCGCATGGCTTGCCGGCACCGGGTTGGCCAGAGTCATCGGCCACACACGCCGCAGCGTTGCCATTAGCGCCCGCTAATTTTCGAGATAACCGTTTAAGTTAGATCAGATGATCAAGGAGAAAACCTCAGTGAGCTACGTACCACAGCATAATTCGCCGGTCATGCGAGACCGTGAGGCCGCCGGGGAAAACCCGACCATGTTCTACACCCTGTGGACCGTGTTCAAGCGTTCCGCCAAGGTGGAACTGGGCGCGGCTGAGGCCACCGGGTTTGACTCGCTCATCGCGGAACTCGCCGAGGCCGGTGCGGTCGTTCGCGGCATCTACGATGTATCGATGATGCGCGAAGAAGCCGACATTATGGTCTGGATGCATGGTCCGGCAGCTGAACTGTTGCAGGCATCGATGCGCAAGGTCCGTCGCAGTGCGTTACTTGCTGGCACGGAAATTGTGTACTCCACGATGGCCGTGCACCGCGAAGCCGAATTCTCCAAGGACCACTCGCCGGCCTTCTCCCGCGGTGTGGATCCGAAGGGGTGGATGACCGTTTACCCATTCGTCCGCTCCCACGACTGGTACACCATGGACCCTGCGGCACGCGGCAAGATGCTGCGCGATCACGGCATGCTTGGACGCGAATTCCCTAACGTGCTGGCTAATACCGTGGCAGCGTTCTCCTTCAGCGACTTCGAGTGGCAGATCTGCTTGGAAGCCGATGACATGATCGACCTGGTCGATATGATGCGTCACTTGCGTTACACCGAAGCGCGCCACCACGTCAGCGAAGAGACGCCGTTCTACACCGGACGCCGGATCTCGGCCGCCGAGGCCATCGAGGTCTTGAAGTGACCCAGGATTTCGATCCACGCACCGGCTACGACGCCAACGGTCAAATGGTCCCTAAAGCCTATGACGCGATCCTGCTGTCCTCTTTTGGAGGTCCCGAAGGCCAAGACGATGTGATCCCGTTCCTGCGCAACGTCACCGCAGGCCGTGGGATCCCCGACGAACGCCTGGAAGAAGTCGCGGTGCACTATCGCAAAAACGGTGGGGTTTCGCCGATCAACGGCCAGAACCGTGCATTACTTGCCGCGTTGGAAGCCGAGCTGGCGGCGCGTGATATCAATATTCCGGTGTACTGGGGCAACCGCAACTGGCACCCGTTCGTCAATGACACGCTGAAGAATATAGCAGCCGACGGGCATCGCAAGGTGCTATTGATGGGCACCGGTGCCTATACCGGGTATTCGGCGTGCCGCCAGTACCGCGAAGATTTGGGTATGGGCTTACGCGAGACCGGCCTGGAAGGTGTGCTCGAAGTTGATAAGTTGCGTCAGTTCTTTGATACGCCCGCCTTCGTGCAGCCGTTTATCGAGGGACTAAGCACTTCGTTAGCCGAGGTTCGTGCGCAACTGAGCGCAAAGAACCAAAACGACGCCAAGATCAAGATCGTCTTTGTGACTCACTCGATCCCGATGTCGGACGCTAACGCGGCTGGCCCGGCGCAGTTACGTGCCACGGCGAGCGAGAATCTTTACACCGCGCAGCACCGTGCAGTAGCAGAACATATTTTGGCCAACGTACCCGAAGCACAGGGCCTGGAACACAGCCTGGTGTACCAGTCGCGTTCCGGTGCACCACACGTGCCTTGGCTAGAACCAGACATTAATGATGCACTTCAAGCCGATGCGGACGCCGGAGTAGCAGGCGTTGTGGTGGTGCCCATTGGGTTCATTTCCGATCACATGGAAGTGCTCTGGGACTTAGACACTGAAGCGAAGGACAGCTGTGCACAGCTTGGCCTTGCCTTTAGTCGGGCTGCGACTCCTGGCACGCACCATGCCTTCGTTTCTGGGCTGGTGGATCTGGTCGAGGAGCGTTTGGCCGATGCCAACGGCGAAGCTTTGCGCGACGGACGGATTAGCGTGGTGGCGGGCGGACCATGGTTTGATGTGTGCCGTCCGAATTGTTGTGAAAAGCGCGCGCTGGATGGAACCTTGCGTCCTACCATCGCAGGTGTCGATTCAGAAGTGGGGGTGCCTGCGCCATGAGCGAGACATTTCGTGTAGGAACGCGCGGAAGCGCGCTTGCGACTACACAAACCGGTTGGGCAGCTAAACGATTGGCACAGTCTTCCGGGCTAGAGGTTGAAACCATTTTGGTGAAGACCGAAGGAGACGTGATCACTGGCCCACTGTCACAACTGGGCGGAACCGGAGTCTTCGCTGCCGCACTGCGTCAGCATCTGCTAGATTCCGGATGCGATTTGGCGGTGCATTCCTTGAAGGATCTGCCCACCAAGCAGCCTGAAGGATTGGTGTTGGCGGCCATTCCAGAACGTGAAGACGTGCGTGACGCACTATGCGCCCGTGATGGTCTGAAACTTTCCGAGCTGCCCGAAGGGGCAAAAATCGGTACTGGGTCACCACGCCGTGCGGCCCAGCTCTTGGCTTTCCGTCAAGACTTCCAAATCGTTGATATTCGTGGCAACGTCCCCACCCGACTTGGTCGGGTCAAGGGGATCGGAGATACCCATGATGATGGCAGTGTAGGGCGAAGTGTGCAGGGCGATCTGGACGCGGTGATTTTGGCTGCGGCCGGGATGCGCCGGTTGGGTTTGGACAAGCACATCACCGAATATCTGGACCCGCAGATCATGTTGCCAGCCCCGGGGCAAGGTGCGCTCGCCTTAGAAGTGCGCAGCACCGGTTCGGACCATCCAGCCTTGGATCAGGCACTGGCGGATTTGGACCACCTGCCAACACGTATGCAGGTCGAAGCCGAACGCGCACTGTTGGCTGCCTTGGAGGCAGGGTGCGCAGCGCCGATTGGTGCACTGGCTCGGGTGGAGGGACAGACACTGATCTTGGAAGCTGTCGCCTGTAACCCGGACGGTTCCGAAACCATGCGCCGTAGCGCTCAAAGCAACGGGCTTTCAGTGCAAGCCGCCCAAGAACTTGGACGTAGCCTCGCCGAATCGATGATCGCCGACGGCGCCGCGGTTGTCGCGGGTTTGGTCTAAGCGGTCACATGAGCCACCAGGCACTCATCTTGCGCGAGGCGGCGCGAGCCGCCGCCACCGTGCGGGAATTCGAGAAGCTGGGCATTGAATGTTTCTCTGCCCAGCTGATCGAAACCGTCTGGCCGCAGGATCTGAGCGAATTGCGTCGCTCGATTCAATCGTTAGTCGCCGGGGAGTATCAGTGGCTGGTGCTCACTTCGGTGAATACTGTTGAAGTCATCGCTACGATCCTCGACGGAGAAGCACTTCCAGACGGGCTGAAGGTTGCGTCGGTTGGAACAAAAACCGCTGCGGTAGCCAAAGAGCGTATGGGCGTTGTCTCCGATTTTGTGCCCACGGATCAATCTGCGGCCGGAATGGTGGAGCAATGGCACTTGGACCCAGGACAGAAAATCTTCTATCCACATGGAGATCTTGCCAGCTCAACTCTTGCGACAGGGCTGACCGGCCATCGGCTCGATGAGGTTGTGGCCTACCAGACCGTTGACGCACCGAGTGGAGCAGTCCCATTACGCAGCAGCGAGGTGCCAGCCGCAGCGCAAGTGCTTGCACCATGGGAGATCGCCGGGAATCTCGACCGATTTGACCTAGTGGTTTTCAGCGCACCAAGTATCGTGCGGCGTTTTGTTGAACTGACCGGTGACACGCTGGTCGAACGGGTGCAAAACATTGCCATTGGCCAGCCAACCGCGCAGGCCCTGCGACAAGCAGGGTTACCAGTGGACGCGATTGCTAGTGAACCAACACCCAGGGGTCTGGCCTTAGCGGCCCAAGAACTAATCAAAAAGTGAATCATCAATTCTAGAAAGAAGTGACATGGGTTTCCCTCAGCACCGACCTCGCCGACTCCGGCAGAATCCTGCAGTTCGTCGACTCGTGGCAGAATTTGAGCTCTCCTCGCGACAGCTGATCCTGCCTGCCTTTGTCCGTGAGGGACTCACCGAGCCGAACCCGATCACCTCCATGCCTGGCGTCATGCAACACACCATGGATTCGCTCAAGGCTACCGCGGCGGATGCAGCGCAGCGTGGCTTGGGCGGCATAATGCTCTTTGGTATCCCAGAGCATCGGGACGAGACCGGCAGCGCCGGGATCGATCCGAAAGGAATTTTGAATAGGGGCATCGCCGCTGTTCGCGAAGAAGTTGGCGACGAATTAGTGATCATGTCTGATGTCTGTTTGGACGAATTTACCTCTCATGGACACTGCGGCGTGCTTGATGAGAAGGGCGCAGTGGACAATGACCGCACCCTAGAAATCTATGCCGAAATGGCAGTGATGCAGGCTGAAGCCGGCGCGCATATCCTCGGCCCATCGGGAATGATGGACGGGCAGATCGCCGTCATCCGCGAGGCCCTAGACCAGGCCGGCAAACAAGATGTTGCGGTACTCGCTTACGCGGCAAAATACGCTAGCGCCTTCTACGGACCGTTCCGTGAAGCCGTCGATTCGCAGTTGCAAGGCGATCGCCGTACCTACCAGATGGACGCATCGAACCGCCGCGAGGCACTGCTGGAGGTCGAGCTGGACCTCGCCGAAGGCGCAGATATGGTCATGGTGAAACCAGCCATGAGCTACCTAGATATCGTCTCTGACATCGCACAGATGTCGCCGGTACCGGTCTCCGCTTACCAGATCTCCGGGGAATACGCGATGATCGAAGCTGCCGCGGCCAATGGTTGGATTGACCGCAAGGCCTCCGTGATGGAGTCGTTGCTGTCGATTCGTCGTGCGGGCGCCGAACAGATCTTGACCTATTACGCAGCCGAAGTTGCCGGCTGGTTGAACGAAGGAAAGAAATAAATGTCGAATTCCGAGAGGCTTTTCGCCGAGGCCCAAGAAGTAATGCCCGGTGGCGTGAACTCGCCAGTTCGCGCCTTCGGCTCCGTTGGCGGCGTACCACCATTTATGGTCGGCGCTAAGGGTGCTTACCTGACCGACGCAGACGGCAAGGAATATGTTGACCTAGTCTGCTCCTGGGGTCCAGCGTTGTTGGGTCACGCTCACCCCGAGATTCAGTCGGCGGTTCACGCAGCCGTTGACCGCGGGCTGTCCTTTGGCGCATCAACCCCGGATGAGGCGAAGCTTGGCAAGCTGATCAAGGATCGAGTGGGAGGTGTAGACCGGGTACGTATGGTCTCCACCGGTACCGAAGCGACCATGACCGCGGTGCGTTTGGCACGCGGCTTCACCGGCCGCGAACTGATCATCAAGTTTGCTGGTTGCTACCACGGCCACCTCGATAGCCTGTTGGCCGATGCCGGCTCAGGCGTTGCAACCTTGGCGCTGCCAGGTTCCGCCGGAGTCACCGCGGCCACCGCTGCCGAAACCCTCGTGTTGCCATACAACGACCGCGCAGCGGTTGAAGCCGCATTCGCCGAGCACGGGGCAAATATTGCCGCCGTGATCACCGAATCAGCACCGTGCAACATGGGCGTCGTCACTCCGGACGCGGGTTATAACAAGTTCCTCAAGGAAACTACCGCCAAGTACGGCGCACTGCTGATCCTTGACGAAGTCCTCACCGGCTTCCGCGCATCATCCTCCGGTTACTGGGGTCTGAGCGGCAAGGACGAAGGCTGGAATGCGGACCTATACACCTTCGGTAAAGTCATCGGCGGCGGCCTTCCGACCGCTGCCTTAGGTGGTCGCTCCGACGTCATGGATTATCTAGCCCCGTTGGGCCCGGTATATCAGGCTGGCACGCTCTCGGGTAACCCGGTAGCAATGGCTGCCGGCATCGCTCAGCTAACCCACGCCACCGATGAGGTCTACGCTCACATTCTTAAGCAGTCCACCGCTCTGCAGGCGAAGCTCAGCGAAGCTTTCAACGAGGCAGGGGTGGATCACTCGATCCAGCGCGCAGGTTCGTTGTTCTCGGTAGCGTTTGGCACCTCGGCCAAGGGCGTACATAACTACGCAGATGCACAGGCTCAGGAAGCGTTCCGCTACGCACCGTTCTTCCACTCGATGCTTGACTCAGGTGTTTACCTGCCACCAAGTGTGTTCGAAGCTTGGTTCCTCTCAGCAGCGCATGATGATGAGGCAATGGAGAAGATCTTCGCAGCACTTCCAGCGGCTGCGCGGGCCGCCGCTGCTGCCAAGGCATAACCCCCTAATTACCGAGGTACTAGCTCTCCACAATGTGGAAGCTGGTATCTCGGTTTTTATGCCCTGGAGAATTCACGGAGGACTTGTAGAGCCGAACTTGATAGCTTGGCTAGAACATCAATGGTTGCAAGAAACATGAGGAACGGTTTATGACGGACGCGGTCTCGGAGCATCTGGTGCCAAAAACGGATCAACAGATCCCCGAATTTTTGGATTATCTCGGTATTCCAGGCCTCGCCGATATCCACGTGCATTTCCTCCCAGAACCAATGTTGCAAAAAGTCTGGGCGTACTTTGATCAGGCAGAACAAAGTTATGGCCGCCCGTGGCCCATTACGTATCGAATGGACGAAGAGTCGCGCATTAAGCGGCTTCGCGAGATCGGGGTAGTAGCTATTCCCGCGTTGTCCTACGCGCATAAGGCAGGCATGGCGAGGTGGCTCAATGAATGGGCACAAGACTTCAGCAGTCGCGTCTCCGGGGCCTTGCACTGTGCGACTTTCTACCCGGAACCCGGAGTTGGCAACTACGTCCAAGAAGCCATCGACGCTGGTGCACAACTATTTAAGCTCCACATTCAGGTCGGCGGCTTCACACCGAATGATGTGCAACTGGATGAAGCGTGGAGAGCGCTTGAACACGAGCAAATCCCGGTCGTAATCCACGCCGGCTCTGCACCGCTCGACGGTAGTTTCACCGGACCGCAACATGTCCGCCGGCTCTTGGAGAAATTCCCCGAATTGGTGCTGGTGATTGCGCATATGGGCATGCCCGAGTATCACGAGTTTGCGGATTTAGCCGAGGAATTTGTGGGCGTACATTTAGATACCACCATGGTGGGTACCGACTTCACAAATGGATTTGCGCCGATGCCAGATAGCTATATCAACCGTTTACCGGCCTTGCAGGACAAGATCATTCTCGGCTCAGACTACCCGAATATTCCGTATGCCTATGCCCACCAAATCGAGGCTCTAGCCCGACTAGGGCTTGGGCGAACCTGGCTCAGAGCGGTGCTTTGGGAGAACGGAGCCAGACTCCTTGGTTTGTCTGGGGAGGCAGCTTCTTCAACAGATTCTTGAGATTAAACGACGTAGCGCTCCTCTGCCCGCTGGGCAAAGGAGCGCTACTTTAGGTCTTTGGAGTCCTTATGAAGCTGGGATAACGCTTCCGTCGGTCCAGGTCTTCTTGATGAATGCGGCTACTTCTTCGGAGTGCAGCAGCTCGTCAAGCTTGGCAATGGCTGGAGTTTCCTCGCCTGCACGCCAGGTCAGGAAGTTCGAGTTCGGGTTGTCCTGTGATGATTCTTGCGCAAGTACTTCATCCAGATTCAGCTTCGCCTGAACGATGTAGTTTCCGTTGATCACTGCCAGTCCGATGTTGTCATCTTCGGCGTAGAACTTTGGAACCTGTTCCGAGTTCACTTCATTGAAAGTTAGCTTCTTCGGGTTCTTGGTATCGTCGCCGTCAAGCGTCAGGGCTGAATCATCGTCGGTAAGTCCCGAAAGCAGTCCCGCGCTTTCCAGCACGCGCAGCCCGCGAAGCTGGTTCACCGGGTCGTTATTCAACAGCACCAATGAGCCGTCGGCGACGTCTTCAGGCTTATCGAACTTCTTCGAGAAAATGGTCAGTGGCTCCAAGTGGACGCCCTGACCGTGTTCGAATTCGTAACCCTTGTCAGCAACCTGCTGTGCTAGGTACGCCTCGGTCTGGAAGTAGTTAGCATCGATGGTGCCATCGGCCAGAGCAATATTTGGTGTCTGGTAGTCATCAATTTCCTGAATTTCCAGGTCGATACCGGCGTCCTTAGCCAAGTTCTCATCAATGAATTCGAGAATCTGGGAGTGCGGGACCGGGCTAGCGCCGACCTTGACGACGACAGGGTTTGCTGGGTCGAGGCTTGGTGCCGCCGAGGGTTCGGTGGATCCGGTGCTACCGCAGGCGGTCACCGCAAAGAGAGTAGCGACACCAGTGATGGCAAGTGCGAGCTTTGTACGCATTGTGAGTGTTTTCCTTTGAGTACGAACCGTTGCCGGTAACGAAAGGGGAGGTTAGGTATGGCAGTTCTGCCGACCAAGCCCGTCGGGTGACCGACGGAAAATTATCTAACGGTGATCGATCTTGCGAGCGACGATGTCGCCAACAATCTGTACGATCTGGACCATGATGAGGATGATGACCATGGTGACCAACATGATTCCCATGTCGTAGCGCTGGAAGCCGTAGTTGTAAGCCAGGCGCCCCAGGCCACCGCCACCGACTAGTCCGGCCATCGCTGAGTAACCGATGAGCGTGACCACGGTGGTAGTCAGTGCGGCGATAAGACCTGGCATCGCTTCGGGTACTAAGACTTTGCGGATAACCTGCATCTTGGTGGATCCCATCACCAATGCCGCATCAACCTTGCCGGATGAAACATCACGCAACGCAGTTTCAACAAGCCGAGCGAAGAAGGGAACCGTGCCGATGGTCAATGACACGGAGGCTGCCACCGGGCCGAGAGACTCGCCGGTGATGGCCTTGGCTACGGGAATCAGAGCCACCATCAAGATGGCGAACGGAATCGAACGGGTGATGTTGACGATGATGCCGGAGAGCACCACGTTCAGCCAACGGATGGGTAGCAGTCCACCTTTGCCGGTGTTATGCAACAGAATTCCCAGTGGTAAACCGATGACAATGGTGAATGCTGTGGCAATCAGTACCATCTGCAGCGTTTCCACGGTGGCCGGCCACATAGCCCTGGTGATACCTGGGTTGTTCAAGAGTTCAGTGAAGAAATCCATAACTTACTTGGCCTCCTTCACGGTTACTGCGATTCCAGCGGACTTCAGATATTCGACGATTGCGCCAAGGTCTGCATCAGGGGCAAACTGCACGCGTAAGTGTGCAAACTGCTGATCGCCTAGGTGTTCAACGGAGCCTGCTAATACGTTGACGTCGGTGTTGAACTTACGCGCAATTCCTGAGATGACTGGCTCGGTGGCCTGATCTCCGGTGTAGAGCAGATCTACCACCGGTCCGGCACCATCGACCTGTGGAGCGTCGCCTGGAAGTGGAAGTAGCGTTGAAGCCAAACGTCCTGAAGGGTTGGTAATGACCGCTTCAATGTCGCCGTGTTCAACGATCTTGCCGGCTTCTAGAAGAGACACCGAATCACAGGCCTGCTTCACGACGTGCATCTCGTGGGTAATGATCAACACGGTGATGTTTAGACGGTTGCGTAGTTCCTTGACAAGTTCAAGAATTTCATTGGTGGTCTGCGGATCCAACGCGCTGGTCGGCTCGTCACAGAGCAACACATCGGGGTCGGTGGCCAATGCGCGGGCAATGCCTACGCGTTGGCGCTGACCGCCGGAAAGCTGCGAGGGGTAGCCTTTGGCGAACTGTGTCAGGCCCACGAGCTCAAGAAGTTCCGAAACTTTTTTCGCAACGTCTTTCTTGGGAGTACCTACCAGTTCTAGTGGGTAGGCAATATTTTGTTCGGTGGTACGTGAATCGAACAAGTTCGCATGCTGGAAGACCATACCGATACGACGACGGGCATTACGCAGCTCATCGTCGCTGACGTTAGTTAGCTCTTTGCCGTTGACAGCAACGGTGCCGGAGGTCGGCTGGTCAAGCAAAGTTAGGCATCGCACGAGCGTGGATTTACCAGCTCCGGAGTGTCCAACAATGCCGTGAATTTTCCCGGTGGGGACTTCAAGGCTCACGCCGTCGAGGGCAACAACGTCATTGTTGCCTTGGCGGTAGACCTTACGCAGGTCACTAATTGTGATCACTAGGCGCGTTCCTTCAATTCTCAAGGGGTATAGAGAGTACCCTCCATTGAATCATCATCGAACAATATCGCCCTAACGCCCCTTGGAATAAGGTAACTATTCTTAATTTCGGGTGTAATTGACGGTGTTGTCGAAGAAGATTCGCTGAATTGTGACTGAAGATGAACGATTGACTTACCCGGCAATTCGGGGGAGTCGCTTTGAGGGTTGTGAAGTGAGCAACAGTTAGTGGAAAATCAGGCCATTAGCTGTCTTTGATTGGCCAAGCACCGTCAACGACAGCCTGAGGATCACGCTTTCGTAGGTATTCCTGAAAGCTTGCGGCTTGATCCCGAGCCCAGCCAATCTGCCAACCATGCAAGTCTTGTGGGTCCACCTGAAGTTGAGGATATTTCTGCGCAATGGCGCGAGCCACACCAACGCATGCAACTGAGTCGGCAAACGAGGTGTGCGCATTTTCGAGCACTACGCCGTAATGTTCACAGGCTGCGGCAAGCGTGCGCTTTCCCTTGCGAAACTTGTCCACTTGCTTGTCGATGATGAACGGATCAATCACGTTTCCGGGAATGAGCGGTACTAAACCATAACGCAACGCCTCGGCATGCAGAACCGAGAAATCGTAGGACGCGTTAAACGCCACAATGGGAGATTGTTTGGCAGCAAACTGAAGCAAATTGAGGATCTCGTCGACGCCTTGCGCCGCAGGCATTCCCTCGGCCCGTGCCTTTTCGGTGGAAACACCGTGGACAGCGGTTGCTGCCTCGGGGATCTCGACTCCAGGATCAACGAGCCACTCGCGCTGATTCACTACCTGCCCTTGGGCATCGAGAAGAACCACTGACGCGGTGACGATGCGAGCGGTGTTGGTATCGACGCCTGTGGTTTCCAAGTCAAAGCCAACGACAAGGCCCTTATGCCATTCATTCATGAAAACAACGCTACCCGTTCGTTCCTACAACTTTTCCACTGACGCTCCGGTTGTGGATGGGGATCTGGAAGTTGGCACAATGGTGACATGAGCACCGTACCCACACCCGCAAGTCTCGAATATGCCGAAGCCGTTCACCGGCTCGCGGCATTAGTTCCGCCAGGCGCGGTCCTTAGCTATGGTGACGTTGCAGAACTCTTAGGTAGCGGTGGCCCAAGACAAGCAGGAAAGGCTATGACTTCTTCACCGTCAGCAACGCCTTGGTGGCGGATTATCCGAGCCGATGGCACACTGCCACCGGACCTTGCTGAGCAAGGCAATACCGCATGGAAAACCGAAGGTACCCCACGCAAGGGCCAACGCGTTGATATGAGCCAAGCACGGTGGCAACCAGATGATGCCCAGTGGGAACAAATTCAATCTTTGAAAGCGGCGTTGCAAGCAAGCTACTTGTCGCCAGCGGATGATCAACTATGAACATGGAAGAATCGTCCGACTCGGCACCATTAGATACCGCTTCATTGCTTGAGCAATTATCAGTGGTAGAAAAACCGACGCTAGTCACTGGAGCCCCTGGCACCGGAAAAACTACAGCCCTTATTGACCTGGCTGTTGGGCACCTTGGCGCTGGCTTAGATCCGCTACAGCTGTTGATCATTGCTCCAACTCGTCTTACGGCCGCCGGAATTCGAGATGAACTTAGTCGCCGAGCAGATCAAACCTTTACCGAACCGGTGGTTCGAACCTGGTCAGCGTACGCATTCGACCTGATCCGCCGGGCACGGCTAGAAGGTTTATTGCCTACCTTAGAACGCGCACCACGACTTTTATCGGGACCAGAACAAGACACACTTATCGGCAACCTGCTTGACGGGCACCGGCAAGGTCTTACCGAAAGCCCGGGATGGCCCGCAGATCTGGATCTGGCCGTAGAGACTCGAGGGTTTAGAAAAGAACTGCGTGAATTTTTTGACCGGGTCTCGGAACTTGGTCTTGAACCGGTGGATATCGCCGAACTAGGTGAACAAACTAAACGTAGCGAATGGGTTGCCGCGGCACGTTTTTACCAGGAATATCGAGACCTGCTCGATTTGGGCAGTGCCGAAGCCTTTGACCCTGCGGGACTGATGACACGCGCCGCACAAATTCTTGAGCAAAATCCAGATTTTCTGAACGACGAGCACGAAAAACTGCAACTAATTTTAGTGGACGATCTTCAAGAAGCGACGTTGTCCCAACACCGGCTCCTGCGCATGATTGGACGTGACCGCTCCATAGTTGCTTTTGCTGCTCCAGACAATGTTGTTCAAGGATTCCGTGGTGCCCGTGCAGACGAACTGAGTCGTTTCACGCAGTCCTACAGTGCAAATGGCGATATTCAGTTTTTCGAATTAACTAGCAGCTTCCGCATGGCCCCCGCCATCATGGAGGCTTGGCAGCGCGTGGTGCGCCGCATCCCTTTGGCAGCAGGCCAACGTGGCCGCGCCTTGCACGCACTTCCCGACATCGAAGATGGCGAAGTTCTGGCGCTGTGTTTCGAAAACTCCACTCTGGAAGAACGCTATATTGCCCAACGCATAGTGCAAATGGACCTCTATGAAGGGTTCCCGCTTTCAGATATTGCCATTGTGGTCCGTAACGGTTCGCAGGTGCGTTCGCTCAGTCGTTTCCTCGAAGGTCAGGGGATTGCGGTACAGGTCCCACCTGCAGAAATCCCGTTGAAGGATGAAGGAGCTGTCCGGCCGTTATTGGATCTGGTCCAGCTTGCCTTAGCAGACGGTGTCAGTGATGATCCGTTACTCATGCAAAACTTATTGCTCTCGCGTTATGGCATGAGCACCGCTTTGGAGATTCGTCGCCTGCGTCAGATGTTGCGCCAACGCGAAAGCTCACAAGGTGGGCGACGCTCCAGCCAAGAACTTCTCGAAGCCACCCTTCACGAACCAGAGTTGACCGAAACCTTGGGCCCTGTGGCCTTCGGACTTAACCGCTTGCTGACCATGTTTGCTGCGTTACGCACGGAACTAGCCACCGGACAAGCGACACCAGAAACCGCCTTATGGGCTTTGTGGGAAGCCTCGGGGCGCGCCAACGTTTGGCGTAAAGAAGCGTTGGGAACGGGGAATGTCGCGCGCAGGGCCGACCATGATCTGGACGCAGTGCTCTCGCTATTCCAAGCAGCAGAGCGGTTCGTGGACCAGCTGCCTGGTGCCAGCGTGGAGCTTTTCCTAGACCATATTTTGCATCAAGACCTGCCTATGGACTCGCTGGCGTCTAGAGCTACCGGTACCCAAACGGTGACGGTACTAACTACCGCTGCAGCGGCAGGGAAACAATGGCCGGTGGTGTTCATCCCAGGCTTGCAAGAAGGTAGCTGGCCGAATCTACGCCTCCGTGGGGAACTGCTGGGTTCCAATGCGCTGGCTGACGCGGTTGAGCATGGAATCTCCTTCTTAAGCACTCGAACCCCGACACAACTGATGCGTGGAATTCGTAGTGATGAAACCCGAAGTTTCAGCAACGCAGTTTCGCGCGCGTCAAAAATGCTGATCTGTACTGCGGTCGACAACGAAGACTCGCAACCATCCTCGTTCTTGGACCTTGTAGATCCACACGACGCGGTAGCCCGAGAACTCACCGAGGTCCCTCGTATCAGGGCATTATCAACCTTGGTGGCGGAACTACGTTTAATGGCCGAACGGGCCAAGGCTGCGCAACTCGGAGCCATTCCAGAACCGGTGAACGGCTCAGCTCAAGAGATCTATCACGACGCCACCTCGGTCCTTAACCGATTGGCACGAAATGACTATCCGGTGCGGGGTGCCCATCCACAGAGCTGGTGGGGGCTGAAACCATTGAGTACAAATGCTCCCGTGGTTCCTGAAGACCAGCCACTTCGAGTTTCGCCGTCCAAGGTGGAAACCCTGGTGAAGTCACCGCTGAACTGGTTTGTCCAAAGCGCCGGCGGGCAAGCAGCCCATGACTTTGCCGCCTCCTTAGGTACCCTGATCCACTCAATCGCCGAGGAACACCCCGAAGCCAGTGGCAACGAATACGCACAGATCTTGGAGCAGCGCTGGCCAGAGTTGGAAAAGCTTCCCAATTGGGAAGGACAACGAGATTTTGACCGAGCCGAAGAGATGCTCAAAAAACTGGCACAGTATTCCATCACCATGCGTACTTCTGGACGAACATTGGCTGCGATCGAGTTACCGTTCCAAGTCGATGTCCCAAATGAAGGGAAAAGCATTCAACTGCGCGGCGTTATTGACCGCATTGAGGCGGACGAAAACGGCAGGGTTACCGTGGTGGATCTGAAGACCGGTGGCACCGCACCCTCGGCGAAGCTCACCGAAACTAATCCGCAGCTTGCGGTCTATCAAACGGCAATCCAACTCGGCGCACTGCAGGAGCAAGATGAAACCGCGCAGCTATCCTCCGAACCGGCAGGCGCCTCACTGGTATATGTCGGCACCTCGACGAAGTCGGCTTCGCTTAGGGACCAGCCAGCCTTGGGCGAGGACACCTGGGCCCGTGAGCTGATTCTGCAGGCCGCGCAACTGATGGGCGAGAGCGAATTCATTACCCGCCACACGGTTGGTTCAGAGGGGCTCCGAGGCTCTTGTATGCTGCCCGAAATCTGCCCATTGTGCGAAGAAGGACGACAGGTCACCGAACCATGAGCAATATTAGATTCTCCCCACTAGAACTCTCCGAAGCTTTGGGGGAGCAGTTTCCACCCACCGCGCAACAAGCGGAGATCATTTCTGCGCCATTAGAACCAATGTTGGTGATTGCCGGCGCTGGGTCGGGTAAAACCAAAACTATGGCCGATAAAGTGGTCTGGCTTGTTGCCAATGGGTTGGTTCGTCCCGAAGAAATTCTTGGTGTAACCTTTACCCGTAAGGCTGCCGGAGAGCTCTCGGTGCGTATCCGTGCGAAGATTGCGCAGCTTGTCGCTACGGGGTTGTTGAGTGAGGAAGACACCCGTGACTTCCTTGACCCAGCCGTCTCTACTTATCATTCCTATGCAAATACCTTGGTCCAGGATTATGGACTACGGCTGGGCATTGAAGAAGACACGGTGCTACTTGGAGCTGCCCAATCCTGGCAAATAGCTCATCAGGTCTTGGAGAGCTACACCGGAAGTTACAAACACCTAGGTTCGGCGACCAGCACTTTGATCGATGCGATCGTATCTTTTAGTTCCGAGTCCTCAGAACATCTGGTCTCACCACCGCAGGCCCAACAATGGCTTGATAACCTCATCGAAGAACTCAACGTTCTCCCAATGCAGGCTGACAAGGAAAAGAACCGAACCGCGCCTGCTCAAAAGTTACTAGACAAGCTTGCGTCTCGGGCCACTATTGCTGAATTAGCTCAAGAATATGCGCTGTCGAAGCAAAAACTGGGTGTGATGGATTACGGTGATCTAGTCTCCCACGCGGCACATATTGCCCAGCAGGTTCCGGCGGCGGCGCTCGCCGAACGAACCAACCATAAGGTGGTTTTGCTCGACGAATTCCAAGATACTTCGCATGCCCAAATGGTGTTGTTCTCTGAACTGTATGGACACGGTCATCCAGTAACCGCAGTCGGAGACCCGAATCAGTCCATTTACGGTTTTCGCGGAGCCAGTGCCGGGCAGCTCTTCAGATTTCCAGAAGAGTTTCCTATCGTGCGTGAGTCTGGCAGGGAAGTTGCCCACGTCAAACACCTCACGGTCGCCTGGAGAAATACCGTCAACGTTTTGGAAGCGGCAAACCAGATCACCGCTGGTGGGCAGGAACCAGTTAGCGGACCGGTGTCGGTCAAACCTCTGGAACCCTCTGCTTTTGCGCAGCAGGGACGGGTAGTGCTCAACCGTTGCGCCACAGTGCGCGACGAAGCTGAGAAAATTGCAGATCTTATCGTGGCGCAGAACAAGCCAGGTACCGATACTGTGCTCAAGACCAGCGCGGTGCTCAGCCGTAACCGAGCGAATTTATCGGTGATGGGGGAGGTGCTTGGTGAAAGAGGAATCCCGTACCAGCTTGTAGGGCTGTCCGGATTACTGAGCACCCCCGAACTAACCGACTTGGTGTCTTGTTTGCAGGTGCTTGTTGATCCGTTACGTTCAGATAAATTGATGCGGCTACTGGCTGGAGCACGATGGAGGCTTGGAGCGGCAGATCTAGCGGCATTTGCCGACTGGTCACGTTCGCTGGCCCGTCGCCGGCAAAAGGGACTGAACCCAGAACTAGATTCTGCCGAAGCGCTGACCGAACAGCAAAGTGGGCAGGAAGCGGCCCGCGCCGAGTTAAACGATGCGGCCAGCCTTGTTGAAGCGCTCGATTACCTGCCACCGGCGAAATGGACCAGTTCTGATGGACGCAGTATCTCTGATATTGGTTTTGAACGTCTCGAAGCCTTGCGCGCAGAATTACGTCAGCTACGCCTGATCGCCAATGATGATCTGGAAGCGTTAATCCGTGAGGTCGAAAGAGCGATGAATTTGGACATTGAGGTGGCGTCACGACCATGGATTGCCACGGATAAATATCGCGTCAACCTCGATGCTTTTGCCGATGTGGTGCGCGAATATTGCCGCAATGCCCCACGGGTTGAGCTGGCCGGATTCTTAATGTGGCTTGAACAAGCCGCAGAGAAAGAGAAAGGCTTGCCACTACCTTCGGAAGACGCAGACCCGCAGGCAGTTCAGCTGCTCACGATTCACGCCTCAAAGGGACTGGAATGGGACACCGTCGCGGTGATGTCATTAAACGAGGGAGTGTTCCCGGGCGCCAAATCAGATCGCTGGACCAGCGGAGATAAAGCACTGCCGTGGCCCTTACGCGGGGACAGCGGCGATTTGCCACAGTGGGATACCGACCAGCCGGCGCTCAAGGAATTGATCGAAGCCGAGTCCATTTTTAAAGATCGTGTGGATGACCACCATATTGCCGAGGAACGCAGGCTGGCTTATGTTGCCGTGACCAGAGCGAAGTCGCTACTGATCTGTTCTAGCAGCGTCTGGTCGGGCTCGCGGACCAAACCCTGTGAGCCTTCGGTTTTTATGAATGCACTACTTCCGTTGGTGAATCAAGAAAACCCACACGCCGAGATCGGGACGTGGGTGGAAAATGAGCAAGCCCCGGAAGAGAACCCGGTACGTTCCCAACCATTAGAAGCCGTCTGGCCTTATGACCCGTTGGAAGGTCCGGTGATTACCGGTGCCGTGCAAAAAACACCACATCCATACTCGCGCAGAGAAGTCCTACACATTTTGGCCGATGACGTAATTGCGGACAAAGACAACCCTCAAATGCTCACCAGCTTTGGTGAACATTGGAACGACGAAGCGAACCGACTGTTGGCACAACGCGAGTTCCTCAACAATCGTGAACGTGTCATTGAAGCGCCCGAACATGTGCGAGCCTCGCTCTTTGTGGAGCTTGCCGAGGACCCGGTAGAAGTACTGGAAAATCTTCGCCGTCCCATCCCTCGCCGCCCCGGTTTAGCCGCACGGCGAGGTACCGCGTTCCATGCGTGGATTGAAGAGTTTTACGAACAAACCCAAATGCTGGACTTGGGGGAGATCGTGGAACCAGCGGATCGTTATATTGACGATGTGCTGGATCTTGAATCAATGAAGGAAGCGTTCCTCGCTAGCGAATGGGCTGATCGACAGCCGGCATATGTGGAGGTGCCACTTGAAACACGTGTGGGGCCGGTTGCGGTACGTGGCCGTATCGACGCGGTATTTCAACTCGAAGATGGCACCTGGTTGATGCTCGACTGGAAAACCGGCCGAGTGCCAAGCGGAAAAGACTTGAAGAGCAAATTGGTTCAGTTAGCTGTGTACCGCTTGGGCTGGTCACGACTACATGGGATTCCGTTGGAACAGATCCAAGCAGCGTTCTACTATGTCAGCGCAGGCATCACAATTCACGCAGAATCTTTGGCTTCCGAGGAAGAACTTGAATCAATGATTGCCAACGCCTTTGAAACCCTGACAGACCAGGAAACAAAAGGATCTACGAGCTAGTTTCTTCCTTTGGCTCGGTGTCCTTCGCTGGCACCGAGTCCTCGGATTTAACGGCTGCTACAGGTTCCGGCGTTGCATCAGCAGACTCGTCGCTGGTTTGTGGAACCTGCTCTTGGCTGACTGACTTTTGCGGTGCCTGTTCAGCCGAAGCTTCAGCATCCTCGGGTGATGGCAGAGGCTCTGGATCATCATCGACTGCCAGCTGGGTGACCTTCGAAGTGTTGATTGCGGGAGCGCTGGCCTTCTGCGGCTCGCTTGGAACTTCCGGTGCAAGTACCGGGGCGGGGGCGGCCAATGGGCGTGGGGCTTCGACCACCGACAGCGGCTGTCCGCCGTATTCGGCAATATTGGTATCTAGTTCCTGCAGCATTTCTTCGGCATCGGCGATACGTTCTGCGTCTTTGCTGTCCAAGGATTTCACCAGCCATTGGGCCAGCGCGAATTCTGCGGCCAAGGCGGCACGGCGCATAATATGCGGGTCAGCGGATTTACCGCGTGCCTCAACATAGGCGGCAAATACGCGTTCGCTGAAGCCATGGTCATCGATGGCTGAAAGCCAGGCAAAGTCGTCGGCAGGATCTCCCACATGCAGATCGGTCCAGCCCTTGACCGCGGTAATGCTCGAATGTGAAACCTGAAGTTGTTCTTCGTCAAAGTCACCATGAACTACGGTGGCGTTAAAACGCCAAAGAGAGACATCCTCCATGGCATGTTCCCAGCGACGAAGTAAACCGCTCGGCACCCGACCGGTAGCGGCCGCGGTATCTAATTCGTTGAGTTTTCGCTGGCGCACCTCATCGGCGGTGTAGGTTGGCAAACCAGCAACCTCAACGGATTCGTCGGGAATCTGATGAATCGCTGCCATGCACTGGCCTAAAGCCACTGCAAGTTTGCTTCCTTCCTCGACCAATTCTTCGAGGGTAGGAACCCTTCCGGGCAGATCTTTGTATACGAAGGTACGCAATGGCCCTTGGCGTACGGTGCCAGCCACCGAAGGAAGCGAGAACGGCAAAGCCGCCCGGACCTTCGCTGAGAATGCGCGTAAGGCTGAGAGCTCGGCTTCCAAGCGCATACTTGCTTCATCATGGCGCGGTGAGCGTACACGCCAGCGGTGTTTTTGAGCGTCCACGATGAGTGCTGAATCGAAGTCTTCTGCATCATCGGACAACGCGGCGAACCCGACCGGGGTTAATCCCGGTACGGCGGCGGTGGCAATTGCGGCGAGTTCCATGGCAGAGCGTTTCACACCCTCCACCGTATGCGAGATTGGCAGTATCTTTCGTGAATGACGCACGGTAGATTGCTTGTTTCGGCGCTCAATCGGGCAGATGCGATTGAGATCATTGTCAATTGTTTCCACAGGGGCTCCAAACCAAGCTGTTGCTCAGCGAATTGCACTAGGTTAGGAGTATGTCGTTGGCAGAAAAATATCGTTTACCACTTACCTCTCTGAGCTTTGCGCGATCGGTGTATGAGCGTCCGGTTACCGAACACGATCAACCGGAGCTCTTGCCACAAGTTATGGCCAACCCGCTGAGCCGGGTCATGCTGATATCTGCGCGTGGAGCCGCTCTTCGAGGTGAATCGTTGATGTTTACGCCTGGTCCGGAATATCAAAGTTCGGGCACCGAGCAGTTCGTTTATCTGGGACGCGATCAGCAACACCCCTACGTGTTGGCCATTGTTGATGAATCGGTGCTGGAGAATGTCGCCGATGCCTCATGGATTACTCTTCGCGAGGCTTTTAGCACCCTCAGCGAAGCACAGGCCGAATTATTTGTTGAAGCCCAAGCGATCACAAATTGGCGGCGCAATGAAGTATTCTGCCCACGCTGTGGTTCCGAGCTTCGCGCGTCAACCTCAGGTTGGGTGCAACGCTGCGTTGCCAATAACCATGAGCTCTTCCCGCGGACCGACCCTGCCATTATCGCGGCCATTATCGATTCCGAAGACCGGCTGTTACTCGGTGCTAACAGCACTTTTAAATCCAAAATGTATTCAGTTCTTGCCGGTTTTGTTGAGGCAGGGGAATCATTGGAATCTGCGGTACGCCGGGAAATCTTTGAAGAGTCCGGGGTGCACGTCGGCGACGTGGCCTATCTCGGTTCCCAACCTTGGCCCTTGCCACGCTCTTTGATGCTTGGCTTTACCGGTGAAGCGCTGAGCACGAAGCTCATTCCTGATGGTACCGAAATCCTTGACTTGCGTTGGTTTACTAGAGAAGAGCTCGGTGCCGAACTACGCGCCGGAAGCCTTCAAATTCCCCGCGGAGTGTCGATTTCGCATGCATTAATCCGTAATTGGTACGGAGAACCCCTTCCGGAGGCCCCAAACAAGTGAGCGAGCAAGAAAACTTTCAGGCCCCAGATCTTCTTTCTGGTCTTGATGTGGAACAGCGTCTCGCAGCAGAAACTCTTCGTGGCCCGCTATGTATCCTTGCCGGAGCCGGCACGGGTAAGACCCGAGCGATTACGCACAGGATCGCGCACGGAGTGCACACTGGTGTTTACAACCCCACCAGCGTCTTGGCGTTGACCTTTACTACGCGGGCCGCCTCAGAAATGCGAACGCGGCTTCGTCTACTGGGCGCTCCGGGAGTTCAAACTAGAACTTTCCATGCCGCCGCGCTACGACAGTTGCAGTACTTCTGGCCGCAGTCAATCGGTGGAACCTTGCCAAACTTGGTGGAGCATAAAGCACCACTAATTGCCGAGTCTGCTCGCCGGCTGAGGATATCAAGTGACCGCGCGATGGTGCGTGATCTTGCCTCAGAAATTGAGTGGGCTAAGGTCTCGATGCATTCTCCGGAGAGTTACGCCAAAGTCGCTTCCAGCCGGGATCTGCCCAATGGGCTCGAAGCAGTCAGCATGGCCCGGATTTTCCAAACTTATGAGGAGCTCAAAGACGACCGTAGCGTTATCGACTTTGAAGATGTCTTGCTACTGACTAGTGCAATTCTGGAAGACAACGAAAAAGTTGCGGCAAATGTACGGTCACAGTATCGGCACTTCGTCGTGGACGAGTATCAGGACGTTTCGCCGCTGCAACAGCGGCTCCTTGATCTGTGGCTCGGTGGGCGAGACGAATTATGCGTGGTTGGTGATGCATCCCAGACCATTTATTCGTTTACCGGGGCGAAACCGGATTATTTGCTGAACTTCGGTGCAAAATACCCGGAGGCGACGGTCGTCAAACTCGTGCGTGACTACAGATCCACGCCAGAAGTAGTTAACCTAGCCAATAAGGTACTTTCCACTCGTCGGATTGAAACGTCAATGCCGGATCCAACGGTGACCTGGCCCGAACCACTTGAACTTATCGCGCAGCGTGACCATGGGCCAAGCCCAGAATTTTTTGAGGCCGCAGATGACGAACAAGAAGCCGCCGAAGTGGCCCAGCGGATCAAAGCACTGCTCAAAAATGGTCAAGACGTTTCTGAAATCGCGGTCCTTTATCGTACTAACGGACAGTCACAGGCTTTTGAGCAGGCGCTAACAGCTCGAGGAATTTCCTACGTGATGCGAGGTGCCGAACGTTTCTTCTCGAGAAGAGAAGTCAAAGAAGGCATGCTAGCGCTACGTGCCGCGCTGAACGTCGCCGGGGACCAGCCTGTTTCACAGTTGGTGCGCGATGTCCTCGCTTCCCACGGTTATGCGCCAGAGGCGCCAACGGGCAGTACCGGTGCCGTGCGTCAACGCTGGGAATCACTCTCAGCATTGGTGCGCCTAGCAGATGATTTAGTCGCCAGCAGGGGAGCGCAAGGCGATCAAGTTACCTTGCGCGATGTGGTGAAGGAACTTGAAGATCGCGCTGCCACGCAGCACGCGCCCACCCTGGATGGTGTCACCTTAGCGTCATTCCACGCAGCCAAGGGGCTGGAATGGGACGTAGTGTTCTTGGCGGGACTCAGCGACGGACTCGTTCCAATTACCTATGCCAAGGACCAAGCTGGATATGACGAAGAACGACGGCTACTTTATGTCGGAATCACCAGAGCGAGAATCCATCTATACCTTTCATGGTCTTTGGCTCGCACTCCCGGCGGAAGAGCACACCGTTACCCGTCCAGATTCTTAGATGGAATCAAATCAGTACGTCAAGCAAGCAGCCGACAGCAAGCTCCGGTACGTCGCAAGCCACAGAAACTGACACCGTTGGTGTGCGCCGGCTGTGGTTCCTTCTTGACCACGGCTAAAGAGCGAAAGCTCAAACGCTGTTCTTCCTGCCCGGCCGCATACGACGAAGCGCTTTTTGAATCGTTGCGCAGTTGGAGGGCCGCAGTGGCACAGAGCAATTCAGTACCTGCATTCGTCATATTCACCGATGCAACGCTGATGGCTATTGCCGAACATCGACCCTCTACGCTTCCGCAATTGGCTAAGATTTCAGGAGTGGGGCGTAGCAAGATCGAACGCTATGGAGAGGCCCTGTTGGCTGTCTTGGCCGAGTACGCGGGTTAGTTATCTACAGTTGGCGAGGCGTGAATGCTGCGCCGTTAGTGCGCTATCTAAGCTAATTGGATAACCAAGTAACCGCCGTGTACGTGCGAAGGATAGAAGTGGAGGCACCCGATGCCGAATTTCCCACAGACCGTAGAATTTATTGCGGCTGATGACATTCCTGTCCGTATCGTACGGTCAAATAAGCGCAAGAAAACCATCTCCTCGCAGTGGCGGGATAATCGGCTAGTAGTGCAGGTGCCAGCGGCACTAAACGAGAGTACCGAGCGAGTGTTTGTCGATGAGATGCTCAAAAAGTATCGGCAGCGTAAAAACCGCGAGTCGGCGTTATCCACCGAAGACTCCTTGATGGATCGAGCCAAAGCGCTGGATACAAAGTACCTGGGCGGAATCGCTAATCCTTTATCGGTACGGTGGGTCAATAACCAGAACAAACGTTGGGGTTCGGCTACGCCATACCATCGTAGTATTCGGTTATCGGCGAAGCTGAAATACGTGCCGATTTGGGTTCAAGATTATGTGTTGGTCCACGAGCTTGTGCATTTGGCAACCCCCGGTCAGGGACATGGGAAAGAATTTCAGCAGCTGTTGGATCGCTTTGAGAGGCGTGTGGAGGCCGATCAATTCTTAGCAGGGTTTAGCGCTGGATTCAACGCATATGCCAAAGAAAATGGTCAGACCGAGCTTGAAGCCGGTGGCTTCGACGACCTGGACGACAATTGATCTGCGCGTAATGCAGCTTTAAAGCACAAAAGTAGCTAAACAGCTAAAGCTGCCTAGCTACTTTTGCCTAGCGGACTAGATTTTAGTTCTTCGGGTCTTCGTTTTCTTCATCCGGTTTGTCACCTTCCGGGGCGACATCGTCAAAACCGCCGTCTAGAAGCTTGCCTAACGCGGCATCAAACTCGTCATACTCTGAGGCAGCTGATTCTCGACGTTTAGTGAATCCGGCTGGATCACTAAGGTCTTCAGCTGTAGGCATGAGGTCTGGGTGGTCCCAGATCGCGTCTCGGCCTTCGGTGCCACGTTCTTCATGGAGGTGTTCCCACAGCGCTGCAGCTTCCCGGAGCTTACGTGGGCGCAGTTCCAACCCGACCAATGAGGCAAAAGCCGACTCGGCTGGGCCGCCCGAAGCGCGGCGACGACGCATGGTCTCGCGGAGGTGAGCGGCGAACGGCAAGTTCGCTGCTGCGAGGGAAACCACGTGGTCAACCCAGCCTTCGATGAGCGCAAGGGTCAGTTCAAGATTTTCTAGAGCCTTTTCCTGCTCGCCGGTGCGCTGTGGGGTGAAAAGCCCCTCACCGAGAAGTTCCTGCAGGTTCTCTGGATTGGACGGATCAATTCCGCGTACGGCCTCTTCAACCCGGGACATATCGATATGAATGCCACGGGAGTAGGACTCAACTGCGCCAATCAGCTTCGAGGAGAGCCAAGGAACCCGGTTGAACAGGCGTGTGTGCGCATTTTCTCGAAGAATGACGTAGAGCAGCACTTCTTGTTCGGGGATTTCCAGCCCTTCACCAAAGTTTGCGACGTTGGTCGACACCAAGCCTGGCGTCGTGCCAGCCAGCGGAAGTCCAATGTCGGTACCGCCGAGAACATCTTTGGCCAGGCCGCCTAACGCGGTTCCTAGCTGCATGCCGAACATGCTCGATCCGAGATTGTGGAACATGGCATCGGAGTTGCCGAGCATGCCCTTCATCTCTTCAGGAATCTGGTCCTTCATAGCGCTGGTGATCGCTCGGGTCACCGATTCGGCTACTGGCTCGGTCACCTTTTTCCAGACGCTTAAGGTTTTGTCGTACCAGCGTTTGCGGGTCCATACTTCCGTGGCTTCGCCATTGGATTCAAAAACAGTGGCGTTGTTCAGCCACAGGTCTGCCAGGTAGGAAGCATCAACGATTGCACCTTGCCGAGATTCGGAGGGTTTCGGATCTTCACCCGCGTAAGCCTGCAGAGCAGTGTCTGATGCTAGCTTCCAATTGACTGGACCGTCGGAGGAATTATTTTGCATCATTGCGGACATCATCGCTTGCGCTTGCTGCATCATTTGCTGCATAGCGGCAGGATCTTGGGAGCCCATGGCTTCCCGTAGCTGAGGCGGAAGGTCATTTGGATCGAAACCGTTACCGAAGAGCTGAGAGAACATTGCGGACATCGGATCCTGCGGATTGTTTTCTTCGTCGTCACCGTCAGGTCGGTTATTCGGAGGGTTCTGTGCCATGTACTTAAAGTACCCTCTGAGGCTGAGAGTTCACATCAATGAGCACCAGAGTTCGCTTTCGGCACATCGAATACTCCTTATAGCTGATGAAGATCGGGGCGGGCCTTCAGTAGGCTAGGAGGGTAGCGTTTGTGAAAACGCTCCTGAAATAATTTTAAGCGGTAGGAGCAAGGCCAGTGCACGAACAGGAACCATCATCCACGAAGGATGCCGCCCCGACACTCGGTGCGTCAGTTCCTAGTTCCAAGCCCGTGAAAACCACGATTGCCGGAACCCTAGCTCTCCTTTTAGTTGGTTTGATTCTCTTTTTGCCCACCAACTTTGTGGTGCGCACGCCTGGACCGGTATTGAACACGTTGGGCGAGTACAACGACAAAGAACTCATCACTATCAGTGGAGAAAAGAGTTATCAGTCCGACAGCATCTTGGACATGACAACCATCTACGTCCAAGGTGGTGGGCAGAACCGTGTCTCGACGCCTGTCATTCTCGAAGCGCTTATTAATCCCAACAAAGATATTGTTCCGGAAGAGACGATGATTCCACGCGGGGTGACCAGCGAGGAACGTGGGCAGGCCAATGACTCGATGATGGTTTCGTCCCAGGAACTATCGATTGCTGCGGCAATGAACGAGCTCGGACACGAATATAAAACCTGGCTGGAAGTTGCCGATTTTTCCACGGATACAAACAAAGACTCGTTGAAGCCGGGGGACCGGTTGCTCGCCTTCGAGGGGAAACCCGTCACGAGTCTGGATGAACTTAAAACACAGTTAGACGATCGTGGCGATCAAACCAGCACGATGGCGGTCCAACGTTCCTCCGGGAAGGACTCAACTAAGAAAGTTGATGTGAAGGTTTCCACCGCTCCAGGTGCTGAAGGAACCCGACAGCTTGGAGTTTTTCTGAGTACTTCGTTTGACTTCCCGATTGACGTTAAGTTCGGAGTTGAGGAAGTTGGTGGCCCGAGCGCCGGAACGATGTTTGCGCTGGCCATTATCGACCGGCTGACCGAAGGATCCTTGGCAGGTGACCATCACATCGCCGGAACCGGAGAAATTACCGCCGATGGGGAAGTCGGAGCAATCGGCGGAATCGCTCAGAAGATGGTCGCCGCTAAGGCAGACGGTGCCACGGTCTTCCTGGCTCCGGCAGATAACTGTTCCGATGTCGCCGGGCGAGTCCCCAAAGGACTAAACATCGTCAAGATTGCAACGTTGCATGAAGCACGACAGGCACTAGAGCAGATTGCTCAAGGCACGGACCCGGCCACGCTGGAGTCCTGTTCATAGATTCGCGAGACACCGTTCATACAACTTGGTGTCTGCAGCTTAGTAAGTACAGTGATAGTCATACGAGTTCTGGCGTTAGTAAAGGCGTGCGGAACATCTAGGTAAGGAATAAATAGTGTCATACGGATCGGATAGTCCGTTCGGGGGCCCACCGCGGCCCCAAGGGCCGCGACAACCTTCCAAACCAGCAAATAAGAAAGCGTCACCACTGACGCTCACGGTATTTGCTGTGGTCATATTGGTGGCTGTGTTTGTTTTCCTCTCAAACTTCTATGCAGACATCCTCTGGTTCAACCAGCTAGGGTTCTCGGACGTTTATTGGACCGAGCGAATAGCTAAACTCATCATCTTCGTCATCGCGCTAGTCGTGATGGCTGTTCCGATGTGGCTTTCCATGCGAAGTGCTTATAAGCACCGCCCGGTCTACGCGCCGGAAGGCAACCGCCAGGACTCCATGTCGCGCTATCAAGCGCAGCTGGAACCAATTCGTCGGTTCCTAATGATCGGTATCCCAGCGGTGGTCGGAATCTTCTCCGCTATCGCGGTAGCCGGACAATGGCAGACTATCTTGTTGTTCATCAATCGGGTGCCTTTCGGTACCAACGATCCACAGTTCAATATGGATCTTGGATTCTTCGTTTTCACCTTGCCGTTTATTGGGCTAATCGTCGGATTCTTGATTTCCGTGGTTCTGCTTGGCGGTGTGGCAGGACTGCTTACCCATTACCTCTATGGTGGTATTCGCGTTGAAGAACGCGGCGGCATCACGGTGGGCAAGGCCGCTCGCGTGCATACCGCGATAGTTGTCGCAGTCTTCTTGCTATTGCAGGCAGTGAACTTCTGGATTTCCCAGTACGAAACTTTGAATAACCAGTCCGGACGAGTTGCCGGTGCGTTGTACAAGGACGTGCACGCGGTCATTCCTGCACGGATGATCCTAGCTATCGTTGCGATTCTGATCGCTATTACCTTTATCATTGCTGCGATCAACGGACGCTGGCGCCTGCCGCTGATTGGCACCGCGATGCTCGTGGTGACCATGATCGTTGCCGGCGGCGTTTACCCCTACCTGGTGCAGCAATTCCAGGTCGTTCCATCGCAGCGTGCTTTGGAAAGCGAGTATATCGATCGAAACATTGAGATGACTCGTCAAGCGTTCGGGCTGAGCGACATTGAGGTCACTCCCTATGACGCGAAGGTGAGCACCGAGAAGAACGCGCTGGCCAAGGAAACTGAAACCACCGCCAATATTCGTCTGCTGGATCCCAACTTGGTATCCGCTGCATTCGCACAGTTGCAGCAGTTCCGTGGTTACTACACGTTCCCCGAGAACCTCAACGTTGACCGTTACGAGATTGACGGCAAAATCGAGGATACGGTGATCGCTGCCCGTGAAGTGAGCGTCAACCCTAATGACACCTGGGTCAACCAGCACGTAACCTATACCCACGGTTATGGACTGGTTGCCGCTTACGGTAACCGCGTTGCTGCTGGCGGACGCCCTGACTTCATGCTCGGTGGCATCCCGTCCACCGGTGACTTGATCACTGAAGCTGATTACGAGCCTCGTATTTACTTCGGTGAAACTTCACCAGACTATTCGGTGGTTGGCGGTCCAGAAGGTTGGACGGACCAGGAGCTGGACCGCCCAAGCGCTGGCGGTGAGGGTGAAGATACCCGTTACACCTTCGAGGGTGATGGTGGTCCAAACGTTGGTAACCTGTTCAACCGCGTCGTTTACGCGTTGAAGTTTGCCTCGACTGACCTGTTGCTATCGAATGCGGTCAACGAGGAATCGCAGATTCTTTATGACCGTAATCCACGCGATCGCGTGAGCAAGGTTGCCCCGTATCTAACCCTTGATTCCAATGCCTACCCGGCAATTATTGATGGTCGAGTCAAATGGATCATTGATGGCTACACCACCTCGAACGATTTCCCGTATGCGCAGCAACAGCAGATTGAATCGGCTGTTTCTGACTCCCTGACCAATGCGTCAGACTTTGACCGTCTGTCAGGTCGCGTGAACTACATGCGCAACTCGGTCAAGGCTACGGTGGATGCATACGACGGCAAGGTTGATCTTTACGCCTGGGATTCCGAGGATCCGATCCTGAAGGCATGGCAGAAGGTCTTCCCTACTGCAGTGCAGCCACTGGACAAGATCTCTGGTGAATTGATGGAACACGTCCGTTACCCAGAAGATATGTTCAAGGTTCAGCGCGAGGTTCTCACGACCTATCACGTTGACGATGCCGGTGCATTCTACGAATCAAACGATGCGTGGGCAGTGCCAGATGATCCGACCTCATCGACCAAGGGAGTGAAGCAGCCTCCATACTTCCTCTCCTTGAAGATGCCAACCCAGGATGCTGCGTCGTTCTCATTGACTTCAACATTCATCCCGCAGGCAGCCGCTAACGGCCAACAGCGTAACGTGCTGTTCGGCTTCCTCTCGGCAGATGCAGATGCGGGTAGTGACGCGGGTGTGAAGAGCGATCAGTACGGCAAGCTGCGCTTGCTCGAACTTCCACGCGATACTGCTGTACCTGGTCCAGGCCAAGCCCAGCAGAACTTCGATACCAACCCTAGGGTGACCACGGAGCTGAACCTGTTGCGACAGGGTGCTTCCGAAGTGAAGAACGGTAACTTGCTGTCGCTGCCTGTCGGTGGCGGTATCCTCTACGTCCAGCCTGTGTATGTGCAGTCATCAGGCCAGACAAGTTACCCGACCTTGCGTAAGGTATTGGTCGCCTTCGGTGATCAGGTCGGCTTCGCCGATACTCTGGCCGAAGCTCTTGACGAAGTCTTTGGCGGCGACTCCGGTGCCGTAACAGGTGAAACCGGGGACGGGACTAAGCCGAAGGATGAGCCAGGTGAGAGCGATGCTCCTACTCAGTCTGAGACGCAGAAGCTAACTTCAGCATTGGACGCGGCAAATGAAGCGATCAAGAAATCTGATGACGCTTTGAAGGCTGGCGACTTTGCTGCCTACGGTAAGGCACAGACTGAGCTGCAGAATGCCTTGTCTCGGGCACTGGAAGCCGATGCAACTATCAACGGTGAAGCCGCTCCGGAGGGCGAAGTACAGACAAACTCCGAAGCACCCGCCGCACCGACTGAGTCGACGCAGCCAACCGATGGGAACAACGGATAGCCGTCCGCTTGCGTCCGATTTGCATTCTGCCCCGCGATGATGAAGAATAGTCTAGTCATCGCGGGGTGGAGCAGTTCGGTAGCTCGCCGGGCTCATAACCCGGAGGTCAGAGGTTCAAATCCTCTCCCCGCCACTTATGGGACAAGTCGAGAATAATTCGGCGGTGACCAAAATGAAATCCTCTCAGTCTTTTGACTGGGAGGATTTCTTTTTACTGTCTGCGGAATCTTCAACTCTAGTTCTTCGGGGCCATGCCCGAAAGGCGCTCGCAATCGAGTGCAGAGGTATCCAACATGACCTGTGACGAAGGACATGTCAGCTCGATTAGCCATGAAGTTTACTAGTTGGTAATGTTGTATTTACCGACGCGGGGTGGAGCAGTTCGGTAGCTCGCCGGGCTCATAACCCGGAGGTCAGAGGTTCAAATCCTCTCCCCGCCACAGAGAAAAAGTGGAGATCCAATTGGATCTCCACTTTTGTTTTAAGTCATTGTTCGGTGGCGCCAAGCTTGTCAAAGAAGTGTTCCCATAAGTCTGCGCCGGCTAATGGTTCGAAAATCCTTGTCAAATGAAATTGCTCTGCGTTAGGGTTCAACCAGTTTCTGGTTTCAACGGCGGCGGAGGCCAACATGGTTCGGACACGAGTGCATAACCTCTTCATTTCCTTAGATGGCTACGCTGCAGGAGATCGAGTGACCTTTGATGAGCCGATCGGGGGAGCGAGTGCACTCTTTGCACGGTTCGATGGGCGCGTCATTCACGGCATTCAGGGGCTCAGCGATCCCGTCACGGTAGATCGCGCATTATTCAGCATGTGGGGGCAGGGAGTCGGAGCCGAGATTATGGGGCGCCGCAAGTTTGGCCCGCAATCAGGACCGTGGCCCAATGATGGATGGAATGGCTGGTGGGGAGATGCCCCACCCTTTCGAACCCCGGTATTTATCTTGACTCATTACCCGAGGGAAACACTCAAGTTTCCTAACGGCACAAGTTTCCATTTTGTCGATGCCACTCCAAATGATGTCTTACGCATGGCGCAAGAAGCGTCAGCCGGGCTAGACGTTCGCATCGGAGGTGGGCCATCGACCGTCAATGAATTTCTCCGCGCGGACTTGATTGACTTCCTTCACCTGGCGATTGTCCCGGTGGTACTGGGCTCTGGTGTGCAAATCTGGGATCAACTACAAGGTATGGAAAATCGTTTCGCGGTCGAATCGATTGGCACTGCCAGCGGCCTGACACATCAACTGTGGAACAGAAAAGCCCGTACATAATTACCCAACCTTTAATCATGTTGCCTAGGGGAGTTGGAGATGGTTTTAGATTTTCTTTGGCTGTACCTAGGACCTATAAAACAGAGGCGGCGGCTGGTTAGCGAGGTAGTTGCAGGTTTCTTATGCTCTGTGGCAAGCAATGTACGCGCCGTGCGCTGCTTAGACGCGCCCGCGTGGGCCGACAAGGTCTCAACCGCATGTTTCCTTAACCGATTGTCTGCAGGCGGCTAAGGATAGCGGCGGGGCGCCCTGACCCCAACGGTCTCCGGACAAACGTCTACACGTGTAATAGCAGGAACCCAGATTGTGGTCATCCTCCGTGGGGCTTACGGGTGCACGCGTGCTACAGCGCGAGCAGGTCGTGGCTGACACTTGCAACATTGACTTGGCCCCGGGGATTGGAGCAGTTGCTTTGATTCGCGATAGATCATTCGCGAGGACGGCATTATCGATGGGAAACTTCGAATTCCTGGGTGGACGTGATCTGGCGTCGCGAGTGGGCTTGAATATCCTCCTAGTGAACCCATCAGTAGGCCCAAAATCAGGGGTGTGACGCAAGACATGGCCTGTCGATTCGCCATGGAGTTTATGAGTTGGTAATGTTGTATTTACCGACGCGGGGTGGAGCAGTTCGGTAGCTCGCCGGGCTCATAACCCGGAGGTCAGAGGTTCAAATCCTCTCCCCGCCACAGAGAAAAAGTGGAGATCCAATTGGATCTCCACTTTTGGTTTAAGCTTTTAATTTTTGAGCAAATAATAGGCGCCGGATCTGTTCACGATGAACAAATCCGGCGCCTATTGCCAAGTAGGGAGTCTAGCTCTCCAACGCCCCGGTCTGATTAGCCTTCAAAGCCGCCAGTCGCGCCTCTACCTCGGTCTGCTCACCGAGGTCTTCCAACGACTCAAACTGAGCGTCCAAGCTGGACGAGGCCAGTTCAGAGGCACCTCGCACCTTAGCTTCTTCACGGCGGATCTTTTCCTCGAAGCGGCTGATCTCGCTGGTCGGATCCATCATATTCACGGACTTGACGGCCTCGTTGACCTGGTTCTGCGCGTTTGCAGACTTGGCACGAGCAACGAGTTCGTCGCGTTTGCTGACCAGTTCGTTGCGCTTTTCCTTCATCTGGTTCAGGCCGGTTTTCAGCTTCTCAACGATTTCGCGCTGCGAGGCGATGGTCGGATTAGCGGTTTTCATCTCGCTTTCGGCCTGCATCTGACGCTGAATTGCGACCTTAGCCAAATTGTCGAATTTCCCGGCGTTGTCCGCATCGTTTGCGCTGCGGAATTCGTCAGCCTTATTCGAGGCAGCCAGGGCTTTGGTTCCCCAGTCGCCAGCTGCTTGCTCATCTTCGCGGTAGTCGTCTTCAAGCATGCGCAGATTGCCGATGGTCTGGGCGACAGCCTGTTCAGCTTCTGCAATGTTGTCTGTGTAGTCGCGAACCATTTGATCCATCATCTTCTCTGGATCTTCGGCAGAATCCAGGATTGAGTTGATGTTGGCCTTTGCGAGCTGGGCAACGCGTCCAAAAAGTGATTGCTTGGTCATGTGTAGACCTTTCTATACGAAATAGTATTGCTGAAAATTGCGTACTACTGAGATAAAACCGCGTAACTCTAGAAACTGCCGCCGGCACCTCCGCCGAAGCCTCCACCACCTCCGCCGCCGCCAAATCCGCCACCGAATCCTCCGCCACCTCCGCCGAAGCCACCGAAGCCGCCACCGCCGAAGAATCCGCCGTCGCCGCCGCCGTGGTTTCCACCTCCGCGGTTTCCTCCGCCGAGAATCGAATCGATGAGGATGCCTCCAAGAACGGCGCCACCAATTCCGTCGAACATGCCTCCACGACCGCGGTTGGAACCTCCAAAGTTCCCTAACCCACCGTCGCCACCGAAGCCATTGACGTCTTGTTCGGCCATGCGAGCAGCCTGATCAGCAAGCTGGCTGGCACGCTGTGCTGAAGCCACTGCCTCAGCGGGATTCTGCGATGCCAAGGACAGCGCCTGATCGTAGGCGCGCTGTGCCTCGGCTAGGCGGGTACGTGCCGAGGAGCGGACGCCGCCACGACGAGCACGAATGTAATCTTCAGTGCCTTGAATCCGCGAAGCCGCAGTGTTAAGTAAAGACTGCAGCTGATCACGAGCGGCCTGGTCCTGCTGGGCGCGATCACGAAGCGAGCCCAAAGCAGAAGCTAACGGAGTCGTCGAATCATCGAGCGCAGAGATCAATGCCAGCGGATCATGCTTATCTGCGCGTAGCGCTTGTTGAATCATGGACAGGGTGCTTTCAACCCCGGCGATGGGGCCCGCCAGATTAGGCTGTGAACCGTTTGCGACCAGCGCTTTAGCCTGTGCGAGGTCCCGAGCGGCTGTGGCAACAGCTGATTCCAAATCATTGTCTGCTTGGCGAAGAGCGGTGGCGGACTTACTGATTGCTGCCAGTAGGACTTCGGCCTGATCATGGGCTTCTTCAGCATTCTGAATCAACAGGGCTGCGTGTGCACGGTCGGTGCCCAGCTTTTCACGTGCCTGCTTCAGCGAGGACGCCGCAAAGGTTAGCCGTTCCGAGGCCTGCTCGGCGTTATCGGTGATCTGTGAGACCGCACTGTCTTCATACTTCGTCGTTAACGCTTCAAGCTCGGAGACTCGCTGTGAAAGTTGCTGCGCAAGAGGTTCTTTCTCGGCGGCGACTTCTTCAATTCGAGTCTCAGCATTTTGCTCTAGCTGACGTAGATCTTTGAATTCGCTGGCGTGCTTTTGCAAGGTGTCGTTAACTTGACCGCATCGGTTGATGATTTCGCCAAGCCAGGAGCGCTGGTCTTCCTCGGTGTCGGGAATGTGATCATCGAGTTGTTGCTGCAGGCGGAAGGATTCCACTAGATGTGTTTTGGCTTCGGCGAGATCCTCGGAGAAAACCTTGACCGAGTCTGCACCATATTGAGCTTCAGCAAATCCTAGTTCCTGCTCGGAAGAACGAATTGAATCATCGGCGGCAACAAGTAATTGGTCCGCTCGCAGTCGCAGGCTCTCCAATGACTCAAGCTGCTGGGGTTGCCCAGTGCTTGGGTTTCCTTGAGGGATTTGGTTAGTCTTTTTCTTGCTTCGGCGCGAAAGAATGACATAGCCGGCTACAGCTACGCCGCCAATAATGAGAAGAACCCAGAAAACGCCACCGCCGGAGCTTGACGAACTGGTGGCACTGCCACCATCAGCAACATTTGCGATACCTTCAATTGCGCCTTCAGCGGCGCCCGACCAATCTTTCTTCGCGAGGGCTGGGGAGATCTGCTTCGAATAGATTTCTTGGGTGTAAGCGGAAAGCGGACCATTTTGATGTCCGGCAAAGTTTGCCTGACGCTGTTTGGTTGCTACCACCAAGATAGCGTCGGAACTGCCCATATTCTTATTCGCAGCAACTTGTTCAAGCCATTGGCCCGGGTTTGAAGGGGAGGTAAACTCGTCAACGTAAACGATGAACAGGCTAATGCCAGTGTCATCACGAAGTGTCTTAATGTCGTTTTCGAGTTTACTTTCATTGCCACCGAGTACCTGGGCGTTGTCGACAACAAAGTCCCCAGGTGGGATGGTGACAGGGGGTTCTGCAAAAGCTGGTGCTGATGCTCCCAGTGATAATGCCACCACCGTTAATGCTGCAGCAGTTATTCGCCGCGCTTTGGAAATCATTGTCGTCCTCACCTGAATTGCTGATTCGAACGAATAAAACAGCCACTCGTCCAACCGCTTTTACCTACGATTACTTTGTTAGCTCAATTTGATTCTATTTGGCGCGCATGCCAGCGTCCATGCTATTCAGCTGCGAGAATAGTTAACTCACAGCCAGCGCTAAGTTATCCCTCTCAACCGCCACAGTTCGACCGTGAATAATAAAACTCAAGAGATACGATATTTGAAAGAGGTATGACGATGAGCCAGTCACCAGATGAACCACGAAACAACGACTTGGGCCAACCCGAGCAGCCCGAAGATATCGGTCAAACCCCGAATCATGCTCAAGAGCCACGCGTCGCTCCCTCCGACGGTACACCTCAGAGTCCTGAAACCACACCGATTTCATATGTCGAGCCAACTCGCAATCATGAGCGCGTCAGCGACAGTGGTAACGCAAGTGATCAGCCGACCGATGTGTATGCTCGCCCGGCAAATCACGTTGAACCGCAGCCTGCGACAAGCGTCTATGGACAGGCCTCAGAGCAACACCATTCAGCAGCTACTGGGTCACCTTATGGTGCAGCAGGATATGGGCACTCTGACCAACACTCAAACTATCCAGTACCGCCTGAGCGTGCGCCGAAGAAGAAGTTTGCTGGCAGTACCTTAATTGCCGGAATGGTCGCTGCAGCTTTAATTGGTGGCGTGACAGCGGCTGGAACCACGTATTTCATGAATGATGGCGGCAACGCCAGCAGCACTTCGGTGCAGACGCCCCAAAATGGCGTGGTCATCAACAATCCTGAGTCCGTCACTGCGGTAACTGCTGCAGCGGCAAAGGCTTCGCCGAGCGTGGTGACCATCGAGGCCTCGGGCAATGGCAGCGGGGGATCGGGCTCAGGAATTATCCTTGATACTGAAGGTCATATCCTTACCAACACTCACGTCGTGACTCTTGGTGGAGAAACTGCCAATCCAACCCTGAGCGTCCGCCTGAGTGATGGAAAGGTGCACCAAGCAAAGCTGGTGGGTACCGATCCACTCTCAGATTTGGCAGTGATCAAGATTGATGCGTCAAACCTTGTCCCGGCAACTCTTGGCAAGTCCTCGGCACTTAACGTTGGCGACACCGCGGTGGCCATCGGTGCACCTCTTGGGCTGAGCGGTACGGTAACCGACGGCATTATTTCCACACTTAACCGCACCATCTCGGTGGCTTCCTCGGCAGTGCCGAAGGAAAACGCACAAAGCGATGGCAATGGTGGCGGTGACAGCCAGTACAACTTCGAGTTCCCAGGGATGCCTAAACAAGATAATCAATCCAGCCAAGGGTCGATCTACATTAACGTCATGCAGACAGACGCCGCGATTAACCACGGCAACTCGGGCGGCGCACTAGTCAACGACAAGGGCGAAATTATTGGCGTGAACGTGGCGATCGCGTCCAGCGGTTCCGGTGGGGCAGAATCAGGTTCAATCGGTGTTGGCTTTGCGATACCCATCGATTACGCACAGCGCATCGCCAACGAGATAATTGCCAATGGCTCGGCAACCCACGGTCTCCTGGGAGCAACGGTGCAAGCCCAAGCGGCCTCCACCGGTTCTGATGCCTCCCAGTTCAGCGTAGGCGCAGCAATCCAGGAAATTTCACCGAACTCAGCTGCCGAAAAAGCAGGGCTGAAGTCCGGCGACATCATCACAGGTGTCAACGGACGAGCCATTCAAGATTCTCAGACCTTGACTGCTGCCATTCGTGAAGTACCAGCTGGCGGTAAAACCGATATTACTTATACCCGTAATGGCGCTGAACACAAGGTGAGCGTAGAAGTCGGCTCACTGAAGTAGCCCAATCAGGTACACGGCAAGCTACTAAATATGGTGTGGTGCAGAGAACAAGCGCATCACACCATATTTTCTGCCTTAAAATCGAAGTCATTGGCCGATATCGATACGATAGTAGGCGGAGCGCGGAGAAACACTTAGTGAAGCAATCATGCTTGATGCAACTCCGAAGCTATAAGAACCCTAAAATTATCCTGCCCAAGGCAGCCTCAGAAATGTGACGATGCGACGCATGCTTGATCCTAATGACTTCATAAACCCGGCAACTCAGCGAGTGTTGGCATTTGCTGCACACCCCGATGACCTAGATTTTGGTGCTGCCGGTACGGTCGCGGCCATGACCGCAGCTGGTATTGAAGTGCAATATTGCATAATGACCGACGGAGACGCTGGCGGTTTTGATGACCGGGATCCGGCCGAAACGGTTCGCTTGCGACATGAAGAACAACGTGTTGCCGCCGCTCGGGTGGGCGTGAGCACGGTGCACTTTTTAGGTGAACGCGACGGGTTCCTAGAACCTAGCCACCACGTGATGCGCCAAGTTGTCCGCCTAATCCGCCAGTTTAAGCCGCAGATTGTCATGGCCATGCATCCCGAACGCAACTGGGATCGGATACAACGCTCACATCCCGATCACCTTGCCTGTGGTGAAGCGGTAACGCGTGCTATTTACCCAGCCGTGGAAAACCCCTTCTCTTATCCGGAGCTTATAGCTGAAGAAGGTCTGCAGGCCTATAAAGTGCCGTGGCTTTGGTTCTATGGGGCTCCGAGGGAACGTGAAAATGCCTTCATGGATATCAGCAACTTTTTTGAGTCAAAGATGGATGCCTTGAGAGCCCACTTCACCCAACATCCAGATGTTGGCGCCATGGAGAAGTTCGTCTTAGAACAATGCCAGGCGAATGCAGAGCGTGGAAAAAAGCCAGTAGGGTCACTGGCTGAAGCTTTCCATTTGGTAGCAGTCAATGCTGACGACACGATCGCTGGCTTCTAAGGTAGATTGCCGGTTTAAACATTGAGGCGCTGGTTCCCTTCCGGGAACCAGCGCCTTAATCGTCTGAAGTTTTGTATGAGCTCTCAGTAACTCAACGAGAGATCGTTACTCTTGTGGCTGTTCAGCTTGGTTCAGCGGCAAGTCAACAGAGGCTTCGGTTTCTTCCGAGGGTGATGCTGGAACTTCGGAGCCTTCTACGGTGATGTGTACGGCGACGACATCATCGATGGGGGACAAGCCACCCTTGACGTCTTCACCAGTGGTCTTGGTTACCACGCTGATGCCACCTTCTTCAAGAATGGCCCACACCACGTACTGTTCTGACGAATCAAGTGCTGGTAGCGAGGACAGCTCAACGCCCAAAGCGTTCTCTTGCTTTGAGGTGCTGATTGTCGCTTGACCGCCACTGCGCAAATCAACGGTCTGACTGACAACATCAGAAGCTTTGGTGGCCTTAGTAGCCTTGGTTCCCCCATTGAGCAGGGAGAACGTTACTAACGCCAAGACGACTACGATGATCAGACCGATTAGTGCAAAGATCCAGCGTTTTGGCCGGACGCGCCGTTCGGCACGGGAGCTCTGGGCCACTTGACTGACCAGGTCCAGACCTAGATTTTCGTCCTGAGGCTCGTCGCTGTGCTGCGAAGGGCTACGGTTCATTGTTTTGGAATCTCCCGAGAAGTTGTCGGTCTTTTTGTCATGCTCGCCAAAGCGAACATACTCAAAAGCTTACTTTATAAAGATTGGGTAAAGCTGTGTACTAGACCGGGTGGTGCTGGTATTTTAAGCTCCGGCAAACCCATGTTGGCGCCAGGCTTCATAGGCTACAACGGAAGCAGTATTGGCTAGGTTCAATGATCGTCGCCCGGGAAGCATGGGGAGTCGAACCAGGTCAGTCACTCGCTGGTGCGCCTTGTCTTCGGCGCTGAGTCCCACTGATTCTTTGCCGAACATGAGAATGTCACTGGGGTCATATGCCACATCTGTGTACATCGTGTTGCCCTCAGAGGTGAATGCGAAAACGCGGCCCTCACCTAGGGCTTCAAAAGCCGCATCAAGATTTTCATGCACGGTAACCACCGCAAGATCATGATAGTCCAAGCCGGCACGTCGGAGATTGGCATCTTCAAAGTTGAAGCCTAGGGGCTTGACCAAATGAAGCTCGGCGCCAGTGATGGCAGCTAGACGGATGGCATTACCGGAGTTGCCAGGAATTTCGGGAGCATTAAAAAGAATACGGAACACATCAACCAGTTTAAGCTCTAAGTGCCAGAAAACTGGTATCAGTACATTCTGTCGAGGAGTCGAGCAAGTACCGGACGATCAACAATGTTCGGTGAAGGGCCCGATCCGAGGAAAAGTTTCAACTCACGAATCAGTCCAGCAGCGTTCAACACGTTCGGACTGGAGGATAACGTAGGATCTGCCCGGCGGTGATATTCAATGACCGGCTCATGAGGGTTTCCGTTGCCAGCAAGTACCAAAGTAAAAGCCACGACGTTCATCTGCATGAAGGAGCGCTGCATGCCGGTGATATTCAATGCCGGCGGCTGCGTCATCTTATTTCCATGGCGTAAGACGTTGCCATCAAAGGCGTAGTAGCCTTCAGGCAGAGTCATCGTATTGAGCACCGCCATGCGATAGCCGGCAACCAACACGTGGTCGAAGTGTCCACCACCCGGGGCGTTGAGTCCGTTGACTAAACGTGCAGCGGGAAGGATGTTGAGTACGTTTTTGGTCAACAAGTTGATGGTGTGCGTCTCCCGAGACATCCGCGACCGGGAACTAAACAATCCTCGCTTACGCGGTTCACCATGAACTCGTTGGATTGAGCGAGCTCTATCAAGCAATGTAAACGAAGCATCATCGAGCCGAGGTTCATACTCAGTTGCCAACTGCGCTTTGGGATGCTGAGGAGAGGTACGCAGTTTCTCATCATAGGCGCGTGAAGTGGTACCTGCCCGTGGTGCTTGACCAGGAGCCTGAAAAGACTTTTCAAACTTAGCATTGCCATGCTCATCTGAAAGGATCTGATAGGCCTGCTGGACCGTTTTGAATTGCTCCTCACTGCCACCTAAATCGGGGTGAGAAGCACGAGCCGCTTTGCGATACGCGATCTTGATATCTTCAAGGCTTGCACTCTGAGGCACGCCAAGAATTTCGTAGGGGCTCGGCGAACTCATGATGCGGATATTTCCTCTCAAATGGGGCGTTTTCCACGACCGATGTCATTGGATCAAAACCCCATTAGAACATTTTAGCTTCCACTAATAGTAGTCAGCTTTTTCGTACCATGATGTTTGCTGGGTATTGTCTATTCTTATGGTCCCACCGGCTGAATATCAGCGTATCCACCTCGTCTTTCATCCCAATTCAGGTAAGGGGCTGGGCGCGCGTCGCGTCACCGAACTTGAAACACTGCTTTTCTCCTTGGGATTGCGTCCGCGAAGGTTAGATACTTCGAAGATTTCGGGCAGTGCGCTTGGTGAAGCGCTTGGCCAAGCCGACGCCGTAGTCGTTATTGGCGGGGATGGACTGATCCACCATGTGATCAAGCATTTGGCCCGGACACGCACTCCCATGGGGATCGTGCCAGCCGGCAGCGGAAACGACACCTGGAGAATGTCATCGGCCCGGACGGTCGAGCAAACGCTACAGGACGTTGTTCGTTTCCTGACCGGAGGAATCGAAGCAAGGCCAGTAGATTTGCTTGAACTGAAATATGCCAACCAAGATTCGCAGACCAAGCTTGCCATCGGTGCTGTGTCGTGGGGCTTTGAAGGCTTGGTAAATGGACGAGCCAATGAATTGCCGCGAAGCCTCGGTGCCCTGCGTTATCTGGTCGGATTGGTGCTCAGCCTACCGAAGTTGCAACCTCACCGGACCGTGGTGCACAGCGAAGAATTCGACTTCCGAGGGCAAATCTATGCAGCCAGCATTGCCAATATTCGCTCGGTAGGTGGCGGGATCACCTTGTTCCCCCAAGCGGATTACACCGATGGGCTAGCGGATATCTCCTTGGTGAGCGGAAACCGATTACATAAGGTGTTGCCGTACGTAGGACATATACTCTGCGGCAGAAAGCATCCGTACCGAGAAATTGCTCGCAGCTCACAGGTCAACGTGCAAACTACGGAAGCCAGCTATGCGGATGGCGAGCTCCTTGGGCACGGAGATTTTGAACTCTCGGTGCTACATCATGCGCTCTTGCTTATTCCCGGCGCCGATAGTCGCTAAAGAGCATCGAATCTTCTTCACATAACGAATGTAAGCGTAAGTGCCGGACCGCTTCCTGTGGGCCATGGGCGATCCTTTGACCGGAACCGGCGAGCACCATGGGGGAAAAACTCACGCACAACGAATCGAGACGGTCTGCTGCGATGAACTGGCCCAGCAAATGCGGACCACCCTCGGCATGGATGAATTCAAGTCCCCTAGAGGTGAGGATTTCAACGATTTGTTGGGGGTCGCAGCCTTCATTCACTTCAGCAACTTCAATAACTTCAACCTGTGCGGGGAATTGCGCACGGTGCTCCGGCGTAATCTCTGCGCTGGTAAAGAGCAATACCGGCACCGGGCTGAGCGTGAAGACTTCATTATCCGGTTTCAGATGGAGCCCATGGGAAACGATGGCTAATACCGGTTGAGCCGACATCCCCCGCGCTTGCCGCCATGCAATGTCCTCGGCACTGACTAGATCTCCTGCGTAGCCTTCGGCACGTACAGTTCCGGCACCGACGACGATGACATCGGCTAAACGACGAAGTAAACCGAAGATGCGTTTATCGCCGGGACTACCCAAACCTCCAGATAGTCCCTCACGCTGCGCACTTCCATCCACGCTGGAGATGAAATTAAATCGGATGAACGGACGTTGCGATGTGGCGTACCGCGCTAAGAGATTCGCTTCGTCAACGATGGGCAATGATTCAGGAAGCAGTGAACGCAAGGGGTGATCCTATCTGCTGGTTTCTCGTTCTGGATGAGCCGGTGGATTAACCTCGCCCATATTGTGAATTTGGTACGCAGGATCGCGCCAGCCTTGAGCCGCCTCGATCAGCCGAACCGTCTGCACCGACTCGACGATATTGTGCATTCTAATAATTCTTGCCCCACCCATAATGCACATGGTGGCCGCCACCATTGAGCCGACTAAACGCTCAGGCTTTGGCAGGTCAAGAGTTTCACCGATGAAGTCCTTATTTGAAACCGCCGCAAGCGCCGGATAGCCCAACGCGGCAATCGCTTCGAAATTCGCAGTGATATCCAAGGTGTGCCGAGTGTTCTTGTTCAGATCATGACCCGGGTCAATAATGATTTTTGACGCGTCGATACCAGCGTCCAGAGCCAACTGCACTTTTTGTTCTAGGTAATCGCGTACCTCCGCTACCACATCTTGATAATGCGGATGTGGGTAGATGGTGCGTGGCTTGGCTAGGGAGTGGGTCAGCACTAAATGAACATTGTTCCGCGCAACTACCTCGGCCAGCTGCGGATAAGCCAGTCCCGTGGTGTCGTTGATGGCATCGGCTCCGGCGTCAATGGCTGCTTGGGCAACCTCTGGTAAGAAGGTGTCGGCAGAAATCACCACATCACTGTGCTCGCGTACAGCCCGAATCACCGGGACGATGCGCTCAGCTTCTTCTTGCCAAGGTAATTCTGGTCCGGGGGAGAAAGGCACCCCACCAATGTCCACCCAGTGTGCACCAGCCTGGACAGCCTGCAACGCTGAGGACACCGCCGCATCCAAACCGAAGGTAGATCCGGCATCGTAGAACGAATCAGGAGTGCGGTTGATCACTGCCATCACCGCGATTTCGCGTGCAAAGTTGATGCTTCGACGCGAAAAGTGGTGAACCGGAACCTTGAGTTCGGGCATAAACATTGAGCTGGTCTCCCTCGATCCGCGGACGCGCCGCTGAGCTGTGCTTCCTCCATTCATATCACTGGACGCATCACCGATGCGGGATATGAGCTGTTGCTGGTTAAGCTTGTAACATGCAGTTTTCCCATGTCTCAGCCACTCAGGGTCAATGGATCGTTGATTCCTGCGCCACCGCCGATCCATTGACAGTAGTCGCACAGATCCCGGTCGGCTATGAACGATACGCGCGGATCCTCCATCCGGCCTATGACGAAGATGATCAGGCAGTGCGCTGGGGGACTGTTGCCAATAGTCGCGGCCACATTTTCACCGCCGCAGATCTCTTTGAAACCATTGCCGGTTGGGATGCCCAGGGAAATCCAGCCACCGAAGATGCTTGGGAAGAAACTGACCTGCCGGTTGACGAACTACCTGTTGAACAGTGGCAGGCACTGGTCAAGATCCTGAGCGCCACCAACACCAAAGATTACTTTGTCGCTGGGTTGTGGGGTGGTTATGCCTTTATCGAGGGTGGGGAACGTATCCAGATTGATTATGAGGATGACCTAGAGCTCAGCGAAGAAGAGAACCGGGCCGCCGAAGCTGCAGCGCTCGCCGAGGCACAACGTCCAGCGTTTACAGCAGACGTTTTGGCAACTCCCGCATTAGAACTCGGTGGGGGCTACCGAAATTATCGACTTTTCGAAGTAGACGGCGAATTTCTGGCTAACCCGGTGTGGGCCACAACGGCAGATGGCGAGCAGCGTCAGCGCCCATCCTTGGTCTTTCCGCAAGACCACAGTTGGATGCTTTCCACCGAGCCCTATGACGACTGCACACTGATCGGTGGCTCGGCTCAACTTATTGAAGCTATTTTGCAAGACCCTGCACTGGAAGCCATTGAAGTCGGGCAATTCACACGCATTGGCCATTCAAACTAGGTAGGGAAAGCTCGTACCATTAAAACGATGAACAACTCCGCGGTATACCTAGATCACGCGGCAACTACCGACCTGAACCCAGCGGCGTTGTCGGCTATGACCGAGCAATTTTCGCAAACCGGAAACCCCTCCTCGCTTCATGGGGCCGGTCGCCGGGCTAACCGTGTAGTGGACGAGGCGCGCACTGCCATCGCGAAGGTTGCCGGTGCACACCCCACAGAACTGATCTTCACCTCCGGTGGAACCGAATCGGATAACTTGGCGCTCAAAGGCCTGTTCTGGAACCGGACTGCGAAGAATCCGCTAGCACGCAGTATCCTGGTTGCCGGAATCGAACATCACGCGGTGCTCGATACCGTCTCATGGCTAGAAGCTCATGAAGATGCCACGGCTTTATGGATGCCGGTGGACGCCGATGGGGTGCTTGATCTGCAAGCGGCGAAGGAGCTTATCGAGGAACACCATGAGCGAATCGCTCTGGGGACCATCATGTGGGCCAACAACGAGGTAGGTGCTATCCAACCGGTAGTTGCTTTCACCGCGCTTGCCGCAAAATATGGCATCCCAGTGCATAGCGACGCGGTGCAGGCTTTTGACTCCGTACCCACAAATTTTGCTACCAGTGGTTTGGCTACCATGGCGGTTAGCGCCCATAAAATTGGTGGTCCGGTAGGAATCGGAGCGCTCTTTGTGCGCCGTGACGTAGTACTGATGCCGGTCCAGCACGGTGGCGGACATGAACGCAAACTCCGTTCAGGAACGTTGAACGCCGTGGCCGCGGCGGGGTTTGCGGCGGCCGCTACTGCGGTCCATGAGACATTGGCGGCAGAAAGCGCGCGATTGAGTGAGCTTCGCGAATACGCGGTCCAAAATATTACCCGGCTTGTTCCCGACGCGGTGCTCAATGGTCCACGAGATGAAGACAATGCAGGTCTGCGACTTCCAGGAAATCTGCATTTCACTTTTCCCGAGTGCGAGGGCGATTCCTTGCTATTTCTCTTAGACATGGTGGGAATTGCCTCGTCTACCGGTTCAGCCTGCACCGCAGGAGTACCGCAACCATCGCACGTCTTGGTGGCCATGGGCCGGGATGCGCGCAGTGCCCGAAGTGTGCAACGCTTCACTTTGGGGCATAGAACAACGCATAAAGACGTTGACATACTTTTAGAAGCTCTGCCAGATGCCTATCAACGGGCTAAGAAAGCCGGTATGGCGGCAGACGAAAGCAGTATTCACACAGCAGGGACGGGTTTTACAAGATGAAGGTACTAGCAGCGATGTCCGGTGGCGTCGATTCGGCGGTAGCCGCAGCACGTGCGGTTGAAGCCGGTCACGACGTGGTTGGCGTCCACCTAGCGCTCTCTCGCATGCCCGGAACTTTGCGCACCGGCTCACGTGGCTGTTGCACGTTGGAGGACTCCAATGACGCATGGCGTGCCTGCGACAAACTAGGGATCCCATACTACGTTTGGGACTTTTCGGATCGTTTTGCCGAAGACGTAGTCCAGGACTTCGTTGATGAGTATGAAGCTGGACGCACGCCAAACCCTTGTATGCGGTGTAATGAGAAGATCAAGTTTGCCGCACTGCTGGAAAAGGCACTCGCCTTAGGCTTTGACGCGGTATGCACCGGTCACTATGCCAAGGTCTTGCGCGATACGGAAGGCAACCCAGAATTGCACCGCGCCGCCGATTGGGCGAAGGACCAGTCCTACGTACTTGGTGTGCTCACCCATGAGCAGTTAGATCATTGCATGTTCCCGCTGGCTGAAACGCCTTCGAAGGCCGAAGTTCGCGCCGAGGCGGCCGCTCGCGGTCTGACTGTGGCGAATAAGCCAGACAGCTACGATATTTGTTTCATTCCTGATGGTGATACCCGCGGCTGGTTGGCCGAGCGTATCGACATGAAGCCAGGCGAGATCGTTGATCAAGACGGTAACCAGCTGGGTGAACACGGTGGCGCGCAAGCCTTCACCGTTGGTCAGCGTAAGGGGCTTCGCTTGGGCCGGCCAGCAGCTGATGGCAAGCCTCGTTTCGTGCTGGAAATCCGTCCCAAGGACAACAAGGTGATCGTGGGGCCAGAGGCTTTACTCTCCGTTGACGAGCTGCGCGGTATTCGCATCTCCTGGGCAGGGGTTCCGATTCCGGAGATCATCACTGGCGAAGAATTCGATTGCATGGTGCAGGTTCGCGCCCATGGCGATCCGGTGGATGCCAAGGCACATATGGAGCGTAGCGAAGGATCTGACGTCTTGGTAGTCCAGCTGCCCGAAGGCATGCGTGGAGTGGCACCTGGACAAACCATGGTGGTTTACCAAGGTACTCGTGTGCTGGGCCAGGCCACCATCGACAAAGCCCGGTCTACCTCATGGGATTCGAGCAAGGTCAGCTAGGTTTTAGTAAGGATAGACGCCTCGGAGCAGCGAAATAATTTCACTGCTCCGAGGCGTTTTTTCATGACCTGCGTGAGGTTTTGATGTTCCATAGTTCTGCTTCGCGAAGCGGAGCGCCGGTGTCGAAAGCGTTTGGGATAGGGACCGGATCTCCGGAGCAATCCTTGCTTGTAGGCGGTTTCCTGCGCACAGCGAGTACGCAGTACGTGCTGGATTTGTCGCTCCTGTTTGTCGCCCGTGATACCGGTCCAAAGCGTTTGGATGCAGGCCTAAGATGCCCGTGCCTTATAGTCTCCAACAATTCTCAAAAAGAAAATGTGATTGCTCTAGCCGGGTAGTCCTGTTGGCTCGCTTGCTTGGGAGCAGGCATGCTCAGCTGTGGATCCGAAAAGAACGGGCGCCGGTGTGCTTCGACGGATCGTTGTCCTAGACGACGTTGGAGTTCATGAGGTAGTTCGTTGATTACCTTGTCGAAGCGGCAGAGACCTCTGGGTGATGGCCATCAGCGCGGCCTTGAAGCATTTTTAGCTTCTTCGAACTTCCCTCCAGCAGCATCAAAAAGTACCTTGGACGCAAACTCCTCGCTCATTGAGTACCGTGGTGCGACAACGGTCATCTAACAGGAATGCCAGTCCTGGGAGGGCTAAGGAACTATGAGGGGCAACGTTAGTTGCGAAGGCGTTTGGCTTGGATTCTTGGTTGAATGATTCCAAAGATCAGATAAAAAAATGTCCAGAGTACAGCTCCGGTTATCAAGAATATGCCAAATGTCGACAGGTAATCTAAGGGACCATTAAGAACGAACCATCCGCTCAAATACAGTGCGGGTAGGACTGTACAAAGCATGATTCCAAAATGGATCAAAGACTGGATTTGTAGTGTCCAGCGGTCCACTTGATAAACCACAGAAGCGCCACTTGTAGCAGCGATTATCACCCCCACCGCGAACGTACTCCGGGCGTTAATGGAGTCGCCTTGCACGGCCAGCATCACTGCGATGGCCCCCAAGATTAAGAGCGGAACACCTGCCAAGATTAGACCGAGACGTTGTGGCGACATGCCTAGATTCTATTGCTTATGGAACGAATAATGCGAAAAGTTGAGTAACTATTCAATGTCAGTACAGCCAAAGACAATTTTTCTACTTTTGCTGGTCAGCGAGTCAGCCAAGAAGGATCTACTGTACGGGGCACACCTGCCCCTAGAGGCATCTGCCTAGGAACAGGTGATACTGCGACACTCCTTCACGCTAGGAACGGTAGTAGTAGCTCGAAGTTTTGATCACTGATACCTGGCATGTGGGGTGAACGAATGGTTCAGAACCGAACTCAATACAACGATCCATTCTGGATCAGGGTGAGATTTTTTTTGGGGCAATTGACGTCAGCTTTTCCTCTACTTAGACAATGAACCTCAGGGTAGTTACGTTTTTGATTGGACGGTGCTGTCTAGGTCGTTTGACGCATGGGTTGTCCACAGCAGGCAATTGAGTTTTCGGAAGTGACCTAGGGTAGGAGCCATCAGCTAGTTTGCTGGTTCAGAGCTGCGGGTTCCTGATGAAGAACCTTTCGACTTTGCGATCATGACACCACGCGAAGCGCCGGCGCAGGGGATAGCCGTTGAATCCTGCGCAGAAGGGCCTCGTCCAGAAATGAAGCAAGTAGGAATTGCTGTTCCCGAATAATATTCGGGTTTCACTGCCTAATTCCCGGGTTATGGGATATGCAGATGGTCAGGCAGAACTGGCTTTTATCGGTGCAACTTAGCAAGCGCAGAAGTGTGGCATGAGCCAAGAAATCTTCTAAGAAATACAAACGGCTGGGCTCAAGAATCCATAAATGATTCTTGAGCCCAGCCTTTTGATCTACTGCGAAAGCTTAGTTGCCGTCTTCGTCGACGATGCCAAACATGCGTGCGGAAATGTCTTGGTACTCCACGCGGGTTTTCCCAGAGTCTAGTGCCGGAAGTTGTGCTGGAGAGTGAATGGCGCAGTGCACGAAGTCGAAGTTTGGCCACCATTTCTTGGGACGTTCGTATTCGTCCTGCCCGCAGACGATGCAGGTGAGGTGGACCCATACTGGGCGGGCTCCGGCTTTGCGGTTCGCCCGAGACTGCACTAACCAGGCCGGTGGGTTTGCATTGAGCTCGGCAAATTCCTTCTCGCTCATGCGCGGGGCAATGCCATGGCGCTTGGCCATTTCCATGGGAATATCCAACGCAATTGCTGCATCTCTACGTGTCATCATCGTGTCCAAGCCTAGAGTACGGGGACTTTGTTCGGTATATGTCTTTGCTCTCGGCTGCGCTACATGCAAGACAAAGCGAGGCGCGGGTCACCTGATGGTGCGAGCCAGATCTCAATTTATGTGGGAAAATCGGGTTATTCATTCGCCTTTGGTGACCTCAATCACCTAGGCTGTATGAAGCATGTGCTAACTATCACTCCGCACATGTTCTACAACAAGAGAAGGATTGCTCATGGCCAGCAAAAAGAACGGTATGCGACTCGCAGCTGCCGTTATCGGCATTTCCGCCCTCGCCCTGACCGGTTGTACCGGTCCATCGTCGAATGACGCGGGCAACGGCGGATCCGATGAAGCCAGCAGTGCCCCCATCACCCTGGGCACCACTGACAAGGTAACGTCGCTTGACCCAGCGGCTTCCTACGACAACGGTTCGTTCATGGTCATGAACCAGATCTACCCATTTGTACTGAACTCGGAGCCAGGCTCTCCAGATCCCTCCAACGACATGGCCGAGTCGGCCGAGTACACCAGCCCCACCGAATTCACGGTGAAGCTGAAGGCTGGTCTCAAGTGGGCTAACGGCCACGACTTGGACTCCAAGGACGTGAAGTTTTCCTTCGACCGCCAGCTAAAGATTGCTGACCCGAACGGCCCTTCCTCGCTGTTAGGCAACATGGAATCGGTTGAAGCTCCGGATGCCACCACCGTGGTCTTCAAGCTCAAGGTAGCCGAAGACCAGACCTTCCCACAGGTGCTCACTTCGCCGGTTGGACCCATCGTTGATGATGAGGTCTTCCCAGCCGACAAGGTGCTGGATGACAAAGAAATCGTTGACGCTAAGGCCTTCGGTGGCCAGTACACCATCGATTCTTACAACAAGAACAACTTGATCTCCTTCGCTGCTAATGACGCGTACCAAGGCGTGCTTGGTGCTCCGGCAAACTCCAAAGCGGCAATCAAGTACTACGCCGATGCCAATAACCTCAAACTCGAGGTTCAAGAGGGCAAGATCGACGTTGCTTGGCGTTCACTGACGCCAACCGACATTGAAGACCTAGGCAAGGAAGAAAACCTTGCGGTCCATAAGGGCCCCGGTGGCGAGCTTCGCTACATTGTTTTCAACTTCGACTCCATGCCGTTTGGCGCTAAGACCGCCGATGCTGATCCGGCTAAGTCCTTGGCAGTACGCCAGGCTGCTGCACACCTGGTAGACCGTCAGTCAATCGCCACGAATGTCTACAAGGACACTTACACCCCGGCCTATTCCTACGTCCCACAGGGCTTCACCGGTGCAATTGAGCCGTTGAAGGACATGTACGGTACCGATGGAAAGCCAGATGCTGCCAAGGCCAAGAAGGCTCTAGAAGACGCAGGAGTAAAGACTCCGGTCAAGCTGGCGTTGCAGTACAACCCGGACCACTACGGACCGAACTCCGGTGACGAGTACGCACTGGTTGAAAAGCAGCTTGAAGCAGATGGCCTCTTCGATGTTGACCTGAAGTCGACCGAGTGGGTTACCTACCAGAAGCAGCGTGTCACCGACTACCCGGCCTACCAGCTGGGTTGGTTCCCTGACTACTCGGATGCTGACAACTACCTGTCGCCGTTCTTCGCCACCGACAACTTCCTGTCCAATGGCTACGACAATAAGGAAGTCGACTCGTTGATTTCCGAGCAGCGCGGTCAGTCCGACGTTGCAGAACGTACCGCATCGATCGAGAAGCTACAGACCATGGTCGCCGAAGATCTGTCGACCTTGCCATTGTTGCAGGGCTCGCAGGTAGCAGTAGCGGGCAAGGACGTTCAGGGTGTTGAAAAGACCTTGGACGCATCCTTCAAGTTCCGCCTTGGCGTGCTGAGCAAGTAGTCTCTGCCTCGCCATAAGAACACCTAAGACCAGGGGATCTACCCAAGTGCAGAAGTTTCTGCTCCACAGGTAGATCCCCTTGGCATGTCCACTTTGGACCAAGCACCAAAATTCTGATCCTGATACTAAGGACAAAAGATGACAATCACGTCGCAAACGGGCACAACACCTAGCCCGACACCTGCGCGCAAACCAGCGAAGCAGAAAGGCGGAGGTTTCCTCCGCTATCTGATTACCCGCTTTCTGCTGATCATTCCCACCGTTTTTATCCTCATCACGGTGGTCTTCTTCCTCATGCGCGTCACCGGTGATCCAATTACCGCGGCCATGGGTGGACGCCTAACCCCTGACCAACTAGCTATAAGAATCCATGAGGCTGGCTACGACCGTCCAGTCTTTATTCAATACATTGAATATCTAGGTCAAGTATTCTCCGGAAACCTCGGACGAACGATGAGCGATAATCGTGCAGTGACCGAAGTACTGGTCACCTACGGCGCGGCCACCTTAGAACTGGCTATTAACGCGGTCATCGTCGCTCTCGCAGTGGGCATTCCCCTGGGCCTCGTGGCCGCAAAATTCCGTGATCGCTACCCCGATGCAGTATTGCGAATCTTGGCAATTCTTTCCTACGCCACCCCGGTGTTCTTTGCCGGGTTGCTGCTGAAGCTAATTTTTGGGGTCTGGCTCGGTTGGCTGCCAATTAGTGGTCGCGCCGATTGGCAGACCGAACTAGCGCTGACTGGACTGCAGAACCCTTCCGGAATTTACTGGTTGGACGCCTTACGTAGCGGCAATATGGCCGCCCTAGGCGATGTCACTGCCCACGCGCTACTTCCTGCTTTGGCCTTGGGCCTGCTCACCGGTGGCGTGTTCTTGCGCCTAGTGCGCACCAATGCGATCGGAACGCTGGGCCGCGAATATGTGGAAGCCGGACGCTCCCGTGGTGTCAGTGAATTCCGCTTGGTGACCAAGCACGCTTACCGCCCGGCGTTGATCCCGATCATCACCGTGATGGGTCTGCAGATCGCTATGTTGCTCGGTGGTGCGGTACTGACCGAGACCACCTTCGAATGGGCCGGACTCGGCTTTAAACTCGCTGAGTATCTCACCGCCCGTGACTTTGTCGCCGTGCAGGGCATCGTGGTGGTGCTCGCAATTATCGTGGCTGTCACCAACTTTATTGTTGACATCCTTGCGGCCCTGATCGACCCGAGAGTCAGGTACTAACCATGAGTATCCCTTCGCTAGCTTCAGCCCGTAAGCCCTGGTTCGCTAGGCTCCCGGTAGTTTCGCACTTGCGCATGTCCTCTGGCCTGCAACGCGGAATGCTCATCGCAGGCCTCGTACTATCGGTGCTGTTCATCGTGTCGGCGCTTTTTGCTCCATTGATTGCTCCGTTCGACTTTGCGCAATCCTCCGATATGTCAGGTGACTTCCCGCGTCAATCGGCACCCGATGACAAATTTATTTGGGGCACCACCGTCACCGGCTACGACGTATTTTCACGCACCATGTATGGTGCACGTACCGCGATCTGGGTCATTATTGCCGCCGTGCTGATGTCCCTATTTATCGGTGTCCTGCTGGGCCTGATCTCCGGTTACCTCGGCGGCTGGTTTGACCGCATCATGGTGGTCCTGGCTGACGCGATCTACGCTTTCCCTTCCTTGCTCCTTGCCATCGTTATGTCGATTGTGATTTCTCAGGGGCAATCAAGCCTGTGGGGCGGCATCATGGCAGCGGCGATTTCCATCACCGTGGTCTTCATCCCGCAGTATTTCCGTGTGGTTCGCGCCGAGGTCATGCGACTGAAGGCAGAACCATTCGTGGAGTCGGCACAAGTTATTGGCTCAAGCCCGTGGCGCGTGATGTTCACGCACCTATTGCGTAACGCCACCCGCACACTGCCATTGATCTTCACCTTGAACGCGACCGAAGCGCTGCTCACCTTGGCAGGGTTGGGCTTCTTGGGGTTCGGCATCGAACCGACTGCTGCCTCAGAATGGGGCTTCGACCTCAACCGCGCGATGTCTGACGCCACCAGTGGCATCTGGTGGACCGGATTGTTCCCTGGCCTTGCCATCGTATTAACGGTGATGGGCCTGACCCTGGTGGGCGAATCAATGAATGATTTGAACGATCCACGGTTGCGCCGTTTTAGCCGCAAAAAAGCACAGCGCATCACGCAGGCAGGAGTCACCCGGTGAACAAGAAACTGAACACAGATCCGCAAAGCAACGATGATGTGTTGCGCATTGAAAACTTGAACATCGACTTTGTCACCGATGCCGGGGCTGTTCCGGCGGTTCGCGGTGTTGATCTGAGCGTCAAACCCGGGGAGATCCTGGCCATCGTTGGTGAATCCGGATCCGGTAAATCGGTTACCGCACGCACCGCGTTAGGTATTTTGGCCGAGAATGGTGCCTCGCATGGTGCGGTGTACCTCAAGGGCAAAAACATGCTCACTCTTCATGGATCAGCCTTGCGCGCCGCGCGAGGCCGCGATGTCTCGATGATTTTCCAGGAGCCCTCCACCGCACTGAACCCGGTGTACACGGTGGGTTGGCAGATTATGGAAGGCATCCGCGCACACACCAAAGTCTCGAAGAAGGAAGCTAAAGCACGCGCCATCGAGGCAATGCGACAGGTAGGAATTCCGGATCCCGAACAACGTGTGGATTACTACCCGCACCAGTTCTCCGGCGGACAGAAACAGCGTGTGGTGATCGCCTCGGCTCTGGCGCTGAAACCAGCTCTGATTGTTGCCGACGAACCGACCACCGCGTTGGATGTCACGGTACAGGCAGAAATCTTGGCCTTGCTACGCAACCTCCGCGACGAGTTGGGTACCGCAATCGTGATCATTACCCACAATATGGGTGTGGTTGCCGATATTGCAGATCGTGTCATCGTGATGAATCACGGGCAGGTCGTGGAGCAAGCTCCAGCAGTTGAGCTTTTCGAAAACCCGCAAGATGACTACACCAAGTCATTGCTTGCGGCGGTCCCACACCTGGGACGCAATTCTTCCTCAGAAGGTTTGAACGAACGACCACATTCTCGGGCTGAGGTACTGGTCGAGGCCAAGGGCTTACGCGTGCACTTCCCAGGGCGCATGGGTGCCCCAGGTTTTACCGCGGTCAACGGAGTGGATCTAAAAATTCATGCCGGTGAAGTCTATGGACTGGTCGGTGAGTCAGGTTCCGGTAAGACGACCATTGGTCGCAGTATCGCGGGTCTGAACAAGATCACCGATGGCTCACTTAATGTGTTGGGCTATGAAATGGCGCAGTACAAAGAACGAAGCTTCAAACCACTGCGTAAGCAGATTGGGTTTGTGTTCCAAGATCCGGCGGCAAGCTTTAACCCGCATCTGACTGTGGGTGAATGCGTCGCCGAACCGCTGAACGTGCACCGAGATCTGAATCCATCACAGACCCGGGCAAAAGTTGCTTCGCTCTTAGAAGCGGTTCAATTGCCAGGTGCTTATGCAGACCGTTATCCGCATGAGCTTTCCGGCGGGCAGCGTCAACGTGCATCTTTGGGGCGTGCCTTGGCACTTGAACCAAAATTGTTGATCGCTGATGAACCAACCAGTGCGTTGGACGTTTCGGTACAGGCGAAGGTTTTGGATTTGTTCCGTGAGCTTCAAACCGAGCTTGGCTTCGCAGCCTTGTTCGTCTCCCACGACCTAGCAGTCGTTGACATGCTGGCCTCGTGGGTGGGCGTGCTATACCGCGGTTCATTGATCGAGGAGGGTCTTGGCTCGCAAGTTCTCTCGAATCCGCAGAACGACTATACCCAGCGTTTGATCGCTTCCCTGCCGGTTCCGGACCCCCGCGAACAGGCCGAGCGACGCAAGCTGATTGAAGAACTGAACCGCGCTTAGGCGTAGTTAACGTTTTTGCCCCGACAACCGATCTTGGTTGTCGGGGCATCGTCACTTAATGGGAAATATAGGAGGTGAACACGTAAACTAAAGACCATGAGCGAGCCGAACAATACTGTGCCCAGCGAGGAATTCGACCCGCATGCCAGCTCCCTGCCTGGAGAGGTTGAGCAGGCAGTCCTCGACGAGTTATATGCAATCCGCGGGAGCATCGATAATTTTGATGCCCAGCTGGTCTATCTGCTTGCCGAACGTTTTAAAGCCACCCAGCGTGTGGGGCTACTGAAAGCTCGCCACGATCTGCCGCCAAGCGACCCAAACCGTGAAAAAGCACAAATTCAGCGGCTGCGTTCGCTAGCCCATGAGGCGCACCTTGACCCGGAATTTGCGGAGAAGTTTTTGAACTTCGTTATTTCCGAAGTAATCCGACACCACCAAAACATTTCTGACGCGCATAAAAATGACTGAAACCGGTGACGATTTCGCCCGCTCGGATGTTTTCGTCACTTCGTTCTGCCACTTTCCGGGGCAGGAACCGATGGAGATCCATAAGGTTGTTCGTGGGGAACTAGGCGAACCAAATCTTGCGGTCATGCCACAGCTGGCCGAACGTGGAGTAGGCGCAGACCCTTTGGGGCGAAGTACCTCGATGGTCAGCGACATGGGATTCGATTTGCAGCCTCATGGTTGGCGCATCGGTGTTGGCGATGGCATTGATGCCCGCCGAGCTCGTAGTTTCCTCAGAAGCGACGAAAACCTGCTTGCCGACGTTCTGGGAGCCGAGAAGAAGCCAGCTCAACGCCTCAAAGTTTCGGTGCTGGGACCATGGTCGTTAGCAGCGGGACTGTATTTGAGCCACGGCGAGCGAATCTTGATTGATCACGGTGCCCGACGAGACATTCTTCAGGCCTATGCAGACGGGGTAAAGCAACATCTTCTCCGCCTGCGTTCAAGCACCTCGATTAGACAGTTCACGGTTCAACTTGACGAGCCTGAGCTTCCCGGCGTACTTGATGGAACGCTTCCCACCGCCAGTGGATATCGCACGCTGCGTTCAATCCCGCGCGCCGAAGTCCGCGAAGTTTATGCTCAATTTGTGCAAACCATGGCACAGATTGAGGGCACCAGCGTGATCGTTAACCTGCCCGGAGCCGATACTGACTGGATCAAACGCGTTGATATTCTGCATCAGGCAGGTGTCAACGGGTATTTGATTGACCCACCATCGATGAACCACCCGCGATGGGAGCGGATGGCATCTTTGATCGAATCCGGTTCACAAATTTATTTGCAACTCTTAACCCCGGGTATGCGAGCACCTGGCGTGGTCGAAGGCGTGCATCACGTGTTGCGTCCGTGGCAGCAATTAGGTCTTCCGTTGACGCGCCTAGGCCAACTAACACTCATGCCGGCTACGAGCTTCGCTCACTCTAGCTCTAGCCAGGTCATTGAGTGCCTGCAACACCTCACCGGTTATGCCCAAGCTCTGGAGCAAACCCGAGTGGATGCATAGAAGAAGTCTTGATTCGTGCGGTCACACCACGAAAGTGGGGGTGCGTCATGTATCTTAGGAAGAGTGGGGAAAGTAAAAGTACCCGTTTAGGTCACGTGGCTTATGCCAATGCTTTCGGTTTCAGGGGGATGTTGTATGAAGGCTCGGATTTTAGTCGTCGACGATGACGAGGCGCTGTCGGAAATGATCGGCATCGTCCTACAGAATGACGGCTTTGACGCATCATTTTGTTACGACGGATCCGGAGCATTGGAAGCTTTCCGCGAATCAAATCCAGATCTGGTCTTGTTGGACCTGATGTTGCCTGGAATTGACGGCATCGAGGTATGCAAGCAGATCCGTGCTGAATCTGATGTACCGGTAGTCATGCTGACGGCCAAATCAGATACCGCCGACGTAGTGCGCGGACTAGAATCTGGCGCAGATGACTACGTACCCAAGCCATTTAAACCAGCCGAGCTGGTAGCGCGCGTCCGTGCACGCTTACGCCCGAATGAGACTCATGCGGCAGAAACTTTGACCGTAGGAGATGTCTCCATTGACGTCGCCGGACACCGAGTGACCCGCGCGGATAAACAAGTTTCGTTAACTCCTTTGGAATTTGACCTATTGGTCACCATGGCACGTAAGCCTTGGCAGGTCTTTAGCCGTGAACAGCTATTGGAGGCAGTCTGGGGTTACCGTCACGCTGCCGACACCCGTCTGGTCAACGTGCACGTGCAGCGTTTGCGTTCAAAAATTGAGGTAGATCCCGAGAAGCCACAGGTCATTCAGACCATTCGCGGTGTGGGTTACAAGGCTGGTACGGCAAGTTGAGTGAACACGCCACGACCGGAAACGAGATTGTGCCGGTCGATGCGCGTGTCCAAGTCCCTCCGGTAGCTCCTGCATTCTTGCGCTTGAAGCTCTGGATTCGGCGACCAATCGAATGGATTCGCCAGCGCTGGCAGCGACACTTGATGTATCGCACGGTGATTTCCACCCTGCTCTTTACCTCATTAGCGCTGTTAGCAGCCGGCGCCTTTCTTTCCAACCAGATTTCCTCTGCGCTTTTCAGCGAACGCTTCAACCAGATTTCCAAAGAATCTGAACGTGGCCTGACCCAGGCGCGTTCTATTTTGGAATCGGCATCAACCACCGACCGTGTCTCTACCCAGTCATTGGTCAACTCGACACTGGCCACGCTTGAAGGTGATGGAGCCACGGTGATCCGTGACTTCGTGCTCAAACCAGTTCCGGTGGCGGGCGATGAGAACCTGTATGTAGGACCAACGGCGTCAGGCTCCCTGACAACTCGCGTTGTTCCCGACGATCTTGCCGAAAGCGTTCAGAACAATTCGGGGATTTTCTGGCGTTCCATTGAGCTTGGCGTGGACTCTGAACGGCAACCCGGGATTATTATCGGCACTAAGGTACTCATCCCGCCGGGCCGTGAATACGGACTCTATCTGGTTTATGACTTGTCCAGCGTGCAAAGCACCTTAGAATTCATCAACCGTGCCATGGTCTTCACCGGCCTAGTGCTCCTGTTGGTCGTTGGGTTCATTTCTTGGTCTGTTTCCCGCACCGTAGTTCGTCCCGTGGCCGATGCCGCTTATGTTTCGGAACGTATTGCTGCCGGCGATCTTGATCGCAGAATGAAGGTTGCGGGTAAAGACGAAGTTGCACGTTTGGGAACCGCCTTTAACCACATGGCGCAGTCGCTGCAAGAACAGATCACGGCGCTCAATAATCTTTCGGCTATGCAACAACGTTTTGTTTCAGACGTTTCTCATGAATTGCGGACCCCGCTGACGACGGTGCGCATGGCAGCCGAGCTGATTCACGATGCACGTGAGAACTTTGATCCGCTCACCTCACGTTCCGCGGAGCTGATGTACGAACAAATCGAGCGATTCCAGAACCTGCTCAACGATCTGCTTGAAGTCTCCCGGTTCGATGCAGGAGTCGCGGTGCTTGATCGTGAATCTACTGATTTAAATGTCATCGTTCGTAAGGTGATCGACATTGCCACTCCGGTCGCTGATGAGTACGGTTCGATCATTCGATTTAACGCCCCGGCGGAGGGCTGTGTCGCAGAATTTGATCCGCGTCGAGTGGAGCGCATTGTACGAAACTTGGTGTTAAACGCGGTGGAGCATGGTGAGCAGAACCCCATTGATATCACCATCGGACAGAATGACTCATCCGTTGCGGTCACCGTGCGTGACTACGGCATCGGTATGAGTCCCGAAGCCAGCCAGCACGTTTTTGATCGATTCTGGCGCGCAGATCCGGCTCGCGCTCGCACCACGGGCGGATCCGGCCTGGGACTTTCCATTTCTATGGAAGACACTCGCTTGCATGATGGACGTTTGGAAACCTGGGGAAAGAAGGGTGTTGGATCGGTATTCCGGCTCACCTTACCTCGAACCGAATTCGATTCCATTTCCTCCTCACCGCTTCCTCTGGAACCGTCCGTGACCGAAGAGATCGTTGGATTGCTTGGGGATTCCTTCCCGCTGACCGGCGAAGTGCCAAAGATTGGTTACACCCCACTGATTTTGGATGACGAAGATATTTTGATTGAGGATGAAATTTCCCTCAAACCTATGGATCCAACAGACGGCCAAGGGGAGAGTAAATAATGCGCCTACGTCTACCTCAGCTCCTGGCACTCATACTGACCGGACTCTTAGTACTGGCTGGTTGCGCTACTATTCCGCGCAATTCGATGGTGCAACAGATCGAGGCCGAGTCTAATCAGGAAGAGTCCCAGCCCTTCCGCTTCGACGCGCAAGGCCCCACTGAGGGATCGGACGCGCGGCGTATCGTTGAGGGGTTTGTTGAGGCCGGGCGTTCGGTCCTTGAAGATTATGCGCTCTCACGCGAATTCATGACTCCCGAACTGGGTGCCGACTGGCGAGGTGATAGCCGCACCCTGATTTACGAGGCAATGAACGTGCTGACCGGGGCCGACAGCAATCGGTATACGATACAGCTTGAAATATCAGGCGAAATAGATGCGATGGGCGTCTATACCCAGGAACCAGAGCACTCCACGCGTGCGGTGGATGTTGAAGTGACCAAGGTCGAAGACCAATGGCGGATCTCAAAGGCCCCAGACGGCATCATGCTTGAGTCAAGCTCCTTCAGCAAGATTTTCTCGCCCCAGACTATTTATTTTTACGACTCCAGTTTCAACTATTTGGTGCCTGACGTCCGGTGGTTCACCTCTGGCGCCGGCACCACGACTTCCATGGTGGAAGCGCTGCTGGCCGGCCCCGCACCCTATCTGCAGAACGCTGTAGTTTCTGCTTTTTCTCCAGCTAGCACTCTTGTGCGTTCAGCAGTGCCGGTACAAGACGGTGTGGCGACGGTTGACCTTAGCGCCGAAAGCATTCGGGAATCCTCCGACCGTGCGAAGCAATTGATGCAGCAACAACTAGAGCAAACGCTGACCGCCTTGTCCTCGGTCAGTACTGTGCGCATGTTGCAAGAGGAAACCGAAGTAACCCTGGGCGCTCCAGCAGCGAACTTTGTTACCGCGCAAATTAATCCAAGTACTCCAGACACACTCATCGCGATCTCCAACGAGTCGCTGGTGTACGTCAAGGGACGTTCGATTATTCCCGTCGGTGGCGTGCCAGACATCTCGGCTTATCACCCGCGCAACCCGGCTATGTCAGCGGTGGGCAATAGATATGCTTTCCTGAACGGTAAATCCACTCAATTGATGACAATCGATGAAAGTGGAAGAGTTGGACTGGCCGCAACAGGCGGGGCATTTATCCGGCCATCGATTGATGTGGCTGGCTGGACCTGGACAGCGGACAACGCGGCGGAGCATCCCTTACTAGTAGTTCCGGAAGACGTGGCCGGGCAAGGCGAAGCCCGCCCGATTAGCGTGTCGTGGCTTGAGGATACGAAAGTAACCTCGCTATCGATTTCCCGAGATGGGGCCAGGGCGTTGATTGTTGCCGAGAAGAACAATGAATCAACCGTATACATTGCCGGAATAGTGCGTGACGCCGATGGCGTTCCGCGTGGCCTGAGCGATGAACCAATGAAGGTCTACCCCTCCGTTCCGGTATCAACGGCGGTCTGGGACTCGGACCGGTCAATTATCGTGGCTAAACTGAGCACCACCGAACAGGTAGCTGCCGAGCAGCTCACCTTTGAACATGGTTCGGAACGCTTGGGGCTTCTGCTGGGAATGACCGGTATAACTTCTGGTGTAGGCGACCTCCGACCGGTATATGCCGAAACCAGCGAGGAACTTTATACTCGAGTGGGCAATTCTTGGCATGCGCTAGATGATTATGCCAAAGACGTCGCCTACCCGGGCTGAGTCCACAAACCGCCAATAGTTCACTGCGTACGCACCGAGCACCTCCAAGCTTGAGGTATGCCGGTTCCGTCACGCCTACTGAATTTTCTGGACACTCAAATACATTCGCGCAGTGTTGGGTGGCTGATGTTTGCAGTGCGCGAAACGATAAACCTTTTATTACCTGCGAGTTGTGCAATTTGCGAGCGTGCCGATTTTCGGCTTTGCCCCGAATGCCGGCGCAAGGTTCACCAGCAATTATTTTTGCCCCCACTCGGTGAGCAACTCCAGTTCTATGTTGAATTACCTACTCTTCAATGGCAGCTACCGGTCAGTGCGACCGGCATTTATCGTAACGAGTTGGCCCGCGCGATCTTGTCCTTCAAAAATCAGCAACGCTATTTTTTGGCACAAGAATTTGCGCCGTTTCTGGCCGCCGCAATTAACACTGCCTGCCCTCCTCGACTATTCGATCAACCCACGTTGTTGGTTCCCATGCCCAGCTCAGTGCGTGCCATAGGTACTCGTGGCTATCGTCCGGTCCAGGTGATGCTGCACGAGGCGCAACGTAGGGGCCTTCTGGCCGCGCACACTCGAACGGCACCCTTGTTGCATTATCGGTTCGGGCGTCTTTTGAGCGGAGCGCAGAAATCTAAGTCAGGTTCGGCTCGACGTGGTGGCGACTCGCCGTTGATTGCCGAAATTCCGGCAGAACTAAGGCAGCCGATCCTCCTGATCGATGATGTAACTACTACCGGAGCTACGTTGCGCAAAGCTGCGATTGCCTGTTTTGACGCCGGTTATGACGTGGTTGGTGCGGTCGTTCTTGCCTATACGAAACCCCCTATCGATGACGAGGACTAAACGATTTCGCTGAACGCGATATGAAATCTAGCGGTTGGGTACTTGAATCTTGACGGAAGTGGCATAGGGTGAAGTATGGGTTGCATCACAGATGCAGCGAAGGCCCATCTTCAGCCTTTGGGGGAGGAAACCCCCGGGCTGTTGTGTCACCCGACTCCCTATTGGAGGACACCATGGAGCTGAATTACAGCGGACGTAATATCACCGTTTCGGATCGATTCCGTGAGTACGTGGACGAGAAAATCACGAAAGTTGATCAGCTGGCCAGTAAGGTCCAGCGCATCGATGTGAAAGTTGTCCAGGAAACACATGCACGCAATCAGAGCACAGCGCTCAGCGTCGAATTGACGGTCGTTTCCAAGGGGCCGGCCATTCGTGCTGAAGCCCGTGGAGCCGATAAATTTGCGGCATTCGACATTGCATTCGCAAAGCTCCTTGAACGACTGCGCAAGGCACGTGACAAGAAGAAAGTGCATCGCGGAAACCATGCGCCGATCGCAGTTCACGAGGCGACCAGTACGTTGCCGGTAGTGCAAAGCGGCAAGTCGCTGGTTGAAGAAACTCTCGAAGCACAAGCAATCGCTGAGGCTCAGGCTAACGAGAAGGAAGCGGAATACTCACCAGTTGTTATTCGCCGCAAGGTCTTCCCAGCAGAAGTCATGAGTGTCGATGATGCAGTAGACCGCATGGAGCTAGTTGGGCACCCGTTCTACCTGTTCATCGATGAAGCCTCCGGTGCGCACTCGGTAGTTTACGGACGAACCCAGTACCAGTACGGTGTGATCACCCTTGACCCTTCATTGAGTGAAAGCGACGAACTGCCAACCGAAATTCGCGGCTACCGCGATAAGGCTTTGGCAACTGAGGGTTAGTCATTAACAACTCGAACGACCTGGGCGGTCAACGCACTCTGGGCTTACCTCAAGCCCGCAGAATCGCGTTGGCCGCCCAAGGTCTGTCTCGTCCCCGCACCGAAGCAAAAATCTCCCCAAGGCATCTCAAAGGAACTCTTGGCAGGATTGCGCAATTGCAGATCGATTCGATCAATGTGGTCAAGCGAGCCCACTACGTTCCACTGTTCGTAAGATTAGGTCATTACGACACCACGCTTTTAGACACGCTTGTGTCGCAACAGCATGGGCCAATCACCGAATACTGGGCTCATGAGGCCAGTTATGTGCGTAGTGATCTGGTGCCGGACCTTATTCCGTGGCAGCGCCGTCGCTGGGTAGACCGTTCGGAAAGTTTTGATAGTGAGCTCAGTGCATTGGCTGACCGAGTGCTTGTCTATCTCGAAGCACACCCAGGCACCAGTGCTCGTGAATTGAGTATTGCTCTGGACGTAGCGGCGATGAAAGATCGAGAACACTGGGGATGGAATTGGAATGACACCAAGATCGTCACTGAATCGCTCTTTGCTCAGGGAAAAATTCTCGCGTTAGGCAGAAACTCACGATTTGAACGATTGTTCGCTTTAGGGCAAGTAGTCCTGCCTACTCTTCAGAACGTAGAAAGTAGAGCTAGAGAAGACGCGCTGCGAAGGTTAGTCTTGGAATCCCTTTCGGCCCAGGGGATCGGGACTAAGCACTGCATTGCAGAGTACTTCCGACTTCCGCTAAAGGAAGTGGGAAGTGCTTTGGAATCTCTAGCAGAGCACGGGCTAGTCCAGAAGGTGCAAGTTCAAGACATTAATGAACAGTGCTATCTGTTGCCAGAGACAAAAATTCCTCGGAATATCGTACCTGATCTGCGGTTATTGGCCCCATTCGATTCCATGGTCTTCAACCGGCGACGCCTCGAACTATTTTTTGATTTCGAATACCGTGTCGAAATTTATGTGCCTAAGGAGAATCGGAAGTATGGCTACTATGTATTTCCGATGCTTTACGGTGACCGCTTCATTGGTAGGGTCGATCTAAAAGCGGACCGCGCGGGCGGCGAATTACAGGTAAATTCGGTGCATTACGAGAGTCATGCGCCGACTGAAGTTTCTGCGGCCCTCGATTTTGAACTTGAGCGGATGGCCAATTGGCTCGGCTTAGGCGAAGTGAAATATTTTCTGTGAACGGGCTGTCAGTGCAGTTCTTTTTCGCTTGTAGAACATCAAATCGCCCCGGGAAATAGCAGATTGTGCTGTTTTCCTCACGTAGACTAAAGACGCCAGAATTTACTGTGCTTGAGATATTGGGAGCTACCACGTGGCATCATTGCTAGAGCGTATTTTACGTACCGGCGACAAGAAGACTTTAAAGACTCTTCGAGCTTACGCCGACACGATCAATACGTTGGAAGACGAATTTCGCGAAATGTCGGATGAGGAGCTTAAAGCCGAAACCGATAAGTTCCGTGCTCGTCTAGCCGAAGGCGAGAAGCTCGAAGCTTTGCTTCCGGAAGCTTTTGCTGCGGTGCGCGAAGCCTCTGACCGAGTCCTTGGCATGCGGCACTTTGACGTACAGCTCATGGGTGGCGCCGCATTGCATCTGGGTAATATCGCTGAAATGCGTACCGGTGAAGGTAAGACCTTGGTTGCGACAGCACCGGCTTACCTCAATGCGCTGACCGGTAAGGGCGTCCACGTGGTGACGACCAATGACTTCCTGGCGCAGTACCAATCAGAGCTTATGGGACGTGTCTTCCGGTTCCTCGGTTTGAGCTGCGGTTGCATCTTGTCGAATATGGATCCTGCGGCTCGCCGTAAGCAGTACGAAAACGACATTACCTACGGTACGAATAACGAATTCGGCTTTGACTACCTGCGCGACAACATGGCCTGGAATAAGGAAGAACTCGTTCAGCGTGGCCACAACTTTGTCATCGTTGATGAGGTCGACTCGATCCTGATTGATGAGGCTCGTACGCCACTGATCATTTCGGGTCAGGCTTCGGGCGACGTAAACCGCTGGTACACCGAATTCGCTAAAATCGTGAAGCGCCTTGACCGCGATGACGACTATGAGGTCGACGAGAAGAAGCGCACCATTGGTGTGCTCGAAGCAGGCATCGAAAAAGTCGAAGACTATTTAGGTATCGATAACCTCTACGAGTCGAACAACACGCCATTGATCGGTTTCCTGAATAACGCCATCAAGGCAAGGGAACTGTTCAAGAAGGATAAGGACTACGTCGTAGTCAACGACGAAGTCATGATTGTTGATGAACATACCGGACGTGCACTTGAAGGTCGTCGTTACTCCGAAGGTATGCACCAGGCAATCGAAGCCAAGGAAAATGTCAGCATCAAGGCTGAAAATCAGACCTTGGCCACTATTACGTTGCAGAACTACTTCCGCATGTACGAAAAGATCTCGGGCATGACAGGTACGGCTCAGACCGAAGCCGCCGAGTTCATGGGCACCTACAAGCTCGGCGTGGTGGAAATCCCCACTAACCGCCCGGCTATTCGAAACGATCAGGCTGACCTGATCTATAAGAATGAAATCTCTAAGTTTGACGCCGTTGTAGAAGATATCGCTGAACGTCACGCAAGTGGCCAGCCAATCCTTGTTGGTACCACCAGCGTGGAAAAGAGTGAGTATCTCTCGCGTCTGCTCGCTAAGCGAGGCATTCGCCACGAAGTACTCAACGCTAAGCAACACGCGCGTGAAGCGGCCGTAGTCGCTATGGCAGGTCGTAAAAACGGCGTCACCGTCTCCACCAACATGGCTGGCCGTGGTACCGATATTATGCTCGGTGGTAACGCCGAGTTCCTAGCCGTAGCGGAGATGGAACGTCGCGGACTAGATCCAGAGAATAATCCCGAAGAGTACAACAAATTATGGGACGAGGTCTTTGCGAAGGCCAAAAAGACCGTTGCCAGCGAAGCGGAAGAAGTCACCTCACTCGGTGGACTTTACGTACTCGGTACTGAGCGTCACGAATCGCGTCGTATCGACAACCAGCTTCGTGGTCGTGCCGGCCGTCAGGGTGACCCGGGCGAATCGCGTTTCTACCTGTCGATGACCGACGATCTGATGCGACGCTTTAATTCCGGTATGGCCGAACGCATTATGAACAATCCATCGATGCCAGATGACGTGGCACTCGAATCAAAAATGGTTTCTAAGGCAATCGAATCTGCTCAGGCTCAGGTTGAAGGCGTAAACGCCGAACAGCGTAAGAACGTGCTGAAATACGACGACGTGATGAACCGTCAGCGTGAAGCAATTTATGCTGATCGTCGTGCCATCCTAGAGGGTGCCAATATCGACGAGAAGGTAGGTCACTTCCTCGAAGATGTTGTCACCGCCATGGTTAATGAAGTGACTTTGGTTGGTAATCCTGATGACTGGGATCTGAAGCAGCTATGGACGAACCTCAAGCAGCTCTATCCCATCGGCTTGACCATCGACGAGGTTGTCGAAGAGGTCAACGGGCTGGGGCATCTAACGCCAAAGTTCTTGGAGACGGAAATTCTTTCCGATGCTAAGTACCAGTATGAACTTCGTGAAAAAGCCATTGGCTCTGAGGTTCTGCGTGATCTTGAGCGCCGTGTAGTGCTTTCTACCATTGGACGTAAATGGCAAGAGCACCTCTACGAAATGGATTACCTCAAGGAAGGCATCGGCCTTCGTGCCATGGCACAGCGTGACCCATTGGTCGAGTATCAGCGCGAGGGCTTCACCATGTTCCAGACCATGATGGAATCCATTCGCGAGGAAAGCATCGGAACATTGTTCAATCTCGAAGTTCCTACCAGTAGCGAGACCAATACTGACGGCCCTGCGGCGGTACAAACGCCAGCTTCTCCAAAGAACTTGCAGTTCACTGGGCCCGACGAAGACGGTGAAGCTAGCACTCAGGCTGAACAGGCTTCCAATCCCGCTAAGGCAGCCAAGAAAAACAAGAAGGCCAAGCGCCGCTAAATTGTTTCGACGCTTGTGATCTGCCACCGTCCGTGCCATGGCTCAATTCTGAGAGCTACGGCGCGGACGCGGTGTTTAAACGCGATAATTACCGAACATTCATAGGCTCCAGAGAGTGTGGGCCAAAGGTGCAGTGATCGGACTTGCCCATGACTCGTCCCGGGTTCGGGCTGAAGTGTATATCCTCCGGTTTGCAGAATCGCTTGGGCACGAAGTTTCTTCACGCATTCGGGTTCCATAACAAACGCTAATTGACCCACCGAGCGGTAACCGGCGATGATCTCAAAGACGGCCCGAGACACAGCGTGTGAGAGCTCGATTACGGTTTTGCGTTCGGAGGTAGTCACCGCATGGCGGCGGAAGATCCGATCCATTGCCAACGAAATTTGCTGGGGCGATCTCGCTTTATTATTCTCACGATGTCCTGAAGCGATACGCAGCGGAACATTGGCGCAAGTTTGATTGGCCGATTCGGTCCTGAGCTCGGTGATCGTGTCTGATTCAATACTCACTTTGGTTTCCTCCTTAGTTGATAACGGGTAGTTTCAGCTCAAGACCGAGCTGGAGCATATTCGGATCTTCTCCAATCACCTCGCGATTCATCTCGTATATTTGCGGCCACAACTTGGCAATCTCTGCAGACGACCCGTCGCTGTGCAACATTTGTTGGGCAATGCTCCACAGCGTTTGCCCTGACGCAACGATCACTACTTCCTTATCGGGTACTGGCCGATTGCGCTCTTTTCCCGAACCCATCAACCGATTCATCGGAATACTTAGCGAGCCGGGCAACCAGCCAGGGGTGGGAACAGTCGTATTCGGTTGTGCGTTCACCGCAACTCTGTCATCTGAAAACGCCGCAAGTTCTTCGCTCTGAGAAGAGGAAACTTGCGCAATGGCAGAGGGTGCGGCTTGGGCGAGCCCGGTAGAGGCGAATGCCAAGCTAGTGCCCACAACGGAGCCTAAGATCCGACGGGTCAGCGTTGGGGCTATCTGGCAAAAGAGTTCTAAAAGTCCGGTATGTCCGCGTCGTGCTGCGAAGATAGCGATGCGCAGCGTTGCGTAGGCGAGAAGACCCGTTAACACACAGATGCCTGCCGCACAGAGAAAAAGAATCAATGAGTTCTGCAAGAGGTCGCCGTCCGCTTCGAAGCGCGGACCGGTGGAACGTACCCAATCGAGCACGGCAAGGGCAACTACAGAGCAAGCAGAGACTAGCAAACAAATGATGAAGGTCCTCCTGTGACGGATCATTGCTTTGCCTCACTTAGTTGAGTTAGATGCAATTTGATGTTATTAGATATCGATCATGACACTTTAAGTCAATTTAGGGAAGAGGGTTTCGCAATAAACTCTTCTCTCGTACAGTTGGCGCATGCGGTGGGAATCTTTCTTTGAAGACCTTGAGGCGCAAGCGGAAGCACAACATGCAGCACAATTACGCGATGAAATAGCTGAAGGTATCCGAGTTGAGCGCGCTACCGAAAACATGCGTAACCGTCTGTTGGAGATGCAGAGCTCAACCGTGGACGTCAAGCTGACCGGGGGAGTAGAACTCAATGCCCGGCTCGGACCGGTTGCCACCGAGTACTTCTGTTTGGAAAACGACGGGACGCGATGGTTGGTTCGCTGGCTAGCATTACGGTCGCTCGGAGTGCCATCGATGAAATTGAATCAGGGTGGCCGTTTATCCCCGATAAAATTTGCGGCCGTAGTTCGTGGCGTATTACGCGATCGACAACGAGTTGTTATTTACGATGTCAGCGGCCAGATGGCTGCCGAAGGGACATTGTGGCAGGTAGGCGCAGACTTCCTCATCATCGCGATTCATCCGCATGACGAATTTGCTCGTGATCGCAGTATCACTGGTTATCAACTTATACCTTTGGAAACCATTGGATGGCTCCAAGTCGCCGGGTCAAATTAATCCACACCCTAACGGCTTAGGGTTCACAGCGCGCGCAAGTTGTCGTAGGCTCGCGAAACAACCAACTAGCGCGGTCAAAGGATAAACAATGATTGGTGAACAGAGTAGTAGCGCATCTCGTTCAACAACAGCGGCCCGGGTCAAGCGGCCTACATGGAAGGATCCTCGACTTGCTTTGGGCGCAGTACTGGTGGTCGCTTCTGTGGTTGGCACCGTATATTTGGTCCGCGAGCTGAACCACACGACAGAGGTCTATGTCGCAGGTGCCAACATCACCCTAGGAGAAGAGCTAACGCTTCAAAACCTCAGGATTGAAAACGTCCAACTTGGTGAGTCAGACACACAATATCTAGCAGCGAACCCGGAATTGATCAGTGAGGCACGCGCCAATACGTTTATCGGTGAAGGAGAGTTCATCCCGAACTCTTCGATCACGCACAAAGACTTAGGCTCGCGCCGTCCAATTAATATTGAACTTCCCGCTGACCTAACGCCCGCTATCACTCCGGGCAGTTTTGTGGACGTGTGGATCGCGCAACGTGAAAAAGCAGGATCAACCTATGGGGTACCGGAACAACTAGCGAGCATGGTTGAGGTATCTGCCAGGGTGGCCAGAGCCGGCGGGCTGGTGAACCAAACCGGTACCAATCTGGAACTGCTCGTTGAGCCGACTCACCTTGAACCTTTGCTCCAAGCCCTAGCCAATGAATCAAGAATTATTGTTATCTACAATCCTGCCGGAACCCAACAATGAGTATCACCGTTGTTGTCTTAGGAAACGATGAGCATGTGGTGCGCCAAATCGAGGGCTACCGAGGCGAACTTATGGTGACGCGCGTGTGTGAAGATATTGCTGAAGCAATCGCAGTATGTGCTGTTGGTGCGGTCGACGTGCTATTGGTTTCGGGCCGCGAGCTTTTGCCCCCGGTTGAACAGATTGATGCGATAGCCGCTCTGCACACTGTGTTGGTGCTCCTTGACGACAAGCCGCGGGCAGAGAACATAATTACCGGTCTTCTGGAAGTTGAACCAAACATCTCGATGATGGAATTAGAACCACTTGTCCTGAGAACACTTCGCAAACTGACCCATCCGGTGAGAGTAGATGCTGGGATCGCAGCGTCAAACAGCACGGACTCCGATGGTACAAACGGAAAAATTGTGTGTTTTTGGGGAGCGCCAGGTTCGCCAGGGCGAAGCACAGTTGCCTTGAACTATGCGGTGGAAGCAGCCTTGGTAGGGCAATCAGTGGTGATACTTGACGCGGATACTTTTGCCGCCTCGATCTCAATACAGCTGGGATTGTTGGATGAGTCTGCGTCTATCGCCCAATTGTGTCGAGTCATTGATTCGGGATCCAAAGAACCAGCCCGTTTAGCTGCAACGTGTCTTAGTGTTGAGGTTGCCGCGGTAGTTATCAAAGTGGCTACCGGATTACCTCGTGCAAGCAGGTGGCCAGAAGTACGTGCGTCTGCATTACGCCGTGCCACCGAAGTGCTTCGCGAACATCATGATCTGGTGGTGCTGGACGTGGCATCTCCCATCGAATTAGACGAGCAACTCAGCTTTGACACGCAAGCACCCCAACGCAATGCGGTAACCGTAGAAATGCTGCGTAGTTCCGATGAAGTGTTCATGGTTGTTGCTGCCGATAGCGTGGGAATTCCTCGAGCACTTCGAGCCATCGATGAGTTTGAAGAACAAATACCAGGTGTTGATCTTCAAATTCTTTTCAACAAGCTCGGCACTGCCAATACTGGTCACAGTCCCAAACGCCGTCTTTTGGAGGCATGGGACCGTTTTGGACCGCGTCATACTATTGCCGGTTATCTTCCACAGGACATCGTGAGCTGTAACGCCGCGTTGCTTGCTGGATCACCTTTGGCTGAAATCGCCCCTAAAAGTACATTGCGTTCTGAAATCAAGGGCTTGGTGGGCATTAAATCTTTGGATAAGAGGAAGAAACGGTTGAGTCGTCGATTTGGCTAAAGGCATGAACTTGACCAAACGAAAACACGGTAGTGTGGATTACATCGGAGATCCGCAAAGACGCGGATTGATAAGAATTTCGTTCTTGGAGGCGTTCACTTGAACTCGTCGGAATCCAACATGTCAGAATCATTTATGGATGCGACACTCACCACGCAGTTGGTGGGCGAGTACTATGGCCAAACAGCGCAAGAGGACGTTGCGGCGTATACGCCCGATGAACTTGAAGCGCGTGTGGCTGCACACCTAGAAATTGGATATGGCCGTGACGTTGACACAGCTAACGTATCTATCACCCGCAACAACGGCGTTTCGGTGGTACATATCGTCACCGATGACATGCCCTTTCTGGTTGACTCCGTCACCGCGGAACTGGTTCGTCTTTCGGCGCCTATCCAGCTAGTTGTTCACCCAACATTCGTGGTCTCGCGTGACCGCGAGAGTGGGTTCATCAAGAAGCTGTCACACTCTGGATTACAGCATGTTGCCAGTGGAGATACTGCCGCACTGTCAGATCTCAGCACACTGACCTCCCTTGATACCCACACTAAGGTTGAATCGTGGATCTCGGTGGAGGTCGCTCGGGACCTGAGCGACGAAGAAGCCGTGACCATCGTCGAAAACCTAAATAAGGTTTTGTCGGATGTGCGTATCGCTGTCCAAGACTGGCCAGCCATGCTTGATCGTGCAAAAGACATCGCTGCAACATTGCCACAGACCGCAAATGCAGGGGACATCGCGCAACTAGATCAGGCCGTTGAGCTGCTGAACTGGATGTCTGATGGCCGCTTCACCTTCTTGGGATACCGTCATTACGATCTCAGCACCGAGCACGGTGAAGATGTTCTGGTTGCCCGAGAAGGCAGCGGTCTAGGTTTGATGCGTGAACTGGAGAATCAGGGTCCACAGCATTTGACTAAGCGCGGACGTGCCATGGCCCGCGATAAGAGCGCTCTGATCATTACCAAAGCCAACTCACGCTCCACAGTGCACCGCGGGGTCTACCTCGATTATGTGGGTGTGAAGAGCTTTGATGCTAACGGCGAGGTCAACGGCGAACGTCGTTTCATCGGCCTCTTCGCTTCGAAGGTTTATACCTCAAGCGTGAAGACCGTACCGGTTGTTCGTGAAAAGGTTGAAGCAGTACTAAAAAACACTGGCTTTGCTGGCGATTCGCACTCGGGCAAGGACATTGTCACGATTCTGGAAGCGTACCCGCGCGATGAACTATTCCAGATTTCAATTGAAGAACTCACCGAAATCGCTTTGGGTATTCTGCGACTACAGGAACGTCGGCGTACCTCGGTCTTCTTGCGCACCGACTCTTACGGGCGTTTTGTGACCGCAATGGTGTACCTGCCTCGTGACAGATTCTCTACCGATGTGCGTCAGCGTATTGAAAAGGAACTTGCCTCAAGCTTCAACCCGGTATCCACCGAATACGAGGCACAACTTGGTGCTGGTGCGCTGGTTCGTCTCTTCTACCGCCTGCGCCTGCAACACCACGGGCTTGCCCCGGTCGTGGACCGTAAGGCACTGGAAGACCGAATCGCTAAGGCTGTTCGTTCCTGGAGCGACGCGATCACCGACACCGCACGCCTTAGCCTCTCTTCGGGAGATGCTAACCAGTTGGCAAACGCTTGGGCCGGTGCTTTCCCCGAGGCATACAAGGTGCAATTCGAAATTGAAGATGCGCTGTCCGACATAGACTTGCTCACCGAGTTGAATGACCCGGAACACCAGGGGCCGGTAGTTTCCTTCTACGACGCACCCTATGACGAAAGCTCTCCGGTCACCAAGCGCATGAAGATCTTTGTTGATCGTCCATTGCTGCTCTCGCGCATCCTGCCTGTACTTCAAGACCTTGGACTGGACGTCGTCGACGAACGACCATTCGAACTGAGCCCAGACGGTCTGGGGGAACGCTACATCTATGACATGGGTTTGCAGGTTGATCCGGAAATTGATTTCTCTGCCATCGAAAGCAAACTTGCCGACGCATATTCGGCAGTGGTTCGCTCGGCAGCTGAATCGGACAAGCTCAATGCTCTAGTGCTGCGCGAAGGTCTAACCTGGCAAGAAGTGGCGATGCTTCGTGCCTACGCTCACTACCTGTTGCAGCTTGGTGTCTCGAACTCCACTGGCTTCATTGCTTCTACTCTGGTGAACAATGCCGCGGTAACTCACGGAATCGTTGCACTGTTCCAGGCAACCTTTGATCCTTCCTTGTCCGCTGAGGCTTCGACTTCGGCACGCGAACAGGCTCATGCTCAGATCACCGAAGCTCTAGAGAATGTACCGACGCTAGACGCCGATACTCTTCTTCGCCGATTCGTGAAGGTCATCGAAGCGACCAAGCGCACCAACTACTTCACCGATGGTGTGGCGCTTGCTTTCAAGTTGGCTCCAGAAGAAATTGACTTCGCACCATTCCCGCGTCCAAAACATGAAATGTGGGTCTACTCGCCGCGTGTAGAAGGCGTACATTTCCGTTTCGGCGCGGTAGCTCGTGGTGGCCTACGCTGGTCGGATCGTCGCGAAGATTTCCGCACCGAAGTACTGGGTCTGGTCAAGGCACAGATGGTGAAGAACTCAGTGATCGTTCCAACCGGTGCTAAGGGCGGTTTCTACGCTAAGCAGCTGCCTAATCCTGCCGTGGACCGTGGGGCTTGGATGGAAGAAGGAAAAGCTTCATACCGAGTCTTCATCAAAACCTTGTTGGACCTGACCGACAACTTGATCACGGATGAAAACGGAGAACACGTTGAGTACCCGAAGAATGTAGTGCGTCGCGACGGCGACGATACATATCTTGTTGTCGCCGCGGATAAGGGAACCGCAAGCTTCTCCGATATCGCAAACTCGATCTCCCAGGATAAGGGCCACTGGTTAGGCGACGCGTTCGCCTCCGGCGGGTCAGTGGGCTATGACCACAAGGGCATGGGAATTACCGCTCGTGGTGCATGGGAATCGGTTAAGCGTCACTTCTTCGAGCTGGGTGTGGACACACAGAGTGAAGAATTCACCGCCGTAGGCGTGGGCGACATGTCCGGTGACGTTTTTGGCAACGGCCTACTGCGAACCCGCACGGTAAAGCTGGTGGCGGCCTTTGACCACCGCGATATTTTCTTGGATCCAAATCCTGAACCAGAAGCAGCTTTTGTCGAGCGTCAGCGCTTGTACGATCTACCTCGCTCTAGCTGGGCTGATTACAATAAGGACTTGCTCTCCGAAGGTGGCGGGGTCTACTCCCGCAGCCTGAAATCGGTCCCCATCAACGCACAGGTTCGTGAAGTTCTTGGCTTGGACGCTTCGGTGACCAAGATGAGCCCTAACGAATTGCTCAAGGCCATCTTGTCGGCCCCGGCCGACTTGTTATACAACGGCGGTATCGGCACGTATGTGAAATCTAGCGCCGAAACTCACGGGCAGGTTGGAGACCGTGCAAACGACGCGATCCGCGTTGATGGACGAGACATCCGAGTCAAGGTTATTGGTGAGGGCGGAAACCTTGGCATGACCCAACTTGGCCGTATCGAAGCCGCGCAAAATGGTGTTGTGCTCAACACCGACGCGATTGATAACTCGGCTGGTGTTGACACCTCTGACCGCGAAGTGAATATCAAGATCTTCGTTGATCGCCAGATCAAGGCCGGCCAGCTGACCGCTGAGGAACGAAGCGAGTTCCTCTTGTCCATGACCGACAACGTAGGCGACCTGGTCTTGCAGACCAACTTCGATCAGAACGTATTGCTACTCAACGAGAAGCATGCAGCGAAAGTTTGGGCTCCAGCTTACGAACGACTCATGCAGTGGTTGGAGGAGCACGCGGATCTGAATCGTGAATTGGAATTCCTTCCAAGTAACGAGGAACTCGAAGAGCGCAAGAACTCCGGTGGAGTAATGACTGCACCAGAAATTTCGGTGCTCGCCGCCTACGCTAAAATTCAGCTCGCCCACGCGTTAGCCGAATCAGACCTGGCAGATGATCCGTACTACGTTGCAACGTTGCGCCGCTACTTCCCAGAACAGCTCGTTGAGCGTTTTGGGGACCAGTTGGAGACGCACCCGTTGCGTCGTGAAATCATTGCGACGGTTGTCGCCAACGACATGATCAATATCGGTGGCGTCACCTATGTCTTCCGTGCCATGGAAGAGACTGGTGCCAATGAGGTCCAGATCGCAAAGATGTTCACCGCACTGCGCGATGTATACGGCTTCGACCGTCAGTTCGCTGCAATCAACGTCCAGCGGGCCGGCACGGACGTCGAATACTGGGGACGTCAGCACCATGACATGCGCCGTCTGCTCGATCGTACGACCCGTTGGTTCATCAACCGCGTCGATCAGCAGCAGCCGGTAGATGACATCGTGCACACCTACGAGCCGATTGTCAGCCAGCTACGTAAAAGCTTGCCGACCTTCCTTGTGGGCTCGGATCTTGAGCGATACACCGAATGGCAGCTAGACGCCGTCAGCAATGGAATCGATGAGCATCGGGCCAGCATGTGGGCCTCGCAGTTTGAGTCCTACACGTTGCTAGATATTGCCGATCTAGTGGGTCGCTCAGAGTATTCAGCGCAGCAGATCGCTGAGACCTACTTCGTGCTTTACAACGAATTTGGTGCCGATGATTTGCTGAACCGAATCACCAAGTTGCCTCGTTCAGACCGCTGGCAGGCCTTGGCTCGTGCGGCAATGCGTGATGATCTGTACACGACGCTTGTGGACCTCACAGGCAATGTGTTGGATAACGGCGCACAGATTGCCGACCCGGCAGAGCGTGTTGCGGCCTGGGAAGAGGCAAACGCGGCTAACCTTGATCGTGCGAAGACAATGTTTGCTGAAGTAAACAGCCTCGGACGCGACGACATGGCGTCGCTGTCTGTAGCCCTTCGCCTTCTGCGTTCCATCGTCCGGAGGTAACACCCGCTAATGGCCCTCATTACCGAGCAACAACGTCAACGCGCAAATCTCGGGCCCGGTGATGAGGACTGGCTGCACCTACTGGTGGGGGACTGGCAACTAATCTCGGATCTAGCATTCGCAGACTTGGTTCTCTGGTTCCCCACCGGGGACGGTTCTTACGTGGCTCTCGCGCACGTAAGACCGTCAACGTCCCACACGGTATTCCATACCGACTTTGTGGGCGAACGGATCCGCAAGGATCTGCGAATGATGGTTGATCAGGCTTGGGAGAGCCAAAAGGTGCAGAAATCTGCCGAGCAACCAAGCGCAGAACTGATCTCCGGCCTGACCTCGGTCCAAGCGATCCCATTGGTGCGTCAGCATCGATCGGTTGCGGTGATCACTTCACACTTCGATCCAAATCAAGCTCGAACCCCCTCAAATCTTGAACTGGTGTACCGGCAGAGCGCCGATGACCTATTGACCATGGGCACTCGTGGTCTGTGGCCCGATTTTGCAAGCCCCACTGGGTCGCGTCGCGGTGCGCCGCGAGTGGGCGACGGGTTTATCCGACTAAATGTCGACGGTGTGGTGGAGTATGCGAGCCCCAATGCTGTGTCGGCCTTCCGCCGTTTGGGAGCAGCCGAAGTGCTCCAAGGACAACCGTTAGCAGATCTCACGATGGCACTGGTTAGTGACCGTCGTGTAGTCGATGAAACTTTGCCCCTAGTACTCCAAGGGAAAATGCCGTGGCGTACCGAAGTAGAGTTCTCCGGAGTGACGCTCTCGTTGCGTGCCATTCCACTTCGTGATGAATCCAAACGGTGGGGTGCCTTGGTATTGTGCCGAGACGTCACCGAACTTAGGCGTCGGGAGAAAGAACTCGTCACCAAGGACGCCACCATTCGCGAAATTCACCACAGGGTGAAGAATAATTTGCAGACGGTTGCAGCCCTACTGCGTATGCAGTCACGTCGTATGAGCTCCGACGAGGGTAAACAAGGCCTTGAACAAGCAATGCGTCGTGTCTCGACCATCGCCTCGGTACACGACTTCCTATCTAAGGGTCTGAACGAAACCGTAAAATTTGATGATCTTATGGATCGTCAATTCAGGCTGATCGTCGAAATTGCCTCGCCCGGCCAGCGTGTAGCAACCCGGCGTGAAGGTGAATTCGGGATGCTGGACGCCGATTTAGCCACTCCATTGTCGCTGGTCATCAACGAGCTGGTGACAAACGCGGTTGAACACGGGTTAGCGAACCGTGATGGTGAGGTCGGGCTGCTAGCTAACCGCTACAGCGGACACGATGGTAAAGACTGGCTACGAGTAGTGATCCAGGATGACGGGCATGGTTTGCCGGCAGGTCCACGGCGTGAAGGCTTGGGCCTACAGATCGTCCGCACATTGGTCACTAGCGAATTATCTGGTGAAATCCAGTGGATGCAGTCGGAACCGCAAGGGACCAAGGTCGTCATTGAGATGCCATTGCATCGACATCGCAGAGATCATCATAGTGTCTGAACAATTTGGCTGAGCACAAAAAATGCGGGTAAGTTCCGAAAGGAACCTACCCGCATTTTCTTATGTCTAGCTGTACTGCTTCATCAAAGATTTGACGCTAGCAACGTAGCGCTTGGTGTCTTCGAACATCCCGTACTTTCGAACTCCACCTAAGCCCTGGTAGTAGGATGCGATTGCTTCATCCAGGCTGTTGGTGTTATCCAAGTTGAAACGAATCGTAGCAACACCGGCTGCGACGTTGTCCTGAGGCTTCAGAAGGTTCAGATCGCGTCCTAGACGAGATGACATCCACTCGCCGGTACTTGGAATGACCTGCATGGTGCCAAGGGCGTTAGCAGGGGATACAGCACGCATGTCGAAGCCAGACTCCTGCATGGCGTGTGCCATTGCGAGCGACGGGTCTACTCCCATGCTGTTCGCAGTGGAACGAATTATTGCTTTCATCTCGTCGCGGCTTGGGACCGAGACGGAATCGAGGTAATTCTTATTCTCGTTGGCACTGTTCACGGTGGCATCTGGGTAGGTGCGGCCCAAGAAAGAATTACCGATCTTACGGTCCTTCTTCTTTTCAATGTTTCCATTTGGCGATACCGAAGAACCTGAGACTCGGAGTTTTTCACCGATCTTCAGCGCAGTCTGCGAGCTTACCTGCGGGTTCAAGTTCAGCAGCGCAGACAGCTTCATATCGTGCTGACCGGCGATGCCGCCGAGGGTGTCACCACTCTTGACAGTGTAAGTTGCGTTGCCCGACTTCTTTGGTGAGCTCTTCTTTTCGGTGTTTTTCGATTCCGAGGAACCGCCTGAAACAACGAGTTTATCGCCTGGGAAGATGTGCTTACCGGAGCTAATGTTGTTCTTGCTGAGCAAGGTCGACAGGCTCATATCGTGCTTGACTGCGATTCCCCCGAGGGTATCGCCACTCTTGACGGTGTAGGTCGAGGAGCCCGATGTTGATTTAGGGGAGCTCGACTTAGAGTCTGAGTTGTTGCTTGTTGACTTGCCAGAAACGGTGAGCTTATCACCGGGGAAAATCGACTTCGAAGCTGAGAGATTGTTTTTGCTAAGCAGTGTCGACAGGCTCATATTGTGCTTGACTGCAATGGCTCCGAGAGTATCGCCGTCCTTGACGGTATATGTTGCCTGACCCGAGTTCGAGCTATTGCGCTGCGAATCTTTCTTTGGCGCAGATGATTTAGAGCTCCCTGCAACGGTGAGCTTATCGCCAGGGAAGATCAAAGTGCTGGCAGATATGTCGTTCTTGCTCAACAGGCTAGACAGGCTCATATCGTGCTTGGCAGCGATACCACCTAGGGTGTCGCCGTTCTGCACGGTGTAAGAAGAACTCTGCTGGGTTTGCGGAGCAGACTTTTTCTTCGAGGATGACGCATTGCCAGGGACTTTGAGCGTCTTCCCGGCGACAATCACATCATTCTTGAGATTGTTGATCTTCTTTAGTTCGGAGATCGAAGTGTTGTATTCCTTGGCGATGCTCCACAAGGAAGCTCCCGGTTCAACTTTAATTTCCTTGGTGCTGCGCTGCGCAGGCAGACCAAGAGTTGAAACTCGTGAAGCGAGTAAGTGAGCTTTGATTTGGCTTTCAGCAATTTTTAGACTTGCTGGCGAGACGCTTTTAGGTGCAAGCACGCTCGGGCTCTGTGGAACTGAAACAGGTGCCGCGTGTACCGCTGGAGCTAACGCCAGACTGCCGATCACCGCGGCAGGTATAGCGGCGCCAGCTACGACGCCTAGCGCATGCTTAGCTGCATTGCTCGATTCGTGGGGCATGGAGTGAATCCTCAAATCAGTGGAGTAGGTAACAACTTCGTTCGCACGTCCTCGTTGGCAACGGGGCCAATGTGGTTCGTGTTGAAATTGTTATCAAAGTGATACATGAAAATTTACACTACTAGTGGGGCGCAAGGAAACCATTGTGGCGAGTCGGGAAGAAGTTTCTGCACGGTTTACCTTTTTGTGGGAACCTTAAGAGGTGAATGAACTTCAAAAAACCGTTGGCCAGTGGCTGACTCTTCCGGACTTAGCCGAAATTCTTGATGTCGATATCCGGGCAATACACCGGTTACTCGATGAACGAGCCATTATCTCTGTGCGAATCGGAGAGCGAAACGTGCGGTCAATCCCCGCTGACTTCGTTCTTGATGGTGCAGTCGTGGAAAGTCTTAAGGGAACGTTGTCGGTCCTGCTGGATGCTGCGTACTCGGATGAAGAAGCCATCACGTGGCTATTCACCGAAGACGAATCGCTTCCAGGGACTCCAATGAATGCCCTTCGTACTGGGCGCAAGACAGAAATCCGACGCAGGGCTCAAGCTCTAGCTTGGTAATTGAGCAGAACTAATCGTAAAGATTTCATAAAACTTAGGTCTCGAACGTGTTGTTGATAACCACATGTTCGGGACCTTAGTTCGTGCTGGGGTATTTGCGAAAACACATCGACGGTGCCCGGCAATCGAAGCTGGAAATAGCAGTGGCCGACTACGAACAAAAAGTTCGTGGTCGGCCACTGCCAAATGCCTATGAAATTAAGGTTGTTTACTTACTGCGTTTGGTGACGATGTCGCTGAGGTAATGCATCCCTGCCAACGACAAGTCCGCAACGGTGATGCGTTTGAGTGCGGTAAGAGACTGCTCCGTCAGTTCGCTAATACTCGCTTCGGTTTCCACAAGGGCTCCCGAGCTTTTCAAAATTGTGCTCATCTTCTCTACTTCAACGTCGCTCATATCGGAGGCACCGAGGCGGTCTTGGATGAAGTCTCGTTCCGCTGGGGCGGACTTTGCCAACGCATGGGCGATCAATTCGGTACGTTTACCTTCACGCAAATCGTCTCCCGCTGGCTTCCCAGTCACTGAAGGGTCACCGAAGACGCCAAGAACGTCGTCGCGAAGTTGGAAGGCTTCACCTAGCGGCAATGCAAACGCGCTATAGTTTTCTAGCAATTCTGCACCGGCATTAGCTAATGCCCCACCTAATAAAAACGGGTTCTCCGTCGAGTACTTTGCAGACTTAAAGCGCACGATAGTTCGAGCGCGCTTCACGGCTTCTGCCGGATCATAGGCAGAGCCGGCTGACTCTTCCAGGACGTCGAGGTACTGCCCGGCCATGACTTGCAGTCGCATCCTATTAAAAATGGATCGAGTCGCTGAATTGAGCCCATCAATCTCGGCAAATACTTCTTCACTCAGAGACAGGCATAGGTCGCCAGTTAGGATGGCGCTTGCCATTCCATAAGCGGCGGCGTCACCGGTTAGACCGAGTGATGAGTGCTGCGCTTCAAATCTCTTGTGCACGCTTGGCTGTCCGCGACGAGTGTCGGAATTGTCAATGATGTCGTCGTGGATCAGGGCCGCACCCTGAAATAGCTCCAGAGAAACGCCTAAACGAACGATATTCTCGTCATCTGGATTTCCTCCCGCGCCGAGGTATCCCCAGTACGCAAAGAGCGGACGCAGGCGTTTACCGCCACGTACTAAGTCTTGGATGCTGCTGACAATTTCAGTGGCGCTGGAGGTAATCTGAGCAACTTCGTCACCTTTTGAAGACAAGAATTGTTCCAGAAGCTTGGCGACCGCATCGGTATAAGTACGACTCATCTGTTCAGCTTTGGATACCAGAGCTGACAGAGGTTCAAGCGAGGACATGAAAAACCATTTTCTAAGCGTGAACTACTAACGGATACTGTCAACTCTACAGTCATCTTTGTACCGCGCTCACGGAGACTGGATCGGCGGACTTCTCAGGATTGTTCGTGGTCCGCAGAACCGTCGGGTCGCTCATTAGACTAGGGATATGGCAGATCTGGAAAATCGCGCAATTCTACACGTGGATATGGATGCGTTTTTCGTATCGGTAGAGCTTCGCGACCGACCAGAGCTACTTAACGAACCAGTCATCGTGGGATTCCCTGGCGGTCGTAGCGTAGTGCTTTCGGCTTCCTATGATTGTCGCGCACGTGGGGTCCGTTCGGCCATGCCAATGAGCCAAGCCATAGCCTTGATGCCTCAGGCCACGATCATTGAACCTCGACATAGCGTGTATACCGAAGTTTCGGCACAGATTATGAACTATTTTGAGACCATTACGCCGCTGGTCGAACAGGTAAGTATCGACGAAGCTTTCTTAGACGTGACTGGAAGTATGCGATTGCATGGTGGACCGGTAGCAATCGCACATAAGATCCGTGCGCATGTGGCAGAAGAACTGCATCTTCCTGCGAGCGTGGGCATTGCGAGAAACAAGTTCGTGGCAAAACTCGCCTCGACACATGCGAAGCCAGACGGCCTCATTGTCGTCGCTCCAGAGCGAACTACAGAATTTTTGCATCAGCTCCCGGTGTCAGCGATGTGGGGAGTGGGAAAGAAAACCGGGGAACAATTGCACGCCCTGGGAATTGAAACCATCGAGCAGTTGGCCACCGAGCCGCAATCCCGAATGATCCAACGCTTTGGAGAACATGGACGTTCTTTGCATCTGCTGGCCCACGGTATCGATAACCGTCACGTGCAAACTACCCGGCAGGAGAAAAGTATCTCAGCTGAGCATACTTTTGCTGGTGATGTGAAGGATGTCGAGGTGCTGGAGGAAGAACTGCTGAGGTTGGGCCACCGGATTGGACAGCGCCTAAGGGCCTCTGGAAAGGCCGCGTCAGGGGTGGGGCTAAAACTGAAGTATCAGGACTTTACCGGAGTGACTCGAAGTAGGGCTATGACGGTACCGACCGACTCCTCGGCGACTATAAGTCAACATGCCGTCGAACTGTTGCGCCGCATGACTCCGCTATCTCAGTCCGTCAGGCTGGTGGGTGTCAAAGCGGAAAGGCTAAGCGATCCTGAACTGGGAATACAGTTGAGTCTGGACCCTATAGAAGGAAAAACCCGTGAAGCTGAAAGAGTTGCTGACGAAATAAGCCAACGTTTTCCTGGCTTCGGTTTGTCTCCAGCTCGGTTCCTGCGACCTAAAGAAAAATAGGTCTGCCACTCACAATGATGGAGTTGCCTGAAAGTGCTGAAGATCAACTAGCAGGGGAGCGGCAAAAGAGACTATCCTAATAAGTAGGTAGCAAATACCGATTGGGAACGATTCCAAGTGGTTGTGCGTTATACCTGTAGGCGGTGGTGGACCGCTTCGGAAGTGATTGGAAGGAGAAGGCGATGCCCCTATCAGAGCATGAGCAACGTCTATTGGAGCAGTTGGAGAAGCAACTGCACGAGGATCGTCGCTTCGCTTCCAGCATGAAGGCTCCAGCAAGTACTGGTCGTCTTTCAACGCGCAACATTGCGCTTGGTGCGCTCCTGGTCATCGTGGGACTCGGTGGTCTCATCTTTGGAATTTCCCAGCAGCTGATCATTGTCGGTGTTATCGGATTCGCAGCCATGTTCGCTGGCGTTCTTCTGGCCCTTGCTAAATCGGCGGAAGGAAAAGTCGGTGGCATCAAAGCTCCGGCCAATTCCAAGCCATCGGGATCAGGAAATTCGCCGTTCATGAGCGGTTTGGAAGAGAAATGGAACCAGCGTAAGCGGGACCAGTCCGACGGATAGATTTTTGTTTTCGAGGTGTAACCCTTTGTGGGGTTGCACCTCTTTTTCTTTTAATTGACCTTCAACAGGCGCCGGCACAATTCTCGGCAGATTCCTAGGTAACGGGTTTTATGGGGTATTTGCCCACCCCCACTTTCCTCCCCGCACCCCTCCATAGTGCTCCCCAAACTTAGATTCCGCCCATAAACAGCGGTATCTCGGCCTTTTTACGTCAGAACTCCTTAACTGTCGGTCCATTCTTCCTTAGACCCTCCACAACAGAAGCTGGGAAAAACCCGCGAAATCAAGGCCTTTTTTAATTCCAACACCTCGCGAAAACGCGTTGTTTGCGTTGACAGTGGAGGGTTGTGGAGTAAAGTGGAGTGCAGTAGAGGGAATTGGGTAATTGGACCACTTTGCGGGAGAGGCGGTGTGCATGTTCCTTGGAACGTACACGCCCCGACTCGATGAAAAAGGTCGACTAATTCTGCCTGCTAAATATCGTGACGAGCTCTCATTTGGCCTAGTGCTTACCCGAGGGCAGGAACGTTGCATCTATGTCTTTAGCCAGCGCGAGTTTGAGAAGCAACATGAGCAACTAGCTCAGGCATCACTGACTTCGCGTAAAGCACGAGATTATGCGCGTGTGTTCTTGTCAGGCGCTTCTGACGAATTGCCAGACAAACAAGGACGAGTCACGATTCCGCAGGTATTGCGTAGCTACGGAGGCTTGGACCGTGAAGTGACGGTCATCGGTGCGGGAAACCGAATCGAAATTTGGGACTCCACTGCCTGGCAACAGTACTTGCAAGAACAGGAAGAAGTATTTTCCGAAACGGACGAAGACTAGAACCCATTGCGGGTTCCGGTGTTTTCCACAGAAACAAGAACGCTGGGATGAGATCTCCAGCCACCTTGACGGTGACTTGCTCTGGCTCCACTTCCCCGGATCCAGATCAAAATTCATCGACACGAGGTTGGATGGGGATCTGATTCCAGCGGAGACAACAACAGCGAAAAGGGGGCGCAGTGCCGAATCAAGATTCTCAACGACCAGCTTCGGAGCGACATGTTCCGGTATTACTGGATCGATGCGTCAATCTTTTGGCACCGGGCATCGAGCGCGCCAATGCCGACGGACGTAGAGCCGTTGTTGTGGACTGCACCTTAGGAATGGGTGGACACTCCGAGGCGATCCTGCAACGCTTCGACAATCTCCACCTGATCGGTCTTGACCGTGACGAGCAGGCTCACCAGCTTGCCGGAGCTCGTCTAAAGCCTTTCGAAGATCGAGTAGACCTTGTGCATGCGGTCTACGACGAAATCTCGGACGTGGTGGAAGACCTGGGTTTCCCGGGAATCGACGGCGTACTTTTTGATCTTGGTGTTTCCTCATTGCAACTCGATGAGCGCGAACGAGGTTTTGCATATTCCTACGATGCGCCTCTAGATATGCGTATGGACACCTCGGTTGGTCCAACTGCCGAAGACTTGGTCAACGACCTGGACCGTGAGCGACTGCTACGGATTATTCGTCAGTGGGGCGAAGAGAAATTTGCGGGTCGGATTTCTACAGCCATCGTGGAGGCGCGAGCCACAGAACGAATCACGACGACAGCTCAGCTGGTCGAGGTTATTCGCTCAGTAGTTCCTGCTGCTGCAGCACGCACCTCAGGGCACCCCGCAAAGCGAACTTTCCAAGCATTGCGTATTGCGGTGAATGAAGAGCTTGACGTTTTGGAACGAGCTATACCTGCGTCGATGTCCTCACTGAATATTGGCGGCCGGGTGGTCGTCATGAGTTACCACTCACTCGAGGACAAAATCACCAAACGTCACTTCGTCAAGGGTTCTACCTCTTCAGCTCCTCCGGGTTTTCCAGTTGAGCTGGAAGAGCATAAGCCCGAATTCAAGGTACTCACCAAGGGCACCGAGAAGCCGACAGAAGCAGAAATCGCAGAAAATCCACGTGCTGCATCGGCCCGCTTGCGTGCGGTCGAAAGAGTTCTGAAAAGGAGCTAGCCCATGACCCAACGAGCCCAACGTCGAGTCACCAAGACCGCCGCAATGACCGCACAGACGGTTGTCGACGGTAGTGCTGCTCGCGCCGTTCGTCCGGAACCAGTGGCTGCAAGTGAACTTCCAGAGCTTGATTCGCGCCAGCGCGTTACGCTCTCACTCGTACCGCGTATTAACGAGACCAACAAGCGTTCGATGTTGGTCATGGTGATTGCTCTGGTCGTCGTGGCATTTTCAGTGATAGTTACGCTCGTGCTGATGAACACGTCGGTAGCCCAAAGACAATATGACATTGTGTCTTTGCGAAACCAAGAACGCGTGCTCTCGCAAGAAAACCAGGCGCTACTCAAGGAAGCTCAATCGCTGTCAGCTCCGCAGGCGCTGGCAAAAAAAGCGAAAGCGCTTGGCTTAGTAGCACCGGGGGCTCCTGGACTGGTGGATCTCAACGACAACTCCATCACGAAGTCTGCAGACAAGGCCGTGGAGGCGGAAGGGAATTCCGCCAACTACGCAACGTTGCCACTACCGGGGCAGAGCATCCGCGAGAAGGCAAAGGCCGACACGAAGAAGAGTGAGTCCAAGGCACCAGTGCCTACTGTGGGCAATGCCTCTAAAGATGATGCGAAGCCGGCTACCGATTCGGCGGACTCGAAGAATTCCACGAAGTCTGTAGTGAAAGACGAAACGGCAACTCGCAAGATTGCCGATGACGGACGACCGGTCTTCAAAGATAGCGAACTCAACGGCGGCACGATCCCAGCACCAATGATCAAATCCCCGACGAACTAGCTTTCGCTTTCTAAGCTAGAACCACGACGGTAATTCTCGCTGTCAAGAAACCACGTTGAGGGGACTGAGTATCACCGTGAGCTCGACCGCACTGGACACAGCAAAAAAGCGCATGCGTTTTTTGCTCATCTTATCTTTGGCAGCGCTCCTAGCAATCGCGGGCCGATTGTTTTGGGTACAGGGAATTAACGCTTCGACGGTCGCCGATGCCGCGCAGGCAGACCGCCAGCGCGAAGAAGTTATCGCGCCGACCCGTGGTTCTATCGTTGATCGCAACGGTACGTTGTTGGCGGTCAGCGTTGACCGTTACGACCTGGTTATTGACCAGCGAGACCAGCGAGATCAATTCCGCCGCGCAAAGCGCGATGGCACCAACGGTAGCGAGTTCATTGGTTGGGATCAGGCGGTCAAGGAACTAGCCCAGATTCTTGACCAGGATCCAGCAGAGCTTGCCACTTCCGTTCAGCCGCAGGACGGTGCCAAACCCAAAGGCTACGTGGTCCTGGCCAAGGGAGTCACTCCAGAAGTTAAAAACGAAGTGATGGAAGTCGGCATCCCACGCCTTTCCCCATTGCTACGTAGCGAACGACAGTACCCACAAGGCGTGATCGCCGGACCGCTCCTAGGTTTTGTGCGAAACTCTGAGGATCAAACATCCGTGGTGGGTGCTGAAGGCTTAGAACTAAGCCAAGAAAAGCATCTTAAAGGAACCGAAGGCAGTCGCAAGATTGAGGTCAGTGCCGACGGCGTCCGCATACCGGTCACCGAGGTTGAAGAAACCCCAGCGGTTAACGGCCAAGACGTCATGCTGACCATCGACTCCGATGTGAACTATGTGGCACAGCGTGAGGCCGAAAAGAAGCAGAAGCAGTTTAATGCCCAATGGGTATCGGTAGTCGTTCAGGAAGTAAAGACCGGCAAGATCCTTGCCATTGGTGACTCTGCTCAATTAGATCCCAATGACCCAGGTGCCACCGACCCTGAGTTTCGTCGCTCCGTGTCTATCACCCGGGCTTTTGAGCCAGGCTCCACCGGCAAAGCTGCAATTTTTGCTGCGGCAATTGATCAGGGAGCGGTAACCCCAAAGACCGAGCTCCGTGTTCCGAACAAGTACACAGTCACCAAGGAGACTATTAACGACTCCTTGCCACACGACACGTTCGATATGACTGCGGCCGGAGTTTTTGCTCGTTCCTACAACACCGGTACCGTGATGGTCGGAAACAAGCTGACCAAAAAACAACGCTATGACTACATGCGTAAGTTTGGGCTAGGAAGCCCGATTTACCTTGGACTAAACGGTGCAAGCGCTGGACAGCTGGCGAAACCAGAAAATTGGGATCGCCGCCAGCAGTACACCACGATGTTTGGCCAAGGTTATTCGCAAACCGTCCTGCACACCGCCTCGATTTTCCAGACTCTAGCCAACGGTGGAGAGCGCATCGCACCGAGCCTCATCGAAGGTTATAAAAACGACGATGGAAGCGTAACCGAACCGGATCCGTCAAAAACGAGCCGCGTTGTGAAGAAAGAGACAGCAAAAGAGATGCTGAAGATCATGGAAGGCGTCGTGGAATCGGGCACCGGTACTAAAATGAAGATACCGGGATACCGCGTAGGCGGTAAAACGGGTACCGGACAGGCCGCAAGTGATAAGGGCTATGACGGGTACAGCTATTCCTTCGCAGGCGTAGCACCACTGGATGACCCACAGTACGTTGTGGTGGCAACCATGTACCGTCCGCAGGGTAGCTGGAAAAACTTTTCGGTCGCCGACACGTTTACTGAAGTAATGAGTCACGTACTCAACACCTACAACGTGCCACCAAGCTCCACAAAATCAGAAGCGTATGACGTCTTCGTTGGTAAGGAACAAAAGAAACCTTGGTAGTTCAGGAATCAGGCACGCCACGCGAGCTGGAACATCATTTGCGACCTAGCACGGTCAAAGGAATCGACTTTGATCAGTTGCTAGAACCTCTCGCTGCAACCGCTCATGGGGCTTCTAACAAGCAACCCATTACCGGAGTGAGCCTGAACCCACAGATAGTTCAACCCGGAGACGTATTCCTAGCCATCTCGGGTGCAAAACGTCACGGTGCAGAATTCCTAGACACCGCCCTAGCCAATGGAGCCGTCGCGCTGATCACCGATGAGGCGGGCCTCAACCTGTTGGCCGAACCGGCGTCGATTCCGGTGGCAGTAGTCAGCGATGTGCGAAAAATTGCAGCTCGCGCCGCCAGCATGGTCTACGGTACAGCGAAGAACTGCCCCGAATTGTTAGCGGTGACCGGCACCAATGGCAAAACCACCACAACCTTTATGATTCGGGCGATTACCGAGGCCCTCGGATTACATGCAGGTCTTGTAGGCACCATTGAAATGTCTGCTCGCGGTCAGATTATCCCTAGCGTGCTCACTACCCCCGAGGCGACCCAGCTGCATGGTGTCCTGGCACGAATGAATGAACAAGAAATTTCTACGGTGGCTATGGAAGTTTCTAGCCATTCGCTGAGTTACGGGCGGGTAGACGGATTGCAGTTTGCCGTATCCGGATATACCAACCTCACCCAGGACCATCTCGATCTGCATGGTTCGATGGAAGATTATTTCCAGACCAAAGCGCAACTGTTTACCTCGGGCCATAGCCAGCGTGCAGTGGTGATGGTCGATGACTCCTATGGACAGCGACTGGCGCAGAACGCTTCAATTCCCACCGAGTCGTTGAGCCTTGATGCACATACCAATGCCGACTGGCACGTAGTGAACATCGCGCCCAGCGTATTAGGATATCAGTTCACTATCGTGCATCGCGATGGACGCGAATTTCACGCCCGCACCGGCCTGCCGGGACTCTTTAATGTCGCCAACGCGGCGCTGGCAACCGTGATGGTGCTGGCCAGCGGTGTTGCTCTAGAACAGCTCCAGGAAGCACTGAAGCAAGCTGACCCGCTGTCGGTATCGGTTCCAGGTCGGATGCAAGTCATCGGCGAGTCACCCGTGGCAGTAGTGGACTTCGCGCATAACTCCGATGCCATCGCCAAGGCCTTGGAATCGATGCGCGTCACCGGGCAAGGACGTCGAATTATCGTTTTCGGTGCCACCGGCGATCGTGACAAAACCAAGCGCCCGGACATGGGCGCCGTGGCGGCGCGCCATGCAGACATCGTCATTGTCACCGATGATGACCCGCATGGGGAAGATCCAGAACCAATTCGCGAACAGGTTGCCGCCGGCGCGCAAGCCGTGATCGACGCTGAACGTGCAGCGGTGCAGCTATTCAACATCGCGCCACGCGCTAAAGCCGTTGAATTCGCTGTGAGTTTGGCTGGAGTGCAAGACGCGATACTCGTTGCCGGTCGCGGACACGAAGTTAGCCAAGACGTCGCCGGTATTGACGTTGAGTTAGATGACCGCGTCGAACTGGCCAATGCGCTAAAGCTTCATGGATTTGTGACCATTTACTAGCTCACAGAAGTCCTCCTCACCCGCCGCTCAAGTGTAAAGTCCTAATTGCCATGATTGATTTGTCTCTCTCCGACCTGCTCGCGATCACCGGGGGTCGCGCGACAGCTTCTGTCGCCCCATCCACCGTCATCTCATCGGTTACTACCGATTCGCGTGACGTGCTTCCCGGAGCCCTTTTTGTTGCTAAGCCCGGCGAATTTTCTGACGGGCACGCCTTTATTGACAAGGCCCTGTCCAGCGGCGCCACGTTGGCTCTAGCCGAACGTGTCACTCTCGACGAGCAAAGAGCCGAGCATCCGGCAATTATTGTCGATGACGCGGTCGAAGCGATGGGTCAGATCGCTGCACACATCGTTGAGTATCTGAAGAAGAAAAACGACGCGGTGGTCATCGGGATTACCGGCTCAGCCGGCAAAACAACCACCAAAGACCTTTTGGCAAGCATCTTGTCCAAGGTTGCGCCGACGGTGTCCCCGATTGGCTCCTATAACGGAGAAGTCGGAGTGCCGCTGACCGTATTCAGTGCCACCGAAGACACCAAGTACCTGGTGATCGAGATGGGCGCTACCGGTATTGGACACCTGACTTACCTCACCGATATGGTGCACCCGAAGATCGGGGTGGTGCTTTGTGTAGGCACCGCACACGCCGGGGAATTCGGTGGAGTGGAAAATATTGAAAAGGCCAAGGGTGAACTTGTTGAAGCCTTAGACGCTTCCGGGACCGCTCTACTGAACTATGACGACTCACGAGTCGCACGTATGGCGCAGCGCTCCGGGGGAGCGGTACGTTACTTCGGTACCGTCAGCAATAAACCAGAGAACGTGAGCGTCTGGGCTGAGGATGTGGTTGTCAACTCCGATGGTCAGCCTGAACTAACTCTAGAATTTTCCAATGGTTACAGCCAGCGAATCACCTCAGGTCTGCTTGGACGCCACCATGTCTCGAATATTTTGGCCGCTGCCGGTGCAGCGGCTGAATTAGGCATCGAAGCGGCCTTGATTGCACAAACCCTTGATGGGCTCACTGCCGGCAGCCGGTGGCGGATGGAACGCATTGAGCGCGCCGATGGAGTCACCATCATTAACGATGCGTACAACGCGAATCCAGAGTCCATGCGCGCCGCACTACGCACGCTGGCCGAACTAGGACTTCCGAACGAGCAAGGTGTTGCCCGGCGTACCTGGGCGGTCCTAGGCGAAATGCTAGAGCTCGGGGACGAATCCCGGCATGAGCATGATGTTCTGGGGCGCATTGCGGTACGGATGAACATCAAAAAGTTGTTGGTGATTGGCTGGGGCGCAAAGCTGGCATATAACTCCGCGGTGCTCGAAGGCAGTTGGGGCGATGAAGCCTACTTCGTGGAAACCATCGAAGAAGCACGTAGCCAGCTTGCCGAGCAGCTTCTGCCCGGCGACATAGTTTTGTTCAAATCTTCAAATGGCGCCGGGTTACGACACCTAGGTGATGACATCGCAGCACTTGTGAAAGAAGGCGAAGACGCATGATCGCATTGATTCTAGGCGCAGGCATTGCCTTAGTGCTGACCATGGTGGCCATGCCGCTGTACATCCGGTTACTGACCAAAAAGCAGTACGGACAAGTGGTGCGTGACGACGGACCAAACTCACATTCGGTGAAGTCCGGTACCCCCACCATGGGTGGCGTGGTCTTTATCCTTGCGGTCTTTGTTGCTTACTTCCTCACCCACGGCATCCTAGGTCTGATGGGGCGTACTTCCTCGGGGATTACCGCCAGTGGCTTGCTGGTGTTGTTATTGTTCGGCGGTATGGGACTTGTCGGCTTCCTGGATGACTTCATTAAGATCGCCAAGAAGCGATCCTTGGGACTGCGTGCCTACCAGAAGATCATCTTGCAGGCAATTGTTGGCATCAGCTTCGCAGTTCTTGCCTTGCAGTTCCCTAACTCCCAGGGGCTAACTCCTGGGTCAACGGCGATTTCATTCCTGCGCGATCTGAACATTGACCTAGCATTCGCCGGACCAATGGTGGGCCTGATTCTCTTTGTGCTTTGGGCCAACTTCATCTCCACCGCGACCACCAACGGTGTGAACCTCACTGACGGTCTTGACGGTCTTGCGACTGGTGCTTCCATTATGGTGTTCGGCGCTTACACGCTCATTGGTATCTGGCAACAGAATCAGGCCTGTGGCCGCGATAACGCGATGGAAGTTTGCTACACCGTGCGTGATCCGCAGGATCTAGCACTGCTCGGTGCAACGATTTCCGGCGCACTGATCGCCTTCCTCTGGTGGAACGCAAAACCAGCGAAGATCTTCATGGGTGATACCGGTTCGCTAGCTATTGGTGGCGCCCTGGCAGCGATGGCGATCCTCTCACGCACCCAGCTGTTGCTGGTTGTCATTGCTGGCTTGTTCGTCATCATCGCATTGTCGGTGATAATCCAGGTTGGTTACTTCAAACTTTCCGGTGGCAAGCGCGTCTTCAAGATGGCGCCGTTGCAGCACCACTTTGAGCTCTCCGGATGGTCCGAAGAGAATGTTGTTATTCGTTTCTGGATTCTGGCCGGTCTCTTTGTGGCAGCCGGACTGGGTCTGTTCTACTCCGAATGGGTTGTCGCACTGTGAGTGAAAAACTGGCCAATCTGACCAGCTGGGATGCAAACTGGAAAGACCTGCGCGTTGTTGTTGCGGGTCTGGGACTCTCCGGATTCTCCGCCGCCGACACGCTGATCGAGCTTGGCGCCATAGTCACCGTCATCGACGGACGTGATGACGAGATCAACTCGCAGCGTGCCGAGACACTGAAAATTGTCGGAGCGCATCAGGTGTTGCTCGGTACCGAACATATTGACTCGTTGCCACAGGTTGACGGCGGCGCGCCGGATCTCGTGGTGGTCTCGCCGGGCTGGAATCCACGCCACCCAGTATTGGCGGCGGCGGCAGAAGCCGGTATCGAAATCTGGGGCGATGTTGAACTTGCTTGGCGCGTGCAGAACCGTGCAGGGCGCACTGCGCCACAGTGGCTAGCGATCACCGGTACCAACGGTAAAACTACGACCGTAGGCATGACCGAAGCGATCTTGCAGGCTGCCGGGTTACGTGCCATCGCCGTGGGAAACGTAGGGACCCCCATTTTGGATGCGGTTCGTGAACCGGTGGACTACGACGTATTTGTTGTTGAACTATCGAGCTTCCAGCTTCACTTCACCCACAGCATCTCTCCTTTGGCCTCAGTCGTCTTGAACATCGCCGAAGATCACGTGGACTGGCATGGCGGCTTTGAGGCCTACCAGGCGGACAAAGCTAAAATCTATGAGCGAACCCAAGTCGCCGCGATCTTTAACGTCGCAGATGCCAAGACGCTTCAAATGGTTGAGAACGCGGATGTCATCGAAGGATGCCGCGCCATCGGCTTCTCCACCGACAGCCCAGCCGTTTCCACCGTAGGGATCGTTGAAAGCCTATTGGTGGACCGCGCATTTATCGAAGAGCGCCGGAGCAAAGCCTTAGAACTGGTGGCGCTGAGCGATATCGGCGAAATCGTTCCGAAGCATACCGCAGCCAACGCCGCCGCGGCCGCTACTTTGGCCCGCGCGTATGGGGTTGAAGCCGAGGCAATAGCCAAGGGTCTGAGCGGTTTTGATTCTGGTGCTCACCGTATTCAAGCCGTCGCGCGACGCAATGACATCTTGTGGATCAATGATTCAAAAGCCACCAACCCGCACGCGGCTAACGCCTCACTTGCGGCATTTAGCTCGGTGGTGTGGATTGCAGGCGGACTGTCTAAGGGTGTGGACTACACCGAGCTGATTAGAACTCATGCACAGCGTTTACGCGCCGTACTGCTGATTGGTACCGATAACGACTCACTGCGTGCGGCACTGGCCGAACACGCTAGTGACGTCGAGCTGGTAGACATCACCGCGCTGGGACAAGCTGCCACGGACATGGCCCCGACAGGCTCGCAGGTGATGACCCAAGCAGTGCGCAAGGCTGCAGAACTTGCGCAGGCCGGGGATACAGTATTGATGGCACCGGCAGCTGCCTCGATGGACCAATTCAGTTCCTACGCCCAGCGTGGCAACGCATTTATCAGCGCTGTCAGTGATCTCATGGATGAGGGAACCGCAGGAACTAAGTAAGCAATCTGACCGGACGGGAGGCAATGATGGCAACAGCACGTGGCAAAAAAACCAAGAATAGAAAGCCAAAGTTCTCCCCGGTCGGTCGGCTCATCGGCAACATCGAATCCGGCAGTGCACGCACCGCTTCGATCGACTACATGCTGGTGTTCGTCACCTCGATTGCCTTGGCAATATTTGGTGTGCTGATGGTGCAGTCCTCGGCGTCCGTTGAGGCTATTGCTCGCGGAAATGATGGCTTCACCGTGGCATTATCCCAAGCAATGTTTGCCGGAGTAGGCATTGTCGCGATGATAGCGATGCAGTTTTTCAAACCTGCAACGTTGAAAAGGCTGGCCTGGCCAGCCGCACTCGTGGCGGTACTACTGTTGTTCCTCGTGGCGTTCACTCCGCTCGGCCATGAGGTTCTGGGTAACCGAAACTGGATCCGTATCACCAGCACCATCGGCCTGCAGCCCAGTGAGTTTGCCAAGTTAGCGTTGGCAGTTTTTGCTGCATTTATGCTTGAAAAAAAGCAAAACATGCTCCACGACTACAAGCACCTATTTGTACCGATCGTCCTTCCAATCGGCGGCGCCATTCTTTTGCTGGTGTTAGCCGGAAAAGACGTAGGTACCGCGCTGGTATTGATCTTGATCATCGCCACCGCGCTTTTTCTTGGCGGGCTGAAGATGAAGTGGCTGGCGCTGGCAGGCATTACAGGCTTTGCCATGCTCGCGGTGCTGGTATTCGCGTCCTCTAACCGTCGTGCTCGTGTGTTGGCATGGTTGAAAATTGACTGCGGAGTCGATGACAGAATCTGTTACCAGTCCAGCATGGGACTGCACGCATTCGCCTCCGGCGGTTGGTTCGGCGTCGGGGCTGGTCAATCACGACTAAAGTGGTCCTACGTTCCCGAAGCGCAAAACGACTTCATCTTCTCAATTCTTGGCGAAGAATTCGGATTTGTCGGTGTCCTCTTTGTCCTTTGCATGTTTGCACTGCTGGCCTTGGCCATGTTCCGTATCGCGATGCGCGCCAATGACTTGTACACCAAGGTATTGATGGGTTGCATTTCCACCTGGATCATCGGACAAACCTTCATCAATCTTGGTACGGTCAGTGGATTGCTACCGGTCATCGGTGTGCCGCTACCTTTCATTTCTTCCGGTGGTTCGGCGATGCTTGCGGTAATGCTAGCTATGGGCTTCGTGCTTTGTTCGGCACGTGCTCAAAAACTCGCAGCCATAGCGAACTTTGCTACGGACACCGGAAAGTCGCCAAAGTAAGTTTTACGTTGATTGTGCCTAATCGCTGGTCTTGGACCCGAGGAGTATAAAAGCCATGAGTGATCCGATCCGTCTGGTCGTTGCCGGAGGCGGAACCGCCGGCCATATTTCGCCAATGCTGGCCATCGCAGATGCAGTGCGTCAGCAAGATACACAGGCAAACATCGTTGCACTGGGTTCCCCCGGCGGGCTTGAAACTAAGCTGGTTCCCGAAGCCGGGTATCGGTTAGCGCTAATCCCCAAAGCGCCTATGCCACGAAGCATCAACCTTGATCTGCTCAAGTTTCCTTTCCGGTTCCTCAAAGCAATCAATGAAGCAAAAAAGATACTCCGGGAAACCAAAGCCGAAGCATTGCTCGGAGTCGGGGGATACGTCTGCACTCCGGCTTACCTAGCGGCTAAAAAGCTTGGCATCCCAACTTTCGTTCACGAAGCAAATTCCGTTGCAGGTATGGCCAATAAGTTGGGTGCAAAACACGCGGTGGGTGTCGGAACCACATTCGCTAATACCGGATTGCCAAACGCACGTCAGGTTGGAATGCCGATGCGATCTAACGTTGCGTTGATGGATCGGGCAGCGATTCGTGACGAGGCTCGTGCCTACTTTGGCCTAACCGATCAGTCGCCGGTGCTGGTGGTGACCGGTGGGTCCTCCGGAGCGCAGAGCATCAATGAGACTATTGTTGCTTCGCTTGACCAGCTCCACGCTGCAGGCGTGCACGTAGTGCATATCACCGGGCGAGGGAAGCAAATCACCGATGCGCAAGGAAACAGACTGGAACACGCCGGTTATACGCAACGCGAGTATGTGGAGCGAATGGACTTTGCTTACGCAGCGTCAGACCTAATGATCTGCCGTTCCGGCGCGGGCACGGTGTGTGAACTGGCTGTGGCGGGAACCGCCTCAGTTCTAGTTCCATTGCCAATTGGCAACGGTGAACAGAAACTCAACGCGAGCGCGCTGGTAGCAGCCGGAGGCGCGTTACTGGTTTCGAACTCGGACTTTACTCCCGGCTATGTCACCGACACGGTCCTGAACTTGATCACCGATCAGCATAAACTTGAACAGATGTCGCAAGCTGCTGCTTCGCTGGGACAACGAGATGCTGCCGAACAGATGGCAGCAATGATTATCGACGAAGTTTCATCCCGACGTTCCGCGTCGGGCCAGAAAGGCTAAATCATGGCACAGCAGCCAGGCAACCACATTGCCGAATTAGGCAAGGTACATCTGATGGGCGTTGGCGGCGTCGGTGTCTCGGCCGTAGCCCGACTGCTCTTGGATTACGGGGTAGCAGTCTCGGGTTCAGACGCTAAGGATTTACCGGTCCTTGATGGCCTACGCGAGCGTGGCGCCCGGATCCACATCGGCTACGACCCCCAAAATTTGGGTGACGCGGACACCGTGGTGATCTCCTCGATCATCAAACCAGGCAACGCGGAATACGATGAAGCATTGCGCCGTGGACTGAAGATCATGCACCGTTCCGAGGGACTCGAAGCGACTATGCGTGGACACCAGCAAGTGGTGACAATCGCCGGAACCCACGGAAAAACCACGACTACCTCGTTGACCGCCCACATGCTCAAAACCGCATCGGCCGCGCCATCCTTCGCCGTGGGAGCAAATATTCCAAGCCTCGGTACGAATGCAGAATTGGGACGCGGAGAGATTTTCGTGGCGGAAGCCGACGAGTCTGATGCCTCATTCCTAAACTACCGACCGAATGTCATCGTCGTCACCAATATTGAGGCAGACCATCTGGATCACTACGGCACTGCCGAAGCGGTCCACCAAGCCTTTGTAGAGTTTGCCCGTTTGCTACCCGAAGACGGTCTGCTCATCTGTTGCGCCGATGACCAAGGTGCTAACGATCTTGCGCGTAAGATGCGTCAGCAACGTCCCGAATTGCGGATCCAGACCTATGGCTTTGCGGATCACGCAGATCGCCGACTGAGTAACGCTCGGGCCTTGGACAATGGCCGATTCGAGGCCACCATCGAGTGGGGTAGCGGTCAGAGTCATTTACTGAACCTCGCGGTGCCGGGGGAACACAATTTGCTTAACGCCGCGGCGGCACTAGCCGTAGGCATGGACGCGGGTCTGGAGATTGAAGAAGCCTTAGTGGCGCTGGGAAGCTTTGCTGGTGCCGCTCGCCGCTTTGAATTTAAAGGCGCGGGCAATGGCGTTCGAGTCTATGACGATTACGCTCACCATCCCACCGAGGTTGATGCTGCGTTGAAGGCAGGCCGAGCGGTGGCAGGTAATGGAAAATTACACGTCATCTTCCAGCCTCATCTCTTTAGCCGGACTCAGGAATTTTACCGTCAGTTCGCCCAAGCCCTGTCTTTGGCAGATAGCGTGAGGGTGCTAGAGATTTACCCTGCGCGTGAGGAACCGATCCCTGGCGTGACCAGCGACCTCATCGCCCAGCGCATCGAAGTACCTAGCGAGGTACTCACCCCACTAGCTGCGGTAGCCCACGCGGTGGAGTACGCGGAGCCTGGTGACGTGGTGATGACCATCGGTGCTGGTGATGTGACCGAACTGGGCGAGCAAATCGTTGCCGCATTGTCCTTCAACTAAATCTGGAGGTTAATGTGATGGAAAATTCCAAGGTAGTCGAGCTTCCTGCGAGTCCGGAGAAAAAGCGGCGTAAGCTGCTACTGATTATTGCCGCGAGCATTGTGGCTTTGAGTGTTACCGCCGTGCTGGTGCTGAGTTTTTCTCCGTTGCTTGCGGCGAAAAAAATCGAAGTGACCGGCAGCAAATTGGTCAGCGAGAAAAAATTACTTGAAGCCTTGGCCCCTTTGGAAGGGGTGCCGCTGCCACGAATCTCAGAGTCGCGCGTAGCGGAACTAATCGGTGATGAACCGGCCGTAGATGAAATAGTTGTTCGAGCAAAGATGCCAGATACTCTCGTAGTTGAGGTCGTTGAAGCTGAACCTGTAGCGATCTTAGTGGACGGCAAGAACTCATTTATTGTTTCCTCGTCTGGAGAGAAGCTGAAGAAGGTTGTCGAGAAAGATAAAACCAAACTTCCCCGCGTCAAAGCATCAGATGAAACGAAAGATCCCGAGAAATTTCAACTGTTGACGGGCATTTTGAGTACCGTGGAGCCAAAGGTGCTCAAGCAGGTGTCAACGGCGACCCTTACCCAAGCTGGTTTCATGGAGCTTGCCTTACCGAACAAGCGAACTCTGATTTGGGGAGACGGAGACAAAGCCGCACTCAAAAACGAAGTCGCTAATATTTTCCTGCAACAGCTCAAAGAAAATAAGGCCAAGGCTAAAGTCATCGACGTGACCAACCCAGAAAACCCGGTGACGTATTAAGTCGTTCGCCACGGGCGAGGGATGAACATTCTCAAGGGAAATTCTGGAAAGATAGGTTTCAATAGACGACACGCCCCAGCGGTCGTTGCAGAAAGCCAACATGGCTCATAGCGTTCTTAATAACGATAGCTTGACACAATCTTAACCTTAAGGTTAAGAGTCAAGGTTTTACGCATGAATCGTGAATTATGTAGCACATCTAACAAGGGAAGCGGGACGTGGCAGCTCCACAGAATTACCTCGCGGTCATTAAAGTCGTCGGAATCGGCGGTGGCGGTGTAAACGCAGTCAATCGAATGATCGAAGTCGGTCTCAAGGGCGTTGAGTTCATCGCCATCAATACCGATGCGCAGGCTCTACTCATGAGTGATGCCGACGTAAAGCTAGACGTGGGACGCGAACTTACGCGTGGCCTCGGTGCTGGTGCTAACCCTGATGTGGGACGCCAGGCAGCCGAAGACCACGTAGAAGAGATCGAAGACGTTCTACGCGGCGCCGATATGGTCTTCGTGACCGCCGGCGAAGGTGGCGGCACCGGTACCGGTGGCGCACCTGTCGTGGCACGTATCGCCCGCGGATTGGGTGCACTGACCATCGGTGTCGTAACCCGTCCATTCACCTTCGAAGGTCGTCGTCGTGCTAACTCTGCCGAAAACGGCATTGAAGCATTGCGCGATGAGGTCGACACGCTGATCGTTATTCCTAACGATCGCCTGCTGTCCATCTCTGACCGTAACGTGTCGGTGCTCGACGCATTCCGTCAGGCAGACCAGGTCTTGCTTTCCGGCGTTCAGGGCATCACCGACCTAATCACCACCTCAGGGCTGATCAACCTCGACTTCGCGGACGTCAAGTCCGTGATGCAGGGTGCTGGTTCGGCATTGATGGGCATCGGCTCGGCCCGAGGCGAAGATCGCGCGGTTAAGGCCGCCGAACTAGCAATCGCTTCGCCACTGCTGGAAGCTTCCATCGACGGCGCACACGGCGTGCTTCTTTCCATCCAGGGCGGTTCGGATCTCGGCTTGTTCGAGATCAACGAGGCTGCTCGACTAGTGCAGGAAGTCGCACACCCAGAGGCAAACATCATCTTCGGTGCCGTCATTGACGACGCCTTGGGCGACGAAGCGCGTGTCACGGTGATTGCAGCAGGCTTTGACGAGCCAGATGTCACCAGCAAGCCAATGGCACCGTTGGTCTCCAAGCCAGCAGCGAACCGTCCAGCGCAAGAGCAGCCTGTTCCACAGGCTGCACCGGCAGAAGCGGCGCCAGCGCCGGAAGCGAAGCCGGTTGCTGCAGAGCAGAACAACTCCTTCCAGGATCTTCCTGATGTCGTCGATTCAGACCTTAACGGTTCGAACGATGATCTGGACGTTCCTGACTTCCTGAAGTAAACCAGCGATTAGCTGAGCAGTGCTACATTTCGCGTCGAACCTCGATTCGAGTATCCACCTGGCGTTTACCACGCAAGCCGAGGGAAACCTTGCCTTGCATGTGAACGATGATCCCCACCTAGTGGGGGAACATCGAGCCAGATTGGAAGACTCGATCGGGGTTCGACGTTTTTCTTTGCACTTCATGAACCAGATTCATTCCACCGAGGTTGTGCACATAGCCTCACAGCGGCGCACCTCGTGGACAGAGCCAGAAGCGCCAACCTGCGACGCACTGGTGGACCCCACCGGACGCGAAGCGTTGGCAGTAATGGTTGCCGATTGTCTGCCGGTGCTGTTCGTCGCAAAGGACGCTACCCAGAAGCAAACGTTCACCGCCGCAGCTCACGCGGGTCGACGCGGACTGCTGGACGGAATATTGACTCGTACAGTGGGTGAACTTCAAGCATTGGGGGCCACCCACATCGAGGCCGTTATTGGCCCAGCAATCTGCGGCCGATGCTATGAGGTCCCAGAATCAATGGCCGCCGAATCCGAGGAATCTCGTCCCGGAATACGAAGCAATACTAGCTGGGGAACGGCGGCTCTCGATTTGCCGGCATCCGCGCAAAAGGAACTGTCAGATCTCGGAGTAAGCGTGCAGCAAAGCGGTGTCTGCACCCTAGAAGATGAGAGATTCTTCTCCTACCGAAGAAGTTCACGGTCGGGCCGACTGGCGGGGCTGATTTGGCCGAAAACATAGGCCCGCGCGACACACCGCGCAAAAAAATCGAATGAGCAATGCCAGTCGTTTGGCGTGCGGTAGCGTCAGAGTAGCGGAATCATGCACCTGGGGTTGCATGCACGGGACAACTGAGGAGAAAAAACGTGGCTGACGGACTACGCAAGGCAATGGTCTATCTCGGCTTGGCGGATGCCGTTGAGCAGAGTGAGGTCGAAACGGACAACTCAGAACCGAGGACCCAGGTACGGGCCGTCGATGATGTTGCAACGCAACGTCCAGTCGAGGCCCCGCGCCCGCAGCCGGTTGTTAAATCGGTTGCACCGCATTCAGTAGCCAAAGAACCAGAGAACGAATACCGTGCTCCGGTCACACCCATTAAGCGTGCCCCTTCAGTACGGGATGAGGATTCCGAATTGCGTCAAATTACTACCGTGCACCCACGTTCTTACAACGATGCCAAAATCATCGGTGAGAACTTCCGTGACGGAATCCCGGTGATCATGAATGTCACCGACATGGGAGAAACAGATGCCAAGCGTTTAGTCGATTTTTCGGCTGGCCTGGTTTTCGCTCTCCACGGCTCGATTGAACGAGTAACTAACAAGGTCTTCTTGCTGTCCCCAGCCACTGTTGAAGTACTGGGTGAAGACCGCAAGCAGTCCGAAGCCCAGGCGACCTTCTTTAACCAGAGCTAAGTTGCCAGGAGCGAGCGCGTAAAAATGGTGTTCGGGATAATTTATCTCTTGTTAGCTGTCCTACAAATTCTGCTAATAATGCGAATTGTGTTGGATATAACTGAAAGTTTCGCTCGGCACTGGCACCCTAAGGGGATTGCTCTGGTCGCTGCGACAACAATCGTCACGATAACTGACCCTCCACTCCGGTGGCTGCGTCGCAAGATCAAACCTCTGGATATCGGTGGAATCCGGCTTGACTTGTCATTTTTGATCCTGTTTATCGTCGTAATGATTGTCAAATCGATCGTAAGTGGCGTAGGTTACAACCTAGGGAACTGATTAGGCATTTCGTAGAAGAATACGAGGTTCTAAAGAGCTCCTGAAGGGCGAAAAACAGTAAAATTGAGTTGAACCGGCAGTTCGGTTTCGTAATTAGTGTCCGAATCGTTATATCCTTTAGGAAATGGTGCTCCGACTTCACCGGTCGCGACACTGAATGAACGGTAAGTGTTTCGCAAGACAGCAACTGTCGGGCGGAAATGATCCCAGTATTGAGGTGACCCAATGGCTTTGACGCCAGAAGACGTAGTCAATAAGCGGTTTCAGCCGACCAAGTTCCGAGAAGGCTACGACCAAGACGAGGTAGATGACTTCCTCGACGAGATCGTTGTGGAATTACGTCGCCTGACCGGTGAGAACGAAGAGTTGCGCCGCCGCTTGGCAGGGCAGGGTGGAGACACTAACGTCTCGGCCAAGGAACAGTCAGTTCCTGCTCCAGTTGCCGCCGCTCCAGCTGCTAAGCCAGCTGAAGAGAAGAAGGTCGAAACCAAGACCGAAGAGCCTAAGAAGGTCGAGACTCCAGTTGCTGCTCCAGCCGCTGAGGTCAAGAAGACCGAAGCTCCGGTTGCTGCAGCTAAGGTCGAGGACAAGAAGGACGCGGCTCCTGGAGCCAACGCTGTTCCTGCTGCTGCCCCTCGCACCGAGTCCGCAGAATCCGCAGCTAACGTGCTTGCCATGGCACAGCGTCTGCACGATGAATATGTCGCCTCCGGTGTTGAGCAGCGCGACAAGATCATCTCGGAAGCTAAGACCGAGGCAAACTCGCTGGTTACCACCGCAGAAGAAAAGAGCCGTAAGACTCTCTCTGCACTGGAGCAGCAGAAGTCGGTACTTGAGCGTAAGCTTGAGCAGCTTCGCGGCTTCGAGCGTGACTACCGTGCACGTCTGAAGACTTACATCGAAGGACAGCTCCGCGACCTTGAGTCGCAGGGATCCATTGATAACGCAGGGAAGACCAACTAATCCTTATCGGGTTTGATGGCTTGAACTAAATATCAGTACAATTAACGGTGGTGCTCGGATTGATCCGGCACCACCGTTGTTGTTTAAAGGGAATTAATGGGTAACAGTGTGAGTGCTTCACCATCTAGGAGTGCTGCCGCGGCTAAGCGCTTCACAGGTCTTGGCCTGATCATCGCCTTAGTAGCGCTAGTTCTTGATCAAGCCGTCAAGATTCTCGTTGAGAGAACAATGAAACTCGGAGAATCAATTGAAGTGATTCCGAATTTCTTGGATATCCACTACATTCTCAACCCGGGTGCAGCCTTTTCCATCGGCGAAGATTTCACCATCATTTTCGCCATTCTGCAGGCTGCGGTAGCCGTATACGTGATTTATCTGCTGTTGCGCAAAGTGGGCACACGCGGCTGGGCGATCGTCTTGGGTTCTTTGCTCGGGGGAGTGCTAGGAAATCTGACCGACCGCTTGTTCCGCGAACCGGCCTTTGGCTTCGGCCACGTTGTCGACATGTTTTCAGTCCAACACTTCGCAATTTTCAACGTTGCAGACTCATTTATTGTTTGTTCGATGATCGTCGTGGCCCTGATGCTGATACGCGGACGCAACCTCGATGGAACCATTGGTGATCCGCCCAAAAACAACAAGACTGACGCTGACGATGAGAAGACGGAGCCCACAGCATGAGCACTACTGGGGGAACTCAGATCCATGAACTGCTCGTGGCTGACGAGGATGCCGGACAACGGCTGGACTCGTATCTTGCCAAGGTGTTGGAGATCCCTAGAGTTTTAGCGAAGACGCTGTTCAAAGACTCCATGGTTGAAGTTAATGGACGTGTAGTGACGAAGCCGCTGAAGGTTAGAGCGGGCGACGCGTTGCGCGTAAGTATTCCACCGCAGTCCGACCCACTAGAAATTAGAGTAATTGCCGTGGAAGATTTGAAGATCATTGCCGACGAAGACGACTACGTTGTCATCGATAAGCCGGTCGGAGTCGCCGCACATCCTTCTCCTGGATGGGTCGGGCCTACTGTCGTAGGTGCGCTAATGGCCGAAGGCTACAATATTTCTACCTCTGGTGCCGCCGAGCGTCAGGGCATTGTCCACCGCCTCGACGTGGGAACGAGCGGACTCATGGTGGTAGCCAAATCTGAGCGTGCCTACACGGGTCTGAAGCGCGCGTTTAAGGAACGCACCCCCAAAAAGGTTTATCATGCGGTAGTTCAAGGGCTACCTGATCCTCTTGAAGGCACCATCGATGCACCGATCGGCCGGCACCCAGGTCATGACTGGAAGTTCGCTGTCCTGGAAGGTGGACGCGACTCCGTCACGCACTATGAGATGCTCGAAGCCTTCGGCCGAGCAAGTCTGGTAGAAGTGCATCTAGAAACCGGACGCACCCATCAGATTCGTGTGCACTTCTCCGCCTTTGGGCACCCCTGCGTTGGCGACCAGACCTATGGGGCCGACCCTAACCTAGGTGCCGCGTTGGGGTTGACGCGCCAGTGGCTACATGCCAAACGGCTGGGATTTAATCACCCGGTCACCGGAGAATGGGTTGAATATGAGAGCGAATACCCGCATGACCTCGCCGGTGCGCTAGAACTGTTGCGCGAAGGTGGCTACTAGTCCTATGGCCCACCGGCTATGAGAGCTCCCACAGCCGGTGGCAGGTGGACGATATTCGTGGCGTAAATCGTTAGACTGGTTCAGTGAGCGCGACACGTGACGGATTTGTCCATCTGCATACCCATACCGAATACTCCATGTTGGACGGGGCAGCCCGGCTTTCGGAGCTTTTTGAAGAAGCTAACCGACAAGGCATGGAAGCCATGGCGATTACCGACCATGGATACCTTTTTGGTGCCTTCGACTTCTGGAAGCGGGCTACCGATGCCGGAGTAAAACCAATCATCGGCGTCGAAGCCTATGTAACTCCTGGCACGGCGAGAAACGATAAGACTCGTGTGAAGTGGCGCACCGACGAATCCCAAAAGGGTGACGACGTCTCCGGTGGTGGCCTGTATAACCATATGACCTTGTTGTCTTACAACAACAAGGGTATGGATAACCTCTTCAAGGGATCCTCCCGGGCATCGCTTGACTCAGTCTTTGGCAAATACCCACGCTGGGACCGCGAACTGCTCAACGAGCACTCCGAAGGCCTGATCGCCACGACAGGTTGCCCCTCAGGTGAAGTCCAGACCAAGTTACGTCTAGGCCAGTATGACGCGGCCAAGGCTGCGGCAGCCGAACTTCAAGACTTGTTCGGCAAAGAAAATTATTTCTGCGAGATCATGGACCACGGTCTAGAGATTGAACGCAGAATCACCAAAGATCTTCTGCGCCTGGCCCGCGAACTAGACATCCCGCTCGTTGCCACCAACGATCTTCACTACACCCATGAAGCCGATTCGAAGGCCCATGAGGCGCTACTGGCAATCAACTCCGGTTCCACTCTCGACGAGCCGACCTATGACCAGGGCGGCAGCCGTTTCGCATTCTCTGGATCTGGCTATTACCTAAAGAGTGCACGCGAAATGCGTGAGTTGTTCAAAGAACACCCCGAGGCATGCGACAACACCCTTGAAATCGCTGACCGTGTTGATCTTTCTTTCGACACCAACGCAAACTACATGCCTAAGTTCCCTTGCCCGCCGGGAGAAGACGAAACCAGCTGGCTCATTAAAGAAGTAGACAAGGGACTGCACTACAGGTACCCCAATGGCATCCCCGAAGACTCACGCAGGCAGGCCGACTACGAGCTTGATGTCATCATCAAGATGGGATTCCCCGGCTACTTCCTAGTCGTCGCCGACTTTATTAACTGGTCAAAGAGCAATGGCATCCGCGTGGGTCCAGGACGTGGTTCCGGTGCCGGTTCAATGGTTGCCTACGCGATGCGTATTACCGACCTGGACCCATTGGTACACGGGTTGATCTTTGAACGTTTCTTGAACCCGGAACGTGTTTCCATGCCCGACTTCGACGTGGACTTCGATGATAGGCGCCGCTCGGAGGTCATCAAGTATGTGACCGAAAAGTATGGCGACGAACGTGTTTCAATGATCGTCACCTATGGTTCCATCAAGACCAAGCAGGCATTGAAGGACTCCTCTCGTGTGCTGGGCTACCCATTTAGCATGGGTGAAACCTTGACCAAGGCCCTGCCACCGGCAGTGATGGCTAAAGATATCCCACTGAACGATATTGATAACCCAGATTCAAAGCGTTATTCAGAAGCCGGAGATTTCCGTAATCTGGTGGCCAACGACCCAGAAGCTGCACGTGTTTTCGAAACGGCCAAGGGCATTGAAGGGCTCAAGCGTCAGTGGGGCGTACACGCCGCCGGCGTGATCATGAGCTCGGATCCGATCATCGACGTCATCCCGATCATGCGTCGTATCCAAGACGGCCAGGTTATTACCCAGTTCGACTACCCGACCTGTGAAGGCTTGGGTTTGATCAAGATGGACTTCTTGGGGTTGCGTAACCTCACCATCATTTCCGACGCGTTGGAAAACATCACGTACAACACAGGGGATGAGCTAGACCTCGAGGTACTGACGCTCGAAGACACCGAAGCCTATAACCTGCTAGCTCGTGGTGACACCCTTGGTGTGTTCCAGCTCGATGGTGGGCCAATGCGCTCACTGTTGAAGATGATGCGCCCGGATAACTTCGAAGATATCTCCGCTGTGATCGCCTTGTACCGACCAGGTCCCATGGGCGCTAACTCGCATACAAACTATGCGTTGCGTAAAACCGGGTTGCAGGATGTCACCCCGATCCACCTGGAGCTCGCAGAACCACTAGCCGACATTCTCGGCGGAACCTACGGCCTGATTGTGTATCAGGAGCAGGTTATGGCGATCGCGCAGAAGCTTGCCGGCTACTCGCTGGGCCAGGCAGATATTCTGCGCCGTGCCATGGGTAAAAAGAAGAAGTCAGAACTGGATAAGCAGTTCGCCGGCTTCAAACAGGGTATGAACGACAACGGATATTCAGACGCAGCGGTGAAAACCCTGTGGGACATTCTGCTGCCGTTCTCCGACTACGCGTTCAACAAAGCCCACTCAGCTGCCTACGGGGTGGTGTCCTACTGGACCGCATACCTCAAGGCGCACTACCCGGCCGAATACATGGCAGCATTGCTCACCTCGGTCGGCGATGACAAGGACAAGCTGGCGCTGTACCTAAACGAATGCCGGCACATCGGCATCACCGTACTTCCGCCAGATGTTAATGAATCAGCACTGAACTTCACCCCTGTGGGTAAAGACATCCGCTTCGGCATGGGTGCTATCCGTAACGTCGGTGCTAACGCGGTGGCCGGCATGGTTGAAGCGCGAACTGAAAAGGGCGCGTACCGGGATTTCAGCGACTTTTTGAGCAAGGTCCCTGCAGTGGTCTGCAACAAGCGCACCATTGAGTCCTTGATCAAGGCCGGCGCCTTCGACTCGCTGAAGCACCCGCGCCGGGCTCTGGTGGCCATTCACGAAGAGGCCGTCGACTCGGTCATTCAGCTCAAGCGCAATGAAGCGGCGAACCAGTTTGATCTGTTTAGTGCACTGGATACCTCCGATGTCTCAGATGCGATGACGGTAGCAATTCCTGATCTTCCCGACTGGGAGAAGAAGGAAAAGCTTGCCTACGAACGAGATATGCTCGGTCTCTACGTCTCGGATCACCCGCTGCAAGGTTTGGGCTCCGCCCTTGACCAGTACGCGGACATGCCGGTGACGAGCGTGTTGTCCGATGAAGGACCAGCCGACGGACATGTCATTTCGATAGCAGGAATGATCAGCGGGCTGCAGCGACGTATTGCCAAAAAATCTGGCAACCCCTACGCACGCAGTGAAATTGAGGACCTTTCCGGTTCCATGGAAGTGATGTTCTTCGGTCAGGCCTACCAGCCAATCGCCGAGATCCTGGCCGATGACTTGATTGTCGTGATCAAGGGACGTGTACAACGCCGCGACGATGGATCGATCACACTTAACGCCCAAGAGATGATGATCCCCGAACTCTCCGATACCTCAGGTACCGGACCGGTAGTTATCGGTATACCTACGCATAAAGCTACCGAGACGCTAATCCAGAAACTCGGAGATGTGCTGCGCACCCATAGCGGAAACACCGAGGTGCGGGTAAAGCTCAGCGGAAGCCGTGGTACCTCCTTGATGAGACTAGGCATGAATTTCAGGGTTAATCCGAACCCTGCTCTGTTCGGAGATTTGAAGGTACTGCTCGGCCCGGCCTGCCTGGACGTGTAGCAATCGCATAATGTATGACCGGATGGGGTAACTTATGGGAACCCAATCCGGTCTTACACGTTAAACTGGGGTGGTGACCTTAAACCCAGATACCGATTTTTCCGAACTCGCGACCATTGACTGGCGTGGAGCGAAACTCAACCGTGCTCAGCTCAAAGCCAAATTGCCTCGACCTGAAATGAATTCGCAGACGGCCGCAGAGGTTGTCCAGCAAATCATCAACGACGTGCGTGAACATGGTATGGAAACGCTCAAGGACCTCGCCAAGCGGTTCGATAAGGTTGAACTGGAACATACTCGGGTCCCGCAAGCAGAATTAGATCGAGCCTTGAACGAGCTTGATCCGCAGGTCCGCTTGGCTTTAGAAGAGTCCATCAAGCGTGCCCGCTCCTTTGCTCAAGCTCAGTTGCCGCAGGACGTCACCGTTGAATATGGCCACGGTGGAACCGTGACGCAGCGCTGGGTTCCAGTGCGACGCGTTGGTCTCTATGTCCCGGGCGGATTGGCTGTTTACCCTTCCTCGGTCATCATGAACACCATTCCGGCGCAGGCTGCAGGGGTCACCTCGCTCGCGCTGGCAAGCCCACCGCAGGCGGATTTTGGCGGTCTGCCACACCCGACGATCCTGGCTGCAGCGAAGCTGTTAGGAATTACCGAGGTACACGCAATGGGCGGGGCCCAGGCCGTGGCGGCTTTCGCCTACGGGGTGCAGGTCCCGAACGATCAGCGTGGAGATATTGAACCGGTAGATGTTATTTCCGGTCCGGGCAATGTTTTTGTGGCCACAGCGAAGCGTCTGGTGAAAGGCGTCGTCGGTATCGACGCGGAGGCCGGACCCACCGAAATTGCGATTTTGGCCGATGAAACTGCCAACGCATCATTCGTCGCGGCAGATATGATCTCGCAAGCCGAACACGACGCTAATGCGGCTGCCGTGCTGGTGACCGATTCGCCGGCTCTCGCCACCGCTGTGCGCGCCGAACTTAGCACGCAGGTAGCGGCCACGAAACACACCGAACGCGTCCAGCAAGCCCTGTCCGGAAGACAGTCGGCAATCATCCTGGTTGATGATCTCGATCAGGGCGTCGAAGTGTGTAATGCTTACGCGGCTGAGCACTTGGAAATCCTCACCATAAACGCGGCGGAGGTGGCCGCGCGGATCAACGCTGCCGGGGCGATTTTTGTCGGAGAATTTGCTCCGGTGTCCCTAGGAGATTATTGCGCAGGCTCAAACCATGTGCTGCCAACCAGTGGTACCGCACTGCACGCCTCGGGGCTGAACGTGAACACGTTCCTCAAAGCCATCCAGGTGATCAACTACGACAAGAGCGCGCTTGCTGAGGTGGCCACTCACGTGATCAATCTTGCCAATGCCGAGGACCTCCCAGCACACGGTGACGCGGTCGCGGTGCGCCAAGCCCATTAGACGCTAAACTGTTAGGTGACGTGTGTGAATTTCTATACGCCGACGGCGTTGGTTAGCACCACGATCGCAAAAAGTTGGAGGTGTCATGAATTGCCCTTATTGTCGCAACGCTGATTCGCGTGTGGTCGATAGCAGAGTCGCCGATGATGGCGTATCAATTCGACGTCGTCGTCAGTGCACCGAATGTTCGCGCCGTTTTACCACCACTGAAACTGCTGCGTTGAACGTGTTGAAGCAGTCTGGCGCGGTTGAACCTTTCTCGCGCCACAAGGTCATTAATGGCGTGCGTAAGGCATGCCAAGGACGCCCGGTAACTGATCACGATTTGGCCATCCTTGCCCAAGAAGTTGAAGAAACGGTCCGTACTTCAGGTGCAGCGGAAATTCCCGCGCATCAGGTCGGACTGGCCATCCTTGAGCCGTTGTCACGTCTGGACGAGGTTGCGTACCTAAGATTTGCCAGCGTCTATCACAATTTCCAGTCGCTCACCGATTTTGAAACTGCGATGGCGAAGTTGCGTGATCGCCGTTCCACAACGCCACAGGGCAACCAACGCCCACTAACCGCAAACTAACTTTGCACGCCAATGATGGCGACAGATACAGCGCAGGCCGAGTCCCACCCTTACGGTGTGGGACTCGGCCTGCGCTGTTTCACGATGTTGTAGCGCTTAGCAATTATGGGAGCGTAAGGATCTCAGCGCCCTCGTTGGTCACCAATAGCGTGTGTTCAAACTGTGCGGTGCGCTTTTTATCGCGGGTAGTGACCGTCCAGTCGTCTTCCCACATATCCCATTCGGTGGTGCCTAGGGTGAGCATCGGTTCGATTGTGAACACCATGCCGGGTTCGATGATGGTGTTATAGGCCGGTGCCGCATCGTAATGCGGAATGATCAGGCCGGTATGGAAAGCCTCACCGACGCCGTGTCCGGTGAAATCGCGGACCACGCCGTAGCCGAAACGCTTCGCATAGCTTTCAATGATGCGCCCGATGACATTAATTTCCCGGCCGGGCATTACCGATTTAATAGCGCGCTTCAGCGACATTTCGGTACGTTCAACGAGTAACCGGGATTCTTCGTCAACGTCCCCAACGAGGAATGTTGCGTTGTTATCCCCATGCACTCCACCAATGTAGGCGGTGATATCAATATTGATGATGTCGCCATCTTGGACCACGGTGCTGTCTGGGATGCCGTGGCAAATAACTTCATTGAGTGATGAGCATAAAGACTTTGGGAAACCGCGGTATCCCAGGGTGGAAGGATAGGCCTTGTGGTCCATGAGGAACTCGTGTCCCAGGCGGTCAAGCTCATCGGTGGTTATTCCTGGCTGGCAGGCTTTGCCTACTTCGGCCAATGCCTGAGCGGCAATGCGCGAAGCAATACGTATTCTTTCAATAACTTCAGGGCTTTTCACCTCTGAGGCAGTATTTTCCGCCGGGGCCTTCTTGCCCACATATTCGGGGCGTTCAATATCGGCCGGGACACTAAGTTCGGGAAAGATTGTGCCGGGAGTCAAGGTTCCAAGAGGTGCAGTTGCGACAGTAGCCATATAAACATTCTAACTACGCAATGAGCACAACATACGCTTTGAAGATCAACCGAACTGCGTGAGATTGAGCTAGCGTTGAGTCATCAAGATCCAACGACCCGAGGAGCTTACGGTGAGCGAGACTTCCATTTCAGAAGAAGGCAAGTATTGGTACAACGTATCAACGGGAAGTATTGAGAAGGGTCCACAGTCCGATTGGACGAAACTTTTAGGCCCCTACGATACTGAAGAGGCGGCACGCAACGCGATGAGCAAGGTGCAGGCTCGTAACGAAGCATGGGATGCCGAGGACGAAGAAGAAGCCTAAATATGCAGAACCCGCGTAGGGGAGTATTTCCATACGCGGGTTCTTCGTTTAAGCGCCAAGTCGCTTATTCTTTGAATTCGTAGTCGGCAGATGGGAAAGCACCGCTGACGACTTCCTGATGATATTGGCTTACCGCCGACGAAATCACCGAACGAAGATCAGCATATTTTTTGACAAAACGTGGCGTGCGGTTCGCTCCTAAGCCCAGCAAATCCTGCCACACCAAAACCTGGCCGGTGGTCGCGTTGCCCGCACCAATACCAATGGTTGGTACCGTCAACACTTCATCAACCTTCGCCGCGACAGGGCTCGGAACCATTTCCATGAGGATGGTGAAAGCGCCTGCGCGCTCTAGAGCTTTGGCGTCGGCGATCATGCTTTCGGCCGCGTCTCCACGACCTTGGATCCGGTACCCACCCAAAGCATGTTCAGACTGCGGGGTGAAACCGATATGTCCGATCACTGGCACTCCAGCTAGCACCATGGCACGGACGTGTTCAGCGAACTCGTGGCCACCTTCGATCTTCACCGCCTGCGCGCCACCTTCTTTCATCAGCCGCACAGCAGTGGCGACAGCCTGTTGGGCAGACTGCTCATAAGAGCCAAAGGGAAGATCTGCGACAACCAAAGCACGCTTGGTACCGTTTGAAACTGCCTTAGTGAAGACGATCATTTCGTCCACGGTAATTGGCAGGGTCGAATCGTAACCGATCACGGTATTCGCCGCTGAATCACCGACAAGTAGGATTTCGATCCCGGCTTGGTCGAAAATTTCCGCCATCATGACGTCATATGCAGTTAACATGGCAAACTTTTCGCCGCGTTCTTTTGCCTGCTGTAGATGGTGAACCCGAATGCGCGATGGGCCTTTGTCGGGGTCAGAAAGATATGGTTGTGGCATAGAAAAACCTTATCGCACTTATACCCTGCGATGCGGGGGGCGAGATCGGGGCTTAAAACGTATAGTCTTGCAACAAGTTGTTTAACTCCCTGCCGTGATCAGCGCGGGAATCAAAGATTTTTATAAGGCGGTGAATTATGGATCGTCAGCAAGAATTCGTGCTGCGCACCATTGAAGAACGAGACGTTCGATTTGTGCGTATGTGGTTTACCGACGTGGTCGGTTCCTTGAAGTCTGTTGCACTGGCTCCGGCTGAAGTAGAAGACGCTTTTGAAGAGGGACTAGGTTTTGACGGCTCCTCGATCGACGGGCTGTCGCGCATCTCCGAGTCGGACATGCTGTTGCAACCGGATCCTGCGACCTTCCAGATCTTGCCGTGGCGCGGTGAAGTAGAACCCACCAGTCGCATGTTCTGTGACATCCTCACCCCCGAAGGTCAGCCATCTAACGCGGATCCACGTCAAGTGCTCAAGCGTCAGCTGACCGAAGCCGCTGATATGGGCTTTACCTGCTATACACATCCAGAGATCGAGTTCTACCTGCTAGAAAGTAGCAAACTGGACGCGCAAGGACGCCCGCAGCCAATTGATAACGGCGGCTATTTTGATCATGTGCCCGACGGAGTTGGGCAAGATTTCCGTCGCGCCTCGGTCACGACCTTGGAAGCTCTGGGAATCTCGGTAGAGTTCTCCCACCATGAGACCGGTCCTGGCCAGAATGAAATTGATTTGCGCTACGCGGACGCGTTACAGACCGCAGACAACATCATGACCTTCCGTACGGTGATCAAAGAAATGGCGATGCAGAAGGGCATTCATGCAACCTTCATGCCCAAGCCGTTTTCGGATCAGCCAGGCAGCGGCATGCACACTCATTTCTCGCTCTTCGAAGGCGATTCAAATGCGTTCTTTGAAGCCGGCCGTGAGTACCAATTATCTGATGTCGCCCGATCATTTATCGCAGGCATACTGCACCATGCGCCAGAAATGACGGCAATCACGAACCAGTTCGTGAATTCCTATAAACGACTTTGGGGCGGCGGCGAAGCTCCAAGTTACCGTTCCTGGGGCCATAACAACCGTTCAGCTTTGGTGCGCGTGCCACTGTATAAGCCGGGTAAAGGCCAAAGCGCACGAGTGGAATATCGCGGTATCGATTCGGCAGCGAACCCTTACTTAGCGTATGCAACACTGCTTGGCGCCGGGCTGAAGGGGATTCGCGAGAATTACGAGCTAGAGGAACCAACCGAAGACGACGTGTGGGCATTGTCCACCGCCGAACGGCGCGCTTCGGGCCACGTTCCGCTACCGGGTACCTTGCATGACGCGCTGAAGGCTATGGAAGAATCCGAATTCATGGCCGAGGTACTTGGCGAACAGGTCTTCAACTCATTCTTAGCGAATAAGCGAGCAGAATGGGAAGAATACCGTCAGGTAATCACCCCTTTTGAGCTCAACAAGTATTTGGGAATCCTCTAAAACGCACGTCACGCGCACCTTGTGGCGGCAGCAGGAGACACACGAAAAACATGGCAGAAGTATCCTCACGTGCACTGATCAACGCTGGCTTCAGCGATACCGAACGCGCGAAGAAATTCCTTGAATCAGAGGAACTAGCGCAAATTGACCCGGTGCTTATTGTGAGGATGATGGCGCACGCGCCGGACCCAGACCAAGCACTGTTACTGGCCTTGCGTTTGGTAGACCGCCATCCGGAAGCTGCAAGTATTTTCCGCGAGCCTGAGAATTGCCTCGCATTGGTCCGTCTGCTTGGCGGGTCTTCGGCTCTGGGAGAGTTTCTCATCCGGTGTCCTGAAGCATTGGACATTGTGCGTGAGGCTCCGAGCAAAACCTTTAAACCGGTCAGCTTGGAAACTATGCGTAGCGCCATGCTGGAGTCTGTCGGGGCAACCCGAACGGCCAATAATCATTGGATTTCCTCCAGCATCGGTGCTGATGCGCGGCAAAAACTCCGTGCAAGTTATCGTAAGGCCCTGCTGTCCTTGGCATACCGTGACCTTGGAGCTGCAGACCCGCAAGAAATTCTTCCGCTGGTTGCCGCAGAACTGGCAGATATGGCTGGCGCAGTGCTTGAAGGCGCATTGGCGATTGCACGCGCTGAAGCCTCCGAGCAATACAGTCCGGAGGACGTTGACTGCGTCAAGCTTTCTATTATTGGCATGGGTAAATGTGGCGCCCGGGAACTGAACTATATTTCAGATGTTGATGTCATTTACGTGCATGGAAGCACTCCTCACGTAGATGAGGATCTGGCGGCAGCCATTGCCACGGTTCTTTGTGGCAACACGGCACGGGTTATCATGACTCCGGGCCCGGAACCGATGCTTTGGGAAGTTGACGCAAATCTGCGCCCCGAGGGTAAAGACGGTGCGCTGACGCGGACCTTGTCGTCGCACGAGGCGTATTACAAACGCTGGGCACATTCTTGGGAGTTCCAAGCCTTGCTCAAAGCACGTGCCATCGCCGGAGATACCGAGCTGGGCCGCTCTTATGAGCGCATGGTCTCACCGATGGTGTGGTCGAGTTCGGAACGCGAAGGTTTTGTGGAATCCGTTCAAGCGATGCGCCGCCGGGTGACAGATCATATCGACAAGGAAGAAATTCCTTGGCAGATTAAGCTCGGTCCAGGTGGGCTACGTGATGTGGAATTCACCGTGCAGTTACTGCAGCTGGTCCACGGACGAGTTGAACCGTCCATTCAGGTTCCAACGACCACGCTAGCGATTCGGGCCATGAGCGAAACCGGCTATATCAGTCGTGAAGACGCCAAAAACTTCGATGAGTCCTACCGGTATTTACGCCTGCTAGAGCACCGTATCCAGTTGAGCCAGCTTCGGCGAACCCACCTGATGCCACGCGTCGAGGGCGCCCAGCGCGTCCTTGCCCGTGCGGTGCGCGGGGTCGGCGATTTACAAGCCACCAATCCCGAGCGGTTACTGCGCCGCTGGAATGAGACCAAACGTTTGGTCCGTTCCCTGCATGAGCGTATTTTCTACCGGCCACTGCTGGTCACTAGCTCAAACCTTTCTGCAGACCATGTCCGGTTGACTCCAGAATCGGCTCAGGCACGATTGCGAGCCTTGGGCTATTTGGATCCGAAGGCTGCAATGCGCCATATCGAAGCGCTCACCGGGGGAGTATCGCGCCGTTCTTCACTGCAACGACAGTTGTTGCCCGTGTTGTTAGATTGGTTCGCTCACGGTGTAGACCCGGATGCCGGGCTACTGGGGTTTCGCCGATTGAGTGAGGCCCTGGGCAAATCGCCTTGGTTCTTAGGGATGCTACGCGATACCAACGCGGCCGCCGAGCGGCTGAGCCATCTGTTGTCCAACACTCGCTTCCTTACCGACCTGTTGGCTAATGAGCCTGCTGCGGCGGCTTGGCTGGGTTCTAACGCAGCCTTGATACCGCAGTCCTATCAGAGCCTGCAACAGCAGAACGCCTCCATCATTCATCGGACCAAGCAGCCAGAAGCGGCAATTCGACAAATTCGGCTGGTACGCCGACGCGAATTCTTGCGGGTAGCTCTTGCCGACGGGGCTGGACTGTTGAATGTCTCGCAAGTTGGAGAGGCACTTTCGAATATCGACGGAAATATGATCGATGGTGTGCTGAAGGTATTGCTCAATGCTGATCAACAAAAGCATGGTGAGCATGCGGTGATTACCGTGATTGCCATGGGCCGGCAAGGCGGTGCAGAAATCGGTTATGGTTCGGACGCTGACGTGCTCTTTGTCCAACGGCCCATGCCCGGCGCGAGCGCACAAGAATCGCAGGAACAGGCACTACGAGTGGTCACGGAGCTGATTTCTTGGTGTGTGAAACCGCTGAAGCCAGCGATCCCCGCCGAAGTAAAGCTCAAAGTTGATTCGGATCTACGCCCCGAAGGTCGCGCCGGGATGCTTGTTCGCTCGCTTGACGGATACGCAAAATACTACGAGCGGTGGGTGGAAGTTTGGGAACGGCAGGCGTTACAGCGTGCCCGTCCTTTTGCCGGTGACACACAGCTTGCCGAAGACTTCATTAAACTTATTGAGCCAGTTCGCTACGGTAAGGGACTTGAAGAGTCTGAGATGAAAGACATCCGTAAGATCAAGGCACGTGTGGAGTCCGAAAGGCTTCCACGCGGAGCGGATCCTAACCGGCATCTTAAACTTGGTCGGGGGTCACTATCTGACATTGAGTGGTTGGTGCAGTTTTACCAGCTTCAGTACGCCTGGAAACATGCCTCCTTGCGCACACCAGCGACCCGCAAAGCACTTGATGCGATGGCCGGACTAGAACTGATCAGCGAAGAAGATGCCGAACTTTTGGACTACACCTGGTCAATGGCTACCCGTATTCGCAGTGCCGAGATCATCACTTCGGGACGCTCCAGCGATGTGCTTCCACGGTCCGCCCGCGATATGGAGGCAGTAGCGCGTTGGTGTGGTTACGAAGCAAATCAGGGATCTGCTCTGGAAGAAGATTATCTGCGAGCTACGAGACATTCTCGGGCGATTTTTGAACAACTCTTCTACGGCTTCGAAGACTAGGTCAGACCTTGAAAAACCAGAACAAAACGTCGTTGACCGAACCGTCGAACAGTAGCTGGGCACCAAGCACGGAAGGGTATGCGTGCTGGGCAAAGAGCATCTACATCGGCCAAGGCGTTGAGCAGTGGCGGTGGGCCTGCTCTCAGTTGCTGAGCTGGGGAATCAAAACGCGCAGTGGTTTTCGGGTGACTCCCGCCGTGCCGGTAGTACCCGGACAAGAACCAGCGATCAGCGTGCACGCCCTAGGGCTGACGGTACTAGAACCGGTTCGGGTGATAGCGGTAGTGAACACCGAATACCGCGTGGGTTTCGCTTATCAAACACTTCCCGGACATCCGGTCTGCGGGGAAGAAGCATTTATTCTAGAACGCCGTGATGAGAATATTTTCCTCACCATCAGGTCATTGACCAAACCTTCATCTGCTATGCCGTGGCGAGTGCTGTATCCGTTGTTACGTGTAGCGCAAGTTCTGGCTCGGTGGCGGTACTTTCGTGCGTTGAAGCTCAAAAGCTAATAAATAACTCATCAACGAGACTCCCCGTTTATCGGAGATTTTGCCTAGACTAGCGTCAGGCCTCAGGGTCAGCTGAGCACCAAGTATTATTCCTACAACAGAGTATGGAACGGTAGAAGAAATGGACGAGCGATTCATGCGTGAGGCCGTGGAGATGTCTCGTCGCGGTATGCAAGCAAATCAGGGCGGCCCTTTCGGCGCAGTGGTTGTGAGGGCCGGCGAAATCATCGCTACGGGCACCAACCAGGTTACCGGATCCAATGATCCTACCGCCCATGCCGAAGTGGTCGCGATACGTAACGCCGGCACAAAACTGGCCACCTTTGATCTTTCAGATTGCGAACTCTACACAAGCTGCGAGCCCTGCCCGATGTGTCTGGGCGCAATCTATTGGTCGCGTTTTAGGCACGTCTACTACGCCAATACCCGGGTTGACGCCGCGGGCATCGGTTTTGATGATGAGCTGATTTATACCGAGCTCGACAAGCCAATGGGGGAGCGGCTTATCCCATTCACGCATGCGCCCCTTGAAGCGGCCGCGGAGGTCTTTACCGAGTGGACCATGAAAGAAGAAAAAACCCGCTACTAACCGCCCCGGTATGGGGTAAGCCTTGACTCGACATCTGGCCATGGCACGATGATTCGCTCTGTGGGCGCCAATGCTTTGGTCAGTAAGGCGTCGGCGACTACGATGCCATGAGCCGAGACCTCAATGATGGCTAATGGCACCTTTTCACTGGGGTCCACGACATGTAATGCCCATTGGTTGGCAAGCTCGCCGATTCCACGCTCTAAAAGCAGCTCTTCGCCGTCCATATAGTCGCATGCAACGAGTACCGGGTGGCCAAGGACTGAGCGCGGGCACACCTTGTCGTAGGCTTCGTCCAGCGGCTCCAGATAGCCCACGATTTCGTTGTCGTCGCGTTTGACCGCTAGCCATGTACTGATGTCCATGACTCCACGCTATGTCAGACAAGCTCCACGTGCTAAGTCTTATGGCTTATTTGATTCGTTAACGCAGAAGGCCTGTCCCAGCGGGACAGGCCTTCAGTTAGCGGTTGGCTAGCAGGTGTGAAGAATTAGCAACCGTAGTAGAGCTCGAACTCGTATGGGTTCGGGCGCAGGCTCAGTGGCTTGATTTCGTTTTCACGCTTGTACTCGACCCAGGTGCGGACCAGGTCCTCGGTGAACACGCCGCCTTCGAGCAAGAACTCGTAGTCGGCTTCTAGAGCCTTCAACGCGTCTTCTAAGCTCTCTGGAGCGCGCTGGATGTCCTTGGCTTCCTCGGCAGGAAGCTCGTAGAGATCTTTGTCGATTGGGTCCGAAGGCTCGATGCGGTTCTTGATGCCGTCCAAGCCAGCCATGAGCTGTGCTGCGAAGGCCAAGTATGGGTTCGAGGATGCATCAGGTGCACGGAACTCAATACGCTTTGCCTTAGGGTTCGAACCGGTCACTGGGATACGGATACCTGCGGAGCGGTTGCCCTGCGAATAGACCATGTTCACTGGAGCTTCGTAGCCCTTGACCAGACGACGGTAGGAGTTCACCGTTGGGTTGGTGAATGCCAGCACCGCCGAAGCGTGCTTCAGCAGGCCACCGATGTACCAGCGAGCGGTATCGGAGAGTCCTGCGTAGCCCTTTTCGTCGTAGAACAGTGGCTCGCCCTTGGCCCACAGCGACTGGTGCACGTGCATGCCCGAGCCGTTATCGCCGAAGACTGGCTTTGGCATGAAGGTTGCTGACTTGCCCCAGGCATCGGCGACGTTCTTCACAACGTACTTGAAGAGCATCAGTTCGTCGGCTGCGTGAACCATGGTGTTGAACTTGTAGTTGATCTCAGCCTGGCCGGCTGCGCCGACCTCGTGGTGGCTGCGTTCAACTTCGAGACCCACGTTGTCCAACTCGACACAGATGGCGTCGCGCAGATCTGCCTGCTTGTCGGTTGGCGACACTGGGAAGTAGCCACCCTTGTAAGGGGTCTTGTAACCCTGGTTGCCGCCCTCTTCCTTGCGGCCGGTGTTCCAAGGCGCTTCGTCAGAGTCGATCTTGTAGAAGGCGCCCTGGGGGGTGGACTCGTAGCGGACGTCTTCGAAGATGAAGAATTCTGCTTCTGGAGCAAAAACTGCCGTGTCTGCGATACCGGTTGACTCTAGGTAGGCTTCGGCACGCTCTGCAACGCCACGTGGGTCGCGGTGGTAAGGCTCACCGGTGCGTGGGTTGATGATGGAGAAGTTGAATGCCAAGGTCTTCTCGATGCGGAACGGATCAACGAAGCCGGTGGTGACATCCGGGATCAGCTGCATGTCGGAGTCGGAGACTCCAGCGAAACCGCGGATGGAGGAACCGTCAAAGAGCTGACCGTTGACGAAGAAGTCTGCGTCCACGGATTTTGCCGGGACGTTGAAGTGCTGCTGAACGCCTGGTAGATCGGTGAAGCGGACGTCGAGGAACTTGACTTCTTCCTCGGCAATGTAGGCCAAGACTTCTTCTGGACTGGTAAACATGTGCAGGTTACTCCCTGTTGAGATATTGGTTTGGTAAACGGAACGATCACACAAGTGAATGTGACCGGTTCTCTTGCTTACCTAGTAATCTTACCTAGAATCCGTTTCACAATGGTGTCTCGATTGTTTCGGCCACGTTACATAGGAATAGTTTGGGCGCGTCGTGCCCCGTCAGTGGGTGCAATGTGACTCGTAACAAACTGATGAGATTCACACAGTTGCCCCCGATACACTAGGTATGTGGAACGTAAAGACTTTAGCTCGTGGCTTGAAGGCCCCCCGCAATTAAACTCCCAAGAATGGCCGGGGCAACGATTAGGCCGTCCCGAAAAGGGCGCCGGATCGATTGGACGCTTTCCCCGAAGAGTCGGTGCACTCTGCCTAGACTGGGGACTGTGCATGTTGCTCAGCTGGTGGCTATTTGATTTTAGAGATCTGGCGACCTTGTTGCTATTCCTTGCCGGGCAGATGATTGCCGTAGGTTTCACCGGTCACAGTATTGGGCATCGTACCTTTGGGCTTCAAGTTCAGTCGATGGACGGAACCGCGGTGAAGCCGCTGGCCGGAGTGATTCGATCGGTTCTGCTGTGTTTAGTAATTCCTGTGTTCTTCTCAGACACAGACCAGCGAGGATTCCACGATCGAGCCGCCAAGAGCGTTCTAGTGAATATCCGCTAGAGAATTTGATGTAGTTCAGACACAGAAAAACCGCACTAGAAATTCTAGTGCGGTTTTTCTTTTGACCGAGATTAGCGAGCGCGACGGTTAGGTCGTGCACGATTCGGGTCGATGCCCTTAGGGATCGGCAAGCGGTTTGCGGTCAAGGTAGTCAGTCGCTTATCAACTGCGCTGATTTCCAGTTTGGTAATCGATTTAGGAAGCTTCTTCATCTTCTTGCTCACGTCAACCAGATCAGTCTGGTCTTCGCTTTGGCCAGCGTTGATCACATGAATCGGAACGTTTGGCAGCACGCGAGAAATACGCTTACGCTCGGAAGTCACCAAATCGCGAACGCGGTTGGTTGGACCTTCGGTAACAAGTACGACGCCTGGGCGTCCGACTGCCAAGAACACTAAGTCCTGGTGACGGTTAAACGCTACTGGCTCATCCTTCAAAATCCAGCCTCGACGTAGCACGCTCATTGCTGCTCCGGCGGCGCCTGGACGGCCTATAAGCTGTGCGAACGCAGCTTTCTCGGCCCGTCGGGACAAGATGAACAGGGCGGCAAGTAAGCCGAGCGGGATCGCGATAATCAGCAAGGTGATCCAGTTCTGGATCAGAATGCCGATGATCAGACCTACAACAATGACACCAAGGAATGCCAGAAGCATCCACCAAACGACCATCGGGTCATTACGGCGGGTCATCTGGAAGACCTGGCCCATTTGCTTTAGGCGACCGGGCTCTTTATTTTGTTTTTCAGCTTTGGGTTTACGCGAAAACAAACCACGCTTCTGCTGCGCGGCCGCATCGTTATCGGAGTTTTTGGCCATAGTGCTTCAATTCTACGCGATCTAACTGGCTTATTTTTCTGCAGGGCTCTTTACAAGAGAATTTACTTGGTTTTGGCACTGTACGCGACAAAGCGTCGGACCCAACAGCCGATTTTTGCGGCTGTTGGGTCCGACGAAATAAAACTCTCGTGTTGCTTAGCGACTAAGTAGCGAAGCGGCTTCCTGTCGGGTAGTACCCGAAGATTCAATGTTGGACAATGCTTCAGGGATCTCGCGACCCTTCTTGCGCATTGCACCGGCCCAGAGTCGGCCAGCACGATACGAAGAACGTACTAATGGACCGGACATTACACCGGAGAATCCGAGTTCTTCGGCTTCTTGTTGCAGTTCGAGGAATTCTTGTGGCTTCACCCAGCGGTCCACTGGCAGGTGGCGCTCGGTAGGGCGCAGGTACTGGGTAATGGTCAGGAGATCGCAACCGGCTTCGTGCAGGTCACGCATGGCTTCGGAGATTTCTTCACGAGTTTCGCCCATACCCAAAATCAGGTTCGACTTCGTAATCAAGCCTCGCTTCCGGCCATGGGTGATGACATCCATGGAACGTTCGTAGCGGAAGGCCGGACGAATACGCTTGAAAATACGTGGAACGGTCTCGACGTTGTGGGCGTAGACCTCAGGTTCGGAATCGCAAATGGCATCCAAATTATCTGGTTTACCCGAGAAATCTGGGATCAACAGTTCCACACCGGTGGTGGGGTTCATCTTGTGTACCTGGCGTACGGTCTCGGCGTAGAGCCAGACACCCTCGTCTTCGAGATCATCGCGAGCTACGCCGGTGATCGAAGCGTAACGAAGGTCCATTTTCTTGACGCTCATGGCCACCTTGAATGGCTCTGAACGATCAAGTGCGGCAGGCTTGCCAGTGTCAATCTGACAGAAGTCACAGCGACGGGTGCATTCTGAGCCACCGATAAGGAAGGACGCTTCGCGATCTTCCCAGCATTCGAAAATATTTGGGCAACCGGCCTCTTCGCACACCGTGTGTAGGCCTTCGGACTGCACGAGATTTTTTAGCCCGACGTATTCGGGGCCGATTTTCAGTTCTGCGCGAATCCACTCTGGCTTGCGCTCTACAGGAGTCTGGGCGTTGCGTTTTTCGACGCGCAGCAGTCGACGGCCTTCAGGTTCAATGCTCATTAAAGGGTCCTTCTACGTTTGAAATCTTGTGCTTAGACGACTTGTGGAGTGAGCAGACGCTCAAGTTCCTCTTGTACCCGATCAACGACGTCGTTGGGGGAAACCGTCTGGCCTAGTTCTTGGGAAATTGTGGTGACGCCAGCATCGGTGATGCCGCAGGGGATGATCTGGTCATATGCAGTGAGATTATTCGAACAGTTGAGCGCAAACCCGTGCATCGTGACTCCACGGTTGATGCGGATACCAATAGCGGCGATCTTTCGGTCTTGCTCGCCGTTAACTCCTGGTACCCAAACGCCTGAGCGACCTTTAACCTGTACGGTCGGGATTCCCATTTCATCGATAACGTTAATTAACGCCTCTTCTAAAGTCTCAACGTATAGACGAATCGCGCTGATCTTCTTGAGTTTTACGATCGGATATCCGATGAGCTGGCCCGGGCCATGCCAGGTTAGCTTTCCTCCACGATCAACGTCGACAACGGGGGTGCCATCAAGTGGTAAATCTTCAGGTTCGGTCCTCTTGCCGGCGGTATACACCGCCTCATGCTCAAGAAATAGGACTCTTGGGGTCTGTTCATCGGCTGCTACAGCATCGTGCAAATTTTGCTGATAATCCCATGCTTGCATATATGGAATTAGTTCCGTGCCGAGTCCGACTCGTTCGAATTCGATCGCCATATTGGCAACCCTACGCCTTTTGGAACACTGCCTGCTAATTGGCTGGCGAGGGCTTCGCTGTGGATAACTTCAACGCCTTTTTCGATTTTGCGTTAGAACTGAATCATGAGTGATTCAAACAATTTACTGGCGTGGCCGACCTGTCCGGGGTACGTGACGGTGCGACCGCTAAATGCCAAGTCACCATGCAAAGTTTGGTTAATGCGTCGTGACTCAGATCAGAGTTACATGGTGTTGAAGATTTCCTCTGAGGCAGAACGTATTTGTTCCTTGCGGCAGAAACAGGTTGAATCAGCAAGGAAATATGTCGTCGATTTTTACGGTACTCTCACGACACAATTAGGCGCCGGTATTCTCATGGAGTATTGCCCGGGCGGTAGCCTGGCTCAGCTTCTTGAAGAGCGCGCCCCATTTTCGTTGGGGGAGTGCGTCACTGCCTTGGCCCCGATTGCCCAAACCCTCTCCGCACTACATGCCAGTGGACAGGTGCATGGGGATGTATCAGCGAGCAATGTGCTGCTCACGGCCGAGGGTATGCCAAAGCTGGGGGACTTCCAAGAGGCTCGAATTGCTAGCGACCAGAGCGTAGGTTCGGGCACACCTGGATTTATGGCACCAGAAGTAGCCGCATGCCAAATCGAATCTCGCGTAGGTGAGCAGGATGTTTACTCACTCGGAGCTTGCCTCTGGTTTCTACTCGAAGGTACCGCGCCGCCAGAGCCAGGGCAACGTCCTCCCATTACGGTGATCTTCCCCCAAATACCGACACTCATACACGAATTGATGCTGGATTCTTTACATCTAGATCCTCGTCAGCGCCCAACAGCCGAACAGTTTGCTAGAACATTGTTTGCAGCTGCACAGGCCGAACCAATTGATTGGCAACATTGCACGCCGACGGACTCGACTCATTTGATGGCAACCGTTCACCCCGAAGTGAAATCGAAACATGCGCGGGTCAAGCTACGGAAGGTGAAAGGTCCCAAAAAACCATCCTCAGCTGCGCAGTCCCACTGGCAAGAGCACGAGCTACATCAAACCCCAGGACGCAGCAAGGTGTATTTGACTGTCGTCGGCGGAATCTCGCTTATCGTCGTCAGTATCCTGGGTGTGAATCTCATGGGGGATCAGCGGAATAGCACCAAAGCAGAGAACACGGAACCGGCTGTACCGGTTGAAGACTGCCGGATACAAGACGCTGCGGTGGTCCCGGCCTGTGCGTTTTCAGCGGATGTCGTCATTGCCAACTTCCTGAAACTGTCCGGCGAACGAGACGCAGCTTTGGAAGCTAAAAACATCAAGGCTTTAGCGAGGATCTATCCGCCTGCCTCGGAGCAGTTGGAACGCGACAAGCAAATGCTCGACAGCTTGGCAGAGTTGGAGCTAGGGCTCAGTGGGTTGAATACGACGCTGGAAGACATTTCAATCATGGCTCGTGCACATCCTGACACCGTGATACTTAGCGCAACCTCGACGCAAGAAGCCTATGACTATATCAATGCAAAGGACCAAGTGGTTCATCGTGCGGCGAGCGGAGCACATGAACGTATCCAGGTGGAACTCAAACTCGTTGAAGGGCAATGGAAAATTGGTAAATTACTTGGCCGTGGGGCATGACAAAGGCGAGGCATCCGTGAAACGTCGGAATACCTCGCCTTTGACTAAGACCAGGGGCTTGCGTTGGGGTTAGACCCAGAGCACGGCGATCGCGATATTGATCAGAGCCATGCCGCCTGTGGCGTGAGCAAGTCCGGTAGGAACTTCCTCGCCGGCCTTGATCTTCTTGCGACCCAAGAATGCAGCAACGGCGATGATGATCGCGATAACGACCTTTACGCCGATCTTGACGTGGTTCACATCCCCATCGTTAGCCTCTGCCATACCCACCAAAGCTAGGCCGGTGACGAGCTGGGCAATCGCGCCATACCACTGCCAAACGTTGACGGTTGGAGTCTTGAAGTTAGCCAGCCAGCCGCCAAAGATCGCTGCTGCGCCGAGAATATGCAGAAAAACTAGAAAGAGAGTTAAGAAGGTCATGACTCTAGCCTAATTGATTTTCGACGAATTGTAGAAACGACGATCGCCCCTCCCGAAGTATCGGAAGGGGCGATCGTAGAGCTAGCTATTCTAAGCCGATTTGGGAGCTTTACAGACCCAAGTCGCCTTCGAAAGCGCCACCCTCAAGGCGAGCCTTGAGAGTCTGCAGGAAACGACCTGCATCGGCGCCGTCAACTAGACGGTGATCGTAAGTCAGGCACAGGTACATCATGTGGCGGATGGCAATCGAATCGTTGCCGTCTGCGTCCGTGATAACCATTGGACGCTTCACGATCGCACCGGTACCCAGGATTGCGACCTGTGGCTGGTTGATGATCGGGGTGTCAAATAGTGCGCCAACCGAACCAATGTTGGTGATCGAGAAAGTGCCACCGGAAAGCTCATCCGGACCAATCTTGTTGGTACGGGTGCGCTCTGCAACGTCGGCAATGCGCGAAGCCATACCGGCGAGGTTCAGATCGCCCGCGTTCGAAACGACAGGAACCAGCAGGCCCTTGTCGGTGTCGACAGCAAATGCCAGGTGCTCGGCATTGTGGTAAGTGATCTGCTGAGTCTCTTCGTCGTACTCGGCATTCAGCTTCGGGTGTGCCTTCAATGCTTCGGCAACTGCCTTAGCAATGAATGGCAGGTAGGTGAGGTTGACGCCGTTGACTGCCTTGAAATTGGTCTTGGCAGAAGCACGCAGCTTGACCACGCGGGTCATATCAATCTCGTGAACCTGAGTCAGCTGAGTGGAGACCTCAAGGGACTCGCGCATACGACGGGCGATAACCTGACGGATGCGTGGGGCCTTCGCGGAGGTACCGCGCAACGATGAAGCTTCGACAGCCGGTGCGGCTGCTGGCTTGGCTGCTGCTGGAGCTGGAGCTGAAGCAGCTGGTGCTGCAGCTTCCTTGGCGGCCACTGCGTCGAGAACGTCCTGCTTACGGATGCGTCCACCAACGCCGGTGCCCTTGACCGAGGCGATGTCGATGCTGTGCTGGTTAGCCAAGCGACGTACCAATGGAGTTACATAGCCAGCGTCGGAGTTGTTCTCAGCTGCTGGCGCTGCAGGAGCTTCGGCCTTAGCGGCTGGAGCTGGTGCAGCAGGAGCGGCTGGAGCCTCTGCCTTTGCTGGTGCTTCTTCCTTGGCAGCTGGTGCTGGAGCGGCCGGAGCCTCTTCCTTGGCAGCTGGTGCTGGAGCGGCCGGAGCCTCTTCCTTGGCTGCCGGAGCAGCGCCGGCGGCACCGATGATTGCAAGGACGGCACCAATTTCGGCGGTGTCATCTTCGGCTACGCGGATTTCCAGCAAGGTGCCAGCAACTGGCGATGGAACCTCGGTGTCAACCTTGTCGGTGGAAACCTCAAGTAGTGGCTCGTCGACGGCTACTTCTTCGCCAACTTCCTTCAACCAGCGGGTGACGGTACCTTCGGTAACCGATTCGCCCAAAGCTGGGAGGGTGACTTCGGTGCCGGTGCCGGTGCCGGTGCCGGAAGCTGCTGGAGCCTCTTCCTTAGCAGCCGGAGCTTCCTCTTCCTTGGCGGCTGGTGCTTCTGCTTCTGCAGGAGCTTCCTCAGCAGCGGGTGCCTCTTCTGCGGCAGGAGCCTCAGGAGCTGCTTCGCCGGAGCCAGAGCCATCGCCAATACGAACTAGAGGTGCGCCAACTTCGGCTTCCTCATCTTCGGCGACAAAAATTTCTTCGATAACGCCAGCAACAGGTGATGGAACCTCGGTGTCGACCTTGTCGGTGGAAACTTCCACCAATGGCTCGTCAACCTCTACGCGGTCGCCGACCTGCTTCAGCCAGCGGGTTACCGTACCTTCGGTAACGCTTTCACCCAGTGCGGGTAGGTTTACGGTCTCAGACATCTTCCCGTATCTCCTCTTAAATAAAGCTTGAAGTGTGGTTTGGGTGGGCAACTAGTTACTTGTGCACACCCACAAACCGATGAATGGAGGCGTTGCCTCCGAGCTTAGTACACCGGGTAGCGCGTGTGAACGTGCTACCCGGTGAACTATCAGCGAAATTAGCCGTGTAGTGGCTTGCCAGCCAGAGCCATTGCGGCCTCGCCTAGCGCTTCGTTCTGCGTTGGGTGTGCGTGGATGAGCTGTGCAACATCCTCTGGGTATGCTTCCCAGTTCACGATCAGCTGTGCTTCACCGATCTGCTCGCCAATGCGACCGCCAATGCCGTGAACGCCCACGATTGGACCGTTCTTGACGCGAACCATCTTGATCAGGCCGGAGGTGCCCAGGATCGAGGACTTGCCGTTGCCAGCCAAGTTGTACTCGGTGGTTTCGATCTGGTCCTCGCCGAACTTCTCCTTAGCCTTAGGCTCGGAGTAACCAACCGAAGCGATTTCTGGCTCGCAGAAAGTTACCTTCGGGATGTTGATGTCTTCAACGATGGTTGGGTTCTGTCCGGCGATTTCCTCGGCTACGAAGATGCCGTGCTGGTAACCGCGGTGGGCCAACTGTACGCCTGGGACGACGTCGCCAATTGCGTAGATGTTGCCAACGCCAGTGTGCAGACGTTCGTTTGGAATGATGAAGCCGCGATCCAGGGTGATGCCCTGCTCTTCGAAGCCCATGTTCTCGGTGACCGGGCCGCGACCCACTGCAACAAGAACGATTTCTGCTTCCAGAACCTTGCCGTCAGCCAGCGAGACCTTCACACCGTTATCGTCCTGCTCTACCTTCTCGAAGAAGACACCGGTGTTGAACTTGATGCCACGCTTCTTGAACGAACGCTCAAGGGTCTTGATAATGGCTGGGTCTTCGTTTGGTACCAGTGAAGGCAGACCTTCAACGATGGTGACGTCGACGCCGAAGGACTTCCATACCGAAGCGAACTCGACACCGATGACGCCGCCACCGAGCACGATTGCGCTCTTTGGCATGTCAACCATGTTCAGCGCTTCGGTGCTGGTCAGTACGCGGCCACCGATTTCCAGACCGAAGGTCTTGGAAGTCGAACCGGTAGCAAGAACGATGTTCTTCCCCTTGTACGCGACACCATCTACGTCAATGGTGTCCTTGGAGACTAGGCGTCCGTTACCTTCGATAACGTTGACCTTCTTCATCTTCAATAGACCCTGAAGACCCTTGTGCTTGCCGGCGACGATGCCGTCCTTGTACTTGCGTACGCCACCGAGGTCAATTGACTCAAGCGACGAGTTGATGCCGTATTTGGCACCTTCGCGAGCATTCTCGGCGAGTTCTGCTGCATGCAGGTACGCCTTAGTCGGGATACAGCCGGTGTGCAAGCAAGTGCCACCGACCTTTTCCTTCTCAATCAGTCCGACGGTGAAGCCCAACTGGATGGCGCGCAATGCGACCGAGTATCCAGCGGAACCGCCGCCGAGGATGAGGACATCAAATTCTTGCGTTGCTGCCGAATCGGCCACGTGAACGCTCCCTCGTAATAGCTAAGTGAGGTCGGCCATGGCCGACCAGGGGATCGGGTGGTGAACATATTCGCCCACGTCCGAGGGCGCGAGTAAAAATTCACCGGTGATGTTTCAAAACTTACTTTAGTACCGTCAATGCACCAGAGTCATCTTGAGTTGGCTAAAAGTCGGCCATATCTCGTATTTTGGCACACATTCCGGTGCGGGCTATGACATCGCCCGCACCAGAATGTGTTCTAAAAGGCATTTTTAGCGGGTGCCAGACATCTTCTCGGCAAATGCCACGAGAGTGCGCACCTGCGATCCGGTGCCGTTTTTCGGGGTGTAACCCCACGCGGAGCCTTCGTTGAAGGCGGGACCTGCGAAGTCAATGTGCGCCCAAGGGATCTTCTGTCCATTGGTTTCACCCACAAATTCTTCCAAGAACACCGCGGCGGTCATCATGCCACCCATACGCTCGCCAATATTTGCCAAGTCGGCAACCTGAGAGTCGATGGTCGGACGAAGTTCCTCTGGCAGTGGCATGGCCCAAGCGAGCTCGCCGACGGCGTCCGAAGCGGCTACCAAATCGTCACGAACTTGCTCATTGCCCATAATGCCTGCGGTGCGCAAGCCTAGGGCAAGCATCTGTGCTCCGGTCAACGTTGCAATGTCAATGAGTACGTCTGGTTTCTCGAGACTTGCAGCAGCAAGGCCATCGGCCATCACTAAACGACCTTCGGCATCCGTATTGAGTACCTCTACGGTCTTGCCACCAAACATGGTCAGCACGTCGCCGGGACGGGTGGACGCTCCACCTGGCATGTTTTCGGCCAAGCAAAGCCACGCGGTGACCTTCAGATCCAAGCCAAGTTCTGCCACGGCCGCGATGGTGTTGTATACGGCGGCGGCGCCGGACATATCGGATTTCATCGCGTGCATTCCGGCGGCTGGTTTGATCGAGATGCCACCGGTGTCAAAAGTGATGCCCTTACCAATCAGAGCCAAATGTTTGGCCGCCTTGGACGGCGAGTACTCAACCTTGACCATGCGAGGCTGACGGACCGAACCGCCACCGACGCCCATTAGACCGCCGAAGCCTTCCTTGGTTAGTCGCTTCTCATCAAAGACGGTGACCTTCAACGGCAAAGATTTGGAATGATCCTTCACCGCGCTGGCAAACGACTCTGGGTACAGGATGTTGGCCGGAGCGTTGATCAGGTCTCGGGTCCCACGCACGGCGCGGCCGATGACCGCGGCACGCTTGAGCAAGCTCGGCAGGTCCTTGGAGGTAGCCACCGCTGTAGCGATGAATGCCTCGGTGAGCACTGGCTTGTCGTTCTTCTTCGAACGGAAATTCTCGTAACGGTATGAGCCCAAGGCCACGCCCTCGGCCACTGCGGCGACCTGTTCAATGCTGTCGGCTGGCAAAGCAAAGATTGCGGTCTTCGCGTTGGAAAGCTGTCGCGCTGCCGAACCGGCTGCGCGGCGTAGTTTCTCATCGGTCAGTTCACCTAGGTCCTTCACACCCAGCCCGATGAAGAGGATCGTCTTGACCTTGGTGCCGTCAACAGCGGGAAGCAGAGTTACCTCGTCGGCTGAGCCTGCGACGTTGAGTGTGAGCAGCGACTGCTCCAAAGCTGCGGTGGTCTCGGCAGCAAGTGGAGAAGCGGCAATGGATACCTTGTCGTCCTTTTTTAGGACACCCAAGATGAGCGTGTCGGCGTTTTTCCGTTTGATGTCTGCACCAATGGCGGTCAACGTGAGATCACTGGAGTTGATCACAAAATCATTCCTTCTATGCCTTTGTAGGGTCTAAGGATGGTTCAGCCCATGAGGATAACCGGTAGATGGAGCCGGTGAGCTGAGTATTTCCTACACACGATGTTAGCCGAAGGTTGCACTTCGGCGTGCCTCACTTCACAGCGAGCGAAAGGGCAAACAGCTAGGATGGTTCCTTGAGCTGCAAGATTTTGTGGCCGTAGAGGCAGTAACCGGAAACAATTGAGGTGTGAATGTCCAAGGAACCGTTGATGACTCTGGTCAGCACCAACCTGGACGATCCCAGCTTGCAGGGTTTGGGCATGTACGTTTCTTTGCGAGGCGCCTCCGACGCTGGGCACGCCCACGATTTAGTCTGCAACGAGCTTTTTGCGCACCTCAAATCCGAGCTATACGCGCGCTTCGACGCCGACGAACTGGTGGTTTACAGTACTCAACGTCCACGAGTGACGTTCATCGGTGACCACTTCGCAGGCTATCAAGAGCCGCGTTTGGAAATTTATCTGATGACCGATGAGCTGGACCGTAAGTTCTGGTTTTTTGCCGGCGTCGAACCGGATCTGCGCTGGGAGCGAACCATCGCAGAACTACTAAACTTTATTCAAGCTTTCAACGTGAATCTGGTGATTGGTACCGCATCCTTACCGATGCCTGTGCCGCATACCCGTCCGGTCGGGGTGACCGCTCACGGAAATCGCAAAGACCTCATCGAAAATATATCTACGTGGAGCCCGACGGCTGAAACTCCCTCTGGCCTCACCTCCTTATTGGAAATTCGGCTCAACGATGCCGGTCGTGACGTGGTCGGCTATTCGCTCCACACACCGCACTATCTGGCCGAAGCTGAATATCCTGCCGCAGCTGTAGCGGCATTAGAGCACGTCGGAGCGGCTTTAAAATTGGCGCTTCCGACCGAAAAACTGCGTGAAGCTGGCCGACTGATCGAGTCTCAATTGGCGGAACAACTCGAAGGCAGCAACGACGTTAAACAAATGGTTCTCGGTTTCGAGAAGCGATTTGACGCGCACGCTCAGGAACACGATCGGCGTTCGCTGTTGTTGGACGAAGACGAAAGAATCCCGGACGCCGATGAGCTTGGTGCAAGTGTTGAAAATTTCCTTGCCACCATCGAAGACAACGCACAGTGGCTAGATGCCAACCGAGAGCCCCGGGATAACGACTCCACATCGGGTGACCCCGACCAGTGATTCAGACGCATCTAAATTCGACGCGCTCATGGATCATTTTCTGTGCTGGAATTTTTGCCTATATGGCAGCGGTCTCTCAACGCACAAGCTTCGGTGTAGCGGGTTTGCAGGCTACCGAAAGATTTGATGCAACAGCGCAGATTTTGGCCTCATTTTCGGTGGTGCAACTTGTCGTTTATGCCGGAGCACAGGTGCCCATCGGTTTACTGCTGGACAAAGTGGGCCCTCGAATCTTGATCATCAGCGGGTCGGTGTTGATGGCGATGGGGCAGGCATTCCTAGCTATCTCTACCAACGTACCGATGGGACTCGTTGGGAGAATCCTTGTTGGCTCGGGCGACGCCATGGTGTTTGTCTCCGTACTGAAGCTGCTGCCCCTATGGTTTTCAGGCTCTAGAATTCCGGTACTGACCCAGCTTGTTGGAACCTTTGGCCAAATGGGCCAGCTTGTCAGTCTTTTTCCGTTTCACTTGCTTCTTGTTCAATTCGGATGGACACCTGCTTTTTCGGTGATGTCAGGTTTAGCCCTAGCAAGCTTGCTCATTGCCGTGTCATTGATACGGAACGGTCCTGGATGGGCGCACCTGAGCACCAGTGCGCCAATGCGTACCCGGGATCGGCTGAGCGCAGCTTGGAAACAACCAGGCACACGTTTGGGTTTTTGGACTCACTTCACCACCTCATTTATGCTCAACGTCTTCCTTCTTTCCTGGGGGTACCCGTTCCTCGTACAGGGTCAAGGACTCGATGGCGACTTCGCCTCTGCCCTGATGTCGATTTTTGTGGTTGTTGCCATTTTGTATGGGCCATTTCTTGGCGCGCTGACCGCTAGATACCCGGACAAACGTTCCAACTTTGCTCTTGGTGTGATTGCAGCGATGACCCTCATGTGGGCCGTAGTACTGTTCTGGCCGGGTGCCGCACCGTTATGGGTGCTGATTCTTTTACTTGTTGCTGTCGCAGCAGGCGGACCGTCCTCAGTCATCGCCTTCGACTTCGCGCGCACTTTTAACCCGCCTCATCTTATGGGTACGGCCGTGGGGTTGGTAAACACCGGCGGTTTCTTTGGAGGCTTCGTCACGATCTACTTGGTCGGTGCGATCATGGACTGGCAGTATGTCGCGAACGGTTCAAACGGTGAATTGTATAATTTGCCAGCATTCCGAATCGCCCTCTTGGTGCAGTTTGTCATGGCATTTATTGGAGTCACTTTCATGCTGATTGAACGCGGCAAAGCACGCCGACAAGGCACAAAAATTCCGGCTTAAATAGTTCTCCACAGCACGTGCCGAAGTCATGATGCAGCGACGCCTTCAGGCGCATTGTGGGGATATGACTACAACACCAGAACGCCAGCCCCTCTCGCTCTCTGATTGCGATGACGTGCTGGCTTACATACCCCATGCACTTGGATTTCATCCGCAAAATTCATTAGTGCTCCTGCTCATTGTTGGGCAAAGACTTGAAGCGACGCTTCGTGTCGATTTGCCGGGCGAAAGCCATCCGGAAGATCGTGAGGCGTGGCTGGGGCAAGTGCTCAATTTGTTACATCGTTTGCCTCAGGTGCGTAGCCTCGTGGCCGTTGTGTACGCGCCGGATAGTTCCCGCAATCCCCGTAATGTTCCATACCGGCAAGTCATCGGTGAACTTGACGAAGCCCTCGAATACACCGACATTGATCTGCGTCAGGCATGGTGTCTGTCTGGCGATCAGGTCTGGGACTACGCCGATGACGATGTAAAAATAACTTTTCCGCGTCCAAACGTTGCCTTAGGAAACACGAACCTTTCGCTGGTGCTTGCAGGATCGGCACCATTAGACCGTCCGTGGGACGGAACCGGGATCGAAGAATGGGGCAACGCTGAAGAGATTCGACTACTTGCGAAGTCTCTTGCTCTAGACGTACTGGAAAGCCTTGAGCAATGGGCTGACGTCCTAGATATGGATGAAATGCGAGCAAGAGCATTCCTTCATTCATCGAAGTCGGGAGCAGCTCGCATGCTTGTAGGCCTCCACAAAAGAATCGTTCGCGACGTTCTGCCCTATCTTGCTGGCGTCGGTGCCGAACAAACCATCATCATGGCAGAACAACTATGCCTCAATTCTGGAAAAGACCAAGCTAAACCTTTGGCAGATTTTCTTTTGGGACGAGGATGGCAAGGCCCAGACTGGAGACGCATAGAACGGCTTTGGTCTATTTCTCGAGATTTATTGGGAGTCGCTCGTGCTGAAGAACGTCACGCCTTGTTATGTATCTTGGCGTGGATCGAATGGGCGCGCGGGCGCGGCTCGATGGCGATCATGTTGTTAGACAGAGTTCTGGATGAGCAGGGCGACTATCGTCTGGCCCAGTTGCTTCGTGAATTGATGAATAGGGGAGCCATGCCCGAATGGGCAACGGATGAACTTCGCGCCTGGAGAGCGCGGATGGGGTAGTAGACGCGCGGGAAACTTGCCCAAGTGGTGTCTGTGGGCGAATTAGTGGATAATGAAAAAACAGACCCGGTTAGGTTCGAGATGTCTAAGTTCGAAAAACATAGTTTTGGGAACATTAGACGTGGTTGGTGCGTTGATAACAATGTACCCACCGTCGCGTTGAGTCACTGATTACAACGCATTCGGACTTGACAGGGTCATAGTGGTGTTACCGGCAGGTGCATCCGGAACGCATCGTTAGAAAGGTTATTCGTGTCATCTTCTGAGACGAACGCTAATCGTATGGCAACTGAGGCAGAGACCGAGGAATCGGTAAAGACCCCTGTCGCGAAAAAGCGCGCTACCCGTGCGAAGGCTACGCCTCGCACCAAGAAGACTGCAGCTACCGAAGAACCGGTAGAGAACGAGCAGGGTTCTGAAGAGTCCGAAGACGATTCTGAGTCGGGTGCTTCTGACGCAACTGGCGCCAAGGACGGCTCGGCAAAGGAAGAGGAATCCAAGGGATTCACTTTGTCTTCAGCCGATGATGATGCTCCTCAGCAGCAGGTCATGGTGGCCGGCGCAACCGCCGACCCGGTCAAGGACTACCTAAAGCAGATCGGTAAAGTCGCTCTGCTAAACGCTGAGCAGGAAGTTGATTTGGCTCTGCGTATTGAAGCGGGCCTTTTCGCTACCGACAAGATCAACAAGGATGATGGTTCGATGGATCAGCGCTTGCGCTGGGACTACGAGCAGATCATCCACGACGGCAAGATCGCCAAAAATCACCTTCTAGAAGCAAACCTTCGACTGGTAGTTTCGCTTGCGAAGCGTTATACCGGCCGTGGCATGCTTTTCTTGGACTTGATCCAGGAAGGTAACTTGGGTCTGATCCGTGCGGTGGAGAAGTTCGACTACACCAAGGGCTTTAAGTTCTCGACTTACGCGACCTGGTGGATCCGTCAGGCCATCACCCGTGCCATGGCCGACCAAGCACGTACGATTCGTATCCCTGTGCACATGGTTGAAGTCATCAACAAGCTGGCTCGCGTCCAGCGCCAAATGCTTCAGGATCTCGGTCGCGAACCGACTCCAGAAGAATTGGCTAAGGAACTGGACATGACCCCTGAAAAGGTTGTCGAAGTTCAGAAGTATGGTCGTGAACCAATTTCCTTGCACACCCCACTGGGTGAAGATGGAGACTCTGAGTTCGGTGACTTGATCGAAGACTCTGAAGCGGTCGTTCCAGCTGACGCGGTGTCCTTCACCTTGCTACAGGAACAGCTGCATTCGGTTTTGGATACGCTGTCCGAACGTGAAGCCGGCGTTGTCGCCATGCGCTTCGGACTGACCGATGGCCAGCCGAAGACCTTAGACGAGATTGGCAAGGTTTACGGTGTTACCCGTGAACGTATTCGTCAGATCGAATCGAAGACCATGTCGAAGTTGCGTCACCCATCGCGTTCACAGGTTCTGCGCGATTACCTAGACTAAACATTTTGAAGCAATGCGGTCTCCCAACCTTTTCTAAGGCTGGGAGACCGCATTACTTTTAACTAGTCGAGCCAACGAGTGATTCATTAAAGCAATAAAGGGTGACCCAGCGCGTGGCTGGATCACCCTTCTGCTCATCGGATGAGTACCCGATCAGTTAGTCGTTTATGTCGACCTTTGACTTTTCGTACAGTCGTGCGGACTCGTCCTGCCAGACTGAAGTGATAGGGCGTAGCTTGGATTCTACGGAGCGTGCATGGTGAGCACAGAAGAGTAATTCTCCGCTGGTAGAAGCCAGCACTGCCCGGACGTAGGCCTGTGCGCCGCATCGGTCGCACCGGTCCAGGGCGTTTAGTTCACGACTAGTGGTAGTAGTAGTCATTGCCAGCCTCCTTAAATCGATGTTCACTCTATACAACCAGCTATGACCCTGACTTTATGCCTAAAACGTCTCCCTTTCGCTCACCGCGTAGCGAGTGTGGATAAGTTTGGTTGAATTTTTGGCGAATTACCGGCGAGATGCAGTAGCACCAAGTTCGAACACATAAACGAGTAGAATGGTACTAGTTCATTATTTTCCCGCGTCAGTAGGAGATTGCAGCCCCGTGGCCTCAACCGATAATTACAACGCCCGTCATCTCTCCGTTCTCGAGGGTCTCGAAGCGGTACGCAAGCGACCCGGCATGTATATCGGTTCTACCGATTCCCGCGGTCTTATGCACTGCCTTTGGGAGATTATTGATAACTCGGTTGATGAAGCGCTCGGTGGCTTCGGCCAGGCCATAAACGTCATCCTGCATTCAGATGGATCCGTCGAAGTACATGACGATGGTCGTGGCATTCCCGTGGACGTGGAGCCTAAGACAGGGCTAAGCGGCTTGGAAGTTGTATTCACTAAGTTGCACGCAGGTGGCAAATTTGGTGGCGGTTCCTACAGCGCTTCTGGCGGTCTGCACGGCGTGGGAGCCTCCGTGGTAAATGCTCTGTCAGCGCGTTTGGACGTTGAAGTGGATCGTGGCGGAAAAACCTATTCTTTGCAGTTCCGCCGTGGTGAACCAGGAAAGTTTAGCGACCGTGGCAAGCCAAAGCCGGACGCGCCATTTACCGCCCACGAAAAAGCAACCACTCCGGAAGTCATCGGTAAAGCAAAGCGGGGGGTTACTGGTACTCGAATTCGTTATTGGGCGGATGACCACATCTTCACCCCTGACGCAAAGTTTTCCTACGAGGAACTTCAGAACCGTGCGCGTCAAACCTCATTCCTGGTTCCTGGCCTACGTATTACGTTGCGTGATGATCGTGGCCTGCCCGGAACAGAAGGCGCCGAAGGCCCCTACGAAGAGGTATTTCAACATGACGGTGGAATCAGTGAATTCGTTGAATACCTAAGCAGTGATTCTGCAGTCACCGATGTCTGGCGCGTGCATGGCAGTGGCTCCTTCCATGAGAAGGTTCCAGTAATCGATGAAAATGGCCGCAGCCATATGCAAGACGTCCAGCGAGTTTGCGAAGTTGACGTAGCGTTGCGCTGGGGGATCGGCTATGACACCTCGATGCGTAGCTTTGTAAATATCATTGCCACTCCCAAGGGTGGAACGCACATTGCAGGGTTTGAACAGGCATTACTGAAATCATTCCGTAAGAACATCGAGTCCAATGCTCGCAAGCTCAAGTTCGGGCAAAAAGACAAAATCGAAAAAGACGACATCATGGCCGGCCTGACAGCGGTATTAACCGTGCGCCTTGCTGAACCACAATTTGAGGGGCAGACCAAGGAAATCCTTGGCACGTCGCAAGTACGCCAGATCGTGACCAAGGTTGTCGAAAAGGCGCTCAATGAACGTCTTTCATCGACTAAACGCGGTGAAAAGGCCGAGGCGGCCACGTTGCTTGAAAAGGTTGTCAACGAGATGAAGTCTCGTATTTCAGCCCGAATGCATAAGGAGACCCAGCGGCGTAAAACTGCGCTCGAGTCCTCTTCGCTTCCTACTAAGCTACTTGATTGTCGTAGCAAAGAAGTTGGACGCTCGGAATTATTTATCGTTGAGGGCGATAGCGCGTTGGGTACCGCACGTGTAGCGCGTTCTAGTGAATTCCAAGCCCTACTTCCTATCCGAGGCAAGATTCTCAATGTGCAGAAAGCCTCCATATCGGACATGCTCTCTAACGTAGAGTGTGCGGCAATGATTCAGGTCATCGGCGCAGGATCAGGTCGTAGCTTCGATATTGAACAAGCGCGATACGGCAAGATCATCCTGATGACAGATGCTGACGTGGACGGCGCGCATATTCGAACGTTACTCTTGACGCTGTTCTATCGATATATGCGTCCCATGATTGAGCATGGACGGGTATACGCTGCTGTGCCTCCACTGCACAGGATCGAAGTAATCAACGCCGGCTCTAAGGCCAACGAGGTTGTTTACACCTACTCGGAGGCCGAGATGACGCGTCTGCTGTCGAAGCTGGAAACCGAGGGGAAGAAGTATAAAGAGCCAATTCAGCGGTACAAGGGATTGGGCGAGATGGACGCAGATCAGTTGGCAGAAACAACAATGGACCCACGCCATCGTATGCTCCGCCGTGTGGGGATCGAACATGCCCAGGCGGCAGAGGAAGTCTTCGACCTGCTAATGGGTTCAGACGTCGCGCCACGAAAGAATTTCATTATCGCGGGCGCTGAGAATCTTGAAAGAGACCGTATCGACGTCTAACCAGACTTTGTGCTGAGAGCTATAGCCCTGCCATTGATCGACTCAAACGATCAATGGCAGGGCTATAAATTTTAACGATGTTTAGGTCGCCGAACGCTTCGTAACGCGGATTACCAGGAGAGCAGACGCGGGGCGATAAGAAGAATCGTCGGGCACACCAGCAACAGGACAGTACATGAGAGAACCACGAAGTTTTGGAACCCACTCAACGGTGCCACTGGAGACAGCAGACGCTGCAAACGACGTGACGTGACCTCTCCACCCGGCATGCCTACAATTTCACCTGCTAATCCCTTAGCGTCGTCCTGACTGGTCTTCGCTGGTGTAATAGAGGAGGCTACCCCGACGATAGCTCTAAGAAGTACCGGACGGGTAACGACCTCTAGTGCTTTATCATCAGCGAGCATTTCAATTAACTGGCGCACTGCTTCCAGGGACAAGCGAGAAGTCGGCAACCACGGTAACGCCTCATGCCACGCGGTGAACGCCAAGATGAGAAAATCATGACGTTGATCTAGGTGTGAACTCTCGTGGGCAATGACACCACGCTGCTCTTCGGCGGAAAGCTGGGTTAGTAGCCCTCGCGATAGCACCGTAACGGATCCATTAAACCCAGGTACACAATAAGCCACGGGCAAATCATGGTCGAGGACCAGTGTGTTAGGTCGTGTCTGTGAAGGGTTGCTCAGTAGCCGTAACAGCTGGCGGTGTTTGGCTCGTTGTCTTGTGGTGCGCCATGAAGCCCGCACTAGGGTCAACACTAGGTGGAACGCAAACAAGAACGCAGTGCTGAGCGCAAACAGGTGGATCACCCCGGGGGAGTTCACGCTAGGATCCCCGGTGACCAAAAGCCAACCGGCATGGAGAGCGGAAATGAGGTCATTGCCTAAGGGGGTTAGTCCCCAAACCAGCATTGACCCAATCATGGATAAGCCGCCGCCCAAGGCGATAGCTTGCCACAGCAGGACAGCAGCGACAGGAGCGCGTGCCGTCCATTTTGCTTTCGACAAAGCCAACGGCGTCGGCCACGCCAAGACGATAGCCAACGCCGCTAGGAAATATGAGGTGAGAAGCACCCAGTCCCCGAAATTCGTGTTACTTAGACAGTCTTTACAGAATCCAAGATAGCACGTAGGGACACTGCTTCTTCAGCCGAGATTCCTCCGATAAATCGGGCAAGGACGGCTTCGCGATCTTGGGCGGTGCCCAAAGCATCATTTAGCAGTCCCACAGTATGGTCCTCACGGGAAGAGGACGCGGTATAACGATGCGGACGAGTAGAGCGTTCCCGCGCTACGAGTCCCTTCTTCTCCAGTCGCGCCAACACGGTTAATACCGTGGTTACTGCGAGTTCTTTCGCATCAGTACCGCATGCAGCCAGGGCATCACGAAGATCATTAGCGGTAAGCGGTTCTGCGGAATCCCACAGTAGGTCCATGACGGAGCGTTCCAGATCGCCAAGGCTGGCCACCAGGTCTTACCTCACTTGCTTTAGTGCTGATGCAGTGTTGTCGCACGTTATAAGGAGTGAAAACAATCTGCTTGGATATTTCATTGTATAGGCGTTCGGCCGATATTTCTACATGACGTAAAAGTATCGGGTGATTTGCGGGTTTGTCAGTAACCGCATTTAGTCACTCAGAAGTAAGAGCCGCATTGTGCTGACTTGGGTTTTTTTATTTCAGAAACTGCAGCCTGTGTCAATGCTGGGAATCTAGATTTTTTAGTGTGGCGGCTGATGGTGAATAAGCCGAATCGAGCCGATTTCTACAAGCTGTCGAAATTGGTCTATAGTGACCGTAAGAACTTTTCTACGCAACGTAGAAATAGATGTGCTGCGAACTCGTGACAAATGAGGAATCCATGGATGTACTAGAGATTGCTCGGTGGCAATTTGGGATCACCACCGTTTACCACTTCTTGATGGTGCCACTAACCATTGGGCTGGGACTGACCGTAGCAGTGATGCAAACCGTTTGGCATCGAACAGGCAACGAACAGTGGCTAAGAATGACCAAGTTCTGGGGCAAGCTGTTCCTCATCAACTTCATTATGGGAGTGGCCACCGGTATTGTCCAAGAATTCCAATTTGGCATGGCGTGGAGCGAATATAGCCGATACGTCGGTGATGTCTTCGGAGCACCCTTGGCAATGGAGGCACTACTAGCGTTCTTCGTCGAATCCACTTTCCTTGGCCTATGGATCTTCGGGTGGAAAAAGCTACCTCGACGCATCCATTTGGCCACCATCTGGTGCGCGTCGCTGGCAGCTATCCTCTCGGCATACTTCATTTTGGTTGCCAATTCGTGGATGCAGCACCCAGTAGGCACCGAACTGATCAATGGTCGTGCGGTGATGACGGATGCCTGGGCCGTATTTACGAACAACACCGCACTGGTCACCTTCCCGCATACAATCTTCGGTGCCTTTGCCGTCGCCGGAGGGTTTCTCCTCGGGATTTCCTGGTTCCATCTATACCGACGCCGTAAAGAAGGTATCGACACGATCGACGCGAATGGGCGTGTAGTGGTCGGCGAAGATCTGTCTAAGGGCCGAGTGCGCGACCGTACCGACCATAAGGTCTGGCTTACCTCGTTGCGTATTGGCGCGGTCATCGCCACAATCTCGTTCTTCGGTGTCGCATTGTCTGGCCATGAGCAGGCCAAACTGATGTTTGAACAGCAACCAATGAAAATGGCTGCCGCCGAAGCAGCCTGTCACGACGGCACCGGATTCTCGGTCCTGACCTTGGGGAAGCTGGATACCGAAGGGGCCACCACCTGTGACGACGTCGTGGCAGTTTTTGAATTACCTGGCCTGCTGTCCTTCTTAGCCAATGGCGACTTTGAGACGCCGGTCAAAGGCGTGAACACACTCATTCCCGAGTATCAGGAAAAATATGGCAGTCATTACCCAGATGACCCAGCATTCGGACAATACGCGGGAGAAGAAATCAGCTACCTGCCGGTTATGGAGGTTACCTACTGGGGATTCCGTCTGATGATAACCCTCGGCGGGTTGTCCGCAGTGGCTGCTGCGCTCGCATTGTGGATCACCCGAAAAGGTACCGTTCCACAAAGTAAGTGGCTATCGCGTCTGGTACTTCTTGGCATTGCCGCACCATTTGGAGCGAACTCCGCAGGCTGGATTTTCACCGAAATGGGGCGACAGCCATTTACCGTGGCCCCGAACCCGCAAATGGGTGGAGTGGACCAAGTATTCATGTATACCGCGGCATCGGTTTCACCAACGGTGAGCGCCGGGGAGATGCTCTTCTCCCTGATCACCTTGACCTTGGTATATGGGGTGCTTCTTGTTGTTGAGCTGGTGCTACTTACCCGTTATATCCGCGGTGGAACCGGATCTGCCATGCCCGAACTACTAGAACCCGAGCAAACCTCGGGCAAGGACCCCAGCGACGACGGCGACGTGCTCGCCTTCGCATATTAGACAGGCGGAAAGTAATGGATTGGCTTCCAACTCTCTGGTTTATTCTCATCGCACTACTATGGACCGGTTATCTCTTTCTCGAGGGCTTCGACCTGGGTATCGGCATGCAAATCGGGCTGGGACGGGGCGGAGAGAAACACAAACGTGTACTGCTCAACACCATCGGTCCAGTCTGGGACGGAAATGAAGTCTGGTTGCTGACTGCAGGTGGTGCCACCTTCGCAGCCTTCCCCTACTGGTACGCCTCACTGTTCTCCGCTCTGTACATTCCACTAACTTTGGTGTTGGTGGCACTAATCTTCCGTGCGGTAGCCATCGAATACCGTGGCAAGGCACAAAATGCTACAACACGTGGGCTCTGGGATTTGGCTTTGGGCTGGGGATCGCTGATCGCCGCGTTCGGGGTGGGCGCGATGCTTGCCTTGACCACCTTAGGGCTGCCTCTAAACGAAAACGGTGACCGGGTAGGTGGCCCATTCGCGTGGTTCACTTGGCATGCCGTGCTCGGTGGTGTCGCGGTCGTGGCATTTAGCTGGATACACTCCGTGGCTTTCCTACGATTAAAAACCGAAGGTCCGATACGTGTGAGCTCGGGTCAGCGGTTTATTCGATGGATGCCATGGTGTGTTGTGCCATTGTTGCTGTGGTCTGCAGTCGTGGTGCTGGCAGGTACATCGCTTGCCGCCTGGACGCTGCTCGTCTTGGCAGTGGTTGCTGCGTTCTTCGCTTGGTTTAGCGCCCGTGCAGGCCACGAGGGCCGCTCATTTATTGCCTTGGGCATCATGCTCGTCGGAGCTGTCGCTGCGATCTTCGTTGCGGCCTTCCCTGTAGTGCTCCCTTCAACCATCAACTCGACATTTGATCTGACCATATATAACGCGTCGAGTTCCCCATACACGCTGAAACTGATGAGCATCGTCGCTGCATTCGGCGTGCCGCTGGTCCTTGCATACCAGTCATGGAGCTACTGGGTCTTTCGTAAGCGCATCGGTGAGAAGCATATTCCCGAAGACCATCTCGTGACCTCAGCCGTGAAGTAGTTCTAGCCAGTCTGAAAGGTATAACAGATGTCTGCGCCACGCTTTTTGCCACGTGCTCTTCTCAAACGCCAACAAATCGCTTTCCTGGCGCTTTTTTCGGCTCTCAAATCCATCGGGTTAATTCTTGTAGCCTATGCGCTAGCTACATGGATTGCACAGATGTCGGTGGGTCAAGAATACTCACCGACGTTACTGTGGATGGCCTTGGGCGGGGCAGCGCTTCGTACGGTCGGGGTCTGGGCACTGAATGCTGGGGCTCGACGTGTAGGAGCCGGCGCTAAAGAAAAGATGCGTTCTAATCTTGTCGCCACCGTGGCGGCCCGTCCCGGAATCGTTGGACATCCGAGCCATGACCAGACGGTGGCGCAGACTGCCACACTTGCCAGCCACGGTGTGGAAAAGCTCGACGACTACTTCACCAAATTCATCCCAGCGCTCATTGGCGCCGCGCTAATCCCGTTGCTCTTAGGCATATATATTCTGAGCATTGACTGGCTCAGCGCGCTGATCTTGCTGTTGACGATTCCCCTGATACCGATATTCATGGCGCTCATTGGGATGCACACACAAGACACCATTGCACAGTCCCAAAACAAACTTGATGCGCTGGCTAATCAGCTCTTCGAACTTGCCCAAGGGCTACCCGCGTTGTTAGGACTAGGCCGAGCACAATCGCAGGGGCACGCCATCAGGCAGGTCAGCGAACGCTACCGGGTGGCGACCATGGCCAACCTGAAAACAGTATTCATGTCCAGCTTCTGGCTCGAGTTGATTTCTACGTTGTCCGTCGCAGTACTCGCGGTAGTAATCGGCGTGCGACTGGTCGGCGGGAATATGGATTTGGCCGCCGGACTGACTATCTTGATTCTTGCTCCGGAACTGTTCGTTGCGCTTCGCGAGGTGGGTTCGGCCTACCATGCGGCAGACGATGGGTTAGCAGCCTTTGCCCGGTACGAAAAACAGATCCAAGCGACACCCAAAAAGCAGCTACAAAAAGCAGTCTGCACGGCCCCCGCTGGGCATGTCCTAGAAATTGAAAACCTGAGCCTGCAATATCAGCACACAAACTATATTTATCAGGATTTCAATCTCACCTTGCAGGCCGGTGAACGAAAGATTCTGAGCAATGCCAGTGGTACCGGAAAAACGAGCCTACTGAAACTTATTGCCGAAACCCACACCAGTAACAATGAATTTGCCAGCGAGCTGGTTAGCGGCACAATTCACGTCTGCGCAGAACTCGCAATGATCAGTCAGCATCCCCGGTTCAATGAGGCGACCGGTGCCGCGCAACTCGCACAAGATGTTCCTCAGGCCTCCACCTCGTTCGTACAATCCATGGCGACTGAACTAAACCTCCTTGAGATGTTGCCACGGTCCATCGGGGAGTACTCGCCCGGTGAGCTACGCAGGTTAGAAGTTCTGCGTGCGCTAGTACGGGTACACAGCGTTCCCGAATGTAATCTCTTACTGGCAGATGAACCCACCGCTCATCTAGACGAAGACAATGCCGACAGTGTGCGGCGGCTGCTTACCGAAGTACCAGCGCGGTGCGCAATACTCATTGCCAGCCATGATCCGCTAATCGACCACAGCATTCCGCGGCAGAGCGTGCACGACGTTAGCTCCACAGCGGACATCACTAGCCAGCAATTCGCCGCTCCGACCGACGATGATTTGCAAGCTGCCGCACTCAATCCGCGTGATTGGAACCCACGCCGCGAGGTTGTTGGACGCTACACTTCGGCCCGCAAGGCCCTTTGCTACGGGGTGCTGGCCATACTCTGCGCGGTGGCGCTCGCCGGATTGAGCGGATGGTTGATCGTCGAGTCCAGCTACCAGCCTGCCATCTTGCATCTGACCGTTGCCTTCGTGATGGTTCGAACTCTAGGTATCGGCCGAGCGGTCTTTAGATACCTGGAACAACTGGCCATCCACGACGCAGTACTCAGCTACGCCGGAGCTCTGCGTGAAAAATTGTGGAATGCCATGGTCGCTAACCCCACGCAATGGGGAGTGATGAGCCGGTCCTCACTGGTTCTGCGCTACCTGCTGGCCGAAGTTGACGAGCTACGAGACGGCATCGCCCGGGTACTCTTTCCACCCCTGCAGGCAACGTTGGTCTGGGTTACCGCCACCGTGGTGCTGTATCTCATTCAGACAGAATTCGGATACCTCGCCCTGACCGCAGGGCTACTATTGCTTTTCCCCGTCCGGTGGCTGGTGAAAACCGTGGAGGGACGCCACCTGGCTATGCAACTGCAGCATCGCTTACAGGTGAACCAACTGGTTCTCTCGATCTTGCGACATAAAGAAGCCCTACGCGCCTTCGAAGCGTTGGACAGGCTGCTACACAAGCTCACCGGAGCCGAGCAACACAACACCGAACGAATTCGACGCCACGCCTATGGGCAGGGCACCGCGCCGGCCCTAGCAACATTGATAACCGTCCTGCTGTCGGTAGTCCTAGTTCTAGTCTCAGACGTAAGCGCTTCGTACACGGCCCTGGCGGTCTTATTGGCTCTCTCCTTAGGCGAGCCGGCGTCCAACGCCCTGAACGCGGTTCAACAAGGTCGGGCGCTGAACGAGCTGACCGGGCAACTCGCCCGTAGGGGGATCGACCAACCCGAACAACTTACCGAAGCCGCCAACAACGACGAGCCAAATTTCACCGTCCACGGGTATCGGCTCAAGGATTTAGCACTAGGCTACGTACCGGGTGTCGCGGTGCTCTCCGGTCTGGATGCCGAGATTCGGCCCGGTCAATGGACCGCACTGACCGGATCCTCGGGGTCGGGAAAATCAACACTCATGACAGCATTGCTTGGCGCGCTACCTGCCAGCGCCGGAACGCTGGAGGCAATTGACGAGCACGGGAACTACCGGCCAATGCGACAAGGTTCCATTGGCTCGGTTGCCTGGTGTCCACAAGAGGCGCACCTCTTTGACTCGACACTGCGTCGAAACCTCAACCTTGCGGTGCCCACCGACCTGGCAGCCTCTGATGAACAGCTCATCGAAGTGTTGCACCAGGTAGGGCTTGGTCGCTGGTATGCCGATGAACCCGATGGATTAGATACCCGCATCGGTAGCGGGGGACACCGGCTTTCCGGAGGACAACGCTGCAAACTGGCGGTGGCTCGCGCTCTAATTGGGGGACACCACACGATCCTGCTCGATGAACCCACCGCACACCTCGGCGTGGATGAAAGCACAGAGCTAATCCACACGCTCCGTGCAGCGCTCGCCGGTCGGACGGTCGTACTGATCACCCATGACACGAGACTTGCACAAATGTGTGAGGGTTCGATCAACTTGACCGAACCCTCACACCAGCTGACTAACTTATTGCCAAGGAGTTAGAGCAGTACACCGCCGTCAGAGAACGGCAACGTGTCCTCACCGGGATGCAGCTCAGGCTTTGCGCGCGGCTTAGTCACTGGTGCGACGCTAGGGCTAGGTGGGGTTGGTTCCTCGGGCGGGCCTTGGGCCGCAGCGCCGGCGACTGGTGATTGGCCAACAAGGGTGCCACCAAGAATGTTGATCGTTTGCGCCAACGGGGCACCGGTCCCGTCTCGCTTGGCGAACTCGGTGGGCAAGGCACGAACCACCCCGGCGGTTGAGCTTGCGCGGGCTGGACCATGGCCGGCGTAACCCAATACCAAGTAGTCCTCGCCCTTGGCGAAGCGGTGTGCCCTGACGCCTGCGGTAGCACGCCCCTTGGCCGGGAACTCGCTAAAGAGACTGATCTTCACCGACTGGCCAGAAGTGCCGGGTAAGGTTTGTGAGCCGGCCGCGATGGTGGCCACCACGGCGTCATCATTTGCCTCGCCCACCACACCGAAGTGAATGACCTGATCCTCTGCGGAGAGTTTGATGCCCGCCATACCCGACGCGGTGCGTCCCTGCGGGCGAACTGCACTGGCAGCAAAACGTAGAAGTTGTGCCTGCCGGGTGACAAAAACCAGCTCATCATTGTCACCGGCTGGTGCTGCAGCAACGACCGAATCGCCCTCCTTCAACGTGATGACCTCAAATTCATCGCGGTTCAGCGGATAATCCGGAGTAACTCGCTTGACCACACCGTTCTTAGTGCCCAAGGCGAAGACTTGATTCAATGGCAGCAACGCCACCACTCGTTCACGCTTTTCGAGTTTGAGGAACTCATCAACCGGCACACCATTTGCCAGCTGCGGGAATCCATGAGTTTCGGGCAGCACGGGGACATCGATCAAGGAGATTCGAATCATTCGCCCATGAGTCGTCAACGCACCAATTTCACCGCGTGCGGTGGAAGGCACTTGTGATGAAAGTACGTCATGTTTGATTCGGGCGGAGGCAAAGTCAAGGGGTGCTCGGTCATGGGTGCGGGCGATTTGCCCGGTAGCCGAGAGCAAAACGAAGCAAGGAGAATCTGAGACTTCCAAAGCGAGCTTCGCTGTTTTCCCGGTGCCTACCGCCTCTGGAAGGGCGGTGCCCTTCAATGGTTCCAAGGCGGAGGACTTGTTCAGCTTGGTACGTCGTGGAGTGCCGAAGGTCTCTGCTATCTGGCCGAGTTCCTCGGAGACAAGCGCTCGCAGGATCTTGTCGTCGCCCAGAATTTTACGTAATTCTTCGATTTCGGCGCGTAGCTGTTCGGCTTCGGCCTCTAGCTCGATGCGTGAGTATTTAGTTAGTTGACGCAGACGCAGTTCAAGGATGTGGCTTGCTTGGGGCTCGCTTAGATCAAAGACTGTCATCAGTCGTTCACGGGCTTCGGCGGTCTGCTCTGAGGAGCGGATAATCGCGATCACGTCATCAATATCGACAATCGCAACCAGCAAACCTTCAACCAGGTGCAAACGATCTTCGCGTTTAGCCAGGCGGTGCGCGGTACGTCGGCGCACCACGTCGATGCGGTGATCTACATATACGCTCAACAATTCGCGCAGACCCAAGGTGCGTGGCTGCCCCTCAACCAACGTCACATTGTTGATGCCGAAGGAGTCTTCCAGTGGCGTGTATTTGTACAAAGCCGCCAACACGGCGTTCGGATTAAAACCGTTCTTCAACTCAATAACGAGTTTTAGTCCGTGATGACGATCGGTGAGGTCAACGACGTCGGAGACGCCGACAATTTTCTTGTTGTTAACGCCGTCTTTGATCTTTTCAATGACCTTCTCCGGGCCCACCGTGTACGGCAGTTCGGTGAAGACCAATGCTGACTTGCGTGCGGAAATCTGTTCCAAGGCAACGGTGGCACGGGTACGGAACGCGCCACGGCCGGTACGGTAGGCATCCTTCACCCCGTCGAGCCCCACGATCGTTCCGCCGGAGGGCAGATCCGGGCCTGGAACGATTTTCATGAGTTCTTCGACCGTAGCATCCGGATTTTCGATCAAATGCTGAGTTGCCGCAATCACTTCACCCAGATTATGCGGTGCCATATTTGTGGCCATGCCCACCGCGATACCGGTAGTGCCGTTGACCAAAAGGTTCGGGAATGCGGCGGGAAGCACCTCGGGCTGCATGAACTGATTGTCATAGTTCGGGACGAAGTTCACCACGTCTTCGTCGAGGTTGGCGGTCATGGCTACCGCGGAAGCAGCCAGTCGGGCCTCGGTATAACGTGCCGCTGCCGGGCCATCATCAAGGGAGCCGAAATTTCCGTGGCCGTCAATCAGTGGCAAACGCAGTGAAAAGTCTTGGGACAGTCGGACCATGGCATCATAGATCGCAGTGTCGCCGTGTGGGTGTAGTTTACCCATCACTTCACCGACCACGCGAGCGGATTTTACATGGCCTTTTTCTGGGCGCAAACCCATTTGAGACATTTGGAAAAGTATCCGTCGTTGCACCGGCTTCAAACCATCTCGGGCATCAGGGAGCGCGCGTGAGTAGATCACCGAGTAGGCGTACTCCAAGAAGGAGGATTCCATTTCGCTGGTGACATCAATATCGACGATGTTCTCGACGAAATCCTCTGGGATCTCAGGGGTTTTTTTGCGAGCCATTACTCTGTCTACGCCCTTCATCTGCTGCTTCACGGCCTAAAATGTTCTACTTTCGTGTTGCGTCTGGGCGCAAACACGAAAGCGCGACTATTCTAAGCTTATGGTGGATCGTAAACTTTCAGCGGCATATCCAGCCCACTGGGAAGCAGATGTTGTTCTTCGCGATGGCACGACCGCGCATCTAAGGCCAATTACGCCCAAAGATGCTCAAGCCTTGCAAGAAATGCATAAACAGCAATCTGAAACTTCGGTTTACCTACGCTATTTTACGTACAAGTCATCGCTGACTCCTAAAGAACTCGACCGCTTCACCAATGTAGATCATCACAACAGGGTGGCGTTTACCGTGGTTCGCGGTTCAAAAATCATCGGGGTTGGCCGTTATGACCGTTTGGATGATCCCACCGAAGCCGAAGTGGCGTTTAACGTTTCTGACGAATATCAAGGCACTGGTATTGGATCCATCCTGCTCGAACACCTTGCGGCAGCAGGGCGTGAAAACGGCATAGAGAAATTTACAGCTGAGATTTTGCCGGAAAATCGAAAGATGCTCACTGTTTTCTCAGATGCAGGTTACGCCGTGGCACGGCACTTTGAAGATGGCGTAATCATGCTTGAATTCCCCATCAACCCCACCGATAAATCTCGTGAAGTGACCGAAGCCCGCGAACACCGTGCCGAAGCAAGTAGTGTGGCAGCGATTCTGGCACCCACTGCGGTCGCTGTCATTGGTGCTAGCCGGTCTTGGGGGAGTATTGGGCACGATGTGCTTGATCGACTGGTCGAAGGCCGTTTCTCTGGAACCGTCTATGCGGTAAATGAGCAGGCCTTCGAAGTGGGCGGCTTGACCAGCTACGGAAAAATTACCGAGGTGCCCGGCCCGGTAGATCTGGCTATTATTTGTGTGCCTCGCGAACGTGTACTGGAAACCATTACGGAGTGCGGCGCCCACGGAGTTAAAAGCCTGATTATTATGACTGCCGGCTACGAATCGGTGGAGGGACTCCTGGCGCAACGCGAACTTGTGGCTCTGGCCCGCGCCAATGGCATGCGTGTGGTCGGTCCTGCCTCATTGGGCGTGCTGAACACAGACCCGGCTATCCGGCTCAACGCCTCGCTGGCTAGGGAATTACCAATTGCTGGCAAGGTTGGCCTGTTTAGCCAGTCGGCTGCCATGGGCATCGTCCTGCAAGGCGCGGCAATGCAACGAGGGGTGGGCCAGAGCAGCGCCATCTCGGCCGGCCTACGCGCAGATGTATCTGGCAATGATGCGATGCAGTATTTTGAAGATGACGAACGAACCGCGGTACTCGCCATGCATCTTGAGTCTTTCGGTAATCCACGAAAATTCTCGCGCATTGCTCGCCGTCTGGCACGCAGCAAGCCCGTGATCGTGGCGAAATCAGATCTACTCGGGCGCCGACTTCCACCGGGGCATTCGGTACGTTTAGGCGAAGCTCCGCCTGAGGCGTTGAACGCGATGCTCCGCCAATCCGGGGTAATTCGAGTCAGATCTATCGAAGAGTTGATGGACGTCGCTTCGTTGCTCTCCGTTTTCCCTGCTCCGGCCGGACCGCAAGTTGCGGTGCTCTCCAACTCTTTGACGTTAGCTGAAGTCGTTTGTGATGTCAGCGAAGGACGGAATTTGTTCGCTACCGCGCAACGAGAAGAGCTTGATTATTCGCAGGGGCAATCGCGCTCCACGGCGATACTACGAGCCCGGGTCAGGGATCTGATTCAGGACCCGCAGATGCACGCCGTGGTGGTGGCCCATTTGCCGGATCTGGGCATGGACGTCAAGTCGGTCATTAAAGTGCTCTCCGAATTTAGCGGACAAGACAAACCAGTTATTGCATTGATGACTGGACTGACCGATGCGAAGTTCCGCGAGGGGGTACATCATTCAATTCCCGTGTTTACCTCGCCGACCGAAACGATTGGTGCTCTGGCTAAGGCCTACGGTTACAGCCAGTGGATGAACATCCCTTACGAACCCTTACCTGAATTTTCGGACGTTGATGCGTCCGCCGCCCACGAATACTTGGAAGAGTTAGTCAACGGCATTTCTGGGACCGAACTTCAAGAACTTACTCATAAACAGTCAGCCAAACTCCTCGGGTTTTATGGCATCAAGGTTTTTGACTCGAAGGTAGTCAACAGCGCGCAAGAGGCTGTGGCTGCGGCAAATCGACTTGGCTGGCCAGTGGCGCTCAAAGCTAATGACCCGGATCTGCGCCAGCGCCTAGACCTTGGAGGGGTGCGTCTAAATATTCCTGACGCGCAGAGTTTAGAAGCTAACTTCGAACATATGAGCACGTTGATGGCCGAATACAACGTTCACTCCCTCGAAGTGCAAACTATGGCACCGGCAGGACAAGCGTGCGTGATCAAGGCGGTCGAAGATCCGCTCCTTGGACCGGTGATTTCCTTTGGCCTGAGTGGAGATCCCGTCAATCTGCTTAATGACTGGTCTCATGCCGTGGCGCCGCTGACCATCGAAGATCTTGATACCTTAATCCGCCGGCCGCGTAGCAGTGTGCGCCTTTTCGGATATCAGGGCTTACCTGCAGTGGATCTGACGTCGTTGAAAGACTTCATTGCACGTGTCTCGCTACTCAAAGATCACCATCCCTCGATCACCATTATGAACTTCACTCCGGTGAGTGTGGCCCAGGAATCATTGAGTGTGTTGGGTGTCAGCATAAAAATAGGTGATGCCGAACAGCGCACCGATAGTGTCAGGCGAGCGCTGCGAAGTTGAGCTGAGGGCTGGCTTGGATGATTTGGTCGGTAGTACTCGGTAGAATTGGGTTATGAACTCACCAACGTATTCCACTACCGCTGGTGCTGAATTGCAGCACGATCTGGTCAGGGCAGGTTTTTACCCGCAGATGGTGCAGGATGTCTTAGCTGAAGCGATGATGTCCCAACCGGTACTTGACCACTATGTTCATCTTGAGACACACTTTGATCACAACGAAGTGCATCGCCATATTACGGTGATGGTGCTCAGTGAAAAAGTTCTTTACATCATCCACGTTGATGATCAGCAACTTGATGATCACGGTAAAGACGTCATGGCTCAGGTTTCGACCGAAATGATCGCATTGCACCGAATTGCGTCAGTGGCTACCAACTATGTGTATCACCAGCCACAGCACTACCGCACCGGTGATGAAGTGCGAGAATTGACGTTTGGAATGTCTTGGAATGGCACTCGTCGCATTGATTTGGAACCTGCCTCTTGTGCAGATCCGCAATGTGACGCGGACCATGGACTGAGCGGAACCGCGCAGCCAGAGGACCTGGTAATTCGCGTGAGCGCTGAAGCCGACGGACAACGTGCAGTAAATAAAGCGCGTGAGTTCGCGGTCCGTCTTCGCCACGAAACTATCTGACTAGCTATGAGCCAAGAAATCAGCAATCCGACGTTGCCGACGCCGCCGCAAGCCCTGCCGGTTGCTCCGGATTACGGGCAGTCAACGTTATCGGAGATTCTTCCGTCGGCTGCCACGGCACTCGGCGTTCCCGGGTATCTGAACCCGTTAGGGCTACAAACCACTAAACGGGTTGCCTTGATCATGGTTGATGGCTTGGGCTGGAATCAATTCAAATCTCATATCGCCCATGCGCCATTTTTACGTTCGCTCTTTGAACGGGCACAAAAATTAGGTACTGGTTTTCCTTCGACGACTGCGACAAGTTTGAGTAGCTTGGCGATCGGCGTGACGCCGGGGGAGCATGGCATGCTTGGCTACGATGTCGTCGATCCTGAGCGCCGCCGCGTGGTCAACCAGTTGGGTGGGTGGCCTGCAGATCTGAGCCCCGATGGTTGGCAAACCCTTCCCACGATCTTTGAGGCAACGCGTGACCACGGAATTCATGTGGCCTCTGTATCCTTACCATTGTTCGAAAAGTCGGCATTAACTCGTGCCTCTTTGCGTGGACCAAAATTTGTCGCCGCCAGGCAGACCAGTGCGCGGGCCAGAGCCACCCACGAGATTTTTGCCAAGAATCGTAATGCTCTGGTGTACACGTACTTCAACGAGCTGGACAAGGCTGGCCATAAGTTTGGCGTGGACTCTAGCCAGTGGCGAGATTCCCTCGAAGAAATCGACTACGTCATTAAAACGTTAGTTTCCCGTTTGCCTGAGGAAACCACGGTACTCATCACCGGCGACCACGGAATGGTGGATGTTCCCAGTTCGCAGCGCATTGACTATAGCCTGGAACCGGAACTTATAGATGGTGTAGAACTGACCAGTGGTGAACCACGTGGTGTGCAGCTGAGCTTTGCAGCTGAGACTAGCGCGACCCAGCGCCAGCACGTGCGTGAGGCGTGGCAGCGTGCGTACGGCGCTAAAGCTTGGGTGCTCAGTCGTGAGGAAGCGATTGATCTAGGCTACTTCGGTAAAATTTCAGAAGAACACGCAGCACGCTTGGGTGACCTGATGATTCTGGCTGCCGAGCCAATTGCATTTTATGATGGCCGCAGAGTCTCTCCCACAGCTTTTGAGATGGTCGGCCAACATGGTTCGTTGACAGCAGGGGAACGATTTGTGCCGTTATTTACGCTCCGCACTAAATAATTTACTTGCGTGCTAATGCGCACACATTAAACGTGAGAGGCACCGTGCAAAGAATATTTGCACGGTGCCTCTCACTTTTCGCGGATCCGACTATTTAAGAATCGGTGTCCTTTTTACGCTTTCCAAACATAATGTCATCCCAGCTGGGAACAGAAGACCGCTTTGGTTTGCGCGGAGCGTTCTCCTCCGCTGAAGCGCCATCGTCATGGGTGGCATCTTCAGAATCTTCCTTATCGGTGACTATTACCAGCTGTGAGGTCCTTGAAGACACACCCTGAGATAGATGAGGGAATGAATCTTCCTCATCATTGTCATACTTACTCATGCTGCGTTCAATGATTTCGTTCAACCGGTCATCCTTTGCGGGATCCCCGGGAGCTCGCTGACCGCGACGTGCGTTGAGTAGGCTGACAAGTTCCTCGGAGTCGTTGTTCTCCGCGGCCGGAGCCGGGGCTGAGGGAGCCTCAGCTTGTCCTACGGCTGCGATCGGTCGAAAGTACTCAGGTGCCTGCTGCTCGCTCAAGGTTTGCGCCCAGCGGTTCAGGTTCTTCAAAGATTTACGCGAGGGAGTGAAAGCCCACTTTGCGATATTTTCTTTGTCCTCGTTCGAACCGTTGTCCAATGACTCAACATTTTCAGAGTGTAACGGTGAGTCAAACTGGACCGTGACAATCCACTGCCCTTCTGGATCTTTCCAAGAATTCCAGCGAGCGTGCTCGGCATCAATGTTCAACTGGTGCAGACGATGCACCACCATTGTTCCAAGATCCGCTGGCTCTTCACCGAAGACCTCTCGGTATTCGGCGTCGGTTTGTGGTCCTGAGACCTCAACGCGACGAGCTAACTCTGCGATATGCTCGCGTTCTGCGAGAACGGGGCCCTCATACTTGATGATTTGCTCTACCGGAACATCCCACTCAAGTGAAAGATCATAGGCAGACGCACCGGCACGTACACGCGCCTGAATCTCACGTGGCGAATGAACCGAAGCCTCATCTCGGTTCCGTGGCGCCCGCGAGCGGGCGATTTCGGCCATTGCACTGCGCAGCGCATCGTCGACAGGAAGTTCAAAACTCATCCCATCGTCGCTGCTGACCTGCAGGCTGGAACCATTTTCATGAATTCCTACCAGTCTCAGCTGACGCATTACTACCCTCCACACGGTCTATTTCCTGAGTAAAACTCTGCCACTGATGGGCTCAATTTCCTACCACCGCCCCGGGTGTGGCGCAAGATTCGTCTCAAGTTCATATCACTTTGGGCCTCTCGTGTCACCGGAGGGAATGTTGTGCCCTGTTAAACGTTATACTTTTAGGCCGGTACCGTTGTTTGCCAACAGGCTTCCGGTAGCGAGCATTTCGCCAGAAGAAAAGAGTTAAAAACGATTATGGTCAACAAAAACGTTGCTTCACGCGAGACCAGTCAAGACCGGTCCCGTGCCGAGCAGTTGGCCGCGGCAAAAAAATTAGGCACCGCTGCAAGCGCGAACCTGATCGATGAGAATGAAGCAGAACTTGCCGAAGCCTTCATCCTGCCAGGTGGAGAAGCCGGTCAGGATGAAGCCAATGTTGACATCGTTCCGGAGCAAGCCGACGAATTCACTTGTGCCTCATGCTTCATGGTGCGTCACCGTTCCCAGCTGGCGCGTGAAGAGCAGGGGCAAAAATATTGCACCGAGTGCGAAGGATAACTTCGCAAGACTCGATGCAATATGTGTGCCATAAGAACGTCTGAATTACTTAGACGCTAGTCTTCTCTTGGTTTTTCCGCCGGTGCTTCACCCTGTTCTTCAGCGTGGTGAGATGCAGACTCTCGCTGGCCTTCTTCGGTGTATTCATACATCACACCGTTGAGGGCCGCGGTCAGCTCTTCTGGACGACGTGTAGAGGTAATCCAGTATGGTGTCTCATCGCGTGGATCAGTCACCTCGATGCAAACCACCGCATCCAGCCATCCGCGCAGGTTCATAAAGGCTAGACCGTGGAGCTTCTGGCCACGCTGTTTGAATGCCTCTTCGCCGCGGTAGCCGACCGCTTCGCCAACAAATTTACGCTCGATGGTCGCGCGACCTACGGTGAGGTTTTCTGCGGTGACTTCCAAGGTGGGAACCTTGAGCAAGAAGATGACCACGATGGCGACTAGGACAATCAGTCCGGTGGCGATACCCCACGGGACACTGATCGGTGCGATAGCAACACCCGCGGTGATGGCGATCAATAAAGGCCAAATCCATGTGCCGGCCGATGGCCATAGCTTTTCACGGAATAAAACATTTGAAGCCTCTGGGCTGGGAGTACTCATACCCTCCAGTTTAGGCACTATTTCGCTGGCTATGAACCGCCGAGAAATCTGACGGACACGTTGAACTGCTCGCGATAGAGTTGGGCAGGTAGAAAATGACCACACAATCTCCTCGGGGGAATAAGCAAAACCTATGAACGAGCCCACGATTTCAGTAAAGATCAAGATGCTGGACCCAGACTTGCCGGTGCCAAGCTACGCGCACCCCTCTGACGCCGGAGCTGACCTGCATGCTCGCGAATCGGCAGTGCTCCAACCAGGTGAGCGGGCCTTGATCCGCACCGGTCTGGCGATCGCACTTCCGCACGGTTACGTGGGTCTAGTTCATCCACGAAGTGGCTTGGCGGCCAAACATGGAATTACAGTGGTCAATGCACCGGGTACCGTAGATGCAGGTTACCGAGGCGAGATTATGGTCACACTATTAAATACGGATAACACCAACGCATTTGAAGTGAAGCGCGGGGATCGAATCGCGCAGCTCGTCATCCAGAAAGTAGAACTTGCCCAATTCGAGCAAGTCCAGACACTGGATGACACCGCTCGCGGAACCGGCGGCTTTGGATCAACCGGCGGATTTACCGCGAACTAAGTACTCTTGAGGTATAGAGCGCAAAATTTAAGGACATCATGATTTTCAAGCGTAAGAAGTCGGAAGCAACGCCGGTCGAAGAGCCAACCGCTGCACCAAGCTCCTCGGAGCCTGAGACTAGTGCCGGGCCCTTCGACATAAGTGACGTGCCGGATACCGACAGCTACCTCGATTTCGGTTCAATTCTAGTTAAGCCGATTCCAGGTATGAAGGTACGCATGGATATCGAGCAGGCGAATCAGCGAGTTGTTGCTGTCTCACTTGAAATCGCCGAATCACGCGTTCAGCTGATGGCCTTTGCCTCGTCAAAGTCGGAGTCACTGTGGCCCGGGATCCGCGAGAAAATCACCGGCGATATTCGCGAACAGAATGGAGAAATTTTCTCCCGCGAAGGCGAACATGGTGAAGAACTGCTAGCTAAGGTTCCACAGCAGCTTCCAGATGGCCGGGCCGGACACGTAGCCTTGCGCTTCGTCGGTGTTGATGGTCCGCGCTGGTTCCTGCGCGCCGTGGTTGGCGGGGCCGCCATCGGGGACGAGACAGCCACCGAGGTCATCGATGACCTTCTGCGCAGCGTCGTGGTCAATCGTGGCGACAAGCCTCTGCCTCCGGCCGAGCTTCTACCGTTGAACGTGCCAAGTAACGCCAATACGCGTGTCGAAACTCCTTCGCCGGAAATCACCCGCCCGGAACGTGGCCCCGAAATAACTCAGATCGGCTAAGGACATGTCCTGCGAGCCTGCACCCTTATCGGCGCAGCTTGATGGCAGAGAATCAAGGCCAGCTCATCGGCATCTTGACTCGTTGTCCGAGCTGCCCGACAAGGGCCGAATCGAGCACATCGGGTATATCCAATCGGTCAGCTACTCGGCGCCGAATACTCCACCACGGCTGACGGCCGTGGTGGTTGATCAGTTAGCTGCAGCTACTGGGCGACAGCGCACCGTAGCGCACGTGAAATTGCTCTTCATGGGTCAAAAACAGGTACCTGGAATCAAGCCCGGAGTGAAAATCAAATATGCGGGCATGGTGGCCCCAGTCGATCAGGTCCCCAGTATTTTTAATCCCCGGTATCTGATCGTTCCGGTAAGCCACGGGTAGTAGTGACGTCCAAAATAGTCGGGCAGCAGGTCTTGACGACCAACCGAGGCAGAAGTGAGAACAATGAATAACGAAGAACAGCCAAGTGAGCCACAAGCTCCCAAGGAGAACTCGCTAGCTTCCAGCCTCGGCCAGAACGCAAAGCTATCGCAGAACGCGGACGGCGGGATCGATGTCATCGCCAGCGTTGGTGGCATGCGCGGAATTCTTGAGACGGTAATTCCGGGCTTCGTGTTTGTGATGGTCTATGCGTTGAGCCGCGAATTGTCGTGGGCGCTGGTCGCGTCGATCGGGCTTGGCGTGATCTTTATGATCGTGCGGCTGATTAATAAGTCGACACTGGTGCAGGCGGCCAGTGGGCTGATAGGCATCCTGATCTGTGCCTTTGCTGCCCGGTCCAGTGGTGAAGCCAAAGATTATTATGTTCCAGGCTTCTTCATCGGTGCCGGATACCTGATGGCCCTTGTCATCTCGATTCTCATCAAATGGCCGTTGGCCGGAGTGCTGTTCGGTTTCATTCGCAACGAAGGAACCGAATGGCGACAGCAACCGGGCAGGTTACGCCGCTATGCGATCGCCACCTGGATCATCATCGCGGTCTTTATCGCGCGATTGGCAGTCCAACTGCCGATGTACTTTGCCGACAACGTGGTGGCCTTGGGCCTGGCTCGCGCACTGATGGGTGTGCCGCTGTACGCTGCCGGACTGTGGTTCGCTTGGCTGGTCTCTCGCCCGGCCATGGAGAAGTCCTAGCGCTTTATCCCGCGCAACGTAGTACGCAAGGACGCTTCGGCTTCGGGTGTGGTGATGAAGAAGATTTCATCCCCGCCCTCGATGACATCATCATCGCTGGGTGGGAAGGGTGCCTTGTCTCGCACAATCGCCACAATCGTGGTGTCGTGTGGCCAGGTCACGCGGCCTAAGGTGCGCCCGATCAACTCGGAGTCATGCGGTACGGTGAACTCCGCCATATGAACCTCGCCGCTTTTGAGCGTCAGTAGCCGAACCAGGTCGCCCACCTCGACGGCTTCTTCGACCAGTGCAGTCATCAATCGCGGGGTGCTGACGGCGACATCGACACCCCAAGCATCATCAAACATCCACTCATTTTTTGGGTGGTTCACTCGTCCCACGGTACGGCGGACACCAAATTCACTTTTCGCCAACAGTGAGACGACCAAATTGACCTTGTCATCACCCGTGGCAGAGACAACTACATCAAATTCTTCGAGCTTGGCGCGTTGTAATACCGCCAGTTCGCAGGCATCCCCAATGAGCCACTGGACATTGTCCAAATCTGCGCGTTCAGCCATTTCGGCTTTCTGATCAACGATCAGTACCTGATGAGAATTCAAAACCAGCTCGCGGGCAATCGAGCTGCCCACCGACCCGGCACCGGCAATCATAACTTTCACGTGGATTAGCTCTCTAGTCTTAGTCGCTGACGGCGACCGGTGCGTTGGCAAGGATTTTTTCGACGTCTTTACTTTGGTCCAGATTCATCATCACGTGCACCAAATCGCCGCCCTGCAGCCGGGTGCGGCTTTGCGGAATGGTCCCTTCGCCGAAGCGAGTCAGGTAAGCCACACGGACCCCGGCAGCTTCCTCGACTTCTTTGACTAGGTGGCCATACCAGTCGCGATGCAAGGCGACCTCGGTCAGCATCAGTCGTCCCGATGGTTCGCGGTAATCTCCGCGCATCGAGTAGTCCGGCAGGATGCGACGCAATACTTGGTCGGTGCTCCAACGCACCGCAGCGACCGTGGGAATTCCCAGTCTTTGATAAATTTCTGCACGTCCGGGATCGTAGATACGTGCCACAACGTGGGGTACGTGGTAACTTTCACGGGCCACGCGGGTGGCTAGAATGTTGGAATTATCACCGCTGGAAACCGCTGCAAAGGCATAAGCTTCCTCAATTTTGGCTTCAACTAGGGTGTCTCGGTCAAAGCCGAGGCCAATAACCTTGCTGCCGGAAAACTCTTGTCCTAGACGGCGAAAAGCCTCGGGGTCTTGATCGATGACGGCCACCGAATGCCCGGCTCCGTCTAGCGTATGAGCCAGCGCAACGCCTACGCGTCCGCATCCCATGATCACAAAGTGCGCCACCGCCAACTCCTTGCTTTCGTGCCACCAGTAAAACTTGCTTGTGTTGCTCAATGTACAGCTCCGAAAGCAACAATAGCCTCCGGTGCGAAGCACATCATTGACCCAACGCTACTGTCTAGGCTGTGCCCTGAGATAACGTTATCTCGTGCCTGCTTTATTTGATGGTCTCAAAAGGATCCTCGTGGGCCGACCGTTTAGCACTGAACAGCTTAAACGTAAACCGGTCCCACCTAAGATCGCCTTGCCGATCTTCTCTTCCAGCGCGCTGTCATCCTTGGCATACGCGCCCGACGAAATTTTGTTGACCCTCGCCATGGCCGGAATCGCCGCCACGATGCTTTCACCAGCCGTGGGCGTTGCGGTACTCGTGGTGCTTCTGGTGCTGGTGCTCTCCTACCGCCAGTCGGTAGAGGCCTACCCATCGGGTGGGGGAGACTATGAGATTGTCCGTAAGAACTTGGGCCCACGCTCAGGAACCACCGTGGCTTCGGCGCTCCTGGTCGACTTCGTGTTGACGGTCGCGGTGTCAAGCTCTTCTGCGGCGCAGTACCTGTCGGGCGTTTTCCCGGCCCTAGGGGAGCACCGGGCCGCGGTCGCCTCAGCCATTGTTGCTTTCCTCGTAGTTGCGAACTTGCGGGGACGCGGCCAAGGACGCTGGTCTCTAGCCATTCCGGTGTATCTATTTGTCGGCGGCATGCTGATGATGATCGCCGTAGGTGCCGTGCTGGCCTTCACCGGAAACTTAGGGTTGGCCCCTAGCGCCGAATTTACAATCATCCCGGAACAAGAATTTGCCACCGGTATGCATGGAGTCGTTGGGGCATTACTGATCTTGCGCGCGTTCTCCACCGGGTCGGCGGCGCTGACCGGAATCGAAGTACCGATCTCCAACGTTCACTACCTAAGCAAACCGCGTGCCAAAAATGCGGGACGCATTCTGTTAGCCATGGGACTACTGTCCGGAGTGCTCACCCTAGGCACGTTGATGCTGGCGCGCGCTACAGGCATCAAGGTCGTCGCTGATCCGCAGACCTCGCTGATGCTTAATGGCGAACCCATCTCAGAGGCCTATGTGCAAATACCGGTGCTGGGTCAGCTGGCCCAGGCTGTTTTTGGGAATTTCTTCCTCGGCACCGTGGTGGTCTCGATTCTGACCATCGCGGTGTTGTTGCTCGCCGGGAACCAAGCATTTAACTCTTTCCCAAACCTCGCCAGTCATCTAGCCTCCGATGGCTACCTGCCGCGCCAGCTTCGGACCCGCGGTGATCGCCTAGGATTTTCCAACGGCATTTTATCTCTGGGTCTTGCTGCCATTGTTTTGATCCTGTTGTTCAACGGCGACGTGACGATCCTGGTGCAGCTTTATGTGGTCGGAGTGTTTGTTTCCTTCACGCTGAGCCAGTTGGGCATGCTCAAACACTGGTCGCGGGTGCTAGTGACGGTGACCGACCGGAAGATCCGGGCGGCGAAGCGTCGCAAGCGTCTGTTGAATCTGATCGGCTTGATTTTGTCACTGCTGGTTTTGGTGGTTGTGTTGGCCACCCGTTTTGTTCACGGAGCATGGCTTGCGGTGTTAGGCATCGTAGCGCTGACGTTGATCATGGAATCTTTGCAACGTCATTACCAGCAGGTCGACAGCGAGCTGTCGATTGATGATGAACACTCCGCCACCGCGCTGCCGGCGAGAGTCCACGCATTGGTACTCGTGTCCACGGTACGTAAACCGGTGCTACGCGCCCTGGCTTTCGCACGAGCGTCGCGACCATCAAAATTGGAAGCGATCATCGTAGATATCGAAGCGGAGAAAACCGCGCGTACCTTGGCTACCTGGGATCGACTGCAAATCCCGGTTCCGATCACCGCGCTGGCCTCTCCATACCGCGATATTGCCGGACCCTTAATCGAACATATTCGGTCGATTAGGCGGGAGTCGCCAAGAGATCTCATCGTGGTTTACATTCCCGAATACGTGGTCGGCCACTGGTGGGAGCAACTGGTGCACAACCAGACGGCCCAACGGGTCAAAAACCGACTGCACTACGAACCTGGAGTGCTCATCGCCTCGGTGCCTTGGCGCCTGCTGAGCTCTTCCGACGCACTACTCGGTGCCCCGACCGAGGAATCCTCGGCACACCGAAACACCTCACCTCACGAAGGATGATACTTATGAACGCTCCCGAAACCTTAGAGCTACGCCTTGGATCGATTGCCCACGGTGGACACACCGTGGCACGACATGAAGGTCGAGTAATTTTCGTCCGCCATGGGATTCCCGGCGAACTGGTCAACGTGGTGTTGACCGATGCCGGCGAAACCGCCAAATTTTGGCGTGCAGATGTCGTTGAGGTACTCGAAGCCAGCGAACATCGAGTGCCTCATATCTGGGACCAGGCCGATGCGCTGACTCACCGCGACCCGGTGGGCGGAGCAGAATTTGGCCATATTAGTCTGGATTACCAGCGCGTGCTCAAGGCGCAGGTGGCCGCGGAGCAGCTGACTCGTCTGGGTGGGCTGAAAGCCGAAGACTACAATTTCCCTGCGGTGCAGGCAGTACCGGGAAACGCGGACGGCCTTGGCTGGCGTACCCGGATGTCCTACTCGGTGACCGAGAGTGGCCACTTGGCCATGAGCGGTTTTCGCAGCAATGAACTGACCGAGATTACCCAGATGCCTTTGGCGCATCCTGGGATCGAGGCCATTGGGTTGTACTCGGTGGACTTTAGCGGAATCGATCGGGTGGAAGTCGCGGTATCAAGCCGGGACGATTCCACGGTGCTCGTGCTGCTTTCAGAAGTTCTCCCAGGCGCTGCCTTGCGTGTGGCGAAGCAACTTCCAGAGGGCGTCAATCTTGCCGTCTTTAGCCAAATGGGTGGTTCCGCGGCCGACGGCAAAGGCGACCTTGAGGTTATCACCGGCAATGGCTGGCTCACTGAGCAGGTGTTGGGCAATTTCTTCCGCATTACCGGTGAAGGTTTCTGGCAGGTGCACCGCAGCGCCGCAACGCTTTTGACCGAGCGCGTCATGGATCTTACAGCCCCAGAATCTGGCGAAGTCATTGCCGACCTATACGCCGGCGCGGGACTTTTCTCCTTACCGCTGGCCGAAGCAGTGGGACCACAGGGGCGAGTTTTTAGCATCGAAGGTGCACCGGGAACTCACGAGGATGCGAAGAGAAATCTAGCTCAGACCCCACAGGTTACCGTGACACGCGGCCGGGTAGAGCGCTTGATGCGCCAGCTGGCTCGCGAGGCTCAGCTGGACGCAGTGGTCTTGGATCCACCGCGCACCGGTTTGGATAAGCAGTCAGCAGCGGAATTGGCTACTAGTGGTGTTCCACGCATTTGTTACGTCTCGTGTGACCCGGCAGCTTTTGCCCGAGATACGGCTCGTTTGATGGCTCGCGGCTACGAATTAGATCACATGGAGATTCACGATTTATACCCGCATACTCACCATATGGAGTCGATTGGTCTGTTCGTCCGCCGTTAGACCATGATTTTAAGCGCTTGAACCACAAATTAAGCGTAAGATTTCTGCGGATCCGGCATTTTCTCCCAGTTGCGGATAGACTGGGGTTAGCTCTGCAGCAATACAAATATGACATTCTCAGTTAGGAGCGCCTAACTGGAATTATGTATGAGCATGCATAAAGAATGAGTGTCTGGCGAGAGGAGTCCCAATGAGTAAAGTGGACAGTTTCGGTGCCAAGGGCGTACTTGACGTCAAGGGAACCGAATATGAAATTTACCGACTGAATAAGGTCGAAGGCTCGGAAAGCCTTCCCTACAGCTTGAAGGTTCTACTTGAGAACCTGCTTCGCACTGAAGATGGTGCGAACATCACCGCAGACCACGTAAAGGCCGTAGGCCAGTGGGATGCATCGGCTCAGCCGAACACCGAGATCCAGTTCACCCCAGCCCGCGTGCTGATGCAGGACTTCACCGGTGTGCCTTGCATCGTTGACCTTGCAACCATGCGCGAGGCAGTTCAGGAACTCGGTGGAGATCCTACCCGCGTGAACCCACTGGCACCTGCTGAAATGGTCATCGACCACTCCGTGCAGATCGATACCTTTGGTTTCGCAGGCGCCGTCGAGCGCAACATGGAAATCGAATACCAGCGCAATGGTGAGCGTTACCAGTTCCTGCGCTGGGGCCAGACCGCATTTGACGACTTCAAAGTCGTCCCGCCAGGCACCGGCATTGTGCACCAGGTCAACATCGAGTTCCTGGCTCGCACCGTGATGACCCGCGAAGTTGACGGCGTGCTGCGCGCATACCCAGATACTTGTGTCGGCACCGACTCGCACACCACCATGGTTAACGGTATGGGCGTGCTGGGCTGGGGCGTTGGTGGCATTGAGGCCGAGGCAGCGATGCTCGGCCAGCCTGTCTCCATGCTGATCCCACGCGTTGTTGGCTTCAAGCTTGCTGGCTCGATCCCAGCCGGCGCGACCGCAACCGACGTGGTGCTGACCATCACCGAAATGCTGCGTAAGCACGGCGTTGTGGGCAAGTTCGTTGAGTTCTACGGTGAAGGCGTGGCAGCTGTGCCATTGGCTAACCGTGCAACCATCGGCAACATGTCCCCAGAGTTCGGCTCCACCGCCGCAATGTTCCCAATTGACGACGTCACCTTGGATTACCTGCGCCTCACGGGCCGCAGCCAGGAGAACGTGGACCTCGTTGAGGCTTACGCCAAGGAACAGGGCATGTGGCACGATCCAAGCCGCGAGATCCGTTTCTCGGAATACCTCGAGCTGGATCTGTCCACCGTCGTTCCATCGATTGCCGGCCCGAAGCGTCCACAGGACCGCATCGAGCTGTCTTCGTCGAAGGAACAGTTCCGCAAGGACATCCACAACTACGTATCGAACGCCGAAGACACCCAGGGTGTTGGACGTCCGTCGACCGCAGTTGAGGTCACCAAGGAAGATGGCCAGAAGTTCACCATCGACCACGGTTTGGTTTCGATCGCTTCGATCACCTCGTGCACCAACACCTCGAACCCTTCGGTCATGCTTGCCGCTGCAGTACTTGCACGCAACGCCGCCGACAAGGGCCTGTCCTCCAAGCCATGGGTCAAGACTTCGGTCGCCCCAGGCTCGAAGGTTGTCACCGAGTACTACGAGAAGTCCGGCCTGATGCCATACCTAGAGAAGCTTGGCTTCTTCGTGGTTGGTTACGGTTGCGCTACTTGCATTGGTAACTCCGGTCCATTGGATGCCGAGATCTCCGAGGCAATCAACACCAACGACCTCGCAGCCACCGCAGTTCTTTCGGGTAACCGTAACTTCGAAGGCCGCATCAACCCAGACGTCAAGATGAACTACCTGGCTTCCCCGCCACTAGTTATCGCTTACGCACTGGCCGGCACCATGGACTTCGACTTCGAAACCGATTCCCTGGGCAAGGACAACGAGGGCAACGACGTCTTCCTGAAGGACATCTGGCCATCGCCTGTTGAGGTTCAGGAAATCATTGATTCCTCGATCGACGAGGGCATGTTCGCTAAGGGTTACGAAGGCGTCTTCGAAGGTGACGATCGCTGGAAGGCACTTGACACCCCAGAAGGCTCGACCTTCAAGTGGGACGAGAAGTCGACCTACGCACGTAAGGCACCTTACTTCGACGGCATGACCGCCGAACCAGCACCGGTTGAGGATATCTCCGCTGCTCGCGTTCTGCTCAAGCTTGGCGATTCGGTCACCACCGACCACATCTCACCTGCAGGTTCGTTCAAGTCGGAAACCCCGGCTGGTCAGTACCTGATCGCAAACGGTGTGGATCGCAAGGACTTCAACTCCTACGGCTCACGCCGTGGTAACCACGAAGTCATGATCCGCGGTACCTTCGCGAACATCCGTATCAAGAACCAGCTGCTGGACGGCGTCGAGGGTGGCTTCACCCGCGACTTCACCCAGGATGGCGCTCCACAGTCGTACGTGTACGACGCTGCGGAGAACTACAAGGCTGCCGGCACCCCGCTGGTCGTTCTTGGTGGTAAGGAATACGGTTCGGGCTCCTCGCGTGACTGGGCCGCCAAGGGCACCGCACTGCTGGGTGTCAAGGCCGTCATCACCGAGTCCTTCGAGCGTATCCACCGCTCGAACCTGATCGGTATGGGCGTTCTGCCACTGCAGTTCCCACAGGGCGAGTCCGCTGATTCGCTGGGTCTAACCGGTACCGAGAGCTTCTCGATCGCCGGCGTGACCGAGCTGAACAACGGCACCACCCCGAAGACCCTGAAGGTGACCGCTACCGCCGAAGACGGCAAGGTCACCGAGTTCGATGCGGATCTGCGTATCGACACCCCAGGCGAAGCAGACTACTACCGTAACGGTGGCATCCTGCAGTACGTCCTGCGTCAGATCGCAGCTTCTAACTAAGGTTTTGACCACTAGTTAGTTTCAGCTTCTGGAACAAGCCGAAGGCCTCAAAGCGCAAGCTTTGAGGCCTTCGGTCGGTTAACTAGGGCTCATACTTAGACTGAACTCTCGCGATCTTTGGGCAGCTCAAGCGGTGTTCGAAGAAGCGGGGAAACGTGCGCTCAGAAGCGTCAGTGCATCTGTCTACCCATAAGATTCAGCGTCCGTTACCTTCTGGCAGCGACTAGATTTCCACCTTGAGTGAATCACTGCGAAAGACTACAAACGGCTAAAATTCTCCTTAGTATGAACTGTGAACCGTACAAGGAGCATGGAACATGAGTAACGTCTGGCACGAGGAACTGCTCAACGAAGACCAAGCTGCACAAATTGAAGAATGGCTTACCGATCCACAAATTGTCGCAGATCTTTCGTGGGGCCTGACTGACACCAAGGTTCTTCAGCTTTGGTCGGGTGGACAGCAATATATCCTTAAAACGGCTGACGCGAAGAATCATCACATGCAACGCGAATTTGTGGCTCACGCGAGGTTTACAAGGCCACTGGTTGAGCTCGGAGTAACTGCACGGGCACGCTTTGTGGATGAATCCTTGCGGTTATTGGTGATGGACTATCTGCCTGGGTACTTATGCGACCATTCACCGGCCGAATTGGATCCAGAGATCCACGTTCAGGCCGGACGTGCGTTGCGGCTTATCCACGATCAATTCTCGTACAACGACGAAAACTACGAGAAAAAGTTCATTCGCAAATGCCTTAACTGGCTATCGGCTGACCATCGAATCAATCCGCACGTCGTAGCGCGCGCGGGCACTGCACTGAGTGAATATCGCACCGAAGCTTCACTGTTAGTACCGACCCATGGTGATTGGCAGCCACGCAACTGGATAATTAATGGGGACAGACTCCACGTTATTGATTTTGGGCGTTTCGATTTTCGTCCTGCGTCGAGCGATCTGAATCGGCTAGCTGTCCAACAATGGAAAGACGCGCCGGAATTGGAATCCGCGTTCTTTGAAGGATATGGAGATGATCCTCGAGATTCCAGAACTTGGCCGATCATCTCGCTACGCGAAGCAATAGGCACCGCGGTCTGGGCCTATCAAGTAGGAGACACCGACTTTGAAGCGCAGGGGCACCAGATGTTGCGCGATGCGCTAGAACTCTTCTGAGAAATCAACAAGAACAGCGCCCTGCGGGAAAATACGGTGACAGTAGCCAAGGTCATTGCCGGGAAATTCGCACCATATCCAAACGTGACGGATAATGGAAAGAGTCCTGCGAAAGCTATAATTAGTGTTTCGCATGGATTGACCGGTCCGTAATGGGCGAACATGTAAAGGGGATGACAGTGTCTTTATTGGAGACCATCAATAAGCCTAGCGATCTGCGGGCTCTCACCCTAGAACAATTGGAAGATCTCGCAGGAGAAATCCGCGCCTTCCTCATTGCCAACGTTGCGCGTACCGGTGGCCATCTCGGCCCAAACTTGGGCGTCGTTGAATTGACGCTGGGCATCCACCGCGTCTTTGATTCACCGACCGACTCCATCGTTTTTGACACCGGACACCAGTCCTACGTACACAAGCTGCTCACCGGGCGAAAAGATTTCACCACGCTGCGCCAACAAGGCGGCCTGGCCGGATATCCGGACCGTGGCGAGTCCGAGCATGACATCGTCGAGTCCTCGCACGCCTCCGCCTCCCTGTCCTGGGTTGATGGCATCTCGCGGGCCAACAAACTTCGTAAGCAGACCGAGCGCTACGCCATCGCGCTAGTCGGCGACGGTGCGCTGACCGGCGGCATGGCTTGGGAAGCGGTCAACAATATTGCCGCTGACAAAGACCGCAAAGCAATTATTGTCGTCAATGACAACGGGCGTTCCTACGCGCCGACCATTGGCGGGCTAGCCAACCAGCTCTCCGGGTTGCGCCAGCAACTAGACAAGTTCCGCACCCACCCTTCCTACGAAGACGCCATGAGCAAGCTCAAGGGCAAGCTCAAAGACTCGGGCGCCGTAGGAACCTTCGCCTACAAATCCCTGCACGCCACCAAAAAGGGAATCAAAGATTGGTGGGCGCCTCAGGGATTGTTCGAGGACCTCGGACTGAAATATATTGGCCCGATCGACGGTCACAACCAGCGTGCCGTCGAAGAAGCCCTGCTGCAAGCCAAGCAGTTCGGCGGTCCAGTGCTGGTTCATGCGATGACTGAAAAAGGTCACGGCTACGCTCCGGCCATCGCAGACGTGGCAGACCAGTTCCACGCGGTTGGCGTGATCGACCCGGAGACCGGCGTTCCGGTTGCCAGCGGGGGAGCAAAGAGCTGGACCAGCGTCTTCGGTGATGAAATTGCTTTGGTCGCCGACGAACGTGATGACATTGTCGCAATCACCGGTGCCATGCTGCAGCCGGTGGGCCTAAAGAAAATGGCCGACAAATACCCAGAGCGCGTCATCGACGTAGGTATTGCCGAGCAGCACGCGATGACAGCCGCAGCGGGTTTGGCCTTCGGTGGCCTCCACCCAGTCGTCTGCGTCTACGCGACCTTCCTGAATCGCGCCTTTGACCAGCTGCTGATGGACGTTGCCCTGCACAAGGCCGGCGTCACCATCGTGTTAGACCGTGCTGGTGTCACCGGTCCAGATGGCCCCAGCCACCACGGCATGTGGGATATGGCTTTGACACAGATTGTGCCGAATCTTCATCTGGCAGCACCGCGCGATGCCTCACGCTTGCGTGAAGAACTGCGCGAAGCACTGGCCATCGACGATGCACCGAGCGTGGTGCGCTTCTCTAAGGGGTCGGTCGGTGAAGAAGTTGAGGCGATTGATCGGTTGCCTGACGGAGTTGACGTGCTCGCTCGCCTCGGAGATCGGGCCGCCCCGGACGTGCTGATCGTTTCGGTAGGAGCCATGAGCGAACTATCACTGGATGTGGCACATAGGCTCAACAGCCAAGGCATCTCGGTGAGCGTCGTTGACCCGCGCTGGGTACTGCCGGTTCCCGCCTCAGTCGTCTCTCTTGCCGCTCGCCACCGCATCGTGGTCTGTATCGAAGATGGCGTGCGCGCCGGGGGCGTCGGTTCCCGCTTGCGCACCGAAATGCGGGCAGCCGGAGTAGATACCGCACTTAACGAAGTCGGTTTACCTACAGAATTCTTGGCCCACGGAACCCGCGCTCAGGTACTTGAACGGGTGGGACTCACCGCTCAACAGGTGGCTCGGGACACCATGGCCCAGGTTCTTGGAACCAAGGTGCCGTTCGCGCGTCCGCTGCCCGGACAAGATTTACCAACTGGTCAGATTCCCAAGCTGTGAGCGCATCAATGCCGTTTCCCACCGGATTGACTCGCACCCCGGAATCGGTGCGTTTCGGCTCGCTCATTGTCAGCCGTGCCTGGAAATACGATGGCACACCGCATTGGGTGGTCCCCGGTTTTTATCTCGGCGCCGATGAACATGGTCATTGGCTGCACCAACCGGCGGGTTCCTTGGTAGCACGTCCCGGAACCGCGCATTTGGCGTTGACCGATGCGCTGTGTCTCATCCCGCATCACGGTTTTTGGGTCGCTACGCTTTACTCCGATGCAGCCGACGATTTTGACGTCTATATCGATTTGGCCACCTCGATTGGATGGCATCCGCTGCGCCGTGGGGGATGGGAAGTAAATTCCGTCGATATGGATCTCGACGTCATTCGTTCACGTACCCGCGACACCTTTTTAGACGATGAAGATGAGTTTGAAGAGCACGCGTTGAAGATGAACTACCCCGAAGAACTACAGCGTCAGATGCGCGAGACCAGCACGTCACTCATGGCCCAGGTAGCAGAGAACCTGCCACCCTTCACGCACTCACACCGACAGCTTTGGCTGGCAAAGGTCGCGGAACTTCCACGCTGAGCCCAGCATTATCACCACTACTAAGGACAAAAAGATGGCGATTATTCGCACCTACCGCTTGGACGAGAAGAACGAACTACAGTTCCGCGAAGCGTGGTACCAGCAGTTTGATGAAGACGAGCTGGGCCAGTTCGTGATTAACCATGGAACCGTGGGTCACATGTCAAAGACCAGCGATGTTCAAGATGTGAAGGTGGAACGAGCCGACGAGCTTTTCGCCGGTTTCCTCGCTGCCTGCGAAGAAGATGGCTACGCGCAGATCCCTGCCGAGCAGCAGAGCTGGGTGATTGTGCAGTATGCGCTGAAAACCAAAGATGGCACCGAGCGCGACCGCTACATGGAGAAGAAAGCCAAGGAAGCGCTCACCGGACATCTGGCCTGGCGTGGACTAGGGACCGTGGAATCGAGCGACTTCGCACCCAACAAGCTCAACATTCGGATCCTTTCGCCGGCTCCGAAACTCGCCGTGGCCTCGGTCAAGGTGTGCGTCCGCGATGCCAAATTGGATACCACTAAGATGAGCGTCGGAATTGCACCGTACGACAATATTGAAGCGGTCAAGATGGCACACCCGATGCCTGCCAAGCCGTTTTCGCTGAGCTAATAACCTTCGGGCCGGGACTCCGGCCCACAGTAGGTTCTTCATGAACTAAGGACAAAGGACAGATGATTCCTCAAGAGGACCGGGACGAAACCCCGGGGACCAAGCGTAAGACATCGCAATTTGGTGCTACACGCACACCTCTACACTTGGTGTTTCAGGCTTGCCTCGGCGTAATCGTTGGTATCGGTATCACCTCGTTACTGAGCGAGGTCTCGCACGTACAGGTGGCCTTAGGCGGGGTGTTCGTGGTGCTCGCCGCGTGGATCGTGGAGCAGGGCTTCCGCTTGCCGGCACCGAATACAAAAACCGGCGCGCGAATCCGGCTGATCTTGCGCCTGGTCGCGCTGGTTGGTTTCACGATCGCCGTGAGCTCACTGCTGACGTTGATCGAAGCCTAGACGCAGCCAAGAATTTTCGAATCCTGGCGGTTAAAATAAGCCGGCCAGAACATCTTTCAAAGATGTTCTGGCCGGCTTATTGTTATTGACTAAAATCCTTAGTCGGTGCCGGAGTCAAACGCTGCGGACTCGATGGCACGGTCCGTTGCTAGACCCGATTCGTCGACCGGTGAGGCGTCGACAATGTCGTTCGCTCCACCATTTTCCAGTGCGCCAACCAGCTTCGCGGTGGATCCACCAACCAAGCCCATACCTGCATACTGTTCCAGACGACCGCGCGAATCGGCGATATCCAGGTTACGCATGGTCAGCTGACCGATACGATCCAGCGGACCGAAGGCTGCGTCACCTACGCGTTCCATGGACAGCTTGTCCGGGTGGTAGCTAAGGTTTTCACCTTCGGTGTTCAAGATCGTGTAGTCATCGCCGCGACGCAAACGTACGGTCACGGTACCGGAGATGGCCGAACCGACCCAACGCTGCAACGACTCGCGCAGCATCAGTGCCTGTGGATCCAACCAGCGACCCTCGTACATCAGGCGGCCCAGACGGCGACCTTCGTTGTGGTAGCTGGCTACGGTGTCTTCGTTGTGGATCGCGTTGACCAGGCGCTCGTAAGCGATGTGCAGCAGCGCCATAGCAGGTGCTTCGTAGATGCCGCGCGACTTCGCTTCGATGATACGGTTCTCGATCTGGTCACTCATGCCCAGACCGTGACGGCCACCGATGATGTTCGCCTCATTGACCAGGGCCACCGGATCGGTGAACTCCTTGCCATTGATGGCTACCGGACGGCCGGCGGAGAAGGTGACCGAAACATCTTCGGCCTTAACCTCAACCGATTCGTCCCAGTACTTGACGCCCATGATTGGCTCGACAGCCTCAAGTGAGGTGTCCAGCAGCTCTAGCGTCTTTGCCTCGTGGGTTGCGCCCCAGATGTTGGCGTCAGTGGAGTACGCCTTTGCTGCCGAGTCACGGTAAGGGAAACCGTGCTCCTGCAACCATTCACTCATCTCCGAGCGGCCGCCCAGCTGAGCGACGAATGCTGGGTCAAGCCATGGCTTGTAGATACGCAGCTTCGGGTTAGCCATGAGGCCGTAACGGTAGAAGCGTTCGATGTCGTTACCCTTGTAGGTCGACCCGTCGCCCCAGACATCCACGCCGTCTTCGCGCATCGCGCGAACGAGCAGGGTGCCGGTGACGGCACGGCCCAGTGGGGTGGTGTTGAAGTAGGCTTTTCCGCCCGAGCGAATATGGAAGGCACCACAAGCAAGTGCTGCGAGGCCTTCTTCGACCAAGGCTGGTTTGCAATCGACCAGGCGCGAGGCTTCGGCACCGTATTCCAGAGCACGGTCTGGAACTGCATCGATGTCGGGCTCGTCGTACTGGCCCAGATCGCCGGTGTAGGTGTAAGGGATGGCGCCCTTGTCGCGCATCCAGGCAACTGCGACCGAAGTATCAAGGCCGCCGGAGAACGCGATACCGACGCGTTCGCCTACAGGGAGAGAGGTGAGGACTTTTGACATGTTTCCATCCTAATGGATAAATATGCAACACAGTGAATCGAGGTGTGAAATGTTCAGCACACCGTCCTACCCGATAGCCTATGGGTAAGTCGCCGCCTAAGTGAAGCGGCACCGCGCAAATTATCAAAGAGGTGCTCATGGAATTTCGTCAGCTTGGCCGCAGTGGTCTGAGTGTTTCGGTTGTTGGACTCGGTTGTAACAACTTGGGGCGCCCGGGAACGGCCACGGAATCACAAGCCGGAACCGACGCGGTGATCCACGCCGCTCTCGATGCAGGAATCACCCTCTTTGATGTGGCCGACTGCTATGGGCGTGAGCCCGGCCTGTCCGAAGAACGCCTTGGTAAGGCGCTGGGCACCGCGCGTGAAGACATCGTGCTCGCCACCAAATTTGGCATGGATATGAAGGGTGTTAACGGTCCAGACTTTAACGCTCGCGGATCTCGTCGCTACATCGTTAAAGCGGTAGAAGCTTCATTGCGCCGTTTGGGAACCGACTACATTGACCTCTACCAATTCCATACCCCTGATGCGAACACCCCCATTGAGGAAACGTTGAAAGCTCTCGATGACCTGGTGAGCAGCGGAAAGGTACGTTACCTTGGGCACTCAAATCGTACTGGCTGGCAAATTGCTCAGGCCGAGTATGTAGCCCGTGAGTTGGGCGCCGAACGATTTATTTCAGCGCAGAATCATTACAACCTTATTGATCGCCGAGCCGAGCTGGAGATCTTGCCCGCAGCCAAGGAATTCGGTCTCGGCGTGTTGCCTTACTTCCCGTTGGCAAACGGTTTGCTTACCGGAAAATATTCCAAGGGGCAGGCTCCGGAAGGAAGCCGACTGACACACGCTCGTCAGGCCTTGCTCGAAACCAGTGACTTTGAGCAGTTGGATAAGTTTGCGGCATTCGCTGCCGAAAGAGATCTCACCCCAGCGCAGCTCGCATTCTGCTGGCTCGCGGCCCAAGAGCCAGTGTCCTCGGTCATTGCCGGGTCGACGCGCCCGGAGCAGGTCGCGGCCAATGCAGAGGCGATTAGCTGGGTCCCCACGGATACCGAGCGCGAAGAAATCAACCAGATCTTCCCTAGCCCACAGAAGGTGGCATTGTTCTAAGCGGAATCTTCGCGCACCATGAACGCAGGGAATCTCATCAAAACTGGTGAGATTCCCTGCGTGAGGTATTTATTGAACCCTTGCTCAAGCATCTAGTGGTGGATAAACCACGATGTCTTGTCCCTTGATGCTCGCGGCGTAGCGAGTAAGTCCTTTCGGCGCAGGTCCTGCGAGCACACTGCCGTCTTTGTAGTCATAGCGTGAGCCGTGGCAAGCACAATAAAAATTCGCTTCGGGAGTTTCTGTGCCCACTGCACATCCCTGGTGGCTACAGATATTCGAGTAAGCCAAGACCGTGCTTGCATCTGGTCGATAGAGCAAAACGCCAAGATCTTTGCCGCTGGCAGGCCCGCGTACGGTGACCTCGGCCTTTCCCAGTTCCGCTAGCTGATCGCTAGGCATCACGTTTTGACCGTCCCCGTCGGGACTGGGCGCCGCGCTGGCCTGTTCCGATGAACCGGGGGAGGAGCTAGGGCTACAAGCGGTGAGCGCCGCGCCAAGACCTGTGGCACCGGCAGCGCCTAGAAGCGTACGACGAGTGGGCTTCGAAGGAGAATCCATGGGCTAAGTGTGGCAGAGCCGGAGGCGAAAAACACTAGAACGAGAAGTATTTATTCCTGGTCGTGGTTTAGGCCTCGCCCAGATATACGACGATGTCCTTACCTTTGATTTCGCAAGCGTACCGGGGCAGGGCCTCGATTGCTGGCCCAGCGGTCGCCGAACCGTCCGCGGGGCTGAAGCGTGAACCGTGGCAGGCACAGTAAAAATCGTTTTTGGAAGACTTCGGGGTCACTGCACATCCTTGGTGGGTGCAGATACTCGAATAGGCCAGCACGGTTTTTGCGTCTTTGCGGAAGAGCAATACGCCAATCTCTTCGCCTGTAGCTGGGTCTTTGGCAACAACCTGTGCCCGCGCCTTCTCTGGAAGATCGGTTAAGGGCAGTACGGTCTGCGCTTCGCCGGCTGGCTGCGGTACCTGACCCGGTGTGGGGTTGGGAGCGACGGATTCTCCGTTGCCACAGGCGGTGAGTAATGCGCTGGAGCCTAGAAGCGCAGAAGCGCACATTACGGTACGGCGGGCGGGGCGAGCAATATCGGTCATAGCTAGATTCTCTCAGATTAACCTGTGGCAAAGCTAAGCCGTATGCCCTCTGCGTAGCAAGTCACAGGCTAATGCGCGCAAAAGCGAAGACCCCCGTGTGGCTGTAATTCACAAATGGAATAACAGCCGCACGGGGGTCTTCGCAGAATGGGAGATTAGGAGTTGAACTTCTTCCCATTTACTCGGTCCGAGGCTCCAACCTGATCGAGGTACGGGGTGATCCCGCCCAGATGCATTGGCCAACCGGCACCGGTGATCATACACAGATCAACGTCGGCAGCTTCGGCCACAACGCCTTCGGCAAGCAACAAACCGATTTCTTCGGCCAAGGCATCCTGCACACGGATCAGGATCTGCTCCTTGGAAGAAGGCTTGTCACCAAAGCTCAGCAAACCATCCATCTCGGGGTTTAGTATCTGAGCACCCTTGTCATCCTTGATCCACAACGTGGTGATCTTTGCATCGATCAACTTGCCCAGATTCTCTGAGATCGCAAAACGCTCCCCGAAGGATGCATTAAGTGACTCATTGACGTGTTGTGCCACGGGGAGACCAACCATAGACAGCAAGGTGAATGGAGTCATCGGCAGTCCCATTGGACGCAAGGCGGTATCTGCGGTGAGCGCGTCGGTGCCTTCATCGAATGCTGCCTGAACTTCACTCATCAATCGTAGTAGCACGCGGTTGACCACAAATGCTGTGGCATCCTTGGTGCGCACAGTAGTTTTGCGTAGGTTTTTACCCAGAGCAAAGGCTGTGGCCACGGTTGATTCGTTAGTCCACTGGGTCGCTGCAATTTCCAGCAACGGCATCACGGCGACGGGGTTGAAGAAGTGGAACCCGACTAGGCGCTCAGGGTGGGCTAGTTCCTTGCCCATCTCGGTGACGGAGAGTGAGGAGGTGTTGGTGGCCAAGATGCATTCGGCAGATACCACGGCTTCAACCTCGGCAAACACCTGCTTCTTAACGTTGAGTTCTTCAAAGACCGCCTCGATGACAAAGTCTGCGTCGGCGAAGGCTTCCTTGGTCACCGAACCGCTCACTAGCGCCTTAGTGCGGTTGACCGCGTCCTGGCTCATCCGTCCCTTGGTTTGGAGTTTGTCGATTTCACCGTGAATGTAGGCAAGACCTTTGTCTACGCGGGACTGATCAAGGTCGGTGATGATCACCGGAACGTTCAGTCGGCGCACGAAGAGTAGAGCTAGCTGGCTTGCCATCAATCCGGCACCAACCACGCCAACCTTCGTGACCGGGCGAGCAAGCTTGGCACTAGGCGCTCCGGCAGGACGTTTGCCACGCTTTTGCACGAGGTCAAGGAACGAGTAGACGGTGTTCTTGAACTCATGGGTGGCCATCAGCTCGGTCAGCGCAGCGATTTCTAGTTCGGCGGACTGCGCTTGGGTGAGCGTCATGCCCTTGCGGAACACTTCGAGCACCTTGTACGGGGCGGGGGTCGCGCCGGAAAGCTTCGCGTCAACGAACTTTTCTGCCCGATCTGCCGCGTCCAGCCAGCGCCGTGCCACCTCTGGGTCGCTAGGATCCACCGAATTTTCGCGCAGTACTTCGAGTTCACCGCTCAATACCGAGCCGGCAAACTTGACCGAGTTTTCGATGAAGTCCGCTGGTTCGAACAAGGCATCGGCGACACCAAGCTTGTGAGCTGCCGGGCCGGAGAGCGTGCGGTTGTTGTTTAGTGGGTTTTCCACCATCACCTTCAGCGCATTTTCCGGGCCGATAAGTCGTGGCAAGCGGTAGACGCCGGCCCAGCCTGGGATGAGGCCAAGGAAGGCTTCGGGTAGTCCCAGGGCTCCGGCGGTGGTGCTGACCGTACGGTAGTTACAGGCCAGCGCGATCTCTAGTCCGCCGCCCAGGGCCAGTCCGTTAATAAAGGCGAACGTGGGCACGCCTAGGTCTGCCAGTAGGTCGTAGGCGCGGTGGCCCAGTGTAGCCATGGCGGTTGCGTGTTCAGGTGCGGAGAGGCGGGTGACTGCGGACAGGTCCGCACCGGCGATCAAGAAGTACGGCTTGCCGGTGATCGCTAGACCGTGAATTTCTCCGGCTTTGGCACGCGCCGCCTGCTTTTCAAGTTCCGCTCGCAGTTCGATCAGTCCGCTTGGGCCCAGCGTGGTGGGTTTTTTATGATCCAGCCCGTTATCTAAGGTGAGCAGTACCAGCGTTTTGCCATCTGGAAGCTGCACATCCTTGGTGAAGGAGTGAGTCACGGTTTCGTCGTGCATGAGTTCGGTGACGGCCGAATAATCCTGTGTCATGTTCTCTTCCCTAAGCCTTCGTGCCAAAGTCTGCGTGGTTTGGGTTCTCCCAAATTACGGTGCCGCCCATGCCCAAGCCGATGCACATGGTGGTGATTCCGTATCTGACCGAATGATCTTCGTCGAATTGGCGAGCCAACTGAGTCATCAGTCGCACCCCAGAGGAAGCCAGCGGGTGACCGACGGCGATCGCGCCACCGTAACGGTTAACACGCTCATCGTTCTGGTCGATGCCGTAGAAGTCGAGGAAGGAGAGCACCTGCACGGCGAAGGCTTCGTTGATTTCAAACAATCCGATGTCTGAAATCTTCAGTCCAGCCTTGGCCAGTGCCTTTTCGGTGGCCGGGACCGGCCCGTAGCCCATTACATCGGGGGAGACCCCGGCGAAGGCGAAGGAGACCATACGCATTTTTGGTGTTAACCCAAGTTCACGTACGGCGGTCCCGCTGGCGAGCATCGCTGCGGTAGCTCCGTCATTCAGTCCCGCAGCATTACCCGCAGTGACTCGGCCGTGGGCACGAAAAGGGGCGCGCAGGTCGGCGAGGGATTCCATGGTGGTATTTGGCCGTGGTGGTTCGTCGACGGTGTTGACCGCCCACCCTTCGCCTGGTCGTTGTGCGGCAACCTGAACCAGATCCGGCTGGATCTGGTTGTGCTCGTAAGCCTTGGCTAATTTCTGCTGGGAGGCTACCGCGTAGCTGTCTGCACGTTCCTTGGTGATTTCGGGGAACCGGTCATGCAGGTTTTCGGCGGTATTACCCATGTTTAGTGCTTGTGGGTCGACGATCTTTTCGCTCAGAAAGCGTGGGTTTGGATCTGCGCCGGCACCCATGGGGTGATTGCCCATATGCTCGACGCCACCGGCGATCACGACGTCGTAGGATCCGAAGGCGATGCCGCCAGCTAGCGAGGTGACCGCGGTCATGGCGCCGGCGCACATCCGGTCGATGGCGAATCCGGGCACCGACTCGGGGATGCCCGAGAGTAGTCCAACGGTGCGTCCGATGGTTAGCCCTTGGTCACCGGTCTGCGTCGTGGCAGCCATGGCGATTTCATCAATTTTCTCGGCCGGAACTTCGGGGTTGCGGCTGAGCAGACCACGAACGGCTTTAACCGCAAGGTCATCGGCGCGTGTTCCGTGATAGATGCCTTTTTCGCCTGCTCTACCGAATGGGGTGCGTACCCCATCGACAAAAAAGACATCGCGGTCCTCTAGTGAGGTGTGCGCGGGTGCGGACACGGAGGTAGTGTTGACGCTCACCGTCGGGCTCCTTGGGATAGGTTTAGGCTGCCCAAAGATCAGGGGCAGTGGTCAGTATCACAGTGACCTAAACCATACGTTACTCATGAGTAACTTGAAGTGCAAGTGCTGAGCGCGTAACTCAGCAATTTCCCGAAGGCCTATGGCGCCTTAGCCGCGCAATGCGTCGGCAAGTTTTGCACTCAAAAGCTCGCGCTGCCAAGGCCTGGCGCCAAGTTCTTCCAATGCACTATCCACGGTTCCGATACTCAAGCTCGCCGGCGGATTCCAGCACAGCGCACGCAGGAATTTCGGAGTCAAAAGGTTTTCTCCGGGGATGTTCCAGTGCTCGCTAATCTCCGTGAGGACTTCGCGCGCCGCGGTGAGCCGTAGGGCTGCCTGCGGATTCTTCTCGCCCCAGATGCGGGCGTTGGGTAGGTCCTGTACCCCGGAACGTAATTCTGGAAGGTCGGGGTTATTTCTTCCGCGTTGCATCGCATCCAGCCAGCGCGGAGCATCTCGTTTTGCGCTACGCCCGTGGAAACCTGGAATCTGTAGCAGTGTGGGGACACTATTTGGCCGATGGTCGACGGCTGCCATAATGGCAGAATCTGGCAGCAGGCGTCCTGGAGCCACATCGCGGCTTTCTGCCAGGGACTCGCGCGACTGCCAAAGTTCACGAGCTACCGAGAGGTTCCGGCGGTTCTTGATTTTATGGATACCAGAGAGCTTGCGCCAAGCCTCGGGTGGAGCCACTGGATCTGGAAGATGGCGCACATACTCAAATTCCTGGGCAGCAAATTCTAGCTTGCCCTGTTCTTCAAGGATCTGGGAAATCTCTTCACGCAGTTCAAACAGAACCTCCACATCCAGTGCCGCATAGTTCAGCCACGATTCGGGCAAAGGTCGGGTAGCCCAATCAACCGCTGAATGTTCTTTGGCTAGCTGCAGGCCTAATAGCTCCCCAACCATCGTTCCCAGTGCGACCCGGGGGAAACCTGCTAAACGGCCGGCAAGTTCGGTATCAAATAATCCGGTCGGGGCCAAGCCCTCGTCATGTAAGCACGGCAAATCCTGGGTGGCAGCATGCAAGATCCACGGCAATTCATTCATGAAGTCGACCAGCGGATCGAGCGACTCAATACTTTCGGGATCAATCAGCCAGGTGCTGGCACCTTCGCGACGTATTTGGATGAGGAAGGCGCGGCGTCCATAACGAAATCCGCTGGAGCGTTCGGTATCAACTGCGAGATCTCCGGTGCCAGCGCGTAGCGCGCGAATCGCCCGGTTCAGTGCCGCAGGGGTGTTGATGACTTCCGGGATACCATCTCGTGGAGCGGTCAGTGGAGTCAGGGTTTGCTGGTCTGCGGCTGGATCTGAAGTAGTCATGGTCCTTCTATTCTAGGACCGATGGCACAAAGCGTTAGCTCATCCGATGGTGTGGCAGTTGTTGTACACCTTCGGGCAGCGGTGGCATGCCCGCAAAGGTGCACACCATATCTGCCCAGGCGCTCAAATGTGAGCCGAGTGCCTCGCCGTGTTCCGGAGTCCACGAGGCGCGCAATTCGATGTCGATATGGTCGTGTTGCCCCTGAAGGTCACCGAAGGATTCGGAGATGACCCGTGTGGCGGTGCCGCCGGCGGAATGATGCGCGGCATGACGCTCAGCCAATGCCTCTTCCAACCAGCTCCAAGCTACGGAAGCCAACATCGAGTCCTGGCCCATCTCGTGATCTAATCGGGCGCGAATGTAGGTGACGACACGGAATTTTCCGCCCCATAACTCTTGGCCTGCAGGATCAAAAAGCAGGATAAAACGCCCCGTGGCTAAGGGGGTTCCCGGTAATAAAAATGGGGTGCGTGAAAATTCCTGACCGTGTTGTCCGTGACTAGGCAACGAATTTTCCAGCACATCGCCGCTCAGCGCCAAGGCGAAGGGTGCCAGCCGGGCGGGAGCGGGGATCTCTGTAATCTTTAGTTCTTTACGAACATCTGCGCGTGAGAGCTCGCCCAACGCCTCGGAAAAGGCCGTGGGAATTCGCGAAGCAGCAGGTTCATTGGTCACCACCCGAGTCTAAAACGCGCCGTACCGCTGGTGCGGTACGGCGCGCCGATTTAGCCTAAGCCGCGCGGTGTGCGGCCATCAACTCACGAAGTTTTGCCGTAAAAGCGCGCACGTCTTCCTCGGTGGTGTCAAAGGAACACATCCAGCGAACGTGGCCGGCTGCGCGGTCCCAGTCGTAAAAGCGGAAGTGCTCGCGCAACTGGTCCGAAACCTCGGTAGGCAACTGAGCAAAAACACCATTTGCTTGCGCCGGGTAGACCAGTTGAACGCCGTCGATCTCAGCGACGGCAGCGGCCAACTGTGCAGCCATGGCGTTAGAGTGCCCGGCAAGCTCGCGCCACAACCCGGTCCCGTAGAGCTCAAGCAACTGGGCGGAGATGAAACGCATCTTGCTGCCCAGCTGCATATTCATCTTGCGCAGGTATTTCAAATCCTGCGCTAATGCCGGATCCAGCGTCAGAATGCCTTCACCGAGCAGCAGGCCGTTTTTGGTCCCGCCCAAAGAAACAATATCCACGCCAACGTCGGTGGTGAGCTCACGCAGCTCCACGCCGAGCGCAGCCGCCGCATTAGACAAGCGTGAGCCGTCCAAATGGACCTTCATGCCCAGTTTGTGGGCATGGTCGGTAATCGCGCGAATCTCCGCTGGAGTGTAGAGAGTGCCCAGCTCCGTACCCTGGGTAATTGACACGGCCAAAGGTTGGGCGCGATGTTCATCGCCCCAGCCCCAGGCTTCCTGGTCGATCAGTTCCGGGGTCAGCTTGCCATCAGCCGAGTTCACTTGCAGAAGTTTAAAGCCGCCGATGCGTTCAGGAGCACCATTTTCGTCCACGTTGATGTGCGCAGTATTTGCACAAATTACCGCTCCCCAGCGAGGAAGCAACGACTGCAACGCGGTCACGTTGGCGCCGGTACCGTTAAACACCGGGAAAATCGCGGCGTTCTCGCCAAACAATTTCTGCGCCATCTGATCCAGAGCCGCGGTGTAGTCGTCATCACCGTAGGCGCTTTGATGTCCGCCGTTGGCGCGAGTAATCGCCTCGAGGATGCGTGGGTGCACTCCGGAGTAATTATCGGAAGCGAATCCGCGCACCGCAGGGTCGTGGCTAATGGTCATAGGTTTTGAGTCCTTTTGCTGGTGGTACGTAGGTGGTGGTGTGCTCACTTAAAAACGCTACACCACCACCGTTGGATCCTGCTTAGGCGGTAGCCAATGGCACGCGTTGACCGTTGACTACCGCCGGGTCCGCGTTCAGTAGTTCAACGGCTGCCGCGGCCAGAATCGCCACGGGAGTGTGGCCAGCTGGCGCCTCGGTAGCCGACATGTCGCTCAATGCTTTGACAACCCAACTGAGCGCCGCCGCTTGTGGAGCCTGCTTGCTGAACAGTCTTGCGATGGCGTTAACCCAGTGCTCTGCCGCGGCTTTAACCGCACCATAATTGGCGTTGGAAGGCGTCGGATTCGTGACCGCCTGCGCGCTGACAATTGCCAGACGGCCCGCGCTTGAAGCGACCAGATCATCGACGAACACCCGAGTCGTATTGCGCAGGGTAGTCATCACGCTGGTGTGCAGAAAATCCCAGTCGGCGTCGGACTGTCCGATGATCGATTTACCGCCGCGCCAGCCGCCCACCAGATGCAATAAAACATCGATTGCTCCATGCTCCGCGTGTACTTGCTCCCCAAGGGCGGTTACTGCCTGCAGATCAGTGAGATCGCAGACGTAGCGTGAGGTAGCAAACCCGAGGCGCTCTTCCAAGCGTTCCGTATTGCTGCCGACCACCAAAACACGCGCCCCGGCATCGGAAAGTTCACGTGCCACGGCGACTCCTGCAGCCGAGGTGGCCCCGGCAATCAGTACCAGTCGATTATTTTCTACTTTGCTCATAAAACCGATCCTAGATGCTTGTTGCGCCGGTCATGCCACGGGTTGAGTCGATCACAGCGGCCATCTTCTTGTTTAGCGCTTCGTAGAACATCGACAGAGGGAACTCGTCGTCCATGACCTGGTCGGTGATTTCGCGCAGTGGGGCAGTCAGTGGCAGCGCGTCAGGGCCCTTAGCCCACACCGAGGCGGGGTTCGGGGTCACCGTGGAAGAGACCAATTCATAGGCGGCCAGCCAGTGCGCAAGCTTTGGGCGGTCGATCGATTTCCAGTACAGCTCATCGATCGCATCCCCCAAGGCCGCAACGATTTCTGGTACTTGATCCCAATCGATGCTCAGCTTGGTGTCGGTCCAGTGCAAAACGTGGTGCTGGTGCATCCAGGCGAACAATAGCTGGCCGCCGAGTCCGTCGTAGTTACGGACCCGCGAGCCGGTGATGGCAAAGCGGAAGATCCGGTCGAAGATCACCGCGTACTGCACTAGCTTGGCGGTCTTAGCGGCCTTTGGGTCGCTTTTCGGGTCGCTCGCGATCTTCATAGATTCGCGGAATGCGGTCAGGTCGCAACGCAACTCTTCGAGCGAGTAGAGGAAGAAAGGCATGCGCTGTTTGATCATGAACGGGTCAAATGGCAGGTCCCCGCGCATGTGGGTGCGATCGTGGATCAGATCCCACATAATGAAGGTCTCTTCGGTTAACTGCTGGTCGCTAAGGAGTTCTGCCGCGTCGTCAGGTAACTGTAGGTTGGTGATCGCGGCGGCTTCCTTGAGCACCTTGCGAAAACGTGCGGCCTCTCGGTCTTGGAAGATGGCGCCCCACGTAAATGACGGGGTTTCGCGAATAGCTACGGATTCTGGAAAGAGCACCGCGGAGTTGGTGTCGTATCCGGCGGTGAAGTCGAGGAAACGCAGTGGTACGAACAGCGCGTTAGTGTAGCTGTTGGCTTCGAGCTCGGAGATAAAGTCAGGCCACATGACCTGAACCAGCACGGCTTCGAGATAGCGGTTGGTCGAGCCGTTCTGCGTGTACATCGGGAAGAGCACCAGGTGCAGTAGTCCGTCTTCACGCTGGGTTTGAGGTTGGAACTGAAGTAGTGCATCCAAAAAGTCAGGGACCCCGAAGTCGGTGCTTTCCCACTTGGTCAGGTCCGCGATGAGTGCGCGGAGGTAGGCCTCATCATGCGCGAAGTATGGCAGGAGTTCTTCCAGTGCGGCCACGATGCGGGCAATCAATTCGCTGGCTTCGCCGCGTGTTGCTGGATCGGAGAGCGAACCGTCTTTGGACTGCAGGCTCTGGAATTGCGTGGCACAGGCTTTCAAAGACAGCCATGCGCTATGGGAAACGAGCTGGTCCGCGGTGGCGCGTGGGGAGTGCTGGAGCTGAGTCATCGTGGGGCACCTCTTGAGATTCTGTGGTCGGTACGTTGCTTAGCTATCACGCTACGCACAAAGAACAGCATTAGTAATGCTCGATCAGCTATGGATAAGCATCTCTAATGCTAAGAGTGAGGTGCACCCCACGACGGTCAGAGGCTTTAGCCCTGTGTTTCCCGCAGGCTCAAGCTCAGCGAGTTCATGCAGTACCGCAGATCGGTGGGTGTTTTAAAACCTTCTCCCTCAAAGACGTGACCCATATGCGAATCACAGTTGGCACAGCGCACCTCAACGCGCTTCATGCCCATCGTCTCATCGGTAATATAACGCACCCGGTCCTCCGCTAGCGGTGCGTAAAACGAGGGCCAACCGCAGCTCGCGTCAAACTTCGTGTCACTGGCAAACAACTCAGCGCCACAAGCCCGGCAGGAGTACACGCCCTGTGTGGTGGTGTCCCAGTATTCACCGGTAAAAGGACGTTCCGTGCCTGCCTGGCGCAAGACGTTGAACTCCTGCGGAGAAAGAACTTGCTGCCAGTCGATTTCTGTCTTCTTTGAATCTTCAGTCATATAGGACACAACGATTTGAACGGCGAGATGATTCCCGAGCGTTCATTTGAGAGTATGGGCACATGGCTCGAAACATTGTCGACACCTTAGAACCGCGCAAAACCCTGCCCGCCACGCTATTGGGCGTCTCCCTGGGACTTGCTGCGGGCTCGGTATTTGCCGCCAGCGTCTCGGCGTTGGCGGGATATTTTGCCCGGCGCATGGTCACCCCGGAAGAACGACGCACGGGCAACGCGCTTATTCGCGCCATCATCACCGACGAGGAAGGGCAAATCTGGTTGCATTTCACCCGCGGCGCAGACACCGCCGATCCTGGCGCGTGCATGCTCATCGCCGAGGATGAAGCCTGCGTGGCCCGGCTATCGGCTCCGCGCCCGGTACCCGAGAAGCCTCGGCTAGTAGCCCGCAAACTCGAACAAATCTATCGCGGTAGCCTGGATGGAGTGCGTCGGGGATATCTTTCCGGGGCCATCTATGAACACCCGCAAGATGCAGGTTTTGACGCCGAAGACATCACCCTCGACTTGGCTGTGGGACCCGGACCGGCATGGCTGATTCCGGGCACCACCGCGCGGAATCTCTGGGTGATCGGGGTGCATGGACGCGGCGCCAAGCGTACCGAATCCATCCGCGCACTACCGGTGCTCACCGAGCTGGGCGCAACCGTGTTGCTGATGAGTTACCGCAACGACGGACTTGCCCCCAACGCGGTCGATGGGCGCTACGGGCTAGGGGATACCGAATGGCAGGATGTGGAAACGGCGGTGCGCTACGCCCGGAACCACGGGGCCACACAGATTGTGCTCTTGGGCTGGTCCATGGGCGGGGCAATCGCTCTGCAAACCGCGGATCGCTCGGCGCTGGCTGCTCACATCGACTCGCTGATGCTCGTGGGACCGGTGATCAACTGGGTTGATGTCATCTCGCACCAGGCAAGACTAAATAAAATCCCGCAAACTGTGGGGCGTTTTGCCGGGTGGCTCCTGACAAATAGGGCAGGGCGTTGGGCCACCGGGCTCGCCGCACCGGTGAATCTCAAAAGGCTCAACTGGGTGGACCGGGCCGCCGAGTTACACCATCCGACCCTGCTCATGCACAGTAAAGATGACCAGTTTGTGCCCTACGGTCCGAGTCTCAAACTTGCTGCCCTACGTCCAGATCTGGTCACCCTGCGAGTCTTTTCCGGTGCCGGGCATACCCGGGAACCAAATAGTGACCCGCAGGGTTTTGCCGCTGCAATCCGTGAATTCCTCACCCGGCGGATAGAAGCTCAGCGGTAGTTCGCGATTGGTACGACCAGTGCGTTCAAGATTTTTACCGCATCATCGGCGGCTAGTTGAAGGCTGAACCCGCGCCGTCCACCGGAAATAAAAATGGTTTCAAACTGCCCCGCGCTGGCGTCGATTACCGTCGGGGAAATTTGGCGCTGGCCGAATGGTGAGATCCCGCCCAGCACATAACCACTGCGCCGTTGCGCGGCGTCTTTGTCTGCCATCTGCGCCTTTTTAGCGCCTAAAACCGCTGCCACGGATTTCAGGTCCAACGTCGAATCCACCGGGACAATCGCCACGGCCAACTCCTCGCTGGCCCGCGCGCCGGTGGACACCATCAGTGTTTTAAACACCCGCCGAGCATCAACGCCCAACTGCGCGGCAGCTTCCGCGCCGTAACTTTGCGCCGAATCACTATGCGTATAACTATGCGCCACATAGGTAATGTCGGCCGCTTCCAAGGCGGCGGTTGCCGGAGTGGAAGCGGCCTTCGATTTTTTCGCCACGAACTATTTTCGTTTCCGTCGTATGCCAACCGCTACGCGGCGGCCAACTGTTCGGTGACCTGACGCTTAATCCGGCCAAGCATCGCGCTCATCCCACGCATCCGCAACGGGGATAATGCACGGGACAAACCCAATCGGGCAGGCATGTCCTCAGGAACGGCCAAGATTTCCTCGGCAGAAGACCCGTCTAGGCCGGCGGCAAGCACGGAAGCAAAACCACGAGTAGTCGGCGCCTCCGGGGGAGCGGAGAAGAACAAGCGCACCACCTGATCCGCGCCCACCTCGACGATCAAAAACAGCGGCGACTGGCACTCCACCACCTGTTCCAAAAGTTCTGGATGCTCGGCCAAATGCGGTGGCAGCTCGGGCAACTCGCGCGAGTAATCCAACAACAGTTCCAGCCTGTCGGCTTCAGGAACCTCACTGAACTCCTCGACGATTTCTGCCAGCGCCGGGTTTAGCGCGCTCATGCGCGAGCTCCGCGCTTAGCAGGTAGTTCGCCATTGGCCTCGCCGCGCACAATAGGCACACCTACCGCGTTGCCCCACTCGGTCCACGAACCGTCATAGTTTCGTACGGACTCAAAACCCAACAGATGCTTGAGCACAAACCAGGTGTGGCTGGAACGCTCGCCAATACGGCAATAGGCCACCACGTCGTCGCCTGGCTTCAATCCGGCTTCTTCGAAGTAAATCGCTTCCAATTCGGCGCGTGACTTAAATGTGCCATCGGCAGCGGCAGCTTTACCCCACGGCACCGAGGCGGCGGTCGGAATATGCCCGCCGCGCATCGCACCCTCTTCGGGGTAATTTGGCATGTGGGTACGTTCGCCGGTGTATTCCTCAGGGGAGCGCACATCAATCAGCGGGTTGCCCAGGTGTTCAAGCACCTGTGGCAGGTAGGCGCGAATCACGCTGTCGTCGCGTTCGATCACCGGGTATTGGGTGGCAGTGACCGCTGGCTTCTCGGTGGAGGTCTCGCGACCCTCGGCGATCCACTTGTCACGTCCGCCATCAAGCAAACGCACATCTTCGTGGCCAAAGAGGGTGAATACCCACAGCGCGTAGGCGGCCCACCAGTTGGACTTGTCCCCGTAAATCACTACGGTCGAATCACGGCTAATGCCCTTGGCGGCCATGAGCTGGGCAAAGGCCTCACCCTCCACGTAATCGCGGGTGACCTCATCGTTCAGCTCGGTGAACCAATCGATTTTCAGCGCACCGGGGATATGCCCGGTGGAGTAGAGCAAAATGTCTTCGTTGGATTCGAGCACTACCAGGTTCTTAGCACCCAGATTTGCTGCCAACCAGTCGGTAGATACCAGACGTTCGGGGTGGGCATACTGCGCGTAGTTTGGGTTGTTCTCCAGCGGTAATGACATGCGTGATCACATTCCTTGTCTTGCGTTTTTATCCGCTGGCGCGCGGGCGCCAGCCACATTCTCACTTTCTAGCCTAGTACCGAAGTGCTAACAATCGTGTGGGGTGCGACATTCTTCTCCATCTTCGAGCCCTCGCCAAGGTAAACTGGCCGATGGGCCGCAGGTAGTAGACCCAATTCATCACCCGCACGTCGAACTGAAGGACACCACCGAACGTATGGCCAAGATCATTCACCTGACACAGACCACACCGAACCTCTCGGTCGATGAACTGTTGGCCGGCTTCCACCCGTCCTACCGTTTTGGTGAGGTGTCCTTTAACACCTACCGTCCGGACCCTAACCAGCCTTCTCAGGCCGAAGCGGTCAGCAAACTGAGCAACTTCGCGCAAACAGTGGGTAAAAACAACGGTGGTGGGCTGTTCTCCAAGCTCTTCGGGAAAAAAACCACTGCCAAAAACGGCATGTACCTCGACGGCGGCTTTGGTGTGGGCAAAACCCACCTGCTCGCCTCGCTGTGGCACGCTAGCCCGGGCCCTAAAGCCTTCGGCACCTTCGTGGAATACACCAACCTGGTCGGCGCCCTGTCTTTCCGTCGCACCGTAGAGGTGCTCAGCGAATACAAGCTGGTCTGCATCGACGAGTTTGAGCTCGACGATCCAGGAGACACCGTGCTGATGTCTCGGCTGATGCGCGAACTCTCCGACGCCGGAGTAAAACTGGCGGCGACCTCCAATACGCTTCCTGGCGCACTCGGCGAGGGCCGCTTCGCCGCCGTGGATTTCCAACGTGAAATCAAAACCCTCTCGGAGCAGTTTGACGTGCACCGCGTGGACGGTGTCGACTTCCGCCACCGTGGCCTGCCCGACGCACCGCAGCCGTTGGATGATTCGGCCATCGAGGACTTTGCCACCGAGCGTTACCCAGAGGCAACCCTGGCGGTTGATGACTTCGCTGAACTAGTGGCTCACCTGCACAAGGTCCACCCATCGCGCTACCGCCAGCTACTGGCGGAAACGGATGCGCTGGTCTTGCACAACGTGGACACCATCACCGATCAGTCGATCGCCTTGCGTTTTGTGGTCCTCGCTGACCGCTTATATGACAAGGACGTGCCGATCGTGGCCTCCGGCAAGCCATTTAGCGAGTTGTTCACCGCAGAAATGATGGCCGGCGGTTACCAGAAGAAGTACTACCGCGCCGTCTCTCGTTTGACCGCTCTAGCCCGTGAGGGGCAGGTTGGCGAGCCCGCGCTCTAAGCACAGCTGAGTTTCAAGAATTTTCCTACTTCATCGTCGAGCGCCACGCTCGACGATGAAGTGCGTTAACAGCCCGGCCAGCAGCGCCCAAAATGCACCGCCAACCCCCAGCAACGTGACATTACCGGCGGCTACCAGCACCGTCACCAACGCACTCAAACGCCATTGCACATCGTGCATCGCACCGAGTAATGACTGCGTGAGGGTGGCCAAAAGAGCCAATCCTGCCGCTGCCTGGAACAACCCTGCCGGCGATGCGCTCGCCACAGAAACAATTAGCGCGCTAAACACCGCGAAGAAGAGATAGAAGCCTCCAGAACTTACCGCCGCGCGCCAGCGCTTAGACGGATCCACTCCCGCTTCGGGCCCGGAGGCCAAGGCCGCGGTAATCGCCGCCAAGTTGATCGCATGCCCACCAAAAAACGCGCTCACACCAGTTCCAGCACCGGTGAGCAACATTGAGGAACGCCACGGCACGGTGTACCCGAAGGATTTGGCCACCGCCACCCCCGGGATATTCTGCGAAGCCATGGTCACGATAACCAACGGCACGCTAATGCTCACAATCGCCGCCCAAGAAAATTCCGGGCTTACCCACTCCAGAGTCGGAAGCAGTTCCAATTTCGCCCACGCATTTGTCCCGGCAATATGCCACAGCCCAAAGCACACCGCCGCCAGCATGCTCAGGACTACCGCAAATTTAGGCAAAAATCTGAGTCCGAGGAGAAACACCAGTAGGATGCCGAACGCGGGGACCGGTATCGTACTAAGCGCGGTGAGTGGTTTCAGGCACAGCGGAAGCAATACGCCTGCGAGCATTCCCTGAGCGATCGGCACCGGAATGTGAGTCAGTAAGCGCTGTAAAAAGGGGAGTAGGCCGGTTGCCATGATCAGCACCCCGCCCACGATGAATGCACCGACTGCCTGCTCGAAGCTAAATGCGCCAGGAGCCAGTGCCGCGAGCATTGCAGCGCCCGGCGTAGACCAAGAAATAGTTAGCGGTATGCGATGTCTTAATGACAGTACGATGCTGCACAGCCCCACGCCCAGGGAGAGGATCAGTAATCCGGATGCGGCCTGACTCTCGGTCGCACCGACCTGGAAAAGCCCCGCAAGTACCACGGCAAAGGATGCGATGAATCCGACCATTGTGGTCACTAGGCCAGCGATGATCGCTTGAGCCAAGCCATTGACGTGAGTATCGGTGCGTTCGGTCATAGGGACATTCTGTCAGGTCAGGCACGAAATGAAGTTATTCGTTATTAAAGCAAGAAAGGTACCAACAGTCTGTCGGTACCTTTCCAGGATGCTTGGTCAAGGCCGAAGCACGAACAATAGGGGATTAGCCCTCGTTGTTCTGTCCTTCGTTTTGCTCAGCGTTGCCGCCAAGTCCGCCAAGGAAGTCGTTAGCACCCTGCTGGGCACCGTCGACCTGTCCTTCGAACTTGCCGCCGGTCTTGTCATCGACAAAATTGCCGACATTCTCAATACCTTCTGAGACCTGATCCGGGTTCTGCTTTGCGAATTCCTCTGCCTTGCCACGCAGATCATCAAATCCTGCCATGCTGCACCTCCATTCGACTGTGGGAACCCTTTTAGCTCCACAACTGTTGTCCACCCTAAAACGAATTCCGCCTGCATGGAAGAGTCTGGGAATTCCCGGGCGTGTTGGTGCTGTGACCTTAAACAAAAAAGAGAATCACTTGGAGTGATTCTCTTTTTTGTTTTGGAGCGGTCAACGAGGTTCGAACTCGCGACCTCAACCTTGGCAAGGTTGCGCTCTACCAGCTGAGCTATGACCGCATGAATACTAGTTTTCACTAATATTCAGTGCGCGATACTGGGATCGAACCAGTGACCTCTTCCGTGTCAGGGAAGCGCGCTACCGCTGCGCCAATCGCGCCGAAGGATTCCGAAGAATCTCGACAGAAAACAAAGTAAACTCTGATTTCTCAGAGCGGACAACGAGGTTCGAACTCGCGACCTCAACCTTGGCAAGGTTGCGCTCTACCAGCTGAGCTATGTCCGCATTTGTGAATCTTGATCCGAAAATCAAAAGTCCGTGCGCGATACTGGGATCGAACCAGTGACCTCTTCCGTGTCAGGGAAGCGCGCTACCGCTGCGCCAATCGCGCAAAAAGAATAACTAACCTCTTTGCGAGGTGGGGACGGGATTCGAACCCGCGTAAACGGCTTTGCAGGCCGCTGCCTCGCCTCTCGGCCACCCCACCATACTCGGCCGAGGCCGAGCTGACTAATTTTACTTAGTCGATGTTTCTTTCTGCGAGCGGACAACGAGGTTCGAACTCGCGACCTCAACCTTGGCAAGGTTGCGCTCTACCAGCTGAGCTATGTCCGCAAAAAGTGCTTGTTTTCGCGCCGTTTCCGTTCGCTCCAACGAGTAAAAACTCTATACGAGTTTCCGCAGGCTTCCAAATCGAGGGCGTGAGATCTGGTTCACAAAGCCTAAAACCCGCGGAACTACGCGGAATATTCATGAATCTCGTTCGGACTAGGAGCAAAGCGTCCACAGGCCGTGCCATGATCGTGTGCATGACGTCACCAAAACTTGCTATTCAAACCGAATTGGGTCGAATGTACAGCCGTCAAGTGGGAGGGGAAGCCACCGTCCCTTCGATCACCACGGTCATCGGTATGGACAAAATGGATCTCTCCGGATGGGCCGGCTATCTGGCAGCCAAGACCCTGTCTGAAGATCAACGTTTGTCCGAGGCGTTGTCGCAACCGAGCAAAATGCGTTCATTGGTGCGTGAATCTGCCGCGGCCGCCGAACGCTTCCGGGACTCGGCTGCCGCTCGCGGGGATCGGGTGCATAACTACGCCGAACACTACGCATTGCGTGCCTTAGGAGAACCCGAGCAACTGGAGAAGGCGTACGCCGAACTGGAAGCCAATAACGAACTGGGCTTTGCGACACACTTTGAAAAATGGTGGGAACAGTATCAGGTGCAACCATTAGCCACCGAGGTGACGGTGTGGAATCACAGTGTCGGCTACGCGGGAACCATCGACCTGGTGGCCCGAATTGGCGGCAAGGTGTGCTTGGTGGATTACAAAACCAAGGCCATGGATCGTGAGGGGTTCGTGAAAACCCCGGATGACAAAGTCATCATGCAACTTGCGGCGGCCGCCAAGGCCGAGGAGCAAGTGCTCGACGCTGAAGCCGGCACCTGGCAGGTTTGGCCTCATGGCACCGATTCGATGCTGCTGGCGGTCGCGCTAGGGGAGGGCGGGAGTCGAACTTTTATGGCTCCGGTTCAGGCGCTCCCCGATTATTGGTCGAAGTTTTACGCACTGCGCCGCAACTGGGAAGCGCAGTTCAAGATTGCCCAAGCTCGTGCCTCACTGGTGGAAATCACGCCGCCGCCTCAGGACCAGTCGCCTGCGGCACCGTAGACTGGTGTAGTTAGTGTTGGTGCGCCCGACACTGACACTTCGCACAGCACTACTAAGGGAGCCACACGTACTATGGCGATTTTGGGAATTCGGATCATCGGTGATCCCGTTCTACGCACACCAGCGCAGGAGGTGACCGAGTTTGGGCCGGAAATCCAGAAGCTGGTCGACGACATGGATCAAACCATGGAAAACGTTGACGGTGCGGGCTTGGCGGCCCCTCAGGTAGGTGTTTCGCTGCGCGTTTTCACGTACCAAATCGGTGCCGAACGTGGCCATATCATCAACCCGGTACTTGAACTGAGCGAAGACTTTCAGGCAGACGAAAACGAAGGTTGCCTGTCCATTCCAGGGATATCCGCACCGGTTGCCCGCCGGCGCCACGTGGTAGCTACCGGCTTCGATAAGTTCGGAAAACCGGTTCGTATTGAGGGCGAAGGCATGCTTTCCCGGTGCGTGCAGCATGAAACCGATCACCTCGACGGGGTGCTGTTCTTGGATCGACTGGCCCCGGATGAGAAGAAAGCTGCCTGGCGCACACTGCGTGCCAGCAACTATGAGCAGATGACCACCGCTACCGTGGCGCAACGCGCAGGATTCCTCGGATCCAGCTTCGGCGCCGGACTGGGGAACTAACCATGCGCATCCTCTTTGCTGGAACTCCGCAGGTTGCGGTCACCTCACTGAACTACCTAAATGACGCGGGTTTTGAGATTGCCGCGGTGCTCACCCGCCCGGATGCCCCGCTAGGACGCAAGCGCGTCATGACTGCCTCCCCGGTGGCCGCGCGCGCCGCGGAACTAGGGTTGGAAACCATCAAGTCGAATAAAATCGATGCGCAGGTGACGGCCCAATTGGCGGAGCTGAACCTCGACGCGGCAGCCATTGTCGCCTTCGGCGGGTTGGTTCCCCAAGCCGCGCTGAACGTTCCTACCCACGGCTGGATCAACCTGCACTTTTCCTTATTGCCCCAGTGGCGTGGTGCTGCACCGGTGCAGCACTCGATCATTCACGGCGACGACATCACCGGAGCGGTCACCTTCCAGTTGGAAGCTGGGTTGGATACCGGGCCAGTCTTTGGTCAGGTCACCGAGCGTATTGGTGAGCTAGATACCGCCGGAATCATGCTGGAGCGGCTGAGCATTTCCGGCTCAATGTTATTGGTGCAAACTCTGCAGGCAATCGATTCGGGCCAAGCGCTAGCGGTTGCACAAAGCGGGTCTCACACCTATGCACCAAAAATTCTCGACGGTGACGCGCAACTAGATTTCACTCGCACCGCCACCGAGATTCGCCGCCGCGCCCACGGCACGAGCCCCTTCCCGGGTCCTTGGGCTACCGCCGACGGGTCCAGATACAAGTTTGGACCGCTTAGTGAACGCCGCGAGCGCACCGATCTGGCACCGGGCGTTGTGCATATTGAGCCGGGCAAGCACCCCCAAGTGTTTATCGGCACCGCCACCTGGGCGTTGGAACTGTCAACTATCCAGCCTCCAGGTAAAAAAATGATGAACGCCTCCGACTGGGCTCGCGGAATCTTGACCCAGGGAACGAAAGTGAGCTTCGCATGAGCGAACACGATCGACACAACGAACCTCGACGCAACGAAGCCGGTCGTACCCGCAACCGCGGGCAGGGGGACCGCCCTCGCCAGTACAGCCAGTCGGCCCCTGGGCAGCGTAAACGCGCCGCCGATCCGGCTCGACTAGTCGCTTTTAAAGTGTTGCGCGAGGTCTCCGCCAAGGACGCCTACGCCAACCTGGTATTGCCCAAGATGATTCGTGAGCATCAGCTCGAAAAGCGCGACGCCGGTTTTGCCACCGAGCTTGCTTATGGTGCGCTGCGCTCACAAGGTTTTTACGACGCGATCCTATCCACCTTGGTGGACCGGCCACTGTCCGAGCTTGACCCGGCGATCCTCGACGCACTGCGTCTGGGCGCCCACCAGTTGCTGGCGATGCGCGTGCCAAAACACGCGGCGTTAGATGAAACCGTGTCGTTGGCTCGCGCGCAGATTGGTGCTGGCCCCTCGGGACTCATCAACGCGGTCCTGCGCAAGGTCAGCCTGCAGGAGCCCGAACAGTGGGTCGCACAGCTGACCGCGGCTACTACCAGCGAGTCAGAAAAACTGTCCATCGAGCACTCGCACCCGGACTGGATCGTGCGTGCACTACGCGGCGCATTGATCGCGCACGGCCGCGAGGCCACCGAACTTTCCGCGTTGCTCGAAGCAGACAACCTCGCCCCGGTAGTCAACTTGGTCGCTCTGCCCGGTCTGGGCACCGTGGATGCGGCGCTGGAAGCTGGCGCCGAGCCGGGCACCCTGGTGGTGGATTCGGCGACCTATAAGCATGGCGATGTGGCCCGCGTGCCAGGCGTGCGTGAGGGAACCATCCGCGTGCAGGACGCCGGCAGCCAGCTGGTAGCCCGCGCGCTGGCCAACGTTGAGTTGCCGGTGCCAGGCGAAGATACCTACTGGCTCGATCTCTGCGCAGGTCCCGGCGGCAAGGCGGCGTTACTTGGTGCACTAGCCGTACAGCGCGACGCCAGACTAACCGCAAATGAGCCTACCGAACACCGTGCCCGACTGGTTGAACAGTCCATGTCCGCGGTGCCCGGAGACTTCTGGATGGTCACCACCAAGGACGGCCGCGACTACGGTACCGAAGAATTCGCCGGAGACTATGACCGCATCATGGTCGACGCACCCTGCTCCGGGCTTGGTTCGCTTCGCCGCCGGCCAGAATCTCGCTGGCGCAAACAGCCTCGTGACATTCCGGAGCTGACCAGCTTGCAAGGAGAACTGCTCAGCGCCGCGTTCAGCGCGGTGCGCGTGGGCGGGGTCATCGGGTTTGTCACCTGTTCACCGCATATGGCAGAAACTCGTCTGGTGGTCGAGGATTTCCTCAAATCCCAGCCGAACGCCACACTGCTAGATACCGGTGCCGCGGTCAACGCCGTTGCCCTCGAAGGTTTCCCCGCCAGCGGTCACGAACTTGCCGGTGGCAGCACCGCGCAGCTGTGGCCACATGTGCACGGTACCGATGCCATGTTCATGGCGATCATCACCAAAACCGCATAGTTCGCGACCTATTTCCCAGCGCCCCACCCAAGGAGCACCGATGAGTCACCCGCGCATTAACCCGTCGATCCTATCCGCAGACTTCGCCAACCTCGCCAGCGAGCTGGACCGTATCCACACCGCAGACGCCGTCCACGTGGATGTGATGGACAACCATTTTGTGCCAAATCTGACCCTCGGGCTTCCCGTGGTGGATTCGCTGCAAAAGGTTAGCAAGCTGCCGATCGATGTGCACTTGATGATCGAAAACGCCGATCGCTGGGCCCCGGAATATGCGCAACTCGGCGTGGATTCGGTGACTTTTCATGCCGAGGCCTCCGCCGCGCCGATCCGTTTGGCCCGCGAATTGTCTGCCGCCGGGTCCAAGGCGGCGATGGCCTTGCGTCCGGCCACCCCGATCGAACCGTACTTGGACATGCTCGGTGAGTTGGACATGATCTTGTTGATGACCGTTGAACCGGGTTTTGGCGGACAGAAGTTCCTGGACCTGGTGCTGCCGAAAATTAGGCGCACCGCGAAGGCTATCGCCGGCACCGGAAAGCCGATCGCCCTGCAGGTGGACGGGGGCATCTCCCGGGACACGATCCTGCGCGCCGCCGAGGCCGGCGCCGACGTATTTGTGGCGGGTTCAGCGGTGTATTCGGCACCCGAACCGGCCGCAGAAATTGACGCATTACGAAACCTTGCGCGCATCACCCACTAGGATGTGTCAGACTAGGTGTTAATAAACACGAATACGTGCTCCGGGGTCGGTGTAAGTCCGAACCGGCGGTGATAGTCCGCGACCCGCTTCCAAGGCCACAAGCTAAGGTAAGCGGTTGAGCCGGTGAAATTCCGGTACCGACAGTTAAAGTCTGGATGGGAGAAGCACGGATTTGATTTGCCGTTGGCGTTGCTGACCGGACCGCTCTTTTGAGCCGTTCGAGCACCACGTCTAGGCCATCAAATGCACACCCCCGGAGCCGCCGCTTCGAGAAGGGTGAATGATGGATATTCTGCGGTGGCTCATTGAAGCTTTTAACTCACAAATTGCGATCGGTACCTCGGCACTTTTGGTGCGTGAGGTCGTCGGCAATATTTTTGGTCTAGCCAGCGCGCTAGGCGGCATGCGCCGTAAAATCTGGGCCTGGCCCGTAGGCATTATCGGCAACCTCTTACTGCTCACGGTCTTTTTGGGCAGCATTTTTGACACCGGCTACACCGCCAACCTCTGGGGTCAGGCAGGCCGGCAAATCATGTTCATCGCCGTGTCCTTCTACGGATGGGTGCGCTGGAAGCAAGCCCGCGATGAAAACGGTGCGGGCCACGCGGTCACCCCACAATGGGCATCAAATAGGGCCCGAGTCTCTCTGGTTGCGATCCTCATTGTCGGCACCGTGGCGCTGACTCCACTCTTTAGGGCACTAGGCTCCTACGACCCGGTCTGGGCCGACGCCTGGACCTTCGTCGGTTCGCTGCTGGCCACCTATGGCATGGCCAAGGGCTGGGTAGAATTCTGGCTGATCTGGGTCGCGGTGGACGCGGTCGGCGTCCCCTTGCTCTTCTCCGCCGGCTACTACGCCAGCGCCTTCATGTACCTGTTCTACGGTGGTTTCACCATCGTTGGCTTCTTCGTCTGGATGAAGGCTAAAAGGAACGAAAAACCGGCGATCGAAACCGAAATGCTCGATCCGACGATCAGGGGGAAACAGTCATGATCGAAACCACAGACCTGGACCAGGCACTGCGCACCGCACTGGAAGCTGCGACGCGTGGCGCCCGCGGGGCCAACCCACTAGTTGGCGCGTGCGTGCTAGACGGGGCGGGACGTGTGATCGCCACCGGTTTCCACCTGGGCGCCGGCAACCCGCATGCGGAGATTGACGCGCTGCGCCGTTTAGGCCGGATGGATCGTGACCAAGCGGCGGAGCTGACCATGGTGGTCACCTTGGAACCGTGCAACCACACCGGACGCACCGGTCCGTGCGCTCAGGCTATCGCCAACGCCGGCATCGGACATGTGCACTACGCGATGAGTGATGACACCAGCGCTGCCAGTGGCGGCGCGCAGTTCCTGCGTTCGCGCGGTGTGCAGGTGACACAGAGCGAAAATAATCAGCCGGCCTGGGAACTAAATCACCGCTGGTTCCGCGCCAAGGCAGAAAATCGCCCCTTCATCACCGTGAAGACCGCACAATCCCTGGACGGGCGGATCAACGCGCCCGACGGCAGCAGCCAATGGATTACCTCCGATGCCTCGCGCAACCACTCGCACGGGCTACGCGCCCGAGTAGACGCGATCGTTGTCGGTACCAATACGGTGATAGCCGACGATCCGCGGTTGACCGCACGCACCGCCGCCGGGGGACTGCACGAGCATCAGCCTTACCGCTTTGTGATGGGGCACCGCGAACTGCCAGAAAACCTCGCCTTAGCCTATGACAACAACTGGGAACAGCTGCGCACTCACGAGGTCTCCGTGCTCATCGAGCGCGCCACCGAGTTGGGCTTTAATCACCTGCTCATCGAGGGCGGTTCGATCATCGCCTCGGCCTTCATCGAAGCCGACCTGGCAGATGAAATTTACTGCTACCAGGCCCCGGTGATCATCGGTGCGGGCAGTACCTCGGTGAATATCGCCTCGGTGACCACCCTGTCCCAAGCCCGGCATTTTAGGCTCGACGCCCACCAGTCTGACGCACTGACCAGGCTGGATGCCGACGTGATGATGCATCTTGAACCGTTGCCGCAGCGCGTCGCCCAAACTTTTTAGAAGGAAACCACACCATGTTTACCGGAATTATCACCGGCACCGGAACGGTACTGGCAATCACAAACCACCCCGAGCAAGACCTCGCCGTACTGACCCTCAAAGCTCCCGGGCACGCCGAAGACCTCGGACTCGGTGGCTCCCTGGCGGTCAACGGCGTCTGCCTGACCGCCACCGAATTAGACGGCGACACCGTCAGTGTGGACGTGATGGGTGAAACCCTGCGTCGCACCAGCACCGGAGCACTGCATCCTCAGTCGGTCGTTAACCTAGAGCGCTGCACCCCTGCGGGCGCCAGACTCGACGGGCACGTCGTACAGGGCCACGTCGACGCTGTCGGCACCGTACTGGCCCGCGAGGATCACGGACAGTGGACCACCTTCCGCATCTCGGTACCCGATGACTACGCACCGCTCACCGCAGAAAAGGGCTCCATCGCACTGGATGGCATCTCGCTGACGATCACCGCGGTGTCCCCAGCCAGCGCCACCGGCGCACACTGGGTGGAGGTCGGCATCATTCCGATCACCCTGCAGGAAACGACCATGGGCACCCGCCAAGCCGGCGACGCCATCAACATCGAGGTAGACGTGCTGGCCAAGTACGTGGCACGGCTGAACGAGTTTGGAGGCCGAATCTAATGGCCGGCAAAGAACTTGATTCGATCCCTACCGCATTAGCCGCGCTAGCCGCCGGTGGCGCGGTAGTAGTAGTGGACGACGAAGACCGCGAAAACGAAGGTGACATCATCTTCGCCGCACAATTTGCCACTCCAGAGCTGATGGGTTTCACCATTCGTTACACCTCCGGGGTCATTTGTGTGCCACTGGACGCTGCCCGCGCCGATCAGCTCGGTCTGGCCCCCATGGTCGGTATCAATCAGGATTCCAAGGGCACCGCCTTCACCGTGTCCTGCGATGCCGCCAGCGGGATCAGCACCGGAATTTCGGCCGCTGACCGGGCGCTGACCTCACGCCTTTTGGCCGATCCTGACACTGTGGCGGCTCAGCTATCGAGGCCAGGGCATATTTTCCCGTTGCGCGCCGCAGCCAACGGCGTGCTCGAACGCCGCGGACACACCGAAGCAGCCGTGGACCTGTGCCGCGGTGCGGGCTTAGCACCAGTGGGTGTGATCGGAGAAATCGTCAACGATGACGGTTCGATGATGCGCCTCGATGAGCTGCGCGTCTTCGCCGCCGAGCACCAATTACCGCTGATCAGCATCGAGGATTTGGCTCGCTGGCGTCGGGTCAACGATGAAATCGCGTTGACCGAAGCGGTAAAGTTGCCCACCCCCTTTGGTATCTTCAGCGCACGGGCCGCCTCTGTGGAAGGGCATGAACACATTGTGCTCAGCCACCCGGCCCCCACCTTGGACGGACCGACTAACCTGGTGCGGATTCACTCCGAATGCCTCACCGGCGACGTATTTGGGTCCTACCGTTGTGATTGTGGCGAGCAGCTTCACGAGGCACTTCAGCAGATTGCCGCTGAGGGCGGACACCTGGTGTACGTACGTGGGCACGAAGGCCGCGGCATCGGGCTATTTAACAAGCTGCGCACCTACGCGCTGCAAGAAACGGGTGTTGATACGCTCGACGCAAACCTGCACCTAGGCTTCCCGGCAGATGCCCGCGAATACTTCGCGGTCGCCGCCATCCTCAAGCACCTGGGTATCGACGAGATCCGCTTGCTGACTAACAATCCCGATAAGCAGGCACAGCTCATCCAAGCCGGCGTGCACGTCACCGAGCTGGTCCCCAGCCGCATCGCCCCGCGCAGCGAAAACGAAAGCTACCTGCGCACCAAACAGCAGCGCTTCGGCCACGACCTGCAATTGCCGCACACTAAAACCAGCTTCTAACCCAGCTGCAAACCAAGATTTTCAAGGAGAACCCCATGAGCAAACACGGAGCCCCGAGCAACGTCGCCGATGAACTTACGGCACTTGACCTCTCCGGAGTTAAAGTCGCGATCGTTGCCGCCAGCTGGCATGAGGTCATCATGAACGGTCTGATCGACGGCGCACAGCGTGCCGCTCGCGACGCTGGCATTGTGCCCACGCTGGTCCGTGTACCGGGCACCTTCGAACTACCGGTGGCAGCCAGCCATCTGGCACAGAGCTACGATGCGGTGGTCGCGCTCGGCGTGGTCATCCGCGGCGGAACCCCACACTTCGATTACGTCTGCCTGGCTGCAACCAACGGGCTCACCGACGTTTCGGTAAATACCCGCACCCCGGTGGGCTTCGGCGTGCTCACCTGCGATGACGAAAAGCAGGCGCTAGACCGTGCAGGTTTGGAAGGCTCCAGCGAAGATAAAGGCTACGAGGCCTTCTCCGCTGCTGTGATGACCGTCGCAGCACTACGCTGAAATACGGTTTTGGCGTCACAAAGCGAGCTAGAAGTTCGGGCGTCGGCTGGAAAACCGATAAGCTGGTGCACGTGAAAACTTTTGACGAGCTCTTCAGCGAATTGTCGCTCAAGGCCCAAACCCGCCCGGAAGGCTCTCGTACCATCGCCGAACTCGATTCGGGTGTCCACGGCATCGGCAAGAAAGTTGTCGAGGAAGCCGCCGAAGTATGGATGGCCGCAGAGTACGAAAGTGACGAAGAAACAGCGGAAGAAATCTCCCAGCTGCTCTACCACTTGCAGGTTTTGATGATTGCCAAGGGTCTAACCTTGGCCGACGTTTACAAGCATCTCTAGCCGTCGCGCTGCTGCGACCGGGTTTTTGAACTCGGTCGTAGGCATCGCCCGGCGGCAGTAACAACGGCCAATTAATCCCTTGGCGCTTGTTTTTGGCATCTCGCCGCAGCGCCACACTCATGAAACGAGTAAATAAATGCTACGCGTAGCCCTGCCCAACAAAGGCGCACTGTCCGAAATCGCTTCCACCATGTTCAAGGAAGCCGGTTACCTCCAGCGACGCGACACCCGCGAACTGGTGCTCGTTGATGAGGATAATCAGGTTGAGTTTTTCTACCTGCGCCCCCGCGACATCGCCGTTTATGTCGGCCGCGGCATCCTAGACATTGGAATCACCGGTCGCGATCTATATCTAGACGCCGATGTAGACGACGATGTGGAGGAGCAGCTCTCGCTCGGAATCGGCAAATCGGCCTTCCGCTTTGCCGCCCCGGTGGGCGCCTTCAATTCCATTGAGGAACTTAACGGCAAGCGTATCGCCACCAGCTACGACATTCTGCTCGATCACTTCCTGAAGAAGAACGGTATTAACGCCAGCGTGGTCCGCCTGGATGGTGCCGTGGAATCCTCGGTGCGCCTTGGCGTAGCCGACGCCATCGCCGATGTTGTCGAAACCGGCAACACCATCAAGGCTGCCGGGATGGAGATCTTTGGCGACGTGCTTCTCCAGTCCGAAGCCGTGCTCATCGGCCGAGTCGGACACAAGCCAGCCGGCCTTGACGTGCTGATTCGCCGCCTCTCTGGTGTGCTTGTTGCACGCCAGTACGTGATGCTGGACTACGACATTCGTCGCACACAGGTCGAAGAGGCTTGCGCGCTGACCCCTGGCTTAGAGTCACCTACGGTCTCTGACCTAGCGAACTCCGACTGGTGCGCGGTGCGCGCGATGGTCAAAAAATCGCAGACCAATAACATCATGGACGAGCTGTACGACGTCGGCGCCCGCGCGATTCTGGTCAGCCAGATCCACGCTTGCCGCATCTAGCCACGCCAACTCAGGAGAAACAGCTCATGACCGTAGCAATCCGTGTCATTCCCTGCCTAGACGTTGACGCCGGCCGGGTAGTTAAAGGCATCAATTTTGAGGGTCTGCGTGACGCCGGTGACCCGGTGGAACTCGCCCGTCGGTACAACCTGGCCGGAGCCGACGAACTAACATTCCTCGACGTCACCGCATCCAGCTCCGATCGCGAAACAACTTTTGAAGTTGTACGACATACTGCGGAAGAAGTTTTCATTCCGTTGACCGTTGGCGGGGGAGTACGCGCCGCAGAAGATGTAGATCGTCTGCTGCGCAACGGTGCCGATAAGGCCTCGATCAACACCGCAGCGGTGGCTCGCCCTGAGGTCATCAACGAAATTACCGAACGTTTCGGCTCGCAGGTATTGGTTCTGTCGCTCGATGCACGTCGTACCGATGATCCAAACATCGCTTCCGGCTACGAGGTCACCACTCATGGTGGCCGCAAAGGCACCGGTATGTGCGCGGTGGCTTGGGCCAAAGATGCGGCAGAGCGCGGCGTCGGTGAGATTTTGTTGAACTCGATCGATGCCGATGGGACCAAGGACGGGTTCGATCTGGAAATGATTCGTGCCGTGCGTGCCGCGGTGAAGGTTCCACTGATCGCTTCCGGCGGCGCGGGTAAGCCCGAAGACTTCCCGCCTGCGATCGAAGCTGGAGCGGACGCGGTATTGGCTGCCTCGATCTTCCACTTCGGCCCAACCGACATGATCGCCAAGGTCAAGGATAAGATTCGCGAAGCCGGTTATCCGGTCCGCTAATAGGTGCTTCTAAGATGGGTCAGTTTTCCGTGAACTGGCCCATTTTTTATACGCTGATCATTGTTGCTGTTGACCAACTAGTCTCGTGCGATGAGTTCTTTCTTGGTTCTCCAGACATCGATTTCAATTGGGTCGCTAGGCACCGCAGCTTGGCCTGGGATTGACTGCCAGGGGCCGCCATCAACACTAAATTCGCCTCGGAACAATGTCGTGAGACCGACACTGTAAGTGCCGGTTTCCTTGTAGGAATGGCTTGTTGGTGTCTCGTCGCGGAGCGTATGGTTTGGAGCCGGCTCACCGGGGAAATCTAGATTCCTCGTAGTCCCATCGCCGTACTGCCAATTCCACCCGTCAGGAATTGCTTTCACTCTTACTGGTTCACCATTCATACTTATATTGAAATTTTGGCGCACAGCATCGGCCCAGAAATGTGAGTTTCCATTGCGAAGAGAGAACTTTTCGGGATCACTTTTAACCTTGGAAGCTAGAATCGGTAAACTTCGAAATTTCGAAGGACTGATTATGACTTGTTCTTGGCGCAACTCAGCGTCGGGAATATTTGGCGGGGTTTCCTCTCCCGGACAGAGCCCGTGGGTGATTATCTGTTCACCTTTTCGCGGCCCTTCTATGAAACGAATGATACGCGTGTATGGAGAAGAGCCGTCTTCGCACAAAATAGCGTCAGGGTTTTGGTGACACCCACGCATATGCTCAATGCCAACAGAGCAGGGGTTGAGATATTGGATTTCGTACAGCGGTTTTGGTGGATTTTTATCTCGCTTACGTTCATCATTATTGTCGTTGTAAAAACGATCCTTCTCAGGGAGAGTCTCGCGACATTCTCTCTTTTTTGTTTCTCCATGGTCCTCTATGAATTCAATTACTTCCTTACAATCACTGAGAGCGAGGTCTTGCTGGAATCCAGTGAAGTACGGTGTGGTAACCATTGCCATTAAGAGCAGGACTTTTAGCATTGGAGATCACTTCGAAAAATCTACTTGAGACATCATCCAAGCTTTATCCCACTGGAGAGTCGCGATCCCCAAAGCTTCCTTTTTCCTTGCAGGGCTGTTAGCAACTTCTAGCGCAGGCGCTGAATAAACTGCTACTTCGTCTGTTCTCGTACCGAACTCGACTAGGGCCTCATCATCAGAGGTTAGCTTTACCCCGTAAACATTGGTTCGGTACTCTCCATCAACTTGCCAGTATTTCTTTTTTGCGTGGCTCTGGATTGGATCGATAAAGTTATCGCCGCATATACGACAAGTCCGGTTCGTAATCGCGATCAAATCGTCGACTGAGTAGGTTTCCAACGAGTAGTTCATCACGTCAAAGTAGTACTTGACGAAAGCGATTGCGCCTTCCTCATTGTGTTCCTTAGCAAGCTTTGGCATTTCAGGCTTTGGAACATTCTTTGCGGGACCTTTAGCCGTCGCAGGCTGATACTTGGGCTTCGTCGGAGATGGCGATGGTGTCGGCGAGGGGGATTGTTCAACCGAGGGTGAAGCCGATTCTGGAGGCTGCGGTGGAGAAGCGCCACCGGTGCAGGCAGTAACCGTCAACGCACAGGCCAAAAGGATCGATTGTGCCATTGCATTTTTCCGAGTGTTCATCAGAACTCTCCGAGCATGTCGAGGATAGCGTGTGAGCGTTAGCCTAGACCCATTGCGCGGCTATTGGGAGAGTTAAACCGAAACCTGTGGATAGCGAAAGTTAGACCTTCGGCTAGGGAAAGTGCCCATCGGAGTTAAAGCGAAGGGTGATATCCGCGGATAATTTGCAACGCGCTCTCGCCAGCTTCGAAGGTGACTAGGGCTTCCGAGGTGCGACCCGAGGCATACATGGTCAACTCGGTCACCGGACCATTGACCGAAACCGCGTTAGGTGCTTTCTTCGCCACATGACGCTGCCCATCAGGGCGGCAAAGAATGATTCCGACCGGAGCCTTGCGGAAAAAGTAACGCGAGGTTTTGAGCAGTGACTGCCACAACAGCTCGGTGTATTCCTTGTCCAGTACGCGCGGGGCCCACTGACTGCGTGCGCGTCGAACATCTTCGGTGTGAATGAAAAACTCGTTCAGGTTCAGCGCCTTATCAAGTTTCTCGAATGCGAACGGAGAATAACTTTTGGGCCCAGAACGGAAACGTCGCACCAGAGCAGCGTAGCGTTCGGGGGTTTGCGATTCATCGGCGAGCTCTTGCAGGCGCGCTTCAAGTTTCGAAGCAACGGGCTTGAGCACAACGCCAGCGCTGAGCAATGAATTTTCGCGGAGAACGAGGTGCGCGGCGAGGTGCCGAGTCTGCCAACCGGCGCACAGGGTATCGGCGGTGGGGCCTGCAGCGAGCAGGGTCTCGGCCAACGCTAAACGGGAAGCTTGAACTAGGTGCATCACCTCTGAAACTAGCACGTGCAGCAGGTTCTTGCGCGTTCTATACGGCGGGTGTCGCCCAACGGTTAACTTTGGCTTCTAGCGGTGCGTCATGCTCGGGCACATGGTCGGTGAAACCCAGTATGCTAAAGGGGATGTCTACTTCGCATAGTGGCTCGAATTCGAGCTCCGAAACAGAAAAACTTGACCCGCAGATCGCGCAAAAATTAAAGCGCGATGCCAATGGGCTCTTCGCCGCGATCGTGCAGCAGCATGATACCGGGATGGTGCTCATGCTTGGCTGGATGGACGACGAGGCATTGCGCCGAACTCTATCTAGTGGTCGCGTCACCTTCTACTCGCGCTCGCGGCAGGAATATTGGCGCAAGGGCGATACCTCCGGGCACGCGCAGTATCTGAAGTCTGCCGCGCTGGATTGTGATGGCGACGCGCTGCTGCTCACGGTTGATCAGGTGGGAGCCGCTTGCCATACGGGCACACAATCCTGCTTCACCGATCGTGAGCTGCCGGCCACCATCGGCCACCGCCCGAGCTAGTTCTGCGCCGGTAGTACGGTCGCGCCCGGGCCGATTTCGGGCGGCATCACCAGGTTTAAGCGTTGAAAAGAAGTTGAATGAAAACCCTAGGCAAGATTTCCCCGTCCCGCGAAGCCTTTTTGGCCATGGCACCTACCCGCCGCGTCATTCCGGTCACCATTTCGGTGCTGGCGGATTCGCTGACTCCGATCGGTTTGTACCGTTCCTTGGCCGGCGGACGCCCGGGCACCTTCTTGATGGAGTCTGCCGCCCCCGGCGGGGTGTGGAGCCGCTACTCCTTCGTGGGGGTGAACTCTCCGGCGACGCTCAGCACCCGCGGCGGCGAAGCGTATTGGCAGGGGCACGTGCCCGAGGGGTTGCCCACCGGCGGGGTGAGTGTCGAGGTTTTGCGCGACACCGTGCGCGCGCTACACACCGAACCGATCCCGGGGATGCCGCCCTTGACCGGCGGCATGGTCGGCTTCATCGGCTGGGAATGCGTCCGGCACTGGGAGCATCTGCCCAATCCGCCGATCGATGACCTGAACATCCCGGAACTGAGCATGAACCTGGTCGCCGATATGGCCGCCCACGATGCGACCGAGGGGACCGTGACGCTGATTGCCAACGCGATCAACTTTGACGGCAGCGCGCAACGTGTGGAGCAGGCCTATGACGGTGCGGTGGCTCGGCTTCAGGTGATGCTCGATCAGCTGGGCAGCCCACTAGAAACGACCGCCACCACCTTGCAGGGTACCGATGTGCCCCGCGAAAAATTGATGGAAGAGGTCACTCATTCCTGGGCGGAAAACGAGTACCTGGACGCGCTCGCCAAATCAAAAGAGGCGATCGTGGATGGGGAAGTCTTCCAGATCGTCGTTTCGCGGCGCTTTGAACTTCAGACGCAGGCCGATGCGTTGGACGTCTACCGGGTGTTGCGGGCGACGAACCCGAGCCCGTACATGTACCTGTTTAACTTTGAAAACGAGGATGGCGAGGCGTTCCAGATCGTCGGTTCATCCCCGGAAGCGCTGGTCACGGTCAACGACTCCCACGTGGTCACGCACCCGATCGCCGGATCCCGGCCACGCGGGGCAAACTACGAGGAAGACCAGCTGTATGAAAAGTCTTTGCTGGCCGATGAGAAGGAACGCGCCGAGCACCTGATGCTGGTGGATCTCTCACGCAATGACCTGTCCCGTGTCTGCCAGGCCGGCACCGTGGAGGTCACCCAGTTTATGGAGGTCGAACGCTTCAGCCACATCATGCACCTGGTCTCCAATGTGGTCGGTAAGGCGCGTGCGGACGTCGACGCCTACGACGTGCTCGCCTCCACCTTCCCAGCCGGCACCCTGTCCGGGGCTCCCAAACCACGCGCCCTGCAGCTGCTCGATCAGTACGAGCCGTACCGCCGGGGGGTGTACGGTGGCGTGGTGGGTTATCTGGACTTCGCCGGCGACATGGATATGGCCATCGCGATCCGTTCCGCATTGCTCAAAGACGGCCGCGCCTATGTGCAGGCCGGAGGCGGCATCGTGAACGATTCGAATTTCGCCGATGAGGCGCTAGAAACCGTGAATAAGGCCGCGGCTCCGCTGCGTGCGGTATATGCCGCCGCGACGATGCGCCAAGCCCAAACCGAAATTGGTGAAAGCAAGTGAACAAACACCTATCTGCCCGCAATACCGCGCTGCTTGGAATGCTCGGTGCGTTGCTGGGCCTCTGGACCGCGACGCGCACCTGGATTACCGTCGACGTGGAATCGGGTACCGTGCAGGTCCCGCAAATTATCGTTGATGGGTCCACCGCCGCAGCCTCGGTCACCGCCGTCTGTGTGGCGGTGCTGGCCGGAGCGCTGGCGCTGCTGATCGCCGGAAAGATCGCCCGCTATGTCATCGGGGTCATCACCGTGCTGGCCGGTGCCTCGGTGATCACCTCCGGAATCAGCGCCTTGGCTAACCCGCAGGCGGCGGCGGCCAGTGCCGTGGCCGAGGCCACCGGGCTGACCACTAGCGCCGGAGAATATGCGGTGTCCGTGTGGCCCACGATCACCGTGCTGGCCGGGGTGATCATCGTGCTCCAAGGCCTGCTAGTACTGGTGATCAGCGGGCGCTGGAAGAAGAGCTCGAAGTACGACCGGAAGGTCAGTACCGCCGGGCAGCCGCCGGCGGATGCACAATCGCGTGGCATTTCCGATTGGGAGCAGTTGTCCAAGGGGGAGGACCCCACCACTGGCGAACGCTAAGTGATGCCCAACACCTGCTTGAAATGAAGCGCCGTGGAATAGGCCAACTGCGCGGGCAAGTGGCAGAATAGTATTCGAAGACCAAAGCGCTGACCGTCTCACGCGGACGGAGCGCACCCCCAGAAGAGCAAAGGGACACATCTAGTTATGTCGCAAAACACCGAGATTGATCCTGTCTACACCGAAGAAATCGGCCACGGCAACTCGATCGCAGCCTGGGCCTGCGTCGGCATTATGACCATCGGCTTCATCATCGGCGGGATCGCTTTCGCTTTCCACAACGCCACCGTGGTGTACGCGAGCATCGGCGTCGTAGTGCTCGGCTTGATCGTCGGCTGGATCATGAAGAAGGCCGGTTTTGGTGTGGGCGGTTCGCGCAGCGGAGCAGCACACTAAATTGAGCGTACTTGATGACATCATCGCGGGCGTCCGGGAAGACCTGGGCGCCCGTCGCGCCATCCTGAGTCTGGACTCGGTCAAAGCCGCGGCGCAGGACACCCCGGCAGCACTCGATGCCTACGCTGCGCTCGGTGGACACGCCGAGCCAGGCGCACGAGACACCACTTTAAAGGTGATCTCCGAGGTGAAACGCAAGTCCCCTTCCAAGGGCGCGCTCGCGCAGATCCCGGAACCAGCGGTGCTTGCCGCGGCCTACCAGGCCGGCGGTGCGTCGGTCATTTCGGTATTGACCGAAGCCCGGCGTTTTGGCGGTTCGTTGGCCGATCTGGACGCGGTGCGCGCAGCGGTGCAAATTCCGGTGCTGCGCAAGGACTTCACGGTCGATGAGTACCAGATTTACGAGGCCCGCGCCCACGGTGCGGACCTGATATTGCTAATTGTTGCGGCCCTAGATGATGAAACCTTGGCCAGTTTCCTACAATTAACTCACCAGCTAGGCATGAATGCCCTGGTGGAGACGCATACCGAAGAAGAAATCGCCCGGGCCGTGAAGGCCGGAGCGAAAATTATCGGTGTGAACGTGCGCAATTTGAAAACGCTCGACGTGAACGTAGACACCTTCGCACAGCTGGCTCCACTGTTGCCGCTCGACGCGGTGATCATCGCCGAATCCGGTGTGGAATCGGTGGCACAGGTGCAAACCTATGCGGCGGCCGGCGCCGACGGTGTTCTGGTAGGCGAGGCGTTGGTGAAACACGCTGACCCGCAGGCTACTGTTGCCCAGTTCATCGCCGCCGGGACAGCTGCCAAGCCGGCACGCTAACCACGGCGCATCCAGTTTTTGATGCCCCGCCAAGGAACGCTCCTTGGCGGGGCATCGCCCAACATTTTCAAGAAAGAGGGAGTCGATGAACGCATCGGATGACTCATTGAAACATGCAAGTGGACCTTACTTTGGCCAGTATGGGGGACGTTGGATGCCCGAATCCCTCATGGCCGCTATGGACGAGCTGACGCAGACCTTTGAGGATGCGAAAGCCGATCCAGCGTTCATTGAAGAGGTCAAAGAGCTGAACCGGAACTACTCCGGACGCCCCTCACTGCTCACCGAGGCAAAGCGTTTCTCCGCACAGGCCTGCGGCGGGGTGCGGATTTTCTTGAAGCGTGAAGACCTCAACCACACCGGCAGCCACAAGATCAACAACGTGCTCGGCCAAGCACTGCTGGCCAAGCGCATGGGTAAAACCCGGATCATCGCGGAAACCGGTGCCGGCCAGCACGGCGTCGCCTCGGCTACCGCAGCGGCCTTGATGGGGCTCGAATGTGTGGTCTACATGGGCGCCGAAGACACCCGCCGGCAGGCGTTAAACGTCGCGCGCATGCAGCTGCTCGGCGCCACCGTGATCCCGGTGACCGTAGGCTCCCAAACGCTAAAAGACGCGATCAACGAGGCGTTGCGCGACTGGGTCGCGAACGTTGATAACACCCACTACCTATTGGGCACCGCTGCCGGCGGACACCCATTCCCCGCCATGGTGCGTTACTTCCACCAGGTCATCGGCGAAGAAGCCCGCGAACAGGTGCTCGCGCAGACCGGACGCCTACCGGACGCCGTCACCGCCTGCATCGGCGGTGGCTCGAACGCCATTGGCATTTTCCACGGCTTCCTGGACGACAAAGACGTTGAACTCTACGGCTACGAGGCCGGTGGCGACGGTGTGGATACCGACCGCCACGCCGCGACCATCACCCTGGGCAAGCCCGGCGTGCTGCACGGCGCGAGGAGCTACCTGATGCAGGACGACGACGGCCAGACCATCGAATCACACTCGATTTCCGCCGGGCTGGACTACCCCGGCGTTGGCCCGGAGCATGCCTACCTGGCCGACATCGGCCGGGTGCACTACGAACCGGTCACCGATACCGAGGCGATGGACGCGTTTAAGATCCTGTGCCGCACCGAGGGTATTTTGCCGGCGATCGAGTCCGCTCACGCACTGGCCGGAACCATCCGTTTGGCCCAGCGCAAGCTCGCCGAAGGTGCAAAGCCCGAGGAAACGATCATCATCGCGAACCTCTCGGGGCGCGGGGACAAGGATGTCTCCACCGCCGCGCAATGGTTCGGAATGCTCGAAGACGACGCAGCTAACACCCCGGAAGGCAACTAAATGTCGCGTGTGACAAGTGCAGAAAAGATCGCGGCGGCACGTGCCGAAGGACGTCCGGCACTGATCGGCTACCTGCCAGCGGGCTTCCCAGATGTGGAAACCAGCATCGAGGCGGCCGTCGCGCTAGCCGAGAACGGTGTGGACGTCATCGAAATGGGCATCCCTTACTCGGATCCGGTCATGGACGGGGCGGTGATTCAGGAAGCCACGGTACAGGCACTGGCCAACGGTTTCCGCGTCGCACAAATTTTTGACATCGTACGCGGAATTACCGCGCGCACTAACGCCGCCGTGATGGTGATGACCTATTGGAACCCGGTGCTCAGCCTGGGCGTGGACGAATTTGCCAGGCGCTTCGCCGAAGCTGGCGGTGCCGGGCTGATCACCCCGGACCTGGTGCCCGACGAAGCCGATCAATGGTTTGCCGCCAGTGAAAAGTACGGTCTGGAGCGGGTCTTCCTGATCGCCCCAAGTTCCACCGAAGCCCGCGTGAAACGAACCGTCGAGGCATCCAGCGGATTCGTCTACTGCGTTTCGCTGATGGGTGTTACCGGCGCGCGCGCTGAGGTGTCCTCCGCCGCTCAAGCGGTAGTGGACGCGGCACATGGCGCCGGGGCAGAAAACGCCTGCGTCGGTTTGGGCGTCTCGCGCCGCGAACATGTGCAAGAAATCGGCAGCTACGCCGACGGCGTGATCGTCGGCACCGCACTGGTCGCCGCGCTACGCGACGGGGGAGTACCGGCGGTGGGCCGGTTGGCCGCACAGTTGAGCGGGCGGGCCTAAGAAATGTTTCCGGCTTCCATCCCGTCACCGCCGGTCGAGTTTTCAAAGTTTTCGATCGGCCCACTGACCATCCACGCCTATGCGCTGTGCATCTTGGTGGGCATCGTGCTGGCGCTCTGGCTGACCAGCCGGCGAATGCGCGCCCGCGGCGGGGACTCGGATCAGCTCTGGGACATCGTTATTTGGGCGATCCCTTTCGGCATCGTCGGCGGACGTCTTTACCATGTGCTGATTACCGACCCCGGCTACTATTTTGGGCTCGGCGGGCGGCAATCGCACTGGGCCGAGATTCCGCAGTTGTGGCTGGGCGGATTGGGTATTATGGGGGCGATCTCGCTGGGCATCGTCGGCGCCTGGATAGGTTGCCGGCGCACCGGGGTACGGCTCTCGGCGTTTATCGACGCGGTAGCGCCCGGCGTATTGCTGGCCCAAGCCGCCGGCCGCTGGGGCAACTGGTTTAACCAAGAGCTCTTTGGTGCGCCGACCACCCTGCCCTGGGGACTGCAGATCGACCCGGAGCACTACAATTTCCCGGCCGGGCTCCCGGCAGATACGCTCTTCCACCCCACGTTCCTCTACGAATCAATGTGGAATGTACTGGGCGTGGTGGTACTGCTCGCGCTGGACAAAAAGTTCAAACTGCGCCGCGGGGCGATGTTCTGCTGCTACGTGATCTGGTACGGCATCGGCCGCACCTTCACCGAGTCGCTACGTCTGGACCCGGCAGAAATCATCACCATCGGGCCACTGTCCCTGCGCATCCACCAGTGGTTGGCCATCGGCTTGGTAATTTTTGGTTCGTTGGCGCTGAGCTATGTGTTGGCAAAGCTACGCCCCGAGGGCAAAGATTCGCTGTTCGCCGAGGGCCGGGAACCGGCGGCGGTGCAAGCGTCCGCGTCCGCAGAGAAGCATAAATCTCCCGGAGTCGAGAAAAAATCGAGCTCCGACGATGAATCCCAACCGCTAGCCTAAGCACTAGGCCGCGGCGAAAACCGGGGAGCAGACACTGAGACAGGGTGTCGGCTCCCCGGTTTTTTGTGTCCGCTGCAACACGCATTAACATTTTCGAAACAAAACTGCGTGCCAGCAAGAAACATAACGCGCGTACTGTGAAGCTACACGTCCGGACGAGCCGCACCGTCGGTGAGCCCGATCGGACGTCAAAAAGAACCACAGCGCGGTGGATTCCTGCACCCTGCAATGCAGGTATGGCGAGCGGCAGTAATTACCGATCAACGATTTATCGGCCCGGCCCGGCTCGCCTTTCACCGTACACCCCACGAAAGGCACGCTCATGAGCACGACCGGAGTCCAGCTGAACGCCTCCCCAGGTTTAGGCGGGGAAGTTACCTCGCCCTACACCCGATTCTCCGCGATTCCACCGGCTCAGGGTTTATATGATCCGGCCGCGGAAAAGGACGCCTGTGGTTTAGCGATGATCGCTTCGCTGAAAAATGCTGCCTCGCACCAGATCGTCACTCATGCACTGACCGCGTTACGCCGGCTGGAACACCGCGGCGCGATCGGCGCCGATGAAGGCACCGGCGACGGAGCAGGCATTCTGCTGCATCTGCCCGACGGATTTTTTCGTGCGGTCACCGAGTTTGAACTGCCCGCCGCCGGAACCTATGCCGTAGGCATGGGCTTTTTGCCGGCCGAGCCCGGCGAAGCCGAATTTGCCCGCCACGAGCTGGAAGCGCTGGCAGCCGAAGAACAGCTGCGCGTGCTCGGCTGGCGTGAGGTGCCCGTTGATGCCTCGGTACTCGGCGCCTCCGCGCGCAAGGTGATGCCGAAGATCACCCAATTTTTTGTCACCGGCTCCGCTACCGCGTTGAGCAGTCGTGAGCTAGATTCCGCGGCCTGGCGTATCCGCCGCCGCGCGCACAACAAGATCGGCGTGTACTTCGCCTCATTCTCCGCGCAGACCATCGTCTACAAGGGCATGGTTTCCACCGCGCAACTCGAACCGTTTTACCCAGACCTGTCCGATGCGCGTTTTGCTAGCCGCTGCGCGATCGTGCACTCACGCTTCTCTACCAATACCTTCCCTTCCTGGCCGCTGGCCCAACCCTTTCGGAGCATCGCGCATAACGGCGAGATCAACACCGTGAAGGGCAACCGCAACTGGATGCGCGCCCGGCAGTCCACGCTGTCCTCGTCGCTACTTGGCGAGGTACCCGAGGAACTATTCCCGATCTGCACGCCCGGCGCCTCGGATTCGGCCTCCTTCGACGAGGTCGCCGAGATGCTGATGCTCTCCGGCCGCAACGTCAGCGAAGCGATCATGATGATGATCCCGCAACCATGGGAAAACGATGAGACCATGGACGCGGACCTGCGCGCCTTTTACGAATACCACTCGATGCTCATCGAACCGTGGGATGGCCCGGCCGCGGTGTGCTTTACCGATGGGCAGATGGCCGGCGCCGTGCTGGACCGCAACGGTCTGCGTCCGGCCCGCTGGTGGGTGACCGACGATGACCTGGTGGTGCTTGCCAGCGAGGTCGGCGTCATCGACACCGCAGAGGAGCATATCCTCGCCAAGGGCCGCGTGGCCCCGGGCAAAATGTTCGCCGTGGACCTAGCCGGTGGACGCATAGTCCCCGACGCGGAAATTAAGGCACAGGTGGCGGCCGCGAAACCCTGGCGTGAATGGGTGAGCGCAAACCTGAAGACGCTCGATGATTTTCCGGATCTTGAACATGTGCGCCACTCCTCGGCCTCGGTGCAATTGCGCCAGCTGACCTTCGGCTACACCACCGAGGAACTGCGCATCCTGCTGGCGCCGATGGCGAGCACCGGCGCCGAACCACTAGCCGCGATGGGCACCGACACGCCGATCGCCGCGCTAGCCGATCGTCCGCGACTGCTCTTTGACTACTTCACCCAGTCCTTCGCCCAGGTGACCAACCCGCCACTGGATGCGATCCGTGAAGAACTGGTCACCTCCATGGGCACCAGCATTGGCCCGGACGGCAACCTGCTCTCGCTGGATCGTGTGCCGCAGACCCATATCTCGCTGGACTACCCGGTGCTCTCCAACGACCAGCTGGCCAAGATCGTGAACCTGCGCGATGAGCAGGGGGAGAAGTACTCGCTGAAGGTGCGCGGGCTGTACCGTCCGGCCGGCGGCGAGTCCGAGCTACGGGCCCGGCTGCAAGAAATTTGTGAGAAGGTCTCTGCCGCGGTGAACCGCGGGGTGCGCTACCTGGTGCTCTCGGACCGTGATTCTTCCGCCGCGTGGGCTCCGATCCCGTCGTTGCTGCTGACTTCCGCGGTGCACCACCACCTGCTGAAAAGCTCAAACCGTACCCGTGTGTCACTGATTATTGAATCTGGCGATGCTCGCGAGGTGCATCATATCGCCGCGCTAATCGGTTACGGCGCCTCGGCAATCAACCCGTATCTGGCCCTGGAATCCGTGGAAGAAATGGCCGAGCAGGGCGAACTGTCCGGGGTTGACGGTGCACTAGCCAGCTCGAACCTGCGCAAGGCCCTGGGCAAGGGGGTGCTGAAGATTATGTCCAAAATGGGCATTTCAACGGTCTCCAGTTATTGCGGTGCGCAGACCTTTGAAGCCATCGGGCTGTCCCAGCGCGTGGTCGATCAGTACTTTACCGGTACCACCACGAAGCTTTCGGGCATTGAACTGGAGGTGGTGGCCGCGGAGGCTGCCGCCCGCCACGCGCGGGCCTACCCGGAAAACTCCGGTGGCGCCCAGCCCAACGAGTTGGAAACCGGTGGTGAATACCAGTGGCGCCGTACCGGGCCACCGCATCTTTTTGATCCGCAAACCGTGTTCCGCCTGCAACACGCAACACGCACCCGACGCTACGACGTGTTCAAGCAGTACACCCAGGCGGTAGATGACCAGGCAACGCAGCTTAAAACCTTGCGTGGCCTGCTGGAATTCGACACCTCCGGGATCACCCCGATCGACATCGACCAGGTGGAACCGGTTAGCGAGATCGTGAAACGTTTCGCTACCGGGGCGATGAGCTACGGCTCGATCTCCGCCGAGGCCCATGAGACGCTGGCCATCGCGATGAACCAGCTGGGGGCAAAATCTAATACCGGCGAGGGCGGCGAAGATCCCGAACGCCTGCTCGATCCGGCGCGCCGCAGCGCGGTGAAGCAGATCGCTTCGGGCCGTTTTGGGGTGACCAGTCTCTACCTGACGAACGCCGATGACATTCAGATCAAGATGGCCCAGGGTGCCAAACCCGGCGAGGGTGGCCAGCTGATGAGCCAGAAGCTCTACCCGTGGGTGGCGAAAACGCGTCATTCCACCCCCGGCGTGGGACTGATTTCTCCGCCGCCACACCACGATATCTACTCGATCGAGGACCTGGCCCAGCTGATTCACGATGCGAAGTGCTCCAATCCTTCGGCGCGGGTGCATGTGAAGCTGGTCTCCGAGTCAGGCATTGGCACCGTGGCCGCCGGGGTGGCGAAGGCCAAGGCCGACGTGGTGCTGATCTCCGGTCATGATGGTGGTACCGGTGCTAGCCCGATGAATTCGCTCAAGCATGCAGGAACCCCGTGGGAGCTGGGCCTCGCCGAGGCGCAGCAGACACTGATCCTCAACGGGCTGCGCGACCGGGTGACCGTGCAGGTTGACGGGCAGCTGAAGACCGGGCGCGATGTGCTGATCGGTGCGCTACTGGGCGCCGAAGAGTTCGGTTTCGCCACCGCCCCGTTGGTGGTTTCCGGTTGCATCATGATGCGCGTATGCCATCTGGACACCTGTCCGGTAGGCGTCGCCACACAGAACCCTAAGCTGCGTGAGCGCTTCACCGGCAAGGCCGAATTTGTGGTGAACTTCTTCGAGTTCATCGCCCAGGAGGTACGCGAGTTATTGGCCTCATTGGGTGCGCGCACGCTGCAAGAAGTGATCGGCCGAGTTGAACTATTGACCGGTTCCGCCACGCAGCTAGCCGCGCACGAAAAGATTCAGGGATTGGCGCTGGATGCGATCACTCATGTGCCGGGCGTGGAACTGGCAGCGCGCAGCCGCCGGATCGGCCAAGATCATGGGTTGGAAGCGCACCTGGACCAGAAGTTGCTAGCTGCCGCGCAACCGGCGTTGCGCGATCGGCTGCCGGTGGTGCTGAATGCACAGATCGTGAACACCGACCGTTCGGTGGGTACGCTGCTTGGCCATCACGTGACCAAAACCTTCGGAATCCAGGAGTTGGACGCAGACACCATCACGGTGAACCTGACCGGTCGCGCCGGTCAGTCGTTGGGCGCGTTCCTGCCCGCCGGGATCACCGTGCACCTGGCCGGAGACGCCAACGACTACGTGGGCAAGGGCTTGTCAGGGGGCCGAATCGCTATTCATCCGCCGCACACCACCTTGTCTCAACCGGAAGAGCAGGTGATCGCCGGAAATGTTGTCGGTTACGGGGCAACGAGCGGCGAATTGTTCATCAACGGCATGGTGGGCGAACGCTTTGCGGTGCGTAACTCGGGAGCGGTAATCGTTACCGAAGGCATCGGCGAACACGGTTGTGAGTACATGACCGGCGGTCAGGTCCTGATTTTGGGGCAGACCGGGCGCAACTTCGGCGCCGGGTTCTCCGGTGGTACCGCCTGGGTGCTGGACTTTGACCCGGCCAAACTTAACCCGCTGGCGGCCGAACAAGGCGATGTGCTCATCGGCGCCATCAGCGATGCGGAAGCTGACATCATTTTTGCGCTGCTCACCGAGCATATTGCGCTGACCGCCTCACCGTTGGCGCAACGTTTGGTGCTCGATTGGGAGCACACCCGCACCCGGCTAAGCAGTATTATCCCGCGCGATTTTGCCGCGGTTCAACAAGTTCGTGCCCAAGCCGAAGCGTCGGGGGAGAACCCCGATTCGCCGCAGGTGTGGAGCAAAATTCTGGAGGTGACCCGTGGCTGATCCACGAGGATTCTTGAAGGTGACCGAGCGTGTCACCCAACCTAAACGCCCGGTGCCGATCCGCCTGATGGACTACAAAGAAGTTCTGCAACGGCAAACGGCGGGCACGCTCACCGAGCAAGCTGGCCGTTGCATGGACTGCGGCGTTGCCTTCTGCCACAACGGCTGCCCGCTGGGAAACCTGATCCCGGAGTTTAACGACTTGACCTACCGGGGCCGGATGGACGACGCTGCCGCTAGGCTGCTGAGCACCAACAATTTTCCAGAGTTCACCGGAAAACTGTGTCCGGCGCCCTGTGAAGCGTCCTGCGTGCTGGGCATCAACCAGCCTGCGGTGACGATCAAGCAGGTAGAGGCCGAGCTGGCCGAACATCTGATGGAGCAAGGCGATTTTGTGCCTTACCCACCGGCACGTCATACCGAGCACCGCGTGGCGATCGTCGGTTCGGGTCCGGCCGGACTGGCGGCCGCGCAGCAGCTGACCCGCGCCGGTCACACCGTGGCCGTGTACGAGCGTGACGAGGCGATCGGCGGACTACTGCGCTTTGGCATTCCTGACTTCAAACTAGAAAAGCAGGTGATCGACCTGCGCCTGGCGCAAATGGAAGCCGAAGGGACGATTTTTCGCACCGGCATCGAGATTGGCAAGGACATCAGCTGGGAGCAACTACGCCGCGATTATGATGCGGTGATCGTTGCCACCGGGTCCACCGTTGCGCGTGAGCTGCCCATAACCGGGCGTGAGCTGGGCGGGGTGCATCATGCGATGGAGTACCTCACCGAGAGCAATCGTGTGGTTTCCGGTTCGCAGCAGAGCACCAGCATCGACGCCAAAGGCAAGCATGTGATCGTGCTTGGCGGAGGTGACACCGGTTCGGATTGCATCGGTACCGCGCTGCGCCAGGGGGCCGCCACGGTGACCACACTGGCGATCGGTGTGAAGCCGCCGACCGAACGTGGCGAAAATCAGCCGTGGCCGATGATGCCGTTGCTCTTTGAGGTGCAATCTTCGCATGAGGAAGGTGGGCAACGTAATTATCTTGCCTCAACGGTGAACTTCGTTTCCGGCGAGGGAACCGAGAAAAATAAGGTGATCGGTGTTACAGTTGCAGAGACAGAGATCGTTGCTGGCAAGCGCCTGCCGAAGCCTGGAACCGAACGCGTACTCAAAGCGGATCTGGTACTGCTGGCTCTTGGCTTTACCGGTCCGGAACCTTCCGGACTCACCGAGGCGCTGAGCATCGATTTTGACAACCGGGGCAACGTCGCCCGAGATGGCTACTACATGACAAATACCGAAGCGGTATTTGTCGCCGGAGATGCTGGTCGGGGGCAGTCGCTGATCGTTTGGGCTATCGCCGAGGGTCGCGCATGCGCCGCCTCGGTCGATAAATTCCTGACGGGAACGACTAACCTTCCTGCACCTGTTGCTCCAAATGATAGAGCCATCAGCATCATTTGAATGGCATAAGCTTTGATGCGACGAATCCACCACGGGTTCGTCGCATTTTGCCTATGTAAACATGAAAGGCATTTGGCTGACGGTATGAGACGCGCAAAAATTGTGGCAACATGGGGCCCGGCCCTAGCAAGCTATGAAAACACAGTAGCGGTACTCCAAGCGGGCGTTGACGTAGCCCGACTAAATATGAGCCATGGGGATTACTCCATGCATGCTCAATCCTTGGCGAATGTGCGTAATGCAGCCGCCGAGGTGGGACGTGCGGTCGGCATCTTCGCCGACCTGCAGGGCCCTAAAATTCGTTTGGGACGCTTCAAAGACGACGCCAAGTTCATCTTGGAGGTCGGCGAGAAGTTCACCATCACCATTGAAGACATCCAGGGCACACGCAACCTGTGCTCCACCACGTTTAAGGGCTTGCCAACCGACGTGAAGCCCGGAGACTTCCTGTTGATCAATGACGGCAAGGTCAAGCTCAAAGCACTTGAGGTGACCGACACCGAGGTTCGCTCCGAGGTTGTCGTCGGCGGCGAAGTATCGAACAATAAGGGTATTAACCTACCTGGCGTTGCGGTTAATGTGCCGGCGCTGAGTGAAAAAGACGAAGATGATCTGCGTTGGGCGATTCGCGCCGGCGTGGACATGGTTGCTTTGTCCTTCGTGCGAAACGCGAGCGACATCGAACGCGTGCACGAAATCATGGACGAGGAAGGCCGACGCCTGCCGGTGATCGCAAAGATCGAAAAGCCGCAGGCAGTCGCCGCCCTAGAAGAAATCATCCACGCCTTCGACGCGATTATGGTCGCCCGTGGCGATTTGGGTGTGGAGCTGCCACTGGAAGAGGTTCCACTGGTGCAGAAGCGTGCGGTCGAGCTTGCTCGCCGCTGGGCTAAGCCGGTCATCGTCGCCACCCAGGTGCTCGAATCGATGATCGAATCGCCAACCCCAACCCGTGCGGAAGCTTCGGACTGCGCCAACGCGGTGCTTGATGGCGCCGACGCGGTCATGCTTTCGGGGGAGACCTCCGTTGGTGCTTACCCGGTGGAAACCGTGGAGACGATGTCACGCATCATTTCCTCCACCGAACAGCACGGACTGGACCGCATCCCACGTCTTGGCTCGCAGCCAAAGACCCGAGGCGGCGCGATCACCCGCGCCGCGGTGGAGATCGCCGATCAGCTCGACGCGAAATACATCGTCGCTTTCACCCAGTCCGGTGATTCTGCCCGTCGCCTATCACGTTTGCGCCCGAAGAAGCCTGTGCTGGCTTTCACCCCGCTGCAGCAGACCTACAACATCATGACGCTGATGTGGGGCGTGCAGGCCCGTTTGGTCGCTTACGCGGATCACACCGATAAGATGACCGCGCAGGTTGACGAGCAGCTGCTCAGCGAAGGGTTGGCGCAGATCAATGATCTGGTCTGCATCGCTGCCGGTTCCCCTCCGGGACAGGCCGGTTCGACCAACTCGCTACGCGTGCACAAGGTCGGTGACCTGGCCGATGCCGGACAGCTGGTTGACGGTAAGCCGATGCCAGTACGTGAACATGTTGGGCCGTGGGCACCATCAAATGTTTCAACACCTAAGGACCTGTAAACAACCGTTTCGGGTAGTTAGCTAAAAACCTGCCCGCACGCCTTCAAATTTGAGGCGTGCGGGCAGGTTTTTCCGTTACCGCACAGTATTGGGTGTTTTTGCGAAATGCATCACATTTATGCTCAGAGGTTAACAAAAAATGCCGTCGAGCAAAGTTTTCACTTTGCCCGACGGCATCTGCCTTGTGCCCAAGGTGGGACTCGAACCCACACATCTTTCGATACTGCATTTTGAGTGCAGCGCGTCTACCGATTCCGCCACTTGGGCGAGCACATTGACGAGTTTACTAGAGGTTTCGTAGATTTCCTAATCGAGAACCTCGCGTCATCGCCTCGATAATCGTACATGCAAGTAGGCTTAGAAAGGAAACCGGAGCAACGCGGCTCGCGGAGAAATAATTCTTTACTTCTGTCAGCACCCCGGCAGAAACGCAGACCACGAAGGAAGGCGCCCTATGAGCGAGCTACCAGAAATCACCAAAATCCCCTCCAAGGCGCCCACCAGTGCGCGCCGGGTGCTCGTGGCCGAGGACGAGACGCTGATTCGCTTGGACATCGTCGAAATCCTCCGCTCCGAAGGCTACGACGTGGTCGCCGAGGTCGACAATGGGCAAAGCGCGCTAGAGAAGGCACGCGAATTGAAGCCAGACCTGGTTTTGATGGACGTGAAGATGCCGGTGATGGACGGTATCACCGCCGCAGAGGCGATCATTAAGGAACGCATCGCCCCGGTGGTTCTGCTCACCGCGTTTAGCCAGAAGGAACTGGTTGAGCGCGCTCGCGAGGCCGGTGCCATGGCCTACGTGGTTAAGCCCTTCACTCCGGCGGATCTGACGCCGGCCATTGAAATTGCGATCTCCCGCAACGATGAGCTGCGTGCCTTGGAATCCGAGGTGAGTAACCTTGCCGAACAGTTCGAAACCCGTAAATTGGTCGATCGAGCCAAATCGTTGCTGATTACCAAGATGGGGCTGACCGAACCAGAGGCGTTCCGTTGGATCCAGAAAACCTCCATGGATCGCCGGTTGAGCATGCGTCAGGTCGCAGACACCGTGATCGACCAGGTTAAGTAACCGAAGCAAAGTACCCCAACGCCGGGAAATCCGGCCATGTGCGCCAAGCCACCTATGGTTTGGCGCACATTTTTTGGTTAAAAAATAAAATAATCCGGCCAGTTTGCGCGAGTTTGATCAAAACCCACTAACTGTTCACCCAGATTTATACGTCTAGGAGTTGACAGTTCAGATTGACGTATCTGCTCAGGGGCATAAGATTGAAATTGCGCTTTGAGCCCAATCTGGCACGACACTATTTGCACCGGATTTTGTCACTCTAAGCCCAAGTTCTTTTTCCTTGCCGTTCGACCCTCAGGCTGGTATTCAATGGATTTGACGCTAATCGTCGTCCTTGTCATCGCCTTGGCGTTGTTTTTCGACTTCACCAATGGTTTCCATGACACGGCCAATGCGATGGCCACTCCAATCGCAACCGGAGCAATCACTCCAAAAAAGGCTGTAGCTCTTGCCGCAATTTTGAACCTTGTTGGAGCGTTCCTCTCCACCGAGGTAGCAAAGACAATTTCAGGCGGCATCATTAACGAAGACCCCACTACGGGCGTGCAAATCATGCCCGAAATGATTTTTGCGGGTCTGATGGGTGCCGTGGTCTGGAACGTATTCACCTGGTTGCTTGGACTTCCTTCGAGCTCTTCGCACGCATTGTTTGGTGGTTTGGTGGGAGCGGCGATCGTCGGTGCCGGGTTTGGCGCAATCGATTATGGCGTGCTGCTGTCAAAGGTGTTGCTGCCAGCACTGTGCGCTCCGCTGATTGCTGGTATTTCCGCCTACCTGTGCACGAAGCTGGCGTATTCGATTACCAAACGTCAGAACGGTGTCTCGCCTAAGCGCGGAGGCTTCCGTTACGGACAGATCTTTTCCTCGTCGCTCGTGGCACTTGCCCACGGCACCAACGATGCGCAGAAGACCATGGGCGTTATTACGCTGACCCTCGTGGCCTCCGGCCTGCAGACCGCAGGCACCGGCCCGCACCTGTGGGTTGTAGCAACCTGTGCGATCGCGATCGCACTTGGCACCTACACCGGTGGCTGGCGCATCATCCGCACCATGGGTTCGGGACTGACCGATGTTAAGCCAGCACAGGGCTTTGCCGCTGAGGTTTCCACCGCATCGGCGATCCTCACCTCCTCACACCTGGGCTTTGCACTGTCAACCACGCAGGTCGCCTCCGGTTCCGTGATCGGTTCCGGACTGGGACGAAAGGGCGCCGAAGTGCGCTGGGGTACCGCCGGTCGCATCGCTTTGGGCTGGTTGTTCACCCTTCCAGCGGCGGCCATCATCGGCGGCCTAGCAGCCTGGCTCACGCACACTGGTGCGGTGGGCGTGGGCATCGTCGCCGTAGTCGGTGTCGGAATGCTCTTGCTCTTCTGGTACCTGTCACGCAAAAACCATGTAGGACATGAAGACACCCTGTCAGACATCGATAATTCGGGTGCCGCGGTGAACATTCTGTCGAAGAAGGAGCGTCGTGCTCGTGCTAAGGCTGACGCGAAGGCTGCCCGCAAGGCTGCCCAGGAAGCCATGGACAAGGAGCCAGATAACTCATGATCGATTGGTCAGCTTTTCTTATCGTCGCGCTGGTTAGCTGGGTTGCGGCCCTTTGCATCGTGACTGCCTATTCCTTTGGCGTTCGGCTACTTGCCGTGGCTCGCGACGAAGACAGTAATACGTCGGTTAATAAGTTCGGCGCGTACCTGTGCTTCGGCGTGTGCGGCGTGATCGTACTCTTTGGCGTGGTGCTTATCGTTCCACAATTGAGCCGGGCAATTCTGGGTGCGTAGCAGCGCCTCACCGGTAGTGCGTAACAACTAAATATTGCCTTCGATGGAGGCACCCCTAGACTGGAGCTATGACTAGCTTCAAGTACTACGTGGGTGCCTCCATCGACGGTTTTGTGGCCGATGAGGCGGGCGATACGCACTGGCTCCGCCCATTTCGCGAACTCGCTGGCTTCCACGGCGACCTGCAAGAATTTTTTGACGGCATCGGCGCGGTGGTGATCGGCGGGAAAACCTACGAAACCATCGTCCGAGATGTCAGCGAAGGGCACCTGCAGTGGCCTTTTGGCACCAAGCCGGTGTGGATTTTCACGCATCACGAACTGCCTACGCTGCCCGATACCGACCTCACATTTATCCGCGGTGAGATTAGTTTCTGGAGCCGGGATATCGCCAAAAGTGCCGGGGCGGGAGATGTCTGGCTGGTCGGTGGAGCGGATCTGGCCGGTGGTTTCATTCAGGCCGGGATACTTGATGAACTGACGGTCATCACCGTGCCAGTGTTCCTGGGTAGCGGAGTGAACATCTTTGGGCGCAACGCTAAGGCGCAACTGTCGGAACTGAAAATTCGCGAGCTCGGAGACGACATCTTCGCCTCCAGCTACGCGATTTCCTAAGTACCAGTCAGCTCTCGATGGGCAGGAGCATGTTGGTGATTCGTGCGGTGGCCACCCGGTGGCCCTCGTCGTTGCTGATGATGATTTCATGGGTGGTGATGCGCCGGCCCAAATGTATCGGCGTGCACACACCGGTGACCAGCCCCGCTCGTCCGGCCTTATGGTGGGTGATGTTCAGATCAACACCGACCGGGTTGGCCTTGCCCGCGCCATGCAACGCGGCGGCCATCGAGCCTAAGGTCTCGGCCAAAGCGGCCGAGGCGCCGCCGTGCAAAATTCCCACAACCTGCGTGTTGCCAGCCACCGGCATGGTGGCCGAAACACGTTCGACGCTGAATTCGGTGAAGTGAATATCCAGCTTTTCTACCAGCGTGCCGACTCCGTGTCCGTGCAACGCAGGCCACATCGTTGCGGGCACACCGTGCGTGGTTAGTTGGGCCGCAAATGGATGTGCTGAAGATTGCTCGGCGTGAGAAGTGTAATTGTCGCTCATGACAACTAGGCTAAAAGGCGTGAGCGAAACTACCAAAACGACTTCTGCGTCGGATAAGAAACTGCTGATCATCGATGGGCATTCGATGGCCTTCCGCGCGTTCTATGCGCTGCCAGCCGAAAACTTTGCGACAAGCACCGGCCAGCATACAAATGCCGTCCACGGATTCGTCTCCATGTTGTTGACGATGATCCGCCAACAGAAGCCCACGCACGTTGCGGTGGCCTTCGACCTTGATACCCCCACCTTCCGTTCCTTGGAGTACACCGAGTACAAGGGCGGGCGCAATAAAACACCCGAGGAGTTCTACGGCCAGATCGACCTCATCGCGCAGGTGATGAAGGCGATGAACATTCCAAACATCACGCTGGAAAGTTTTGAGGCCGACGATATTCTGGCCACCATGGCCACCCGGGGTGAAGAAGCCGGCTTCGAGGTACTGGTGGTTTCCGGGGACCGTGACGCCTTCCAGCTGATCACCGACAGGACCTTAGTGCTCTACCCGAAGAAGGGTATTAGCGATATTCCGCCGATGGACGCCGAAGCGGTGGAAACCAAATACTTTGTACGCCCCGAGCGATACTCGGACCTGGCCGCATTGGTAGGCGAAACCGCCGATAACTTGCCAGGGGTGCCCGGGGTAGGACCTAAAACCGCTGCGAAGTGGTTAAACCTCTACGGGGATCTGGACGGAATTCTGGAGAACGCGGAATCTATCAAGGGCAAGGTCGGCGAATCTCTGCGCGCCCACGTGGATAACGTGACGCGTAACCGTCGGTTGAACCAATTGCGCCACGATTTAGAGCTACCGGTGAGCTTGGAGGAAACCGAGCTGGTGGCACCAAACCGCGAAGAGATTGAAAACCTCTTTGACGCGCTGGAATTTAACACCTTGCGTAAGCGCCTCTTTGACCTGTTTGCAGCAGACGAGGATGAAGAGCAGCCCGAAGCGGCGGTTTTTGAACGTCTGGAAGCGAAAGACGCGGGCGCTTTGGGTGACTTTATCGCTGCCGGTCAGGGCGCGCCGATTGCGGTGCAGCTGGCGGTGACCGGCGCAGAAGCCGTGGGTGTAGCGCTGTTCCGCGAAGGTAAGGCGATCTGGCTTGAACTGGCCGGACTGGATGAGGACAGCGAGAAGGTGCTGGCCGATTTCTTGGCCGATGCGCAGGCTCCGAAGATCTTCCACGATGCCAAGCTTGCCAAGCACCGGTTGATCGAACGTGGTTTTAACGTTGCCGGACTCGGCGATGACACGCTGATTAGCGCGTATCTGATTCAGCCTGATCGTCGCAGCCACGAGCTGGTTGATCTGGTGCAGTACCACCTGAAGTACACGGTGCCGGTGCTGAAGCCGGCGAAGAAGGGGGAGCTGGATCTGGGGTTGACCGCGGATCTGGCCGAACCGACGCTCGCGCAGGCGCAGGCAATCTTTGACCTCTCCGCGTTCTTGGCGATTAAGGTTGCCGAGAAGCATGCCGCGCAGCTTGCCGCCGAGATGGAACTGCCGCTGATCGATGTGCTCTTTGACATGGAACGTGCGGGTATTGCGGTGAGCCGTGAACGTTTAGATGAGCTCAACGCGCACTTCACCGGTCAGGTTGAACAGGCCACGAAGGAAGCTTACGAGTCGATCGGCCACGAGGTGAATCTTTCCAGCCCGAAGCAGCTGCAGGTGGTCTTGTTTGAAGAGCTGGATCTGCCGAAAACGAAAAAAATCAAAACCGGTTTCACTACCGATGCGGAATCCTTGCAGGATTTGTTGGTGAAAACCCAGCACCCATTCTTGGTCGCGCTGATGGCGTACCGCGAGGCGATTAAGCTACGTCAGACCGTGGAGGGTTTGCTGAAATCTATCGGCGACGACGGGCGGATTCACACTACTTACGCGCAGACCGTGGCGGCCACCGGACGGCTGTCCAGCCTGAACCCGAACCTGCAGAACATTCCAATTCGCTCCGAAGAGGGCCGGCGTATTCGCGACGTATTCATCGTCGGCGAAGGCTACGAAACCCTGCTGACCGTGGACTACTCGCAGATCGAGATGCGTATTATGGCGCACCTTTCCGGGGACGAGGGGCTGATCGAAGCCTATGAAAGCGGCGAGGACCTGCACCGCTATGTCGGTTCGCACGTCTTTGGGGTGAGCCCGGCGGAGGTGAGCTCCGAGATGCGCTCCAAGGTCAAGGCAATGAGCTATGGGCTGGCTTACGGGCTGAGCTCCTTTGGGTTGTCCAAGCAGCTGAAGATTTCCGTGGATGAGGCGCGCACGTTGATGAAGGACTACTTTGCACGCTTTGGTGCGGTGCGTACTTACCTGCGTGCGGTGGTCGATCAGGCGCGCAAGGACGGGTACACGGAGACCATCTTCGGCCGACGCCGGTACCTGCCGGAACTGAACAGCTCGGATCGGCGTTTGCGTGATATTGCCGAACGTGCGGCGTTAAACGCACCGATTCAGGGTTCGGCGGCGGACCTGCTCAAGGTGGCGATGCTGAAGATTTCGCAGCGGTTGCGCGAAGGATCGTACAAGTCGCGGATGCTCTTGCAGGTGCACGATGAGTTGGTGCTCGAAATTTCCGCCGGCGAGCTGGACGCGGTCCAGGAGTTGGTCACGCACGAAATGAGCCAGGCTGCGGACCTACTGGTGCCGTTGGATGTCCAGCCGGGCGTCGGCAAGTCCTGGCACGAGGCGGAGCACTAAAGCCCGTTTAACATATTCGGAGCCGCCGGGGTGCCCCTGTTATTAGGTGCGCACTGGCGGCTTTGAACTCATAGCAGTGAGGGTTGCCCACATGCTGGCCAGCGAAAGGTACAAACCATGAGTTCTGCGACACCCCAGGGCATTAACCTTGAATTTTTTGCTGCCGAACAAGCAGCGAAGGAACCTGAGCAGCGTTGGGTGTCCTTCTCGCGTGCCGTCGGGCGGGGTTTTCATGACCCTGGCACCGATGCGGACAGCGATAAGATTCTGGCCGAGATGGATCTCCAAGACGGTGTGCAGTACATCGGGGCCTACGATCGGTCGGCGCTCGCGCCAAGTTTGCATGTCAGCGACCCGGTGGGCACGTACCAGTATTATCCCGGCACGCTCAATGTGGGTGGGCAGAACTGCCTGACGGTGCACCAGATCACCGCGGTGACCGTGAGCCCGACACATCGCCGGCGCGGAATATTGCGCTCGATGATCACCACCCACCTGCAGCAGGCCGCTGGTGCAGGGGTGCCGGTGGCCGTGCTCACCGCCACCGAAGCCACCATTTACGGGCGTTTTGGGTTTGGGCTGGCTGCCGAGCAGTGCCGTTTTGAACTGAATGTTGAACATGGGGCACGGCTACGCCGGCCACACACCGGAAGCGTGGTGGCCGTGGAACCGGCGAGCATCAAAGAGCAGATGCTGGCGCTGCGCCACGAGCACCAGCAGGTCACAGTTGGAGCGGTCAGCCACCGGGCCTTCGACATCGGGCGCGATACCGGAGCGTGGGAAAACCACGGCAACCTCAAACCGGTCAAAAACCTGCGCGCCGCGGTGCATTATGATGCCCAGGGAACCGCCGACGGGTATCTGACCTACACCTTTGAGGGTTGGGCCAAGGAAACGGCCACGATGTCGGTGAAAACCTTGTGCACGACTAATGGTGCCGCGCGACTAGAACTGCTGGACTATTTGGGCGCGCACGATCTGATTAAACGCGTGACCGGCTCGGCTCCGGTTGATGATGTGCTGCCGATTGCGCTTGAAAACCCGCGCGCCTACCGGGTGCTTGGCCGTGATGATCATCTGTGGTTGCGTATTTTGGATCTGCCGGCCGCGTTTTCGGCGCGCAATTATCACGGTGACGCGCAGCTGGTGATCTCGGTGAGCGACGAGCTGGGTTATACCGCTGGTACGTGGCAGCTGCAGGTTGTCGACGGGAGGATGTCGGTGCAGCGTGTCGAGGGTCAAGACCCCGAGGCCTGGCTTGACTGTCGCGAACTGGCCAGCCTCTATTTGGGCACTCGCAGTGCCACGCAGTTGGCCGAAGCCGGATTGCTAGACACCGCTACACCGCAGCTTCTCACCGTGCTTGATCGGCTCTTTGCCGGCCGGCAAGCACCCTATTGTCAGGTGGATTTTTAACCCCTATGCAGTCAAATACACGAGTAGTGAACGCTGGGCTGTCACGTCGCCGGTTGTTACGCTTCGCTTTGGACGGCGGCGCCGGTGCGGTGGGACTGCTGGGTTTGGCGGCGCTGAGCGGATGTACCGAGCTGCCCGAAAGCTCAGCAACTTCAGCTACCGGGCAGGCATCTGCACCTGCGACAGCCAGTGGGTCTGCGCCGGCTTCCGGTCCGGCGAAGGCCAGCCCGAGCGCCGAACCGTTGTTTAGCCCTAATTTGAGTAAAAAGGAAGCGACGGCCGAGTTTGCTCGGCGTGCACCAGGGCAATTCGGACTGGAGGTGCCGGGTATTCAGCTCGCGCTACCCTCCGGGGCGCGGGGCGTGGCGCTCACCTTTGATGCCTGCGGGGGAGCCCATGGCAGCGAAATGGATCACCAGCTGATCGAAGTATTGCGCACACACAAAACCCCGGCCACGTTGTTCGTCAATCAACGGTGGGCACGGAGCAACCGGCAACTGCTCACCGAACTGATCGCGGATCCCTTATTTGAGATCGCAAATCACGGCACCAAACATGCCCCGCTCAGTATTGCCGGGCAGCAGGCATACGGGATACCAGGCACCGGGTCCGTGGCGGCGGCCTATGACGAAATTGTGCTCAATCAGCGGTACTTGGCGCAGGAATTTGGCGTGGAGGCGCGCTTCTTCCGTTCGGGGACGGCACATATGGATCGGGTGGGTGTTGCCCTCTGCCGAAAACTCGGGTTGGTGCCGATGAACTTCACCGTGAATATGGATGCCGGGGCGACGTTCCCGGCAGCTAGTGTGGCCACACAGGTGAGCGCGATGAAGGCCGGCGACGTGGGGATCGGGCACTTTAATCAGCCAAAGTCGGGTACCGCCCTGGGAGTGGATCGTGGGCTGAAGAAGCTGGCGGACACCGGGATAAAAGTTGTCCGGCTCACCTCTGCCTGAGTCGGCCGCGGCCCTGGTGGGTGAGTGGAGGCCTGAGGATCGGACGCCAGAAAAGCCAAAACGTAACGAACCTCACAAAGTGAGGCTGTCGATCTTAGACGTTTACGCTTTGACCCGCACTTAGCTCGGCGCGTAGACTGAGGAAGGCGTGTCATGGCTTTGTCATGTCCGCAGGTAAACTTTACCCACTCGAAACTCCGGGACTTCCGGGGTCTCGACTGATCAAATCTATCCACAACGGAGTCCCTACTACATGACCATCACCTCGAACGAGAACAACAGCGCACCAGTCGTTGCGATTAACGACATTGGATCTGCTGAGGACTTCTTGGCCGCAGTCGACGCCACCATCAAGTACTTCAATGATGGTGACCTCGTCGAAGGCGTCGTTGTTAAGGTTGACCACGACGAAGTTCTGCTCGACATCGGTTACAAGACCGAAGGTGTCATTCCTTCCCGCGAGCTTTCCATCAAGCACGATGTTGACCCAGGCGACGTTGTCGCTGTTGGTGACAACGTCGAAGCCTTGGTTCTGACCAAGGAAGATAAGGAAGGCCGTCTGATCTTGTCCAAGAAGCGCGCTCAGTACGAGCGTGCCTGGGGCGACATCGAGAAGATCAAGGAAGAAGACGGTGTCGTTACCGGTACCGTCATCGAGGTTGTCAAGGGTGGCCTCATCCTGGACATCGGCCTGCGTGGCTTCTTGCCAGCATCGCTCGTCGAGATGCGCCGTGTGCGCGACCTGGCACCGTACATCGGTCAGGAAATCGAAGCCAAGATCATCGAGCTGGACAAGAACCGCAACAACGTTGTGCTTTCCCGCCGTGCATGGCTTGAGCAGACCCAGTCCGAGGTTCGCTCGACCTTCCTCAACAAGCTGGAAAAGGGCCAGGTTCGTCCGGGCGTCGTTTCCTCCATCGTCAACTTCGGTGCATTCGTGGACCTTGGCGGCGTAGACGGTCTCGTCCACGTTTCCGAGCTGTCCTGGAAGCACATCGACCACCCATCAGAGGTTGTCGAAGTTGGCCAGGAAGTAACCGTCGAGGTTCTCGAAGTCGATCTGGACCGCGAGCGCGTTTCGCTGTCGTTGAAGGCTACCCAGGAAGATCCTTGGCAGACCTTCGCCCGCACTCACGCGCTGGGCCAGGTTGTACCAGGTAAGGTCACCAAGTTGGTTCCTTTCGGTGCGTTCGTTCGCGTCGAAGACGGCATCGAAGGCCTTGTTCACATCTCCGAGCTTGCAGTGCGCCACGTTGAGTTGGCCGAGCAGGTTGTCTCCGTGGGCGACGAGCTGTTCGTCAAGGTCATCGACATCGACCTGGAACGCCGCCGCATCTCGCTGTCGCTCAAGCAGGCTAACGAAGGCGTGGACCCAGAGGGTACCGAATTCGATCCAGCTCTCTACGGCATGGCCGCAGAGTACGACGAAGAGGGTAACTACAAGTACCCAGAGGGCTTCGACCCAGAGACCAACGAATGGCTCGAAGGCTTCGACACCCAGCGTTCGGCTTGGGAAGCACAGTACGCTTCCGCTCAGGAGCGTTGGGAAGCTCACAAGAAGCAGGTTGTTGCTGCAATCGCTGCCGACGCAGAAGCAGAAGCAGAACCAGCCGCTACCGGCGGTTCGTCAGCTGCTGCTCCAGCATCGTACTCCTCGGAGGCGCCAGCCACCGACGCAGGCACCCTGGCTTCGGACGAAGCACTGGCTGCACTGCGCGAAAAGCTGACCGGCAACTAATTTCGATTGGTGCTAGTGAGCTTGGCGAAGAGCTAAGTAAACGCTGAATGAAAAGGTCCAACCCATTGCGGGTTGGACCTTTTCTGCGTCATCAGGTGCTTAACCGCAGGGGTGGTGGTTCTTAGTCATCCTTCGTGCTGAGTGTGAAGCCTGCAGATCGACCCAAAGGTGCAGTGCCCGCAGAATGTAACAGTTATAGACTAAATCCTGTAGGTCTCCAAGTCGGGGCCGGTGAGGGATAAGCATGAAGCAGGCAAAGAGCGGCGACGCGTTGATTGGTGATCGTATCGGTGAAGGGAAAATGGTACCTTTTTACTCGGTCGGCATCGATGAGTGGCGCGAGGTCCCTGGTGCGCTGCCCAATATGCTGGTGATCCTTGCCAGTTGGGTTCCGCTAATAGCTTTGAACATCTACCTGTTCCGCTTCGCTTTCCCGCAACGACCAGAGATGGAAGTCGGAAAACTGCTGACTTTCTCGGTCATTGCAGCCTGCATCGCGATCATGTGGGCCGCCGCGCGGATCGCCCCGTGGTTGGCTTTAGCCGCGACCTCCATGCTCTACGTCATCTTGCAACCAACGGGAACCGCGCAACTGGTGGTGTTGGCATGTGCAAGCTGGTTTGCGCTCCTGGCCCTCAGCGGAATGATCAACCAGTGGCGACTGATCCTCAGACTGCGTCGATGGCGAGCTCATGCAACCTCCACGGTGCTCATCCCGAGCGAACAATTACGACAATTGCGCATCTACCGGCAGCTGCCGACCACGCTCTGGTATCTGGCTTTAGGCTCGATCCTCTACCCGCTACTGAAGCTCACCTGGCAGTTCCTCACCGACGCCGAGCAGGTATTTTCTAGCCTGGATCGGGAGCGCATCGACGGGTTCTTGATCGGAAGCGTCGCGCTGGGACTGTGCTTGATCGTGTTATTGGTGCGTTGGGTCGAACAAGGCATCGTGGGGCATATTGCTCTAGAAGTCCCGTTGACCAGCGATTTTGGTCCGCTAAGTTTTGTGGCGATCGGCGCCTCGGTGGCACGCGAACCGGAAAACGGTGCGCGATGTGAATGTACCGACCCAAATGAAGATTCCAAGAGCAGCGAATATGAGCAGTTTGTTGAATGTTTGGATCGCTGTTCGGTGCACGGGGTTGGTGCGGTCAACGCGTTGAGCGAGGCTGAATTTACCCGGATTGCCGATCAGCCTTGGGTGTACGGCGAACATGCCAATGACCGGTTGCTGCGCAAATCAGCTCGACTGGTGATCGCCGGGTTCAGCGGGTGGGACTCCAAGCCGGTGCGTTTGCAGGTAGACACGGTGTTCGGGCAGGGCAGCGTTGCACCAGCAAACTACCTCCCGAAACGGGCCACCGAACCGCTCTGCCGGGCCAAGCGCAGACTGTCGTGGCGAAACTGTGCTGATACCCCGCTGGTGGTAGAAGAGTTTAACCCCGCGACGATGCGGGTGTTGGATCAGATTCCACTGGGCACGCTGGGACTGACTGGCTATGCGGTGCGCGTGGCGGGTCGACGACCATTTCTTGTTGACCACCCGGTGCGCTAAACCTCGGGGCGGTCACTGATCGTGTTGCGACGTGGTCTTTGGGTGGGATCCATAAATTTGGGCAGGATCACCTGGGGTAGGCCGCCATTGGAGATGACCTTAAGGATTCCCGCATGCACGTCGTGATGATGCGCGGTGCACAGGCAGCAGCCAAGATGCACGGCGGTCGGCCCGCCAAGTGACCACCACCAAATATGGTGTAGTTCGCAGTGTTCGGGCACAACGGTGCACCCGGGCACAATGCAGCCGCGGTCTCTGGCCTTGATCGCCCGGCGCATATACGCCGGGAAATTTCGTTGTTGGCGGCCGATATCCAAAATTTCTCCGCGGCCACCGAGTACCAGCGGAATGATTTTTGCTCTGGCCAGAGCCTGGCGTAGTTGGGCGGGGCGCAGCGTGAAGCCATGTTCGGTTACCCCGTAGGTTGTGGCCAGGCCGGTGAGTTCGGCTAGGGAAAGGTGAACCATGATGGTGGGCTGGACTACCGGGATTTCTGCTTCTTCCGGTTCCGTAAGCTGCGCTGCGGCTGGAGTTTCGTGAATTTTGTTGAGCAACTGGTTCAGCTTTTTGCCGTTGACCTTCAGCAGCATCAACAAGGCCTGCAATCGTCGCCTGGCAACGCTTGCCTCGGTGAGCGGGTTCCAGGTGGCACTGGCAGCTTCGGCCTCGGTTACAAAATCAGGATGTTCGGCGGTGCTGCCTGGGGAATGCTCGGCGGCCACCTGCTGGCTGGCCGCACCGGCTGCGGTGCGTGGGTTATTGGCCTGAGTGAGCAGCGACTCGAAGCCGTCGGCGTCCAGCGGGGTCAGGCGCACCTCATAGATGATCAGACCGTCTCTTTCGCCTTTGCGATAGACCCCGGCTTCGGCTTGTGGGTCCGCTAATGCGTGTTGTTCCTTGGCGGATTTGATCAGCCGGTTCAGTTTTTTGGTGCGAGTTTTAGGTTCTGGCTCGGTCAGTACCTCAAGCGCTGCGTCTTCGAGCAGTTGGCCGGCGGCATTCTGGGCGCTGGCGGTGACGGGGGAATCAAATTCACCGGTAGTCGGTTCGAACTTTTCTAAGCGGCGAGCTGCGCTCAGCGACTCGCGCGGGTCCGGGCCAACGGTATTAAACCGCTGGGCAAGTGCCGTGAATTGTGCGGGGCAGCGGTTACCTTGGGCATCGAACTGGCAAATCATCAGGTGGGAGTCGTTCACCCTGCGTCGGGCTTCAAAAAAGTCTAGGTTCAGCCAAGCGGCGAGCACCTCGGGCGCGCCCTTAAAGCTGGGGCGGGAAGCGGTGAGAACCGGCGGCGCTGCTAGATCACAGGCGTTGGCACGCAAGGCGTCAAGCTCGGTGATGTCTAGTTGGTGGGCGCCGGTGGCCTCGATCAGGTGGGCGCAGTGAATTTGGGTGCGCACGGTCTCATGAGCTAGCGCCTCGGTGTCGGAGGCCAGTAGCAGTGCGGCCCGGGGCTCGGCCAAGGAAGTTAGCTTGGTGCGAATGGCGGATTGAAGTTCCGGGGCATACGCGGACAGGGCGAGCAGCTCGGAGGTGGAAAGCGCCTCCAAGTCGGCCAAGGTTGTGTGCAGCTCGGTGAGCAGCTGCATGATCCGCGTTGTCATAAAGCTAGTGTGCGCGCAGCGCCGAGCCTGGGATTTAGCTGCGCTGCCGGATGTGGAAAAGACTAACGGCGGCGGATAGAACGGGTCACGGTGAAGGTTGCATTGCGCGCCAGCTGTGTGGTGGGGCCGATGCGACGGGTCAGCTCGCTGCGGTAGCGCAGGTGTGAGTTGAACACGCACAGTAGCTCGCCGCCGTCGGCAAGGACGCGGGCGGCCTCATCGAACAACTTTAACGCGATCCCCGCGTGCACGGTGTTGCCGATGTGAAACGGCGGGTTCAACGTGATTAATGTGGCGCTGGCCGGTGCATGGCGGCTCAGTCCGTCGTCTTGCACCGCGGTGATCCGCTCGGATAGTCCGTTGGCGTGCGCGGATAATCCGGAGGAGGTGACCGCGGAGGCCGAATGATCCGAGGCGTCGATGAGCAACCGTGGGTGGGTGAGCGCCGCATAAACACCGATGGAACCGTTGCCGCAGGCAAGATCGAGCAAGCTGGCGTGCCCGCTGAGATCTGGAAGGTTTTCCAACAACAGTCGGGTGCCCGGATCCAAGCGTTGTGCCCCGAAGGTGGCGGCCCCGGCACGCAGCGTGAATTCGGTCCCATTAACCGTGTGGGTGGCGCTGCGTGGGTAGTCGCGGGTGGACGCGTCCGGCTGCGGGGTACTGGCGGAAAGTACGCGCGCCTTCTGCCGGGCTAGGGATACATCGAGCGTGGAAAAATATTTGCTGAGCGTCTCATTCATCGCGCGGTTCATATGCTTGAGCATCCCGCCGGCATGCACGATGACCGTGGGGTCGCAGGCGGCGGCGATGGCCGCGGCCTGCTCGTCGAGCACGTCAAGACCGCGCGGCAGGCGTAGCAACACCAACGACGCATCTTGGGCCACGGAATCGAGAGGAAAAAATTCCACGAAGTTGACCGCGTGCGGGGCGAGGGCTTGCAGATTGGCGGTGATCGCGCGCCGGGAAGTCAGCGAATCGGTATGCACCCGCAGCGCGGTGGCACCGGCCGCTAGGGCACCCAGGGTCAACGCGCCGTAGTGATCGCCGATGATGGACACGGTGTGTGGCCAGTGCGTGACGGTATCGAGCATAAGCCGGTCCGCGGCGTCGTGGGCAAAGAGGTTTTGTCCCTCAACCTCGGGCCAGCGGCGCAGTGTGTTCAGCAGTTCGTGAGTCATGAATCCAGCCAGGTGGTGTGGCCGGCGCGGAGCAATCCGGCGCCGGAGGTGAGTGTGGCGATAAAAGTGTGTAGTTCTTCGGTGGCGGCCGGTTCATCGTTGATGCCGATGCTCAGTACCGCATGGGCGTCGCCCCAATGGGTGTCGCCGAGTTGATAGCCGGCGGAGCGCAGCTCATTTTCCCAGCGTGCGGCCCACCCATGATCGGCGGACAGCTCAAAGATGCGTAGTCGCTGTACGGTGCAAAGGCTCGCGTGGGCTAACGCCTGAGAGACCGAATCCGAGTACGCGCGCACCAGTCCGCCGGCGCCGAGCTTGATGCCGCCAAAGTAGCGTACGGTCACCGCGAGGATATCGGAAAGATCTGTCCCACTGCCGGTGTCGCGTTTTGCCAGCGCTTCAAGCATCGGCAGCCCGGCGGTTCCCGAGGGTTCGCCGTCGTCGTTGGAGCGCTGAGTCATTCGATCCGGACCAAGAATGAAGGCGCTGCAGTGGTGGCGGGCGTCAAAATGGGTTTTGCGTAAGGCCGCGATGTGGGCGCGGGCCTCGGCCTCGGTCTGCACCCGGTATAAGTAGGTGATGAAGCGCGAACGCTTAATTTCGATCTCATGCACCGCGTCGACACGAAGCGTCGTGTAGCTAGTCGCGGCCGAGTCGTTGGTGTTCATCGTACTTAGTTTATAGGGTGGTAGACATGATCCATGTGGGACTGACCGGCGGCGTGGCTTCCGGCAAATCGGCAGTAGCAGCACAATTAGCCAAACTGGGCGCGGTAGTGATCGACGCGGATAAGCTCGCCCGTGAGGTTGTGGCGCCCGGAACTGACGGGTTAGCCCAGATCCGGCAGGCCTTTGGCCAAGCAGTTTTTAGCCCTGACGGTTCGCTGGACCGGGCGGCCCTCGGTGCGCTGGTCTTCAGCGACGAGGCGCAACGACTGACGCTGAACGCGATCGTGCACCCATTGGTACGCGCCGAGGCTAACCGTCTGCGTGCGGCCGCCGCCAACGAAGCGGTGGTGGTCGAGGACATCCCATTGCTCGTCGAATCTGGGCAAGCGGATCGTTTTGATCAGGTTCTGGTGGTGCAGGCACCACCCGAAGCACGGATTCGCCGGATGGTTGAAGACCGGGGGTGGAGCGTGGCCGAGGCCAAATCCCGGATGGCCGCGCAGGCCAGTGACGCGGATCGCGCGGCGATCGCCGATCATTTGCTGATAAATGATGGCACACTTGAACAACTCCAAGCGCACGTGAGCGAACTATTTGAGAAGGAACTAAACCGCTGATGCAGAAAATTTCGAAGTGGACGATGCTCGCCAGTTTTGCCGTGGCACTGGTGCTCTGGTTGGGCTTTGGCGGCCGCGCCGAATTTGTTGCCTCGGCCGGTCCTTACTCACCGGTGGTTTATATCTCCGGATGGATTGCCCTGCTCGGATTGCTCGCTGCCACCGTGCTTACCGTGGGTTTCTTCGGCGCTCAGATCCGCCGGACCGCTACGCGCAACGCGATTCGCACCGGAATGCGCCTCGGCGGCAAGTAATTTCACGTTCAGCGTGCACACAGGCGTAGGCGAGTGTCGGTTGCGCTGGTTATGCTGGAATCATGAGTCTTGCCCAGCCGATTAAACGTGTAGTAGCTCCCTTCGAAGTCATCAGCGATTATGTTCCGGCGGGGGACCAGCCCACGGCGATTAAAGAGCTGACCGAACGGATCAACGGCGGCGAAAAAGATATCGTGTTGCTCGGTGCCACCGGTACCGGTAAGTCCGCGACCACCGCCTGGCTGATCGAACAGGTACAACGCCCCACCTTGGTGCTGGTGCAAAATAAGACGCTCGCCGCACAGCTAGCCAATGAATTCCGCGAGCTGATGCCAAATAACGCGATCGAATACTTCGTGTCTTATTACGACTACTACCAGCCCGAAGCGTATGTGGCACAGACCGATACCTTCATCGAGAAAGACTCCTCGGTCAACGAAGAGGTAGAACGGCTACGCCACTCGGCGACTAACGCGTTGCTTACCCGCAGAGACGTGATCGTGGTGGCAACGGTCTCCTGCATTTACGGCTTGGGTACGCCGGAAGAATATGTGGCCGGCATGGTGACGGTGCGCAAAGGCGAAGAATTAAACCGCGATGCGATGCTTCGCCAGTTCGTTAACATGCAGTACACGCGCAACGACATGGACTTCCATCGAGGAACCTTCCGGGTGCGTGGGGATACGGTGGAGATCATCCCGATGTATGAGGAGCAGGCGCTACGCATCGAGTTTTTCGGTGACGAAGTCGAAGCAATCTACACCCTGCACCCGGTGACCGGTGAAGTGATCCGCGAAGAAACCGAGATGTACATTTTCCCGGCTAGCCACTATGTTGCCGGTGCCGAGCGCATGCACAAGGCGATTAAAACTATCGAAGATGAGCTGGCGGCTCGGCTTAAAGAACTTGAATCGCAAAATAAGCTCGTCGAAGCCCAGCGGTTGCGCATGCGCACCACCTATGACCTGGAAATGATGGAGCAGATGGGCTTCTGCAATGGCATCGAAAACTATTCACGGCATATTGATGGACGTGAATCGGGCAGTGCACCACACTGTTTGCTAGATTATTTCCCCGATGATTTTTTGATGGTCATCGATGAGTCTCATGTCACCGTGCCGCAGATTGGTGCGATGTATGAAGGTGATATGTCGCGTAAGCGAACCTTGGTGGAGCACGGCTTCCGACTTCCTTCGGCTATGGATAACCGACCTTTGAAGTGGGACGAGTTCTTGGAACGCATCGGGCAGACCGTGTATCTTTCGGCGACCCCGGGCAAATATGAGCTGGGCAAGGCCGATGGTTTTGTGGAACAGATTATTCGCCCAACAGGCCTGATCGACCCTGAAATCATCGTGAAGCCAACCAAGGGTCAAATTGATGACCTGCTCGATGAGATCCGCATGCGCGTGGAACTCAATGAGCGCGTGTTGGTGACCACACTGACCAAACGGATGGCCGAGGACCTGACTGACTACCTCACCGAACATCAGGTTCGTGTGCAATACCTGCACTCAGACGTTGATACGATCCGCCGTGTGGAGTTGCTGCGTGAATTACGCATGGGCTCCTACGACGTGTTGGTGGGAATTAACCTGCTGCGTGAGGGGCTGGATCTACCTGAGGTGTCCTTGGTCGCGATTCTGGATGCCGACAAGCAGGGGTTCTTGCGTTCGGCGACCTCGCTGATTCAGACCATCGGCCGTGCTGCGCGTAACGTGTCCGGCCAGGTGATCATGTATGCGGACAAGATCACCGATGCGATGGACAAGGCCATTGACGAGACCAATCGTCGACGCGAGATCCAGCGGGCACATAATACGAAGCACGGCATCGATCCGACTCCGTTGCGCAAGAAGATTGCCGATATCACCGATCAGCTGGCCCGTGAAGATGCAGACACTCAGGAGTTGCTGAACAACAACCGGCTGGCCAAGGACGCGAAGCGCACGAAGTCCTCGAAGATTCGTCAGGATGGTTTGGCGGCCGCCCCGGCGGAGGACCTGTTGGGTCAGATCGAAGAGATGACCGCTCAGATGCATGCCGCCGCGGCGGAACTGCAGTTCGAACTGGCGGCACGTATTCGCGACGAGGTGGGCGAGCTAAAGAAGGAATTGCGTCAAATGAAAGACGCTGGCCACGCGTAACACGATGTTAACCTTAGCTAGTTAAAGCGTGTTTGATAAGTGATTATACCGTTTTGTCAGGTTAACAGAGAGGAGCTGGAAGTGCGTGATGGCACGTATCACGCGTCATGGATAAGGCTTGTGCGCTAGACTTAACTCTCGTACGTAGGGGAGTATCCCAAATGCTGTGAACGTCAACACGCGAACCATCGAAGCTTCGCCGGGCGCAGCAGCCGAACAAGAACTAGTTCTTGACGGCGGAGAGACTTGCGAATCTTTGTCCTAACCTTACGACGAAAGGCTACTCTTCTATGGGTGCTTCAGGGTTAACACTCCAGTTTGAAATCATTGCCTTGGTGGCGCTCTGCGTTGTCTTGCTGCTTGATTTGCTCTATGTGGTCAAGCGACCGCACGAACCATCGATGAAGGAAGCCGGAATTTTTGTTGGCTTCTACATCGCTCTTGCAATAATTTTCGGTGGAATTGTCTGGTGGCAGGCAGGCTCACAGCTTGGTCAGGAATTCTACGCCGGCTGGATTACCGAATACTCGTTGTCGATTGACAACCTCTTTGTCTTTATTATCATCATGACCCGCTTTGCTGTGCCACGTAAGTACCAGCAAGAGGTGCTGATGTTCGGCATTATCATCGCGTTGGTGCTGCGCGCAATCTTCATTATTGCCGGTGCCGCGATGATCGAACACTTCTCCTGGATCTTCTACATCTTCGGTGCTTTCTTGCTCTGGACCGCTTGGCACCAGCTGAAGGACGACGACGACGAAGAAGAAGACAGTGATAGCGGCATCGTTAAGAAGCTCACCAGCAAATTGCCATTTGCCAAGGAATACGACGGCAACAAGCTGCGTACCGTCGTGGACGGCAAGAAGCTGTTCACCCCTATGGTGATGGTCTTCATTACCATCGGCATGACCGACCTGCTGTTCGCAGTGGACTCGATTCCAGCGATCTTCGGTCTGACCAACTCGGCGTTTATCGTCTTCACCGCGAACATCTTCGCGCTGATGGGTCTGCGTCAGTTGTACTTCCTGCTCGGTGGGTTGATGAACCGTCTGGTCTTCCTGAAGCACGCACTGAGCTTCATCTTGGCGTTCATCGGCGTCAAGTTGGTGCTCCACGCACTGCACACCAACGAACTGCCATTCATCAATGGTGGTGAAGGCTTCGCTTGGGCTCCAGAAATTCCAACCAGCATCTCGCTGATTGTTATTCTGGCGACCATCGTGATCGCTACGGTCTTGTCGCTGTGGACCCCGCTGGGTCGTAACGCGGCAGCCAAGGTCGAGGCAGCAGAGGCCGAGAAGGCAGCTGCTAAGGCTTCAATCGAAGGTGAGCAGGAGTCGGGCAAGTAACGACAACAAGCTATAAAGAATACCCACCGTAGCTGCTTCTCCAAGCAGCTACGGTGGGTATTCTTTTGTGTTAAATGAATCTGGAGCGTGACTCACCGATGCGGCTGAGTCACGCTCCAGACTGCTGTAAGCGGTGTTAGTTCGTCGGGGTGAGGATGATGCGCAGTGGTGCGAGCAGTGCCTCTTCCTCGGCTGGGAGTCCGAAGGTCTCGGCCAGCATCACGATGAACGCTGAACCCATGGTCGGGTGCAACATGTGGTGGTTGGTGTAGACCAACGGGATTTCGTCTTCGTCCTCGTCGGGGTCCACCTCGTAGGCTTCGGTGTCGATTGGACGTGCCAGCACCAAGTGGTCGCCGTTTTCTACGAACAGTAGTTCATAGCGGTAACCATCTTCGTAGAGCAGAATGCTGTTTGGCTTATCTGAGGGACCGAAGTACTCAGGGTTTTCGGCAACGAATGGCAGTTCGGAAACTTCTTGCCAATTTACCGCCAGGTTCACGAAGTCGGTGAGCCGCTCGGCGAAGTCCTCGGCGGTGAGTGGGTACTCAGGGTCGAAGGTGTATACCGGTTCAAAATCGGCGTCCGAATCGTCTAACGCTGGGGTGGTGACAAAGAATGCCTCGCCATGGAGCACGAGTGCGAAGTCGATGTCAGAATCTACAAACTTGTAGACCAATCCATCTTCATCGGCGCGGTCTAAAGCAATGTTGTATGGCACGTGGGCGGCTGCGATGATGCCGTCCAACTCTTCGACCTTCGAGACCAGATCGGCTGGAACATCGACACCATTAATACTGTTTCCCATAGTGTTCCTTTCGACCTTTATGACGGGCAAGATGCCCTTATGCGAAACCTAGCACGGCGGTAGTGGCAACGTGTAACAAGCCACTCCGTGCGCTTGGTCTGACGCGAAACAAGAACCGAGAAGTTGCCCCTCGCTCTTGCTTGTGTGCCAGTCTAACCATGTGCTGGCACCTGCGATAGCCACTAGCCTGCGTTGGCGGCCGCCTCGGGATCTTCACCGTTGGTCATTGCTAGTAGGCGGCGGAAGATTGCAGGTCCTTCGTCGCCGATTCCATCGTGGTGGAATTCCTCGGTGACCCAGGCCTGCAGCCCGTTGACTTGGGAAGCGGTGCGCAAGGAAAGTTCGCGGTCCACATAAACATCGTCGTGATAAACCGCAGCCGCCACCGGAACCGTATTCTGCGAAAGGACATCCAGATCGTAGAGTGGCCCGAAATGTTCGTGCTCAGCTAAAATTCTTGCCACCTCTTCGAAGGGCCGGAGTACCGGATCGTCGGTGAAATGCCAGCGATAGATCATCTCTCCGGTCAAAAGTGGGGTGTCCGAATGTTCTGTGAAATCCGGGAATTCTTCCATGACGGACTCGGCGGCCCAATTGGTAGCCGCGCCTTGCGCATAAATGGTTTCATGCATCAGTGCGTAGAGCGGGTTCGTAGCGAAAGAGGCCTGAGCGTAGAGGGTTGCCAAGAAGGTGTCGGAAAGTCGTTCTCCACCTGGAGTCGATACGAAGGCTTCTTCAAAGACATGGTGCAACAGGTGTACTCGAGTATTGCCACCTAAGAACATTCCCAGCATCTGCACCAAAGGCACGGTGACTTTGCGACCGTCGGGCAACAACTCGTCGTCGTTGTGCCTCAGGTGCTCATAAATTTTGTGCAACGTATCAAAATCCTGCGGGTACCAGGAGAAGTACTCACGGTTACGTTCGGCCATGCGCTGATAGGTGGAGCGGTAGACAGTCTGCGCATCACCGTCCAATGAAGCCAGGCCCCCGGTGACTAAACACCGCTCCAACGAGTGAGGGAACATGGAGAGATACGTCAGCGTGCAGAAGCCACCATAGCTCTGACCCAAGGTGCTCCACTTGTTGATAGCTAAGTGTTCGCGCAGTGCCTCTGCATCACGAACGATTGAGTCCGCGCGGAAGTGTGACAAGTAGCGGGCCTGAGCTGCTGCGTCGCCGCGAAGCCCCAAAGACTGGCGGTTAGCAGGGGTGGAGAGGCCAGTGCCACGCTGATCTAGTAGCAGTACGCGGAAGTTTTTGGCAGCTTCGGCTAGCCAGCCCGACAAGGAGCCGGGGCGCGGTGATTTACCGCCGGGGCCGCCTTGCAAGAATAGCAACCAAGGCTTTGACTCATCGGTGCTAATTTCGCGGGCGAAGACGGTGATTTTTTCACCGTTTGGGTCATGATGATCTAGGGGAACTTCAATACGGTGTTCGGTGACATCCATGCCGCGGTAGTGAATCATCGAGCCATCTCCTGTAGTGCGTCGCCGTCCAGCCGGCGGGTGCTCCAGCCGTCCATGGTGGACGAACCGATCGAATCATAGAATCCAATGGCTGGAGCGTTCCAGTCAAGAACGGCCCATTCCATTCGGCGGTAGCCGCGATCTATGCAAATTTGTGCGAGTGTCTTCAACAGTGCGGTTCCGGTTCCTTCACCACGTTCACTGTCACGAACGTAGAGGTCTTCCAAATGAATACCGTGACGCCCTTCCCACGTGGAGTACGTCAGAAACCACATCGCGATACCGACCAGCTGGCCTGACTCATCCTCGGCGACGTGCGTGAATACCTTCGGGTCTGCGCCGAAAAGGTGCTTTTCCAGCTCGTCGACGGTGTTTTTGACCGCGTCTGGTTCCTTCTCGTAGACCGCTAGTTCGTGGATTAATTCCAGGATCTGGGGGCAGTCTGTAAGGCGCGCTTCTCTGATTGTGCTCATGTGTTTAAGCTTACCGCCGTCATGTAGCTATATCGTCGGTGACCAGTCCTAAGGTTGAATTCATGATGGGTGGACACCACGCCATGAGCGGCGCGGCCGCCTGGCTTGCAATAACAACTCCGGTAACGGTTGGTTCGATGAATCTTGGATTCGGCGTACTCCATATGGAGCGGTGGGAAACCTTGGCCGGCGCGATCGTTTGCGCCGGGGCAGCGTTGCTTCCCGACGCGGACCATCACAAGGCGACGATTGCGCGTTCCTTGCCACCGATTTCAAATATGGTGACTCGGATGATCGGTAAGGTTGCTGGCGGACACCGTAACGGTACCCACTCAATCTTGGGGATCTTGTTCTTTATATTTATTGCCTGGTTGGCTGATTCTTGGTCAACGGAAGTGGACCAACTGGGGGTGGTCTATCCCGGGGCAGCGCTCTTCGCGATCTTGCTGATTTCCTTCGCGGTAAAGAGCGTGAAGTTCATGCCTCCGCTTTTGTGTTGGGTGATTGCGTTGGCTGCTGGCGCGTTTGTTGGAATGAACGCACCGGATGAGAGAGCTTGGTTTCCGCTGGCGGTCACCGTTGGGGTGATCGTTCACATCGTGGGGGATATGCTCACCATTGGCGGTTGCAACCTGTTGTGGCCGATCAAGATTGGCGCGCCTCGCTGGTTCCGCAAGCTACCGGTGATCGGTGACTGCTGGAAAGCGAACGGACGCGTAGCACTTCCGATCCTTGCCGAAACCGGATCGAAAGCGGAATGGATCCTTGCCAGCCTCCTGACTTCCTATGTCGCAGTTGCGATAATTCTGACCTAGCTTGAGCGTTCGTATTCGGTGATGCTGACTCCCGATTCGAAGTTTCGGGTACGGGTGTGGCTAAACGGAAACGGCTGGTAACTTGCCTGCCCGAACAGCGCAATGCCCGAGCCAAAAACCAACGGGTTGCGTTTGAGGACGAGCCGATCAATTTCAGGTAGCAGCTCGCCTGCTAGCGCTCCGCCGCCACAAAGGTAGATGTCCAAGCCGGATTCCTGTTTCAACTCGCGGATCCTGGCCAGTGGATCATGAGTAAGTTCGACATTCTCCGGCACGGTGCGCGCATTTCTGGATGCGACGATCTGATGCAAATGCGCGTAGGGGTTATCTATTCCGCCACTGATTTCTGGGTTGTAGGTATTCCACCCCATGATGACGGTGTCAAAGATCGTGTGGGGAGCAGCGAGCCCCAAAGCTTGCTGCACGTGGGAAGGAACGGCATCGGTGTATTCTCCGAGCACCACGTGCATATGGTCACCTTCGACAGGGAAAGCTGAAGGATCGCCATTAGGCGCGGCGATGTATCCATCGAGGCTCACCGCTACATAGTAAACGAGCTTGCGTGGCATTTTTGGCTCCGCCCAATAGTGGATAAAATCCACGACAAATCCTAGAGCAGGATTCTTAAGGTGTACAGAGAACGACAAAAAAGGACATCGATTTCAACTTTGACTTCATACCGTCCCGTTAAAGTTTCCACCTACGGCCGAAACCAGTAACGGTTGCGCTGGGCGGTGGAAACACCCTTAGAAACGGCTCAGTCTCAAGAGGAATTACGCCAACGTTCAGTAGCAGTTTGGCTTGACGGAGCCGCCACGCATCGAGGATCTATCGCGACCAAGATTAGAAATCTATATGCTGCCCGGGGCAGCGACTTTCGGTACTGTTCATCAGTCGATGTGCTGATAGTCCATGGCAGGATTAATCTTGTGAACAACATCTTTCTGACGGGACAGCTGATTTGCCACGACGTCGATGAAATTGCAATTGTTGTGGAATTTTTGCCTAAGCATATTGAGCTGACACGTGCTGAGCTTGGATGCGTCTTCTTCGAGGTGAACCAAACTGACGACCCGATGGTATGGGATGTCGCGGAGTGTTTTCGCGACGCAGCATCCTTTGAGCTGCATCAAAGCCGAGTGCAATCCAGTGATTGGGGACGAGCCACGACAGGAATGAAACGACAATACTCAGTGTCAGGATTTTAGAAGCAGTGTCCTCGCTGCCTGGCCCTTGTTGGAGGCTTCAGAATCTTCAGTGACCGAAATGGCTACTGGTTTGAGGCGTGCACGGCCGGTGAATTTGTCGCTCACAACGGCGCAGCTTAAAACCTGGTCGGTTGGCTTCGCCCGGTCCTCGTTGGCCCCGGAGTGCGAACAGCTAGCCATGCGTTGCCGAACTATGGAGAATCGAAGCGGCTCCTCTTGGCCTCATCAGAGTGTTCAGGAGCAGGAGTGCCTGCACAATTACTCGGATGGATCAATGACACGGCTGGGTCTTAGGAATGTCGCCGACCTGCTTTGCGTGACTGCCAACAGTTACGCTTTTAGAATGGTTCCTTTGATTCAGCCTGCCTTGGATGCTTCGGAATATCGGCTGCGTCCATTTACATTGCAAGATGCTGGATTGGTTCGGCAAGCTTCGCTCGACCCACTGATTCCGCTCATCACTACTGTTCCCGCCAACGCTGCAGATGAAGAAATAGTCGATTACATCGGACGGCAACATCAGCGACTTGTTACTCATTCCGGATACTCTTTCGCCATCGCGGATGCAAAAACCGATCAAGCCGTGGGCCAAATCGGCCTGTGGCTGAAAAACATCGATCAGGGTCGGGGCAGCGTTGGCTACTGGGTTGGTGCGGCTCACCGGAATAAAGGGATAGTCTCTAGTGCCCTAGATGCCTTATCAACGTGGGCAATTGCCCGGCGGGACATTCACCGTCTCGAACTCTATGTGGAACCATGGAATGAAGGCTCTTGGCGAGCGGCGGAGCGGTGTGGATACACGCGTGAAGGGCTGCTGCGTAGCTGGCAGGAAGTCGGCGGGCTGCGTAAAGACATGTACATGTACTCACGCCTCAAATAAAGAGCATTCAAGCGGTGCCACTTGAAAAAGCTTGAGTTCGTGCCATGGCCTTGCTGTCTAAAAAGTTTCCCTCCGTTTCCACTGGCTGCTCAGAAGATCCTGTGAGCCATTACGCAGGACCCTCAACAGAGGACAGTCTTCAGCGATTGATCTTGGCTGTAAAGTGAGGTGCTATGCCGCTGGGACGAGAGTATCGGAAGCTTTGGGCTGGAAACGCCGCTTCAAATTCCGGGGATGGCATAAACTTCGTTGCCATTCCACTTCTGGCTACCGCACTTACCTCTGATCCCGTGCTGATTGCAGGCCTATCGATGGCCTATACGGCGGCAAAGCTCATGGTGGTTCTGCCCATCGGCGCGTTTGTGGATCGGCTAGACCGCAAAACCATTCTGTGGATCGCCAATCTCAGTCGAAGCATTCTCTTGATCGCACTGGCGGTAGTAGTAGTAGTTAGCGGGGCAGGGTCAATCGCCGCACTCTACGTAGTCTTTAGCCTAATAGGCATCCTAGAGACAGCAGCAGACAACTCGGCACTATCGATATTGCCGTCAGTTGTTGGTAGCAAAGACTTGGATAAGGCCAACAGTCAGATTACGGCGACTCAACTTATCGCTGATGAATTCATTGGACCACCCACGGGGGGCCTATTATTTGCTGCCGCAGTATCGTTACCCATTGCAATCACGGGTAGCGCCTACGCTGCGGCGGCGCTATTTTTCTTGGGAATGACCGGCACCTTCCGAGCTAAGCCCCGAACGAAACAGCCTCCTTCGTTGCGCCGCGAAGTGTTCGAAGGTGGTGCATGGCTCGTTCGACACAAGTTATTACGTTCCTTGGCTATCGTCAGCGGGTTAGTCAGCATCGCATATATGATGCCGTTTTCTATCCTTGTCCTCTTCGCCGAGGACGTCTTGGGGCTTGGCTCCGCGGGCTATGGTCTTTTACTTTCTGTATCGGCGCTCGGCGGACTTCTTGGATCAGCCATTGCCTCAAGGCTGCGACGTAAATTCGGATACGCGGCCATGACGACAGGAAGCTTATGCCTTGGATCAGTTAGCCTGTTTGCCATCTATCTGACCGATATTCCATGGTTGGTGGCAGCGCTACTGGCCGTTTACATTTTGCATGCCGTGCTTTTTGGTATCTGTGTCAGTTCGTTGCGCCAACGGTTGGTCCCGGATGAACTACGTGGAAGGGTCAACGCCGTCACCAAATTGTTTGGACTTGCTGGTCTTACTATCGGCGCTGGTCTCGGAGGGATATTGGCAACGGTGGGCAGTCTGGCAACTCCGTTCCTCGCTGGAGCGCTTGTCTTTATCGTTTGTGCACTGGTTGTATGGCCGAGTCTGCGGAATTGGGAAAATAGAAGTTCTTCGCTCGAATGACATTCGTTCGACACGAAGGTTACTTGTAGCAGAGGAGGTTCTTAAATTTTCGGGGTCCCGATATTGACGAGATAATGGCTGAGGGAGACTCCCATGTTCTTTGGATCGAGATGAGGGCCACTCTGCGCGGGGTCTGACCACACAGGTGAAGCTGCGCCTCGTTGCAGTTCGAGTGCGGAAAGAATTCATTAGGCAGTCGCGCTCCGCATACGCATTGTCCCGGCGGTCTCCCTGGGGCAACACGGCGATATTGATAGCCACAAATGAAGAAACTTCCATGTGCCGCAGTAGCATCCGGGAGCCGCTGGTATCTACGTGTCATGTCTGAGAACGGTACCGGCCCTGTACCTTCGTCTAGAACACTACTGTTGTCTTACTCGTCCCCAAAAAACCGAGTTAAGAGTATGGCATGAAGCAACAACGGACATATCACGTTGATTCGTGGCGCCACCAGAGTAAGAAGTAGCTTCAGAGTCGGAAAAGCACCCGTCTGCCGCAGTCGAGTCCGGGAAGCCAGCGCCTTTACGGATCTCAGATGAGAACTGTGCCGGACGTATTTCTTCATGCCATAAGTATCTTCGAACATCTGATGCCGCGAAAATTTTTTTCGCGTGGGGACATCAAACGAGACAAGAGCACTGTTGGAAGGTAGCCGGCAAAGTCTGGGCAGATAGGAATACCGAGCACGAGAAGTAGCTCCTATATGCCGCAGCAGTCACCGGGATCTTACGTCCTTGACTAAGAAAGGTATCGGTCGCGTTGCTTCTTCATCCACGACTGTCCAAAACCGTGAAACGCCTAGCCCACGGGAGGGAGGCATAAATCCGGGTTTAAGGTTGGTTGCCGTCCACCTTCGGAGCCCAGCTCACATAGAGTAATCCGGTGCCAACGAGCACCAGTCCCACCTGGAGAAGCGTGGGGATGAAGCCTTCAACGGTGAAGAGCACTGCGTAGTTGCTGATCAGGGCGAGCCATGCGATAAACATGACGAGGCTGCCGAGCATGCGCAGTCGAATGCGATCCATGGCCACGACCATACCGTCGCGGAGGCACGAAAGTACTCCATATTAAGCGAATATTTCGTGAACTGTGAACGTCTAATCCATGCGTCCTACGCCGGTCACCGTGACCACCGGATATCCGGCCTCATCCGAGGCGTCTAGGGAGATGGTTGCGTTGATTCCCCAGTCGTGGTTTTCTTCCGGATCGGCAAAAATCTGACGTACCTCCCAGATACGATTTGGCTTCTCATTGATCACGAAGAGGTTCGAGCCGCGGCCGTTAGGGCCATCGTCGATATCTTCGTGTTCTTCGAAGTAGCTATCCAGCGCCTCGGCCCAGGCATCTGAATCAAAACCGTTGTGCCCATCAAGTTCGCCCAGCGCCTGATCCTGCTCGTCGGCGAAGAGCTTGACGCGGCGGAACATTTCGTTGCGAACCATCACCTTGAAGGCACGCACATTGGTGGTGAGCTTATCCGGTGCTGGGGGAGTGATCTCGGTTTCTTCGTGCAGCTCACCGCGCGAGAGTTCCTCCCACTCATCCAGGAGTGAGGAGTCGATTTGGCGGATCAATTCGCCGAGCCACTCGATGAGGTCTTCCAGATCTTCGCGCAGCGAATCCTGCGGCACCGTTTGGCGCAAGGCCTTGTAGGCGTCGGTGAGGTAGCGCAGTAGTACGCCCTCGGAGCGAGCCAGCTGGTAATACTGAACGAAGTCTGAGAAGCCCATGGCCCGCTCGTACATGTCTCGCACCACGGACTTCGGCTGAAGCTCGAAGTCTGCAAGCCACGGGGCACCGGACCGGTACTGTTCGAAGGCCGCTTCAAGCTTTTCGGCCAGTGGCTGAGGGTAGGTGACTTCTTCCAAAGCTGCCATACGCGCGTCGTAGTCCAGCCCGTCCGCCTTCATCGCGGCAACGGCTTCACCGCGGGCCTTCTTCTCTTGGCCAGAAAGCACCTGACGCGGCTTCTCCAAGGTTGCCTCGATGACCGAAACCACGTCTAATGCGTAGCTTGGAGAGTCGGGGGAGAAGAGCTCCAGCGCTGCCAGAGCGAAAGGCGAGAGCGGCTGGTTCAGTGCAAAGTTCTGCTGAAGGTGCACCGTCAGCTCGTAGTAGTTGCCGTAGACATCGGGTTCATTGCGGCGAACCACCACACCGGTGGCGATCAGCTCGCGCAGAATGCCTAGGGCGCGTAACTTCAGCTTCCGCTGAGACGCCGGTGTTTCATGATTCTCGGTGAGGATGCGCTTGGCTGCTTCGAAGGCGTTATCTTCGCGTTCCAGCAGGTTCAGTAGCATCGAGTGGGAGACCTGGAAGGAAGACTTCAGCGTTTCCGGATCCGCATGCACGATTTTGTCGTAGGTTTTCTCGCCCCAGGTGACGAAGTTCTGTGGTGGCTTTTTCTTGGGGATCTGCTTGAGTTTGGAGGAGCCTTCGCCGTGCTTCTTCAGCGCCTTTTCCATGGCTTTGTGATTTTCAATGGCATGCTCGGGAGCCTGCACCATTACGGTGCCCGCGGTATCGAAACCTGCGCGTCCGGCGCGTCCGGCAATCTGATGGAATTCACGGGCGTTGAGGGTGCGGGTACGCGTGCCGTCAAATTTGGACAGCGCGGTCATGAGCACGGTGCGGATTGGCACATTGATACCGACACCCAGGGTGTCGGTGCCGCAGATGACCTTGAGCAGCCCGGCCTGAGCGAGCTGCTCAACCAACCGGCGGTACTTAGGCAGCATGCCTGCGTGGTGCACTCCGATGCCATGGCGGACCAGACGGTTCAGCGTCTTACCGAACCCGGGTGCGAATCGGAAGCCTGCTACCAGCTCAGCGATGCGGTCTTTTTCCTCGCGGGTGCATACATTGATGCTCATCAGCCCGGTGGCACGATCGATCGCGTCCAACTGCGAGAAATGCACAATGTAGATGGGGACCTGCTGTGTTTTGATCAGTTCCTCGACGGTTTCCTGTACCGGGTCCAACGAGTAGTAGAAATGCAGGGGGATGGGACGCTCGGAGTGGGCAACGGTGACCGTAGTCTTCCCGGTACGCTCTTCGAGCTCCTTTTCGAAGCGCGAGACATCGCCCAAGGTGGCGCTCATCAGCAAGAACTGCGACTGCGGCAGTTCAATCAATGGTAGCTGCCAAGCCCAACCACGCTGTGGGTCAGCGTAGAAGTGGAACTCATCCATGATGACCACGCCGACATCGGCCCGTGAGCCTTCACGCAAGGCGATGTTAGCCAAGATCTCAGCGGTACAGCAGATGATCGGAGCGTCGGCGTTCACCGAGGAATCACCGGTGACCATGCCAACGTTTTCGGCACCGAAGATCTTACATAGGTCGAAGAACTTCTCCGAGACCAGTGCCTTGATCGGTGCGGTGTAGAAGCTGATTTCATCGCGGGCCATTGCGTAGAAGTGCGCGGCAATGGCGACTAAGGACTTACCTGAGCCGGTGGGCGTCGCCAAAATGACGTTGCTTCCGGCGGCCAAGGCCATGGATGCCTCGTCCTGGGCTGGGTACAAGTCAATGCCACGGGTGGTTACCCAGCGGCCAAATGATTCGTAAATCTCGTCGTCGGAAACGTTCTTGGCATCTGCAGGCAGGTAATCGGTGAGCAACATGATGTTCTAAGCCTATCTCGTTGAGAAGTGTGACCGGGCGCTAGTGCGGTAAGTAGTGTGGGGCTAGGCTGACAAACATGAAGTGGGATCCGAGCAAATACACCGAATTCGCCAATTACCGAGGACGTCCCTACGAAGACCTACTAGGTCAGTTAGGCGAAATCACACCCCAAAGGGTCGTAGACTTGGGCTGTGGGCCAGGCAATAAGACGAGCCTATTGGCGCAGCGTTGGCCCGCCGCACAGGTAACCGGGCTGGATTCCTCCCCGGAGATGATCACCCAGGCTCAAGACACGGCACGTCTAACCAATCTGGACTTTGAGCTGGTTGATGTCCGCCAGTGGCACCCCAACGACGAAGTTGATTTGCTCTTTTCAAACGCAATGCTGCAGTGGTTGCCTGAACACCGCGACTTATTAAAGACGTGGCTCAAGGATTTGAAGACCGGAGCCCACGTGGCTATACAGGTGCCGGGCAACTTCGGCTCTGCATCACACGTGGTGATGCGGCAGCTAGCGGACTCGCATAAATGGGCGGACAAGCTTTCCGGAATACTTCGCCACGACGACGCTGTCAGTGAGCCAGAGGTCTATCAGCGCCTGTTGCTGGATGCAGGCTTCCAGGCCAACGTCTGGGAGACGACCTATCATCAGGTGCTGCTGGGCGAAGACCCAATTCTTGACTGGGTACGTGGCACCGCACTGCTTCCGGTCAAAGCGGCACTCACCGAAGGTGACTACGTGGACTTCGAAGCTGACTATTCACGCGAGGTCGCTGGGCATTACCCGTCGGTTAGCGCACCAGACGGGGCGAAACTCACAAATTTCCCTTTTCGGAGAATCTTCATGATCGGGCGCAAACTGGGCTGAAGAGTGCCGGGTAAGAATATTGCCTGAGATAAGTGCCGGGGCCCGCGGATGAGAACATCCATGGGTCCCGGACTCTAGGTAGAAGTAGCGCTAAATTGGCGCTCACCGGTGGTTACCAGCCGCGCTGGCGCCACTCGTTCAGGTGCGGGCGCTCGGTGCCCACTGTCGTGGATTCACCGTGGCCGGGTAGTACACGCGTCTCATCCGAGAATTTCTCGAATATACGTTCGGATACGTCGTTGATCAGCGACTCGAAACGTTCCTGGTCTTTCTCGGTATTACCTACGCCACCAGGAAAAAGGCTGTCGCCGCTGAAAATGACCTGTTCGCCCGAAGAATCACGTAGGGCGTAGGCAATCGATCCCGGGGTATGGCCGCGAAGGTGAATCGCTTCCAACACCACTTCGCCTACCGTAACGCGGTCGCCGTGGTTCAAACCATGGGTAATCGACACCTCCGCCTCTCTGTTGATACCGGCAACGTCGTCGACTCCCGCATAGGTGGGTACCTTGTAGGTTTCGACGGCAGCGGATAACGCCCGCACATGATCCCAGTGCTGGTGTGTCGTGGCGATGCCTATGACCTGTGGCGGAGGGCCATCCGAAGCGGCGCTGGCAACAAGTCCTTGAATCGCCGGCAGGTCATCTGCAGCATCGATGATCAACTGTTTTCCGCTGGTACGCTCGGTGACCAGATAAACGTTATTATTCATTTCCGAAACGCTCACCGAACGAATCGTGACGTCAGTTAGGAGAAGTTCGCTCATAGGCTTTAGCCTACGCGGGGCAGCCGCCCGAACACGATAGGCTCAGTTAATCACCTCAAGCATTGCACCGAATGGAGCGCCCATGGCTAATCTGGATTTCATCCGCATCGACCCGACGTCGGCAGTGGCCCCATACCAGCAGGTACGCGAACAAATCTTAGCCAGCATCGCCCACGGTGACTTGGCGCCAGGAACAAAACTACCTTCGGTTCGGGCGCTCGCCGGCGAACTTGATCTTGCGGTCAATACCGTGGCAAAAGTCTACAAGGAGCTTGAAGCGCAAGGCGCCGTAGTGACCCGCGGCCGTCATGGCACGATCGTGCAAGCAACGCAAGACCGTGGCGAACAAGAGGTCAGCGATGCCGCCGCCGATCTGGCACGAGTATCCCAGACCTGGTCGGTAAATGAAGAGACCGCGGTAAAGTACCTGCGTGCTGCTTTTAGTTCGCTACCGCGCTAATCAGCTTCCTTCCGGTCACAGGCGGCATTTGAATGCGCCTAGTGCGCAGGCGCAACTTCACCAGTGGTTACCCTTTTTAAGATGCTCAGTTCACAAACGCCGCAGAACCTGTGGCTCATCGCAATTAAAAAAGTATGAAAAATGCTGGCTAACTAGCGGGTAATCAACGAGTACAAAAAAATTGAACCGGCTAACTGTGATCAGATAGCCGGTTCAATACTCGTTATAACTATTTTGCGTCGTGACGGATCTGTCCGACTAGTTCTTCGAGCAGGTCTTCTAAGGTGACCAAACCGGTGACCGCACCCGTCGTTGAATCTCTGACTAGTGCCAGGTGGGCGCCGCTGCGCTGCATTGACTGCAGTGCCGGTCGAACACTTTGCTCCGGAGCGAATTCAGGCAGCACACGGACCACTGCCTCTTCCAAAGGCAGCAAGCGCGAAGTGCCCTTGCGCCCTAGAACATCCTTAATATGCACATATCCAACAGGTTCCCCTGCGCCATCCCTTAGTGGGAAACGAGAGAACCCCAGAGCCGCTGCTTCCTCCACCTGCGCGACGGTCGCGTTAACTGGGAGGGTCTTCACCTGAGCGAAATCGATCGCGACTGAACCGATAGTTCTCGCATCAAAGCTCAACGCTCCCAGAAGCAGGCGTTCATCTTGCCCGTCCAACAATCCACCTTGACGCGATTCGGCAACCATATTGGCTACTTCGTCACGGGTAAAGGTGCTGGCCACCTCGTTCTTGGGTGTCACGCCCATGGCGCGGAGCACCAGGTTACCCATGGCGTTCATGGACCAGAGCACCGGACGCAGGACCTTGACCAAGACAACCATGCTGGGAGCAAGAATCAAAGCCATGCGTTCCGGTCCGGCCAACGCCATATTCTTCGGGACCATTTCCGCAAGAACCACGTGCAGGTATGTCACCAGAGCCAGGGCAATGGCATAGGAGAGCGGATCGATCCACGACACAGGAATACCGATCGATTCGAACGGTCCTGCCACCGCATATTTCACCAGCGGCTTGGTGACGTAGCCTAGCGCGAGCGAACAGACGGTAATGCCAAGCTGGGCGCCAGCCATGACCAATGAAACATTCTCAATGGCCCACAGGGTCATCTTTGCGCTTCGGCTGCCATGCTCGGCCTTCGGCTCGATAATGCTTCGACGTGCCGAGATCAGAGCAAACTCTGCCCCGACAAAGTAGAAGTTCGCTAACAAGAGCAAAATTGTGACGATTATTCCTGTCAGGTCGCTCATCGTGCCTCTTCCTCGTCGAATAGCTCAATAGCGGTGACGTCCAGCGTGGCGATTCTCGGTCCATCGGTGGCATGAACCAGCAAGGTCAGCTCCTTGTGGGGCCTTCCAGGTAAGCCGGGAACCGTGAGAGTTATTGAGTCGCCGATTTGTCCAAGCCGGCCCAGGTGTACCGTGACAAGGCCTGCAAGAGTTTCATAGTCGGAGTCATCCGGAATCTCGCAGCCAATGATTTCATTGGCTTCATAGGAGTGCAGTGAAGCGTCCAGGCGCCATGAGTTTTCAGACAGTGCTTCGGAGGTACTCTCTTCACGGTCATGTTCATCACGCACCTCGCCGACGATCTCTTCGACAAGATCTTCCAGCGTTAGCAATCCTGCGATATCTCCGGTTTCATCGATGAGAATCGCCATCTGGGAACCGGTCTGGCGCAGTTGGTCCATGAGGCCATCAAGTTCAACGGTGTCGGGTACCAAAGTGGCCTGATCCTGGTGTTCGCCTACTGCGGTGAGGTCTCGTTGGTCATGTGGGATGCCAAGAAGCGTACGAATATGTACCAGGCCGTGTACCTCATGCCCATCGGCATTAACCAGTGGGAAGCGAGAGTGGCCAGTTTTCGCGGCCAGCTCAAGCACCTGGTCGACGGTATGAGCGGCATTGACGGTGACCATTCGAGTTCTTGGGGTCATCACATCGTGCGCTCGCCGATTTCCAAAGGCGACCGTACGGCGCAGCATTTCTGCCGTTTCCGAGGGCAGGATTCCTTCGCGTGCCGAGTGTCCGACTAGAGCTACGAGTTCTTCAGCCGAACGCGTGGAAGCGAGTTCTTCCTTCGGTTCGATGCCAAAGCGTCGCACGATCCAGTTGGCGTTGCCATTAAAGAAGGACAACAAAGGTTTTGTCACCGTGGAAAATCCGCGCTGGAATCCCACTACTGCTTTGGCCGTAGCAAATGGTTTGGCAATAGCGAGGTTCTTCGGAACTAATTCCCCGAAGACCATGGTCAGAATGGTAGCAAGCACTAAAGCCAGGCCGATCGAAATTGAACGAGCCATTGCTTCGGAGAGACCGGCCGATTCAAGCGGCCCATCCAGAAGTGCTGCGATAGCTGGCTCGGCGAGAAAGCCGATACCCAGATTGGTCAGGGTGATGCCTAATTGTGCTCCGGAAAGCTGGGTAGACAACGTGCTCATTCCTTTGAGCACTCCGGCTGCGCGCCGGTCTCCCTGATCTGCGGCGTTTTTCACCTCATTGCGGTTGACCGTGATGAGGGCGAACTCGGCAGCTACAAAAAGTCCGCAGGCGAGAATTAGAACTACAGCAATAAGCAGTGAGAACCATTCCATTATTTACACCCCCTGCCGGATTGCGTTCCTGTGGTTTGCATACCTAACAGGGGGATCGGACTGTGATAGCGACTGTCGCTTGTAGCGTTCATCATTCCCTTCTGGTCGGAGTATCTTCCTCCGGCCCAATTACTGACATCTATTATCCGGTAGTTCCCTGTGCGATTCTCCAAAGGAAGCGGGAGTTAACCGAATACCCCACAACCTCACAGAATATTCATAAGTTGCGGATTCGAAGAGGAAGCCAAGGAACGCGGGCTACTTAGACATCAGCAGATAGTCGCGCCGCGCTTTGATCGGATTATGCCGCCGTCGGAGTTCGGGGGTTGCCTGGTGACGAGTCTGGCACCAACGGGGCCGCCCGTATCGACGGGAGGCTCATTTGGTCCGCGGACCCAGAGTCAGCAAGTCGAGCGCTAGTCCTTTGGCATATATGTGACGATTCGGAACACTCATGTGCCAGCGCGCAGAGCGACCGCCACGCTCCCTAAGGCTGCGCGGTTCTAACTGTGGCTCGGGAGCGCCCGGGCCCACCGCAAAGTTTCTTCCGATGGCTGGTCGAGATTCTGACCTGAAGGGTTTGATGTACAGGAGCGCCGCGGGGTTGGCGATCGGCGTGCTATCTCGGTAGTGATGGGGCCTAGAAGGACTCTCGTTGTTCCTGGCCATGGACGCCGGCTTCGGTGTGGATTGCGCGCGGTTAGTTGTCGTCGAAGACGTAGTTCGAATTGCAGGGGAAAGAATCTGTTGATGTTCGCGGGAATGCACCCCACCAAGCCTGCACAAATTGTAGATTCGACCTAGGCGGCACGTCGATTTTGACCCGTTAGCTACCCTAAGGCGGCCGGCAGCGCTTGCTCGAGTGTTTTTAGTGCTTACTCCTGAATTCCTGAAGCGGAGTCAATAAGAGGCAAACGACGCGTAGCCGGTGTCAGCTCAGGCACCAAAGCGATCAACGGATGCGTCCGAGTTTTCCTAAGCCTCGCTCAGATCCGAAGGCAGAGCAATTCAAAGCAGTGAGTCCGAGGCGTTCCAGAGTTGTTCTGCAGTCTGCGAATTGTGCATTTCCGGATTGACCTTCGTCGCAATCCTGCGCGATTCGTAGTAGGCGCCGGGGAGGAAAGTTACTCCAGGGGTACCTTCGGCTAGCCAAACGAGCTGATCTGAACCCTGCGCGGGAGTGACGGTAAAGAGACGCTTGAGCGGGCCATGGTAGATGTACCGCATGAAGTGTGTGGTTTCGCTGGCGAAGCTGCTGGCAACGATACCCGGGTGGAAAGCCACGGCGGTGATGCCTCGTGTTCCGAATCGGTGCTGCAATTCCTGGGTGAAGAGGATATTGGCGAGTTTCGCGTTGCCGTAGGCCCGCTGCGGGGTGTAGCCATCCGCGTTTTGCAGGTCTTCGAGGTTAAGCCGTCCGAAGATCCGCGCAGCCACACTGGCTGTCTGGATAATCGTTGCGCCACCGGCGATGAGTGCCGGCATGAGCAAACGAGTCAGCAGGAATGGGGAAAGGTGATTGACTTGGAAAGTTTTCTCATAGCCAGCGGTGGTCAGGGCGCGCTCGCCCATGATGCCGCCCGCGTTGTTCGCCAGCACGTTGATCTCCGGGTACATCTGAAGAAGTTCTTCGGCGAGCCCTCGTACTTGGGCCAGGTCAGCGAAGTCCGCAACATAACAAGGGATACCGAGCTCTGCGGCGATCTTTCTGGTTTTGCTTTCCGAACGGCCGACGATGACCACTCGATGTCCACGGTCAACCAGCGTGCGTGCAGCGGCCGCGCCTATGCCGTCGCTGCCACCGGTGATGATGATGGTTTTGCTCAAGTTAAACTCATCCCTCATGGTCGACTCTGAAACTCGGCCTCCACTTCCGGAACGACCAGCAGGATCATCCTAACCGAAGAGCGGAGCGGCGGTCAGCGCCCTGCTCCGAGTTTGCGGGCTTGGTCGTCAACGGTTGTTCGCTGCCTTTGGTCAGGTCCTCATGGCATTGCTGCGCAGTGGAGCCGATGCCAGAAGTGCCATTGGGCCAGCACTCCGCTGAACCCGGAATACCGACGAATATCGCCCTTCGTGAAAGTCACCCCGATATGTGCCACATGCCATGTTTATTCGAAGTAGTTTTCGATTAGTATTACCTCGTGGCTATTACTGCAGAAAGCAAAAAACTCGATTTGTCCCGTCTGATCGTTAAGGGTGCGCGCGAGCATAACCTGAAGAACGTGGATGTGGATCTACCTCGTGACGCGATGATCGTCTTTACCGGCCTGTCCGGTTCGGGCAAATCATCACTGGCCTTTGACACGATTTTCGCCGAAGGACAGCGACGCTACGTGGAGTCCCTCTCCGCCTATGCGCGCATGTTCCTCGGGCAGGTCGACAAACCGGACGTAGACTTCATCGAAGGTCTTTCCCCGGCAGTGTCGATCGACCAGAAATCCACGAACCGCAATCCGCGTTCAACCGTTGGCACCATTACCGAGGTGTACGACTACATGCGCCTGCTCTGGGCCCGTGTAGGACACCCACACTGCCCTGAATGCGGTGAGCCAATTTCTAAGCAGACACCACAACAGATTGTTGACCAGCTGCTGGAAATGCCGGAGAAAACACGCTTCCAGGTGCTCGCGCCCGTGGTTCGTGCGCGCAAGGGAGAGTTCGTTGACCTGTTCGCTGAGCTATCCTCCAAGGGCTTTGCCCGCGCGCGAGTAGATGGCAAAACTATTCAGCTTTCAGACCCACCGAAGTTGGGCAAACAGATCAAGCACACCATCGAGGTAGTGGTTGATCGCCTAGCGATTAACGACACGGTGCAACAGCGCTTGACCGACTCGGTAGAAACCGCATTAAACCTTGCCGAAGGCCGTGTGCTGGTGGACTTCGTTGATCTTGAAGAAGATGATCCGAAGCGGGTACGTGCATTCTCCGAGAACCTCGCGTGCCCGAATGAGCACCCGTTGGCTATCGACGAGATTGAGCCGCGCACTTTCTCCTTTAACAACCCCTTCGGCGCATGTTCGGCCTGTAGCGGCATCGGCACCAAGCTTGAGGTTGACGAGCATCTGATCATCCCGGATCCAGAGCTTCCATTGACCGAGGGCGCCATTGCGCCGTGGTCCCTAGGTAAGGCGACTACCGAGTACTGGAACCGTCTGATTGAAGGTCTAGGTAAGGAGCTGGGGTTCACCATGGACACCGCCTGGCAAGACCTTCCGGCTGCCGCGCGCCAGGCAATCTTGCACGGCAAGGATCATAAGGTGGTCGTGCAGTACAAGAATCGCTTTGGCCGCGAACGTAAGTACTCCACCGGCTTCGAAGGTGTCATCTCCTATGTTCACCGTAAGCATCAGGAGACCGAGTCGGATCACGCTCGTGACCGTTATGAGCAGTACATGCGTCAGATCCACTGCCCGACCTGTGGTGGGGCGCGACTCAACCCGGCCTCACTGTCGGTGCTGATTGGTGGCAAGTCGATCGCCGCGGTGGCAGCAATGGACCTGCGTTCGGCCGCAGAATTCCTGACGAGTCTGGAACTGAGCGAGCGCGAGGCGCAGATCGCCAACCAGGTTCTGAAGGAAATCGGCGCCCGCATGAAGTTCTTGCTAGACGTGGGGTTGGAATACTTGACCCTTGAACGTGCAGCCGGCACCTTGTCCGGTGGTGAAGCTCAGCGTATTCGTCTAGCCACACAAATCGGTTCCGGGCTGGTGGGTGTCCTCTACGTTTTGGACGAGCCATCCATTGGATTGCACCAGCGTGATAATCGCCGGTTAATTGAAACTTTGTTGCACTTGCGTTCGCTGGGCAACACTCTCATCGTGGTTGAACATGATGAGGACACCATCGCCGAGGCCGACTGGATCGTTGACATTGGGCCGGGCGCCGGTGAACACGGTGGCGAGGTAGTGCACTCAGGCTCGCTGGAAGATCTGAAGAAAAACACCCGCTCCCTGACGGGTGACTACCTCTCGGGACGTAAGCAGATTGAGTTGCCGGCCAAGCGCCGAAAGATCGATAAAAAACGTGTACTGAAGCTGGTGGGCGCGAAAGAAAACAACCTGCAAGATGTCACGGTGGACTTCCCTCTGGGCGTGCTCACCGCCATTACCGGTGTCTCTGGTTCGGGTAAGTCGACTCTCGTTAACGACATCTTGTACAAGGTGCTGGCCAATAAGCTCAATGGCGCCAAGCAGGTTCCCGGCCGCCACACCCGTGTGGTGGGTCTGGACCAGCTGGACAAGGTTGTGCATGTTGACCAGTCGCCAATTGGCCGAACCCCGCGTTCAAACCCGGCCACTTACACCGGTGTGTTTGATAACATTCGTAAGCTTTTCGCAGAAACTAACGAAGCGAAGCTACGCGGTTACCAGCCTGGTCGGTTCTCCTTTAACGTCAAGGGCGGACGCTGTGAGTCATGCTCGGGTGACGGCACGCTAAAGATCGAAATGAACTTCCTTCCTGACGTGTACGTACCGTGCGAGGTCTGCCATGGAGCGCGCTACAACCGCGAAACCTTACAGGTGCTCTACAAGGGCAAGAACATTTCAGATGTGCTGAACATGCCGATTTCAGAGGGCGCCGAATTCTTCGCTGCCTTCACCCCGATCGCCCGCCACCTGCGCACCCTAGTCGACGTGGGGCTTGGTTATGTGCGTCTGGGGCAGCCGGCCACCACGCTGTCCGGTGGTGAAGCGCAGCGCGTGAAGCTTGCCGCAGAACTGCAGAAACGCTCTAATGGTCGCTCCATTTACGTGTTGGACGAGCCGACCACTGGGTTGCACTTCGAAGACATCCGTAAGCTGCTCAAGGTTCTGCAAGGATTGGTCGACAAGGGTAATACGGTGTTGACCATTGAACACAACCTTGATGTCATCAAGTCCGCTGACTGGGTGATCGACTTGGGTCCTGAAGGCGGTTCCGGCGGTGGCACCATTCTGGCGACCGGTAGCCCGGAGCAAGTGGCGAAGGTTGCCGCTTCACATACTGGAAAGTTCCTTTCCGAAGTTCTCTAGTTCAACAATTCACTACTGAAGCGGACCCACTGAATATGCGATTTCAGTTATGGATTGCTTACGTGAGTCCGCTTCATGGGAAGATGTCTAGGTGAATATGTCGGTAACAAGTGTGCTCTTTGATCTGGACGGGACTCTCGTGGACCCGGCAGGTTCCATAACATCCGGAATTCGTCATGCCCTAGTGGCCAATGGCGTCACCGATCCGGGGGAGGAAGCTGTCGAAGCGTTAGTGGGTCCACCCCTGCAAATCGGGTTGCGCACTCTGGACGGTGTCACCGATGGGAATATCGACCAGATCATCGCCGATTACCGGGCCCGATACGCCAAAGTTGGCATGGCAGCGTCCCGGGTTTATCCGGGTATTCGCGAACTTTTGAAAGCTCTGCGAGAAGCCGGGATCTATGTGGCGGTCACTACCGCCAAGCCAGAACCTATCGCGCGAGAGCTGATTAGCAAGCAGAACCTCGGCCCGTCGCTAGATGCAATCTTTGGCAACGCATCAGAGCACGGTTCCATGGGATCGAGCAAAACCCATATTGTCCACGCCGCGCTCACCGCAGGTAAGCTGGACCCGGCGCGCTGCGTGGTTGTGGGGGATCGGTACTACGATCTCGACGCCGCTCGTGAAAATTCGGTTGCCTCTATTGGTGTCAGCTGGGGTTTCGCGCTTGAAAACGAATTAGACGTGGCCGACCACCAGGTAGCTACCGTGCAAGAACTTGCGGTGCTACTGCTTGGTGAAGAACGTGCGGCACGGTTTGAAGGACAATTGATGCAGGAGGGCCAGAAGTAATGAGTCTTTACACTATGACCCGCTCATCTATTCGCGGGATGCTGCACACCCTGTGCCGCCCGGAAATCACCGGCCTGCATAACGTGCCCAAGGAAGGCGGCTTCATCGTCGCCTCAAATCACCTCTCTTTTCTGGACTCGATTATCGTCCAGGCACTCACCCCACGAGATGTCGCTTTTTTTGCGAAGGCGGAGTATTTCACCACGCCGGGTCTTAAAGGCAAAGCCATGAAGACCTTCTTCGAGTCTGTAGGTTCTATCCCTGTGCAGCGTGGTGAGCAGGCAGCTTCCGTGGCAGCCTTGGACTCGTTAGTTGAGATCGTTGAAAGCGGAAGCGGAATCGGTATTTATCCAGAAGGTACGCGTTCCCGTGACGGGAAGCTGTACCGAGGCCGTACTGGCGTGGGATGGTTGGCGCTGACCACAGGTGTTCCTGTGATCCCCGTGGGATTGATCGGCACAGAAAAGCTTCAGCCTGCGGGTGCGAAGGGGATTCGCCCCACCAAATTCTCCATTCATTACGGCGAACCGTTGTACTTCGAGCAGTTGGGACGTAAACACCCGCTGCCGGAGCGTCGTCGTGCCACCGACAGGATTGTCGACGCAATTGCCGAACTAAGCGGACAGGAACGCGTCGACTCGTACAACCAGCTGCCACCGGACGCGAAGTAGTTATGGCAGATCCAGCCACTTACCGTCCCCAATCATCGGATATCCCCACTAAACCCGGTGTCTATCGTTTCCGCGACGAGCACGGTCGGGTAATTTATGTCGGCAAAGCCCGTGTGTTACGCAACCGGTTGGCCTCCTACTTCGTTAACCCACAGCGGCTAACGGCTAAAACTCGTGCGATGGTATTCACCGCGGCGAGTGTTGAATGGACCACCGTAGGCTCGGAGCTTGAAGCACTGCAGCTGGAATACACCTGGATCAAGGAATACACCCCACGCTTTAACATCGTCTTCCGAGACGACAAAACCTACCCGTACCTGGCAATAACGATGAATGAGAAGTTCCCTCGTGCCTTGGTGATGCGGGGAGACAAACGTAAGGGCGTCAAATACTTTGGCCCGTTTTACCCAGCCAAAGCAATTCGCGAAACGCTCGACACTCTTTTGCGTGTATTCCCGGTCCGCACCTGCGCACCGGGCGTTTTTAAACGCGCCGAAGCGTCGGGCCGCCCTTGCCTGCTGGGCTATATCGACAAGTGCTCCGCGCCCTGTGTGGGTCGTATCAGTCCCGAGGAACACCGGGAACTAGCAGATGACCTTTGCACTTTTATGGGTGGTGAAGCAGGGAAATTCACGCGCCAACTCACCAGTCAAATGCAAGAGGCAGTGGGTAAGCTCGAGTACGAAAAGGCCGCGCGCTACCGTGATGACATTGCTGCGTTGAATAAGGTCTTCGAACGTAATGCCGTGGTTCTTGCCGAGAATACCGAGGCTGATGTTTTCGGTATTCATGCAGATGAACTCGAAGCTGCCGTGCAGGTCTTCCACGTACGAGACGGCAGAATTCGTTCACAACGCGGCTGGGTCGTGGAAAAGGTTGCGGACCTAACCGACGCCGAATTTGTGGAGCAATTACTCACTCAGGTTTATGCCGATCATGCGGACCGGATCCCACGCGAGGTACTGGTCCCTACCTTGCCTGACGATATTGAAGACGTAACAACCTGGCTGACCGAACTGCGTGGATCCAATGTTTCACTGCGGGTCGCACAGCGCGGTGACAAAGCGGCACTGGCCTCGACCGTGGTTGAAAACGCCGAACAAGCATTACGTCTGCACAAGTCCAGACGCGCCGGAGATATTTCGACTCGTTCGGCCGCAATGCAAGAACTCCAGGAAGCCCTGGGTGCGGAAACTGCGCTCTTACGTATCGAATGTTACGACGCTTCGCATACGCAGGGAACCAACGTAGTCGCCTCGATGGTGGTCTTTGAAGACGGGCTGCCGAAGAAGAGCGAGTATCGAAAATTCTCTATCACCGGCGACGCGGCGAGAGATGATACGGCCAGCATGTATGACGTCATCTACCGTCGTTTCAACAGATATCTGAAAGAAAAACTTGACCCGGATACGTTTAGTACCGGGGAAGTTGAGGCTGGAACGACCGAGAAGAGAAAATTCGCTTACCCCCCGTCGTTAGTGATTGTTGACGGTGGTCCGCCACAGGTAGCGGCCGCTCAGAAAGCCCTAGATGACTTGGGTATTGATGATATTCCGGTGGTCGGTCTAGCGAAACGTCTCGAAGAGCTCTGGTTGCCTGAAGATCCGTTCCCGGTGATTCTGCCTCGTGCTTCAGCAGCTCTATATCTAGTACAGCGACTGCGCGACGAAGCGCACCGTTTCGCCATTACGTTCCACCGGGCGAAGCGTTCTAAGTCGATGATTTCTTCGGATTTGGACGCTATTAACGGTTTGGGCAAGTCCAAACAGGAAGCGTTGCGTAAACATTTCGGGTCCATGAAAAAGATCCGTACTGCGACGCTGGAACAACTTATGGAAGTCCCCGGAGTCGGGGAAAAACTTGCGACTTCCATCAAGGAATCCTTAGAAGATACTTCACGTGCGGGTGTGAACATGACTACCGGTGAAATTGTCGACTAGCCTTGAGTTATGACCACCGAGTATGAAGCTGTAAAACCTCCGGAATCCGAGCTCGTGATCGTCACGGGCATGTCTGGCGCGGGACGAACCACTGTTGCCCATGCGCTAGAAGACCTTGGCTGGTACGTGGTGGAGAACCTCCCACCATCGATGCTGGGCATGCTCACCGAGCTGATGAGTCGATCGCGTGGAACCATTGCACGGCTTGCAGTGGTCATGGACGTTCGCTCGAAGGATTTGTTCCCAGAGATTCGTGAATCTTTGGCCCTGCTGACCAGTGGCGGGGTGAAGTACCGCATGGTTTATCTGGATGCCAGCGACGAAGTCCTGGTTCGCCGGTTCGAACAGGGTCGCCGCCCGCACCCGTTGCAGGAAGACGGGCGTATCCTCGACGGTATTCAACGTGAGCGTGACGTTACAGGACCACTGCGTGAAGCTGCCGAACTGATCTTGGACTCGACCTCAATGTCGGTCCATGACCTTGCGCGTTCGGCCACCGAGCTGTTTGCTGAATCTGGGCCAATTATTCTGCGTATTAACGTGATGAGCTTTGGGTTCAAATATGGTCTTCCTACCGACGCCAACTACGTGGCGGATGTACGTTTCATTCCGAATCCACACTGGGTTCCCGAGCTACGCCCGCAGACCGGAAAAGACAAAGAAGTCTCAGATTACGTCTTGAGTCAGCCGGGGACCAATGAATTTATCACTAATTACCTGAAGGCACTTGAACCTGTATTTGAGGGCTACCGCCGCGAAAACAAGCACTATGCCACCATCGCTGTGGGTTGCACCGGCGGTAAGCACCGTTCAGTCGCGACTACCATCGAATTGGGGCGTCGCTTGGCGCAGCTGCCAAATGTGCGAGTGAATATCACGCACCGTGATCTAGGCCGGGAGTAGTCTTCGATGGCATTCGCAACGGGACCGATCCCGATTCAGGGTCTTACCCGGCCCGATGATATGCGCAACCCTTCGGTGGTTGCGTTGGGTGGAGGACATGGTCTGTCCGCCTCACTTTCGGCACTTCGCCGACTAACTACCGAATTGACCGCGGTAGTGACGGTAGCAGACGACGGTGGCAGCTCAGGTCGCTTACGCGGCTCCTTTGACGTCTTGCCTCCAGGAGATTTGCGCATGGCGCTCGCAGCGCTCTGTGACGATAATGACTGGGGCCGCACTTGGCGCGATGTCATGCAACACCGGTTTAAATCGGATGAGCATCCCGAAGAACCGCTCAATGGTCACGCGGTGGGTAACCTGCTGATTCTCGCACTTTGGGAACTGCTGGATAATCCAGTGGCCGGCTTGCGCTGGGCCGGTGCGCTATTGGGCGCACGCGGTCAGGTACTTCCGATGAGCACCGTTCCTTTGTCCATTCATGGTGAAGTCCTTGAAGCGGACGAAGTGACCGATACCTTAATTAAGAGACGCATTGACGGGCAAGCCCGACTGGCAGCTGCCGGGGGTGGGGGACTGGTCGCTAACGTTCATCTCGAACCAGTTGATGCGCCTGCTTGTTCCGAAGCGTTGGACGCGATTGAGCTGGCCGACTGGGTCATCCTTGGCCCAGGGTCTTGGTATACCTCGGTGTTGCCACATTTATTGCTACCCGATATGCGTCAGGCCCTTGCCGACACAACCGCTAAAAAACTGCTGACGATGAACTTGGCCACGGACACCGCGGAAACCAGTGGAATGGACGCTGCAGCGCATCTTGAAGTATTAGGACGCTACGCTCCAGAAGTAAAATTTGATGCGATTATCGCAGATGAAGCGCGGATTCGTAACAAGGAGAGATTTGAGCTGGCAGCGCAAAAACTCGGTGCGCGTGTCTTCTTTAGTAGAGTAGGGGTATCTGACGGTCGTGCCGAGCACGACCCGTTGCGCTTAGCGGCGGCCTATCATGAGGTGTTTACCGCAATAGGGTCCTAATCGGATCTATGTAAGGGAGTTTGATTCATGGCATTGACGGCTTCCGTCAAAGACGAGCTGTCGCGGGTTGAGATTCGCAAGCCATCGGTACGTAAGGCCGAGGTTTCGACCATGCTCCGCTTCAGCGGCGGACTACATATTGTCTCCGGGCGAATAGTTATCGAGGCCGAGGTTGACTTGGCTGCGACCGCTCGCAGACTCAAGGTCGCCATTGGCGAGCTCTACGGGCACGACGCAGAGATTGTCATGGTCTCTGGTTCCGGAATCCGCAAGGGTAGTCGATACATCGTGCGCGTTGCCAAGGATGGCGAAGTTTTAGCGCGGCAGACCGGCCTGCTAGATCAGCGTGGACGTCCCGTGCGTGGGCTTCCCTCGGTGATTGTTAACGGTTCCACCGCGGATGCGGAAGCGGTCTGGCGCGGTGCGTTCTTATCGCATGGTTCGTTGACCGAACCTGGACGCAGTTCCGCATTAGAAATCACTTGCCCTGGGCCGGAAGCCGCACTGGCTCTGGTCGGTGCTGCTCGACGTCTTGACCTCACCGTTAAAGCGCGCGAGGTACGTGGCGTGGACCGCGTGGTCATTCGCGATGGCGATGCTATCGCTCAGCTTTTGACCCGTATGGGTGCACATGATGCACTCATGGTGTGGGAGGAACGTCGGATGCGTAAAGAGGTTCGCGCAACCGCGAACCGCCTAGCGAACTTCGACGATGCTAACCTGCGCCGCAGTGCACAGGCCGCCGTAGCTGCCGGCGCCCGTGTAGAGCGGGCGCTAGAAATTCTTGGTGACGAGGTGCCCGAGCATCTGCGTTACGCCGGAGTCCTGCGTCTGGAGCACAAGCAAGCGTCATTGGACGAGCTGGGTCGCATGGCCGAGCCGCCGATGACCAAAGACGCGATCGCCGGTCGCATTCGCCGCCTTTTGGCGATGGCTGATAAAAAAGCCGGTGATATGGGAATACCTGGCACTGAGTCCAGTGTTCCAGTAGATGAACTGGAACAGTAAAAATTGTCCCCGCGGGAGACCTTCCGCGGAGATTCAACCAATTGAGAAGATTGAGGAGAATCATGGCTGTTTATTCACTGCCTGAATTGCAGTACGACTACGCTGCACTAGAGCCGAACATCTCGGCTCGCATCATGGAGCTGCACCACTCGAAGCACCACGCAACCTACGTTGCTGGCGCAAACTCGGCGTTGGAGCAGTTGGCAGAAGCTCGCGAAAAGGGCGAATTCGGTAACATCCCGAAGCTTTCGAAGGACCTGGCGTTCCACTTGGGTGGACACACCAACCACTCGATCTTCTGGAACAACCTCTCCCCAGAGGGTGGCGACAAGCCAGTCGGCGAGTTGGCAGCAGCCCTGGACGAGTTCTTCGGCTCGTTCGACGCTTTCCGCGGCCACTTCACCGCTTCGGCCATGAGTCTGCAGGGTTCGGGTTGGGCAATCTTGGCTTACGAGCCACTGGGCGGCCAGCTGGTCATCGAGCAGCTCTACGATCAGCAGGGCAACGTTCCAGTCGGAACCATCCCACTGTTGATGCTGGACATGTGGGAGCACGCCTTCTACCTGGACTACGTCAACGTTAAGGCTGACTACGTCAAGGCCTTCTGGAACATCGTGAACTGGGCAGATGTCCAGGCACGCTTCGAAGCAGCCCGCACCGGCGCCGCTTCGCTCATCGTTCCAGGTAAGTAATTTTCATTGAATTAACCTTCGGGTAATTCACCTCACATTTTCCGCGTTTATCGCGTAGAATGTTTCAAGTGTGTTGCGGACCTCGCGTCTAGCGAGGTCCGCAATCACGGCACAACGGAGTGTCCTCTTAGATAAGCAGGCCACCTCCGTGAAAAGCACGGTTGTGGCAACGTCATCCCATTTAGAGGAGATAGTCACGTGACAACTCGTGTTGGAATCAATGGTTTCGGTCGAATCGGACGCAACTTCCTGCGTGCAACTCTTGCACACAACGCAGACATCGACATCGTCGCCGTCAATGACCTTGGTTCAATCGATTCCCTTGCTCACCTGGTGAAATTTGATTCCGTGCTCGGCCCAGTCGGCCAGCCGGTATCCGTAGACGGCGATACCATCGTCGTCGGAGAACGTCGCATCAAGGTTCTGTCCGAGCGCGACCCGGCAAACCTTCCATGGGGCGAGATGAACGTCGATGTCGTCATCGAATCGACGGGCTTCTTCACCAAAGCCGAAGACGCCAAGAAGCACATTGCTGCTGGCGCAAAAAAAGTCATCATCTCGGCTCCGGCCAAGGATGAAGACATCACTATCGTGATGGGTGCCAACCACGAGAAGTATGATCCGGCAAACCACCACATCATCTCCAATGCTTCATGCACCACCAACTGCTTGGCCCCTATGGCCAAGGTGTTGAATGATGAATTCGGCATTGTTGACGGTCTAATGACCACCATTCACGCCTACACCGCAGACCAGCGCCTGCAAGATGCCCCGCATAGCGATCCTCGCCGTGCGCGTGCCGCAGCGCTGAATGTCATCCCAACTTCCACCGGTGCCGCCAAGGCCATCGGTGTGGTCCTGCCAGAGTTGAAGGGCAAGCTCAACGGTTACGCCATGCGCGTGCCGGTTCCAACGGGCTCAGCTACCGACCTGACGGTCAACCTGGCACGTACCGCCACCGTGGAAGAGATCAACGCGGCCTTCGAGAAGGCTGCAACCGAAGGCAAGATGGCTGAGTACCTTGAGTACTCGACCGATCCATTGGTTTCCTCGGATATTGTGACGAACTCTCACTCGGCTATTTTTGACTCTGGTTTGACTACGGTGATCGGCAATACCGCCAAGGTTGTGGCATGGTACGACAACGAGTGGGGTTACTCTTCGCGACTCGTTGACCTTGTTGAATTCGTGGGATCAAGCCTCTAGTCGATAACCTAGAGACATGACTTCTCACACTCTCGACGATTTACTCGCTGACGGTGTCCGCGGGCGGTACGTTTTGGTTCGTAGTGACCTGAATGTACCGCTCGACGGGGCGACCGTAACTGATGACGGACGCGTACGCGCGTCCCTTCCGGTGATCACCAAACTGACCGAGGCTGGCGCCAAGGTCATTGTGATGGCGCACCTGGGCCGCCCAAAGGGTCAGGTCGATTCGAAGTATTCCATCGCTCCGGCAGCACATCGGTTGAACGAGTTATCCGACTTTGAGGTCAGTGTAGCAACCGACGTTGTGGGCGATTCTGCTCGCGAGTCCGCTGCAGCGCTGACCGAAGGTTCGGTTCTCGTACTTGAAAACGTGCGTTTCGACGCTCGCGAAACCTCCAAGGTGGATGCCGAGCGCGAGGAATTCGCTAAGGCCTTGACTCTGCTGACCGGCGATAACGGCGCGTATGTGAACGATGCCTTTGGCGCGGTTCACCGTAAGCACGCTTCGGTCTTCGACATTGCGGCTTTGCTGCCTAGCTATCAGGGCGATCTCGTCGCTACTGAGATCAAGGTTCTCAAGACCCTAACCGAGGCTCCGAAGCGTCCCTACGTTGTCGTTTTGGGCGGTTCAAAGGTTTCGGACAAGCTTGCGGTCATTGACAACTTGCTTGGCAAAGCAGATCAGTTGCTGATCGGTGGAGGCATGGCGTTCACCTTCCTGAAGGCTCAGGGGCACGCTATTGGCGGATCCTTGCTTGAAGAAGATCAGATTTCTGTCTGCCAGGAATACCTGACCCGAGCTGAAAAGCTTGGCTGCGACATCATTGTTCCTAGTGACGTGGTGGTGGCCAGCAAGTTTGGTGCCGACGCCGAGCACGAGGTGCTTGACGCCGACAAGATCGAGGACGCAAGCTTCGGCGCTAACGGTTTGGGCTTGGACATTGGTCCAAAGTCTGCGGAACTGTTCGCCAGCTACATCACGAGTGCAAACACGGTGTTCTGGAACGGCCCAATGGGCGTCTTTGAAATCCCAGCTTTTGCCGAGGGTACCCGTACGGTGGCCCAGGCTCTGGCTGATTCCGAGGCGTTCAGCGTAGTTGGCGGTGGCGATTCTGCTGCTGCGGTACGTGCATTGGGCTTCTCTGAGGATGATTTCGGCCATATTTCCACTGGTGGCGGAGCGTCACTTGAATACCTTGAAGGTAAGACCCTGCCCGGTGTTGCCGCTTTGGAAGGCTAAATTATGACGATGTCGAATAACGGCGCCTATGTGCGTCAGCCGCTAATTGCCGGCAACTGGAAGATGAACATGGACCACGTCCAGGGCATCACTCTGGTGCAGAAATTGGCGTGGACTCTGAAGGATGCACAGCACGACTATGATCGCGCTGAGGTTGCGGTGTTCCCACCGTTTACCGACATCCGTGGTGTGCAGACCCTGACCCTTGGCGATAAGCTGGATGTCGTTTATGGCGCTCAGGATTTGTCCGCCCAGGATTCGGGTGCGTACACCGGAGAAATTTCCGGTCAGTTCCTGAACAAGCTCGGTTGCAGCTATGTGCTGGTTGGCCACTCGGAGCGACGTGAGTACCACAACGAGACCAACGCAGTGGTGGCCGCGAAGCTTACCGCCGCTTACCGCCACGAGGTGACCCCGGTACTTTGTGTTGGGGAAGGCCTTGAGGTGCGTCAGGCAAGCGAACACGTTGCTTACACGCTGACACAGCTTGCCGAGTCGTTGGAGGGCATTACCGCCGAGCAGGCAGCAACCCTGGTTGTAGCCTACGAACCGGTATGGGCCATTGGAACCGGTGAAGTTGCCGGACCAGCAGACGCTCAGGAAATGTGTTCCGCGATTCGTGGGGCACTGACGGAGCGTTTCGGTGAAGAAGTTGCGCAGAAGGCGCGCCTGCTTTACGGTGGCAGTGTCAAGGCTGCAAACGCCGCCGCAATCATGCGCGAACGAGATGTTGATGGCGTGTTGGTCGGTGGTGCTAGCTTGGATGCCGAAGAATTTGCTAATATTGTAAGGTTCGAGCACCATCTGGTCACCGACTGAATCTAATTAAGGAACCGTCGACTTGGATATCATCAAGATCATTCTGCAAGTACTACTGGGCATTACCAGTGTCTTGCTAACCCTCCTGATCCTGCTTCATAAGGGTCGAGGCGGCGGTATGTCCGACATGTTCGGTGGCGGCATGACCAGCTCGATGGGTTCGTCAGGCGTTGCCGAGCGCAACCTGAACCGAATCACCATTATTTTGGGTCTGGTCTGGGGCGCCGTCATTATCGGTCTGGCGCTAGTGATGCGATTTAGCGTCGAGTCATAAGCGACTAAAATTTGAGGGTCTCACGTAAGTGGGACCCTCAAATTCGTTAAGCTTGCGTGCATCCTGTTAACGTAGCTGCCCAAATCGATCAGTATCTACGGTGGAGCCGAGCACCAGCACCCGATCGCCTTCATTGAGCACGGTGTCTACATCGGTGTTCTGCCAGATACCTGTTCCGCTGGCCTTGGCCGCGATGGTCACCCGGTACTTTTTTCTTGTCTGAGTTTCGCTCAACGGAATCCCACAGAGAGACTTTGGCGCCAGCATCTTAACCATGGCGTATCCGGGGTCCACTTCCAGGTAATCCATGATTGACCCGCGGACCAGGTGGGCCACCCTGCGGCCCATGTCTTTTTCTGGATAGACGATATGGTTAACGCCGAGTTGCTCAAGTATCAGCCCATGCCTGTCATCTTGCGCCTTCGCCCAAATCAGCGGAATCTTCATGCTCACAAGTAGAGAACAGCACAAGATTGAGGACTGCAGGTGGCTGCCCACGGCAACAACTACTCGGTCAAAGTCATGGATGGCTAGCTGTTCAAGAACCTCCCGGCGGGAGGCATCGGCCTTGACTACCTGCGTCAATTCGCCATTGAGCGCCTGAACATTGTCCTCATGCTGGTCAATACCCAATACATGAGTGCCGGTTTTCATCAGCTCTAACGCAAGTGAACTGCCAAAGCGGCCCAACCCAATGACAGCCACCGAATCGGCAGTGGCGGCAATCTTCGATTCTGAACGGAAATTTAGTAGCTTAGCCAATGGCCGGCCTTTCTTTGGGGAGCTCATAGAGAGCGTTTCGATTGCGCAGGGCTAGTGCAGAGCCTAGGGAAAGCACTCCCACGCGCCCCAGATACATCAGAGTTATCAACACTGCTTTGGCCGCGTCGGGCAGGTCCGCGGTGATGCCCGTACTCAGCCCGACGGTACCAAAAGCCGACGACGCTTCGAAGAGGCAACGATCCAGTGAGTAGTCGGTAAACAACACCAAGCACATAGTCCCGGCAAAAACTGCTGCGGCACCCAGTAATGCAACGGTGAGCGCTTGGCGATGGACCGAACGTGAGAGACGTTTGCCCAACACGTTCACGGCAGCATCTCCACGTAGCTCAGTAATGATGATGAATGCCAAGACCGCAACCGTCGTGATCTTTATGCCACCAGCAGTACCAGCCGGTCCGGCGCCGATAAACATGAGCACATCCATGCCTAGCCAGGTTGCCGGATGCATGGCTCCGATGTCGATGGAGTTGAAACCCGCGGTACGCGTCTGCACTGATTGGAAGAATCCGGCCAAGAGGCGGCCTGCTGGATCCAGTGCTCCGAGCGTCTTGGGGTTGTTCCATTCCATTATTGTGATGAATGCGGTGCCGCCGACGAGCAGAATCGCTGTCATCAGCAAGACCAGTCGAGTATTCATACTCCATTTCAGGGTGTTCGAACCGTAACGGCGCAGCTGTACGAGCACGGGGAATCCTAGACCGCCGAGGATGATGGCAAAGCTGATCGGTAGGCTAATCCACGGGTCGTCAACAAAGCCCATGAGATTATCCGAATACAAGGCAAAGCCGGCATTGTTAAAGGCCGAGATCGAATGGAATGCGCCATGCCACAGGGCCAACGGCAAGCTGTGGTCGTAGCTGAGCCAGAACCGGATGGCCAACACACAGGCCGTGAGTGCTTCGATGGACAGGGACAGGAATAACACCGTCTTCGCGGCGGTGCGGATATCCTGCCCACTGAGTGCGCTGCTTTCGCGTTGACTGGAGAGCCGGGTAAGCGTGCCAATTTTTCCCATCAACAACATGCTCAACAGCGACGCGACGAGCATGATCCCTAAGCCACCGAGCTGGATGAGCACAATGATGATGATTTTGCCGAAGAGCGTGTAGTAGGTCGCCGTGTCCACCACGGTCAGCCCGGTCACGCAGACTGCGGAAGTCGCGGTGAAAATCGCATCGACCAAGGAAGTGAATTGGCCTTCGCTGTTCGCCCACGGACTAGCTAGCAATAAGCCGCCAACAAGAATCGCACCTAAGAATCCCAATGCGACGACCTGGGCTGGTTGTGCCAGTGAAATTTGTCCCCGGCTGTGCGGGGGTCTAGATGAATTTGCGCGCATAGTTTCACATCGTTCGAAGTTGCATCGTGCTTATGCGCGTGCGGGAGTAACGAATGAAATACTACGCCTGAACCGTGTTTTGTCTAGTGTGATTTGTAGCGCATATTAGCGGCTCAAAAAGCGAAGGGACCAAGCGTAGCGGAAGCCCCGATTGTCACCCCTCTGGGTTGTTTTCGAGGGGTGACTAATCGTCGGTTTTGTGCCCGACTACGCCGCGGAGACACGCTTACCAGGGCCCATGTTGTGGGTCAACTAAGTGCGCTGTCCACGAGTTCAGCAACGCGTTGTGCCGTACCCCAGGAGAGGGTCACTCCCGCACCACCATGGCCGTAGGCAGCCACCACTGGCAGCGGGTGGCCCGAGACGAGTTCTAAACGGATGCTCGCTCGTGCCGGACGCAAGCCAACCTTATGCTCGAGAACTTGTAGTCCTGCCAGTTCCGGCACCAGCGCGGTGGCACGGCACAGGATTTGTGTTGCGGTAGCTGGGTCAACTTCTTGGTTCCAGTCATGGGCGGTGTCGGTGCCGCCGACAATAATGTCGTCACGCCGCGGAATAATGTAGCTAACCCCATCCGGATAGTCATCGTCGCACAACCAACTTCTCAGGTTATTCGGGTTCGCCAGTCGGAGGACCTGGCCACGAATTGGGTACACCGTATCGTCATCGCCCAGTAGCTCGCCGCCACGCAAGCCGCCGGCGATCACCACTACGTCGGCGTCATGCTCCAGCTCTTTAAGTTCCTTGATGGTCTCATGGATGAAAGTCACTCCCAGCTTTTCCACCTCGTGTTTCAGCCACAACAGATAGGTGCTCATTGTGATGATGGGAACCGTTGCATAGGCTCCGGCGAAGGCGCCTTCGGGCAGATCTGCTGGGGGTGCCTCACTCACGTTTGCCACGATTTTTGTCCATGAGCGGTCGGCTCCAGGCACATGGTCGACGTTTAATCCGGTGCGCAAATCCACCCCGGTCTCGGCGATGTCAGCTAGCTGTTCAAAGCGCGCCAGGGAGCGGGCAAGTAACAGGTCCGCGGCGGGGGAGTTCTCGGAATGGTAGGGGAACCAGATGGCGGCGGCTACCGCCGAGACGGTTTCTAAGCTGTCTTGATCGGCGATCACGGTGACTTGGTGGCCGGCACTTGCTAACTCATGGGCGCTGGATAACCCGATGACGCCGGCGCCGATCACCGTAATTCGAGTTGGCTGTTCTGAATGTGCGAGGGAACTCAAGGGAAGTCCTTTCAAATCACAAAAACCGGTGCTTCCCACACATGGGAAACACCGGTTTTTGTCTGTGCTTAGAGTAGCGTGGCCGCGCTACGGTCAATCAACCAGCGAGTTGCTTCGGTGCCTTGAACGGCGCTAGCCGGCACCGCCAGCTCGTTAACCTCGTGCTGGGCTGCTGCCAAGGCCGGGGCTTTCTCCGCACCGGAGACCAACAACCAAACCTCACGGGCGGTGTTGATGGTGCTCATGGTCAGCGACACCCGATGAGGTGGTGGCTTAGGGGAGTCATGTACCGCAATCGCGCCGAGCTCATCGGAACGAGTGTGATTCGGGAACAGCGACGCCACGTGCGAGTCCGGGCCCATGCCCAACATCAATACATCAAACACCGGATTTGCGGCACCATCGCTGGCTTCCTCGGCCAGCAACTGCGTGTAGGCAGCTGCCGCGTCCTCGGCACTAGCGTAGGAGTCACTGTCACCGGTCATGTGCACGTTAGCCCGCTCAAGCCCTAGTGAGTCTAAGGCAGCGAATAACGGTTCGGCCTGCACCGCATTGCGGTCCGCACTGTCGGCAGCGACAAATCGTTCATCACCCCACCAGAAGTGGACGGCGGACCAATTCACCGCGATGTTTGCAGGGTTTTGTGCCACGGCAACCAACGTCGCAATGCCCAGCGAACCGCCGGTCACCACCACGTGGGCCACTCCGCGAGCGGCAATAGCGTCGGCGATCGAGGTGATCAATCGCGCGGCGATACCTTGCGCGGTCGCATTAGCATCTTCATGGATGACAATTTGTCTAGCGATCACTGGAACGGATGCTCCTTAGGTTGGTCAAGGCAAGTCCACGGGTGATGACTTCGCCAAAGACGTCGTCGGCGTCGAGTCGGCGCATTTCTTCGGCCAGGCACTCGGCCACCGAACGCCGTGGCAGCGAGATTCGCTGGGGAGCTGAGCCAGGTAGGTACAGGTGAGCCACCGCACCGGAAGGACGCGAAAGTTCCACGTCCCCGGCCTCGCGGGTTAGTCGGACACTAGATAGACCACCGGTGGACTTATCTGCCGCGATGGTTACCGGAACCTCCAAGCACATAGTCAGCCAGGCTGCCAGCAGTGAGGTGGACGGTGAATTGTCCGAACCCTTCACGGTGATGCCGGTCAAGCCTTCGGGGCCGATCAAATCAATGATGCTGGCCAGCTGCGCGCGCCACAGGGTGATGCGTGTCCACGCAAGGTCGGTGTCTCCAGCCCGGTAGGTGCTGGCCCGTTGGAACAGCGCCTCGGTGGGGTCACTAGTCTCGTTGGAGTCCGTGATCCGTCGGTGTGCAAGTTTGCCCAGCGCGGTGTTATACGGATCTGCTGGAACCCCATGTGGCCACCAGGCAACAATGGGGGCATCTGGCAGTAACAGGGCCGAGATCAACGCTTCATCCGCGACCATATTAGGGCCGTGCGTACGCATCACGATGACTTCGGAAGCTCCGGCGTCTCCGCCGACGCGGATCTGCACGTCTAGGCGATTTTCGCCCTTTTCCGAACCGCGCACCACCACAATAATTCGGCAGGGGTGCTCGCGGCTGGCCAAGTTGGCCGCCTCAATGGCATTCTCAGCGAAACCCTCACGAGTAATGACCACCAAGGTCAGTACCCGAGATAGCGCCACCACACCGTGGGTGCGGCGCGAGGAGATCAACTTCTTGGCCACCTTATTGGTGGTTGTATTGGGAAGATCAATCATCATGGTCGTCGCCACGTCCTTCCATCTTTAGCCATCAACTCATCCGCGCTGGCCGGTCCCCACGAACCTGGCAGATAAGGATCTGGCTGTTCGGGTTGCGCGGCCCAATACTCTTCGAATGGGTCAAGGATGCGCCAAGACTGCTCAACTTCTTCGTGGCGGGGGAACAACGGTGGTTCACCCAGTAGCACGTCGAGGATCAAACGCTCGTAGGCCTCGGGGGAAGACTCGGTGAACGCGTTACCGTAGCCGAAGTCCATGGTGACATCGCGGATCTCCATCTGGGTGCCGGGTACCTTGGAGGAGAAACGGATAGTTGCCCCCTCATCTGGCTGGACTCGGATGACAAACGCGTTCTGACCAAACTCGTCATCAGCGTGATCTGTGAACAGCAGGTTTGGTGCCCGCTTAAAGACCACCGCAATCTCGGTGACTCGGCGGCCCAAACGTTTGCCTGCACGCAGGTAGAACGGGACACCATTCCAACGACGGGTATTGATGTTCAGCCGGACCGCAGCGTAGGTTTCGGTTTTGGAAAGCGGGTTAAAGCCTTCTTCATCCAGGAATCCGACTACTTCCTCGCCACCCTGCCAACCGGAGGTGTACTGGCCGCGAGCGCTTGCCTGCCCCAGATCCTCGGGTAGCTGAACCGCGGTGAGTACCTTTTCCTTCTCGCTGCGCAGATGATCCGCATTGAAGGAAATAGGTTCCTCCATGGCGGTCAGTGCGAGCAGCTGGAGCAGGTGGTTCTGGATGACGTCGCGGGCTGCGCCCACACCGTCGTAGTAGCTTGCACGTCCACCGATGCCGATGTCCTCGGCCATGGTGATCTGCACGTGGTCCACGTACTTGTTGTTCCACAGTGGCTCAAACATCTGGTTGCCGAAGCGCAGTGCCAGTAGGTTCTGCACTGTTTCTTTGCCCAGGTAGTGGTCAATGCGGAAGACCGAATCGGCGGGGAATACCGATTCAACGATTTGGTTCAGTTCCCTGGCACTTTGTAGGTCATGGCCGAAAGGTTTCTCAATGACTACGCGTTCCCAACCCGGGTTCTCATCCTTGGCGAGTTTATGCTCGGAGAGCTTCTGGCAGACTACGTCGAACCAGCTCGGTGGGATGGAAAGATAAAATGCGTGGTTTCGTCCGGTGGACCGGGACTCTGCCAGCTCGTCGAGGGTTTCGGCGAGCTTTTCATAGGCATTGTCATCATCAAAGGCGCCGGAAATGAAACGCATTCCAGCGGCCAGCTGGTCAAAGACCGTCTCGTTAAACGGGGTTCGCGCGCTGGCCAAGATCCATTCGCGAGCCTGATTGGCGAAGTCTTCTGCCGTCCAGTCGCGGCGGCCGAAGCCGACAATGGCAAAGTTTGGGGGTAGTAGGCCGCGGTTGGCCAGGTCATAGACCGCGGGCATAAGTTTTTTGCGGGCCAGGTCGCCGGTGATTCCGAAGAACACCAGCGCGCCCGGACCGGCGATGCGGTTAAGCCGCCGGTCGCGGGCGTCGCGAAGTGGATTACTCATATTTTTTGTTAGCTCGCAGCCTCAAGCAGCGCCGCGATACCCGCGGCGCGGTCGGTTAGATTCACGCGCAGTACCGGACGGCCATGTTTTGCGTCCGAGAGCACCGCACCATCACCGGTCGCCTGAGCGGTAATTAAACCGCCAAAGCTGAAGGGACGGCCCGGGATCTCTAGATCCTGCTCGTGGTTTGCGGTGACCTGCAGGAAGACTCCCTGACGGGGGCCACCCTTATGGTACTGGCCGGTGGAGTGCAAGAACCGTGGACCCCAGCCGAAGGTCACCGGGCGTCCGGTGCGTTCGGCCAGTAGGTCGCGTAGCGCTTCTAGGCCAGCGTCCGCATGGCGGTCCAGATAAGCGTGGATGGATAGGTATCCGTCCTCACCCAACTGTGCAGTCAACTCGTTCAAGGCGCCAGCTAGGTTAGTGGCTTGCGTGCCGAACAGTTCAACGCTGCCATCCACCGTGTCCGGGGAACCGGCGGTTGGAGCGTCCAACAGTGAACGAGCGGCAACCTTAGCTGCCTCCACATCTGGCTGGTCGAACGGGTTGATGCCCAGCAGGTAGCCGGCGACCGCAGTTGCATATTCGAAGATCATGAAGCTGGTACCCAGTGGCGCACTGATGTGAATCGCCGTGGCTGCTTCATCAACTTCTTCGGGCAACTGCTCGTGGAGGTAAAGCGGCAGGATGTCTGCTGCGATATTCTTCAGCTCCGGTGCGTTCGCGTCAGCGACCACTGGAAGAACACCCTTGCCGAGCTTGCCGGTGGATTCTGCGATGAGCTGTTCGGCCCAGTCGCCGAAGCCCGGAAGCGCGTCACCAATTTCTGCAATGACTAGCTTGTCGCGTCCTGCGGTCACCAGCGCTGCACCCAAGTGCAAGGCGATATTGTCTTCGTCGTCGCTGCTCAGCAGGTCGGAGATTAATCCTGCCTCCTCGATAAGCGCTTCAATATCTGCCCCGGCAAGACCGCTTGGTACTAGACCAAAAGCGGTGAGCGCCGAGTATCGTCCGCCAACGTGAGGGTCGGCATTGAAGATCGCGCGCACACCTTCCGGGTTATCCATGGGGGAGCTCGGATCGGTGACCAGCACTAGCCGCGTGGCAGGATCGATGCCTGCGGCTTCGAAAGCCGTGGTGAAGGCCCGACGCTGTGAATCAGTTTCCACGGTGGAACCCGACTTGGAGGCGACAACCACTACGGTGCGCTCCAGATCGGTGTTCACGATGGTCGAAACCATTTGTGGGTCGGTCGTGTCGCAGATGACCAGGTCTACCTCGTCATGCGCGGCAATCACCTCGGGTGCTAGCGAGGAGCCACCCATACCGCACAAGGCGATCCGAGTAAGACCTTCAGCCAGCAACTGCTCGCGCAGCTCCAAGATTTGTGGAAGCAACTTTTCGGCCGCTTCGAAGGGCTGTGCCCAGCCCAAACGGATTGACGCCTCAGACTTTGCTGATGCACCCCACACGGTTGGGTCCTGATTGGCGATACGGCTGCCAATCCGGGCTTCGATCAGCTTCGGCAGAAGCTGGTCAACCGACGCGAGGGCCTCCCCGGAAGTTACCAGGCCCAATTCCATTTACTTGGCCTCTTTCAAGGCCACCGACATGTCTTCCAACAGTTCGTTCCACGCGACGTCAAACTTCTCAACGCCCTCGACCTCAAGCAGAGACACAATCTCGCTGTAGTCGATGCCCTGGGCTGCCAGTGCGTCCAGCACGCCGTTAGCCTGGGCGTAGCTGCCCGAAACCACGTTGCCGCGAATCTCAGCCTCGGCCGCGGTAGCGTCCAAGGTCTTCTCCGGCATGGTGTTCACGGTCTGCGGTGCCACAAGTTCGGTGACATACAGGGTGGACGGGTAGGCAGGATCCTTCACGCCGGTCGAGGCCCACAGTGGGCGCTGGACGTTGGCGCCGGAGGCAGCCAGTGCCTCGAAGCGTGCGGAAGCGAAGGATTCTTCGAAGACCTGGTAAGCCAAACGGGCGTTAGCCACACCGGCCTGGCCGCGAAGGGCCAAGGCTGCTTCGGTGCCAATCGCATTCAGACGCTTGTCGATTTCGGAATCCACGCGGGACACGAAGAAGGAAGCAACCGAGTGAATCTTGGACAAGTCAAGGCCCTTAGCCTTGGCCTTCTCCAGGCCGATCAGGTACGCGTTGATGACCTCGCGGTAGCGTTCCAGCGAGAAGATCAGGGTGACGTTGACGCTGATGCCCTCGGCGATGGTTTCGGTGATTGCTTCGAGACCGGCCAGTGTTGCTGGGATCTTGATCAGTACGTTTTCACGGTCTACACGCTGGTACAGGGCCTTGGCCTGGATGATGGTCTGTGCGGTGTCGTGGGCCAGACGAGGGTCAACCTCGATGGAGACACGGCCGTCAAAACCGTTGCTGGAATCGAAGATCGGACGGAACAGGTCGCACGCTGCGGCCACGTCGTCACTGGTGATCTCGGTGATCGCGTCCTCGACGGACTTGTGACGCTGCTCGGCGATAGCTTCGCCGTACACGGTCGCGTTGGACAGCGCCGCGGCAAAGATGGACGGGTTGGTGGTGACACCAACTACGTTCTTCTCTTCAATGAGCTTGGCTAGCGAGCCGCTGGTCAAGCGTTCGCGGGAAAGGTCGTCGAGCCAGATGGATACGCCGGCGTCGGACAGGGCCTGGGTGTTTGGGTTAGACATATTGTGTACCAGTTCCTTACTTAACAACTTTTTGGGCGGCTGCGACAACTGCTTCGGTAGTGATACCGAATTCGCTGTAGAGCTTCTTGTAATCTGCGGAGGCACCAAAGTGATCCAGCGAGATAATCTCGCCTGCGGAACCAACTAGTTCACGCCATCCCTGAGCGACTCCGGCTTCCACCGAGACGCGGGCGGTGATGGCTTCCGGAAGAACTTCTTCACGGTAGGCGGCGTCCTGCTTGGCGAACCATTCGAAACTTGGCAGTGAAACCACGCGGGCTGCAATACCCTTGGTTGCCAGTTCTTCGCGGGCTTCAACGGCCAACTCAACCTCGGAGCCGGTGGCCAGCAAGATGACATCTGGGGTGACTTCTGCGCCGTCGCGGACAGCTTCGGCCAGAATGTAACCACCCTTCAAGGTGCCCTCGGCGCCGCGGAAACCGGCGGCCGAACGGTCGTAGATTGGCAGGTTCTGACGTGAAAGCACGATGCCCGATGGGGTGTCGGTCAGTTCCAGCATTCCGCGCCATGCGTAGGCAACCTCGTTGGCGTCCGCTGGGCGGACGACGTCGAAGTTCGGGATGATGCGCAACGATGCCAGCTGTTCTACTGGCTGGTGGGTTGGGCCGTCTTCGCCCAGTCCAATGGAGTCGTGGGTCCACACGAAGATCGATGGAACACCCATCAGCGCTGCCAAGCGGATAGCCGGGCGCTGGTAGTCCGAGAAGATCAGGAAGGTGCCGGAGAATGCGCGAGTCGGCGAGGACAGCACGATGCCGTTCACGATCGAAGCAGCAGCGTGCTCACGGATACCGAAGTGTAGGACGCGGCCGTATGGGCTGGTATCCCACGAGTCCGTGGAGCGACGCTCTGGAGCGAAGGACTTCGCGGTATCGATGGTGGTGTTGTTTGAGCCTGCCAGGTCGGCCGAGCCGCCCCATAGTTCTGGCAACTCGTCGGCAATGGCGTTGATGACCTTGCCTGAAGCCGCGCGGGTAGCCATCGTGGAACCTGGTTCGAAGGTTGGGATCTTTTCGGTCCAGCCCTCGGGCAGTTCGCCAGCCTGCAGACGCTCAAGTAGAGCAGCCTCTTCAGGGTTGGCGCTCTTCCAGGCGTTGAAGGTTTCATTCCACGACTCGTGCAGTGCCGCGCCACGGGTAACAACCTCGCGGGCGTGAGCCAACACTTCGTCTTCGATATGGAATGACTGTTCTGGGTCAAAGCCTAGAACCTTCTTGAGCCCTGCAACTTCTTCAGTACCAAGCTTTGAACCGTGAATGCCGCCGGTGTTCTGCTTGGTTGGTGAAGGCCAACCGATAATGGTGCGCAGAGCGATGATCGAGGGACGCGAGGTCTCTGCCTTGGCGGCACGGATCGCTGCGTCTAGGGCTGCCATATCTTCGACGTACTCGCCGGTGACGGTCCAGTCCACACGCTGGGTGTGCCAGTTGTAGGCGTCGTAGCGACCCAGAACATCTTCGGTGAACGCGATGTCGGTGTCGTTCTCGATAGAAATTTTGTTGTCATCGTAAATTACGACGAGGTTGCCAAGTTCCTGGTGACCTGCCAACGAAGATGCCTCCGAGGTGACACCTTCCTGCAGATCGCCATCGGATGCAATTACGTAAACCGTGTGATCAAACGGGCTGGTGCCAGCTTCTGCGGCAGGATCCAGCAGGCCGCGCATGCGACGCTGTGAGTAGGCGAAGCCAACGGCTGAGGCAAGACCCTGGCCCAATGGGCCGGTGGTGATTTCCACGCCGGCGGTGTGACCGACCTCTGGGTGACCCGGGGTCTTAGCGCCCCAGGTGCGTAGCGCCTCAATATCTTCCATCTCTAGGCCGTAGCCGGAAAGGAAGAGCTGTAGGTACAAGGTCAGCGAAGTATGACCGGGGGAGAGCACGAAGCGGTCGCGACCGATCCAGTTCGGATCCTTCGGGTCGTGGCGGAGGTGCTTCTGGAAGATTAGATATGCTGCCGGAGCCAAGCTCATGGCGGTACCTGGATGGCCGTTGCCAACTTTTTCTACGGCGTCGGCTGCCAAGACACGGGTGGTGTCGATGGCCTTACGATCCAACTCGGTAAGTGAGAACTCTTCTACTAAGGATTCAGTCGCCACTGCGGCGTTCCTTCCATTGAGGCTTGGACGGGGATAATCCCGCTGACACGCAATACGCCGTCGACCCTCCTACCCGAAGTCGAGCTTATTTGGGGTATTTGGTGGCGACGGCGCGATTACTGTCCACTCTATCGCGAATCGGGCATTGTCTGTATGGCTTGAACAAACATGACACGCAGAATTTGAATCTATCTTTGACCCCTCGAACTTCGCGGAGCGCAGAAACCTGGTGTCCTAACTCGAACCTTGAGCCCGCCACGGCAGTAGTAATTTCGACCGAGAGTTGAGAAAAGCCCGCCACAGAGGTGTTGCGTCATGCTAAATGGAGGTTGGAGAGTCGGTTATGGAACCGCCAAACGCCATCAGCCTACAAATTGTAAACTTTGTTGAAGGTCAGATAACAAATCTATAAGCATGTGATTAGCGTGCAGTGACTGCGGAACTGAAAACCCAGTGGCCCGGTGAAAGTCACCCTGTATACACCTGAGTATTGGGAAGTCAGTGACTGCGCGTTGATGTATAAGATGACTGGAATCACGCCGATATTCGGCAATACTTCCTCAAGGCAACTACCGCCCGACTTCTATTCGTCGTAGAATAAAAGATGTCTGTCTTGTACCCGTGTAGAACTGAGTGCGTTTAATTGAAGACTCTTAATGTCACCGGAACGTCAGTGCCGCGCTCGTCGCGTCAACCTGATGAAAGCACCGGGGATTTTGTCAAGCGTAAGGCCGGTTCCTATGTGGCGTTGACTAAGCCTCGCGTCATAGAGCTGCTCCTGGTGACCACCCTGCCCACGATGATTTTCGCGCAGCGCGGTTTCCCCGATGTCTGGCTGATGATCGCAACCCTTGTAGGTGGCGCAATGTCCGCAGGTGCGGCAGGATCGTTTAACTGTTATCTGGATCGCGACATGGACAAGCTGATGAAGCGGACCAAGGGTCGCCCGTTGGTTACCGGTGATGTCACCCCTCGCGAAGCATTAATCTTCTCTTGGGTATTGGCAATTGCTTCACTCGCGGTGTTCTGGTTCGGCACCAACCCGCTCACCACTGCACTTGGTCTTGCCGCGATTCTTCTATACGTGGTTCTTTACACGATGATTCTTAAGCGTCGCACCTCACAGAATATCGTCTGGGGCGGAATTGCAGGCTGCATGCCAGTGCTGATCGCCTGGGCAGCTGTGACCGAAACCGTCGAGTGGCCGGCGATCATCTTGTTCCTGGTGATCTTCCTCTGGACTCCGCCACACTATTGGCCATTGTCAATGAAGTACGCCGATGACTACAACGCTGCTTCGGTGCCAATGCTTGGTGCTATCGCCAATGCACGTCGAGTCTCGGTTCAGGTTGTACTCTACGCATGGGCCACGGTCGTTTGTTCGTTGCTCTTGCTTCCTATGGGCTATGCAGGCATCGTCTACACTGCGGTTGCCGGCGGGGCGGGCATTTGGTTCGTTTATGAATCGCACGTTCTTTACCGCGAGACCCAGCGTGACCATAGTCCTGCTGAGATGAACCGTAAGGCCATGAAGGTCTTCCATATCTCGATTACCTACTTGTCACTGGTCTTCGTGGCTCTGGCATTCGACCCATTCGTGGGCAGTCCGCTGTTTGGCTAAAAGTCCTGAATAGATCCCCGTTTCCGTTGCCGGAAGCGGGGATTTTCCATTTGCCCTGGTTACTGTCTGGAAAATCGGCGTAGTGGCAACGGACGTGGCGCTGATGAGTTGGTAAAGAATAGCTAACGTTTAGCTCTCTTGCTATACAAGACTTGTTACGCAAGGTAAGTTCAATGTATGAATCTCAACGCGGAAAAGATCGCCACGAACCTGCGCAAGGGAGTGCTTGAATACTGCGTTCTTGCGTTGTTGTCGGAGCGGGATATGTATGGGCTTGAGATTGCGAATCAGCTCGTTGAGTTGGAACTGACAGCCAGTGAGGGGAGCCTTTACCCCCTGCTAGCCAGAATGAAAGACGCGGGAAGTGTTGCGACGCGCTGGGAACAAGTCGACGGTTCACGCTCTCGCAAGTATTACGCAATTACCGGCAACGGTAGGCAATCACTAGAACTCTTTGGCTCGGTCTGGGGTCAGCTGAGTTATCAGGTGGACGGTTTATTAGGAGGACATCATGTTTAGTACCAAGCCGGATGTGACTGCCAAGCGCTATGTACGTCAACTTAGCGGATACTTGGCGGACCTGCCTGAAGCTCAGCGACGAGTCATTCTCCAAGACATCTCCGAGCATATCGAGGAGTCAAGACTGAGTGGCCGTACCGAATCGGAAGTCATCAGTGCCTTGGGGGAGCCCAGAGAAGTGGCCAAGGCATCTCGCAGTGAGCTGGGGGTCCCCGAACCGCGTGGAACGGGTCCCTGGCCGGTAGGGAATACTCTCATTGGCGTTGCTATCGCACTGGCAACTTTTACCGCGGCGATTGTAAGTTTCTTTCTTCGTAACGCGGAGGGCCAGCATCCGGACTACACGAGTTCAACCGAACGTTCGCTAACAGCGCTTGTGGAACTTTATGGGCCCGGAATAGCGGTGCTCACACTGGTGCCGGCTGCTCTGCTAGCGGTGCTCTTACTGGTGCCATTGAGGATGCGTCGCTGGGCAACATTGATCTGCGCCGTGGCAGCTTCCGCATTAGTTGTTTCTGATCCAATTGACGCTGGACTGTTCTATGTTCCGATGGCAATCGTAATTTGGTTGGCCACGATGCTGCCCTTTGCTAAATCTTTGCAGGCGGGGAGAAGAGAATCGCTTGTCCTGCGAATTATCGGTGTGCTGATTATGCTTCTTCCCGTTGTGCTCGTCGCAAGTGGGGTCGAACGCGGCAATATTGGAGTTTTCATGCTTCCCGCGCTGATCTGGGCCGTTGCTTGCTTGGCGATAGCAGTCGGGATCATACTCAATTTGCGTATCTCTTACTGGGCCGTGTTGGCATACGGAGTGTTGGCCCTGATCGTCGCGGTATTCGATAGTGGAATGCTCGTGGGGGCGATCTGGCTGTTTGGCGGGATTGTTTTGTCTTTCGGAATTTATGGGCTGCTGCGACTGCGCCCTAGAGCAGGCATCACCCGCTAGAACGACCACAGCGGCAGGGCAAAGCAAAAGCGGCTGGATCCCCCCGGGGATCCAGCCGCTTGAGTCTTAGATAGCGTTTAGCGCTGTTCTACGCGTTCGCTCCGAGGAAGCCGGACGGCACAGTCCCACAGGTTGGTGGCCGCCACCAGCAGCAGGCTAGCGCCGAGCATATGTAGCAGTACCAAGGTGATAGGTAAGCCAGTGAAGTGCTGGGTGTATCCGATGGCCGCCTGCGCGAGGATGACCACTACCATCCACCAGGCAGCTGTACGGACCTTTGAGTTGCCATCGGCGCGGTAGGCCAAGACGAGTACTGCAATAGTGGCCACAATCAACAGGTATACCGGTGCGGTATGCATGCGAGTGACTAGCAATGGATCAAAGAGGTGACGAGGTGCAGAAGCGTCACCTGCGTGTGGGCCGGTGCCGGTGACGATGGTGCCCATAATGACTGCGAGCATGGACAATATCCAAGCGGCGGTGGCGAACTGACCAACCGATTTCGTCGAAGCTTGGTGATTTTCTTGCTTTAGCTCTCGTCGGGTGCGGTTGACCAAAATGGTGGCCAAGCAGACCAGCGTTCCCGAAAGAATGAAGTGCAGGGACACAACCCAAGGGTTTAGGTCGGTCAATACGGTGATGCCACCGATGACGCCCTGAGCGGGAATGCCTGCCAAAAGAACCCAAGCAAGGGTGAAGATCGAGCGATGAGTTTTGCGCATATTCCAGACGGCGATAAAAAACGCCACTGCAATAGCCAGCAACACAAAGGTGAGTAGGCGGTTACCGAACTCAATGAGGCCGTGCACGCCCATCTCAGGGACCGGGGTCATGGAACCCGGGACGCAGTTTGGCCAGTGTGAGCAGCCCAAACCAGATTTGGTCAGTCGTACTGCGCCACCGGTGATGATGATGCCAACCTGAGAGATCAAGGAGGCGATCGCCAGACCGTGAACAAGCCGGGTGACGTGCGTCGGCAACCTATCGGCCCAGCTTGGGGTGACTAGGTTTGAAGACATGGAAATCTCCCTTACTTTGTGTTGGTTAGTTCCATTTGAAAAGTTTGATGGCGGCAAAGGAGCCGGCAGCGGCCCAAAGCACCAAGAAGATCACGCTGGCAAGGCTGAAATGCCCCTCGATGAGCGCCGCGCGAAGGGCGTCACCGAGTGCAGCCGAAGGCAAAGCATCTAGCGTTGGCTGAAGCCAGGCCGGGGCCATCGTTAAGGGGAACAGCACTCCGCCGACTCCGGCGAGGAGGACCCAGGCCAAGTTGGTGATAGCAAGTGTCGCTTCGGGGCGAACCGTACCGGCAATAAGCAATCCCAAAGCAGTAAACGTCGCAGCGCCAAGGAGTAGGAACAACACGGCGGGAATGATTCCCAAAAGGTTTGGCTCCCAGCCCAGAAGTAAGGCCACGATGGTAATCAGTACTACCTGGATAGCTAATACGGTGAGTACCGCAATTACCTTGCCGAAGATCAAGCCTGCTTTACCCAATGGGGTAGTAGAGAACATTCGCAGTACGCCGTAGCGTCGGTCAAAGCCAGTGCCGATGCCTTGACCGGTGAAGGCTGTGGAAATGACGCAGAGGGCCAACACTCCGGGCACTGCTGCATCAATGCTGCGTGGTGCCACACCTTCCAGAATATCCGTGAAGGTCAGTCCAAACAGGGCAATAATGGGCAACACTACGGCGAGTACTAACTGCTCACCGTTGCTGAGCATCATCAGTGTTTCGTATTTGCCCTGTAAGGCGATGCGCTTGGGCATGGACACGGCGTTGGATTGGCTCATTGTCGGGCTCATACCGTTTCCTCTTTTTGCGCAAATTCCAAGAAGACATCTTCGAGGCTGCGTGCCTGCAAGTTCATGTGGGTCGGCAAGATACCTTCACGGGCCCACCAGCTTGTCAGCCAGTTAAGATGCTCCGCCGAACTGACGCCTGTTAGATGGTATTCGCCAGGTGCGGTCTCGCTCAGATGTAGTCCGGCTGGCGGTTGCGGCAATTCTAAGGATGGGCTCGCGCCAAAGTTCACCGGACGGTTTTCGTGCTCAGAAGCGGCCAAAGTTGTCAGCTCGGTGACGGTGCCCTGTGCAACGCTTCGGCCCTTGTCGATAATGTACACATAGTCACTTAAGCGCTGTGCATCATCCATCAGGTGTGTGGTCAGTACGATGGCTTTACCGAGGTCGCGTTGTTCGCTGATTAGATCAAAGACGACCTGACGTGATTGCGGGTCTAATCCGGCGCTCGGCTCGTCTAAGAAGAGGACTTCAGGGTCGCCGGCTAGCGCGAGGGCTAAGGCGACACGTTGTTTTTGTCCCCCAGAGAGCCGGCGAATAGTGCGGCTACCGAATGATTCAAGATCCAGCCGAGTGATCAGCGCATCGATATCGATGGGTTTTTTGTACATTCCAGCCACGTGGCGCAAAAGCGGAATCGGTCGCATTGACGGAGGCAATCCTCCATCTTGCAACATCACGCCGACCCGCGAACGAAGGTCGGGGTTGTCGCCAAAGGGATCTTGGCCGAGCAATTCAATCGTTCCACCCTCGGGTCGCAAAAGGCCCTGAGCGCAGGCGAGCGTGGTGGACTTGCCGGCACCATTAGAGCCCAAAAGGGTAGTGACTTGGCCGGGGAGGGCTTTGAGGGAGACGGAATCCAGGACCCTGAGCATGCGATTATTCAGCGCAGGAACCGGTCCCAAATCCTTGCTCAGCTCACTAATAATGAGGCTGGGAGTAACTGAAGACACCACAGCATTCTACGTCATGTCGAAGTCGTAAGGGCTGAGTCTTTAGTCACGAAGGCTCGATTTAGGTTTCGGCGCGGAGGATGATAGCCATAGGGCACGAAATCCCTGAGATTCCCGGAATGACTAGCCCTACCTTAGTAAGTCCTTCCTTACTAGACGTGGGGGAAAAATATAGGCATGCTTGTGTTGTGTATTCATCTAATTCAGACACAGCTAGTACCGCAACCGGCACTACGGTTGGCACGGTTGGGGATACTGAGGAGCGCACGCGAGACCGAGTTCTAAACGCGGTGCTCGAAGACGGACCGGTCAGTGCGGCCGAGCTTGGCAGCAAGCTCGGGTTCACGCCAGCAGCGGTTCGCCGTCACCTTGACGCGCTGTCAAAAGCAGGGCTTGTTGAGGTAAAGCTGGTAGCAAATCAGAAGTCGGGCGCAGGTCGGCCGTCCCGCAGGTACGTACTATCGCACCGCGGACAGACGAAGCTGGGCAACGATTACCTAGACATCGCCACCCAAGCACTGAAGGTGCTGGGAGATGCGGCCGGCGAAGATGCGATTCGCAAATTCGCGCGGGACCGCTTCGCGACGATGGAAATCCGTTATGCGAAGGCAATGGACGGTATAGAAGGACTTGAAGAACGAGCAACGAAGCTTAGCGAGTTGCTCAGTTCCGACGGTTTTGTGGGGTACACCCGCAATGTCGAAGCGAAAGTTTCGAAAGCACTAATGCGCAGCGTTCAGCTGTGCCAGGGGCATTGCCCCATACAAGATTTGGCACGCGAGTTTCCGGTGTTTTGCGACATGGAGACTGAAATGTTTGCTCGACTGGTCGGTGTTGATGTGCGAAGGCTCTCGACATTGGCCGGTGGCGGACATGTGTGCACGACCCACATTCCAGTGGGTCGCGGAAAGGCGCCGTTACGCGCTGAGAAGAGAACTCGAATTCAGTTCACGAAGATGGAGAGGCCGCGATGACGGATCAGATTGCACAGGAGTCTGCTGACCCAGGTGTAATTTCCGAAATTCTGGAGAAGAACCCCGAACTCCAAGGAATCGGTAATTACGAATACGGCTGGTCAGATAAGAACGACGCGGGTGCAAATGCACGCCGTGGCGTTGACGCTGAAGTTGTAGCCAACATTTCCAACCTCAAGTCAGAACCTGAGTGGATGTTGGAACTACGCCAGAAGGGCTTGAAGTACTTCGATCGCAAGCCAATGCCAACCTGGGGTCCAGACCTCTCGGGCATCGACTTCGACAACATCAAGTACTTCGTTCGCTCGACCGAGAAGCAAGCCACCTCGTGGGAAGACCTTCCGGAAGATATCAAGAACACCTATGACAAGCTGGGAATTCCAGAGGCTGAGAAGCAGCGTCTGGTTTCCGGCGTTGCCGCGCAGTACGAGTCCGAGGTTGTTTATCACCAGCTGCGTGAAGACCTTGAAGCTCAGGGTGTGATCTTCCTCGATACCGATACCGCGTTGCGGGAACACGAAGATGTCTTCAAGGAATACTTCGGCTCGGTCATCCCGGCAGGCGATAACAAGTTCGCTTCGCTGAACACCGCGACCTGGTCCGGTGGCTCCTTCGTGTACGTTCCTAAGGGCGTCCACGTAGAGATCCCACTGCAGGCCTACTTCCGTATCAACACGGAAAACATGGGTCAGTTCGAACGTACTTTGATCATCGCCGATGAAGATTCCTACGTTCACTACATTGAGGGTTGCACCGCTCCGATCTACCAGTCGGACTCGCTGCACTCGGCAGTAGTCGAGATCATCGTGAAGAAGAACGCTCGCGTTCGCTACACGACGATCCAGAACTGGTCGACCAACGTGTACAACCTCGTGACCAAGCGTGCCATCTGTGAAGAAGGCGCCACCATGGAATGGGTCGATGGCAACATCGGCTCCAAGGTCACCATGAAGTACCCAGCCGTATACCTGGTTGGCGAGCACGCCAAGGGTGAAACCCTGTCCATCGCCTTCGCCGGCGAAGGCCAGCACCAGGACACCGGTTCGAAGATGGTTCACATCGCTCCGAACACCTCTAGCGCCATTGTCGCTAAGTCGGTGGCCCGTAACGGTGGCCGCTCCGCATACCGTGGCTTGGTCCAGGTCCGCGAAGGTGCCAAGGGTACAAAGAACTCGGTCGTGTGTGACGCGTTGCTGGTTGACCAGATCTCGCGTTCGGACACTTACCCATACATCGACGTCCGCGAGGATGACGTGACCATGGGCCACGAGGCGACGGTTTCCCGTGTTTCTGAAGAACAGCTGTTCTACCTGATGTCCCGCGGCATGGCCGAGGACGAGGCGATGGCAATGATCGTGCGTGGCTTCGTTGAGCCAATCGCACGTGAGCTTCCAATGGAATACGCGCTGGAACTGAACCGCCTTATTGAACTCCAGATGGAAGGATCGGTCGGCTAAGAATGTCGGAGACCACCACTCAGATTCCCGAAGAGAAGGCGCGCATTGGCGCCCCATCGATTCCGGGCTTCACCGAAGAGGGCGAAAACCTTTCGCCACTAAACGACAGCGCTTCCTCACCACTAGCCGGGGCTTCTTCCAAGAGCCACAGCCATGGTGGCGGCGAAGGTGTCACGGATTCTTCGCGTGCAGGCCGGTTGACCAGCTACAACGTTGAAGATTTCCCAAAGCTCACCGGTCGTGAAGAAGACTGGCGCTTTACCCCGCTGAAGCGTATCGGTTCACTGCACACCGCAGAACTGACCGGTCAGGCACCAAAGGTCGAGCTGACCGGCTCAGAGAACGTCACGCTGCGCACCGTCGCGGCAGATGACGCGATCCGCGGCAACGCTTTCACCCCCGATGACCGCGTGTCGGCCAACGGCTGGAAGTACGCCGATGGCGCACAGGTTCTTACCATCCCGGCTAACGCCGAGAACACCAAGAGCATCCTGCGCATCACCGGTGAGTCGCTGGAACCTGCAGCTCAGCACCTGATCATCGTGGCCGAGGAGAATTCCGAAGCCATGGTCGTTATCGACCACGTTGGTTCGGCAGTGCTGGCACAGAACATCGAATTTGATGTTCGCCAGGGCGCGCGCTTGCGTGTTGTCTCCCTGCAGGCTTGGGAGTCGGATGCAATCCACGCTTCCTCGCAGCAGGCTGTGGTAGCCAAGGACGCAACCTTCAAGCACATTGTTGTCACCTTCGGTGGCGACTTGGTGCGTGTGAACCCATCGGCTCGTTTTGCTGGGGAACACGCAGAGATCGAGCTGTACGGCCTGTACTTCGCCGACGCTGGTCAGCACCTGGAACACCGCTTGTTCGTTGATCACGCGGTTCCTAACTGCAAGTCGAACGTGCTTTACAAGGGTGCCTTGCAGGGCAAGGGCGCACACACGGTCTGGGTTGGCGACGTGCTGATCCAGAAGGCCGCTGTGGGTACCGACTCCTACGAAGCAAACCGCAACCTGGTGCTCACCGACGGTACTCGTGCCGACTCGGTTCCTAACCTGGAAATCGAGACCGGCCTCATCGACGGTGCCGGACACGCTTCCACCACCGGACGCTTCGACGACGAGCACTTGTTCTACCTGATGGCCCGCGGTATCGATGAGAAGACCGCCCGCCGCTTGGTGGTTCGTGGCTTCCTGAACGAAATCGTCCAGCAGATCGGTGACGAGCAGCTCGAAGAGCGCTTGACCGACACCATCGAAGAAGAATTGGCAGCTACTCACCTTTAAGTAGCGCCGGTTCTACCAGCCTTTTAGATATAGAAACGGAACGACGTATGTCTACTCTGGAAATCAAAGACCTGCACGTCTCGATCGACACCGAGCAGGGCGAGAAGGAAATTCTCAAGGGTGTTTCGTTGGTAATCAACACCAACGAAACCCACGCAATCATGGGCCCTAACGGCTCGGGCAAGTCCACCTTGGCTTCGACCATCGCCGGTCACCCACGCTACAAGGTCACCTCGGGTTCGATTACCCTTGACGGTGCCGACGTACTGGAGATGAGCGTTGACGAGCGTGCCAAGGCAGGCCTGTTCCTGGCCATGCAGTACCCAGTTGAGGTCCCAGGCGTGACCATGACTAACTTCCTGCGTACCGCCAAGACCGCAATCGACGGCGAAGCGCCGAAGCTGCGTACCTGGACCAAGGACGTCAAGGAAGCAATGGCGAAGCTGAAGATCGATGCGGACTTTGCTAGCCGTAACGTCAACGAAGGCTTCTCCGGTGGCGAGAAGAAGCGCGTTGAAATCTTGCAGATGGAACTGTTCAAGCCTAAGTTCTCGATTCTGGATGAAACCGACTCGGGCCTTGACGTTGACGCGTTGAAGACCGTTTCTGAGGGTGTCAACCGCGCTCAGGACGAAAACCAGATGGGCACCTTGCTGATCACCCACTACACTCGCATCCTGCGCTACATCAAGCCAGACTTCGTGCACGTGTTCGTTGATGGTCGTATCGCTGAGCAGGGTGGCGCAGAACTCGCAGACCGTTTGGAAGAAGAAGGTTACGACCGCTTCCTTAACGTTCAGGCCTAGTAAGGTATAACCCATGAGTGAAATAACCGAACAGAGCACAGGAGCCAAAACGACTCCGCTGGAAGATGTCGAAGAGGCGCTCAAAGACGTGATTGACCCGGAACTCGGCGTCAACATTGTCGACTTGGGTCTGCTTTACGGAATGAAGTATGCCGAAGACGGCGTGCTAATTCTCGATATGACGCTCACCACCGCAGCATGCCCGCTCACCGATATTATCGAAGAGCAGGTCGCCCAGGCTATGGAAAGCGTTGTCGACGAGCATCGTCTGAACTGGGTCTGGATGCCACCTTGGGGCCCAGAACGTATCACCGATGATGGTCGCGACCAGATGCGAGCACTTGGTTTCAACATCTAAGTTGTATTGCTAAAGGCGCCTTTCGAAATCCGCTACGGATTTTGGAAGGCGCCTTTTCTTTGCGTTTAAAGTGCTTATCGCAAGCCTTAGCGATCTGGTGTGTGTACCGTTTCAAAGGCCATTGCGGTGCCGGTACCACCGGCTGCCGCCATCAAAGCCAAGCACAGCTCGTCTTGAATCTTCTTTTCTTTAGCCTGCCAGAACAGCCTGGTGCTCAGAATGGCACCACTGGCCCCGTAGGGGTGGCCCAGTGCCAACGCCCCACCCTCACGATTTACATCTTCAGGGGCTATGCCAAGTTGAGTCAGGCAGGCGAGGGCCTGTACAGCAAAGGCTTCGTTAAACTCAATGAGTCCAGCCTGGGCCAGTCTGCGTTTGCCCAGGAACAGCTCGAGTTTTTGATACGCGGGAACGGCTGCCATGCCCAAGATTTGTGGGTCGCACGCGCCACTGCCGGTGGACAGATAACGCAGCGCAAAATTTGCGCCCAACTGATTGAAATACTCGGCGTCAACGATTAGCACCGCTGCGGCGCCATCATTAATGGGACAAGAATTACCTGCAGTCACCGTGCCACCCGGAACAAACGCCGGGCGCAACGCCCCAAGCTTTCCCTCCGTGAGTCCCGGTCGCGGACAAGTATCGCGGTTGACCAGACCGGTAGCGGTGTGAACTTCCACTATCTCGTTATCGAATCGCGCGGTTTGCTGAGCCTGGACCGCACGTTGGTGGCTTCGTAATGCAAAATCGTCTTGGGCTCTGCGTGAGATGTTAAACTCTGTGGCAATGTTTTCTGCCGCGACGCCCATATCTGGGTCCGCGTGAGGGCGTGGGGTAAAACGAGCTCGTGAATAGATGCGTGGGGGAGAGCCGGGCACAACATTCTTTTCCATCCGCCACGGCGCAGTACTCACCGATTCGACGCCTCCGGCGATGACTGCGCGCGCTTCGCCACACTGAATCATTCTTGCGCCAGCAGCAATGGCTTCTAAAGCGCTGGCACACTGCGCGTCTAGCGTGGTGGCTGGAACGGACAGGGGTAGACACGATGCCTGAGCGGCTACTCGGGCTATATTTCCGCCCGGGCCGGCAGCGTTTCCGGCAAAAACGTGCTCTACCGCGGCAGGATCTAAGCCTGAATCTTCGAGCAACGCGTTAAAAACCTTTGCTAGCAGGTCCTCGGCGCCTAGCTGCGCGAACTCTTTATTCGACCTCACGATGGGCGTGCGCCGAGCTGCGATAATCAATGCTTCATTCATCGTAGACGCAGCTTTCTTAGACCCGCGGTCGTCGGTAAGGGAAGGTTGAAAACATCCCGCTTTCCACTGTTCGTTAGTGGCCAGTCAGATAAAAACACAAGGTCATGGGGAATCTTGTAGGTAGGAAGTAAGTTTTTCAGCTCGCCGTGCAGTTCCAGCGTATCGGGAAGCGTTCGTGGATCAGGAAGTAGACAATAGGCGGTAATTCTTGCCTTGTCCGTAGCATCGCGATAAGCCTGAACCACTGGTTGGATAAGCCCGCATTGTTCTAGGGCGGCGCTAATTTCTGCCGGGTAAATATTGTTCCCATTAATATTGAGCATCTCACCGTGACGCCCCAATATTTGGACCCGGTTTTCCGGTAGTAAGCGGGCAAGATCTCCCACCCCGGTTGACTCTTTGCAGCGTTCCAACTCGCCTGGACCTCGTGGGTCATAACCGGTGGCATTAAAGTCGCTAGCAATCATGAGCCGTCCAACGCCGTTGCGTTGTGGCGCATGTAAATGAGCTCGGACGCCGTCGAAGAAGGTCCCGATGAATTCGGGCATCGAATACCTGGCCGAGCGTTGATGCGCCCGATAGGCAATGAGGCTGTGCTCACTACTCCCGTAGTATTCGGTGCAAGTGATCTGTGGAGAGACTCGCAAGATCCGTTGGGCCAGCTGCGAAGCCAACGGTTCACCGCCAGTAACCACGTGACGAAGCGTGGCAAGTAAATTCGACTCGAGCTGGTCAAGCATGAGCCGTACCAGCGAAGGAACAGCGACGACCCTATTGCAATTTTCGGTTTCTAATAGCGTGGTCACGTCCTGAGCTTTCCAGCGCCCGGGTGCCACGATTGTTCCCCCGGTGGCGATCGATTCCACAAGAGCGTAGAGGCCAAGCCCGTGGGCCAGTGGGCCGGGCACCATCGTTCGTGCGTCCTTGGTGGCACCGAGGGTCGTGGCACACCTAGCGATCGACTGCTCCCACGAATCGCGACTGCGCATTACTGCCTTCGGAGATCCGCTAGATCCAGAAGTGAACACGACCAACAGCTCGCACTGTGCGTCGTAGGAGGCCGTTAAAGCCGGTACGGCAGCTACGTCGTCAACATCTGATGGCACTCGCACCGGGTTCTGGCCTAAGGCCCGCAGAACTGCCTCCCCGTCGCGGTCGCAAAGCAGGGTGGGTGAGTCGAAGAGTTCCAGCATTTGGAGAAGCCGTGCCGAAGGCCATGCCGGATCTAGGATGATCGCGCTAATACCTGCCAGCATGCACCCGTGGAAGGAGATAGCCAGGGCGATGGGGTCGGTGCAGTAGATACCAACACGGTTTCCGGGTAAAACTTTCTGGCGTAGCTTGCCAGCCAACGCATTGCTGCTCGCAGCTAAGGAAAGATAATCCAAAACGTGAGTTGTGCTGATGACCGCGGGGTGTCTTGGACGGGTCCGCGCGTTCTGTTGCAGCTGGCTGGCAAGATCCATCGGATTAGCTCATCAGTGCCCGGTAGCTGCGGTGCACGGTGACGGCCACCAGCGTGGTGACCACGGCTTTGATTAGATCACCCGGAAGGAATGCGATGGCGCCAATCGCGGAGGTACCAAGATCAAGCCCTGTCACTGCGGCCGTCCATGGAATTCCGAACAGGTAGATCACGCCGATACCGCCAATGATGACCGAAACCAATCCTGTGATGATACGACCGGTTTGACCCTTTTGGCGGAGTACCCAGAATTTGAACAGCGCGCCGATTACCAAGGAACCAAAAATCCAGCCCAGCAGGTAGCCGCCGGTTGGGCCTAGCAATACGGCCAGCCCACCGCGGCCGCCAGCTAACAGTGGTAAGCCGGCTAAAGCAAGGACAACCACAATCAGACTGGAGAGCATGCCGCGTACCGGGCCAAGGAGTGCTCCAGCGAGCATGACGCCCAAAGTTTGCAGTGTAATGGGCACCGGCACAATGCCGATCACGATGGGCGGAACTAAGCCCATAGCGGCGATCATGGCCGCAAATATTGCAACATAAACAGTATTTCGGGTTTGCGAACTAGTGGCAGTTGCCATTGGAGTGTCCTAACGAATGATTGTGCGAGAGAGTCTGGGTAGGATTATTTGGAATGTTCGGCGGAGTCGTAACCGCGTGCTTCTAGCGCCTCGGCCGTATCTTCAGCGATCCGTAGGGATCGAATCACCAGAGGGACTGCTACGGCGAGAGGATTATTTGCTAGCCCGCGCGCATGTTGGGCTTCGCGGACTTCAAGATATACGCGCTTGAGTTCTGGAATGAAGCGAATAGCCAAAGATAGCCCTAAGGAAATTTGTGCCGGGTTGGCGCCGACATGCCGTAGGGGAGATGCCACCTGTTGAAAGAGTTCGAGCATGGCATCAAAGGTCGTCGTCAAGCTGACGGCATAGGCAAACATGCACATGGTGAGCAGGCGAAGCACCGACACTAGCGCGCTGTCCCATGTTGTCTGGATCCCTAAGGAGACAAAGACGATAGCAAGGATGAGAAGCAAGGTCACCAGAGGCATGCGTAGCTGGTGCAGGTTCACCCGGGCACTGAGCAAAACGAGGACGCTCACAAGGAGTAGCACCGAGAGGATCTGCCAACTACCGATCAGGTATAGACCGATGCTGACGACCAGCAGTGCTCCAAATTTTAGTCCCGCTGGTAATTTGGCGAGGTACGAGGTGTTGTGTGCGGCGATCATACGAGGCTCCACTGGCGGTAATGATCAATAGCGTCCGCAGGCTGACCATCAAAGTCTATGATCCCGTCAGTTACCACCAGGACACGATCAAAGTCTTCTAGCAGTTCTAGATCGTGAGTAATGACGATGGCTCGTTGCGGGAGTTGGGCGATTTCGCGTTGGAAGCGGAGCCGATTTCGTAGATCAAGCATGGTTGTTGGCTCGTCAAAAACAATCGTGCGAGGTTGCATGGCCATCACTGCTGCCAGAGCCACCATTTGCTGCTCGCCTCCGGAAAGCGTATGGCTCTCACGATCTGCCAGATGGGCAATGTTCAGTTCCTCGAGGGTCTGCGTGACTCGAACCTTGCGTTCGGCTTTGGACAAGCCGATGTTTTTCAGACCAAAAGCTATGTCGTCTGCAACCAGTGGCATGATGATTTGATTCGCTGGGTTCTGGAAAACGAAACCCACATCGCGGCGAATCTGTTTCGCGTTTTTGGACGTATCTAGTCCTCCCACACGGACGGTTCCAGTGGTAGGAATTACTAGTGCGTTCAGTAATCGCGACAGTGTGCTTTTACCGGCTCCGTTTGCCCCGATGATTCCGATGCGACGTTCATTGAGCGTCAGGGTGATATCAGTGAGAACCGGGCGGTCTTCAAAGCTGACAGTGACTTGCTCAAGTTGGATCTCTGGTAATTCCACAATGCTCCATCGCGACGTACTTTTTCATCCAGTAGGTCACCGTTGGTTGTTCGGTGTCTGGATGGCGTTCCTAGTGGAGTTTTGTACCACTGAGAAAAGAGCATACTTGATCACTGTTCAATTGTCTTGATCAGTGTTCAATAAATTGTGGTTAGCCAAAGAATTGATCATAGATAAGTGCTAGTGAAAGCCCAATCATGATGATCCCCGAACATGCAGTCACAATTCTTGCGGCAAGTGGTCTGGAGCGTAATAAAAGACGTGCGGTTAAGGCAACGGCAAAGTATACGGCGACCGATACCGCGAAATGGGTGAGGCCAAGTGCGCCGGTCTGAACGGACAATGGCCAGCTTCCGGCCGGACTGATGAACTGCGGAATCAGCGCCAAATAGAGTAGTAGCGCTTTCGGGTTGACCCCGCTGGTGAGCAGTCCCTTGAAGAAAGGTGCGCGCCAGTGGGCACTCAAATTGTCTTGTGGCGGAGCTTCAGTCAGAAGCGCAAGGGACCCGGGGGGTGCATTGTGCGCGCCACCGGGTTGGTCGTTAGTCGACGCAAATTCTGCGCGGTCCGCAGAGGGAGCTGGGTAGAATTTTGCCGACCTCCAGCTAGTGAGCGTAGTAATTCCGAGCCATAGTAGATAGGTGGAACCCGCCATGGTTAGCCAAAGGAGCAGTTGTGGCGAACTGGCTACTAACGCTGCCACGCCACAGACAAGTAGCGCGGTGTGGAATAGGTAGCCTGTCAGCAGTCCCCATACTGCCGCGCGGTAACCTTTGGGGCCGATAGCCGAGGAAATTATATAAGCCCAATCGGCGCCAGGTGTGCAAGCTAGGGTGACGGAGACCAAGAGGAAGCCGGTTAGTTGAGTGATTTCCATGGTGTCTCCTCATAGTTCCTGACGTGCTTATATAAGGTTAGGGAAATTCTGTCGAAAAGTGCTTGCTGTTTTTGCCTAAGAAGCGCCGATGTAAGCAATATTTTCTTGATTGATTGGTGAAATACGCAAAAATATTGCGTTGTATGCTGGGTTCATGGATAAATTGGACCGGGCTATCATCGCTGAATTGCAGCTGGACGGCCGGATGAGTGCAACTGCGGTAGCAAGTAAAGTTGGACTCTCGGTTGCCCCTTGTCATCGACGTATTCGCGAGCTCGAGCGAGCGGGGGTCATTGCCGGCTACCAGGCTGTCATTGCTCCTGAACGCGTTGGCTTGGCATTCGAGGCCTTGGTCTTCGTTACACTCAAGGATCGTGCGCAACTCAAAGCCTTCGAGGCGGCAGTCGAAAAAGATGAGTTGATCGTAGAAGCACAACGACTCTTTGGGGAACCAGATTTCTTGTTGCGTGTTTACGCCAAAGATCTGAGTCATTATCAGCACCTTTACGATGAGGTGTTAGTTGAACTGCCCGGAGTGGAGAAGCTAACTAGCACTATCGTGATGCGAAATATCAAAGAACGAGCAATCCTACCCGTTTAGCTTTTTACTCGAGAGACTGGCCGGTTTGGGCTGCTCGTGGAGTAATGATCAACGAAATCACCAAGATCGTGACAATGAGCCAAAGGGCTTGCGGTAATCCGATGACGTCTGCGACGAACCCAATAACCGGCGGTCCGCTGAGCATAGCTCCATAGCCAAAGGCGCTGATAACGCTCACGGCACGTGGGCCAAGATGATCACTGCGCGAGGCTGCAATGGACATTCCCACAGGGAACCCGAGTGAACTGCCCAGCCCCCAAAGTAGCGCCCCAGCTCCAAACATCCAGATGTTGTCTCCGAGAATAAACAAGACAATCCCGACCAGACCGATCAGACCCATGATCATCAGGGAACACTTGGTTCCAATGCGATCAACAATTGATCCGCCGGTGAATCTGCCGACGGTCATAGCGCCGGTAAAGAGGGTAAACATCAGCGCACCGCTGGGATGGCTGAGCCCATGCCCGTCGACAGAAGCCACTGCAAGCCAATCGTTGGCAGCCCCTTCCGCAAAGCTGAGCCCGGCAACCATAAGACCCAGTAGTAACAACAGTCCGCGCCGTGAACGTGCACCGGAGGCCTTCAGCTGGGTTTTGTCTCGTGGTGCCGAGTAATTGTAATTCCAGGTTTTAAAACCGGTCTGTGCAAAGAGTGTTAAGCCAATAATTACTACGGCGACAAAGCTGAAATGCCAGATAGTTTCGATTTCTAGGCTCAGGGTAGCCGTTGCGATGCCTGCGCCGAGTAAGGAACCGAGACTGAAAAATCCATGCAATGAGGGCATGATGCTTTTGCCGAGCTTCCGTTCAACCTTGGCACCGTTAACATTCATGGTGATATCAAGGCAGCCGAATATTAGCCCGTTGAAAAATAAGATTATGAAGGCGGCGATACCACTTTCCAGAATCGTGACAGATACGCCAAGGGTCACCAATATCGCAGCCAGGAAGATGGGGAGCACGAGTAGAAGGTTTTTGGCTGAGAACGTCCGGCTAAGGGTCGGAGCCAATGCAATTCCGGCTAAGGTACCAGCCGTCATGAAAAAGAGAAAAGCACCTAGCTGTGAGCCTGAGAAGTCAAAGACCATATCGATCACCGAAAGTCTTCCGGCCCAAGAGGCGAAAGATAATCCTGCGATCAGGAAAATAAGGTTAACGCTGGAGCGTTCGCCGAGTAGCGGCTTAGCTAAAGCGGGGGCGATAAGCGCCATCTACCTGTTCCTCCTGATTTGTACAGCACCTAGAGTTTATCCCACATTAGGAAAAGTTGAAACTAAAAACATCGACTACAGGTGCACTGCTAGCGCACTTCTAGGTGTTGCATATGAAACTCCAAGTATCGGGTACCTGCCTAGTTCGAGTTCGGCTGAGTACTTGAAGGTGAGGGGCGGTCATGAGGCCACTTTGGATCGACTTTTAGTCAAAAACCCCTGGACAATGACCTGAGGAAATTTCACTATCAAATACATGCGCGAGACCTGCAACCGAAAAATCCTTTTAGCAAGGATCGGCAAATCTAAGCACTAGGAAATGCCAGGCCCGACCTGAGCGATCGCGTTACACGTGCGGTGGCGCAGCACAGAATTCTGGAGCCGAACGGTCGGCCAGCGAAAGGTTTCTACGACGAGGGCGAAACCAGTGGGTTCAAGAGTCGATGAAACGTATAGATATAACGTGCGAGAAGGTTAGCTTCTTTGGCGGTTGTTTGTTTAGGGATGTCAAACTTGAGGCCTATTGCAGACTCGTAGTTTTGAATTTAGTGCCGGAAGAAGTCCTGACGGAGCCTTCGTGTCCATAAAGCATGCCCCCAAGCGGATCGTGGTGTCGCTTGGAACTGATTGAGAAAGCAAAAAGAACCGCCGTTCACTCGTTTTGCTAAGTGAACGGCGGCTCTAAGTTGGTACCCCCGGCCGGATTCGAACCGGCGACCTAGAGATTAGAAGGCTCTTGCTCTATCCAGCTGAGCTACGGAGGCGTAACCGAAAATTAGTTTAGCCCATTCGCAAGCAAGATCTCCAACTGAAAACGCTAGTCTTGTATGAAGTCAAGTTCATGAGCGGTTGAGTAGGAGAATATTTGTATGCAGCACTGGAGAATTGATGGTCTGAAAAGTATCTCCTGCTTTACGGTTCTCAGTTTTGCTTTGGCATGGTTAGTGGCCCTCCCACTATGGCAAGGAGGTGGCTTACACCACCCACAATTCACCTGGATAGCCATGGCAATGATGGTAACGCCGACTATCGCAGCAGTGGCCGTTAGTTTGCTTCAGCGCCGAGGAAAACAGTTCATTAAGGAATCAGGTCTCGCTCCGATCCGTAAGCCCAAGCGATTTCTCCTCGCTGTCCTCCTTGCGTACCTAATTCCCATTCTGCTTATCGTTCAAGCACCATTTATCGGCACGTGGCTCGGGGTCTTTCCGGGCGACTTTGATCAGTTCATGATCCTTAACTTTGTGTCGGGAACCGACGGGCCTGTGAGGTATTTGCTTGGACAAGCCGGGCTCATTCTTGTCGCCGGATTTCTGAATTTGATCCCGGCGCTCGGTGAAGAAATTGGTTGGCGTGGGTGGCTCTGGCCAAAATTGCAGCCATTGGGTCAGGTGCCAGCACTGCTGATTTCGGGCGTGATTTGGGGACTATGGCACTCCCCGCTGATCTTGTTGGGCTATAACTACCCCTTTGCCAAGGACGGTTGGGGAGTAGTGATGATGTGTGGAATGTGCATCGTTGTCGGAGCGTTTTTTGCCTGGTTAAGGACTCTGAGTAATTCCGTTTGGCCTGCAGCCTTTGCTCATGGAATCTTCAATGCCAGCGTCGGGCTGGTATCCCTATTCATGATCATGGGATCCATGCTCGACACAACGAAGGCCTCTATTCTCGGTTGGTCGGGTTGGATACTGCCAGTTGTAGTCATCGTGTTGATGGTATTAGCCGGCGCTTTCAGAGCCACCAAGAGTTATCCACAAATGGAATCGAACGAACCGAGCAACTAAGCTTCGAGGTTCAGCATGGATTGAAACCCGGTAACCGTACCGGTCAGATCCAAAGGAGAACAACGTCATGAGTGACCTTGTGACTATTCGTGCCGTTATAGGCACCGAGCCTAAGCTGAGCATCACACCGCAAGGACTGGCAGTGCTGAAGTTTCGCGCAGTTACCCACGAGCGCAAACGAGACCCTGAAACCGGGCAGTGGGTCGACGTGGGAACCAACTGGTATTCGATTAGCGCCTTCAGGTCCTTGGCCGAAAATGGCATGGAATCTTTTGAGCAAGGTGACCACATAGTGGTGACTGGCAAGCTTCAAGTTCGGCAATTTGAACGAAACGATGGAACGCGCGGGACCAGCGTAGATATCGAAGCATTCTCATTTGGGCACGATCTCAAATATGGAACTTCGACCTATACGAAGGTGCGCAATGGCGGCGGCGAATTTGAACGATCAACTCGTGGCTCCCAGTCCGATGAGACGGAACAAGTAGATGATAAGAACTCCACTGCACCATGGCCTGAAAGGGACACAGAAGCCGCCTAAAAGTTCCACATTCGGTGGTGTCACGGACAAACGTGTGAAACCGGGCACCACTGAGGCGAATTAGTGGTGTGTGGATTCGGAATTGCGGCTACTGAGCGACTAGCCTTAACCCCATGGCGGAATTCATTTATACGATGACCAAGGCTCGCAAAGCCGTTGGTGACAAAGTCATCCTTGATGATGTCAGCATGTCGTTTTTCCCGGGCGCCAAAATTGGTGTGGTGGGCCCTAACGGCGCTGGTAAATCAACGATCCTAAAGATTATGGCGGGCATCGATACCCCGTCCAATGGTGAGGCGCGTCTATCACCCGGTTACTCTGTAGGCATCTTGCTGCAGGAACCACCCTTGAATGAAGAAAAGACCGTCCTGGGTAACGTCCAGGAAGGTGTTGGCGAGATCTACCAAAAGATCACCCGCTTCAACGAGATCTCCGAGGAGATGGCTCAAGAAGGTGCCGATTTCGACACCTTGCTCGACGAGATGGGCAAGCTGCAGGAGGCTATTGACGCCGCCGATGCTTGGGACATCGACAACCAGCTAGAGCAGGCTATGGATGCCTTGCGTTGCCCACCAGGCGACGAGATGGTCACCCACCTCTCCGGTGGCGAGCGCCGACGTGTAGCACTGTGTAAGTTGCTGCTACAGAAGCCAGACCTGTTGCTCCTCGATGAGCCTACTAACCACTTGGATGCTGAGTCTGTACTGTGGCTAGAGCAGCACCTGTCGGCTTATCCAGGCGCAGTATTGGCCGTGACTCACGACCGTTACTTCCTGGACCACGTCGCTGAATGGATCTGTGAGGTTGACCGTGGTCGACTGCACCCATACGAGGGCAACTACTCCACTTACTTGGAGAAGAAGCGCGAGCGCATGGAATTCCAAGGCAAAAAGGATCAGAAGCTTGCAAAGCGTCTGACCGAAGAGCTCGAATGGGTCCGCTCCAACGCGAAGGGGCGTCAGACCAAGTCGAAGGCTCGTCTGGCTCGCTACGAAGAAATGGCAGCGGAAGCCGAGCGCACTCGCAAGCTTGACTTCGAAGAAATTCAGATTCCACCAGGCCCTCGTCTGGGACAGGTTGTTATTGAAGCTGAGAATCTCAAGAAGGGCTTCGGAGAGCGTGTGCTCATCGACGGACTTTCCTTCTCGCTTCCACGTAACGGCATTGTCGGCGTGATTGGTCCCAACGGTGTCGGTAAGTCGACGCTGTTCAAGACCATCGTGGGCATGGAAGAAATTGACGGAGGATCGCTGAAGATTGGCGAGACCGTCAAGATTTCCTATGTCGACCAGAACCGCGAAAATATTGACCCGGAAAAGTCCCTTTGGGAAGTTGTCTCTGAAGGCAACGACTACATCCAGGTCGGTCAGGTCGAAATGCCTTCGCGTGCATACGTCTCGGCTTTCGGTTTCAAGGGTCCTGACCAGCAGAAGAAGGCAGGTGTGCTCTCCGGTGGTGAGCGTAACCGTCTGAACCTGGCGTTGACCTTGAAGCAGGGTGGCAACCTGTTGCTGCTCGATGAGCCTACTAACGACTTGGACGTTGAGACTCTTTCGTCCTTGGAAAACGCGCTGCTCGACTTCCCAGGTTGCGCAGTGGTCGTCTCGCACGATCGCTGGTTCCTGGACCGAGTGGCCACTCACATTTTGGCTTACGAGGGCACCGAAGAAAATCCTTCGAGCTGGTACTGGTTCGAAGGTAACTTCCAGTCTTACGAAGACAATAAGGTTGAGCGTTTGGGAGCCGATGCAGCTAAGCCGCACCGCGTGACCCACCGTCGACTAACTCGCGACTAAGAATAAAGCGAAGCTCCGAGGCCACCACGAAATATTCGTGGTGGCCTCGGCGTTTTTTACTGCTTAAAAGTCAGCGTAGTCTAGCTACTATCCTTGGGCTGCGCCGGGGAGAAGAGCTGGTAGCTTCAGATATTTACGGTTCTGGTGCACCAAATGCTGTACGGGTTCTCCCTTGATGACTTCGAGAATTTCAGCCGCTATGAGACGCGACCCACCGACGCTAATTGACGAATGAATTTGTGCGCGCAACGCCGCCGGCGCCTTATCAAAATACGGTTCCCCTGTCGACAGGAAGGTCCACCCCTGATCTGTGGTGAACCGTGGAGCTCCAGGACGGGCGAAATTATCTGCCAATTCTTCATGATCTTCGCCGAGCATATGGATCATGAAAGTACTGGCAGCTAGCACCGCTCCAGCGGCCCCGGATTCTTTAGTCAGCGAAAAGGAAACGGCCACGGGATCGATCGATAGCGAAGCAAGACTTGAGATCGTCAGTCCGTAAGGGCTGCCATCAACAGTGGCGGTAATAAGCGCTACACCCGCGGGGTGAGTGCGAAATGCATCGCGGAAATCCGCGGACAAGCTCTGCATACGTGAATCGTCCTTTGCTTTTGAGTCACTGAGATTCAATCTCCCGCACCGAAATCCCTTGGTGTCGGGCGCCAACTATGTTCAGCCTAGAACCTCAAGTAAGCTTGAGGTCAATTTGCTGATCGGTGATACTTCACACAAGGAGAAAGTTTGAGCGACAATAACAGTCCTGGACAAGAGCTTCTAGGCATCGGACAAGTCAGTGAGCGCACAGGGGTAGCGAAGTCGGCTCTTCATTATTATGAAGACATTGGATTGATCCATTCAACACGTAGTACAGGTAACCAGCGGCGCTATCCACGGCATATGTTGCGGCGGATCTCGCTCATCTCCGTCGGCAGTAAACTCGGAATTCCACTGGCGGACATCGGTCATGCGCTCGAACCAGTGCCGATGGATACTATTCCTTCTGAAGCTGATTGGAAACGCGCGTCTACCGAATGGAAGCGTGTACTAGAGCATCGTCGTCGGGCCATCGAAGAACTCGAAGACCGGCTGATGGGATGCATCGGATGCGGTTGCCTATCGATGGAGGCGTGTTCATTGCTGAATCCGGAGGATGCCCTTGCAAGCCAAGGCGCGGGAGCCCGACGCCTAGAATCTGGAGACAGTGTCAGCTAGGCACGAAGTCCTGTGACCTGCTTCCGTGCGCTGTAACTTCTTGCAGAAAAGCAGAACAAGCGACAATCTCCGCCATAACAATTGGCGCAAATTGTCGCTTGGCATGCTTAGCTGACCTTACTCAGGGTTCGGATCCAGTCTTAGACTTACTCTAGATCCGCATCAAACTCTGGAAGTCGGACCATTCCTTCTTGGGCTACGGTAGCTACCAGCTCACCCGCCGCATTGAAGATTTGACCTGTTCCCAGACCGCGAGCAGAAGATGCGCTGGGGGAGCGCAGTACATAGAGCAACCATTCATCGGCGCGGAATTCTCGGTGCCACCACATTGCATGGTCCAAACTGGCGATACTCAAACCTCGATGAATCCAGCTGATGCCGTGGCGGCGGATGACTGGTTCGAGCAGCATATAGTCGCTGGCGTAGGCCAACGCGGCGCGGTGGAGTACCGGATCATCTGGCATCGGAGCGGTGGTGCGCATCCAGACGGCAGCCATCGCTTCGTTTTTCTCGTAGCCGGGAAGGTAAACCGGCTCGGTGATATGGCGCATGTCGAACGGTCGTTCGTAGGCCCATTCGTGGGCCACCGGGTGGTCGAAGTGACCGATGATGTCAGCCGTCTTGAGCAGAGTTTCTGGAGCTGGGACGTCAAAAGGTACAGCATCCGAGTGGTCAAGCCCTTTGGCCGGTTCTTGGAAGGAAGCGATCATCGAAAGAATCGGCACGCCATTTTGGTAGGCATGGACTCTGCGAGCAGAGAATGAACGACCATCACGCAACCGTTGAACCCCAAAGGTGATATTTTGTGTGGGGTCACCCGGGCGAAGGAAATAGCCATGCATGGAGTGGATCGCACGCCCCTCAGGGACCGTGCGTGAACCAGCAATGACAGACTGAGCCAATACTTGACCGCCAAAAACCCTCGTTCGGGATTGGCGAGGAGTTTTGCCGATAAAAATATCTTCATCGGTGCGAGCTTGCTCGGCTCCATCCAGATCCAGCAAATCCAGCAGGATTTGTGTAGTGCCCAGTTCCTCGGTCACGATATTGAACTCCTTGACGTGCTGACGATGACTTTGAAAACTCTATCGTGACAAGTTCGAATATTCACGTGACGGCACCGGGCAGGAACTGTCATATGTGACGAAAACCGATGAATGCGCCGGAAAGTTAGGCCCAAGCCATGAGAACATTAGGCTATGGCCAGTGATTCACTTGTTTTTGAAGACTCCAATTCAGTCAGCGATTTAGCTAACTTCCTCAGTCGAGCCAAAGCTATCGAAGACGATGGAGCATTGCTCACCGTCCGTGGAACTGCGCTGGCAGTTTATGTCCCGGTGCTGGTTCCTGCACAACTTGGACAAGGCGACTACACCATTCTAGGAATGCGGGTGCATCGCCTGGCGAAAGAAGCCCAGAGCAATGCCTGCTACTCCATTGCGGCTATTCAAGATCGTCTGGCGCGAATGGGGCAAACAAACACCGAGTTTATTTTCCCTCCGGTGGAAGAAAATCCGGTATGGGCCGGCATTACCGTGCCGATGTCCGGCTGGGTAGAAGCCGGAAGTGTTGCAGATACTGAGCTGGCCGCAGCAGCGCAGTCGGGAATCGATGCGGTCGCTAAGGCTTTGCCGGAAAATCCAGGCAAACCCGTTGTTGCTCAAATACGCCAGCGCATCTGGTCTGCCGAGATGGAAAACACGAAAGTCAGCCTCCCATTGGGAGCCGCCTTCGCTATGCACGCACTAGGTTTCTTGTCGTCAGATGGACAAAGTAGAATCCTGCTTCAGGGAAACTGGATCCGTGTCAGCAATGGCCTAGGCCATGTTCTCTTGCGCCGTTCGGCGTCACTGCTCTGATAACAGAAAGCTCCGCACCGGCTAGACCAGTGCGGAGCTTTCTGTTGGTGGTGTTTAGCTTGACGCGTTGAGCAGAGAATGCGCAGCGCGGTCGAAGTATTCCCGTAGCGTTTCGGCATGAAGCATCGGCAGTTCCAACTGGTCGATTGCCTTGTTCATATGTGCCAACCAGACATCGCGGTTATGTGGGTTAACTACATACGGCATATGGCGCATGCGTAGGCGAGGGTGTCCTCGATGCTCCGAATAAGAAGTGGGGCCACCCCAATATTGTTCTAGAAACAGTTGCAGGCGGATCTGAGCGGGGAACAGATCCTTTTCTGGGTACATGGCCTTAAATTCTTCATCTTCGGCAACGGATGCATAAAAATTCTCACTCAATCGGGCGAAGACCTCGCGGCCACCCACTTCTTCATAGAAAGTCCCCGCGTAATCGGAAACATCTACTGGTTCCTGAGCTAGCTTAAGGAACTCAACGGAAGATGGGCCGGTGACTACTGGGTTACTCATCGGATCGCGTTTCACGGTGTGAGGCAGCGGGTTTATTTCACTCATTAATAGATTCCTAAATTACGCGGTGACAGGTTCGTGGAGAACCGGAAAATTCACGGACCTGGCGATGAAGCAGACCCTATTGGCTTGTTGATGCAATGAATCTGCGAGTTCTCGTTGAGAATCGTCGGCTAAAGAAACCTGCGGACGGAGAACCACCTGGGTGAACTCTCCGCTATTGTCTCGGTTTAATCTTAAGGTGCCCGAAGCCTGATCTTGATAGCCGGTGACCACTACGCCGTGGGTCACCGCTACGTGGAGATAAGAGAGCATATGGCATTGGCTTAAGGCAGCGAGCATAAGTTGCTCAGGGTTCCAGCGATCTTTATCACCGTGAAAGGTTGGATCTGCAGTGCCGGCGATGTCCGGCAACCCATCCGCACGGATGATGTGGTCCCGGCCATAACCACGGTAGGTGTCGGTACCAGTCCCACGATTACCGGTCCACTCGATGGCGATCTGATAGTTGTGCTGCGAGAGGTCCATACTGCTATTCTTCCACCCTTTAAGAAGCTTATGGTGTGCGTTGAAGCACGAAACCTACGTTCCCTAGCTATTAGGTACCGTACCGATATCGAACAACAACGCACACCATGGGTGCAAACTAAATATTAGGCCTTAGCATCCGTGGACTGGGCAGCCAAGGCCCTCAGCACATCGGCACGACATTCAATCAATAGGCGGCGCATCGCGGGATGCTTCTCGCCGAGACCCGACAAAAACTCATCAGTGAGATCAACAGTCTTCTGAGAAACTGCCGAACTTGGGTAGAAGCCCAAAACGATCTGCTTCGCCATCTCATGCGAGTAGCTCTCCCATGCCTTGACCAGCAGACCAAAGTAAGGCTCCGTGAAACCATTAAGAAGCGACTGGTCATGAGAAATATTGAAGCCCGAAATGACTGCGCCTTGCTGTACGTTGGACAGCGTTGCTGACGTGGCAGCCGTAAATGCTTCATTTTTCGCTTCGGCAGAGGGACGCGCGGCCCGGGCAGTGTGCCAGCTGGCTTTACCCTTGGCGGTGTCATCCTTGGCGAGCATCTCATCTAGCTGGGCAGCATCCATTCGCGCCCCGGCGGTCAATGCGATCGCCAATGACCAGCGCAGGTCGGTGTCTAGCATCAGATTATCTAAGACCACGGAACCATCGAGCAGCCCTGAAACCTGATCAAACTGCTCAGTGGTCCGCGAACGGTGAGCAAATGCTTTAGCGAACTGCAGCTGAGCATCGGAACCTGCATCTGCTTGCTGTGCCAATTCCCAGAGGCGATCGGCTGCCCGTACCGAAAGTTCACTGCTGTGCTTGGGAGTCACATAGTAGTCCAGGGCGGTATTGAGCTGACGCAAGAGAACCATGATGACCGAGGAATCAACTTCGTGACCGATGTTATTTAGCAATAGCTGGACATAGTCACTGGCTGGACTCTCGGCATCGCGTACCGCATCCCAGGCCGCACTCCATACCAAGGTGCGTGGCAGTGATTCGACGAAGTCTTTCAAATGTTCGGTGGCGGTAGCCAAGGATTGCTTATCAAGACGGATCTTGGTGTAGGTCAGGTCATCATCGTTGAGCAGGACCAAATCTGGACGCTGCATACCGATGAGTACTGGAACATCGGTGCTGGCACCCTCGACGTCTAGCTCCTCGCGGTGTACTCGCACTAGCTTGTTCTGTTCATCGAGGCTGTAGAAGCCCACTGCTAGGCGGTGCTTGCGCAATGTAGGGAATTCTTCGATAGCACTCTGGTTGATCGTGAATCCGGTGATAATCCCGGTCTCATCGCTCGCTATTTCAGCCTTGAGTGTGTTGACACCCGCGGTTTCCAACCAGGAGGCGCCCCAGTCGCTCAAATCCCGGCCGCTAGCTGCTTCCAGCTCGGTGAGGAGGTCTGGTAGTTCGGTATTGGACCATGCGTGTTTCTTGAAGTATTCGCGTACTCCTGCCATGAACTCTTCTTGACCAACAAAGGCAACCAGCTGGCGGAGCACTGAAGCGCCCTTGGCATAGGTAATCCCGTCGAAGTTCACCTCAACATCTTCGAGATCATTGATCTCGGCAACAATGGGGTGGGTACTTGGAAGTTGGTCTTGGCGGTAGGCCCAGTTCTTTTCCAAGGTATTAAAAGTGGTCCATGAGCTAGTGAATTCGGTGTTCTGCGCCGCAGCCAAGGTAGACATGAACTCGGCAAATGATTCATTGAGCCATAGGTCGTTCCACCACTTCATGGTGACTAGGTCGCCGAACCACATATGTGCCAACTCGTGCAGGATTGTGATCGCGCGGCGTTCGACCATTGCATGGGTTGGACGGGAACGGAACACGTACTCTTCTAGGAAGGTAACGGCCCCGGCATTTTCCATGGCTCCGGCGTTAAATTCTGGAACGAAAAGCTGATCATACTTTTCAAACGGGTAGGGGGTACCAAAGTTCTTTTCATAGAATTCGAAGCCTTGACGGGTGACCGTGACGATATTCTCCACGTCTAAGTACTGCATCATGGAAGCGCGCGCGAAGACTCCCAATTCGACGGTTCGACCGCTGGAGGAAACCAGTGAATCGCGAACTACCTGATAGGGGCCAGCGATCAGTGCAGTGATGTAGCAGGAGATGCGCTGGGTAGGTACGAAGTCCCAAGTGGCCGCTTCGCCTTGCTCAACAGGTGCTGGTGTTGGCGCATTCGAAACCACATTCCAGTATTTCGGTGCGGTCACCGAGAATTGGAATGTGGCTTTAAGGTCTGGCTGCTCGAAGACGGCAAACATACGTCGGCAATCAGCGACCTCGAACTGCGAGTAAAGGTAGACTTCTTGATCCACCGGATCCACGAAGCGGTGCAGGCCTTCGCCGGTATTCATGTAAAGCGCATCGGCGTCGATGATTAAGACGTTCTCGGCTGCCAGTGCAGGCAGCTGGATGCGGATGCCGTCGGAGTGCTGGGCCGGATCAAGTTCGACACCGTTGAGGTTGATGGACCGGACAGAGTCGGTAACGGCATCTATGAAGGTTGATGCGCCTTCGGTGGCAGTGAAACGCACAGTGGTGCGGGAAGTGAACACACGCTCGCCACGTGTTAGGTCCAGGCTCACCTCGTAACCATCGACGTTGATCAAGTTCGCGCGATCGGCTGCCTCAGCGCGCGTGAGGTTCATTCCTGGCATAGTGCTCTCCGTTTTAAGGTGCTGAAAGATTATCGCCACAGATTCTGAAACGATTATTGAATAACTTCTCCCATTGTGTCACCGACACCGGGGGAGCATGCAAGCCCTAAGCCACAAAATCTTTATTTCTTGCCCAAACCTTATCCTCTCGGCCGAGACGTCACGGACACTGCCAAAGGTTATAGAGTTCGATTCTGAAGGTAGTTGGTCGCTAAGCTAAGAAGAGCATCAACCGTTCTTTCCTCCTAATGAATGAGGCAATAAAGCATGCGCGTACACATCGCCACCGATCACGCAGGTCTGGAACTCAGCGACTACTTGGTAAAGCACTTAACAGCCAAGGGATACGAAATGGTCAACCATGGCCCTAAATCGTATGACCCGCAAGATGATTACCCCGCATTCTGTATCAATGCTGCCAAGGCAGTGATCGACGATCAGCGCGCCGGCGTAGATGCTCTGGGGATTGTTCTTGGAGGATCCGGTAATGGTGAACAGATCGCAGCGAACAAGGTCGAAGGAATTCGTGCGGCTTTGGCATGGAACTTGGACACCGCCAAACTAGCTCGTGAACACAACAACGCAAATGTTATTGCCGTTGGTGGGCGTCAGCATTCGGTAGAAGAGGCAGCGCAACTGATCGAGGCATTCCTTGCGGAACCATTTAGCGACGACGAACGTCACGTGCGTAGAATCGGCAAAATAGCGTCATACGAAACTACCGGCGAGGTCATCGACTAACTGTGCCCGAAGGACATTCCCTTCACCGTCTGGCTCGCCAATTTGATGATGTTTTTGGTGGGCAGACGGTTCAGATTACTTCGCCGCAAGGCCGCTTTGTCGCAGATGCCGAACGTATCAGTGGCAATGAGCTGGAGCATGCCTTCGCTAAGGGGAAGCAGCTATTCTGCCGCTTTTCCAATGACCTATACCTGCGAGTGCACCTAGGGCTTTACGGCGCCTTCGAGTTTGGCGGCGACGATAAGTTCATTGGCGCATCCTCAATCGGTGCGCCGCGTCGCATAGGTGAACGCGAAGGCAACATGCAGGAGCCTGGCGAATATTCCGGCCCACCGGAACCTGTCGGTGCCGTACGTGCCCGTATTGTTTCCGAGCATGGATGGGCTGACCTGCGAGGGCCGACAGCGTGCGAAGTCTTGGACTATGAGCAGGTGCAAGCAAAGCTCGATAAGTTAGGTCCGGATCCCTTGGTTGGTGCCGCTGCGCGATTCCAGGCTGCTAAGGGACAGGTACGCGCTGGTGAAGACCTTGAGCTCTTAGAGCTAGGACGCAAGGAGTTCCGGGCGAATCTTGCGCGCACTAGTACCGCGATTGGCGTGGTGTTGATGAACCAAGACTTTATTAGCGGGGTCGGGAATATCTACCGAGCCGAAGCGCTTTTTAGAAATCGTATTTCCCCGGATCTTCCTGCCAATCAGCTTTCCGGACGTAGTGCGAATAAATTGTGGTGGGACATCGTGGCCATTATGGAAGATGGCGTCCGTGACGGAAAGATCATCACTACTCGTGTTGAGGACAGGGATCCGCTGGGGGTGGTGTGGCCTGATAACGCTTACTACGTGTACCAGCGTCAAGGGATGGGATGTCGTCGTTGCACCGGGACGGTCTCTCTGGCGGAAGTTGCTGGAAGGAAACTGTACTGGTGCCCTCGGTGCCAGAAGTTGCCGCGCAAAAAGGCTTTGCAAGTCGGCGTGTAGGGCGTTTGGGCCCAAGATCACTTTCCCGACCTTCGCGAAACCGCGTGTTTTGTAACGGCAGCAGAACAAAGTGATGCTATATGAGATGTGTCCAAGTCGGAACGGGAATCACCTGATTTGCATCGACCTAGATTTATGGTCTAGACTAAATTCTGTTCGCGGCAATGAAGTCACGAATCGTGGGGATGTAGCTTAGTGGTAAAGCCTTAGTCTTCCAAACTAATGATGCGGGTTCGATTCCCGTCATCCCCTCCACGAAAAAGGCCTCGCTGATGCGGGGCCTTTTTGCATATCCAAAATAAGTTTGCGAACGAGCAAGCTACACGACGCAGAATTCATTCCCCTCGGGATCTGCAAGCACTACGTGATCTAGATGTCCGTGCATGAAGTGTTTGGATAGTTCCTTAGCCCCGAGCTGTATTAGCTGCTCGACTTTCGCTTCAACTCGAGCCCCGCGTTGCTCGGCGGGTTGGTCGCGACCCAGTCCTATTTTCACGTCCAGATGAATACGATTTTTCGCGATTTTGGCTTCGGGCACCTTGAGCATTGAAATTTGCGGGCCGACACCGGTCGGGTCGCAGATGACTGCACCGTCATCCCATTCCGCTGGTGGCACTTCGCAAGCAATCAGCCAGTCCTCCCAGGAGACGAAGCCGGCGGGGGCTTCAGCGTCCACATATCCCAGCGCAGCCTTCCAGAAGCTAGCAAGTTGTGCAGGAGCTGCGCAATCAAAAGTCAGTGTCCATGTAGTCAGCATGGCTAAAAGGGTACTATTCACCGCTGTGTGGGCAGTGGAAGGCTACCAACAAACCCGGAAAGCACAGTTCGAAACGTAGGTCGGAGAGTTGACTGTGAGCGTTCCGGGCCATTTCTGTGAAGAACATGGAAAAAGCTTGTTACTCAACTCACCTTTTTCGGTGTTTTACCTCAAAAACAGACGTCAACGCCAGAAAACCCGCGTAAATTCGCAGAAGTTAGAAGTTTTGAACACGAGGAAGCCGATTTTGCTTTTAGCTCGAACCCGTGTAAATTTATTTCTTGTGATCACGCAGGGATAACAACTTCCCAGCAAAGATTCACAAGACGTTGGCTCAGGTGAAAAGCGATTTTCACACAGAGTACAACGGGGTATAGCTCAGCTTGGCTAGAGCGCGCGCTTTGGGAGCGTGAGGTCGCAGGTTCGAATCCTGTTACCCCGACTCATGAGATAAGTTCTTCGGAAATTGTTGCATGATAAAAAGATCTAAAGATAATTTAGTTCTTGTGATCACCGGAAACAATAAAAAGTATCTGGCAAGAATCGCAAACGATTAGTGGATACAGGATGACTCGGGTTAGACTGTTCACTGCTAATCGGGGTGTAGCTCAGCTTGGCTAGAGCGCGCGCTTTGGGAGCGTGAGGTCGCAGGTTCGAATCCTGTCACCCCGACTCTGTCGAACAACCCCGCAACGCCACCATGTTGCGGGGTTTTTTGCAGATAAAACCTAATTCTTAGACACTCAGGAGTACAACGCTGTGAAGAGCGCCGTCGAAAACGTCAACCCGACCCGGGTGAAACTGACCGTTGAGGTTCCTTATGAGGAACTGAAGCCCCGCGTCGATGAGGCGTACAAGACCATCGCTCAGCAGATTCAGGTTCCAGGCTTCCGTAAGGGCAAGGTGCCGACTCGTATGATCGATCAGCGCGTTGGTCGCGGATACGTCATCGAAACCGCTGTGAACGAGGGCCTGAACGACTTCTACCAGAAGGCTATGGTCGAGAACGAACTGACCCCGCTTTCCCGCCCAGAGGTTGACATCACCGAACTTCCTTCCATCGAGAAGGAAGGCGAAGGCCAGTTGGTCTTCACTTTCGAAGTAGATATCCGTCCGAAGGTTGAACTACCTGACTACAAGGGTATTGAAGTTTCCGTCGAGGCTAAGGAAGTTGCTGACGAAGACATCGATAAGGCCCTTGATGACCTGCGCGGTCGCTTCGGCACCCTGAAGGATGTTGAAGCACCAGCTGCTGCAGATTCCTTCGTCACCTTGGACCTGACCGCAGCGGTCGAGGGCGAAGAGGTAGACGCAGCTCAGGGCCTGTCCTACCAGGTTGGTTCGGGCAACATGCTTGAGGGCATGGACGAGGCTGTCACTGGCCTTTCAGCAGGCGAAGACGCCACCTTCGAGACCACCCTTGCCGGTGGCGAGCACGCAGGCAAGACCGCGACCGTCAAGGTTGTTGTCTCTGCGGTCAAGACCCGTGAGCTGCCAGAAGCAAACGATGACTTTGCTCAGCTAGCTTCCGAGTTCGACACCCTCGCAGAACTACGCGAATCGCTGTCCAAGGATGCTGCCGAAGGCAAGATCACTGAGCAGGGCGTAGAAGCTCGCGAGCTAGTTCTCGACAAGCTGGTTGAACTGGTTGAGGTTCCTGTTCCTGCTTCCGTAATCGACGAGCAGATCGAACAGCACTTCAACGCACCAGATGCTGAAGCTGACCACGACACCGAAGAGCACCGCGCAGAAGTTCGCGAGAACACCGAGCGTGCTTTCAAGAACGAAATCATCCTTGACGCCGTTGCTGACGCCGAGGAAGTTGGCGTTGAGCAGTCCGAGCTGATCGACTACATCGTGCAGACCGCAGGTCAGTACGGCATGGAGCCAAACCAGTTCGCGCAGATGCTTGACGGCGCCGGCCAGGTTCCAATGTTGATGGGCGAAGTTCGCCGTCGCAAGGCACTTGCCAAGGTTCTTGAATTCGCAACCGTCACCGATTCGAACGGTGCCGCTGTGGACCTGACTTCATTCGTGAAGCCAGCTGGCGAAGAAGAAGCTGTAGAGGAAACCGCAGAGGCTAAGTAGTCTCGCAACCTCGGTAGCCACCTACCCACTTGGAAACAAGTTGGTAGGTGGCTACTTTTGTGTTCGCTGTCGGTATAGTCATGCGCCGTGAGCGAAACAAGGGCATGAAACCGCGCATCTAGCAGTTGAAGTCAGTAATCTCAAAGTAACCAGTTGCAGCTTTGGGATTCGAAAAAGAATTTCAAAATCTGATCTACACGTTTGGAAGAGGTAGAGAACATGTCAAATGATTCGCGCACTCCCACCATGGCCTCCGTTGACCCGGCCGGCCGTGAGGATTACATCTACAACCGCTTGCTCAAAGAGCGCATCATCTGGCTGGGCTCCGAAGTCCGCGATGACAACGCGAATGCGATTTGCTCACAGCTGCTCTTGCTCTCTGCGGAGGATACTGAAAAGGACATCTACCTTTACATCAACTCCCCAGGCGGATCGATCACCGCAGGCATGGCTATCTACGACACCATGAACTTCATCCCGAACGATGTGGTGACCGTGGCAACCGGTCTGGCCGCATCGATGGGCCAGTTCCTGCTGTCCTCGGGTACCCCAGGCAAGCGCTATGCGACCCCTAACGCTCGCATCCTCATGCACCAGCCTTCGGGTGGCATTGGCGGAACTGCTTCGGACATCAAGATCCAAGCAGAACTGATCATGCACATGAAGAAGGTCATGAGCGACCTGACCGCGGAGCAGACCGGGCAGAGCGTCGAGCAGATCCTGATCGACAACCAGCGTGATAAGTGGTTCACCGCTGAGGACGCGCTGGAATACGGATTCTTCGACCAGATCGCAAAGCATGCCGGTACGGTCACCGGTGGCGGCGGCGTCGACGCCGGCAAGTAGTCGGCCTTAGCTATCGCCCTGAACCCCAAAGATTTGTCCAAGGAGAAAACCATGAACTTCAATCCGGAAGCCGTTAGCGGTCAGATGCCGTCGGCTCGCTACATCCTGCCACAGTTCGAAGAGCGCACCCCGTACGGGTTTAAGCGCCAGGATCCATACGCCAAGCTGTTCGAGGATCGTATTATCTTCCTCGGCGCGCAGGTCGATGATGCATCGGCAGATGACGTCATGGCCCAGCTGCTGGTTCTTGAGTCGATGGACCCAGAACGCGATGTCACCCTGTACATCAACTCACCAGGTGGATCCTTCACCGCGATGACCGCGATCTACGACACGATTCAGTTCATTCGCCCAGAAGTACAGACGGTCTGCCTCGGCCAGGCGGCCTCCGCCGCGGCCGTACTGCTAGCCGCCGGTACCCCTGGCAAGCGTCTGGCCCTGCCAAACGCGCGCGTGCTAATCCACCAGCCATCGATGGGTGGCGGCGAACGCGGTACCGCGACCGATCTGCAGATTCAGGCCGAAGAAGTTATGCGCATGCGCTCGTGGCTCGAAGAAACCATTGCAAGTCACTCGGGCCAGAGTGTCGAGAAGGTCCGCGACGACGTTGAACGCGATTTGTTCATGACTGCTGCCGATGCCAAGGAATATGGCATCGTCGACGAGGTGCTTACTCCACGTAAGCTCACCCGCGCAGTTCTTGGTCACTAGGACTTACTCGGAATAATTACTGAGTACTGGCGGTTTACCTTGTAGGTGTGTTCTCCACAAGAGGATTGCACCACGCAGGTAGACCGCCATATTCAGCTAATTTGGGGGTTATCTGACCTAGAATTGGGATAGTCCACGGCAACTCAAGCAAACAGGAGATCGGTGCGATGGGACGTATGGGCGAAGGCTCGGATCTGTTGAAGTGTTCTTTCTGCGGAAAGAGCCAGAAACAGGTAAAGAAGCTAATAGCAGGCCACGGAGTCTACATCTGTACCGAATGCATCGAACTGTGCAATGAGATCATTGCCGAAGAGTTTGCTGAAGAACAGGTCTCCGAAGATTTTTCGTTGCCAAAACCACGAGAAATCTTCAATTCCTTGGAAGAGTACGTGATCGGTCAGGAGAACGCTAAGCGTGCTCTATCCGTCGCCGTGTACAACCACTACAAGCGAATTCATGGTACTCAGGAGCATTCTCCTGTTGCTGCCTTGAATAGCGAGAACCCTCTAGATGATGTTGAGGTTTCGAAATCTAACATCATGCTAATTGGTCCCACCGGTTGCGGTAAGACCTACTTGGCGCAGTCGTTGGCTAAGAAGCTGAACGTTCCGTTCGCCGTAGCCGATGCAACCAGTTTGACTGAGGCCGGTTATGTCGGTGAAGACGTTGAAAATATTTTGCTGAAGCTGATTCAAGCCGCAGACTTTGACGTCAAGAAGGCCGAAACTGGCATTATCTACATTGACGAAATTGACAAGATCTCACGAAAGAGCGAGAACCCTTCAATTACTCGGGACGTTTCCGGTGAAGGCGTTCAGCAAGCTTTATTGAAGATCCTTGAAGGTACCGTCGCAGCAGTTCCGCCTCAGGGTGGACGCAAACACCCACATCAGGATTTCTTGCAGCTGGATACGACGAACATTCTGTTTATTGTGGCTGGTGCCTTTGCAGGACTCGAGGAAATTATTTCCTCCCGTGCTGGTCGAAAGGGTATCGGTTTCGGGGCGCCACTGACCGCAATTAAGTCTGAGGCTCCGTCTTATTCCGATGTTCGTCCCGAAGACTTGCTGAAGTTCGGGTTGATTCCAGAATTCGTTGGACGCTTACCGGTGATTGCTACGGTAGAGCATCTTGACCGTGGGGCATTGATTCGAGTTCTCACGGAACCCAAGAATGCACTGGTCAAGCAGTACCAGAAAATGTTCCGTATGGACGGCGTTGAGCTGAGCTTCGAACCACAGGCCTTGGACGCAATTGCTGAACTGGCAATTGAACGTGAAACCGGCGCACGTGGGCTTCGCGCAATTTTGGAAGAGACTTTGGGTGGCATCATGTTTGAGCTGCCTAGCTTGGAAGATGTAGCAGAGGTAGTCGTGACTCGTGGAACTGTCTTGGATAAGGATGAGCCGTTGCTCCTTTCCCACGAACTTGCAGCGAAGCGCAACAAAAAATCCGCATAGTTTAGAGTTCCATTAATTTTTCGTAGGAAGTTGAAGGTTCATGCCACAACGCACACAAGTTGATTTCTGGTTCGACCCAATCTGCCCCTTCGCTTGGGCCACTAGTCGTTGGATCAAGGAAGTTGAAAAAGTTCGTGACATCGACGTTCGGTGGAGTGTGATGAGCCTTTCGGTGCTCAACGAAGGTCGTGACCTTCCTGAAGATTACCGCGCATCAATGGATAACGCCTGGGGTCCAGTACGAGTGATCATCAAGGCCGCGCAAGAGCATGGCGATGAGGTTATAGACCAGCTCTACACCGCAATGGGCGAACTAATTCATTATGAGAAAGTTGAAGACCGCGCTGATGTCATATCCCGCGCGTTAGCAAAGGTCGGGCTTCCAGCTGAACTAGCGCAAGCTGCCGGCACCGATGCCAATGATGCAGCACTACGGGCAAGCCACGAAGGTGGTATCTCCAAGGTTGGTCAAGACGTCGGCACCCCAGTCATCGCAGTGGACGGAGTAGGGTTCTTTGGTCCGGTCATTACCCGAATCCCAACTGGCGAAGACGCGGGCAAGATGTTTGATGCTGCGGTGCAGCTGGCATCTTTCCCTTACTTCTTTGAAATGAAGCGCAGTCGGACCGAAAGTCCAGTCTTCGATTAATCCGCGCTCTACAAGCCTCGTGCAATCTGCTCAGTCATATTATGGCGGGTCTGATTGTACGAGGTTTTTGTTTAATTAGTGCCAGCAACAATCTTCGTAGACCTGTTATGCGTTAGTTAATGAAGTTGACCTATCATAAACGAGAGATAACCGGGGGAGCGCTCTCACTGACTACTTGAGAGTTAATGTTTCGCTCAGTGGTAACTTTTCGTGAATAAATTTTGGCTGACTTTCGAATTGCCAGAATATGAAGTGCGTCACTGTTGTTTCACAAATTTTAATTGCTTCAAGTCTTGCATGGTGCGTACACCTACTGATAAGTAGGTTTCATTTTCCAAGCGATTTCTTGCGCAGGATCGAGAGACTCCCGCAAATGAGATGCCCGTGCTCCGATTTTTTGTTGGGATCGCTCCTAGTTTTTTGTTACAAGAAATTCGTAGCTTCATAGTTTTTACCAATTAGCGTGTTGAATGTATAAAATTCTTCGCGAACGGTCCTATGTATTACTTGAAAGATGTGTTTGACTAACTCCCACAGGTGCTCCGGCACATGCTTTCGACGGCGGCCCCCATCCGCCACACAGGGAGAAATCGTGCAAGACAAAATCCAAAACCATGCCCCCAAGGCAAGCCTGCGCAAAGGTCGAGCAATAGCTGCACTTTTGCTTGCCGGCGGACTGATCGGTGGAAGTGCTTCAATGGCCATGGCTGCCCCCACAGCCCCCACCGACAAAGTCGAATCAACAACCATCAGCCAGGCAAAGGCTGAAAATGCGATGAACTACTGGACCTCCTCGCGTATGAAGAACGCCAAGTCCGCTGACGTTCTCACGCACGGGAAATCCGCTACCAAGGGTGCACAGAAGGCGGGGGAGTCAAAGAAGATTTCCGGCCAGAAAGCAACGAACCCGAAGAATAAGGGTCAAAAACCGAAGAAATCATCATCGGTCACTCCGGTGTCCCACATTGGTAAGGTGTTCTTCACCCTCGGTGGCTCCGATTATGTGTGCTCGGGTAACTCAGTTGTTTCGGCCAATGAATCAACAGTTTCCACTGCTGGTCACTGCGCCAATGAAGGCCCTGGTGCCTTCGCAACCCGCTGGGTCTTCGTGCCTGCGTACGAAAACGGTAACGCACCGTACGGATCTTTTGCCGCAACCGAATTGGTGACCCCCACCCAGTGGAGCAACGGCGGAGATATTACCTTTGACACTGCCTTTGCCGTGGTCTCCGATAATAGTGGAGTCAGTTTGGCTGATCAGGTCGGAGCTTCTGGCGTTGCGTTCAACCAGGCTCGTGGATTAACATACACAGCTTTCGGTTACCCGGCAGCGAGCCCATTCAATGGCGAGACGTTGCAGTCATGCTCTGGTTCGGCAATTGATGATCCATATGGACAGAGCGATTCTCAGGGCATCCCATGCGATATGACCGGCGGATCTTCGGGTGGTCCGTGGTTCCTTGGCGGATCCAGTGCCTATCAGAACTCAGTCAACAGTTTTGGCTACAGCGGAGTGCGTAACACGATGTTCGGGCCCTACTGGGGCACCGTCATCGAGCAGGCATATAATTCTGCACAAAACTAGCAGGAAGTGAGTTGGGCGGAATGTCGAAGAAGACATTCCGCCCAGCTTGGTTAAGGATGAAGTGATGGAATCACGAGACGATGACGCGGTGACAGGCGAGAACGATTCAACTATCGTTCACAAGATAGCCCAACCGGTTAGTGAACAGGTTGCCCATTTTAACGAAGTAAACCGACGCAAAGCGAAGCCGATGCAACGGATAATAGCTTGTTCTGAAGAGTCAGATAAACCTGCCTCTGAGAAGTGACCCGGGGCCGCACCAATTCCCGTATCCGGCCAACGAGAGGCAATAACCGATGCTCGGCGACGAACAGTTTCGACAGTTTTAGCTTACAAACGCGAAATTAATTGGATACTTGTACGCGCGTCCGGCCTGGTACTCATCTGGTGCTTTGACTGCGGCCATAATAGCAATAACAAAGCAGACGATGCCGCCGAGGACACCAATCACCCATCCAATGACAGGTATGAAAGCTAGCAAGCCAATAATTGCGCGAATGATGCTGAAGTTCAGTGTCTGCTGATGAAAGTCGCGAACCAGCGGATTGCTTCGTTCCTTATCGATCACAAAGAAAATGAGTGCCGGAATGATTCCAAAGAATGCCGAAAGCCATCCATTAAGTTGAATGCGTTGGAGGCTGTCGTCTGCGATTTGTCCTGGCTGAGGAGCTGGAGGAATACCTTGCTGTCCATAATATGTACCGGTCGACTCAGCGCTGGGATTCCCAGTTGGTGAATTGTTTGTTGGGGGAGTTGTTGAACCGCCCTCATCATCTGGTTTGAACTCGTTGGGGTCTTCCGGTGTGGTTGTCATTTGAGCCTCTCAAGAGTCGAGCCTGATTGCTTACTCTGACCGTACACCGTTAAACCAACGTTCCGTTTAATAGAGATCAAATCGTTATTACACTTGATTTTGTCGTAGTTCAACAGCTGTTAAACTACGAGGAACGAATCGTGAACTATCTCAGAAACAACGAAGGCCGCCGAGAAGAAAATCTCGACGGCCTTCGTGTCGTAGCTAATGAAGATTAATCTTCTTCGGCAGGAGCCAATTCCACGTTCACAACGGTGAGATCGCCCTCGGCTTCAACCAAAGTCAGTTCACGTGCGTTTCCGGCGGACTTTAGGTCGGTGAAGCCTGCACGCAACTGCTCAATCGCAGCTGCTGGTGCGTGGATTTCACCAGAAAGCACCTCGGTGCGTTGTTTGACCTTAGCGTCTGACTTAGCCTTACGGATACCCGACAGTGCGTGGCCAACGGTCGGAAGAACCATGGCATCAGCACCTTCGGTGGCTGCGCTGAGATGAGCAACGCTTGGCCACTGCGACAGGTGAACCGAACCGGTGCGCCACCAGCCCCAAACTTCTTCGGTAGCAAACGGCAAGAACGGTGCAAACAAGCGCAGTACCGAGTCAAGGGTCGTTGCGAGCGTTGCGAGAACGCTGGCCTGTTCAGCTTCACCATGACCGCCATAGGCGCGATCCTTGATCAATTCAACATAATCGTCAGTGAACGACCAGAAGAACGACTCAGTGATATCCAGAGCACGCGCATAGTCGTAGTTTTCAAAGGCACGCTGAGCATCCTCGATCACGGTCGACAGACGTAACAGCAATGAACGATCCAGACCGTTGGTGACCAATGATGCGTCATTGGTCAGCACATTTGCCTCGGTGGCACCCAAGTTCAAGACGAACTTAGAAGCGTTAAGAATCTTGATCGCCAGGCGGCGGCCAATCTTCATCTGGTTGATTTCGTAGGCGGTATCGGCGCCCAACTTGGCACTAGCGGCCCAATAACGAACCGCGTCGGAACCAAACTTCTCCAACACCTCGTTTGGTACCACTACGTTGCCCTTGGACTTGGACATTTTCTTCCGGTCTGGATCTAGAATCCAGCCGGAAATGGCAGCATGCTTCCAAGGAACATCGTTGTGCAGCGCATCGGCACGCACCGCAGTTGAGAACAACCAGGTGCGGATGATGTCGTGGCCCTGTGGGCGTAGATCAAACGGGTATACCTTGGAGAAGAACTCGTCATCGCGTCCCCAACGGCCCACAATCTGAGGGGTCAGCGAGCTCGTTGCCCAAGTATCAAGCACATCGGCATCACCGATGAAGCCGCCAGCTACACCACGCTGGTCTTCGGTATAACCGATTGGCGCATCAGCTGCCGGATCAACCGGAAGCTGTGCAGTCTCAGGCAAGATCGGAGCGTCATAGTTAGGCTCGCCATGCTCATCAACCTTGTACCAAACGGGTACAGGTACGCCGAAGAAGCGTTGGCGGGAAACCAGCCAGTCACCATTTAGGCCAGAAACCCAGTTCTCATAGCGCGAGCGCATGAACGATGGGTGGAATTCGATCTCCTGCCCGCGGGCAATCATTTGCGTACGACGCTCTTCGTCACGGCCACCATTTCGGATGTACCACTGACGTGAGGTGACGATTTCCAAAGGCTTATCGCCCTTTTCGAAGAAGTTCACCGGACGTGAAACTTTTTTAGGTTCACCATCTAGTAGATCTGCTTCGCTGAGCATCTTGACGACGGTTTCCTTCGCGGAGAACACGGTTTTCGCCGAGATCTCTGCGTAGGCTGCCTGACCGGCCTCGGTGGTGATCCACTCCGGGGTGTCTGCCAAAATACGGCCGTCACGGCCAATGATGGCACGAGTTGGTAGCTGCAGTTCACGCCACCAAGTTACGTCGGTCAGGTCGCCGAAGGTGCAGACCATGGCGATACCCGAACCCTTGTCTGGCTGAGCCAGTGGGTGTGGGTAAACGGTAACCGGCACGCCGAAGATCGGCGAGGTGACGGTTTTGCCGAACAGGTGCTTGTAGCGCTCATCGTCTGGGTGAGCGACCAGGCCGGCACAGGCTGCGAGTAGTTCCGGGCGAGTGGTCTCGATGAAGACCTGTTCGCCACCGTCAGCGTTGAATGCGTAGCGGTAGTAGGCGCCTGGCATTTCGCGGTCTTCGAGTTCTGCTTGGGCCACCGCGGTACGGAAGGTGACATCCCACAGAGTCGGAGCTTCGGCCATATAGGCATCGCCCTGCTTTAGGTTTTCCAAGAACGCTCGCTGAGACACCGCACGGGCGTTGTCGTCAATGGTGCGGTAGGTCATGCGCCAGTCAACGGACAGGCCAAGGGTGGAGAAGAGCTGTTCGAAGACCTTCTCGTCCTCTACTGCTAGTTCTTCACAGAGTTCAATAAAGTTTTTACGGCTGACCACATCCCAGTCGCGCTGGTTTTTGGCCGGCGACTCGGGCGGGCGATAACCCTCGATATATGGTTTGGTCGGGTCGCAACGAACACCGTAGTAGTTCTGTACGCGACGCTCGGTTGGAAGACCATTGTCATCCCAACCCAGTGGGTAGAACACGTTCTTGCCGCTCATGCGCTGGAAGCGGGCCAGCACGTCGGTCTGCGTGTAGGAGAACATATGTCCTACGTGCAGGGAACCGGAAGCGGTTGGTGGGGGAGTGTCAATGGAGTAAACGTCCTCGCGGGTCGTGTCCTCGTTGAAGTGATAGGTGCCCTCGGTGCGCCACCGGGACGAAAGACGTTCCTCTAGGCCTTCCAAAGCGGGCTTGTCAGGAACGGAAACCGTTGCGGGCGTGTCTGTGCCCAAGTTGTCTTCTGCCATGTTTCTATTCTTTCATGTTTCATAGGCCAAGGAAGCATTGAAGTTCATGGTCTGGGCCACTTGAGCCAGGGATACATGACTAGCGTAGACAAATGGGCGAAACTTAATCTGTAGGGCGTCATCTCGAGGCCGGATAAACGGCTTACGTAAGAGAAATTCATCGCTTCGCATACGGGCACCCCAAAGTTCTAAAGTGGGCATATGACTAATTCTCAAAATCAGAACAATTCACGCTCTGCCATCGTCACCGGTGCTTCGAGCGGCATCGGTCAGGCCACCGTCCGTGCCTTGCGCGCACAGGGCTGGAACGTTTTTGCAGTGGCACGTCGTGCAGACCGGCTGGAGTCCTTGGCCGCCGAAACCGGCGCAGTTGCACTGACTGCAGATGTCAGTGTTCAAGCCGATGTTGATGCGCTGGTCAGCGTCGTTGAAGCACAAGGCGGGGTCGATACGCTCATCAACTGTGCTGGCGGAGCACGCGGTAGTGATCACTGGGCCGAAGCAAAAGATGAAGACTGGGAATTCATGTGGCAGGCAAACGTCATGGGAACCATGCGGTTGACTCGCGCGCTATTACCTTCCTTGCGTACCAGCGCAGGCACCATTTTGAACGTTACCTCGACCGCCGCACTTTCCAGCTATGAGGGAGGTAGCGGATATAACGCCGCTAAAGCAGCGCAACGAGCCATGACTCAGGCGCTGCGCCTGGAAGAAGTTGGCAACGGGGTCCGTGTCATTGAGGTTCTTCCAGGACTCGTCCACACCGAAGAATTTGCGTTGCGCCGACTCGGAACGAAAGAAGCGGCCGAGAAGGTATATGCAGGGGTCGCCGAACCGCTCACGGCCGAGGACGTGGCAGAGGTGATCCGCTACGCGGTCAGCGCCCCGTCACATGTGAACCTGGACGAAATCGTGATTCGGCCACAGGCTCAAGCCGCCAATCACAAGCTGATCCGCCAGAGCTAATAAACCGGTGATGAAGAAAACCCACGTCCTCGCTGCGTCCCATGGCACCGATAATCTTCGCGGTCAACAACTGATCCACGACTTACGTACACAGCTCGAAGAACTGGCACGTAGTGAGATACACACCGAGTTGGTCTGGCACGAGGCGTATGTTGATGTTCAACAGCCGCAACTTGCTCAAGTGCTCGCCTCATTGCCCGAGGGGGAAGCCGCGGTAGTACTGCCGCTGCTGGTCGCCGACGGAGTACATACGACTCAGGACATCGCCCAGGCAGTAGCAGCACGGCAAAACACGGTCGCGGCCAGCCCGTTAGGTGCTTTGCCAGAACTTGCTTACCTACTAAGTCAGCGCGCCATGGCTCAGCTGGAGCCGAATCAGAAGGTTCTCCTTGCTGCGGCCGGGACCCGGCTAGAGCAAGGCCAAGAGCAACTCAGGGACTTAGCAGCGCAGATCTCAACGCATCTGGGTCAGGAAGTTCAGGTGACCTACTGTGCTGGGGCCAAACCGCTGATTAATGAACTGCTTTCCGAGGAACTGAAGCCAAAGACGCTGGTACTTAGCGCGTTGTTGGCCGATGGACTCTTTCAAACACGGCTAGTTAGCATGGGTGCCCGGATCACCACAAGCCCATTGCTCCCTGACGTCATGATCGCTAAATGTTTCCTCATAAGACTGCAAGAGGCCCTGAAACAGAGCTCATAATTGTCCTCAGATGACGAAGTTCGCGGTGATTAAGTAAAGCGCGTTCATGTGACTACTCGTGGTTGCCAGCCCCCGGGGGCTGGTTTCTACGCTGGCTTACATGACGCAAACTACTGCACCCGGTCGCCCCAAGCGGGCAGCCAAACCCCAAGGTCAATGGAAGATTGACGGCAAAGCACCGCTCAACCACAACGAGGAACTCAAAGCCGCCGACGACGGTCTGAACGTCCGCGAACGGATCGAGCAGATTTACGCGCTTAAGGGTTTCGACTCAATTGATCCAGACGACCTGCACGGGCGCTTTCGCTGGTGGGGCTTGTACACCCAACGAGCCCAAGGCATTCCCGGTGGTAAGACCGCCACGCTGGAGCCGCACGAACTTGAAGACAAATACTTCATGCTTCGGGTGCGCATCGACGGCGGAGCACTAAGCACCGATCAGCTTCGGGTGATCGCCGGGATCTCTACCGAGTTCGCCCGCGACACCGCGGACTTCACCGACCGCCAGAACATTCAGTTGCACTGGGTAGATGTGGTGGATGTACCCGAAATCTGGCGCCGACTCGAAGCTGTGGGGCTGAACACCACCGAAGCCTGTGGAGACGTACCCCGAGTCATCCTAGGTTCGCCCGTGGCAGGCATCGCCAAAAATGAGATCATCGACCCAACTCCCGTGATCCAGGAGATCGCTCGGCGCTATGTGGGCAACCCGGATTTCTCCAACTTGCCGCGCAAGTACAAGACCGCCATTACCGGCCACCCAAACCAAGATGTCGTCCACGAGATCAATGACTTCGCGCTAATCGGCGTTGAACATCCGGAACTCGGCGTCGGCTATGACCTCTGGGTCGGTGGTGGGCTCTCCGCCAACCCACGCTTGGGCGAACGACTCGGCACATTCGTCCGCGCAGAAATTGCTGCCGACGTTTGGGAGGCAGTCACTTCCATCTTCCGAGACTACGGCTATCGGCGGCTGCGCAACCGGGCACGCCTGAAGTTCCTGCTCGCCGATTGGGGCACCGAGAAATTCCGTCAGATCCTCCAAGACGAGTACCTGGGGTTTGAACTTCCCGACGGGCCGCCGGCGCACAAGCCACAGGACGCGGGAGATCACTGCGGAGTGCACGAGCAGAAGGACGGCCGGTTCTTTATCGGGCTGACTCCGCCGGTTGGACGCGTCTCGGGAACCATTCTGAACAAGCTGGCGGACCTGGTTGAAGCGACCGGTTCTACCAGGCTGCGTACCACCCCACACCAGAAAATCATCGCCCTAGACATCCCCGCAGACCACGTTGATGCCTTTACCAGCGCGGTGCAAGAACTGGGCTTGGACCCGTTTCCCGGCTTAATCAAGCGCTCCGCTATCGCTTGCACCGGCATTGAGTTTTGCAAGCTAGCCATCGTGGACACCAAGGACACCACCATCGAGGCGGTGAAACAAATCGAATCAAGGCTGGCGGACCACAAAGGAAAACTTCCCAAGGCCCTGTCCTTGCATGTTAATGGTTGCCCAAACTCCTGCGCGCGCATCCAAACCGCCGACATCGGTTTGAAGGGGCAACTGATCACCAACGCGCAGGGCGAGCAGGTTTCCGGCTTCCAAGTACACCTAGGTGGAACACTGGCCGGATTTGAAAACGGTGAGGCTGGCTTAGGCCGCACCGTTCGCGGACTGAAGGTCGCGGCAGATGAGCTTCCCGAGTACGTGGAACGAGTTGTCAAAAGCTATTCAAGGAAGTCAGAAGAGAACGAATCTTTCGCTGCCTGGGCACACCGCGCCGACGAGGAGGACCTGGTATGAGCACCGTGCAACGCAGCGAAGCAGAATTGCGGAAGATCGCCGCAATCGGAGCCGAAGAGCTTGGTTGGGACTCTACCGCCGAACAGGTCATCAATTTTGCGGCCAACCATTTCGCGGTCCGTGAGATCGCGGTTGCCTGTTCCATGGCTGACGCGGTCTTACCGCATTTGGTTTCGGCCGCGATTCCAGATGTTGACGTGCTGTTCCTTGAGACCGGGTATCACTTCGCCGAAACCATCAGCACCCGCGACGAGGTCGCCCGGGCTCTGCAGGTACGCATCATCGAGGTACTGCCAGAACTCACGGTGGATGAGCAAGATGCGAAATTCGGCAGGGAGCTCTTCGCGCGTGACGCGGCAGCCTGCTGCCAGATGCGAAAAATGGATCCGCTGAAAAATTCCTTGAAAGACTATGGCGCCTGGTTCACCGGGGTGCGTCGCGAGGAGGCGCCGACCAGAGCCAACACGCCGCTGGTGGGCTTCGACGAAAAACACGGGCTGGTGAAATTCAACCCGCTGGCCGCCTGGTCCTTTGACGAACTGATTGGCTACGCCACCGAGCACTCGGTGCCGGTGAACATGCTGCTCACCCAGGGATACCCCTCCATTGGATGTCAACCATGTACCAGGCCGGTAGCCGAGGGCGAAGATCCCCGCGCCGGCCGCTGGGCAGGCCTAGCAAAAACTGAATGCGGCATACACATCTAGTGAAGGAGAGAAGCAAATGACCATCACAGTCAATGCACCCAGCCAAGCACGGCGCAGCGTCCTCGACGAGCTCGAAGCCGAATCAATTCACATCATCCGTGAAGTGCTCGCCGAATTCGATAATCCCGGTTTGCTCTTTTCCGGAGGTAAAGACTCGGTGGTAGTACTACACCTGCTGGCTAAAGCAGTGTTTCCGGCCCGTGTGCCGATTCCTGTAGTGCATATCGATACCGGCCACAACTTCGGCGAGGTACTGAAATTCCGCGACCAGGTCGTGGCTCGCTACGGGCTGAACCTCGTAGTTGGTTCGGTACAGGAATATATCGACCGCGGGGAGCTGACAGAACTGCCAGATGGCACCCGAAACCGTTTGCAAACCCGGGTGCTATTAGACACCATCGAGGCCAACCGCTTCGATGTGGTCTTCGGTGGGGCCCGCCGCGATGAAGACAAAGCCCGGGCCAAGGAACGCATCTTATCGCTGCGCGATGAATTCGGAGTCTGGGATCCACGTAACCAACGCCCGGAAATCTGGAATCTCTACAACGGGCGCCACGCACCCGGTGGGCACGTCCGCGCCTTCCCGATCTCCAACTGGACCGAACGCGATATCTGGGCGTACATCAACCAAGAACAAATCGAGTTACCGCCAATCTACTTTGCCCACAAGCGCCAGGTCTTTGAACGAGACGGTATGTGGCGAGCGGTCACCGGCGTCTCGCTGCCGGCCCAGGGAGAAATCGTCAGCATTCGCCAGGTGCGCTATCGGACCGTAGGAGACGCCAGCTGCACCGGTGCGGTGCTCTCGGCCGCCGACACCGTACCGAAGGTACTGGACGAGTTGGCCTTGGCTACCGTAACCGAACGCGGCGCCACCCGCGCCGACGACCGAATTTCAGCGGCTGGAATGGAAGACCGCAAGACCGAAGGGTACTTCTAAAATGACCACCACACTGTTACGTATCGCCACCGCTGGCTCGGTAGACGACGGAAAATCAACGCTTGTCGGACGGCTGCTCCACGACGCCAAAGCAATTCTCGCCGACTCGCTAGATGACATTGCGCGCACCAGCGCTGAACGTGGTTTTGGCGGTGAAACCCCGGCGCTGGATCTGGCGTTGGTCACCGACGGACTACGCGCCGAACGCGAACAAGGCATCACCATCGACGTGGCCTACCGGTATTTCTCCACCGCCAACCGCTCCTTCATTCTGGCCGACTGCCCGGGGCATGTGCAGTACACCCGCAATACTGTCACCGGCGCCTCAACCGCAGACGCAGCGATTGTGCTGGTGGACGCGCGACACGGAGTACTGGAACAAACCCGCCGCCACCTTGGCGTGCTTTCCCTACTGCGGGTGCCGCAACTGGTAGTAGCCGTGAACAAGATGGACCTCGTGGATTGGAAAGAGCAACGCTTCAGCGAAATTGAAACGCAAATTCTGGATATCACTGCCGAATTGGGCATCAAGCGCACCGCAGTCATTCCCGTGTCGGCGTTGAATGGCGACAACATAGTTGATGCCTCGGCGCATAGTGACTGGTATGCCGGGCCAACGTTGCTCGGATTACTGGAAGCCTTTGAACCCGAACGTGGACAAGGGACTGCCCGTCTTGACGTGCAGTATGTCATCCGTCCACAGGGTGCATTGGCTCCTGGACTTGATGCAGAACAATATCGCGACTTCCGCGGTTACTCCGGCACGCTAGCCGACGGAGAGTTGAGTGTGGGCGACACCGTCCAGATTATCTCCAACGGGCAGCCAGCAACCAGCACCATCAAGTCCATTCGCAACTCGCACGGCGAAGTGACCACGGCGCTAGCTGGAGAAGCGGTGCTTGTGGAACTAACCGGTGAGATCGACATTGCCCGCGGCGACACCATCATTGCGGGGGAGCCCGAGGTGCCGGTTCGTCAGATCGAAGCGAATATTTGTGTACTGTCCCCGAACAAGATCACCGCCGGTCAGCTGGTGCTCATTAAACACGGCACCAAGGTTGCTCGGGCGAAGGTTCAAAGCCTTGATCACGTGATCAATGTGGTTGATTTCTCCCGTAGTGCGGCCACCGAATTGCAGCTCAATGATTTGGCACGCATCACGGTTCGTAGCTCCGCGGCTCTGGCCGTGGACGAGTACCAAAATTCACGTACCGCAGGTTCCTTCTTACTAATTGACCCCAATAGCGGAGCCACTTTAGCTGCAGGAATTATTGAGGCCCAGAATGCCGCCGCTTGAGCGAGAAACTCCAAGACGACAGCGGTTCACCTCTACTGCGGAAGCTACTAACTCTCGGGCACGCAGGGCGGCTCTGTGGATCGTGGGGTTCTTGGCAATTTTTGCCGTGGGTACCGCGTTTGTTCCGCCCCTGGGTGAGGCGAAGGCTCAGGTCTCGGCGTCAAGTGCCGCGAAGGAACTTCGTCTGGGATATTTTGCCAACGTCACCCATGCTCCGGCGCTCATTGCGGACCACCAGGGCTTTCTAGAATCCGCCCTAAAAAGTGACAATACACAGTTGGAAACCCAAATTTTCAACGCTGGTCCGGCAGCAATCGAAGCGCTAAATAGTGGGGCACTGGACGCGGCTTACCTTGGCCCGTCACCGGCATTGACCAGCTACCTATCCAGCGCGGGAAAGTCATTAAAAATCGTGGCAGGGGTGACCAATGGGGGAGCGAGTTTAGTGGTCTCCAAGGACATTAGAAGCGTTGAAGATTTGCCGGGAACCGAGCTGGCAACGCCGCAATTCGGTGGAACTCAGGACGTGGCGTTGCGTCATTACCTCTTGGACCAAGGACTGGGCGAGCAGGTGACTGTGACCCCAAGTTCAAACGGTACGGTGCCGCAACTATTTGCTCGTCAAGCTATCGACGGGGCCTGGTTGCCGGAACCTCACGCTTCTTTGTTGGTTAAGGAACACGAGGCTCACCGGTTGATCAATGAATCGTCGTTGTGGCCCAAAGGCAAGTTCCCCACCACGGTATTAGTCGTCAGCCAGGATTTCTTGGCCGAACACCCACAGAGCGTCGCGAAACTTGTGGCAGCCAATGCGCAGTCTATTCATTGGCTCAACTCGGTTAGCGCCGCTGAACGGCTCAGTGCAGTACAAGCGGCCTTGAACAAGATCAACGGAAGTAGCCTCTCTGACGAGGTAATCAATTTGGCGCTGGGCCAGGTGAGCTTCGATGAGATCCCGCTGGAAGATACCTTCAAAACTCTGGTCGCGCATCAGTCCGCGGTGGGTATTGGAGAGCCTGGCGAGGTAACAAACATCGTGAACGACCAATGGATTGGACAACGTCCATGGGAGTAGAACTTCACGAAGTCTCACTGAGCTATCCAGGAACCGATCTGGTGATCGATTCGCTCACCGCACAGATTGACGATGGCGAGTTTGTTGCCATTCTTGGTGCTTCAGGATGTGGTAAATCTTCGTTGCTGAACATGATTGCCGGGCTGTTGCAGCCCACCTCCGGGTGGCTTGAAGTTCCACAGGATGGGGCGGCCTTCATGTTCCAAGATGCAAACCTGCTTCCGTGGCTGAGCGCGGCCGATAATATTTCGCTCGCATTAAAACTTGGGGGATACCCGGCCGACTTACGCGATGCGCGTGTAGCGCAGTTGCTCAACCTAGTTCAGTTGGGGCATGCAGGACAGAAAAAACCTCATGAGCTCTCCGGGGGGATGCGCCAAAGAGTGGCCTTGGCTAGATCCTTGGCTCAAGACCGTCAGGTGCTGCTGATGGACGAGCCCTTCGCGGCGCTTGATGCGATTACCCGCGACATGTTGCATGAAGAGTTACGCAGCCTCTGGCAACAGACGGGCAAAACCATCATCTTCGTCACCCACAATGTACGCGAAGCGATTCGGCTCGCCGGACGTATTTTGGTGTTGTCCTCCCACCCGGGACGAATCCTTGAAACCCGACGGATTTCGGCGCAACTGCGAAACGATCCAGCCCAAGCGGCGGCTTTGGCCGACGAACTGACAACAATCCTCAGAAAGGAGCAACGAAAACATGAGCGCACTAGCGCAGCAGGCTAGCGAACCGACGGTCAAGGCCGACAAGTTACGGCTGCCAAAGACTTCACTTGATTCGGTCCTTGCGCCGGTCATCACCGTCATCGTGCTCCTGAGCCTGTGGCAGATTGCTTCCTGGGCTGTTCCCATCCGTTCAGACCTATTCCCGGGGCCCGGCGCCATCGTGGCCAAGCTGCCCGAGATGTTGGACAACGGATCACTACTCGGTGCCGTAGGAACCTCACTTTTTAGGGCGCTGTCCGGATTTTTGCTAGCTGTGCTGATCGCAACCCCCATCGCGTTACTGCTGGCGCACCAACCCTTACTGCGTAAGGGACTAGGGCCGCTGATTTCAGCGATGCAGGTACTTCCATCCATCGCATGGGTACCGGCTGCGATCATCTTGTTTGGGCTGAGCAACGCAACCATCTACATGGTGCTCCTCCTTGGTGCGGTGCCCTCGATTATCAATGGACTGCTTTCTGGCATTGACCTGATCCCGCACCAGTACCGGGCGCTATCCCAAGTCTTGGGCGCAGATAAGCGCCAGCATATTTGGCATGTTGAACTGCCTGCTGCGCTACCAGGCTATGTGGCCGGGTTACGTCAAGGCTGGGCCTTCGCCTGGCGCTCCCTAATGGCCGCCGAATTGATTGCGGTGGGCGGGTCGCTCGCCCTTGGTGTGGGCTCGTTGCTGCAACGTGGACGGGACCTCGCAGATTTACCGTTAGTGATCTTAGTCATACTTGTTATTTTGCTGGTTGGCGTCTTGATTGAACTTTTATGTTTTGCACCCGTGGAACGCAAGCTTTTGCGCGACAGGGGCATTAACCGCACTGGAGGAAAAAATGTCTAAAGGAAAAATTACGCTCATTGGAGGCGGGCCGGGTGATCCTGAGTTGATCACGGTTGCTGGCTACAAGGCTCTGCTTGCCGCGGATGTGGTGCTTGCGGACCGACTTGGACCCATTGCATTGCTGGAGGAGCTGCGTCCCGAAGTTAAAGTTATTGATGTGGGAAAGGCGCCGGGTTGCCACGTAAAAACACAGGATGAGATCAATGATCTCCTAGTCAAATATGCTTCTCAGGGTCTGGACGTGGTCCGCTTAAAAGGTGGGGATCCCTTCGTGCTAGGGCGTGGTGGCGAAGAAATGATCTTCGCCGCGGAACATGGGATCGCTACGCGTGTAATTCCCGGAATTACTAGTTCCATTTCCGTGCCGGCCGCAGCCGGGATTCCGGTAACCCACCGAGGAGTCGCCGCCGGTTTTACCGTCATTAGTGGGCATGAGGATCTTAGCGATGTTCCGCTACGCGCCGACCACACCCTGGTAGTGCTCATGGGGGTGTCGAATTTGGCACAAATTGTTGAGACATTACTTACCCGGGGTTTACCGTTTAGTACGCCAATTGGGATAGTGGAGCGAGGTTACTCACAGACGCAGCGGACAACTATCGGTACGCTAGAGGAGATTGTAGTGCGCGCCCGTAAGGCCGCCGTGGCGAATCCGGCCGTCATCGTAATTGGTGACGTTGTACGTCTGGCACCTGAAGCTTCAACCCAGTTGGTTGAGCTTCAGCCGCTGGACACGGTCGACGTCACAGCGTCGGTCTCATTCGCTGACTAAGAAAGTAGATGTTGTTTGATGAGTGAAGTTCACGTACCTGAACATTTGACCTCCCGCGCCCTGCGCGTTGCCATTGTCGGTGCCGGTCCCGCAGGTATCTACGCCGCGGACATGCTCAATAAGAGCGAGCCGGTTTCTTCTGGCGAACTATCGCTGAAGGTAGATCTCTTCGATGAGCTACCTACCCCGTTCGGCCTGATCCGTTACGGCGTATCCCCGGACCACCCACGCATTAAGGGCATTATCAATGCCCTGCATAAGGTGCTGAACAACGACTGGATCAACTTCTACGGAAACGTTGGACTGGGCCGGGACATCACCCTTGACGAATTACACGAGCGCTATGACGCGGTCATTATCGCGACAGGTGCCCAAAAAGACGCCGACCTGAACATCCCAGGCATTGAACTTACCGGCTCTCACGGTGGCGCAGACTTTGTATCTTGGTACGACGCGCATCCGGATGCCGCGAAGGATTGGGACCTTTCCGCCACTGAAGTAGCAGTGATCGGTAATGGCAACGTAGCTTTGGACGTCGCTCGTATTCTCTCCAAACATGCTGACCAGCTGCTAGAGACCGAAATTCCAGCTCACGTATATGAGCAGCTGAACGGCTCCGCGGTCACCGATGTACATATCTTCGGCCGCCGTGGCCCCGCACAGGTGAAGTTCACCCCGCTGGAGCTTCGCGAACTATCGCATTCCAAAGATGTAGACATCGTCTTGTACGAAGAGGACTTTGACTTCGACGAAGGTTCGGAAGAAGCAATCCGCACCAGCAACCAAACGAAGACCATGGTCTCGACCCTGACCAACTGGTTGATTGAACAGGAAGAGACCGAGGAAACCGCAAGTGCTTCACGTCGACTGCATCTGCACTTCCTGCAGACCCCGGTTGAGGTGCTCGGTGAAGACGGCAAGGTCACCGGTCTGAAGCTTGAACGCAACGAACTAGACGGCACCGGAAATGTGAAGGGCACCGGTGAATTTACCGAGTATCCAGTACAGGCCGTATACCGTGCAGTTGGCTACTTCGGTTCTGCCGTAGACAACATCGAATACGACGGAAACCGCGGTGTCTTGCCAAACGTTGAAGGCCGAGTCTTGAACGCTGAAGGCACCCACATCGATGGTTTGTACGCGACCGGTTGGATCAAGCGTGGCCCTATCGGACTAATTGGCCACACCAAGGGTGACGCCTTGGAGACCATCAACCACCTGCTTGAAGACTTGGCGAACCTGCCGGTTCCGTCCTCGAACCAGAGCATCGAAGAGCTGCTGGAGTCCCGTGGCGTGGACTACGCCGACTGGGATGGCTGGATGAGCCTGGACGAGCAAGAAAAGGCTCTGGGTGCCGAAGCCGGTACCGTGTCGACCCGCTTCGGTGAGATCACCCGCGACCGCATCAAGCTAGTTGAGCGCGAAGAAATGCTGGAGTTTGCACGAGCAAAAAAATTAGCTAAGAGCCTGTAAGCAAAAAGACAGGTTCAGGAATAACTGGCGCCCGTTGATCTTCAGATCATCGGGCGCCATTTTCCTTTAATCCCATCAACTGAATACGTTGTCGAGCCAAGGAGACCACTGATCTGTAGACATCCGCAATCGGGCGCCTCCTATTGGGCTTGCACACATTGAATCCCGTCTGCGCGGAAGCTAATCACCGGTATCGGGCTGACTAGCGCGATGCGATCGCGATTGATTTCTGAGCAGATACACCTGTGGGGAAGAGCCGAAGCACTTCCCCACAGGTGTATCTGACTGAAGCTTAGACGCCGAGCTTCTGAGCCTGGTCGTTCTTCATGCTGGCCGGAACGCTGCGACGCAACATGATGAACAGCAAGATCATTCCAGCGGTCAATGCCATGTGGCCAAGGCCTGCGATTCCGGAGATCATGGCAGAGGATTCAATGTCCAACACCGTGAGCATTCCGTGGGTGAGCTGCATTCCCGCGGTGATGATGACACCGGCATGGTATGTGCCCATGAACCATGCGTAGAGCTTGCGGTGGGAGCTAAGGTTGAATGCCTTCTCCAGCAGTAACACCAGCAAGGTGACGATGAAACCAAGGACCAGCAGGTGTGTATGGACTACCGAAAGCTGGGTCCAACCACCTTCGGGGAAATCGTTCATCTTGGTGAATTCGCGGAAGAACAGTCCGGAGGCGACGCCTACGAGCATGTAGGCAAAGGCGATGTTGATGAGCTTACGCATGAGTTTCACTTTCAATGAGTTTGGTGTTTGAAGAATTTTCTTTGGTGTTGCTGTTGCCGCGGTATCCGAAGACCGGAGATTTTGTGCGGCCCAACAAGATGAACAACGCCGGCAGTAGCAAGGTGCGTACGACGAACGTGTCCATAAGTACTCCGAGACCAACGATCAGACCAAGCTGCCCCAAGACCATCAGCGGCAGACTGGACAAAGCCGCAAACACTCCTGCCAAGACCACGCCTGCGCTGGTGATGACCGTTCCGGTCCGGCTGGTGGCATTGATGATTGCATCCGCCAGAGGCATGCGAAGGGCATCTTGTTTGACTCTCTGTGTCAGGAAGATCGTGTAGTCAACGCCGAGGGCGACAAGGAAGACGAAGGCAAGTAGCGGAACCTGAACGTCCAGAGCAGAGGTGTCAAAAACCATGGATCCGATTAGGGATCCCAAGCCCACCGCGGCGGCGGCACTGAGCAAGTTCGTCAACGAGAGCAGTAAGGCGGTGCGGAACTTTCCGGTGACAATCCACAGCATGATGAGGCAGACCAGCAAGATCAGTGGCGCAATGACCAGGAAGTCACGCAGGTGGCTTTGGTGCGAGTCGTAGGCTTCGGCAATGGTTCCGCCAACGAGGGCCTCAGCGCCGGGAACCTGCTCGAACTCGGTTCGCAGTGACTTGATCAGTTCGAAGCTTTCCGGAGAACCTGATTCGCTGTTGCCGATTATCATGATGCGGTCAGATCCGCTGTCTGGCAGTGCTGGCAATTGTGTCGCGCGTTCTACTCCGTGGACAGCTTTAGCTGCGGTAGTGACCGCTTCGCCGGTACCAGGGGAAGCAAGGACGGTGATGGGCGCGGTCTCTCCGACGGGGAAGTGCTCGGCCAGCCGTTGGGCCGCCGAAGTCGATTCGGTGGACGTACGGAACTGTTCGGTTTGGCGTAGTCCCACGCTGGTAGCACCTAGCGCGGATGCCAAGATGCCAAGAATGAGTACCAGTGCGCTCAGGTTGACTACCGGACGCTTGATGACCGCTGCTGCGGCTTTACCCCAGATGGAACGTTTAGCAGTTTCATGATCCGGGCGGGGAACTAGCGGCCAGAAAACTTTTCGGCCACACAGTGCCATCACTGGGGTCAGTACGAACAAGTTGAACCCGGCAGCGATCAGTAGGCCTACAGCGCAGACAATACCCAAGCCGCGGGTGTCCTCCATAACGGCCAGGGCCATCGTGGCCAGCGCCAAGACTACGGTCAAGTTTGAGGAAACAATCGCTTCAAAGCTGTTGCGCCAGGCGCTAGCAAGAGCAGCTCGGTGATCGGTGTGCTGGTGTAGCTCATCACGGTAGCGGGAAATGAGCAATAGTGCATAGTTGGTGCCGGCGCCGAAGACCAGGACGCTGAGCACACCGGAATCAAAGTGTAGGTTGAAAGGCTCGCTGAGTGCGTTAGCGATGAGGCTCGCACTGCGATCTGCTAGCCCAACGACAGCCAAGGGAATTAGCCAGAGAATCGGCGAGCGGTAGGTGAGAATCAACAGTACCGCCACGATGCCGATGGTCACTGCCAACAAGGTGAAGTCTGCTCCGGCGAAGGTTGCCGACAAATCCAGCCCAAAGGCTGGTGCTCCGGAAACCTCGATGAGTATCCCGGCGTTTGCATCGGTGCTGATCTGCTCACGCAGATCAGTGACCATCGCACGGTCAGCGTCGGTGCCTGCGCTGTCCCAGGAGGCGGTCAGCAAAGAAAGCTTGCCGTCCTCGCTGACTAGCGGCTTGGAAATCTCGACATTTAGTTCATTGCTGAGCTTGCTGGACAGGTTGTTTAGTCCTGCGAGGTCTGTGTTGCTCAGCTGTTGCTGATCGGGGTGTCCGGCAACGAGTAATGCTGACTCTTTACCGGAATCGGGGATTTGTTCGAGAAGCTTGGCCACTGTGGCTGAGTCAGAGCCTGCGACTAATGAACTGGTGCTGCGTTCGGCTGCCGGAATGGAACTGAGCAGACCGAAAACGGCAAGGATGACGGCGAGCGCCCCGAGAAGCCAGAGGCGTGCACCGCGACGTGAGGTGAGCGAATTCGCTATCGATGTGAGAACTGGAGATTTCATACTTCTAGTCAATGCCAAATTGAGGTTTAGCAAATCGTGAAAGCGTTCGAACTCGATCTCAACCCTTCGGTTGATACGCCTACTAGGAGCGGGCTGCTAAATTAGTCCGTGGTTGCGTGCAGCCTGCACCGCGGCGGTGCGTGTAGGAGCCTGCAGCTTGTCAAAAATATGCACCAAGTGAGTCTTCACGGTCGCCTCTGAGACAAACAGTGTCCGGGCTATTTCGCGGTTACTCAGTCCCGTGGCTAAGTGTTTTAATACTTCTGCTTCACGGCTGGTCAAGGCAATTTTTGGTTTGCGCAACCCGGCTACTACACGTTGGGCCATCTCCGGGGCTAGCACCGTGTGCCCGGCAGCCGCCTGGCGGACCGAATCGATGATCGTTTGGGAGGCGACATCCTTGAGCAAGTAGCCCGCGGCTCCCGCCTCGATGCACTGTAGGATCTCGGCATCCTTGTCGAAGGTGGTCAAAATGAGCACTTGGGGCGGCTTGGGTAAAGTGCGAAGTGCCGCGGTAGTAGCCACACCATTCATGCCATCTCCCAGCCGGAGGTCGCATAAGACCACATCTACCGCGGTTCGGGAGGCTAGCTCCACTGCTTCTTCACCGCTGCCAGCTTCGCTGAGTACGGAAATGTCTTCATAGTTTTCAAAGAGTGCGCGCAATCCGGTGCGCACGATTGGGTGGTCGTCAACCAGCATAAGGTTAATCAATTTCCGGCCTCAGGGTTCTTCAGTGGGACATAGGCCGACAATGCGGTACCTTCGCCCAGCGTACTTTCAATGTCTAGTCCTCCGCCTAATTCGCGTAAGCGCTGGCGCATGGCTGGTAAACCGAATCCACCGGATTCCAAGTTCTTTCCCACGTTGGATTGCCAATGTGCAAGGCTGAATCCAATGCCGTCATCAACGATATCCAATCTGATGGCATCCCCGGTATCTGCCAACGAGACTACCCTACCGTGCGGGTGGCCTGCGCGTGGCGGCGCACGTTCGCAAGCGCCGACTGGGCGGTGCGTAGCAGGGCCACCTGGATTCCGGGATCCAGCACTGGAAGGTCGGCATCCACCCGTAGCTCGCTGGAGACCGCACAGTCCTTTTCAAAGTCTTCGAGCATACGCCGCAGTGCTCCGGCGAGCGCTTGGGAATCTAATTCGCTCGGGGACATGGCGGCAATGATCCTGCGCAGGTCCGAGAGCCCTTGCCCGGAGAGCTCTTCGATTCTTTCCAAGGCGTTGGTTGCTTGGCCAGTTTGCTGCGTGTGGAGGGCAGCTTTGGCATGGAGCCCAATGGAAGAGAGCTGTTGCGCGATGGTGTCATGGATTTCTCTGGCCACTCGGGTACGTTCGGCCAGTGCTCCGGCTTCATGCTGGGAGCGCGCCAGTTCCTCTTGGAGGTCAGCCATTTCGTGATGCGCGCGCAAGAGCGAGGAGACAAGCTCGTTGCGTTCGGCAATATCGCGCTCGAGCTGTAAATATCCGCGGGAGATGCCCCAAGCGAAGGTGCCACCGACCAGTGGGCCAACTACTCCGGAGACTGTGGTTTCACCATTGTGCAGGAAAGGCGCCACAACGGTGAGCACATATACAGCCGCGGACCAGACAATGGAAAGCCCTAAAGCTAATTGGTGGCCTATGAGCAGCCAGAGGCTAAAGGCAACCCACATGAATTCCGGTGAGGCGCTCATTCCGAGCGCCCAGATGGCAACGAGCACGGCGAGCCAATATCCCGGTAGCCGGGTACTTCCCTTGGAACGGAGAATCAAGAATCCGAAGAGGTACCACAGAGCAAAAAGTCCTGCCGCGGCGATGGCTAACCAGAGACTGGATGCTGCGGTCGATGCTGCCCGAAGCAGCGCGACAAGGAGCAGAACCGCCGTAATCAAGTGTTGGCCCCAGCGCAGAGCTCGTACCGAGAGTGCTCGTTGTTGTGCGGCTTTCGGTGAAAACTTCGATGTTCCGGACAGTGGCACGGTGGCTTCGCCGGGCATGTTCATGACTTGCCTGCCCATGGTCTAAAACTCATGAGTCTGACTCTATCGAAAGCATTTGCCCCAATGGCGTTGCGTGTGGACCTTTGATGACGTGGCGGGGGACTGAACAAGACTTTAGCTCTGCTTCATCTTGTGTTTGAGATCGAGTTGTTTCCATCGGGAAAGGTGAATCGCGAAGCATTCTCAAGACAAAGGATATTGAAGAAATGAAATTCCGTTCCCTAGCAGTGGGCGCCTTGACCGCCTGTTTAGCCGCCACCGCAGTAAGCCCGGTACTGGCAGACACTCCGAAGCACAGCGGTGAGACGATCTTGATAGGTCATCGTGGTGCCGCAGGCGTCGCGCCGGAAAACACGATTTCGGCCATTGAAGCCGGAAGCCGCTCTGGAGCAGGGTTTGTGGAGATTGACATCCAGCTCTCGGCAGACGGCGTGCCGTTCATTTTCCACGACGAGACTCCCGCACGCACCAGCAACGTGGCTGAGGTTTTCCCGGGCCGTGAGAATGACCCGATTACCTCGTTCACCTGGGATGAGCTTCAGCGCCTGGATGTTGGTTCGTATTTCTCAGCGCAGTTCGCAGGCGAAAAGATCCCGCACTTTGACGATGTGGCTGATGCACTGACCGGCGAAACGGGAGTGTTCATCGAGATCAAGTCGCCGGCGAAGTCCCCTGGGGTAGAACAGGTTGTGGCCGATTACCTTAAAACCGATCCGCAGTGGAGCGCACTGGAAGCGGGAGGAAAAATCGAGGTTCTCAGCTTTGATGCAGCCTCGAACAAACGATTCGCCGCGCTCGCTCCAGAGGTACCGCTGCAGCAACTGCTTGGATCCGTGCCGAGTGCTGCGGAACTGGAAGAAATTGCCAGCTACGCAGATTCCTTCGGTACTAGCTACCGCACCCTTGACGCTGCCGGATCCGAGCGCGTGAAAGCTGCCGGACTGGGTCTAGGGGTCTACACCGTCAATTCTGTGCAGGCCGCCGAGGCTTCTTTGGACCTTGGCGTGGAGCGCTTGACCGGTGATTTCCCCGCACAGATCCACCGTCACCTGAAGGGCCAGAAAGTCTTCCCCTCGAACAACGGTGTGCTGATCACAGACTCGGTCAACGATGTCCCGGGCAATGACGTTCAAGCCGAGACCGGTGAACATGTGGTGCTGGCCAACAAGTCCAAGCGCACGATTGACGTATCGGGATACCTGATTCGGGATGCCGGCAATAACGTGCTGTCCATCGGTGAAGGGTATTCGCTGCAGCCAGGCCAAGAGCTGCGGGTCTACACCGGCCCGGGGACTAACTCTGCACAGGCGTACTACAACGGCGGCACTGCGAGTGTGCTGAACAACGGTGGAGATTCGGTGGCGTTGTGGACGGCAAAAGATAAGCTGGCCGATACTTTCGCCAACTAGTCGCCGGTTCAGGACCGTTCGCCGGGCAATGGAGTTGATTATCCGTTGCCCGGTGAACACGTTCTGCCGGCTAACGCGGCTCGTCGGAAAGCACTACGAGCAGTGCGGTAGCACGTGTCATCGCAACATACCTGTGCACCGCTCCCGCGATTCCCTTGCCGAATCTTTCTGGCCGGTTCAGAATGACCAGATCGAATTCGAGGCCTTTTGACTGTGCCGGACTGAGCGAGCGGATCCTTTGCGTCGCGGCAAATGCCGGGTCGCCAATGACCACGCCAACGCCCAAGGGATTTTCGCCCAGCCACTGCTCCAATAGTTCGGTCTGCTGGTTGGGGTTTGCGTAAATGACCTGGGCACCGTCGGTACGAATTGACCTAGGGACGTTAGCATCCGGTAATTCTTGGCGTATGACGGTGGCGGCCGCATCCATGATCTGCTGCGTGGTGCGGTAATTCACCCCGAGTGCCGACACCCGGCAGTGGGTAATGCCGGCCCGACCCAACCGTTCCTCCCAGGACTCGGTGAATCCGCTGGCGGCCTGGGCTCTGTCTCCGACAATGGTCAGGCTTCCAGACGGGCAACGCCGTAACACCATGGCCCATTGGGCATCAGTGAGATCTTGCGCTTCATCGATAATGACATGCGCAAAAGGGCCGGCGAGAACATCGGCGGATGATTCGACATCCGTGCGCTGTTGGACGAGTTTTTCTTGGAGATCCTCATTGCGTAGCTGCGATGACAGGTCTTCGGTGTCATCGGCCGCGGCGACCAGATCGCCGATGACTCGAAGCATCATCTCTCGCTCTGCGGCAAGCACACTCTCGCGGCGGTGTCTGGCTATTTCAACATCGGGCTCACCGACCAGATGCCGGGCCGCATCCAGCAACGGGCCGTCTTCGATGGTGAAGGCGCTTTGTTGTTCGCGCAGCAGGCTCTCTAGCTCCGAATTGGCGAACCACGGTGCACTGAAGCGCAGCAACGTCGGGATGGAATACAAGGCACGCAGCAGTTTTTGCGGATCTAGTATGGGCCAGTGGTCCTCGAATGCTTGCGCTAACTGTGGATTGCGGGCTAACTCCGCATGGATCTGTGCCGCAGGGGCACAGTCCTTCGGCAGCTGATCGATCAAGATCTGCTCAAGTGCATCCCGAATCTGGGATCTGGATTCGTTGTGGTTGGTTCCTGGCTCTACCGATGCCACGGCATTCATCCACTGCTGTACCGTCACACTCACATCTGCCCAGCTAGTCTCAATCTCTAGATCTTGAGCCGGTGGTTGCTGGAATACCGTCACGGCACGTTGCACAACTTCGAGCATCCGCCTAGAGGATTTCAGCTTCGCCACAGAGCAGGACTCTTCAAAATCCGCACCGTGAACTTCAGGAACCAAATTCTGCAAGGTGCTGACCAGTACTTCTTCCTCGCCGAGGTTGGGCAGAATGTCCGAGACATAGGCGGTGTAGGCCGCATGCGGGCCGAGTACCAATACCCGTCCGCGGCCACTGGGCAGCGGGGCGTCGGCGTGCAGCAAATAGGCGGCGCGGTGTAAGGCAACTACCGTTTTCCCAGTTCCGGGACCGCCATCAACCACTAACGCACCCTTGGCCGAACTGCGGATGATGGCGTCTTGGTCTGCCTGGATGGTTGAGAGCACGTCCTGCATTTTTCCCGCACGATTGGCGCCGAGCGAAGCCAAGAATGAGGAATGCTCATCCAAAGATGGGCTTGCGGCCAGTTGCGCCAGGTCAAAAACTTCATCCCAGAAATCGACAACTTTCCCCTGCCTCCAACGGTAGCGGCGACGACTGGTCAGGTTCAGCGGATGTGCATGCGTCGCAGCGAAAAACGGCTCGGCGGCCGGGGCCCGCCAATCGACCAGCAGTTGGCCAGAGTTTTCATCAGCGAGTCCGACTCTGCCCACGTAGGTGCGTGCCCCGGTGGCGGCATTGACCATGAAGCCCAAGCAGGCATCTGGTCCCATCCGATCCAGCGCGTGCAAGCGGCGGGCTAATTGATTTAAGTCCACGTCTCGTTCCAGAGACTGCTGCAAGATCCCCGCTCGGTCTTGGCCCCGCCTGGCTAGGCGCTCAGTGACCTCGTGGCGTTGAGTGGTCAATCGTTGGGCGATGCGGCAAAGATGTTCTTGGTCTTCTTCAACTGCCGTGTAAATCTGTGGGTCCTCCAAGGAATCTGATAGCTGGAAGTAGCTGGGCAAGGGATCGGTACTCATCCGCTGTAGCTCCGGTCTGTGTTTGCGGGTAATCAAGAGGCAAGAACCCATTGTGAGCCCTGCTGGGGGCCTTGCGGCAAGGGCCCCAGCAGGCTATATTCTGAAAATGAAGGACCTAATAATTCTTCCTTGAACCCGCGCTGACCAGACACCGGATGACGTGGGAACTACTCATTTTCGGCCATCAGGATCTGTTGCACGGCGCCGAGTTCCGCGCCGGAAGACACTGGCGAAGCGTGCAGGCTGTAGCCCGAATAATTTCCGCGGAAGTGATCCGGCTTTCATGAGGCTGGATTGAGTTTTCAGCGTCGTCAAGACGCGCTAGACTGGTAGATGTAAGACATTGATCCGGATATCACCGGGGAGTCCTTGGAAGAAGAATCAAGGTGCAGCTTTGCACATGATCCAGTAGAACCAAGCGGGACCAGCCCGTCATAGCTGATGAGAAGCGGTTTTTCACTTTTTGCGTGAGCATCACGGTGGGAAATAAGCGGGGTGGTACCGCGGCCAAGTGTCGTCCTCGTAGGCAAGATTTTTTGACCCTACGCTTGAAGGATGGCCATTTCGATGAGCTTCTACCCAAAGGTCACTACCGACCCGACCGGTTCAACCCCGGCCTCACCGCGTTTCCCAGAAATTGAGAAGCGAGTCCTCGAATACTGGAAGAATGACGGCACCTTCCAGGCCTCCATTGACCAGCGTGAGGGTGAAGAGTTCGTCTTCTACGATGGTCCTCCTTTCGCTAACGGCCTGCCGCACTACGGCCACCTGCTCACCGGCTACGTCAAGGACCTGGTGGCCCGCTACCAGACCCAGCGTGGCAAACGCGTAGAACGCCGCTTCGGCTGGGATACCCACGGATTGCCAGCCGAGCTGGAAGCCATGAAGCAGCTGGGCATGACCGACAAGCAGCAGATCGAGTCGATGGGTATCGACAAGTTCAACGATGCTTGCCGCACCTCGGTGATGAAATACGCCGATGAGTGGAAGCAATACGTCAACCGCCAAGCACGTTGGGTTGACTTCGAAAATGACTACAAGACCCTGAACGTTGAGTTCATGGAATCGGTCATCTGGGCCTTCAAGCAGCTTTCGGACAAGGGCCTGACCTACCAGGGCTTCCGCGTCCTGCCTTACTGCTGGAAAGACGAAACCCCGCTGTCCAACCACGAGCTGCGCATGGACGACGACGTGTACAAGAACCGCCAGGACCAGACGGTCACCGTCGGCTTCACGATTCTTGCCGGGGAAACTGAAGTTTCCAAGGAACTTGCCGGCGTTCAGGCATTGGCCTGGACGACGACCCCTTGGACCCTGCCGACTAACGCGGCCCTGGCCGTGCACCCAGCGATCGAATACGTTGTTGTGCCTGCAGGTGAGGCCGGTGTGAAGGCTTCCGCTGCCGCCGGACCATTCTTGCTGGCCAAAGACCTACTTGGCTCCTATGCAAAAGATCTTGGCTACAAAGACGCGAAGGAAGCCGCCTCGGCGATCACCGCGAGTTTCCAAGGCTCCGAACTTGCGGGGGTCCGCTACGAACCACTGTGGGACACCTTTACCGATACCGAAAAATACGGTACCGAAAACGCTTGGCAGATTGTTACCGCTGACTACGTCACCGTGGGTGACGGTACCGGTATCGTGCACCAGGCCCCGGCTTACGGCGAAGACGACCAGCAGGTCTGTGAAGCACACGGCATCCCGGTAGTGCTCTCGATAGACGAGGGTGCGAAGTTCCTTCCACTGTTTGCTGGCGGCCCACTGAACGACATCGCCGGCGTGCAGGTTTTCGACGCTAACAAAACCATCACGAACGTACTGAAGGAAGACGCCCGCTTGGTTAAGCAGGCTTCCTATGAGCACTCCTACCCACACTGCTGGCGCTGCCGTACGCCACTGATCTACCGCGCCATCTCCTCGTGGTACGTGGAAGTCACCAAGATCAAGGACCGGATGGTCGAGCTCAATGAGCAGATCAACTGGATCCCAGGCAACGTGAAGCACGGCCAGTTCGGTAAGTGGCTGGAAAACGCCCGCGACTGGTCCATCTCACGCAACCGCTACTGGGGTTCGCCAATCCCAGTATGGGAATGCTCGGGCGTTGAGTGTACCCACCGCGAGGTCTTTGGCTCGCTTGAAGAGATCAAGAACTTCTTCGGACGCCTTCCGCTGAATCATGAAGGACAGCCAGACCTGCACCGACCATTCATCGATGAGCTGACCAAGGCTCACGAGGGTTGCGCCGTAGGCGGCACTCTCTCACGCGTTGAAGACGTGCTTGATGTCTGGTTCGACTCAGGTTCCATGCCTTACGCACAGGTCCACTACCCATTTGAAAACGGTCAGTGGTTCGACTCAGGTCACCACCCAGCAGATTTCATCGTGGAGTACATTGGCCAGACTCGTGGTTGGTTCTACACCATGCACGTGCTGTCCACCGCACTGTTTGACCGCCCGGCCTACACCAACGTCATCTCCCATGGCATTGTGCTCGGATCCGACGGGCAGAAGATGTCCAAGTCGTTGCAGAACTACCCGAACGTCAACGAAGTTTTGGACCGCGACGGTTCCGACGCGATGCGTTGGTTCCTGATGGCCTCACCAATTCTGCGTGGTGGCAATCTGGTAGTGACCGAGCAGGGTATCCGCGATGGCGTGCGTCAAGTCCTGCTGCCCCTATGGAACGTCTGGCACTTCTTCAACCTGTACACCAACTCCGCGAATAACGGAGCCGGCTACGAAGCTAAGCGTTCAACCAGCTCTACTGACCCACTGGATCAGTACATGCTCGCGGCCACCGGAGAACTCGTTCGCGAAGTCACCGAAGCACTGGACTCCTATGAAGTATCGGATGCTACCGAAGCTGTTCGTCACTACATGGACACGCTGACCAACTGGTACGTGCGCCGTTCGCGCCAGCGCTTCTTCGACGAAGATACTCAGGCCTTCGACACGCTGTACACCGCGTTGGAAACCCTCGTGAAGGTTTCGGCATCGCTGTTGCCACTGGCCAGCGAAGAAATCTTCCGCGGGCTGACCGGGGAACGCTCGGTGCACCTGACCGACTGGCCAGATGCCAATGATTTCCCAGCCGATACGGTGTTGCTGGAAACCATGGACACCACCCGAAAGATCTGCTCTGTAGGCTCCTCACTGCGTAAGGCCAAAAACCTGCGCGTACGCTTGCCACTGGCAGAGCTGAAGGTAGTACTCACCGACGCAGCGCGTCTAGAAGGCACCTACGCTTCGATCATCAAGGACGAACTGAACCTGAAGTCAGTCACCCTGATCGATGCTGCCGGAGTGGACACCGCAAGTTATGGCATCAGCCAGCAGCTGGTGGTCAATGCTCGTGCTGCCGGTCCACGCTTGGGCAAGAACGTCCAGCAAGCTATCAAGGGCGCTAAGTCCGGGGACTGGTCGGTGACCGCTGGCGTGGTCACCGCTGGAGGCCTAGAACTGGCCGAGGGTGAATACACCTTGGACACCGTAGTTGATGAGGCGGCCGAAATTGCGGCAGCCGTCATCGACGGAGGCTTCTTGGTATTGGATACCGAGGTCACCGCGGAACTTGCTGCCGAAGGTACCGCCCGCGATATGGTTCGCGCCATCCAGTCGGCCCGCAAGGAAGCAGACCTGCAGGTTTCGGATCGTATTCGTACGGTCATCACCGCTACCGCGCAGACCGTTGAAGCGTTGGAAAGCAACCGCGAACTGATCAGCAGTGAAACCTTGACCGACGTCTTGGACCTGGTCATTGATGAGTCGCAGGTTGAAACGAAAATTGAAGTGGAGCGCACCGTATGAGTGATCTAGAGCGCGTCTACGCCCAGTTACTGGCTCGCGCGCCAGAAAACAAGATCGAACCACGCATGGACCCGATGTTTCGTGCCATGGAAATCTTGGGGGAGCCGCAAAAGGCTGCGCCGGTTATACACATCACCGGTACCAACGGAAAAACTTCCACCGCACGCATGATCGAGTCGCTGCTGCAGGCACACGATATCCGTACCGGACGCTACTCCTCGCCACATCTGCTGAAGGTCACCGAACGAATCAGCATTGACGGGGAACCAGTTGATGACGAGACGTTCGTGCGCGTCTGGGATGAGATAGCCCCGTTTCTGGACCTAGTCGACGCGGAACTTGCCGAGCAATCAGAGAATCGGCTGACCTACTTCGAAGCGGTGACCATCCTCGCCTTCGCGATTTTCGCCGAGGTACCGGTGGAAGTTGTTGTGTTGGAGGTAGGCCTTGGCGGAATTACCGACGCGACTAATGTGGCAGATGCCCAAGTGTCCGTGTTCACCCCGATTTCGTTGGATCATACCGATTTGCTGGGGGATACCACCGAGCTCATCGCCGAAGAAAAGGTTGGAATTCTTAAGCCAGGCGGTTACCTAGTCTCCGCACGGCAACCAGAAGACGCGGCCGAGGTATTGGTTTCTAAGGTGCGTGAACTGGAAGTTCCCATGGCCTTTGAAACCAGGGACTTCAAACTCATTGACCGCACCATGGGCGTTGGCGGACAGGTATTGTCCATAGAGGGGCAGGCGGGTCGTTACGACGAGATCTACCTGCCGCTATACGGTGCACACCAAGCACAGAACGCTGTCGTTGCACTGGCTGCCGTTGAAGCTTTCCTCGGAGGTGGCGAACGCGAACTCAACGTGGAACTTGTCCGTGATGGCTTTGCCGCCACCACCAGCCCGGGCCGACTAGAGCTGGTGCGCAGTGCACCGAGCATCTTGGTTGATGCCGGACACAATCCCGATGGTATTAAAGCCAGCGCGGAAGCAATCAAAGAATCCTTCGGCTTCTCCCGCTTGGTGCTCATGGTCGGCATCCTGCAGGAAAAGGACGCCGAAGCGATGCTTTACACCATGCGTGAAGAGTACGGTGATCTGGTTGATGACCTTTGCTTGACCCAGTCCTCTTCACCACGCGCAATTCCTGCTGGCGAACTGTCCACCATGGCTATCGAGGCTGGGTGGCCAGAGGAAGACCTACACGTCACCGAAAATCTTGAAGACGCGGTGGAGTGGTGCGTGGGACGCGCCGAATCCGGAGACGACCTGGCCGGCGGCGTACTTGTCACTGGTTCGATTACACTGGTGGGCGAAATCTCACTACTGCTCAAGGGAGGGCAGAGCTCCTAATGGCCAAGCTAACTAAGGCACAGCGCGAGTGGCGTCCGGGGATGAAAAAGAAGCCCCGATCCACCAAGGTGATGTTTGCTTCCACGGTGTTGACCTGTGAGGCGTTTCTCGCCATCTTTGTCACCCTGGCAGCTTTCGGGCTCAAGCGCGCGGAACCTGCGGTAGTGCTTAGCCTGGGTGCCGCGATGGCAGTACTGTGCATCGTCACCTGCGCGCTATTGCGTAAGCCTGCCGGCTACTTAATCGGCTGGATCCTTCAGGTGCTGTTCTTCCTGACTGGCTTCATCCTGGTAGACATGTTCTACCTGTCGGTCTTCTTTGGCCTGTGCTGGTGGTACGCGCTGAAGAAGGGTGGCGAAATGGACGTTGAAGACAAACGCCGAGCCGCTGCACAAGCCGAGTGGGACCGCGCCCACCCAAACGTAGAATCTTAATAAACCAAAGTATCTAGGAACGAAGAGGTAGAAACATGACCGAACGTACTCTCATTCTCGTCAAGCCAGACGGTGTGAAGCGCGGCCTAACCGGCCAGATCCTCGCTCGCATTGAAGCGAAGGGCTACACCATCGCCGAGTTGCAGCAGCTGAACGCAACTCGCGAGTTGCTGGCCGAGCACTACGCAGAGCACGAGGGCAAGCCATTCTACGAGCCACTGGTGGAATTCATGCTCTCGGGCCCAGTTGTTGCGATTGTTGCCGAAGGCCAGGGAGTCATCCCAGGTTTCCGCTCGCTTGCAGGTACTACCGATCCAACCAGCGCAGCACCGGGCACTATCCGTGGTGACTTCGGACGCGACTGGGGCCTGAAGGTTCAGCAGAACCTGGTTCACGGTTCGGACTCGGTTGAGTCTGCAGAACGTGAAATCGGCATCTGGTTCGCCAAGTAAGCCACGTTGTATCGCTCTTCGACGAGAGCAAAAATCCCTGTCTGCCCTCTAAAGGGCGGACAGGGATTTTTAGTATCCAGCCCGGGCTAAGCAACGCTAAGAAGCGCGAGCAGAAAAGAAATATTAAGCTGGACGGCTGAGGAAGGAGCAATGTTGCAAGCACTCAATTCACTGCTTCATGCTCAGGAGCTCCGCTGGAACTTAGAACCAGTCATCCAGGGAGTTATGCGAATGCGGTACAAGTGATGCGCTTGGAGCGGGGGATGAGCTCCATGAAGCATGAGCCGAGGCCGGTACCGAAGACTGACGAATGGAATCATAATCATCTTTGGAGAGCATGACGACAGATTCTTTGGGGGACCTGGAAACAGAGACAACTGCATGTTCGGTCACGACATTATCGACCAAACTAGAAAAATTCTTTAGTGCATCCTCATAGCTGAAATTCAGCATGAGTACCTCCTAAATATCGCAGTGAGCGCTCAAAGGCACTTCGTTGGTGTAGTCAAGCGTGGCCTGCGTTGAGATCAGATCTAACTAAAAACCGGATCTTGTTGCTGTGACAACGATTCTCCAGGCGCCGCACTTGTCACATAAAGCCGCTTCTTTCACTTGAGTCACATTAAACACATCACTAGAAGAAAGCGCAACGTTGCAGGTCTCCAGATGACGGCCCTAATCAGTTCTGAGCTTTGCGAATAGCAATGAATCGCGGCGCTGAGAATTGATGAGTTTGTGTCCGCGTAACAGCCCCTCATAGTTCAAGCCAGCCTTTTCCAAGACCCGGCGGGAAGCGGTATTCTGTGGCGCGCACGTGGCAGTGAGGCGATGCAGATCAAGAGTGCCAAAGCCTAGTTCAAGGAGCAACTGTGCCGCTTCGGTAGCGTATCCGCGACCCCAGTAGCGCTGGTTGAGGCTGTAGCCAAGCTCGCCGCACCGGTGTCGCTCGTCGGTGGTCCACACGGCCGCGGCCCCAATGAGCTGACCTTCGACGAGCATTGCCAGAGTTAACGCCTCTGTGGACGGCGTACAGGCGTCCAACAGGTACTCGTGAGTCTGCGCTTCGGTGTTCGGGCCCCATTCGGCATATCGATAGACCAGCGGGTCGGTGGCGTACTCATGTACGGCAGCAAAGTCCGAGGGCAGAAAACGACCTAGGGACACCGTTGTATGCGTGGTGATGATTTCACGTTTTATTCCAGGCACGTCTACTCCTTTCAATACAAAAAAGTCTTGGCCCCACCACAATCGGTGAGGCCAAGACAATGCACTATCGAGTTCTAGCTTTCGGCACCTCGGGGGGTGCCTTCGGGAAGAGAATCGTCGGTGTCCAGCGATTTTTTATTATCTTCTGGTTTGACCTCCGCCTCGATGTCCTTCTTGGCATCATCAACGGCATGCGAGTTATCTCTATCCGTCCAGACCTTGACCACTGCCCAAGCAGCTGCGGTCAATGGCACAGACAACACGGCGCCGATAATGCCTGCCAGCACGGTGCCGGCGGCCAGAGCGATCAAGACTACAAGAGCATGCAAGTTCAGCGCGTTGGCCATGACCACCGGCTGAAGGAAGTTACCTTCTAGCTGGTTGACGATGATTACCGCTGCCAGCACGATCAATGCGACGACTGGACCGTTGGTTACCAAGGCGATCAGCGTAGCCAAAATACCGGCCACGGTGGCACCAACCATCGGAATGAACGAACCGAGGAAGACAATAACCGCCAGCGGCAGAGCCAAAGGAACTTGCAAGATCAACAACGTCGCTGCGATACCCAGAGTATCTACGGCGGCGACTGTTGCGGTTCCACGAATGTATCCGCCGAAGGTGCGCAGAGCACGATCTCCGGAAAGAATCCACTTGTTGCGGTAGTGCTTTGGCGTCCAAGAGACGGCAAAAGCCCAGATCCGGTCGCCGTCCTTCAGGAAGAAGAACAATATCACCAGCAGTAAGACCAGTCCGGTCACGAAGCTACCGGCGGCACTGAGCGTGTTGAGCGCGCCTGTTCCGAACTGCGAACTTGTCAGGAACGAGGTGACGGAATTTACGACACTATCGATCTGCGATTGATCAATGGATAGTGGCATATTGCCAATGAAACCTTGGACCATGTCGTTGAGCTGATTAAAGCCCTCGACCGCCTGATCAACAAGCCTAGGCCATTCTTTGATGACCGAGAAGACTAAGCCGGTACCAATTCCGCCAAGCACCAATAATGAACCGAGGAAGACAATCCATGCGGAAAGCAAGGGGGAGAAGACCTTGCGCAGTTTCAGTACCAGTGGCCACAATGCGCAAGAAATAATCACCGCGAGCAGGGTCGGGATAACGATCACTGTGAGGCGCAACAAGCCAATAATAAAGAACGCTGCTAGTGTTCCGACGATTAGCAACTGTGCGCTGCGAATACCCAGACGACCGAGCATGTCCGTCCATAGCCCGGGTACTGTGAAGTTGGGCTTAGCCGCTTCAGACTCGTTGAGAAGTTCACCTACCGGAGGCTCTGGGGATGCTGACGGAGCGGCTTTTGGCTGACGCTGCGGCAACTTAAGTTTACGGAGAAAATCCATGGGTACTCCTTGTAACTGACACTAACTAGCTTCAACAATAGGCTAACGAGTGGATTAGCAATCGCCACAACGCCGAGAGAAGCTAATTTCGGGTCTGGCTTTTGTGTTTATAAGCCACTGGAGCAACAAAATGGGGTGTTTATCCACGAAAACGTGGACAAGCACCCCATCAGAGCTAGTTTGAGTCAGTAGGGGATTAGTTCCCGAAATACTCCTCGGCGAGCAAGCTCATCAGAATACGGTCATGGAATGCTCCATCGTGGAATCCTGCCTGACGGTGGCGGCCTTCCTCGCGGAAGCCGGCACGAGAGAACGTGCGCAGTGCGCGTTCGTTGTATGCCCAGATTCCCAAGCCGATTCGGTTCAGTCCCATTTCTCGGAAGCCAAAGTCAACGATCATCTTCGTTGCGACGGTGCCGTATCCCTGGCCGACGTTTGAGCCGCCAATCATCAGCATGAGTTCAGCCGAACGTGCCGGAGCGTTGAAGTTATAAAGTGCGGTGTGTCCAATCAAAGTGTCATCTGGCAGCGTCACGGACAGACCCACACCATCTTTGGTCCCACGGTTCAGGCTCCAGCTCTTAAAAAGGCTGGCAGCTTCAATTCCTGGATGAGGCAGGACAATATTTCCTTGCAGTGCCATGAATTCTGGACTGTTCCACCACTGGGTCAGGATTGGTAGATCATCGTCTTGTAGCTCACGGAGCCTAATTGTGTCCGAGATCAGTAGATTGATGCCGTAATCTTGGGCATTTTCTGTATTCCAATTGTCGCTTCCCATGACCCTAATCTAGTCGCTTTGAACTCGCTTGGGGTGATTTGGCTCATGGTGAGCAGTCGATGCGGTATTGGGCCTAAGCGAAAAATTCCCTGATTGCGCGGGGGAGTAAGCGAAAATTCGTGGGGCACCGGTGCATCAAGGTTTTCGCTAATAGCGCGAATTGGTGATTCATCGTTGCCAAATCAAATCAACTAGAAACGCGAAAAGCACACCGAAGAAGTAAGCCACTAGATCGGTTGGCGCAAAACCGGTCCCCAAAACTAACCGTGCGGGTGGGAATAAGTCCGCCACGGAGCTTGGGAAAGCAGTTAATTGCAATAGTTCCACCGCTACGCACCATCCCAGTGCCCACAATCCCACGGTAATCTGTGTGCCTGTCGGGACTAGGAACGCCACCAAAACATAGATTAAACTCGCGTAGAGAATTCCTCCGGATAGATCCGAGAGCAAACCCCAGGGCTGAAAGCGCAGGAATAAACCGATGGGAATCAGCGCCACGGCACTGATCCCCATCATGAGTCGACGCTGGCTGAGACTAGCCAAAGAAGGCATTCGGGAATCGCATGACGATTGAGGCCACAACCAGGACCCAGAGGATTGCGGTGATAATCCAGCTCCATTCGGTGACAAACTTTTTCAGTCCTGCCGAACCTGGGATGATGCCTCGGACAATATTATGTGAGGTGGTGAAGACGAAGAGGGGAATCATGACCGCCCAAACCACCATGCAGTAAGGGCATAGCGCGTTAATCTCGTAAAGTGCCTGAGACCAGAGCCAAATTACGAATACCATGGCGATGGTTACGCCGGCTTGGATGCCAATCCAGAACCAACGCTGGAATTTGGCGCCTGCGAGCAAGGCCATGCCGATGGTGATCAGTACGCCAAAGAGCACAATTCCCAGAAATGGGTTGGGGAATCCTAGGAGTGCCGCTTGGCTGGACTTCATTACGGTGCCACAGGAGACCCATGGGTTGAAGTCACAGCTGGTGATGTAATCGGGATTCTTGTAGAGCTCTAGGCGCTCTAAGACCAAAATGCCTGAAGCGATCCATGCGATCGTTCCGGTGAGTACAGCGAATATTCCATAGCCGCGCTCTTTTGCCCACCAGGGCAACACGCCCGAGTTCTGCGGACTCTCAAGTGATGAAACCATATCTTGACTATTCCATATGTTCAGTCGAATGCGGGTCAACGCGCAACTTGCATAGCTCATACTATGGAGCTTTTCTGTGCAATATATATGTGTTTGTGAACTTGCAATGAACTAAATATGAGAGAATGGAAATGGTTGTTCGCGGATCCACAGTCTGCTTTCAACCCGACGACAGACTTTTGAAACGACAGATCGTCTTGCGATGCATCGCTTCGGTTGAGTGCCCATTACGTGCGCCTCCCGAGGGAATACCGCGGATCGTAGGGCTGCAAAGGAAAGCAGCTGGTTTTCAACGGCCACGTTGAGCCGCAGCAAGTGCATATCGGATCAGTTAAATGGACCGGCATGAAACAAGCTGCGGAACACACAAGGACTTTTGTGTCTGGCCGACTCATCGAGGACGGCCTTAAGACACGTGACGAATGTTGTTTCAGCCTAGGCACCGTCTGTGGAGGTCGCCGAAGCGGGAATTTAAACTAGGAGTACGCGAATTTAAATGAGCGCATCAAATCAGCGAAAGGGAGGGGCGCAGTCAAATAAGCGAGGCAATCGTTCGCGAGCCCGCCGTACCACTGTAGCCACCACCCCCTCACGTCCACTGCGACGTGCATTAACTCTGGCCGAACTCAATGCCGCAGCCGGCGTAGAGGAAAGCCCGTTCCGTTGGCGCGCCACGCGCCGCACACAGGTATCCACTCCTGACTCGGTCAAGCGCCTGAGCCGCCAAGCCGAGCGCCGCCAGCAAGTGGCTCGTGACGCCGTCGAGCAAGCAGCCGCAGCGTCTGAAGAGAAGATTGCCTCACAAGAGACAGCAGTCGAGGTTGAGGTTGAGCAGGTTCCGGAAGAAACCGGTCCGAAGCTTGCCGCGGCAGTCACCGAGCCAACCAAGGGATCCGCGGCCAGCGAAGTTTCGCCCGAGGACCACACCGGTGCCTTGCTTGCAGAGCACGGCAACACGATGATCATGAACCCGTTCGCAATTCCAGAGGCAGCTCACACGGTAGTGCAGCATGCGGTGGCTAAGACCGCTAACCCGGTGAAGACGCGAACCCCACGCCAGCAGCACAGTGAAGAGACCGAAGACGAAGATGTCACCTCGCGTCGTCGTCGCCGTCGCCGCCGTGGAGATGTCGATCTTGAGGTTGAAGGCGGCTCGCAGGATGATCCGCCAAACACTGTGACCCGCGTTCGCGCCCCACGCGCCAGCGTTGAGTCGCAGATTCCAGCATCGGACCGCGTGACCTCGGTTCGCGGTTCCACCCGTCTGGAAGCAAAACGTCAGCGTCGCCGCGAATCGCGTGAGACCGGTCGTCGTCGTCAGGTGATTACCGAAGCCGAGTTCTTAGCTCGTCGCGAATCGGTAGAGCGCAAGATGATTGTGCGCCAGCGCGAAGATCGTATCCAGATCGGCGTGATGGAAGACGGAGTGCTCGCCGAGCACTTTGTCTCCAAGACTCAGCAAGATTCATTGATTGGCAACGTTTACCTGGGCAAGGTTCAGAATGTGTTGCCTTCTATGGAAGCTGCATTCGTGGATATTGGCCGCGGCCGTAATGCGGTGCTTTATGCCGGCGAAGTGAACTGGGATGTTGCAGCACTTGAGGGCCAGCCACGCCGCATTGAAAATGCGTTGAAGGCCGGAGATTCGGTCCTCGTGCAGGTCACCAAGGATCCAGTGGGCCACAAGGGTGCACGTCTGACCAGTCAGGTGTCCCTGCCGGGTCGTTACCTGGTTTATGTGCCAGGTGGCTCGATGACTGGTATCTCCCGCAAATTGCCAGACGTGGAACGTCAGCGCCTGAAGAAGATCTTGAAGGATCACCTGCCGGAAAACGCTGGCGTCATCGTACGTACCGCGGCCGAGGGCGCATCTGAAGAAGAGCTGACTAACGACATCAACCGCCTGCGAGCTCAGTGGGAAGGTATCGAAGCACAGTCTTCCTCAACCAAGACCCTAGCTCCAGAGCTTCTGTACTCGGAACCTGACCTCACCATCAAGGTGGTTCGTGACGTCTTCAACGAAGACTTCACCAAGCTGATAGTCTCCGGCGAACAAGCTTGGGACACCATCGAGGCTTACGTGATGTACGTGGCACCGGATCTGATGAGCCGCTTGGAGAAGTGGGAACAGTCTGAGGATATCTTCAACAATTTCCGCATTGACGAACAGATCAACAAGGCTTTGGATCGTAAGGTCTTCTTGCCATCGGGCGGTTCGCTGGTTATTGATCGTACCGAAGCAATGACCGTTATTGACGTGAATACCGGTAAGTTCACCGGCTCTGGCGGAAATCTGGAAGAAACCGTCACCAAGAATAACTTGGAAGCGGCCGAAGAAGTTGTCCGCCAGCTGCGCTTGCGTGACATTGGTGGCATTATCGTCATCGACTTCATTGACATGGTTTTGGAAGCCAACCGCGATCTGGTGCTACGCCGACTGGTCGAGTGTCTTGGCCGTGACCGCACTAAGCATCAGGTAGCTGAGGTCACCAGCCTAGGACTGGTACAGATGACGCGTAAGCGCATGGGTACAGGTTTGCTGGAGGTCTTCGGTGAAGAATGTGAAGCATGTTCCGGTAGTGGCTTCATCACCCATGAAGAGCCAGTTGAACACCGCAAATCCTTCAACTCTTCCGGTGAAGCTCACGCAAAGAAGTTCCCGGAGAAGTCTTCGTCTCAGCGTCCGGAGCGTCGTCGCCGTCGTGGCAACGAACGTGAAGACGTGAAGCCAGCAGAGCATAACGCCGAGCATCATGAATCTGAACCTAGTGAGAAGAACGAAGTTACTCGCCACGCGTTAGCCAATATTGCTGCGGCATCGCACCTTGAGCAACCTGTTGAAGCTGGTTTGAAGATTGACGGAACGAACGTCCCGGTCACTAAGGGTGAAGCTGCACAGGCTTCCTCCGAGGAGAACTCGGTAACTCTGGAAGCCTTGGAAGCCGCCCTTCCGGGCGGAGCCGAAGGGGAAGATCCGGAAGGCCTTGAGGCTGGTCGCAAGCCACGTCGCCGTTCACGATCACGTTCACGCGGACGTGGCCACGCGGACCAAGGACACGGATCCGAGCAGGCCGAAGTACAGGCATCCGCTCCAGAAACCGAAACTGAAACCTCTCAGGTTCCGGTTGCCGAAAAGCAGCCAGAACCAAATGCACGCAAGCGTGGCTCACGCCGAGCTACTCGCGCGCAGAGTGAATCCGTAGCTGTGCCCAGCTCGTCCGGACAGCCAATGCTGACTGGGCTTGCAATGCCAGCCTCGCAGGGAGCGCAGGTAGCCCAAGCTGCCGCAGCCGCTCCAGCAGCCGCAGCAACCGCTGTGGCCCCACAGAGTTCCACTAAACCAAAGCGACGCAGCCGTCGGGCCACCTCGGTCCAGGGCGATGCGCACGCAGAGGTTAGTGTGGCCGAGGTATCTGCTGCCACCGGTTCGGTGGTTCAGATGGATATCAGCAGTGCACGAAACGTAAAGCCAACAGCGGCTGCCGGGCAACCGGTAATGCTTGGTGTTGGAGTTCCGGTTCGTGAACTGAAATAAGATGAACTTGATCACGCTTCACCCGCTGGGGCAGTTTCTATTTGCCCCGGTGGTGTTGACTAGCGTAATCTGGTTGATCGGTGCTAAACGCCAAGATCACGGATTTCTGATCCGCTCGGCGTCAAGGCACAAGCGCATGAGATCCCTGATTCAGGCATCTAATTTATTAGATGTTCGGGTTGATTTCTGCGCCGGTAAGACAATAAACGTCGAGTAGAAGCGAGTACCCACGTGGTGTACGCAATTGTCCGCGCAGGCGGCCACCAGGAAAAGGTCTCCGTTGGAGACCTCATCACCGTAGACCGTCTTCGGGCTACCCCAGGTAGCTCTATTGAGCTTCCAGCCTTGTTGTTGGTAGATGGCGAGAAGGTAACTTCCGCCGCTGCTGACCTGGCTAAGGTCAAGGTTTCCGCTGAGGTTGTAGAAAACCTCCGCGGCCAGAAGATTGTTATCCAGAAGTACAAGAACAAGACCGGTTACAAGAAGCGCCAGGGCTTCCGTGCCGCTCTGACCAAGGTCAAGGTCACCTCGATCGCCTAATTTGGGCTGATCGTAATAACCAATTTTTGTAGCGAAAGAGGCTAAAAGGCATGGCACATAAGAAAGGTGCGAGTTCCACTCGCAACGGTCGCGATTCCAACGCACAGTACCTAGGCGTAAAGCGCTTTGGTGGACAGGATGTCAAGGCAGGCGAAATCATCGTCCGCCAGCGTGGCACCCACTTCCACCCAGGCGCCGGCGTAGGCCGTGGCAAGGATGACACCCTGTTCGCATTGGCTGCTGGTGCAGTCGAGTTCGGCACCCGTCGTGGTCGTCGCGTAGTGAACATTGTGACTGCTGCCTAACTTTAGGCGACAGACAATTATTTCAGTGCACAAGGGGTGGGCCGATTTCGGCCCGCCCCTTGTGTGCGTATAGATAGACTTTAAGCGAGCATAAGCTCGCACCCCGTTATAGGAGAAGATGGCCCCGTGGCTGCATTCGTTGATCGCGTAACTCTAGATGTCACCGCAGGTAATGGTGGCCACGGTTGTGTGTCCATCAAGCGTGAGAAGTTCAAACCGCTCGGTGGGCCAGACGGTGCAGCAGGCGGCAATGGTGGCAACGTCTTCTTGCGCGTTGACCCACAGGTCACCACCTTGCTGGACTTCCATCACCTGCCACACCGCAAGGCTGCCAATGGCGAGCCAGGTAAGGGCGATCTGCGCCCGGGCAAGCAGGGTGAGGACCTGATCCTTGGCGTCCCAGCGGGCACCGTGGTGAAAACCAAGGATGGCGACATCATTGCAGACCTAGTCAAGGTCGGTGACGAATACCGTGCTGCCGTAGGTGGCCTCGGTGGTCTGGGCAACGCGGCTATCGCCTCGGATAAGCGTAAAGCACCGGGCTTCGCCCTACTTGGCACCCCAGGTACCAGCCAAGAAGTAGTGCTGGAACTGAAGTCAGTGGCAGATATTGCCCTGGTTGGCTTCCCATCGGCCGGTAAGTCTTCGTTGATCGCCGCCGTATCGGCTGCCCGACCGAAGATTGCTGACTACCCATTCACCACCCTGGTGCCAAACCTTGGCGTCGTCATGGCAGGCGAAATTCGTTTCACCGTAGCCGATGTCCCTGGGCTGATCCCCGGTGCGTCCGAAGGCAAGGGGTTGGGTCACGAATTCCTACGCCACGTTGAACGCTGTGCCGCTATTGTGCACGTGCTTGACTGCGGTTCCCTAGAGTCGGATCGCGATCCCATTGGCGACCTGGAAACCATCGAAGCCGAATTGGCGGCCTACGAAGCCGACTCGACTTTCGCCGGAACCGACGGCAATATTATTCCTCTGACCGAGCGTCCAAAACTTGTTGCGCTCAACAAAGTGGATATGCCTGATGGTGCCGACATGGCCGAGTTTGTGCGCCCAGAGCTCGAAAAACGTGGCTACCGCGTCTTTGAAATCTCGGCTTTGGCACGTAATGGATTACGTGATTTGACCTTCGCCATGGCTGAATTGGTAGAGAAGGCACGCTCCGAGCGTGTCGAAGAATCCCCGGTTGTGGAAGTTCCGATGCTGCGTCAACGCACCGGAAAGAAGACCGAATTTGTTATTCGCCGTGAAGAGGTGAGCAACGAACCGCTCTGGCGTGTCATTGGTGAAAAGCCTGAACGCTGGATCGTGCAGACCGACTTCCGTAATGACGAAGCAGTCGGCTACCTGGCAGACCGCCTAGCGAAGCTGGGTGTTGAAAACCAATTGTTTAGGGCCGGGGCAAAGCCTGGCGACGCCGTCGTGATTGGCTCCGAAGAAAACTCGGTGGTCTTTGACTGGGAGCCAACTATGGCTGCCGGTGCAGAATTGCTCGGCTCACGCCGTGGCGAAGACATCCGTCTGGAAGACCGAAACCGTAAGACTCGTGAACAGAAGCGCGCAGAGCACGAAGATCGCCGTGCCGCGAAGGCCGAGGCACGTGCGGAGCTTGAAGCTGAACGTCGCGCTGGCATCTGGACCGAGTCTGTACATGCTAAGAATGCTGAACGCGCTGCGAAGGATCGAGCAGCAGAAAAGGAAGACTAAGTATGAATGTGCGAGCAACCAAGACATTATCTTCAATTTCCTCACTTCGAGATCTACCTCAAGCACGAAGACTAGTAGTCAAGGTGGGATCCAGCTCGCTGACAACCGTCAGCGGGGGAATCTCCCATGAGCGGCTGAAGTTCCTGGCCGACACTCTCGCACAAACCGTGCACGACGACACTCAAATCGTTTTAGTCTCCTCCGGCGCTATTGCCGCTGGACTGTCGCCGCTGGGATTGGACAAGCGTCCTAAGGACCTTGCCACCCAGCAGGCGGCAGCAGCCGTAGGCCAGGGGTTACTGCTAGCGCAGTACACCCAAGAATTTGCCAAGTATGACCTGAACGTCGGGCAGGTCTTGTTGACTGCCGATGATCTGATGCACCGCACCACGTACACCAACGCGCTGCGTTCACTGACGCGCCTGTTGAATCTGGGCGTCTTGCCGATTGTCAACGAAAATGATGCGGTAGCCACCCGAGAAATCCGTTTTGGCGACAATGATCGTTTGGCCGCCCTGGTAGCCCACCTGATCAAGGCCGATGCGTTGCTGCTGTTCTCCGATGTTGACTCGGTTTATGACGCGCACCCGAAGGACGGCGGAAGCCGCATTTCGCATGTGGGCCACCCCGACGAACTTGATACCGTCGACCTGGGCACCCCAGGGTCGGCAGGCGTGGGCACCGGTGGCATGATCACCAAGGTGGACGCAGCCACCATGAGCTCCGCCGCGGGCATCCCTACCCTGGTGACCAGCACCGACAACGCCGCCCGCGCACTTGCCGGCGAGGACGTCGGAACCTGGTTTGCGGCGCGCAACACCCGCCGTTCGGCCCGTGACGTGTGGCTTGCTCATCTGGCCTCCGCCGAAGGTCGTTTGATCTTGGACGCCGGTGCGGTACGTGCCGTCGCCGATGGAACGAACTCATTACTTGCCGCAGGCATCACCGCAACTCGTGGAGAATTTGAAGCCGGAGACGCGGTAGAAATCTGTGATGCAGACGGAAACATTATCGGACGAGGCCTAGTGAATTACTCCTCCGAAGAACTTCCCGCAATGCTAGGGCGCACCACCGGTGAGATCGCCGACTCCCTCGGTGAAGGTTACGAAAAAGCCGTCGTGCATATCGACGATCTGGCTTTGATGGACGTGGGTCAATAGAATGGCAAATATGAGTCTAGATTCAGCCGAAACCAAGACCGAATCCACCACCGACGTTGCTACGTCGGTCAACCAGCTGGCAGATCGGGCCCGCCGGGCATCGCGAACACTTGCGCGAGCAAACCGTGATTGGAAAGATAAGGCGCTCCGCGCCATCGCTGACACCATCGATGCTCACCGTCAGCAAATTATGGCTGCAAACGCCAAAGACCTAGAAAATGGTCGGGAGCGCGGCACGAGTGCTGCGATGCTTGACCGACTCAAGCTTGATGATCAGCGTATTGACGGACTGATCTCAGCCCTTGAAGAACTTATTGGCCTACCCGATCCCGTCGGACGTGTAGTGCGTGGAGAGACCCTCCCTAACGGCTTGCGAATGCGTCAGATCAACGTTCCAATGGGCGTTATTGGCACCATTTACGAGGCGCGTCCCAACGTGACCGTAGATATCGCGGGGTTGTCGCTAAAGAGTGGCAACGCGGTATTGCTCCGTGGTGGTTCCGCTGCGCTGAACTCAAATGTCGCATTGGTTAACTACATCCGCAACGCCTTGGAGTCTGTCTCCTTGCCACGAGACCTAGTGATCTCCGTGGACGAATACGGACGCGAAGGCGCCGACGCGATGATGGCAGCACGTGGCCGTATCGATGTGTTGATCCCACGTGGTGGTCGAGAATTGATCCAGCGTGTAGTGACCACGGCCAAGGTTCCAGTGATTGAAACCGGCGAAGGCAATGTGCACATTTTCATGAGCGCAAGCGCCGATGAGGAAATGGCTACCGACATCTTGCTCAACGCGAAGACTCACCGTCCCAGCGTGTGCAATACGGTAGAAACCCTGCTGATCGCTAAAGATGCTCCGGCAGCACCGGCGGTATTGAAAGCTCTCGCGCAGGCTGGCGTCACGCTGCATACCGACGCACGTGTTGCCTCCTTGGTGCCAGGGATTGAGACTATTGCTGCCGGAGAAGATGACTGGCGTAATGAGTACTTAGACCTGGATATCGCGGTCAAGCTCGTAGATACGATGGATGAGGCGCTGGAACATATCCGCGAGTACTCCACCGGGCATACCGAAGCAATCATTACTTCATCACTGGCAGAGTCCGAGAGATTCATTGCGGAGATTGAATCTGCCGCAGTGATTGTTAATGCTTCGACTCGATTCACCGACGGTGGACAGCTGGGCTTAGGCGCCGAAGTAGGTATCTCCACACAGAAGATGCACGCCCGCGGTCCTATGGGTCTGACCGAACTGACGACAACTAAATGGATCGTTCAGGGCGACGGGCATATTCGTAAATAGTTTATGTTCTGTGTTTTCGGTAGGATGTAGAAGAATCGTACCGTTACTTTTCGGACCAGTGTTTGTCGTACAGGCATGGTCTCGTTAAAACGTTTGGAGAAATAAGTTGAACGCGTTGATTATGGCTTCTGAAGCTGCATCCACCGGCATGGATCCGCACACCATGGCAATCATCATTGGTGGTGGCATCTTCCTTACGCTGATGGTGTTGTTGCTGGTCGCCGTTTCCTACACCAACGTGGGTATGCGTCACGCGGATCACGCTGAGGGTGAAGATGTTCACCGTCAGTTCAAGGTTCACGGCGACAAGCACTAGCTTTGGCTGATCCAAAAGACAAGAACCGCCCATTGCGCCTCGGCGTGATGGGCGGTACTTTTGATCCTATCCATAATGGTCACTTGGTAGCAGCCAGTGAGGTTGCTGCTGAATATGATCTGGATGAAGTGGTGTTCGTTCCTACCGGACAGCCTTGGCAGAAGTCCACACGAGATGTGTCTGCCGCCGAGCATCGTTACCTGATGACGGTTATTGCTACCGCTTCGAACCCGGGTTTCACGGTGAGCCGAGTCGACATTGACCGTGAAGGCGCAACGTATACGCACGACACCTTGCTTGATCTTCGTGCCGAACGTCCCGAAGCGGAGTTGTTCTTTATCACCGGTGCCGATGCGCTGAGTCGTATCGCCAGTTGGAAAGACATAGATCAAGTCTGGGACTTGGCGCATTTTGTCGGTGTAAGTCGTCCAGGACATGTGCTTCCGGAACTTCACCAAGAGAACGTTTCATTATTAGAAATCCCAGCATTGGCGATTTCCTCCACAGATTGTCGCGGTCGAGTAGCCCAAGGCAAGCCTGTCTGGTACTTGGTTCCGGATGGTGTGGTGCAGTACATTGCAAAATATGGGCTCTATACCGAGTCGTAACCTCACATTGCTACCTCTAACACGGCATAATCTCTAGGTAAGGGTGACGGTATTTTGTCTACGCGGTCGGGAGAAGAACAGGATGAGCGATAACACGCAGCCGGCTTCAAGCCGGCGAGCATTGCGTGAAAAGCGGCGCGCTGAAATGGAAGCCATGCTGGCCAGTAGTAAGGCCGAGCAGGAAGCCAAGAAGCTAGCCGATCAGCAGGCAACTGAAAAGAAGGATGTCAAGCCTTCGGCAGGTGCCAGCCCAGCTGACCCGAAAACTGCCGCTCCATCTGATTCAAAGCCTTCGGCGAAACCGGAAGTAAAGACACCACCGGCTAAAGCACCAGCGAAGCCTGCCTCGGTAAAAGCGCCGGTTGGTAAAATCTCATCCGGCGTGCCGGACAAGTCATCCACCGAAGCAAAGAAGCCAGCAGGTAAGCCTGCCGTTGCTCCAAAGGCCGGCGCAGCCCCCAAACAGGCCACGGAATCCAAGACGGCTCCATCAGCTCCCAAGCCAGCTGTAAAGCCGGCTGACAGCGTGGTCAAGCCTGACTCGGCTGCAAAGCCTGACGAATCGGCAGATAAACCAATGGGGGAGCGCGCCTCCCTGCGTCGTGCCCGTGATCGCGAAGCACTACGCGAACGCCGTCGCCTTGAAGAAGAAGTCGGTGCGCTGACCACAAACGTTCCCACGGTGGAACCGGCCGAAGAGCCAAAACCGTTGACCCGACGCCAGCTACGCTTGCAGTCGCTGGCGGACCAGAATCCTGGCTCGGCGAATCAGAAGCCCAATGTGGCTAAGCCGGCTTCGAAGCCGAATTCAACCGACGATTCACCGGAAACCACGGTGATGAGTGTTGAAGAGGCCTTAGCCGCTCGACGCTCCCACGATCCCAAGACTCCAGTTGATCCGAATCTTTTGAACGAAGATGATGGTGAGATTGATCTCGAAGTGCTGGCTCATCAGCGCGAAATGGCAGCTCGTGCTGCGATTATTTCACGTCGCGCTGCAGAGCGTGAGCGACTACGTATTGAGAACGCAAAGAAGGGTAAAGAGCAGCCGCTCTCCGATCCTTTTACCGGAGCCCTGGGCAATATTCGCGAAGTCGAAGACCGTATCGCAAAGACTGGCGTGCAAGGTCCTAAGACTGAAAGCGTCTCGCTGGACCTCGATTCCAGTGGAAAACTCTCTGACAAACTGAAGCATAATTCGCAGGCATCCAAGAAGCCTAGCGTCGGCAAGTTGCCCCCAAAACCGGCCCCGAAAACTGTTAAGCCGGTGGTCAAGCCAGGTTCAAAGGTTTCACCGGCTAAATCAGCACCGGCGCCAGCGAAACCACAAGCCGTACCCGCACCTAAACCTGCGACTACGCAAGCGGTCAAGCCAGCGGCAAATCCGCAAGTAAAAAACGCTGACTCAAATAGTCAATCGACTGCTCAAGCTTCGGCGCCGCAAGCGAATGTGGAAATGCCACGTATCGAGGCGGTTAATGCTCAAGGGCTGCAGCCACTGGATGCTCAAACTCACGGCGTTCGGCGTGCAAACAACATGCTGATTGCTATGATCGCTGCACTCAGCGTGGGCGGTGCCGCACTCATTGCGGGTATTGTCATGTTGATCAGTTCGCTGTCTTCGTAGGACAATTAAGTTCTCGATCTATACCTCTATAAGGAGACACCCCACTTCATGGGAGCACACGCAGACTCTATCGCCCTCGTTCAGGTGGCCGCTCAGGCCGCATCTGACAAGTTGGCAGAAGACATTGTGGCACTTGATGTCGCCGAACGAATGGGCGTAACTGACGCGTTCCTGATCGTCTCCGGTGGCTCTGAGCCACAGGTCAACGCAATCGCTGACGAGGTTCAGGCAATGGTCCTCGGAAAGTTTGACCTTCGTCCCGTTCGCCGCGAAGGATTCGGCTTGGGCCGTTGGGTTCTTCTGGACTACGGTGACGTGGTCGTCCACATCCAGCACCAAGAAGACCGTGTCTTCTACGCTCTGGACCGACTGTGGTCTGACTGCCCGATCATCGAAATCACTGCAGAAGCCAAGTAGTCATAAGCAAAAATAGGATTTGCTTCCTAGATTAGCGCTCACTTATGATTAGTGAGTTGCCTGATCAGGAAGCAATCCTTTTGGGGGTATGGCGCAGTTGGTAGCGCGTCTGCATGGCATGCAGAAGGTCAGGGGTTCGAATCCCCTTATCTCCACAAATTAAATTCACGAATCCCATCTCGTTACGTGCGAGGTGGGATTTTTGTGTTCCACCGGGTATGAGATTTGTGTTTCGGGAATTTCAGAGGAATGAGCGGTCTGGCATAGGGCACACAGTCTGCCTGTGTCATCGGTGGGGATGAATCATCCGGAATGAAATTTTCAGGAGTAAGGTCAAAGGTATCGCGGGGCTATAGCTCAGTTGGTAGAGCGCTTCGTTCGCAACGAAGAGGGCAGGGGTCCGATTCCCCTTAGCTCCACTGCCTGTAATGAGTCGCAAGTTTTTTGAATATGTTCAGATACATTGCCATTAATCTGTTGTGGAACCGGTTTATGGCCTCCCAAGCGCGGTCTTCATACCTAGCTGAACTAGCAAGCGTAACCTTGAAACGAGTCGGACAAGACTAGTTTGGCTTGCTCCATCCTTCTAAGGCTTGCACCCACGGACTAACGCGAATCTTCGCACCGTCGAGAATATCTAACGAGGTGTCTGTACCTTCAATTTGTGGTGTGAGCTTAGTCGGTTCCAGACCTGGCAGTAAAGCGATTTCCAGACTGGTAGTTTCATCGGGATCCTGGGACGTCGACATGGCACCCCATTTCATTGTGGTCATCGCCGTTTCTCCTACGGGGATAACCACTGATTCTGGTGAGATTCCTGGGTCTGCTGTCACGGTAACATCCGTCTGGGGGTGACCCTCTTCGTTGAAAAACTCCAGATTCGCTACGCCTTGGACCGCACAAGGTGTGTCCGAAATGTTCGTGGCATACACCGATAGGTATCGGGAGCCAACAGCCGCGTCAGGGGCGCTGAGTTCGAACTTCACATCGTCAGTCGTACAGTAATTAGCGTTTGGATCTTGCTTCCACGCAGTGGTTCCCTCGGGTAATGGTGCAGGCACAGGGATTAACGAATCCGGGAGTGCTTTGCCAATCCACCCCTCAAGGATTTCTGCGTAGCCAGGGGAGGAAACGGAATATCTTAATGGATCATTGTGTGGAGGCGTGCGCTGCTCCAGCCACTGTTGAATGGCGCTAGTTTCCACGGTGCTATCGGCAGTGATGCTGTGAACGGAAAGCCTCTGACTGCCGTAAAGGGCTGTTTCTACGTTGGGCAAAGCTCCGGCATCGATGACTAATGCCAGTTTTTCCATATCGATCTTCGGATCGGGGGTATAGCGCACTTTTTGGTCCTCGGTTTCTAGACTGACGTCGAAACCGTGTTCCTTGGCGAAACTGGCTACCTCTTGCAAGTCGTGTGGATTGGCAACGACCACGGACGAGTTGGTGACGCGCAAAGCACCGGCATTTCTGAGCATGAAAGCTTGGTGCAGTTCGCTTTGAAGGTCCTCAAAGGGGGAAATATTCAGTGCATAATATTCCCCGGTTGTCGCTTCGGTTTTGACGACCTGTGGCTGTCCGAGCACGTACTGAGAGTAATTTTGTAGCTCTACGGCGGGAACTACCGTTGTCTGGAGGATCTCTTCTGCGCGTACCGCAGATTCAATTGCTGCACTATCTTGTTGATTCTCTGACAGATTCACAGTCCATGTGGCGGAGGAGCTACCCCCATCCTTGCGGTCAATGGCCATAGTCGCGTAGTCAACTTGTACCGAGGCTATGCCGTCTAGGTCCTGAATCTTTTCGAAATTTTCGCATATCGGTTTAGGTGCATCACAAGGATCCCAAGGATTCCAGATGACAAGCCCCACGGCGACAATAAAGAGCGCCGCGACCAGAGCGAGTATTCGAGACTTCTTCACTTGGTTACCGTATCAAAGGTTCACAGTCAGACGGTCGTTGGAATACCACGGCGGACGCCCGATGGCAGCAGCATCGGCATGAAAATGATATTTGTATGCCGACCGGCCTTCCCATGGGTGTTTATGGTGCTGAAGCGCAATGTGGCACGCTCCTGAATCAGGAACGGGGTGCATCGAGTTGGGGAGTTTGAACAGCGAGTTATGCCGAAGCTACGAGCTCATCGGTACGTGAGGCACGTCGAGTCGCAACACATACCGATGAGCAGTGCCAAGACATCCAGAGCCAACGGAATAATGAAGACAAAGTAGTTGTCTGCAGGAATCCATCCCGCATCAACTCTGCAGCTGTCACGATAGGGCTAATCACGCCACCGGCACGTCCGATGCCGCCGATCATCCCGGCAGCTGCGGCGCGAACGTTAGCGTCGTAGCGAGTCCGAGCCAGCGAGAACATTTCTGCGATCGCGCCGTTAGCAGAGATACCCAAGAAGGCTGCCACAACAAGTGCATCAGTGATGCCATCGGTGAAATATCCGAAGGCGAAAAATGACTACTAACAGTCGAAAAGACGCGTGTAGCGACGTCAATTGACCCATTAGCGCTATAGGTTAGAGGGATAAGATACGTTGAAGCCCGTTTGGTTCACTGGCATGCCGCGGAATTCGCCTACGCCCAAGTTTCGTTGGATTTTGGACAGGAGCCCAGATGAGGGAACCAACCCGCAAAGTATTACACCGTACTAATCGAGCCAAAGATGCTCTGAAGTATGAACATGCGCCTTTTATGGTGAGATTCGTTGAAAACGGTTCGGTGCGAGCGGCGCCAGCTGCTACTTCCGCTACCAATGCACTGGAATATGCGGATAGTGCCACAGGACGCGTGTCACTGAGCCTATACCCGACGCCAGATGAACAAGATATTCACGACCTCACTGAAGCCTGGGAATTGCACCCGGTCCTGGTGGATGACTTGATGCATGCGCGGCAAAGGCCAAAACTAGAACGCTATGGCAACGTGCTGCTCTTGGTGGTTCGTTCGGCACGATACTTAGACGATCTTGAAGAAGTCGAGCTTTCGGAATTTCACATCCTTCTTCGACCTGGTTCCATCGCGGTGCTTTGCCAAGACCATCGCTGGATTGATGGCACACCTGGACTAGAGCTTGAAACCTCGGTGGCAGACGAATTTGTGGCCCGGGACCGAACATTATTAGCAGATAACAAACTATTGAGCATGGGTGCCGAAGCGGTGCTCTACAGGCTGCTAGATGAGATTGTCGATGGCTACGTGCCCGTCTTACAGGGCTTGGGGATAGATAAAGAACAGATCGAACGTCAGGTATTTAGCGGCGATGCAGCGGTCACCGAACGTATCTACCGGTTGAGCCAAGAAATTATCGATATGCAGCACGCGACGGCCTCTTTGCTTGAGGTAGTTCGTTCGCTATCGGATGGCTTCAATAAATACGACGTTCCCAATGAGTTGCAAACCTATCTCCAAGACGTCACCGATCACCTGACTCGGGCACATGTGCAGACCGTGGAATACCGTGATGCGCTCTCGCAAATCCTGAATGTGAATTCAACGCTGGTGGCGCAACGTCAAAACGAGGATATGAAAAAGATTTCCGGGTGGGCTGCGATCTTGTTCGCGCCGACCCTGATTGCAGCGATCTATGGAATGAACTTTGACGTGATGCCCGAATTGCACTGGGCTTTGGGTTATCCTGCGGCAGTAATCTTGATGATTGGGTTCGCAGCGATCCTCTATATTGTCTTCCGACGCCGTGGATGGTTCTAAGACGGGGCGCAACCGATGGCTGAGAAAGTCGACCTGAAGAAAAGTTTGCTCGGGTATCAAGCGAAACACGAAGAATTCGCACTACTTGAGCTACCCGAACGCAGCTACCTGATGATTGAAGGGTACGGGGATCCGAACACTTCGCCGGCCTATGCTCAAGCGCTGCAGGCGCTGTATCCGGTGGCCTACAAGCTGAAGTTCTTCAGTAAACGTGAACTTGGCCGGGACTACGTAGTGATGCCTTTAGAAGGGCTCTGGTGGGCGAAGGATGTGACCTCCTTTACCGAGCGCAGGGACAAGTCTTTGTGGCACTGGACCATGATGATCATGATGCCTGACTGGATAGAGCGGAGTATGTTCGAGAGCATCAAAGAAGACTTAGGTCGGAAAGATCCGCCGATAGATCTCGCTAAGGTGCGATTCGAAATTTTCGCCGAAGGGTTATGCGTACAAACCCTACATGTCGGTCCCTATGACGATGAGGCCCAGACGTTACGCCGTATGCACCAGGAATTCATTCCAGAGCGCGGGCTGGAACTAACCGGAAGGCATCACGAGATCTACCTGAATGATCCGCGACGTGTTGCACCGGAAAATCTCAGGACAATTCTTCGTCAGCCGGTGCGCAGTACCAGCGGTAACTAGAAGACCTGATGTGTAAGGAACCAGAAAGTTGGGAACCACAGGAGTATTTGGTGCGTTTCCCGGACGGACGTCAGGTTCGCGGCAGCAGCTTGAAACGAAGTGAATCGTTGGTGCCTCCAGATTTTGGGGTATACCTTCTGGGGCGGGACCCGAAGTGTACCGACCGTGAATACCTGTGGGTCAAATGGCGTGACTTTTCCGCGCCAGCAGTCACCGAAGACGCCGTGGCATCGCTGCGCGAGGCCTACCGTCGGGCCGCGTATCAACGCGTCGAGGTGGGTTGCCGTGGGGGAGTTGGCAGGACAGGAACCGCGCTGGCTGTAATGGCTGTGCTCGGCGGTGTGGAGCCAGACGCCGCCGTTTTGTGGGTCAGAACCAACTATCATCCCAAAGCTGTCGAAACTGCGGGGCAACGACGATGGTTGAGCGAATTGCTCCCCCAACTAGGTGGACCAGAGAACCGGAGATCCTCAAAGTAACGGCTCCGGTGCTTTAGAGACGAAAAAACATTGATGAGGGAAGATAGTTGCATGAGCACCGAGATTGAACTGAATTCTTCGAGCAACGTTGCCGACGTCCAACAGGCGCTGGAAGCCCTGGAAGATCCGCGCATACGGGCAGTCAACGAAAAACATGGCGACGATTACGGAGTTAATCTTGGCAAACTGCGTGCCTTGGCCAAGGCCCTGAAAAGTAATCACGAACTGGCATCCGGACTGTGGCAGACCGGGCAAACCGCATGCCAGTTGGTAGCCATCCTTATCTGTAAACCACGGACTTTCACAATTGATGGCCTTGAGCAATGGGTGAGGGAGTCTAGAACGCCTAAGGTTCAGGGATGGTTCTTGAATTACGTGGTGAAGAAAAGCAAGCACCTCGAAGAGCTTCGTCGCAGACTCGTACAGGACCCAGACTCGGTGGTTGCTAGTGCAGGATGGGAGCTGACCGCACACCAAGTGGTCAAAGCTCCAGAAAACCTGGACCTGGTTCAACTGCTTGACGTTGTCGAAGCCCAAATGCTGAAAGCCCCGGAGCGTCTGCAATGGGCTATGAACAATACTCTGGCGCAAATTGGTATCGAAAACGAAGAGCTGCGCCCACGAGCGTTGAGCATCGGAGAGTCCTTGCAGGTCTTAGCGGACTATCCAACCCCGCCCGGATGCACTTCTCCCTTTGCGCCGATTTGGATCAACGAAATGGTCAAACGCCGTTCGGCCTGATCAACGCATGCAAAACCCGGGAAGCCGGCGGAACCCTAAGGTTCCGCCGGCTTCCCGGTTAAAAATTGAGCGGGGTTTTACCGCTGATGCGAGTCAGCACCCAGCTTCAAAGCCTTCGAGCCCAGCCACAGTGCAGCGGTCAGGCCAAGGGTGAGCAGCAGCTGAGTGCGTGCCACCGCGTCGGTCATCGCGATACCCACAATGACCAACATCATGGCAATGGTGAGCAAGGACAGGTATGGGAAGCCCCAGAGTTTCAGCGGCAGGTCGGTACCTTCGCGTTCGGCCCGTCGGCGCAGGATGTACTGCGTGAGGGCAATAAAGCACCAGATCACGATGATCGTTGAACCGACGACATTGAGCAGAATCGGCATGACCGCATCGGGCCAGATCCAGTTCAAGCCAACGGCGATGAAGGAGAAGGCGACCGAGCTGAGCACGGCCTTAGCCGGAACACCCTTCCCGGTGACGTGGGTGACCGAACGCGGAGCCATCTTGCGCGTACCGAGCGAATACAGCATGCGTGAGGCACCATAAATGTTTGCGTTCATCGCGGAGAGCAAAGCGATGACCACCACGGCACTCATCACCAGTTCCACACCAGGCACGTTGAGCACTCCCAATACTGCGGAGAACGGGCCGTCGATGATGGCCGGGTTATTCCATGGCAATACCGCGACGATCACGATGACCGAGCCTAGGTAGAAGAACATGATTCGCATCATCACGGACTTGATGGTGCGTTTGATGTTGCCCTGCGGGTCATCTGATTCGGCGGCGGCAATGGAAACCACTTCGGTACCGCCGAAGGAGAAGATCACGATCAGCAATGCGGCTGCGATACCGGTCAGGCCGGCCGGAGCAAATCCGCCGTGGGCCGCGAGGTTCGCCAGGCCTACGGGTGCATCGGTAGGGATAATTCCGACCAAGACCAGCGCGCCCACTGCCAAGAAGACGATGATTGCGGCGACCTTGATGAAGGCAAACCAGAATTCGAATTTTCCGTAGTTGCCGACGCCCAACAAGTTTGCGCCGGTAAAGAGCACCACAAAGCCCAATACCCAGGCCCATTGCGGGAAGCTGGGGAACCACGCGGCGACGATCGCTGCAGCACCTGTGGCTTCGGCGGCAATGACGACGACCAGTTGGATCCAATACAGCCAACCAACGGTACTTCCGGCGCTGCTACCCATCGCCTTGTGCGCGAAGGTGCTGAACGCACCCGAGGACGGATCTGCGGCGACCATCTCGGCGAGCATCGACATGATCACGATGACCACTGTGCCGGCGATCAGGTAGGAGAGCAGCACCGCTGGGCCGGCAATGGAGATTGCTTGGCCCGAACCTACGAAGAGGCCGGCACCGATAGCACCGCCAAGACCCATCATGGAGATCTGGCGCTGCGTCAGTCCCGCATGAAGCTTCGGAGAGTCCTCGCTTTGCCGGGAATTGGTTTGCGTACTCATAGGCTTTTTACCTGTACCTTGTTGTTCACTGCGGCCAAGACGCGGTCAACGTCTTGGGCACTACCGGAAGATATGCGCAGGCCCTCGCCTGGGAAGGCTCGCACCACCACGTTTCCTTCGTTTAATACCGATTCCAGCTCCGCGGTGTGATCGCCGGCGGCTACCCACACAAAGTTGGCTTGCGAGGGTACTGCCGGATAACCGGCGGCCAATAGTCCTTCGAGCATGCGCTCACGTTGGGCGACTACTTCGTCGATACGAACGTTGAGTTCTGCTGTGGCAGCGAGCGAGGCGAGTGCCGCACGCTGAGCGAGGTCGGTGACGCCGAAGGGCACGGCCACCTTGCGCAGGTTCTGCGCGACCTGTGTCGGGCTGACCGCGTAGCCAATACGCAATCCTGCCAGGCCATAAGCTTTGGAGAAGGTATGCAATACCGCAACGTGCGGGTATTTGCGCAAGAGCTTTAGTCCGTCGACACGGATGTCCGACCGGTCAAAGTGCACGTACGCTTCGTCGATGACTACGAGGATGTTTTCGGGAACTGCCGCCACGAACTTTTCCAACGCGTCTGCGGCAACGACGGTTCCGGTGGGGTTGTTGGGATTGCAGATGAAGATCAGGCGGGTGCGCTCGGTAATTGCCGCGAGCATTGCAGGCAGATCGTGTTTGAACTCTGCATCCAAAGGGATCTCTACGGGCACTGCACCGGCGATACGAACCAAGGATGGGTACGCTTCGAATGAGCGCCACGCGAACATGACCTCGTCGCCTTCGCCTGCCACTGCATGAATGAGCTGGGAAGCTACTTCCACCGAACCGGCGCCCAAAGAAATCTGCTCCGGATCCAGCCCATATTCTTTTGCCAACGCCCCGATCAGTTCGGGTGCGGCCATATTCGGGTATCGATGAATATTTTCTAAACCCTTAGCGATGCTTTGAACTACCGAAGGCAACGGTGCGTGCGGTGATTCATTGGATGAGAGCTTCGAAGCACCCGGTGCGGCAGATTTTCCCTGGCGGTAAGCCGGTACTGCGGCAAGGGAGGGGCGTTGATTGATGTTCATGGATTCCTCTCTAAAAGTCATGAATCGCCGTGGGCATTGCGGTGGTGTGCGGTCTGCCGAAATTTTGATACCCAGGACACAAACCTAGGTGAAGCGAATCACAAGAAGCGACTGTAGGTGAGAGCGATCACGTGATGCAATCGATCAGCAAAAGGCTGTGCACGCTGTATACCGTTTGGACTTCGATGGTCTTCTTTACTGATCGATCTGCATAGTCTTTTCATCCAGTGGCGAATTTTTTGCATAGGCTTTAACCAATGGCAGGGTGCGGCCCTGAAAATGCTCTCGTAGCGCCAGTGAGGAGGAAGTGCGAGCCACCCCTGGTACCTGATTGATGCGGTCGAAGATTGCTTGCAGGTCGCCGGCGTTCCTGGCGACAACACGTAACTGAAGGTCGGAATTGCCGGTAACCGTATACATGTCGACAATCTCCGGGATCGACTCGGCTAATGCCGAGGCCACCGGTTCATGGCCGAACTTTTGAATGATCTCCACCGAACAAAAAGCGACCAGCTGATAATCAAATCCGGCTGGCTGTACCTGCGGGATGATTGCCTTGATCACGCCGCCGTCGTGTAGGCGTGCCAAGCGGCTGGTTATTGTGCCACGCGCTACGCCAAGGCGCCGGGCGCATTCCATGACGGGGAGCATGGGGGACTCGGTGAGGAGTTCAATTAGATCAGCGTCAAGACGGTCGATATGCACTGCGTAGGTCCTCTGCTGGAGGTAAACATCGGAAGCGGTGGTGAGGCGGCGCAGAAATAGTGGGGCATCCTGCTCCGCTCTTCAAGGGTAGCGCGAAGAACTATGTGTGAAGATCCTTCAAATGTTGGTGTGAGTCGCAGATTGGGGGATCGACGCGACCGCGCGGAGCGCAATGTAACGCGCCTCACGTTATAGGGTAAGTTCCACTTGGCCATTAGCTACATAACCATGAGGGGAATATTGATGAGTGAGAGTACACGCTTGGAATCGGTGGCGGATCTGACAGTGTTGGTTACCGGAGCAGCCCAAGGAATGGGTGCAATATTTGCCCGTAGCGCTTGCCTTGAAGGTGCGAGGCGAGTGATTCTCTGGGATATCTCCAGTCAGCAGCTCCTCTCCCGCGCCGAAGAGCTCAAAGAATTAAATCCGGCCTGCAAGGTTGAAACTCAGGTCGTGGATCTACGTAATCAATCGGCTATCACCGCCGCCGCTGACCAGGTGCTGGCCGGTGGGAACGTAGATGTGCTGGTGAACAACGCCGGAGTTGTTGCCGGCGCAACGTTTAAAGAGCACCGCACGGCGCAAATCGCGGACACCATGGCGGTAAATTCTCTGGCACCGATGTTTTTGACTCATGCGCTACTTTCGCAGATGGGGGTTCATGGACGACCTGCAAGAATCCTCACGATTGCTTCGGCTGCCGCCCTGGTCTCAAACCCAAATATGAGTGTTTATGCCGCGTCCAAAGCCGCGGTCATGAGTTGGAGCGACTCATTACGTCTGGAACTGGAACGAGAAACCGACAGGGACATTAAGGTCACCACCTTTTGCCCAACCTACGTGTCCACCGGGATGTTCGCCGGGGCGAAAAACATGCTGCTGACCCCAATCATGGATCCGGACTATGTGACCTCGAAGGCGTGGGTGGCCATGCTGCGCGGAACGCCATTGGTGTTGTTGCCCTGGACCAGCAAGCTCGGACAGGCCATGCGCGGCGTACTGCCCCGCGCGGCCTGGGATCTGATGGCGGACAAGGTTTTCAGAATCTATGGCTCGATGAACGAATTCACCGGGCATACCAAAGAATCTGCAGTTGACGAAACCGTGTCCTAAGCCAATCCGCGGTTAGCGCACATTCACCGCTGCCCTATTTACCTCAACGTTCTGCCGGAGTAGCGTGAACGGGGCAACCGGAGTGTGGCTTCTGGTCATCCAAAAGCTGAATGTGCGGGCACTGTGACCGGTTTTCTTACCACCAGGAGTGACCGAGCATGCAAAAGTTCATCCCCAACCTCTGGTTTGCCGGCAACGCCGAAGAAGGCGGTCAGTTTTACAGCGGAATTTTCCCTGATACCTCCTCTTTTGTGGAGTCCCGGTACCCCACTGAGGGGCTGCTCGAATTCCAGGAGCCGTTAGCCGGACAACCACTCACCGTGACGCTGAACATCGCCGGAACGCAACTTGCGCTGGTCAACGCGGGCAATCACTTCACTCCCAACCCGTCTATTTCATTTATGCTCAGCTTTGATCCGGCTAACTATTCCGATGACGCCGAAGCTGCAGACAAAGCACTATCCCAAACATGGGAGAAGCTTGTTGACGGGGGCACTGTATTGATGGCGCTGGATACTTACCCATTTAGTGGGTTGTATGGGTGGGTGCAAGATCGATACGGAATTAGTTGGCAGCTCATGCGGACCGAAGCCGGACAGAGTGAAACCTTCGTTACCCCGGCGCTGATGTTTGGGGGAGCCGCCCAGAACCAAGCGGTACCGGCGGTTGATTTTTACGTCCAGGTTTTTGCCGACGCTCAAGTGGGCAGCCGTTTCCCTTATCCTGAAGCAACGGAAGTCACTACCGAGGGCGCCGTGATGTTTAGCGACTTCAAAATGGCGGGGCAGAATTTTGCCGCCATGGACTCTGCCGTAGCTCAACCATTCACCTTCACCCCAGGCATATCCCTTGAGGTTCAATGCGAAGACCAGTCGGAGATCGACCGGCTCTGGGAGGCTCTTTCGGCCGTGCCCGAAGCGGAGCAATGTGGTTGGTTGCAAGACAAATATGGGGTGAGCTGGCAAGTCGTTCCGAATAACATGGGCGAGCTGATGTCTCGTCCCGGCGCCTTCGAAAAGTTGCTGCAAATGAAAAAATTGGTGATCGAAGACTTCTAGCAATTGTGCTCTCGGGCAGCACCGGTGATAGCTTGACACCAAGTTGCGGTTCCCACCGTGCCGCGGGATGGAGACCACAGGATGTCGGTACGTCGTGCAGTAATCGCAGGGGCTTCCGGGTTCATCGGAGAACGTCTGCGCAGTGAGCTCTCGGGCCAAGGCTACGAGATAGCGATTATTGGCCGCAGCGGGCCAATTTGTTGGGATGACCAGGACGCCATTGACTGCGCGGTCAATGGCGCGGAACTCTTGATTAACTTGGCTGGGAAGAACGTGGGTTGCCGGTACAGCTCCAAGGCACGTAACGAAATTCTGAATTCACGAGTGCAGACAACTCGGATATTGCACGATGCGGTTTCCAATGCCACGACACCACCAAAATTATGGCTAAACGCCTCCACTGCGACCATTTATCGTCACGCGATGGACCATCCCAATACTGAAAGCACCGGGCAACTCGGTGTCGGATTCTCCGTGGACGTCGCCAGAAACTGGGAGCGGGAGTTTTTGCGCGGTGAGCTTCCGAGCACTCGGCGAGTCGCTCTTCGCATGGCGATTGTGCTCGGTGATGGACCGGCTACGCAAAAACTCGTGTCGCTAGCCAAGTGGGCAGTGGGCGGTCCGCAAATCGACGGTTGGTGGCCATCGCATACGCGCTACCGTGGCATTGGACCAGACCCCACCGGGCCGAGGCGGAGCGGTTTTTATCGCACGCAAGGCCAGCAACGATTTAGCTGGATCCACCTTGATGATGTGATCGGGGCAATTTGGCATATTCAGGAGAATCCAGGAATTTCCGGCCCGGTAAATCTCAGCTCGCCTCAACCAGTGACCAATACCGAACTTATGGCGGGTTTGCGACGAGTCGCTGGCAGAAGGTTCGGCTTACCGGCGTATCGTTGGATGCTTGAACCTGCGATGTTCGTGCTCCGGGTTGAACCGGAAATGCTGTTGAAGTCTCGGTGGGTACTGCCCGAGGTTCTTCTACAGTCGGGCTATAAATTTAGCTGGCCGGATCTATATCCGGCGCTGGTAGACATTGCAGACTAAAGGACGTGCATCGTGATTGAATATCACGGTGCGCTTGTGAGAGGAACCTAGGCATGGCCCGTGGAAAGACAACCGGGGCTGCCCCGCGTATCAGAAACTTCCAACTACCTGATCTTGAGGTAGGAACTATTGAAGACCTGTTGGGTGGTGGATATGTTGAGGTATTACATTTCACCGGCTTTGATCAGTCCCTACTAGATTTAACCGATGGGCGGCTCGAAGATTGCTTGCTCTCAGAGATGAACATCGGCGAGCTGTCCATGCGTAATGCACGGTACATTCAATGCGAATTTAAACAGCTCAGTGCACCGATTCTTGAGGGAGCGGGCTCCACGCTCAACGATGTGCGAGTGTCCCATAGTCGTTTTGGATCCGCAGATTTCTCAGACTCTTCGCATGACTCGGTGGTCTTTGAACACTGCAAATTTGGCTGGGTAAACCTTCGCACGGCACAACTTCGCGATGTTGTTTTTCGTGATTGCAGCTTTGATGAAATAGATCTTCAACTAGTTAAGGCGCAGCGCGTCAAATTTGAGAATTGTCGTACCGGAGCATTAAATGTTGAACGCGCTGGCCTCAGTTCGGTTGATTTGACTGGCCTTGAAATTGAGCAAGTCCAAGGCATCGAAGGGTTACGCGGTGCGTTGATCAGTGAACAGCAACTCATATCCCTCTCTCGCGAGTTTGCCGCTCATCTTGGAATACGAGTTATGGACTGAGTTAGTCACCGAGCTGCAAACTGGTGATTCTTGGCTGCCGTGAGGCGAGCATAGTAGTGGTGTGAAGAATGATCTCCTGCATGGCCGCTGCCGCGCGAGTTAAGCTGACGTCCTTGCGATGGGCTAGTCCAATGGTTCGCGTCAATCGTGGATTTTGAAGCGCAATAGCTGTCAGCCCGGGACGGTCCACAAGTACCGTGGCTGGCACAATTGCGACCCCTAACCCGACCTCAACAAAGCGTAGTACCGCGTCCATTTCGCCGCCCTCTAGCACCGCGTTCGGCGCGAGATTCCGAGAACTGTAGGCCTCCATGGTGCTTGCTCGTAGGTCGTAACTTTGCGAAAAAACGATCTGGGGTAGTCGTGACAGGGTTTTTAGATCAATGGATTCTTTCCCTAGAAGCCGTGGGTTGCTACTGGAGTCGATGACAACGAGTTCTTCGGCGAGTAACGGCAGGCTTTCCAAGTTTTTCTGCGGGACTGCGTGTTCCGAAGTGACGATCAGTGCAAGATCAAGTTGTCCACCGTCTAGCTCATCCAGCAGGTTTTTTGACCCTGCTTCGCTCAAATGAAGTTCAATGCCAGGGTACTGGCGATGAAATACGCCAAGGACTTCGGCGACCAATGAGACGCACAAGGTCGGAGGGGCGCCCAGCCTGACGCGACCCTTGCGTAAACCGGCTAACTCGGCCATTTCCAAACGGACGTTTTCTTCATCGGCCAGCATCCGCCGGGCCAGGGGCAATAATGCTTCGCCGGCCGCCGTCAGGGTGATATTTCCCCGTGCCCGGTGAAAGAGTTCTGACCCCAAATCCTGTTCGAGGGTTGCAATCTGACGGCTCAATGAAGGTTGCGTCAGATGCAGGTCTTCCGCCGCTCGCGTGAAGTGCCCCACCCTGGCGATGGTTGTGAAGCCCCGCAATTGCTCTAGATTCATAGTCCATAGCATACGGCTATTGAAATCATGATAATAATTCATTGGACACATGACACTTGTGGGCAGAAGCTTGAAGACATGAACTCATATACCAGCAAAGAACAGCAAATCTCAACCAGCGTTCTTGTCATCGGCACCGGTGGATCCGGATTGCGTGCGGCCATAGAACTAGCCGAGCTCGGCGTGGACGTGCTGGCAGTTGGCAAGCGTCCGCGGCATGATGCCCACACCTCCCTGGCGGCCGGCGGCATCAACGCGGCTCTGGGCACCATGGACGAAGCCGACAGCTGGCAGCAGCACGCGGCGGACACCATCAAGGAAAGTTACTTCCTTGCCGATCCACGCACGGTGCAAACGGTAGCACAGGGAGCGCAACGCGGAATCGAAGATCTAGAGCGCTACGGCATGAATTTCGCAAGGGAAGAAGACGGCAGGATTTCACAGCGTTTCTTCGGGGCCCATAAATTCCGCCGGACCGCATTTGCCGGGGATTACACCGGCCTAGAAATTCAGCGCACACTGATCCGACGTGCTGAACAACTTCAAATCCCCATCCTGGACACCGTGTACATCACCAGATTGCTGGTCAAAGACAATCAAATTTTTGGCGCCTACGGTTTCGACATCAACAACGGAACCCGATACCTCATTCATGCAGACTCGGTGATCTTGGCCGCCGGAGGGCACAACCGGATTTGGCGGCGCAGTTCATCGCGCCGAGACGAAAACACCGGCGATTCATTCCGTTTGGCCGTCGAAGCCGGTGCTCGACTGCGGGACCCGGAATTGGTTCAATTTCATCCCTCGGGCATCATCGAACCAGAATCGGTCGCCGGAACTTTGATCTCCGAAGCGGCCCGTGGCGAAGGCGGCATCTTGCGTAACGCGCTGGGGGAACGATTCATGGAAAACTACGATCCACAGCGCATGGAACTTTCCACTCGTGACCGGGTGGCGCTGGCAGCCTACACAGAGATCCGCGAAGGCAGGGGGACCCCCAAGGGTGGTGTTTGGCTCGACGTTTCACATCTGCCACGGGCAGTCATCATGGATCGCTTGCCACGGGTCTATCAGACGATGCTTGAAGAACAGATGCTCGATATTACCCGCGAACCTATCGAAATCGCACCCACCGCCCACTACTCGATGGGCGGGGTCTGGGTGGACCCCTATGATCATTCAAGCGAGGTGGATGGACTGTACGCCATTGGCGAGGCCTCCAGTGGGTTGCACGGAGCCAACCGGCTAGGCGGTAATTCCTTGATTGAACTTCTGGTCTTTGGCCGCATCGTGGGCCAGGCGGCCGCAAAATACTCGCGGTCGTTGGATTCCCAGCCTCGCAGTGCCGAAGCGATCAACACTGCACGTGCCGATATTGATGAGCTGCTTGCCAGTGACGGAGCCGAAAATGTCCGCGCTTTACAGCGTGCCATCCGCGATCTGATGACTGAGCACGCTGGGGTAGTGCGTGACGAACAAGGCCTGCTCAGCGGTTTGAAAAAACTTGACGACGTGGAAGCACGCATGGACAACATAGGTATACATCCCGATATCGCAGGTTTCCAAGATCTTGCGCACGCATTCGATTTGAAGTCCGCGGCGCTTTCGGCTCGGGCCACTTTGGAAGCAGCCTTGGAACGGCGCGAGACTCGCGGATGCCATAACCGAAGCGACTTCCCGGACATGGATCCACAACTACAGGTCAATCTCGTGTGGTCAGCGAAGTCGGGAATAACTCGGGAACCCATCGTGGATGTCCCTGACGAAATAGCTGAGCTCATTGAAGAAGTTTCAAGCGCCGGCAAACTTGTTGAATGATCGATCCGAATAAACAGTCGCCCACGAATACCTAGAAGGTAATCGCGGGCGACTGTTTTTCGGGACAAACTAGTGGTGAACTACCGATCTCGTTCTACACGTTTTTCGTCCCACACGGGAGTATCGGATTCGTAGACCTTGCCGTCTGAGCCGAAGACGAGGAAGCGGTCGAAAGATCTCGCAAACCAACGATCGTGTGTCACCGCAAGCACGGTGCCTTCAAATGAATCGATGGCACGCTCCAGCGCCTCGCCAGAGTGCAGGTCCAAGTTATCGGTCGGTTCATCGAGCAAGAGCAGGGTGGCTCCGGAGAGTTGCAATAGCAGAATCTGGAAGCGTGCCTGCTGTCCACCGGAGAGTGACTCGAATTTCTGCTCGGCTTGGCCAGCTAATCCATATCCATCCAACGCCCCAGAGGCAGCCTCACGGGCCATACCTGAACGATGTTCGTCACCGCGATGCAAGATCTCCAGCAAGGTGCGGCCAAATAGATCTGGGCGGGTATGCGTCTGGGCAAAGTAGCCCGGACGGATACGGGCACCGAGCTTGACCGTACCTTCATGGGGTACCTCGGCGAGCTCGACGTCCGAAACGGGAAGGTGTTCGCGTTCCGGATCGGTACCGCCTGCAGCTAATAGGCGCAGGAAGTGAGATTTTCCTGAACCGTTGGACCCCAGCACACCGACACGGTCGCCGAACCAGATTTCATTGCTAAAGGGCTTCATCAAGCCGGTGAGTCCAAGTTTCTCGGCGACTATGGCGCGCTTGGCGGTGCGTCCACCCTTCAAGCGCATCTGCACATTTTGTTCCAGGGGGATAGCTTGGGGTGGACCAGCCTCTAAGAACCTGTCTAGCCGTGTTTGCGCCGCATGGTAGCGGTTGGCCATGTCGGACCGGAACGCGGCTTTGGTCTTATACATGATGACCAATTCCTTGAGTTTGGAATGCTCCTCATCCCAGCGCTTGCGCAGTTCTTCGAAGCGCTCATTGCGTTCCTTGCGTGCCTCGACGTAGGAACCGAAAGAGCCGCCATGGATCCACGCCGTGGCACCTCCATGACCTGGTTCTAAGGTAACGATTCGGGTTGCAGCGTTGTTCAACAGTTCACGATCGTGGCTAATAAAGAGCACAGTTTTGGGGGAGCGAGCCATCATTGCCTCAAGCCAGCGTTTGCCCGGTACATCGAGGTAGTTGTCAGGCTCGTCGAGGAGTAGCAAATCGTCGTTGCCTTCAAAAAGGGCTTCTAAGACGAGGCGTTTTTGTTCGCCGCCGGACAAGGTGCGTGCCAAGCGTTCTTCTGCCTTGTCGAAAGGTATGCCAAGCGCTGCCATGCAGACTTTGTCCCACGTGGTTTCGAGTTCGTAACCACCGGCATCACCCCAGGCAATGATCGCTTCGGCGTAGCGCATATGGACTTTTTCATCATCGCTCACCAGCATCTTGGCTTCACAGGCGGAGACCTTGGCAGCAGCAGCGGCTAGCTCTGGGGCGGCCGTTGAAAGTAGTAAATCCTTGACCGTAGATTCATCGCGGACTTGCCCGACGAACTGACGCATGATGCCCATCGAACCCGATCGGTTGATGGCACCTTCATCGGCCTTCAGATCACCGGAAATGATCTTGATCAAGGTAGTTTTGCCCGTGCCATTAGGACCGATCAACGCGGTTTTGGAACCCGCACTGACCTTGAAAGTGACTCCGCCCAGCAACTGTGTGCCATCGGAGAGGAAGTATTGGATTTCGGTAACGTCGATATGTGCCACCAAGCCATCCTAACCGTGATTGGCTTTGAGACTCATTTGAGCACAGCGGACAGGCTAAGCGGAGGCTGGAAGTTTTGGCTATATCCCGCTTGCCCTTCAGGCACTAGATTGAGTACATGCAGATCAAGGCAAATATCGATGGCTGGGCTCACGCCTGTTGCGGTCCGGCGTTTAGTACTGGAGACACCGTTGAATGGGTGATGGCGCAGCTGCGTTCGCCGCGGGGCGAGGTGAGCTTCGAACTAGATGATCATGACCAGCTCAGCGATTCGGGTGTCCCGGTTAGCTCGGTGACAGCCCGAATTGTGTCCATTGAGCTTGTAGATAGACACTACGTCGCGGCCATCGGCGATCCGCGTCAAATGATTGCCTCCGAGGAGCCTGCCCGGATCACGGAAGTTATCCATATCCCCGCGGGAACGGACTTTGACCACGATTCGATCATCGTCTGCTTAGACGTTCTAGATCCTGCTTCGCTTCCACCAGTTCATGAATGGGACCCGCAAATGGAGTTCGAAGTTCCCGACGAAATTGAGCAGCAGCGTTCCGCTCGAACCGCCAGTTACCAGGAGTCCGAACTTCGAGAACAATTTGCCAAACTTCTCGAGCGGTTAACAAAAACCTATGAAACTGTGGCCTCCGTACGCTTTGATCAGCTAGGTAACGCCTCGTTGGTCCCCACCAATGAAGAAGCCGCATCTGTTCACTGGATTCTGGAATTTGCGACGGACAAGCCGCGGATCATCGCAGACATCGCGCAAGCCGAATGGGAATTTGAACTCGATGAACAACACATTGACCTGCTCGGGCAGATCATCGAGGCAGCAGCCAGAGGGCAGATTACCGACCGCCGTCGTGGATGGCGGATGAAGGCGATGTTCATGGAAATGGTGATCGAACTTGATTCGGGTCAGAAGCTTAAACAGCACCAGAAAATCGAAGGCTACTTCGGCAAGGGAAACTTCGGCATCGTCGGGTCGATGGGAGATCGTATGGAACGTGGAAATCATCGGTATGCGCCCTGGCGGTAGGACATAGGTGGAGGACATCGGTACCCCGATTCGCTTTGCACATGTTCGTCTCGGTTAACTTCGAATTCATCAGCTGGTAGCTATGGTTTGCCAATCTTAGGAGGGCATTGCAAGCAAACACTAAGCATTATGGGGGAACAACTCACGTGAATCGAGCTGCAAGAAAATCAGTGGGCGTCCTCGCCGCCGCGATTGTGGTCGGTGCTGCCGGTATTGCACCATTAACTTTGGCGGACACTGCAACCGCGGAGTCAGGAAACTACTTTGAGCGCATCTCCACCTATCCGGTTTACCAGAACCATCCGGAGGGCGTAGCGGCTGAAACTGCCTCGGAAATTTCCACCGTCTCCGAGGACGGGAAAACGCTGATCTACTCGGACGCGCTGTCGCGTCAGGTTGGATTTCTGGATATTTCTGATCCGTCCAACCCCCAAGGGCTGGGAACACTTGCACTACACCAGCTCGGTAGCCCGGAAGACGAACCCACCAGTGTTGCCGCGTACGGTGACTTCGTTTTTGTCGTAGTAAATACCTCGGAAAGCTATGCGAACCCTTCGGGGCGGGTTGACGTTGTGCGCATCGCCGATCGTAGTCTGGTCCGCAGCATCGAGCTTGTAGGGCAGCCGGACTCGATCGCAATTTCTAAAGACGGCGCCTACGCCGCGATAGCCATTGAAAACGAACGTGATGAGGATGCTGGCGACGGCGGCCTGCCCCAGGCTCCAGCTGGATCCGTCCAGATTCTTGACTTGGTCGGTGCCGAACCCGACGGGTGGAACATTCGCGAAGTAGCACTCACCTCAGGAACCCCAGAAAAGCCCGACGCATTGCCGATCCTTACCGAAGCCGGAATTGACACCCCACAAGATCCGGAACCCGAGTACGTCACCATTAATGCCAACAACCAATTGGCGGTAACCCTCCAAGAAAACAACGGCGTGGTCTTGATCGACCTGCCCAGCGGCAAAATAACCAAGGCTTTTAGCGCCGGCAGCGTTGATCTCAAAGATATTGACATTGAAGAAGACGGAAAACTAGATCCTACCGGGTCACTGCAGGACGTGCCGCGCGAACCAGACGCCATCGGCTGGATCCAGGACCGCTACCTAGCCACCGCCAACGAAGGGGATTGGAAAGGTGGAAGTCGCGGTTTCACAATTTTTGATTCCCACACCGGAAAAGTTGCCTGGGATGCGGGAAACAGCTTCGAGCACCTTGCACTTTCTCAAGGTCTGTTCCCGGAGAAGCGTGCAGGCAAGAAGGGGACCGAGCCAGAAGGCCTAGCCGTCGAGACCTTCAACGGCGTCGACTACCTATTTGTTGCCTCCGAGCGCGGCAACTTTGTGGCCGTCTACGAACTGAGCGATCCCACCAGCCCCAAGTATCTCCAGAGCCTGCCAACTACCAATGGGCCAGAAGGAATCCTCCCGATTCCCGGTCGTGATCTGCTGGCGATAGCCTCGGAAACCGATGAAGCCGACAAGGGTGTGCGTTCTGCGATGACACTATTCAAATTCGGGGCCACCGGCGCTCAGTTCCCAACCATCGAATCCGACATTGAAAATCTGGTGCCTTTCGGCGCATTGAGCGGCCTGAGTGCCAACCCAGCACAGCCGCACAAGCTTTTCGCGGTCAGCGACAGCGCGTATGAACCTCGTATTTACTCAATCGATACCCAGAAGTCTCCCGCGTTGATCGAAAGCTCCATACCCGTCACCCAGGATGGAGCTCCCGCCAGCCTCGATCTGGAAGGTATTGCAGCCCGCGCCGACGGTGGATTCTGGGCTGCCCACGAGGGTAAGGAAGGCACAGAAAACGCGCTGATTCGGATCGATGAAGCAGGTGCGGTCATCGACGAAGTGTCACTGCCAGAAGATGCGGTTGCTCAGCTAGAAGGCCAAGGACTCGAAGGAGTGAGTGTTCAGGGCAGCGGTGAACAAGAAGAAGTCATCTTTGCTCTGCAACGAGAAGTTCCGGGCGAGGACTTCGTTCGGATCGGCAAGTACACCCCAGCTAGCGCAGAGTTCGTCTGGTACGGATATCAGCTTGAACCTGCGGGTGAAGATGATTCGTGGAATGGACTCTCAGAAATCACTGGATTACCTGACGGGAAATTCGCTGTAATCGAGCGTGACAAACGCATCGGCGAAGATGCGCAATTGAAGGCCATCTATCAGTTCGAGCTCCCCGAAGTAGCTTCCGACGAGGTGACCATTCTGGACAAGTCCTTGGCAAAAGACGTCCTGCCGGTGCTCGAAGCAACGCACGGCCGCACTCAAGAGAAGCTTGAGGGGCTAACAATTTCCGGTGCTGGTGATGTTTTTGTTGTTACCGACAATGATGCCGTGGATGACGCGAGCGGTGAGACAGTATTTGCTAATTTGGGTTCCGTAAACGAGGTGTTCGGAACATCCGAGCAGCCAACCGAATCGGAGTCCCCATCTGAGTCCCCACGGCAGAGCGGGTCTCCGCAGCAAAGCGAGACTCCAGAAGGTAGCGAGCAGCCGACACCGTCGCCGGTGCCGTCTTCTTCCCTTGAAGCTACGCAGAGTCCGGAAGTTGTGGACAGCGAAAGCGAGTCGCCGCCAGCTGGAAGCTCGCAGCCAGAGCCGAGCTCGACTCCCACGGATGAGCCAGCGAAACCGGAGAGCGAGCGTCTAGCCGACACCGGCGTCAACAGCTTGTGGCTGATTCCTGTCGGATTGGTGATGGCAGGCCTTGGAGTGGCCGCTGCCATGAAGACTTCGCGGGCACGCCGGCAACGGTAGGTAGAAACTCAACAACTATCAGGGTTACTCAGGATCATCCTGAGTAGCCCTGATAGTTGGCGCTGGTGTACCGCAAGAGAGCCGCTGCGCTACGCTGATCGCGTGAGCATTTTTCTCGTGGGTGGCGGCGTACCTGATACGCCTGTATATGAGCCAATCTTGGACGCATTTGTCCAGGATGTTCTCGAGAACAGAACGCATGAGGGTGAGCCAATTCTGGCTCTGGCCCTTTTTGACTATGAGGGCAGTGGTCAACATTTTCTTCCTGCCTACTCGACACCCATAGAAGAACGTATCCCTTGTCAGATCCGGCCAGTATATCTGCGTCTCGGTAGGCCTACCGACCCTGCGAGCTTCGAGAATGTGGATGGAATTATTGTCTGTGGCGGCCCCACACCAGAGTATCTAGCCAGTTTGCGCACTTGCGCGGAGACTATTCGAGGAGCCGTAAATCGGGGGATTCCGTATATGGGGTTCTCTGCCGGCGCGATGATCGCTCCCAGAAATGCACTGATTGGCGGATATTTTTCTGACGGGATTGAAATCTGCTCGGAAGAATCCTCAGAGAACCTGAAGGAGATCACATTTGCGGACGGGCTTGGGCTGACCCCGTTTACCGTCGAGGTGCACGCGGCCCAAGCGGGGACACTGGGACGAGCCATAGCTACCGTTGAAAGAAATCTTACCGAGATGTCCATGGCGATTGATGAAGACACCGCGGTTGTTGTCGAGTCGGCGAATCCATCGAATCTCAAAGTTTTGGGCGCTGGGCATGTCTGGGTTGTGACACGCAATGCGGAATCAATAAATGTGGAGCTACGCACCAGCAACTGAGCTGGTACGGAATTCAGAGCTTAAGACGTACTCGACACGAAGCGTTCAGCGGCGGCGGGCGCTGAACGCAAAAACCGTGGCCCTGAAAAATCAGAACCACGGTTTTTGCGACGTTTAGGTCATGCAGACATTGTTAGTGCGCGGCACTCTTCTTGGTGCTCGCAACTACTACAGCGATGATAGCGGCAACAATGGTGCCCACTAGCAGAAGCTTGCCACTCTTGCATGAAGACTTTTGTGGAGCACCCAGTTTCTGCTGTGCGGTCTTCACTGCGCTTTCAACCGATGAACGGGTGCGCTTCGCGGCCTTTGAATTGCCGGTGACGTTTTCGATCAGGCTGGCGCCTGCGTTGCCGATAGCTTCACCGTTGACTCCGGAGATGGCGTTATTCCAAGTCTCGCGAAGATCCTTCGGGAGTTCTGCCTTGGCTGACTTCGCTAGTTTATTCAGCGATTTCTCAACTTCTTTGAAACTCTTAGCAGTCTTTGACATCTTAAACCTACTCTCGTCGAGGATCCCGGGGTTGTTACTTGTGGTAACTCGGGCCACTCAATCTACCCTAGCCAGCCTAAAGATAACTCTCAATAGCATAGGGTTTAGCTCACCGCGAACTCACAGGAAAGTGGAGCCAGCAGCGTAGCCCTGACACCTCGGTTTTTGACCAAGCCGGTGCTGATCGCAAGCCAATAGACTAGAGATAGAGTAGGTGCGTGACTGAGCAGATAAGCAAACCAAATCATTGGGTCCGGAACGCTATTGCATTGCTTGACGCGGATGCCAATCGTAGCGCCGATACCCACCTTCACGTTTTTCCCCTACCTAAAGAGTGGGGGATAGACCTCTATCTCAAAGACGAGTCGGTACATCCCACCGGGTCCCTTAAACACCGTTTAGCTCGTTCGTTGTTGCTCTATGGTTTGGTCAACGGAAGAATTGGTGAACACACCACGCTGGTGGAAGCATCCAGCGGATCTACCGCGGTTTCTGAAGCCTATTTCGCTCGCATGCTTGGGCTGCCGTTTATTGCTGTGGTCCCCAGAAGCACCAGTAGCGAGAAAATCGAACTTATCGAGTTCTACGGGGGACGCTGCCATCTGGTTGAAAAAGCAGGCGAAGTAGATCTTGCCGCTCGCCGACTGGCTGAAGAATCTGAAGGTTACTACTTAGACCAGTTCACCTATGCCGAGCGAGCAACTGATTGGCGCGGAAACAACAACATCGCGGAGTCGGTCTTCTCGCAGCTTTCCGCCGAGCGGCACCCGATCCCATCATGGATTGTCGTTGGTGCAGGTACCGGAGGCACCTCGGCAACCTTTGGCAGATATGTGCGTTACCGCCAACATGATACCCAAGTGGCCGTGGCCGACCCGGAAAACTCGTCTTTTTATGAAGGATGGCGTACCGGAAATATGAGCCACTCAACCGGCCTTGGCTCACGCATCGAGGGAATTGGGCGACCAAGCGTCGAACCCTCTTTTGTGCCCGGAGTCATCGACCATATGATCCAGGTACCTGATGCAGGATCGCTCGCTGCCATGTACCTGCTGCGGGCACATACCCGACACTGGACCGGTGGGTCCACCGGAACGAACCTCTACGCGGTCTTCCAAATTATTGCTGGCATGCTCGAACGCGGTGAGCAAGGAAGTATTGTCACGCTCATTTGTGACTCCGGCGAGCGCTATGCGAACACCTATTACAACCAGCAATGGTTGGATGAGCAAGGACTAGATCTTGCCCCGCACCGGGTGAAGCTTGAACATTTTCTGGAAACTGGACGTTTCGAGGCTTAGTCGTTCTTTGTTCGCAGCGTAGGCATAAGACCGAGCGTCTTCTTGCGCTGGTGAACCGAGAAGTATTTAAGTCCGTGTACGCCTGCCACGAAGTGTCTCCGGGAACGCGCCGGAAGGTAGAGCACGTCACCGAGATTTAAGGAGATTGAATCTATTTCGGTGTGTAAGGTGCCGGTGCCTTCAAACACGTGGATGAGCACATCAAGGGCTGGTCCGCGGTGTTCGCCGATTTCCTGGTTTGGCTGCAGCGCGATGATATTCGCGTCGAGGTCTCTGGCATCGGGTTCGAGTTTCCAGATGGCTCCGTCGAGCGTGTTTTCTTGTTCCCCTAGCCATGCGGTGTTTGTCATGATTCGTGGAGCCGGGGTGCTGGCGAGTTTGGTAATGATGATTTCCCAGTCCCCACCGATTCGTTCGGTGGCTTGCCAAGTGTAGGTGCCAGGCAGATTCCGTTCGAACTCTTTGTGCAGGTTTACCGGCTCATGATCGTTGAGCAGGCTCAGGTAGCCGCCGGCCGGTAGGGCGTTGTAAGCTGCCATGATTTTTGGGTGGCGTTCTGCTTTCGGGATGTTTCGCACATCCACTACTTGCCCGCCGGTCTGCTCGTCCATCGATACCTCCAAAGTGCTGTGTCTGAGTAGATGCTCGTCTCCAGCCTAGTAGCTCATCAGCCTTATCTGCCTAGGGGTATTACGATGAAGTGAGATTTGGAATTTACGTCGTTAGTACTAGGAGCAGTATCTTCATGAGCCAACCAGCCTCGAATTCAAGCGCAGCGAGTTCGGCTAGTACCGTCGAGGACTTCAAAGCTAACCTCGCATCCATTCGCGAGCGGATCGCCGCAGCTGAGCTGGCCGCCGGGCGAGCGACAGGTAGTGTGCGCTTGCTGCCGGTGACCAAAACGGTACCGGAGGACCGTCTGCGTCTGGCCATTGAAGCTGGTGTGGAATGGTTGGGTGAAAACAAGGTGCAGGAAGCCGCCCGGAAAGCCGAAAATCTGGCCGATATCTCCGGACTCAAATATTCGGTAATTGGGCATCTGCAGACCAACAAAGCCAAGGACGTGGCCCGTTTTGCTCACGAGTTCCAAGCCTTGGACAACCTGCGCCAGGCTACCGCTTTGCAACGGCGTCTTGAACTAGAAGATCGCAGCTTAGACGTTTTTGTTCAAGTGAACACCTCTGGTGAAGAAACAAAATTTGGTCTGGAGCCCACGGCGGTATCAACATTCCTCAAATCCTTACCCGGGCTTGACCGTTTGCGAGTCAAGGGACTGATGACTCTGGCGATCTTCTCCACTGATCATCAGGCGGTACGCACCTGCTTCACCATGTTGCGTGAGCTACGTGATCAGGTGCGACAAGATGCGCCCGAAGGAATTGGTCTGGACGAATTGTCCATGGGCATGAGTGGAGATTTTGAGCTGGCAATTGCCGAAGGGTCCACGGTGGTTCGTGTGGGGCAAGGAATCTTTGGTGCTCGCGCGCTACCTGATTCGCATTACTGGCCAGGGTTTGCCGGATAGTCGCTAGCCAGCGAGGCGTTTTTTCTCGTAGGCTGGCGATACCAACCGGTAGAAGCCGGCCCCTTGTTTGCAGGAGGAAATTAATGCCTACCGTCGCCGAACACTTGATCGATCAGTTCTACACCCAGGGTGTTAAACGTATTTACGGAGTCCCGGGGGATTCACTCAATGGGCTGACCGACGCACTGCGGGAAAATGGGCAGATTGAATGGGTTCATCATCGCCATGAGGAAGGTGCGGCCTTCGCGGCTGCTGCCGAGGCCGAAATTACCGGAGAGCTCACCGTATGTGTGGGCTCCTGCGGACCAGGAAACCTGCACCTGATCAATGGGCTCTACGATGCCCAGCGCTCTCGGGTCCCGGTACTGGCCATCGCGGCACAGATACCCACCGAAGAAATCGGGTCGAACTATTTCCAGGAAACTCATCCGGTAGAAATTTTCCGTGGTTGTTCCGTATATGCCGAGCAGGTCTCGGATGCTAAGCAACTTCCGCGGATGCTACGTATTGCGATGCGTGAAGCAATTGAAAAGCGTGGTGTTGCGGTACTCGTCATTTCCGGTGATGTGGCCCTGTCCCAAATGGACCGTGTTCTCACTCAAGAAATCATCAAAACAAATCCGCGAGTGGTGCCCAACGAGGTGGAACTTGAACGGGCCGCGCAGCTCTTGCAGTCCTCGGCGAAGGTCACCATTCTTGCCGGAGCCGGGACCGCCGGGGCGCACGCCGAAGTCATGGAGTTGGCTGACAAGCTCGCCGCTCCTATCGTGCATTCGATGCGCGGTAAAGAACATATCGAATACGAGAACCCCTTCGATGTAGGAATGACCGGGTTGTTAGGTTTTGCCTCTGGCTTCCGAGCTATCGATGAGTGCGAGGTGCTATTGATGCTTGGCACCGACTTTCCGTATCAACAGTTCTACCCGCAGAACGCGAGCATCATTCAGGTCGATGTGCGCGGAGAGCAGCTTGGCCGCCGTACCAAGGTCGATGTCCCCTTGGTGGGTACGGTCAAAGACACGGCAGCCGCGCTCGCCGCCGTTCTGCCGCGACAGAAGAAACGTAAGCACCTAGATGACGCGTTGGCGCACTATGCAAAAACTCGCATTAAACTCGACGAGCTAGCCACCCCATCCAAGGGCAAGGCGGCCATCCACCCGCAATATTTGGCGCGGCTGATCGATCAGGCGGCGGACCCCGACGCGATCTTCACCGCAGACGTTGGTTCCCCAGTCATTTGGGCTGCCCGTTATGTGGCGATGACCGAGCAACGCCGGCTGTTAGGTTCCTTCAACCATGGGTCGATGGCCAATGCGCTCTGCCATGCGCTGGGTGCTCAGGCTATCGACCGCAACCGGCAGGTGATCGCGTTTGCCGGCGACGGGGGACTGGCGATGATGCTCGGCGAGTTGCTCACCGCGACGCAAAATAAGTTGCCTATCAAGATTGTCGTGTTTAACAACTCCTCGCTGAACTTCGTAGAACTTGAAATGAAGGCCGCAGGATTTGTCACCTACGCGACAGATCTAGAAAACCCCGACTTCGGTGCGGTCGCCAACGCCGCCGGGCTCAAGGGATACCGGGTGGAAGACTCGAATCTGCTAGAAGCCACGGTTGCTGAATTCCTTGCCTTTGATGGGCCCGCCCTCCTTGACGTGGTCACCGACAGGCAAGAAATGTCCATGCCGCCTAGCATCAAGGTGGAACAAGCTAAGGGATTCGCGCTCTACGCCATCCGAACGGTGCTTTCCGGGCGTGGCGACGAACTCTTTGACCTTGCCAAGACGAATTGGCGTCAAATGTTCTAGAACGTGAACTATGCCTATGCTTAAAGCCGGACTCGAGCTCTCGAGGCCGGCTTTTTGCAGGTAGTTTCACCAAACTGAAAGAGGCATAGGCGTTTTATGACTTCGCAACCGGCCGCAGCACAGGCGGTAACCACCGAGGATTTCTCCCGGAACTTGGCAACTGTGAATCAGAAAATCGCCGAGGCCGCATCGCGCAGTGGCCGTCAGGCCAGCGCCGTGCGACTGCTACCGGTGACCAAAACCATTGAACCTGAACGGCTGCGCCTGGCCATCGAAGCCGGTGTGCAGACGCTGGGGGAGAACAAGGTTCAAGAAGCGCTAGCTAAATCCGAGGAGTTCGCTTCCGAATATCCGACGCTACGCTACGCGGTTATTGGGCCGCTGCAAGCAAATAAGGCAAAGTTCGTGGCACGCTTTGCCCACGAATTTCACGCTCTGGATTCGCTGAAACTTGCCCAGACCCTGCAACGCCGCCTTGAGCTTGAAGAGCGCACCCTAGAAGTTTTTATCCAGGTCAATACCTCCGGTGAGGACAGCAAATCAGGTATTGCCGCCGGCGAGGTGGCCGAGTTGCTCGAAGCTATCGCACCGCTGGACCGCCTGGTCCCGCGCGGATTGATGACTATGGCTGCTAACACCACCGACGAATCAACTATTCGTGCAAGCTTCGCGTTGCTTCGCACTACCTTAGAAGAGTTGAGGGATTCCGGTGCACCGGAAGGATTTGATCAGCTCTCCATGGGCATGAGTGGTGACTTCGAACTGGCTATTGAAGAAGGAGCCACCGTAGTGCGAGTAGGCCAGGGAATCTTCGGAGCCCGCAGCTACCCCCAGGCATCGGCGTGAGCGGCTTCGAACTAGATGCTCGCCCCGTAGCCGCCGTGGTGCTCAGCTCTCAGCTAGCCTATGGCGCCGTGGGAAATAACGTCATCGCACGGATGATCGAGCGAGCAGGCCACCGAACAGTGGCGGTACCTACCGTGCTCTTAAGCAACCTGCCGCATTACCCGACGGTTTCCGGTGGTGCAATCAGTGACCAGTGGCTCTCCGGCATCTTGACTGACCTGCTGGACCGCGAGGCCTTAGCTCAAGCAAGCTACGTTGTGGTCGGCTATCTTGGGTCGCCGAGCCAAGCACGGATCATTGCCGAATGGTTCCTTGCTGCGCGCGGCCGCTACCCGCAGCTTCGGCTGATCCTGGATACCGCATTTGGGGATTCGGATGTTGGTCTTTATGCCAGTGAGGAAGTCGCTGCCAGTTACGGAGAATATCTGATTGAGCATGCGTGGCTGATGACTCCGAATGCCTTCGAACTGGAGCTGCTCACCGAGTCAAAAATCCATGATGAGCAAGACGCTGCTAACGCGGCCTTGGATTTGATGGATGCCGGACCCGACCACGTGATCGTAACCTCCGCTCCCACCGAGGACGCCGATTTTATCGGTTGCCTGTTAGTTATCGATGAGGAGAACCTAGAACAGTTCGACACTGGCCGAGTCCAGACCGAGGCAAAGGGGGCAGGAGACTGCTTCCTGGGCATGCTTACCGGTGCCTTGCTCAGTGACGTCTCACTGATCGATGCAGTGGCACAATCGGTCGCCGGGACTTCCGAAGCCCTGTCCGGGGTACACCCTGCCTTCACTGTGACTTGCGCCGAATAGGTGTTACCCACAAATCGTGTTTTACCGCGCCAAATGTCGGAAGGTGGGCGGACACTACATGTAGAGCACAAGAAATGTGGTCCGTCTAGACAGACGAAGCTGAACACGCCGAGGAACATCTCACATGAAGAATTTTTAAACCACATTGACCATTCCCAAGGTTGTGGACAAGTTTTGGTCGTCCGCGGGAAATCGCGGTTTAAATGACGGTTAATATCCACAGCTCCTGTGGACTGGCCGGTGGATGAATGACATACTTGTAATACATCATCTAGTGGCTACTTGACCGACCAAACACAAGATGTAGTATTGAACCCGTTGGTGAGTGAAACACCGAAAACACCCCAGAGACGATATTTTGGGGCATCCGCGAGGATGGCCGGGAGCGCCGAAAATGGTGCAGTCCGAGCCAAAACAAGGACTTTTAATAAGGGGAAACAGGCAAATGGCAATCACCGTTTACACGAAGCCGTCCTGCGTGCAGTGCAACGCTACATACCGCGCTTTGGACAAGCAGGGCGTCGAGTACAACAAGGTAGACATCTCGCAGGATGCCGCCGCCCTGGAGCACGTACGTGGCCTTGGCTACCAGCAAGCTCCGGTTGTTATCACCGACAACGATCACTGGTCGGGTTTCCGCCCAGACAAGATCGCTAGCTTGGCAGTAGCCAACTAGTCGGCAGTCGGACCCCACCACGGGTCCTAAGAATTATCTCGTCGAGCATCTCGCGGAGGCGACAAAAATGCCACCAACAGCCGTTGCCGATTATCGGCAAAACGCTGAGGCGAATGAAGTCACGGTGACTACCGATAGCACGCTGATTTATTTCTCCTCGGTATCGGAAAACACCCGGCGCTTCGTTGAGAAATTAGATGTCACTGCGGCTCGTATCCCGGTTTTTGCAACTGAGCCGCAACTGATCTCCACAGCACCGTATGTATTGCTCATACCAACCTACGGTGGTGAACGCGGAAAGCGTTCGATCCTTCCCCAGATCATGAAATTTCTGGGTCACGAAGCAAACCGCGCAAACTTGCGCGGAGTGATCGGCGCAGGGAACACGAACTTCGGCGAGTACTACTGCATCGCAGCTAAAAAAATTGCGGCGAAATGCAACGTACCCGTTTTATACACATTCGAACTTATGGGAACGCCAGAAGATGTTCTCAACGTCAATGAAGGGCTTGAAACCTTTTGGGCACCAGCGTCGCACAAGAAGAAGTAACGATGAGCGAAACTAAAGAGCTCCCCGCAAACATGCAGGGTCTGAGCTACAACGATCTGAACGCCATGCTGAACCTTTACGGTCCAGACGGCAAGATCCAATTCGAGGTGGACCGCTACGCAGCCCGCCAGTATTTCTTGGATCATGTTAATAACAACACCGTCTTCTTCCACGATTTGGATGAGAAGCTCGAATACCTGGTCAAGCACGAATACTACGAGCGTGAAACTCTCGACCAGTACTCGATGAACTTCATCCGAGATCTGTTCAAGCGCGCCTTCGCTAAGAAGTTCCGCTTCGAGACTTTCCTCGGTGCCTTCAAGTTCTACACCTCCTACACGCTGAAGACCTTCGACGGTAAGCGTTACCTGGAGCGTTACGAAGACCGCGTGTGCATGGTTGCCCTGCACCTAGCCCGTGGCGACGAGCAGTTGGCCACAAGCCTGGTTGATGAAATCATCGGCGGCCGTTTCCAGCCTGCAACCCCCACCTTCCTCAACGCCGGCAAGGCACAGCGCGGAGAGCTCGTCTCCTGCTTCTTGCTTCGTATCGAAGACAACATGGAGTCCATCGCTCGTGCGGTGAACTCCTCGCTACAGCTGTCCAAGCGTGGCGGTGGCGTCGCATTGTCGCTGACTAACCTGCGTGAGCACGGCGCACCGATCAAGCAGATTGAGAACCAGTCCTCCGGTGTCATCCCAGTGATGAAACTTCTCGAAGATTCCTTCTCCTACGCTAACCAGCTCGGTGCACGTCAGGGTGCTGGTGCGGTGTACTTGAACGCCCACCACCCAGACATTCACCGCTTCTTGGATACCAAGCGTGAAAATGCCGACGAGAAGATCCGCATCAAGACCCTTTCCCTTGGTGTGGTTATCCCGGACATCACCTTCGAGCTTGCCCGCAAGAACGAAGATATGTACCTCTTCAGCCCATACGACGTGCAACGCGTCTATGGCGTGCCGTTCAGCGAAATCTCCGTTACCGAAAAGTACGAGGAGATGGTCGATGATTCGCGCATCAAGAAGACGAAGATCAGCGCCCGCGAGTTCTTCCAGACTCTGGCCGAGATCCAGTTCGAATCCGGTTACCCGTACATCATGTTCGAAGACACCGTAAACCGTGAGAACCCAATTGAGGGTCGTATTACGATGTCGAACCTCTGCTCGGAGATCTTGCAGGTATCTTCGGCTTCCGAGTTCGCAGATGACTTGAGCTACTCCAAGGTCGGCAAGGACATCTCTTGCAACCTCGGCTCGATGAACATCGCCAAGGCTATGGATGGCAAGGACCTTGAGGGTTCAGTTGATATCGCGATTCGTGCCTTGAGCGCGGTCTCGGACATGTCATACATCGGTTCGGTGCCATCGATTGCTGACGGAAATAAGAAGTCGCACGCCATCGGCTTGGGCCAGATGAACTTGCACGGCTTCCTAGCCCGCGAGCACATCTACTACGGCTCCGAAGAAGGCATCGACTTCACCAACATCTACTTCTACACGATTCTGTTCCACGCGTTGACCGCGTCGAACAAGATCGCCATGGAGCGCGGCGAAACCTTCGACAACTTCGAAAATTCAAAGTACGCATCCGGTGAATTCTTCGACAAATACACCACTCAGCAGTGGGCTCCGGCCACCGCGCGAGTGAGCGAACTCTTCGACGGAATCCACATTCCTACCCAGGAAGACTGGAATGCGCTGAAGGCTTCGGTCATGAAGCACGGCATCTACAACCAGAACCTACAGGCTGTACCGCCAACCGGTTCGATCTCGTACATCAACAACTCGACCTCCTCGATCCACCCGGTCGCAGCAAAGATCGAGATCCGCAAGGAGGGTAAGATCGGCCGCGTGTACTACCCGGCTCCTTACATGAACAACGAGAACATTGATTTCTACGAGGATGCGTATGAAATCGGTTACGAGAAGATCATCGACACCTACGCCGCTGCAACTCAGCACGTAGATCAGGGCCTGTCCCTGACGCTGTTCTTCAAGGACACCGTGACTACTCGTGACATCAATAAAGCGCAGATCTACGCATGGCGTAAGGGCATCAAGAGCCTGTACTACATCCGCCTACGCCAGCTCGCGTTGGAAGGCACCGAGGTTGAAGGTTGCGTTTCCTGCGCACTGTAATACCTCTAGTTTGTGACCGATTAGCTGGTCATTAACATCACGCAACAGCTGCCGCTTGGTCTGACTAAACGGCAGCTGTTGCGTATGAAATACCACGTCAGATCGTCACAGATCTGGCAATAACTTTATACTTCGCTGCATCTGTAGGGTTCGAAAGAACGGTAGAGTTGTAAGCAAAGTTCTTAGCACGATTTAGCGTTTCGATGAGGGGCAATGACCGAGAAGATTAAGCTCGCCAACAAGGTTGAAGCAATCAACTGGAACCGCATCCAGGATGATAAAGACGTAGAGGTTTGGAACCGTCTCGTTAATAACTTCTGGCTACCGGAGAAGATCCCGCTGTCCAACGACATTCCGTCGTGGGGGACTCTGACCGAGGCCGAGAAGCTGCTTACCATGCGCGTTTTCACCGGTCTGACTTTGCTCGACACCCTACAGGGTACCGTCGGCGCTGTATCGCTGATCCCGGATGCGCTAACCCCTCACGAAGAAGCCGTGTACACCAACATCGCATTCATGGAATCGGTGCACGCAAAGAGCTACTCTTCGATCTTCTCCACCTTGGCTTCCACCAAGGAAATCGATGAAGCTTTCCGCTGGTCCACGGAGAACGTGAACCTGCAGAAGAAGGCTCAGATCATTGAGAGCTACTACCACGGCGAAGATCCACTCAAGCGCAAGATCGCTTCGACCCTGCTCGAATCCTTCTTGTTCTACTCCGGCTTCTACCTGCCGATGCACTGGTCCTCACACGCAAAGTTGACCAACACCGCGGATCTGATCCGTCTGATCATTCGCGATGAAGCCGTCCACGGTTACTACATCGGCTACAAGTTCCAGAAGGGACTTGAAGGAGCCAGCGAAGAGCGCAAGCAGGAGCTGAAGGATTACACCTTCGAGCTCATGTACGAGCTGTATGAAAACGAAGTTCAGTACACCCATGATCTTTATGATCCGGTTGGCCTGTCCGAAGATGTCAAGAAGTTCTTGCACTACAACGCCAACAAAGCCCTGATGAACCTGGGCTACGAGGCAATGTTCCCGGCAACCGTGACCGACGTATCGCCAGCGATTTTGGCTGCGTTGAGCCCGAACGCCGATGAGAACCACGACTTCTTCTCCGGCTCCGGCTCCTCCTACGTCATCGGTAAGGCAGTAAACACCGAAGATGAGGACTGGGACTTCTAGGAGATTCTCCTAATTCGTCTAGCTGAAAAGATTTGATAAGGCTCGGATCCCCGCGAAAATGCGTGGGGTCCGAGTTTTTTCTATGTTCTTGGGCAATTGTCTAGTGCCAGCTGGTCTGACAACGCCAGATGGTGGAGCATGCCGTGAGTTCTACACGGACCACGTTGGGTGGCTGAATGAGGAATGGGTTTCAGCTGACTACAGCGATTGCTTTATGAAAACGGTCAGCTAGCTGGATTTGCAAGTCTTCCCCGAAGATTATCCGCTGTAAACTTGCGCCAACTTAGAGTATCAAGGCAACGAGTGACGCCTGATAGGCAACGGATCGACGATACTTGAAAGGTACTGCTACTAACGGGCAATGATCGCGGGGACGAAAGTGCAACTTCAGTCATCGAAGAATGACTTCAGCTCATTGGGCGAAGCGCGAGTCCAACATATTCGACGTAAGTCAATTTCGGTCCTTGCCGCCGGACAGATCCTCGGTGGATTGGGTAGCGGTGCCACACTAACTCTGGGCTCATTACTTATCGTCAGTATCTCAGGTCTAGACTCGTTGGCAGGAATGGCTGCCACCATGAATACGCTTGGTGCAGCAGTCATGGCCATTCCGTTAGCTTTAATGGCGCAGAAACATGGTCGCCGGGTTTCACTCTCCAGCGGTGCACTATTGGCCGCCAGTGGCATCGTGGTTATTGTTTCCGCAGCAATATTGAGCTTTTGGCCATTGCTGATGCTTGGAATGCTAGTACTTGGCACTGGATCGGCGATGAACCTCCAATCGCGTTTCGCGGCGACCGATCTATCTAGCAAAACTACTCGGGGCCGTGACCTTTCGGTGGTCGTCTGGTCAACAACTATTGGTGCCGTGATTGGGCCAAACCTCTTCGAGCCAGGCGAAGTTGTTGCCCAATACCTCGATCTTCCTGTCTTTACTGGTGGATTTCTTATAGCGATGGTAGCTCAGCTAGCTGGGGCACTGGTTTATTTTCTTGGCTTACGTCCTGACCCATTACGGGTAGCGCAATATCGAGCATCCGCCCAATCAAAAGTTGGCCAGCTTCACCGCCGAGGCTGGAATATTCTGCGCAACACACCTATGGCCCGACGTGCGGTGTTGACCGTGGCACTATCCCATATGTATATGGTCGCCATGATGTCGATGACCCCAATTCACATGCAACACCACGGAGCAGAACTAACGCTCATCGGTTTTACCATTTCTATGCACGTGGCTGGAATGTATGCTTTATCTCCAGTTTTTGGTTGGCTTACCGATAAACTTGGTGCCCGACCGATCATTCTTCTGGGGCAAGTATTGCTGATCTCGGCGAGTGTTCTAGTTTGGGTCAATCCATCAGACCATACGATGACAACCATCGCACTGCTTTGTTTGGGCCTCGGATGGTCAGCGTCAACAGTGGCCGGTTCCACCATGATTTCGGGTGCCGTAGAAGTCTCCGAGCGGCCACAACTACAGGGAACCTCCGATTTGTGCATGAGTTTAGCTGGGGTCATTGGTGGGCTTAGCGCTGGTCCAATTCTCGCTGCTGTCGACTTTGAAGGCTTGGCAGTGGCCTTATTGGCTCTCGCAATAATTATGATTGGGCTCAATCTGCGGGCAACCGGAACTGAGACTATCCGCGCCTGAGAAATAGTGCCAAGCTGAAAGTAGCTAGAAGCTTCCTAAGGAATGGTAATTATGGACTCCTCGACTCGATGCATCATAGTTGGTGGTGGCCCTGCAGGCATGGTGGCCGGTTTGCTTTTGGCACGGTATGGAATCCCAGTGACTGTTTTTGAGAAACACCGCGATTTCCTCCGCGATTTCCGCGGAGATACCATTCACCCATCGACACTTCAGTTACTAGATGAACTGGGACTGATGGGTGAATTCGAGAAAATAAACTACTCCAAAGTGACTCATGCTGAATTCCCTTGCAAAGACGGAACCCTCAGCACGGTGCTCGATCTGTCCAGACTTAAGCACCCCTATCCTTATATTGCTATGGCTCCGCAGTGGGATTTCTTAGACCTCTTAGCGCGTGCTGGCGCCGACGAAGACTGCTTCGAACTGCGCATGAACTGCGAGGTGACTGATTTACTCATCGAGGGCGGTCGTGTAGTTGGGATTCGCTATTCCGGACCGGAGGGTATAGGGCAGATGCGAGCGTTGCTGACGATCGCTGCAGATGGCCGTTGGTCGAAGGTTCGCGAAGTTGCAGGAATATCCATGAAAGCGTTTCGCGTGCCACTAGACGTTTGGTGGTTCAAAGTTCCGGGCCAGCTGCAGGGTGAAAACGTGCTTGCGCCAGCCTTTGCGAAAAATCGTGCATTCGTTCTTATTCCGCGTAATGGTTATGTCCAAACCGCAATGCTTCTATCCAAGGGTGCGGACGCACAGTTGCGTACTTTGGGTTCCGAAGTTTGGCATCAGGCGATTGTCGCTGCGGCCCCTGAGCTGCATGAGGGTGTTCAGGGTTTAAAGCTTGAGGATGCAAAACTACTGGATATAAAAGTCAACCGGGCAATACGTTGGTGGCGTCGAGGGCTGCTGTGTATCGGAGATTCGGCTCATGCTATGAGTCCAGTGGGGGGAGTAGGTGTAAATCTTGCGGTTCAAGATGCGGTGGCGACCGCACGCATTCTCGCAGGGCCACTAAAGTCAGGGACAATTTCGGATCGCGACGTGGCCGCCGTGCAGAAGCGCCGAATTATCCCTACGATACTGGTTCAGAGTACTCAGCGGCTGATGCATTTGGGCTTGGAACGTCTGATGAAAAGCAATGAAGAAGTTGCTATGCCTGTACTCGTGGCAAAATTCTTGAAGGCGTTTCCTAGTCTAACTTCGATTCCGGCCAGGTTACTAGGTGTCGGCATTCTGCAGGAACGACCACCGGCAGCTGCACGGAGCAGGGTAATAAAAAGGTAAAGCGGGGTTAAACACCAATGGTGCAGCACCATCCGAATCGGACGGTACTGCACCAGAAGTTTGGCAGTGCTAAAGCTTAGCGAGCCTGGATGTTGGTTGCCTGTGGGCCCTTTGGACCGGCTTCCAAGGTGTATTCTACGTTCTGGCCCTCTTCGAGGCTACGGAAACCGAAGCTCTGGATTGCGGAGTAGTGTGCGAACACATCTGCCGATCCATCAGAAGGAGCGATGAAGCCGAAGCCCTTTTCAGCGTTGAACCATTTAACAGTGCCAGTAGCCATGTTGTTATTTCCTTATTTATTCATTGGCCACTACGTGACCTTGTTGCCGAGTCGAAATCCGAAACGGAAAATTAGTGGTTACCTCGAGCAGTACTATATTTGGCGAATTCCATGCCGTCGGTATCAGCTATCGAATGCTGATTTTGCCGATACCGGCCAAAACGGAGGTCGCTACGCACGCTAGATGTCCTTGCGGTCCATAGAAATGACTGTGGAAATGCCAGAGTCAGTGGAGTAGAATTTGGAAGCCGCATCGTGGAAACGCTGAGAAGCGTCTGGACGAGCTGTAAGCGGTGAAGAAGAGAAGATGAAAATTCGTTTCGATAGGAGTTCGCTAATTCCGAAGAATCATTGAACCGATTTGCTGCACAGACGATTTGCTTGTCTTGCTACAAATCTAACTGCTAACGTTTGCTGGCGGATGACTCACACCTGCAAACGTCGAGGTAACAAAATAAGCGTACCATCATTTTTGCCGCTTTGCCTACCGCCGGTCTCTCGAACCGAGTTCGGCGGTAGGCAAGACGCCATGATCTATAGATGCGAGTGCCAGTGCGCGAACGGATTGGTGGTTTTCTCCAAGTCGCTGTCATCGTCTTCAAGTCGGAGGATGGACTCATCAATCACGCCGCCCTGATAAGCGATAAAATCACCGTCATACCGCTTGTTTTTTCCGTGACGCACAAAGAAAGGTCCACTCGGTAGGGCCCCTTGTTCATACATTTCATGATGAACATGCTGGATCATTTGGTTCCATTCGGCAGTGCCGAAAGCTGAGAATTCGGGTACGGCAAAACCAATCTCAATGTTTTCAAAATTATTTTTCACGGATCCAGGAATGGCTGGTAAATTTTCGCTCTCTTCTAGTCCTGCATGCATCCGGAAGGGAGCATCGTCAGGATCTTCGGCGGTCTCAACCCAGTACCAAACCTGTCCCATCAACTCTTCGCTAAGTGCTTCTGAAAGAAGTTTCTTCTCAAGTCGCTGGGTCGCTTGCTTGAGGTTGACGGAGCTTCTTGACGCGAGAGGGGTTGAAATACTCAGTAAAGAGCGCGACGGGCCGTACTCGGAAGCAAGACTCTCAATTTCTGGTGGCGGTAGCAACATGCAGTCGATGAGTGTTGGAGGCGGCACTAGATCATAAATAACCGAGGTCATTTGTTTATACATTTCTGCAAATTTTGAGAGTTCGTCCTGCTCCTCGAGTTGCGCGGCAAGCGCTCCATAGGTTTCTAAGTCCTTGGAAATGCGACCGAGCAAGACACGTTGACTGCTTCTCAGGATGGCCTCATAGGTGTCATCATCCACGTCATCAACAATGACACGTTTGATACCTGCCAGGGTGAGTCCCAGTGCGCGATACTGACGAATCAGCATCACCGTTCCAAACCGGGCCGAAGTATATTTTCGGTATCCAGTGAGCTGATCAACCCGTACTGGTTTGAGTAGGCCGATTTTTTCATAGTGGCGAAGCGCCTTCACCGTCACGTTCATCAACGTGGCAAATTCCCCAATGCTGTACTCCATATGGTTATCGTATGGTCTGCCCCTAGGGGAGGGTTCAAGCCTGAACCTCGTTTTGTCCCATTTTTTTCTTCACGGTTTCCATGGCTAATTCAGCATTAATGAACGCACCGGCCATGGTTCCGGCAGCAGCTGATGCGCCAATCATCGCGCCGATACTAGCAACGTTTCCTGCAGCATAGATTCCGGGGATGCCTGTGGCCCCCGTTTGTTCGGCTGAAATGAACGTGCCCATCGGGTTTTCGCTGAGTTCGCCACCCAGCTCCAAATAAATTGAGGCGTTCGCAGTAACCTGGCTCGCTACAACGACAGCTTGAACTTCAAAGTCCGTACCGTTTTCCAAGCTGAGCGAGCTGACCTGACCACTATCGTTGACCGCTAGCCCGGTCACTGAGGAATCAATCACCTCGATTCCGAGCGCGGTTAGAAGCTCACGATTTTCAGCACTGAGTTTTTCTGGGGTGTGGTTGACGAAGGTGACTTTGTCGCTGAGCTGGCTGAAAAGCAGGGCCTGATGGGTGCTCATTTCACTCACTCCGAGGATTGCAATTTGCTGATCGCGCACCTCCCAACCGTGACAGTAAGGGCAATGTAGCGCGGAGACGCCCCATGCTTGTTGAAGTCCGGGGATCTCGGGCAAGATATCGCGTGCGCCTGTTGCCAAAACGATGCGTCGTGCGGTCCACTGCGATGATGGGGTAGATATCTTGAATCCCTCTTCAATCGAGCCCTGAACCGATTCGATGTGCGCGGAAACGAATTCGACACCGTAGTTAACAGCTTCGGCGTGACCCAAGGCGATCAAGTCCTTCGGGCTAATTCCCTCATGTCCAAGAACATTGTGAGCATGTGCTGAAACGGCGTTGCGGGGATTGCCTTCATCAACCACGAGCACTTTCCTCCGTGAGCGGCCTAGCGCTATGGAAGCTGCCAGTCCTGCGCTGCCTCCGCCGACGATGACTACGTCAAAGTTTTCCATGGTGTTCTCCTTGCGTTGTGATTACTTGTTCATGGTCAAAACTATCGACTTCTTGCATGGATCGTGTATCTTTTTGCGTATGACGCAAGAAATAGATTTGGACTCGGTAATTCGACAACGTATTCGCGCATTGCGGCAAAGCAATGGCTGGTCTTTGGATTCGTTGGCCAAAAGGGCAGGTCTCAGCGTCTCTACGCTAAGCCGAATCGAAACTGGGAACAGACGTATAGCCCTAGACCAGCTAGTTCCTATTGCTAGATCATTGGGTACAACCTTGGATGAATTGGTAGCCCCAGCCGATGGGAAAGGCGTAATTATTGGCCCTGAGCCCATCACAGTTCCAGGTATGACGATGTGGAAGCTTTCCGATGACGACGCCGTCAACGGGGTGGTGGTCACGAAGATCCGCTTTGATCCGGAGCAACATATCGCACCAACCGAAGCCCGAGTGCACCCGGGTAAGGAATGGTTCACAGTACTGTCAGGCGAAATTCAACTCACCTTGGGGGATCGGGTATTCCATGTGAAATCCGGGCAAGCGGCGCAATTCGACACCATGACTCCGCACGTCATTCGCGCCATCGGTGGTGTCTCCGAGGTGTTGAGCATGATGGATAGTGCCGGGACTAGAGCACACCACGACGACGGGCGAGAGAGCTAAGCCACTTCTCTGTCCAAGTTTGGTTAGGCTGTGAGCTAGGACCCACAAGTTTGTAGATCGGGAGATTGATTCATGACACACCAGCTCGAAGAGGAACTGGATAAGATCCTCGCCAACGGCGACTTCTACTTTGAAACGTTGGGAGACGGTCGTTATCGTTCGTCGTGGCATACGCAGGGCGCATGGAACGCTCACGAGCAGCATATGGCCCCTGCTTCGGGAATCCTGACCCATGCTTTGGAGAACTTTCAGCCCCGAGATGACATGCGTATCGCTCGGCTGAGTTTTGAAATTCATGGGTTGATTCACGCAGGTGAATTTGAAATCACGACTCGGATGATCAGGCCGGGGCGCACCATTGAACTGATCGAAGCTGAGATGACCGCTAAGGGGCGCACCAGTATCGTCGCCCGAGCTTGGCGCGTCATCACTGCTGATTCCACCGTGGTCGCGGGAATCGAAGACGCGACGGTTGTAGGACCTGAGGAAAGTGAAGTGCAGGACCTCTCTGCGCAGTGGCCCGGTGGCTATATTCGTTCCATTGAAATGCGTGCCGCCCCAGGGCACCGCCCCGGTAAAGGGATCGCTTGGCTACGCACCCCATATGCTTTGGTCGACAGCGTGCAAGCTTCGCGTTTGGCCAGTCTGATTGGTTTAGTAGATACCGCCAACGGCGTGGCACCACGCGCTGAACCTGGAAAAGGAAACTGGATGTTCCCCAATTTGGATCTACAGATCCACATGTATAGGGAACCTGAAGGCCAATGGCTGGGGCTAGAAGCACAGCAAAGCTACGGTACCGACGGCATTGGGCTAACCTCTACCGTGTTACACGATACTTCGGGACCTTTTGGCCGTGCCGAGCAGATTCTGACTGTTCGCCAGCTCTAGCGCGAGGTTTCAGCGAGCTGCGCTAAGAGCTTCTTTAACTGTGCCTTCGGCATGATGGTGAAGCCCTTAGCGCGGTAAGTTTCGCGATCTGCGCCGTGCGCCCGAAACAGGGCATAGCCGCGCTTGAATAAAAACAGGACCGGCTTGCGACGCTGGGAAACATCTCGGATAAAACGCCGGATTGAGGTCAAGAGTGCTGGCTCATCGACGTAGTACGCCTGAACATTGATGCCCTTGGCTCGCAACGGCTCCAGTACCTCGGACAGGAATATCCCCTCGGCGATAATCGGGCCGCCGGTTCCGTGCACTTCACGGTGTCCGGTGTAGCTGGAGGTAGCGATCGAGTAGTTCGGCACCATGGTGTGGCCTTGGACTAGGAGTTCGCCAACCGCGTTCAGTGCTGCCTGCATATTCCAGGTGTCGGGATGATCCCAATCGATTTCGCCATACCCGGTGCGTGGGAATTCTTCCGGGCGTCCATCCTCGCTGATCTGTCGATAGAACTCATCCAAGGGAAGATGCGGATTGCCAAATCGGTTGGCAAGGTATGACTTACCCGAGCCGGAAGGCCCGCCGAGGAGGATCACAGGGGTGGAAGAAAGAGGCACCAGATTATTATCACGCAGAACCTTGGGTAATTCGAATCGGGCGATTGTTTTCACGGCTCTCGCAGGTCGAGATAAGCTGCGGTGGGCGGGCGTGTGTAGCGAACTGAATTAGACTCGGAACATGACCCTTTGGAATCCCGAATCGAGCGCGCCGTTGTCCTATCAGTTTGAGGATGCTAGTGGGGATCCCGAAGCTGACTTGGAACGTGGTGTGCAACTACTGCGAGAAGTTCAGGCCGGAACCAGGGGGCCACTATTAAGGTTTTATCGACCTGATCCAACGCTAGCCTTTGGGCAGCGTGATATCCGGCTACCGGGATTTGAACGTGCCGCCCAAGCAGCCCAGGCAGCTGGCTACGCCCCACTGGTACGCAAAGCCGGGGGACGTGCGGCTGCATACCACCGCGGCACATTGATCGTGGATCATATCGAACCACACTCCGAAGCAATTATTGGGCAGCAACAACGTTTTAAAGTATTCGCAGATCTTTATGCCCGAGCTTTTCGGAAGCTGCACGTTGATGCCCATGTGGGACCGATTGATGGCGAGTACTGCCCTGGGGACTACTCGGTACATGGGGTCCCTACAGACAGCTCGCGTGCCAGTTCTGCGGTCAAACTTATCGGCACCGCTCAACGGGTGATCTCCGGTGCCTGGCTATTTAGCAGCGTATTTGTCATTGAAGATTCTGCCCCGTTGCGTTCGGTACTCGACACGGTCTATCGCGCATTGGAAATCCCCATGGATCCATCCACCGTTGGCGCCGCGGATGACTTGGTCTCGGGCCTTACCGTAGAAGACTTCGTTCTGGCGTTGCTAGAGGTCTATCGCGAACATACAGAACTTCTCGACGCCTAACAGCTCCGTAACGATCAACTTAAAGAAGCCTGCTACCTCCCTTTGATGGGAAGGTAGCAGGCTTCAAAAGTTTTGTGCGGACTGCAACTAGGAAGTTAGGCGCCTACGCGCTCGACAACTTCTTCGATTCGTGGGTTGGTGGCTGCGGTACCGTCTGGGAAAATCAAGGTCGGCACGGTCTGGTTTCCGCCGTTAACGGATTCCACGATCTCGGCGGTGCCCTCAACCTCTTCGATATTGACCTCGGTGTACGCCACACCCTTCTGATCCATCAGACGCTTGAGGTTACGGCAGTAACCGCACCAGCTAGTGGTGAACATGGTGACCCCGCCAGCAGCAGGAACATACTTTTCAAGATTTAATTCGTTGCTCATACTTCATGTAACCATGTGAGCTTGCTGTTTGTTCCGCTTTACGGGGCGCAAGCCAGAGGAATTTTCTTAGCTAAGCGAGGAACGCACCAACAACAGTCATGCGGACTACACTGGTGCCCAACGACCAAGGGCGACAGGAAGTGAAAACATGTGTGGACGATACGTGATGGCCAAAGCCATTGGTGATCTGGTCGCGGAGGCAGAAGCTGAAGCGGATGATAATTTGCAGCTACGTCACTCATGGAATGTCGCACCCACCACAGATGTGCCGATAGTGCTCGAAAGGCTCATCGCTGACCAGCTGCACCGCGAAATCCACGTAGCGCGGTGGGGCCTAGTGCCTGGATGGGCTAAAGAACTATCGGTGGGCGTGCGCGCCTTCAACGCACGCAGTGAAACCGCTGCCAGCAAACCAACTTTTCGTGCGGCCGTCAAAAAGCGCAGGGCGGCCGTGCCCATGCAGGGATACTACGAGTGGAAGAAGGAAGGCAGCAAGAAACGGCCGTTTTTCGTTCACCGTGAAGACGGCAAGCTCATGTTTTTCGCCGGACTCTATGAGTGGTGGAAAGACGAGAACGGCGACTGGATCTTATCGACCTCGATCCTCACCATGGAGTCGCCCTCCGCCGAGGAATCCGGTGTCCTCGGAGAACTAGCCGGACTGCACGACAGACTACCGATCCCGTTGGATAAGGCAATGATGTCCCGCTGGCTTAACCCCGATGAAGAAGATGGCGAAGGGCTGATCGGAGAAGTCCGCGCTCAAGCCTATGACGTGGCGTCCACCTGGACCATGTATGAGGTCGACTCAGCCGTGGGTAACGTGCGAAATAATTCAGCTGAACTCATAGAAGAGCACACTAACGCGCTCTTCTAAGCCAGGCGCTCGCCGGTTCGGTCACGCCGGCCCCAAGCTAGGCCGCCAGCAACACCCAACCCAAGGAAACCGAGCCCCAAGGCGATCTTTCCAAAAATTGGGGCTGCGCTCGCCGTCAGCTCTCCCTGAAGCTCCGCGTTACTCAACGGTGCGTAAGCAAACCAGCCGAACTCCTTGACCTGGTAACTATCCCACCACAGCAGGCCAACTCCGAGAAGCAATAACAGCATGCCGAGCCCGATGATCAACGCAGAGGAAATCTGCCGAATTTGTGCTCGGTTGGAGTAGCTGAAACCGGCGGCTACACCGCACGCTGCGATTCCGAGCCCGATCATCAGTTGGCCCAGGATCATGGCGAGGCTGGGTCCGAAATAGAACGTGTCCTCACGTAGTGAGACGTAAGAGCCAGTGTAAAGCGTGACCATTTGCCTGCTATCCCACCACACCAGCATGATGCCTGCGAGCAATAATAAAATTCCGAAGCTAAAAGCACTGCGCGGTATTCTTCGCGAAGGCTGGCTAATACGTTCTGACATGGGAACTATCTTGCCACGTATTTATCAGCTGAGGGTGAGAAGGAGGAAAAAACTGCCGGTCAACTCTCAAAGAGTTAACCGGCAGTTAGAAGAGCAACAGCGGGGTTAGTGCCCGCGCTTGATCCATTCATCTAAATTAGGTGCCTCGGCACCAATAGTGGTCGCATCGCCGTGACCGGTGTGCACCACTGTCGCTTCTGGCAAGACCAGTAACTTGGTACGAATCGACTCGACGATCGTCTCGAAGCTCGAGTAGCTGCGCCCGGTGGCACCTGGGCCACCATTGAACAGCGTATCGCCACTGAACAGCACGCCGAGGTCCGGAGCATAGAAGCAGGTCGAACCTGGCGAGTGCCCTGGGGTGTGGATTGCGGTCAGGGTAGTGTCACCGATGGTGAAGGTGTCGCCTTCCTGAATTTCTGCATCGACCTTGCGCTCGGGGTAGATGGCGTCCCAGAGCATTAAATCGTCAGGGTTCAGGTACAACGGTGCTTCGACCTCGTCAGAGAACTCTGCAGCCGCGCGAATGTGGTCATCATGCCCGTGGGTGAGCAGCACTGCCATCACTTCGCGGTCACCGACGACCTCAAGGATCTTTGCCACATCGTGGGCCGGGTCGATAACCATAACCTCGGAATCATCACCGATGACCCAGACGTTATTATCAACATCCCAAGTGCCACCGTCTAGGGAGAAAGTCCCCGAGGTGACGACGTTTTCAATCTTCACAGTCATTAGAGCTCCACTACTGATCGCAGTACGGTGCCTTCATGCATCTTGTCGAAGGCTGCTTCAATTTCGTCCAGCTTGATGCGCTCGGTGACAAACGCATCCAAGTCCAGGTTTCCCTGCTTGTACTGCTCAACGAGCATTGGGAAGTCGCGGCTTGGCAGGCAATCGCCGTACCACGAAGACTTCAGCGAACCGCCATGTCCGAAAACATCCAGCAACGGCAGTTCCAGCTTCATTTCTGGAGTTGGCACACCTACTAGAACTACGCGACCTGCAAGGTCGCGTGCGTAGAAGGCCTGTTTGTAGGTTTCCGGGCGGCCTACCGCGTCAATGACGACGTCCGCGCCGAAGCCACCGGTCAGCTCCTTGATGGCTTCCACCGGATCGCCCTTCGAAGAATCAATGGTGTGGGTAGCGCCCAGCTGCTTGGCGGTTTCCAGCTTTTCCGGGTTCAGATCCACTGCAATGATGGTGGTTGCGCCGGCCAGCTTGGCGCCGGCGATTGCTGCCACACCCACACCGCCGCAGCCGATAACTGCTACGGATTCGCCACGCTTGACTTCACCGGTGTTGATTGCCGCGCCGATGCCTGCCATGACACCACAGCCGAGTAGGCCTACTGCCGCGGCATCTGCTTCCTCGTCCACCTTGGTGCACTGTCCGGCGGCCACGAGGGTCTTCTCCGCGAAGGAACCAATGCCCAGCGCGGGGGAGAGCTCGGTGCCGTCTTCCAGAGTCATCTTCTGGGTGGCGTTAGCGGTATTGAAGCAGTACTGGGCCTGGCCCTTCGCACAGGCGCGGCACTGGCCACACACTGCACGCCAGTTCAGGATCACTCGGTCGCCGACGGCTACGTTGGTTACGTTCTCGCCGATCTGGCTGACTACCGCGGTGGACTCGTGGCCCAACAGGTATGGGTAGTCGTTGCCGATGCCGCCGAGCTTGTAGTGAAGATCGGTGTGGCAAACGCCAGCGGTCAGTACATCGACGATGACTTCTCCCGGACCTGGATCCGGGACGATAATGTTCACGACCTCTACCGGTGCGTCTTTGGCACGGGAAATAACGGCTTTGACCTTATGCGGCATTGATCTACTCCTGAGTTTATTTGTATGTATGTCTCGATGCTATCGGTGTGTTCCAAGCTAATCGAGTATTAGAGACACCGTGACGTAAGAAGTTTCGCGCAGAGCCAATTTGGGGGTGTGCTTGGTAGCTCTTCTTGAGGTCGAACCTGACGGTTTAGATGTTCTGCTAAAGAGGAGGGCACCGACGCCCAAGGCTTTTAAGAGATTTGACTCTACGCACGCTAATCCCTGACCTCTTATAAAATTAGGGACGCAGAGGAGACGTCGTGGTTCTGTGGCGGTATAGCAGCACTTGGCCGCTCACCTCTTATTTTTCAGGCCATGCCAGGGCCCGTCTAGGTCCTGAGTTCGCCCACCCCTTTATGAGGATGGACGGTTTTCTGTGTTAAACCCAATCTGCATTGAATTCGATGAACGTCATTGTTATCTCTGCCTGAGTGCTACTAAAACACAGCGAAGTTACAGAATTGAATCAGAGCCGACCCGTGGGTACCCGAGGCATCCGCCGATGATTGCCACTATTAGTCCGAAGATGGCGAGGCCTGCTAAGGCTGTGTTTTCGCGTTCATCTAAAACTCAAATTTTGTGATGCGCGATGCATGGCGGCGGTTGGTTCATGGTCCGGGATGCTTCATGCTGTTTCGGAGGTTGATGAAATGGAGCGTTAAACCACACAGCGAACCCGGTTACATCCCTTATGGACGCTGTAAATTCGCGGAGGAAGTAGCTGAGGGGTTGGTGTCTATCCATCGATCGGCAGGTTGATGGTGTCCTCATTGACACTGTAGGCGGCATAGAACAGCGTAAGGAAAGGTCGTCTCCCTTTATGCCGTTCCTATAGCTGGTTAGTTCGCAAGGACAAAGTCTGCTCGCTTCGACTCAGCAGCAGTAAGTACATGGAAGTTTCCTTCGCCCTCCACTGGAGTGGTGGCTGGGGCGTCCTTCTGGGAGATCTGGGTGACACGTCCTGCGCTGATCTGTAGGAGTTTTGCGACTTCGCGGACTGATAACCCGGTGCGATTGCGCAACTCGTTTACAGCATCGAAGCTGGCTTTGGAGGCGGCTGCTAGTTGCTTCTGGGCTTCGCGCATTTGAGACACTGCCTCTTTGACGGTGTTGGCGATTTCATCGTCTAGGACGACTTTGACTTCGACTTCCACGGTTTCGGGCTTGATTTCGAGTACGTCTACGACCAGTGAGCGGGCCATATTTTCGATTTCGGTAAGGCGTTTGGCTTGGGTCATGAATCCAACCTCTGGGACCTCGATGGCCCACCAACCCTCGGACTGGGTTGCAATGGCGGTAATTTTCATTTGGTGACCTCTGGGGTTTCTTCTTCTAATTTTTTTTGGTGTGGCTAGCTACGGCTTCTTCAGCGGTCTTGAGGATACCCTTTGCCGTGAGTTCATTTATCTCGCGGTGGCGGGGAACGACGATTTTTTTGCCGCCTAGCTCGTAGATGGTGTGGTTGCCACCTTCGCGCTTCAACTCAAACGACAGGTCGACTTCTTTGGCCATCTTGCGAACCCTTTTTACCAGGTCTGCCTGTTTCATCATAATACTAGTTTATAGCCCTAAACGCAATCAGTATATACCCCTAAACAGTTTTGAGTACTAGATAAAGTTTGCGTGTGAGTACTGCTTATTTCTGTAGTCGCAGGCGCAAATGCGTACTGCAGATTTTTAGCGGGATCCAAGCCGACACATTGGGTATCACCTGTTGACTCTCATGCCTTTTACGTATTACGCCCCGCTTGCCGAATTTGCGAAATTTTGGTAGGAGGTTGACCGGCAGTGCGCCAAATGGCGTTAGTCTGTGCCATCATCGCCGTCTACCTAAACTGTCCGTCGGCCTGACTAGCGTAACTGTTGTTCGAATACGTATTCGAATATAATGGTTTTAGCGGGACGAAGGAGCTACACGTGGGCATGTTTACCGAATCGGTTCAGGTTTCCTGTTCTCCGAGTGGGGTGCCATTGCGGATTTCTTGGGATGGGTGCGACTACCGGCTGGTTGCCGAGCCTCAGCGCTGGTTCGAGCGCCGCAAGTGGTGGGATGAAAACCTGCGCATTCCTCGTGGAATTGGCGCCGGACTGGTGGATTATGAAATCTGGCGGCTTGAAATCACGCCCGCCACGAGCCGTGGGCCGATGCGGAGCGTAGATGTTAGTTTTGATCCGCAATCGACTCGCTGGCGCCTGATTCGCGTTAATCAAGAGATGCCCATTGGCGCCTGAGTAGTACTAAATGCTTAACTTTCGAAACTTTGTTCTAATAGTATTCCACGTAGTTTCGAAGGACCCCGACCATGAGCTTTACCCACCTAAACGTCACCTCCTCCTATAGTGCACACTATGGGGTCTCTAGCCCCTCACAGCTAGCGGCGACTGCTCGTGCGCAAGGAGCAGATGCGTTAGCGCTCACCGACCGTGATGGGTTGTTCGGCGCGGTGAAGCATGTCGGAGCATGCCTGGCCGAAGGGATCCGGCCAATCCTCGGAGTCAACCTAGCGGTACTTGATGATGCGGGAAAACCTAACGGTCGCATCATCCTGTTAGCTCGCGGAAATGCACAAGGTCACGGGTATGCGGCCCTGTGTCGCGCGGTATCTGCTGCCCACCAAAATCCGCGCGGAATCATCGGACTGAGTCGAACAGAGTTAGCAACGCGACTTGCCGGTGGCCAGCTCATGCTATTAGTCGGTGCCGAATCCGATGTCTCGCGAGCCATCGAACGGCACAAATATAGCCACGCTAGAAACTTGCTGGCAGGCTGGAAAAAGCTTGCAGGATCTGCCCTACGCGCTGAAATCACTACCCACCTTTCCGAGCCGGGTAAACGTTACAGCCTAGGCTTCGCCAGCAAATTACTGCGCTTTGCCGCGGAGCTGAACATTACTCCGGTGCTGAGCAACGCAGTACGTTACGCCGATCCCGATGGGGCAGTCACCGCGGACATCTTGGATTCTGCGCGGGTGCTACACAGTTTGAAGGCATTAGACGAGCTGCAGCCTACGGGGCAAGGCTGGCTCAAACCTTCGGCTCAAATGCACCAACTAGCCCAAGACCTCTCCCGAGTGACCTCACGCTCTTGGTCACGCAAACTCCTACACAACACCGAACAGCTCGCCAATTGGGCGGCCTTGGACGCACACGCCGACTTGGGCTGGAAACAACCGGTTATCCCCGAAGCTAAGGTTATTGGCCTATACCGCCCAGCCCAGCAAGAGCTGACCGAAAGAGTCTTCTCCGCCGTTCCACGACTGCTACCAGATGCCAATCACAGTGCCGTTGAAAAACAGCTCGCACTAGAACTTGGTGTCATCGACAGGCTGGGCTTCGCCGGTTACTTCCTGACCGTCGCACAAACCGTGAAGCTGATTACCGATATGGGGGTGCGCGTCGCCGCCCGTGGCTCAGGGGCCTCCTCGCTGGTGAACTTCCTGCTAGGCATCAGCCAGGTCAACCCGCTACAACACGACCTGGTCTTCGAACGCTTCCTCTCCGATACGCGAACCACCTTGCCCGACATTGACATTGACGTGGAATCAGCACGCCGTCACGAGATTTACCACAAGATCTTCGACACCTACGGCTTAGAACGAGTGAGCCTGATGAGCATGCAAAATGCTTATCGTGCACGTGGGGCAGTCCGTGACGCCGGAGCAGCGCTCGGAATTGAACAGGAACAGGTAGATGAGATTGCCAAACAACTCTGGCGTTTCTCCGCCTCATCCTTCCGCGAAGCTTTAGAGCAGAAACCAGAACTCGCACCCTTAGCCAAACGCATTACCCAAGACGGGCAGTTAGACGTACTCATTGACGCTACCGAGCGCCTAGACCGGTTGCCCCGGCACATTTCTATGCACCCGTGTGGGGTGATCCTCTCCGACGCGAGCCTGCTGGACCGCACTCCGGTTCAGCCTTCCGGCATGGGATTGCAGATGAGCCAGTACGACAAACACGACATGGATGTCATGGGGCTCATCAAGCTCGACGTGCTGGGGGTACGCATGCAATCGGCGATCGCCTACACGCTAGAGGAAATCAAGCGCCTGCACCCTACCGCTCAAGGCGTTGCACGAGCCGGCGGACACCAGAACACGAAATACATCGAAGAAGACGGACATATCGATTTTTCCAAGGTGCCGCTAGACGATGCGATCACCTATGAGCTGATCCGCTCCACCCACACCCTGGGCTGCTTCCAAATCGAATCTCCAGGACAACGCGAACTGGTCGGCAAACTCGCACCACGCGAATTTAACGACCTTATTATTGACATCTCACTCTTCCGCCCAGGACCCATGCAATCCAATATGGTCAAGCCCTACCTAGAGCACCGCCACGGCTTCGCCCCCGAACAATATCTGCACCCAGACCTGAAACCTGCGCTCGCCGAAACCCACGGGGTTACCGTCTTCCACGAGCAGGTACTACGCATGCTCAACGTGATGACAGGCTGCAGCCTTGGCATGGCAGACGTATACCGCCGCCACCTAGGAAACCCAGAGAAAGAAGCAGCCCTTGCCAGCTTCTTCCGTACCAGCGCGACCGCTCGCGGTTATAGCCAAGAAACTATCGACAGGGTCTGGGAAGTGCTCTCCGGCTTCGGCTCCTTCGGCTTCTGCAAAGCCCACGGGGCAGCCTTTGCCGTACCCACCTATCATTCGGCCTGGCTCAAAGCCCATCACCCGGAAGCATTCCTTGCAGGCATCTGGGAGCATGACCCGGGAATGTATCCCAAGCGCTTACTGGTCTCCGAAGCCAGGCGCATGAACATTCCTATCCTTGGCTTAGACATCAACCGCTCCACGGGTCACTACCGAGTAGAACGCGTATTCGAATCAGCTGTACGCCCAGCGCCGGTGATTCCACGCGCCGCCGGAACTATTCGCCCCGGCCAATACGGCATCCGCCTCGCTTTCCGCGACATTCACCAGCTGAGCGAACGCGAAGTTAACCGTCTAGTCGCCGGACAGCCCTATGAATCCCTCGCGGATGTCCGCCAACGCGCTGGCCTGTCCAGACGCAGCTACCAAAACCTCGCGGCCCTAGGAGTCTTCGACTCACTGCTGACCGGAACCTCTAGAGCAGACACCATCGCCCATACCCAATCTATGGCGCATACCCACTTGCCAGCCAAATACCGCCCCGGTCCTGGACAACTCGCCCTACCCCTAGGAGAGATCGAACCGATCAAGGTCACCGGAGCACAGCTAAGCACCGAAGAAGTAGTACGCACAGAACTAGACCTACTGCACCTAGACGTTAGCGAACACCTGATCACCTCATACCGTCAACGGCTGGCACATCTACCCATCACCCAAGCGGCCGAACTGCTCCACCTACGCAACGGCACCGAGGTCCTTGTCGCGGGGGTACGTATTGCTACACAAACCCCGCCCATGCGCGGGGGTAAACGTGTCGTGTTCATTTCACTAGATGACGGCAGCGGCTGCATCGACGCCACCTTCTTTGACGACACCCAGCAACGCACCGGGCCGCTACTGTTCTCCACCCGCATGTTGCTCATTCACGGGGTAACCCGACGCACCGGACCACGCGGTATCTCGTTACAAGCGCTACATGCTTGGGACCTGCACCAACCAGAGACGCTGCCGACCGCCGGATACCTGGACGACACAAACCGACCACAACCCACCTATAGACCCAAACTTGGCCAAGCAGTCCCTGGGGGAGAAAGCGTCGCAGACCTCGCCAAGCGCATGAACGCCGAAGGACTAGATCAGCGTGGAGCCTAGCTACACCGAGGAGACTCGACCATCGGCTTCAATCACAAACGTCGGGTTATGCACAAAATCCCAACGAAACCCGTCAGGATCAGCCACACACGCACTCATCCCGCCCCAGGACTGCCTCGTCGGTTCATTGACCGAACTAGCACCGGCATCCAGCGCTCGCCGGTAGTAGATTTCAACTTCCTCATCGCTTCGCACATTGTGTCCGAGCGAGATCGGGGGATCGAGCCTCGAATGGCCAACTTCGCCATATTCACTGGGCATCTGGGCTACATCCCAGAGTGCGAGCATCAGCCCGTGTCCAGCGCGGACAAAAGCGATCTCGGGATGTGCCGGTTGCACCAGCTCGAATCCGATGCCCTCGGTATAGAACTTGAGCGAAACGCCGACATCACGCACGCCGAGGGTGATTGCGTTCAATGCTGGTGGGGCTGGCTTACTCATGGCTCTAGCGTAGAAGTCCCTGAGCGGGAAAGCTACAGGTAAATCCATTGCCCGTTGTTCAGCGTAGAGCGTTGGGTTTCGATGGTTCTGCGACTGCCTTCAGCGCTATTGAAAGTGGAACGGAAATAGCGAGCTTTACTGCTGAAAACTTGGCGTAATAGCAAAGGTTTGTTTAGCGACGGGCGGCTCTGTTCTGGTGTCGATTTCATTTCTGGTTCTCCTTATTAACTTGGTCAACTAACGCGCTGGACTCTGAGTCTCGGGAGGTTTTTGAATCGGAAATTTCACTCTTGGCGGGTTCTTCAAGCCAATGATCGGGATGCGGAATGCCGCGAACCTGCGGTGATAGCCAAGCTGACAGCATGGCCAATACGACCAATGATCCAAAGAACATCAGCGTCGGGCCCATGCCGAACCATTCCAGCCCGAAGCCGGTGGCTAATGGTGCCAATGGCATGGCCGCCAACGCCATAAACGTGATCAGTGAGTTGGCCCGGCCAGCCATTTCCTGCGGGACGATAGCCATGAAGTAGCCGCCGATAGCCGCGTTAAGCGCAGGGACGCTAAGGAAACTGATCAAAAGCATGACACCCATCCAGAGCAGGTGCGTGTTCAAACCGATGAGAATCATTGCGCCGCCCAGCACGCTCAGGCAAATGCAGGCCAGTAGGCCGGTGCGGAATTTATCGATCAGTGACGTTGCCACCAGTGAACCGATCAGCATTCCTGCGCCCATGAATGTTGAAACCAATCCAATGACCCAGGCATCTTCTCCGCGCTGCTGCAATCCGTAAATCAAGGTTGTCATCAATCCGCTAACTCCAATGTTGACGGCCATGATCAAGAGCAGCAGTGCGCGTAGTCGTGGTCGCGAAAAACACCAACGCATGCCGGCAAGAATTCCATGGTCCACCGTCTGGCCTGCACTGGAAGGATCCTCGCGGCGTTTCTGGGTGGTTTCTTCGGCCGCACGCAAGGGTTTGCGTAATGCAAAACCGGTAAATGAGGCAACAAGATTCAAGATGCTTACCACCAGCAGGGCAACCCCGCCACCCAAGCCAAGTAATAATCCGCCCAAGGGAGCGGAGCCGAGCATCAGCACGGAATCACGGCCTTGGTTCGCAGCGAGCGCTCGCCCCAACTGCTTCGGATGAACGATGTCTTTCAGGGCAGCATTTGTTGTGGAGCCAAAATATCCTCCGCGCAGTTCCATCAAGATATGTGCGACGCAAAGAACTGTGGCGGAAAGTGAACCCGTATTGCTACCCAGTGCTAAAGCTGCGGTGAAGAGTGCTCCGCAAAGCCCGCCGATGAGCATCATTCGAGCTCTGTCGGATCGATCGGCCATGGCGCCACCTGCCAAGGTGACACCAGCTCGGGCGGCTAATCCTAAGGCTGCCAAGGTCCCGGCCAGGACTGGAGAATTGGTCGTTGCCAGCAAAATGAGGGGGAGGACGAACCCGTAGATACCGCCGGCGAGCAACGCCGAGGAATCTGCCAGCCACCAAATCCGGTAGTTGCGTTGGGCGTGAAGCGCCGGCAACTGCGTGACTGAATTGGTGCCGGAGGCTGGCGAGCCTTTGGGCTGGGTGGTGTTCATGAGAACAACTGTAAACCCGCAACTAAAATTGCGCAATAGAATTTGCGCAATTAAAACTGTGGGATTGTTATGCTGAGCTTATGACCCAAGCGAAGCCACAAGTCACATTCACCTCGCCGATGCTCAAAGCTATAGCTAATCCGTTGCGTAGGCAGATTTTTGATGCACTCGGGGCCATGGGAACGGGTCGTGCAGCTGATCTGGGGGAGTTGCTGGGGATTGCACCTAATAAGGTGAGTTTCCACCTGCGTGAGCTTGCCAAGGCAGAGTTGATTGAAGAAGCTCCCGAATTGGCCCGCGACAAACGTGACCGGGTCTGGAAACCTACGGCCGGCGGATTCACTACTGGAGAACCCAGTGAGCGTGCTGGGGATGAATCGCCCAGTGCCATTAATGCCTATCTGGCTCAGGCCGTCCACGAGGAGCAACTGCGACTCTCGGCGATGCTTGCGCATGCTCAGTACTGGTACGCGAAGGGTGAAGACCCTAATAACTTAGCTTCGCTGAGCACCAGTAATTTACTGCTCACCGATGATGAGCAAGCGGAGTTACTACGCCGTTTCGCGCAGGTCGTCCCGGAATTCAGGGAGGATCAAAAGAACGGAAAAATCGAATCTTCACAACCGGCCTCCGAGCGGAAGCTGTGGCACTACGCCGGATTACTCTCAGCCGAAGAGCTGTTGAATTTGCCACACCCGGGCGATGAATCTTCGTAAAACCAGTAGTAGACAACGACTTGCACGCCTCGCTGAACTAAACTGGACTCTGGCTGGCTGTGGCCAAGGTATGCCACAAGCTATGAAGCCATCACAGATTGAAAGGCAGAACCCGATCTTATGAGCGAGCAGCGCACTCTCACCATCGACGGCGAGCAGGTCCAGGTCGACGCGGGAGCCACCGGTTTGCAGTTTTACGCCAAGGATAAAGACGTGGTTGTTATGCACGTCGACGGCGTACTTCGCGACTTGGCCCGTGAACTTGAAGAAGGCACCACCGTCACCCGTGTAACCATCAGCGATCCGGAAGGTCTGGAGGTGCTGCGCCACTCAACAGCCCACGTGATGGCTCAGGCTGTGCAACAGTTACGCCCGGATTCTAAGCTTGGAATCGGCCCATACATCACCGACGGTTTCTACTTCGACTTCGATGTTGAAGAACCGTTCACTCCGGAAGACCTCAAGCAGCTGGAAAAGATGATGCAGAAAATCATCAACCAGAATCAGCTCTTTGCCCGTCGCGAAGTAACCCCAGATGAGGCCAAGGCCGAAATGGCCGACGAGCCATACAAATGTGAGCTACTAGCCAAGGCTGACTCCGATGACACCTCAGGCGAGGGAGTCAATGTTGAGGTCGCCGCCGGCGAAACCACCATCTATGACAACGTTGATCGCAAGAGTGGCGACACCGTCTGGAAGGACCTGTGCCGCGGCCCGCACCTGCCAAACACCAAGCTGATCAAGAACGCCTTCGCGTTGACCCGTTCGGCCGCCGCCTACTGGTTGGGCAGTGAGAAGAACAAGCAGCTGCAGCGTATCTACGGCACCGCATGGCCAACCAAAGAAGACCTCAAGGCCTACCAGGAGCGTTTGGCCGAGGCTGAGCGTCGCGACCACCGCAAGCTCGGTGCCGAACTTGACCTCTTCTCCTTCCCGGACGAGTTGGGCTCCGGTCTGCCTGTGTTCCACCCTAAGGGCGGCATCATCAAGCGTGAGATGGAAGACTACGTGCGCGACCGTCACGTCGAAGAGGGCTTCCAGTATGTAGGTACCCCGCACATCTCCAAGGACGGGCTCTTCCACACTTCAGGTCACCTGCCGTACTACGCGGACACCATGTTCCCGGCGCTACACATCGATGAAGAGCGCGACGAAGACGGCAACATCACCAAGCAGGGCCAGGAATACCGGCTGAAGGCAATGAACTGCCCGATGCACAACCTGATCTTCCGCGGTCGTGGGCGCTCTTACCGCGAACTGCCATTGCGCCTCTTCGAATTCGGTCACGTATACCGCTATGAGAAGTCCGGCGTGGTTCACGGTCTGACTCGTGTACGCGGGTTCGCCCAGGATGACTCGCACTCCTACGTCACCAAGGAACAGGCACCAGCCGAAGTTGAGCACCTGCTGAACTTCATGCTTTCCCTGCTCAAGGACTTCGGTATGGATGACTTCTACTTGGAGCTGTCTACTCGCGATGAGTCTGACAAGTTCATCGGTTCGAACGAACAGTGGGACGAGGCCACCGCGGTACTCGAGCGCGTAGCTACTGAATCCGGTGTTGAGCTTGTCGCCGATCCGGGTGGCGCAGCCTTCTATGGCCCGAAGATCTCCGTTCAGGCCAAGGATGCTATCGGCCGTACCTGGCAGATGGGCACCGTGCAGTACGACTTCAACCAGCCTGCCCGCTTCGGTCTGGAGTACCAGGCAGCCGACGGAACCCGTCAGGAGCCGGTGATGATTCACGCGGCCAAATTCGGTTCCATCGAACGCTTCTTGGGCGTGCTTACTGAGCACTATGCCGGCGCTTTCCCAGCGTGGTTGTCCCCAGTTCAGGTTCGTGCAATTCCAGTGGCCGAGGCCTTCAACGATTACCTCGCCGAGGTCGTCGCGAAGCTCAAGGCACAGGGCGTACGCGTAGAACTAGATGACTCCTCGGACCGTTTCCCGAAGAAGATCCGCAACGCGTCCAAGGATAAGATCCCGTTCACCCTCATCGCCGGTGGTGAAGATGCCGACGCAAATGCGGTCTCCTTCCGCTTCCGCGATGGTAGCCAGGAAAATCAGGTTCCGGTTGACGACGCGGTAGCCCGCATCGTTGAAGCTATCAAGAGCCGCAACAACAACAACTAGGTCCGCCGGAAAATAGGAGTCCACCAACATGCAATATTCGCAGGACGAAAACGTCACCGACGACTTTGAACTCGCCGGTGTGCCCGATTCGTTCCAACGTTTGTGGACCCCTTACCGGATGGCCTACATCAAGGGCGGTCAGACGCAGGTGACGGACGAGGCAAGTTGCCCCTTCTGCGCCGGGCCTAACCGCACCGATGAAGAGGCTCTGCTGGTACATCGCGGTAAAACTTGCTACGTGATCCTGAACTTGTTCCCATACAACCCAGGCCACCTGCTTGTTTGCCCGTACCGGCACGTGCCGAACTACACGGATATTACGGTGGAGGAAACCGCAGAGATGGCTGCGCTCGCGCAGCAATCGATGCGGGTACTGCGCAAGGTATCTAACGCCTCCGGCTTCAACTTGGGCATGAACCAGGGCGAAGCCGGGGGAGCGGGTATTGCCGCGCACCTTCATCAGCACATTGTGCCGCGCTGGAACGGGGATGGAAACTTCTTCCCCATCATCGCGCAGACTAAGGCGATCCCGCAGACCCTCTCAGAGGTGCGTCAATCGATCGCCGAGGCGTGGGATAGCGAGAATCCGAGATAGATTCATCAATGCTTATGTCAGGGTGGTAGGAACATTTAGTTGTTCTACCACCCTGACTGCTTTAACCCGAACTATCTCTAAATCTCATATAGTGATTTTCTGGCTCAAATTCTTATGTGACATGGCTAGACTAAGGCTAAATATCTAATACTTACACGATTCTACGGAGGAACCGTGACAGGAAGCGTTGGTTATGGCTTCAAGGCCCTTTCCTTGTCTGCTGCTTTGACGTTACTGCTTGGTGCGTGCTCAGCACCCGGGACTTCGCAAGCGCAACCCACTCACTCTGAGGTAGCGGCAAGCTCCTCGGTGGCGGTCAGCCCCAGCGCCACGCCAACTCCTGAGGAAACAAAAAGCGTGGCACCCACCAAGCCAACTCCCACCGTGACAAAATCTAGCAAACCTGCCCAGCCATCCTGTGGACCAAAGTTAACGTCTGGTGCATTGACTCAACTTGCGACCAAGCTGCCGGCACCAAAGATTTCCACCGGAGAGATCATGGATTGGAAATGGGACGCTGAATACGCAGATCCGTCTACTTATGATGAATGTGCCGCATTATCGTGGGTTACCTTTCCCATTGAGGGCGCCACCGGCTCATCGCCCTACATCATTGCCCTCTTCCACAAGGGGAAGTACCTCGGCGTCGCCACACGGACCACGTTCGGTTTCTTCCCACAGGTTGTACGCGTTGACGATGCGCAACTGAAGGTGACTTATACCTATGCCAAAGATGGGGATTCCAACGCGGGAGCCTCAGGCCGAGCGGTCTCCACTTACTCTTGGGACTTGAATACTCAGTCCGTCAAGCATCATGGCGCATTCCCACCGGGCTACGCACAGTGAATCCGATCGGAACCCTGGACGAAATCCGCGACTGGATTATCAGCGGAACCGAGCACGAAATCCGTTTCGCTATTGAGGGTGCGGCACGATATTCGATTGGCATGATCAATCAGATGCTCGAAGAGCTGAGCTACGAGCACGATGAGAACTGTGATGTGTTCCTGCGCGGTTGGCTGGGTAGCCTTAGCCCGCTGGAACGTCTTGCCGCGGCCGAAGCCACAGAATCCCACTATCAATTGGGCCTGGTGGGAAGGCCGCAGGCCGAGGACAGGGCGCTGCTACAGGTGATGGAGTCGGTCAAGCCCGCCATCGAGCTGGTGGCGGAAATCTTCGAGTTTACCCATGGTCGCGCCAACGATCCGGATCCTTCCTATACCAAGCGCTTCACCCCACGGCTGTTGGCATATGCCGAGCAGCTGCGTTCGGTGGCCGAAGACATCAGTAATGACGTGCCATTGGTGCAGTTCATGTCCGCTGAGGTGAAGCGCATCGAGGCTGATAACCCCGAAGGTTACGGCCAGCCGGCAAAATATCAAGTGGCGGACGCTTTAACGCAGAACCTTAAGTTCCCAGCTAAAAAGTCGGATGACTAGTGAATTCATTGAGATTGACTATGTTACGCACTAACCCTTGACTGAGGGATAAATCCACTATCGGTCGATTGTGACGCAACACCGGAGGTAATAAAGTAAAGCGCTCCTACGATTACTGGCAGAGCACCACTGTGCTTGCCAGTGTTTGAAAGGAATAATACCCAACATGTCTTCTGCAGATCAGCGTCAGGACAACGTCGTCGGCTCCGAGCGCGTTAAGCGCGGTATGGCCGAAATGCTCAAGGGCGGCGTCATCATGGACGTTGTCACTCCGGAACAAGCCCGCATCGCTGAAGATGCCGGCGCCGTAGCCGTCATGGCTCTCGAGCGCGTACCAGCCGATATTCGTGCCCAGGGCGGCGTCTCGCGCATGAGCGATCCGGACATGATTGATAGCATCATCGCCGAAGTCTCCATCCCAGTGATGGCCAAGGCTCGCATCGGTCACTTCGTCGAGGCGCAGATCCTGCAGTCACTCGGTGTGGACTACATCGACGAGTCCGAGGTACTTTCCCCAGCAGACTACGAGAACCACATCGATAAGTGGCCATTCACCGTGCCATTCGTTTGCGGTGCCACCAACCTAGGTGAGGCGCTACGCCGCATCAACGAAGGTGCAGCGATGATCCGTTCCAAGGGTGAAGCAGGAACCGGTGACGTTTCCAACGCGACCGGACACATGCGTAAGATCCGTGCCGAAATCGCCAAGTTGGCTGCGCTTCCAAAGGACGAGCTGTACGTGGCTGCCAAGGAACTTCAGGCTCCATACGAGCTGGTCAAGGAGATCGCTGCGACCGGTAAGCTTCCGGTCGTGCTGTTCACCGCCGGTGGCATTGCCACCCCGGCAGATGCCGCGATGATGATGCAGCTGGGCGCCGACGGCGTATTCGTCGGCTCGGGCATCTTCAAGTCCGGCAACCCGGTTCAGCGTGCCGAAGCCATCGTGAAGGCCACCACCTTCTTCGACAACCCGGATGAATTGGCTAAGATCTCCCGCGGTTTGGGTGAAGCAATGGTTGGCATCAACGTCAACGAGTTGCCAGAACCGCACCGCCTCTCCGAGCGCGGCTGGTAAATATTTTTGCAATGTCCCCGGTGCCGAAGTCTGGCACTGGGGATGTTTTTATGGGTTACGGCGTGAGCCTTTTGCCTTCGCGTCCTTCCCCAGAGGCAAGCTACTTGTTTGCTCATACGCAGCAGGTCTACCGTGGGGGATTACCGGTGCCTTTGCCGTGGGGAATGAGGAACCATGTGTCGTTGGCTTGCCTATCTAGGCTCACCGGTAGAGATCGCAGATATTCTGGTGCGACCAAATCATTCGCTGATCGCTCAAAGCCTGCACGCCGGAGAACTGTTTCTGCCAAATGACCCGCTTGCCGCGCAATTCGCGCACCACGCATTTCCAACCAATGGAGATGGCTTTGGCATGGCGTGGGCAGGACGAGCCGGCACCTTGGGGCAATACCGGCAACTTGGAACAGCCTGGGATAGCCAAAACCTCAAGCACCTGGCGCAACAACTTGAATCAGGCTGCTTCCTTGCCCATGTGCGTGCCGCGCCGGGCGGCACGATCGCGGAACAGAACTGTCATCCTTTTGTGGATCACGGCTGGATGTTTCAGCACAACGGGTCGATACCCAACTTTCGTGAAATCAAACGCGAGCTGACCTTCGATGTGGACCCACAGCTCTACCCGGGTATTCTCGGCAACTCGGATACCGAGCTCTGCTTCTATCTGGCCTTGACCTACGGGCTTGAACACGATCCGGTGACGGCGCTTTCCCGCATGGTCGCCCGGGTCGAACGTGCCCGGCACGAGCAGCAGATTCAGGCTCCCTTTCGAGCGACCGTGTGCGCCTCGGACGGCAAGCATCTGGTGGTGCTGCGATGGGTCAGCCCTCAAAGATCAAACGAGCTGGCGCCGAGTTTGTATCACGCGGCGGGATCAACCATCTTGCACGGTATTGAGGGTGAAAAACTCTCCCTGCCAACCGATGCCCAGTTAGTCGCCTCCGAGCCGCTTTCCCTGCACTGGAGCAGGCATACATGGGTCGAGATCCCGCCCGGAACCATTAATGTCTTTGAACAAGGCCGGCCACCACATATTGAACCGGTAAATTTGGGGTTGTGAAAGGGGAATTTGGCTACGAGAAAGCGACTAATGAGAATTCTGGGAGGAAGCATTCCGCGCGCTCAGATGCACCATCGCCGCCTGCGGTTGGTTTGTGGAAGATGATGCGCGCGCTGCCATGGCGAGGTCCTGCGCGCAAGATTCTCGAACATCTGGCCGGAGAGCCAGCATCCAAGTAATACTTGACGATCGCTCCGCGGCTTTGAGGCTCATAAATCACGGGCAATCGGAAGCCCAGCAAATTTGAGACTACGCGCATCAACCGGTGGAACTTGTCGCCGCCTCGATGGCAAACTTGAGCCATGAGTGAAATCATCTTCGACGCGGCAGTGACGCTAAATGGCTTTCTGGCCGATGAGAACCATAACCTGCAATGGCTTTTTGACGTACCAGGCGCCGAAAAACCGGACCCGGAACTGCTGCCGAAGAACATCGGGGTACACGTTGAAGGAGCAAACACCTACCAGTGGATGCTGGAGCATGAAAACCTCATCGACGAACCGGAAAAGTGGCAACAGTTCTACCCGAACATCACCACCTTTGTCTTCACCCATCGCAACCTGCCGGTACCGGAAGGCGCCGACGTACGCTTCGTTTCCGGTGCGCTGCGCGATCATCTGCCAACGATCCGTGAAGTCGCCGGAGACAAGAATATCTGGGTGCTCGGAGGTGGGGAGCTGCTTGGCCAATTCCTCGACATCAATGCACTAGACAGGCTCGCGTTGACCATCGCCCCGGCCGCCTTGGCCAGCGGAGCGCCACTATTGCCGCGCACCCTAGGCAGCGAGAGACTGGAACTTATCGAAGCACGCCAAGCGGGGCCCTTTGCCCGTCTGGTCTACCAGGTTTTGACCGCGCACTAGCGTTAATAGTGGTTAAACATTGGTGGCGGGAGCCGCCGACATGCATCGGGGTCCCGCCACCATCGTTGGGTGAAGCCTAGCTCCAGGAACGCAGAATCATATGCCGCCCGCGTCCGAGCAACCGCAGCCCATTGGCGCTGAAGAAGTCCGCACTGCTCGGCGGGGACGCCGCGAGCAGTTCCTGGGTTGCATCCTCATCCGGTGGATCCAGTGGATTAATCAGTGACCGGGACAGCCCGTGCAGCAACGCGGTGCCGACACCCTGACGGCGGTGACCTTTACCCACCGCCAGCGAGTGCACCATCGCCTGGCCATTCAGGCCCTGCTGCACAAAACCACGACCGACGATGTCGCCTTCCTCGGTGCGTGCCAGTGCATGCTCTACCCGGCGCAATGCCGGGTGACCGCTGGAAAGCTGCGAAGAAGGATCACGCCACAGATTTGTCACCTTCAGTTCGGCGGCATCCGCTCCGGTGGCTTCTGGAACATTGTTGCCCAGACGGATCTTTCCCTCCCAACGTTCCATCGGGATCGCAAGTCGTCCTGCATGCCAGGCGATCTGCGCATTGTCGGTAAAGCCTGCGTCTTTGAGTCCTGCGGCATCGGATCCCGAATTCACCCAGGCTTCCACACGGCGCGCGCCCAAGCGCATACCCTCGGCAAACGCCGGGCGTAGGCCCGCGGAATCTGCATGCTCCGGAAAGAGCAGGATCAGGCGCTTACGTACCGGCTGCCAAGCCCAGGAGCATCCGTGGGTGGTAAAGATCTTGCCACCTGTAGCTACCGCGAGGGCCTGCTGCCAATGGCTAAGAGCTTCTTGCGCGGAGGCAATTGTCGTCATTATTCTGCGTTCACCAATCCTCGACGGCGCAGCAACGGTTCAACCCGTGCGCTGCGTCCGCGGAACATTTCGTAAGACTCTAGTGGATCGCGCGTATTTCCGCGCGAGAGCAGTTCCTGACGGAACCGCATTCCATTTTCTCGCATTAAGCCGCCATTTTCCTCGAACCACTGCACAGTGTCGGCATCTAGCACCTCACTCCAGATGTAGGAGTAGTAGCCGGCAGAGTAGCCATTGGCGAAAATATGCTGGAAGTACGCGGTTCGGTACCGTGGAGGGATCAGCTCGGGGGTGAAGCCAAAGTTGGTTAAGGTCTCACGTTCAAATGATTCCGGGTCCTCGATGCTGGTTCCCGGCTCGATGGTATGCCAGGCCCAATCCAGCACACTGGCCGCCAAATATTCGGTGGTCGCAAAGCCCTGACCCCACAGCTCCGCCGCACGGATCTTCTCGATGGTTTCCTCGGGGAGCGTCTGCCCGGTTTCATAGTGTTTGGCATAACCGCCAACCACATCCGGGTGCAATACCCACATTTCGTTGACCTGCGAAGGGAACTCGACAAAGTCTCGTGGTACCGACGTTCCCGAGAGGGTCGCATATTTTCCGTTGGACAGTAGCCCGTGCAACGCATGGCCAAACTCGTGGAACAACGTGTTCGTCTCATCTAAGGTCAGTAAGATCGGTTGCCCCTCACCCGGAGCCGCGATATTTAGCGTATTTGTCACGATGGGACGTTCATCTAGATCAGCGGCTGAATCGCGCATGGACGTCATCCAGGCGCCGCCCTTTTTCGTTTCGCGCGCCAAGAAATCACCACTGTATAGGCCCATGGCCGAGCCATCCGCGTCAAAAACTTCCCACACACGCACCGCTGGGTGGTACGTCGGAAGGTCAAAACGTTCGGTGAAGCTGAGGCCATAAAGGGTCTGTGCGGTGGCAAAAACACCGTCGTGCAGCACCGAATCCAGCTCAAAGTAGGGGCGCAGTGCTGCGGAGTCCACAGCAAAACGCTCGCGCAACACCTGGTTGGAGTAGTAAGACCAATCCCAAGCATTCAGCTCACCGCCGGCCAACTCGCGCAGGGTGTCCGCCTCAGCATGTGCGTTACGAACCGCGGCTTCGGTCAGTTCCTTCAACCGGGTGGCTACCGCTTCGGTTGAAGGAGCTGTCGCGTCGGCTAAAACAGTTTCGGCGTGGTTCGCAAATCCAAGCAATGCCGCCCGATCCGCACGCAGTGCCGCCATCTGCGCGGCTAACGGTAGTGTGGAATTCTCGCTGGACCCACGACTCAACGAAGCTTCAAAAACCTTGCGCCGCGACGCGGAACGCGTCAAGGAGGCGAGCACCGGTTGCCCGGTAGGGGAGACCAGCGGAAGCAGGTAGCAGGTGTTGTGCCCGGCGGTTTCAGCGGCCACCCGTGCCGAAGCAATGCGTGCCTCGTCTAGGCCTTCGAGCTGAGCTTCGTCAGTAAAAAGCACCGCGTGTGCATTCTGATTTTCTAAGGCTTTGGTGGAGAACTGCGTGGACAGCTCGGAAAGCTGTGCGTTCAGCGCCTTCAGCTTCTTTTTAGCGCCTGCATCCAAGCGGGCGCCGGCAAGCTCAAAAGTTTTTAGTGTCTCGCTAGCTAGCCGGGCGTCTTCGCCTGCTAACTTACTCAGATCCACCTCGCGCAGCCGTGCATAAAGTTCCGGATTTAGCTGAATCTCGTCACTCTGCGCGGTCAGGATACCGCTGAGCTCGGACTGGATCTCACGCAATTGATCGGTGCCGTGTGCGGAAAGCACACTGAAATAGGCCATCAGCGTGCGGCGTAACAGTTGACCACTGCGTTCGAGCGCGAGAAAGGTGTTCGCAAAAGTCGCCGGCGTTGCATCGGCCACGATGGTGGCGATCTGCGCAAGATGCTCCTGCGCGCCCGTACGGGCTGCCTGCAGGTAATCATCGGCGGTGATGTGGGCGAAATCTGGCCACTGGTAGGGCAGTTCGCTGGGTTTCAGAAGCGGGTTTGGCATAGTGCCAGATAACCACAGGACACGTGATTTTGCTTGCATTAACACGAGGTATCAGCCGATAGGGTGGAACCCATGAAGTCACGTGCGCTGCCCGCGGTCCTCGCATTACTACTGCTCGCAGGATGTTCTGCGGCCCCGCAGGAGGCTACGGCGGAACTTACGCCCAACCCAGTGCAGACCCAGCAGGACTCACTAAGTCCTAGCCCTACACCGAGCGAAACGCCGACGCCAAAGGAACTCTCCTTAATGGCCACCGGCGATGTGCTGTTGCACCCACAACTGCTCGCCGAAGCGAAAACTTCCACGGGCTACGATTTCCAGCCGTTGTTGAATGGGCTTAAACCCTATGTGCAGGACGCCGACGTGGCCTTGTGCAATTTGGAAACACCGATCGGCGTCCCACCCTACTCCGGATACCCCACCTTCAGCGTGCCGGCCCAGATCGTCGCGGACCTGGCAAGCATTGGCTACGATGGTTGCACCACCGCCACCAACCACACCGTGGATATTGGCACCGCCGGGGTCAAGCGCACGCTGGACACGCTAGAAAAATACAAACTCTTTGCCACCGGGTCCTACCGCACGCAGACCGAAGCACAAGCCCCACCGCTGCTTCAGGCCGAGGGTATCAAACTCGGTGTCATCGCCAGCACCTATTCGCTCAACGGTATGCGCGCCGATACCGACTGGCGGGTAGATACCGGGGTGGACGCGAAAAAACTGATCACCCGTGCCAAGGCCGCACAAAAATCTGGCGCGGAAATAGTGGTCGCGGCCATCCACGACGGCACCGAATACAGCACCCGTCCCAGCGACGCACAGCGCAAGCTCGGCCAAACCCTGGCCGAATCCGGCGCCTTCGATTTCATCTACATGCATCACACCCACTCGGTACTGCCCATTGAAAAGCATGAAGGCACCTGGATCGTCTACGGTCTGGGTAACTCGGTAGCCAAGCACGCCACACCGACGATCCTGAACCGTGAGGGAATCAGTATCAAGGCCACCTTCACCCGCACCGGAAAAGATCAGTGGAAGGTGGGGGAGCTGGTCTGGGTTCCACATCAGTTGAGCTCCTCACCGGTCAGGTGGTGTCAGGTATTCACCGCCGATGCCTGCCTGCCTGCGGCCGATGCCAAAGCCTCGCTGGCACGCACCAGCAAAACCGTCAACGCCTATGGTGCCTTCGACGATGGGCTGCAACCCTGGGAACTGGACTAGGCCCCGCGCAATGGCCACGGCGCCCACGCACCATCGGCCGGAAGCATGGCTCGCGCCCTGGCCAAACGCTCCGGTGAAATCTCCTCCACGCCATCGGAGATTTCGCGACCTGCTATTCCGTCCGAATCAAAACGGTGCGTCAGCAGGCCGGCTCCGGATTCATCAAGTATTTCGGTGAAGTGCCCGTTCACGACCGTTGTGATCTGTTCCTCTAAATCGTCCAAAAGTTCGTCGACAGAATCGTCGCAAGCATCACAACCGCAGATCGGAAAGTGCCACTGGTATAGCGCACCAACCGATAAGAGCACCCCGGGAAAATCAGTGAACACTAAACCCAATGGCGCACAGGCACGATCAACCGGAATTAGCCGTACCGACTCAACCACCGGCTGCATTGCATAACCCAGCTCGGCGGCTAAGCCCGAGTCTTGAAGACACCGCACATTGAAGCGTGCAAGCAGCCAATCCATGAGCGCCTGCGCCACGGTATGCAATGGTGCAAAACGCTGTGGGTGGATGGTCACCGAATAACTTTCCTCCGCAGGTTGCCCAGGCCACCGCTGACCATAGGAGATGAGTGCAGCTTGGTCATCAAAGTAATCTTGCCCGGCGATGACGGGGCGCCGGTAACCTTCTAACTGCATGCGATGTTCCTTCCATCCGCCGAGATAACCGCCGGCTAGTGCCCGAACTCGTCCGAGTCGGTAAATGGTCCGGCGCCGGTATCCAGCGCCTCGATTTGCGCCATCTGCGCCGTACTGATCTCGAAGTCGAAGATATCTAGGTTCTCGGCCTGCCGCAGGGGGTTTGCCGATTTCGGCGCGGCCGCCCGCCCGGACTGTACATGCCAACGCAAGGTCACCTGCGCAGGCGTCTTAGCGTGCGCCGCGGCAATCTGCACGAGTGTCGGATGCTGTAAAAATTCAGATTTCCCCCGCCCCAATGGTGAATAGGCTTCGGTGAGCACCCCGTGTTCGGTGTTAAACGCCTGCCACGGTGCACTGCGTCGCTCGGGGTCCAGCTGAATCTGATTAACCGCCGGGGTGAGTCCCGCATCAAGCAAAACCTGTAATTGTGCGGGCTTAAAGTTTGAGACGCCCGCTGCGCGAATCACCCCTTCGTCCACAAGCTTTTGCATCTCGGTGAAGGCTTGAACAAAGGTGCCCTGCTCCGGGTTGGGCCAGTGAATAAGGAATAGGTCCAGGTAGTCCAGGCCTAAACGATTCAGGGAATTTTGCAACGCTTGGCGCACCCCGGTGGCCGAATGCCACTGCTTGTTGAACTTTGTGGTCACAAAAACTTCGTCGCGCGGCACCCCACTATTTCGAAGTCCCAGACCCACCGCTTGCTCGTTTTGATAGTTTTCTGCCGTGTCGATCCGGCGGTAACCAATGTTGAGGGCCGAGGTGACCGCGTCACTGGCTTCGGACTCGCGCATCGGCCAGGTTCCTAAGCCGATCGCGGGCATCAAGAAATCACCGGGCAATTTAAAGGACGAAATATCTGCACTCATAGGCCTGAACCTATCAAGTCCGGCAAACTTCTGGCGACACACCGAGAAATAAAACGGTGCAGTGTGGCCTGCCGGCATTAACGTTATTTCGGCGCTTCCTGCGCCAACTACCCACAAACTGTGAAGGCTCAACATGAGCGAATTTGGTGTGCTCGCATTACAGGGCGACTTCCGTGAGCACCTTGCCGCGCTCGACGGCTTGGGAGTCAAGGCTCGCATGGTGCGCACGCTCGATGAGCTGAAAGCCGTGGATGCGCTGGTCATTCCCGGTGGGGAGTCTTCTGTGATCGACCGGCTCACCCGCAACTACGGTCTGGCGCAACCGATCACGGAGCGCATCGCGGCTGGCATGCCCACTTATGGGTCCTGTGCCGGAATGATCATGTTGGCGGACCGGCTAGAAAACCCTGCGGTCACCAGTACCGGGGAGCAACAGCAGACCCTGGGCGGAATCGATATGTTGGTACGCCGCAATGCCTTCGGGAGACAGGTCGATTCCTTCGAGCACACGCTCAAATTTGCCGGCCACGACCTCACCGCGGTGTTCATTCGAGCTCCCGAAGCAGTTCAAGTAGGCCCCGACGTGGCTGTGCTCAGTACGGTGCCTGCGCCCGATAGCCGTGCACAAGGTAGAATCGTTGCAGTACGTCAGGGAAATTTGTTGGCCACTAGCTTTCATCCGGAAGTTACCGGAAGCAGGGCCATCCACGAATTTTTTGTTAATCTCACGCGAGGAGACGCTTAAAGCATGTCAGGCCACTCCAAATGGGCAACCACCAAGCATAAGAAGGCAGCCATTGACGCCAAGCGCGCCAAGGCCTTCGCTAAATACATCAAGGGCATCGAAGTTGCCGCTCGCGCCGGCGGCGCCGACCTGGCCGGTAACCCGGCACTGGAACTCGCCGTCAGCAAGGCGAAGAAGAACTCCGTGCCCATCAACAACATCGATCGTGCGGTTAAGCGCGGCGCCGGACTTGACGGCGAAGTTGTTGACTACACCGAGATTATCTATGAGGCCCGCGGCCCGCAGGGTTCGGCACTGCTCATCGAGTGCCTGACCGATAACAAGAACCGCGCAGCTTCCGAGGTCCGCGTGGGCATCACCCGCAACGGTGGCACCGTCGCCGATCCGGGCTCCGTGTCCTACCTCTTCGCCCGCCAGGGTGTTGTACGTCTGCCCAAGGGCGAGCTGACCGAGGATGACCTGTTGATGGTTGTGCTCGATGCCGGCGCCGATGAAATCGTCGACGAAGGCGAAACCTTCGCTATTGTCTGCGATCCGTCGGATCTGCGTGCTGTAGCTGCCGCGCTGGATGAAGCGGAAATCGCCTACGAAACCGATGAAATGGAATTCATTCCGTCGATGAAGGTTGATTTGGACGTTGAGGGTGCACGTAAGTTCTTGCACTTGTACGACGCGCTGGAAGAACTCGACGATGTGCAGGGCATTTACACCAACGCCGATCTGTCCGACGAGGTCCGTGCGGCCCTCGACGATGAGCAGTAGGACTTGGCCCTACGTGTCGTAGGCGTCGACCCCGGACTGACCCGCTGTGGTTTGTCCGTGGTCGACGTCGCAGCCAACCGCAAGGTTGAGCTGATTGATGTCACCGTCGCCGGCACCCCGCCGGGCACCCCGCTAGACGCGCGGCTGCTCACCATCGCCGACGCAATCGATGCCTGGCTTGATAAACATCAGCCCGACGTACTCGCCCTAGAGCGGGTTTTCGCCTCGGCCAACGTTTCTACCGTCATCGGTACCGCCCAGGTCACCGGCGTCATTATTCTTGCAGCCGCCCGGCGCAATATTCCGGTGGCGCTACATACCCCCACCGAGGTCAAAGCCGCGGTGACCGGCAGCGGACAGGCTACCAAGGCAGCCATCGGCAAGATGGTCGCCAAGATTTGCCGGCTCGATGAGCCACCTAAACCCGCAGATGCCGCCGATGCGGTGGCCCTGGCCATCGCCCACGGGTGGCGTGGTGCGGCCGTTGGCTCCAACGCTTCGGCCTCAGCATCCGCCGCACGCACTGGTTCCCAACAGCTGACCGCCGCGCAGCAGGCATGGATTGCCGCCGAAGCTTCCTCAAAACATCGTGCGGCTCGTCGTTAATCGCCATTCGTAACTATCTTCGATAAGCTAGAATTGTTCGAACATACTTTTGAGGAGTGGCATGATCAGCTCACTGACCGGCACGGTCCAGGCGGTAACCCTAAACACCGCGGTTATCAACGTCAACGGCTTCGGCATGCTTATCCAAGCTACCCCCGGCACGCTATCGACCTTGCACGTAGGCCGTGAAGCTACCGTGCATACCGCGATGGTGGTGCGCGAAGATTCGATGACGCTGTTTGGCTTCGCTACCCCCGACGAACGTGAGGTATTCGAAGTAGTTATCGGCGTCTCGGGTGTTGGCCCCCGCACGGGTCTGGCGATCTTGGCGGTACACACCCCCGAAGAGGTCCGCATTGCGGCGAACACCAAAGACACCGCCGCCTTCACCAAGGTCTCCGGCATCGGCCCTAAGGGTGCCAGTCGGATCGTGCTGGAGCTCAACGGCAAGCTGATCCCCACCGGCGTAGACACCGCTACGGCACGTCCGGGCACCGACTCGGTCTGGGAGCCACAGGTCATCGAGGCGCTAACCGGTCTAGGCTGGACCGAAAAGGACGCGCAATCAACGCTGAAGGCACTGGGCAAGGCGAACCCTGAAGTTGTCGAAACCGGCAACGTCTCCGAAATTCTGCGTGCGGCGCTACGTAGCATGTCCACCGGCACCCGTGCCCGATAGGATAACCCTGTGAATGATTCCTCGCAGCTGACCAACGCCGGCAGTGAACCCGAAGAGCGGGTGATTGAAGCAGCCCTGCGTCCACGCAACCTGGACGACTTTGTCGGTCAGGGCCGGGTGCGCCAACAGCTCTCACTCATGCTTGAGGCAGCGAAGATCCGCGAGCGCACCGCCGACCACGTACTGCTCTCCGGACCTCCCGGATTGGGAAAAACGACACTCTCGATGATTATCGCCGCGGAAATGAACGCCCCGCTACGCATCTCCTCGGGCCCTGCCATCCAGCACGCGGGAGACTTGGCCGCCATTCTCTCCTCGCTCACCGAGGGTGAAGTGCTCTTTTTGGATGAGATTCACCGGATGTCCCGGCCAGCGGAAGAAATGCTCTACATGGCCATGGAAGATTTCCGCGTCGACATTATTGTCGGTAAGGGCGCCGGGGCCACCGCCATCCCGTTGGAACTTCCGCCATTTACTTTGGTGGGGGCGACTACTCGTGCCGGGCTGCTTCCGGGGCCGCTACGCGACCGCTTTGGGTTCACCGGACATCTAGAATTTTATGCAGTTGAAGAACTCGAACTGGTACTTCGCCGTTCGGCGATGATGCTTGATTTACGCGTGACTTCCTCCGCCTTCAGTGAAATCGCCGGACGCTCGCGTGGCACCCCACGTATCGCGAACCGCTTGCTTCGTCGCGTGCGGGACTGGGCGCTGGTGAACAAACTTGAAGAGATCGATCACGGCGCTGCCGCTGCAGCACTTGAGATGTACGAGGTTGACCCCAAGGGGCTAGACCGTCTGGACCGCTCGGTACTCGAAGCACTGTGCCTTAAGTTTGGTGGGGGACCGGTAGGACTGTCGACGCTGGCCATCGCGGTGGGCGAAGAAAGCGAAACCGTAGAGACCGTCGCCGAGCCCTTCTTAGTTCGTGAAGGGCTCATGGGACGCACCCCGCGCGGACGTATCGCGATGCCAGCTGCTTGGGAGCATTTGGGCCTCGCGGTGCCTAAGGATGCGATCTTTGCCGGAACCCAAAGCTATGAATCCGATGAGGATTAGATGAATACCTCTACTCTGCCCGCGTAAATGGCTTGGTGCTTTGCTTCTAGCCATTAGACTGGAGACGCCCGACACACGCCCTGACTTTGGCGTGCCCGGGCGTCTTCGCTCTTTAAACGAATCGTTAGCAGGTATTACAAGTGAATTCCCTCGTCCTTGCACAGGGAGCCGGTGGCGGCTTCAATCCATCCATGATTCTGATGGTCGCACTCTTCGCAGTGCTGATCATCATGATGATCCGTGGCCGCAAAAAGGTTTCCAAGCAGCAAGAAGCACTGAAGACCAAGTCGGTTCCAGGCGCCAAGGTGATGACCAACTCGGGCATCTTCGGTACCATCATTTCCATCGATGAGCAGGATCGTGTGCTTGTCGAGGTCGCCAACGGCGTTGTGCTCACCTTGCACCGCCAGGCTATCTCCACCTTCTTGGACCCAGCAGTAACCGAGGCTCCCGCCGAAGAAGCCGCTGACACTCCTGCCGTCGCCGAATCCCCAGAAGAGAGCCTTCGTCGTTTGAACGACCAGGGCAAGGACGACCGCAACGCCTAAGGCAGGCACCATCGTGGTGGCTGTCTAGCACGCCACCAGTTCAAGAAAGCACAATAGATGTCATCAATTGGACCTGTAAAACAGGCACGCAAGGCGTTGCTGTGGTTACTGGTCGTCGTCATCATTGCAACCGGTGTTCTGGTTGCTGGTGTGTCGACGGGCAAGACCGGCGCGGCCCCAAAGCTGGCGCTCGACCTCGAAGGCGGCACCCAGATGATCCTGGCGCCCCGGGTTAAAGGCGACGTAGCTATTAGCCAGGAGCAGCTCGATCAAGCGGTGGAGATCATTCGCCAGCGTGTAGATGGTTCCGGTGTTTCGGAAGCCGAAATCACCACCCAGTCTGGACGTAACGTCGTCGTGTCGATGCCCGGTACCCCGGATGCTGAAACTCGCCAGCTGATCCAAGCCTCGGCGAATATGGAATTCCGTCCGGTGCTCATTACCGGTTCCTACGAGGCAACTCCAAAGGAACAGCGCACAGCTGACAAGGACATTCCAGCGCCAACGGCCAAGCCGGAGAATCCTTCGGATACCAGCTGGATCACCAAAAAGCTCTATAAAGAGTTCGAGGCCTACGACTGCCCTATCGAGCTCGAGAAGCGTGAAACCACCGAGCACGATCCAAAGACCGCGATGATTTCCTGTGATCCGCGCCAGGGAGTGAAGTACATCCTCGGCCCGCAGGAAATCCCAGGTGACCAAATTTCTGATGCCTATGCCAACTTGGCACGCGGTGTGCAGGGTGCGGTTACCGGCGAGTGGGTTGTGGTGATCGAGTTCAACAAGCAGGGCGCCGCAACTTTTGCGGAAACGACTCAGCGTCTCATCGCGTTGCAGGGTTCACAGAACCAGTTCGCCATCGTGCTTGACGGAACCGTCATCTCAGCTCCAACCACCAATGCGGTGATCTCCGATGGTCGCCCACAGATTTCTGGTGGCTTCACCGAGGAATCTGCGCAGGCGCTGGCCCAACAGCTCAAATACGGCGCACTGCCGATCAGCTTTGATATTCAGTCTGAGCAGCAGGTATCAGCCACACTCGGTGGTGACCAGCTCAAGGCAGGTATTATCGCGGGCATCATTGGTCTAATCTTGGTGTTCATCTATTCGCTCTTCCAGTACCGCGCGCTGGGTCTCGTCACGATTGCTTCGCTGATCGCAGCTGGCCTACTGACCTATCTTTCGCTTGTACTACTTGGCTGGGCGATGAATTATCGCCTATCCCTGGCAGGTGTGGCAGGTCTGATCGTGGCCATCGGTTTGATCGCTGACTCCTTCATCGTTTACTTCGAACGTGTCCGCGATGAGTTGCGCGATGGCCGGTCATTGGCCAGCGCCGTCGATGTAGGTTGGTCGCGCGCTAAGCGCACCATTCTTGCTTCGAAGGCAGTGAACGTGCTGGCCGCTATCGTGCTCTATCTGGTAGCAGTGGGCAACGTGCGAGGGTTCGCCTTCACGCTGGGCTTGACCGCAATCATCGACCTCATCGTCGTGTACGGTCTGACCCACCCAACATTGATGCTGCTGGCACGCACGAAGTTCTTCGCCGACGGACACCGCCTCTCCGGCCTGGATCCATCGCTGCTTGGCGCGGTGCCGCTATACCGCGGTGCCGGCAAGGTGCGCAGCTTTAATGAAAATGCGCAGGAGAACCGCGGCAAGAAGAACTCTAAGGCGAGCGGTGAGGCTGCCAAGCGGCTGACCATCGCCGAACGTCGTCGCGCCGAAGCAAACCGGGAGGAGAACAATGAATAAGCTCGCAGAGTGGGGCAATCAGCTCTACACCGGGAAGCGCTCCTACCCGTTCACGCAAAAGCACCGCTTGTGGTTCCTGATCGCAGGGATCCTGATGATCTCCGCGATCCTGGTCCCAGTGGCTAAGGGTGGGTTCAACCTCGGAATCGATTTCCGTGGCGGTTCGGAATTCATGGTCTCTGGTGTCCAGAACACCCAGGTCAGCGTCGGCGAAGACGTAGTCAAGAACGCCGCAGACGGCGCCGAAGCCACAGTCACGAATATCGCTCCGGGCACCATGCGCGTGCAGACCGATCGACTCAGCGATGATCAGACGATCAGCGTTGCCGGGGAACTGGCCCAAGCCTACGAGGTGGAAGCTAGCGAGGTGACCAGTAACTTCATTGGTCCAACCTGGGGACAGGACGTTTCGCGCCAGGCGCTGTTAGGCCTCTTGGTCTTCATCGTGCTGGTGGGTCTGCTGATGGCAGCGTACTTCCGCACCTGGAAGATGTCCGCCGCAGCCATCATTGGTCTACTGGTAGTGATCATCATTACCGCCGGAATTTATTCACTGTCCGGTTTTGAGATCACGCCCAGTGCGATTATCGGCTTCCTAACGATTCTCAGTTACTGTCTGTACGACACCGTGGTGGTCTTCGACAAGGTTCGAGAGAACACCAAGAACTTTGATCAACAGACCAAGCGAACTTTCCAGCAGCAGGTGAACCTCGCGGTGAACCAGACGTTGGTGCGTTCGATCAACACCTCGGTGGTTGCAGTGCTGCCAGTGGCTTCGATCTTGTTCATCGGTTCCTACCTGCTCGGTGCCGGTACGCTCAAGGACCTGTCGCTGGCGTTGTTCGTCGGTATTATCGTCTCGGCACTATCGACCCTCTTCGTTCAAGCGCCGCTGTATTACCAGCTGCGTCACGGCGATGAGGACGTGCAAAAGCACAATAAGAGGATGGAAGCGCTGGACGCCTAAGCACTAAAAACCTTCTTGGCATCAAGCCACGAGCGAAGTGCCCCGGATCAACCGATCCGGGGCACTTTTTTATAGTAGTGTCGAACGGGTAATTAGTTGTCATTGCGCGAATGTGCTATAACGAATGAACTAAAACATTGCACGGCGCCGGCATCGCTAGCTTGGCACCTAGCACCGTTAGGACCGGCAACGGTGGGAAGGAGCGAGGCATGGCTAACACGCCGACCCCGAACAATTCGAAGCGACGCTCTATCTCACGTCTAGTACGCTTTGCGGGCCGAGGAAGCACCCCCAGCACCTCGCCAACTTTGGAACCGCTGCTGCGCACGGTCAAATCCAAACACCCCAAGGCTGATCTGGACCTGCTGATCCACGCCTACGAGGTGGCAGAAAAGTACCACGAGGGTCAAAAACGTAAAAGTGGCGACCCCTACATCACCCACCCGGTGGCCGTGGCGACGATCCTTGCAGAAATGGGTATGACAGGTTCGATCCTGGCTGCCGCGTTGTTGCATGACACCGTGGAAGACACCGACTACTCGCTGGAATCGGTCACCAAGGAATTTTCCGAAGAGATCGCGATGCTCGTCGATGGGGTGACCAAACTCGACAAGGTCACCTACGGGGATGCCGCCCCGGCGGAAACCGTGCGCAAAATGGTCGTCGCGATGTCCCGCGATATCCGCGTGCTGCTCATCAAATTGGCTGACCGTCTACACAACGCGCGCACCTGGCGCTATGTCTCCCCGGAGTCCAGCTCGCGCAAGGCGAAGGAGACCTTAGAGATCTTCGCTCCGCTGGCGCACCGGCTGGGTATGAACGCGGTTAAATGGGAACTGGAAGACCTTTCCTTCGCAGCCCTGCACCCACTGGTGTACCAAGAGATTGTTCGCATGGTGGGGGACCGCACCCCGGAACGCGAAAAATACCTCGCCGGCATCCGCGAACAGCTGAACAATAAACTTAACGAACTCAACGTCCATGCCCAAGTCTCCGGCCGACCGAAGCACTACTACTCGATCTACCAGAAGATGATCGTGCGCGGTAAAGACTTCGACGACATTCACGACCTGATGGGCGTGCGGATCACCGTGGACTCGGTGAAGGATTGTTATGGCGCACTGGGTGTAGTGCACTCCGAATGGAATCCGCTGCCCGGACGTTTCAAAGACTACATCGCCCTGCCTAAGCTAAACCTTTATCAGTCTTTGCACACCACCGTGATGGGCCCAGAGGGCAAGCCAGTGGAAATTCAGATCCGCACCCATGAGATGCACCTGCATGCCGAAAACGGGGTGGCAGCACACTTCCAGTACAAGCACGGCGACCGGTCAGATGCGATGCTCTCACCGGAGAAGAACATGGAGTGGCTACGCTCCTTAATGGAGTGGCAGGAAGACACCACCGACTCCGAGGAATTCCTCGACGGGCTGCGCTACACCATCAACTCCGCCGAAGTTTACGTGTTCACCCCCAAAGGTGACATCATGTCGCTGCCGGTGGGTGCTACACCGATCGACTTCGCCTACTCCATCCACACCGACGTCGGCCACCGCACCATCGGCTCCCGGGTGAATGGCAAGCTCGTTCCGCTGCATACCGAGTTGAAGCAGGGCGACGTGGTGGAGGTCTTCACCTCCAAGGCCGAAGACGCCGGCCCTTCGCAGGACTGGCAGAACTTCGTCAAATCCCCGCGGGCCAAGGCTAAAATTCGCGCGTACTTCTCTAAGGAACGCCGCGAGGAAGCGATTGAAAAGGGCAAGGAGCTGCTCACCAAGGAGCTGCGCCGCAATCAGCTGCCACTGCAGCGATTGATGACCCATGAGTTGCTGACCACCGTGGCCACCAACCTGCACCACGTGGATATTTCAGCGCTCTACCAGTCGGTGGGTGATGGGCACACCAGTGCACAGAACGTTATCGAACATCTGGTCTCGCTCACCGGCCCTCCGGCGGGCGAACAGGTTGATGAAGAAGCCGTCGTCAGTACGAGCCTGTCCAAGCCCACCACGGGCAACGACGCCGGCGTCATCGTTCAGGGTGTCGGCGATGTGCTGGTCAAGCTCGCTCGTTGCTGCACTCCGGTCCCACCGGATGAGATCCAGGGCTTCGTCACCCGCGGCGCCGGAGTATCGGTGCACCGCACCGACTGCCTCAACCTCGCACAGCTTGCCCAACAACCTGAGCGGCTGGTTCAGGTATCTTGGGCGGAAAAGCACCACGGGGTGTTCCTGGTGGAAATCCAAGTGGAGGCGTTGGACCGCAAGTCACTGCTTTCCGATGTCACCCGGATCTTGTCCGAAAGCCACCTGAACATTCTCTCGGCCAGCGTGCAAACCAGCCGCGAACGAGTGGCGATCTCACGGTTCTCCTTCGAAATGGGCGATCCAAAGTTCCTGAGCCATGTGCTCAACCAGGTCCGCCGCATCGACGGGGTCTACGACGTCTACCGCACCACCGCAGGAAGCCGGCGCTAAACGCTAAACCCTGCCGGTTTAGGCAGCACGCGCCTCATAGGACTGCACCAACCGTAGTGCGCGCGCCACCGGGGCACTAGCCTCCAGTTGGGCCAGGCTTTCGCCCACGGCGTCCAGATTCAAAAACGGATCACCGAGGCGTTGCACTTGATTAAACACCGAGGTGGCGATCGGCAACGGGTCATAACAGGCCACATCGCATACCGTGCGCAATGAACTGCTCAGCCTGACCCGCTTGCGATTGACCACATCCTCATCGTCAATCGGCAGCTGCACAAATTCAAAGTTCAGCCCGTTGCCCGGCCGGTAAGGCCGGTGATAGAGGTCCGATGAAATACAGACGGTGTTCACATGCGGCAGTAAGCCGTGAATCCACGCGGCGGTCTGCTGGCAGAAAATATCAGTTCTGCCAAAGTGCCGACCGGCAAGAAACGCGGCTATTTGCGCCCGCGCGGTCGAGTCATAACGAAACCTGCTCTCCACAAAACACCCGCCAATGGATTCGCGCAGCAACCCATGGGTAGCCATGGCGCCGAGCTCATTGCGGGTAAAAGGTTCGCCGACGATAAACAGGTCTTCGGGGATACGCAACGCGGCGACGCGCTGTCCGGTAACTTTTTCCATAAAGCTACTGAACCAGCAAGCGCCGCCGCGTAGGGGGTGTTTGTGCGATCTGTGGATTCTAGTCGAGATCCGCCGCAGACTTCTCCAGGGTGTTCAACCACATCTGGCGAGCCTCCAGGGCCTCCTGAGCCTTCGCGATCCGCTTGGCATTACCCTGCTTTTTCGCTGCTTCAAGATCGTCTTCCAAAGCTGCAATGGTGTCCTGCAACTGCGAAAGCATCGAGTTCGACCGAGCCTTGGTCTCCGGATTTGACCGGCGCCACTGCTCTTCTTCGGCACCCTTGACGGCCTCTTCAACCTGACGCAATGCCGATTCCACTCGCTGGAGGTCCGCGCGTGGCACCTTGCCAGCTACTTCCCAACGGCTACGAATTGAATCGAGTTTCTGCTTGGTGATGGAAAGATCCTTCACCGGTACCAGGGCACGAGCCTCTTCAAGCAGCGCCTCCTTGACGATCAGGTTTTCACCGTATTCGGCGTCGACCTTCGCATTTTCCGCGGCGCGAGCCTGGAAGAATACATCCTGCGAGGCACGGAAGCGGCTCCACAGTGCGTCGTCATCCTTACGCGAAGCACGGCGGGATTTTTTCCACTCGTCCATCAGTTTGCGGTACTCGGCGGCGGTGCCTGCCCAGTCGGTGGAGCTTTGCAACGCCTCGGCGCGGCTGATCAGCTCCTCCTTGGCAGACTTCGCCTGCGCGTTGGTGGCATCGAGCTGTGAGAAGTATGCCCGGCGGTGCCGGTCAAAGGTGGTGCGCGCGGCACGGAAACGTTTCCAGAGCGCATCTTCGGTGGCACGCGGCAAGCGTACGGCCGAACGCTGAGTTCCCTTCCACGTTTCGAACAGTTCGTTCATTGCGGTGGAAGCGGTCTTCCACTGGATCTGCTCGGGGCGCTTCTCAGCCAATGCTTCGGCTTGCTCCACTAAGGCTTCGCGGACCTTGAGCTGTTCGGCGCGGGCGGCCTCGGTGACCTGACGCTGTTCGCCAGCCAGAGCACTCACCGCGGTACGTGCAGCGGCGATCCGTGCTTCGAGCTTAGGAATATCGCCGACCAGATGACGTTCGGCCACGGTGGCGGCCAAGGTATCCAAGGTCTTCGGCATATCGCCGCTTGGTGCCTTGGCACTCACGCGCTGTTCGAGCAGCATCAACTGGGACAGGACATCGTCGTACTTGCGCACAAAGTAGGCCAAAGCCTCATCCTTTGTGGCATCCGGGTACTGTCCGACCGGGTGCTCGGCGCCGTCAATGATGACAAATACATGCCCATCGTCGGTGACGCGGGCAAATTTTGCCGCTTCTTCAAGGGGGGTACTGTGGTCGACGGGCTGAGCCACAACCTGCTTTGCCACTGGCTTATGCGCCTGTGGCAAGGGGATGTTCGGGCTGTCGTCGGATTTCTGACTGGTGGTCACCGCTGAAACTCTTTCGCTTTACTGTTCGCTTGCTTTGGCTAACTCTACCTGTGAGCTGCACTTCTTAGTAAGCCGACGTGCACAGTATTGCTAGCTGTTGCGTCGTAAGATGGATAGGCAACCATTTTGTATGAAGGAGTTTCATGGCACGCAAGGCCTCATTATCAGGTTTCCCCGAATGGCTTCCCGCCGAGCGGGTCGTCGAACAACATGTGTTGGACACCTTGCGTCGCACCTTTGAACTGCATGGTTTTGCCAACATTGAAACGCGCGCGGTAGAAACCCGCGGGCAGCTACTGCGCAAGGGCGAGATCGACAAGGAAGTTTACGGCCTCTCCCGGCTGGCGGCTGAAAATGAAGATAAGCACGATCCCAACGCACTAGCCCTGCACTTTGATCTGACGGTGCCTTTCGCCCGCTACGTGGTAGAAAATGCCGGACACTTGGCTTTCCCCTTCCGCCGCTACCAGATGCAGAAGGTGTGGCGCGGCGAGCGTCCGCAAGACGGCCGCTTCCGCGAATTCACCCAAGCAGATATCGACGTCGTTGGCGAGGGCACCCTCGCCTTTAGCTACGACGTGGAGCTGGCACTAACCATTGCCGATGCGCTGTCCGCACTGCCGATCGGCGACTTCCGTTTGCGCGTGAACAACCGCAAGCTGGCCGAAGGCTTCTACCGTGGTCTGGGCCTAGAAGATCCGGACGCGGTGTTGCGCGCCATCGACAAGCTGGAAAAGATCGGCAACGAGGCGGTCGCCACGATCCTCATCGACGAGGTCGGCGCCACCCGTGAACAGGCCGACGCCGCGCTGGCCCTGGCTGCCATCCGCACCCTGGATACCAGCTTCGTGGAGCAGGTGCGCGCGCTCGGCGTAGAACACGAACTCTTAGACACCGGGCTCGATGAACTCTTCCAGGTCATCGACGCCGCCTCCAAGCGCGCCCCGGGCAAGGTGATGGCGGACCTGTCCATCGCCCGCGGCCTCGATTATTACACCGGCACCGTGTACGAGACCGTGCTGGTGGGTCACGAATCCTTGGGTTCGATCTGCTCCGGCGGACGCTACGAATCGTTGGCTTCCAAGGGGAAGAAAAATTATCCGGGCGTGGGCCTGTCCATTGGAGTCACTCGTTTGGTCTCGCGGATCCTTGCCGAAGAGCTGGTGAGCGCCGCGCGCACCGTGCCGTCGGTGGTATATGTCACCTTGGCTGATGACGATTCCTGGCACCAAGCCCAAGACGTTGCAGCTTCGCTGCGTGGCCGGGGGATCGCCTGCGAGGTCGCCTCGAGCGCCGAAAAGTTCGGTAAGCAGATCAAGTTCGCAGACCGACGCGGGATTCCGTTCGTTTGGTTCACCCAGGAAGACGGCACCCACGAGGTGAAAGATATCCGCACCGGTGAGCAAATCACCGCCGATCCAAGCAGCTGGACCCCACCGGCAGAAGATCTGTACAACACCGTCAACTAGTTGCGGTGCACTAAACTCGTCAACGAGAAGAACTGAAGAGATTTCTAGTCTCAACCGACCGAAAGGATCGTAGTGCTACGCACTCATCAGCTGGGCGAACTTCGCGCCGAGCACATTTCACAGCAGGTCACCCTCACCGGTTGGGTTGCGCGTCGCCGCGACCACGGTGGCGTGGCGTTCCTCGATCTGCGCGATGCCTCTGGTTTCGCCCAGGTAGTCGTACGTGATGAAGAGGACTTCCACCCGCTGCGCAATGAATTCGTGTTGCAGATCAAGGGCACCGTTGAGCGTCGCCCGGCGGGCAACGAAAACCCGAACCTGCCGACCGGCGAGATCGAGGTGATCGCCGATGAGGTGATCGTGCTGAACACCGCAGCCCCGCTTCCTTTCCAGATCGATGAGCACGTTGAGGTCGGCGAGGAGGCGCGTCTGCGTCACCGCTACCTTGACCTGCGCCGTCCGACCCCGACCCGCAACCTGCGTTTGCGCTCCGAGGTCAACCGTGCCGCGCGTAACCTGCTGCACGATGAGGGCTTCGTCGAAATCGAAACCCCAACGCTGACCCGTTCCACCCCGGAAGGCGCCCGCGACTTCGTCGTGCCGGCACGCCTTTCCCCGGGCTCCTGGTACGCCTTGCCACAGTCCCCACAGCTGTTCAAGCAGCTGTTGCAGGTCGGTGGCTTTGAAAAGTACTACCAGATCGCTCGTTGCTACCGCGATGAGGACTTCCGCGCGGACCGCCAGCCAGAATTCACCCAGCTGGATATCGAAGCCTCGTTTGTTGAGGAAGACGACATCATCGACCTCGGTGAGAAGCTGGTCAAAGAAATCTGGTCGTTGATCGACGTGCAGGTCCCCACCCCGATCCGCCGCATGGCGTACTCCGAGGCGATGGCCAAGTACGGCAGCGACAAGCCAGATCTGCGCTTCGGTCTGGAATTGACCGAAATGACCGAATACTTCTCGAACACTTCCTTCAAGGTGTTCCAGTCCGCGTATGTCGGTTCCGTGGTCATGCCAGGTGGCGCATCCCAGCCACGACGCACCCTAGATGCTTGGCAAGAATTTGCTAAGCAGCGCGGTGCCAAGGGTCTTGCCTACGTCCTACTCAAGGAAGATGGCGAGCTGGCTGGTCCAGTGGCGAAGAACCTGTCCGACGAGGAGAAGGCCGGCTTGGCCGAGGCGACCGGCGCGAAGCCCGGCGACTGCATCTTCTTCTCCGCGGGAGACAAAACCGAATCGCGTGCACTGCTTGGCGCGGTCCGCGTGGAAATCGGTCACCGCACCGGTCTGATCAAGGACGGCGACTGGGCTTTCGTCTGGATCGTTGACGCACCAATGTTCGAGCCAGCTTCCGCCGCCGTAGCCTCCGGCGACGTGGCAGTGGGTGCCGGCGCATGGACCGCCGTGCACCACGCGTTCACCAGCCCGAAGCCCGAGTTCATGGACACCTTCGACACCGATCCGGGTTCGGCCCTGTCCTACGCGTATGACATCGTCTGCAACGGTAATGAAATCGGTGGCGGTTCGATCCGTATCCACCAGCGTGACGTACAGGAACGTGTCTTCAAGCTGATGGGCGTGTCCGACGAGCAGGCGCAGACCCAGTTCGGCTTCCTGCTGGAGGGCTTCAAGTTCGGCGCCCCTCCACACGGCGGCATTGCCCTGGGCTGGGACCGCGTACTGCAGTTGCTTACCGGTTCCGAGTCGATCCGCGACGTCATCGCCTTCCCGAAGACCGGCGGCGGTTTTGATCCGCTGACCGCTGCTCCTGCGCCGATCACCCCGGCACAGCGCAAGGAAGCCGGCATCGACTTCAAGCCAGAGAAGAAGGTCGAAGAGACCGTCAAGGCCGAAGCTAAGTAGCCTTCGGTCGCTTCAAGAAGCCGGATGGAACGCACTTTCGCGTTCCATCCGGCTTCTTTTTTGCATCAAAGTCGGTCAAGAGATGGATTAATGATGATTTTAATACTAGGTTATTTTTCAACCTAGATATTTCGATCCAAGGAGACCGTTTGGCCTCGGCAGAACCGGACGGCATCATCGAGCGATACCCGGAAAGCGACCGCGCATGGGCGCAGGACTTCGGCCTGGCCATGTGGCTGAATGACCTGACTGATTCGCAGAGCGATCAAGAACTGGAAAATGCGTTGGCTGCCATCCGAGATAGCGGCCAAGGTGCAGAAGATCTCTTTGGCGATCCAAGCGAATACGGCGAAGTCCGGTCCTACGCGCGATTGACGCCGCAACAGCTCGCGGATTCGGAGATGTCGATCAACAGCAGTGTGTTGCTACTGGCTGGTTTTGGCCTTGTGGTTGGCCTACTGTGCGCCGGTTTTGGAACTTGGGTCGGGTTCCGTGATGGATGGGCTTCGAATTCGTGGCACTATTGGCAGCTTGCCGCCTTGAGCGCAGGCACAGGAATCGCATTATCCGGGCACCTGTGGTGGCTCTACCGGTTGAAAGGCAGGTTCGCCCGATCATGGACGCTGGGTTTGGCAGGAATAGTGGTTTCCATCGCAGCGGCTGCGATCATCGCAGTACTCGGCGGTGAAGAAGCCATGCAACTGCCCAACTGGCTAGCGCCGATCCTCGGGATCGCACTGGCCGTCGGTGTCTTTTGGCTACCATTCAATAAAGAACCTGCAGCACCGCGTAACTGCGCCTCAGCTTTCACCGATCCAGAGACCTGGTTTGCCGAATCCACACGTTTGTTGCGCGGACGCTACGGAATGCGGGGTAAAGAAGCGGCATCTGCATTGGAGCCTGCCCGCGAGCACTGGTCGAATATGAGCGTGGAAGGCGGTGAGGCAACAATTGTCGAAGAATTCGGTACGCCGGGCGAATTCACCATAGGACTCGGAGTCAACACCGCAAATGCGCTGAAGCGACGCTGGTTGATGCGCCGCTTGCTGCCACTGGCATTAGTAGTTTTATACGGCACAAGCCTCCTGCCGGAGGTGCTTGCCCCGGACCGCAGTGGCTGGGATATTTTCTTCGGAGTTTGCATTCTGATTTATGCAGTAATTACGCTCTACGAGTTACGCTCCGCAAATCGCGCGGAATACGTGCAATCGAAACTTGCCGAAAGGCGCGCCCACGCCCGCGGTCTGGAAGAAGGCCGCGATGAGTAAGGATTCACCATTTCCCGGCAGCTGGCAACGAGCCATGCTACCGATGCTTTTGTTGGCTGAATTATCTACGGGGCACGCCCACGGTTACGCCCTGTCCAAATCCCTGCAGGACCGCGGTTTTGGGCCGATCAAGGGCGCAACGCTCTATCCCGCATTAGCGAAGTTGGAAGCATCGGGACTCGTTGAAACCCGATGGGAAGAAGGGCAAGGCGGGCCGGGGCGGAAGGTCTACGAACTCTCGGATTCCGGCTATGCCGAGCTAGAAAGCCATCGCGCAAACTTCGATATGCTCGCGCAGCTGGTGAGAACTACCGGACGCTAAGCCAGCTCCGCCGAATCAACGATCACGGTGAACGGGCCGGTGTTTGTCAGCGACACGTTCATCATCGCGCCAAATTTTCCGGTCGCAACCGTGGCTCCCAACTCACGCAGGTAGCGCACGAAGTACTCGTAGAGCGGCTCGCTGATCGGGCCGGGTGCCGCATTTGACCATGAGGGCCGCCGCCCCTTGCGCACCGAACCGTAGAGCGTGAATTGGCTGATCACCAGCAACGGTGCATCAGTTCCGGCCGCCGAGGTTTCATCTTCTAAAATGCGCAACTGCCAGATTTTCTCCGCAACCTTGCGCGCGGTGTCCTGGTCATCGTCGTGCGTCACGCCCAAAAGAATAACCAGCCCCGGGGCATCTAATTTGCCGACAACTTCCCCTTCGACCTCGACGTGGGCGTTGCTGGCAACCTGGATGACGGCGCGCATAGGGCAGGGTCCTTTCAAAAGGTGGTGGGTGGTGGGTGGTGGCGGTGAAGTGTTGAGCTGCACCGCGCAACTATCAGAATATCGGTAGGCTGGGTCTGTGAACGATTTGCTGGATGCCCTGGATGACGGTTCGATCAAGCGGCCGCGCCCACCCCTTGCGGTACGTATGCGCCCCAAGACGCTAGATGAACTGGTCGGCCAAGGCCACCTGCTGGGCCCCGGCTCGCCGTTGCGGCAACTCGCCGAACATCCCGAAACCGGTTTGGCCGGGCCTGCCAGTGTGATCTTGTACGGCCCGCCAGGTATTGGCAAGACCACCATCGCCCACGTGATTGCGCGCGCCACGGACCGTAAATTTGTGGAGCTTTCGGCAATTACCGCCGGGGTGAAAGATGTCCGCCGAGTGATCGAGCAGGCCAAGGATGACCGCGATCTACGCGGGGTGACCACGGTGCTTTTTCTCGATGAGATTCACCGCTTTAACAAGGCTCAGCAGGACGCATTGCTTCCCGGGGTCGAAAATCGGGTGGTGGTGCTGGTCGCTGCCACCACCGAAAACCCCTCCTTTTCGGTGATTTCTCCGCTACTCTCGCGCTCCTTACTGCTGACTCTGCGCCCGCTGACCGATGCGGATCTCGCGCAGCTCCTTGATCGTGCGGTGGCGGACGAGCGAGGTTTTGACGCGCAGGTAATCCTTCCCGAAACGCAGCGAGACGCGATCGTCCGGCTGGCCCAAGGCGACGCCCGGCGTTCCTTGACGGTGCTGGAAGCCGCCGGGGCGGTGGCCTGGAACGCTTCCGGGACAAAGCCGGAACCGCCGATCGAAATCCAAGACGAACACGTCCAGCTCGCCATGGATCAAGCGGTGCAACGTTATGACAAGGACGGGGACCAGCACTACGACATCATCTCCGCGTTCATCAAATCCATTCGCGGCTCCGACGTAGATGCCGCCCTGCACTATTTGGCGCGCATGCTCTCCGCGGGGGAGGACCCGCGGTTTATCGCCCGCCGGCTGATGATCAGTGCCAGCGAGGACATCGGCATGGCCGACTCCAGCGCACTGCCGCTGGCCGTAGCCGCCGCCCAATCGGTAGCGCTGATCGGCATGCCCGAGGCGCGGCTGATCCTTGGGCACGCCACCGTGCACCTGGCCACCGCGCCGAAATCAAACGCCGCCTACACCGCGGTCAACGAGGCCATCGCCGACGTGAACGCAGGCAAGGGCTCGCTGGTCCCAGACCACCTGCGCGACGCCCACTATCCGGGAGCTAAGCAGTTGGGCCACGGGGTCGGCTACATTTATTCGCACGATGCCCCGCATTCGATCGCCAGCCAGCAGTATCTGCCCGACGATCTGCTCGGCACCAACTACTACCGTCCCACGGCCAACGGCACCGAACGCACGTTGAGTGATCGACTGGCAAAGCTACGGGAGATCATTCGCCGTAAAGACAAGAAGAAACGATAGCGAGCTACGTTACAACGGGCCTGGCTGGCCCCTGCATTCGTGTAGACTTGATCTTTGGCTGGCAAGCTAAGTTGCGCCCGCGAGTAATCGCAGGGGTAACAAGGTTGCAGTGGTTCAGGGGCGCGACGCCCCAACACTCTCCGTCCCGGAGGCCAGTAGATCCCGTCGCTAAAACGAAAAGGACACACTTATGGCTAACGCCCGTGCCCGCCGTACCGTGCGCCTCTCGCGCGCACTCGGCCTTGCCCTGACTCCAAAAGCTGAAAAGTACATGGAGCGTCGTCCCTACGGTCCCGGCCAGCATGGTCGCGCCCGCAAGAAGCAGGACAGCGATTACGCGGTACGTCTGCGCGAAAAGCAGCGTCTTCGTGCCCAGTACGGCATCCGCGAAGTTCAGATGCTTAACGCTTTCAAGGAAGCAAAGCGCCTCGGCGGCCAGACCGGTGACAACCTGTTGGCACTGCTCGAGTCCCGTCTAGACGCTCTGGTTCTGCGTGCAGGCTTCGCCCGCACCATCCAGCAGGCTCGTCAGCTAGTTGTGCACCGCCACATCCTAGTTAACGGCCAGCGCGTGGACCGCCCATCGTTCAAGGTGCAGCCGGGTCAGCTGATCCACGTGCACGAAAAGAGCGAGAAGATGGTTCCTTTCCAGATGGCAGCAGCCGGAGAGCACGCTACCGTGCTTCCAGCAGCTCCTGCTTACCTGGACGTGAAGCTGGAAGCCTTGCAGGCTACCTACCTGCGCGCTCCTGAGCGTGCAGAGATCCCAGTGACCTGCGAAGAGAACCTCGTGGTCGAGTACTACGCACGCTAAACTTAGTGTGTGTTTGGTGGCCCGCAACCGACTCGGTTGCGGGCCACTGGCTTAACTACCTTTAATCGCCTCCGGTTCGATAAGGTGGACTGGCAGCAAGCACCCAAAGCAGAAGAGGAAGCACATGTCGGGTTCGGATATTGCAGGGCTCATCGCGGCCGGCGTCTTTGCCATCTTGGTGGCACTGTTGGCCGTACCAATTATCAAGTTGGGCAAGGTGTTTGATGAGCTTCGCAACTCGATCAAGGACCTCTCCGACGGGACCACTCCGCTGATCGGCGAGGTTGTTAACACGGTGGCCACGACCAATGACCAGCTCAAGAAGGTCGACGCGATCACCTCAAACGTCTCCGATGCGAGCGCCAACGTCTCCGCGCTGTCCTCCTTGGTGGCAGCCACGGTGGGCAAGCCACTGATCAAGGTCGCAGCTTTCACCTCGGGTGTGAAGGCAGCGATGAACGCGAATGCCAGCGGCAAGGGCCGCCGTAGCCGTTAGGGGAGACTAGAATGAAGAAGCTTTTGTGGGTTGTTATTGGCGTGGGCGTCGGAGTCCTCGCCACCAAAAAATACACCGAAGTATCCTCCGGGGCGGCGCTAAACCGTCAGGTCGGTAAGTATGCCGATCGCATCTCGGAGGTAGTGGGAGCATTCCGTGAGGGAATGAACTCCCGCGAAGTAGAACTACGTTCCGCCTTAGGCGTGGACACCGCTAAGTGAAGGGACCATCCGTAACACGATGAAAACGCAGGAAATTGCACGCCGCTGGGTAGACTTCTTCGTCTCCAAGGGGCACACGGCGGTACCCAGCGCGTCGCTGGTCTCATCTGACCCTTCGCTGCTCTTTACGGTGGCCGGCATGGTCCCGTTCATCCCTTACCTCACCGCACAGGAAGAGCCGCCCTACACGCGCGCTACCTCGGTGCAGAAGTGCATTCGCACCGGTGACATCGAAGAGGTCGGTAAGACCTCACGTCACGGCACCTTCTTCCAGATGTGCGGCAACTTCTCCTTCGGCGATTACTTCAAGCGCGAAGCGATCCACTTCGCCTGGGAACTGCTCACCGGTTCGATCGAAGACGGTGGCTACGGGCTAGATAAGGCTCGTCTCTGGGTCACCGTCTACGAGGACGGCGACGAAAAAGACACCGAAGCTCGCAGCATCTGGGAAGACGAGATCGGCATGCCTTCCGAACGCGTAGTCGGCACCGGCAAGGAAGATAACTACTGGAACACCGGCCAGCCCGGCCCCGGTGGCCCCTGCTCGGAAATCTACTACGACCGCGGCCCGGAATACGGTGTGGATGGTGGCCCGGCCGTCGACGAAACCCGTTTTGTCGAAATCTGGAACCTCGTCTTCATGCAGTACCGGCTTTCCGCGGTACGCTCCAAAACCGACTTTGATGTTGCCGGCGAACTGCCCAAGCGCAATATCGATACCGGTCTGGGTCTGGAACGTCTGGCAATGATCTTGCAGGGCGTGGAGAACATGTACGAGACCGATCAGCTGCGTCCGGTGCTCGACAAGGCCGCGGAACTCGCCGGCATCGTATACACCTCCACCGAGGACCCGGCAGACCCGAACCACGCCAACGACGTGCGCCTGCGCATGATCGCTGACCACACTCGCTCCTCGCTGATGCTCATCTCCGATGGTGTCACCCCGGGTAACGAAGGCCGCGGCTACGTACTGCGCCGACTGATCCGCCGTGCCGTGCGCGCGCTGCGCCTGATGGGCGTGGACACCGCGGTTCTGCCAGAGCTGCTGCCGGTCTCGCGCGACGCGATGAAGGGTGTCTACCCAATCGTCGCCGAAGACTTCGAACGTATCGCACGCATCGCCTACGCAGAGGAGCGCGCCTTTAGCCGCACCATCGCCTCGGGCACCATCCGACTGGACGACGCGCTGAAATCCGCTCAGGCCGAAGGACACAACCTCTCCGGAGATGACGCCTTCACCCTGCATGACACCTTCGGATTCCCGATCGACCTGACCTTGGAAATCGCTTCCGAGGCGGGGCTTGCGGTAGATGAGAAGCGCTTCCGCGAACTGATGACCGAACAGCGCACCCGCGCCCAGAAGGACGCCAAGTCCAAAAAGGGTGGGCACGCTGATCTGAGCGTATTTAACCAGTTGGCGCAGGCCGGCAAGGTCAACTTCACCGGTTATGACACGCTCGTGGGTGAATCAAAGATCCGCGGTATCGTTTCCAACGGTGCGGTGGTGAACTACGCCGAGCAGGGTCAAGAAATTGAACTGGTGCTCGACGAGACCCCGTTCTACGCCGAATCTGGCGGCCAAGCCGGCGATATCGGCTTGATCACCGGCGACGGCTTTGTCCTTGAGGTCACCGACGTGCAGGCTCCGGTGAAGGGGCTGAACGTGCACAAGGTGATCGTGCGCGAGGGTGAACTTCCCGCCGACGCGCTGGTGCGCACCCAGGTAGATGCAATCCGTCGCCACTCCGGTGAGCAGGCCCACTCGGCCACCCACCTGGTGCATGCCGCGTTGCGTCAGTTACTTGGCGACACCGCCACCCAGGCCGGTTCTTTCAACAAGGCTGGCTACCTGCGCTTTGACTTCTCCTGGACCGAGGCACTCTCGGCCCAGGCACGTACCGAGGTTGAGGAGGTCGTGAACCTCGCGATCGCCGCCAACCACCAGGTGGTCACCAACGAGATGGCTTTGGCCGAAGCGCAGCAGCTGGGCGCGATGAGCCTGTTCGGTGAAAAGTACGGCAGCGCGGTGCGCGTCGTTGAGATGAACGGCGCCTGGTCCCGCGAGCTCTGCGGTGGCACCCACGTGCCAACCACCTCACGCATCGGCCAGCTCACCTTGCTCTCCGAAGCCTCTGTCGGTTCGGGCAACCGCCGCGTCGAAGCACTGGTAGGCATGGAGGCGTTCCGTCACGGAGCGGCCGAACGTGCCCTAGTTTCCGAGCTGTCAGGCCTCTTCCGGGTGCCTTCAAATCAGGTTTCCGAGCGGGTCAATGACACCGTGGCGAAGTTGAAGGCAGCGGAGAAGCAGATCGCCGAGCTGAAGAGCCAGGCGATGCTCGCACAGTCGGCAAAGCTGTTGGAGAAGGTCGAAACCATCGGCCAAACCCGGCTCTTGGCGCACAATGCCGGGACCATCGATTCGGCCGATGCGCTACGCACCATGGCGTTGGATCTGCGTGGCAAACTTGGTAGCGAAGCGGCTGTCATCGTGCTGATCGGCGAGTCAAGCTCCCGTCCGCTGGTGCTCGCAGTGACTAACGATGAGGCCCGCAGCAACGGCTTTAAGGCCGGCGCGCTGGTTCGCACCGCAACCGGGGTACTCGGAGGAGGCGGCGGCGGCAAGGACGATATGGCTCAGGGCGGCGGCCAGGACGTGTCAAAGATCGATGACGCGCTGGCAGCAATTCGGGCGGCACTTGCCAATGGCTAATATTGCGTTCGGCGTCGACGTGGGCCTGGCCCGCGTCGGCGTCGCCGTGTCCGATCCCTCCGGAATCCTCGCCACCCCGGTGATGACACTGCGCAGGGACCTGAAGAAAAACTCTGATCGACGCATGTTATTACGCATGATCGTTGACCGGGGCGTGTCCGAGGTATTCATCGGCGAACCGAAATCACTGGCCGGAAACTCAACCGAATCCACAAAAATGGCTCGTGACTACGCGATTGCCTTGGCGGAAGAGGCAAATGAGGCTAAAATCGAGGTTGGAATTTTTTTGGTCGATGAGCGTTTGAGCACGGTCAGTGCCCATCGTTCATTGCATGCCTCAGGTCGCCGCATGCAAGATCACCGCCAGGTCGTTGACCAGGTGGCAGCCGTCGAAATCCTGCAACAGGTGCTTGAAATGCGTCGCAACTCCGTGCGTGTGCAAGCCAGCCGTATCGTGTTGAAATAACGGCGCGACGCGAGAAACCACTTGGGAGAATTAATGCGAGATGAAGCCCGCCGCAAACGGCAGCGTGAAACCCACTCCGAGCTTTACGCACGTTTTGCTGCCGGGCAACGCTCGGTTTTACCCGAGGCTTCGAGCCCGGAACTGACCGGCGGAGGAGTGTATCTTGACGCCGACGCTGGCGCGCCAGAGCACTCTGCACCGGAATCCGCGCCGGTCGCACAGGATTTCTCGCAGCCCGAACCCGAGTACCACGACGAGCCCGGCACACAACAGGCGTTGCGTGCCGGCTCGGCCGGCCACGGTGGCAAGGCGCGCAAAAAGCGTAGCAAACGCCGCCGTAACTTGGTGATGCTGGCAACTTTCCTGATCTTTGCCGTGGTTGTCGCCGGATCTTTCTACTTCATTCGCTCGCTGTACAAGCAGTTTAACCCCGATGATTACCCGGGTCCTGGCGGCCAAGCGGTGGAATTCACCGTGGAAGACGGCTGGGGTCCGGCCCTCATTTCGCGCAAGCTTGATGACCTGGACGTCGTGGCCAGTGACAAGCTGTTCATGTCGGCCATCGACAATTCGGATGCCAAAAGCAAACTCATCCACCCCGGCACCTACCTGCTCAAGACGCAGATGTCCGCCGCGGCTGCCGCGGACGAGCTGATCGACAAGCGACCGGATAAGGTCTTTTACGTCGGGCTGAAGGCAAATATGCGCCTGAGCGCTACGTTGGAAGAGATTGCCAAGGGTTCGGGCCTGAAGCTTGAAACCCTTCGTAAACTGGCTGATCAGCCAGAAAAATTCGGGCTACCCAGCGAATCAACAAACCTTGAAGGCTGGCTGCACCCCGGAGAATACCGCTTCCCGTTGGACACCAAGGCCGACGAGGTACTGACAACCATGGTTGACTCCACCAAAAAAGCGTTGACCGATGCCGGCGTCAGCGACCTGAGCGAAGGCTATCAGGCGCTAAAGATCGCCTCTATTTTGCAGGCCGAAGCCACCCCGAAGGATTACGAGGTCGTTTCCGGAGCCATCCAGAACCGGCTGGACCCAAATAATAACGAAACTCATGGGCTGCTGCAGACCGACTCCACCGTGATTTATGGGCTGAACCGCTATTCGCTGCAGTTCACCAAAGCGGAGAAGAAGGACGCTAGCAACAAGTACAACACCTACGTACACACCGGCCTGCCGCCGACTCCGATCGGATCCCCGGCCACCTCGGCGATCAACGCCGCGGTGAACCCACAGGATAACGGCTTCTACTATTGGGTCACCGTGAACACCCAAACCGGTGAGACGAAATTTGCCTCCACCTATGCGGAACATCAGGTGAACCACGCACAGTTCAGCGCCTGGTGCGACGCAAACCCTGAGGTATGCAAATGATGCGAGCGGCGGTGCTCGGCCAGCCGATTAGCCATTCCAAATCGCCGATCCTGCACCGGGCCGCCTATGCGTTGCTCGGCGCAGACATTAACTACGAGGCGATCGAGCTGACTCCCGCCGACGCTGGAGAATTCGCGCAACAGCTGCGTGCCAACCAGTGGGCCGGCTGTTCGGTGACGATGCCGCTCAAAGATGTCTTCGTGCCACTGATGGACGAGGTGTCGGACCGCGTGGCCCGGCTCGGTGCGTTGAACACCATTGTGGTATGCCGCGATGGAAGACTCTACGGAGAAAATACGGATGTTGATGGGATCGTGTTGGCCTTGGCCGACGCGGGCGTGCGGCACAGTAGCCAGGCCACCATACTTGGCGCGGGAAATACCGCGCTGGCAGCTATTGAGGCGACCGCCGAACTGGGCACTACCGAGCTGAAACTTGTGGTCCGTGACCCGGCCCGCGCTAGCCTCGCCATCTCCTTGGCCCAAGAACTTGGAATGCGCGTTGAGCTCGTCGAAGTTAATTCGTTTGACGAGCTCGGAATTATCGCCGATCCACTGGTCATCAGCACCTTGCCGCCGCGTGCGGCGGACAGTTGGGTGGCGCCATTAGGCGCCGGGCGAGGCATCCTGCTGGACGTCGCTTATGACCCTTGGCCCAGCGAGCTGGCGCAGAACTGGGCTGGAACGGTGATTTCCGGGCTTCATATGCTGGTGCATCAAGCGGTGGAACAAGCCCGTTATTTCAGCGCTTTACCCTTTGATGAGCTAACCCGTGAACGCGTCACAAATGCGATGTATCACTCACTTGGGCTTCATCGACGCGGTTAAAGAAGCCATGTCATGGCAAAATAGAATCCATGTTGCGTTGGTTGACGGCGGGCGAATCACACGGCCCGGCACTCGTTGGAATTCTTGAAGGTCTACCCGCCGGAGTCTCGGTGGACAGTGAAGTGGTGCGCGATGCGCTCGCTCGGCGACGTCTTGGCTACGGCCGAGGCGCGCGAATGAAATTTGAAAAGGATCAGGTCAGCTTCCTCGGTGGCGTGCGCCATGGCAAAACCCAGGGCGGCCCGATCGCCATTGAAATCGGGAATACCGAATGGCCTAAGTGGGAGCGCGTGATGAACGCGGACCCGGTAGACCTCGACGAACTGGCCTCGATGGCGCGTAACGCCCCATTAACCCGGCCACGTCCGGGCCATGCCGATTTCACCGGAATGCAAAAGTACGGGTTCGACGATGCACGTCCGGTCCTCGAGCGTGCTAGCGCGCGAGAGACCGCTGCCCGCGTCGCCCTCGGCTCGGTAGCCCAAGCCTTCCTGGCCGGCCTTGGCATCGAACTTGTTTCACACACCACCGCTATTGGTGCGGTCGCCGCTCCGGTTGATGCGCCGCTGCCAACCTTGGCCGACGTGGACGCACTGGACGCCGATCCACTGCGTTGCTTCCATGGCGAAACCAGCGCGGCAATGGTTCTTGAGGTCGATGACGCGCATAAGGCAGGGGAGACCCTCGGCGGTGTGGTTGAGGTGCTCGCCTACAACCTGCCTCCGGGCATCGGCTCCTACGTGCACTGGGATCGCCGCTTAGACTCGCGTCTGGCCGGAGCCCTGATGGGTATTCAGGCCATCAAGGGTGTTGAGGTCGGCGACGGTTTCCTTACCGCAGCGCGACGCGGTTCGGCCGCGCACGATGCAATTATCCCCGCCGAATCCGGCGGAATTAAGCGTGAAACCAATCGTGCCGGCGGCATCGAAGGCGGCATGAGCATCGGCGAGGTACTGCGTGTACGCGCCGCCATGAAGCCGATCGCCACAGTGCCCCGCGCGCTAGCCACCATCGACACCGCCACCGGTGAAGAAACCACCGCGCACCATCAGCGTTCGGACGTCTGTGCAGTTCCGGCCGCCGGAGTGGTCGCCGAGGCGATGGTCGCACTGGTACTGGCGCAGTCGTTGCTAGAAAAGTTCGGCGGCGACTCGCTGAATGAAACTAAGCGCAATATCGACAGCTACCTGGCGAATATTCCTGCCTCGCTGGGCTCGACCGGGGTCTAAATGATTTACCTGATTGGTCCGATGGCCAGCGGCAAGTCCACCGTGGGCAGGTCGCTGGCTAAGGCCTTGGGCACTAGTTTTGCCGATTCCGACGTGCATATTGTCGCCCAGCATGGGTCGATCGCACAGATTTTTGCCGAGCACGACGAGGCCTACTTCCGTGACCTTGAGGTGGCGGCTCTGGCGCAATTACGTGCCGGGGTGATCGCCACCGGTGGCGGCGCGGTATTGCGCGAAGAGAATCAACAAGTGTTACGCGGCGGCACGGTCATCTACTTAGCGATGACTTTAGAGACCGCTAAGCGTCGCCTCGCGGGGGACACGCACCGCCCACTGCTCGCTGGTGACCAAACCCTCACCACCTGGTCCCGGCTCTACGAGACCCGCCAAGAAATTTACGAAAACCTTGCTGATCTGACCTTACAGGTTGATAATTTGAGTCTCGCGCAGCTCGTTGAGGCGATCGAGTCGCATGTGATTCACGCCACGAGATAGCAAAACCTACAGCGCTCCCGCGTACGCTGGATAGATCAGCACCATCAGGAGGAACGTCAAGGATGCCACTCGCACCAACCACACTTCAGGTCACCGGAGCCACCCCAGCGGAGTCATATCCGGTCATGGTCGGTAACGGCTTACTGGGAGAATTGCCCGAACTTTTGGGTCCGGCAGTTAAGAAGGTTCTGGTCATCCATCCTCGCGCCCTGCGCGCCACCGGTGACGTCGTTCGCGACGACCTGGAAAAAGCCGGGCTTACCTCGCTGACCGCTGAAATTCCCGATGCCGAAGAGGGCAAGCACATTCAAGTTGCCTCCTTCTGTTGGGAAGTACTGGGCAAGAACGACTTCACCCGCAGCGACGCAATTGTCGCCGTGGGCGGCGGAGCGGTCACCGACCTCGCAGGCTTCGTGGCCGCCACCTGGCTGCGTGGGGTGAAGGTGATCCACGTGCCAACCTCGCTGTTGGGTATGGTCGACGCCGCCGTGGGCGGCAAAACCGGTATCAACACCGCCGAGGGTAAAAACCTCGTCGGTTCCTTCCACCCGCCGGCGGGTGTGCTGGCGGATCTTGATGCGCTAGCCACGCTGCCTAAGCACGAACTGGTCACCGGCCTCGCCGAAGCAGTGAAGTGCGGGTTCATCGCCGATGAGCGCATCTTGGAACTGATCGAAGAAGATCCCGAAGATGCGATCCGCGCCGACAGCGACCGGTTACGCGAAATTATCGAACGCACCATCGCGGTGAAGGTCGAGGTGGTTTCACGCGACCTGAAGGAAGCGGGGGACCGCGAGTTCCTGAACTACGGCCACACCCTGGCCCACGCGATCGAATTGTCCGAGCGTTACAACATCCGCCACGGCGCGGCAGTGTCCATCGGGCTGTGCTTCGCCGCAGAGCTGGGCCGTTCGGTGGGGCACACCCCCGACGCGGTCACCGAACGGCACTTCAGCATCCTGAAGTCCTTGGGCTTGCCTACCAGCTACCGCAACGACAAGTGGATGGCGCTGCTAGACGGCATGAAGCGCGATAAGAAGACCCGTGGTGATCAACTACGTTTTGTAGTGCTCGACGCCATCGGCAAACCACGTATTTACGAGGTGCCGGATAACTCGCTGTTATTCGCCGCCTACCAGGAAATCGGAGAGTAAGCATGAGCGAATTCACCGCATACGCCATTGACGTCGCATCGGTAAACCACGAAGGCGTGGGCACCTCCATCGACGGAGTATTGATTGACCCGAACACTCTGCGTCCCTTCATCAACGATGAACAGGCCGCCGATCGTTCGATGGCCAATGGCACGCCTACCGACCAAGTGGTGATCCACATGGCTCGTGGCGAGCTCGCGCTGGCCGGTAATCTGATTGCCGAATCACGTTTTGAAGACCCAACCAATGCGCACTTACGCGTGTTGGACACCGAGCTGACCCGCTTGCAAGGTGATTTCGATCGCGCTATCAACCGCTTGCGCAAGCTGGTGGATGAATTTTCGGGCACCTACTACGAGCCGCTGATGCAGCACCACCTGGGCATGTCATTCTTCGCAAAGGGTGACTACAAGGCAGCGGTAACCCGGTTCCGCACCGCATTGGAGCAGCGCCAGCAGATGGGTTCTTCGCAGCATTTGCTCAACGCGTCGGCCGGTTGTTTACGACTGGCCGAGGAACGTGCACAAAATTAGTCATTAGCGCAGTTTGCTATAGTGATAAATGGATTTTTGATAATGCCGGTGTATGCCGGCAAAAAATAGAGGATTGAGGACCCGTGGCGGATACAACTGACATCAAAAATGGTCAGGTCATCAAGATTGACGGCCAGCTTTTTACCATCATCGACTTCCAGCACGTTAAGCCAGGCAAGGGCGGCGCTTTCGTCCGTACCAAGATGCGCAACGTGATGTCCGGAAAGGTCTTGGATAAGACCTACAACGCCGGCACCAAAATTGAGCTGGCCACCGTTGACCGCCGCGATTACCAGTACCTCTACCAGGATGGCGAAGACTACGTCTTCATGAACCTGGAAGACTACGACCAGATCACCGTTTCCGGAGTCACCGTGGGAGACGCAGCAGGCTACCTGCTGGAGAACCAGGAGCTGACCATCGCAATGTACGACGGCAGCCCACTGTACCTGGAACTGCCAGCATCCGTCGTTCTGGAAATCACCTACACCGAGCCGGGCCTGCAGGGCGACCGCTCGTCGGCTGGTACCAAAAACGCAACCCTGGAGACCGGTCTGGAAATCCAGGTTCCATTGTTTGTTGAGCAGAACACCAAGGTGAAGGTTGATACCCGCACCGGCGATTACCTGGGACGTGTCTCCTAGTGAGGGCCCGCGCTAAGGCGCGACGTCGTGCACTTGAGTTTCTTTTTGAAGCCGAGGCCCGCGACGTTGATGCGCTTAGTGTAGCGATCGGCCGCCGCGACAATTCTGACATCGTGCTTAACGAGTACTCGCTGACAATCCTTGAGGGCGTTATGGCCCACCTGGACCGCATCGACGAGGTGCTTGAAAGCTACGTTAAGGGCTGGACCATCGAGCGTATGCCGGGCGTTGACCGCATGGCGCTGCGCATCGGTGTCTGGGAAATCCTGTACAACGACGACGTTCCGGACGCGGTTGCCGTGGCCGAAGCGGTCGTGAACGTACGTGAACTATCCACCGACGAATCTCCAGAATTCGTCAACGGTGTGCTCGGACGCATTCAGAGCGTCAAGGACACCCTGATCGACTAATCCTCGACTTCATAATCTACCGAGAGCCGGAACCTGCTGGGTTCCGGCTCTCGGTATTTAAATACGCTTAACGCAGCACGAAGAAGATGAAACTCACAAAGGCATCACGGTCCTTTAAATTCTCCGGAACCAGTTCATCCGGTGCCTCCTTGGAGTAGGGCGGCTCGCTGATCAGCTCGATGCTGAATCCGGCCCTCGCAAAGGCGTCGGACATTGCATGCAGCGGACGGTGCCAGTAGGTCAGGCTGCCTTGCTGACCGTCAAATTCGAGCTCATCGGTGTACCTGGTGGTCTTAAAGTACTGGACACCCTGATGAGTCAGCGGGTACAGCAATGGGTGGTTCACCGAGATTAGCAAGCGTCCGCCAGGTTTGAGCACACGCCGCAGCTCGGCCAGTGGAGCGCTCCAGTCTTGCAGATAGTGCAAGACCAAGGAGGCGCAGGCATCGTCAAAACTATTCTCGGCGTAGGGCAGAGGCTCGCTTAGGTCCGCGCACTTCAGCTGGGCCTGCGCGCCGAGCCTGCGTCGGGCGATATCGAGCATGGCTTGACTGGCATCAAACCCGTGGACCGTGGCCCCACGTCGGAGCAATTCTTCGCTGAGCACCCCGCCGCCGCAGCCGACATCAAGAATCGTTTTACCTTGCACTTGCCCGGCGAGCTTGAGCATCGCCGGGCGCTCATAGTAGGCGTTGAGCAGGCTGGTTTCATTTTCGGCGTTATACGCCTCGGCGAAGGTGTCGTAGTTGGTGTCTTGACTCATGTGGGCAAACCGATCCATTTCCTCGCAGGTCGCTGATTCTCCGAGGCTAACAGCCATGCCGGTGCGTGAGCTTCGAAAATCTTGCCGGTCAGCTGGTAGTTCTCACGTAGTTCTGGTTTTGTTACGTGAGTGTGTGTCTGGCGTGAGCGGGAAACCTTGAGGAGCTACATCACACTATGGCGTACCTGCTTACCCCTACCAGTGTGCTCAAATCGACAGGTAGATGGTCATCGAGCGTGACAAAGAGCGCGAATTAGCGCACTTTGCGGGGGATCGTGAGAGCGCGCGGATCATCCTGTGAAAGAAGTCATAGGTCATTCACGGGTATGCATAGGTTTCCGCTAGGGAATGATGGCCGGATCATGATAATTTGAACTAGCAATATTCCTTTAAATCCCGTCCCGTGAGGCGGAGAAGGGAGAGGTGCACACCGATGAATGAAAATTCACAGCACGATGTGGCTCGCACGGTTTTGACCGGCGAAGACATCGAACGTGTACTGACCCGTGTGGCCTTCGAAATTATCGAAGCCAACAAGGGCACCGAAGATCTGGTGCTGCTAGGCATTCCGAGCCGCGGTTATCCGCTGGCCCAACGCCTAGCACAACGCATCGCCGCTTCGACGCCGAACCAGCTGGACCCCGCGTCGCTGGTCGGACAGCTGGACATCACCATGTACCGTGACGATCTGCGTCACTCCACCACCCGCACCCCGGCGCCTACGCGCCTGCCTGCCGGTGGCATCGACGGCAAGGTCGTCGTACTGGTGGACGATGTACTCTATTCCGGACGCACCATTCGCGCCGCGCTGGACGCGCTCTCGGACTGGGGACGGCCGCGCATTGTGCGACTGGCTGTGCTCATTGACCGCGGGCACCGCGAGTTGCCGATTCGTGCGGACCACGTAGGCAAAAACCTGCCCACAGCAAAAAGCGAAAAGGTGCGCGTGCACCTGGCCGAAATCGACGGAAGCAACGAAGTCATCATCGAGGCCAGCGCATGAAACACCTGCTATCCACCGCGGACTTGAGCCGCGAAGAAGCCATCGCGATCCTGGACATCGCCGAAGAAATGCGCGAAACCGGCACCCGGCAGGTCAAAAAGCTTCCGGCGTTGCGTGGCCGCACCGTGGTGAACCTGTTTTTTGAGGACTCCACCCGCACCCGCATCTCCTTCGAAGCCGCCGCTAAGCGCTTGAGCGCCGATGTGATCAACTTTTCGGCCAAGGGCTCCAGCGTGTCCAAGGGCGAATCGTTGAAGGACACCGCGCAGACGCTGCTGGCCATCGGCGCGGACGCGGTAGTGATCCGCCACCCTGACTCCGGGGCACCGGCACGCCTGGCGGCCACCGACTGGATCGGGCTGCCGATCGTCAACGCCGGGGATGGCACCCACGAACACCCCACCCAGGCGTTGCTCGACGCGTTTACGCTGCGCCGCCAGCTGGCGCTGCGCGAGGGCGTCTCTCCGCTAGGCCGGGGACTGGACGGGCTGAAGGTCGCGATCGTCGGTGACATCCTGCACAGCAGGGTGGCCCGCTCAAATTTGTGGCTACTGAACACGCTCGGCGCATCGGTGACCATGGTCGCCCCGCCGACGCTGCTGCCGGTCGGCGCGAGCGCTTGGCCGTGCAAAATTAGTTACTCGCTGGACGCGGTGATCGAATCCGGGGTGGATGCGGTGATGATGCTGCGTGTGCAAGGCGAGCGGATGCGGGCAGCGTTCTTCCCGAACCCACGCGAATACTCGCGCTACTGGGGGCTGGATGACACCCGACTCAAAGCGCTTGAAGCCAAGGGGCACGACACGCTGATCTTGCACCCTGGCCCGATGAACCGCGGTCTTGAAATATCCTCGGCTGCCGCCGATTCGCCAGCGTCGATGGTCCTGGAACAGGTCACCAACGGCGTTGCGGTCCGCATGGCAAGCCTCTACATGCTGCTTTCCGGCGACCTGATCTAAGGAACCTAAGATGAAGTATTTGATTCGACAGGCCGCCGTTCTCGGCGGTCAAGCTACCGACGTGCTAATCATTGACGGCAAGATCGCACAGCTCGGTGAACTCAGCGACGCCGAGGCTACGGTGATCGAAGCCGCCGGGCTGGTATTGCTGCCGGGGCTCGTTGACCCGCATACGCACCTGCGCGAACCGGGCCGTGAAGATGCCGAAACCGTGGAAACCGGTTCCCAGGCCGCGGCTCGCGGCGGTTACACCGCGGTGCACGCGATGGCCAATTCCACCCCGGTGGCAGATAACGCCGGCGTCGTCGAGCAGGTTTACGAGCTGGGCCGCAAGGCTGGCTGGGTGGATGTTCGCCCGGTCGGTGCGGTGACCGTAGGACTGGGCGGGCAGCAGCTCTCCGAGATCGGCGCGATGGCAGATTCCCGCGCGAAAGTGCGGATGTTCTCAGATGACGGGATCTGTGTCTCCGATCCGCTGCTGATGCGCCGTGCGCTGGAATATGTGAAGGCCTTCGACGGGGTGATCGCCCAGCACGCCCAAGAACCACGGCTCACCGAGGGTGCCCAAATGAACGAGGGCGAGGTGTCCGCGGTGCTCGGCATGACCGGCTGGCCGGCGGTCGCCGAAGAATCGATCATCGCCCGCGACGTGCTGCTTGCAGAACATGTCGGCGCACGCTTGCACGTGTGCCACGTGTCAACCGCCGGATCGGTGGAGATTATCCGCTGGGCCAAGGCCCGCGGCATCGCCGTCACCGCCGAGGTCACCCCACACCACCTGTTGCTGACCGATGAAAAGGTGAAAACCTTTGATCCGGTGTACAAGGTCAACCCGCCGCTGCGCCGCGAAGAAGATGTGCTGGCGCTGCGCGCGGGCGTCGCCGATGGAACCATCGACGTGATCGGCACCGACCACGCCCCGCACCCGAGCGAAGCGAAGGACTGCGAATGGGGTGTCGCGGCCATGGGCATGACCGGGTTGGAAACCGCGCTGTCCATCGTGCAGCACACGCTGGTTCAGACCGGGCTGCTTTCCTGGGCCGACGTGGCGCGGATTACCTCGTTCACCCCGGCGAAGATCGGCAGCCTAGCAGATCAGGGCCGCCCGATCGCCGTAGGTGAACCGGCCAACCTGACCTTAGTGGACCCGGCGGCACGCTGGATCGTGGACCCGTTCACGATGGCCACCAAGGGGCGCAACTCACCGTTTGCCGGGATGGAGCTGCCAGGTGCGGTGCGCGCCACCTTCTTCCACGGTCACCCCACCGTGCTCGACGGTGCGCTGGCTACCCCGCGGGTGGCTAATGACTAGCGGGGAGCTCACCAGCGTGCTGGTCACGATCGGGATCGCGGTACTTTTTTGTGCGCTGATCCTGATCGGCTGGCGCAATATGAAACGACGACAGACCGACATTCCGGCGCCTTATGCCGGGTTCGACGACGAGCCTGAACACCAGTTCACCGGCATGTACGTGGCCACCACCCGGTATGAAGACTGGTTGGATCGGATCGCCGTCCATCAGCTCGGAGTGCGTTCAAACGCCACCTTGGAACTGGGTAGCGGCGGGGTGCATCTGCTCCGTCCGGGCACCACCGACCTGCACATTCCGTGGAACGCGTTTGTGAAGGTGGCCCGGTCCGCCGGCATGGTCGGCAAGTTCGTCGAACGTGACGGGCTGATCGTGATCACCTGGACGAAGGATGATTTCACCTTCGATACCGGATTCCGTCCTCGCTACCACGAGGACACCGCAAAGATTTATCAGTTGCTGGCGTCGCACCAAGCCGACGCGGCCGAGCAGGAGACAGACTAAGTGAATTCCCTGAGCAACCTACCAGCAGTGTTGGTACTCGAAGATGGCCGCATCTTCCGTGGACGTAGCTACGGCGCCGTAGGCACAAGCCTTGGCGAAGCAGTGTTCACCACCGGAATGACCGGGTACCAGGAAACATTGACCGACCCTTCCTACGCGCACCAGATCGTCGTGCAGACCTTCCCACACGTGGGAAACACCGGCGTGAACAGCGAAGACCCGGAGTCCACTCGGATGTGGCCGGCCGGCTATGTGGTGCGCGACGCGGCCCGACGCCCCAGCAACTGGCGCAGCGAACGCACCTTGGATGAAGACCTGGTCGAATACGGCATCGTCGGTATCCGCAACGTGGATACCCGCGCGCTGACCCGTCACCTGCGCGACGCCGGGGCAATGAAGTCCGGCATCTTCTCCGGTGAGGCCGCCGCACAGCCCGAGACCGAACTGATCGCCGCCGTCAAGGCGCAGCCAGCCATGGCCGGACGGAACATCTCCGCCGAGGTTTCGGTAGCTACCGCGTATACCGTGGAACCGGCCGATCACGGATTTAGTGGCGCACCACTGCACACCGTGGCCGCCGTGGACCTGGGCATGAAGTCGATGACCCCGCACCGTCTGGCCGAGCGTGGCCTGCGCGTACACGTTTTGCCGTACAACGCGACACTGGAAGAAATCAAGGCCACCGGCGCCACCGGAGTGTTCTTCTCCAACGGCCCCGGTGACCCGGCGGCAGCTACCGCACAGGTGGAACTGGTTCGCGAGGTACTCGACGCCGGCATGCCATACTTCGGCATCTGCTTCGGCAACCAGATCCTGGGCCGCGCACTGGGTTTTGACACCTACAAGCTGCGCTTCGGACACCGTGGAATCAACCAGCCGGTTATGGACAAGTCCACCGGCCGGGTGGAGATCACCAGCCAGAACCACGGCTTCGCCGTCGACGCACCGCTTGAATGCGCCGTCACCGCACCGGTGGAACGCTTCGGCAAGGTGGAAGTCTCGCACTTCTCGCTGAACGACCACGTGGTGGAGGGCCTGTCCTGCCTGGACATCCCGGCCTTCTCCGTGCAGTACCACCCGGAGGCAGCATCCGGTCCCCACGATGCCGCCTACCTCTTTGACCGTTTCGTTTCCGCGATGGATTCCGCCGCAGATAAGGACAGCAAGTAATGCCTAAGCGCACCGATCTCACCTCAGTACTCGTCATCGGTTCGGGCCCGATCGTCATCGGCCAGGCGGCCGAATTTGATTACTCCGGCACCCAGGCACTGCGGGTGCTCAAGGAGGAGGGCCTGCGGGTCATCCTGGTGAACTCCAACCCCGCCACCATCATGACCGACCCGGAATTCGCCGATGCCACCTACATCGAGCCGATCACCCCGGAGGTCGTGGAGAAGATCATCGCCAAGGAACGCCCCGACGCGATCCTGCCGACCCTGGGCGGGCAGACCGCACTGAACACCGCCATCGCACTGGACAAGGCAGGCGTGCTTGAAAAGTACAACGTCGAGCTGATCGGCGCGAATATCGAGGCCATCGAGCTGGGCGAGGACCGCGAGAAGTTCAAGGGCGTCGTGGAGCGCTGTGGCGCCGAATCGGCGAAGTCACAGATCGTGCACACGCTGGAGGAGGCTTTTGCCGCCGTCGAGATTCTGAACTACCCGGTGGTAGTGCGCCCTTCGTTCACCATGGGTGGACTTGGCTCGGGCATGGCTTATGACGCGCAGGATCTGCGCCGTATCGCCGGAGCGGGCCTGCAGTACTCGCCGACCACCGAGGTGCTCCTGGAGGAGTCCATCCTGGGGTGGAAGGAATACGAGCTGGAAATGATGCGCGACAAGAACGACAACGTCGTCGTCGTGTGTTCGATCGAAAACTTCGACCCGGTCGGCGTGCACACCGGCGACTCGATCACCGTCGCCCCGGCGATGACGCTGACCGACCGCGAATACCAGAACCTGCGTGACATCTCCATCGCGGTCATCCGCGAGGTGGGCGTGGACACCGGTGGCTGTAACATTCAGTTCGCGATCGAACCGGACACCGGACGAGTGGTTGTCATCGAGATGAACCCACGCGTCTCGCGTTCCTCGGCGCTGGCCTCCAAGGCCACCGGCTTTGCGATCGCGAAGATCGCCACCAAGCTCTCGCTGGGTTACACCCTGGACGAGATTCCAAACGACATCACGCAGAAGACCCCGGCCTCCTTTGAGCCGGCGCTGGACTATGTGGTCGTGAAGGTCCCACGCTTTGCCTTCGAGAAGTTCCCGGCAGCCGATAAGACGCTGACCACCACCATGAAGTCCGTGGGCGAGGCGATGGCGCTGGGCCGCAACTTCACTGAGGCCCTGCAGAAGGCGTTGCGTTCGCTCGAGCAGAAGGGCTCGGAGCTTTCCTTCGAGCCGATTCCGGAAGAAGAGCATGAGGCGGTGCTGGCCTCGATCGTGAAGGGCTCCACCGAGCGCCTCTCGCTAGTGCAGCGTCTGCTGTTCTCCGGGGTCTCCATCGAGAAGCTCTTTGAAACCACCGCGATCGACCCGTGGTACCTGGATCAGCTGGCGCTGATCAACGAGACCGCACAAATGATTGCGGCGAATAAGGACCTGTCCGAAGAGGTCTTGCGCGAAGCGAAGCGCCACGGTTTCTCCGACGCGCAGATCGCGGCGCTGACCGGTAAGCCTGAAGCGGTCATCCGCGGAATCCGTCACGCGTTGGGTGTGCGCCCGGTCTTCAAGACCGTGGACACCTGCGCGGCCGAGTTCGAGGCGTTCACCCCGTACATGTACTCGACCTACGACGAAGAGACCGAGGTTGTCGCCCACGAGAAGCCCTCGGTAATCATCCTGGGTTCCGGTCCAAACCGGATCGGCCAGGGCATCGAATTTGATTACTCCTGCGTGCACGCGGTGATGGCCTTGCGTGAAGCAGGCCACGACACCGTGATGATCAACTGCAACCCGGAAACCGTGTCTACCGACTATGACATTTCCGATCGTCTCTACTTTGAGCCGCTGACCTTGGAAGACGTGCTGGAAATCATCCACGCGGAAGAAGCGACCGGCGGAGTACTCGGGGTGTTCGTGCAGCTTGGCGGTCAGACCCCGCTGAAGCTCGCAGCCGAGTTGAAGGCAGCCGGCGTGCCAATCCTGGGTACCTCCCCGGAGGCCATCGACCTCGCCGAGCACCGTGGCGCCTTCCAGCAGGTGTTGGATAACGCCGGGCTGATCGCCCCGAAGAACGGCACCGCGGTGTCCTTCGCCGACGCGAAGAAGATCGCCGACTCGATCGGCTACCCGGTCTTGGTGCGCCCTTCCTACGTGCTGGGCGGACGCGGTATGGAGATCGTCTACGACGAGGCGCACCTGGAACGCTACATCGCCAACGCCACCGAAATCACCGTGGACCACCCGGTCCTAGTGGACCGCTTCCTGGAAGACGCCATCGAGATCGACGTGGACGCCCTGTTCGACGGCACCGACCTGTACGTCGGCGGCATCATGGAGCACATCGAGGAGGCCGGCATTCACTCCGGCGACTCGGCCTGCACCTTGCCTCCGATCACCCTGGGCCCAGACGTGCGTGACCGCGTGGCAGCCGCCACGCGCGCCATCGCCGACGGTGTGGGCGTACGCGGTCTGATCAACATCCAGTTCGCGCTCGCCTCAGATATTCTCTACGTGATCGAAGCGAACCCACGCGCCAGCCGTACCGTGCCATTCACCTCGAAGGCTACCGGCGTACAGCTGGCCAAGGTCGCGGCATTGATCGGCGTGGGACACACCATCGCCGAACTGCGCGGCAGCTCCCTGCCGGCTACCGGAGATGGCACCCACCTGCCAGATTCGGCGCCGATCGCGGTGAAGGAAGCGGTGCTTCCCTTCGCTCGCTTCCGCACCCCGGAGGGCAAGGTCGTCGACTCGCTGCTCGGCCCAGAGATGCGCTCCACCGGCGAGGTCATGGGTATCGACAAGTACTTTGATACCGCCTTCGCCAAGTCCCAGGCGGCGGCGAACAACCCGCTGCCTACCGGCGGCAAGGTATTTGTTTCGGTGACCAACCGTGACAAGCGCTCCATCGTGATCCCGGTCAAGCACCTGGCGGACAACGGATTTGAGATCCTGTCCACCGGTGGTACCGCAGAGGTACTGCGCCGCAACGGCATCCCGACCCAGGTGGTCGGCAAGGTCCATGAGGGCGGCGAGTCCATCGTTGATCTGATCAACGCCGGGCAGATCGGCCTGATCTTGAACACCCCAACCGGCTCCGAGGCACGCGGGGACGGCTACGAGATCCGCGCCGCCGCGGTGTCGGTGGGCACCCCAATTATCACTACCGTCGCCGAGTTTGGTGCCTGCGTGCAGGCTATCGACGCGCTACGTGAGTACGAGTGGGATGTCACCAGCTTGCAGGTGCACGATCAGAACCTGCGCGGTGCGCGTAATGCCTAACTTCGGAACCCGCCTTCGGGCGGCGATGGAGGCCTCCGGGCCGCTGTGTGTGGGAATTGACCCGCACCCGGCGTTGCTTCAGGCGTGGGGGCTGGAAAACAGCCCCGCTGGGGTGCGATCTTTCTCACTGACCGTGGTGGAAGCCATGGTTGGTGTGGCAGCAATTTTGAAGCCTCAGGTCGCGTTGTATGAGCGCTTCGGGTCCGCAGGATTTGCGGTTTTGGAGGAAACTCTCAGCTTGGCAAAATCTGCGGGAATATTAACCCTCGCAGATGCTAAGCGTGGCGACATTGGTTCGACCATGGCGGCCTATGCCACGGCATGGTTGGACGATGCTTCACCGCTGGCTTCGGACGCGGTGACGCTCAGTCCGTACCTCGGTTATGAGTCGCTTCGTCCGGCCATTGATCTGGCCGCGCAGACCGGTCGTGGAGTGTTCGTTTTGGGGCTCACCTCGAACCCTGAAGGGCCCTCTGTGCAGCACGTTGGCGGTGAAAAGTCGGTTGCAAAATCGATTATTGACCAAGTCATCGCAGAAAATGCGGGCGCTGAAGATATGGGCCACGTGGGTCTGGTGGTAGGCGCAACCATTGGCGATGCACCGGCGAAACTGGGCATCGATCTGAGTGCAACGAAGGCGCCATTGCTCACCCCTGGGCTCGGTGCCCAAGGGGCCACGGCACGTGATATCGCCGCCGCATTTGCCGGTAGCTATTCACAAGTACTGGGTACCAGCAGCCGGGACATCCTCAAGGTGGGGCCAAGTGTAAACGCCTTGCGGGCGAAAGCGGCGCAAGTTCGTGATGAATTATTGGCCGCGGGCTAAATAACTAGCACAATCGCGTTGTGGCTACTACAGTCTCTGGTAGCCACAACGCGATTACTCTTGCAAAATGCGCGTTTGATCGCTATGTTCACTCTCATAGCCTTAGTCCACTACACATGAAGGATGGCTGAACGATGGTACTGCGAGAACTCTCAGACGAAGACCGTATTCGGGCTCGTGCCAAGGCATTGGCAGCTCGCACACGCCGTGCAGAACTTAAAGCCCAGTTCAGTACCGGCAAGATCTCCATCACGGAGGTACTAGACTTGGTATACGAAGACGAGGCTGTGGGACGCATGCGTGTCATGGACCTTCTGGAATCGGTGCCGGGTGTTGGCGAAGTTCGTGCAGCAAACCTGCTGGAACGTCTTGGCATTTCCCCTTCGCGTCGCTTGCGCGGTTTAGGCCGCAAGCAGCGCACGGCGATCACCGAACACTTCAAGCAATCGCCACCAAAAACGAAAGTGTAGTCAATGACCGCTGCGTCGGTAACTGTACTAGCCGGCCCCACGGCCGTAGGTAAGGGCACCGTCTCCACCTACATCCGAGATAACTATCCTGATGTCTGGCTTTCGGTCTCGGCCACAACCCGAGACCCACGGCCAGGCGAAGAGGATGGAGTTCATTACTTCTTCGTCGGGCCTGAAAAGTTCCATCAACTGGTCGATGGCGGTGACATGTTGGAATGGGCTGTGGTGCACGGGCAGAATAGCTACGGGACCATTCGTTCCACGGTTGACGACGCGGTGGCCAATGGCAAGAAGGTCCTGCTGGAGATCGATCTGCAGGGTGCACGACAGGTTAAAGAGACGTTGCCTGAGGCAAAGTTTGTCTTTTTGGCCCCGCCAACGTGGGATGAATTGGTGCGCCGACTGATCGGTCGTGGCACCGAAACGGCCCAGGAGCAGCAGCGTCGCCTAGAAACCGCTAAACTAGAACTTGCGGCGGAATCAGAATTCGATGTCACCATCGTTAACGATGATGTTTCACGCGCCGCCGAAGAGCTTGTGGCCCTTATGGGCCTGAAGAATGACTAAAGGGAGTCCTGTGTCCAATCTAGAGGGAATCATTAACCCATCGATCGACTCGTTGCTTGAGACCAACGACTCGAAGTACGCGCTGGTGCTCAACGCATCAAAGCGCGCACGTCAGATCAACGCCTACTACGCGCAGCTAAATGAAGGCCTGTTCGAGTATGTTGGTCCATTGGTTGAGACCAAGTTGAACGAAAAGCCACTGACCATCGCATTGCGCGAACTGGACAGCCAGCTGCTCAAGGTCACTCGGGCTGAAGTTACCGAAGACTAATATGAGAGATGGCGCCCCGATCGGGCGCCATCTTTTTTCTTTAACCACCAGCTTTTTCTTTAACCACCAGGTAATAAATCACCGAAGGATATTTCGCGTGTTGCGTATCGTTTTGGGCGTCTCGGCTGGGATCGCCGCCTACAAGTCCGTGTTGTTGCTGCGCCTGCTCAAAGAGGCCGGGCATCACGTCGACGTCATCCCGACTGCGAAGGTCGAAAACTTCGTTGGCAACGCCACCTGGGAAGCCCTGTCGGGCAATCGCGTGACCTCCAACGTTTTTGACGCGGTCGAATCGGTGAACCACGTGCGCTTAGGTCAGCAAGCAGACCTGGTGCTGATCGTGCCAGCGACGGCGGACCTGATGGCCAAGGCGGCGGCGGGGATCGCCGATGATTTGTTGACCGGCACGCTGCTAGCGACCCGGGCCCCGGTAGTGATGGCCCCGGCAATGCACACCGAAATGTGGCAACACGAGGCCACCCGCGCCAACGTGGCCACCTTGCGCGCACGTGGGGTGACCATCATCGAACCGGCTAGCGGGCGGTTGACCGGAAAAGACTCCGGACCGGGACGACTTCCAGAACCCGAAGATATTTTTGCGCAGATTACCCCGTTGCTCAGCACCCCGATCCTGGCCGGCCAGCGAGTGTTGATCACCGCTGGTGGTACTCGCGAGCCTTTGGACCCGGTGCGCTTCTTGGGTAACCGTTCCTCCGGCCGCCAAGGCGTGGCACTGGCGCAGGCCGCCCGTGATGCTGGCGCCGAGGTGACGTTGCTGGCCACTCACCTCGAAGTTGCCCCACCGGCTGGGGTGCGTCTGGTGCATACATCGAGCGCGTTAGAGCTGCGCGCGGCGGTGTTCGCCGAGGCTCCAGGTCACGATGTGCTGATCATGAACGCCGCGGTGGCCGACTTCCGCCCGGCAAACATCGAAAATTCGAAGATTAAAAAGCGCGACGAACACTCCGCTCCGGTGATCACCTTGGTGCGCAATCCAGACATTCTGGCCGAGATTGTGCAGGCACGTGCGCAGGATGCGACGCTGCCCTCACTGATCGTCGGGTTCGCCGCCGAAACCGGTGACGAGCAGGGCAGCGTGCTGGACTACGGGCGCTCGAAGTTGGCGCGTAAGGGCTGCGAAATGCTCGTGGTCAACGAGGTGGGCGCGCAGCTGACCTTTGGACAAGACACCAACAGCATTCAGGTGCTGTTTGCCTCGCAGGCTCCGAGTGTGCAGGCTACGGGAAGCAAACTCGAGGTGGCCCGGGTGGTCATAGAGCAGATCGCCAGCGCAATAATCGGACATCCGCACGTCACAAAGTGAGCCGCACCATATGGTGTTTGGTCACGTAACGTCGCAACTAAAGCCAATCGGTCGGTCAGACCAGATAGAGTAAAAAGGTGACTTCAACTACCCCCGAACTTCGTCTTTTCACCTCGGAATCCGTTACCGAGGGACACCCAGACAAAATTTGCGACCAGATCTCGGATGCGATCCTCGATGCCATGCTGGCGCAGGACCCGAACTCTAAGGTCGCCGTCGAAACGCTGACCACCACCGGACTGGTGCATGTGGCCGGCGAGGTGACCACCAACGGCTACGTAGAGATCCCCGAGATCGTGCGCAGTACCATCCTGGACATCGGCTACGACTCCTCGGCCAACGGCTTTGACGGGGCGCGCTGTGGTGTGTCGGTCTCGATCGGACAGCAGTCCCAGGAAATCCACGACGGCGTGTTCAACTCGCTGGAAGCGCGTGAAGGTACCGCCAAGGACCCCCGCGATATGCAGGGCGCCGGCGACCAGGGCCTGATGTTTGGCTACGCCTCGGATGAAACCGATTCGCTGATGCCTACCCCGATCTTCTTGGCTCACCGTCTGTCCGAGCGACTGACCCAGGTGCGCAAGAATGGACGCATGCCGCTGCTGCGTCCGGACGGCAAGACTCAGGTCACTATCGGTTATGACGGGGACACTCCGGTCTCCATCGACACCGTGGTCGTTTCCAGCCAGCACGCCTCGGAATACGAGTTGGCGACCTTGAAGGCAGACCTGCTCGAAGAGGTTGTCACCCCGATTCTTGAGCGTTCCAATCTGGACACCTCAGCCACCAACGTGATCCTGAACCCTTCGGGTCCTTTTGTGATCGGCGGACCGGTAGGCGATGCCGGGCTCACCGGACGCAAAATCATCGTGGACACCTACGGCGGCTTCGCCCGCCACGGTGGCGGCGCGTTCTCCGGCAAGGACCCTTCCAAGGTTGACCGTTCGGCCGCCTACGCGATGCGTTGGGTAGCGAAGAATGTGGTCGCCGCGGGGCTTGCTCGCCGCGCCGAGGTTCAGGTTGCCTATGCCATCGGCGTGGCTCGCCCGGTGGGTCTGTATGTGGAGACCTTCGGCACCGAAACCGTAGACCCGGCCAAAATCACCCGCGCCATCAACGAAATCTTTGACCTGCGCCCACTGGGCATCATCGAAGACCTGGATTTGCTACGTCCGATCTACCGTAAAACCGCCGCGCACGGCCACTTCGGACGTGACGACACCGACTTCACCTGGGAGCGTACCGACCGCGTGGATGCGCTGCGCAGCTGGTTTAACGCCTAGGACCTAGCGTGCAGCAAGACGCCCTCATATCAGCACCCGTGCCGGCCCGTATCAAGCGGGTTGCTCGGGTGCTGATTGATTCTTCCGTGCCACATCTGGACCGGCTCTTCGACTATCAGGTGCCCGAGTCAATGCTGTCCACCGCGGTGGCCGGCACACGCGTGAAGGTGCCTTTTGGGGCGCAACAACTGCCTGGCTTTATCACCGAGGTGCTTGAAGACTACGCCTCGCCGATCAAGCTCAAGACACTGTCTAAACTGGTCAGCGACAAGGTGGTGCTGCACCGCGAGGTTTATGAAGTCGCCGAACTAGTAGCACAGCGTTATGCCGGCACCGTGTGGGATGTGGTGCGCCTAGCCGTCCCGGCACGCGCGGCCAAGGTCGAAAAGGAAGAACTGCAAGAGGTAGCCCCCACGCTGCCTGAGCATCCAAATCAGCTCGAACATTACGAGCTGGGTCCCGAGGCGCTCCAAGCCTGGGCCAACGGGGATACGCTGCGCGCGGTAGCCACCTGGGTGCCGAACTTTTATGGCTCGTGGCCCGGATTTTTGCTTGATGCCTGCCGTCCGGTGTTGGCCCGCGGGCAGCGCGTGCTCCTGCTGGTGCCCGACGCCAGTGATCTGGCTCGACTGGCCGAACACTTGGACGAGCACTTCGGTAAAGACAGTTATGCGCGGCTGCAGGCCGACGATGGGCCGACCCCACGGTACCGAAATTTCCTGCGCGCCATCGGCGGGCAGGTGCAGATCGTCATCGGCACCCGATCCGCCGCGCAGTGTCATATACCGCAGCTGGGGCTGATCGTGCTCTGGCAAGATGCAGATCAATCCCACCGCGAACAGCGCGCGCCGTACCAGCATGCGCGTGAGGTGGCGTTGTTGCGCAGCACCCATAGCGATTGCTCGCTGCTCATTGCCTCACCTTCGCGCTCGGTCGAAGCCCAGCGCCTAGTGGCTACCGGATGGGCCACGGAGCTCAAGGTGCCCCGGGCGGTGCTGCGCGCGCAGACCCCGCGCGTGGTGGCCACCACCAATGACTTTGAAATGGAACGCGACCCGGTGCTTGCCCGTGCTCGGATCCCGTCGCTCGCCTGGCGTGAAGCAAGCAAGGCACTGGAAACCGGGCCGGTGCTGGTGCAAGTGGCGCGCACCGGTTTTATGCCCGCGCTGGCCTGTCAGGACTGCCGAACGTTGGCCCGCTGCCCGGCCTGTCAGGGTCCGTTACAACTTGGCGGGTCAACCCACCATATTTCCTGCAAATGGTGTGGTGAACAGTATCGCGAATACCGTTGTGCCGAATGTAATTCGCCACGGATCCGCGCGGCAAGCATTGGCGCGGATCGTACCGCGGACGAGTTGGGTCAGGCGTTTGCCAAGGTGCCGGTCATTTCTTCTACGGGGGCCAAACCAGTGCGCCGGCTGGAGCGCAAACCCGCGCTGGTGGTGGCAACCCCCGGGGTGGAGCCGGTGGTGGACGGAGGATACAGTGCCGTGCTACTACTGGACGCGGACAAAATGATGGCCCATGACTCGCTTCGTAATACCGAGGAGGTGCTCAGCCGTTGGTTTAGCGCCGCCTCGTTGGCCTCGCACGATGGGGTAGTGGTGCTGACCGGCACGCCGAGCCCGGCCGGCGCGGCACTGGTGCGTTATGACCCGGCAAGTTTTGCCGAGCGTGAATTGGGGGAGCGTCGTGAACTGGGACTGCCTCCGGCGGTACGAAGCGCCGTGGTCTCCGGTCCCGGGGCCGAACGGTTAATCGCTGCCATGGCACCGCAACTGCGTGAAAAGCTGGCGGTGCACGGTCCGACGATTATTGATGGCCCGCCGATCGAACACCGCTACGTGCTGTTCTTTTCCTACGCCGACGGCCACCTAGTTACCACCTCGCTGCGAGCTTTGCGGGCGCGGATGTCCGCGGCTAAAGATCCGGTAGTGAACATCGCGGTGGATCCCGACGAGGTGCTTTAGCCCAAGATCAGTCCGGCAATTGCTGCAGAAATTTGTCGATCGCCGCCGCGGTGTCGCCGGCCTTTTCGTAGTGAATCAGGTGTCCGACGTTCTCCAGCATGACTAGCCGCGCGTCGCCAAAGCTTGCACGGAGCTTCTCTTGGGTTTCCGGGGTGCCTAACTCGTCGAGCATGCCGCCGACCAGGAGTACCGGAATGTGAATATCTGCGCTGTATTCGCCCACGGTGTGCGCGATAGATGCCTGATATGCCTGCGCAAGGGTTACTCGTGAATGAAAGCCACCAAAGTAGGCGCGGTGCTGTTCGCGCACGTACTGGCGCATGGCGCGGTCTTTACTCTTGGTCATCACCACGCTCATTGCGTCGGAGAATAACTCCGAGCGCAGAACCGCAGAACCGAGGCGTTCGGGAAGTTTTGCGCAGACCTCGTAGTAAAATCCGGTGAGTTTGGCCATCAGTGCCTGCGAGGAATCCAACGCCAGCTCGGAGATCGGGTTCAGCAGCACAAGCCTGGAAAAGTCGCGTTCGGTAGCCAGTTTGGCGGCCACCAGCGAGCCAAAAGAATGTCCGAGCAAGATGGCGTTGGAAGGCAGGGCGAACTCGTCGGCCAACGTGGACAAGGCCGTCGCGTATCCGTCGACGTCATGGGGTAGGTCCATCGAGCTGGAGGAGCCGAAACCAGGTAGATCGGGCACGAGGATGGTGTATTGCGGCAGCTGGTCCACGATGCGTTGCAGCCCATGATGATCGCCACGAAAACCGTGGATCGCAAAAATCGTTCCGGCGCTTGGCTGCCCGCTGGCCGGGTAACTGTAGACCTTGGTGGTGGATCCGTGCAGGGTATGGGTGGTGACCAGTTGGGTGCGTGGCGTCATGTATTTAACCCTACCCGTCGAGCAACGCCAGCGCGGTGCCCTCGTCGATGACCAGCTCGGTGATCAGCTTGCCATTCAGTGCCCCGCGGACGGCTTGTAATTTGCCGCGTCCCGAGACCACGCAGAAGCGTCTTGGGACCTTGCGTAGTTCTGCCAAGGTGGGGCCGGTGGCTCGAGCGTTGATTTCGATGTGCGCGTCGTCGCCGTTTTTGTCGAAAAAGACCGTCGCCACGTCGCCTACTACACCCATCTCACTGAGCTGTCTTGTCTCGGCCTTACTGAGGTAACCGCCGCGGTACACCTGCGAGGCGAGGTTTGAGTTGGCCGCTCCCAAGGAGAAGACCGCCAAATTCATTTCGCGTTGGATATTAAGCACACGATGTATGGAGGTTTCCTGCCACATCGCCTCGCGGGTGCTGGCCTTGTCGAAAAATGCCGGGACCGGGAACTGTTCGGTGCGGGCGGTAAAGGCTTGGCCGAAGCGGGTCAGGATTTCGCTGGCGTAGCGCACCCCGCTGGAGACCGGGTTGGCCGCCCCGTTTAGTTGCACGACCACCGAGTCGTGGGTGGGGTGGCCGGTCAGTGCCGCGGAGACCGCCTGCATGGTTTGGCCCCAGGCGACACCGATGGTCATTGAGGAGGACACGATCGTGCCCAGCAGATAGGCGGCATGTGCCGAGACGCGTTGGAGCAGTTCGGTGTCATCCATCGACCCGTCGGTGGGTACTAGATGCACGTTGATCCCGTATTTTTCGGCTAACTGGTTACTGACTAATGCCGACAGGTTAGCCGAGGGGTTGATCTTCACCGAAACCATTCCGGTGCGTTTGGCGTGGGCGAGCAGGCGAGAGACCGTGGATCGTGAAACGCCGAGTTCACGGGCAATCACTTCCATCTTGATGTCCTGCAGGTAATACAACTGTGCGGCGCGTAAGGCGTCCTTGGCTTTGGGGTTCGTATGCACGGATGTGTCAGGATTTGGCAGTTTATAGGGGCCGTTCCCGGGGGATATCTGCATCAATCAGACCATTTCTGCACGTTTGTGCATTTCGTTTGACCGTTTTGTTCCATGGTGACAAGACTAACTGTTGACAGACACCAACAGTCAAAAAAGGGGCATGCAATCGTGAATCGGGACCAGCTAGAGCAACTACGTGCACGGCCAAAGGCGCGGGTGCTCGTTGTCGGCGGTGGCATCAACGGTGTGGCGACTTTCCGCTACCTCGCGATGCAGGGAATCGATGTGGCACTGGTGGAGCGCGGCGACTACTGCCAAGGAGCCTCCGGGGCAAGCTCACATATGATCCACGGTGGGATCCGTTACCTCGAAAACGGTGAATTCCGCCTCGTCCACGAATCGGTCCAGGAACGCAACTCGTTGCTGGAGATCGCTCCGCACTACGTGAAGCCATTGCAGACCACGATCCCGATTTTTTCCACGTTCTCCGGCATGCTCAGCGCGCCGATGCGTTTCTTAACTCACAAGTCCGGCAAGCCGACCGAGCGCGGTGCGGCGCTCATTAAAGCCGGATTGATCATGTACGACGTGTTCGCCGGCATCGGCGGACGCAACACCCCATGGCACAACTTTAAAGGCACCAAGGCGGCCCGCAAGGATCTGCCCGAACTGCGCGAGGACGTCAAATACACCGCCACCTACTTTGACGCGTCGGTGCACAATCCCGAACGCCTGACCCTCGACGTACTGCGCGACGGTCTGGGTGCCAGCGATCAGGCGCGCGCTAGCAACTACGTGGAGCTAACCACCGTCACCGACGGCACCGCGACGCTACGCGACGTCCTGACCGGCGAGCAGTTCGACTTTGAAGCCGAGGTCATCATCAACGCCACCGGCGCCTGGGTGGATCTGACCAACGCCGAGCTTGGTAAAAACACCAAATGGACCGGTGGCACCAAGGGCTCACACATCGTGCTTGATCACCCAGAGCTGCTGGCGGCGACCGGAGGACGTGAAATCTTCTTCGAAAACGAAGACGGTCGCATCGTACTGATCTACCCAATGCTTGGCCGGGTACTGGTGGGAACCACCGACCTGGAACACGACATGCGTGAACCAGCGGTGTGCACCGACGAGGAAGTCGCGTACTTCTTCGATTTGATCGGCCAGGTGTTCCCGCGGATTTCCGTGAGTGAAGAGCAGATCGTCTACAAGTTCTCCGGTGTGCGTCCACTACCGAACCACGACGACACCGCCCCGGGCTTCGTCTCCCGTGATTACCAGGTGAAGGAAACCCGGCTGACCGATTCCACCATGATGCTTTCACTGATCGGTGGCAAATGGACCACCTTCCGCGCGCTGGCTGAAAACCTCGGAGGCAAGGCATTGGCCTTCCTTGGCGAGAGTGAAAAGCACAGCACGCAAGGTGTGGCTATTGGCGGCGGCAAAAACTTCCCCACCAATGAGGGCCAGCTGGCCGCCTGGTACGCGGCCCGTGAGGATCGTGCTCCGCATGCGCGGCTACGCGTCCTGCTCGAGCGTTATGGCACCGGAGCGGATCGGGTGCTTGCTGAAGTTGGCGAGCACGAAGAGCTGCTGACGCACAGCAGCGAACTGTCCGTTCAGGAACTTTCCTACCTGGTCGCGCACGAACAGGTCGGCCGCTTGATCGACGTGTTTATTCGCCGCACCAACCTCGCCTTCCGCGGGTTGGTCACCAAAGATTTGGTCACCGAGGTCGCCTCGCACCTCGCGGAACCAATGGGCTGGGATCAGACCCAGACCGCAGCCGAGATCGACCATTCGCTCTCGGTCCTTGCAGAAAGCCATGGGGTCATCCTCGCGTAACCTGCACCGGCCGGCGGTAGGTTGCCGCCGGCTTTCGAAACCACTAAGAGGTCAATGTTGTCCACTCACGTGTTTCTTGCCGAATTAGCCGGCACTTTCATTCTCATCCTCATGGGCTCGGGCGTATGCGCCAACGTAGCACTCAAGGGAACCCTTGGTAGCGCCGCCGGTTGGCTGGCGATCAGCTTCGGCTGGGGCCTTGGTGTTTACTGCGGTGTCTGGATCGCCGGTATTTCCGGTGCGCACCTGAACCCTGCGGTCACCCTTGGGTTGCTGATCAACCCGGACGCCGCCGAATATGCCCCCGGTGTTGCCAAAACATTCGCCAACACCATACTTTATTTCCTCGCTCAGCTTGTGGGTGCGTTCCTCGGTGCCGTTGGTACCTGGTTGGCTTACAAAAAGCACCTCGACGACAAGCAGAACGCCGGTAACCAGTTGGGCGTATTCGCCACCGGTCCTGCGATCCGCTCCTACGGCTGGAATGTGGTCTCCGAAATCTTCGGTACCTTCGTGCTCGTCTTTGTGATTGCCGGTTTCGGTAAGACACCACATGAGCTTGGCCCGCTAGCGGTCGCGTTGCTCGTGGTGGCCATCGGTCTATCCCTTGGTGGAGCGACCGGTTATGCAATCAACCCAACACGTGACCTCGGTCCACGACTGGCACACGCTATCCTTCCTATCAAGGGCAAGGGATCATCGGACTGGGCCTACGCCTGGGTTCCGATCGTTGGTCCTGTCATTGGTGGTCTACTTGGCGGCGTCGGCGCCGGCTTGCTGTTCTAGAAAGAGAGATGTGAATCATGAGTGAAAAATATGTTATCGCCATCGACCAGGGGACGACTAGTTCCCGAGCCATCGTCTTCGATCACGCCGGCGAGGTAGTCTCGGTCGGTCAGCTCGAGCACGAGCAGATCTTCCCGGCCGCCGGCTGGGTTGAGCATGATGCAGCTGAAATCTGGAACAACATCCGCGAAGTTATCGGCCAGGCGCTATCCAAGGCGAACCTGACCCGACACGACATCGAAGTAGTTGGCATCACTAACCAGCGTGAAACCGCCGTGGTGTGGGATAAGAACACCGGCGAACCGGTGTACAACGCGATTGTTTGGCAGGATACCCGTACCCAAGAGATCGTTGACGAACTGGCTGCCAATGGCGGAGTAGATCGTTACAAGGACCGGGTAGGACTGCCGCTGGCAACCTACTTCTCCGGAACTAAGATCAAGTGGATTCTGGACAACGTTGAAGGTGCACGCGAACGCGCCGAAGCTGGAGATTTGATCTTCGGCACCACCGATAGCTGGGTGCTATGGAACCTGACCGGTGGCATCGACGGTGGCGTGCACGTCACCGACGTAACCAACGCCTCGCGCACCTTGTTCATGGACCTGAAGACTCTGGCCTGGGATGAAGAAATCCTTGCCGACTTTGGTGTGCCGGTATCGATGATGCCGCAGATCCGTTCCTCCTCCGAGGTGTATGGCACCGTGGCTGGCAACCAGTTGCTACGCGAAGTGCCTGTGGCCGGCATTTTAGGTGACCAGCAGGCAGCCACCTTCGGACAGGCCGCGTTCACCGCGGGTACCGCGAAAAACACCTATGGCACCGGCTGCTTCTTGATCTTCAACACCGGCACCGAGATCGTGCATTCGTCCAACGGGCTGCTGACCACGATGGCCTACAAGCTGGGCGACGCCGCTCCGGTCTACGCGCTGGAAGGCTCTATCGCGGTAGCCGGTTCGCTGGTGCAGTGGCTACGAGACAATATCGGCATGATCGCTACCGCTCCAGAGATTGAAGAGCTGGCGGCCAAGGTCGATAACAACGGTGGCGTGTACATCGTGCCTGCTTTCTCCGGTCTCTTCGCACCTTATTGGCGGGCCGAAGCACGTGGCGCGATAGTGGGTTTGACCCGCTTTGCGAACAAAAACCACATCGCCCGTGCCGCCTTGGAAGCTACCGCATTCCAGACCCGCGAGGTGCTGGACGCAGTCAACGCCGACGCCGAGGTACCGCTGACCGAGTTGAAGGTCGACGGTGGCATGGTGGCCAACGAGGCATTGATGCAGTTCCAGGCCGACATTCTTGGGGTGCCTGTGGTTCGTCCAAAGGTCACCGAAACCACCGCACTGGGTGCCGCCTATGCGGCCGGGCTCGCGGTGGGCTTCTGGAAGGACCTTGGCGAACTGGAATCGAACTGGTCTGAGGACAAGCGGTGGGAGCCGGCGATGGAGGACGCAGAGCGCGAACGCAGCCTGCGCCTGTGGAAGAAGGCCGTGACTCGCACCTTTGACTGGGTGGACGAAGACACCAAAGCATAGTCAGCCTCACCACGCACAAACGCAGACGTCGAACCCATGAGCAAAGGGTTCGGGGTCTGCGTTTTTTTCGGTGCCGGCCGGTGGGGGATTGGGGGTAGGCGGGCACGGTCTGCTGGTTAACTTTCCTCGGGTGAACCAGGCGGATCAGTTGAACCAGATGGATCGGGTGGAGCTACAGGTGCGGCCTCATGATCGGGCGCATCGCCTAATTGCAGGGCTCCCCAATAGGTGTTGCGCCGAGGTTTTTGCTCAGGATCAAGATGCGCTGGCAGGATCACGTGGGGTAGGCCATCGACGTCGACGATTCTAATCTGATCCACGTGGCGACTGTGGTGCCCATCGGGACACAATCCTGCCCCGGACTGCACGCTGGTAGTACCACCGTCGGCCCACGAGCGTTGATAGTGATCAATTTCTACGTGATCTGGCGGTGTAGTGCAGTCGGGCACGATGCAGCCGCGATCTCGGGCTAACACCGCCGCCCTGACGTACCCCTCGTGATAGCGCCTGGATCGACCTAGATCTAGTGGTTGGCTGTTGCCGCCTAGGACAACCGGAATGATGTTGGCTTCGGCTAACGTTCGTCGAAGTTCTCCAGGCGGTAAGTGCACCCCATTTGAGGTGACGGCGTGGGCTTCGGCGAGATTCTGTAGGTCACTTAGCCACATGTAAACAAAGATGCGTGGAATGACTGGTTTGATTTTGCCTCCGCTGGCAGGCGAGGTGAGGATGGCCATGAAGGCGTTAAGTGCGCGCAGCTCGGAAGTCACCGTCTCTTCGTGATTGCCCGTTGGTTCGGGCTTCGTGGTGCAGTTCGGGGTGCCATCGGCTTCAGATTGCTTGTCCGCCGGCTTAGCCCATGCGGGCATCGGGGTCTCGGGCTGTAACCATGTTGGGGTGCTGGGCGTTGCCGCGGGATGCGCAACTGGCTGCTGCGCTTTGGTTGCTGGCGACGGATCAGGAACGAAAGCGGCAGGCTCTGCGGTTGCGTGACGTGCGGCCTTGCCCGCTTGGGTGCGCCAGTCTGCGGATTGCACGCGGATCGAACGGATTACCTGAGCGTGGGCGGCCAAGGTGCGCAGGGTGAATTCATGAACGCCGTCGATGACCGGGCCGATGAATAGGCCCAGCGCCGGTGGTTGTTTTTCGCAGTGCAGTTCCTTGTAGATCCCGATCCGGGTACTGATCTCCTTACTCGCGGCATTGGGACCAAGCTGCGCTAAGGCGCGGGCGGCGTGGGTCTCTAAGAGTTGCCCGTCGGTGTCCCTGGCGGTGAGCTGCGCCGGTGTGCCGTCGAAGGTGGTGTCTTTGGGTTCGAGTTTTTCAAGTCTGCGGGCGGTCACCGTGATGCTGCGTCGGTTTGCGCCGCCGTCGGCATAGAGCCTGGCCAGCTGGGGCATGCGTGGTTCACAAGACTCGCCCTGGGCGGTGCGCCGGCCGATGAGCAGGTGGGCGTCGTCGATGCGCCGTTGTGCCTCGAAATAGTTCAGTCCTAACCAGGAGGCCAGCAAGTCCCCGGCAGATTTGTAACAGGTTCGGCCCACAGCGAGTTGCGGTTCACCCTCCAGAATGCAGGTGCCGGCGCGCAACTGATCGAAGCTTTCAAGGCTCAGCGCGTGTGCGCCGCTGAGCTCCGCATCAAGGGCGGTGGCCAGTTGTTCGTGGTGGATCTGCTGGGCGAATTTTTCCACGAGGTCGCAGTAGGCAAGCACGAGGCGTGGATCGCGATGCTGATGCACTAGCTGGCCAATGGCGGTGAACAGGGCCAGGGTCAGGGAGCCTAAACGCAGCATCATGTCACCGGTGAGCTGCGTCCCGAGCTGAAGCGGGGCGGCGCACAGGGTGTGCAAGGTGGCGATGAGCGCTGGCGTGTTCATGAAGCTATTCTTGACCCGGTAGCGAGGTGTGGGGCCATGGTGGGTGCCGGCTGTGGATAATCGCGCGCGAATTCATCGGACACCGGCGCGAGGGTTGTGAGCGATGACATTGGCTCGGTGGTGGAGCGAGCATTTCACGGATGCGCCGTTGCGAGTTGAACTGCGATAGAATCGGCGTATGCATTTTCAGCGCAACCTAGGCTAAGCACGGCCAATGGCCGTACCCCCGAGTGGTGATTTGGGGGCTTTTGTTGTGTCTGGACCCGAACCAAGTTTTCCGTCAGGAAATTTTTCCGCAAGTGTGTGAGAAGAGCTCAGTGACATCATCGACGAACGAACCCAGAACCTACGATTTTAAGGACCTCGAGTCCAAGTGGCTACCGGTATGGGATGAACTTGAAGTGTTCAAGCCCGCCGATGACGGCAGCCGCGAGCGTCGCTATGTGCTGGATATGTTCCCGTACCCCTCCGGTGACCTGCACATGGGTCACGCCGAGGCTTTTGCTATGGGCGATGTGGTGTCGCGTTACTGGCGGTTGCGTGGCTATGACGTGATGCATCCGATCGGCTGGGATTCCTTCGGCCTGCCGGCGGAAAACGCCGCTATTAAGCGCAATGCGCACCCGGCGGAGTGGACCTACAAAAACATTGACACCCAGGCGGAGAGCTTCAAGCGTTACGCGATCTCCGCCGACTGGGATCGCCGGTTGCACACCTCGGATCCGGAATACTACCGCTGGACCCAGTGGCTGTTTAATAAGTTTTACGAAAAGGGCTTGGCCTACCGCAAGGACCACCCGGTGAACTGGTGCCCGACGGACCAGACCGTGTTGGCTAATGAGCAGGTAGTTAACGGTGCCTGTGAGCGTTGTGGCACCGCGGTGACCAAGAAGAGCCTGAACCAGTGGTACTTCAAGATCACCGATTATGCGGATCGTCTGCTGGAAGATATGGACGGGCTCAAGGGTCACTGGCCTGAGCGTGTGTTGCTGATGCAGAAGAACTGGATCGGCCGTTCCGAGGGCGCCCAGGTGACCTTCGGCATCGCCGCGCAGGATCAGTTGGAAGAGGTGAAGATCCCGGTCTTCACCACCCGTCCGGACACCTTGTACGGTGCGACCTTCATGGTTGTTGCCGCCGACGCCGCGCTGGCTGGCGAGCTGGTCACCGATGAGCACCGCGCCGCCCTGGAAGAATACCAGGAGCAGGTTAAAGCGCTCTCCGAGATCGAACGTCAGTCTTCGGAACGTGAGAAGACCGGCGTGTTCTTGGGTCGTTACGCGATCAATCCACTCTCTGGCGAGAAGCTGCCGGTCTGGGCCGCGGACTATGTGCTGGCCGATTACGGTACCGGTGCAATTATGGCCGTGCCCGCGCACGACCAGCGTGACTTGGACTTTGCTCGCACCTTTGACCTGCCGGTGCGCGTGGTCGTCGAAACCGGTGAAGAGGATCCGGCAGTTTCCGGAACCGCGACCACCGGCGAGGGCCAACTGATCAACTCCGGTGAGCTCTCCGGTTTGACCAAGACCGAGGCCGTCGCGAAGGCGATCGAGATTGTTGAGGCCGCCGGCACCGGTGAGCACACGATCAACTACCGGCTCCGCGACTGGCTGCTCTCCCGCCAGCGCTTCTGGGGTACCCCGATCCCGATCATTCACTGCGCCGACTGCGGTGAGGTCCCGGTTCCCGATGACCAGCTACCGGTACGCCTGCCAGATAACCTGCGCGGCGAGCAGCTCGCTCCGAAGGGCACCAGTCCGCTGGCTGCCGTCGAAGAGTGGGTCAACGTGGACTGCCCGAAGTGTGGTGGCGCCGCCAAGCGTGACACCGACACCATGGATACCTTTGTCGATTCCTCCTGGTACTTCCTGCGTTTTGTTTCCCCGCACTACACCGAGGGTCCTTTTGACCCGCAGGCCGTGCGCGATTGGATGCCGGTAGGCCAGTACGTCGGCGGCGTGGAGCACGCGATTTTGCACCTGCTCTACTCGCGCTTCTTCACCAAGGTCATTTTTGATCTGGGCTTGATCGACGTGGACGAACCATTTAGCGCGCTGCTGAACCAGGGCCAGGTGCTCAACGGTGGCAAGGCGATGAGCAAGTCGCTGGGCAACGGTGTTGACTTGGGCGAGCAGCTGGACAAGTTTGGTGTGGACGCGGTGCGTCTGACGATGATCTTCGCCTCCCCACCGGAGGACGACGTGGACTGGGCCGATGTGTCCCCATCGGGCTCGCAGAAGTTCTTGGCGCGCGCCTGGCGTATCGCCCAGGACGTGCAAAGCGCACAGGGCGTGGATTACACCACCGGCGAGAAGTCCTTGCGTCAGGTCACTCACCGCACCGTGCACGAGGCCGCTCAGCTGCTGGACTCGGGCAAGTTTAACGTGGTGATCGCCAAGACCATGGAATTGGTCAACGCGGCGCGTAAAACCATCAATTCCGGTGCCGGCGCAAGTGACCCTGCGGTACGCGAGGCGGCGACGGTCACCGCGCAGCTGCTGAGCATGTTTGCGCCATACACCGCCGAAGATATGTGGTCCCAGCTGGGCTACGAGCCAAGCGTCGTAAATAGCGCCTGGCCGCAGGTTGACGAGTCGTTGCTGGTTGACGACACCGTCACCGCCGTGGTGCAGATCAAGGGCAAGGTCCGCGCGCGCCTAGAAGTTCCGCTGGACATTTCCGAGGACGATCTGCGTGCGCAGGCTCTGGCTCACGAAACGGTGATCCGCATGCTCGATGGCAAGGAGCCGCTGAAAGTGATCGTCCGTGCGCCGAAGCTCGTGAATGTGGTTCCGGCACCGTAGGCTCAACCCATGAGCGAACGCACAAAGAGTCCACGCGCGGGCTGGCTGCCTAAATGGCTGGCCCCGCGTGGGCTTTCGCGTACCCGGATCGGCGTGGTCACCGACTCCGCCGCCTGCCTGCCTAGTAGTTTGCTGCAAAGCGCCGACTTCGCCTGCGTGAATATCCCCATTATCGTCGACAACCATGTGCACGGTGATGATCTGAACGCGCTGATGATGGGCCTGGCAATGGGCAAATCGGTGAAGACCTCACGCCCAGCACCGGGGGAATTCACCCGGGTTTACCGGCAGTTGCAGGATGCTGGTTGTGAGTCAATTATCTCTATTCACATGTCCGGTCAACTTTCGGGCACGGTGGACGCCGCCCGGCTGGCAGCAAATGATGTTCAGCTGCCGGTAACGGTGGTCGATACGCGTACCGTAGCGATGCCCCAAGGCTTTGCCGTCGCCGATGTGCTGGCCGCCCGGCAGGCCGGTGCGCCGCTCGAAATGTTGGCCCAGATCGCGCGTTCGGCCACACAAAATTCTGTCTATTTTGCGGTGCCCAGCCTAGAGCAGTTACGCCGTGGTGGGCGGATCAGCACGATGTCCTCGGTGCTTGGTAATCTGCTCAACGTTAAACCAATCCTGCACATCGATGATGGGCTGATTCAACCCATTGAAAAGCCGCGTTCTTTTGCTCGAGCCCAGGCTCGTCTCGTAGCGCTGGGTACCGACGCGGCCAGCAAGGCTGCCGGGCCGGTGCGCATCGGAGTGATGCATTTTGGGGCCGCGGAACTGGCCACCGAGGTGGCTAACGAGCTGGCTTCGCTGAGCGAGGAGCCGGTGCAGATCGAATCCTTACCCGCAGTGCTTGCCGCGCATACCGGGATTGGGGTCCTTGCGGTGGCCGTCGGGCCACTGAATCCACAGCCCGACACCGCGCAGCGCACCAACGACTAACTTTGGCGCAAACTGTGGCTCATGGGGCGCCACGACTTCTTCTCTAAATTTGCGCCACGGCCGACCCGTTTGCGCTTCGCCGTGTCGCGCGTGGCCGCGCTCGTATTGGTGCTTGTGGTGCTGGTTTGGGTCGCCTTCTCCATTATTTTTGCTCCACCACCGGCAGCCGAAGAATTAGAAGCAATCCCGCTGGTCGCCGATCCGCAACATCCTGCCGCGACCCAAGCGGTCAACATGATTACCGTGCATGTGGTCGGTGCGGTCAAAAAACCCGGAGTGTATGAACTAGCCGAGGGCTCGCGCATCATCGACGCCATTAATAAGGCCGGTGGGATGAGCAAAAAGGCTGCTCCCGAACTTCTCAATCTGGCGGCCAAACTCACCGACGGGCAACAAATCATCTTGCCCGGTGCCAGCAGCAGCTCTCCGGCCGAAGCTACGAAAGCCCCCGGCACCGGCGCGAAGATCTCCTTGAACCAAGCCGACGAGCAAACGCTGATGACCTTGCCCGGGATCGGTCCGGCGTTAGCCAAACGCATCATCGACTTCCGCACCAAGAACGGCCCCTTTACCAGCGTGGAGCAACTAGACGCCGTCTCCGGTATCGGGCCGGTACTACTGGGTGAACTAACCGAGCTGGTGGTCCCATGAAAACGGATTTTCGGGGTCTGTGGGTGCTCGCAGGGGCGTGGCTGACCGCGTATTTGAAACCGGCCTTGCCAGTAATGCTGGTGGTGCTGGTGGTCTTCTTCGTGATTCTGGCATTTTTACTGCGCCAGCGTCACGACTCCCCCTCGTCGGCCCCCTGGTTTACCGGGCCGCTCTTATTGCTTTTAGCCGCGATCAGCGTCAGCGCGCTCGGCTCTGGGAACAATGAATGTTTATTGCCCGGCGAAGCCGAACAGCAACGCAAGGTGATCATTGCCTTCGACGGGCAACCCAGACTTGGCGCAGACGATGTCAGCCAAGGAGCTGCGCAGATACTCAAATACTGGCACGAAGAACAATGGGTTAGCTGTCCTATTGAGGTGTATCTGAGCGTACCCTACAGTCTCGAAGTCACCGCCGATAACTTTGAAACAATCCTTGCTCTGCAAGCCACCGATTCAAACGGCTCGTTTGCCTGGTGGGCGCGAGCGCAGAGCCAGCCGGTAGTTCTCAGTTCGCAAGATCCTAACGCCGCCGATTACCTAAAAACACGGTTTGCATCCAGCTTGCAAGGTCTAAGCCATGAAGCTCAGGGGCTACTGCCTGGAATGCTTTATGGGGATCGCTCGGGGCAGAGCGAAGAGCTTTCGACAGCTATGAAAAATAGTGGCTTGAGCCATCTGACCGCGGTCAGCGGTTCAAATGTGGCGTTGCTCGGGGCGATGGTGTTGGTGCTCCTGCGACTTTTTACCGTTCCCAGAATCCCTGCCGCCATCTTGAGTATCGCTTTTTTGGGGTTGTTTATTTGGTTTGTGGGGCCAGATCCCAGCGTACTTCGGGCCGGACTGATGGGAATGATCGCCACCATTTCGTTGCTGCTCGGCCGTGGCAGGGGATCGCTGGGCATCCTAAGCTTGTCCGCGACGATCTTGCTACATCTGGATTCCTCGCTCGCGGTAGATCCGGCATTCGCATTATCGGTGCTGGCAACACTAGGTATTATCGTGCAGAGTCCGGCGCTCACCGAGATTTTCTCGCGTATTTTCCCGCCATGGTTTGCACAGCTCACCGCAATTTGCTGTGCCGCCCAGTTCACCTGCCTTCCGGTGATTATCGCGTTGAACTCAAACTTTAGTTTGTACGGATTGCCGGCGAACCTCGTAGTTGCCCCATTATTGCCGCTGATCACCACCGTCGGGGTGCTTTGTTTATTGCTGTGTACCGCTTTGCCGGGTCTAATACAGGTGCTGGTGTGGGTGCCTGGGCTACCGGCCGGGTGGATCGGGAAAATAGCGTTATGGGTGGTCGAGTTACCTGGTGCTTCGCGCCCGTGGCCAGCGGGCGTTGCCGGTATCAGTCTGGCTATTGGATTCTCTGTCGTCTTCACCGTATTACTTGTGACCGGCCGTGAAAGTGAACATCTGGCCGTGCACCGAGTCGCTGCCGGAGGCTTGACCGTAGCACTGGTGGCGATGTCTGCGATTGTTGTACCGGCGACCTTGTTCTATCGTCCCGATCTTGGCGGAGAATGGAACGTTGCAATGTGTGATGTCGGGCAGGGGGACGCTTTTATGATCCATACCGGTCCAGGAGAAGCCTGGCTGCTGGATTCGGGTCCACCCGATGGGGACGTGGAATCTTGCGTGAAACGATTAGGAATCACGAAGCTGTCCAAGGTGTTTATTACCCACGAGCATGCCGATCATTTTGGCGGAATACCTGAAATTGAGGCTTCCGGAATCGAGATCGGCGAGCGACTAGTGTCCTCTGATTTTGGTCCGGATCTCTGGCAAGGTGCGCAAGCTATCGCACCGGGGGATAGCGGGGGCAGCGACGTGGTGCGGTATCGGGTGATCGGCCCTGATGAGGTCAGTGCGCGCTATGCAGAGCCCAATGACACTTCTTTGGTGATCGTCTTCGACTTTATTTTGGATGGGGGAGTAGTCAGCTTCTTTACTGCCGGAGACTTAGAAGAAGCTGCGATGCACCAGTTGCTGGCGAGCCAACCACAACCACCGGTACAAGTGCTCAAAGCATCGCATCATGGGGCGAAAAACGGTGGAGTCGAAGTCATCGAGAAGCTCAAGCCTCAAGTGATTTTGGTGTCCGTGGGCGAAGACAACTCATACGGTCATCCACATCAAAAAATTCTTGACGCCGCAAAACACGTTGGCTCAAAAGTTATCAGGACGGATCAGGAAGGTAGTGTTCTGCTCACATTCGAAGCGGACAAGGTGCTGGCCAAGGCGATTGGAGCTGTAGTTCGGTAGGATCAAGGTACCGCACGACGCATAAAGGAGCTCGATGGCACGCGCGCAAGCATCCCCGGGAATATCGTGGAGGGATTTAACTCCTCAACCACTGATCCTACTGACCGGATCCGAGCAATATCTGGCTTCCCGGGCGTTCGAACTATTGCGTAGCCAAGCGGCAACACGCGAAGACATTCAACATACGCGGCTCAACGCGGCCACCTATGAGCCCGGAGAACTATTGCTTGCAACGAGCTCCTCGTTGTTCTCTAGCGCCAATCTGGTCGAAGTCCATGACCTCGCCAGCATGAATGAGTACTTCCTCAAAGACGCCTTGAACTACCTCAAAGATCAGGCCCCAGAGAACGTGCTGATTCTGCATTATTCAGGTGGCACTCGAGGCAAAAAATTATTGGAGGCCATCAAGGCTGCCGGAGCGCTGATCGTCAATTGCCAACCGATCAAACGAGACGCTGAAAAAATCGATTTTGTGCAGGCCGAGTTTAAGGCCGCCAAACGCCGAATCACTAATGATGCGGTGAAGTCGTTGGTTGCAGCGGTGGGTAATTCGCTGGCAGAGCTTGGCTCGAGCTGTCATCAACTAATTCAAGACACCACTGGGACCATCGACCAAGAAGTAGTGGATCGCTATTACGGCGGACGTATTGAAGCGACAGCCTTCAAAGTGGCTGATGCGGCGCTGGCAGGAAATGCGCAGCTCGCCTTAACTACCCTGCGTCATTCGCTGGATACCGGAACTGATCCAATCCCAATTGTTGCAACGTTGGCGATGAAAATTCGTCAATTGGCTAAGGTGCTGGGAGTCAATGAGCCTGCGGCATCGTTAGCTTCAGAACTTGGTATGGCGTCGTGGCAGGTGCAGGCTGCACAGCAGCAAGCCCGCGGGTGGAAGCGTGCGGATGTTGCCTTGTGCATTGAAAATATTGCGCAAACGGATCGCATGGTTAAAGGTGGTGGCCGTTCTCCAGGTTATGCCTTAGAACGTGCCATCTTGTTCATTGCGTCCAAGGCCCCACAACGTTAGTTCGCCTGCTTGGCGTCTGCGGCTAATTTCTCGTAAAAGGACCAAAAGTCTGTCATTGGACGAGGTGTCCCGCCGAGTAGATCTTCTAGATACTGCAGGTGTGCCTGCCATCCGGTCAGATAATTAGTGGCTTGATCCGACAGCTGACTGTGTACGAGTGATAACTTGGTACCCGTTGAGTTGCCGGTGAGTCGTAGTTCCAGCATTGAAAGGTTCTCGTCGGGGAACTTCCGAGTCATGATCAAAAGTTTCCCTGGTTCGCACCGTTGGATTAGACAAGTGCACCAGTAGTCTGGGGCGTGTTGAATTTCCACAACCTGTCCGACTTCGAAGTTAGCCAAGCGAGGTTCGCCAAGCCACTTGCTTAGCTGGGCACCTTGAGTCCATGCGTGCCATACCTGGTCAGTCGTGACCGGAAACTGCCAGTGATGGATGACCGAGGAGTTCTCGGATCCGATCCAGCTATTGAGTTGAGGCATGCTCACAGGCTAGCGCACGGATGAAAATGGCGGTTAAAACGCAAGATCCCCGAATCCCAAAGGATTCGAGGATCTTGCTGAAGTTTAGCGGTGCTTAGAGGGCGTTAACCTTCTTGGCGATTGCCGACTTACGGTTAGCAGCGTTCTTCTTGTGAAGAACACCCTTGCTAACTGCCTTGTCGAGCTTCTTGCTAGCCAAACGCAGTGCGTCAGTTGCCTTCTCCTTGTCAGCGGTGGCGACTGCCTCGCTGACGTTACGGATAAGGGTCTTGACCTCCGAGCGGACTGCTACGTTACGTAGACGAGCCTTTTCGTTGGTAAGGTTACGCTTCTTCTGGGACTTGATGTTTGCCACTTTAATAAACTCTCTCGTTTATCGTCAAATACGGTCGGTAGAGGGTTCATCCTTCGGGCCATCGACTGAGCGGTGTGGGGCACCTATGGCGACCCAAAGGGGGCGTGTCACCCAACCTGCGTGACACACAAGAATTAACTCTAGCAGAATGGCCGTCTAACAACTAACGCTTAGCGCTGCTTGTTTAGGGTGTTCACCACATTGTTAAAACGCTGCTCATCAAGGAATGCACCCTCACGACGCACCGAACTTTGGCTGAGTCGAATAATTCGATCTAGCTTGACCTCGCTGGGCCGCCGTTCCCGATCCCAATCACCGGTACCGATATCCATGTAGTCCGAATTTCGGTGGCCCTCAAAATTCTTGTCCTTGCTGGTCAGCATCAAGCCTAGGAGCCACTTTCCATCGCGTCCGATAATCAATACCGGGCGGTCCTTGCCTTGGCTGTGATCTTCCTCGTAAGGAACCCAGCCCCAGACAACCTCACCGGGATCTGCTTGGCCGTCAAGATTCGGGTTGTACTCGTAGTGCACGGTGCCTCGAAAGTCTCCGGGATATGCAGAACCGGGCTGAGTAGCTGAGCCGTTGGATGCTGCTTGCGGATGCCGAGATCGGCTTGGTGCCTGAGTTGGCTGACGGGTAGTAGTTGTGCCGGTTGCTCCGTTGCTACGTGAGGAGTTAAAAATTTTAACCGCACGCAGTGCAAGGGAAAGAATCTTCTGTGCATTCAAAGCCATGATCGACAAACTATCAGGGCGCGCGCTTCCAAATAGGTAGTGACGCGTAAATCATGACAGAATGGAGCCTAATTCCGCGTAAATTCTTAGTTAGTAAATGAGGTCTGTTTAGGTGTCTCCATTGGCCCGCACCGCCCAGGTGCCAGCCGCGACCGATCCGTCGCTCATCCGTAACTTCTGCATTATTGCCCACATCGACCACGGTAAATCAACCTTGGCCGACCGCATGCTGCAGTCCACCGGCGTGGTTTCTTCGCGCGATATGAAGGCCCAGTATCTGGACCGCATGGATATTGAGCGCGAGCGCGGTATCACCATTAAATCGCAGGCAGTGCGCATGCCGTGGGAAGTCGACGGCGTGACCTATGCGCTGAATATGATCGACACGCCAGGACACGTTGACTTCACCTACGAGGTTTCGCGCTCCTTGGCAGCCTGCGAAGGCGCCATTTTGTTGGTTGACGCGGCCCAAGGCATCGAAGCGCAGACCCTGGCTAACCTTTACTTGGCTATCGAGAGTGATCTGAACATCATTCCGGTGCTAAACAAGATCGATTTGCCTAACGCCCAGCCGGAAAAGTATGCCTTAGAATTGGCTAACTTGATCGGTTGCGAAGTTGAAGACGTGCTGAAGGTCTCGGGTAAAACCGGTGAAGGCGTAGAAGACTTGTTAGACGAAGTAATCAAGCAGCTGCCTGCGCCTAAGGGCGTGGCTGACGCTCCGGCTCGAGCAATGATTTTCGACTCGGTGTATGACACCTATCGTGGTGTGGTTACCTATGTTCGTGTGGTTGACGGCATGCTTCGTCCGCGCGAGCGTATTCAGATGATGTCCACCGGCACTACTCACGAACTACTTGAAATCGGCGTTTCAGCACCTAACCCGGTTCCGAGTAAAGGCTTGGGTGTGGGTGAAGTAGGCTACCTGATCACCGGCGTGAAGGACGTCCGCCAGTCCAAGGTTGGCGATACGATCACCAATAGCATCAAGCCTGCCACCGAATCTTTGGGCGGCTATGAGGACCCGAAGCCAATGGTCTTCTCGGGCTTGTATCCGATGGATGGCAGTGACTACCCGGCGCTGCGTGATGCGTTGGATAAGCTCCAGCTCAACGACGCTGCACTGGTTTATGAACCAGAAACGTCGGTAGCACTAGGCTTCGGCTTCCGTGTTGGTTTCTTGGGCCTTTTGCACTTGGAAATCACCCGTGAACGCTTGGAAGCCGAGTTTAATCTCGATCTGATTTCCACCGCTCCAAACGTGGTGTACGAGGTCATGCGTGAAGACAAGGTCATGATCACCGTGACCAACCCATCGGAGTTCCCAGAAGGCAAGATTCTTGAGGTTCATGAACCTCTGGTTTCTGCGACTATCCTTGCACCAGCTGAATTTATTGGTTCGGTGATGGAACTGTGCCAGGGCCGTCGTGGCACGTTGCGCGGTATGGACTACCTCAGCGAGGAGCGCGTAGAAATGCGCTACACCTTGCCACTGGCGGAGATCGTGTTCGACTTCTTCGATCACCTCAAGTCCCGCACCCGCGGATATGCCTCCTTGGATTGGAAGGCCGACGGCCAGCAAATTGCTGACCTAGTCAAGGTCGATATCTTGTTGCAAGGTGAGCAGGTCGACGCTTTCAGTGCGATCACCCACCGCGACAAGGCCTACGCATACGGTGTCATGATGACCGGAAAGCTGCGTGAACTGATCCCGCGCCAACAGTTTGAGGTGCCAATTCAGGCAGCTATCGGCTCACGCATTATTGCTCGTGAATCCATTCGAGCTATTCGCAAGGACGTGCTAGCCAAGTGCTACGGTGGCGATATTAGCCGTAAGCGCAAGCTGCTTGAAAAGCAGAAGGCCGGTAAGAAGCGTATGAAGATGGTCGGTCGTGTGGAGGTTCCGCAGGAAGCCTTCATCGCCGCCCTATCCACTGGTGAAGAGAAAAAGAAGTAAATGCCCTCAGTTTTGCCTGACGGCGATCCGGCTCCGGCCGATGGTCTGCTCCCCGCATTATGCTCGCACAATGCGCAGGAGCGGACCATGTCCTTCTACGTGCATATTCCGTTTTGCACTGTGCGTTGCGGTTATTGCGACTTCAACACCTATACAGCGAAGGAACTTGGTTCTGGCTCCAGCCAGGCCAGCTATGCTGCCACGGTCAGCCAGGAAATCAGTTTCGCCCGCGGCGTGATGGACAAGTCTGACATTGCGCATCGCGAAATTGAAACCGTATTTTTCGGGGGAGGCACCCCGACCTTGCTACCCGCTAGTGACCTTGTTTCGGTATTAGGACGCATTAGCAGTGAATTCGGGCTCAAACCCGGTGCCGAGGTCACCACCGAGGCGAACCCCGATTCGGTGACCCGTGAAAGTCTTCAAGAGCTTAAAGATGGCGGATTTACTCGAGTCTCCTTTGGGATGCAGTCTGCAGTTCCCCATGTGTTGGCGGTCCTAGAACGTACCCATGACCCCAAGCGCGTTCCACAGGTAGTTCAGTGGGCACGCGAGGTGGGCTTGGACGTGAGCGTGGATTTGATCTATGGAACGCCGGGGGAGTCGGTGGAGGACTGGCGTGCCAGTATCGAGGCGGCGCTATCCTACGAACCTGATCATATTTCTGCCTACGCGCTCATTATCGAAGAGGGAACTAAACTGGCGGCGCAAATTCGGCGCGGGCAGGTTCCTAATATTGATGATGATGATCATGCCGAAAAGTATCAGCTAGCCGATGAGATGTTCGCTGCAGCCGGTTACCAATGGTACGAAGTCAGCAACTGGGCCAAGGGTGACGAGCATGCTTGTCGCCATAACGTTGCGTACTGGCAAGGTGGTGACTGGTGGGGCGCAGGCCCTGGAGCGCACTCGCACGTGGGCGGATTGCGCTGGTGGAATGTGAAGCATCCTGCCGCTTACCAACAGCGTATCGACGGTGGCATCTCTCCGGGACACGGTCGCGAGTTCCCTGACGCCGAAGCAGTCCAGTTAGAGCGAACGATGCTCCTGACCCGACTCAGCAGCGGAATGCTTATCGCAGAGCTTGATGAGCATGGCCGGAAGGCTGTGGCAGGTTTAATCGCCGATGAGTTGATTGATCCGAAAGCTGCTTTTGCTGGATCTGTGGTGTTAACGCAACGAGGCCGGCTCTTGGCCGACCTGGTTGTTCGTGAGTTGTTAGATTTCTAAAGCATAGAAAAGTTAGTTACTTCATCAACCGCAGGTTAATGAGGTAACGGTATGGGCGTCCCTTGTTGACCTGAATGGCGGCATGGGCGCCCATTAGCGTCATGTAGACCCACAGTGCCACGGTGAGTACAGCGAAGATCCAACCGATGCCCGGGATCAGGGTGAGCACGTTCAGAATGATTGCCAAGATAGTCAACGGGAACGTGAAGTTGAACGCTTCCTTTGACTCCTGAGAAGTGAAGGGCCCGCGGTCGCGGTACACGGCAAAGATGATGGCCGCTGGGATGCAACCTAGTATGGCGCCGAAGTGCGACATCATTGCCCATTGGCGGTCCTCGGAAGGAGACAAGGGTAAAGCTGAGACCTTGGAACCTTCGAAACGTGAATTCTCCGGCGGTACGGTCTTGCGTGTTGTCACGTGGCTCTTCCTTGTCTCGATAGGGTGATGCTCCAATTCTATCGAGGTTCTAGCGATGTAAAGGCCAACCCGCCCTGAAACTCCAACTATTAGTCAATCGTTAGGAAACCGTAATCTTCACTGGTGAGGAAATCGATCAGCTCCTCAACCTTGCCTAACAGCTGTGGTTCTAGCTGAGAATAGTGGTCAACGTGGGAAAGGATGCGTTGCCAGCCCAGACCAATATCCTCTGCTGTGGAGTGTGGCCAACCGAACTCCCGTAATATTCCGGTTTTCCAGTCGGTGCCGCGCGCAATGACCGGCCATTTCGTAATATTAAGCGCCGAGGGTTTAACCGCCTGCCAGACATCGACGTACGGATGGCCCAGGATCAGCACATGTTGCGCTGCTCCGGGGACCCGCATTGCTTCCTTGACGATGTGTTCTTCTTTGGTTCCAGAAATAAGGTGATCCACTAGGATCCCCAAGCGCCGTTCCGGTGAAGGATTAAACGCTCGGATTGCTCCGGCAAGATCATCAACTCCGTGTAAGGGCTCCACCACAATGCCTTCAACGCGCAGGTCATGGCCCCAGACTTTTTCGACCAACTCTGCGTCGTGTTTACCTTCGACCCAAATACGACTGGCCCGGGCGGTACGAGCTTTCAGGTCAGTGACCGCACGAGAACCGGATGCCGAAACTAACTTCTTAGGTGCTGCCGCTTTAGGCTGCGGTTCTACGATCTCGACCGGTTCTCCTTCGAGCAGGAATCCGAACCCGGCCTGGAATGAACGTGTCTTGCCGCGACGGTCCTCCAACACGATGACACGCATTCCTCCGGACTTTTCGGTGCGAACCACTTCACCGACCCATCCGCTGTCCACGTCTTCCAATAACAAACCGACGGACACCGGAATTTGACGCAGTTTTTTGGGTGCTGGTGCACTGAGGTCTTGCGCTCCCCAGGAGTAATTGGACACGTACTGCCTTTCGCTGTGATCGAATACGCTCGAAATCCAATGCTAGCAACCGATGAACGTATTAGACTTGGCACTTGATAGGTTCGAGTGCCAAAACCTTGCGTGGTTTCATAGGAGGTGTTGAGGTGAGTGAGTTTCGACGGCTAGACGTCTTGCGCGCCATTGTGGAGGACTACGTCCAGTCGCATGAACCAGTTGGGTCCAAGGCATTGCTCGATCGTCATAACCTCGGAGTCTCCGCGGCGACGATCCGTAACGACATGGCATTGCTGGAAGAAGAAGGGCTGATCGCGGCTCCGCACACCTCTTCAGGGCGTATTCCCACGGAGAAGGGCTACCGCCGTTTTGTTGATCAGATAGGTGAGCTGAAGCCGCTGTCTAGGGCCGAACGCGAAGCGATCAATAAGATCTTAGATAGCTCCCAAGATCTCGACGAGGTACTTCATAGCACCGTTCGGTTGTTGGCACGCCTGACAAACCAAGTCGCCCTAATTCAAGTGCCACACTATGACACTGCGTCGTTGCGAAATTTGGATCTTGTGGGATTAGGCTCCGCGCAGGTGTTGATGGTGATGATTGCCTCTAATGGGACCGTAGATCAGCGAATGATCTCGACCGCGAGAGCTTATAGCGACGAGGAACTGCACGCGCTGAAGCTGACTTTGCTTAACGCTCTGGGCGGAAGGCAACTTGCTGAGCTCGTGGGAAGCCTAAAGTTGGACACAGTCCCGCCACAGCTTCACGAAGATCCTTTGTTCGAATCGATCGTCGATAGCTTGCAGGAAATGGCACGAGCCGCGAATGCACAGCGCATCGTGATGGCCGGTACTGCTAATCTGGCGCGTTCCTCGGGTGACTTCCCGCTGACGCTGACCCCAGTTCTGGAAGCCTTAGAAGAGCAGGTAGTTTTGCTTAAGCTATTTTCCGAGCTGGAAGCTGACTCACGTGGTGTAGCGGTGACCATTGGTACCGAACATCATTACGGACAGTTATCCGATGCAACGGTGATTGCCACAACCTATGGTTCGGACGCACGTAGCAAACTGGGCGTACTTGGACCGACCAGAATGAATTACCCTTCATCGATGGCATCGGTACGCGCGGTAGCGCGCTACCTATCGAAGATTTTGACGAATTAGTTTTCGTCGCCACTAAAATTTTTATTTTTACGAAAGGACACGGCGAATATCGTGAGCTCGCATTACGAGACGCTGGGTGTTGCTAAGGATGCGACCCCGCAGGAAATCAAGAGTGCCTACCGCAAACTGGCACGCAAGTTGCACCCCGATGTGAACCCCAGTGAAGGTGCTGCTGAGCAATTTAAGCTGGTCACCCGCGCCTACGAGGTCCTTTCAGATGAAAAGAAGCGCGCCAACTTTGACGCGACCGGGGACCTCAATGGCAACGGTCAGCAAGGTTTCGGTGGTGGCGGCGGTCAGAACTTCGGTGGTTTTGGCGATATCTTCGAACAGTTCTTTGGCGGGGGACAAGCCCAGGGGCCGGCCTCACGTACGCAGGCTGGCCGCGACGCGCTGATCACCATCACCATTGATTTGGAAGACGCGGTCAAGGGCACCGTCTACCCGCTGGAAATGGAAACCGCTGTTACCTGTAAGGCCTGTGACGGTTCATGCTGCCGCCCAGGCACCAGCCCGGTCACCTGTGAAACCTGCCATGGTGCGGGTCAGATCCAGCGGCCGGTGCGTTCCTTCCTCGGACAGATGATGACCGTTGAAACTTGCCCTGCCTGCCGCGGGTTCGGTACCACTATCCCTGATCCATGTAATGAATGTAATGGTGAAGGCCGCGTGCGCGAGCACGTGTCGAAGTCGCTGAATATTCCTGCTGGTGTTGATTCGGGAACCCGAATTCAGCTCCGCGGTCAGGGCGAAGCCGGTCCTGGTGGGGGACCGAACGGTAACCTCTTCGTTGAGGTTGATGTTCGTCGCCACAAGGTGTTTGAGCGCGCACAAACCGATCTGCATGCGAAGATGACCATTCCTATGACCGCTGCCGCCTTGGGCTGTGAACTGAAGCTTGAAACCTTCGATGGCGAGCAGCAGATCAATGTCGAGTCCGGTGCCCAAGATGGGGATACCATGACGCTTCCAGGCCTTGGTGTACCACGCCTACGCGGTGGCAAGCGTGGTGACGTAATCGTGCACTTGCAGGTGGAAACCCCAACCAAGTTGGATGCTGCACAGCGTGAGCTGCTTGAACAGCTCGCAGAACTTCGTGGGGAAAAGCTCACCTCAGGTCGCGTTGAGCAGTCCGGCGGGATGTTCTCCCGGTTGCGCGATAAGTTGAACCAGCGCTAACCATGAGCAATCACAGCTTTGTGATCTCCGCGGAGCAAGGTGCACTAGCCCTGGTGGGGGAAACTCTAGAACTCACCGGTGCTGAAGCCCATCATGCGGTGGCCGTGAAACGTGTGTCTTCCGGCGAAGAGCTTGATCTGCTCGATGGTACCGGTTTGCGTTTGCGCGTTAAAGTGTTGGACGCGTCCAAGGAGTTGTTGCGCGTCATCGTGCTTGAACGTTTACAGGAAGTTCCTCCGGCACACCGAATTGGACTGGTTCAGGCTTTAGCTAAGGGTGACCGTGACCTGCAGGCCGTGGAGTCAGCCGTGGAGCTCGGTGTGTTTACGGTCCGTCCGTGGCAGGCAGATCGGTCCATCGTGCGATGGAGCGGAAGTAAGACCGAGAAGGCAATGGCTAAGTGGCGTTCGCTAGTGCGTTCGGCGCAGAAGCAATCACGTCGTGCTTTTGAACCTGAAGTCTTGGAACCGGTTAATACCAAGACTCTGAGTACCCAGATTCGCCACTTGTGCGAATCCGGTGAGTTAGTTTTGATTCTTCATGAGGCAGCGCAACTATCTGTAGCGCAAGAAACGCAGAACTGGCTAAGCCAGGCGTCCAAGCAGGCCGGTGTCACCTTGGTGGTCGGACCCGAAGGCGGTATCAGTGACGCTGAGCTTGAACAGTTTGTTGCTGCTGGTGCCCGCCCAGCCTTGCTAGGGCAGCATGTCTTGCGTGCTTCGACCGCAGGACCTGCAGCCTTGGTCCTGGTTCGGCACCTGCTGGGTGAGTTGTAAACCGTTAAACAAAAAATGTTCAGTACAACCAAGTGGTTGTGCTGAACATTTTTGTGGCTCAACGAGCCGAAATTTACTTGATGGTGAACTCACTGGACACCGAAGCGATTTTCTTCGTGGACCCGTTTTCCTGTCCCCAGAAGGTCAGCTTGTAGGAGCCCACTCCTAGTTGAGTGGTGAAGCTGAATGAGCCATCTTGTTTGATCGACGATGCTTCGATAGCCTCAGCAGCGGTCAACACGGTCAGCTTGCCTGTTTTGTCCTTGCTTTCCAGACTGTAGTAGACGCCGTCGGTAAAGTTGGCGGTTCGCCCGGAGAATTTGATTTGCCCGGCCTTATTCGTGGCGCCAAATTGCGGATCGATAATCCAAATTGGCGCCATGAAGCTTGCATCTCGTTCGTATGAATCTGCGAGTCGTAAGTCTCCGAAAACCGTTGCATTAGCTTGACCGTCAACCAGGATTTTTACCTTCGGAGGCAATGTGCCAATGAACAGACCCGCGTTAGAAGCGGCAGCGGTTGAAGTGAAGACTAGTTGCTGAATGCTGCGCTCGGACAGTCCGCGGTCGAGTTTAGCGCTGAAGACCTTAGCCGGAAGATCAAGGGTAATGACGTTTTCCTTGTTCATGGACACGCCAACTTCGCTTGATGGTTTCAGATGTGTGTACCACTCAGGATTTACTGACTTTTCATTAAGCAGGTAGGAGATGGAATCTCCAATGGGCTCACCAGTCATATTTTTTGCAGCGTATTCACGGTAGAGATATACGCCAAGATCCGTGTTTTCTAGCCAATAGATAGGCAACCGGTCAATTGATGAATGATGTTCAACCGAGTCGCTTGCAGCGGGTAGGGACAGCGACGTGGCGGTCGAGCTAATCGGCATCTGGTGTGATTCCTCGCGCGAAGCAAGACCACAGCCGGCTGCCGCGACGAGACTTAGGCTGACTCCAATAACGGCAACCCGCTTTGAAACCATTCTCGTGAATCTACCCTGCACTACTTACCAATCCGTTGATCAATCGTTTAACGTCGGGGCATTAAATGCCCTGACGCTCACATAGTTTGGCACACGAAGCTGAGCAAAAAAGCGGAAATCTGGCGTTTCGACGCATTCTTAACCAAATCTATACCTTGGCCACCAGCGATACTTAAGAAACACTTCAGATGCATTGAGCCCTTGCTCATGGCGAAAATCTTCCCGAAGGCTGACCGTCATGGATAGACTGTAAGGTACGAGAACGAACCATCGCCAAGCTTTATAAAAGGGGCACTAAGCACTGCATGCAGGTTGAACATAATAAGATACCGGCCGAGTCAGACTCCGCGTCCATGACCATCACCTTCGAGACTCCCGAACTTATGGTCGCGACGCTAGGTCCTAGTGATGAATTATTGCGCATCCTGACAGGTGCTTATCCTTTGGTGCAGTTCCGCCCTAGCGGTGCCACCTTGACCTTGATCGGCGAACCTATCCAGGTACGTAAAGCGCAGCGGGTTACCGAAGAAGCACGGGCCTTAGCCAGCCGCGGTTCGCGGATGAGCGCAGATACGATCGAGCAAATCATTAAGATGCTCTCTGCCGGCGGTGGTGATACACCCACCGACGTGCTGGGTCTGAAGATCCTTTCTGGACGTGGCCGATCGATTCGACCTAAGACGCTGAATCAAAAAGGTTATGTCGACGCGATCGAGGACAACACCATCACCTTTGGTGTGGGTCCAGCCGGTACCGGTAAAACTTTCCTTGCGATGGCCATGGCGGTGGCAGCCTTGCAAGCCAAGGAAGTGAGTCGAATTATCTTGACCCGCCCGGCGGTAGAAGCGGGGGAGAAGCTAGGCTTCCTTCCCGGAAGCTTGACCGAAAAAATTGACCCGTACCTGCGTCCGCTTTACGACGCTTTGCACGAGATGATCGACCCGGAGACCATTCCGCGTCTTATCGAAGCTGGAACGATTGAGGTGGCCCCGCTCGCTTACATGCGCGGGCGCACACTCAATGATGCATTTGTCATTCTGGACGAGGCGCAGAACACCACCAGCGAGCAAATGAAAATGTTCCTCACTCGTTTGGGCTTCGGATCCAAAATGGTGATCACTGGGGACGTGACTCAAGTGGATCTGCCAGGAAACGCGGTCTCCGGATTAGCCATGGTCATCGAAGTGCTCGAAGATATTGATGACATCAAGCTGTGCCGGCTGGATGCCGGGGACGTGGTGCGTCATCGACTGATCGCAGACATTGTCACGGCTTATGACCGTTGGGATACCAAAAAACGTGAACAACACTCTCGGGGACGGACCAAGTAATGAGCGTGGAAGTAAACAACGAAACCGACTATGAGGTGGACCTGCACGATGTGCAGAAACTCGCCGACTCGATTACCGAGGCGATGTTCATCCACCCGGAAACCGAAGTTTCTATCGTCTTCATTGATGAAGATGCGATGAGCGAATTGCACGTGGAGTGGATGGACCTAGAAGGTCCCACCGACGTGATGAGCTTCCCCATGGATGAACTTCGGCCAGGTTCCGAAACCGCTCCGTCGGAAAGCGGGATCTTAGGCGACATCGTGATCTGCCCAACCATCGCCGAGGCTCAGGCGAAGGCTGGCGGGCATGCGGTCCATGATGAGATTTTGCTGCTCACCACTCACGGCATGTTGCACCTGATGGGCTTCGACCACGAAGAACCAGAGGAAAAGGCCGAAATGTTCACCCTGCAGCGCCGACTACTCGAAGGCTACACCGGCCGCCCAGCACCGAAAGAAACGGTGGAATAGCCGGTGGGCGCAGTACTACTCATTTTGGCATTGGTCTTCATGGCCAGCGCCGCAATTTTAACGGCCGCCGACTCAGCTTTCTACGCATTGTCGCGTAATGCGGCCGAGCGGTTGCGCAGCGAATCAGACTCAAAGTCGCTGAGTCGCATCCTTGACGACACCGAGTCCCACGCCCAAGCAATCCGCTTCTGGCGTATCTGGTTTGAAACCGCCTCCGCGGTGGCGGTAGCCCTACTGGCGGCCCGCTGGATCGAAAACCTCTGGCTAGCCGGACTACTGGCCACCGTGGTGATGGCGGCCATCGGTTTTGTGCTGGTGAGCGTGTCACCTCGGCGTTATGGACGTTCCAATGCTCGCAACGTGGTTCGTACGACGGCACCAATGGTGCGCCTGTTGCGTCTTTTATTGGGTCCGATCACCAATTGGCTGGCCAGCATCGGTACCGCGATGAGCCCGGGAACGGGTAACGACGAAGACGGTTACCTTGGCAAAGAACGCCTACGCGACATGGTGGATCGCGCCAGTGAAGGCGAAGACCTTGACGAAGAATCTGCCGAACTAATCTCCTCGGTAATGGACCTGGAAGAAACCAACGTGCGTGCGGTCATGGTGCCGCGCACCGACATGGTGGTGCTCACCGGGGAACACACGATTAACAGTGCGCTGGAACTGTTTATGGCCTCCGGCTATTCACGGATCCCACTGATCGGCGAAGATACCGACGACATTCAAGGCATCATCTACCTCAAGGACGTGATCTCCGAGATCCACGGCCTGCAGCAGGCGGAGCGTCTGGAAGATCTGGCCCGGCCGGTACGCTTTGTGCCCGAATCAAAAAATGCCGCAGACCTTCTTCAAGAACTGCAGCAAGAAGCCATTCACCTCGCGGTGGTGATTGATGAGTATGGTGGCACCGCCGGGTTGGTCACACTTGAAGATCTGATCGAAGAGATCGTCGGCGAAATTGACGACGAATATGACCGTTCACGTAACGAGATCATCGAGAATCCAGACGGTTCGCTGTTCGCCATGGCCTCGGTGTCCATCGATGATGTGGCAGATCACTTCGACGTGCTGATCGATGATGAAGATGTTGACACCGTCGGTGGGTTACTCTCGAAGGTGCTGGAATCCGTTCCAGTACTCGGCTCCACCGCCGATGTTCACGGACTGCGGCTGACCGTGGTGGCCCTCGCGGGTCGCCGAAACCGTATTGGCAAAATCCATGTAGAGCGTCTGGAAACGGACGCATCCGACCATAATGAGAACAACGAGGTATCCGCCGATGAGCGATAACGAGAAAATGATGCCCACCAGTGGCTGGCCCGAGAACTTCCGTTCGGGTTTCACCTCTTTTGTGGGACGCCCGAATGCCGGAAAATCGACGCTAACCAACGCGCTAGTCGGCCAGAAAGTCGCGATCACCTCGGCTAAGCCGCAGACCACGCGGCACACCATCCGCGGTATCGTGCACCGCGAAGACGCCCAGCTGATCCTGGTTGATACCCCCGGGCTGCACCGCCCGCGCACCTTGCTAGGTCAGCGCCTCAACGACTTGGTCGCACAGACGCTATCTGAGGTGGATGCCATTGGTTTCTGCTTGCCGGCCAATGAGAAGATCGGCCCCGGTGACCGCTTTATCGCCACCCAGTTGGCGCAATTGCAGCGCAAGCCAATCATCGCCCTAGTCACTAAGGCGGACCTGGTTGACCGCGAACAGCTCACAGCGCAGCTAATGTCGGTGGCCGAACTGGGTGTGGAACAGTTTGGCGAAGATGGTTTTGCAGCCATCATCCCGGTTTCCGCAGTGAAGGAATTCCAAGTTCAAGAGGTCGCAAACGTGCTCGTGGAGCACCTGCCGAAGGGCCCACCACTGTACCCGGACGGTGAACTCACCGACGAGCCTGAGCTGAAGATGGTCGCCGAACTTATTCGTGAGGCTGCCCTTGAAGGTGTACACGACGAGCTGCCACACTCTTTGGCTGTAGTGGTCGAAGAAATGATCCCACGCGAGGGACGCAGCGAAGACAAGCAGTTGATCGACATTCACGTCTCGTTGTTTGTGGAACGTTCAAGCCAGAAGGCGATCATCATCGGCAAGGGCGGATCACGCCTGCGCGAGGTGGGATCCAACGCGCGCCAGGGCATTGAAAAGCTTTTGGGTACCAAGGTCTTCTTGGACCTGCACGTGAAGGTTGCCAAGGACTGGCAGCGCGACCCGAAGCAGCTTGGCCGTTTGGGCTTCTAAGCACAGCCTGGCATGAGCCGCCGGCCCCCGGATCACCTCAGCTCGAGGAGATCCGGGGGCCGGTTTTTTAGCCGGCCGAGGGTGGCGGATACCGCAAAAAACCATAACCTGACTGGGCTTCGTGTGCCGGTGTGTGGCGAGCTGGGCGCACGTCCCGTTGTTTCACCGTGTTTAAGCAGCGCGCCAAGACGCAACTGCGTAGCCTGGCTCGGAGTGCTTACCCGCGTGCATCAGTGTCTCGTCTGTGCGAGCCGCTAGCGCAGTCGCTTGAGCATGAGCCGACGTGGTTTGACGAACTTCTGGTGGATCCGATCGCGCCACGGCGTTGCGACGGCATCACGCCACGCATCATTGCCGTGCACGTCTTCACTGCTCAAGTCATAGCCGGCGAGATATCGCGGGGAGCCATCGGTCCGATAGCGGGCTGCGTGCGCGGTGCCCGTGACCGCGGCCAGACGCGGCAGGTGCTCGCGATCGAACCACTGGTTGAACTCGTCTTCGTCATCTACCGGGATGTCCGTTTGTGACGTGTAGTGCCAGGGTTGGAGCCCGCCCTGTGCTGCGTCCCCGATCGAGAGCAGAGCCTGTAGACGGCGAAGACGGAACGCCTGGGTGGCATTGTCGCTGGTCCCCAGGAGCCTGGCCAGGAACGCCGCCGGGTCACCCAGGGTGCCCAAATCACTCACCTGTTGCCGGGAAACGTAGATCCACGTTTCGTGCTCCGAGATGGCGGTGAGGATATCGACTGGCACCTCTGGTACCGCTTGCCGCGCCCGGCGCGCATCTGCCTCGGTCCACCGTAGCCCCGGGATCTCAAATAGCAGGGTTTGTTCGGCGGGGTCCGGCGCTCCGGTTGGGTTCAGGTCCAAGGGAATTTCCTTTCTAGGATGGGTGGCTGTCTGCGATGACATCCTGTTCACCCTATCGAGTGAGCCTCCTGGATTGTCCGAGGTGGTTCAGGCGCCTTCGGCGAGGTGGCGGATTACGTCGGCGGCGGAGCCCGTCAGGGCGTTGCGCCATCTGGGTGCAGATCGGTGAACCCTTTGCGTAGCGATCGGGCCGGCCGCCACAAGCCCGGCAATTCCTGCCCTGATGATGATCGTCTTCATCCGTTGCCTTCCTCAGCCTGGTTGCCCCGGCCGGTGTGCAATTCGCCCTGAGCTCCTATTGTTCGCGCATTTCACCCGAAGTGTCCATGGATATCGAGCCGATCCCGAGGATCGCTTCCCCGCCTGATGTCCACTATTTGACACAATTGAGTAGCAAATCACGGTGCTCAACAAACCGGTGTTATGCTCAAAATGTGCATTTCGAGCTTCTACTTCTAATCTGCCGCTGCGAGGATCCAAGAGACCGTTAGTGGTCAATTCGGCCGACCTTCTCGCCGCGGAGTAGCTCACGTCTGGCCCCACACAACTAAGCACCAACATTGTCTAGGGGATAACCGAAATGCAGAACATGCAAAAATCTTCGAACATGCCAGTCCACAAGTATGTTCCATTCCAGGATCAGATCGAAGTCAACCTTCCAGATCGCACCTGGCCAGATAAGTACATTACGAAGGCTCCACGCTGGTGCGCGGTTGACCTGCGTGATGGAAACCAGGCGCTCATCGACCCGATGAGTCCAGAGCGCAAGCACAAGATGTTTGACCTGTTGGTCCAAATGGGTTTCAAGGAAATCGAAGTCGGTTTCCCTTCCGCTTCGCAGACCGACTTTGACTTTGTCCGTCAGCTGATCGAACGCGGCATCCCTGATGACGTCACCATCCAGGTGTTGACCCAATCCCGCGAGCACCTGATCGAGCGCACCTATGAGGCGCTCGAGGGCGCCAAGCAGGCAATCGTTCACCTGTACAATTCCACCTCGATCCTGCAGCGCGAAGTTGTCTTCCGCCAAGACGAGGATGGCATCGTTGATATCGCGGTACAGGGTGCACGCCTGTGCAAGAAGTACGAAGAGCAGCTGACCGGTACCAAGATCACCTATGAGTACTCACCAGAGTCCTACACTGGCACCGAACTGGCATTCGCCAAGCGAATTTCCGAGGCTGTAGCCGAAGTTTTGGAAGCCAGCCCGGAGAACAAGATGATCTTGAATCTGCCGGCCACCGTAGAAATGGCTACCCCGAACGTGTACGCGGATTCGATCGAGTGGATGCACCGCAACTTGGCGAACCGTGACTCGATTATCTTGTCGCTGCACCCACACAATGACCGTGGAACCGGTGTTGCTGCCGCCGAGCTGGGTTACCTGGCTGGCGCGGATCGCATCGAAGGCTGCCTGTTCGGCAACGGTGAACGTACCGGCAACGTCGACCTGGTAACCCTGGGCATGAACATGTTCGGTCAGGGCGTGGATCCACAGATCGACTTCTCCGATATGGACCACATCCGCCGCACCGTCGAATACTGTAACCAGTTGCCAGTTCCAGAACGCAGCCCATACGGTGGCGACCTGGTCTTCACTGCTTTCTCCGGATCCCACCAGGATGCGATCAAGAAGGGCTTGGAGGCGATGGGCGCAAAGGCCACCGCCGCGGGCAAGGAACTGAACGATATGGTCTGGGCCGTCCCATACCTGCCGATCGATCCGATGGATATTGGTCGTTCCTACGAAGCAGTGATCCGCGTGAACTCACAGTCCGGCAAGGGCGGTGTGGCTTACCTGCTGAAAAACGATTACAACTTGGATCTGCCACGTCGTGCGCAAATCGAGTTCTCCGGAGTAATTCAGAAGAAGACCGAAACCGAAGGCGGCGAGGTTTCCTCGTCCACTATTTGGAACGTCTTCCAGGACGAGTACCTGCCAGTCAGCGAAGACTCTGGATTGGATGCCTGGGGTTATTACCAGATTGCGTCGGCGACCGCTGCCTCGGCCGAAGACGGAAGCTTCCAGTTGGACGTGAAGCTGATCATCGATGGTGTGGCACATGAGCGTAGCGCTCAGGGCAACGGCCCGGTGTCCGCTTTGGTCAAGATGCTCAACGATGATGGAGTAGACCTGCGCGTCTTGGACTACACCGAGCATGCAATGAGCGAGGGTGGCAACGCGCGTGCGGCCTCATTTGTTGAATGTGCCGTCGGTGATCGTATCCTCTGGGGCGTCGGGATGGACACCAATACCAACATCTCGGCACTGAAGGCAGTTGTATCTGCCGTCAACCGCGCGATTCGCGACGCTGCTTAGCTACCTACCGCAAGCATCAAAATGCCAGGAACCCTTTGGTTCCTGGCATTTTTGATTTCCGCTGACGCGAAAGAGAGCCACGATCCCTTTAGTTCACCTCTGCGCTCGAGAACGATCAGGATGAGGAACAGACCGACAGCCGTCAAAAAGTTCCATGGGGTTGGTGACTGGCGAAGCCAACCATCCGGCACCTGGTTGCGTGCGAGAAATACCCGGCGTGGACTCTGACGTAGCCACTGGCAGCGCTGAGCGAAGGATCCACGGTGGTGAATTGCGATTTTTCCAGTTTCAAGTGGGAGAATTGAAGACGTGTCACGTTCCGGCTTTGCTTCACGCAGTTACCACACCCGTGGGTTAGTGCTGCGTACCCATAAACTGGGCGAAGCAGATCGCATCATCACCCTGATCACTCCCAAGGGACTGGTACGGGCGGTGGCCAAGGGCGTGCGCCGCACTTCATCGCGGCTCGGCGCCACCTTGGAACCATTTATGGAAGTTGACGCGCTGATCGTGATGGGGCGAAATCTTGATGTCGTCTCGCAGGCTCAGCTACGCCATCCTTATGGGCAACAGCTAGTGAGCGACTACACGAGTTATACGGTGGGTACGGCGATGGTTGAAATTGCCGAGAGACTGCTCGAAGCCGATGCGGATTCCACCGGCAAACAGTACTTGCTGCTTCATGGTGCTATCGCGCTGTTGTCAAAACATCGGGTTGATTCCGGAGCAGTCCTTGACTCCTACATTCTCCGGGCGCTTTCTATTGCTGGTTGGGCTCCGTCATTTACCGACTGTGTTAAGTGTGGGAAGCCTGGTCCGCACGAAGCTTTGCACGTCCAGTTGGGCGGAGTGGTGTGTGCCGACTGCCGGCCTCCGGGATCTTTGGCACCCCATCCGATTACCCTTGGTTACCTACAGGCGTTACTCACCGGCGACTGGGACTCGGTGGCTGAAGCCGGACCGCGAGCCAAAAAACAGGCAGCCGACATTGTTGCCAATTACCTGCAGTGGCACCTGGAGCGTGCCGTGAAATCGCTGAAACACGTGGAGAGAACATGAGCAAGCTTCGCCCGATTACCGGCCGACCTGGTCCAGCCAAGCCTTACCCGCACCCGGATAACCCGGTGATGCCCAGCATCCCCGCAGCCTTAGTGCCTGAGCATGTAGCGATCGTTATGGACGGCAACGGACGTTGGGCCAATCAGCGCGGATTGCCTCGCACCGAGGGGCACCGGGCCGGCGAAGCTGCGCTGCTGGATGTGATGGCCGGAGCGGTGGAGCTGGGAATCAAGCATGTCTCCGTCTACGCCTTCTCCACCGAGAACTGGAAACGAAGCCCCGAGGAAGTACGTTTTCTGATGGGATTCTCACGAGACGTGCTGCGGCGCCAGCGCGATACGCTCAACTCGTGGGGAGTGCGAATTCGCTGGTCTGGTCGCGAACCGCGATTGTGGAAGTCGGTGATTAACGAGCTGCGAGCCGCCGAAGAACTGACAAAAGATAATCTCGGCTGCCAGCTGACCATGTGTGTCAACTATGGTGGGCGAGCCGAAATTGGTGATGCGATGTCAGCGATCGCGGCAGATGTTGCCGCCGGCAGGTTGAAGGCTTCCTCGGTAGGAGAGAAGACTTTGGGCAAGTACCTCTACGCGCCGGAACTGCCAGATGTAGATCTTTTCTTGCGTACCAGCGGCGAGCAGCGTACGAGTAATTTCCTGCTGTGGCAGTCAGCGTACGCAGAAATGGTGTTCCTTGACCAGCTGTGGCCCGATGTAGACCGTACTACGCTGTTTACCGCCGTACAGCAGTATGCACAACGCGATCGCCGCTACGGCGGAGCCGTAGACAAGCCAAAGAGCTAGCGCTTGCGCTGGAACATCTTCAGCCACAATGTGAGATCTCGATAGGCCGCGGCCCTGGTTGGTTCTGCAGAGGTGAACACGTCGTGCATGGCCCCAGGGATTTGTGACAGAGTGACAAAACTGCCCAGTTTGATGGCCCGCAAGCGGGTCTGCTGCACATCGATCACGGAGTCAGAGTTCTGCATAATGGGGGAGTAGTTGGTACTCAGATGCGACGCATTTGAACTGAGCACCAGAATTGGTTGGGATAGATCCAAGCCTTTGGCGACGAGGGCGTGCCCATCGAGGATGGTTTTCATCCAGGCGGTAGTTGGCTGGAATGCGTAGCGCGGCCGCCACAGCCGGTGGATGTCCCACTCGCCGACTCCTTGATCACTCAATGAATGCCAGTAGTGATCGCGTTCGGGCAGCACGAGTTTGCGCCGCCCGTTATTACGACCAATAGCTTCCAGGATCCCGTGCATGGGAACGCGTAAAAATGCAGTTCCTTGGAATTCCAGCCAGGGGGCATTGAGCACTAAAGCTTGGACACGGGCTGCGGTACGAGCTAACCACAGGGTGAGGATCAGTCCGCCCTGGGAATGTCCTTGAGCGATGATCGGGAGATCTGGATGTGCTGCGCCGAGTAGCACCATGGAGGCGTCGAGCTCTTCGTCATACACTGCCAGGTCATCGACGTAACCTGGTATTTCATGCTCTGCGCGGAGGCTGCGCCCGTAACGACGTAGATCAAGCGCGTAGAAATGATAACCGCGAGCTTCCCAAAATTCTGCAAGCTCCCGGTTGTAGAAATAGTCGCTCCACCCATGCAGACTCAACACCACTCCGTTGTAGCGACGCGGCAGCAAGGTGCGCCAGCCCAGGGGCTTATAACGGACTAAGGTGCCGACGGCCGGGCCTTCATCATCAACACCGAAGTCCAAGGTCGTGTATTCGAATCCTTCACCTAATGGATCCGCGACCCATTGACCGGGTTCTGTGGTGTCGGTGAAATCCGGCCATTGCCCGCTGGATGAGTACGTTGAGCCCTTCATGTCTTGAAGCATACCGATCTCAAGTTGTCTGTTTGGGGATCTTCGCGGGAAACTATTAACCATGCGCATTTATCCTCTGGTCTTCAAGCATGTTTTCACCAAGATGGAACCTGAAAAGGCCCACTATTTTGCTTTTGACGCCATCAAGCTCGCGCAACGCGTGGGTTTGACCAAGGCAGTCCGAAAGTTTTTTGCCCCTGACCCCAAGCTTCGTCGTACCGTGATGGGGATTGATTTTCCTTCGCCGTTTGGTCTGGCGGCAGGGTTTGATAAAGGTGCCACCGGAATTTTGGCGCTCAGTGACATCGGGTTCGGACATGTGGAGATCGGTACCGTCACCGGTCAAGCCCAGCCGGGCAATGAGTTGCCTCGGCTATTCCGCTTGGTCGAAGACCGCGCAGTCATTAACCGCATGGGCTTTAACAATGAAGGCGCCGAAACCGTAGCCGCACGCGTTGCTACTGCACGCCAGCACCTGAAGGCCGACTACACCGGAACTCGCCCGGTAATCGGTGTGAATATTGGTAAAACCAAACTGGTTGAACTTGAAGATGCCATCGGCGACTACCTTGAATCGACCCGCCAGCTGGCAAACCATGCAGATTACCTAGTTGTTAATGTCTCCAGTCCCAACACCCCGGGCTTGCGGCTGTTGCAGAGTGTTGAGTCATTGCGTCCGCTGCTGCGTGAAGTGGGAGAGCTGGCCGATCAAGTCGCCGGACGTCACCTGCCATTGCTGGTGAAAATAGCTCCCGACTTGAGCGACGAAGATGTTGCCGATGTTGCGAAATTGGCAACCGAGCTCAATTTGGACGGAATTATTGCCACCAATACGACTATTACGCGCGACGGTCTAAGCAGTGACTCTGCACGAGTGGAAGAAATCGGTGCCGGTGGGCTCTCCGGAGCACCGCTAAAACGTCGTTCATTGCAGGTATTGCGCCAACTACGTGAGTTGGTTCCTGCCCAGATGACGTTGATTGCCGTTGGTGGCGTGGAAAATGCTGCCGACGTAAAGGCGCGCCTGGAGGCGGGCGCAGACTTGGTTCAGGGTTACACCGCCTTCCTCTATGAAGGTCCTTTTTGGGCTCGTGCGATTAATAAGGAACTTGCCCGCAGCCTGTAGGGCAGCACCGTGGAAATAAACGATCCCCTGAAACTTGGTTTCAGGGGATCAGTCGTTTAACCGGCTAATCGTTGCCGGGGGAGAAACAAAACGCCTAATGGACGCGGTGAGCCGATGTGGTGGGACGATCGTGGCACCAGATTAAATCCTTGTAGGCGCTGCATTGGACCTTGTATCTCGCATTACAAAGGAAGTCCGTACGTACAGGGAAGGCATCAAAACATAAATATTTTAAACCTTGTGAAGACAAATACAAATCTATAACATTGTGTAGAAGACTACTGGTTAATGCCCACTGCGTTTTCGAGCATTAAGAAGGGCGGACCCGCTGGGGTCCGCCCTAGAAGATTTGGACTGCGAGACTAGTCGATATTTGCGCCGCGCTTAACCTGCGGCTTAGGAAGACGTAGCTTGCGGAACTGCATTCCGCGCATTGCTGCATACATGCGTAGTCCTCGGTCCATCGACCCGAACTTGGCGACCAATCGACGCTTGAGCAGTATCGTGGTCACAATCAGTTCGATGATCACCAGAGCGATAACGACCCAGAGTGCACCCTGGACGTACATTTGCACGCTGAGATTCTGGTTGAAAGTCAGTGACAAGATCAAGAAAGCGAAGATCACGAACATCATGAATTCACTGAACATCCAGCGGGAATCGATGAAGTTGCGGGCATAACGCTTCTGCGCGCCCTGATCACGTGGCATGAGGTAGCGCTCGTCGCCAGTTTCGTTAGCGATACGCAAACGATTCTGCGCTTCGATACGACGCTGGCGATCGGCTTCTTTCGCGGCCTTGCGATCGGTGGGCACCAGCGGACGCTGGCGGCTAGCCTGCTGTGCGCTGCGCTTCGGGGTCGGTCCGGTCTTGCGGCCGTCCGTTGTTTCAGGAGCCGAGTCTGCCGGCTCTACATTTGCGGGGGATTGAGAGTCATCTTTTTTACGTCCAAACACGCCCCTATCCTACCGGGTTGTTGGCTACCTAGTGACATTGGCAACCGCGGTCATTGCTAGGCTGAATGCATGACAATCAATTCTCCAGTCGACAGCTCAAACCATGGCGTCGATGTTACTGCCCTAAAAAGTCATGTCGAGAAGAACTTTGAGAAGATCCTCGAAGAGCTCAGCTCACTGGTCGCCATTCCCGGCGTTGCTTGGGAATCATTTGATCCAGCGAACCTTGAACGGAGCGCCGAAGCCGTAGCCGCTCTCGCCCGCGATGCTGGCATGGACACCGTCGAAATTCTGCGTGAAGCAGACGATAACGGCATCATGGGAGCCCCCGCGGTAGTTGCCCGCCGCAAGGCCGCCCCCGGCAAGCCAACGATTCTGCTCTATGCACATCACGACGTGCAGCCTCCGGGAAATGACGAAGACTGGAACACTCCAGCATTTGAAGCAACCCGCGTAGGGGAGCGGCTCTATGGTCGTGGCGCCGCAGATGACAAGGCCGGCATCATGGTTCATATTGCGTCGTTGCGCGCGGTGCTGGAGTCCGTGGCGGACTTCGGCGTGGGCGTCAGCTACTTCTTCGAAGGCGAGGAGGAAGCTGGCTCACCATCCTTCCGGAACTTCCTCGAGGCGCATCAGGAAAAGCTCGCAGCCGACGTGATCATCGTGGCCGATTCATCGAACTGGGCGGTGGGGACCCCCGCGCTGACAAGTTCGCTTCGCGGCATGGCTGCCGCAGAAATCACCGTCCGCTCCCTGGGGCACGCAGTGCACTCGGGCATGTTTGGTGGCCCGGTGCTCGACGCTCCGATCCTTGCGGCAAAACTCATCGCTTCCTTCCATGACGAAAACGGTTCCGTCGCTGTATCAGGTCTCGTGGCCAACGACAGCGCCGAAGTCGACTTCGATGAGGCCGAATTCCGCCGCGATAGTTCCGTGCTTGACTCGGTGCAACTGGCAGGCACCGGAAAGATCACCGACCGTTTATGGAATAAACCAGCGCTGAGCGTCATTGGAATGGATATGCCTAGTGTTGATCGCTCGTCAAATACCTTAATTCCGCAGATGCGCTTTAAGGTGTCAATGCGATTGGCGCCAGGACAAGAGCCGCAACAGGCACTGGCTGCGTTGGAAGCACACGTGAAGTCGGTGGATCTGCGCGGTGCCGAGGTCCAGTTTGTCGCCACCGAAGGCGGAAACGCCTACCAAGCAGATCTTGAAGCTTCGGCGAACGACACTGCACGCTGGGCACTCGAGCAGTCGTGGGGAGTAGAGCCGGTCAGCATGGGGCTGGGAGGATCCATTCCTTTTATCGCCGACCTACTCGACGTATTTCCACAGGCGCAAATATTGGTCACCGGCGTGGAAGATCCTGATTCGAGAGCGCACTCGGCTAACGAGTCGCTTCATATTGGGGACTTCCAGAAAGCAATTGTTGCCGAAGCATTGCTTTTGGCACGGATTAACTCGACGGGACTATGAACCGCGTCATATGACGAGAAGATCAAAGAGCATTTTTGATCCTCGCGACGTAGTATTGAATCAAGAAAAGATGCCGTTTAGCCCGATGCACTTCGGGATGAGGGCGTCACATCAAACAGTATGGGAGGAAAATCATGACTGTAGCCGTTGACCAGACCGCGGGTGACTCTACCGAGGTGCCAACCCACGAGGTGGCAATTTCCGACGTAGCTGCGCAGAAGGTACGTTCACTTCTTGAGCAGGAAGGCCGCGATGACCTTCGTTTGCGTATCGCCGTTCAGCCCGGTGGCTGCTCTGGCCTGATTTACCAGCTCTACTTCGATGAGCGCATGCTTGAAGGCGATCACGTACGCGATTTTGATGGCGTAGAAGTGGTTGTCGACAAGATGAGCGTGCCGTACCTGTCTGGCGCTTCGATCGATTTCGAAGACACGATTTCCAAGCAGGGGTTCACCATTGACAACCCTGCCGCATCCGGATCTTGTGCCTGTGGAGATTCCTTCCACTAGGCCACAAGGAACTAACGCCGCTGTTTAAACGTTGAAGAAATTTCTCGTTCAAACAGCGGCGTTTTTCGGTATTCCGGGGTCTAAGAGGGTAAGCTCTACAGAGAGTAGTAAAACTATGTTTCCCTTCGTGAGCCACCTCACCGTGCAACTCGTTTAACCGCGAGGTGACTTATGAAGACCACATTCTGCACCAACAAAGAGGAAGGGCCGTCTGTGAGTTCGCAATACCGAACCGGCAGTCGCGGATCTGCCAAAGCTAAAGTTATTGCTTTGGTCGGCGCCGGCGCATTGCTGCTGACGGGATGTACAGCGGAGGCTAAACGCGGGTGGCTCCCTAACGTGGAGCGCGACACCACGAACCACACTGGAGCAATCCAGGATCTATGGGTTCACTCCTGGATCGCCGTGATCATTATCGGTGTGATGACTTGGGGCCTGATGCTTTGGTGCGTCGTGGCTTACCGTCGTCGCAAGACCGATACCGGCTACCCGCGTCAGCTCAGCTACAACCTGCCATTGGAGATCTTCTACACGGCCATTCCTTTGGTCCTTGTTTTGGTCTTCTTTAGCTTCAATAACACCGTTGAGAAGTCAATCAACGCACCTGTAGATTCCGAGGTCGTCGTTGACGTCCGCGCGAAGCAGTGGTCGTGGGACTTCAACTACAACTACGAGGGCCAGAAGAAGTACTTCGCTGGCGAACAGGCTCACCTGAACACGGATGGCTCGGCAGGCGTTGAAGAAACCTTGCCTACCCTGTACCTACCTGCAGGTAAGTCGGTAACTCTCGAGCTCAACAGCCGCGACGTTATCCACTCGTTCTGGGTTCCAGCATTCCTTCAGAAGCTGGATATGATCCCGGGAAAGACCAACTACATTTACCTGACTCCACAGGTTGAAGGTACCTACGCTGGTAAGTGCGCCGAGCTTTGCGGCGAGTACCACTCGGAAATGCTCTTCAACGTCAAGGTCGTCAACGACGCCGAGTTCAAGGCCCAACTTGCCAAGATGGAAGATGGCCACATTGGCGAAGAATACGACCGCCAGCCCAACAAGGTTAACTCCGTTGTTGTGGAGCACGGCCATGAAGAGGGAGGAAAGTAGTCACTATGACAACGTTTGAATACGCTACCGACGACGTCAAGTCGATTGCCCCATCTGTCGTGCCGAGGTCAAAGGGTCGTATCTTCGTCGACTACATCACGACGACTGACCACAAGAAGATCGGGTACATGTACCTGATCACCTCGTTCATCATGTTCTGCATCGGTGGCGTCATGGCGTTGCTGATCCGTGCTGAGCTGTTCGAACCTGGCATGCAGATCCTGCAGACCAAGGAACAGTACAACCAGCTATTCACGATGCACGGCACCGTCATGCTTCTGATGTTCGCAACTCCGCTCTTCGCGGGTTTCGCCAACGTCATGATGCCTCTGCAAATCGGTTCCCCAGATGTGTCCTTCCCACGTCTAAACGCGTTGGCCTTCTGGTTCTTCTCCCTGGGTTCGACCATTGCACTCGCTGGCTACCTCACCCCTCAGGGTGCTGCTAGCTTCGGTTGGTTCGCTTACGCGCCACTGTCGAACACCACCTTCTCGCCGGGCGTCGGCGGAGACCTCTGGGTCTTCGGTCTTGCTCTGTCGGGCTTCGGTACCATTCTTGGCGCCGTCAACTTCATCACCACGATCATCTGCTTGCGCGCACCTGGCATGACCATGTGGCGTATGCCGATCTTCACCTGGAACATCTTGATCACCTCGATCTTGGTTCTCATGGCTTTCCCACCGCTAGCAGCTGCGCTGTTCGCACTGGGTGCCGACCGACGCTTCGGGGCGCACATATTCGACCCGGACAATGGCGGTGCGGTCCTGTGGCAGCACCTGTTCTGGTTCTTCGGTCACCCTGAGGTCTACATCATTGCGCTACCGTTCTTCGGTATTGTCTCTGAGATCTTCCCGGTCTTCAGCCGCAAGCCAATCTTCGGCTACAAGGGTCTGGTCTTCGCGACCATCTCCATTGCTGCGCTTTCGGTTTCCGTTTGGGCTCACCACATGTACGTGACCGGCTCGGTAATGCTGCCATTCTTCGGCTTCATGACGATGCTGATCGCGGTGCCAACAGGTGTGAAGTTCTTCAACTGGATCGGTACTCTGTGGCGAGGTTCGATTACTTTCGAAACCCCAATGCTGTGGAGCATCGGCTTCATGATCACCTTCCTGTTCGGTGGCCTGACCGGTATTATCCTGTCGGCTCCGTCGCTTGACTTCCACGTTTCGGATACCTACTTCGTGGTTGCTCACTTCCACTACGTGGTCTTCGGTACCGTGGTGTTCGCCATGTTCGCCGGATTCTACTTCTGGTGGCCAAAGTGGACCGGCAAGATGCTCAACGAGCGTTTGGGCAAGATCCACTTCTGGCTGCTGTTCATCGGCTTCCACGGAACCTTCCTCATCCAGCACTGGTTGGGCGTTATGGGTATGCCACGTCGTTACGCTGACTACATGCCTGAAGATGGCTTCACCGAGATGAACCAGGTTTCCACCGTGTTCGCCTTCATCTTGGGTATGTCGATGATTCCGTTCTTCTGGAACGTTTGGGTTACTCACCGCAATGGCAAGATGGTTGAAGTTGATGATCCATGGGGCTTCGGTGCATCGCTGGAGTGGGCAACTTCTTGCCCACCACCACGTCACAACTTCCACTCGATTCCACGTATCCGTTCCGAGCGCCCAGCGCTTGATCTGCACCACCCAGAACTGAGTGGCCGTGCTACTCCTACTGCTGGTGCCGCAAAGATCTTCGGACCGGCTGACCAGAAGGACCTGTAAAGATGAAAGTTGAATCCTGGATCTTCCTGGGTGGAATCTTCTTCTTCACCCCTATCGCGGTCGTCTACGGTTACATGACTAACTGGGATGAATGGGTTGGCCTGCTAGCACTGCTCATGCTGGTTGGCTTGTCCGCCATGGTTGGCGGCTACCTGTACTTCACCGCAAAACGTGTTGGCCCTCGTCCAGAGGATCGCATTGACGGTGAAATCCACGAGAGTGCCGGCGATGTCGGACTGTTCGCACCGTGGAGCTGGTGGCCACTGGTTCTTGCCAGTGCCGCAGCAATCGGCTTCCTTGGCTTAGCCCTTGGATGGTGGGTTATGTTCATCGGTGTGGGACTGTGCGTAATCGGTCTTGTTGGCTGGGTTTACGAATACAGCCGCGGCGATCACGCTCACTAAGTAGTTCTCCTAGCGGGGTGACAAGTTTTCACTTGTCACCCCGCTAGCATTTTAACTAGCACTTCCGTGTTCAAGGAGACCAACATGCGCTACTCACCGACACCACCGGTCACCGGCACGATCGATGCCCAAAGCAAGACCAGCAAGTACCGGCAGATCCGTCACATCCTCAAAACGCACGCCCGTGAAGCTTGCAAGCCTGGATACAAACTCCCGCCAGAACGCGAACTAGCCACGCACTTCGGAGTGGCTCGGAAAACTATCCGGCAGGCCATTGACGCCTTGGTAGACGAGCAGGTACTGAAGCGCGTGGTGGGCATTGGCACGTTCGTCGTTCCAGAAAAAATGGACCTGCGTGTTCGTCTGCACTCCTATTCCGAAGACATGATGCGCCGCGGCATGGTTCCGGACGCTCGAGTCCTCGAATTCGACGAGGTCAAAGCTTCGCCCTACCTCAGCGCCCAACTCATGGTCGAAGAGGGAGCTGGAGTAGTCCGCTTCAAGCGCTTGCTACTGGCCGACGGCACACCTATGAGCCTGGATGAAAACTACATGCCTGCGGACCTGGTACCCGGCTTCGTTGACGGACCGCCACCGTCCAAGCTTTACCAGGCGCTCCACGAGCGTTACAGCATCCTGCTTGAATGGGGTGAAGACCAGGTTGAAAGTACAGCCGCCAGCAGTGCACAAGCTCTACTGCTGGGTGTTGAGCAGGGGTTTCCGCTCCTGCAGATCACTCGCTATGCGTACATCGGCGAACGCCTGGCCGACTACTCGGTCTCGCTGTACCGCTCGGATCGCTACAAGCTCTTTGTACCGCTTCAACGGCTCGGAACACGCACTCCACGCTATACAGACAATTTCTAGCCTTAGAAGCGATCCTGTCGTGTGCCAGTGATGCCAGCGCCCGCGATCAGGGGACAGCAGTAATGGAGATTGGTTCCTGACCGTTTACACCGTGCCATCGGGTGCTCCGCCTGTAGCCCGGCCCGTGCTCAGGCCCAACATGACACAGAAGGCTATGTGATTGGCACGGGAAGCCAGCTGCGAAGCGGATACTGCTGGGCAAACCGAGACCAGCGACCTAATCCCAAGTGGGACCGGCTTCTGAGTTTGCCGCCCAGTTGCTGGCGTCTTGCTGAAGCGTAAAGACCGTGCTCAGTGGCGTCCGCCCAGGGCGGATGAACAATCGCACGGAACTGAATCCGTCCAGGTTCCTGTCCAGGCCACCGCGGGTTTCTCCTGGAACATGCAGTCTCAGCAAATTCCGCACCGATACACCGTTGATTTTCCGTCAACGCTTGCGATTGTCTCTGCGGTCATCTTGAAGAACGCCTGGACGCGGTGCCGCACGGGCTGGCACAGAGCGGGATGTGAGCGTGGTGGAGTCTTGCTCACTGCAGGTGCTAACTTTCTTGGCAACGCTATAGAACCGAGGGGGAGCAGCTGGCATGAAGCCTGCTTAACCCAGAAGAGGGACACACCAGTAGGTGTGTCCCTCTTTCTGTGACTAATGCGAGTCGAGGTTACTTCTCGATCGAGTCTTGCTTTTCACCTTCGACCTCATGGTGGCCGTGGGCTGCGTGTGCAGCTTCGAGCTCCGATGGGGTCACTGGGGCAACGCGATCCTCGAAGAAGAACTTCGACAATGCTGCGCGACGCTTCTCCGAACCGGAGACGTGTCCTGCAGCATCCGGCTGAGCCGGGATGTACTTGTTGTCGTTGTAGCTGGTGAGCAAGAAGCGCTTGTACACGTCAACTTCCTCGTGCTTCTCCGAGAAGCCACCTTCAGGCGACATCTGGATAATGCCAGCTTCACGGCCGTGCAGCACGATCTCGCGATCCTTACGCTGCAACGACAAGCAAATACGGCGGGTAATCCAGAAAGCGAAGATCGGGCCCAGGAAGAAGAGTGTGCGCAGCCAGTAGGTTACGTCATTCAATGACACATGGAAGTGGGTCGCCATCAAGTCCGAGGAGGCAGCTGCCCACATGACGCAGTAGAAGACGACACCAGCAGCACCCATTGCGGTACGGAATGGAGCGTTACGCGGGCGGTCCAGCAAGTGGTGCTCGCGGTTATCCTTGGTTACCCAACGCTCGATCCATGGCCATGCGAACATCACCATGAACAGCACGCCGGCAGGAACCAAGGCAGGAAGCAGAACGCTCAACACCAAGGTGTTATCGCCCCATGGGAACGGGATGATCCATTCGAAGCTGAAGTTACCAAGGTAACCAGGCATCAAACGCAACGCGCCATCAACGAATCCGATGTACCAGTCCGGCTGGGTACCAGCAGAAACAGGTGATGGATCGTATGGACCGTAGTTCCAGATCGGGTTGATCTGGAAGAGACCCGAAATGAACGCCACGATACCGAAGACGATGAAGAAGAATCCACCGGCCTTCGCTGCGTACACCGGACCAACAGGGAAGCCAACAACGTTGTCGTTGGTGCGGCCTGGGCCAGGGTACTGGGTGTGCTTATGAGTCACAACCATGAACAAGTGGATGACCAGCAGCAAGATGATGACCGCCGGAACGATCATGATGTGCAACGAGTACAGGCGAGGAATGACGTGAACGCCAGGGAACTCGCCACCGAAGAAGAACATCGACAGGTAAGTGCCAACGATCGGCAGAGCCTTCATCACGCCGTCGATAATGCGCAGACCGTTACCGGAAAGCAGATCATCGGGCAGTGAGTAGCCGGTGAAACCAGCAGCCAGACCCATGATCAGCAGCACGCCGCCGACAACCCAGTTCAGTTCACGTGGGCGGCGGAAAGCGCCGGTGAAGAACACGCGCAGCATGTGCACGGACAGCGATGCTACGAAGAGCAGTGCCGACCAGTGGTGCACCTGGCGCATGAACAAACCGCCACGGACATCAAAGGAGATGTCCATGGTCGAAGCCATAGCCGCTGACATGCCGATGCCCTTCAACGGGACGTAAGAACCGTTGTAGGTGATGTGGGTCATCGAAGGATCGAAGAAGAAAGTCAAGAAAGTACCGGAGAGCAGCAGCAGTACGAAGGTGTACAGCGCTACTTCACCGAACATGAATGACCAGTGGTCAGGGAAGATCTTACGACCAAATTCCTTGACCATGCCCGAGGCACCGACGCGGGAGTCTACGAAGTTCGCAAGACGACCGGTAGTGGTTGACGGGGTGTATTCATTCGTTGTTGCCATGATTATCCACGCTCCCAGTAGCTTGGGCCTACAGGTTCGTGGAAGTCGCTCTGTGCTACGAGGTAGCCGTCAGCGTCCACGGTAATAGGCAACTGTGGAAGTGCGTGACCTGCCGGGCCGAAGATAACCTTGCACTCATTGGCGAGGTCGAAGGTCGACTGGTGGCATGGGCACAGCAGGTGGTGGGTGTGCTGCTCGTACAAGGCGATCGGGCAACCCACGTGGGTGCAGATCTTCGAGTAAGCAACAATGCCATCTACGTGCCAGTCTTCGCGGCCCTCGGAAATGTTCATTTCCCGTGGGTCCATGCGCATGAGCAGTACAACTGCCTTAGCCTTTTCGTTCAGCATGTTCTCTGCATTTTCCAGACCCTCAGGGATCACGTGGAAAGCGGAGCCAAGCTGGACGTCCGAGGCCTTGATCGGGGTACCCGATGGGTCACGAGTCAGACGAACGCCGGTGTCCCACAAAGTGTGACGCATCTGCTCGATCATCTGATGTGCGGTCTTACCGGTGCGGTCAAGGTCGCGGAACATGAAGATTGCTGGGATCGGTGCCAAAGCGATGGCACCAATCAAAGTGTTGCGGATCAGCGGACGGCGCTTGATACCGGTTTCTTCGATCACGGTGTCGATGATATCGACTGCATCCTGGCGATCTTTTTCGGAGCTGATTTCGTGACGTTGTTCAACGAGTTCATGGTCCGGCATCAGAGTCTTAGCCCAGTGAACGATACCCACACCAATGCCGAGCATCGCGAATGCGGTGCCTAAGCCCAGTGCAGCGTTCTGCACACGCAGTTCTGCGAAGGTCATTTCGCCCAGGTGACCCAGGACGAAGTAAGCCACGAAGAAGAACAGCGTGCCAATGATGGAGATGGTAAATAGCAGCGCAACTTGGCGCTCGTGTCGCTTGGCTGCGCGCGGATCGCGATCTGCGAGACGCGGACGATGTGGGGGGAGTCCTGGATCCGGGAACCGGTCCTGAGCTACATCGTCAGCCTTAGCAACGGTGCCCGATTCTTCGGGACTGCCGTGACTATGGTCGCCCATGTTTCTCTCTCATCCTTCTGTTAGGAATTTATGTACGTAGTGATGTTTGCGGTTTTCACCGCGAAAGCCTTAGGAAGGACGCGAGGTCAACCAAATGGTGAAGGCGATAATGATGCCCAAACCGGCGGTCCAAACGAAGAGACCTTCAGCCACTGGGCCAAGGTTTCCAAGAGCAGCGCCACCGGCAGAACCATTAGCTTCAATGGTCTTCAAGAAGGTGATCACATCACGCTTCTCATCGGGGGTGATGTTCGAGTCGTTGAACACTGGCATGTTCTGCGGACCGGTAGCCATCGCTTCGTAAATGTGCTTCTCTGAGACGCCTGCTAGCGTCGGAGCAAACTTACCGCGGGTCAACGCGCCACCACCGGCAGCGGCGTTGTGGCACATTGCGCAGTTCACTCGGAATACGGTGCCACCGTGGGCGGCGTCGCCCTTAGTGGTATCCAGCGCATCTTCGTCTGGAATTGCTGGACCTGCACCGAGGCTCGCAACGTAGGCCGACAGCTGGGAGATCTGCTCATCGTCAAACTGTACTGGCTTAGCCTGAGCCTGTGGCCCCTGCATCTGCATCGGCATACGGCCGGTGCCTACCTGGAAGTCAACTGATGCTGCGCCGACGCCGATCAACGATGGGCCGTCTGCGGAGCCTTCGGCGCTCATGCCGTGGCAGGTCGCACAGTTGGCTACGAAAAGCTTCTGGCCTTCCTCTACATCGGAAACCGATGCAGAAGTGGTATCCGCTGCCTTCGCTTCGCTTACGCTGCCTGCTGCAGTGTAGAGACTGCCGGTGACCAGCAATCCGAACAACAGCAGGGCCACAGCGGCGAGCGGGTGGCGGCGCTTTTTCGAAAGAGCCTTCACTTGCTGGTTCCTCACTTAGTTTCTTGGTGTGGTGTTGCCATACTTCCGTGGAGGCAACTGATGGATATTAGTTACCTATTTTAGGAAGTAGATGATCGCAAACAGCGCGATCCACACTACGTCAACGAAGTGCCAGTAATAAGACACAACGATGGCGCCGGTCGCTTCAAAGTGACCAAACTTCTTAGCCAACATTGCTCTACCTATGATCAGCAAGAATGCGATCAGGCCACCGAGCACGTGAATGCCGTGGAAGCCAGTAGTGATGTAGAACGATGAAGCGTACGAGTTCGAGTTCATTGCAACGCCTTCGCTCACGAGCACGGCGTATTCATAGGCCTGAACAGAGACGAAGATCGAGCCAAGAATGAAGGTAACGATGAACCATTCGATCATTCCCCATTCCTTGAACTTAAAAAGTCCGCCGGAACGGCGAGGCTTGAACTCTTCGGCTTTGAACACGCCAATCTGGCAGGAGAACGAGCTGGACACCAGAATCAAGGTGTTAACCAGCGCGAACGGTACGTTCAGCTTTGAAGTTTCGGTCGCCCAAAGCTCGGGCGCGGCAGCCCGGAGGCTGAAATACATGGCGAAGAGGGCGGCGAAGAACATGAGCTCGCTGGAGAGCCACACCATCGTTCCCACCGACACCATGTTTGGGCGGTTCGGCGCATGTGGCGCCGTCGTATTTGGGGCATGAGTCGCAGTTGTCACACTGTCATTATGTCTCTAAATAGGCCTCAGATACCAATGCAAACCATGGTTCTTTAGGGTTTGGTACGCCACATTATGAGAACAACCGCGGAAACATGCGGAAGTAGCCGAGAAACTCTTTCTACAATTTGTAGAGGTTGAGTCGGCGCGCCGCACGAAACAATCGCTTAAGCAACACAAATGTTGCCTAATTGAGGTCTTTTTTGACCCAAAAATAGTCTTTTGACCGCGCATCACGTGACGACATGAACTAGCAGTGAGGGGGAGCCGTGGATAGGCTTATATACGTGTCAACGAGCCTTGCAAATGAAAAGTTCCCAACGTGGCCAGATCTTTTGGCCTCCCTAATTAGCGGCCAGAATCTGAGCCGTGAAGATGCCGCCTGGGCCATGAATCAGATCATGACCGGTGAAGCCAGCGATGTGCAGATCGCCGGCTTCCTTGTAGCGCTGCGCGCCAAGGGGGAGACGGTGGCAGAGCTTACCGGCCTTGTTGACTCCATGGTGGGCAATGCGCGCGAACTTATCATCGACGCACAAACGTTAGACATTGTGGGAACTGGTGGCGATCGACAGAACACCGTAAACATCTCCACCATGTCTACCTTGGTATGTGCCGGCGCCGGCGTTAAGATCGTGAAACATGGAAATCGGGCCTCATCCTCGTCTTCCGGTTCTGCAGATGTCCTGGAAGCCTTAGGGGTTCATCTGGACGTACCAATCGAGCGCCTTGTAGAGGTCTACGAAAAGGTCGGCATTGCCTTTTGCTTTGCCAATATCTTCCACCCCTCTATGCGCCATGTGGCCGGAGCCCGTCGAGGACTGCGCGTTCCAACGGCCTTTAACTTCATGGGCCCGCTGACCAATCCGGCACTTCCTAGCGCGTCGGCAATTGGTTGCTCGGATCTGCGGATGGCACCGATTATGGCCGGCGTGCTAGCCAGCCGAGGCGTGCGTGGCCTGGTATTCCGAGGAAATGACGGACTTGATGAAATGACCACCACCGCACCGAATATGGTCTGGGAGGTGCGAGACGGAAAAGTTGAGGAATTTACTTTTGACGCTCAGGAAGTAGGCATTACCCGAGCTACGCTAGATGATTTGCGTGGGGCCGATGCTGCCTACAACGCCAGCGTCGTCCGAGACATCGTCTCCGGAGCCAAAGGTCCGGTGCGTGACGCGGTGGTGCTCAATTCGGCGGCTGGAATGGTCGCATTTGATCAAGATGCCCGGGGCGGCTTTGTCGAAAGGATGCGAGCAGCAATGCGTCGCGCCGAAGAATCCTTGGATTCCGGCGCCGCAGCCAAGGTTTTAGATGCATGGTCTTCGACGACCTCATCGATTGCAGGAAAGTAGCCTCGTTATACAACTAAGGGAGCTTGTCTAAGGTGAATAATCACCTAGACAAGCTCCCTTAGTTGTACTCTGAGCGCTAGTCGTCCAAGCCCAGCGAAAAGGCAGCTTCTAAGTCGTGAGCCGAATAGGCGCGAAATGCAATGTGAGTCTGAGTCTGGCGAATACCAGGAATTTTCGATAGACGATTGGCGATAACTTCGGCCAGGTCTTCGTGCTTGTGGACCCGAGCCACAGCGATCAAATCCCAGTCTCCGGCAACAGAGTAAACCTCGCTGATTCCTTCGATTTCTGAAATCTGCTGCGCCGACTCAGGAATACTGTCGGTTGCCGTCTGAATCATGACGAATGCGGTGACCATGAAAGCCTCTCAACGTTGAATAGTTCCCCCATGTACAGGGATTGCTTCACTAAATAACTGTAGTGCACCCGGAGTCTGACTCCCACGCGTAAGACGAAGATCGTCAGTGCTTTAAACAGAACTTAAAGTTTGTTTAACTCAGTACAATGCTTTAGGGTTGTATCATGATCGTTTTGACAATCGACCAACGACGCTCTCGTCAGGGAGAAGACAAAGTCGAGGCGCTGATTAATCAGGCCAATAATACAGTGACGCACGTGCGCCCATTTCAGCGTACAGCTGGCGACGAAGTGCAGGCAGTATTTGACGACGCCATGGAGGCCATCCATCTTGCTGTCATGATGGCCGCCTCGGGAGACTGGAGTGTAGGTCTCGGATACGGGGAAGTGGAGCTTCCCCTGCCGAAGGAAACCCGTGCCGGTCGTGGGCCCGCGTTCGTTTTTGCACGCGAAGCGGTAGAACGGGCAAAAAACACTAACGCTCATCTGTCGGTAGCAGGACCCACCGAAGAAGCCAGTCGTTTAGAAGCAGAGCTACAGCTCACCGCTTGCATCGTTTCCAAGCGCCGTGCCACGGCTTGGGAGGCCGGAACGCTCGCTGACCAAGGGCTTACTCAGCAGCAAATTGCCACGCGTCTTGGTATCACGCAACAAGCGGTGTCATCTAGGCTCTCAGCAGCCCTCTGGTTTGAAGCTAATCGGATGATGGAAGAGGCCACTAAGTCTCTTTCCAAGCAATTACGTAAATTGGGGGAGTGAACTTGGTTTGGACGGCGTGGTCGCTACTAGTATTCGCGGTGCTTATTTCTGGCTCCGCAATTTTCCTCGCTGGATCGAACGGTAGTAGGGCGAAAGTTCGTAATCTTCTCACCATTGGTGCCGGTTTAGTTTCCTTGGGGGCGTTGATCCTTGGCCTACTAGCCAAGTCCTCAGACCTACCGCCTGCAGTTCCCGACGTATTGATCATCGCTGTGAGCGTACTCTTTGCGGTGAGTTTCGGTGGTCCACTGACCGAATTGATCTTCCACCTGGCATGGCGCCATGATCAAAGGCAGGATCGACAAAAGACCGACCCATCACCACTCCGTGGTGGCTTATGGATCGGTCTGCTAGAGCGAACGGCTATCGTTGCGACACTTTGGGCTGATTGGCCCGAGGGTATCGCAGTAGTGCTCGCGGTGAAGGGGCTAGGTCGTTTTTCGGAACTGAAAAACCATCAGGCAGCCGAGCAGTTTATCCTCGGCACCTTCGCTAGTTGCCTTATTGCTGCCGGCGGATACGGACTAGGCGTTTTGTTGCTTCGCTGATCGTTTGGAAAGCAACGAGCCGATCAATCTGCGACCTAAAAGGAACACGCCTAGGACGAGGATCGTGACGATGACAAATGCAATGGCTGCAGTTGAACCCATCGCAATTCTTAGCGCCATTCCCACGGCTACGGTTCCGAGCCAAACGAGTAAACCTGTAGGCCAGACCCGGTTGATCGTCAGCCATGGTCGAGATATCAAAGTCATCACTATGTAGGCGGCCAAGAACGGAACAGCCGTTTCGAAAATGCCGCCGATATCTAATGCATGTTCGTGTTCACGCCGGCCTAAGATGGCAAAGAGAATGATCAGTGCGAGGTCAATAACGGTCCAGAGCGGCCAATTGCGAATACGTTCTTTCATGTCTCCATCATATGTACCACGATCCTCTGCGATCCTATTCAGCCGGCAAGTGTATGTTGAATCACTTACTGAGTTGACGTGCCAAGGTTCGAGACCGCTCGTATCGAACTGGCCTCCATTAGCATTAGCTACATGAGAATTTGGCCAGGGGCGTCCTGGATGCAACGACATCAGATTGTTCTGTACCTGATCGCCATCGTGTTCGGCGCAGTTCTTGGGCTCCAGGTCTCCAGTGTTCGGCCATCGCTCGAAGCCTCAATCAATCCGTTTCTTGGCCTCCTGCTTTACGCAACGTTCTTAAGTTTGCCGCTGACAAAACTACTCGTATCGTTCCGCGATCTGAGATTTATGGCGGTCCTGGGTTTGGTCAATTTTGTCCTGGTACCCGCCATCGTTTTTATATTGACAAGGTTCATCGCCGATGATCAGGCCTTGCTCTACGGTGTGCTCTTAGTATTGCTAGCGCCGTGCATCGATTACGTGATTGTGTTTGCAGGAATTGCTGGGGGAGATAGTACAAGGTTATTGGCGGCTACACCGCTTCTCTTGTTATTACAGGTTCTTCTAGTCCCTGCCTACATGTTCCTTATAGCGGGTTCCGATACCCTGGCATTGATTGACCCGAAACCCTTTTTGCGCGCTCTACTCGGGCTGATTGTGGTCCCGTTTATCGCCGCATTCTTAACGCAGCTGTTAATGAAGAGGTTTGCATTCGCCGTCAGAATCGGCTCGTGGGCTGATTATCTGATGGTGCCTTTGATGATGGGTACGTTACTTAGCGTGGTTGGTTCCCAGATCAATGCCGTAGCAAGCCAGTTTCAAAACCTGGCTACGGCCATCGCGCTCTTCGTCGTATTTGTGGCCGTTATGGCAGCAATATCAACCGCGGTTGGAAAACTGTTTCATTTGGAAACCGCCCCGCTGCGTGCGGTGACTTTTAGCGGGGTGACCAGAAATTCCTTGGTTGTCCTGCCACTTGCGCTGGCGCTGCCACCAGAGCTTTCACTGGCTTCCGCGGTAGTGGTATCACAAACCTTAGTTGAGTTAGTTGGCATGCTGGTCTTGATCCAGCTAGTCCCCAGATTCGTCACCGCTAAAAGCGGCATAAATGATCACAAAGGTTTGATTTGATAGGTACTCAGCATCAACGAAGGACTTGACTCCGCCCTCAGGCCAATTTTGCGGAGCGAGTTCAATCCTCTTCAGTTCCTAGCTACGACCACCGGGAGGGCCTAGGAATAGCATGGTGGAGAACACAGCGACAATTGCTACGAACAACAGGGCAGCAGTTAATACCGGCCGGGCAACAAGCCAACGCATTGTTGCATCAGTCCATTTTCTATCACCAGGGTGATCAGAAGCTGCAGTACGCCAGTCGCCGACAAGTTTTCCGTTCTTTTCCAACCACTTGTCGAACGGGATGGTCAGGTACGGAATGACCGAGGTAGCTGCGGCGCCAACAATCAATCGCTTACTCCAACGCTGATTCATTCCGACAAGTATCGACATGACTACGTAGGACAAAAATACAAAGCCGTGAATAAATCCAGCGACAGACACTGGCCAGTCTCCAACTTTCACACCGTATTTTAGAATCATCGCAATGATGAGCAATGTCCAGGTGACGGCTTCGGCCCGGGCTACGGTCCGATACAAAACGCTTGGCGACATAAGCTGTTTTCAGTCCTTGCTGTGGTGGGGGAGAGGTGCGCCCAAAAGGGATCCTTGGATCAAGCTTATCGGTTCAACCACAATCAGACTGAACAGCTTTCTTAGGCCGCTGTTCAAAGTTGCTAACGGAAGAAGGCTCACCGTTGGTCAATCTTGATAAAAGTTGCTTACTTTTTGCACCGGGGGAGCAGAAGGTGCTGGATACGAGCTCACTGTTGAAGTGGACGTCGTCAGCTAGTGATGTTCATTGCGCTGGGCTGCACGAGCATCAATTCCCGCAAGTTTCTCGATAAGCGACAGTCCTGTGGCGTTTCCCGGCCAATGCCGGTGAAGTAAGTCGACACCCGCAGAACGGATAACTGAGCGTAGGACGAGGGCCACAATTATGACATCGTCGGCTTGTCCAATAATTGGAATGAAATCTGGGACAAGATCAACAGGGGACAGCAAGTAGACCAGCAGTAAGGCGAGTTTGATCTTCACCGAACGTGGCGCAGTTTTATCCGCAGCCATCCTTCGAATGACTCTGATGAGATCAGGCAGCAGACGAAACGCTTCAGGTATGCTAACTGTTTCCGGATGGCGTCTGGCATATAACCAGAGGGCGATTAAAAGTATGAGATAGAAAGCCAATAGCCCCGCAAGCATTCCTGCAATTGCTTCCCACATGAAATCCACGCTAAGCCCGGCAGCTCTGATTTTTCTTTGAAGCCAGCACCAGAATAACGTGGGCAGGTGAGCTGGTAGACATTCGTTCAGGTCCAAATGTATGACTCAGAGGCTGGAAGCAAGACCGGCCATTAGCTGGCATGTTGGGGGTCACTGGATTTCAACTACTTGACATAATGTAGATTATCGGCTCAATATCAAGCTGGCTGAAAGTGGCAGAAGTTAGCCAATAATCAGAACTGCACGTACGCTCAGCTAGCTGCTGCGAACCTGGCTCACGGACTCATCCTGGTTGCTGACGGCAAGGCGATACTCGGCAAAATCTAGCGCTTGGCCAATGAACTGCTTGAGGCGTTCGTCTTGCATCGAGTAAATTACGTGGCGACCAGATTTGCGTGTTTGCAGAACGCCGGTCGTCCTGAGCCTGGCGAGCAGCTGCCCAGCGACGGTTGGACTGACACCAACATATTGCGCAAGCTCAGACAGTGAATGCTCGGCTTTGCTTAGCGCCCACAACATTTGCAGCCGAGCAGGATCTGACAGGGTCTTCAAAATCGTCATCGACATGTCCAGCAAATCATTGGAAATGATCTCTTCGCGTGTTGGCGATCCAGCATATTCACTGGTCATCTTCCTCGACTCCTCTGGCTCAGCGATAATTCGGACTTAGTGCTCCCAACGCCTCACTGCACTTACAGCCCTCGGTGCAACCATTATGGACACGCTTAGCTCCAAAGCGATAGTAAAGATCAGAAGTTGCCAATACCAAGTGCGCATGTGCTGGTGAGATTAGCACTACTCCCCCTATAATGCTTGATAATTCAACTTATATTATTCTTGGTCTATCTGTGTGTTGTTAGCGTGATTTCGATTCTTTCTCAGGCCGTTGGCATCGAAATCATGTAGCAATTTACGCTGCGTACAGCCAAGTAAATTGGCAGTCAGTCCGGCTAGTGGGAAGATTTGTATATGCCTTCACCACTATTGCCCTCTGGACTGTTGCGCGCCCGTGGCGCCGCAAAGCGTAGGCGCCGAGTAGTTTCCCACCTTCAGGGACAAGGGCTTATTCTCGATGATCGCCAGAACGACCTCATAGGCTTACTGACCCGAAATCTTGCACACCTCAGTGAACAAGAGCAGCGTGGAACGTATATTTATGGTCCGCCAGGCCGCGGAAAATCCATGCTTATAGATGCCATCTGCGCGGATTTAGATCAGAAGTCGACGGCACGTTTTCATTTTCATGAGTTCTTTCAAACGATCAATAATCCAAGCAAACGTAGGAGTGACCAAAGCTCGGGTTCGGTATTTACCGAAGGCCTCCAGCGCGAACTGCAGGGTTTGAAGGTTCTGTTCTTTGATGAGTTCCACTGCGTCGAACCAGGGGACGCAATGTTTATGGCTAAGATGGTGAACTACTGCGAAGAGGCTGGAATCTTCATCATCACGACGTCAAATTATGCCCCAGAAAAATTACTGGATGACGAATATTTCCATCATCTGATCGAGCCAACCATTGCGAAAATTCGATCGTCCTTCGAAGTATTTGAACTCGACGCTGCGGTTGATTACCGCATGCTGGAGACGCCAGAACAAATGCGACTCAGTGGCTACCGTTCGGGCACGCTAAACCCCGGATACTCCCCCATTGATGAAACTGACTTCACTGAGCAGCTCCCCGTTGGCTATGACCATATAGGCCCTGTCCGGCTAACCGGAACGAGCATTGAAATATCATTTAGCCAGCTTTGCCGTACACGACGCAATACCGCTGATTACCTTGAGCTAGCGTCTCGTTTCAATTGCTGGCATATAACTTCCGTACCCTCCAGCGAGCACATGCCGATGGACGAGGAACGCCGATTCGCCAACCTCATAGATGTTTTCTATGACAAGGACATCGAAATTCACTTATACACCCAAGACCGGCTGGAATTTCTTGGGCACCAATTACATGACACAGAGCGCGCACGGCTGAAATCTAGGTTGGCGCAGTTAGCAAACACCTTGAATACAACTGATCGGATTATGAAGTGAATTCACCTCAGCAGCTAACCTCCGAGGATCTGACCGACCTAGTAGTGACCATTCTGTCCCAGGCCGAGGATCAGGTTGTGCCGATCGTCCAGCTGGGTCATCCAGTGCTTCGACAGCAAGCACAACGCTATACAGATCAGCTACCCAAAGAACTACTTGAAGAACTGTTGGATGTCATGCGAGCCACCATGTACGCGGCTCCTGGTGTCGGGCTTGCGGCACCACAGATTGGGATTCCGCTAAAGATCGCTGTTTTGGAGGATCTGTATCCCACCGATCCAGAAACTGCGCAGCTACGCGAACGAGCACCGTTAGAGTACCTAGAAATCTTCAATCCCACCTATCGTGCCGTCAGCGATCGACAGGCGACTTTCTATGAAGGATGCTTGTCCTTCGATAACTTCCAAGCTGTCGTGATCCGTCCGGCAGATATCGCCGCCGACTTCGAAGACCGTGAGGGAAACAAACTCAGCCAAGAGTTTTCTGGCTGGCAAGCTCGCATCGTGCAACACGAAACCGACCATCTTGCTGGCACCGTCTATATCGACAAAGCCATTACTCGGTCGCTGATTGGGCAGGACGAGTTATATCGCTACCCGGGTCTTGAGATTGCACAAGCCCGAGAGGAGCTGAACTTCTAATGGACATTAGCACTACGGCTCAATGCCCTGTCTGCGAACAGAACCTCGGCCTCACCACGCAGCCGCGGCGTAGCCTGAGTTGCCCTGAGGGACACCGCTTTGACGCAGCTAAACAGGGATATTTCAATTTCCTCACCGGACGTGGAACAAATTTCCTCGAAGATACCGGACCAATGGTTCTCGCCCGCGAAGAATTCCAAAACGCCGGGCATTACGAACCACTGGCTGAATTGCTCAGTGAATCTATCAGCGGGCATCACCCAGAAGATTCACTAGACCTATTGGACGCAGGAGCCGGCACCGGTTACTACCTGAACAAGATCATCGAGTCCCTGCCCGGATCCAAAGTTGATGCACTCGCCCTAGATATTTCACGCTACGCCATGCGACGGGCCGCTAAGGTTCCCCATACGCTTGCAATGGTATGGGACGTTTGGCGCCGGCTACCGTCGGCCAATAATTCCCGCGATGTAGTGCTCAACTGCTTTGCACCGCATAACCCGGAGGAGTTTCATCGCGTCTTACGGGCTAATGGTGTCTGCATAGTTGTTACCGCGGCAGCCGATCATCTCCAAGAGGTCCGTGAACCGCTGGACATGCTCGGCATCGCGGAGAACAAAGAATCCTCGTTGATCGAAAAATTTGCGGCTCATAGCCTTCTGCACCAGCACAGCCGTCAGTTGAAGTACCCGATGGAACTGAGCACCAACGACTTGTTCAATCTTGTATTCATGGGTCCGGCAGGGCACCACCTCTCCCCCGAAACATTGCGCGCCAAAACCGAATCCCTCGGGGCGCAAAGTGTCAACGCATCCTTTGGCGTACATACATTCGTCCGTAAGGGCTAGAAAATACCCCAAAATGACTACCGCTTTTATTCACGCCTTACGGCAGAATAGAGAAAAGGCCACTCGCAATTGGCCCTTGCTCATTTGAACAGAGGTGGATGCCATGACAACGGCAGAATGGATTGTCAGCAACGCGTGGGTCATTTGGCTCGCGCTATTTCTGCTGTTGGCCATCATTGAGATGATTTCGTTAGATCTGTACTTCATCATGCTCGGTGTTGGTTCGCTAGGCGGAGTCGCCGTCGCATTACTTGACGGCCCCGTTTGGCTACAGGTAGTTATTTTTTGCCTGCTGTCGCTTCTGATGATTTTCTTAGTCCGGCCTATCGCCATTAAACATCTAAAAAAATCGCCCGAAGGATTTAGGACGAATATTGAACGGCTTATCGGCCAAGACGCGCTGATTCTGGAGCCCACCTCACGCCTGTCTGGTTCCGCCAAGATCGCCGGTGAAATCTGGACCGCCCGTGCTGAAGCTAATGCTGCGACGATGTTGCCAGGTTCCTACGCGGTGGTTAGCCGCATTCAAGGGGCTACCGCATATTTGAATCCAGCGCCGCCTACAGAGTCCAAGTAGTTTCAAAGACTTTTTACCTCATTACTACGCACATGGAAAGAGAGTACACACCATGGAAAACGGCTTTGGCCTGACCATCGTACTTGTCGTCCTGGCGATCTTCGTGATCGTCGTACTGTTGCGCAGTGTTCGAATCGTGCCACAAGCACGAGCCGGCATTGTGGAGCGCCTCGGCAAGTACAATAAGACCCTAAACCCAGGGCTTACGATCCTCATCCCATTTGTGGATCGACTTTTGCCACTTCTCGATCTTCGTGAGCAGGTTGTTTCTTTCCCGCCACAGCCGGTGATTACCGAAGATAACCTCGTGGTTTCGATCGATACCGTGATTTACTTCCAGATCACCGAAGCACGCGCAGCGACCTACGAAATCGCTAACTACATTCAGGCAGTCGAGCAGCTGACCACCACTACGCTTCGTAACGTCGTCGGTGGTTTGAACTTGGAACAGGCTCTGACCAGTCGCGACCAGATCAACGGTCAGCTTCGCGGAGTATTGGACGAGGCTACCGGCAAGTGGGGCATTCGTGTTTCACGCGTCGAGCTCAAGGCTATCGATCCTCCGGTCTCGATTCAGGATTCAATGGAGAAGCAAATGCGTGCCGACCGAGATCGCCGTGCGGCGATCTTGACCGCAGAAGGCGTTAAGCAGTCCTCGATCCTGACCGCAGAAGGCGCACGCCAGTCCTCCATCTTGAAGGCCGAAGGTGATGCTCAGGCATCGATCTTGCGCGCTGATGGTGAAGCTCAAGCGATCCAGAAGGTCTTTGATGCAATTCACGCCGGTAAGCCGGATTCTGAATTGCTTGCTTACCAGTACCTGCAGACCTTGCCTAAGCTGGCCGAGGGTACAAGCAACACCCTATGGGTCATTCCAAGTGAACTGACCGAAGCGCTTAAGGGAATCGGTAGTGCTTTTAGCAACACCGAAAACCCAGCTACCGGTTCGGTTCAGCCACCACAAAGTGGTTCGGGAATCTAATTTCCACTCTTTAGGGTGAAACACATCAGCTCGATGGCGGGGTGCGCATGACGTACCCCGCCATTGACGCGTATAATGGATGTTTTGGTGTCCAAATTATTCCTTGGGAATTATCTTGTGCCATCAATCGTTGATACGTTTGTAGCGAATTCTTTTTAACATCGCGGAGGGAAAACATGAGCGATCGCAGCCTACGAGGCATGCGCCTGGGTGCACAGAGCATGGAATCTGAGGCAGGTGTGGAGCCGGCTGCCCGTCAGCGTGTGGAGTACCGTACCGAAGAGGGTGAACGTATATTCATCGTCTTTGCAGCCGAAGCCGAAATCCCTGCTACTTGGCTCACCAAGAACGGCAAGGAGGCGAAGCTCGTCCACGGCGAAGCTAAGGCCCCTGAAGCAACAAACGAGAAGCCAGTACGTACCCACTGGGACATGCTGCTGGAACGTCGTAGCGTAGAAGAACTTGAGAAAATCTTAGGTGACCGTCTGACCCAGCTGCGCACTGCGCGCGGCGAGGCTGTCTAGGTTTCTAAGCTTTAAAAGGAGTGGTGGTTTCCAACCCTAGGGTTGGAAACCACCACTCTTTTGTTTTGCCTCGGTGAGGTCACTTCTTTGAGGTCAGCTTCTTCCAGCGAGCACTCATGCCCCAACGGGTCACATTCCACATTGCTTCAAAGACAATGTTTCCACTCATCTTTGAATCACCGAGTTCGCGCTCCACGAAGGTCACCGGAACTTCTACGATCTTCTTACGTAGCATCGCTACACGGAAGGTCATATCGACCTGGAAACCGTAACCGCGTGACTCTACGGCATCAAAATCGATGGCTTCGAGAGTAGAACGCTTGAAGGCGCGGTAGCCTGCGGTGATATCGCGTAATCCCAAACCGAGCATGGTGCGAGCGTAGAAGCTGCCACCTCGGGAAATCAGCTTACGATGTAGCGGCCAGTTGACGACTTCGCCGCCCTTGACCCAACGTGAACCAATGACTAGGTCAGCGCCTGCTGCGCTGGCTTCTAGCAAGCGTGGCAGTTGTTCTGGCATGTGTGAACCGTCGGCGTCCATTTCTACGAGGACGTCATAGTCGCGCTCGAGCGCCCAGCGGAAACCAGCAATGTACGCGGCTCCAAGCCCGTCCTTGCCGGTGCGGTGTAGAACGTGGATCGATGAGTCCTCGGCTGCGAACTTGTCGGCAAGCTCACCGGTGCCGTCCGGGGAGTTATCGTCCACGATCAGAACATCCGAATCCGGAACGGCCTGGCGAAGACGCCCCACTGTCAGCGGGAGCGACTCCAATTCGTTATAGGTCGGAATGATCGTAATGACGCGCACGCGGCGGCACCTTTCTAGATATACAACAGAAGTTCCACCCGGCGAACCGGGCGGAGAGTCAAGCCAAACTTAAATTATAGACACCCCTGAATCGGGCGACACTATCAGACACAGCAATCCCCGGTGACTTCGGCCCAATCTCACATCTTTGAAGAACGCGAAATGTTATCTAATGTCACCGGGGATCGCTATCGTGCTGCGTCGTTTCGAACGCAATGCTACTGCATCACGATGAGGCGCTATCCCCCAGCCTAACCGTTTACCCACCCCGATTGTCAACCATAAGATGACTACAATCTTCATCAAATATTTACACGTCAAAGGCTAGATTCGTGATACTGAGGAACTTCTAAGAAGGACGATTACGCTGTCGGCTCATTTAGTTGATCCAGCTGATCGAACAGCAAAACACCGGCGCGTACGGTACGCAAGCAGGTAGGGATCTCCTGATCAACCACCGGCAACATCGGAGTTCCGGCTCGCGCATCTGTACTCCACGAACTAATCCGCTCATCGGGAGTTTGAATGGCCAGTTCGGAGGCACTCCAGATCGCAAATGTTGCCGGAGCACCAATTAACAACTGTCCAGCGAAGGGATTCATCTCCCCCATTGCGCGGTAGGTCGAACGGGTTTGACCCATAAACCCAGCTCGAGCCGAAATTCGACCGGATTCGTTGCTCATGCTCATGGCGGCGCGCACCACGGCCCAACCGTTGACTTCGGTCACCGGAGCGTCTGATCCGAGAACCAGTGGAACGCCGCTGGAGAGCATCGCGGAGAGATTGTTCATCGTTGCCGCGCGTTCACCCAGGCGTTGCTCGTACATGCCTTCAGGCCCGCCCCAGAGTGCATCAAAGCCAGGTTGCATGGAAACGGTAATCGAATAGCTGAGCAAGCGCGCACGCGTCGCCTCGTCAACCATCTCGGCATGTTCTAAACGGTGACGGGCAGCTTGCAGCTTAGCGACGCCAACCTGTTCGGCTGCCGCATCAAATCCCTCAAGCAACAAGTCCAATGCTGCATCACCAATGACATGGAAGGCTGCTTGGATTCCCTTGCTCGAGCAGGCGACCAAATGAGCGGTGATTTCTTCGATGCTCAAGTAAGCCAGTCCGCGGTTGCCGGCATCATCGGCATAATCTTCGCGCAGCAGTGCCGTCCGAGACCCGATCGAACCGTCAACACACAGATCTCCACCCAAGCCAAGTACCCGGCCCTGTGGGAAGGAACGAATTAGTTGCTCAGCGGCGGTCTCTTCCTGCACTAGCTCACCCCAGTAGGCATATACCTGAGGATGGTCCGCTTGATCAGCGGCTAACAGCTGGTCCAACGCTTCGCGTCCCTCAAGGTGTGGTGCTGCCATTTCCACGACCGTCGCAAAACCGCGGGCTGCGTAGTGTTCTAAAGCCACGCGCTGGAATTCTTCAACCCCAGGGCCTTCGGCCAGCAGTGCTTGGCGCACCTGATCATGTTCGGCACCGCGCACCACGCCGGAGGCAATTGAGCCCAAACCTAAGCGGTCTAATAGTTCACGGTTAACCAGGGCACTGTGTACATCACGGCGTGCAAGGTAATACGGTCGGCCGCCGGCAGCGGAACTCAAATCGGTTTCGCTCGGCAGGCTCGAATCCACCCAGCTGGTTTCATCCCAGCCCTGGGCGATGATTACCGACTCGGCACCTTTGGCTCGGGCCGAGAGCAGTTCAAGCAATTGACTGCCAGAGGAGGCTGCCCCCAGGTCCGCTCCCCCAAGGTTTCGGCCCAAGGCGGCTAGGTGCGTGTGAGATTCAACGAATGCTGGGGTGATCAGCGCACCGGCAAGGTCAATGACTTCGTCTGCCTTCTCTACATACCGCTCGGCAGCTTCTTCACCGCCAAGCCACGCGACGGTGTCCGAATCAATGAGTAGCGCCGTTGCGAAGGGGTCAGCGGCCGAATAGATAGTTCCATTGCGGTACAAGGTAGTTGCCACGAGTTATTTCCTTTACTCTCTGAACATTGCGGTTGATCAGAGGACGTTGGAGTAGGCGACGACGCCACGTTTGACGAGGTCCACTGCTTGACGAGCGGACTTCACCAGCTGGACCGGGAGGTCCGTGTTCTTGCCAAATTGATCTAAGGTGTCAATGACCTGCTTAGCCCAGCGCACAAAATCGCCAGGGGCCATATCTGAACCGCGTAGCGAGCTGTTCAGCGAGGACCCACGGGACCACTTATACATGGGCCAGATCAGGCCAGCTTCCGGCGGCGCGGTTTGGTTCAGCGACATAGCTTCTTCGGCGTCCGAGAGTTTGCCCCAGATATTAATTGTCCGAGTCCAAATATCGCCAACACGTACCGTCGGCATCTTGGGATCTGGACGGTCATAGTCACGCCGGCCCTGATAGACCAACGCGGCGACCACTGCACAGAGTTCTTCGGGATTAAGACCGTTAAGTTTACCGGTTTCTAGCACCTGGCTGGTGAGCAGATCACGTTCACCATAGATCCGGCGCAGGCGACGGCCGGAGTCGGTAATGTCGTAATCTTCACCATCATTGCTCGGCACTAGGTACTCAAATAACTCGAGCACCTTACAAACTTTATCGAATTCTGTGGCGATGGTATTGGTGCGTCCACGAATGGCCCGACGGGACTTATCCGTATCCTTCTTCAGCTTCCAATACCTATCGGCCCAACGCATATGTGCGTCACGGTCAGAACAGGCATGGCAAGGGTGCTCTTTCATCGCCTCACGTAGCGCAGCAATTTCCCGTTCGAAGGAGTCTGCCCCCTCAAAATTGAAGCTTGGCGCATCCTGTCGTGGTGGACGCTGCTCCTCAATCGCAGAACGTAAAGAGGCTGCCAGCGCACGGCGCTCCTTAGGGCTGTTACCGGTGAACCCCTTCGGGATGCGGATGCGGGAAACGATTTCCAGCGGTCCGTTCAGGTCTTCCACCGAGATTCGGCGCAACTGGCCTTCTTCGGTGAGCACGGTCTGCCGGGGATTGTAGAGTGACTCGTCCAATGCAACGATCACGCCGCGTCCAAAGCGTCGCGCGCCTGGCAGGTCGATGACATCTCCGCGAATTACCGACTGCAACGAAGTTTCAGCCGCCGAGCGACGCAGCGTCTTGCGATCTTTGGCCGACCGCTTTTCCGCTTCGGAAATGTTGCGCTGTAGTTGAAGGTATTCGCGGAAGTCCCCCAGGTGGCATTCCATGGATTTTTCGTATCCAGCCAGCGATTCTTCGCGCGAACGAACCTGGCGCGCCATGCCAACTACCGAGCGGTCCGCTTGGTACTGCGCAAAGGACGATTCAAGAATCTGCCGTGTTTGCTCACGTCCAAACTGAGCGAGCAGGTTGGTAGACATGTTGTAGGTCGGGCGGAAGGACGAGTTCAGCGGATAGGTACGTCGCGAGGCCAGTCCGGCTAACGCCTCTGGCTCAATGTCGGGGTTCCACAGCACAATGGAGTGGCCCTCTACGTCGATTCCTCTGCGTCCGGCACGCCCGGTGAGTTGGGTGTACTCCCCCGAAGTGATCTGAACATGGGATTCGCCGTTAAACTTCACAAGTTTTTCAAGCACCACAGAGCGCGCTGGCATGTTAACACCCAAGGCGAGCGTCTCGGTAGCAAAAACCACCTTGATCAGATTTCGTGCGAATAGATCTTCCACGATTTCTTTGAAGATTGGCAACAGACCTGCATGGTGACTAGCAAAACCACGTACTAAACCGTCACGCCACGACCAGAATTCTAAGACGTCGAGGTCTTCACTGGGGATTCGATGGGCCAGTTCGTCGAGCACCTCAGCGATCTGGCCAGCTTCTTCGTTAGAAGTCAGCCGCAAGTCTGCCATGGCGCACTGTTGGACCGCCATATCGCAGCCCTTACGCGAAAAGATAAAGAAAATTGCAGGAAGAAGTTCGGCTTTTTCCAACCGCGAAATGACATCGCGGCGACTCACCCTTAGGCTTTGCCCTGGGCCCTGAGCCCGACCTCGTTGTGGTCCTCTTCCGCCTCGGTGTGAGCGTCCTGTGGGGCGGTGTCCGCGCACGAGTTTGCGCAGTTCCGGATTTACGCTGATTTTCGCGTCATCATCGGCGGCCTGCTCAAAAGCTACGTCTTCGGCAAACAAATCAACGAGCTGCGGACCAACCATGACATGTTGGAAAAGTGGCACAGGGCGATGCTCAGAGACGACAATGTCGGTTTGTCCGCGGACAGTATCTAGCCATCCACCAAATTCTTCGGCGTTCGATACGGTGGCTGAAAGCGATATGGTCTGCACGTTGGACGGCAGATGGATGATGACTTCTTCCCAGACCGCACCGCGGAACTTATCGGCCAGATAGTGCACCTCATCCATGATCACGTAGCCCAAGCCGTCCAGCGTTCGCGAGTCAGCGTAGAGCATATTGCGTAGCACCTCGGTGGTCATCACGACCACCTGGGCCTCGCTGTTGATCGAGGTGTCGCCGGTGAGTAGACCCACTGTTTCCGGTCCGTAGCGTTTAACCAATTCGGAGTACTTCTGATTACTCAACGCCTTAATTGGCGTCGTATAGAAGGCCTTGCGGTTCTCCTGTATTGCTTGGTAAATGGCGAATTCGCCTACTACGGTTTTACCGGCTCCGGTGGGCGCCGCCACGAGGACACTATGGCCCTTCGCCACTGAATGGCAGGCTTGGGACTGGAACTCGTCGAGAGTAAACGACATGCTGGCGCGGAAGTCAGGCAAATAGGTGCCGTTCTCGACCTGTCGCGCCTTGGAATTCGCGTATCGTTCCGCGGGTGAAGTCACTATCGGCCGTTCACTTTCTGGAACGGGGTTGCCGTTCCGAAACACATATTTAGAGGGGCGCTAGACCTCGGTGCTAGGGGTATCGATCGAGGAGGCTGACCCAGCTGCCATGTTTTCGTTGGCAGCGTCTTGTTCCGCCTGTTTCTTTGCGTGTTTTTTATCGTTGATGTAGCAGAACAGTGTGGCTGCCGCAAAGGTCAGGAACAGCGGTCCGGCTAGGGCGAACATGGTGATTGCATCGCCGCCTGGAGCTGCCATGGCTGCCACCAGAGCGATGATGAACACCGTGATGCGCCAGTTTTTGAGAATCAGCTTGGAGGAGAGTACTCCAACCATGTTTAGCCCGACCATCAGTACTGGTACCAACATGGCTAGGCCGAAGGCGAGCAGCAAGCGGAAGATGAAGGGCAGGTAGGTATCGATGGTGAAGAGTGTTTCGGAGTTTGCCGCAGCAAGGCTCACGAAGAATTGCAAAGCAAAGGGCAACACGAAGTACGCCATAGCTATGCCAAAGAGGAAGAGTGGTACGGCTACCGCGGCGAAGGAGTAGCTGAGCCGGCGTTCCTTCTTTTTGAGTCCCGGGATGATGAACGCCCAGATTTGATAGATCCACACCGGGGACGATGCGACCACACCAACAAAAATCGCGACCTTAAGCATGATGTCAAAAGGTGACATCACGGAGGTGTAGGTAATGGACCCACCTGCGGCACGAACCGGTTCGATGAGCAACGCCAAGAGCTCGTCGTAGAGGAAGAACCCGGCTACGGTGCCTATCACCAGGGCGATCAACGACTTAAAGAGTCGGTTGCGAGCCTCAATCAGGTGAGCTTTGAGGGACATCCGCCCCTCAGCGTCTTTGGACCGCGACTTCTTTTTAGTGCGCGGTTCTTTATCTTTGCTATTTACCACTGAAGAGGTCTACGAGTTGTTCTTTTCATTGGGATTAGGTTCGTTGACGGTACCGTCAACGGTTTCAGGCTTGTCGTCGTCTTTCATCTGACGAACCTCAGACTTAAAAATACGTAGCGACTGACCCAAAGACCGAGCCATGCCTGGAAGCTTTGGAGCGCCGAAAAGTAGTAATGCTAAAACGATAATGATAGCTAAGTGCCATCCCTGTAAACCAAACATGTGGTTCCCCTTCTCTCAAACTTAAGTCTACGTCAGAACAGATTCAGATCGCGCATGTTTTGCGCCTGACCCCGGTTACTGCGACGGGCCACACGTTTGACGCGACGTGCCTCAATTCGCTCAGCCTTACCGAGGTGGCGTAACTCGGAAATTTCTTCCCGCTCGCCATGCGTTGCATCGGTTCCGTGCGGGTAACGCCGAACCACCGGTTCATAAGCTACCACCGTTCCAGGTTTAGCAAATTCCCCGCTGATATGGTCCGCCGCGTCAGAGGCGCCGTCGAGCACGGACATGGCTCGACGGAACAGGCGGAACCCGGCAAGCACCGCTAAGAGCAGTGTCGCGAGAATCAGCACGGTCCATAAGAGAACCCAAAACCACCAAGGAAGCATCTATCAATCCTCATACATTCTGATAGCGTCGTCCAACCATTTCTCCACGCGTTCGCGTGTAGCATCAGGGCCGACAACAACAATCTTACCGCCGTGGCGTGCAACCCATGGAGCAGCTACCAGATGGTCTGAAAGTCGAACTTTTGCCAAGTGACCTGATTCAACCTTGGATTGAGACCATGCTATCGGGTTGAAAGCCTCGATAACTGCCACGGCTTCGGCAGCTACATAAAATTCAACTTCTAGATCATCACTGTTTGCCGAATAGCTGAAATCAAGCTTCTCATAGTCTTGATGACGTTCGCCAAGAACAAATGGTTCCTCGGTGAGTTTCACATCAAGAACCCGATCAACGCGGAAGGTGAGGATGGCCTGGCGCTTGCGACACCAAGCGCGCAAGTACTGCACTGGCCCGTCCTCGATCAGCCTAATCGGTTCAATCTCACGTCGTTGGTGAGTTTGGGAATTCGCCGAGTAGTAATCTATATCGGCGACAACTTTGGTGCGTAGCGCCTGAATGAGCTGGGCGGGAGTGTCATGCTCACGTACCTGAGTCAGCGCAAAACCCAGCGCTCCGTTCCACCCATCAAACCGTGCCACGGCCGCATTGATTTTTTGCAGCGCGCTACGCAAGACCTCGCGGTGTTCAAAGGCGGGGATGCTATCTAAGGCGTTCAGGCCACCAAGCACTGCCACTGCTTCCAAGGGAGCGAGTTTTTGCGGTTCGGCAAGAAACGCTGCGTTAGTGATGGTAACTTCATCCGAGTCGAGGTCACCATCGTTGACGTTGATCAGTTCATCGTGCTGCCCATTGGGCACTCCACACATCATGATCATCGCCAGTTCATCGCGAACTTTGGCTTGGGTCATCGAATAACGTTCACATAGCTCGCCAATCGTCACCGAGCCCTGCGCGACAACGTACTGGATCATGTCGATATTACGCATGACCTGTTGGGCCGTCGAGCTACGTCCGAGGGCGCGATGCGGTTTAAACTTGACGTCTTTCAGCGCTGAAAGCTGTGCAATATCGTGCTGAGCTGCCCGGGCATCTTTGAGGGTATTGGCCACCTGTAACGCCAGTTCGCGCGGTTGCATGACTTTGACTGCCGGGCCAAAACTGGCCAATTCTGCGGCGAAAGAGTGCTGGTCTGCATAACCAATATTCAACGTTGCTGAGCTACGAGTTCCGTTGATAGCTCGAGCGCGCAACGGAGTGGCCGAGTCGTCGAGCAGTTCTACAACTGCCAGGTGACCGGGATTTCGCAGATCAAAATCTTGGAGCACCTCTGTCATGGAAAAATCTTGCGGACGAGGATGATAATCGGTGTTGGAAGCGCCTTCTCGCCGGACCTGAATGGTGAAGTGACCTTGCAACCGGTTGAGCCGGAACACGCGTTGGGCCTCGCGGTGATGATCCCATCCGGTGAAGTACCAATTGCCGAAGCGCTGTCCAATCCCCCACATATCGACGACCCGTTTAGTGGTATTTCCTTGGGCATCTTCATAATCAAACTTCAGTGTTTTCTTATTAAAGACCGCAAGTGCGCACGCTTTAAAGTTTGGATCGTCCACCGAGAGCCGTGGCAGCATGGCCCCGGTGTAGGGGGCAATACTCGCATCGTTACTTTGGTTGCCGGTAATTCGGGCTGCGGCGCTCAATGCCAGAGCCTGGACTTTTGAGTCTTTCCAGAGGCTGGCGGCCAAGGCGATCATGGAAGATTCTGCCACGGAGAAGTCGATGGCAGGTAGGAACCAGTCACTGGTATCGATCCGGTAATACGGGATATCGTCAATGACCTCGGTGATCAGCCGCAGACCGAACTCGTTGCGGATGTCGTCCTTGAGCCGCTCGATGGCCTTTTCGCGCGCTTCGGCATTCCCTGTTGGGTTGAGGTAGTCTCCGATACGCTCAGCACTAAACCGTCGTTCGGTGGTTGCCAAGGCATAGATGAGGCTTGTTAGGCGTTCGGCCTTGCTCGGTCCGTCAGTCTGCTTTATTCTCACGTGCCTACCCTAACGAACTTCCGCACTGATCTATGACTTTGAAGACAAGGAAAGCCCCAAGATTTGCCAAATTGCAATCTTGGGGCTTTCATCAAGGTCTTACTTGGTGCCCATCAGGTCAACCACGAAGATCAATGCCTCGTTAGGTGCGATAGCACCAGGCGCACCGCGCTCACCATAGGCAAGCTCGGAAGGGATCTCCAGGCGACGGCGTCCGCCGACCTTCATTCCCAAGAGTCCCTGGTCCCAGCCCTGGATGACCATGCCGACGCCCACTGGGAAGTCGAGGGTCGAGCCACGGCCCCATGAAGAGTCGAACTCTTCGCCGGTGGACCATGAAACGCCCACGTAATGAGCCTGCACGGTGGTGCCCGGGGTGACTTCTGCGCCGTCGCCCTCGATCAGATCGTTGATGACCAATTCGGTAGGTGCATCGGTGCCTGGGAAATCAATTTCAGGCTTGGTGCGCTCGTAATTACGTTCTCCAAAAGACATGTTTACGGCCTTTCTGTTACTTGCTGGTAGTTACCTTGTCTAATTCTACGTAAAAGACCAGTGGTCCTTCAGGCTGACCCGGCTGTGGGTTCTTGCCGTAGGCCATATCGGCAGGAATGCTTAGCAAGACCTTGCTGCCTTCCTTCAAGCCCTTTAGACCTTCAAGCCAGCCCTTGATGACGCCGCCGGACATCTTCATTTCAAAACCCTCATCCGAGCCGAAGTTACCATCAAACTTCTTGCCGTCTTCCCAACGCACACCGTGGTAGTGAACGCTGGCGCTAGAAGTATCGGAGGTCGCCGGTCCGGTGCCTTCTTCAAGAACATCAACCGCTAGACCTGCAGGGGCCTCAGTGTCCTTAGGGATGGTGATCGCTGGATCGCCCTTACCGGTCTTTACGGTAGGTAGCTTACCCTCGTCCTTCAGCTTCTTGACCTCATCCTGGCTCAACGGCTTGCTGGCGCTCACTGAATCGGCGATCTTGATGACAATCAGGCGCTCGGCGCGGGAACCAGCTTCTGGCTCCTTCATGGTTCCGTCCGCCTGCTGAACACCATCGATGGCAGCGTAAGCAATCCAGTCACCAACCTGGGACTTGAGCAGAGTCTCGTAAAGTGCCGGCATCTGTGTCTTAAGCGATTCATCTACCGGCATCGGGGTGGTGTCACCGGTGAAGTTCTCATTTGTCAAGTGACCGTCAATGGTTTTGTAGAGGCCTGACTGAATGTCGATAGTGTCGCCATCTTTGATGTCCGCACCATCACCTTCGACCACGGTGACCGCTTCTTCTTTATCGGTCAACAATGGGGCATCGAAGCTGACCTCTGGTGCGGTCTGCTCGTCAGCCGCCGGCTTTACATCAACTTTGCTGAGTGAGGTGGTTCCTGACCCACAAGCGGTCAGGGCCAAAACGGACGCGGTTACGCAAACTGCCAAAACTTTTCGCACGAATCTTCTTTCCGATAAGAACTATTGGTTCTACTACACGCACCGGGACGGGACCCGGTCGCAACGATCTGCATCTAGCTTAGGGGTATTTACTGTGTAAATACTTGTTTTCAGCTGGTCATACGGGGCGGCGCATCATTTCAATTAGCTCATCAACCGCCGAATTTGTGGTGGCAAAGGGGTCCTTGCACAATACAACCCCGCCTTCACCTTCTTCATATTTCATGTGCACCCAGTCGGTGGAATACCGTCGACCCGTCTCTCTGGCGGCCCTGATGAATTTACTGCGGATCGCCGCACGCGTGGTGGCTGGCGGGTTTTCTACGGCATCTGCAATTGCCTGCGGGTCGAGAACCGAGCTAGCAAGTCCGCGCCGACGCAGTAAGTGGAAGAGACCACGTGTCGGGTCAATGTCATGGTAGGTCAAATTCAACTGCGCAATGCGGTGGGAATCTAGGCCCAGATTGTTCTTGGCAGCGTAACCAGTGATCAGTTTGTGCTTAATTGCCCAGTCAATATCTTGGTCGATTAACGAGAAGTTCTGACTCTCAACGGCTACCAAAACGCGTTCCCATAGTTCAAGCACCCGTTCCACCTGATCGTGGTGCGCGCCATGACGGGCCACAAATCCCTTTACCAGCTCAAGGATTTTCCACTGCAATTGCAAGGCGGTTGGTTCATCTCCGGACATCAACCGCACCACGGTTTGCCCTGTAAAAGCATGAGAGATACTGCGAATTGAACGAATCGGGTTCTCCAGACGCAGATCATGATAGATCTCTCCGGATTCAATCAGTCGCAAGACCAGATCGGTCGCACCGATCTTCAGCAGTTGCGTGGTCTCACTCATCGACGAGTCCCCCACGATCACGTGCAGACGACGATGATACTGGGCATCCGCATGCGGCTCGTCACGAGTGTTGATAATTGGACGAGACCGTGTGGTCGCTGAGGAAACGCCTTCCCACATGTGGTCCGCGCGTTGGGAGAAGACAAACTTTGTTTCATCTTCAATCTGAACCAGATGACCGGCACCGCATAGCAGCTGACGAGTCACCAAGAACGGGATGAGCATATCCGCGAGTCGCTTAAATTCGACTTTGCGCGGGATCAAGTAGTTTTCGTGACATCCATAAGAATTACCAGCGGAATCAACATTGTTCTTGAACAAGAACAATCGGCCTTCGTGACCTTCTTCGAGTAGCTGTTCTTCGGCCTGTTCAACCAGGTCCAGCATCACCGTTTCACCGGCGCGGTCATGAGCAATCAGTTGAAGCAACTGATCACATTCCGCGGTAGCGTATTCAGGGTGGGAACCAACATCAAGGTAAAGCCGTGAACCGTTGTTCAAGAAAACGTTGGAGCTTCGTCCCCACGCGACAACGGGACGAAAAAGATGCCGGGCTGCGTCTTCTGGAGTGAGCCGTCGCCCATCAGATGGCACATAGTTCAGTCCAAATTCGGTCTCTAAACCGAAAATCCTGCGATCCACCGGAAGCTACTTCCCCTCATTGGTGTTGCCAGAGTAAACCAGCAACATGTTGGTCATGCCCGTGACTGCAACTAAGTTACTGGCCACCCTTTTGAATGAAGCCACGCACGAATTCTTCGGCATTCGATTCAAGTACTGAATCGATCTCATCCAACAAATCGTCAACGCCGGCACTGGTACCGGTGGTATTTACCTGTACCTGCTCGGTTTCTACCGGCTGGGCTTGATTCTCACGGCGAGCCGAGAAGTTTTCCTGGGTCATTTCTTGCTCCTCAAATCTTTGGCGGCAGGTGATGCACGCCTAGTTCTCATTCTGCGCTGTTTAGCGATGCCGCGCCAACTGATCGATGAACTCATTGATCTCCAGTTGCGCATCAAAGAGTTCTCCAACCTGCGCACGACTACCCGTCAATGGTTCGGGCATGTGGAACCTGTTGATTTTCCTTGCTCCTGGTACCGAGAATGACAGCGCATCCCAGTTGGCAGCTACCACGTAGGGTGCGTAGCGTTGCAGCGTCATTCCTCGCAGGTAGGCGCGGGTATCGTGGGGTGGGTTGTCCACCGCGGCATTAATTTCTTCCTGGCTGAAGATGGTTTCCATCAGGCCTCGCGCGGCCATCCGATAATACAATCCTTTGTCCAGGCGCAGGTCAGCCCATTGCAAGTCCATCAGTGCAATGCGCGGATCATCAAGCCCAACGTTGTGGCGTTCGGTAAATGACTTCATTAGCGAATATTTGGCGATCCAGTCGACCTGGCCGGCCGCCTGCATAGGATCTTGTTCCAGGGTGTCCAAGATGGCACGCCAACGGTTAAGAATTTCAGTGGTGTCGGGGTCGGTGACCTCGCGCTGTGCACAATAGGTTTCGGCCGCTTCCAGATAGCTGCGCTGGATCTCGATAGCGGTCATTCGACGCCCACCGCGCAGCGCCACGGAGGCCTGCAGAGTGGGGTCGTGGCTGATCTGCTGAAGGGCGGATACCGGATCTGCTAGCTCAAGCTTCGGAGACATTCCTGCTTCGATCAGGCTGAGCACCAAGTTTGTGGTGCCAACTCTTAACAGTGTGGAGATCTGACCAAGGTTTGCATCTCCGATGATCACATGTAACCGGCGGTACTTATCCCAATTGGCATGTGGCTCGTCCCGAGTATTAATGATCGGACGGTTGACCGTGGTTTCCAGACCAACTTCTGCCTCAAAAAAATCGGCACGCTGGGAGATTTGGAATTCGGCTCCGCGCCCGAGCATTCCGCGCCCCACTCGTCCTGCCCCACAAAAAATCTGCCGGGTGACAAAAAATGCGGTCAACCCGTCGACTAACCGGGAGAACTCCACATCGCGCGGGATCAGATAGTTTTCGTGCGACCCATAAGACACCGACTTATTGTCGGTGTTGTTCTTGTATAACAGCAGTTCACCACTGCCCAAACTGGCGGCCGAGGCTGCGGCCCGGCGCATTACCTGATCGCCCGCTTGATCCCAGAGCACCGCATCACGCGGGCTGGTCACTTCCGGACTGGAGTATTCGGGATGCGCATGGTCCACATAGAGTCGGGCACCGTTACCGAGCACCATATTCATTACTACGTCGGTGGTGTCATTTTCCTGATACAACGTGGCACCAACGCGTGCGTCATTTCCGTCTAAGGCAATAGATTCGGCGGTCCACACCTGATTTTCGGCTTCTAAGGTGGGTTCAGAATCTGTGAGTTGACTCGGATGTGCTTCCTCGCGGGACACCGAATGACCCCGAGCATCATTGAGCGGAGACTCATCAGCATAATCCCAGCGTGCGGCGCGAGTTGCGGAGTCGCTATCGCGTACTAATTGCGCGTATCCGTCCACAATTTGCGCGGAGAGCACCGTGGAGTTCGCTTTGGGCATGGACGGCCGAATGATTCCGTACTCAGTTTCCAGGCCCACTAGCCGACGAGCGCTCATTTGCTGCCCTTCTGATTAACCAGCGAGCGAATATGGCTGATCCGTTCCCCCTTGCGCCCGGAGATACGCGCCCAATCATCGGGATTGGTGGTGTTTGGCATATCCTCGTGCTCGGCGAACTCTTCACGCACTGCACGCAACAGGTATTCCATTTTCAGTCCGCGTTCACCGGTAGTGATCAACGACTTAATTGCATGCTTTTTTGCTCGGTCCACCACATTGTGAATGACCGCCCCGGAGGCGAAGTCCTTAAAATAGAGAACCTCTACTTGACCGTTGACGTAAGTGACTTCCAAGAATTCGTTGATCCGTTCGGTGGAATACATCGCTTCCACGGTGTCGCTGATCATTCTTGCTACGGTCTTCTGGCGCTCTCCCCCATCGGCGGTGACCTCGTCCTCATGCAGGGGTAGGTCTGTGGTGAGATACTTACCAAAAATTTCTGCGGCGCCCACTGCGTCGGGGCGACGAATTTTGATCTTCACGTCCAAACGTCCCGGACGCAAAATGGCCGGGTCAATCATGTCTTCTCGGTTTGAGGCACCAATAACGATGACGTTATCCAAGCGCTCCACACCGTCAATTTCGGCAAGCAACTGTGGCACTATGGTCGTCTCAACGTCGGAAGAAACACCTGTGCCACGGGTTCGGAAGAGCGATTCCATCTCGTCGAAGAACACCACGACTGGGTCGCCATGCAACGCCTTTTCGCGGGCTCGTGCGAAGATCAGGCGAATATGCCGTTCGGTCTCACCGACATACTTGTCCAGTAGTTCTGGGCCCTTGATGTTCAGGAAGTAGCTTCTGGATTGGGTATTACCGTTTCGTGCTGCTGCGCGCTGGGCTAGTGAATTTGCCACGGCCTTGGCGATCAAGGTCTTACCGCAGCCCGGAGGGCCGTAAAGCAGAATGCCCTTGGGGGCGCTCAGTCCGTGTTCTCGATAAAGCTCTGGGTGCGCGAAGGGCAACTCGACCGAGTCTTGGATGGCTTCAATTTGTGAGTTCAGTCCACCGATATCCGAGTAATCGATATCCGGTACTTCCTCGAGCACTAGCGACTGCATGTCGGTGAGCTGTACACGGTTGATCGCTAACCCGGTACGCGAATCAATGGTTAGTTGATCTCCCACGCGCAGATGTTCACCGCGCAGTGGCTCAGCAAATTCGATGACTCGCTGGTCATCGCCGCGGGTCATCACTACTGCTTGGTGGTGCTCCAGGATTTCCTTGATCGTCACTAAGTCGCCGGTTTGTTCATAGCCTAGGCCTGCCACGACAACGAGAGCCTCATTGAGGAGTACCTGTTGGCCAATGTGGAATTTGTCGAAATCCAGCAGTGGGCTTATGGATACACGCATTTTTCGTCCGGAGTAAATCACGTCGACAGCCTGTACCGCGGTGGTTTCGATTCCGGTGCCTGGTTCCGGGTGTTTACGCGGGTGTTTTGCCACGATGGTTCCGTAGCTAAATGGCGTATCACCGTCTTTTTCAAGCGCAGATTTGAGGTTGATAATTTGTTCGCGAGTCTGTTCTAGCAAGGACACTAGGCGCTGGTTGTTGCCACTGATCCCGGCTAGCTGCTTATCTAGGTTGCGATTTTTATCGCGAAGCAGGTTGACCTGACGTTCGGTTACCTGAAGACGCTCGGCGACGCGTTGCGCCTCGTTGTTTTCGCTCACGGTTATTCTCCCAACCTTTACACTTCTCCTCGCGCGGCCACCAGAGGTGGCTATCTTGCGAGGCACTCTGATTCCATCTTAGGAAGCTAAAGCCCCGGGAATGAATTTCCCAGGGCTTTAGTTCACATATTGAAACGTTAGTTCTCGATATCCGAGACGTTTTCACCTTCGCGGACACGGTTAGGACGGTTGGCGTCCTTGGCGGCGCGACGAAGTTTCTTGGGCGAAATGCCACGTTCTCCGAGTGCGGATTCGGTCCACTGCTCGGCGTCGTGTTCCCGGGTCCACGCGTTCAGATCCTCGGCCGAGTAACCGTGCTCTTTCATCCGCTTAGCTTTCGGGATGCCCTCCTGCGCGTCGGCCAACCGGCGAGTGGTGATCAAGAACGCCGTGTGCGCCACCATGCGGTGATCCGGGCGAACCGCTAAACCGTCAACATGCCAACCGCGCACCATGGTTTCAAAGCAATCGGGCTCGGTGAACTGGCCCGATGCGCGAATTGCTTCCACCACGCGGGACATTTGGGTCACCGTGGCCACGTAGTTTGTCCAAACTCCGCCAGGTGCCAGCACCGTGGCTACAGCGTCCAGGCATTCCCACGGCGAGAGCATATCGAGCACTACGCGGTCTACGCTGCCTGGTTCCTCAATTTCCAGTACCTTCTCTTGGAAATCACCAATTGAAAGGTTCCAGGCAGGGTGCTCGCCACCAAATACCGTAGCGATGTTGCCTCGCGCAATGTCTGCGAACTCTTCACGACGCTCATAGGAGTGCAGGTACCCTTGGTCTCCTACCGCACGCAGCAGTGAAATCGACAGCGCTCCGGACCCAACACCGGCCTCAACTACACGTGCCCCAGGGAAAATATCGCCAAACTGAATAATTTGTGCGGCATCCTTGGGGTAAACCACTGCAGCACCTCGAGGCATGGACAAAACAAAGTCCTTCGCCAGCGGACGCAGCATCTGATAGCGCACGCCTTCAACGTTTTCCACCACCGAGCCTTCGGAGGTACCAATGATCAGATCATGGCTCAACACGCCCTGGTGCGTGTGGAACTCTCCACCGGCTTCAAGGGTGATGGTGTTGATGCGACGCTTTTCGTCGGTCAGCTGGACACGGTCGCCGACGCGGAAGGGGCCGCGACGGGCGTTCGCGCCATGCGGCGCTGCGGTGTTCTGAGCACTCACTGAGTTTTCCTTTGTTGTAGAACTTTTTAGGCTTTGCGGCCGGTGACGGCCGAAATAATTTTGCGTTGGTGCAATAACCCGACCACGGCCCCACGGGCGTCGATCACCGCATATTCTGCGCTAGCCACAGTGGCCAGATAATCGATCAGTTGCCTGCCATCAGCCTCAGCAGCGACCACCGCTCCGCGGCCCAAAGCCCGCGAAACAGCTAAGGCGGAGACTTCGGAAGCTGCCTCAACAGCTACCCGGCTCAGCGCTTGTTCATCTACCACACCGCAAGGCATGCCCTGCGGGTCAATCAAAATGATCGATCCCCCACGGTTCCGTTTGCGGGTGTGCACGTCAGCTACTGTGGCTACGGACATCATGGCACTGGCTGGTGACATCAGGTCCCCGGCAATGACCTTGGGTAGGTTCAGCATCATTTTTGCGTGATTGATCAACTGTGTAGTCGCCTGCCACATGAAGACCGCCACCATCACGCCAACCACCATGGTGATCAGTTGTGGCTGTTGGCCCTTAAAATATGGAAGCACCACAAACCAGAAGACCACGCCGATGACGATAATGCGGCCCACCCAGGATGCGGCGATGGTGCCTTTAAACTGTGAACCGGTTAGTTTCCACACCGCGGATTCAACGAGGCGCCCACCGTCTAAGGGAAGTCCTGGCAGTGCATTAAACGCACCGAGCAGCAGGTTTGCGTAGACAAAGAAATTCAGCAGCAGTCCCGGATATAACCCGAGGCTTGGAATTTGCATAGCCAGCCAGGCTAGGCCGGCGAGCACAAAGTTCGATAGCGGACCGGCCATAGCCACAGCTAAAGAGGCTCCGGGCTTGGCTTTAAAGGAACCGAACTGTGTGTGTCCGCCCATCAGGGTGAGCACAATGTGGGCATCTGGCCATTTGAAGGCGCGCGCCGTGAGCGCGTGCGCTACCTCGTGCACGAGAACAGCTAGGGCAATCACCACGGCGCAGGCAAACCCCAAGAGGTAAGCGACAACAGGTGGGATCAGCGCGTTATTGGATAATTGCATGCCAATGGCTACGGTGATGACCGCGGTAATAATGAACCACGAGCTAGACAGGTACACCGGCACGCCGCCGATACGCCCCAGCTTCAGCCCTGGGGCCTTTTCAGTTACTTCGCTCACGCGTTAACCTGCACCAACCAATCGGTCATGGTTTCTACTTCCACATCAACTAGTGACGTGATCCGTCGCCAGTTCCCCACTCCGGGGTCGGTGGCGTTTGGGACTAATACTGCGTGTAGCTCGGCGGCCGAGGCAGAATGAATGCCGGGTTTTGAATCTTCGAAGCCAATGCAGCGGGCGGCTTCAAATTCTCGGCCCAACTTTTCACTCAGTAAGGTTAGTCCGCGTCGGTAGGGTTCGGGGTCTGGTTTGCCGTGGGTGACTTCCTCACCGGTGACGCTGACGGTGAAGATACCTTCGGGTAGTACTTCCATGAGCTTATCCACGATGCTACGTTCACTCATCGTGACCAACGCTTGGGGAATACCTGCCGCATGCACGGCAGTGAGCAGTTCCAGAGCTCCGGGGCGCCATGGTACTTCGTGGCTCAACCCGGCAATAACCTTGCTCGATAAGTGGTCAATGATCTCGCGGATGCTGAGATTAACTCCGGCTTCCTGAAGGATTTTGGCACCGTTAGGCAGCGCTTGTCCGACGAGGTTAAATGCTTGTTCCTCACTCCAGGTACCACCATGGGCTTTGACGAGTTCCATCTCGGCATTGATCCAATAGGGTTCGGTGTCGATGAGGGTCCCATCCATATCCCACAGCACCGCTTGCGGGCCGTGGGATGAAACTTTTGTATCGAACGCTGATCTGGTGCTTGGCATGACTCCATTCTAGATGGAAGAGTGGGGCTAAACCGCTTCGGTGGATACGTCGGGTCGGTGAAGTGGCAGGAAAGAGGTTTGTGATGAGCGAGGAATACCAAGCACCAACGCTGAATGGCTTCGTTGGGCAAACCGAACATGAGATGCGTCCCACCATCTTAATTTCGGCGTTTGAGGGCTGGAATGATGCTGGCTCGGCCGCTAGTGATGCGGTCCGGCGCATTTTGAATAGCACCTCGCCCGAACATGTCGCCACCGTGGGCTCAGATGATTACTACGACTACCAGTTCACTCGCCCGCATTCTCGGCTCACAGAGACTGGACGGGTGATCGAATGGCCGGTCACCGATGTTTATCGCATCAACCTCGAACAAGCCCCAGCAGATCTGCTGATTGTTGTGGGCGTGGAGCCCACGTTTAAGTGGCAATCCTTTTGTGCTCAGGTCGTGCGGGCCGCCCAAACCCACAATGTTCACGCGGTACTTTCCGTGGGTGCACTGTTGGCTGATGTGCCGCATACCCGCCCGGTGCCTACGGTGCTGAACAGCGATCATCCTAAGCTGCAGGAGTTCTTTAATATCTCCGCATCACGCTATGAGGGTCCAACAGGAATTCCTTCGGTCTTAAGCGCGGAATTCGACAAGCATGGAATTGCGACTATGTCGCTTTGGGCCCAGTTATCCCACTATGTAGCCCAAGCACCGAGCCCACGGGTGGAATTAGCGCTGGTTGAAATGCTCGAGGAGTTGATCCCGATGAGCGTGACCTCGGAAAAGTTGCGTGAAGACGCGGTCGCGTGGAAACGCGGGGTCGATGAGCTTTTGGCGGCGGATCCGGATGTCTCAAAATATGTGCAGCAACTCGAGCGGGCTTCGGACGCTAGCGAATTACCTGAAGCAAGTGGCGAGTCCATTGCGCGCGAGTTTGAACGCTACCTGCGCAGGCGTGGCCGCTCGCGGGGAGACGGGCAAGGTCCGGACTTCGAAATCTAAGCTGAGGGTACAAAAAATCTCCATGCGAAGAAATTCGCATGGAGATTCTTTTCTAACTTAGAGCTTCAGGCCTAGGAGAGCATCAAAGCCGCGGGTTAGCAGTTCGCTACCTTCGCCGCTGCCTTCAGCCTCGGTGGCCGCCCACTGGTCGATGGCTTCCAGCGCTGCTGGAGCGTCCAGATCATCGGCCATGCGCGAGCGAATGCGGGTGAGCAGTGCGGTAGCTTCGGCCAAGCCACTAGCGGTTATCCGTTCCCGCCAGGTGGCTATGCGCTGCTGTGCCAGCTGCAACAGGTCATCGGTCCAAGACCAGTTGGTCCGGTAGTGCTGGGAGAGCAGCACCGCGCGAATCGCCACCGGCTCCACCCCGGCCTCACGCAGTTTGGAGACCAACACCAGGTTGCCTAGGGACTTGCTCATCTTTTCGCCGTCCAGGCCAACCATGCCGGTGTGCACGTAGTTCTGCGCCAATTCGAGCTGATCATCGGCGGCAGCGTGTGCGGCAGAGAATTCGTGGTGCGGGAAGATCAGGTCTGAGCCGCCACCCTGAACGGTAAACGGTGCAGGCAGTGTCTTTCGGGCAATCACCGAACATTCGATGTGCCAGCCCGGACGTCCGGTGCCCAGTTCTCCACCATCCCACGAAGGTTCTCCTTCGCGAGCCATTCGCCAGAGCAGTGGATCTAGCGGGTCGCGCTTACCTGCACGCTGCGGGTCTCCGCCGCGTTCGGCGAAAAAGCCGAGCATCGTTTCACGGTCGTAGTTTGATACCTGACCGAGCTTCCACGCATCATTCTGCGAGGCCATGGTGTCAAAGTAAATGTCACCATCCACCCCGTCTTCACCCGCCGGCACTCGGTATGCCAAGTCTGCGGCCAGCAGTCGTTCGACTACTGGCACCAGCCAGCTCACGGACTCGACGGCACCGATGTAGTTATGTGGGGCGATGACATTCAACGCTTCCATGTCGGTGCGGAACAGCTGAATCTGGCTCTCGGCCAGATCGCGCCAATCAACACCCGTCGCGGTGGCACGCTCGAGCAACGGATCATCCACGTCGGTGATGTTCTGCGTGTAGCTCACCTTACGGCCGTTATCCAACCAGGTACGGTGCAGTAGGTCAAAGGTGACATAGGTAGCCGCGTGACCCATGTGTGTGGCGTCATATGGGGTGATGCCACAGACGTACATGCTGGCTGGACTGTTGGCTTTATCGGCCGGCGCGGTGGCCCGCTTGGTTCCGCTGGAGGTATCAAAAATCTCCAAGATAGGTGCGGATCCGACAACATGCGGTACTTCCGGGGACTTCCACGCGAGCACTGAGTACATCCTTTCGCAGATGTATAGACGATCTTCTCTTAAGAGCAAGTCAACGAGAACTTAGTTTATTCCCGTTGACTCTCTTGTCTTATTAGGCGCTGATCACACCGAGGCCAAGAAACACGAACAGTCCTAGGCCCAAGAGCAAGCGGTACCAGACGAAGAATCGGTAGGAGTGGGTGGAAACAAACTTTAGGAACCAGCCCACGATAAAGAATCCGACCACGAAGGCCACCAAGGTGGCCACACCGGTTTGCGCCAACGTGTATACGCCAGGCTCGGCGAAAGACTTGTAAAGCTTGTACAGTCCCGAGGCGTAAACCGCGGGAATGGCGAGTAAGAACGAGTATCTTGCCGCAGCTTCACGGGTGTAGCCCATCAGCAAGCCGGCGGTAATGGTGCCGCCAGAGCGTGAGACACCGGGAATCAAAGCCATAGCCTGAGCCAAACCGTAAAAGATACCGTGTTTCACGGTCAGCGTTTGCAAGGTGCGTTCTTGTTTGCCGTAGTAGTCAGCGATCGCAAGGAATACGCCAAATACCACCAGTGTGGTGGCCACTATCCAGAGCGAACGGAAGTTCGTATCGATGTAGCTTTCGAGCAATAAGCCCAAAAATGCGATAGGGATCGAGCCGACAATAATCAGCCAACCCATTTTGGCGTCCGGATCCGAATGCGGAATTTTGCCGGTGATCGCCTTAAACCAGGCTCCGATTATTCGCACAATATCGCGCCAGAAAAAAACGATGACCGCGGTTTCAGTACCCAGTTGGGTAATGGCGGTAAATGCCGCACCGGGATCTTGCGCGTTGGGCAAAAGTTCGCCCACAATGCGCAGATGCGCCGATGAGGAGACGGGCAAGAACTCTGTCAGGCCCTGTATTAATCCGAGAAAAGCTGCTTCAAACCAATTCACCCCTTGACACTACGTCACGTGGGCGGGAGACACGGTGATTAACGGGCGTTTGAAAGAAAATTCAATCCGTGGTCGTACTCACTCGTCATCGTCGTCATCCGTGGGTATGGTGAACGGAAGTAGTTCGGAATATTGGTCGTAGAGGGCATCCTCATAAGTCTGGAACGCGTCGGCTAAAGATCCAAAAGCCGCGTCAACGGCTGCGTCGGCCGATCCCCGACTCTGGGAAACCACCGTCAGGTGCTGCTCAAGTCGTGAGATCAGCTGTTGTAGCGCGTAGCTCGGTTCGATGCTCATGAGACACACGCTACAACCGAATGCCATCTTTCGATAGAGGTGAAATGCTTCAGGAACTTATCAAGGCCCCGCTGCACTTGAATAATGATGACCGGTACGAATATTTGGTGATCACTTCTTTCCCCACGGAATCCAAACACGTAGCCCGAGCAGCCTTGCGAGAACACTCGGATAACGGAAAATGGGAGCATGTTCGCACCCTGCGCTACGAGGGTGGAGCCAGCAAATATTGGATGCGGCGCAAGGTGATCCGTGTGGTCAGTACGCTTGATCGCTCAGGACTCTAGTGGGCCCACCAGCCAACTAGCCACGGTGTTTTCCGCCGAGGCAGCATTTGAGGGGTGATACCAGCTGGCCTGCACATCTCGGTAGAGGCGTTCAAATTCGCTGCCTCGGAAGTATCCGCCACCACCAAACAATTGGCCGGCAGTTTCCACGTTCTCTCGCGCGGTTTGTCCGGCCAGAGTTCGTAGCGTCACTAGTCGCGGGAACCAACCCTCGCCGTGATCAACGCGTGATTCCAGGTCGCTGGCTACCGCACGTTGCAGTGCGTCTAGGCTCAGCATCCGCATCCCTGACTGGGCTAGTAGACCACGAGCTCGAACGTCTTGGGTGTAACTACTGCCATCTTGATGGGTGCGTTTGTTCAGCGCGTTTTGGCTCAGCTCTACCGCACGTTCAGCCATCCCGACATACACGCTGGCGGTGAGCGTTAAGAAGGACGCAAAGATTGCGAAGATCAGCGGGTCAGCATTTGGACCCACCGGTAATCTGGAATGCACCCACCCAGCTGGTGCTATGGCACCCTCCAATTTGGTGGTGTGCGACTGGCTCGCCCGCATTCCTAAGGTGTTCCAGTCCCCCAGCGAGCGGACTTTTTCTCCGCGTGCCACAAAGCCATGAACTAACTCCCCGGTCTGCTCATCCTTGCCAAAGATTCCCAGTCGAGTAAAAGCCGGAGAAAGTGAGGTGAAGATCTTGGTTCCGGTGAAGGCCACCGAACCATCGGCCGCGGTGTCCGCCACGGTATTTGAATCAAAAAGCACTGAATCATTACCAGGTTCCGAAATCCCGAAGGCCATCACTTCTCCGTCTGTGATCCAGTCGGTAACCATGTTCAGCCGCATATCTCCGCGTGCCGCAAGCAAGTATGCGACCCCGGCCCAGACCTGATGCATATTGATCGCCAACGCGGTGCCCGGAGCCGCCGTCGCCAGTCGACGTTGAGCAAGCACCAGCTGTTCGAAGCTCCAGCCCAGACCACCGGCGGATTCGGGCACCAGCGCCTTTAAGTACCCTAAGCCGACCAACTCTTCGAAGTCTTCGGTGGCGAAGCTGTTCTCCGCGTCGTATTCCGCGGCTCGTGCGCGGATCCGTTCAAGTAGTTGATCGCTTAGTAGTTCTTCAATTGTCACGCGGGAGGCTCCTAATAGTTTCTAAGTAGACGGTCAAGCACACGGGTTCCGAACTTCAGGGCCGAGATCGGCACCCGCTCATCCACGCCATGGAACATGCCAGTAAAGTCGAGGTCTTTAGGCAGCTGCAACGGAGCAAATCCGTACCCGGTGATACCAAGCTTTGCTAACGCTTTGTTGTCGGTACCACCGGAGAGCATGTAGGGCAGCACCACGGCCTGCGGATCTTCGGATTTTAACGCCGCAACCATGGATTCCACTAGTTCGCCGCTGAAGGGTACTTCCAAAGACTGCTGGTCTTGGAGCAGGCTGACCTCAACATGCTCCCCCGCCAGTTCCCGCAATGTCGCCAGTGTCGATTCATGTTCCATCGGCAAGGTTCGGCAATCGATAAGCGCCTCAGCGTAACCAGGCAGCACATTGTGTTTATACCCGGCCTTGAGTACCGACGGGTTTGAGGTGTTCTGCAAGGTGGCGCCAACAAAGCGGCTGGTGTTCCCCAACGCTTCGAGCAGCGGCTCGGGATGATCTTCGTCGAACTCAATCCCGGAGATTTCAGAGAGTTCTTCAAATAGCGCTCTGGTGGTTTTCGTGTAAGAAAGCGGCCACTGATACTCGCCAATGCGCGCAACTGCCGACGCCAAGCGAGTTACCGCGTTCTCCTCATTTAGCTGTGAACCGTGGCCAGCCACGCCATGAGCTGCAAGTTTGATCCAAGCGATGCCCTTCTCAGCGGTTTGTACCAGATATGCGCGTTGCCCTGCGATTTCGGTAGAAAAACCACCCACTTCGCTGATCGCCTCGCCCGCTCCGGCGAAGAGTTCTGGATGCTGCTCAACCATCCACAGGGAGCCATAATCACTACCGGCTTCTTCATCCGCGAAAAATGCAATGATCAGGTCTCGACGCGGGCTGATCTTCTCCCGCATCAGGTGTCTGATCACGGCGACGATCATCGCGTCCATGTCTTTCATATCGACGGCGCCACGACCCCAGATCATGTCATCAATAATTTGCGCTCCGAAGGGATCCACGGACCAGTCCTCGGCGATAGCGGGCACTACATCTAGATGTCCGTGAACCACCAGCGCGGGCAAGCTCCGGTGACTGCCTGGAATGCGGGTGAGCAGATTGGCTCGTCCCGGTGCTGATTCGTAGATGGTCGAGTCCAACCCGACCTCGCTCAGTAGGCGCGCAATGTAGTCTGCTGCTTCGCGCTCTCCACGACTGTTGTTATCGCCGAAGTTTGTGGTGTCAATGGTGATCAGCTTGCGGCAAATCTCTACGACTTCTTCTTGCATCAATTCATAGGAGTGCGTTTTTGGCATATTTACAAACCTCTATTCGTGCCCGGCCTGGGAGCGGATTATCCATGGAGCCTGCGGTATGCGGCTTGTGCCGCCGGGTGCAATGGCTGGCCGCCGGTTGAGATCAGTGTATCTGGGGTCAAATATTGTATTCCCGCACTGTTACGTGGAATGAGTTCGCGCGCATGGTTGACCAAGAGTTCAACTACCGCCGAGACCACCGAATCGGGCAAGGACACGTTAGCCATCAAGAGGTTGGCCACTCCGACGGTATCGACCTGTGCTACCCCGGCATAAGTGTCTTGCGGGATTATCACCGGCTCGTAGAGCCGCGGGTATTCTTCGCGCAAGCGCGGGAGTACCGAGGACATACTGATCAGCCGAAGTGGTAAACGTTGTTCCAACTCGGTAATCGAACTTACAGGGATCCCGCCGAAAAGGAAAAGAGCATCGATGCTGCCTTCTTCCAGCGCTTTCAGCCCGCCAACGTAGCCGAGCTGGCGTTCACGAGGGCTACGCATAGCGGTATCGAGTCCCGTGGCATTAAGGATGCGCTGCCCGGTGACCCAAGTACCTGACCCGGGGGCTCCGGTGCCGAGCCTGCGCCCGGAGAGGTCTGCCAAGGTGCGGATGCTGCTTTCTCGCGGCACCAGACAGTGGTAATAATTTTGGTACACACGCCCCAAGGCAACTAAAGAACTCTCCGCAGGCCTCAGTTGGGCCACAGTATCGGCCAGTGCCAGCGAAAGTCCTGCTGTCCCATTCTTCAAAAGTTTCAGATTCTCGACGCTGGCCTCGGTGATCAACGCCTCGGACTTTTCGGCGATCTTGTATTTAACCAGTGCCTCGCACAATAAGGTCGCGAATTCAAAATACATGCCGCCGTTTTCACCCCCGGCGACATCCAGCCGCGGAATCAACGGCCCGGCGGAACAAGCGGCCAGCCCGGCACCCATCAGCGAGAGTCCACCCCAGCGAAGTAGCTGTCTGCGTCCGATAGTTCGCGCGCCAATAGCCGGTGATTTACCCAAGGTGCACCCCCTGCCTCGGTGCAGCGCTGCGTAGCAGAAGAAGTCTCATCTGCAGTCCGCCACCAACGCCGGCCTCTACGATCAGTTCGCCGCCATTAGCTTGGGCCAGACGTTCCACAATCGCCATGCCCAAACCAGTTCCGGGGCTTGCCCCGGTGGGATCCGCCCGCCAGAAACGCTCGGTGACCAAGGCTAAGTCCTTGGTGCGCAGCCCCGGTCCGTGATCTCTGATGATGATTTCGACGATTTGTTCCGTGGCGGTAAGGCTCGTAAGCACCGGTGCTCCCGGAGCATATTTCAGGCAGTTCTCGTAGAGTTCGGCGATCATTTGCTGCAGCTCGAATTCGTTGCAACTTACCCAGAATTCAGTTTCTTGGCCCGAGTTGAACAATAACTCCGTGCCGGTGTTGCGGGCGCTCTCGGTCCGCCGCTCAATTTCTTCGATGAGCAAATCACGTACCGGGACCGGCGCGGAGTCGGCAACGCCCGTGGCCAGCGTAGTGCCAGCGGTGAGCTCAGAGAGTCGGTGGTCGGCGCTGGCCAAACGCAGCACCGCGTCCAACAGGGTTTCGACTCTTCGCAGTTCTTTCTCCACCGCCCGCACCCCTTGCGGATCCGCCTCGTCGCCGAGCCGCATTTTCAGAAGATCCACGCGTAGTCGCAAGGCGGCGACCGGGTTGCGCAACTGATGTGAGGTTTCGGCAATAAGTTCGCGCTGCTGCGCCAAACTAGCGGTCATCACCTGAGCCATGGTGCTAAAAGAACGTGCCAATTCCTGTAGTTCCGGCGGGCCAGCAGCTTCTAAAGGCGCCGCGGTTTTTGTTGCAGCTAGGGCCTTGGTCGCCTCGTTGAGCCGGTGGATAGGTCGTAATACCCAGGTGGTGACTCGATCTGCCAGAAGCAATAAGGCTGAGCCTGCGGTCAGGCTGACTAACACCACCAGCACCCAGCGTTGCAAAACCAGCTCTCGGGCAGAATCGAGATTTACCTGCATTATTACCGCGCCCAGCACCTGAGTGGAATTGCCATAAGGCCGAGCGATGAGCGACTTGTCGTTGGATAAAGGGTTGATGGTGTCAATATCGGTGTGTCCTAGATTCAGTTCGGTGTTCTCAACCACCTGTTGAACCTGCGGGTCACGCGGATCGATATTCCCAGAGGTGAAGGTCTGCTGATCCATCCGTATCAGCAGCCCCTCGTTGTAGAGCTGTGAGTAGGTATCCATTTCTTGTTGCAATTTGCCATGATCCGCATCCGTGGAAGCCGCCAGCTGAACAAAACGGTTCAGCGACGCGGCACGGGTCAGCCGCAGTTGCTGGGTGGCATCAACGCTCGCATTTTGCATCAGCACGCCGGAAACGATGATCACTAACAACGCCAGCAAGGAACCCAAGATGAGAATGACGCGGCGTCTCACGGGGCCTCGATGCGGTAGCCGACTCCGCGCACGTTGATGATCATTCCCGGACTGTCCAGCTTGGCGCGCAACCCCGTCAGATGTACGTCCAAGGAACGGGAAACCGCTATGAAAGCGTCTCCCCACAGCGCGTCGAGTATTTGTTCGCGGGTCACGACCGAGCCTGCATGTTGTGCCAGCAAGGAGAGCAAATCAAACTCTTTCGCTGTCAGATTCAGTGACCGCTCCCCCAACCCGGCGGTTCGCTTATCTAAATCAATACGCAGTTCACCAACCTGCAATTCGCTACTGGAACTCGAGCTGAGCTGCGAACGCCTGGCCACAGCCTCAATGCGTGCCAGAAGCACCGTCAGTCCAATGGGTTTAACCAAATAGTCATCGGCGCCTTGGCGCAGTCCTCGAACGACGCTGCGTTCATCATCGCGGGCGCTGAGGATGACTATCGGACTACTGGTGATAAGTCGCAGCTTGCGCAGAACCTCGAGCCCATCCATGTCCGGTAGGCCCAAATCGAGCAGGATCATCTGCGCTTCGCGGTGCCGCAGCAGCGCATCGGCCCCTCGGGCCACGCAGATTGCCGTATGTCCGGCAGCTGCCACGGCGTCGACCAGGGCCGTCGCGACGGCGTCGTCATCCTCGACGATAAGCAGCTGCAAGGTCATGTCCCTTCGATCTCTGGTGCACCACGCACCCAGATGCACTTTATCAGCTGGGCTAAACGAATAACTGACCGAACGGTTTCCTAAGACAGTCTTAAGATTTGGCGCACATGTTGGATATGGGCTGGCTCACCCATACATTAGATCTGTCTCTCATGTTGGCGTGATGAAAATCAATGTAGCTTTTACCTCACGTAAACCGATCACGGACACCGGTACTCGCACCGGAAACGAGCAAAAACTTTTAAGGATTATATTCATGGCCGAACAGCAGCAGCCGGGCGCTTCAGACGCCGCGGTTCAGGGCGACCGCGACGGTGGCGGTCCACCAAAATGGAAGATTGTCGGACCGGGTCTGGTTGTTGCGGCAACCGGTGTAGGCGCAGCCGATATGGTCGCCACCTTGGTGGCGGGTAGCCAGTACGGCTACGCCCTACTTTGGGCAGTGATTTTGGGTGTCATCCTCAAAATCGTTTTGGTCGAAGGCGCCGGACGTTACACACTGGCCACCGGAAAGACCATCTTTGAGGGTTGGAAGACCCTTGGTAAGTGGACCACCTGGTACTTCGGTCCGTACATCATCATCTGGGGCTTCGTCTACGGCGCCACCGCAATGAGTTCTGCGGCCATGCCGCTGGCAGCACTCTTCCCAGCCGTGGATTTGAAGATCTGGGCAGTCCTGATGGGCCTGGCCGGTTTTGCGATGGTCTGGTTCGGCAAGTACTCCTTCTTTGAGAAGGTCACCGCGGTACTGGTGGGCATCATGTTCATTACCGTAGTTGGCTTGGCTGTTATTGCTGCGCCGAACTTCCCGGAGATGATCAAGGGACTCGTTCCAATGATTCCGTCCGGCGGCGTGGTCTACACCCTGGCACTAGCCGGCGGTGTCGGCGGCACTATTACCCTGGCTGCTTACGGATACTGGCTGCGTGAAAAGGGCTGGTACACCCCAAAGTGGATGCGTGTGATGCGTATCGACAACTCGATGGCTTACGTCATGACCGGCATCTTCGTGATTGCCATGCTGATTGTGGGCGCCGAAGTAGTTCAGGCTGCTGGCGTTTCCTTGTCCGCAGGTGACCGCGGTCTGCTGGACTTGGGTGATGTGCTCAACGAACGTTACGGCACCTTTGTAGGCACCGGATTCCTTGTGGGCTTCTGGGCCGCTTCCTTCTCCTCGATCATCGGTGTATGGAACGGCGTTTCGCTCATGTTCGCTGACTTCTGGGGCCACATGCGCAAGAAGCCAGCTGGCCACCCAGACACCATGACCGGTGGCAAGTACTTCAAGTTCTACGTACTCTGGCTGACCTTCCCGCCAATGGTCTTGTTCTTGCTGGACAAGCCAATCGCGCTAATCTTGGCCTACGGCGTGCTCGGCTCGCTGTTCATGCCGTTCTTGGCGATCACCTTGCTTGGCCTGCTTAACGGCAAGAGAATCCCTAAGGGCTGGGCCAACCGTTGGCACACCAACACTGCTCTGGCTATTACCGCGATACTGTTCATTGCGCTGGGCATCCAGCAACTGATCAAGAACCTCGCACCGCTCTTCGGCGGTTAGCGAGTTGCGTCCAAAGAGGCCTTCATCCCGAGCAATACGGATGAAGGCCTCTTTTCGTTCGTGAGTTAGACGGCAGCGACTACGCTGAAGGCAATGACTACTCAGGATAAGAATTTGAATCCCTTTCAGGAAGATACGGTGCCTTTCACCGACCGTATTGGCATCTTAGGCGCTGGGCGAGCTGGCACCGCTTTGGCGCGTGCAGCGGCGACTGTCGGGATTCCAGTGAACATCGCCTCTTCGCGATCACCGAGCCAGATGAAATATCATCTGGCTCAATATGCCCCACAGGCCACCGCAGTACCAGCCAACGACATTGGCGCCGACGTCTCCTTAGTCGTGCTCATGGTGCCGCAAGATGATCTCGATGATGTGGACCGTGAATCATTGGCCCGACTAACACTCGTCGATGCAACAAACCGTTGGGATGACATGCCCCTGCCCAGCTGGCTGGAAGACGGACAGGCCGCTGGGCTTTCTAGCTCCGAAGTTATCGCGCAACATTTTGCTAGTTCACGAATTGTCAAAGCGTTGAATCACATCAGCCATTGGGACCTGGATTCGGACAGTTCCACTCGACAAGCTCAGCAGCGCGCCTTAGCCGTCGCATCGGATCATGAAGCTGATGCGGTTCTTGTAGCCCGACTAGTCAGAACCCTAGGTTTCACTCCGGTTCTAGTTGGGGAGCTACCCAAAGGCAGTTTGCTGGAGCCTGAGGGGGAAATTTTCAATCAAGTACTTAGCCCGGCACAGTTGCGCGCACTATTGCACAAAAGCTAATACCCGCGTGGATACGCATTTGGTCGATACGCACAGAATTTGCCTGTGACCCTTGACACGGATTGCGTCATTTCGCTTTCGAAAGCACTACTCAACTGCGATTTATCCGCAAGATTCCGGGAAAATCAAGCCTCCGAGGACCAGAGCTTGCCGAATTGGAGTTCATGAATATCTGGTGGTAGAGTTTTACTTCGTTGCCAGCGGTAATAACGCAGACAACGCATGACCTGCGCGGGTGGCGGAATAGGTAGACGCGCTAGCTTGAGGTGCTAGTCCTCGCAAGGGGGTGGGGGTTCAAGTCCCCTTTCGCGCACAGGTAGAAACCCCGGTTGACTTCGGTCGATCGGGGTTTTCTTTTACCCATGTTGACAGGAACGCCAAATCTGGGTTAAGTCCCAAAATGTGTGTATGGAACTCAAGTCATAAAGATGTCATCTGCTGACAAGCATTGACAAGCACCCCTCGCAAGGCATTCGCGAGCCGGCGCGACTCATCACCAGATTCCCCAGATCACTTCACTGCCCCAACTTAGTTCCAATCTAAGTACTGCGGTAGGACATGGCACATAGGCCAGATCGCCTGGGTTCCGGCAGATTCCTCCAACGCAGAAAATTTTCGAGCGAAGCTCAGCAATGTTGATTCAGGTCTTGATTAGGTCGTTCACTCCCCTGAGTAATGCTTCGAGTCCCAGGCATTGCCTCTCGCTAACCTGGCCGAAATACTGTGATTTTGGTCCCTGTAACGCAAGCAACACATGTCGCTTTTCGGGCAACTCTCCATAATTAGGTATTTTATGTTTACAACCATGAAACCTCAGCTGACTTGGATAGGCATGTGATTATTTAGGCTCAGTCCAGGATCAAACTTCACTATCCAATTCGCGGGAAACTAATCCAACGACGCGAATTTACCGGTCGGTTGGACCCAACAACAGGAGCTACACAGTTCTTGATTAGTAATCACTGCTACTCATCGGTAATGTTCTGCGAGTGCATCTCAGTCCAGATGCTGAACGAAGTCACTTATAACTTGAAAGAGGAATAGTCATGGGTTTCATTGGTTGGATTGTTTTGGGTCTTATTGCCGGTGCGATTGCAAAGGCAATCAAGCCAGGTAAGCAGGGTGGCGGCTGGATCGCTACGTTGGTACTTGGCGTTGTTGGCGCCGTTGTTGGCGGCTGGATCGGCTCCGCGTTGTTCAACGCGGACATTAGCTCGTTCTGGTCGTTGTCGACTTGGCTGTTGGCAATCGGCGGTTCGTTGATTGTTCTCATTATCTGGGGATTCTTGACTCGCAAGAAGGCGTAATCACGCATATAGAAACGGCCTCGCTCCAGTAGGAGCGAGGCCGTTTCTATATATTGGGTGACTTACCCACAAAATACACCAGCATGACGGTACGCAAGCAGTTGAAGGTTCACGCTGCCCCTGTTAATAAACGCAAAATTCGCAGCTTGACTCCTTCCGATCACAAGAAACCGGTTTGTAAGCGCTCTAGCCCATCGCTTAGCTTGGTACGATCGGTGATGGTCATCAATTAGTAAAATGACGATTTTGTCCGCCAGCTTTGGAGCCCTCATGCGAATCGCCATGCTTTCCCTGCACACCTCGCCCATGGAACAACCCGGGTCCGGCGACGCGGGTGGCATGAATGTATACATTCGAAACCTCTCCTTAGCCCTCGGGGCACTGGGTCATGAGGTACATATGTTCACTCGTACCGCTGATGAATCAACGTCGAGCGAAGTGAGCCCGGCCGTCTTCATGCATCAGGTGCAGATACGTCCTGAGGCTCAGTTGTCCAAAGAAGAACTGCCGGACATCATCGATGAAGCCGCTTCCCTGCTCAAGGAACATATGGCTAGCCTGAACATCGACATCATCCACGGCCACTACTGGCTCTCCGGGATGGTCGGTTTACAACTAGCCGAAGCATGGAAAATCCCCCTAGTCGTTTCGCTTCATACCTCCGCTGCCGCCAAAGAGTTTGAGTCTGGTATTCCCGAGCCCGAAGAGCGCAAGGAAGCCGAGCGCCGTCTACTCGCCGGAGCAACTCGCATCATCGCAAACACTCCGGTCGAGGCCAGGCAGCTTTCCCGGTTCTACAGCGTAGATAAAGAAAAGCTCGATGTGGTGCTGCCGGGGGTTGACCACAAGGTTTTCCACCCCGACCAGAACAAACTCCGCCGCCCGTTAGGTGCCGATGATCTCCATCTGGTTTACGCTGGCAGGCTACAGCGGCTCAAGGGTGCCCACGTACTGATCGAGGCGATCGCCCTCGCCCGCGCCCAGGACCCGACACTGAAAATCACCGCGTCATTGTTCGGTGCGAATTCTGGTTCCGCCGATTACGACCTGCCAGCTCTTGCCGAGAAACACTCAGTCGCCGATGTATTGAGCTTCTTCGGTCCGCTACAGCCCGCACAGCTTGCCGCAGTCTTCGCCAACGCCGACGTGGTGGCAGTACCCTCGCTATCAGAAACCTTCGGGTTGGTAGCTGCTGAGGCACAGGCCTGCGGCACCCCGGTTCTCGCAAACCATGTGGGCGGATTGGCTTATGCGGTCAACGACGGTGAATCGGGCTGGTTGATGGAAGATTGTTCTCCCCATCTTTGGGCACAACAGCTACTGACACTCGCGCGCAATCCTGCGATGGTCACCCAGGCTGGGCACGCCGCGCTTGAACATAGTGGTGAATTCACTTGGGAACGGGCAGCTGTGACTTCGCTAGCCAGCTATCGCATGGCGAGCACCCCGGCCCCGACACCATCGCATCAGCTTTAAGGAACACATGCGTACCCCTTTCTTCTGGCTGGCACATCGTTTCCCACTAGAACGTCGCTCACTTCGTATCGCATCACTTGCTGCGCTGATCGCAGCGATCTTGATCATTCTTGGCGGCGGTGTAGTCCGCGTTACTGGCTCGGGGCTCGGTTGCCCTGACTGGCCCACCTGCGCGGGCGGGTCAGTAGCACCGAGTGCGCAGATGGGATTGCATGCCATTATCGAGTTCGTCAATCGACTGCTGACCGTTGGATTATGCGTCGTGGTGGGCTGGGTAATTATTACCGCTCGCTTGCAACGCAGGCAGGCTCCGGAGGTGACCCGTTGGGCTTGGATGCAGTTCTGGTTTGTGGTTTTGAACGCCGTCATCGGTGGCATCACCGTCTGGGTCGATCTGAATCCGTATGTGGTGTCTGGGCACTTCCTGGCGGCTACCGGGCTGCTCACTGCCGCAGCCATCACCTGGCAGAAAAGTCAGAACCTCGATAAGCCGCAGCTGCCCGCCGGTTCGCGGAATTCACGCGTGCTCGCCCGCTGGCTTCTGGCCATGACCGCGGTGCTGGTCATCCTGGGAACCGTGGTTACCGGTACAGGCCCTCACGCCGGCGATTCGGCCAACGTTCCGCGCATGCCGTTCTCCTGGATTTGGGTCACCCTGATCCATGGTGCCGCGGCGCTGGCGGCGTTCAGCTTGGCAGTCGGCTTATGGTGCCGTGCGAAGCGGGCCGGCGAGAAGCTCCTCGCAGACAAGACCTTGCTTTTTATTCTCGTTTTTCTAGGCCAAGGAGCTCTGGGAATCATTCAGTCCCTAACTCACCTGCCCGAGCTGATGATCGTTTTGCATCTAGTCGGTTCGGCATTGGTCTGGATTGGCGCCGTCCGCGTACTTTTGGCGGCCGAAGGAAGCCATCACCCTACAACACGAATCCCCGCAATGGCCGTATAAATTTAGTGGTCCGTAGCTAATTGCTACGGACCACTAAATTTTAGTCTTTGCGGGTCAGGTCCAGCTCAAAGTGTGGTTTGAGCTTGCGCGGGTTCCACCCTTGCACTTTGTACCCCTGGCTGGTCGCTTCAAATCCCAGATCTACGGTGGCCGGCAGTAGCACCGGAGTTTTAAATTCAATGCGCCACGAATAGTTTCCGCTAGCCGGTTCAATTCCTGCCAGCGCGCGAGCCGCCAAATAAATACCGTGGGCAATGGCCCGAGGCATTCCTAGCGCCTTCGCGCTGAGTGCACTGAGGTGAATCGGGTTGTAGTCCCCGGCCACGGAAGCCCATGCCCGTCCAGCACCTGCTCCCAGTTTCCATTGTGCGGTGCGCTGCGGCGCACTAAACTCACTATGCTCCACACTCGGCGGCGTTTGGCCATCAATTTTGACGCCTTTAGCCAGGAAGGTGCTGCGCAACAACATTCGGGTTTGCCCGTCCACCACAATCTTTACCAGCAGATCGCAGCAGACCCCCTTGGGGTGTGCCACTAAGTTCTCGGCGTTCACTTCCACGTCAAATAACTCGGCGTCCCCCAGCGGCTCGGCGACGTCCACCTGGTTGGTTAGGTGAATCATGCCCAGCAACGGCAGCGGAAAATCTTCGCGTAGCATCAAGGACATCGCCAGCGGGAACGCCAGCGAATGTACGTAGAGGCTAGGCAGTTTACCGTTGGCCGGCGCTTTGACCGCGCGGCGGAATTCTCCGAGTTTTTCCCGGTCGGCTTGAGCCCCTTGGAAGACCAGCGTCACCTCGGGCAACACCGGGTTCTTACTCTTACGGTTCAGCGTTTTGACCGCCCGCGCATAAACCGATCCCATCGAGGGGATCGCGGAAACTACTTCGGCACCCATTTAGGCACCCACTAGCGACTGACCGCAGACACGCAGTGTCTGGCCGTTGAGGCCGGCGGCAGCGTCAGAGCCAAGGAATCCAATCGCCTCGGCGACATCTACCGGCAAGCCACCCTGCATGAGCGAAGGCAACACCAAGCGTGCCACGGTTCGAGTGCCCAGCGGGATCTTTGCGGTCATCTCGGTTTCGATAAAGCCCGGTGCCACGGCGGTGATCGAGCCACCGCTTTCGGCGAATAGTGCGGCGCTGGCTCGCACCATGCCGATGACGCCTCCCTTACTGGCGGCGTAATTTGTCTGCCCGCGGTTACCGGCAATGCCGGAGGTCGATGCCAGGCAGACGACGCGAAGTCCTGGGATTTTTGCGGCCAAAAAGACTTCATTCATGCGCAGCTGTGAGGCGATATTAACCGCGATGACCGAATCCCAACGGGCGGCATCCATATTTGCCAGTAACTTGTCCCGGGTGATTCCGGCGTTGTGTACTACCAAATCCAGCGAGCCGTGTCGGGTGAGCGCGTGATCCATGATGCGTGCGCCCGCATCCTTGGCGGTGACATCTAGCTGCAGCGTAGTGCCACCGACCTGATTTGCCACCTTTGCGAGCGCGTCGCCCGCCTGCGGCATGTCAACTAAGACCACCTTGGCACCGTCACGGGCCAGGGTGCGGGCAATCTCCGCGCCGATACCACGGGCGGCGCCGGTGACGACTGCGACCTTACCGGCCAGTGGTGCCCGGAAGTCATCGGGAAGTTCTCCAGCTTCGGTGCGGACGGTCAAAAATTGACCATCCACGTATGCGCTGCGCCCGGAGAAGAAGAAGCGTAGCGCTCCCAGTGCGCTCGGGCTGACAATGCTGGTGTCACCAGCTAAGACGATGCCGTTGGCGGTGGCTCCACCGCGCATTTCGCGTCCCAAGGAACGCATCGCGCCATCAATGCCTTGGCGGACCGCGGCGACCGCAGGCTCATCGTTAGCCAACGCCGGCTTGGAGACGGAAACCACCCGGGCTCCGGGCACTAGTTTGCGCAAGGCAGCACCGGTGGCAAGCATCAGGGCGGAGAGCTGTTCGGGATGGCTCAGCTCATCGAGTAGCAACACCAGCCCACCTAGTTTGCTCTGCCCCGCATCGTGGCGGCGCACATCCAATCCCCAAGAGACCATGACGTCGCTGAGTTCCTGGGCACGGGCGGAGGTGCCTAAGACCAATACCGGACCGGGAAGCAGCGGGGTGTCTACCCCGTAGCGGCGCAGGCGCGGTGGGCGTGGAAGTCCAAGCAGCTTCGCAAGCTTCTTGGTCATCCCACTGTTCACTAGTTCTAGGTACTTATCAGCCATTTACTTTCGTGCCTCCAAGATTGCAACAACACCCTGACCACCGGCGGCACACACGGAGATCAGTGCGCGGCCCGAACCCTTTTCATGCAACATTTTTGCGGTGCTGGCGATCAATCGTCCGCCGGTGGCGGCGAATGGGTGGCCAGCGGCCAGCGAGGAACCATTCACGTTGAGCTTGGCGCGGTCCACGGTGCCTAGTGGTTCGTCTAGTCCCAGCTTTTCGCGGCAGAACTCTTCGGACTCCCACGCCTTCAGCGTGGCTAGCACGGTGCCGGCAAAGGCCTCGTGGATCTCGAAGAAGTCAAAATCTTCCAAGCTGAGGTTATTGCGCTTGAGCAGTCGGGCGGTGGCGTAGGCAGGAGCCATCAGCAGTCCTTCGCTACCGTGGACAAAGTCCACCGCGGCAGCTTCGAAGTCTACAAAGTTCGCCAACATCGGCAGATCGTTTTCCTGAGCGTAAGCCTCGCTACCCAAAAGCACTGCCGAGGCGCCATCGGTCAGCGGGGTGGAGTTCGCAGCGGTCATCGTGGCCTGCTCCCCCAGCGACTTGCCGAAGGCTGGCTTAAGCTTTGCCAGCTTGTCCATGGAGGAATCGGCGCGCAGGTTATTATCCTTGGCTAGCCCGTTAAACGCGGTGATCAAATCATCGAAGAAACCACGGTCATAGGCGGCTGCAAGATTTTTGTGGCTGGCCAACGCTAGTTCGTCTTGGGCTTCGCGGGTGATGCCCCAGGCATGGGTGGTGATGGCTTGGTGTTCACCCATTGACATCCCGGTGCGTGGTTCACCGGTGCCCGGAGCGCTGGGTGCTAGGTGTGCCGGGCGGATCTTCGCCAAGGCGCTGAGCTTGGCCTTGGTGCTGCGCGCCCGCGAAAGTTCCAGCAGGATAGCGCGCAATGGCTCGGAGACCACAATTGGCGCGTCACTGGTGGTATCCACGCCACCGCCGATGGCCGAGTCGAGCTGGCCGAGCTTGATCTTATTTGCCAGCGAACCGATGGCTTCCATGCCGGTGGCGCAAGCCATCTGTACGTCGTACGCCGGAGTAGCCGCGTCCAATGAGCTACCCAGTACGCACTCGCGCATCAGGTTAAAGTCCTTGGAGTGTTTGAGTACCGCGCCGCCGGAGACCGCGCCGATGCGCTGTCCCTGCAGGCCAAAGCGGGCTACCAGGCCTTCCAGCGCGGCGGTGAACATGTCCTGATTGGAGACGTTCACGTAGGCGGTGTTTGACCGGGCAAAGGGAATACGGTTGCCACCGATGATTACCGCGTGGCGCACTGGCTGATCGGCCATGGAAGAACTCCTAGGGTTGTGAGAAGTATTACTGTAACCAACAGTACATGATACTCTGAGTTACGTGAACAAGATCACCCAAGATAACGATGCGGTCACCGATGGTCGTTCGGCCCGCTGGCAGGCGCATCGCAGCCAACGCCATACCGAGCTGCTCAAGCTCGCCCGCAAAGCGGTACATAAGCTGGGCCCGCAGGTGTCCATGGAAGACATCGCCGCGCACGCCAAAACCTCCAAACCGGTCTACTACCGCTATTTCGGAGATAAGGAAGGGTTGCGCCAAGCGCTCGGCGCGGTGGTTATCACAGACTTCCGCGATTCGATCATCGCCGCGGGCCTGGCCGAGGGAGACGAAGCCGGGGCGCTACGCGCAATGGTTACCGCCTACCTGGAGCTAGCCAAGGGCAGTCCGAACCTTTACTTTTTCGTCACCGCCCAAGCCCCGGACGTGCTCACCGCACCAGATCGCACGGCAACCGGCTCCCTGGGAGTACTCAATGCCTTCTTCGACGAGGTCACCGCATTGATGAATGAGCGGCTAACCGCACATCTGGCCGGCAATACGCACAGTGCTTCCAAGGCCACCGGATTGTGGCCACGCGCGGCCCTCGGGATGATCCGCTCCGCCGGAGAAATCTGGTTGCGCCAGCCCGAAGGCGAAGACAAAGCAACTTTGAATGAAATGGCCCAGGCCCTCAGCTCTTGGCTCACCCACGGCATCTCCACCACCCAACGCAGCGCATGAAAGGCAAACAAATGAACAGCATCAACGTTAAAGCCCTGGCCGAACAGCTCCTTGGCCCCTACGCAGAAATCCGCAAGGCTTCGCGTGCTCGCGCCGCCGACCCGCAGTTGCAGCGTGACCCTGCGTGGTCCATGGATGAACACCGCGAACAGGTGCTGCGCCAGCTGAAGGTCTTAGTTGATCAAAAAGCGGTACAGCGCGCATTCCCGAAGAAGTTTGGGGGGCTCCATGACCACGGAGGCTCCATCGCCGCGTTCGTGGAACTTGTCGCCGCGGACCCTTCGCTGCAGATCAAAGCCGGCGTGCAGTGGGGTCTTTTTGCCGGTGCCATCATGCACCTAGGCACCGAAGAACACCACGCCAAGTGGCTGCCGGGCGCAATGAACCTGGATGTACCTGGCGCGTTTGCCATGACCGAGATCGGCCACGGCTCCGACGTGGCTGCGGTAGCGACCACCGCCACCTATGACCCGGAAACCGAAGAGTTTGTCATCCACACGCCCTTCGCCGCTGCCTGGAAAGAATTCTTGGGCAACGCCGCGTTGCACGGCACCGCAGCGACGGTCTTCGCGCAGCTGATCACCAACGGGGTAAACCACGGCGTGCACTGTTTCTACGTGCCGATCCGCAATGAAGACGGTAGCTTCGTTGAAGGTGTCGGAGGCGAGGATGACGGGCTTAAGGGCGGACTGAACGGTATCGACAACGGCCGTTTGCACTTCACCAACGTGCGCATCCCACGCACCAACCTGCTCAACCGCTACGGCGATGTGGCCGCCGATGGCAGCTACAGCTCCCCGATCTCCTCCCCCGGCCGACGCTTCTTCACGATGCTCGGCACCCTGGTCCAGGGTCGAGTCTCACTCGACGGCGCAGCAACTGGCGCCTCGAAGATGGCCCTGCAGATCGCCGTAACTTACGGCAACCAGCGTCGCCAGTTCAACAGCGTCTCAGATACCGAAGAAACCACGATCTTGGATTACCAGCGTCATCAGCGTCGGCTGATCACCCGGATGGCACGCACCTACGCCGCGTCCTTTGCACACGATGAACTGCTCTCGAAGTTTGACGCGGTCTTCTCCGGCCGCGAAGACACCGACGAGGATCGTCAAGATCTAGAAACCCTGGCCGCGGCGTTGAAGCCGTTGAGCACCTGGGACGCGTTAGACACCATCCAAGAATCACGCGAAGCCTGCGGCGGTTCGGGTTACATCGCCAAGAATCGCTTCACCCAGCTCTACCAGGATCTGGATGTGTACGTGACCTTCGAAGGGGATAACAATGTGCTCTTGCAGCTGGTGGGCAAACGCCTGCTCACCGATTACGCGGCGGAGTTCCGCAAGCTAGATACCGGGGCGATGGCCCGTTACGTGGCCAAGCAGGTCGGCACCACAGCGCTCTACCGTTCGGGGTTGCGCAGCGTGGGCCAGGCCTTCGTCGATGTCTCCGATGAGCGTAAGAGCGCAAACTTCTTCAAGGATCCGGCGAACCAGCGCGAGCTGTTGACCGACCGGGTCAACGCCAAAGTTGCAGAGGTGGCAAACGCTTTACGCGCGGCAGGCAAGGATAAAGTCAAGGGCGCCAAGGCTTTCAACGAGAATCAAGACCTGCTGATCTCGGCCGCTCGTGATCACGGGCAGCTGTTGCGCTGGGAAGCTTTCACGGCGGCGCTGACCAAGGTTGAGGATCCAACTACCGCCGAGGTGTTGACCTGGTTGCGTGATGTCTTCGCACTGAGCTTGATCGAAGATGATCTGGGCTGGTTCTTGGCCCACGGCCGACTGTCCATGCAGCGTGCGCGCACCCTCCCGGGTTACCTCAATCGTCTGCTAGACCGCCTGCGCCCCCATGCTCAGGATCTGGTTGACGCGTTTGGCTACACTCAGGAGCATCTGCGCGCGGAGATCTCCACCGGTATCGAGGCCACCCGCCAAGATGAGGCCATGGAGTACTTCCGCAAGCTACGGGCCAGTGACAATGCTCCGGTCAGCGAGAAGTCGTTGAAGAAGTCCAAGGCGTAAGTTCGCTTCAGGGCCGCGGCTACCTACTTGGTGGTCGCGGCCTTGGTCGTCTCAAGTAGTCGATAAGCGTTGATGAGCGCACAAATCTGGCTGGCCGTGGCTACGTCCGGCATCGAGATGATCTGCTGTTGGTAGTAGCCCATATCGATGACGACGGCCGGCCCATTGCCGGTCAAAAACCCCTTATGCGAGATGTCCGAGCGGTAGCCCCACCCACCGTATTCCAAGGCCCTTACGTCTTTCACGTGCACGGCTTTGATATCCGAGTACTGAAGCTTCATGACCTTAAAGCATCTGGAAGCCACAATCCGTGTGCCTTGTCCGTCGACTTCAAAAACTCCAGCAAAGAAGAACCAGTAGCACAGGCCGCCGGCCAGCGCGCCGAAAATCACCACGAATTGGTCGGCGTACCAACCGATCAGCATCAGTAGTATCGCAACTGCGGCAATCAACCAGCGCATCCCGGGCACTGTCAGCGTCACCTGCGATACCTCGTCGAGCTGCGCGCGCTGTGCCTGACTAAGCGCCACAGCAGAGGCTGGGTCGTTAGCTTCCAAATCCGCGGCGATGATCTCGTGTGATTGTTCGTGCATCACCTCCCGCGGACGGTAGGCGAAGAATACTAATAGGCCCAACAGTGCGGATCCGGTCAAAGATACAGCAAGTGTCAGCCCGTGCACGGAAGCGAACTGGGCAGAGCCCATCCCCAATTGGCCCACGACCAAAGCAAGGCTCAAACCATTGATCATTAGTCCAAGCACCACCGCGAATCCGAGACCAATCCGGGCCAGCATGATCGACTGAGCGCGGGTCATGATCGCCGCGCATCCGATAGCCCCGGCAACAAACACAGAGAAAAAGGTCATCGTCAGCACGTGACCTAAGAGGGAATCATAACCGTCTACCTCGCCGCGGCCATTCCAGTGCGTCGCGAGTTCCGCCGGCAGCTGGTCCTTGACCATAACCATCCAGGCGCCTGCCAACAGGGCAAGAATCAGCAATCCACTGATAATGCCGATGATCCAATTGCGGTTATATCTCTGGTCCTCTTCGGACACGACACCCTCTCGTGAAAGTTCCCAAATGTGGCATAAAATTTCTACCTACCTGATTTAAGCTTACCAAATCAGAGGTGTTCTATTTAATTATTATTGATATCACGTGCAAGGATTTCGATCCTATTGCCAAACGGGTCACGGCAGTGGAACCGCTGGTAACCCTCAAAGCTATGCCGCTCCACCCAAGACAGTTCATGCCCACCCGATTCAATCCGCCGGGCCATCGCTTCCAATGTGGCAATATTCTTGACTAGAAATGCCGGATGCGCCTTGCCGCTCGGGACAAAGTTTTGATCAACACCAAGATGCACTTCAGCGACCACCTGTTCGCCTTCGAACGCTCGAAACCAGCACCCGCCGCGCTGCTGTAGCGACGGCGGTTTGGGCACCTCGGTGAGGCCTAAGGCCCCTACGTAAAAGCTGCGAGCAAGCGTTTCTTTTCCTGATCCCATCGAAAGCTGTACATGATGCAAAAACATTTTACGTACCATCCTGTCAATTGATGATTTACGCCAAATTTACCAGGCAGGTTTTTCGTGATCACCCGGGTGACCTGAGTATAAAAAGAATATATCCACTTATCCACAGACGGTTCCTGCGAGCCTAAAACGTCGGTACAACGGCGTAAAGTGAAACTATGTACGAAGAAGAAGCTAGACCTGACAAGGAGTTCGAAGCTCCGCCGCCAACGAGACCACCTACATCCGTGGCGCTCGATTACACCGAGCTCAGCGAGCAAGCTATAGATGACGGCATCGACGATGCCATCGCTCTTCATGATAATTCTTTACTCGCCCAGTATATTAACGAGATTGAACGTCGCAAGGCCAGCTTTAGTGCCAAGCAAGCCAGAATGGCTTACTTTTACGAGAAGCAAGTTGTCCGTGAAAATGAGGACCGCGGGGTGCACATATACCAAAGTGAACGTGGCGCCGCAGCGGCTATTGCCATCAATCGTCGGCAAAGCACCAATGGGGCCTGTAGTTACCTAAGAGCCTGCCGGATCCTCCTCGAAGACACCCCGAACCTCTTCGATTGTTTTGCCCATGGGCATCTGACCGAGCGCCAGATCAAAGCCATTACCGAACCACTTGAAGAAGTTGACGCGAATGGCCGTCGTGAATTTGATGCGATTTTCGCTGATCACACGGATATGTTTGAGAATCTTGGGGTGCGGGCCATCAGCGACCTCGTTCGAAAATTCACCGAGCGATTTCAAAGCAGTGAAAAGGCCGTCAAGATTGAAGATGAAGCCGCGAACCGTTATGTCCGCTTCCGCAAGAGCAAGGACTGTGTGATGCTCAGTGCGAAGCTGCCCTTGGCCGAAGGCATAGCCTTAGCCAAGTCGATCAAAAAACGCGCCAAGGCAATCTTCCGCATGGGCAACGACCCACGCACCAAGCAACAGCTCCAGGCTGACATGCTCATCTGCAGTCAATTGGAAGGTTTTCCGCCGAAGGTTCCGCTGTTCTTGGACGTCAAACTCATCATGACCGATAAGACACTGTTTGCAGGCAGCCATGAGCCGGCAAACCTGCCGGGCTACGGAATCATACCGGCGCAGTATGCTCGTGAGTTAGTCGCTGGAGCGAAGGTGGACCTCGAAGATCCATTCCACCTGACGCTGAAAGACGATGAATTGAACCGCAGAATTTTCACTTTCCCGGAAATTCAAAGGATCTACACCGCACCTGGTAATCAAGACCTCATCGCTATGGACTCAAAGGCTCGTGAATTCCCTGAGTCGCTAAAAGAGTTCATCCGAATTCGAGATTCCCATTGCATGACGCCTTACTGTGACGGTGTTCCTGAAGAAATTGACCACGTGGTGCAACGCCATCTGAACGGACCAACCTCGGTACATAATTCGTCCTACAGATGTCGCTTTTGCAACTTGGCCAAAGAGTTGCCGGGTTGGTACGAAAAAGTAGATTATTCCATTCCGCATTCCATCGTGATCAACACGGGAGATGGACGAACGTATCGTTCACTGGCTCCACCTGCCACGGGCATTGTGCGCGAGGCTGACCCGCAGGCGAATGAACAGCCCCGCAAGTAGGAAAACACTACTGAATGTTAATCCGTCGGTTGTTGTCGAGCCTGAAGTTCTTCAAATCGTCCCTTGGGAAGTGCCACGACGTAAATGATCGAGGCAAGAATAAAGACGATTACGAATGACAAAAGCCCCAAGCCCACGCTTTGGGAACTGGTGCCGTTTGATTCCACACCCAGGATGCTCAGAACCGAGCCCAGCCCAACACCGAGCACTGCATAGGCGAAAGCTTCAACGCTAATCACGATGGCCTTTTCTACCTGGTACCAGTGGCCCGCGACTAAAAATCCTCGCGCTGTTATTCCGCCAACAACAAAAGCCACCGCGGCGATAACTGCGCAAACCATCAGCATGCGGAATGCGGATCCATAGCCGACACCATCGGGTCCCATGTGGATTGCAACGTGTCCAGGGATAAAAGGTCTGGCCAACCAATAGCCCATAAAGGTCAATACAAGGGCCAAGACTGGAGCAACAAGAAAAAGACGACGAGTACCAGCAGGGCAACTCAACTTTTCATTTGCGCTACTTGGCATTTTTTCTCCCTTCCTCTTGTTCTTCAGATGAAACCATAAACTCGATCAAACACCACGCTTTAGACTACCTGAGTGAAAAAGAGTTTGCTAGCAAATCCGCGATTCTATAAATCTTGCATCCATCTGACGGGTTTAAAGCGGATTGCCTGAGAGATGATTTTGCTCCTGGGGCCGTGCAGCTTCGGGCATGCGATAGTTGCGTGAGTGAACGCCACCATATCTAGCGCCCCCTATTTCGGGGCAACGATCGAGATAACTGGTCGTGTAAAACCTGTCCAAAAAGCGTGAACATTTTGGTGCCTGCCACTTCAGCTGCAGTCGACACTTCGTCTAGGCTCAAGAACCCATGCACTAGGCCCTCATGGTCTAGTAATTGAACGTCTACTCCAAGCAGGTTCAGTTTCTTGGCTAACTCTGCCCCTTCATCATGTAGCGGATCATGTTCTGCAATCGCAATCATTGTTGTGGGTAGCGCTCTTAGTTCTACGTGCAGTGGACTATATTTCTCTAGCGTTTCTGGTTCCAGATCCTGAACCCACTGTTGGATGAACCACCGCAAGTCTGCACTGCTAAGACCCCAACCCTGTCCTTTGCTCCGTATACTGGGACTGCTCAACGTTAGGTCAGTATTCGGGCAGGCAAGTAGCACTGCGGATACATGGCCCCCGGTTGAAATGTACTCATTCGCTGCTAAGGCGGCAATGAGTCCACCAGAGCTATCGCCGGCAAGAGCCACCGGTATGGTTGGCTGATTTATCTGACTTTGCTCATTTGATGCCCAACGCAAAACATCAACCACGTCTTCAATTGCTGCAGGGGCAGGATGCTCGGGTGCCAACCTAAAATCTACTGCCATCACGTTGACATCACCGTGTACTGCTAGTCGCCGACATGTTCGGTCGTGCGATTCGAGATCACCAAAAGTAAATGCACCGCCATGAACATAAACCACCAATGGCCGCGACTGCTCCCTCGTCTGGTAATACCGAACCGGAATTGCCTTTTGGCTCGGGATTTGAAAGTTCCGCACGGAATACAGATCGGGACCAGGCCCGCGTGAACGCGGCAACCGTAAACTTTCCAAGTCTGGGGACGTTGCAGTTTCAGGTACCGAGCGCACCGTGGACAGCCATTGCTGAAGTCCCGTGTCTGCCACATGGCCATTTCGGGTTGCTGCCTTGGTCAATTGCTCTTCGGGATATCTTTCCATTGGATCAAAAGCTTACCTCGTGAAGAAAACGCAACACTTCACTCAATTCTCTAATGACACCGCTGTGTGCCAGAATCCAAATTAGAAGTATTCCTCTCGCCTGGAGACGTCGTGAATAGTGTCGGAGAAACCAAAGGAAGTGCTCTCAACCGCATCTTTCGCGTGACCTTGTATCTGAAGGGACTTGACGGTTTACTCGAGCTAATAGGCGGCGGGCTTTTGTTGCTGGTTCCACCGAACCAAATTGGCACCCTTGTCCGGATTCTCACCCAGCACGAACTTTCTGAGGATCCTCAAGACCTTGTAGCCAACGCTCTAATTATCGCGGCTTACGGACTGACACTCTCAGCTTCCTTGTTTGGTGCAATCTACTTGCTTCTGCATGGGTTCGTGAAAGTTGTTTTGGTTTGGGCGGTGCTTTGAAATTTCCTCTGGGCGTACCCATGGATGATGGCATTCTTACTAATTTTTATTGGCTATCAGGTCTATCAGCTTGTCGTAAAATTTAGCCTAGGCATGGCGCTTCTAACCGTCTTTGACCTGTTGATCCTCTGGCTGACTTGGTATGAGTACAGGATGCACAAATCTCGGAAGCCAATCTCAGGAAAATAGCCGTTCAACCCACGGATCAGCTGGGATAAATGGCCTGCCAAGCAAACCACCAACTATTCGTGATTACCGGTTTGCCAGTTCCTTCAGAATTCTTCCTTTGATGTGACTCTTGCGAAGTCCCCACGTGCAAGATTTATTGCACTGATACGGGCGAGTGATGCAGCGTCCACCATCTTTCCGTCAGCGTCTTTCAAACTGAATGTATGGCAAGCATCAAATGCCACTGTGGTGTGAAACCCAAGATTTCCGGACATACGCGCGGTCGTTTCGACGCACATATTTGTTTGAATTCCGCACAGTACGACCTGCCGAATATTCTCCTTTTCGAGCCACTCGGCTAGGTCGGGTGTTCCATAAAACGCAGAGTTCACCGTCTTGGTGATCGAAATAGTTGGTTGCACGGAATCGAGAAATCCTTTCAGTTTTGAACTGTCATGAACCGGATGAAAAGTTGATTCGAGACGATCTGAACTATGGGTAACCATGACTATTGGCATGTTCAGTTGTTCCCACTTCTGGATAAGTTCCTGAATATGCTCTTCAGCATGCGGGTTGTCCCAGATGCCCCAAAATAATTCATCATCGAAAGTTCGTTGTACATCGATGATGATTAACGCAGCGTCGGGGCAGCTGCTCTGCGAAAATTTCTCGGAGGAAAACGACGTAGACGTCGCCTGAAAAAAGTCTGTGTTGTCCATGTTTAATACTTTGCCTGACATGGTCGGTGCACAGTGAGTGACAGTTTTGACAATGTCCGATGGTTTATCGCCATATACTTTGCTTATGATCGATGTCGCGCTTTTGCTCATGCCCGGAACTCGACTCTTCGATGTCTCAATTGTGACCGAGACCTGGGCGGCAAAGCGTTTATCGTCGCCTGACTTGAACGTCGATCTCCGCCGGTGTGCGATAAACAAAGGGATGGTAGAACTGACCGACTCGTCGCAGGCTATGGCTGATGAGACTCTGGAATGGGCCCAAAATGCAGATCTGGTCTTGATCCCCGGGCTTGGAGACTTCACAGCCACACCACCCAATCAGTATCTGGAAACGATACGTGAAGCTCATCAACGCGGAGCAGTGGTGGCCTCACTTTGTTCGGGCGCTTTTGTATTGGCCCAGACCGGATTATTGGATGGTCTTACCGCTACCACTCATTGGGCCTTAACCGATGAGCTAGCGAGTCGCTTCCTAGAAATCAATGTCGACCCCGCAGTGTTATTTGTTGGGGAAAGCAGAGTCTGGACTTCCGCTGGTGTGGCGGCCGGAATCGATTTAAGCATTCACCTGATAGGTCAGTTCTGCGGATCGTCGGTTGCCTCTACTATCGCTCGCTCCATGGTGATGGCCCCACATCGTACGGGTGGTCAGGCACAATTTCTCACGACACCGGTTGCGGTGAAGCACGGTGATGGTCAAGCGATGACGACAGTTCGCACTCTAATGATGAAAGACCCGACAAGAACTCTTACGCTTAGCGATTTTGCCGGTGAGGCGTGTATGTCGGAGCGAACCTTTCTCCGCCGCTTCCTGGCCGAAACGGGCAGTACACCACACCAATGGGCGATGAGCTGGCGTATTGATGAAGCGTGCAAGCTCCTTGAGGAAAGTCACGGATCCATTGCTGAGGTCTCGGCGGCTGTGGGTTTTGGAACGCCTGTGACTTTCCGCCAACGATTCCGTGCTCTCAAAGGTGTCTCCCCGATGGAGTATCGCCAGGCTTTTCGCAAGCCTGAATAATGCATTAAAGCACTGGTTGAAACCGCGGCGGCACACCGCGCAATTTTTGATGCGGTGCGCGCCAAAGACATCGATGCCGCGCGCCTGTTACTCGCAGATCATTTCCAAGGAATCCGCCAGCTACTCGCCGTAATGCGCGGCCGGGTAAATTAATTTTCGTCTAGCTCAGCATTATCAAACATTCATTTCACAGCTAAGCTGTAAGGGTGGACACATTAGAACGCTATGCACCCAATGAGAACCTTCGACGCGATGAGGCCGCTTGGCGTGCCGCGAACATCAGCTGGCACTATGCAGCCGTAGAGCTTGATCTGAGCAACGCCACCCAAGCGCAGGAAACTTCCTACACCGCGATCACAACACTGAATTTCTCTTCAAAGTCACCGCAAACCTTCATTGACTACATTCATGAGTCGATTGAAAGCATCGTGGTTAATGGAGCCGAAATCTCCGTCGCGGACGCGGTACTCGACGCCCGCATCTACCTCGATGGTTTGCGCACGGACGCGGCAAATACCGTGCGCATTACCGGACGCTCCAGCTACTCACGTTCCGGCGAGGGACTGCACCGCTTCGTGGACCCACAAGATGGCCAGACCTACCTCTACACACAGTTTGAGCCCTCGGAAGCACGCCGTGTTTTTGCCTGCTTTGAACAGCCGGATCTCAAAACCAGCTACCAATTCACCTTGACTGGCCCGGAAGACTGGCATCTGGCCAGCAACCAGCAGATCATCGACGAGATGAATCATGGTGACGGCACCAAAACCGTCGCCTGCGCACCAACCGGCCCGATCTCCACCTATATCACCGCGGTCCTTGCCGGCCCATACCATGTGGTGCGCGGTACCCACGTGCAAAAGCTTGCAGATGGCGAATCGCTAGACATTGAAATGGCAGCCACCTGCCGCGCCTCGTTGGCCGAACACTTTGACGGCGAAGAAATTCTCAAGCTCACCAGCCAAGGCCTGGATTATTTCCACGAGCTCTTTGACTACCCCTACCCATGGGGCAAATACGACTCGGCGTTTGTTCCGGAATATAACCTCGGTGCCATGGAAAATCCTGGCCTCGTCACCTTCACCGAACGTTATGTATTTACCTCCCAGGCCACCGAAGCCCAGTATGAGCAGCGTGCTAATACGCTCATGCACGAAATGGCGCACATGTGGTTTGGCGACCTGGTGACCATGGCCTGGTGGGACGATCTGTGGTTGAAGGAATCATTTGCGGACTATATCGGAACGCTTGCTAACGATGAAGCCACAGAATTCACCACCGCATGGACCACCTTTGCCGCGCGTCGTAAGGCGTGGGCCTACGTGGCAGATCAGATGCCAACCACCCACCCGATCGTGGCCGATATTCCAGATCTGCTGGCTGCAGACCAGAACTTCGATGGCATCACCTACGCCAAGGGCGCTAGCGTGCTCAAGCAGTTGGCCGCCTTTGTCGGGGCAGAAGCCTTCCGCGACGCGGCTCGTGCGTACTTCCGTCAACACGAATACGCCAACACCTCCTTGGAAGACTTCCTGCAGGCACTAGAAAAAGCCAGCGGACGCGATATGCGCAGCTGGGCCGATGCCTGGCTGAAGACTAGTGGCGTGCCCAAACTCGCGGTGAACTACACCGTGGATGACGCCGGGATCCTGACCGCTGCGAATCTTGAACAGCACGGCATAGATCCGATTAGTGGCCAAGCAATTGTGCGACCCCATGTGCTCACCGTCGGCGCCTACACGCTGACCGATGGCGTGCTCACGCGCACCGCAACACAGCGTGTTGAACTTTCCGGAGATAGCGTCGCACTAGATTTCCTCGTCGGTCAGCCGCTACCCGATCTGATCTTGCCCAACGTGGGCGATGAAACCTACGCGCTCATTGAGTTTGATGAAAATTCACTGAAAACCTTGCTGGGAAATCTTGGATCGTTGCAGGAATCTTTGCCACGCGCCACCAGTTGGGCCTCCTTATGGGACGGCGTACGTCAGTCAAAGCTAGCTTCTCAGACCTATGTCAACGCCATTTTGGAACATGCGCACACGGTGACCGATTCCGGTGTCTTTGCGATGCTGCTTGATCAGCTGGTCACTTCAATCTCGAAATATGTTGCCCCGGAACTGCGAGTCTCGATCCGCGAACGTGCTGCCGAAGTTCTCACCGGCTGGCTGGCGAATTTCGAAGCTGGTAGCGACCAGCAGACCACTACCGCGCGCACGCTAGCTCGCTTGGCGCGCTCCGGTGTGGCGCGCGAGGTGATTGATTCCTTCCTTGCCGAGGAAGAGAATCCTTACCGGGTCACAGTTGACGAACAACTTCGCTGGGCAAGCTACATTGCTTTGGCGGCCGCGGGCGGCTTGGACGCGCAGGCCGAAGCGCGGATGCATCAGGCTGCGAAGCGCAATCCTACGAGCGTGGCACAAAACGCGGTCCGCACCGCGTTGGCTGCCCGTCCGGATACGGACGTGAAAGAAGCTGCTTTTGATACCGTGTTGATGGGCCACGATGAACACGGTCCATTATCAAACGATGCACTTTCGGCTATCGCCGATGGTTTTGCGATGGGCTCGGCTAGCCTGCTAGCTGGTTTCCAGTCGCGTTACTGGGCTGCAATCCTGCCGGTCTTTGAAACGATGAGCATGGAATTTGCCACTCGCGTCATCGAGGGCCTTTACCCGGGTTCGCAGGATCTCACCGGCGAACCGGAAGAAAATCCAACCTTGCAGGCCGGAAACGTCTGGCTGGAACATCACCAGGGCGCTCCGGCAGCACTGCTACGCATTCTCATCGAACAGCGCGCAGAGCTTGAACGAAGCCTCAACGCGCAGCAGCACAGCCGCGCTAGCCAGTAGTTTACGGAACGCGAGCCGTCCAGGCCTCGGTATCAAACTTAGTTTGAGCCAGGTCTTGGGCGGCTTTTCGCGTTATGTCATCTAACTCAACAACGGTGGCGTTGGTACGAGCTGCAAAGGTATCCATCATGGTGGAAATGATTTGCGCTCGATCTTCGCTGGTCTGTGATTTCAGCGGATCCACTCGCTTAACGGCCGAGGTAATGCCTTTATCCGAGATTTTCTCGCGCCCAATACGCAACACCTGCACCATCTTCTGTGCATCGATGTCGTAGCTCATGGTGACGTGGTGCAACAGGGCGCCCTTAGCCAGACGTTTCTGCGCCGCTCCCCCGATCTTTCCACTCGGCGTGGCGATATCGTTCAGTGGCTTGTAATAGGCATTAATGCCCAGTGATTTCAGCGCCTGCATGACCCACGCGTCAAGGAATGGGTAGGAATCGGCAAAGCTCATTCCGTCCACCAAGGAATCTGGGGCGTACAGGGAATAGGTAATGCAGTTTCCGGCTTCCATGAACATTGCCCCGCCACCTGAAATGCGGCGCACCACTTTAATGCCGTGGTGTGTGGCTTGTTCCATGTCCACTTCGTTTTTTAAGGATTGGAAGGAGCCGATAACGACCGCGGATTCGTCCCAGTCCCAAAAACGGATCGTAGGCTTTCGCTCACCGGTTCCGATTTGCCGGGTGAGCACCTCGTCGAGGGCTACCTGTTCGGCTACGGGAATGATTTCTGGGCCGAGAATTTCCCACTGGTGATCTTCCCATTTGGTGGCGTGACCCAGGCTTCGGCGGACCGCGCGCGCCACTGCGTCGGCATCAAAACCGAACATCACCGCGCCTTCGCGCAAATTGTTGTTGACCGCGTCGCGGATGGTGCCATGGCTAGCGTCGGTAGGCAGACCGTTCAATGCCGCGTTGAGGTCTTCGAGTGCCTCATCCGGTTCGAGGAAAAAGTCGCCGTTAAGTGAAGCGTTAACGATCACCCCGTTGTCACTATCGAGATCAACGACGACTAATTTGCCGCCGACCACCTTGTATTCGCCATGATGCATCATAAGTCGATTCTATCGTCTTGTCACCTGTGCTTAAACGCAAACGGCACGATTCCAGTTGAACTGGAATCGTGCCGTAAAAAGCTTGCGAGGGGCGAAGAATTACTTCTTGCCGCCGAAGCCCTTGAAGCGGGCGTTGAAGCGCTCGACACGGCCAGCGGTGTCCATGATGCGCTGCTTACCGGTGTAGAACGGGTGCGATGCAGCCGAGATTTCGACGTCGATCACTGGGTAGGTGTTGCCATCTGCCCACTCAACGGTCTTGTCCGACGAACGGGTCGAACGGGTCAGGAACTGCTCGCCGGATGCCAGGTCGTTGAAGACAACTGGACCGTACTTTGGATGAATATCAGCCTTCATAGCTATACACCTTTATGTTGATAGGCCACTGGATTTTGCCAGCAACCACTTGCTCGGAAATTTTACTGCGTCTTCGACCCTAAGGCCGACACACAGACATTCCATCCTATCTCATGCAAGCATGCTGCGTGAAACTCATTTAGGTGTCGAAGAGCACAGTTCCCAGAAGGCGATGGCGCTAGCCGCCCCAACATTGAGTGAGGACACCTCGCGGTGCATCGGGATCATCACCGCCTGGTCCACCAGGCTCAGGGTTTCTTCGGTCACTCCCCTGCCTTCGTTGCCCAGGATCATCGCGAACTTTTTACCCTCAGTCATTTCAACCTCGGCCAAGGACACTGCGTCCTCGGTGAGCTCCATGGCCAGCATCGTGTAGCCATGAGCCTTAAGAATGTTGATGTCCTGGGGCCATGAGGTGAGCCTGACCCAGGGAAGGTCAAAGACGGTGCCCATTGAGACGCGTGCGCTTCGGCGATACCAGGGGTCCACACACTTGGGGGTAATCAGTACCGCGTCCACGCCCAATCCTGAGGCCGAACGCATAATCGCGCCTAAGTTTGTATGATCGGCGATGTCTTCGAGGATAGCGATCCGCGAGCTCCGCTCAAGCACTTCACTCAAATTCAGCGGTTCGGGACGGTTCATCGAGGCCATCGCCCCGCGGTGAAGGTGGAAACCTACCAGGTCTTGAAGTTGCTCATCACTACCGACAAAAATTGGGACGTCCGGGAAACGCGCAAATTCTTGCGCCAGCTGATCCAGATGCTTTTCCGCTAGCAAGAAGCTGCGTGGAACGTGCCCGGCATTGATTGCGCGGGAAACCACCGTGGTGCTCTCGGCAATATACAGACCGTTTTCCACGTCACTGCGCATCCGTAGGTGCGCTTCGGAGAGTCGTAGGTACTCATCGAGGCGCGCATCTTGCAGGTCGGCAACATGCAAGATGCGTTCGGGATTAACGATCTCAGGCACCAGCGACCAACTTGTACACCATATTCACTAACGCGATACCGCCAAGAATAACGATGATGACTCGAAGCCAGCCCGGCGAAAGTTTGCGCCCTACCTTGGCACCAATAAATCCGCCGATCAACGAACCCACGGCGATGAGCAGCACCACAATCCAGTGAATGCGTTCCGGGGCGATCAGCAGATACATGGCAGCTGCCACGATGTTGACCATCAGCGAAAGAATGACCTTGATCGCATTGGACTGTTGCAAGGAAGCCTGCAGGAATACCCCGAAGACAGCCATAAGCAAGACACCCTGGGCGGCGGTGAAGTAGCCACCGTACACGCCGATAACAAAGACCAGCACGTAAAGGATAGTGGGGATCTTGGCCCGGTCGGCATCGTCGGGATCATTTCCCCCGCGCTGCGCCTGCCGGGTCTTAGCCCATGCGGAGAGTTTGGGTTGGAAGATCACCAGCACCAGCGCGCAGACCAGCAAGACCGGAGCCACCACGCCGAACACCGATTCGGGCAGGTTCAACAGTAACAGTGAACCGATCAGTCCCCCGACCAGGGAGACCGGTACAAGTTTTAACAAGGTTTTTTTGACGCTGGCAGCTTCCCGACGGTAGCCCCAGGCGCCGGAGAATCCACCGGCAATCAGACCCATTGCGTTGGATACCACCGCGTTAACCGGCGCAAAACCTAAGGCCACCAAGATGGGGAAAGTCACCAGGGTGCCGGAACCCACCACGGTGTTGATGGTTCCGGCCCACAGGCCGCCAAACAGGATTAACGCTTCACGCCAAAAATCGATCACGGTGTGGTGTTGCCCCTAGTTCACTCGGCGCGCGACGGCGCTATAACGACCGTCCACTTCGCGCACGCTCAAATCCATCCCGTAGGTTGCTTTGAGATTTTCTTCGGTCAAGGTGGAAGCGATCTCGCCGGCGGCGACTACTTCACCTGCGTTAAGCATCAATATATGGGTGAAGCCCGGTGGAATTTCTTCCAGGTGGTGGGTGACCAAGACCAAAGCCGGAGCTTCTTCATTCGCCGCAAGTTCAGTCAGCTGAGCAACGAGCTCTTCGCGTCCGGCCAGGTCCAGCCCGGCAGCTGGCTCGTCAAGAATCAGCAGTTCCGGGTCGGTCATCAACGCGCGAGCAATCAGCACACGCTTGCGCTCACCTTCGGAGAGCTTGCCAAAAGGCTGGTTCATGAAGGTGGACATGCCCCACTGGTGGAGCATCGAGAACGCACGGCGTTCGTCGAGTTTCTCGTACTTCTCACGCCAGCGTCCGGTCATGCCGTACGCGGCGGTGAGAACCACATTTAGTGCGGTTTCATTGGCCGGGATAGCGTTGGCGACCAGTGAGGAGCTTAGGCCGATCAACGGTCGCAGTTCGAAAACGTCGACCTTACCCATGGTTTCTCCCAGAATGCCCGCGGTACCGCGGGTGGGGTGCAGACGGGTGGCTGCAATGTTCATCAGGGTTGATTTGCCGGCGCCATTCGGGCCCAGCACGATCCACCGCTGGCCTTCTTTGACTTCCCAGGACACGTCCTTGAGCAGGTCTTTACGCCCGCGCACCACGCTGACATCGTTGAAAGTTAGCACTTCGCTCATGGTTTTTAAGCCTAGACTTTCGTTGCCTGATTCACTAATTGAAAACACCATTGCCGATGTGGATTAAGACTCGTTGCTCTTTTGTTTGCGATAAAAGAAATGAACAGTCAGCGCCAGACCGAGCAAAATGCAGCCAATGGCGCTCACCGCGAAGGACAATGTGACGCCCTGACCTGTGGTGGCACCGGAAGAATCTGCGTGCATGGCGATGATCGCGGCGGAGACCGCAGTACCGAAGGAACTACCCACGGTGCGCAGCACCTGGTTGAAACTTACCGAGCTACCCAATTGTTCGGCCGCGACGCTCCGCGCGATAAGTGCTGGCATGGCCGCGTAGCTGGCACCCATGCCTAGACCAAAGACCAACATTCCCAGCAGCAGTTCCCACAGTGCGCCGTGCGCTAGCCAGAGGAACGTGGCGGCCGCTGCGAAGAGTGTCGCGCCGATGGGTAACAATGCTGGGTAGCCCACGCGGTGCCCGAGCCGGTGCACCAGACGGTTAGCGACCAAACTGCCTACCGATAGTGGCATGATGACAAATCCGGCCCACAAGATCGGTAGTGCAAGCCCGAAGTTAGTGGTTGCCGGTGCTTGAGCGACAAGACTGGCCACGGACATGCCGATGTACAGGGCTGCACCGAGGCCGATGGCGGCGAAGTTAGCTAGCAGCACTTCGCCTTGGCGTAGTGTGCGCAGGTTTATTAGCGGGTGAGCTATCCGCAACTCGGTTTTCACCCAGATGAACAGCAAGATGATTGCTACTCCAAGTACCAGGACGGTACGAGCAGAAATCCAGCCCCAGTGTGAGCCTTCACTGATCCCCAGTAAGAGCAAGCCAAGGCCCGCGGCCAAGAGCAACGCACCGGCAAAGTCGAATTTTGTGCGGGGCGCATTCTCATCAGGTCCGTCGGGCACGATCCGAAGCACCACAAAGATCACGATGAATACAAAAACCGCGGCAAACCAGAAGGCCCACTGAAAGCTAAACATCCCGGCGATGACCCCGGTCAGTGGATAACCGATGCCGATACCGGTGGCAACGGTGACGGATAACGAAGAAATCGCATGGTGCACGGTCTTGGGATCCGAGTAACGCCTAGCTAAGGCGATAGTCACCGGCACGATGCCATAGGTCAGCCCCTGCATGGCACGTCCTATGAGGAATATCCCGAAGGTAGGGGCCAGCGCCGCGAGGATGGAGCCAAGCAGAATGATCACCAGCGAATATAGCAGGAACTTTTTCTTGTGCGGTCCATCGCTGAGCCTACCCATCACCGGGGTAGCCACCGCACCGGCTAGGAGGTTTACCGTCAACATCCATTGAGCTGCACTGACCGAAATTTGGTAGGTCGCTGCGATAGACGGAACTAAGAGCATCCCCAAGGAACTGACAATCGCGGTGGATAACGCCGCAAAAATTAATGTGGGGACAAGATTGGAATTAGTTCGATTCATGCCCACCGCGTGAAATATGAGTCAGTGCGTCGATTGCGTGGCGGATCGATTCTTGCTGTTTTGGAGCGAGATTTTTGTTGATCACGTCAGCGAGTACCGCCCGTGCCAGTTGGCGTTCGGCGTGAAGTTTTTGGGCCCCGGAGTCGGTCAACGCGAACCACGTACGGCGCAGGTCGCCCGGATCTTTGGTACGCACCAGAAGTTCCATTTCAACCAGCTCCTTAGCAGCCAAGGAGATCGCTTGTTGGCTTACCCCGAGCTTGTCTTTCATGGCGGCCGCCGTAATTTTGCCTTGTTCCTCAGCCAAACTCAGAATGCCAAGCTTCCCGGCGGAAATACTTCGAACCTTATTGAGCATTCCGAATAACGGATAAATGGCGTCAAGTAGGTCATCTGCAAGCTTGGCATCTGGTGGTGATGAGGTCATCTAAATATTCTACAACTAACTTGTACAAGTGGGTTGATGTTTTATCTCACCTCGTTTACTTCGACGTCATGTTTGGTCGTACTCGCTCGCACCACCGAAAATAGGTTCATGGCTTCAACTTTGACCCTCGTATCCCGCCCAGCACTCCCCCGTGATCGTTTTGATGAACTCCTTGCACAGCTGGTTAATCGACTCCCAGCCGCTGCCGAGGCAATTTTTAGCGTGCACGAGTCGGCTACACGCTGGGTCGCCAAGACCAGGATCGAAAACATTGACACCTTAGACTTGCGCACCGAAGCTCTAGCTAGCTTTGACACTTTGGTTGACTCAGGATTTTTTTCCGCCGACGAAGCGTGCGTTACGGTTCTGGACAGCGCGCTGACCGATGCCAAGCGCATCTTGCTCTTGATGGACGTAGATTCAACACTGATCAAACAGGAAGTCATCGAGCTTCTCGCGGCCCACGCCGGACGCGAACAAGAGGTAGCGGCCGTGACCGAGGCGGCGATGCGCGGTGAATTGGACTTCGCCCAGTCCTTAATCCAACGCGTGGCAACGCTCAAAGGTCTACCGGAGTCGGTCCTACCCGAGGTTATTTCACGAGTCATTTACTCCGACGGAGCACGCGAATTAGTTCAGCGGATGCACGCGGCTGGTCACATAGTGGGTGTCGTTTCCGGCGGATTCCAGCAGATCCTTGATCCCCTGGCTCAAGAGCTGAAATTGGATCACGCGTTGGCAAATACGCTGGGAATTACCGACGGATTGCTTGATGGCACAGTTCACGGACAAATCGTTGACCGTGCGATGAAAGAAAAAATGCTGCGCGCTTGGGCTGCCGAACACGGAATCAGCATGTCAGCAACTATTGCCGCCGGCGATGGCGCCAACGACCTGGACATGGTCACCGCTGCCGGACTGGGTGTAGCGTTTAATGCGAAACCAGCCTTGCGCGAACAAGCCGGTGCGCGCATTGATTTTAGTCGCCTAGATGTGATCGCTGACTTAGTTTTAGACGACTTTGACGCGTGAAATCCAACAAGTAGATAACAATTTTGGTGTTTACCCCCACAACGCCATGTATCGGTTGTTCCAACAGTTAGTATTTCTTTTGGTGCACCGATGCGCGGCGAAGTAAAAATTCGCGTCTCGTGCCCGGCCCCAACCGCTTTTCGAAAGAGCTAACAGACAAGTGCAGACCCCCTCCCCGGACAGTTTCTCCTCGCCATCGCCAAGCAACCGGCCCAAGGACCAAGGCCGAAACAAGGCCAAGCCTTGGCTCATCACTGGTTCCTGCGTGGTGGCGGCAGCAGCACTCTATTTCGGTGGCGCCGCACTCATTAGTGCCCAAGTTCCAGCGAACGCCAGCATCGCTGGGGTGAGCATTGGATCAATGAGCCAGGATGATGCCCGAGCGGCACTGAACAAGTCAGTTGTTCCGCTAGCTGCAAAGCCTTTCGAAGTGCAGATCAATTCTCAGAGCTATAAGATGGATCCCGTCAAAGCCGGGCTGTCACTCAACGTTGACGACACCGTCGCAGATCTGACCGGCTACGAGGCAAACCCGGTAGAACTCATCGACCGTTTGACCGGTAAGTACACTGCGACCGCAAGCATCGACGTAGATCAAGACAAGCTGAATTCTCAGCTTGCGGCGCTAGCGAAAAAGGCTGACTCAAAGGTCACCGAAGGCGATATCACCTTTGCCGAGGGCAAAGCGAAACTGGTCAAGCCCGTAGATGGGGTGAGCCTGAAACAAGATGAGGCTGCTAAGATCCTCACCAGCGACTGGCGGATAGGCGCACCGGCGATCGAATTGCCTAGCGAAATTGCCAAGCCTGAAATTTCCGAAGATACCTTGCAGTCTTTCTACGACGACAAGGTCAAAGCCCTGTTGAAGGACAAAGTCAGCCTAACTTCGGATAAGAAGAAGGTCGATATTTCGGCTGCGGCCATCGCGGAGGCTGCAAGTTACACTCCCAAGGATGGCGCACCAGCGATCATCTTGGATGATAAAAAACTCTTCAAAGCAGCTACGACGAATTCCGAGTTCAGTAGCACCGCAAAGAACGCACGTATTACCCTATCCGGCGGCAAGCCAACCATCACCAAGTCGACCACGGGTCTGGCCTTGGAGACTAAGGGATTGGGTGCAAAAGTCTTAGCAGCCACCGAAACTAAAGAGCGCACCGCAAAGGTTGTTCTCAAGACCTCCGAGGCTGACTTCACCACCGCGGATGCTAAGAAGCTGGGTATCAAGGAAGAGATCGTTGAATTCTCGACCCCGTATCCAACCTACGATAAGGTACGCACCAAGAACCTGCATGCCGGATCAGATCGCATCAGCGGGACCGTGATCAAGCCAGGGGAGAATTTCTCCCTCCTGCAGACCCTAGGCCCGATTACCGTGGCTAACGGCTACTTCAGTTCCGGTGTGGTCGAAAGCGGCTTTAGCACCGAAGCAGTTGGCGGCGGACTCTCTCAGATTTCCACCCAGCTATACAACGTCGGCTTCCTCGCCGGATATGACGACGTCACGCATAAGCCACACTCTCGTTGGTTTGAACGCTACCCAGCAGGTCGCGAAGCCACCCTCTGGGAGGGCCAAGTCGACATGGTGTGGAAGAACAACACCCCCTACGGCGTGATGATTCAGGCGTGGGTCAGCGGCGATCGTGTACACACGCGCTTGTGGAGCACGAAGTACTGGAAGGTTAGCCAGAAGAGCTCAGGCAAGTACAACACGACAAATCCTGAGACCCGGTATAACCCAGCCGATAAGTGTGTTTCGGAAAGTGGTGGACAGAAGGGCTTTAGCATCGACATCACGCGTAACCGCAGCACGATTGATGGCTCCAAAACCCTTCCGCCAGATGTTAAGAGCTGGACCTACCAGCCATGGCACAAGGTAGTGTGTGGCGAGAAGCCATAACTCAAAATTTCAAGGCGCCTTTTGAATCTTTCAAAAGGCGCCTTTTGTTCTTCAATCCTGCAGGAGGTTTTAGTGCAGTCACTTCTAGCCGCAGAATATCTAAACATTTACGATGAGCAATTGCGTACCGATGCGGAGACTCCCAGCGCCGTAAAGGTTCAGCGGCTAGGTGCCCTACGTCTGATCAATTTTACGGGCGGTCAAGGGTTTATCACCTACCCGCACATTGCGCATACCAGCGACACCAAGCTGGCAGCCCTGGTCGGCGAAGCGCTCGCTTACTACCTGGAGCAGCCAGAAATCAGCGACGTCGAATGGAAGAGCCGGGGCCATGACCACGCGCCGGGACTGCACGAGCAGTTACTCGCACACGGGTTCGTAGCGGACGCTAGCGAGTCAATCATGGTCGGGAGAGCCGCAGATCTGAGTACCGAAACGCCGCTACCGGCTGGTGTCACGCTACGTCAGATCTTCTCCGAAGATGATGTTCGCGCGATGACCGCCATGCAGGACCAAACCTTCGGAGAAGCGGTATCAACCCGTCATGCCGAGGCGATTCTTCGTCGCCTGGCGACCGCGGATGGAATGCAACTGTGGGTGGCCGAGGACAGCACGGGAACAATACTTAGTGCCGGTCGACTCGAACCGGTTCCTGACACGGATTTTGCAGGAATCTGGGGTGGCGCAACCGTTGCGGCCTATCGTGGGCAAGGCATTTATCGGGCGCTGACCGCTGCGAGGGGACGGGCCGCCCTAGAACTGGGCAAAACACTGATCCATAGTGACTCCACCGAATATTCCAGACCCATTTTGGAGCGCTACGGCCTGCTGAAGGTCTCCACCACTACGCCCTACCGCTGGAGCCGAACGCAGCATTAAACGGCGCTTACGGTGCAGCATAAAGGCCTGTCGTTCACCACCGGTGCGGGAGCGAACGACAGGCCTCAAATAAACTACTTGGCGAGCAGGTTCTTACTGCTCGGCCTGCTTCAGGAAGTCTCCGGCCCCACCAACAAGTTCGGTGTGTCCGGTTTCAACGTCAGCGAAGACCATCTTGGCAACTTCGGCACCAAATTCTTCAACCGAGTACAGCTTGCCGGCCGCTTCGCGACGCGCGTCAATAGCGCCTGGCTCCATGCGGTTGAGCAGCGTTGCGGTGATGGTGCCCTCAATCATGTCACCGGAGACGACAACAAAGTCGATATTCTTCTCTGCGAGCCTTGGAATGAATTCGCGTAAGGCATCTTCACCGGCGCGCTTGGACTGCGCAACCTGGTCGTAGGCTTCCATGGTGGAAACTTGTTTGATGAAGTGCGCCTGGTGGCTGGTCACGAAGACGACACGGCCGCCCTCGCTCATCGCTGGCAGCGCGGCTTCGAGCATTGCTACCTGAGCGTCGCGGTTCAAGCGCAGCGCGTAGTTCTCCCCCATCGAGGTTTCCATGCCGCCGGAGGCATTGAGCACCAGTACGTCTAGCGTTCCGAAATTCTCCACGGCTGCGTCAATCAGAGCCTGTGGACCCTCGGCGGTGGTCAGGTCGGCGCCTACAGCAACGGCCTTGCCGCCCTTGTCTCCAATAGCTGCCACAATCTTGTTCGCACGTGGTGCCTTGGCGCGGTAGTTGATGACCACTCCGAGGCCCTCTGCTGCCAGTTCCTGTGCGGTGACCGCGCCGATTCCGCGCGACGAGCCGGTGACTATTGCACCCTTGTATTCGCTCAACTTTTTACTCCTTAGGTATATCAAAAATTGGGGTAGTTTTAGTGGCCCATGCCAAGGCCGCCATCAACCGGGATAACCGCCCCGGAGATGTAGGCCGCTTCATCGCTAGCAACCCAGCGCACCACGTTAGCGACCTCTTCTGGCTCGGCAAAGCGGTTGGCCGGAATGGACGCGAGGTAGGACTTCTGAGTTTCTTCTGGAAGTACCGCGGTCATTTCGGTGTTGATAAAGCCTGGGGCCACCACGTTCGCGGTGATATTACGTGATCCAAGTTCGCGGGTCAGTGAGCGGGCAATGCCCACAAGACCGGCCTTGGACGCAGCGTAATTGATCTGGCCCGGTGAACCGTAGAGTCCAACCACCGAAGAGATCAGCACCACACGGCCACGCTTGAGGCGAAGCATGCCCTTGCTGGCTCGTTTAATCACGCGGAAGGCGCCGGTGAGGTTAGTGTCGATCACCGAGGTGAAGTCATCTTCACTCATGCGCAGTAGCAGCGTGTCTTTGGTTACACCGGCGTTAGCGATGAGTACTTCAACCGGTCCGTGGGCCGCTTCGACCTCTTTGAACGCCGCATCGATTGATTCGGCGTCGGTAACATCGGCCTTCACGCCGAGCAGCCCTTCGGGAACCTCTCCACTACGGTAGGTGATGGCAACCTTGTCACCGTTGGCTTCGAAGGAACGCGCGATGGCTAGGCCAATTCCGCGGTTTCCGCCGGTCACCAGTACGCTGCGGCCGTTGGTGGTTTCCGTGCTCAATGTAATTCTCCATCCATGCCGTCGGCGCACACCGTCGGTTACGGGGCACCAAAACAGACACTTTGCTTAGGTCAGTAGCTAGTCTGAGAACAATCCTATTAGTTACCACGCAGTATTACAGCTTCGACGGCACGTAGAAATTCGGTTCTCACAGGCACAAGTGAGAGAATGAAGGCAGAAATAGCCCCGTTGAGCGAAGTTCGAAAGCTATGTCACACCAGCATGCGAACCATGGTCCAAAGGACCAGCCGGTTCACCGTATTACCGAAGCGCGCGAGTCCCACACCTCGGAGCGTGACCTGCGCATACGCAAATACACGATTTCCATGACCGTGCGTATGCTGTGCTTCATCTTGGCGTTCTTCTTTGAAGGGTGGGTACGGTGGGTACTGCTCGCCGGAGCAGTGATCCTGCCCTATATTGCCGTAGTCATCGCCAATGGCGGAGCAGACCTGACTAGGCGCGAACCTCCCGCAGAATTTTATAGTGGCAAGGAGCCGGAACAGATCGAAAATACGGTCCGGCCAACTGTGGTGGACGAACCAGAGATCGTGATCATCGAGGGCACACTGACCGATACTGCTCCCCCGTCCGATACGTCTAAGGAGGCATAAATGGATCTTCTCGGTTCATTAGCAGGCGCGAGTTCTGCGCCTACCGAAGTTCAATGCTCGCGTAAGGGATGCCGGGCGCCGGCAGCTTTTCAGATTTTATGGAATAACCCAAAGATTCATACTCCCGAGCGCCGAAAGATCTGGTTGGCCTGTACTGAGCACCGCGAGTGGTTAGAAACCTATCTGAAGGAGCGTTTGCTCTATAAGGAAACCCTGCCCATGGGCGAAGGAGCTACTCAGTAAATGTACCGTTTTTTGGCCAGCACCCGCTGGGTTGGCTGGTTGCTACTCGTCGTCATTTTTGCTGCAGCCTGTGCGGGGCTAGGTAAATGGCAGTCTGACCGTCGCACCGAAGTGCTCACCAGCATTTCCCACGTGAACAACAACTACGACGCCACACCAGTTTCCGGTGATCAGGCGCTGGACAAGTTTAATTCATTGCCTGAAGAAGACACCTGGATGACTGTTGAGCTCACCGGTCAGTACCTCAGCGATGACACGCGCATCGTGCGCAACCGGATTAAGGCCTCCCGCCCGGGTTATGAGGTGCTGGTTCCGTTCCGCACCGAAACCGGCACTACGGTAATTATCGACCGCGGCTTCCTACCTATCGGCAATTCCGAAGGCGGTCGCCCCGATACGGTTCCCGCTGCTCCTGCCGGAACGGTCACCGTGAACGCACGTTTGAAGGCCGGCGAGATCAAACTGGATCGTGGGGCCCCCGATGGCCAGCTCGCATCCATTCATCTGCCCGCCTACGCCGCGCAACTCCCCTACCCGATCTCCGAAGGTGCCTACGGCATCATGTACGAGGAAGATCCGGCTCCGGCCACAGCACCACAGCCCTTGGATGCACCGGACACCGATGAAGGTCCGCACCTTTCCTATGAGTTCCAGTGGTACTTCTTTGGGATCTTATCCTTCGTCGGCTTCTGGTACGCGGCGAAGCAACAACGCAAGATCAATGCCGAAGACGCTGCCGAGCTCGCCGAGGCGCAGGCGTTGGGCTTTGAAGAACCAATTCACCGGGTCCGCAAGCTACGTGCGAAGGAAGAAAAGAAGTTCCGTCGCGACGGGTCGCTGACCGATGAGGCCTATGAGGATCTCATGCTTGATGAAGATCCGCCGAAGGACGGCGACAAACCCCAGTAAGGCGACAAGCCCACGACCACCGGTCGTGGGCTTGCCCTTTAGCATCAGGGCAACACAAAAGCCGCGGGTCACCATCCTTAGAGAATGGTGACCCGCGGCTTTTAAGCTGTACTGGCTTAGGTCAGTGAGACCAATTCCAGATAGCCCTCGTTGAACAGGTCCTCGTCGCCATCAGGCAGGATGACCACACGCTCGGGCTTCAGTGCCATCACGGCGCCCTCATCGTGGCTGACCATCACTACGGCGCCTGGGAAGCTGGATAGCGCACCAAGTACCTCGGCGCGCGAGGCCGGGTCAAGGTTGTTAGTAGGCTCATCGAGTAGCAGCACGTTAGCGCTGGAAGCCACGATGGTGGCCAAGGCCAGACGGGTCTTCTCACCACCGGAGAGTACTCCGGCTGGCTTCGAGACGTCATCGCCAACAAACATGAAGGAACCAAGAATCGAACGCACGTCGGCATCACCGAGGTGATCCGGGGCGTTGCGACGCATATTTTCAAGCACCGTCGCGTCTGGATCCAGGGTGTCGTGCTCCTGTGCGAAGTAACCGATCTTTAAACCGTGTCCCGGGATGATCGTTCCGGTATCTGGCTCCGAAACTCCGGCAAGCATACGCAGCAAGGTGGTCTTACCCGCGCCGTTAAGGCCCAGGATTACTACCTTTGAACCCCGGTCGATAGCCAGCGACACATCGGTGAAGATTTCCAGGGATCCATAGGCCTTGGATAGGCCCTCGGCCATCATTGGGGTCTTGCCACAAGGGGCAGGATCCGGGAAGCGCAAAGCTGCAACACGGTCGTTCGCGCGCACTTCTTCCAGGCCCGAAAGCATGCGGTCAACTCGCTTGAGCATCGATTGCGCGGCGGAAGCACCGGAAGCACGAGCCTTCATCTTGTTAGCCTGAGCCATCAAGACCGAAGCCTTCTTCTCAATGTTGCCGCGCTCGCGCTTACGAGCACGCTCATCGGTTTCGCGCTGGGTCTGGTAACGCTTCCAGTTCATGTTGTACACATCAACGGTGGCGCGGTTAGCGTCAAGGAAAAGCACCTTGTTCACGGTGGCATCCAACAGGCCGGTGTCGTGACTGATCATCAGCACGCCGCCGGTGTAGTTCTTGATGAAGTCACGTAACCAGGTGATGGAATCGGCATCCAAGTGGTTAGTTGGCTCATCGAGCAGCAGCGTTTCGGCGTCCGAGTAAAGGATGCGGGCAAGCTCCACACGGCGGCGCTGGCCACCGGATAGGGTGCGCAATGGCTGCTCAAGAATACGTTCTGGCAAATCCAGGTTAGAACAGATGGCCGCGGCTTCGGATTCGGCGGAGTAGCCGCCGGCAGCCATAAATTCGGCTTCCAGACGGTCATATCGGCCCATGGCCTTCTTCGCTACGGACGCGTCATCGCTAGCCATCTCATCGCGGGCCTTAGCCAGCTTATTGAGTACAACGTCTAGGCCACGAGCGGCGAGGATACGGTCCTTCGCCAGCTGCTCCATGTCTTCGGTCTTCGGATCCTGTGGCAGGTAGCCAATGGAACCCTTCAGCGAGACGTTACCGCTAGCCGGCTGGGATTCTCCGGCCAAGACCTTGGTCATGGTGGTCTTACCGGCACCGTTTCGACCCACCAGTCCGATCTTGTCGCCCTTGTCGATGCGGAAATTTACTTCGTCCATCAGCAAGCGGGCGCCGACGCGTAGCTCAAGGTTGGCTACGGAAATCATATGGTGTGGCCCTTTCAAAACGGGGTAAGGAAAAACTATTCGCCCATATAAAGGGCAACTTGTCTATCCTACCGGTCGTATAGGCGGGATCAGGCTTACTGTGTGCGAACCAACATCTTAACGCTCACTGCCCGGCACCCAATATTGGGTGCCGGGCAGTTGTGCTAGCTGCGCTGCGTGGAGCGGAAGTCTTTCATTTGGATCAGTCTGCGACGAAGCGAGGCTTCGCGTTTCAAATCCGAGCCACTGGTCTTATCGATATGTGCCTTGCCAAAACGCCAAAGCAACACGTCGTCAAGCAGCCTATCTGGCCCCGGAGAATACCGGTGATCCAGTGCGGCACGGACCTCGGTGACTACATTTGCATCCAAAAGTTCGGCCAGCTGCCACGTTTGATCGATGCCGTGGGAGCCGAGCAATTCGGCGGCCCAGGACCAGTCATCGTCGCGCTTGCGGTCCACGTGCGGAAGCAGCGTCTGCCATATTTCGCCGATTTTCTCGCCGGTCAGCTTCTCCGTGCCCAAGCCTTCTCGGTCGTGGTAGCCGTTCATCCGATGGTAGAGATCATCAATGTCGGTGAAGTAGTTTTCCACCGTTTCGAGCATCGCTGCGGTGGCGGTGAAATGCCGGTCGATCTGCGGGTTCCACGCGGCTTCCCCAGGATGCTTAAAGCGGATGTCATGTTCCATCTCGCTCCATGCATGCTGGAGCACCGTGCGGATCTGAACCTCGAAGACGAAGTTGCCGCTGGGTACCACTGGTTTGCCCAAAGCCGTTTGGAACTTTGACACGCTCGGTTCGTTGCGGGTTTTGAGCAGCAGGTGCCGTGAGGAGTAGCCATAGGTTCCGGATTCCACCGAACCGATGTCTTTCTCACGGTCACTGCGGCAGTCGAAGTCCTCGCGGTGCGCCTTGATGAGCGTGGCTACCTGCTGGATTTCGTGGGGAAGCATCACGATGATGCGCAAACCCACCATGTCATGGATTTCCCGCAGCGGGTTAGGGAACTCCAATACCGGGGTTGAATCCGGAGTTTCCTGTAGCTGGCGCGAAGCTTTAGCCCGGAAGGACTCGGCGGTTTTCACCCGTCCGGTCACAAACAAGGGTTGGACTTCACTATCGATAAACAGCGAGCGAATTTTTGATTTCATCGCCCGCAGCACCTCATCGAGTTCCCTGCCCACGGTTTCAAAACGAGACACCGCCTCGTCGATTTGTTCGCTGAACTGTTCCGGTTCGGTGTTGCTGGTCAATTGATCCATAGTGATGCCTCCTAATGCCTTGAAATGCCGCGGGTGGTCGAAACGGTGCGTGCCCTAGCTATGGGCGGGTCAGGCGCTTGGCCATATCCTCGTACAACGGGGCCTTGTCTTCGCCAGCCGGCTTGGCAGCGGCAGCTTGCTTAGCGGCTGCCGGAGCCGGCGCCTGTTTCAGCGGGGTGACCTTTTCCGAACGCGACTGGGCGATGGCCTCGGCACGGGCCCGGGCGATAGCGTCCTGGTGCTCCTGCTCCAGCTGGGCCGTGCGCTCGGCTTCTGCCTGCTGTGCATCAGAAAGTGCGGAGTTGTAACCGTCATCGTAGGCGACGCCGTACTTCTCAGCATTGATCTGCTCTTCGTCATATTCGAAGGCCGCGCGGAGCTTCGCAGCTTCGGACTTCTTCTGGTACATATGCACGGTCAGGTGGGTAATGGCCAGCAGCACGATAGGCGGCATGGCCGCAACGAGGGCCGATACCAGCGGTGGCACACCATTAACGATGGAATCCACGGTCAGGATCGCATGGGTGGAGTTCGCTGCGGTCGACACGATAGCGCCGAAGAACAGCAAGGACCACGGGTAGATCATGGCTTTACGGTTAAAACCGTTCAGCGCAACGATGGCAACGGTGGCTGCGACAATCATGCCGTCGATGATGATTGGCCAGATCCAGGCCAGATTCGACTGGATGCCGGAGCGTTCAGCCAAGTCGGTCAGCGCTGCGAAGGATAGGACGAATGCACCAATCGCGATCAGGACCGTGGCTCCGACGGCGGTGCCGAGGACGGCGCGGTGCGGTTCGTGCGGAATTTCTTGCTGAGTATCCATGCTGCGGGGCAGGCCTAACTTTGGGAGATGAAACGGAACGTCTTTTAAGCGAATGTGGTTGCCAGTTGTATCGAGTACCGGCCACCTGGACTATTTTAGCCCCATCAGCTGACAGCTTGGTGGTGAACGATTAGTGAATTCGCCGATCAACGAATCTGGTGCCGGTGAGCCTGCCGGCTATTCCGCGGCCGGCCGGATCGCATAAGAGGAAAATCGAGCTCAGCAGCAGGTAGCCAAGTACCAGTGCACTGAGCCAGGCCCAGGGGCTTGCAGCCCAGATGCTGTCGGCAATTTGGAAAGCGAAAGAGATTCCGCCGAGACCCAGAATGCTGCGCGCCACTGCCTGCCATGCAGGTGCTGGACGCGTGCCATGTCCGGCCACTCGAATCCAGGCACAGCGCTGCCCTAGGCTCGCGCGGCCTGGCATCAGGGTTGGAAGCAAGAAGACCAGCAGCACCGAGATCGTGGGAATCCACCGCTGCGTCAGGTTGTAGGAGGCCTGCGGGGCTCCAAGTTTTTCGGCGATCTCCAGCACGAAAGTGGTGAGCATCACCAGGCCGAGGACAAAGGCGATATCAAAACCGTTGGCCATGAAGCGGCGAAGCCTGGTCACCTTGCGCGGTCCGGACTTCATAGCACTTTGTTCTCGTGGCCCGGTCAGCCACGCAAAGATCGGCAGGTAGGCCACGATGGATCCAAGCAGCGCGCCGAAGGTGTTCAGCAGCAGATCGTCAACATCGGCAACCCGGTAGGCACAGGTATACAGGCCCCAGATCCCGGTGTACTGAGTCAGCTCAATTGCCAGACTGGCAGTGAGTCCAATGAGCGTGCCCAGAAATACGTTCCCGCGCAGCCAGCGGACCGCCAGGATACCGAGCGGCATGAACAAGATCACATTAAAAAGGACCTGCCACAGCGTAAAGCTGGTCAGAAAGTGGCGCATTCCCAGTTCATATGAGAGCGCAAAGTCATTGAGGAAGTTCAGCGGTTGCAGCTGCGGAACAGCTACCCCGGGGCGGCAAAATGCGTCACGTGTTTCGGGCAGGGGCAGCATCGTGTAGCTGAAGAGGCCAAAGCCGTAGATCACTGCGGCACCGGTGGTCAACGTGCGTCGCCAAGATAACCGCCCATGGCGGTGATACTGGATGGCGAGCAGGAAAATACCGGCTGCGCCTAAGAAGAGGACACCACCAAGCATGGCGATCGTCGCGGGCCAAAACATCGTTTGCATATTTCTATCTAAGCCGAGAAAAATACACGCAACCTGTGACGTCCGGTATGAGGTCAGTCATCGTTGGCTGGATGGTTACTGAATGGAAGCTGGCCCTGTGTCTCCACTCAGGACAGTGCGAGTTTTCGGGTCGAAGCGGAAAAGGCCGGCAAATAAAGCCACCGCCAGTACCGCCGCAAACACCCGCATCAACCACACGATGTGCCACTGCTCAATGGATAGTTGATCCACGAAGACCACCACAAGAATAAGGCTAGCCAAATAGATCATCAGCTTCTCCGAGGACCACGAGACACGGTGTGAGATCGCGAAGAGCGCGATCATCCACAAGATGTACCAAGGCTGGATGATCGGTGCGAGCAAGATCACCGCAGACAGTGCCCACGCGGCCAGGCGCACTGGCCGGGAAATGTCTTTAGCCAAGGCAAGCCATGCCACGATTGCCACTGAAACAAGCTGAAAAATGAACACCACGATGCTCTGTGTCTGGCTCGCCGAGCCGCCCAGCACTCCCACCAGCAGGCCAAGCAACCAACCAGTCAAACCCACAGGAGCGTAGGGGAAGGCTGCGTCCCCGGCGGTAAACATTGCCGGCAACCATCCAAACCAGAGGTTAGTCACCGCTCCGATGATCGTTAGCCAAATCAGGCAATAGCAGAGCACTTTGAGCCAAACCATGCATTTAGCACGCAATGACGTATCGCGGCCTAATAGGATCAACCCTATAAATGGCAGCACCAAGAGCACAATCGGTTTCACAGACACCGCGATAGCTAAAGCCAACGTGGCTGCGAGGGGACGATGGTCATAAGCCAGCGCGAAAGCACTGAACACTCCGGCAATCATCAACGCATCGTTGTGAGCGCCGCCGATCATGGTCAATAAGAATAGTGGATTTCCCACAATGGCCCAGTTAGCCCAGTTTGGATTTTGTCCCATTTTTTTCGCCAGCTTGGCGGTGAAATGAAAACATCCGATGACCCCGAGTAACGCGGTAATGCGCAAGAGCCCTACTCCAATTTCGGGCACCCCGTTGGAGACAAAATAAATAATGCGTGACAGCACCAAGAAGAATGGGCCATAAGGAGAAGGTGATTGGGCCCAGAGCCCGTCCGAACCACCTTCGAACCAACCTGGCAGTGCCGAAATACCCTCATGATAGGGAGACTTATCGGCGTGAAGCATCCGGCCCTGGGCCAGATACGAGTAAACATCCCGACTGAGAATCGGGAAGGAAAACATCAACGGTGCAGACCACTTAACGAATAGCTGCGCTAATTGCCGCGTACTGATCAGTTCTGCCGTATCAACCAGCGGACGAGCAAGAATCCAAGCTCTGGTTAGCCAGGCCAGACCGGCGGCCATCAAGATGATACAGCTGATAACTCCCCATGCTTCGGTGCGGAATTCGACAAAAAATCCGCTTCGGGCCAACGGAGAGAGCTGACTGCGCGGAAACCAGCCGATGCCCCAAGAAGCCACGGTGATCAACACCGAAGCGGCAAAGCCTTGCCATCCCAGAGCTTTCAGCGAGACGCCTCGTCGCATTAGTTTGTGCACCAGCAAACTCACTTGGCTTTCTTTTTCAGCCAGTTTGTGGAGCTCAGCAGCTCGGGACATATTTTTTTAGTCTTGGGATCCAAGAAGACCAGGAATAGCGCACAGAGGATCGAAATTCCCCAAGAGATCAATTGCACCCGTGGGACCAGGTCTTCTTGGAGGAACTGCCAGACGAAAATTTGATCCGCTGCTTGGTAGGCCAGGAAGAATATTGTGGTCAGGTGCAGCCAGAGCATCTGCCAATCATCGCGCAATCCGGTCGCCGCGAAGAAAGGCAGCAACCACAGCAGATACCACGGCTGGATTACCGGTGACAGCACCACAATTGCCGCATACGCGATACCCATGCGTTGGACCAGATGCGAGTACTTCCCGCGGAACATCAGCACGATGGCAAGCCCCACACCGAGCAGCCGGCCACCAGTTTTTATGACCGACAGTATCCAGTCGGTTTCCATGCCGAATGACCCGAAAATACCTTGCAACGCGATGGTGAGCATTCCCAGCGGCGCGACAATGGAAACACCAGTTCCGGTGTAGTTCAGCAACACGCTCAGCCAGCCAAACCAGTAGCCGTTGAGCCAGCCCACGAGGGTCATCAGAACCAGGAATATGGATCCGGAGTAGAACCAATAGAGGAATCGGCGCGGCCATTTGGCTTCCGGCCCGGCCCAGAGCAAACCGATAAACGGCAGCAATACCAGGGTTATGGGTTTGACGCCGATCGAGGCAGCGAGCACCACAATCGCCCAGAAGCCGTGTCGTTTGCACGCCAGATACACGGCCCACACCGATAGGCCAGTCATCAGCGCATCATTATGCGCACTGGCCACAAAGTTCACTAGGAACAGCGGGTTTGCCACGGTCATCCACGTCGCTTTGGCGCCGGAAACCGAATGTAGTTCGGCCAGCTTGGGCACATATCGCAGGCATAGTAGGACACCGATGACCGCGATGGCGCGGAAGGCAAGAACAGCCGCATCGGTAGACCCGCCAACGATGTTGACGACGATGTATTCAATGGTCAGGAACAGCGGACCATAGGGGGTCCCGTCTTGGGCCCACATGGTGTCGGCGCCTAGCTGGAACCAGTTATTCAGACTTGAAATGCCGTCGACATAAGGATCTTGCCCGGCATCAACCAGGCGGCCTTGTCCGATGTAAGCAAAAACGTCTCGGCTCATGATGGGAAGTGCGATGAGCATTGGAATGCTCCAGAGCATCACCGCGCGCTGCACAATCTTGAGCGAGCCTTCGTCCCAGGTCTTTAGCTTCTGCCCCAGGCGCCACCATGCACGAAAAAGCAACCAGCAACCAAGCGCCAAGAGGATCACGCAAATCGTGACGCCGGTGGCCTCGGTGCGCACCATGATGAAAAAAGGATCGCGGTTCAGCGGTGAAACGCTGGCCAGCCAACCCGTGCCGAAGGAGCCGAAGAGGATCATCGAGGAGCCGATTATTCCGCTAAGCAATGTCTTATTAACACCAGCGTATGGCTGGGGAGCCAGAACTTCTGCCTTACTAGCGGACACCGGGACACCTCGTGCTGGATTGGACAAAAAGATCGTTTAAAAAGATTGACGTTGCATCCGGTTAGCCAGCAGTAGGCTCATCGTTCAACGTCATGAAATCTCCCATGATTTTAGCATCGCCTGCGATCCGCTTACCGGTGTGACACCGAGATCCCTGTTGCTTTCATGCCGTGCGCTGCCTCACTAGCAATTCAGAGGGTAGATTGGTTCCGTGGCTAGTAACTCAGAGAAAATAGTATGGATCGACTGCGAAATGACCGGTTTAGACCTGGTCAATGATGCGTTGATCGAGGTAGCGGTACTGATTACCGATTCGGACTTGAACATCATTGACGAGGGCATCCAGGTGGTCATCAAGCCTGATGATGCGGCTCTGGCACAGATGGATGACTTCGTTCGCAATATGCATCAGGTCTCCGGCTTGCTGGTGGAACTCGACGGCGGAATGCAAATGGAACAGGCCCAACGCCTGGTCATGGACTACATCCGTAAGCACGTCCCAGAGCCCAACAAGGCCCTGCTTGGAGGAAACTCCGTAGGCACCGATAAGAACTTCCTGGCTCGCGACATGCCAGAAATCATTAACCACCTGCATTACCGCATCATCGACGTCTCCACCCTGAAGGAACTGAGCCGACGCTGGTTCACCAAAGCGCACTACGCGGCTCCCGCCAAGACCGGCAACCACCGTGCGTTAGGTGATATCCAGGATTCAATTGACGAGCTTCGCTACTACCGGGCGGCCATCATGGTGCCCTCCCCCGGACCAACTAGCGATCAGGCACGCAAAATCGCCGCTCAGGTAAGCGCCATCGGGGAAAAGTAAGCACTAGTCAGCCCCCTAAATCGCAGGTGATGCACAACACAGCGATTTAGGGGGCTTTCAAGTTGGCACTCACCCCCTCGATATGTGTATAGTATTTCTCGTTGCCAGATACGAAATCAGCTCGCAAAAGCGGAATGACTAGTGTCGAAGTGAACATGGTGGGTATAGCTCAGTTGGTAGAGCGTCTGGTTGTGGTCCAGAAGGTCGCGGGTTCAAGCCCCGTTACTCACCCCAGACAAACGGTCTGATCCAAAACGAAAGTTGTGGATCAGACCGTTTTTTGTTTTCCTTAAAATGGCTCTAGCTAGATGACACCCCGATTATTAGTTTCACCCCAGATACATGTATAGTATTTCTCGTTGCTTGAAACGAGTTCCGAAGCTTGTAGCTTCCGACTAGTCGCAAAGTAATTATGGTGGGTATAGCTCAGTTGGTAGAGCGTCTGGTTGTGGTCCAGAAGGTCGCGGGTTCAAGCCCCGTTACTCACCCCAAGGCAATCAGCCTGATCCAAAACGAAATACTTGGATCAGGCTGATTTTTTTCTTAACTTGGCGAACTGCTGATCTCGATTTTCGTTCTCGTGAAAGAGGCGGGGATATCTGACGCAGGACCATAGCCGGAGCCGGTTATAGTCCTCCCTTGCACCGCCGAATCAGGCGCACGCGTAGGATAGGCGAGTCAAGCGTCTGCCGCCTACCCGCACTGCTACCTGTCTTTTGAGATAGGTTACTTGACCGTCAGGCTTGGACGGTACTAACTTGAGCCTATGACTGGTCCGCTCAGCCCGCTACCGGCGGTGCTTCCATCGCTTCAAGGTGCTTACGAAAGTGCACGTGCGGCGGCTGCCCAGAGGGCCGCGGTATTTGTCATTGGGCAACACGGGAGCGGACGCACGACCTTCGCACATCAGCTCCTCGCCGAGGCAGACGGAAACGTCTATTGGCTCACTGCTGCCAAGGCGATCCAGGGTGTTCCCTTCGCGATGCTGACTGCCCTCTGCGCACAGTTACCCACGAGCAACGCAAACTTCACCCCGGGTGTGATGCTTTCGGAGCTATTCCAGTACACCTCAAAGCAACCCCTGTGCATATTCCTAGACCAAGCAGAATACACCGACGAGCAAAGCGCCGCCGTGCTGGCACAGCTATCCCTGACACGGAATATCCTCCTAGTGATGGCAACCACCGCGGTTCACCGGCTCCCCAAGTCCTTGCGGGATCTGCGTGCCGGCCCGCAGACCCAGCGCGTGGAACTTTCCGTGCTGTCCTATGAAGATGCCGAGGCCACACTCAAGGGCGTGCTCGGCGGCCAGGTGAATACCAGCACCGTCGAAGCTCTCCTGGAATTCTCGGGCGGGAACGCTTTGCATTTGCGCGAGCTGACTTTGGATGCCCAAACTGCGAATGCACTGACCCTGCAGAGATCCTATTGGACCCTGGATCGGCGGTGGATCCCTCAGGGACCCAGGATTTCGGATCTCATCACCTCCCGACTGCATGAACAGCCACACGAAATCCGCGAGGCCATCGAATTGCTGGCGGTTACGGGCCGCTTGCATTATCCGCTCGCCCAGCGGCTACTCGGCGATGCACTGCCCGAAGTGCTGGATTCAAGGCTTGTCGAGCTGGTCGTCCTATCCGAAGATGACGCGACCGGCGAGCGCGAATTGGCAGTCGCACTGAGTTCCGGGCTGGCTCCGCAGACGGTCTTGAGCACGTTGACGCAAACCAAGTTGCGTGGCTACCTCCAGCGCGCCGACAAGGCGTTCCCTCGCGAGCAGCTGACTTCCCAGGCTCGTGCATGGTTCACCGGGCATCGGGTGCAGCTGGGGCTTGATGTTTCAGCGGACGAGCTATTCGAAGATGTGGTGGGATCGGCCGAGGCCAGGCATTTTGCGCAGGTCATTGCCTTGACCGATTCGATCGAGCACTCGTCATACACGGATGAGCGCAAGCTGGAGAAGATCCTGGTACTTCGGGCTGACGCCCTTTACGAGCTGGGCAAGGCGGAGGCAGCGTTGGCGGTGCTCAAGCCCTTGTTCGGTACCGGCAGTGCGAAAGTGCGTGGTGTTGCGGCCAATATTGCCTTTGCGGGATTGGGCCGCATCGACTTGGCCACGGAGATCATTGATTCCTGGCCGGAGAATCCGGCCGAGATCCGGGCCTACCGATTGCTGCTGCTCAGCAGGGCGCAGCAGGCGATGGATTCCGTGAAGCTACGCGAGTATGCGGCGGATTCAAGCATCACCCCCGAACTGCGCGCCGCTTGCCTAGCGCATGTGCTCATCGAGGATTGCTACGCCGGCAGACCGGTGGACTCGCTCCAGGAGCTGTCCGGATTGATTAAAGGGGATTTCTGGAAGAAGTCCTCCCCTGCCGTCCAGTCCGAATTGGTTTATGCAATCTTGGCGGTGATGACCAGCGTCGGAGGCGGTGGGCCGGAATTCGCCGAGACACTGGCCGGCATAGACTTCACGAGCGTTGCATTGAATCCTGCGAACTATTTGTCAGGCTGGGGCGTCGAGTTCTTGGAACAGGGGCTGGGGCTCCGCGCACTGGATGCGTTGGAGCAGGCCCTGGCTTTGATTTCGGTGTCCGACCCATACCTGGTCGCGGGCTTCACTGCGTCCTTTGCCGCAGCCGGTGCGGTGATGGTTGGCGATTCAGCAAAGGCGGGTCGCTACTACGCCATGGCATGCGCCGCACCCAAGGTAGCGGGGCAGATCATGCGGCCCATGGCCCAGCGTTACCTGCTGCCCGTGATCTTGGAGCTTGAAGGCCGTGCGGCAGCGCAGGAACACTTGGCACAATGCTTGGCCCTCGCCGATAAATTCGGCCGCAAGCTGCTACGGATGCAATTGCTCCATGACGCCTGGAGACTGCACCTCGTAGAGGATGCGACACAGCTCAGTGAAACTGCCGCGCAGGTTCAGGGGCCTATGGCGCAAACGTTCGCCGAGTATGCGCGGGTCATGGATTCGCCCACCGAAGCAGACGTACGCTTGCTAGCCGAAGCTCATGTTTCGGCCGGCCGGCTGCTTTATGCAGGTGAAGTCGCCCATCGCGCCGCGGTCCGGGCCAGAGACTTGGGCCAGCGGAAGCTCGCGACGCGGCTGGTGGCTCTCTCTGCGGAACTGGCTAGCCCGCTAGCAGAGGTCAACACACCGTCGCTGGGTCGTGGGCGCATCGTCCGCTCACTGCTAACCGTGCGGGAGTACGCTACCTGCGTATTAGCAGCCCGTGGCGCGAGCAACCAGGAGATCGCAGAGGAGCTATTCCTCTCGCCTCGGACGGTCGAAGGACACTTGCAGCGTTCCTACACGAAGCTGGGCATCACCGATCGCCGCCAATTGCTTCCGGTCAGCGATGCAACGCCGATTACCGACGAAATTCTCGACGAGACTTCCGGTTCGGTACCTGTATCTTGGCAAAGGCATACTTAGTCCCGGTCTTTTGCTAAAAATAGGGCCCACGCCACTCTAGACTAAACCTCACAGGGTCGAGGCATGTATGGGGAATCTTGGGGGATTCACAATTCGACCTTTGGGGAAACGCTTTTTTAGTCACTCGCATCAGGATGAGCGCCTAGGAAGCTCACCGGAAGGCTGACGACATGGGGTCGTTGGCCTTCCACATTTAAAAGACTCCAAGAGCGTCGAGCAGGTCCGCTCAAGATTATTCGAAGATGGATTCGAATATCGGCCGAAAGCCATATTGTGCTCCCGGTCCATGCGGAGTATTCGCAAGTTTAATGCTGAGTCACTGGTCACGTGTTCCTGCCCCCGCGATTACTGTCTCGTCGCCTGCAGAGAGTATTGACTGCCAGTGAATCCGCGGAAAACCCGTGGGCCAGCGAGCTATCCGTTGGTGTTTACACCATCAGCCTCGCGGCGCATACAGTGGCCCGCGAGCTTTTGATGGACTGTTGCAGTGGCACAAATAAGATCAGCCGTGAAACTATTGGAGAAGACTTCTTAGCACCTTGGGAAAGGACCTATCACGTGCCCATTCGGCAAATCACCGTATATGGAGAACCAGTGCTGCACCGACGCGCAGCTGAGGTCACCGAATTTGATGACCAGTTGCGTCAGCTTGTCGCTGATATGCATGCCACCATGGATGCGGCCCACGGTGTCGGACTAGCGGCACCACAAATCGGTGTCGGACTGCGCATCTTTACCTACATCTACGCTGATCAAGATACGGCTCCAGAGCGCGGGGTGCTCATCAACCCGGTACTCACGCTCTCCAAGGTCTCACAGGCGACGCCGGACCCCGACGAAGAGGCCGAGGGCTGCCTTTCCGTACCGGGCCTGAATTTCCCGCTCAAGCGTGCTGAATACGCCAAGGTGGAAGGTGTCGATGAGTTTGGCAAGCCGGTCTCATTCGAGGCGACCGGATGGTTTGCTCGAATCATGCAGCACGAGTTTGATCACCTGGACGGCTTGCTCTACGTAGACAAGCTGGTGCCACGGTGGGATAAGCGTTGGCTCAAGGCGAAGAAGGCTCTGGGTTGGGGCGTAGCCGGTATTACCTGGCTGCCGGGTACCGATGAGGATCCTTTCGGGCACTAAGGTCTGAAAATTACCTGCCGCTGATGCAGCGCCGGCCGATCGAATCGGCCGGCGCTGCTTTTGCGTCTCAGAGCCGATGGACTTGCGTCCCCGTGGCCAGAAGGGTGAGAACAGGCCATCCGCGCAGGTCTGCAGCAGGACCTCACGATTGGCCCCGTGCCTTGAGCCTCCTAGCAGGCCGATGAGCCGTGCAGGTAGCCCCGACTGGGCCGGGAAAGCCCCGACTGGGCCGGGAATGGCTTACTCACCGATTGCCACCCGCTATAGCGCGCTGAGTGAGTACAGAACTGCCGGTCAAGAACCTATGACTGGGGATTAGCACGCATAGGCCCGCAGGCTTCTGGCAGGGATTGTGCAGGATCTCAGAAAGGGTGGCTTACCATCCTCCATCGGCGGGAGACCGCAGCGCAAACATGATTAGAACATACTTTCGAATCGCGTTCGTTGCGACTAGTTAAGTCCCGGCAGGCTCGGCAGTATGGCGGGGAATGGCTTGAACCATAAAGGCTTCGCCCGATGACTGGCACTTTTCCACGGCTTCAGCATCCATGTCCGTCAACTGATGGAAGCCACCGCCAATACTCAGGTGCTCCCCCACACGGAATTCCTCACCGGCAATCTTCATGCCAGGCCACCCATCAGACAAGACGTGAGCCTCGGAAGGGAATATCAACAAGGCCGGCTGCCCCTCCGGATCGCTTAGTTCGAAGCACTGCCCCGCACTAAGCAGCAGCACACCGCTGATTTCAGCCGCGTTGGCCGCTGCCTCATCTATGGAGTGCGCTCCCACCACGGCTCGTGGTTCGCCGGCCGTCAGTCCAAGCTCACTACCGTCCGTTGCGCAGGAGCTTAGCGCTAGGGTACACACCCCGAGCGCTGCGAGCACACCGGTCACACTAAAATTATTACGCCTGGCCATAAGGGAAATCTTAGCAAGCCACCCCGGGTTTAAAACGCAGCACCCCGACCCTTAGACAAAAGGATCGGGGTGCTGCGTGCATGCATTAAGACTTAGACGGAAGCCGGCTGAGCCTGTACTGCAGGAACCGCTACCGGGTGAGTGCCGGCGATTGATTCAATCACGCGCACTACCTGGCAGGAGTAACCGAATTCGTTGTCGTACCAGACGTAAACGATAGCGTTTTTGTCCGAGACGATGGTAGCCAAACCATCGACGATACCTGCGCGGCGTGAGCCGACGAAGTCGGTGGACACCACCTCAGGGGAATCGATGTAGTCGATCTGGCGGTGCAGGCTGGAGGTCAGCGAAGCCTCACGCAGGTAAGCGTTCAGCTCTTCCTTGGTGGTCCCGTTCTCAAGGTTGAGGTTCAGGATCGCCATGGAGACATCTGGGGTTGGCACGCGGATTGCGTTACCGGTCAGCTTGCCTTCGAGCTCTGGCAGGGCCTTGGCGACGGCCTTGGCGGCACCGGTTTCGGTGATCACCATGTTCAGCGCTGCCGAACGGCCGCGACGCTCACCCTTGTGGAAGTTGTCGATCAGGTTCTGGTCGTTGGTGAACGAGTGAACGGTTTCAACGTGTCCGTGGATGACGCCGAACTTGTCGTTCAGTGCCTTCAGAATCGGGGTGATCGCGTTGGTCGTGCACGACGCGGCGGTGACGATCTTGTCCTCGGCGGTGATCCAGGAATCATTGATGCCGTGGACGATGTTCTTCAGATCACCCTTGCCCGGTGCGGTCAGCAGCACGCGGGCAACACCCTTGGCCTGCAGGTGCTGGGACAGGCCAGCCTCATCGCGCCAGCGACCGGTGTTATCCACCACGATGGCGTTGTTGATGCCATGCTCGGTGTAGTCAACGGTGGTTGGGTCATTCGAGTAGATGACCTTGATCAGGGTGCCGTTGGCCAAGATGGTGCTGTTGGCCTCGTCCACGGTGATCGAGCCGTCAAAGCGGCCGTGGACCGAGTCGCGACGCAGCAGCGAAGCACGCTTGACGATGTCGTCATCCGAGCCCTTACGCACCACGATGGCTCGCAGGCGCAGGCCGTAGCCTCCGCGCTCGATGAGGATACGTGCCAGCAGACGGCCGATACGGCCAAATCCGTAGAGCACGACGTCCTGTGGCTCAACGTCGGTGGCGCCAGCCTGACCGACCTTTTCGCCCAATTCTTGGGTGAGGAATGCGTTCAGGTCCTGCGAACCGGATTCGACGAACTTCTTGTTCAGGCGGCCCAAGTCAACGGAAACCGAACCAACGTTCAAGGATTCAATTGCTTCAAGGATCGGCATGGTAGTGGTCAACGCCAATTCCTTGCCATCAATCCGGCGCACTACGCGGTGGGCCTTGATGATGTCGATGGCCGACTGGTTGATCAACTTACGGCCGTAGATCGAGGTCACCACATTGTTCTTGCGGTTAAGACGTCCGATCAGTGGAATCATGGCCTCGGCGAGCTCTTCGCGCCCGCTCCATTCTTCCTGGGCAACGACAGACTGCTGGGTCACAGAAAATCCTTCCATTTCAGCCGACTTCCAGATCCATAAAGTCGGTTGGCACCGTGAGAAGCACCATTGCTTTTGCGGTGGCGCGGGGTAACAGGATCATCCCCGCAAGTACGTATCTATTCTAGACGGTGCACCCGCGAAGCGGAGCCTGACGCCTGTGAATCATCTCACCAGAGTGGTGAGTGAATGGGATGACCGATACGCCGGGTTCTGTCCGCTTGCGCGAAGACGATCATCTATCTACGACTGCCGTTGCCGACAGCCTCTAGCGGTCCACCCGACTGCATGGGGCGAACAGCCCTCATAACGCAGTCTGTCTGACCTTGCTCCGGGTGGGGTTTACCAAGCCATCCCGGTCACCCGGAATGCTGGTGGTCTCTTACACCACCGTTTCACCCTTACCAGGAAAACCTGGCGGTCTATTTTCTGTGGCACTAGCCTGCGGGTTACCCCGAGTGGGCGTTACCCACCACCCTGTTCTGTGGAGCCCGGACGTTCCTCGGGCCGTTTGCACGGCACGCGATCGCCTAGTCATCCCATTCGTTAACCATTCTAGCCCCGCCAGTTTCCTTACACCGACTTCGCCTTACGAGCCGCTGGCCACATTTGGCGTAGCGAAATGATATTCCTCCAATAAGCGCAACCAAATTTCACTGATCGTTGGGTATGCGGGAACCGCATGCCACAACCTGTCCATAGCCACCTCGCCGACAATCGCAATAGTCGCCGCGTGCAAAAGCTCTGCGACATCTTGACCGACAAAGGTTGCCCCGATAACCACCTGGCGATTTTGCTCAACGACCAACTTGGCATGGCCCTGATACCCGTCGGCGTGCAGACTGGCGCCGGCCACTGCACCCAGCTCGTACTCCACACAGCGGATGTTGAGTTTTTTAGCTCGCGCTTCCGCTTCGGTCATTCCGACGGCCGCGACCTGCGGGTCACTAAAAATTACTCGTGGGACGGCGACGTGATCAGCGCTCGCCACGTGGCTACCCCACTGCCTTTCCGAGAGCTGTTCGCCGTTGCGCCGCGCGGCGATCGCCTCACCGGCAATGCGAGCCTGGTACTTTCCCTGATGGGTTAGTGCGGCGCGGGAATTCACATCGCCCACCGCGTAAAGCCAGTCGAAGCCCTCAACGAGCATCGTGTCATCCACACTCAGCTTTGCCGTGGGGTCCAGGTTCAGTGCCGCCAAGCCAAGATTCGCGGTATTAGCCCGCCTGCCGGTAGAAACCAGCACCTGATCGGCGAAAATTTGCCTACCGTCCCCAAGCCGGACGCTCACCACACCCTCTGCGTCTCGGTCTACACGATCCGGGGTGACACCCTGAAGGAACTGAACGCCCGCAACTTCTAGTGCTTTCGCAAGATATTTGCCAACAAATGGTTCCTCACGACTGACCAAGGATCCGCGGGAGAGCATCGTGACCTGTGAACCAAGGGAAGAAAAGGCGAAGGCCAGCTCGGTGCCCGCCACACCTGCACCAATAATGATCAAGCGCGCGGGAATTTCTTTAGCCGCGGTAGCTTCTCTGGTGCCCCAGGGCTTGGCCTGTACTAAACCCTCAATATTGGGCAGCGCCGGCACCGAACCGGTAGCAAGCACCACGGCGAGCGCCGAATACTGGGCCTGTCCAACCTGGACAAGATGCGCACCGACAAGTTCACCGCGGCCGCGAATCAGCTCAATCCCCGCCGAGTCTAGCCACCCGGTTTGCCCCGAGTCATCCCAGTCACCGGCGAATGAATCCCGTCGCGCTAATACCTGCTCGACGTTGATCGGTGAGGTGATTGCCTGCTTTGCTCCAGGTAACCTGCGTGCCGCATTCAACGCCTGCCCACTGCGAAGCAGTGCCTTGGACGGCATGCACGCCCAATAGGAACATTCGCCGCCAACCAGTTCAGACTCAATGATTGCGACCCGCAACCCATGCTTGACCGCGTAATCGGCCGCGTTCTCCCCTGCCGGGCCGGCACCAATGACTATCAGGTCAAAGTCGTATTCCTCCGAGGAAGAGCTGTGCGCAGATTCATTCATGATGTTTCCTCACTGCAAAAAACGAGTTCAGGTTACTGTGCTCAGCGTAGCTAGGTGCCGGTGATTCGTACATGATCAGCTCTTCGTTCCAGCTATCTGCCTGCGCTGAACCCCGGTTGATCTCCGATAAGCTGGAAGGCGTGCTTATTTTGTTGCCACCTTCCGAAGGTAAAACCGCTCATGCTCACGGCGCACCGTTTGTTTCCGGTGAGCTTTCCTTTGCGCAGCTGACAGAGGATCGAGCTGCGGTGCTAGCGGCCCTGTCCGAAGTCTCGGCCCGCGAAAACGCCATGGAGGTGCTCGGTGTGGGAGCGTCCCTGGCCAAGGAGGTAGCGCGCAACATTAACCTGCACACCGAGCCCGCGGCGAAGGCGCATGACATTTATTCGGGTGTGCTTTTTGAGGCGCTGAATTATTCCTCGCTAGATCCCGCGGCACAACAGCGTGCAGATGACTCCATCATCGTGGTTTCCGCCCTGTGGGGCGCAGTCCGCTTCGGCGACAGAATCCCGCCGTACCGGCTTTCCATGTCGGCCAAGCTTGAACCACTGGGCAAGCTGGCCAGCTGGTGGAAAAAGCGGCTGACCCCGGTACTTGACGAGGTTGCCGGCGATCAGCTGATCGTGGATGCTCGGTCAAGCACCTACGCGGCAGCTTACAAGCCAAGTAGTGGAAACAGCGTTGCGGTGAACGTATTCCAGATGCGCAACGGCACCCCGAAGGTGGTCTCGCACTTTGCCAAGCACACCCGCGGAGAGGTCGCTCGCTTCCTCGTTCAGCAGTCGGTCACCCCGCAGAATCCAGAGGAGCTACTGGCCCTGGCGCAAACCAAATGGGATGCACGGCTGTTAGAAGATAAGAAAGGCCTGGCACTGAATATCCTGCTAGCAGAGGATCACCAGTTCACCTCAGCCAAGTAGTTTCCTGCCGGTAGACACGTAAACTTCTTGTGCCATTTTCATTTCCGCAAACCCGAACGCCTCAAAGGAAACGAATATGTGGTGGGGCACCAATGCCCATAGCTACCAGTGATCCGAGAACGGGACGCTCGTCGACAGGCAAAGTCTTGAAGGTAGCTACCCCAGACGCACAGAAACCATCTGCCAGGTTATTCGATCGCAAACAGGGCAATGACGAGTATCAAGCGGAACTGGGCAACTAAGCTTCGCCACTTTCTGTATCGATTACATAGCCCCCGATATTTTGTGACCTGCTCCCCCGATGTTGCTTTCTGATTTCTCAGCCCAACTTCTGGGGAGCATTTCATTCTGGCGTCGAGGCGGGACTTGGGCGGGCGATGATCTCGTTTTGACCCGACTAACGACTCCAACGTTTTCAACCCTTGACTCTGACGTAACGTCAACTGGCAGGGTTACATTTATGACCAAACACAACGCGCCAGCAATCAACTGGTCAATCTGCGACCTCGCGGCCACCCAAACACTGTACGTACACGCTGGGTTCGTAAACCTTGCAGCCATCCCCGGCCCGGAAAATACTCCTGCCCTGGTACACCTTCACCGCGCAAAGTATCAAGACATCCTCGCAACTCAAGAGACCGCGGTTCGAGGCACGGCCACGGCATCCTTCTCAGCAGGCGCGGTCGAGCGCAGCTAAGTCGCCTAGCCGTTCGAAACGCCGGAGTTCACCACAGCTGACATGTTCGCAGATCAGGTGGCAGTACACACTTGGTCGAGGAACACCTCAACGGAAATTCGAAACTACCGTAGCGCAGACACCCAACCCAAACAAAAACTAGCCAAGGAGCGCAGCAATGCCGGAGTGGCCAATCAAAGACGTAGCCCGCGCGACCGGGCTCACCAGTCGCACGTTACGACACTACGAGCAGATCGGTCTGCTCCATCCCTCCCGAGTCGCACACAACGGATACCGGTTCTACGGCGAGACGGAATTATCACGGCTCTACCGAATCCTGTCACTGCGCGCGTTGGAGCTTCCGCTCGCGACAATCCAGAACGCGCTAGAAGACGATGGAACGCTCGCCGAAGCAATCACCACCCATCTCGCGCTTCTGGAAGAGCGTCGAGACCGAACCATTCAGCAAATCACTGCCGTTCGACACACGTTGGACGCAGTCACGAAAGGTAAGAGCATGACCATCAAGGATATTTTCGACGGATTCGACCAGAGCCAGCACGAAGCCGAGGTACGCGGCAGATGGGGCGACGACGCATGGGAGCGAAGCGCGAAGCGTCGCGAACAAATGAGCAAGGACCAGCTCCAAGCCGATGGCCAGCGAAGCGTTGACATCAATACAGCGTTGCGCGAGGCCGCGGCCGCAGGAGTAGATCCTTCCGGCGCACGCTTTCAGTCGCTGATTGCCGCGCATCATCGTTGGGTGACCGAGTACTGGGCCGGTCGAGTCCCGGATCGCACCGCGTATACCGGCCTGTCCGAGTTGTACGTCGCAGATGCACGTTTTGCGGCCACCTACGGTGGACAGCAAAATGCCGAGGCTATCCGCGAGGCGATGCAGTTCTGGATCGAAGCGAATCTCGACTAACCGGATCTCAGAAAGTTTGCCGCACCCCGGTATTTTGGGACCTGGGTAGGGCTAAATCACTGTGGCTAAAACTGCGCGACCAGCTCAACTTCGAATCCCGACGTATCTTCCAGATAGGCGGCATAGTGCTCCGCTCCCCCGGCAAACGGATGCTTATCGGCAAACATCAGCGTAAACCCGTGCTGTTGCGCCTCGATGGCCAACTCGTAGACCTGTTCGCGGCTACCGGAGTGGAAAGCCACATGGTTTAGCCCCGGCGCCGTGCGTTGATGCGGCCCCTGGCTCACGTCCGGTCCGGATTCGAGCACGATGTAGAAGTCTTGGTGGCGGTAGCTGATGCCGCTGGGCCACGTAGCTTCGACTTCGAATCCCAGACGCAAGAATAGCCAACCCAAGGAACCAGTACTGGCGCTCAGGTCGGCTACCCAAAGTTCAAGATGATGCAACATGTTATGGAGTCAGCACGAAGTCCCAAGGATCGGAGTTCACCTGGGACACCTCGATCTGTACCTCATGGCCCAAATCTTGCAGAACGTTTTCCAACGCGCGGGCGCCGGCGGAAAGCCACACCCACTCGGAGGCGAAGTGCGAAACATCGATCAGGAAAGGATGTCCCCCCTCGGCAGCCTCGCGCGCCTCACTGGCCGGATGGTGGCGCAAATCTGCGGTGACGTAAACGTCTGCCTTGTGGGCGCGCACCGCGTCAAAGAGTGAGTCACCAGCTCCACCGCACAACGCGATCTTGCGGACAATTCCCAGCCGGTCACCGGCCACCCGAACACCACCGGCAACTGCCGGAAGCACGGTAAAGACCCGTTCGGCAAAATCTTCGAGCTTCATCGGCTTATCGAGGAAACCAACCCGGCCCAAACCCTCTTCGGGTAACCCATCCTTAGATTCGACCAGCGGGACACAGTCTTTGAGACCAAAGGCATCGGCCAGGGCATCATTAACACCACCAATGGCGTTATCTGCATTGGTGTGCGCTGTCAGTAGTGCGGTACCGGATTCAATCAGCCGGTGAATCGCCTCGCCTTTAAAGCTGGTTCCGGCCACCTGGGTGACACCACGCAACAACAACGGGTGATGGGTGATCAACAAATCTGCCCCGCGGGTGATCGCGTCGTTAATGACCTCTAGGGTCGGATCCACCGCCATCACGATCTTCTTCACCGGTGCGGTAATGCGACCGGTAACTAGCCCAACGGCGTCCCAGTCTTCGGCCAACGATTCTGGCCACAGTTCCTCGACTGCTTCGAGCACTGCGCCCAACGTGGTGAGGCTGGCACTAGCTTCGGTCTCTGTTCCTTCCGTGGCCTCGCCGTTGACGGTGGAGAGTTTCGCGGACTGCCCAGCCGGAGTTTTCGCTGCCGGATTCTGCGGGGTATTAGCCTTGCTCTGCATATTTCTACCCTACGCGCTGAAACTGGGTGTGGAACATAATGCAACGCCGCGACGTTATGAACTCTGTGAGTACTCTCAGATTAGACACACCCCATCATTTTTCCGCGTCGTTGAACGTCGAGGACACCAAACTGACAACCTTCGTTTTAGCGGGCGGTTGTTTCTGGTGTTTAGACGCCGTTTATCAGCGCACCCGCGGAGTGCACGCGGTGCTCTCCGGATATCAGGGCGGACACACCACAAATCCGGATTACCGTCAGGTCTGTTCCGGCACTAGCGGTCACGCGGAAGTTGTCGCGGTGATCTTCGACGAACAGGTGGTCCCGGCGGAAATTATCTTGGACATGTTCTTCACGGTGCATGATCCGACCACATTAAACCGCCAAGGCTACGACGTGGGTACCCAGTATCGTTCGGCAATGTTCCCACTCGATGATGCACAGCGTGAGCTCTTTGAAGCAGCCATCAACAAGTACGCGGCACTGTACCCCAGCCCGATCGTCACCACGATTGAGGAGTCCAAAGATTTCTACCCGGCCGAGCAAGTTCACCAAGATTTCTACTCGGAGAACCAAGAAGTCGGATATTGCCGAGTCATTATTGACCCGAAGCTCGTAAAAGTCAGGAAATATTACGCTCAATGGCTTAACGAGTCCTGAGTGTTCAACGAGCCGATTAGGCTTAGTACTGAAACTTCAGCACCACACGCCGGGCAACAGCGGCCTGCACCAAGTCACGTAAGGATTGCATACAAATGGGCAAGATCTACAACAACGTCACCGAGATCATCGGTAAGACCCCTCTAGTTAAGCTCAACCGTTTGGGCGAGGGCCTGCCAGGTAGCGTCGCAGTGAAGCTGGAATTCTACAACCCAGCCAACTCGGTCAAGGATCGTATCGGTGTCGCCATCGTGGACGCCGCAGAAAAGTCCGGTGCGCTCAAACCAGGCGGAACCATCGTGGAAGGCACCAGTGGCAACACCGGTATCGCCCTGGCCATGGTGGGCGCCGCTCGCGGTTACAAGGTCATCTTGACCATGCCAGAGACGATGTCCACCGAGCGCCGCGTCATGCTCCGCGCTTACGGTGCCGAGATCGTATTGACCCCGGGCGCCGACGGCATGCGTGGCGCGGTAGAAAAGGCGAAGGAAATCGTCGCTACCTCGGATAACGCTATTTGGGCCCAGCAGTTCGCCAACACCGCGAACCCACAGGTTCACGCGGAAACCACCGGCCCAGAGATCTGGGAAGACACCGACGGCAAGGTTGACGTGCTCGTGGCAGGTATCGGTACCGGTGGCACCATCACCGGCGCCGGACGCTACCTGAAGGAAAAGAACCCTAACCTGCTGATCGTTGCGGTGGAGCCGAAGGATTCACCAATCCTCAATGGCGGCAAGCCAGGCCCACACAAGATTCAGGGTCTGGGCGCAAACTTCATCCCCGAGGTGCTGGATACCGAACTCTACGACGAGGTGCTTGATGCGTCGATCGAAGACTCCGTTTCGGTGGCTCGCGCACTGGGTGTGAAGGAAGGCATTCTTGGCGGTATCTCCGCCGGCGCCGCGGTATGGGGTGCGTTGCAGATTGCTGCCCGTGAAGAGTACGCAGGCAAGCAGATCGTCACCATCGTTCCCGACTTTGGCGAGCGTTACATCTCCACCTTGCTCTTTGATGACATCCGCGGCTAATAACTAGTTTTCAAAGTCGTGAATAAATCGGCGTGACGCGCTGTTGGATCTATATAGGTCCATCAAGCGGCTCACGCCGATTTGTCATGTTCCCTGTTTCAGGGCACGTCAGCTTGTTGCAAGCACAAAGGTTGTATTTATGAGTTTTTTCTCCCGGTTACGCGAAGATCTCGCCACCGCTCGCTCCCATGACCCGGCAGCCCGTAGTGATACCGAAAACTTCTTCGTGTATTCAGGACTGCACGCGATCTGGATGCACCGTTTGGCGCATAAGATGTGGCAGAACCCGTCGCTCAAATGGCCGGCACGCCTGCTCTCACAGGCTAACCGTGCAATCACCGGCATCGAGATCCACCCCGGTGCCACCATTGGACGGCGCTTCTTTATCGACCATGGCATGGGCATCGTGATTGGCGAAACCGCCGAAATCGGCGAAGATGTGATGCTCTATCACGGGGTCACCCTCGGCGGACGCTCACTGGCTAAGGTCAAGCGCCACCCCACCATCGGGGACCGCGTGGTCATTGGTGCCGGTGCGAAGGTGCTTGGCCCGATCACCATTGGTGCAGACTCCGCGGTAGGCGCCAACGCAGTGGTAGTCAAGGATGCTCCGGCAGGATCCATTGTCACCGGTATTCCGGCGCAGAACCGCCCGCGCACTCCCGAGGAACACAAGCCTGCGGTGGACCCGGCCGAATATATTGATCCAGCCATGTGGATCTAAATAATACAAGAGTTGGAATGACCTCGTGCGTGTTGCACGAGGTCATTTCTCTCTTTGGGGCAAGATAATATTTATGACCTCGCCTCGCCTCCCACAAGCTTGGACTTCAGAGCACAGCGCGGTTCGCGCGTTATCGGCTTTGGCCATCTGCCACCCTGACGAATTCGGAGCGGCGCTCAGCTCCCTCACTGGCTTTGAGCTGAATAATATCGATCCGGAGAGTATCCGGCGCGAACTGCTGGACACAGATCTAACGTTCAGCGCGAGAAGCGATAAATACGCGTTTCTCGAAGCAAAAATCGACGATTTTGCATCTACCGAGCAGATGGATCGATATGCAGAGCGATTTCCGAATTCGGCAGGTATCCTCTTGGTGCCAGCTTGTGATGCTATCGACGTGGTCGAAGTATTGACCGAACGCCCGACCCTACGGGCGGTTTCCTGGTCAGATCTGCTCCACAAATTAGAGCCGACGAATCCTCTGGCAGGTCAGCTGTTGAATGACATTTTGCTGCTCGCGGGCTTACCCGGTACCAAGGCCAAAACTCGTCGACTGCTGGGACAAGCATTAACAACGCTTGGTCCCGAGGTGAAGGTGGAGTTAACCTACGCAGACAGTCGCTATCCGAGCCTTGACTACTCAGTTCCAGCTACCTGGGTATTTGGACAAGTGCAAGGCACGAGGGTGGCAACTTCACAGCCGAAGTTCTCCGCCAAAATCGGGTTCTTCGCTGACGAGCACGATGAGGTTGAAGGCGAGTCAAAAATTAATATGTGCACTGCGCTCCATCGAGCATGGGAAGTTGCTGAGCGGTTAGAAACCGAAAACCTAGTGCGGCTATCGCGACACAGAAGCCCCTCAAAGCAACAACAACTATTCGGGGTAGAGCACCCATATCAAGCCAGAGCCTATCATCTTTCACATGTCGGAGTCGCGACGAAAACAAGCTACGATGCAGCGGAAGTTGCCTTGTGGGGCTACGAACTTGCGCGAGCATTCGCTGCCATTTCTACCGAGATCTGGGGCATGAAACCCTAGACTCTGCAAATAGCCGAACAATGCGTAGACCTGGGCTTACGTCGAGGTGAATCGCTAACTGTTAACAATTAAAAGCGTGGCACTACTGGATCCCCAGTAGTGCCACGCTTTTAATTTTCGAACTAGTTGGCTAGGTTGTGCTCGTCGTTCTCGCCTGCAAGAACTTCAACATGCTCATCTTCAGGGTCCTGGGCCTGAGCGCCCAGCTTGCCGTGAGTGAGCTTGTTCATGATCATTGCAATCGCGCCGTCGCCGGTCACGTTGGTTGCGGTACCGAAGCTATCCAGCGCAATGTACGCGGCGAACATGAGGCCCACCTCGACCTCGCCGAAGCCAAGCATCTGCACCAGCAGACCAGCGGCCGCTGCAATGGCTCCACCTGGAACACCAGGAGCTGCGATCATCATGACGCCGAGCATCAAGATGAATGGGAAGTACGCGCCGAAGCTGATGTCTCCGCCGGTGAGCATCAAGACTGCGATCGAGAAGCAGGTAATCTTCACCATCGAACCGGACAGGTGAATAGTGGCGCACAATGGCACCACAAAGCCTGCCACCGAATCAGAAACACCGTTCTTCTTGGCCGAGGCCAGGGTGACCGGGATGGTCGCCGCCGAGGAAGAGGTACCCAGCGCGGTGAAGTACGCGTCGCGCATGCCCCACAGTGCCTTCAGTGGGTTACGGCCGGACATGGTGCCTGCGATGGTGTACTGAATCAGCAGAACGACCAGGGTCAGAGCGAAGGCGACTACTGCAACCAACAGGAACTTGGTGACCACGGTGATTGCTGAACCACTGGCCGACAAGTCAAGGAAGATGCCGAAGATGAACAGTGGCAACGCTGGCACGATGATGCGGCGGATGACCATTTCGATGATGGTGCGGAACTCGACCGCTCCACGGAATAGCACGGTGCTGCGGAACGCGGTGAGTCCAATGCCGATTACGAAGGCCAGAATCAGTGCGCTCATCACACCAATGACTGGTTCAAGCACAATCTCGGTGGCACCGTCGCCTGCGGAGGTTACCAAGGAGACGAATGGTTCAAAACCGGATCCTTCACCTTCACCAATTTCTTCAACACCGCCGCCGGTTAGCGAGGCGGTGAAGAGCCAGCGGCTGACAAAGTATGCCAGCAGGCCAGCCAAGACGGTCGAGCCGTAAGCGATCAGTGCGGTCACACCCAGCCATTTACCTGCACCCTTGCCCAATTCGGCAATTGCCGGCATGACCAAGCCAAGGATGATCAGCGGAACGATGAAGCTCAGGAAGCCCGAGAAAATCGAGTTGTAGGTCAGGAAGACGCTACCGAGCCCCACCGGCATGACTGGGCCGAGCAAGATGCCGAGAATAATGGCAACGACGATCCACCCCAACAGAGGGATCTTTTTCAAAACGTTCATGTTCTTCCTTCAGGATGACGAGTGATGAGCGCTGTGCGAGAGATCGCACGACCCTGTGGCCTACGGCACGCCTTCACAATCGTAAAGGCTCAAAGTCCGTTCACAGAAATCTGTGGGTTGACTTATGGATGCCAGGGCACACTTCATTGCGAACTTGTACCTTTTGTCCACGGTTTATCGGGTCTGCCGGACGTTCTGCAGGGATCTCACGGTTAAGCACCGGTTAAACGCTAACGCGACTAGCCGGAAACATTCTGCTCGTGACATTCTCCGCGTCATATTGTTCACGGCGAGCACGTCCTTTGGTGCTGGGTAGGATTTAGCCTATGAGCCAACATCCTGCAGATAGCCATGACATGATCCACGTCCGCAAAGCGCGGGAAAATAATCTCCGCGGGGTGGACGCGGATATTCCTAAGCGACGGATCACCGCTTTCACTGGAGTATCTGGCTCGGGCAAGTCCTCACTGGTCTTTGGCACCATCGCCGCCGAGTCCCAACGGCTCATCAACGAAACCTATACGGCGTTTGTACAATCCTTCATGCCATCTATGCCGCGTCCCGATGTTGAGGTGCTAGATAACCTGTCGGCCGCGATAGTGGTGGACCAAGAACGTATGGGCGCGAATTCACGATCCACCGTAGGCACCGCCACAGACGCCTACTCGCTGCTACGCGTGCTCTACTCACGCTATTCAAGCCCGACTGCTGGCGGCGCTGGCGCTTACTCCTTCAATTTAGGCGAGGGCGCGTGTAGTGCCTGCGAAGGTTTTGGTACCGAGGCAAGTATCGATCTTGATGAACTGTTGGACTGGGACAAAACCCTGAACGAGGGAGCCATCAAGGCCCCAAACTTTGCTCCGGATGCTTGGCTCTGGCAAACCCTCACCGCCGGTACCGAACCAGATCTGGATCTCAAGCTCAAGGAGATGCCCCAAGAGATGTTGGACCGGATGCTCTATGCACCATTGGGCAAGGTGAAACTCAACGGCGCGAATATGAGCTATTCGGGGTTGATTACCCGCATCAAAACCAGCTACATCCACTCAGGTAAGGAAATCAAACAAGCACATATCCGCGATTGGATCGCCCGCATTTCCACCACCGCGCCGTGCACGGTCTGTGCCGGTTCACGTTTGAGCGAGAAGGCTCGCGCCTCAAAAATTGCTGGCCTGGGTATCGCACAACTGACAGCCATGCAGGTAACCGACCTTGTGGAGTTCCTAGACACGCTGGACATTGTTGACGCGGCTCCGCTACTTGGAAACCTGCGCACCATCTTGGCATCCCTGGTGCAGATTGGGCTTGGTTATCTCTCCTTGGATCGACCGGCCGGGACTATCTCTGGTGGAGAAGCACAACGGGTCAAGATGATCCGGCACCTAGGTAGTGCGCTGTCCGATGTCACCTATGTTTTTGATGAACCCACCGTGGGACTTCACCCCCACGACATTCAACGCATGAATCACTTGTTAGAAGACCTACGCGATAAGGGCAACACCGTACTAGTAGTTGAGCACAAGCCCGAGGTGATCAAGATTGCCGATCACGTGATTGATCTAGGACCAGGCGCCGGAATACATGGCGGCACGGTCACCTACGCCGGAGCTCTTCAGGGACTCTTAGCCAGCGATACGGTGACCGGACGACACTTCTCGGCCCGAGTTCCCTTCAAGTCGGCAGTACGCCCGGGTAAAGAACCCTTGCAGATCCGCGGGGCAAACACGCACAACCTGAAAAACGTTGACGTGGATATCCCGCGCGGAGTACTTTGCGCGATTACCGGAGTGGCAGGTTCGGGTAAGTCCACACTCATCCACAGCACCATCTCCAAACGCGAAGACGTTGCGGTGGTGGACCAATCAGCTATTCGTGGCTCCCGGCGCAGCAACCCGGCCACCTACACCTCGATCCTTGACCCTATCCGCGCGGCCTTCGCCAAGGCCAATGGGGTCAAGCCAGCACTTTTCAGCGCCAACTCTGAGGGAGCCTGCCCAAACTGTAACGGCGTGGGGTTCACCTATACGGATCTGGCCACCATGGCAGGGGTGCAAATGCGCTGTGAACTCTGTGAGGGAAAGCGCTACACCGCGCAGGTACTTGAATACCGTTTGGACGGGTTGAACATCGCCGAGGTCCTCGACCTGAGTATCGAAGAAGCATTCGAACAGCTGAACATCCCAAAAGCAAAGACCACCTTAGAACGCTTAAATCAGGTGGGGCTTGGCTACATCAAGCTCGGACAACCGCTGAACACGCTCTCCGGTGGCGAACGACAACGCCTGAAATTAGCCATCAACCTAGGCAAAGGCCACGGAACCTACGTACTAGACGAGCCAACTACAGGACTACACATGGCAGATGTGGACCGGCTCTTGGGACTATTAGATGAAATGGTGGACGAGGGAAACACCGTGATCGTCATCGAACACCACCTAGCGGTCGTTGCCCATGCAGACTGGGTGATCGATTTGGGTCCCGGAGCCGGCCACGACGGCGGAACCATCGTATTCGAAGGAACCCCGGAACAACTGGCAACCTCGGGCACGCTCACCGGTCAACACCTCGCCGAGTACACCGTAGGCAAGTAATGGACTATGAGCTTCGCGCGCCCTTACTGGAAGATACAGCTGCGCTCGCCGAGCTGCATGTGCACTGTTGGAAAGAGACCTATTCCAAACAACTGCCAGAAGACTACTTCACCGATGACCATATGGTCGCACGGCGCCAGTTGTGGGAACGACTCGCACAAGACGAGGACCACAACTTACGGCGCGTCGTAGCCGTTGGCTCCAAAGGATTTCTCGGCTTTGCGCTCGCCGGAAGAAATCCGGGGAGCGAACTGCAGTTATATAGCCTGTATGTAGCTAGCGCGAACCACGGCACCGGGCTCGGCCAGGAGCTATTCACCGCGGTTCTAGGACAGCAACCGGCTTCGCTGTGGGTAGCCAAAGACAATCCTCGAGCCATCGCGTTTTATCGGCGCAACGGCTTTGAATTTGATGGAGCTCAAAAGGTAGACCCGAAAACGTCGAGGTTAATCGAGTTACGAATGTTTCGCACTTAGCCAGCGGTGAGCAGCTTGAGGATTTCTGGGTCGCCCTCACGTCCGAGCTTCGCATCAATCTTTAGCACCAGCTGTGCCTGGCGCAGCAACGTGTCGTATTCAGGGCGCACTTCCGGGTTCAGGCGGATCCCCATGGAACTGAGTCGCTTGGATTGGGACAGTGCGAGATCTTTGACAATACCGTGTATCATCAACAGGTCCTCGGGTTGCACGCTCCAGCGCATCTTGTTGATCCGTTGCCACTCTCGTTGCTGGGTCTCATCCAGACCCTCGGGCATTTCGCCTTGTGCCTGGAGATGGTCGAGCATGGTTGTGCCCAGATTTTGTTCTCTGGTGTTGTCGGCCAGGCAGTGGTCTATGGCGTTCTGAACGCGTGCCCACCACTGCCCGGCACTATCAACTTTGGTACGGAACTGCAGGGTTCTGACCCCCACATAGGCACCTATGACTGCAACTACAACGGTCAGCAACGGGGCCAGCCATAAGAGCCAGGCCAACGCAGAAGAACTCGATTCGTATCCGTTCATGAGCCGATTCTAGCTCGGCGACCTTTCGTCCAGGTATCGAACGGGTTTGGGATCTTGGAAGGTACTCAATCCCAACACCCGCTGCAATTGATGAGAAAAGTCCGCGCCCCAGTTTCGCCCCAAACCTATGGTTCAAGGGTCGAAGATGGGGCGCCGACTTTTGCCACTGGGGTTAACCAGTAATCAGTGCTTGCTGAGAAACGACGGCCTGTGCATGAGCGACAACCACTCCTAGGATCAGAAGGAGCCATAACGCAAGCCAGACATAACCAATAATCAGACCCGCTAACGCCATTCCGCGCCCCGGTTGCCCGGTTCGTTGGATTTGGTTCAGCGCAACATGCCCAAAAATAATGCCAAAGAGACCGGTGAGGATCCCTAAGACAAGAGCTAGGATGGCGAAAACATTCGTCTCAAGTTGAGTATTTCGTTGAAAAAGCGGCTGTCCGTCCACCGAGTACCCGACCTGGGGTCCGGGTACTGGCTGACCGTTGGCCCCAACCTGTGTTGTGTTTCGGGCCGAGGATTTTGAACCGAGCACAACCACAACAATAATGATTGCCACAATTAGCGCAGCTACGACGAGCAACACCAACAAATGCCAGCCTTGTATCCCAACCATAGAGACTCCCTCTTCGAATGTTGCTTGTCCAATGAGTCTTGTCTACAAAATTCGATTAGACAAGAGCTGATATGGGCAAACAATTATTCTTATGCTGTTTTCAAGGCATAAGTTTCCTCAACTTTTCGGCGTCACGGGCCGATATTTACAGTCAGCAAAGATTGAAGATCTGGCATTTTAATGGCCGGGATATCTAAACAACGCCAGCGAAGTTCTCAACATGCACTGCGCTAACAACTAGATGCGCACGAGCATCTTGCCGGTGTTTGCACCCTGCATCATATTCAGGAACGCCTCCACCGTATTCTCGATGCCGTCAACAATGGTCTCGTCGTAAGCGATCTTGCCCGAGGCAAACCATTCACCCATCTTCGCACCAAACTCTTCGGACAGGTGAAGGTAGCTGGAGAGGGTAAAGCCCTGAAGCTTCAACCCACGGGTGATCAGGTTAGCCATATTGTCAGGCCCAGCTAACTTTTGTGTGGAGTTGTATCCGGAGATCGCACCGCATAGTGCTGCACGTCCACCGTTGTTGAAGGAGGCCAAGGCTGCCTCTAGGTGTTCGCCACCTACGTTATCGAAGAATACGTCGATACCCTCAGGAGCCGCTGCAGCCAATTGGCCGCGCACATCGCCGTCTTTGTAGTTGAACGCTGCGTCGTACCCGTATTTGCTGGTGAGCAGTTCTACCTTTTCGGCACTACCTGCCGAACCGATAACACGCTTGGCACCGAGCAACTTGGCAATCTGGCCAGCAGCCGTACCCACCGCTCCGGCCGCACCGGAAATAAAGACCGTGTCTCCTGGTTTCATCGAAGCAATCTGTGTCAGACCCACATACGCGGTCAGCCCGGTCATGCCCAGGATGTGCAATCTTAAGGACAACGGCATTCCCGGAACTTCTGGAATCTGATTAAAAGTAGTTGCATCATCTTGGATGGTGTCAGACCAGCCGTGCTGGTGGAGTACCACGGCGCCTACAGGTAACTCATCCGATGCCGATTCTACGACGCGTCCGACTGCGCCACCGGTGATTGGTCCACCAATTTCGTAGGGTGCTACATAGGATCGAGCAGCACTCATTCGTCCACGCATGTAGGGATCAACGGAGATGAACTCGTTTTTTACTCGTACTTGCCCGGCTTCTAGTGGACCGTAGCTGGTGGTCGTTACGTCGAAGTTTTCGGCGGTTGGCCATCCGGTGGGACGGCTAGCAAGCTGAATCTGGGTACTGGTGAATTCACTCATGGTAATGAGCACCTTTCTTAGTTTTGCTTCTGGAACGAAAAATTAGTTGCTCAGGCCAATGATCATGAAGACCACCGCTAACAACGGGAAAACGCCTTGTTTTAGTGCCGCTGATTTTTTATCCGGGCTGGACAAGAGCAGTACGGTGGCGGCTAGCAACATGGAACCGGCCCCGGTGAGCAGGAGGGTGGCGCCGATGGCCGGCTGTCCGAGGAAGTGAAACACCACGCCGAGTGCTACCGCGATACCGAGGAACAGGTTGTAGAAACCTTGGTTGAAGGCTAATTCCTTGGTGGCTTTGGCTTCCGCTTCGGTGGTTCCAAATGTGGCACGCGCCCGCGGGGTGGTCCACCACATGGATTCCATCAGGAAAATGTATACGTGAATTAGTGCTGCTAAGACACCGAACACGAGTGCGGTAATGATCATGCCATCTCCTGAGTAATGTTTCTCGAGCCACGTCGTTTTGTAATGACCATTTCAATATATACTGGAATGGTCGTTACCGAAAGAGGGAGGTTATGTGATGGCAAGAACACTAGCTTTTGATCGGGCACACGTCATCAATGGTGCACGTACGGTTTTTTGGTCCAAGGGATTCGAGGCCTCTTCCATCCCGGAACTTGAAGATGCTACGGGACTGAGCCGTTCAAGCATCTATAACTCTTTTGGTTCGAAGCGCGGACTCTTTGATGCAGCGGTAGAGAGCTATCTCGAAGAAATCGTCCGGCCACGGCTGCGGCCGCTATTAGCTGCCCCGGTCAAGCCCGCTGCGGTTAGCGAGTATCTCTCGGGACTCGCCGAAGCCTTTGAACGCACCGAATCCTTACCTGCGAATCACGGTTGTCTTTTGATCAATACGGCCAACGCACCAATTTCCGAGGACCCTGAGGTAGCGCGGATTATTGGCGAATACCGGGCCGAACTCCAGTCGGCGTTACATCGCGGAATTATCGCGGCCCGGCCAGCAGTAGATGCTGTGCAAACGCAAATGCTAGCCACGGCCGTTACCGGTCTCGTGGTAGCTTCGTTCACTTTAGTGCGTATCGCACCGAGTGAAGCTGTGCAGCTATTGCGTACGGCGCAGTTGCTACTTGATCAGTAAGACCGACGATAGAGCAGATAGACATCAGCCAATGCGCAGGCAGCCAAATTTCCCCGAATATTCACGGCTCGCGTTTACGCTACCTAGGATCCGACGCATATAAGCTCAGCTTTTAGTTCCCTGAATTGGGGTACGCGTTACGGCGACGACAGGACAAGCTCAAATGCATGAATATCTAAACCAGCCACTGTCTTTTTGGATACTGTACGGCATCTTGCTCGTTGGTCTGTGCGCCGCAGGGATGTTCCTGTTGATACGATCCAGGCTAAACAGAAACGGTCAGCTACTCGCCGGATCCGCCGTTTTACTATTTGCACTTTCGTTTGCCATCCTGCTTTACCCGGTGCAACTCGATGGAGCCTCGTGCGGAATCGGGGCCGGCGCGACCGGATGGAGCGAGGATGACCTCCAACCCTGGTTGGGCGCTACGGATGCCGAGATGCAAGATTTCGGAAGTTGCAGGGCAGCTCAATGGAGGTTTTTTGCCATAGGACTCTCGGTGTTTGGCATGGGAATTGTTGCCATGTTTACCCCGTTAATTCCCCGGTTTAGGGCTCATTCAATTTCCAGTCAGTGACCTGACCCGCACCGCACAACGATGTACCTTGAGGCACCTGTGCGTCATGCGCAACGTAGAAATCCCAGAACCCGGTGGTTAAAGACAAAGCCCGCAGGCTCTTAGTTGAGCCTGCGGGCATTTGAATAGCTTGCGAAGACTAGTGGGTGTCCACTGCTTCGATCTCGGTGCGGTCACCGCTCCACTGAGTGTGGAAGGTGCCTTCCTTATCGGTGCGACGGTAGGTGTGTGCACCGAAGAAGTCACGCAGGCCCTGAGTCAGGGCGGCTGGCAGACGGTCGCGGCGCAGGCCATCGTAGTAAGCCAGCGATGAGGAGAACAGTGGCGCTGGGATACCCAGCTGTACTGCAACCGACACTACGCGGCGCCAAGCCGGAACGGCCTTAGCAATCGCCTCGGAGAAGGCTGGTGCGAAGAGTAGGTTGACCGGCTTCTCATCTGCCGAGTAAGCAGCGGTGATGTCCTTGAGCAGTGCCGCACGAATAATGCAGCCTTCGCGCCAGAGACCGGCAATTTCGTCCAGCTTCAGATCCCAGTTGTATTCACCGGCAGCGGAGGTCAGCATGTCGATGCCCTGCGCGTAGGAGACCAGCTTGGAAGCGAATAGTGCCTGGCGCACATCTTCAATGAAGTTCTCCGGCAGGGTCACCTCGGTAGTCTGTGCTGCCAGAACCTGCTGGCCGACGGCGCGAATGTCGCGCTGGCTGGACAGTGAACGAGCGAAGACCGACTCGGCGATGGCCGAAACAGGTGAACCCATATCCAGACCGGACTGCACGGTCCAACGACCGGTGCCCTTCTGGCCAGCGGAGTCCTGGATGACGTCTACCAGTGGTTTGCCGGTGGAAGCATCGGTGTGGCCGAGTACCTCTGCGGTGATTTCAATCAGGAAACTGGACAGTTCGCCCTTGTTCCAGTCTGCGAAAATCTCTGCCTGCTTTGCTGGCTCGATGCCTGCTGCGTGGCGCATCAGGTCGAAAGCTTCGCCGATGACCTGCATGTCGGCATATTCGATGCCGTTGTGGACCATCTTTACGAAGTGGCCGGCACCATCGGTGGAAATCCATGCGCAGCATGGGGCTCCGTCGTCAGCCTTAGCTGAAATCTTTTCCAGCATTGGGCCTAGCGACTTGTAGGACTCTGCTGAGCCACCTGGCATGATCGATGGGCCAAGTAGTGCGCCCTCTTCGCCACCGGAAACGCCGATGCCAACAAAGTGCAGACCCTTTTCGGTCAGTGCAGCTTCGCGGCGACGGGTGTCGGTGTAGTGCGAGTTGCCGCCGTCAATGACGACGTCGCCCTCTTCGAGCAATGGCACCAGCTGATCGATGACCGAATCGACCGGACCGCCAGCCTTCACCATGATCAGGACGCGACGCGGAGTTTCAAGATTTGCAACGAGCTCTTCGAGCGATTCGGTGCGGATGAAGTCACCTTCATCGCCGTGTGCCGCAAGCAATGCGTCGGTCTTTTCGATCGAACGGTTATGCAGGGCGACGGTGTATCCGTTGCGGGCGAAGTTACGGGCGAGGTTAGCGCCCATCACGGCCAGACCTGTGACACCAATCTGTGCAGGCATAAAAATAAGTCTCCATCAGTTACCGGGGAGTTGTACCGTTTTTGGAAACCGGGAACTCACGGCCTCCATCACGGCCATGTGACGCTTACTAGTCTACGCGCGCAGACCCACCGATTCCCAGACCTAAGCGAGGTTTAAAGCATATTTATTTCTCGTCCTCGTGGTGCCCGAGCAACGTGACCAGCAGTTATTGGCTAAACTAGCGCCATGGCAACTAGTCTCCACGCTCATGTGGTTGAGCATCTCGGATCGCGCATCGTCGGCGGTTTCATCCCCCGCGGGTCCATCGTTCTCGCCGCAGATCTAGAGCAAAAGCTTCAGGTCTCACGTTCCGTGATCCGTGAGGCGGTACGTGTTCTTGCGCAATGTGGCCTAGTCACCAGCACCAAACGCGTAGGCATTCGAGTGTTGGGTCCCGAAAAGTGGAACCCATATGACGAGAACGTGATCCGTTGGCGCCTAGCTAGTGATCAGAAGGGCGCACAGTTACGTTCGCTGACCGAACTACGCATTTCAGTGGAGCCGATGGCCGCCGAATTAGCCGCCGAGGTAGCACCCGAAGCGATGCGTAAAGAGCTGATGCTGATCTCGGCCCAAATGAATCATTACGGCCGACAAGGTGACCTGCGTCGTTTCCTGGAACTGGATATCCGCTTTCACGCGTTGGTGCTTGCAGCCTCCGGTAATGAAATGTTCGCCAACCTTGCCACACCCATTGCCGCGATTCTGCGCGGACGCACGGAACTTGGGCTGATGCCAGAACGTCCTCATGAGGAAGCTCTGGCATGGCATCAGTCGGTCGCCGACAACATCTCAAATATGGACGCGCAGGGAGCACGACGCAATATGGAAAGCATTATGCGCCGCACCCACAATGAAATCTGTAGCCTCTGGGAAGGTGCTCCACGAGTATTTGTGGATCCCATCGCGAAAAAATAGACTGACCCGGCAACCCTTCTCAATAGAGTTATCACTGACGAGCACCTTTATTCGCTAGTCAGATACTCATAAGAGATTCTTTCCTTTCGCTAAGTTGCGCCCAAAAACTATTTTCGTTCCGCCCCACCTCACGTATGGTGGGTGGCACGCGAGAAAACAACGCGAACAACTAAATAGTCTTCCGAACACTCGTAACCGGTATTCCCCGGAACTTCCTCGGTGCTTTCCGAACCGGTTGCGTATGGAAACCCAGGGGCGCGCTAGCCGGGTCTACAACTCCCCAACGCAAGGTGCCATGTGTTGTGCACGCGGGCACTTGAACTGGTTTCGCATGGACTTTCTTCTAAGGCCCAAAACCACGTGCCGAAGGGTAGAGAGTCCATGTATCTCGCAGCAGCGGTGGACAATAATTCCACAGACATTCTCGCCGTAGCCAATTCACCGTTCCTCTGGGCCTGCGCCATCGGAGTATTCCCGGTCATCATCATCCATAGCGTGATCTATATGAAGGCCGCGCAGATCGCCGCGCCGCATATAGGCATGGCTCATCAGGAGATCAAAACCAGCTTCCGTGCCGGCGCAATTTCGGCCTTGGGCCTCTCGCTAGCAGTGGTCATGGTCGCCGTCGCATTGCTGACCGTCTTTGGCACCCCCGCGGTGCTGGTCCGTATCGGACTGATTGGTTCGGTCTCCTACGAAATGGCCGCCGCAGCGATTGCTGCGAATTCTGCCGGCGCCGAACTTGGCGGACCCACTTATACCCAGGCAGTCTTCGGATTAGCCCTCGCCGCGATGAGTCTAGGCGGTGCCATGTGGATGATTGCCACACTGATTCTCACTCCCCTACTCAAACGAGGTGATTCAGCGTTGCGTAAGGTCAACCCGGCCATCATGCTGGTGGTTCCCGGTGCGGCAATGGTTGGAGCTTTTATGGTGCTGGGACTCGGTGAGCTGCCCAGATCCTGGATCCATGTTATTGCCTTCGGATCCTCTGCGCTGATCATGACGGTACTGATGATTATCGCCAAACGTGTAGACCGGCCTTGGATTAAAGAATGGGCCCTAGGTATCGCGATCATCTTGTCGCTAGTCATTACCCACCTGGCCACCCGAGCCTAAATCACCTACGGATTTAAGGAGTACGCCATGCCAGAGTCAACTCAAATCCACGATGCGCTCGGAGCCTTCGACAAGACCACCTCACGCTGGGGCCGAATCACCATGATTATTGGCCTGTTTTTCTCGCTCGCGGCCCCGGCCTACCTAGTCTTCTTTTCCGGACTGGACATTGAACTATCCGGAATCTTCGCGGCCTTCGCCGCACTAGCAGCGGTGTTCGGGGTGATCTGGATTGTCGAACCGCTGACCTACTACCCCATCTTGGGAGCCTCCTCGATGTAGCAGGCATTCATGATTGGCAACATTTCCAACAAGCTTCTGCCCGCAGCAATGATCGCCCAGTCGACCATCGGAGTGAAGCCCGGCACGCGCAAGGGTGAGCTCGCCTCCGTAGCGGCCATCTGTGGTGCTGCCGCAGTGCACCTGACCTCGTTGTTCATCTTTGTCGGTCTACTCGGCACCTGGTTGGTCAGTGTGATCCCCGCCGATATCGTCCAAACCGTGCAGCTCTACATCCTGCCCACGGTAATGGGCGCCGTGCTTATTCAGGCAATCGTTTCGCAGAAATCTCCGCGGGCGGCGGTCATCGCATTGGTGGTTTCGCTCATCGTGGTCTTTGTACTTTCTCCGCTCTCACCGAAAATGGCATTATTCTCCACCGCGATTGCAGTGATTTCCACCGCCGTGCTGGCCTGGGTGCTACGCGACCGTCAAAAGACGGATGTGGCCGAAAGAGCCGAGGAAGAAACCCCGCCCGAGGGTCCCGTCTACTAAATCTCAACCCAGCCGAGCCGGAAGGTACACACAGATAATGAGCAAGCTTCCAGAATCATTGACCATGACCGAGGCGATGGCCGCCGATCTGCAGAAATCCTACAAGCATTTACACGCTCATCCCGAGCTTTCCATGCAAGAAAATCAGACTGCAGATTATCTCGCCGGGCGCCTGGAGGCCCTAGGCCTTGAGGTATTTCGTTGCGGTGGCACCGGAGTGGTCGGCGTCCTGCGCAACGGGGATGGTCCGGTGATCGGATTTCGCGCCGACACCGACGGACTGCCGGTACTAGAAGACACCGGATTGGAATACGCCAGCAAGGACACCGGCCACCTCGAGGACGGCACCGAAGTTCCGGTGATGCACGCCTGCGGCCATGACACGCACATGGCCACCGCGTTAAAGACTGCCGAGCTCTATGCCCAAGGGACCGACGACTGGGCCGGAACCATCGTCTTCATCTTGCAGCCCGGTGAGGAAGTAGGTGCCGGCGCCAAGGCAATGGTCGAGGACGGACTGTGGCAGCAAGCCCCCAAGCCGGAAGTCATCTACGGCCAACACGTGATGAACGGGCTGGCCGGGACCGTGACCATTATGGAAGGTGCGGCGATGGCCACCGCCGATTCCTACCGTGTCACCGTGTACGGCCAAGGTTCACACGGTTCGAGCCCGGAGCATTCTATTGATCCGATTGTGCTTGGCGCGGCGATCGTGTTGCGACTGCAGACTATTGTTTCCCGGCAAGTGCCGCCGCAATCGGCGGCGGTCGTCACGATCGGTTCCTTCCATAGTGGGTTGAAGGAAAACGTGATTCCAGATCGGGCAGTCTTCACACTCAACGTGCGCACCTTTGAGCCTGAGGTCCGCGAGACCGTGCTCACCGCGATCCGGCGGATCATTATGATGGAGGCTGCGGCGTCCGGGGCACCGGAACCTCTAATCGAGGACTTATCGCATTTCCCTCCTTTGCATAATGACCCGGTCGAGACCGCAGCGTTAACCGAACACTTCCGCGAGGAATTCGGCGCCGAGCAAGTCCGTCCTGGCCACCCGGTGATGGGCAGTGAAGACTTTGGTGCGTTGGCCTCGGCGATCGGGGTGCCTAGCGTGTTCTGGTTCTTCGGTGGCAATACCGCGCAGACTCTTGCCTCCGGCATACCACCGGCAAATCACTCACCGTTTTTTGCTCCGGTCATCGAGCCGACACTCAGCACCGGTGTACAGGCCGCGGTGTGTGCCTTGTATTCAAAGCTTCGAAAATAGGTACACAAAATCCCACAACGCCCGTGGGCGCTGTGGGATTTTTTGCAGTGATACTTAGGAAACCATCTTGGCAATGGCGTAGAGCACCATCACGCAAGCGAAACCGACCAACGAAACCAAGGCTTGGCCAACGGTCCATACCCGCAACGTGGTGGGTACATCCATCTGGAAGAACCGTGAAATCAGCCAGAATCCCGAGTCGTTGACGTGGCTGGCGAAGACCGAACCGGCGGCCAAGGCAAGGACCATCGTGACGACTTCGAAGGAACTGAGCGATGTATCAGCCAGCACCGCAGGCTGAATAATCGCCGCAGCAGTGGTCAGTGCGACAGTTGCCGAACCCTGAGCCACGCGAACAATTGCGGCAATCAAGAAGCCAGCAACGATCAGTGGCAGACCGACGGATTCCAGCGAGGAGGCAATCGCGTCGCCAATTCCACTTGCTCGCAACACTCCACCGAACATGCCACCGGCACCGGTGATCAAAATGATCGAGCAAACTGGGCCCAACGCCGAATCGACGATGGTTTCGATCAGCGTTTTTTCTTTACCCTTGCGGAATCCGAGCAGGTACATGCCCAACAGGACGGTGATGATCAGCGCCACCGGAGTTTCACCGAGCAGACGCAACCACTGAACCCATGGGGCCTTCGGGTCAACAACCCCGGCCGAACCGAGCATGTTTAACCCGGTGTTCAGGAAGATCAATACCAGTGGCAGCAGCAACAGGCTAAAGACCGTGCGTACCGACGGGGAAGATTTGAAGTGGTTCTTGTCCTGACCGTTACCTAGCGTGGCATTCAAAATATCCGGAACTGGAATGTCGAACTTCTTGCCCACAAACTTGCCGAAAAGGTGACCGGCGAAGTACCAGGTAGGGATCGCAACGAGTAGACCGAAGACCAGCACCAGACCGACGTTGGCGTTCAGCAGTCCCGCAGCGGCCACCGGGCCCGGGTGTGGTGGGACAAAGATGTGCATCGCGGAGAATGCGGTCGCGGCAGGAATACCGTAGAACAGCAACGAGCCGCCCAGTCGGCGAGCGACGGTGAAGATGATCGGCATCATGACTACCAGGCCGGCGTCAAAGAAGATCGGGAAACCGAACAACAACGAGGCTACAGACAGTGCCAGCGGTGCACGATCTTCACCGAATTTCTCGATTAACCAGTTTGTCAGCACTTCCGCGCCACCACTGGTTTCCAACATTCGTCCGAGCATGGCGCCCAGACCGACAAGTAGCGCGACACTGGCTAGTGTGCTGCCAAAGCCGGAGGTCATCGTGGTAATAATCGAGCCTGCCGGAATACCTGCAGCGATCGCGGTGAGCAAGCTGGTGAGCACCAACGCGACAAAAGCATGCACGCGGAAGCGGATAATCAGCAGCAGGAGCAGCGCAATAGCTGCCACCGCCACACCTAGTAACGCCGGGGTGCCCAGCGTCCAGTTCATTTCGAGCTCAGTTGTCATTGTCGTCCTTGATCAATGGAAGTAAGTAATTCGCTAGTGATTTAATGCTTCGAGAAGATCACTGACGATCTGTTCAGGGGTGTGTGCGACTTCTGCGAGCAGAACATGTTCGTCGCTGCTTGGTTCTTCCAGCGTCGCCAACTGGCTGGTGAGCAGTGAAGTCGGCATGAACTCGTGCTTGCGTGCCGCCATACGTTCGCCAATCAACTGCTTGCCACCGGTGAGGTGTACAAAGAGCGTGTCTGGTTCGTGACTGCGAATTAAGTCTCGGTAAGAGCGCTTGAGTGCCGAGCATGCAATGATGACCGGCGCTCCCGCCTTATTGCTGTCCGAAAGTTTTTCGCCAATGTTGTTCAGCCATGGTGTGCGGTCCGCATCATCCAAAGCGATCCCCGCCGCCATTTTAATGCGGTTTTCTTCTGGGTGCAGGGCATCGCCATCAATGAATTCCTGCTCCAATTTCTCGGCTAGCAGGGCACCGATGGTTGATTTACCGGAACCGGAAACTCCCATTACGATGATGGGCGTTTGGTTAGTCGTCATTTATCCACTCCGTCGTGCGCGAACCTAATATCAGCTTTTATTGAACCCTAGGTTCATAAAAGCAGATTTAAACAGCCTAGGACTGACACGCCACACTGTCAAGGAAACCAAAACAGGCAATTTGCCAAAATTTTCTAACGCCTTGTCAGCTACGGAATGCTCATATTTATGACGGAACATTCATCTTCAGGTTGAATCCTTCCTGAAAATTTCATTAAAAATCATCAAAACACGTGGAACTACTACTCAATGTCGAGTATTGTCACCATCAAGTAGGTCAAACCCGACCACTTCTGATAGCTAGACCATTGGAGAGAACCATGGGATTTATTGGATGGATCGTTCTGGGCTTGATTGCTGGCGCTATCGCGAAAGCAATTTTGCCAGGTAAGCAAGGCGGCGGCTGGATCGCAACTTTGGTCCTCGGCGTTATAGGTGCCCTCGTTGGCGGTTGGATCGGCCAAGCCGTCTTCAACGCCGACGTTGACAAGTTCTTCTCGCTGTCTAGCTGGTTGCTTGCCATTGGTGGCTCATTGATCGTTTTGGTCATCTGGGGCTTCATCACCAAAAAGAGAGCTTAGTTGGTGAATGAGGTAAATATTCAGCCTCGATAACAACAAAGAGGATGGCCCGCGGTCCGGCATATGCCGGACTGCGGGCCATCCTCTTTGTCAGCTAGACTCGCCAGCGCAAACGACTGTCGGTCTTGGAACTCTTACAGGTGTAGGTCTTACCAGTTTTCGACTTACCCTTTTTAGACTTATCTACGCTCTTGCAGAACGCTCCCGGATGTACGGTGCCCTTAACGTAATGGCTCTGGATTTTTTTCGGAGTTTTCGGCTTAGAACTGTCTTTGCTTCCACCGGGTTTGATCGGTTTCACCTTGGCGGACTTTTGGTTCTTGCAGGTGTTGAGCACCTTTTTCATGGCGTTCTTCTCGGCCTTGGTCACCGAAAGCGCGTACTTCTTCTTGACGCTGACCTGGGTAGCCACATACTGGCAGCGGAAGGATTTATTTCTCGGTAGCCACTCGGCAGTGTTCTTAGCACCCTTCTGCCGGTTCGCAGAAGCTGAGGAAGCCATCAAATTCAACGGGTCGTTAGCCAACGCCTGACGTTGTGCCTGCGACAGCTTCTGCCCACCGGAGATCCAGGCGTTTTTCAGCGCAACCACGTGGTCGATATCAACCGAACCAGAATTCACTTTCCAGTTAATGCGCTTACCGGTGTAGCTATCTTGCAAGGTTCCGGAGCGCACAGTGCACTTCTTACGGTCTTTGAACTTCACCTTGGACATATCGCGAGACAACGTATCTTGGCGTTCGTCGCACTTATCCTTATCAAAGTCTTTCCACCCGTTACCGAACTTCTTATTTCGGTTATATCCGGTAGCCGGGGCCTTACCTTTAACCGGCAACGAGTTCAACACAGCCATTGCTTTCGGCCCGGTGAGCTTGGCACCGGGTTTGATCTTCTTAGAGCCCGTTGAAGCCAGATCGGCCACGAAGAATTGATCAAGCGGGACATAGTTTTGGCTAAATTCGGCAGTTGACTGCTCTCTATCACCAGCACTTGCGCAGCCAGTTAGTGCCAACGCACCAATCGCAAACATAGCCAAGACACGGCGCAGCATAAAACTCCCCAAGTGATGCGAATGAATAATGATGTTAAAGAGCCGGAATATCCTGCGATCTTCAACCAAATAGGAGCTTACCCCGCCTCTCCCCCAAAATTTGAAACCACGCGGCATTCAAGCTGAGCCCCCGTAACTAAAGACAACAGAGCACCTGAGTACGGTGTCAAAATTCAACAGGGTGCTTCACTGACTCCAGTAAGATTTGAACCAGCAGACATTTTGGCCAGCTCTAAGGAAGCACATGACAAACACCGCCTCCGACGCCACCGAGCCGATAAAATCTCGCTCCCGGTGGCAGCCAACTCCGGGAACCGAACGTACGCTGTGGCGTGGAATGATTCATGCCTGGGCCAGTCCGCTGGTGATCATCTTGGGCCTACTGATTGTGGTCTTGGCTCAGGGACCGGCCGCCGAGTGGTCCGCCGCGGTTTTCGCACTGACCTCCATCACGCTCTTCGCCACCTCGGCGATGTATCACCGTGGAAATTGGTCAGCGCAGACCACCGCGTGGTTCCGCCGTGCTGATCACGCAAATATTTTCTTGTTGATCGCTGGCACCTATACGCCCATTGCGGTGCAAATCCTTGACCGCTCTCAAGCGATCCTGACCTTGTCGATTATCTGGGCCGGAGCAATACTCGGGATCCTAGTCAAAACCTTCTGGCCAGCGGCTCCACGCTGGTTCTCCGTGGTCCTGTACATTCTGCTTGGCTGGGGCGCAGCGATGGACATCCCCTCTTATTGGGCAGCCAGCCCCGCGGTCCTACTGCTGGTCTTAGGCGGAGGCCTGTTCTACTCGATCGGCGCGGTGTTCTACGCAACTAAACGTCCCAACCCAGTCCCGACGGTCTTCGGATTCCATGAACTTTTCCACGCCTGTACGGTGCTGGCTTTCGCCTGCCACTGGATCGCAGTGTTGCTGGTAGTCCGGTAGACGGGATAAATAAGAATGGCTTCGATCTTTAGGATCGAAGCCATTCTTGATTTAGGCGATTTTTAGCGCAACTTGTACCGCAGGCGAATAAATGCCAGGCCGACCAAGGAGATCACTGCGATCGCCATGTAGTACAGGCTCGGAGTTTCCAACGAACCGGTGATGCTTAGCAACCAGGTCAGTACCAGTGGTGCGATACCGCCAAGCAGGGTCACGCCCACGTTGTAGGTGACCGAGATCCCCGACCCACGAATCGCCGCTGGGAAGAGCGCGGAAACCAGTGCCGGCAGTGGCCCGAAGTAGAAGGACATGATGACGCCCAGTAACGCGATCACCAGGACCATCACCGGGATACTCGGATTGCTGGTCATCAGCTTAAACAGTGGCCATGCCAATACCAAGGCACCGACCGCCGCCCAGGTCATCACCTTGGCAGGGCCCACCCGGTCCGCCAGATGACCGATCATCGGGACGGTCACCAAGGTGATCACACCGGCTACTACTCCGCCAAGGAAGGCGGCATCGGCCGGGATATTGAGGTTTTTCACGGCAAAGGTTGGCATGTACAAGATCATGTAGACAGAAATTGTTGCCACACCGACGGCCGCGGAACCGGCCAATAGTCGGCCGTAGTGCTGGCTAAACAATTCACCCAACGGCGACTTGCTCTTCGTGGTGGAAATGAACTCTTCGGTTTCTTCGAGTCGCGCACGAATATAGAGTCCCACCGGCCCGATCAGCAGACCAACAAAAAACGGCACACGCCAGCCCCAGCTTTCCAACGCTTCTTGGGATAGCTGTGTGGTCAGCACGTAACCGAACCCGGAGGCCAGTAGCATCGACACGCCCTGCGCGGCCACCTGCCAGGAGGCGTAAAACGCCTTCTTATGCGGTGCGCTTTCGATCAAGAATGCGGTGGCCGTACCAAACTCGCCACCGGCGGAGAATCCCTGAATGAGACGCGACAGCAAAATGATCAGCGCACCCCAGACTCCAACCATCGCGTAGGTTGGGGCCACGGCCATGATCAGTGTGCCGAGCATCATCAGCATCAAAGTCAGCGTCAGCGCCTTCTTGCGTCCCTTACGATCCGCATAACTTCCTAAGATCATTCCGCCCAGTGGACGGATCAGATAGGAAATCGCGAAGGTCGCAAAGGTCAGGATCAGCGCGAAGGATCCATTGGACTCAGGGTAGAACAGTTTGGCGATGGTTGTGGCGAAGGTGGCGTAGACGATGATGTCGAACCATTCCAGGGCCGCGCCGATGGAGGAAGATATCACCGCCTTGCGAGCAATTGCTAGTTGTTGTGGGGTCGCTTGCGGCGCCGTGGTGCTCATGCCGAGAGCTCCTGCACCAGGCGCAGGATGAAGTTTTCGCAGTCAACAATCTGGGATAGTTCAATGAATTCATCCGGTGCGTGGGCCTGGGCAATATCGCCAGGTCCACACACTACCGATGGGATCCCCGCGGCGGCGAACAGTCCCGCCTCGGTGCCATAGGTGACTTTTTCATCGGTGGCGATCGCACCGCAGGCGGCGGCCAATGCGACGATTTGCTCGCCGCGGTCCGTGTCCAGTCCCGGGGCGCCGGCCACCTGTTCGAAGTGCACCGAGCCGGCAGAGTTTAGCTGCTTCATTTCTGCGTCAAGCTGCGCGGCATAATCACGGAACTGCGCGATCAGCGCGGCCCGGTCCACTACTGCCAGCGAACGGAATTCAAAGTGCACCACGCACTTGGAAGGGATGGTGTTCACCGCGATCCCGCCGTCAAACCGGTTCACGTTCATGGTGGTGGTTGGCTCGATGAACGCGTCATCGCTCGGCCCCTCGGTGCGCAGCTGGGCCGAAATCTCTTCAACATAGTTGGCAAAGCGCAACGCGTAGGAGATCGCATTTAGCCCCTCGCGTGGCAGCGAAGAGTGGGCGGCAACGCCGTTGAACGTCACCTGGAAAACGTTCATGGACTTGTGCCCACGAATCGCCCGCATGCTACTTGGTTCACCGATGATGGCTCCGCGTGGGGCCAGCTGCTGGTCGGTGATTTCCTCCACCAGGCTCACCGCTCCCACACACCCGACTTCTTCGTCATAGGACAACGCCAGGTGGATTGGTTCCGATAGTTTCGCCGCGGTGATATCCGGCAGTTTGGCCAGGATTACCCCGATAAAACCCTTCATATCGCAGGTGCCACGTCCGTAAAGCTTGCCGTCACGAATCTGCGTGCTAAACGGCTCGCTGGACCAGTCCTGCCCGTCGACCGGGACCACGTCGGTGTGCCCGGAAAGCACGATGCCGCCGGTTCGCGTGCCATCGGCCGCTGGTATGGTGGCCAGCAGGTTCGCCTTGGAGCCGTCCTCGTTGTGGATCAACTTCGAGCTAATTCCCGCTGCATCCAGCTTGGCCACCACCAGCTCGATCAGCGGCAGGTTACTGTCGCGGCTGGTGGTATCGAGGCTGATCAGTTCATTGATCTCGGCCATCGTCGTTTCGGCTGGTGCAGCCATGATGAACTCCCGTATCGTCGGTAAAGCTAGTGATGGGTTCATCGTTTCACACCAAGTCACGACGGTAAAGAAGATTTCGATTCGAGGCAATATAGCGTTAAAATTACGCTTCGAAGATTCCGGCTCCGCGCAGATAATTCCTGATCAGTGAGCCGAACACTCCGTCTTGGTCCACCGTGGGGTCCGCCTGTTGGAAGGCAGTGGTAAGCAAAGGGTACTGACCGCTGGCCAGCGCCTGCTGAAGTTCGATAACACCGCGCGGCTGCGCATCTTGTTGACTTAGTTCGTTGATCACGAAGGCGGAGGTGATCGCGGTCAGCATGGCGATCGTTTGAAGTTTTTGCGTTCCAGATAATGCGGTACCCGCTAAGGTGCTCAGCGCGGACTCTAAATAGTGCAGGGTATGTGGCCCTGGTACGCGTGTGGTCTGCACCAGTGGTGCCAGCCAGCGGTGGGTGTGCATAATTGCTCGTCCTTGCGCGGCGAGTGCGAGCAATTGTTCTTCAGGGCTGCCGGCCATCTCGTCGAAGACGTATTCGCCGCTGACCCGATCCACCATCAAATCCAGTAACTGGTCCGAAGAATCAACATATCGGTAAAGGGAGGCGGCCCCCGCGCCGATTTGTTGGGCGACGGCTCTGATGGACACCGCGTCCAGACCTCGCTCGTCAGCCAGCTCAACGGCCACCCGTGCGATCTTTTCGCGTGAGTGCGCCGGTTTGGGACCCCTGGCACTACGCTCTAAAGTCGCGCCGGCTTCCTGCTTTTTTTGCTTCGGCACTCTAGAATTCTCCTGCCGTCCTTGGTGGTGTTCCGCTGACACCATTAGACTATATACTTAATTGCGAACAGTGATCGCTATTAATAGGCTGGAGAGAAAATGCGTGTACTCATGATCGCCCCTGGAACTCGTGGCGACGTCGCACCCATGGCGGGACTCGCCGCCAAACTGGGCACTCACGGTTTTGAGGTGTCGATCGCGGCCAACATGGAATACGCACCACTGGTCACCCGCGCCGGCGCCACCTTCCACGAACTGCCCGGCTCCATGGATGAACTGGTGAACCCCGCAGCCCCGGGCCAGAAAGCTGGCGCCAAAAAATTGCGCTGGTATATGCGTGAATTGCAGGCCTATTTTGAGTCCGCCGCCACCGGAACGCTGCGAGCCGCCGAGCAGGGAGCGGAGGTGATCATGGCCAATTCTGTCGCACCTTTTGCCTACGATGTCGCCGAGGCGCTACAGATTCCAGTCATCGGCGCTCACCTGCAGCCATCGGTACCGAGCGGGGCCTACGCACCCATGGTGTTAGGCACCGCGCGCAATTTTGGTGCTGTGGGCAACAAGCTCCTTGGCTCGCTCATTGGTGCCAGCAAAGCTCCCTACGATCCGCCAGTTAACCGGCTGCGTTCCGAACTTGGCTTGCCGCCGCGCAGTCGGCCCGCCTCCGAGCGGCAACGCAGGAGCAAAGACGCGCCGATCCTGCACGGTTTCAGCCCATTGCTGGTTCCGCGACCAAAGGACTGGCGCCCGGCGATGAGCACCTGCGGCTACTGGTGGCCGCAACACGATAGCGATTGGACCGCCCCAACCGAGCTTCTCGACTTTCTCGCTGATGGCCCGCCACCGGTCTACCTTGGTTTTGGCAGCACCGCGGCAATGGATGCGGATTTCATGCACGAGGTGGCTACCCGCAGTGACCGGCGGTTCATCCTACAAGGCGCCCCCGGAATCAACGAGCCGAACATCTTGGGCATCGGCGGCACCGACCACCAGTGGCTATTTCCGCAGATGGCCGCGGTCATTCATCACGCCGGGGCAGGCACTACGGCCTCCGGACTACGCGCCGGCGTGCCAACGATTAGCGTGCCAATCTTCACCGATCAGCCCTTCTGGGCGGCACGCGTGCACGCCTTAGGCGCAGGAGTGGAGCCGATCAAATACAAAGAGCTGAGCGTCGAAAGACTGCTCGCAGCCATAGATCAGACGCTGGCTACCGATAAATACGCGGTGCGCGCTGCACATCTTGCGAAGCAACTGGAAGCGGAGGAAGACAGTTCGCTGCCGGTAATCCGGGCACTACATCAACTAACTACTGCCCGCTAACTGTCAATGCCCGCACGCACCAAAGGCACCCACCGAATTGGTGGGTGCCTTTGGACGGAAAACTTTTACTTGTTCAGATCGTCGCGAACGTCTTTAGCTGCGTCCTTGACTGCTTCGCCGGCCTGTTTGGCCTTGGCTGCTGCCTGATCCTTCACGCCTTCGGCCTGCAGGCTCTCATTGTTGGTCGCATCGCCTACGGTCTCCTTGACCTTGCCGCTTGCTTCCTGAGCCTTGTTCTTAAACTTATCGCCCAAACCCATCAGATGATCTCCTGTCGCTTGATCGAACAACTTACCTAACCGACGCTACCTGCCAATTTTTGGAGCTAGCTGGACACAACCTTACGTTTGCCTGACTCCGATTTCTAGGTCTTGCAATCGTGCAAGTATGCGCTAAGGTTTGGCTTTTTACCGCGCCGGGTCAAGCAGTTCGCGTAGCGCCAATTTATAGTTTTCAAACGCTACCCGCCCCGTGGACGTGAGACACACATAGGTCACCGGATTGCGTCCCTCCAAAATCTTCTCCACTGCCACATACTGACTCTCTTCAAGTTTGCGCAGATGTGTCGCCAGATTACCCGAGGTCATCGCAAGCAGCCCCTGGAGTTTGGGAAATGAGATTCGGTCTCCGACCCGAAGCGTGTCGAGCACCGTGACCGTGCGCAGGCGCGCCTGTGCATGGATGACTGGATCAAGCTCGTGCATGCCCACCTTTAACCACCTCACCTGCGACCAATGCTGGCTTCAGTCCGTGCAGCAACCCGAGCACTATCAACCCCAGTCCTCCCACCGCGCCGGCCAGCAAATTGTAGGGCGCCGGCACTGCCAGTGAAAGCATTCCAATTACTAAGATCCATGCCCCAAAAATCAATTGTGTTCGATCATTGAAGATCAACGATCCGGCGATTACCAACACCCCCACCACCAAGCACAGTGCGCCGAGCGCGAAGGTCAGCAGTCCCATGGAATCTAGGCCCGCCGCGTGCAGCCGCCATCCGAGCAAGCCGGCAAAGATGATTCCTAGCGTGAAGGTGTTGCCGTAAATGGCACCTTCCACCATTGATGGCCCCTTCGTTCCGGAGCCACGTTTGGCCGAGTGCACCGCGGAAAGCACGATGGCCAGCACAAAGGCGAATACCCCAATGCCGACGCCGAGAAATCTCGGCAGCAACGGCGCAGCAACCGGAGCAAAGGTGAGGAAGACCGCGATGAACGCGATCACCCAGGCGCCGCCCCAGAGCGAAAAGAGAAGCAGCTGGTTCGGGCTCATGGCCTGACGTGTTTGACGCGCATTAGCCTCGATATCATCCAAGATCCGCGCCGGATCCGTTTCTGGCGTGTTGTCGTTGCTCATGGTCTGCTCTCTCTTTCATCGGGCGACTCGGTAGAGCCACAAAGTTATTCGTGATGAAAAGTACTTTGCATTACAAAGTTAAAGATAGCACTCAGGAGTCGTACACGCTAGAGGTGCTCGTACTGCACCAGCGCTAGCGGAAAACTCCGTATCATTGTCATTACTAGACTTCGCAACACCATCGCTCACGCGCGGTCAGACATCGGGTGAGCGCCACGACTCAACGAGGTACACCGCCATCGAGCACTCCCCCAACATTGCCGACCAAACTCTGAGCTGGGAACACCAAGGAACTCACACTTCCGCCCACTGGTGGTCTGCCAATGCGCGCCCCGCACCTAAAAATGTGGTGGTCGTTGATGACCGGCTCACCGCCGATGCCGCCATGCGCAACGCGGCGCGTGGCACCGCCATGCTTTGGTTGGGAGACTTCCACAATGCCAAGCAAATGTTATCGGCCATCGATCGCCGCCTGTCCAAGGCGGCCACCGGCAAGACGTCGCGCAAAACCCAAACCGACGCAGAGAAGTTCTACGCAATCCGTCAGGGGCGAGCTCAACGCTCGCGCATGATGTCGCTGATATTAGTTCCATTAAATCTTGACACTACCGATGGTGAGGCCGCCTTAGAACTCCCCCGGGCCCCACGTATTGGCCCTGCGGTAGCATTTAGTTATCCGCAGCAGGCTGGGTCCACTGCGACGCGTGCCGTAGTCAGCCTGCAAGAACTCACCGGCGTGCTCAGCGCCTACCAGTGGTACATCAACGGCGTCGAGGTGCCAGCACTAGGCCAAAAGATCCACCCCGGCTACGGCACATTTTTGCCCACCCGGCACGAGTATGTTGATCTGGTTGCCAAGGCGCCACTGAACACCACCGAGCTAGCCTTTGATATTGGCACCGGCACCGGGGTGCTGGCAGCCATCTTGGTGGCCCGCGGGGTGAAGACCGTGATCGGCACCGACATCCATCAGCGAGCGGTAGATTGCGCTAACGACAACTTCGCGCGCCTGGCCATCGACGATTCCGCCCGCGCCGAACTGACCAGCATGTTCCCCGCAGGCCGCGCGCCCCTGGTGATCTGCAATCCGCCCTGGTTGCCTGGAAGCGCACCGACCACACTGGATGCTGCCGTGTACGATCCGGGAAGCAAGATGCTCTTACAGTTCCTACGCGGATTGCCCGAACACCTCACAACGCACGGCGAAGGCTGGCTGATCATTTCTGATTTGGCCGAACTGTTGGGCCTGCGCAGTCGCCACCTGCTCCTTGATGCCATCGACGACGCAGGCCTAGAAGTGGTCGACAGGCTCGACACCCTGCCAATGCACGGGCGCGCCAAGGACGATGCTGACATCCTCCATGCAGCACGTTCGCGGGAAGTCACCTCGCTGTGGCGGCTACGCGTCAAGGCGTAATCCTCCTCCGCGCTTAGTCGGCGCGGCCGAGCACCGCCACGAGGAAGTCATCAGCCGGACGGTGGAACTGCCAAGTGGAGAAGCGCTGCTGGAGTTCGAGACCCGCAACAGCTGCATCGGCTTCAAAGTCGGCGAACTCGTAGTCGCGTCCCGCGCCGAAACCCACCACCAGGCGTCCATCGGTGGCCAAATGCTCACGCAGTTTCACTAATGCTGGCAAGCGCTCAGATTGGGATAAGAAGGTGAGTACATTTCCGGCCGAGACGATCACATCGAACTCAAGTGCGGCTGAAGAATCCTCGCTGAGCGTGAAGTCAGCCAGATTGCCAACCTCCCAGCGCGCCTGCGGGTAATCCTCGCGGGCCACATCGATCAGGTGCTCATCAAGGTCGATTCCCACGACCTGATGCCCGCGTTCGGCCAACCAGCCGCCGATTCGACCGGTACCGCATCCGGCATCAAGGATTCGACTGCCGCGATCTGCCATCGCATCGATGGCTCGCGCCTCACCAAAAATATCGCGGCCTTCCTGAGCGAAGGTCCGCCAGCGTTGCGCAAAGTTCTGCGAGTGTTCGGGATTCGCTCGCGTGGCGGCGATCCATACGTTTTCTTCGGGAGCAGTCATGACTTCAGTTTCCCATGCAAAAAAGAAATAGCAATTTCACCCTGCTATAGTTTCCCGCTACGCATTGAGTATCATTTTCAGCCAGAAAAGCTAGGTACCTTCGGCGCAGAGATTCAAGCGTCTTCCACCACCAAAAACGTTTAAAGCGAGACACCGCTTAGATGCTTCAACTATTCCGCCACATCGAGCGACATTCCTTATTGACTTCTTGGCTAGGCGTAATACGAGAGTTAAGAAATGATTTCAGGGTTGAATGATGACTTCAGTCCATGCAATGGTTAAACCATCCATTAGCTAGAACTTCAACCAAGGTAAAGGCAACTATGAAGATCAATCGTAGAATCGTCGCAACAGCACTGTCCCTGGGACTGATCGGTGGCGCCGGATTCGTCGCGGCACCGGCCGCTAACGCAGGAAGTTTCGCAGGATCATCACGGGTCTTCTTCGCAAACCAACAGGCATGTGAAGTTTGGCGCACGGTCACCACCGTCAATTATGTCGTCAAAAATAACGGCGTTCGGGTCAGCGAGTCTTCCTGTACCTACGACCCCGATGCCCAGCGCGGATACACCACCGGCAAACCCTGGGTCGGCTACGTGGGCCTCTGGCGAGATTAAGTTAGATTCACACCGTCTGTGCGCAAAACAAAAGACCCGCTTCCCCCCACATCCGAAGATGAGGTGAAGCGGGTTTTGCTTGGTGGGCCCTACCGGGATCGAACCGATGACATTCACGGTGTAAACGTGACGCTCTACCAGCTGAGCTAAAGGCCCTTACCATCGCTGAGCGAAGAAATAACTTCTTGCCAACAGGGAATAACTTTACTGGTGAAAACTCATCGGCGCAAATCAGAATGCAGTGACCTGCATCTCCCGCCCGGCGTTTCGATCTTCGCCCGCGGCAGATGCACTATGGCGTGAAGCCTTAGAACCAGAGCTGCGCTAGAAGTTTCAGCGAGTGCTCGCGCACGGATGGATCGAAGGCATAGGTCGTCGTAATAAGTTCGTCGGCACCGGTTCGCTGCACAAACGCTTCCAACTCGGCTTTGACCTTCGGCGCCGCACCCACCGCCTTGATCTTCAGCATCGGGTTTCCCCTGTCGCCAAGGCTTGCCAGCGTTTCAGGGTCTACCGGAGGCTGCAGCTTGCGTGATTTTCCCCGTTGAACATCCTGGAACATCTGCTCGATCACCGTGAATTCCCGCGCAGCCTGATCGTCGGTGTCCGCGACCATCACGTTGATGCCAGCCATCACGTAGGGCTTGTCGATCTGGGCCGTCACCGCCTGCGGATTAAATGCGTCTCGGTAAACCTTCAGCGCGTGGTCAAGCTGATCCGGAGCGAAGTGCGACGCGATCGAAAATGGCAAACCCAATTGACCGGCAATAGACGCACCGTTAACCGTGGAGCCAAGCACCCAAATCGGCACGTTCATACCGGCTGATACGGCAGAGACAATCGGCATGCTGTGGGCCGTGCCGGTTTGCCCGAACCAGCCCTGCAGGTCATAAATGCTCCGCGCAAACTCTTGCGGCTCGGCCGACGAGCGACTCAGCGCCTGCGCGGTCATACCGTCTGTTCCTGGTGCGCGGCCAAGGCCCAAGTCTATCCGATCACCATGAATGTTAGCCAAGGTTCCGTACTGCTCGGCGACCATTAGCGGAGCATGGTTAGGCAACATCACACCACCAGAACCCACCCGGATCCGTTCGGTGACCGAGGCGGCCTGTGAAATGAGCAACGCGGTGGCGCTGGACGCAAGATTTGCCGTGTTGTGGTGTTCGGCAAACCACAGCCGATGGTAGCCAAGCTCATCCGCCAGGCGGGCGCTTTTCATCGACGCGGCAATCCCCTGACGCGCCGTGGAGCCTTCAGAGATAGAGGCAAGATCAAGAATGCTCAACGGAACAGGCAAATCGTTTCCTTAAGTTTGCAGTTTTGCAGAATCTATCCTGCAGAAAAAATACAGATGCTCTCTGGCGACAACCATGCCGAGGCGGAACCTATTCCACTGAATTTTGTGACGGTCCCCCGATGTGCGGCCCCTGGGCTAGACCTACGTGGCATGCTCCGTCCACAAACGTCCGCTTGGTTCAGGCCGAGAACCGGTTTTCTAGCCGGGAGCCGCACCACGAAGTAGGTGAACACCTCTTCGTTTAGCGCCGGACAGCGCACAACAAAAAACCCGCTTCCCCTCATCCGAAGATGAAGTGAAGCGGGATTTATTTGGTGGGCCCTACCGGGATCGAACCGATGACATTCACGGTGTAAACGTGACGCTCTACCAGCTGAGCTAAAGGCCCAAACCTTTATGCTGTCTTGCATTTCTCCAAGCCAACGAGAGATAAATTTACCGGTTATTTTCTCTTCGCGCAAATCGAGAGCCGAACGCGCCAGGCGAGCTACGTCACGTCAGGCTCGTAATGACCTCTTGATATGCCTTCAGGCTGCGCGGCTCGGTCATTGGACTACTAAAAACGTGGCGCACCACCCCGTCGATCAGGTACAGCGAGAGGCGTGTAGCCACTCCCTTAGCCTCATCAAATGCGCCGGCCGCCTTGGCGACCGCACCGTGCGGCCAGAAATCGGCGAGCAGTTCAAACTCGACGCCAAGCTGTTCGGCGTAGCTACGCAGCGTGAACTTATGGTCCACGGAGATCGCCACCACCCGTACGTTCGCGTCGAGGAACTCTTGGTGATGTTCTTGAATTTGTGCCAGTTCAGATCCGCAGACGCGGGAAAATGCCCAGGGGTAAAAAACCACCAGCACCCTGCCCGAAGCGAGCTGGGTGCTGGTGATAGTTTCGCCGTACTGGTTTTCCAGCGAGAAATCGAACAGGCGTGAACCTGTTTCGATCATTAGTGCTTCTTGCGTGGTGCTAGACGGATGGCGGACCAATCCTCTGAGACACCCTCAGTTGTAGTGACATGAAGCCCCGCGGTGGGAGCATCCTGTTGAATCTGGGTTGGGGACACGTGTCCGCTACGACCCTGTTTAGGGGTAAGTAGCCAAACAATGCCACCTTCATCAAGGCATTCCAATGAATCCATCAGAGCGTCGACTAAGTCTCCGTCGCCGTCGCGCCACCAGAAAATGACTGCGTCGACTACGTCGTGGTCTTCTTCGGTGAGCAAATCTGAACCGATCAGGTCCTCGATAGCATCACGAAGACCGAAGTCCACGTCTTCGTCATAGCCCAGTTCCTGAATAAGGTCTTCATCTTTGAAACCCAAGTTCTTCGCGGGTTCCAGGTTTGCCGATACGGCGTCGCTCACTTCATTCCTCCTGCTGTTACAAAGCGTTACTAACAACAAAACACTCTTTTGTCTTCCCATTCAAGCGCTAAGGACGTAACACGCCGGTAATTCTATCGCGTGAACTCGTGACTCACCTCATCCTTACATGAGCATTATGTACCTAGCTCCTGTACCGAGTTGCATATGTCACTCTATAAGTCAGATTTAAGGGCTTTTTGCGTCAAAAAACTGTACTTTTCACATCCCTATAAGAACTAGAGTATGGGTTGAAACGAGACGCACACGTCACTCAAGCGCGCCGCTCTCGTAGTCCCAACCCGTCACACGGTCCGAAACTCAGACCAACGTGCCGGAGCCGCAATTCAATCAAGGAGCTTCCGTGGCTGTAGAGGAACACATCTCCCAGATCCGTAGTGGTTTGACTTACCAGCTTTCTGATCGGGATCCTGAGGAAACTCAGGAATGGTTGGACTCATTCGACTCACTGGTCGAATCCCAGGGCACCGAACGTGCTCAGTTCATCATCCGCTCGCTGTTGCAGCGTGCCGGCGCCAAGTCCGTTGGCGTCCCCATGGTGACCACCACCGACTACGTGAACACGATTCCGGTGGATCAGGAACCAGAATTCCCGGGCGATGAGTCCGTAGAACGCCGTTTCCGCGCGTACATGCGCTGGAACGCAGCCATCATGGTGCACCGCGGCCAGCGCCCAGGCGTCGGCGTCGGCGGACACATCTCCACCTACGCAGGCGCAGCCACCTTGTACGAGGTTGGCTTTAACCACTTCTTCCGCGGCAAGGACCACCCGGGCGGCGGCGATCAGGTCTTCTTCCAGGGCCACGCATCCCCCGGCATGTACGCCCGCGCCTTCCTCGAAGGACGCTTGAGCGAAGAAGATATGGACGGCTTCCGCCAGGAGAAGTCCAAAGAAGGCCACGCACTACCTTCCTACCCACACCCGCGTTCGATGCCAGACTTCTGGCAGTTCCCGACCGTGTCGATGGGGATCGGCCCAGCCAACGCCATCTACCAGGCACAGCTGAACCGCTACATCCACAACCGTGGCATCAAGGACACTTCCGACCAGCACGTCTGGGCCTACCTGGGCGACGGCGAAATGGACGAGCCAGAGTCACGCGGCTTCTTGCAGCTTGCTGCCAACGAGAAGCTGGACAACCTGACCTTCGTGATCAACTGCAACCTGCAGCGCCTCGACGGTCCGGTCCGCGGTAACGGCAAGATCATGCAGGAACTTGAGGCTTTCTTCCGCGGTGCGGGCTGGAACGTCATCAAGGTGGTTTGGGGTCGCGAGTGGGATGCCCTGCTCGAAGAAGATCCAAATGGCGCCCTGGTCGACGTGATGAACCAGACCCCGGATGGCGACTACCAGACCTACAAGGCCGAGTCCGGTGCTTTCGTTCGCGAGCACTTCTTCGGTCAGCGTCCAGAAACCAAGGAACTCGTCGCGGATATGAGCGACGACGAGATCTGGAACCTGAAGCGCGGCGGTCACGACTACCACAAGGTCTACGCGGCCTATAAGGCAGCCACCGAGTTTAAGGGCAAGCCAACGGTCATCCTGGCCAAGACGGTCAAGGGCTACGGCCTGGGCACGCACTTCGAGGCGCGTAACGCGACCCACCAGATGAAGAAGCTGACCTTGGAGGACCTCAAGGGCTTCCGTGATCACCTGCGCATCCCGATCACCGACGAGCAGCTCGAAGCCGATCCATACATGCCGCCGTACTACCACCCGGGCAACGACTCGGCGGAGTACAAGTACATGATGGAACGCCGCAGCGAACTGGGCGGCGCGGTGCCAACGCGCCGTAAGGAAACCAGCTCCAAGATCCACCTGCCAGGCGATAAGGCGTACGCCTTCGCTAAGCGTGGTTCGGGCAAGCAGCAGGCCGCCACCACCATGGCCTTTGTGCGTCTGCTCAAGGACCTGATGCGTGACAAGGACTTCGGTCACCGCATCGTGCCGATCGTGCCCGATGAGTCGCGCACCTTTGGCATGGACTCCTTCTTCCCTACCGCCAAGATCTACAACCCTGCCGGACAGAATTACCTGTCGGTAGACCGTGATCTGGTGCTGGCGTACAAGGAGTCGGCCAGCGGTCAGCTGATCCACCCGGGCATCAACGAGGCAGGCGCCGTGGCGGCCTTCACCGCCGCCGGCACCAGCTACTCCACGCACGATGAACCGTTGATCCCGATCTACGTGTTCTACTCGATGTTCGGTTTCCAGCGCACCGGCGACCAGTTCTGGGCCGCCGCGGACCAGATGACCCGTGGCTTCATCATCGGCGCCACCGCAGGACGCACCACGCTGACCGGTGAAGGTTTGCAGCACGCGGACGGCCACTCGCCGTTGCTTGCCGCCACCAACCCGGCAGTGGTCGCCTACGACCCGGCCTACGGTTACGAGATCGGGCACATCATGCGCTCGGGCCTTGAGCGCATGTACGGGGGCACGCACTCGGATCCCAACGTGATGTACTACATCACCGTGTACAACGAGCCGATCAGCCAGCCTGCCGAGCCTGAAAACGTCGACGTTGAAGGCATCGTAAAGGGTATCTACCTGCTGAAGGAAGCGACCACCGATGGGCCACGCGCCCAGCTGCTCGCCTCCGGCGTGGCGCTGGCGTGGGCTATCGAGGCCCAGCAGATCCTGGCCGAGGAGTGGGGCGTGTCCGCCGATGTCTGGTCGGTCACCTCCTGGAACGAGTTGGCTCGCGAGGGCCAGATCGCCGATGAGAAGGTGCTCGTCGATCCGTCCAAGGCTCGCCCGGTACCGTTTGTGACCTCCAAGTTGCAGTCCACCACCGGTCCGGTCATCGCCACCACCGACTACATGCGTGCGGTGCCGGAGCAGATCCGCCCTTACGTGCCAGGTGAATTCCACACCTTGGGCGCGGACGGATTCGGCTTCTCCGACACCCGTGCCGCGGCGCGTCGTTTCTTCAAGATCGACTCGCACACCCTGGTAGTGAAGACCTTGGCCTCGCTGGCAGAACGCGGCGAGATCCCGGCCGATACCGCGGTAAAGGCTCACGCAAAGTACGACCTGAACAACCCAAATGCCGGAACTTCCGGTAACGCGGGCGGCGACGCGTAAGTCACGCGGAGCTAGTTCTTGTTTGTTTGGCGGGCGCCAAGCCACCTTTCACCGGTGGCTTGGCGCCCGCCGCATTTAACTACCGGCGCGTAGGCACATTTTTTGCGTATGCTTGAAACCATGAGTCCTCAGGTCGAGCCCACATCGGGTGTGCGCTCGCGCGCTGTGCGAGTGCCCAAGCCCACCGCAGAAACTATTCGCCGGCTCAAAAGCCATCTGGGCGTGCTGTCCACCACGGCGCTGAAATACCTGGACCAATCGCTACCCTGGTACCGCTCCTTAGAACCGGCCGAACGCGCGGCCCTGGGACTCGTCGCGCAAAAGGGCATCTCCACCTTTGTCACCTGGTACGAGGAGCCCGAATCCACCCCGGCTTGGGTCATGAACGACGTCTTTGGCGCCGCCCCGAGCGAGCTGACCCGCTCCATCTCGCTGCAAAAAGCGTTGGCGTTGCTGCGCACCATCGTGGAGGTTGTCGAATCCCAGGTGCCAGATATCGCGGCCGAGAACGAACAGGCACAACTGCGCGAGGCGGTACTTCGCTACTCCCGCGAGGTGGCCTTCGCCGCCGCCGATGTGTATGCGCGGGCCGCCGAGACCCGCGGCGCCTGGGATTCCCGGCTAGAAGCGCACGTGGTCGATGCGGTACTGCATGGCGAATCCCAGGACTCGCTGTCCTCCCGTATCGCGGCGATCGGCTGGAAGTCACAAAAGAACATTCGCATCATGGTCGGCACGACCCCGGCGTCCAGCTCGGTCACCTTCGTCGCGGCGCTGCGCCGAGTGGCGCAACGCTACGCCAGCGACTCGCTGGTGGGGGTGCTCGGAGATCGGGCGATCCTGATGCTTTCGGACACCAAATTTGAGGAAGCGGACCTCACCCGCTTTGCCCGGTTCTTCGGGCCCGGGCCGATCGTCTATTCCCCGCTGGCGAGCACCGTCAGCCAGATGCATACCGCCGCGAGCGCCGCGGTGGCAGGCTACGGCGCGGCCCGCGCCTGGGAGCAGGCGCCGGTGCCGGTAGACGCCGATGACCTGTGGCCCGAACGGGTGTTTAACGGTGACCCGCTGGCGCGCGCCGCGCTCATCGAACGCGTTTATCAGCCTCTGGTGCACGCCGGAAACGGGCTGCTGCAGACGCTGTCCAGTTACCTTGCGCTCGGCCACTCGCTGGAGGGCACCGCGCGAGAACTTTTTGTGCACGCCAATACCGTGCGTTACCGGCTCAAGCGTGTTTCCGAGGTGACCGGTTGGGATCCCTTGGTGGCGCGTGACGCATTTGTGCTGCACAGCGCACTGGTACTGGGCCGGCTGAACGAACCGGGCTAAACCAGCCAATTTTATGGGGAACACACAGTCCCCGAACCGCAACACAGGCGCTTTACATGGGTTTTTATCTTCGGGTTACGCTAAGCTTTTGTAGAGTTCCTACAAAGAGGCACCGCGAGCTTGGTACGCAAATACCGCGCGTGAAGCCACAACTATTTGGAAAGCTGTAAGAGTGTTAGCAATCGTTTGCCCCGGACAGGGCTCCCAGACCCCAGGTTTTCTCACCGACTGGCTCGAAGTTGATGGCGTTCGCGACCATTTAACGGCGCTGGGCGACATCACTGGGCGCGATCTTCTCGCCCACGGAACCACCTCCGACGAGGAAACCATCAAGGACACCGCCGTCGCGCAACCCTTGATCGTCGCCGCCGGACTGGTGAGCGCCCGCGCACTCTTTGGCGATTCCTTGCCTGCCGGTGCGATCCTTGCCGGACACTCGGTCGGCGAAATTACCGCCTCCGCCTTAGCCGGCGCCTTGAGCGAAACCGATGCGCTGACTTTTGTGCGGGAACGCGCCAACGCCATGGCCCAGGCCGCAGCCACCACCCCCACCGGCATGGCCGCGGTACTTGGCGGAGACCCGGACGAGGTCCTCGCCAAGCTCAGCGAGCTCGGCTTGACCCCAGCCAACGCCAACGGCGGCGGACAAACGGTCGCGGCCGGCACCCTAGAGCAGCTTGAAGCCCTGGTCGCCAACCCACCAGCGAAGGCCCGAGTGATCCCGCTGAAGGTCGCAGGCGCCTTCCACACCAGCCACATGCAGCCGGCAGTGGGGGTTCTTCAAGAACTCTCCTCAAGCCTGTCACCGCAAAACCCACAACTGACATTGCTCTCCAACTTTGATGGCGCGCCCGTGACCGATGGTGCCGCGAACCTCGCTTCCTTGGTCGCTCAGGTCTCCCGCCCGGTGCGTTGGGACCTGTGCATGGAAACCCTGGCCGCCCAAGGCGTCACCGGAGTGCTAGAACTTGCTCCGGCCGGAACCCTGGTGGGTCTGGCCCGCCGCGGACTGAAGGGCGTGAAAACCCTCGCGCTGAAAAGCCCGGCAGAGTTGGATGCCGCCCGCGAATTTATCGCCGAGCACGCCGGGCACTAGGAACCCTCATGAGCCCGCAGCTACTTACCCCCACCCCGAACGCGTATAGCGCGATTCTGGGCACTGGGTCATTCCGCCCCGATGTGGTGGTGACCAATGACGATGTCTGCCAGTGGATCGACTCCTCCGATGAGTGGATCCGCCAGCGCACCGGCATCATCACCCGGCACCGCGCCGACGCGAACACCTCGGTGTTGGATATGGCTCAGGGCGCGGCGCAAGCGGCCCTTGAAGACGCCGGAATTAGTGCCGCGCAGCTTGATACGGTCATCGTGGCGACGGTGACCTTCCCGCACGCCACCCCGTCGGCGGCCGCAGCGCTTGCCGACCGGCTCGGCGCCACCCCGGCTCCGGCCTATGACATTTCCGCGGCGTGTGCCGGGTACTGTTATGCGATCGCTCAGGCGGACGCGTTGGTTCGCTCCGGGCTGGCTCAGCATGTGTTGGTGGTCGGTGTGGAGAAGCTCTCGGATTACATCGACAATACTGAGCGCACCATTTCCTTCCTGCTTGGTGATGGTGCCGGAGCGGTGATCGTGGGCGCGTCACCGGTTCCGGGGATTTCCCCGTCGGTGTGGGGCTCGGATGGGTCCAAGTGGAACGCAATCAGCATGACCCACTCACAACTTGAATTGCGCGATTCGTTTCTCGGCGCCACTGAGCTATTGGAATCGGCGGTTGATGAACCACTCGAGGAGCTGGCTAACCCGTGGCCGACGCTGCGCCAAGATGGCCAGACGGTGTTCCGCTGGGCGGTCTGGGAAATGGCGAAAATGGCCCGTGAGGCGTTAGCCGAGGCCGGACTTAAAGCCGAGGATTTGGCCGCCTTCATCCCACATCAGGCGAATATGCGCATTATTGATGAGCTGGCCAAGCAACTGAAACTTCCCGACACGGTACTCGTCGCCCGGGATATTGCCGAAAACGGGAACACCTCTGCGGCCTCCATTCCGATGGCGATGGACCGCATGCGCAAAGCGCATCCGCAGCTTTCGGGCAAATTTGCTTTGCAGATTGGTTTTGGTGCCGGGCTTGTCTTCGGCGCTCAAGTAGTCCTCCTGCCCTAAGCTTTAAACCGAAGGCGAAAGCCGACGCGAAACAGCGCGTAAAATTTTACTAAGACCGGCACCGCCCGACACCGGGTGCGCGCCACACACAATGGCCGGAATCATCCGGCACAATCAGAAAAGGAGCCATTCCATGGCTAGCACCGAAGAAATCCTGGCGGGCCTCGCCGAAATCGTTAACGCCGAGACCGGCCTGGACGTTGCAGACGTGCAGATGGACAAGTCCTTCACCGAAGACCTGGACATCGACTCGATCTCGATGATGACCATCGTCGTTGAGGCAGAAGACAAGTTCGAGGTGAAGATCCCGGACGAAGAGGTCAAGAACCTGAAGACCGTGGGCGACGCAGTGAACTTCATCGCCGCAGCACAGGCCTAAGCAGTTTCGTCGCACCCTCGGTGCGGCACACCGTCGTGTGGGCAAGCCACACGCACGGGTCGGTACGTGAAGCCGACCCCCACAATTTTTTTACCGCCCAGTAGAGAGTTTGATGATGGCGCGCAAAGTAGTGATCACCGGTCTCGGAGCCACAACCCCTATCGGTGGGGACGTCCCCACCCTATGGGAGAACGCCCTTAAGGGTGTCTCCGGCGCCGCCACCTTGACCGATTCCTGGGTGGAGGAATACCACCTGCCTGTCACCTTCGCAGCGCGCGCCTCGGTCCCAGCCACCGATGTGCTCTCCCGCGTGGAAGCCAAGCGTATGGATCCATCCACGCAGTTCGCCGTGGTTGCCGCGCGTGAAGCGTGGAAAGACTCCGGAATCGAAGAGATCGACCGCAATAAGCTTGCCGTCGCCTTCGCCACCGGCATCGGCGGCGTCTGGACCCTACTTGACGCGTGGGACACCCTGCGCGAAAAGGGCCCACGCCGCGTCTTGCCAATGACCGTGCCAATGCTCATGCCAAACGGCCCGGCCGCCGCGGTCTCCTTGGATCTAGGTGCCGCCGCCGGCGCTCACACCCCGGTCTCCGCCTGCGCCTCGGGCACCGAAGCGATGCACGTGGGCATGGAACTGATCCGTGCCGGCAAGGCAGACGTTGTGGTAGTCGGTGGCGCGGAAGCAGCCATCCACCCGATGCCGATCGCCGCGTTCTCCTCGATGCAGGCGCTCTCGCGCAGCAACGACAACCCCCAGGGTGCTTCACGCCCCTATGACATCGACCGTAATGGCTTTGTGATGGGTGAAGGCGCTGGCGCACTGGTGCTGGAAGCCGAAGAGCACGCACTGGCTCGTGGCGCACGGATCTACGCCGAACTTGCAGGCACCTCGGTGACCGCAGACGCGTACCACATCACCGCACCGGACCCACAGGGCTTGGGCGCTACCCGCGCACTGAAGGCAGCAATGTTTGACGGCCTGATTCAGCCAGAAGACGTGGTGCACGTCAACGCTCACGCCACCTCCACCCCGGTGGGCGACAAGCCTGAATACACCGCGTTGAAGGCAGCCCTGGGCGATCACCTGGATAACGTGTGGGTCTCGGCAACCAAGTCGCAGATGGGTCACCTGCTTGGCGCTTCGGGCGCAGTGGAGTCCGTACTGACCACCTTGGCGATTTACCACCGCCTCGCACCGGTGACCATCAACCTAGATAATCAGGATCCGGAGATTCCGTTGAAGGTTGTCACCGGCGAGCCTGCGAAGCTTCCTGCTGAGGGCAGCATCGTGGCACTGAATAACTCCTTTGGTTTTGGTGGACACAACGCAGTGGTCGCAATCCGCAGCGTCTAGTACCTACTTGAACCGTTGATGACGGGGCGCCTTCTGAAGTTCAGAAGGCGCCCCGTCATTGCTTTAAGCTCTTAGGCTACGATCGCTAGTAGCTAAACCTAGGTGGGCCAGCTCAAGCCAGCGCGGAAGAAAGAAGCAACTGCCATGCGTCAACTGATTGTCACCGCATTTACCTCGCTCGACGGAGTGATGGAAGCCCCGGGCGGTGAACCCGGGTATCACAACGCCGGCTGGTCCATGTCCAGTGTGGAGTTTGATCCGGCCGCGTACGAGATCAAGGGTAGCGAACAAGATCAGGCCGAAGCGATGGTGCTGGGCCGAGTCAGTTATCAATCATTCGGTGCGGTGTGGCCATCTATGGAGGAGCAGTTCGAGAAATATAATGCCATGCCCAAATATGTGCTGAGCACGTCGCTGCGTAAGAACGAGCTGATCGATGGGTGGGGCGATACTCAGATTCTTCGTTCGACTGCCGAGGTGGCAAGGCTGCGTGCGGGTGAGGGTGGCCCGTTGATTGTGCATGGCTCGGCGACCTTGGTGCATTCCCTGCAGGAACACCAGCTTATCGACCGGTATCACCTGTTGGTCTTCCCGATACTGCTGGGGTCGGGCAAACGACTTTTCAGTGAGGCCTCATTGGCGACGCAGAAGCTGCAACTGGTGGATTCGGCCGTGTACTCCAACGGTATTCAAAAGAACATCTACGACGTCGTTCGCTAATATTCACGTCGCACGCAAACGGGATCCCGAAACTTCTTCGGGATCCCGTTTTTCTGCGGTAACACCCCGCACCACCGGGGATTTACTCGGGAAGACTTATTCAGTCTCCCCCCCCCAGACTTAGTAACCAGTTGTTATACCACCTGGTTGAGCCATCGAACAGGTGCATCGTCACCTGCATGGCGGAATGGTTCAAGTTCTTCATCCCAGGCCTCGCCGAGAGCAACAGACATTTCTTGGAAGAAGACCGAGGCGTTTCCGTCGCCCTTTTCATAGGCCCAACGGATGCGCTCTTCGCTGACCATAATGTTGCCGGCGACATCTACGGTCGCGTGGAAAATTCCCAGATCCGGGGTGAACGACCAGCGACTTCCGTCGCAGCCTTCGCTTGGGTCTTCGGTGACTTCAAAACGTAGGTGCTGCCATCCGCGCATTGCGGTGGCCAGGCTGGCGCCGGTACCTTGCAGGCCCGTCCAGGTAATTTCGGCACGACGAAGCCCAGGAGCTACGTGCTGGTCACTCCAGTCCATCTTGACTGGTTGGCCGAGCACCTCCTGAATGGCCCACTCCAGATGTGGGCACAACGCGGCAGAGGCCGAGTGAATATAAATCACGCCTCGTGTCATCGATGCAGACATGCCATCCTCCGTTACGGTGTTGATCGTCTTCCCCTACGTCAACCTCGCCGAAGTGCAGTACTTACCGACAAGTACCATTTTGCCCGAAGAGCGAGACTTTCGCCAGCCGTACGGGGGATTTGATCTAGATTTCAACCAAATGCTCAGGCCCGCGGATGAGCTTGGCGGTAACTTTGACGTAATCTGTCCACCGAGACGTGGGTATAGAGCTGGGTGGTAGCTAACGAGGAGTGTCCCAAGAACTCTTGAACCGCGCGTAGATCCGCGCCTCCATCAAGCAAATGAGTGGCCACGGTATGGCGCAAAGCGTGCGGCCCACTAGCCGAGGTATCCCCCAGTGATTTGAGCGCTTGGGCGATCACTTCACGTGCTTGCCTGACGTTAAGTCGCCCGCCACGAGCACCCACCAGCAACGCCCCATCAGTTTCCGCATGCGCCAGAACTTTTCGGTGATTTCGAAGCCAATGATTGATCACTCGTTCGGCCGGTTTTCCAAAAGGAACCACCCGTTCTTTATTTCCCTTACCCACTACGCGCACGGTACGTCGTTCAAAATCAATGTCAGCAATATCCAGCGAAACGAGTTCACTGATGCGCAACCCCGACGCGTAAAGCAGTTCCGCGATGACCCGGTCTCGGGACGCTAGGGCAATGCGTTTTTGCTCCGCCACAATTTCCGCTTTGCTCAGCGTTTTGGCTGGTTCACCGTTCGCAGGCTCAGACTTGGTAGTTTCCGACGCGGGTTCACTGAGCAAACGATCAATCTGCCCGGTCTGCAATACGTGGGGCAACCGCTGTTCTTTTTTCGGTGCCACCAAACGCAACGCAGGATCTTTGGCTACCACCTGGTGTTTGAGCGCCCACGCAAAGAAGTTTTTGACCGACGAGATGCGCCGGGCGATGGTGGTGCGTGAAATCTGCGCTTCGTGCTGGATTGCTAGCCAGTCGCGCAGCATCTGGACGGTGACATCCGAGAGACGTTGAACGCGAGCTTGTCCCACCAAGAATTCGGTCATCAGTCGCAGATCCACACCATAGGCACGCAAGGTATTTTCGCTGCGTGCACGTTCCAGCCGCAAATAGTCCAGGTAGTCGGCGATGGGCTCGCTGATAGCTAACGGGACTTGTGGCACTTCGGTGGCTGGTTCGGGCTTCATCCCTTTCAATTTACCGTGTTTTTCACCGATAAACTTCGACGGCTCACCAGCCTGAACTGCGTGCCGTTGGACTCCGCTACACCTAAGCGTTGAAGCACGCTCAGGGCACGCAGGGTTTCTAAAATGGGGATCCCGCTCAGCGCCGAAATTTCATCGGGAACGTGGCCTTGCGCAAAATTCATCACGTCATAAATCATCGCCTGAGTTTTGGTCAGCGAATCCAACGGACGTTCCTGACTATCAACCACTGGAATCTGGGCCCCAGCAGGTTCGGCTGGCACACCGAGCAGCTCAAGCACATCGCTGGTACTAGTCACCAGCGCGGCGGTTCCGGCGGCGAGCAGCCTGTGGGTTCCGGCCGAGTTGGGAGAATAAATACTACCGGGCACAGCAGCCACCTCACGGCCGAGCTCTACTGCATGGTTCGCGGTGTTGAGCGCACCCGAACGGTGCCGGGCCTCGGTGACAACGGTGAGTCTGCTCAGCCCCGCAATCAGCCGGTTGCGGTTCAGGAACCTGAACCTTGTCGGAGCGGTGCCCGGCGGCACCTCGGAGAGCAAGAGTCCTGAGTGAATAATCTGACGTAGTAGTGACTCGTTGCCAGCCGGATAGGGTCTATCCGCTCCCCCGGCCAGGATAGTAATTGTTGGGTAACTGGACAACTCGGGGTCTGCCACGGAGAGGGCGGCGCGGTGAGCGCTCGCGTCGATTCCGTACGCGCCTCCGGAAACGATGGAAAATCCGCGCAGTGTCAGTTTCCGGGCCAGTTCGAACGTGACCTGATGGCCGTAGTCGCTAGAGTCGCGTGAGCCGACGATGGAGATACAGCGTGCAAGCTGTTGTTCGCTGAGCAGTTCGGGACGCGCGGTGCGCCACCACAGGCACAAAGGTTTTCCCAGCCCCAAGCCATCAAGCTGTGAGGGCCATCGCGGATCTTCTGCGGTGAGCAGTCCTCCATCTTGTGCGGTGATGGTGTCTAACGCGAGTTGTGGGTTGCTGAGTCCTAGGCGTTTACGCCACCGGGTCAGCGCGACCGGGAGGCTTAGTGCTTTATTGGAGACGGTGCTTTCACCTAAGATGTCCGTCAGTTGGGTGTTCAGCGAACCTGGCACGTGGTCTTGGCGGTGAATCAGAGCTAATAATTCGGTCGGGCTCATCAGTTGCAGCAGAGCGTTGGCGGCGAAGTCGTTGGGTTCAATCAGCGTGTTCAGTTCTGCAAAGCACAATAGCTGCGCGGTATCTGGGCTAGACATGATCCGCTCCTATCTCGGGTCGAGGTTTTGTCGAAAATGCAGGGCACCGTCTAGATCATCGACAGTGGGCGCGCTATGTTGTTGCTGATCTGCGATAGTCCAGGCCACACGCAACATCCGGTCTAATCCACGGGCCGAAATTTCATGGCTTTCACCGATCAGTTCCAAGGCCCGCTGGGTAGCCATGGGGTACTGCAGTTCGTGGCGCAAGATTTTTGCGCTGAGCCGGGCATTGCAGTTCAACCCCCAAGGTTCTAAGCGGGCAGTTGCCAGATGCCTGGCGGCTAGCACCCGGGTGCGTACGGTGGCGCTGGATTCGGCCGCTTCCCGGCCGAGTAATTGTTGACCGGTCAGCGCGTTCATCTTCACCTGCAGATCGATCCGGTCCAGCAGTGGCCCGGAAAGTTTGGAGAAGTAGCGCCGTCGGGCGTTTGGAGTGCAGGTGCACCCAGTCCCGCTACCAAAATTTCTTCCGCAGGGACACGGGTTCGCAGCCAGGATCAGCTGAAACCGTGCCGGCAGTTGCTGATGACCACTCGCGCGAGCCAAATTGATGTGTCCCTCTTCCACCGGTTGGCGCAGCGCGTCGAGCACCCCGGCGCGAAATTCGGTCGCCTCGTCGAGGAAAAGAATCCCAGCGTGGGCCCGCGTGATGGCTCCGGGTCTGATATTGCGGCTCCCACCGCCGAGCAGCGCAGCACTGGAGGCGGTATGGTGCGGGGCAATAAAGGGGGCGGTGTTTTGCAACTTCGTAATTCCACCCTGTCCACCGCGGGTGATGGAGTCGATCGCGGTGGCTTCTAAGGAGTCGGCAACGTCTAGTGGTGGCAGGATGCCGGGCAGGCACCGGGCAAGTAAGGTTTTGCCCGCTCCGGCGGGGCCAACCATAATGAGGTGGTGTCCTCCGGCGGCGGCGATTTCCAAGGCGAGTTTCGCCTCGTACTGTCCGTTGACCAAGTTTAGGTCTTGTGAAACCTCGGATTCATCGGGTAGCTCTACTCTTTCCGGGCGCTGGTGACGTAAGTAGGTGCGAATACTTTCCGGCGGCGCCCCACACATCACCAAAACCTGGCCTAGGTGCTGGGCTCCGGTAATGCGCACCCCGGGGACCAGTCTGGCTTCGGCCTCGTTTGCGGCTGCCACAAAGACGTGCCGATAGCCGTTGTGCACGGCGAAGCGCACCGCGGGTAATACTCCGGCCACCGGACGCAGCGTCCCGTCAAGTGCCAATTCGGCAAGGAAGATCGTATCTGCGGGGATCGTGAGCATTCCGTCGGCGGCCAGCGCGGCGATGACGATGGCCAGATCGAAGCCCGAACCAAATTTCGGTAACGTCGCCGGGGACAAATTCACCGTAAGTTTTCGATTCGCCAGTGGCAGACCGGTATTTCGGGCTGCAGCCTTGATGCGTTCGCGGGCTTCGTTCAGCGAGGCGTCGGGCAAGCCGAGGATCAGGAAGCCAGGAATCCCGTTGCCTAGATCCGCTTCCACGTCGATTAGTGCCGGTTGCACCCCGTGTAGCGCCACCGCGGCGGTGCGGGCCACGCTCATGAGGCCACCTGCTCATGATGCTGACAGCGGTAACCACCGGACTGTGGATAAACCTCGACGACGTCAATACGCAGCCGGCCGACGTAGCGTCCCCGGGTTTTGCCCCACGCCAGTAGCAGGCGTTGCAAGCGGCGATATTTGCTGGGGGTGATTGCGTCGAAGCCGGTGCCGAAGTTGTTGGTGCTGCGCGTTTTGACCTCGACGGCGAGCACGAAGTCGTTCGCGTCGGCGACGATCAGATCCAGTTCCCCGATTTTGCAGCGCCAGTTACGTTCTAAAATTCGGTATCCGTGGGCGCAGAGGTAGTCGGCGGCGGCTTGTTCTCCGCGTGCGCCAAGTAATTGCTGTTGATTCATCGGTCATCGGTCCTTGGATTCGATTCGGAATATGAACACAAGCTTCACCGCTCTGCGCCCCGCATAGGATCGGCCAGGCTCGAACTGTGCATAACGTGGCAATCCTTTGGCCCCCTGCGTTGCAAAGTCATCTCGGCGAGGTGTAATTTTTCTGCCCACACGAAGAAGTGATGATGGTTCTATGGTGAAGGTGACACAGCAGCGGGTGGCCCGAGCAACGCACAGTGCAGAACATAGGCGCACCGATTCCGCCTTCGACTAGCGAAGTAGACCAAGGAATCGAGCGGAACCGGAGTTTTCACAAAACAAAGCGTTTGAGGAATTCACTTGGCAGGCTAGACCGCGATCTGGACGCGCCGAGCAATGGTGCCCGTGCGCCGCCAGGCACCTGCCAGGTCCCATACTGTTCAGCTACCCGATTATCACTGGTAAACGGTCAAAAGTCTGCGGAAATTGGATCAAAAATTGAGCAAATCTACCCACCATTTGCTCATCTCCGTGGGTGATTATCTGCAGATAATTTTGGTGCCGAATTAGCCACCATGAAAACAATTACCGTCTAATTAGCAGCCAATTTTGGCAACCATTCTCACCTCACGTGCAGTACTCCACGCTACCTTCGGCAAGCTCGCTGTCGAAAACACGACCGGTAGCTAAGGGAAGTTTTAACCGCAGGCGGATTAGTTCTTGTTTTGCTTCCTCAATCACTGGATTTAGAGCCCTAGTTATAACGATTTAGTAACTTGCGATCCTGAGCCTAGAATCCGCGATAGGTTGGGGTTTAAGCAGACCAATACTAGAGGTTTTGGCACCTCGTCAAAAACTAATTCTTCAGGAATTTGTTAGTGTTGGAATCCAGCTATGACATCTAGTTTGTGTCGGCCGAGAATAACAGAATCTAGGACCGTGCACGCCCCAAATGGTTAACTTCGGGTCGTGCAAACAAGTAGTGAGCCGCGGCGATCGACTATTCAAGAATCTGGTTGCAGCGCGCAAGACTTGTGGTCCCCAACCAGCTCATACCCTCGCAGGTACCGGGCAGTGGAGACAATGACCCATAACATCGCCGTCAAGGTCGAGAACTTGTATAAGGTCTTCGGTCGTAAACCGCAAGAAGCGGTCAAGCAACTCATGGCCGGCACGAAGCGCGAAGATCTGCCTTCATCAACTACCGCAGCTGTCATCGACGCCTCCTTTGAAGTGAAGGAAGGCGAAATATTTGTCGTCATGGGCCTCTCCGGCTCGGGCAAATCCACACTGATCCGCGCATTAAACGGACTCTGGGAGGCGACCTCGGGGCAGGTCACCCTGGGAGACGACAAGATCACCGGGATGTCTTCGGCAAAGTTGCGCGAAGTGAGAAGAAAACGCGTCTCCATGGTTTTCCAGCACTTTGCGTTGCTGCCACATCGTACGGTTTTGGCAAATGTGGCTTACCCGTTGGAGCAGCAGGGAGTCGGACGCGCTCAGCGCCTGTCCACCGCGGCGAAGACGTTGGATTTGGTGGGGCTCACCGGCTGGGGCGATAAAATGCCCAGCGAATTATCCGGTGGCATGCAGCAGCGTGTGGGCATTGCCCGCGCGTTGGCCGCAAATACCGAAATACTGCTCATGGACGAAGCGTTTTCCGCGCTGGATCCACTGATCCGCCGTGAAATGCAAGAACAGCTCATCCAGCTTCAAGCCAAGCTGGGCAAGACCATCGTCTTCATTACTCACGATTTGAACGAGGCCATGTTCCTAGGTGACCGCATTGCGGTCATGCGTGACGGGCAAATCGTCCAGGTCGGCACGCCGGAGGAAATCCTGATGGATCCGGCCAATGACTATGTGGCGCAATTCGTCCAAGACGTGGATCGCGCTCGGGTGCTCACCGCGTCCGCGGTGCTTGAACCAACCAGGGCGGTCATCCACGAGAGTGACGGACCGCGCAATGCGCTGCGCACCATGAACGAATTGTTCCTCTCCGCGGCAATCGTCACCAACCGGGAGCGCCAAGTGGTGGGGATGATCACCGACCGAGACGCGCTGAAACTGGTGCAGCGAGGCGAAAGCACTATCACCTCGAAGATTCAGCCGTTGGAATCGGTCAACCGCGATACCCCACTGATCGACCTCTTTGTCCCTTCGGTGGAATCCCCGTTGCCGGTGACCGTCACCGATGAAGAGCACCGTTTATTAGGCGTGATCCCGCGGGTGACACTGTTGGCGGCGCTGGCCTCCACCACTCCGCCGACCGAAGAAATGACGGTACTTTCAAAACCGCTGCCGGGCAATGTTGTTGATGCGGCGCTGCAGGGTGCCGGGGAGGAAAACTAATGGACGGCTTTACTATTCCGGTAGGAGATGTCGCCGAAAAGGCCATCAACTGGGTGATCGACAATATGGCAGCGTTCTTCGACCTGCTGCGCACGATCTTCATTGAAATGTATGACGGGGTCTACTACCTGCTAGGCACCCCACACTTCGCGGTTATTATCGGCGTGGTCGCGGTCATCGCGCTGCTGGCCCGCGGATGGCAGTTCATGCTCGGCTCGGTGATCGGGCTGGTGCTCATCGTAGGAATGGACCAATGGGATAACGCCATGGTCTCCCTCGCACTGGTACTGGTTGCAACCTTCTGGGCGCTGGTGATTTCGCTGCCGCTGGGTATTTGGGCGGCGCGCTCCACTACGTTCTCCAACATTGTGCGCCCCTTCTTGGACTTCTTGCAGACCATGCCGGCCTTCGTCTACCTGATCCCGGCACTAATGCTCTTCCGTGTCGGGGTGGCGCCGGGCATCGTGGCGACCATCGCCTTCGCGCTGGCTCCCGGGGTGCGCTTCACCGAACTGGGCATCCGCTCGGTAGACAAGGAAGTGGTGGAGGCCGGACAGGCCTTCGGCTCTTCCCCCGCACGCATCCTTCGCCAGATCCAGCTACCGCTGGCCTTGCCGACCATTATGGCCGGCGTCAACCAGGTCATCATGCTTTCGCTATCCATGGTCGTGATCGCCGGCATGGTCGGCGCCGGCGGCCTGGGCGGAGACGTGATCCTCTCACTGGGCCGGCTTGATACCGCCCTGGGTGTGGAGGCAGGTCTGGGCGTGGTCATCTTGGCGATGATCCTTGACCGGTTGACCAACGCCTTCGGGCGTCAATCTGGGCTCTTCTCCTGGTTCGCCAAGCGCCGCAAGTCCGCTGCCGCGGCGAAGGAACAAGAACTCGCGGCCTAAGCCGCGCACTGAAACCATCAATGATCTGGCGGCTCGCACCGCTCACTCGAAAGGAATCACGATCATGAAACTCAAAACCCTGAAATTTGGAGCACTGCTCGCGGCCAGCGCGCTGGCGTTGACCGCTTGCGGCAGTGGCAGCGGCGACAACGGCGGCGATGCCGCAGCGGATGACAAGAAGATGAACATTGCGGTCTTCAACGGCTGGGATGAAGGCATCGCTACCAGTGAACTGTGGAAGGCAGTGCTTGAGGAGAAGGGCTACGAGGTTGAGCTGATCAACGCCGATGTCGCTCCGCTCTTCCAGGGCCTGTCCACCGGTGACTACGATGTGACCACCGACGTGTGGCTGCCGGTCACCCACGCCTCCTACCTGGAAAAGTTCGGCGAAGACATCAAGGACCTGGGCGCCTGGAATGAGGAGTCACGCTTGACCGTGGCGGTCAACGAAGACGCACCGATCGATTCACTCGATGAGCTAGCGGCCAACGCGGATAAGTTCGGCAACCGCATCGTTGGCATCGAGCCAGGCGCCGGACTGACCGAAGCGATGAACAAGTCGGTCATCCCGGACTACGGCCTAGATGACATGGACTTCGTGACCAGCTCGACCTCCGCAATGCTCACCGAGCTGGAGACCGCGACGAAGAACAAAGAGAACATCGTCGTCACCCTGTGGGAGCCACACTGGGCCTACAGCGCGTACCCGGTCAAGAACCTGAAGGATCCTAAGGGTGCACTAGGCGACGCCGAAGGCATGCACACCTTCAGCCGTGCGGACTTCGCCGATGACCACGCCGAGGTTGCCAAGTGGATGGGCAACTTCAAGATGGATCTGGAGACCCTCTACGATCTGGAAAACTTGCTCTTCGTTGAGAACGACACCGATGACTTGCAGCCACTGGTTAAGCAGTGGATGGAAGATAACCGTGACTTCGTTGACGGTATGACCAAGTAGCCAACACACCGGCAAATACCAAAGGCACGTTCCCCAGCTACTGGCGGGGAACGTGCCTTTGGTTTTGTCCGCGTTAGCCGCCGAGTCCCTCCTTGGGGATCTGCAGCTCGTCGCGGTTGAGTTCTTCGACGTTGACGTCCTTGAAGGTGAGCACCTTGACGGTTTTTACGAAGCGGCCCTGGCGGTAAATATCCCAGACCCATGCGTCGGTCAGGTTCAGCTCGAAGTACACCTCACCCGAATCGGTCAACGTTTTCACGTCCACCTGATTGGCTAGGTAAAAGCGGCGTTCGGTTTCCACCACGTAGTTAAACAACCCAACGACCGCCTTGTACTCGCGGTACAACTGCAATTCGAGGTCTGATTCGTAGTTTTCGAGGTCTTCGGCTGCCATGGTACGTCCTTCTTCTCTAGGCTTTACCTTCGGCCTTTTGGGGTTTGGAAGTCAAGTTCCAACTTTTGCGGTGCAGGTCGCAGGGGCCAAGCTGTTCAATGGCCGCCCGGTGAGTTGCGGTGGCGTACCCCTTATTGATCTCCCAGCCGAAGGCCGGGTAGTCGCTGGCGGCCTGAGCCATCAGCCCGTCACGTTCCACTTTTGCCAGGATCGAGGCGCCGGCGATCGACTGGCAGGTCATGTCGCCCTTGATCAGGGTGCGCACCGGGATATGCAGTCCGGCCGGTTCGCGGTCATCGGCCAAAAGGTCAAAGAGGTCTTGTTCCGGGGCGGTAAGCCAGTCGTAGCTGCCATCGAGCAACACCACTTCTGGGGCGATCGCGCACTGCGCTACGGCGCGGGTGCCAGCTAGCCGTAGGGCCGCGGTGACGCCGAGCTGATCGATCTCCACGGCGCTCGCGTGGCCTACCCCGTAGCCGGCGGCCCAGGCTTGCACTTGCGGCAGTAATTCTTCGCGGCGTGCCGGGGTGAGTAGTTTTGAATCGCGCAGTTCGCCGAATTCGGGGACCGCGTGGATGTCGATGACGGCGATGCCGACGGTAATCGGTCCGGCCAGTGCCCCGCGACCCACCTCATCCACGCCGCCGATGTAGCGTGCGCCGTGTGCGCTAGCCAGTGCCCGCTCGTGTTCTAAGCTGGTCGGTTGTGCTTTGCTGGTGGCCATTAGTTACTTCGCCGCCGGAACGTTGGCGAAAACTTCCTCATGGGTGTCGATGGTTCCAAAGCGGTCCAGTGGCCAGGAAATCAACGAGGCGCGACCCTGCACCGAGTCAAGGTCCACAAATCCGCCTTGCACATCCACGTGGAAGCGGGAGTCGGCGCTGGCGCCGCGGTGATCGCCCATCACCCAGATTTTGCCTTCGGGTACCGTCACGTCGAACTTGATGTCGCTGGGTGAATCGCCGGCATAAATGTAGGGTTCGGTGATTTTTTCGCCGTTAATGGTGAGCTTTCCATCCGCCGAGCAGCATTCGACCTTGTCCCCTGGCATGCCGATGATGCGCTTGACCAGGTACTGTTCGTCGCCCGCGGGCAGGATGCCTACCCAGGACAGCGCATTTTCTAGCCCCGTGGGAGTGGTTTCTAACGGTGGCAGCCACTGATGGTCATCACGGAAGACCACCACGTCGCCTCGTTCGAGCTCAAAGGGGCCAGGGGTCATCAGGTTCGCGAAGATGCGATCGTTGATCTGCAGCGTGTTTTCCATCGACCCGGAAGGGATGTAATAGGCGCGGAAGAAGAAGGTTTTGATCAGCAGCGACAACGCGATGGCGATGACCAAGATGATCAGTATTTCGCGGACAAACCGCCAAAGCCGGTATATCGGGCCCCGCGCTGGGGGTACTTCTGCGGATTCGGCGTTCACGTTTTCTTTGTTACCTTTCAGTGTCCTGCGTTAGCTCCATCTTACGTGGCCGACGCTGACTTCAGTCTCAGGTGCCCAGGTGTGTGGATGCTGGGTTCAGTGTCGGTGCCGCCAGGCATGCCGAAGCCGGCCACACGATGCTGTGTGGCCGGCTTTGGGAACTGCGAATTTAGTTGGCGCGCGTTGCGATGCCGCCGCTTTCGGTGAAGTCCACTGGAATGTCACCTAGTGGCTTGTCCGCATCGAGGTGTTTCTTGATTTCATCCATGTGGCTGGCGTCCACCTGCAAGGTCAGTCCACCATTTTGCGGGTTGAGTGTGTACCCGTGGATTGCCGTGTTCAGCGGGGCTTCGAGCCCAGCCTGCCACTTCATGACATCATTGATGCCCTGGCGCAGATCGTCGGTCGAATAGTTGACCAGGTGGGCCTGCGCGCCGGCGTCTTCGATCGCCTTCATCTGGCTCTCGTCGGTGGTTGAGACGTTCAACTTGCCCTCTTCGATCCAGCCCTGCACGTAAGAGTCTCCCAAGGTGGCCGAGAGTGAGTCATTGGTTTCTAGCAGTGCGTTTTGATCCACAACATTCTCGCTGCTGGTAGGTTCGGTCGATCCTTCGCCGCTAGTGGTTGCCTGGCCGCAGCCGGAGAGCATGAGCCCTGCAACAACTGCGGTGGAAGCCAGCGCGAGTGAGCGTTGAGCCAGTGGGGATTTCTTGATCATTGGGTACTACCGCCTCTTGGTCAGTTCGATCACCTAGGAAGATGATATCTACGGATCTTCAAAGTTTTCGGTGAGACACATGTGTGTCAAGTGAAAGTGCCCCGCTACCGGGTAGGTAACGGGGCACTTTCTGGTTGCTGCCGAAGCTACAACCGCTTAGGGATTATCCCTTAGCTGTGGCGACGGTTTCCGCGGCGGAACAGCAGGAACAATGCGCCAACTAGAGCCAGGGCTCCACCAGCGGCGATCAGTGGGACACTGCTGGAACCGGTATCGGCCAGTGGGTCCTTCTGCTCAGGCGACTTGGATGGAGTCTGGTCATCGTTCTTCGGAGCCTCGGTTGGCTCGTCCGATTCGGTTTCGGTTGGCTTCACGGTTGGCTTAGCCGACTCGCTTGGCTTTTCCGACTCGGTAGGCTTCACGGTTGGCTTTTCCGAAGGCTTCTCGGTTGGAGTTGCAGACTCGCTTGGCTTCTCCGTTGGAGTCGCAGACTCGGTTGGAGTCGCGGTCGGCGTTGCAGACTCGGTAGGAGTTGCGGTCGGCGTTGCAGACTCGGTTGGAGTTGCGGTCGGCGTTGCAGACTCGGTTGGAGTTGCGGTCGGCGTTGCAGACTCGGTTGGAGTTGCGGTCGGCGTTGCAGACTCGGTTGGAGTTGCGGTCGGCGTTGCAGACTCGGTTGGAGTTGCGGTCGGCGAAGCAGTCTCAGTCGGCGTTGCCGTAGGAGTTGCAGTCGGGGTCGCAGTTGGGGTTGGCGTTGGCTCTGGAGCAGCAACGATTACCGAACCGGTACCCTTAGTCGACTTGTTGAAGCCGTTAGCAGCGGTCATATCGAACGTGACCTTGCCTTCGGTGTCAGGCGCTGGGAAGGTGAAGGTGCCGTTAGCCGAAACCTTTACGCTCTTGTACAGCTTGCCGTCAACAACAACGCGAACGGTGGTGCCGGCAGAAGCGCCTGCTACCTTACCGGTGATGGTTGCGCCTGGCTTGACCTCAGCGCCAACCTCTGGCGAAGTCTGAGCTGGAGTTTCAACGTAGAACTTCACCGTGTAACCCTTGGTGTAGTCCTTGGCCATAACATCAGACAGCGAGGTGTAGAACGCCAAGTCATCAGCGTTGTTCTCGACGCGATCTTCGCCACCGGAATTAGCGGAGTTGATGCCCACAGCCTTGTTTCCCTGAAGCACAGCTCCACCGGAGTCACCCTGATCCAGGATGCCCTGGTTCGGGTTCTTCGCGGTGTAGCCCCAGACGGCGCGAATGTCGTCGTTGTAGCCACCAACGAAGAACATGCCTTCACCGAGAATTTCTGAACAGCTCCAGCCGGTGGTGCGACCCACCGAGCAAGTATCTGCACCAATAACAGCCTTGGAAACACCCTTGACCTTGATGGTCTTTGAACGCTCGTCAGCACCTGCTGGCCACTGTGCAACTTCTGGGTGCAGTGTCAGCTTGGTATTGATGTTGTCGATGACTGCGATGTCTGTGCCCGGCTCTGCCTTGTCCAGTTCTTCCTGGGTCAGGTCCGGGGTGATAGGCACGCCGTAGTGGTTTGGTCCGCCGAACTGGCTGAAACCGAAGGTACCCAGCTCATTGCTGATCCCCTGGGTCTCGCCTGGAGCACCATGTTCAACTACGAAGGTGTTCTTGAACGCACCATCTTCAGTACAGTGTCCAGCGGTGAGAACCGCGTCGATACCCTTAGGGTTCCATGCATTAAAGCCAATGGAGCAAAGGCCTTCAACGTTGTCGCCGGTGCGCGCTGCGCCGTAGCCCATGCCACCGTAGATGTCGGTCAGCGCGGCAGCCTTAGCCTTGGCGCCTTCCACGAGCTTGACGTTGCTAGCTTCCTTGGCGAATTCCTCCAAGGTGAGCAGCTCTTCGGCAGCCTTAGTGGAGGTAGCCTTCGGGGTTGCCTTCTTCTCGGTTTTTGCTGGTCCACCAGCAACGATTTCGAATGGCTTACCTACACCAGTGTTCATGATCGCGGTGAGGCGAGTCATTTCAGCTGGTGCAACGTTGTCGCGAAGTTCGTCGTAGACGTCCTTCACATTAGAGATCTTGCCAACTTCAGCATTGATCTTCAGGCTAACTGCCTTCGGAGCAACACTGGCGACGACGATCTCTTTGGCCTTCTTGGCATCCTTGGAGCCAACTTCAACTTCGGCCTTGCCGTCCTTGACGCTGGACTTGGTCTTGATGCCCTTGTCCTCAAGCTTCTTGGTGACTTCAGCAACGGTGTCGTTTGCCTTCGAGTCTTCCAAGTACTGCTCAGGCGACTTGCCCAAGTCGCGCTTGATTGCTTCGTCAAGTCCCTTGGTGTCTACAGCGACATCAGTGGCCGACGGCGTAGCGCTCGGGCTCTGTGAAGGTGCTGGAGTGGATTCAGCCTTATCGGCTGCGACTGCGGGAGCAATGAAGCTACCGCCAACCACCAATGCGGTGGCTGCAGCCGCGACAATGCCGCGCTGCGCAGTCTTGTTCTTTGGTTTTGGCATTAAAGCTTCTCCCAGTTATGTGGTGCGATCGTTTGAAGGTCGCAGCCGTCTCCGGGCGCACTTCAAAGCAGTGTGTTGTTACCAAATTGAAACAATATCGGCTTTTGATACTCGGATTCAAGGACCCGCGTCCACCAAAGGGAGAAATCTATCCACCGATACGCCCTTGTCATTCGAGCATCGAGAGGCTCTGTAGCCCTGAATGCCTGAATTGACGCTTTAGTTTAAGATTGCAGTTCGGTTACTAATCACTAGTCAGCTTAGTGCGAGCTGAGAATCTTCGATGAATTCAGCTAGCGCCACGAGAAGCTTGTATATTCAACCATCAGATGTTTTAGATAAATCCATACCGATAGAAAAATTTAAAAGTTTTTTCTGTTCTGGGTATGTTGACTACTGTTACTTGAGCGTAGCGCGCTGATCGAGCGGCCAAATGATTTGGGTGGCCTTGCCACCAATGCGGTCCAGATTAATCATTCCGCCACCGCTTGCGCCAAGCAATGCGCGCGAATCTTCGGAGCGGGCTCGATGATCGCCCATCACCCAGACGCGGCCTTCGGGAACTACCGCAGAGAACTTTTGCTCGCTAGGTGCATTTCCGTCGTATATATAGGGCTCGTCGATAGGCTGACCGTTAATAAGGACTTTTCCACCGGCACCGCAACATTCAACGGTATCCCCACCGATGGCGATGACACGCTTAATATAGGTGTTTGAGGTGCCGCTCAGGTGCAGTGCACCGAGCAGGTCATCGGCGAAGGAGGCGCGCGCGTAGGGCAGGAAGGAACCGCGTCCGTCGAAGACGATGATATCTCCGCGCTGCGGGTCGGCGTCCTGGTAGGCGCGGCGGTCCACGAGCACACTTTGTCCGGGGTTCAGCGTGTGCTGCATGGAGCCGGATTCGATCCGGTAGACATCCGCTACGAGTGCGCGAATGAATAGGGTGGCAATCAGGCCACAAATAACTGCGAAAACGGCGAAGCGCCAGACCCAAAACCAGGTCCGGCGCTTGCTCGTTGCTCGCTCGGGGCTAGCAACCTCGTTCATGAAAGAACGAAATTACTTCTTGGTACCGAAGTCGCGCTTCTCCTTGATGCGTGCTGCCTTACCGTGGCGATCGCGCATGTAGTACAGCTTGGCACGACGTACGTCGCCCTTGGACACTAGCTCAATCTTGTCGATGATTGGGGAGTGAACTGGGAAGGTACGCTCAACACCGGCACCGAAGGAAACCTTACGCACGGTGAAGGTCTCACCGATGCCAGCGCCCTGGCGACCAAGGACGTAGCCCTGGAAAACCTGAACACGCGAGTTCTTACCTTCGATGATGTTGACGTGCACCTTCAAGGTGTCGCCGGCGCCGAAAGCTGGAATGTCGGAGCGCAGCGATGCTGCGTTTACTGAGTCAAGAATATGCATGGTGCATCCTCTAGGGTCAATGCCACAGGTCACCGTACCCTCGTAGCGAAGCTCATCAACCGCAAGCGGTGATCTCTTCGAAACGTATTTCCACCGGCAGACTTTGTTGCTGCCGATGCGGCGGTTTCCCTAGGCCCGGTTTCCCCCTGTGGCAGGAATCGGACAAAAACACACCAAGAAACAATTTTGCCATATTCGGAGCATCGACGCGAGTAAGGTCGATCACCGAATGCGTGATCTAGGACTCTTTAGCCCAGTCCAGCTGCGATTTAGGGATGATTTCCCCGTCAACGACGGCAAATCCCGCGTGCCAGAGGGCGTCACGGTCCTTACGATTCAGCTTGGCTGCGTCGAGCAGTTTAATGAGGTCCGGGCGGCGGGTTGCGGTGCGGCGAATCTGCTCATCACGGCGGAATCGGGCTACGCGCTGGTGGTTTCCACCGAGCAGGACTTCCGGGACCTCGCGACCACGCCAGGCGGCAGGCTTGGTATATACCGGGTATTCCAGCAGCACGTCGGAGTGCGATTCTTCGACCAAGGATTCCGGGTTGCCAATGACCCCGGGGATCAGACGGGCGATGGCCTCAATCATCACCATCACCGCGACCTCTCCCCCGTTGAGTACGTAGTCTCCGATGGAGACCGGGATGACGGTGAAGTTCTCACGTGCGTAGTCGATGACACGCTCGTCGATTCCTTCATAACGACCGCAGGCGAAGACCAGGTGGTCTTCTTCGGCAAAGTCATAAGCCATCTGCTGGTCGAAAACCGCGCCGGCAGGAGAAGGCACGATGAGGATTGGCTTGGCGGCCTCCGGGGCGCTGGTGCGCACCGAGTCTAGGGCTTGGCCCCACGGCTCGGGCATCATCACCATGCCGGCTCCACCACCGTAAGGGGTGTCATCGACCTTATGGTGGCGATCCGTGGTGAAGTCACGCAGATTGGTGACGTTCAGGTTCAAGATGCCCTCTTCACGGGCGCGGCCGATCAGCGACAGGTCAAGTGGTGCTAGGTACTCCGGGAAGATGGAGACGACGTCGATGCGCATGATGCTTACTTTTCTTCCTCGCCCTGGTTCAGCTCAAGGAGGCCGGCCGGAGGGGTGATGGTCACGGTGCCCGCCTCGGGATCAACGTCCGGGACGAATTCATCGACGAATGGCAGGTAGACCTCTTCGCCGTTCAGGTCCTTGAAGACCAGCAGGTCTTGGGCGGGGTTGGTGCGCAGTGCGGTGATCACGCCGACCTGTTTGCCATCGTGGATGACTTTCAGGTCCAGCAGCTCATGCTCGTACCACTCATCGGAGGCGCTTTCTTCCTCGCCGGTGACCTCAATTTCCAGGTGTGCCTGGCGGAAGGTTTCGGCCATGTTGCGGTCTTTGATTTCTGCGAAATCGACCAGAAGAATGGTTTTGTTCCAGCGCGATTTGGTGACGGTGAGGGTTTTGACCGGGCCATCGATGACGTGCAGGACCTCTCCGGGCGCAAAACGATCGTCGGGGACGTCGGTGAGGACTTGAACGGTCACTTCGCCACGGATGCCGTGGGGTTTGCCGATACGTGCTACCTGCAATCGCATAATCTGGTGATCATTCTCCTTGAATTCACGGGACGATGCCACGCGCTGGGGTGCCATAGGTTGGCGGGTTTTGATGATGAAACACGAGAAGGAGTTTCCGCCCTGTTGAGCGGAAACTCCTTCCGTGGTGAAGTCAGCTTGCGCCTGACCTCAAAAATGTTTGGCTACCGGCTACGATCGGTGTCGATAACATCAACACGAATCGGCTCCTTGGCCAACGCTGCCATCACGGTACGCAGTGCCCGTGCGGTACGTCCCTGACGTCCGATCACACGACCGAGGTCTTCGGGATGAACACGCACTTCGAGCAGGTCGCCGCGGCGGTTGGCTTTCAGGGAAACCCTGACGTCTTCCGGTTCCTCGACTACCCCGCGCACCAAATGGTCAAGCGCATCGGCGAGCATGATTACTCGGCCTCGGTGGCTTCAGCTTCTGCCGATTCCTCAGCAGCTGGCTTTTCGGCCTTCTTGGTGATTGCCTCTGGGAGGATCACCGAACCCTTATCAGGAGCAACGAATGCAGGCTTAGGCTCGGCAACCTGGTAGGTGCCTTCCTGGCCATCGATGCCCTTGAACTTCTGCCAGTCACCGGTGATCTTCAGAAGTGCAGCAACCTGCTCGGTTGGCTGTGCGCCAACGGAGAGCCAGTACTGCGCACGGTCCGAATCGATCTCGATGATCGAAGGGTTGTGAGTTGGCTGGTACTTACCGATCTCCTCGATGGCACGGCCATCGCGCTTGGCGCGCGAGTCCATAACAACAACGCGGTAGAAAGGTGCGCGCATCTTACCGAAGCGCTTCAGACGAATCTTTACGGCCACTTTAGTGGTCTCCTGTTTCTCAACATGGGCGAGTCGAACGTTTCGCGCCTGTGGGGCAGGCCGTACTGGTTCAACTCTAAAAAAGGACAGGATTTATCGCGGAGAGAGGGTCCCCAACAAATCGAGTACCTTCCAATCATGCCAGAAGCAGTCAACCGATACCAACTCGATTTTTGTGGGATGCGCTACTCGGTGGACGCTACTGTGTCACGGGCCCGCAGCGGAACTCAAGCGGCGGCGCAGAAGTAGGTGTTGCGCCTTGGTATCTGGTCCGGATCGAGGAATTCAGGCAGCACGATGTGCGGAACCGAACCGACCATTTGAATGCGCAGGAGTCTGCGGTGGATCAGCGCATGGTGGTGACGGCAGAGCACCGCACAATTTTTGATGCAGGTTTTTCCGCCGCGCTCCCACCAATTGCAATGATGATATTCAAGCATTTCATGCGGTGCGTTGCACCCTGGCACAATGCATCCGCGATCTCTGGCGAAGGCCGCCTTTTTGATTGGTTCCGGGAAGAGCCGTTGGGCCCGGCCCACGTCGAGCACCTGGCCTTTGCCGCCGAAGACAACGGGGATGATTTTTGCTTCGCACAGCAGCTGGCGAAGTTCGGCCGGATCCAGTGGCACTCCGTGGGCGGTTACACCCGTGGCGGAAGCCAAATCACTTAGGTTCTTTGCCTGCATGTGGACCAGGATCTGTGGGGTGACTGTCTTGGCACCTGTTTTGCCCGCCGATAAGGAGGCGAGTAAGGCGTTGAGTCTGCGCTGAGCGACGGAGACTTCCAAATCGTTGGTTTCAGGTGCAGGATCAGCCGGTGATTCTACCGATGGTGTGGGTACCGGGACAGGCTCTTGGGAAAACTGGCTCGGTTTGGCCTGATCAGTTGGTTCGGCCTGATCCTTTGGTTCCGGGGCGGGGTCCTGAGCCCAGTCCGGGGCGGGGTCGGCGCTGGTGAAAAGATCAGCGGGTGCTAGTGGGGCTGATTTACGGGCGGCTTGACCACTCTCGGTGCGCGGATTATCGGACTGGCCGACGAAAGAATGCAGTTGCTCCGATTGCAGACCTTGCGAGCGCAGCAGGAAACTGTCGATGCCGTTGGTATTGCCTTGATAGAAGAGACCGCATTCGGCCTGCACAAACTCCTCATTCGCCTTGCGGTAATCACGCAGGAGGTTTTTGAGCTTTTTAGCTCCGGCGCTCCGGTCCGCCTCGCACAACAGCTTCACCGCACGCTCTTGCATGCTTTGGCCCTCATAGGTGGCGACCGGATCCAACGGGGCACCTTCAAAACTGGTGTCTGGCGGTTCAAATTTGTCCAGACTACGCGCGGCTTGGGCGACCCGGCGTGGATCGAGCCGATGATCCTCGGCGTGCAAGGTGGCCAGCTGGGTGAAGCGTGGGGTGATTGTGCTGCCGTCCATGAAGCGCCGGGCGACCAGCAGGTGGGCGTCGCCCAACCGGCGATCTGCCTCAAAGAAGTCAATGCCCAACCAGGCGGCGCTAAAGGTGCTGGCGTTGGCATAGGCGGTGCATCCGGACTCTTGTCTGGCGGGCGCGGAGAAGTCGGTGCGGTGCTCGCGTAGTGCGGTCAGTTCCTCGTCGCTCAGCAGGTGGGCGGCGGTGGCCTCCAGGTGGGCGAGGCTGCGGATTTGTTCCCGCACGGTGTAGCGGAAGAGGTGTTCGATCAGTGATGCGTGGGCGGCGGCGACGCGAGGATCGGCCGATTCACGCAAACGAAGTGAAAGCTTGGTGAGTAGCTCTAGGCACAGACCCATCGCCTCAAGGAGCAGGGCGGTTACTGCCTGCGGGATGGGGCCGGTGGCGAAGTCACGCAGGCTGGCCAGGCCGGTAACGAGCTGTCGAATACTCATGGACCCAGTTTGGCGGCAGGTGGGTGCGGGTGGCTTGGGTCCAGGGCAAGGTGTGGATAAGTGCCAAATTTATTTTCGGCGTTGGCTGGCCAGGCTGATCAGCACGGACAGCATGGTGATCGCTGCGGCGGCGGTCGATAGCGCCACGATGGTTTCGGTGCCCGGGGTGGTGTGATGCGAAACGTAGCCGGTGAGCAGTGGGGCGAGCAGGTAGCTGGAGAGAAAGTATCCGACCAGGGTGGAGCCGAGCAGAAAGGCTGCGGCCAGACCGAGCAGCGGAACTGACAAACAGCACAGGATGCTCAGCGCGCACAGGGCGAGAAAACCGATCAGTAGCGTGAGGTTAAAAAGCCATGAGCCCGGCAGTGCGCTGGGTTGACCCTCGAGCGCCGAGAGTAAGGCGTGAAGGCCCAGCAGGGCGAAGCCTATGGCGGCGAGCACCCCCAGCGGCAGCGCGCTGAACACGATCGCCCGTGTGCTACGTTCGCGCAGTGCAGCGAGTGTAGCCAGCAGGCAGAGCAGGCCCAGGGCTTGGATCATCAGCGCGATACCCAGCGGAAAAGCGGTATTTTCCAGCGGGAAGAAATCTCCGTCCGGGAAGTAGTAATCGTACTGATCACTTTCCACCGACAGTTCATTTCCTTCCACGGTTCTGCCAAAGTCAATCCAGCGGGCGGCCGACGCGCGGAATTGCAGAACCGCGGAGGCAATTAGTAGCACCGCGGTGAGCGCCGCGAATACTAGCGCGGCCTTGCGTGGCGGTGCCGGTCGTTCGATTTCGCCCAGCTTGTCGAAGAGCATCATGGGTGCAGGCTAACAAGCACCGACGCTAACAGGCATCGGTAGCCGATACCCGTTTGTGTGCGAAAAAGTGCTGTGGACTACTCGTACGGAGAAATAACGAGGAACGCTCATTAGGGCACGACCTGATGCAGTAATGACGCAGCGGGTGCGGAAAGTCGCATAAAACGCAGATTTACTAGGTAGTTTTTTTCCGGTAGTCAGTTTAGGCTAACCTTAGCGAGGTTGCTTGTGTGACCGGACACAGAGCTATTTCTGCGCCGGTGACGGCGCCGCATGCCTGGCAGTAGCCAGCGCGGAGAAACGAACTGCTTGAAAGTGCAAAGTAATGATCGGAAATTACCTGATCGGCCTGCGTGAAGGCCTCGAGGCGGTGCTCATCGTGGTACTGCTGGTGGCCTACCTGACCAAGAGCGGGCGCGCACATCTGCTTCCGCGGATCTGGGCGGGCATCGGCATCGCGGTGCTGATCTCCTTGGGCTTTGGGGCGCTGCTGACCTTTGGTCCACGCGGGCTGACCTTTGAGGCGCAGGAGATGATCGGCGGCAGCCTGTCGATTATTGCGGTGGGCTTGGTGACCTGGATGATTTTCTGGATGGCGAAGGCCTCCAAGACGCTGAATGCCGATCTGAAATCCCAGGTGGATCAGGTCGCCGAGGGCTCGGCGATCGGGCTGGTGCTGGTCGGCGCGTTTGCGGTGGGCCGTGAAGGACTGGAGACGGCGCTGTTCATCTGGGCCGCGGCGCGGGCCACCGGGGAAACCTGGCAGCCGCTGCTCGGCGCATTTTTAGGCATCCTGACCGCGATTGCCTTGGGCTTCCTGCTCAACCGCGGCGTGCTGAAAATCAGCCTGTCCAAATTTTTTGCCTGGACCGGGGCGATCCTGGTGATCGTCGCCGGCGGGGTGCTCGCCTACGGGGTGCACGACCTGCAGGAGGCCGGCCTGCTGCCCGGACTTCATTACCTAGCCTTTGATGTCTCCGGTGTGATCGCCCCGGGCGGGGTGCTCGGCACGCTGCTCAAGGGTGTTTTTAACTTCTCCCCCGCCACCACTTGGCTCGAAGCTACCGTCTGGGTGCTGTACGTGGTGCCGGTGATGTTCCTTTACCTGCGCACCGTGTTCGCCCCGAAAACCGCAGTGCACGGCTAATTCTCACTCTTTTTTCTGACAACGAAGGCATAACGATGAATAAATTCCTCGCCCCGGCAGCAATGATTTCCCTGGCAGCGCTGACCCTGACCGGCTGCACCGATAACACCACGAGCGCCGCGTCAAGCGACGGCACCATCAACGTGGTGTCCACCGCCGATGCCTGCACCGTGTCCAGCGACCAGGTCCCCGGCGGCACGCTGAAGTTCAACGTCAAAAATGAGGGGACCGAGGTCACCGAGTTCTACCTGCTGGCCGAAGACGGGCTGCGCATCGCCGGCGAGGTAGAAAACATCGGCCCCGGGGTCTCCCGGGACCTGGTAGTGATCGCACCGGCCGGCTCTTACTACACCGCATGCAAGCCGGGCATGGTCGGCGAGGGGATTCGTGCGCCGTTTACCGTCACCGAAGCCGCCGGGGGCCAAAGCGTCTCGGCGGATCGGGCATCCTTGCAAAAGAATGCGACCGAGCTTTATAGCGCATATGTGAAGGATCAATCCGAACAGCTGGTACGCGGCACCCAAAAATTTGCCACCGCCTTTGCCGCCGGCGATGAGCAGCTTGCCAAGAAGCTCTACGCCCCGACCCGGATGCACTGGGAGCGGATCGAACCGGTGGCAGAATCCTTTGGGGACCTTGACCCGATTCTTGACGCCCGCGAAGCAGACCTCGAAAAAGGCGAGGCATTCACCGGTTGGCACCGGGCAGAAAAAGACCTCTGGTCCCCCACCGGATACACCAAGCTGACCAAGGACGAGCGCAGCAAGCTGGCGCAGCAGATGGTGAAAGATACCAAGGAACTGCAAACCCGTACCACCGAACTGACCTTCACCCCCGACAAGCTGTCCAACGGGGCGAAGGAACTGCTCGACGAGGTGGCCACCGGCAAGGTCACCGGTGAAGAGGAACTGTTCTCCCATACCGACCTGTGGGATTTCCAAGCGAATCTGGAAGGCGCAAAGATCGCCTATGAGGATCTGCAGCCATTATTGGTGGGCACCGATGATCAGTTAGATGCACAGCTGAAGAAGAACTTCACCGCACTGCAGGTACAACTTGATGAGCATCGCGTGGGCGACGGGTTTAAGTACTACAACCAGCTGACCGCCACGCAGATCAAAGACCTGGCCGCCGGGGTGGATGCCCTCTCCGAACCGCTGTCCCAGTTGACCGCCGCCGTGGTGAAGTAAAAATGCGCCAGGACAAGGAAGAGGGCAGCGTGAACCTCAGCCGCAGGTTGCTGCTCACCGCGGCCGGGGCGGGAGGCGCGGGACTAGCCTTGGGTGCGCTGGGCCATGCGGCCTACGCCGGACAGGTGAGCGAGCCGGCACCGAGGGATCGGATTCCCATGTACGGGGAGCATCAGGCAGGGATCATCACCGAATCCCAGGACCGCATGCACATCGCCGCCTTTGACGTGCAAACCGAGGACCGCGAAGAACTGATCGAACTGCTCCAGGAGTGGACCCGGGCAATTTCGGCGATGGCCCAAGGTCAGGAAATCGGCGAAGGCGGTGCACTGGCCGGTTCCTATGATGCCCCGCCTACGGATACCGGTGAAGCGATCGGACTTCCGCCCGCCAGGCTCACCGTCACCCTGGGCTTTGGCCGCTCGCTCTTTGTTCACGGCGAAAAGCCGCGCTTTGGATTGGCCGGTAAATTACCCGAGGCGCTGATCGAACTACCGCATTTTCGCGGCGACATGATCGAGGCGCAGCGCAGCAATGGCGACATCATCGTGCAGGCCTGCGCCGATGATCCGCAGGTGGCGGTGCACGCAATCCGCAATCTGGCCCGCCTGGCCTTTGGCAAAGCGAATGTGCGGTGGTCTCAGATTGGTTTCGGCAGGACCTCGAAGACCACCGCGCAGCAGAGCACCCCGCGCAACTTGTTCGGCTTCAAAGATGGCACCGATAATATCGTCGCCGAAGACACCGAAGCACTGGAACAACATGTCTGGGCCACCAAGGAAAGCACCGACCAGCCGTGGATGGTGGGCGGCAGCTACCTGGTGGCGCGGCGGATTCGAATGCATATTGAAACCTGGGACCGCTCCACCCTCGGTGAGCAGGAAAATGTAGTGGGAAGACTGAAGGGCAGCGGTGCTCCGCTGTCTGGCGGAGAGGAATTCAGCGCACCGGACTTTGCCATGCCAGGTCGCGGTGGACCGATTATTCCGAAGGATTCGCACGTAGCGGTGGTGCACACCAGCGCGCACGGCGGAGCGCGGATGCTGCGCCGCGGATTTAATTACACCGACGGTTCTGATGGCTTGGGCCGCTTGGATGCTGGATTGTTTTTCATTGCGTTTGTCAACGATGCCCGCACGCACTTTGTGCCGATTCAGCGCGCGATGAGCGCCAATGACGCGATGAATGAGTATCTGCGCCACACCAGCTCGGGCCTCTATGCCGTTCCACCGGGCATCAGTGAGGGGCAATACTTGGGCCAGCAGCTTTTTGAATCGGCGTAGCGCCCTGCGGTCGATGGCTTAGAAAGCATAAGATCTTCCGGAATGCCAAGGAAGCATCCGGTGGGAGTTCAGCTTCGGGCTCTACAGTCGATGTAATGATCGAACTTACCGCGTTACGCGACTACAAGGACGAGCACGGGAATACTATAACCTCCGCCACCGAATTCACGACGAACATCACGGTCAAATTCCGTGGCCAGAACAACCGGGTGCTCGTGGATCCCGAGGCGAATATTGGCCGGTTGGATCTGGTCTTCGATTGCGACAATGGCACGTTGATTATTGGGCCCAGCCAGAAGAAGGGCTCCAATTTTAACATCCGCGTGGGCGAAGATGCCACGGTTCGCATTGGCCGGGATGTGACCACCACCGGCAGATGTTTGATCAGTGCCGTGGAGGGGGTCACCGTGAGCTTAGGTGATGACGTGATGATTGCCAGCGGCAACCAAATCCGCGCCGATGATGGCCATGCAATCTTTGACGTGAAGTCCGGCAAGCGGGTGAACCCGGCCAAGGACATTACCGTGGGCAACCACGTGTGGATCGGCGCGCAGGCCGCCTTGCTGGCCGGCGCGAAGATCGGCGACGGCTCGGTGATCGGTTTTGGCAGCCTGGTCAACCGGAAAATCCCCAACAACGTCATTGCCGTGGGCAGCCCGGCGAAGGTGGTACGCAAGAATATTGCGTGGGAACGGCCCCATCTGTCTTTCCATAAGCCACCGTACAAACCCGATGCCTCGGCGATCACCAAAACCGAAGAATACTGGAACTACACCGACAGTGAGCATGAGAATGCGGCCACGCAGATGCCAGCGGTGCAGCTAGCCGAACCACAGGGCCTGGTGCAGCGCGCGGCACAGAAACTTGGCAAAATCACCGGCAGTTAGCCCGCTGATGCTTCACGTAAAAATGCCACCTTGCGAGTACAAGGTGGCATTTTGTGGCGTCTCTTAGCTGACTGCGACACGCAGCTGGTTATTCCATGGATCCATGAAGCGCAGTTCCGCTCCGGTGTGATGGTTTGCTACCTTCGCGAAGTCCAGACGTTCGGCGAGCTTGCCGACCTCGTCCGCGGTCGGCACGTTGATCAGCACCTCACCGAGTCCCAAGGTGTCTTTGCGTGGACCTGCGCCGCGGGAGTTCCACACGTTCATTGCCATGTGGTGGTGGTAGCCGCCGGCGGAAACGAACAATGCTTGATCGCCTAGTGCGGTGGTCTCGTCAAAGCCGAGGGTGTTCACATAGAAGGAACGCGCGGTGTCTACGTCACCTACCTGCAGGTGGACGTGGCCGATTTCAGCCTCGGCACTGCGCTGCCCGGCAATAGCTTGCTCATTGAGGTGTTCGTTGAGGAAAACGTTGGGATCAAGGTAAGTCGTATCCATAGCAACTTCACCGTTGGTCCAGCTCCAGCTCTCGCGTGGGCGGTCCCAGTACAGCTCGATGCCGTTGCCTTCCGGGTCGGTGAAGTAGAAGGCCTCGGAGACCAGGTGGTCCGAGCTGCCGACGAAGCGGGTCTGGTCAAACTGTGCGGCAGAAAGCACCGTGGCGGCCAGGTCTGCTTTGGTATCAAAGAGCAGTGCGGTGTGGAAGAGTCCAGCTTCGCCGCGGGCTGGTTGCTGCAAACCCGGTGATGGAGTGAGGTTGACCAGTGTTCGAGCTCCGCGGCCTAGTCGGGTTCCACCGGCATTTTCGTCTTGGAGTTCAAGACCCAGCGCTTTTTGGTAGTACTCGCTCATGACCTTCATGTTGCCAACTTTGAGCTGGACCGCATTCATCTGCAGTTCGGCGGAGAGTTTGTCTTCTTTGATGAGTGTCATGATTCTTTACCTTTCAACGTGTATCTGTAGCTCTTGAATATCAGCTTACTCCTTTTTAGTTGAAGCTTCAAGCAATAACAAAGTAAGGCTTGTCTCATTGACCGGAACGCTCAGCTGGCCACAAGCCGCAGCTCTTTGCGACCCACGGGCACACCGGTGATCCAGTTGTTCCATTCCATGCGCAGGATGTAGATGCCACTCACTGGCGGATGCAGCAGGATGTCATAGCGCTCGGCCGCACCCATTGACAACATATGGGTGAACAGATGAGCTTTTGGATCCTCGTGCATGCTCGTTGGAATCGCCACGCCATACTGCGATGAGCTATGCCGGAACGGGCGCCCGTCATGGGAGATAAGCTCAGCAATCCGTGCCGGAGATCCATCGGGATGGTAGAAGGTCAGCTTGTTGGGCAGGTAATTTCCATCCAACACCCTCATTAAAGTGGGGGCCTTCCCATTTCCAATAACGTTGACAGGAAGCTCAGTAGGAGCCCAAACCGCCCCTTCGCGTTCCCGACGCGAATTGAGCAGGCCGCCGGTGATATAAAAGTGCGTGGGCTCGAACCGGTTCAGTCCCACGTCCTCGCCGGACAGCCCCGCGGCATGCCCCAGATCATGCCAGCGCCGGTCAATTGAAAAGGGCATAATCAACGACTCGGTCTCAATATCGTATTCCGGTCCGTCGGCAAACGCGCGGCGGTTTCCGGCGTTCACCGGGAAATCGGCAAGTACTACCGGATCCACCACCAAGGGACCGAGCAATCCCATCTGAGCATGCAACGGGGTATTCACATGGCAGTGGTAAAAGTAGGTGCCGGCGGCACCGTAGTTGGGATTCCCTGCCCGCCCGGGTTCGGCCTGCCATTGGTAGGTGTAGTGGTCATCAATCTCGAAAGACGTATGCCCCACACCGTCATTGCGCGGGTCAGGTTCCATGCCGTGCCAGTGAATGGTGTGCGGGCCCATGCTCGGCTCGACGTAGGCGTGGAAAATTTCACCTTCTTTAGGACGTAGCGTTGGCCCAGGGAAACCTCGCCCTGATTCTTCGGAGTCGAAGACCCACATCCGGAATTCTTCCCCATCGGGGAAGCGCAGATCTCTATTGGAGACATCCAGGGAGACTGAATAGTTCGGTTCCTGCCAATGTTCGGTCTCCGGCGTGCCTTGCTGCATCTGATGGGAAGAAAAGTCGGCCTGCGAGTCGTAGTCGCGCGGTTGCCCATCGTCATCACCCGGTGATCTCGTCGATGTGGGCGATGTACTGCGAGTCGGTTCGGCCGTGGGCGCGGTCGAAGTGGCTGGTGCCGACGTGCTAGGCGTAGCCGAACGCGTGGGCGTAGGCGGCGTAGGCGTTGCGGAGGACCGCGGCGTGCCGGAGTGACGTGGCTTCCGATCCTTGTCATCCCGCTTAGCCTTGGCTTCACGTTCGCGTTTGGCCTTAGCCTCACGTTCCTGCTTAGCCTTGGCTTCACGTTCGCGTTTGGCCTTAGCCTCACGATCCTGCTTAGTCTTGGCCTTAGCTTCACGTTCGCGTTTGGCCTTAGCCTCACGTTCCTGCTTAGCCTTGGCTTCACGTTCGCGTTTGGCCTTAGCCTCACGATCCTGCTTAGTCTTGGCCTTAGCTTCACGTTCCCGTTTGGCCTTAGCTTCACGATCCTGCTTAGCCTTGGCTTCACGTTCGTGCTTGGCCTTGGCCTCACGATCCTGTTTAGCCTTGGCCTCGCGCTTAGTCTTTTCAGATACCGCAGGACTTCGACTGGTGCCACGCAGTTCAGTGGTTGAATTTGATTCCCAGAATGGCGTATTCATGGCACTAACTCTCAGTCAATGGTGCTTTGAGTTCCCAGTGAGCAACGAGCCCTCCGGGGTAAAGTCCGCCGGCCGCGGTTTGCGACATTTCGGCGTGGCAGTGCATCGGGTATCCCCAATCCTCGGTCCGGGCGTACCAAACCTTGTCGGTGGCATCTGGCGGACGCTTCATAGGAATCATGCAGTCCTTGCGATCCATGGGAGGCAATTCGACAACGTCTTCCCATTGCTGCAACGCTACGTGCCCGTCCTCGTCAACCCTCCCGAATTCTCGCGGCCATTCAACATTGTTGCGTCGCACGGTCCATAGGTGATTGCCATGGAAATGAATCTGGTGATAAGCGATCCCGGCGTTGACCAATCGAACCATTTGACCCGCGCGAATTGTGCCCAGGGTCAGGTCCTCGCCAAAATCGCGGATATCGATCTGCCTCGGATATCCGGAGACCAGCGATTCTTCATGTGCCGCAAGATTAGTTGCTTTATTTGGTGAATGGCCCAGGGCCTCGTAACCGCTTCGGTCATTGAGCATGAAGTAGCGTGGCACCGCCGGATATTTGTCTTGGTCCACCGTGCCACCGGCCGCTTCGATCCCGGTCCACGTAGTGCAGATCGCGTGGGTAATCCATAACCATTGGCGTTCAAATCCAGCCTGCCCGGGCGAAACGCGCCAGGCGTCCTCCGGATCGAGTACCACCAGTGCGCCAAACAACCCCAGGACACGCTGGACCGGAGCATTCATCGGATCATGGTAAATATAGGTCCCGGGATAGGGGGCATCAAATTCCAGCAGAGCTTCAGCACCAGGTGCTATCGGCCCCGTCCCCACGTCCACCCGGCCGTGTCCCGTCTGCGCGAAGGTGAGCTCGTGAGTTCCGGCAAGACGGTTGAACACCCGGATGCGGATCTTCGAACCAGTTTCCGCGATAATCGTGCGCTGCGGAAAATAGCTGGCCCAATAGTTGCGCCGGATAAAGTACTGCCCGGGGTTAGCTGGATCTGGACCAGCCGGGAGAGGTGTGCCAGCCACTGGCTTCACTGCGCCCAGAGGATAGCTTCGAGACTCGGTGACGGACCCATCACGGCCAAAAATCTTGGGCACGATACGAAGGGAAGGATTTTTATCCCCCAAATTACTGGGACGATCTCCGAATCCGCGTTGGTATACCAGTGAGTCGTCGACCATTTTGGTGTATCCCTCATTGATATACAGATCCAGCACTCCGGGTATTGGCGCTACGGCAGCGGGTACAGCGCGCGGAGCTCGAATGGACGAGGATGCGACCGCTGGGGTGCTGCGTGCCGCTAGTCCCGCAGCGACTCCAAAACCTGTAGCGGCACCTAGTTTCAGTACGTTGGCACGGTTCAGCACACGCTCTTCACCGCTTCCTTGCAAAACCGGCTCGGGGTAAGCGGGTGATGAAAATTGCTCAGACATGACTATTCTCCAGAAAACCGGGACGCCACTTGACCGGTGGCATGGGAACTTCCACGAGTTCAGCACTGGGGTCGGCGATATCGTCAAAGAAGGCACTGAACGACGTGGCATCCGAAGGCACCAGGAAGCTGATTTTTGCGCGCTCCTCGGTTCCAGGCAGCATGAGCACCGGGGCGAGATCATTCCAACGATTGACGACTAGCCACGGTTGGCTATTAGCCCGAAGCCGCAACTGCCCGGGTGAGAACATTTGCTCTCGTTCACTTTCGTTGAAGACATCGAGCCGCACAAGCACGTGATCGCCGAAAGTCATATTGATCGGCTGTGCAGATCTGCCGCTGACAGCCCCGTGCCCGGCATGAGCTCCATCTGCTTTGGCGGCGCCCGGAAGTCGTGATTGCCGCTCGGCCAGAGCAATTCGGATCCGTCCGAAACTTGTGGGAACCGTGATGGTTCCCGGAGGGCCAGCAGCCGAAAAAGCTAGCCCAAGCGATGTAATACCCCCGGCTCCAAGTACAAACGATGAGCCGAGCGCGATACCAAATGCGCGCCTGGACATTCTCGCTTTGCCATTATTCTCATCTTCACGCGGTTTTGGATCCACCCCACGAATCCGATGGCGCGCGTCACCGGTTTTCCCCCAAGCGGCAAGCATTACTCACTCCCCTAGTAGCCGTCTAAGTGTCCGCCCATATCCCCAAGATAAATTCGGACCTCAATTTCCACCTATGACGTAATTATGACCGCACAACGCGGGACTGTAAAGGAAAATCTTGACTCGTGGAATTTGATTGCATAATTCAACCAATTACATATTGAATTTCAATCTCAGAATAATCTTGGATTTTCTAAATTATGCATATACAGCTTCTGACTAGTACAAAATACGTTTCACTCAAACCTCAGGAGCTTGCCGGCACCGCGGACGGCATAACTGCCGCGCAATTCACCATCCGGTGATTATTTATCGCGATAGCTATATCTGTTGTTTTGCAAAAAAAATTAACTATTCACCAAACACTTCGCGCTCACAAATAACGGAGATGGCTTGACAGATAGTCGGCAGAAACAGGAACCACTCCGGACGCGCCACAAGGTCCGCATGATGATAAATCTCCGCCACACCCCTGCTTCCTTCCAAAAGGTAGGACATCAAAGTATATTTGCCAGTGATGCAGGCCACTTTAGAGTCATCGGTACTGAAAGGTTTTAGATGAACGTCACCGAAGAATTTCGCTCCGTCCGTGATCAGCTATTGGAATTGCGCCAAGACTATTCGAAGGCCCGCGAAGAGTTCTCGTGGCCGCAGTTCACGCATTTCAACTTCGGGTACGACTGGTTTGATCAGGTAGCCAGTGACCCTCAGCGCGCGGACACGGCTGCACTGATCATTACCGAACTTGATGGCACCTCCACCCGGCGGACATGGCAAGAACTTTCGCAGCGCTCAACGCAACTGGCGCGCTGGCTCAGTGACCAAGGTGTCAAACGCTCCGATTCCATCGCGGTGATGCTCGGCAACCAGGTGGAGCTATGGGAAACCATGCTCGCCGGCATCAAGCTCGGAGCTATTCTCGTACCCTGCACCACGCAGCTAACCTCAACTGATCTGGAAGACCGAATTGACCGCGGCCATGTTTCGTGGATGATTACCAACGAAGCTGAGATTCCGAAGTTTGAGACGGTCCCAGGGCACTATAAGCTCATACAAATTGGCGGAACTGCTAGCGGCGAGAATTTGAACTATGCCGATTCCTTCACCGCACCCAGTGATTTCACACTCAGCGATCCTACTCGTGCTGATGAAACCCTTCTGCGTTACTTTACTTCGGGGACCACTTCCAAGGCGAAGCTCGTAGAACATACGCACACTTCCTACCCGGTAGGCCACCTGAGCACCATGTTCTGGATTGGATTAGAACCAGGCGATGTTCACCTCAACGTTGCCTCTCCTGGCTGGGCCAAGCACGCATGGTCCAACATCTTCACCCCGTGGATCGCCGAAGCCACGGTGTTCATTTACAACTATGAACGATTTGATGCCGCTGCTCTGATGGGCCAGATGGCCAAAGAGCACGTGACCAGCTTCTGTGCACCGCCGACCGTCTGGCGGTTGCTCATTCAGGCAGATCTCGCCCTGCTGGAGACTCCCCCAGCCAAGCTTGTGTCAGCTGGAGAACCGCTGAATGCCGAAGTCATTGACCAAGTACAGCGCGCGTGGGGTCAAGTCATTCGAGATGGTTTTGGCCAGACCGAGACTACGGTGCAGATTGCCACTCCTCCGGGTGAACGCATCACCATTGGCGCCATGGGACGCCCCATGCCCGGTTACGACATCATTCTGCGAGACCCAGCCACCGGTCAGGAAGGTGAGCTTGGCGAAATCTGTCTGGTGACCACCCCGCGTCCGCTGGGTTTGATGAAGGGCTATTTTGAAAACGAAGAAAAGACCGCGGAGGTTTTCCGTGACAATGTTTACCACACCGGCGATATCGCCGAACGTGATGAGCATGGTGTCCTGACCTATGTGGGCCGCGCCGATGATGTATTCAAGTCCAGCGACTACAAGCTCAGCCCCTTCGAGCTAGAATCCGTGCTCATTGAGCATCCAGGGGTCGGTGAAGCCGCGGTAGTTCCAGCTCCGGATGAGTTACGCCTCAGCGTTCCCAAGGCTTACATAGTCCCGGCTAACGGTTACGAGCCATCCGCCGAGCTAGCCGAAAGCATCTTGAATTATTGCCGAGAGCATCTGGCAGCGTATAAACGCATACGCAGAATCGAATTCGCAGACCTTCCTAAGACGATCTCCGGAAAGATCCGCCGTGTAGAACTACGCAAGGCAGAGGAAGAGCTTCATAGTTCAGGCCAAGTTTCGGGTACCGAGTTCAGGGACACGGACTTTCCCTCATTACGTGCGAAAAAGGGATAACACCACCTCGCGCAGTAAGAAATGGTTCCACCAGAGCCCCGCCTTTGCACTGCACCGGTGGAACCATTTTTCTTGACCAGCTCAACGTTTATTCAGCTTCGCATCAAGTGCCTGACGCACCCCGCGCGCCAGATAAAAGCCTGCATCTGAATACCAGAAGTACATGATGGTCCGGCGCCATCCGGTACCCGGTGTACCCGAGTTTTTCATCCAGCGATTTAATAGGGCTCCCGCCCCGATGGCCACTAGTGATGAAGAAATTAGCGCTGCAGGACTCCAGCCGGTGCGGTACACCAGCTTCATCACTCCCTTGGCTTTGGCCATTTCTTCTTCGAACGCGAGGTCTAGGCCTGCTGGCAGACTGTGCGGCAATTCGGTGAATCCTTCCGCCAGCGGTTCGCCGCGCATGTAGTCAACCATTTCTTCCGGCAACCCCAGCCCCTTCAGGAATAGCCTTAATCCGTCCAGACTGCGTAGCTTAGCTAATCGCACGATACCAGCGGCCGCTTCGGGCCAGAATCTTTCAAGTTCCAAAAGCTCTTCGGAATCCGCGGCATACAGTTGAGCCCCGAGTCTGCCTTGGAGCCGGGCAACCTCGCTGCCTGTGGCGGCCATGGGTACCGCACGGTCCTCGGTAGGCATCCAATATTCAACGACATTGCTGTCCTGGAATTGGAAAGTTTTTGCGCTGGCATGGACACTGATCCGGATGTAGCCTCCGGAGCTCTTCAGTTCGATGGCACGAAGGAGCTTCTGCCCCAGTCTGATTTCAACTGGCTCTCCTTCGCGGACGGCCAGGATCTTTTCCGCCTCTTGGCGAATCTTCCATACTCCTGGGTGCCCCAGCGAAGACAGCACCAACTCGCTGGCCAGCAGATGGGTTCCGGCCACAACTTGATTCCCCGAGATTGCCTCTGCTGCATCATCGTCACCGGTAACTTCCACCTCGGTACCGGCCACTACGGTGCCGTCAAGACTCAGTGCCTGAGCACCCACGGCTTCCAGCAACTCTTCTGCTATGTCCTCTATAGACAGCCCATGCTTGGCTAACCCGCCGGCCGCGGTTGCCACGAGCAAGGAACCTTGGCTGTCGGTGGCTAAATCTACCGGCACATAGGTCAGTTGGTCACTTAGCTGCGGCGCCCCCAGATAACCAATCAATCCAAGGGAATCTAGGGCTTCGAAGACCTTTCGTGCAGCGTCATTGTCGCGGGATTCGAACTCAAATCCGAGGGAGAGGAGGTCAAACGATTCGGTGTTCATTATCCACTTTCGCTGGGAATTGATCTGCTGCTTTCATCCTATGATTTTCAGGCGCGTAGGGAATCGATCTCCGTGCTGACTAACCGGCGGTCATGACCCGAGCTTTATAGACCAAAAGGAGGAGAGCACTTCGATTAAGTAGCCATACCTGCGCAATAAGCCTGAACTGCGCGGTGCAGCATTAAGTGCTCGCCCCGTAAACGCGATCGAGCCCCCGTCCGGCGTCTAACGCTGCGGACAGGGGCTCGATCGAAGTCAACGACCTGAAACGGTGTTGACTCATGTATTTAGTTTTTACTTAGCTGACTTACGAACCGGATCAGTCACGGTCTCTGCATGCTTGAGCTTCTTCTCTGCACGCTTTTCCTTGATGGACTTGCCAGGTTTCTTCGCGTCGCTTTTGCGTGGTGACTTGTTCGACATAATGTGCCGTCCTTGCCGGAAATGCATTGCACTTCCAAAAAGTGGGGAGGGTACCCCTTAGCCCTAGCCTAGGATAATCGGAGATTTTTCTCTAGCTTTCGTCCGCCAGCGCAATGGATGTTGTAGGTGTCCGGGAAAATTATGGGGAAAACCCTCATCATTCCCGCGGGATAACGACCGCTACGGCACAAGGGCTCGGCCAATGAAACCAACATGATTCCGAATTCCTTCACCGTCGCGTCAAATGGTGCAGGTTGTGCGCGAGCTAGGTCAATCGCGCGCCCTGGACCGGTGCTTCCTCGGCGTCCATCAAGAACAGGAACGGCTCCCGGGCATCATTGACCGTCGCCCTTTCGGCGAGGAGCGCGTGGACCTCTGTGGCCGCTTCGGGTTTCGCATCTGAGAAGTTGAATTCAAGGTTGATGAAGCTGTCCACATTTTCGCCCACGATCTGGGGCCCGCTTTATGCTTTGATCAGTCGATTTCCCACCAGTTTCGGCAGGCGCTTACGCGAAATTCGAACGGTCTTGGGCATGGCGTTCGGGTGATCCGGGTACTGAGCCGTCGGTGAGTTCGCGTGGATTTCGCAGAGAACAGCAAAGCCTCCGGCTGACGGTGTACACCGTCAGGCAGAGGCTGGGCTGGGTGCTTTGGTTAAGCTGCGAATTCGCTGCTCAATGATTGGGCACTAATTCTTATTTGGCGCTTTTACGCACTGGATCGCTGATCGTATCGGCGCTCTTCAGGCGCTTCTCGGCGCGTTTTTCCTTGATGGATTTTGCGGGCTTCTTCGCTTCGCCCTTGCGTGGTGACTTGTCCGACATGATGTGCCGCCTAGCTGGAAATGCCGTGCACTTCCAAAATATGGGGAAAGTACCCCTTGGCCCCATCCTACGGCGCTTAGACCGGAGGCTGAACCACTGGTCGCAAATAGATGGCGTGGCGCAACGAAAACTGCGCCCCGCAAACCGGAAAGGTCCGCGAGGCGCAGCTTGGAAGTACTTGAAGAACTTTTACTTGCCCAGGTACTTCTCAAAACCTGCTGGCAGGTTCAAGCTCGAAGGATCAAAGTCCTCCTGCGCGCCCTGGCCGAAAGCTGCTCCAGCAGGTGCCGAAGCCTTCTTGTTCTTCGCCTCAAGCTCGGCCTGTGCGGCCTTGGCTGGGTTGCCGAACTTCTGCTGCGGTTTTTTGCCCTTGCCCTTGGCTTTAGCCTTACGCGCGGCACCCTTGCCGGAGCCCGGCATACCTGGCATGCCGCCGCCGGCGGCCATCTTCTTCATCATCTTCTGCGCTTCGGTGAAGCGTTCGAGCATCTGGTTGACCTCGGAGACCGCAACGCCGGAACCCTTGGCGATACGCGCACGGCGCGAACCGTTGATGATCTTCGGAGCCACACGCTCATGCTGGGTCATCGAGCGGACGATGGCCTCAACCCGGTCAATCTGGCGCTCGTCGAACTGTTCGAGCTGCTGACGGGAGATCTGCGAGCCGGGCATCATGCCCAGCAGCTTCTTCATCGAGCCCATTTTCTTGATCTGGGCCATCTGGGCGAGGAAGTCGTCCAGGGTGAAGTCTTCCTGGTCGGCGAACTTCTTCGCCATCCGCTCGGCTTCGCCCTTGTCCCAGTTCTTCTCAGCCTGTTCGATGAGCGTCATCACGTCGCCCATGTCCAGGATGCGTGAAGCCATGCGGTCCGGGTGGAAGATCTCGAAGTCGTCCAGGTTCTCACCGGTGGAGGCGAACATGACCGGCTTGCCGGTTATCGAGGCTACCGACAGGGCGGCGCCGCCGCGGGCATCGCCATCGAGCTTGGACAGTACGACACCGGTGAAGTTGACGCCCTCTTGGAAGGCCAGTGCGGTATTAACCGCATCCTGGCCGATCATTGCATCAATGACAAAGAGGACTTCATCCGGGTTGATGGCGGCGCGGATGTTCGCGGCCTGATTCATCATCTCGGTGTCCACGCCGAGTCGGCCGGCGGTATCCACGATGACAATGTCGTGGAGCTTGGCCTTGGCTTCGGCAATGCCGTCACGGGCTACGGAGACCGGGTCGCCGGTAGCGGTATCAAATTCCGAGGAGACGCCCGGGTGCGGTGCGTAGACGGGAACGCCAGCGCGCTCACCGTTGATCTGCAGTTGCTTGACCGCGTTGGGGCGCTGCAGGTCACAGGCCACCAGCAAAGGGGTGTGACCCTCGGCCTTCAGGTGCTTTGCGAGCTTACCGGCAAGAGTGGTCTTACCAGCACCCTGCAGGCCGGCGAGCATGATTACCGTCGGAGGGTTCTTTGCCAGGTTTAGTCGGCGGGTTTCCCCACCGAGGATGCCAACGAGTTCCTCGTTGACGATCTTGACTACCTGCTGGCCCGGGTTCAGCGACTCGGATACTTCAAGGCCCAGTGCGCGTTCTTTCACCTGGGCTACGAAGGCGCGAACCACCGGTACTGCGACGTCGGCATCCAGCAGGGCGCGACGAATTTCGCGGGCTGTACCGTCAATGTCTGCCTCGGTGAGGCGACCCTTGCCACGCAGGTTCTTGAAGGTAGCTGTCAGGCGATCGGAAAGTGAATTAAACACGTGCCGGGCACTTCTTTCGATAGGTCGTATGGTGCGTATCAAAAAACCGCACAGGACTCGACTTATAAGAATATCAACAATCGGGCCAGCGACTAACCGCTCCCACACCAACACCTGGATTTTCTTCGAAGATCACTGTGCTTTGGTTCTCGTTTCCAAAGCAAACTGGGAATACCGGCATGCCTCTCAGCCCCCGGCGTTGTGCGTGCCACAATAAAATTGCCAGATGTGCTCGCAAGGCTTGTTTGGTCTGAGACTCAATCGGCATCGGTTGCCAGCTCACAGTGATTCCGCCCCGACAACCACGGTAGGAGTAGAAGGTGAAAAGCATGCTGCAGCGCTGCGAGCAGGCTTTCGCGTGGCTGCTTGACTACTTATATGCCGGCGCTTGGCAGTTGCGTGCGCTGCTGCCTTCGAAGCTTGCAAAGCAGTTGCCCACGAGTAGCGATGCGCAGGTTGAGCAGATTGTTCTTGTTCCGGGTATCTGGGAAAGCTGGCAGTTCATGCTTCCGCTGGCCCGGGATTTGCATCAGGCAGGACATCGAGTGCATGTGGTTCCGGCCCTGGGCTACAACCGAGGTACGGTACCGGCGATGTCCGAAGTCGTCGCTCAGTATCTGGCGAAGGCGGACCTGCAGGAGGTGGTGCTCGTGGCGCACAGCAAAGGCGGTCTCATTGGCAAACACTTGATGGCGGCCTCCACCCAGGGGTACCGGGTCAACCGGATGATCGCGATTAGCACCCCATTTTCTGGATCAAGTTATGCCCGGTACGCGCCGATTCGCAGCTTGCGGGCACTATCCCCCAATGACACCGGGGTACTGAAACTGGCGGCTAACTTGAGCGTGAATGCGCGGATCATTTCCATCTTCAGCCGCTTCGATCCGCATATTCCCGGCGGTAGCGAGCTCGCAGGCGCCACTAATATCAAACTCGAAACCATGGGCCACTTCCGTTTGCTCAATGATCAGCGGCTCAAGCAGGCAGTGTGCGAGCATCTCAGTTCGACGGGCCCCGCGTAGAGCTACCTCAATCTTTTATGTCGCAGCTCCGGGTTGTTTGGGAATAGCTGACTCCTAATGAAGAAGAATGTCGCAGTGGACTACGATCTTGCTGTTGCGTAGGTGCTGGCAGATCGCGAAGCGCGCCACGGCGTGGAATTCCTGAATCCCGAAGTGTTTCTCGCAGAGTTCCCCGTGGCTTGAGCGCACAGGCCTAGATCAAATAGAACTGGCTTATTGCTATAGCCCCTTCACCACCAATGAATATAAGGAAGGCCTCGTGAAGTCAAATACCAAGCACAAGGACGGGGCCGGTTCTTGGAGGCTGCGTCCTGACAGATCCTGTCTAGAGTCGTTTTTGTCGCGCCCGCCCTATAGCTTCTGAAGCCACGATCTGGGCGTCTTCACGGCTGAGCGGTGAATAGGCAATATCGTCGTCACCATACAGATCATCGGCGATCTTTGCAGCCTCAACAGGATCCTCAATGCCCATCTTGGCAACTAAGAAGCTGAGGTCCTCTATGTCGCGCTCTCGCGCCGAATTGAGCTTCATCGCCAGCAGGGTTTCCGGAGAGGCAATATATGCATTGTGTCCTTCACCGAGGCTGACCTTAACCCAGCTGGCTCCGAGCGGGATGAATGCTTGGGCGGAAGAGTTCAACCAGTCTCGGTCCAAGTCTCGCTCACCAGCGATCTGGTGGACAACCCGTTCCACATCAGCAGCCGATGAATAGGATGCATCGATATCCTGCGTTACGCGCCGATCCCTACCAGACAGAGCCATGGCGGCTCCCCCGACAAGTCGAAAGGTTGCATTGTGTCCAGCGCTCTCGAGCCTGGAACTGAGCTCCCTCAAGAGGCTTTTAATCTCGTCTAATGTCAGCTCCCGGCTCATGTGATTTCCAAGGAATTGTCTTTAATGTAAATGTTGAAATCAGCAAACATCTTGGGCGTACGTTTTATGGTCAGGCGACGGAACGCCTCCCCCATGTTCCGGGTGTCACTGCCAGGGAACCAGGCAGCGGATAGCTTTTTGCCCCAGCGCGGCATATGTGGTGAGCTTCCTTCTATCACGAGCCGTGCACCTGCAGCGAGCAGAGCGTCGAATTGCTCGCTGCCAGTGGGCCGAGGTTTCTTCAGACGCTCTGGCTTCATCGTTTTCAGGTATTTGAGTGCGTCCATAGCCAGTCTCAAGGCGAATTCTCGATCACCGGCGGACAGCTCCTCGGCAATGTCGCGGGCAGCTTTGTCTAAAACCATCTGCGGGGTTGGATCGGGAGCTCCCCAGATTATTCCCAACGATTTCGCGACCTTGAGCGCCGAACCAAGCTCAATCGAACCCTTACCCGATTCGAGCTCTCCGATGAACTTCCGCGACAGTCCGTTAGATTCGGCCAGAGCTTGCTGAGTTAGTCCGAGCGCGATACGCGCGCCGCGAATAGCCTGGCCAAGAGCTTGCGCTGAATCAATGATCTTCATATAAACATTATGACACCGATCGGATACAAAATGTAAGATGAGAAGCAGCGCCAGTCAACCCAAAATCAGATCGTGTTGATATGTGCCTTGATGTGCGCAGAGCAAGCATTTGTATGACTGGTGAACTGCGACTATGCCAATACTAGGCAATTGCGCGCTCTGCTCCCGTGGAAGTTGGCTAAGCAATTGCGCGCGACTACCGATGCGCATGCCGGGCATGTTGTTCTGCGTTACGGCATCCGGGAAAGCTGGTGGTTCATGATTCTCATCGCAGGCTAGGTGAAGCAGTCAGGACATCGGATGCTTCGGGTCTCAGCCTTGCCCAACAACCGGGGCGACCTAGCACCCGGTCCAATAACGTCTCGAAAGATATGGCAGATGGCGGTCTGCACGAGGTGGCATTGGAGCGTAAGCAATGTCAGGCTGCCCACCATGGGCCACTTCCGTTTGCTCAACGATCAGCAGCTGAAAAAGGTAGTGCGAGAACATTTGGATTCGCCAGGTTAGCCATCCCCCTGAAAACCTGGGGTTTATGCCCTCTTAATCATGCAAGTGCGCCGTACCGCGGACACGGATCAAACCCGTTTCCCGAACGTTCTCCGTGAGTCTTGCCAATGCCTTGAGACCTGCTCTCATGTGTCCTAGCGTGAGAGATTCGAGCAGTTCCGCGCACGAGTAGGAGGATCTCTGATGACTACGCCCGAATCCGCTTCCCAAGGTAACGAGGCACAGCTTTCGCTGGATAACCCGGTAACCCGCCACCCGAAGATTTCACCGCCCAAGCAGGATCAGCCTGAACCCGGGCTAGACGCAAAACTTGAACCGACCGCAGACCATGGTGAAACCTCCTACGTCGGCACCGGCCGGCTCAAGGGCCGCAAGGCTTTGATCACCGGTGGTGATTCGGGTATCGGCGCCGCAGTGGCCATCGCCTTTGCCCGTGAGGGAGCCGACGTTGCCATCGCCTACCTTCCAGCCGAGGCGGAAGATGCCGCGAAGATCATTTCCTTGATCGAAGCCGAAGGACGTGTGGGCATTGGATTGCCCGGCGATCTGCTCGATGAAGATTACCGCAATTCACTGGCCGATATGGTTGCCGAAAAACTTGGTGGACTGGATATTTTGGTCAACAACGCAGGCAAGCAAATTGCGATTGAAAAGCTGGAAGATCTCAGCGATAAGCAGGTTATGGAAACGTTCCAGATCAATATCCTGGCGATGTACACCATCACGCGCGCGGCGCTCAAGCATTTACCCGACGGCGCAAGCATCATCAACACGACCTCCGTGCAGGCCTACGATCCTTCGCCGACATTGCTGGACTATGCCTCGACCAAGGCTGCAATTAACGCATTCACCAAAGGACTCGCAGTCCAGTTGGCTCCGCGCGGCATCCGGGTCAATGGCGTAGCACCCGGACCGATCTGGACACCCCTGCAGGTTTCAGATGGCCAGCCGAAAGACAAACTGCCCAAGTTCGGCCACAACGTCCCTCTGGGACGTGCCGGACAGCCGGTCGAGTTGGCTCCCGCCTACGTATTCCTGGCCTCGGCCGAATCGAGCTACGTGGTCGGCGAAACCCTGAACGTCAACGGCGGCAAATCCACCCCGTAGGAGCTGCTGCGTCCCAAGCACCAGCCACAATGTCCAGATCCATTAGCTGCAAGGATGAATTCAATGACCACCCGTGACCTTCACAAGTCCCCGAATCCTGAATCCAACACCGAAGACGAAGACGCTGCGGCAAGCTCCAACCCTGATCCGGTGGAGCAGAAGATCACCGGGTTGGAACCCGGTGGAGGCGTTCCGCCCGGAGAAACTCCGCCCGGTGAAGGTTCGATGAGCCAGGACCAAGGACATGGCGAATAATCCGCCGGTGATCCCGAGCCATGGATAATACCGAAACCGCCTCGACAGCGAACTCCACCATTGCCAGCTGGATCAATGCGCTGGCGATATCCGACGGGGCTCCGGGTGGCGGGGCGGCCTCCGGAATCATGCTGGCCATCGCGGCCTCGCTGACCTCCATGGTGTGCGGATACACCACCGCGGACGATCAGAACCAGCAAGACGCGCTGTCTTCGATCGATTCCCGGGCGCAACAGCTCAAAAGCAAGGCCTTGGAACTCGGTGACCAGGATGCGGCAGCTACCAACACATTCGGGGCAGCGTTTGGCATGGAGCCCGGTCCCAGCAGGCAGCAGGCCGTTGAAGCCGCCTCGGTTCAGGCCGCTGAGGCTTCGGCCGCGCTAGGTGAATTGGCTATCACGGCCATCGCGGATCTGGCATGGCTTGCCGAACACGGCAATCCATCACTGATCGCCGACGTGGCCGTGGGGCTGGGGGCTCTGCGCGCCGCAGTCACCGGCGCGCGCACCAACGTCAGCTTCGACCTGTCCAAACTGGCAACCGACGGCACCAGCCTCGCCGAGGTGCACCGGGCGCATCCGCAACTGTGGCAAAAGGTTGAGCAGTTCACTGACGCCCGGGAAGAAATCGACCGGATCACCGCGGCAATCGATCATCGAGCTGCCCCGACCGATGGCCGATGAACGCAGCGGCTAACCTTCACTCAAGAATCCACCGACCTTAGGAATTGATTCTCATGAATTCGAACAGCCTTAACGCATTGATCCTCGTCTGCACCCTGTCACCTTCTCCTAAAAAATCCAGCAGCGACCTGCTGGCACAGCAGGTAGGACAGAAGCTCTCGGAACACGGCGTCCAACCCGAGATTCTGCGGGTTGTGGACTACAACGTCATGCCCGGCGTACTCAAAGACATGGGCGAGGGAGATGAATGGCCCGGAATCCGGGAAAAGATCTTGGCGGCGGACATTCTGGTGCTGGCCACCCCGATCTGGGTTGGCCACCCTTCGAGTGTCGCCCAAAAGGTGCTGGAACGCCTCGATGCAGAACTCTCCGAAACGGACAGCCAGGGACGCCCGATACTGTTCGACAAGGTCGCAATGGTGGCGGTGGTGGGCAATGAGGATGGGGCTCACCACGTGATTGCGGACTTGTCCCAAGGACTAAGCGACGTCGGCTTCAGCATCGCTGCGCAGGGCTCCACCTATTGGGTTGGCGAGGCGATGCACACCACCGATTTCCAGGATCTCGAGCAGACTCCCGAGGTCACCGCCAACGCCACCGATATTTCAACGCGCAATAGTGCGCACCTCGCCGCGTTGCTCAAATCCCAGCCGTTCCCCAGGTCCTAGCCACCGGCAGGACCTGGCTCAAAGCGTACGACCTGTCACCCAACTGCAAGCTGAACCCACTGAGCGAAGGAACACCGTGATGGCGCACCACCTAATCGACCAGGAAAAACTGCACAGGTACCTAAGCCAGCATCTGCTGGGCTCCGAATCCGGGCTCAATCATTTTGAAGCCGCGAAAGATACCTGGGCCGGAACCGCGCATGAGGAGCGCTTCAACTCCTTGTGGAAGCAAGTCGAAAAAGACCAGCAGGATCTTGAATCGCTCATGGACCGCTTAGGTTTCAGCCGCGGACCCCTGGCGCAAGTCGCCGCTCCGGTGGCGAAACTTGCCGGAATGGTCAACCCGTTCAACCCCTTCAGGCAGCGCAAGATCTCGGCAGCGCAGGTTCAGCTGGACGTGCTCACCGGGCTGCTTAATGCCAAATTGCGCATGTGGCAGACGCTGCAATTGATGGTTGGCGAAGAACCCCGGCTGGACCGGGCGCTGCTGGAAGACTTGGAGCAACGTGCAGTGTCCCAGATCAGCCAATTGGTTTTGCTCAGCGATGAAACCTGGGAGGACCGCTTCGCCCCCGAACCCACGGAGGGCAGCGCTGGAGGAGGCAAATGACGCGCAGGGCTAATGTCGTCGGCGCGGGACCCAACGGACTGATCGCCGCGGCGGTGCTTGCCGAACAAGGCTTTGAGGTGCAAGTCTTTGAGCGCAACGCCAAACCCGGCGGTGCTGCCGCCTCAGGCAATACCTTAGGTGATTGCATCGTGGTGGATCTGGGTGCCGCCGCCCACCCTTTCGCCTTCGGATCCCCTGCCTTCAGGCACTTCAACCTGACCGGGCAGGGTCTGGAATGGAAATTCCACGACTACCCGCTGGCCCACCCGCTTGATGGCGCCGATTCGGTGCTTCTGCATCAGGACCTGTCCGAGACCGTCAAGCAATTCCCAAAGGACTCGCGCGCGTGGCAGGCACTTCATGCACCGCTGATCGCCCGCCCGCACGACACCCTTGAAAATGCGACCAGTCCGCTGCTGGGCATTCCACCGCACCCGGTGCTCATGGCGCGCTTCGGATTGCGCTCGCTGCCACCAGCCAGGCTGCTTGGTGCCGCAGCATTTCGTACACGCGAGGCCAAGGCGCTGTTTGCCGGCTCCAGTGCGCACTCCATGCTGCCACTCGAGCATCCCTTTACCTCCGGCTTCGGAGCGCTTTTCGGCGCATTGGGCCAGTCGTGGGGCTGGCCGGTGGCCCGCGGCGGGACCGGCAGCATTATCGAAGCCCTGCTCAAGGTCCTCCAGGCACTGGACGTGCGCATCCGTACCGGCACGCACATCACCGATATTGCCCAGCTGCCACCGGCAGAGCTGACTCTCTTGGACGTCACCCCGCGCCAATTACTGGATATTGCCGGATCCCGATTGCCTGCGCACTACCGCAAGCAGCTCGAACGCTGGCGCTATGGCACGGCGGTGTACAAGGTTGACTACCTGCTCGATGGCCCGGTGCCGTGGAATGACCCGCGCACGGCCAATGCGGGGACGGTTCACGTGGTCGGTGAAGCTGGCGAACTAGCGGATGCTGAACGCGAAGTAGCGGCCGGACGCATGCCGCAGCGCCCCTTCGTGATGGTGGTTCAGCCCTCCTCTGCCGATGAAACCCGAGCCCCCGCCGGGCAGCAGGTGATCTGGTCTTACGCGCACGTGCCGCAAGGGTATACCGGCAAGGCGGGAGAACTGATCGACGCGCAGATTCAACGCTTCGCACCGAGATTCAAGGACCGGATCCTGCGCCGGGCAGAAACCAGTCCGGCACAGCTTGAAGCATGGAACCCGAATCTGGTGGGCGGGGATATCGGCGGTGGATCGCTGAGCGGCCTGCAGCAGTTCGTGCGTCCTACCGCGTCGCTATCGCCTTATCGCTTGGGTGTGCCAGGGCTGTATCTGTGTTCTTCCTCCACCCCGCCCGGAGGCGGGGTGCATGGCATGGCCGGCTGGCATGCGGCGCACCAGGCACTCAAAGACCTGAGGCGAAGCTGAGAGAATTCCGGGAGCCGGTGGGAGGAATCAAACGGTGATGGCACATTGTTCTAGGCTGTGTTCCAACAATCCCTGTAGCACGTGAGGAATGGACCCATGAAACTTCCAGCGCACCGCGGACCGGCTAGCGCCCTGCTGTTCGAAATCCTCGGACAGGACGATCTCTCACCTGATTTGCAGGGACTCAATGAGGCAGCCACGCTGGCATTGCCAGATACCGATATCCTCTATGACGAAGACCTGCAGCTGTGTCTTTTTGCCCTGTACGAATTGCACTATGCAGGCTTCGATGAGGTCAGCGACCGGTGGGAGTGGCATCCGGGATTACTCGCGTTCCGTGCCCGGCTGGAAGCCGCCTTTGAATCCCGGCTGCGCGAAGCCGTCGGCAGTATCCCGAAAGTTCCCGGCACGGCCGAGGACGTCGCGATGGAGCTCTTCGAGCTGGCAAATTCCTCGGAAGGACCCTCAGTCGCCGACTTCGTCTCGCGTCACGCCAGCATCGAGCAGGTGCAGCAGTTCCTCATCCAGAAGTCCATTTACCAGTTGAAAGAAGCGGACCCGCATACCTGGGCCATCCCCCGGCTCACTGGCCGGGGCAAGTCCGCTCTGGTGGAGATCCAATTCGACGAGTACGGCAGTGGGCGGCCGGGCAAAATGCATAGCGAACTCTTCGCCCAGACCATGGCGGGGCTCGGCCTTGACACCGGCTTCGGCGCATACATCAACGCCATTCCGGCGATCACCTTGGCTTCGGTTAACATGATGTCGCTCTTCGGTTTGCACCGCCGGCTGCGCGGCGCCATTGCAGGACACCTGGCCATTTACGAAATGACTTCATCGATTCCCAGTTCGCGCTATGCGCGGGGGCTGCGCCGTCTGGGGTTCGGCACCGAGGTGACCGAATATTTCGACGAGCATGTGGAGGCCGACGCGGTCCATGAACAGATCGCCGGCCGCGATCTGGCCGGCGGGCTGATTGAAGCCGATCCGCAGCTTGGCCCAGCCGTGTTCTTCGGAGCCCGCGCGGTGTGCTTCATGGACGAGCTGCTCGGCCGCTGGCAAATGGATGCTTGGGACCAAGGGCGCAGCTCGCTGCGCGCCGGGGAGCTGTCCAGATGAGCGCGTCCGAGCCGGAGGCAAGCATTGTGGTCTGCCCGCGCGGACCGTTGCTGGTGCGCGGAGATTTTGAGATTCTTGATGCCGCGGGCCAACCGGTCCCGCGCACCCGCGGCACCGTTGCCCTGTGCCGGTGCGGAGCCTCGGCGGTCAAGCCGTACTGCGATGGTTCGCACAAGCTCAATGGCTTCGAGAAGAACAGCTAAGTTGCGCGCTGCAGCGACGCCGGCACCTCAATTGCCCGTCCCCCGGAACGAAGGCGCATAGTGTCCAGAACTTTTGGCATCGAGGAGGAATTTTTCCTCTTTGACGCGCACACCTACAGCTTGGCCCCACTGAACCCGGAAGAATCCACACAGCTGCTCGAACTTAATGCGCAGGTGCATCCGGGCAATGTGCAGACCGAGTTCCTGGCGGCGCAAATCGAGATCGCGACGGCAGTCTTCCAGGATGCCGAGCTGGCTGTGGAGCAATTGCGTGCCACCAGGCAGCTGCTGCAGGCACGGTGCCAGCAGATCGGGGTCTTTCCCGCGGCGCTGGGTACGCCACCGGCCTTGCCTGCCCGGCCGGCACGGATCACGGACGCCCGGCGCTACGATTTGGTCCAGCAACTGGTTCCGGGACTGGCCGCCGAGCACTACCTCAGCGGAATGCATATCCATATCGGCATCCCGGATCTCCAATCCGGGGTGCGCGCGCTCAATGGGCTTCGGCCCTGGCTGCCGGCACTGATCGCGATGAGCAGCAATTCCCCGTTCTGGCGCGGGCAGGATACCGGCTTCGCCTCGTGGCGCACCATCCAGTATCGGCGCTGGTCCATCAATGGGATTCCGCCTCATTTTCCTGATGCCGCGAGTTATCGAAGCCATCAACAACTGCTGCTTGGCTCGGAATCGCTGCTGGACGCGGGGCATATCGGCTGGAGCGCACGGCTCTCGGAGAAGTTCCCCACGATTGAAATCCGGGCCAGCGATGTGCAGATGACCAGCGGTGAAGCTGTGGCGCTGGCGGTTCTAGTCCGCGCGGTGGTGGATACTGTGCTCGATCACCCGCCGGTGCCGCCGACAGCTTCTTCCGAGGCGCTCCAGCTTGCCCTCTGGCAGGCAGCCAGATCTGGGCTGCGGGGCAAGCTGCTTGAGGCTAGTACGGGTGAAAATGTCCCAGCCATGGATCACGTAGGAACGCTGCTGGGCTATGCCTCCGGCGCCCTGCGGGCCAATGGGGATGAAAGCCGGGTGCAGGCCGCGGTGGCCAAGTGGCAGGAAAACGGCACCGGGACCCAGCGCCAGCGTTCGGCGTGGTTATCAGGCGGCGACAAAGCGGTGCTGGATTTGGCTCGCGAGCACTTCGGCCAGTGAATACCCAGGATCATTCGAGCTCGAAACTATTCTGGGACTGAACGCACTGCTGACTAGTTGCGATACAACCTGAGAATTACCTGAGAATTCGGGAACTGAGTCAGAAATTTTGCGTCGCAAGTGATAATTTCTTGCCATGCTCCTGTTGATTCCCTTTGCAGGCACATGTCCTGCCTCGGTGAACCGGAGCGTGCGCAGCACTGCTCAAGTATTTTTGGAAGTATCGTCTAGAAGTGGAGGGTAGTTCACATGCCAGGCCGGCTAGTCAGGTCCCAGACCGCGCATCGTGTCGCACAGTTGCTGGGATCAAGAAAAGGAAGAGAACATCTCGCGGCATTCGGCTGGAAGCCGGGAATGCCTGTGATCATGACGCAGCCGTCAGAAAAGCTGGATGATGTCATGGGGCTGGTTTCAGTGCATCAGGGGCCTGTGCTCGTGGCTATGACTGAGCCGAGCACCGATGACTTGAGATTTCTGCATATTTCCGAGCCGTCGCCAGCCCTGATGGTGGTCGAACCGTGCCGACAAGATCACGCGATCAACAACCTGTTCGAGCAGGCAGAGCGTGCCGGAATGTCGATGTTCCGCGTGAAGTACTGGAAGTACAGCGCGGTGGCCCACACTATTCCGGTCTTTGACTACGAGGCGCATTCTTTCCCTCAGCCTGAACAGGCCAAAATTTCGGGAGAAAGCTAAGCGGCATCTGCCTCTGCTTAATAGGCATTAGCCGTCGTCTGCGGCGGCTAATGCCTATTGAGCCTGCCAGAAACTGACACCAGCTCCAGAACCAGCTGGACCTCCGCCACCCGGGAGTCCCAGTAAGCCTTGTCCAACCCGAATCCCCGCGTAGCGTCCGCCGCCTTGGTGCGGAAATCATCACGATAGTCTTCCAGTGCGTTCACCAAGTCGGCGAGCTGATCTTTGGTCAAGGAAAGATGAAGGATTTGATTAGGCATGCGATTGCCTCCTGCCTGTGTGGGCCCTGCTGGGTTATTCTTTCGTCCCGCTTTCAAGATACGAGGCTACGCCCCCGATTTTCTCGCTGCACGGACACTAAGGAGATTGCCAGATTCCTGTTGCTCGCCTCCAAGACGCTGGTATTTTCCCGTAAAGACTCAGGGCTCTTCAGCGTCGGAGGATCCAAACTCGATATTCCGCCGCTCGAATTCGCGGTGGCTGAAGGTAGCGCGCTGCACCGACTTGACCTCATCAAAGCTTGAACCGATAGCGCCGCCCAAGGTGCCTAGAGAAGCCGCCAGCCACGCGAGGTTCAGGTATTCGCTCATAGTTGCTTCATGATCCAGTTCAAAAGATAAGAATGCCTGATCAATGACCACGAGCGAACCGACCAGTAATGCGATGAACAATAGGGCGTACATGGCCGCGGCCGCCAACGCGACCGTGAACACCGTGGCGATATTGTAAAGCAGCAGTTTCTCCCGCCGCCGTGCCCCTTTGGGGCGCTCCCACAAGCGGTTGTGGAACAGCAGCCAGGTGGTGAGCACCAAGATGCTCACCACCGTGATCAGCACCAGTCGCCTGAAGCTGAGGTAATCGGCCATGGACCAGATGCTCGTATAGAACACACCGAATGCTCCGGTGGCTGCCGCGCCCGCCAACGCCGAGGAAAGCCGTGGCACTAAGCGCCACGGCCGGTTGCTGAGGATCATGCCAACAACGAGCAGCACCCGTCCGCGCAAGCCTTCAATGCTGTCATAGTGGTCCCCCGAGTCAGCGGAGTCCTCGATACGCACTTGAACACTTAAGACCCGGCCCAGCGAGGTAGGCCGGGTCGGCGGCTTTCCTCCGCCGACTAGCTCTTGCAAAGCCTGCACAAAAAATCTGACTACCGCACGCCGCCGCGGCACCCCCATGCTGGGCAGCACCAAGGTGGCGGCGCCGTGTGCCTCGTTAATAATAGAGCGCACGGGCTGACCTCGCTCATACTGCGGCACGTCGGTCAGGTAGATCACGAATTCCCATCCGTACTTCTCGCGCAACCTGGCCACGTGCTTATTGACAATCACCTGGCCAGATTCGTTCATGGGCAGCGACACCGGATCGACCTTGATCACCCATCGAGTCCCGTCTTCATATTTTTCGTTCAGCACCGTTTCCAGCCTGCTGGCCACCCGGTTCGCCAGCGATTGCGCGATGCCGGGATCTGCAAGCAGACCGACTGTGCGTGTATCAGTCTCGGTCTTGTCCATGGCGCACCTCCGAATTGGTTGAGCGCTAGGGCGCGCTGAGCAACACCCTAGAGATTCGGCCCGGCTCAAGCCAAAGACTTCCAGCAAGTTCGCAGATTCAAAGGCCAAAACCGGCCAAAAAACCCCGAAATTCCGGACTTTGAAATTCACAGGTAATGCCAACGCGTTCACTCTTGTGCCAGTGCGCGAGCTCTGGAAGTGTCGGTGATATCCAGCGGCTAGCGCGCTTGCGCACGCCCCTTCTCAAGATAAGGACAAAACATGTCGTTCATGGATAAGGCAAAAGAAAAATTCGAGGAAATCAAGGACCGGTTCGACGCCCCGGACAAGCCAGGAGTCGGTGAAGAAGAGTCCTCGGACGCCGGAGCGGGCCTACCTGCTGATCAAGAGCCGGCTATCGGCGCTGATCCTGATCTGGATCCCTCAACCAAGGACCAATACGAAACCGAATAACTTTCCCATGAAGTTTTAGGAGGCAGACATATGAAAGCACTGACGTGGCAGGGCAAACGCAGCGTTTCCTACACCGAGGTTCCGGATGCACGGATCCAGGACCCCAAAGATGCGCTGGTGCGCATCACCTCGACCGCCATCTGCGGTTCGGATCTCCACCTCTACGAGTTGCTTGGACCTTACATGCATTCCGGTGATGTACTGGGCCATGAAGCCATGGGAATCGTCGAGGAAGTAGGCAACGAGGTCACCGGCCTCAAGGCCGGGGACCGCGTAGTCATTCCCTTCAATATTTCCTGCGGGCATTGCTGGATGTGCCAGCGCGGCTTGCAGTCCCAGTGCGAAACCACTCAGGTACGCGAGTTCGGCAAGGGGGCTGCATTCTTCGGATACTCCGAGCTCTACGGCCGGGTGCCCGGTGGCCAAGCCGAGTTCCTGCGCGTCCCGCATGCCGATTACGGTGCCATCAAGGTCGGCCACGAGCTGCCCGATCACCGCTACCTATTCCTCTCGGACATTCTGCCTACCGCATGGCAGGGCGTGCAGTACGCCAATGTTCCCGACGGCGGCACGCTGGCCGTCTTCGGCCTGGGGCCGGTAGGACAGCTCGCCGCGCGCATTGGCACGCATCTGGGGTACGAGGTCATCGGCATTGATCCGGTAGCCGAACGCCGTGCCATGGCCTCGCGCCACGGCATCAAGACGCTGGACTTTGCCAAGGACACCGTCGGTGAATTGCGCGGAATCACCGGGCGCGGTCCGGATGCCGTGTTGGACGCGGTCGGCATGGAAGCTCACGGCTCCCCCGGCGCGGCGTTGCTGCAGTCAGCCACCGGGCTGCTGCCGGATGTCGTTGCGCAGAAAGCCATGGAGAACATGTCGGTGGACCGTACCGTGGTGCTCCATGCAGCGATCTCGGCGGTTCGCCGCGGCGGGACGGTCTCGCTCAGCGGCGTCTATTCAGGCGCGGCTACTCCGATGCCTATGCTGGAAATGTTCGACAAGCAAATCCAGCTGCGCCAAGGCCAGTGCAATGTGCGCTCGTGGACCGAAACGCTCATGCCTTTCACCGAGGACCCCCAGGATCCGCTGGGTCTCGATGATCTGGTGACCCATCAGGTCTCCTTGGAACAGGGTCCGCAGATGTACGAGACCTTCCAGAAGAAACACGACAAATGCATCAAGGTGGTCATGACCCCTTAGGCTTCTTTGCGTTTGTCCGTTGCCGAGGAGGCCTTCTTCTTCTTTTGAGTCGTTGGGGCCTTCTCGGTTTTCTTTGCCGTGGAACTGCCCGTCTTGGCGGACTTGGACTTCTTGGACGTGGACTTTTTGGCCGGAGATTTTTTCGCCGGCTTGGCCTTGGCTGCTTTTTCCTTGGCCGGTTTTTCCTTGGCCGGTTTCGCCTGGCTGCTTTTCGAAGACTTCGAGTCGATGCTGCGTTTAAGTGCTTCCATCAGATCGATGACCTCTCCCCCGGAATCCTCGCCGGATTCTTGCTGGCCGAACGTTGCATCGGTGTCCAGTGCCTCGCCCTCGGCGAGCTTCGCCTCGATCAGCGTGCGCAGCTGCACCTGATAGTCATCCTCGAAATCTTCCGGGGTGAAGTCGGCGCTGAACTGCTCAACCAGCGAGGCAGACATTTTCAGTTCTTGGGCACTGATCCGAGGCGATGTTTCCGGCACTGCAAAGTCGGCGGCCCGGATTTCATCAGCCCACATCATGGCCTGCAGCACCAGCACTTTGTCGCGCACGCGCAGCACGCCCAAGCGTGTTTTCTGGCGTAGCGCAAACCTGACGATCGCGGTTTTCTCCGTGTCTTCCAAGGTGCGCCGCAGCAGTTCATAGGCCTTCGGGGATTTCGAATCGGCTTCCAGATAGTAGCTGCGCTCCAGAGTCAGCGGATCAATTTGTGCGGCCGGAACAAATTGGACCACTTCGATTTCTCTGCTCTTCTCCGCCGGCAGGGCATCCATCTCTTCATCGGTTAGCACCACGGTTTGCTCGCCATCGTCATAGGCCTTGTCGATGTCCTTGTAGGAGACTTTCTCCCCGCAGATTTCGCAGCGCCGTTGATAGCGGATCCGCCCTCCGTCTTTCTCGTGGACCTGATGCAGGTCGATATCGTGGTCGCTCGTTGCCCCATAAGCCTTGACCGGGACGTTTACGAGTCCGAATGCAATGGATCCTGTCCAGATAGCCCTCATGGGTCGAGTGAACCAGATACCCCGCGGCCATGGCAATGGCTGCGCGGTATTGCCAGTTTCCGCGGATTACTCCAGATCAAAACACAAAGCTTCCTAGGAATACTGGAATATGGCCGCTGGCTAAGGCACATTGGGCTTGGTAGGCAAAGGAGCGGCAGATGGGCAAGAACGGGCAAACAGTATCGGTCCAAGGGCGCACCTTGAAGGTGAGCAGCCTGGATAAGGTCATGTATCCCAGTACCGGAACCACCAAGGGCGAAGTGCTCGATTATTATGCCCGGGTGGCGAGCTCACTGATCCCTCATGCCATGTGGCGTCCGGCGACCCGCAAACGCTGGGTTGATGGCGTGGGCACCGAAGCCGCTCCCGGTGCTGTGTTCTTCCGCAAGGATCTGGAAGATTCCGCCCCAAGCTGGATCCCCACGGCCAGCATCACCCACAGGAGCGGTGTGAGTGTTTACCCGCTGGTCAACGAACCGGCCGTACTAGCGTGGCTGGGCCAGGTCGCCGCCTTGGAAGTGCATGTCCCGCAGTGGAAATTTGACAGCTCACTGCAACCGCAGAACCCCGACCGGCTGGTCTTGGACTTGGACCCCGGACCCGGGGCGGGATTGGCCCAGTGCGCCCAGGTGGCGCTGCTCTGCCGGGAGATCCTGGAAGGCATGGACATGGAATGCTATCCGGTCACTTCCGGTTCCAAAGGCATCCACCTGTATGCCGCGCTGGATGGAACGCACACCTCCGAGCAGATCTCGGCGGTCGCCAAGGAGCTGGCGCTCTCATTGCAGCGCGAACATCCGGATCTGGTGGTGTCCAGCATGAAACGCTCGCTGCGCGAGAACAAGGTCCTGGTGGACTGGAGCCAGAACAACGCAGCGAAAACTACCATCTGCCCCTACTCGCTGCGCGGCAGGTTGCATCCGACGGTCGCAGCCCCGCGCACGTGGGACGAAATTGCGGATCCCAAGCTGGCGCAGCTGGATTTCCGCGAAGTCCTTGAACGCATGGATTCCGGGCTCGAACCCCTGGCGCCACTGGCTGCCTTGGCCCCGCGGACAACCGACAGGTTGGAGACCTACCGATCCAAGCGCGACGCACAGCGCACTCCGGAACCCGTGCCCGAATTTGAAGACCGGCTTGCGGACCGCGGCGTGGCCGCCTTGTCATTCGTGATTCAAGAACACCATGCACGCCGCCTGCACTGGGACTTCCGCTTGGAACACGACGGTGTGCTGGTCTCCTGGGCTGTTCCCAAGGGCCCGCCGCTGGCCGAAGGAATCCGGCGGCTCGCCGTGATGACCGAGGACCACCCCCTGTCTTACGGAAGTTTTGACGGCAGCATTCCCAAGGGAGAATACGGTGCCGGAGAGGTGAGCATCTGGGATGCTGGCAGCTGCGTCATAGAAAAATGGTGCGAAGACAAGGAAGTCATCGCGGTCCTTCACGGGCGCGAAGACGGCGGGCTGGTCGGGGTCCCCCGCCGCTTTGCGCTCGTGCGCGCGCAGGGTATGGGCGAGAAGAAGAACTGGCTGCTGCAGCTGATGCGTGAGCAACCGGAGCCCGGTACCCGCGTAGCGCCGCCACGTTCGGTCCGTGCCGAAGAAACCGCCAGACGTAAGCCAGCAGACCTGGGCAAGGATTTTTCGCCCGCCCCGATGCTGGCGAGCATCGGCGAACCCAATGAGCTGGGCGCAGCCACAGGTTGGAGCTTTGAAATGAAATGGGATGGTTACCGGGCGCTGGCCACCGTGGGTGAGGACAGCGTCTTCCTGTCCAGCCGCAATGGAAAAGATCTGAGTGCTCATTTCCCCGAGCTGGCGCAGCTGACCCGTTTGGCACCTGCCGGATCCATTCTCGACGGCGAGATAGTAGCCCTCAATTCTGCCGGCCGTCCAGATTTCTCCTTGCTGCAGCAACGGCTTTCCGCGAGCCGCAAGTCGCTGCGGGCACCCAAGGAGTTACCTGCGGTCCAGCTGTTGCTCTTCGACGCGATTGCGCTTCCCGATCCGGAGTCAGGGCGGATGCAGGACCTCACGGGACTGCCTTATCATGAACGCCGCCAGCGGCTTCAAGCACAAGTGTCCGTTGACAATCATGTGAAAATCCCGCAGGCGCATCCCGGCCCCCTGGACGCTGCGCTGGAAACGAGCCGCGAGCTGGGCCTTGAAGGCGTGATGGCCAAGGAAACCGATAGCCGGTACGACATGGGCAAGCGCAGCCGCAACTGGCTGAAGCTCAAGCATGAACTGCATCAGGAAGTTGTGGTCATCGGCTGGCGCGAAGGCAACGGTTCACGCTCCGGCAGTCTCGGCTCGCTGCTGCTGGCAGTACCTGAGAATGGACAATTGCGCTATGTGGGACGCGTCGGTACCGGTTTCAGCGACAAGCAATTGTCAACGGCACGTCATCGGCTCGACACCGTGATCCGCAAGACCCCGGCAGTTCAGCAGATTCCTGCCGATCATCGCCGCGATGCCCACTGGGTCACCCCGAAATTTGTGGCCGAAGTGCGCTACAGCGAGTTGACCCGGGAAGGCCGGCTGCGCCATCCGGTGTGGCGCGGCTGGCGTGCGGAGAAGTCTCCCGACGAAGTTACCTGGGAGCACCCCTAAAAATTTTGACCATCAGTAACCTACGGAAGGAAAACTCATGAAAATCATCGTCAAATTGCTCGGAACCCTCGCCTCGCTGATCACCGGTTGGCTGGGTGCCAAAGTGGTGGGCAGCGTCTGGAAAAAGGCCACCGGCGAGCAGCCTCCGTCGCTGGCAAACCCGGACAAACAGCAGCAAGCGACGCTGGGCAAGGTCGTGGCATTCGCGGTGATCTCCGGTGCGAGCGCCGCCTGCATCCAGGCGTTGACGAAGCGTTGGACACGGAACTTGAAGCTCAAGGCTGCCAAGCACTAGGACAACACCTGAGGCCGGACGGGCGCCGGATCATTTTCCGGCGCCCGTCCAGCTTTCATTTGCCGGCCCGCGAGCCGACGCGGGTGCCGTGGCCCGCCAAGGTGGCCAAATAATCCGCGAAACCCTCGCGGAGCCTGCCGCGCAACCGACCTGAAGTCACCGCGTGCAGCGCCGCCGAGGCATCCACCCGGTACCCGGCGTGGCGCAGTGCGCTGACCAGCGCAATATCCTCCCCTGCCTCCAACGGTTGAAAACCACCCACCGCCTCATAGGCCGCGGCGCTGACCGCGAAGTTGGCTCCATGGATGTGGTGATGCCCGTCGACCGGCCGGTAGGCTGCCTGCCACAGCGCAAAGATGCCAGGATCCAGCTCTCGGCGATCCGGTTCGACGGTTCCGGTGACTGCATCCGCTCCGGCCGCGTGGTATCTGGCAATGGAATCCAGCCAATGCTCCGGAACCCGGGTATCTGCATCGGTGCAAGCAACCCAAAGTGAGCCGCCGCTGGCGAGCGGAGCCAGTTCATTCACCGCGTGCCGCACGCCAGCAGCACGGCTGGCACCGACATTGCGATGCTGGACACAAAGTCCTGCAATCCGCGGGTCGGCGGCGCCATGGCGCTGGATTATTTCCGAAGTTTTATCGGTGCACGAATCCAATACGAAGGTCACTGTCACAAGTACTTCCGGATGGGTTGAGGCAAAACGCTCCATGGCAGATCCCAGCGACCGAAGGCACCCGTCAACATGGTCAGCCTCATTGTGCGCCGGAACAACGACGGCGATGGCGTCTAACGTATTACGACCCATGGCGGCCTGCCGGCTTGCGCAGTATTTCAAGCAAGAAATCTTGTTCCTGATGGACTACTGCGGCTTCCCAATTCCACGCGCCGGCCATACGATGCACGGCTTTTCCATCCAGCGGCCAGCCTTCAATGGGATGCAGCCAGTGGCACAGCACCAGTTCGCCGCCGGGTTCAAGCACCGTGGCACAGTGCTGGAGAACTTCGGCTAATTCATCCGCGGCCAAGAAGTAGCCAATTTCGCTGAGCACCACCAAGTCCATTGATCCGGGGTCGCAGTGCGGCCATTGCCCCGGCAACGTCGCTTGGCGCAGGCTCACATGTTCCATGCCGGTCACCTGCTCGCCTGCGTGGGCCAGTGCCTCGGCGCTGGCATCAACAGCCAGCAATTGGCCGCTTCGCGTAGCCAACGCGGCCGTTTGCATTCCAATGGAACACCCTAATTCCAGGACGGAGCGATAGCGGCGGCGCGGTAGCGAGGCCATCATGATTTCTTGCTTGCGCTGCTCGTAGTGGCTGTCCTTGTAGTTCCACGGGTCCGGCCGCTGGGCATACAGCTCATCAAACACCTGGGAGGCGGCAGCCGCATCCTTGTCGCCTGGCCAGGTAAGCCGGAAGATTTCCCGCGGGCCGTGGAAGTGCTCCAGAAATTGGCTATCGAGCAGCACCTCATCCCCGGGCAGGCTCGATAGCGGCTGCGTTTGGGATGTGTGCGCGGCCAGCGCCCGGCGTTTGGCCTGCACCGTTTGTTCATCCAAGGAAAGCTGGGTCCAATGCCGCCAGCGCACCTCGGTGCCCGGGGCAGCCCAATGCCAGTACCAGATGGGAAATTCCAGAAGGCAAAAGGACAGCTCGGCACAGATTTTCGCTGCAAGGCGACCTAGTACCTCATGATCGGGGTGCCCGTCACTGCGGTAAGTACTGGCTACCACACAGGGCCCGCCTTCGCTGATTTCGCGCAGCGCTGCCTCTATCTCGGTGGCGTGCGAAGGCAAGTGGCCATCGGGCAACCGAAGGCAGCGCAAGTGCACTGCACCGCTTGCCTTGGCCTCAGCGCGCAGCAGCGCCATGGCCTGCCCAAGTTCTGCATCACGCACGGCGGCCAATTGGGCCGGCGAATGCGTGGCAGATTCCGGATGCGACGCCTCGCCTGAGGTGCAGGCCAGGACCGTCACCTCGATGCCCATTTTCACCGCTTGGTGGATCAGTCCGCCTGCACCGAGCGTCTCGTCATCTGGATGCGCTGCCAGGACTACCAGCTTGGTGCCTTGCGTAAATACCCGGGAAAGATCCAGCTGCTCCAGGTCTTTCAAGCCATGGGCATTCCATTGCGCGGCCGCGGTGCCTTGATCAGTGTGGCTGAATGTCACCATGGCCGTGCACCTGCTTGAGCATGCTGCTGATAAACCATCCGTCCCAGTGCCGCGTCGTCGCGGGCCCCATGGTGCTGGCGTACATAGATCCCCAGGTCGGCCACGCGCCGTGCGTGGTTTTCATCTGTTGCCAACGGGCCTGGCCCGGTTGCTTCGGCACTGATCTGCAGGACCCGTCCGCATAGCTGGGCGATGTGACCGCGCACTCGGGCTGCATGCATTGCGTCAAGTGCACCGCTGTCGGCTAGTCCGGCCGCATGATGCAGTACCTGGGCACCGCCGGCCAGCAGCCGGTCAGCTTCGCCGAGCCAGGCCAGCGCCAGTTGATCTGGTTCTCTCTTGGTGGAGCTCTCCAGCAGGTGGCGGAAGATTCCGATTGCTCCCCCGAACCAGCATGCCGCCACGCCGGCCCCGCCTACGGCGAAGCCCGCGCGTTCCAGATACCAGCCAGCCGGGCCTACCGGCTTTGCCTGCACCGAGGCAAAGCGCACCGACCCGCTGGGCAGCCGGGCCATGCCACGGCTGATCCAATTGCCGGTTTCGACCTGGATGCCGGGCTGGTCCAGCTGCACGGTGAACAGCCTGCGCCCTTGGGCAGTGTGCGCGCTGATCAGTGCATGGGAAATCTGGCCTGCGAGCGAACACCATGGCTTAACCCCGTTCAGCTCCCATTGACCGTGATCATCTGCGGTGGCCTCCAGTGTGCTGCCGGGACCTTCGGCCGCATAGACACCCCACGTTTGACTCGGCTGCCACGGCTTGCCCGCTTCGCCCAGGATGGCTGCGGCATCGAAGTGCGGTTCCACGCTGCGCGCGGCCACCAAGTCGATGGCGCCAAGCGAGGCGAGGAATTCCCATAATTGAACGGTGCTTCCCTGTCCAGGTACCGGCGGATCCACCGTGGCGCGTGCCAGCGCCCGGAGCACGGTGGCTGGGTTGCCTTGGCATTCGCCGGCGGCTTCGAGTATTGACGGCCCGGCTGGCCACCACGCAGTTTCTGGTTCCGAGTCCGCGCATCCGGGCGTTGGACCGAATTTCACTGGCCTTTGTCGCATGAATATCCTCCTGCACTTTCGGGCCAGTGTAGAGCAATCGCCCGGGACATGGAGCAAGCTGATAGGCCCCTGATAAGGGTGCTTCCGATTGGGTCGCGCTCAAGTCGATCTGGTGACGAGCCGCTCTATGGCTGTGAATAATCTGAGAAGGATTAACCACTTAAATATGAACCGTGCCACACCTGCTACATTCAAGGCGGTGCCAGATTCACCGGTAGCCGGCGCAGGAATTCCTTCGTCGATGGCAGTGGGTGTTTTCGCGGCACACCATGGGGAGCACTCGAAATATCGTTCACAAGTGGAGGTAGTTCTAATGCCCGGACGTATCGTCAGATCCAAAACCGCTGAGCGCGTGGCCCTTTTACTGGACTCGCGCGAGGGCCGGAAGTATCTTGCACGCCACGGCTGGAAAGAAGGCATGGCGATCGTGATGACTCTGCCCACGGAGCCATTGGAAGATGTCATGGGACTCGTGTCGGTACATCCGGGCGCCGTACTTGTCGCGATGGTCGACGAGGATTCCCAAGACCTGCGTTTTATCCACGTCTCCGAGACTTCCGCCGCGCTGAAGGTCGTCGAGGAATCGGCACGCAGTATGTCCTTCGGAAATTTTGTTGATGCTCTGGAACTCAGCGGCATGGCGACGTTCAGAATCCGCTACTGGAAATACAGCGCGGTCGCCCATATACTGCCGGTCTTTGACCCCTCGGAATTCCAGCAGGCTACCGTGTATCAGCGGACCTCCACACGCCTTTAGAACCTGGCAATACCGGCATCAGCGGCAGGCAACGCTCGCACGCATGCCGGAAATTCGCTGCTCATGAACCTCAAAAAGCTAGTCCTGGCCGATGCTCATCCTGATAGCGGATCGCACGGTCAGCAATGTCGCGTCGATTTCTCCTGCCCGGGACTCCCAGTACTCGGGATCCAGTCCGAAGCCATTTTGGGCTTCGACTGCCTTACGCAGAAAATCGTCGCGGTGATCTTCCAAGGCATTAACAAGGTCTGAAATTTGGGACTTGGATAGCGCCAAGTCGAGATTGATATCGGTCATTGCGTTGACTCCGCCGTGCGTTGAATGCTGGTAAATAAAACTTGCTTACACCATACGCCTTTTACGTGCCGATGGTGCAAAGGGCTAGCTCAAGCCCACGTTTTGGGTTGCGCGTGAAGGACCGGAAGTAAAGATCACCAGGCTTATCCGCCCTGGGAGCCGCTGGTTCCCAGCTGGTATTCAGTTTAAAACAGCGGATGTGCGATTAGTTCTATAGTTCAAATTGTAAGTACCAGATCCAAACAGGAGGTAGTGACCATGGGTATCGGAGATAAAATCCAGAACAAGGCTCAGGAAGTATCTGGAAAAGCCAAGGAATCGATTGGCGATGCAACTGACAACGAAAGTCTGCAGGCCGAGGGCGCCAAGGACCAGGCGGCTGCGCACACCAAGCAGGCTGGCGAAAACGTCAAGGACGCTGCCAAGGATGTCAAAGACGACCTGACGAAGTAGTTGCCCCGCACATGGCGCCCCATGGATCTTCGGATCATGGGGCGCCATGTGCATGTCTACCCCTTTGGTAGCCAGCCTTTAAGCCTTGGCGAAGGCACCACCGCTGGAAGCGCGATGACCTCCTGCCTAGCGCACTAAGCGGCAACGGCCTCCGAACCCTCGCGGGAATCGGAGGCCGTTAGTGTTATGGATCAATGCGGTGAGAAGGTGTTCACACGGCTATAGCTGCACGGTGTTCGAATCCCCCGGCTCGGCATTCTTGCCGGTGAGTTTATGCTTCACCCACCCGGCGACCAGGCTTGCTGCGCCACCTGGATTCTTCCAGTACTCCGCGGATTCGGAATCCACGCGCAGCAGCACCGTATCCGGCGATTCCGGGCCATCGGTGGCAAAGGTTTCTACCATGGGATTCCATAGCTCCTTTTTCTTCGCCACGTCGCGCACCACCGATGCGCGTCCGCTGACCGAGACCCACTCCTTGTTTCCGGAGAACGAGACGTTCACCAGGTCCTGCGTCTCGAATTCACGAACGATATCCGACTGCGCGGTAGAGAAGAACCATAGATCTCCGTCTTCCTTCACGTCGATGACCGTCAGCGGACGGCTGACCAGACGCCCTTGGCTCTGGGTCGCGACCATGCCGATGCGCACATCGTTGATGATGCCGATAACTTTGTCTACCTCTTCGTTGGCCATGCTTCAGCTCCTTGGAATCGGGATGTTCAGGTCGCTTTCCACGCTACAGATTTTCAGCGCCGTGCAAAGCCGTACTCAGTGGATTGCCAGCTAGCAGGTCCACACACCGCTGCGAATCGAAGCAACCGCCGGCATTGCTCGGAAGCTAGTCGCGCAGATCACCGAGCACCGGCGGCACTGGAGCCGGTTTGAGGCAATGTCTTGCGTCTGCCCAGCAAAGTCGAATAGATGCGTTGATGGGCTTCGGCCAGCGCTTCGCGTTGCTCTTGGCGTTCGGCGGCCCCCATGCCCGGAATGAAAGCCAGACCGACCTGCCGGCGCACTGCGGCACGCAGCGACTCCTCCTCGACTTGGTCCGCGTTCCAGCGGTACGCGGCCAGCGAGGGATGCTGACCTGCATACTGGCCGCACAAGGGAACAACCACCGCCGTCCCGGCGTCCAAAGCGGCTTCGAGCCAGCCCGAATGCGTCCCGAACTGATAAGGCAAGACGTTGACGTCCAGAGAAGCAAAATACTCGCACAGCTCCTCGTGGCTGAAGTACTCGTGGGAAACCAACTCCCATTTTCCTTCCAGCTGGCCGCCGGTGAGCAGCCGTGCCAGCTCCTCGCGGTATTCGCTGCTATCTGGATCCAGCACCTGGCGGTGGATATTAACTTGCAGTACCACGTTCGGGATTTCCGCGACAATCCGCGCCAGCGGTTCGAGGATCGCCGGAGAAATATTGGCGCGCAGCCCCTTCAAATGCACACCCACCCGCCTCAGACGCTGCGGATCCTGTGCCCGCTGCTTTTCCCGGCTCTGGCGAATCCGCTCCATCACTGCAAAGTCCAGCACATGAGGATGTGGCAGCACATGAGTTTGCCGGCCCCATTGGGCAGCAATCGCGGCCGCTGCCCCGTCGGTCAAGGTGATCAGCTCATCTGCACCGGTGATGAGCACATCCAGCAAGGCCAGATGCGCGGCCGAATCCGGTTGGTGCGGATTGATCAAGTCGTGCACGGTATATACCAGCGGCTTGCCCCAGCGGCGCAACTCTGCCATGGTTTCGCGAAGCTGCTGGGGATCCAGCGCATCAAAACCGAAGTGGACATGCATCAGGTCAAAAGAGTCACGATGGTCCCGGACCCATGGGGCGCTGAGCATGACCGGCGGCCACCACGGCGATTGTCCGCTGCGCGGACCCCGGGCAGGCACCGGATCCGGCAACCGCAGAATCTGCGGGCGCGGCTGGCCGTGGCAGGATTCCAGGTGGCGGATGTAGATCTGGTCGCTGGGTACCGAAGCGACGCGGATGATGTTGGACGTAATCTGAGAAGTCATGATGGATCCTGCTTTGCGAGTGTTCTTTTGAGTAATGTCGAGCCGTACGGATTTGTCCATCTGCCCGGCAGAGCCGGGTAAGTGCCAGGGAGCCGAAGAACAACATGGAATTTTCAGTTTTGGTGATTGCCCATGGCCGCGCCGGCCACCTGCAGCGGCTGCTAGACGGGGTGCAACGCAGCACCTGTCGGCCGCAGGAAGTGGTGGTGGTGTACATGGATGATCCGCGGCCTGAGCCGGTGGCCTGCACGCTTGGGCTGCGGATTATCCATCTGCCTTCCTTGCCGCACGAAAGCGGACTTCCGCTGGCCCGCGCCCGCAATGCTGCAGCGTACACTGCACGCTCGGAACGGCTGGTGTTCCTGGATGTCGATTGCATCCCCGCGCAACCTGCTTTGTCCGAACTGCTCGAAGCCTTGGCAGAGCACCGCGGGCTGGTGATGGCCGAACCGCGCTATCTGCGCCAGCCTTTGGAATCCGGGCCCACGCCTGCCGATCAGCGGCTTGCCGAACTTTCGGTCGCGCACCACGCGCGGGCAGATCTTCCACGCAACACTCCCTGCGACCATCACGAGATGTTCTGGTCCTTGGGATTCGCCATCCACGCCCGGGACTTCGCGCGGCTTGGCGGATTCAACACCGGCTACGGCGGCTACGGAGGCGAAGACACCGATTTCGCCCTGGCCGCGCGTGCACAGGATCTTGCGGTGACTTTCAGCAGCGCGGTCATCTTCCACCAGCACCACGGAGTGTACAAGCCGCCGCTGGACCATTTTGCGGACATCGTCCAGAATGCCAAGATTTTCCGGCAGCGCTGGGGAATCTGGCCTATGCAAGGATGGCTCGCTTCCTTCCAGCAACTGGGTCTGATCAACTGGAACGCTGAGGCTGAGCCGTTGCAGATCCTGCGCCATCCCACCGTTAGCGAAATCGAGCAGGCACACAGCCTGGAACCCTATTAGCATCTGCTTATCCCTGCCACTAGGTCCCCGGCCATAGACCGAAGCCGTCCGGTGAATTCCTCCGGGTCAATGAACAGGGCCCGGGCCAGTGCGAAGCTGTCAGTCTGTGCCGTCTGCTCGAGGATCATGTTCCAGTTAGCGGGGCTCTGCCACGAGTCGAGCATCAAGCACCCGGTGGCTCGCTGCAGCATTGATGCATAGCAGCGCTGTTCGTCGAAGGGCCGTTCTTCGGGTATCAGCAGCACTGGCCTGCCACAGGCCGCCGCGGCAGAAACCGCGTTATGCCCGGATGAGGTGATCACTACCGTGGCCTGGGCAAGGAAGGGTGCTGGATCCGGCACCACCCCATGGAATCGCAGATTCTCCGGGATCCTTGAACCGTCCGGGTTTACCGACCCGAGCACTTCCCAGGACCATTGACTGGCGCAGGCCGCTGCCCGGACAATGTCCGCTTGCCCGATGGAAGAACCGAGCGAGGTCTGCACTACCACCTTGCCCGGCAGTGTTCCAGCATCGGCAGATCCGCTGGAATCCTGGCTCTCTGCCAAATTCGTGGCGGGGCGCGGCACCGCCAGATAGTGGCTTTTATGCGCGTACCGCTCCAGATGACCTGCATCTTCCAGTTCCTGCGGATAGTAGGCAAAAAGAGCGTCAACGATGTCGTAGGCCATGGCATGCGCCTTATCGCTGCGTTTTCCCGGCATGCGCCGCATCGCCACGCGGTAGCCGCTGAGCTTGGCGAAGAGTGCTACTTCCACCGATACATCGACCATCACCAGATCGGGGGCAAACCGCTTCCATGCCTGGTTCAGCGTGGCGAAGCGCTCGGTGATGTGTCTGCCCACCGGCGCGTAATGCAGGTATCCGCCCGCGGCCGGTTGGTTCGTTTGCTCCGGGTGCACATCTGCGGTTAAGGAGACGTAATTTGTCCCAGCCGGCAGCAGCGTCCCTCGGTTCGGCCCGGTGCTGGTGACCTGCACCTCGAAGACGGAGGCGTCGATGATCCTGCGGGCATGGCGCAGGTGGCCGGAACCCACGTGGTGGGCATAGTAGGAAATCCGCGGTGCGCTCATGATTCCCGGCCTCGAAGCGCCAGGGGCGCAGCGATCTGCGCGAGCAGGGATTCATAGGCTTCAATCATCAGTTCACGCGAAAAACCCGCGGCACGTTCGCGCACCTTCTGGCGGTCCATGGCCAAGGCCCTTGCCACGGCGTGGCCAAGCGCCGCGGCGGTCCGCGCAGTGGCGAGCGCGCCGCCGGTCGTTCCGATCAGTTCTGCCATGGCCCCGGCCGGCAGGGCGGCGACCGGGGTGCCACAGGCCATCGCCTCAAGTGTGGTCAGTCCGAAGGGCTCTTCCCACAGCGGCGAGGAGATGAACACCTCGCTGGAGCCAATGAGCTGCCGCAGTTCCTCTTGCGGCAGATGCCCCAGGTATCTGGCGTCCTCGGCCAGGGACGGGGCGATCAGCTCATTAAAGTATTCCCGGTCCTGGATGGGCCCGGCCATTGCCAATCGCAGATTGTTCGCCCGGGCCGCAGCGATGGCCAGATGCGTGCCTTTCTCCGGGGTGATGCGTCCGGTCCAGGCCGCGGTTCCCGCACTGACCTCGGCATGGGGCTGGTTTCCCCAGAATTCCATGTTAATTCCATTGGGGATGATCTCCAGCTGCGGCAGCCAGCGGCGCCATGCCCTGGCATTAACGGCCGAAACCGTAGCGAAACGGTGCCGCTCATCGGTTTTCTGCTTGTCCAGCAGCGAGGTAATCCTGGGAAGCGGAGGGGTGTGGAGAATGTGCAGGACAGCCATTCCCTGCAAATGCGCGTGCGGTATTGGACTGAGCGAATTATTGATGACCACGTCAAAATCACCGGCGCGAACATGCTCTACCGCTGACTTCATCGCACCGTCCAGCTTCCGGTGCTGCGCATTTTTAAGATGGTCATCCGGATATCCCCGGACCTCGAAAGTCCCGGAGATCACCGGATGGATCCGAAGCGTGGCTCGCGGGGAAAGCGCTTCACTGCCTGCTTTGGCGAACAGCGTGACATGGTGTCCGCGCGAACTGAGATCCGAGACCAGATGCGCGGTATGCGCTTCCATCCCGCCGGCAAAAGGTGCGCGGATTGGATGGTGCAGATGCGCAAGAACCGCAATGCGAAGTGGGTCAGGCGCGTCCAGTAGCTGGATTGACACGTGCTTAGCCGCCTTTCTGTGAATTCTCCCCACGGAGAGTATTGATCCACCGCAGAGTATCCCTCCGTCCATACCCGGTGTCGCAGATCCCAGAATTTCCCAGCATTCTTCCGGTTTTGCGGAGCACAAGTATTCCTCGCTGTGCGCGCGGCGCTGGACATGTTGGTGCCGCATGCCACGTCAAGCAGTTTTTCCGTTCCTTGAAAGATGTTTCATGCCAGCGGCAATTCCGGCTCAAGCAATCGGCTCAAACGGCACTGACGCTTCAAAATAGACAGATTTTCCTGCCTCGGATTGTGCTGGGATTTTTGATCCAGCGCAGAATCAACTCTGTGGCCGGGCTCTATCCAGGGTGGTCCGGTGCTCATCGCGGTCTCGGCATCTGGCATCGCGCAGATACGTCGGATTCCAGCCGCTCCAGAGCTGGCCTCCGCGGGCACAGCTATGCACTCGCTGGGAATGCGGATCAGCACCGTTCAGTGCCGTTTGGGCTGGACGCCTTAGGGAACAAATCCGGTGGACCGGTTGAAAGAATCTTGCATCCTGCACACACAGGTGCCATAGGTTTTCCCGACGGTTGAACCTACCAGCCACTCGCCTGACCGCACGGATTGTGGAGTCGTTCCAGTGGCCAATGTAAGGATACCCGCGAGATTCACAGGCATTGCGGAGCTTGCGGGTATGCAGGCACAAGCTTGGAAATCCTCATTTGCATTCCATGCAATAGTCGACTCAGCGCGGCAACGTCATGGCCGCCTGAGAGAAGTTTTCTCGAGTCACGCCCCTATCGAGGCGCAGCTTCAGCAGTCCGGCACCACAGCCGGTCAGGCTGTTTGGATTTGATGATTTCATTGACGAACGCAGCAGAAGGAGAAACTCATGATCAACACAGACCAGCTTCACGAATTAAGCCTTATCGGCGGCACCGTCATCGGAAACGATGGGGAGAAGATTGGAAAGCTCGGCCAAGTTTTCCTGGACGAACAGACCGGTGAACCTGAGTGGGTTACCGTGAACACCGGGTTCTTCGGCCTGTCAGAAAACTTTGTCCCGCTGGCCGATGCCAGCGTTGCCGGAGACACCTTGAATGTTCCTTTCGACAAGAAGACGGTCAAGGAGGCTCCGCGAGTCGATGCCCAGACACAGTTGAGCCCCTCCGAGGAGCAGGAGCTCTTCGAGTACTACGGCCGGGCTTATGACTTCGCGGAACCAATCGGCGTCGACACCGATTCTACTGCAGGCGATGCCTCCACCGGATATTTGCAGCGGCCAGGTCTCGATGATGAAGTTGCAGCAGCCGATCAGTCCATGATCCGTTCCGAAGAACAGCTGCGTGTGGGCACCGAGCAGGTGCAGACCGGCAAGGTCCGGTTGCGCAAGCACGTAGTGACCGAGGACGTGACCACAACCGTTCCCGTCAGCCACGAAGAGGTCAGGCTCGAACGCGAGCCGATTACCGGGGCGCAGGCTTCGGACGCAGTGGCAGGTGGCGATCTGGGTTCCGAGGAACAGGAAGTCACGCTCCATGCCGAACGTCCAGTGGTTGACAAGGAAGCCGTTCCCGTCGAGCGGGTCCGCTTGGACAAGGAAACGGTCGTCGAGGACGAGCGTATCGATGAGCAACTGCGCAAGGAACGTATTGAAACCGACGGCTTGGATGACGGGCCAAACCGCTAAGCCGATGTTCGCCGGCCGCAGCTGAGGCTGGCGGATGCACTTCCGACAAGGACCGGTTCAGTATGCCGGCCCTTGTCGGCGCCTCAAAATTTCTTGGTCTTCACTAAACTCCGGATTAAGCAGTGTGGGGCATCGGCCCGAAGGCAGATGCCCCACTTGGTGGCAATGCTTGTCAGCGGCCTCCCGCGCCGAGGTGGCTAGAGCGGCATCTAGTTCCTGTAAGAAAGTTGTGCTTCTGTGGCAGTTGCCCGATAGGCCGGAATGAGGTGGGCCACGGCACTGTATTTCCAGTACTTGACCCGGAAAGTCATCATTCCTTCGTGTTCGGCCGCCTCAAAGAGCGCGCCGATGCTGGTCCCCTGCGCAACACTGTTCACAATGCTCAGCGCCGGGTTCGGAGCTGAAACATGCAAGAACAACGGGTCTGCACTGCGTGGATCAAGCATGGCAACGAGCACTGCCCGCCCGTGCACGGATACCAATGCCATCACGTCCTCAAGTGCCTCTTGGGATTCGGACATCACCACAGGCATACCTTCAACCCAGCCATACTGGGACAAGTGCTTGCGTCCTTCACGGGAACCTAAGAGTTCAGTTACTCGTTCGGCAGTTTTCGACCTCACAATACGTCCCGCCACGTGCACTACCTCCATATTTGTTCGTAACTCTTCGAGTGCTCCCTTTACGCCGCACTGTTCCCGTGCTCCGGAAAACCGTGTCTGATTAGAATCTGGATTTGCAGCCACGCGATGTCCACACATGCAACAAATTCCAAAAGTCCAAGTCAGTAAACACAAGTTATCAATTCGTTACACCACTTCGCAAGACCGGATCCATGTTGCCAAATCCGCTCTTGCACGGTAGCGGACTATTGGCGGCTGCAGGCACTGCCCTCTTCAACCGCTCTTCATGCCTGAGAACACGGAGTTTGAGGACCCGCTACGAATGCGCTCCCCCGCTGGCGTCAGTTCACGAGTGGCAACGCGAAAGCCCACGTTTACAAACCGGGACGCTCAGCTGACTTTCAGGTTTACGGACACTGCTTTCACCATCCAAGCCCAAGCGAACTGTCGAAGCAGAGCCGGGCAACCCAGCGCCCTATCCGGCATACCTTGAAGTAATTCCTTGGCGGACGTGTGGGTCCTCTGACAGCCCTGCAATGTGCTGCGAACGCTTAGTGCCGACATCGCAGCTGCAGAAATTTACGGCAGGCTACGGATACGTTTCCTCGAACTCCAGCTCTCCTTCGTCATCATGGACAAAGATCACCGCGTCTCCGAGTTTTTCAGCCTTGGCCAACGCCTGCTGGTAGGCCTCTGCTTGGGATTTGCTCGTTGTCACGTGTTGTCCGCCGAGGGAAACAGTCCATTGTCCGGGGTCTTTGACCAGCACATGCAGATGATTTCTGCTCATTTTCCGAATCCTTTTCGTCTTTGCACTTACTCGTTATGGCCTTCTGTCATTCTCGCACCGCCAAGTAGCAAGCATCGGCTTCGCGTGAGATCCACAGATTCCCTTGAGACTGTCCATTCGTCGAAGCGCTGGGACAACGCTTCCTGTGAAAAATCCCGGCAGAGCCAATACACTGCCATCGCAGTGTGATGGCATTACGTGGAGAAATCAGGCTGGCGCGACCGCCGCACCAGTGATGAATTCCCAGAATCGCGCCACGGGCCTCAGCTATTTACCGTAGACAACTGTCCCCGGCCCTAAACACCCTTCTGCCGGCAATCCTTGAAACCTGAGTATTTCCTGTGCACCTAGGCTCTTGCTTCCCGCGCGCGCTCCAGACCTCTAGCGTGTCTGACACGCGGGAAAACACCGTGCGGCGCGTGAGCGTCATCCGTTCTGTTGCTGATCAAGAACGAAGGAGAGCCACCATGAACACACGAAACACCCCCTCTGATGTCCGATCTGCGGTGGAGAAGGCCGCTCTGTTGATAGGCATAGTCTTCCTCCTCGTCGGCGTCCTGGGATTCATTCCGGGAGTCACGACAAACTACGATTCGCTTTCAGGAGCAGGGCACCATTCCGAGGCGAAGCTCCTCGGGATTTTCCAAGTCTCCTACCTGCACAACGCAGTGCACCTTTTGTTCGGCATTGCCGGACTCATCATGGCGCGCAGCATCCCGGCGGCAAAAAGCTACCTCGTGGTCGGCGGAATCATCTATCTGCTGCTCTGGATTTACGGGCTGATCATCGACTTTGACAGCGCAGCCAACTTCATCCCGCTCAACGATGCAGATAATTGGCTTCATCTGGTCCTCGGCGTAGGAATGGTGGCCCTTGGCCTGTTGCTGACACGGCGCGGCCAGCATCCCGATCACCGCAATTCCTTGGAGACCCGTTAACCGTATTCCAAGGGTCTAGCACTTTAAAGGCAGCGTCCCCAAGGGCGCTGCCTTTAGCTTGCGGTTACCGGAGCTGGAGTCTGGCTAGAAATTCGCTGGCGGGTCAGAGGCCGGGAACGACTCATCTTCCCACTCCCGGACGAGTTCTTCGTTCTGCAAGATTTCTTCGTCCGTGTTCTCCGTCTGGGAAGTATTCTGCTCGACTGGATCGTTAGGGGCTGGGTCATGCACCATGTTTCTCCTTGGATTCATTCGGGGCAACGTACTGCGGTGGACGATACCGGCTGGTTCTACCTGTCCGCCAGCATTATCCGGATACTGCCAGCTAATGGAAGCGGCGGTTTCCCAGATTCCGGCCGGGTGCTGATGGGGCTTAAGGTTGTCGGTCAGTTTTCACGGATCTGAATGAATTTTTCGCCCGCAGGGCAAAGCTTGGAGCGAGGTGAGAATTTCCCTTGCTGTTTTACACCCACAGGGCATCAGTAGTAGCGTCCAATTTAGCTGGTGTCCCCTCGGGACCACCGCCGAACATGTCAGATTCACTGCAAAGGAGAAAAATATGTCGAACACAAAAAACACTCCAGCAAGCAAGACCCGCAAGGAAAATGCTGAGGGAGGCTTTATTGCCCCGGCAGTTCTGCGCGACTCGCTGCAATCGGTGCTCATCCAGTTGCTCGACCTGCAGCTGGTCGGCAAGCAGATTCATTGGAATGTCGTCGGGCCCAATTTTCGCGACCTGCATCAGAACCTCGATGAGATCGTGGCCATTGCCCGCCGAGGTTCCGATGAAATCGCCGAGCGCATGCGTGCAGTGCATGTGACCCCAGACGGACTGGCAGCCACCATCACCAAGTACACGGAGCTGGACCAACCAACCAATGGTGAAATCCTCACCACGACCGCTGTAGATATCGTGGTCAAGGCCTTGGAAGCAACGGTTGGCGTCATGCGTGAAGTACATGATCCGGTGGACGAGGCAGACCCAACCACCGCCGACATCCTGCATGAATACATTGCCCTACTCGAGCAGCAGGCCTGGTTCATCAGCGCAGAAACGCGTAAGCCTTAGACGCTGAGCTTTAAAAGTACGTGGGACCAGTTCACTATGAACTGGTCCCACGTACTTTTTGCTGCCCGAGGCCGCTCAAGCGCGGTCTGCAAGTAGAGCTTCGCCCGAATGGCGGGCGCAACTGGCGCAGCAGTAGATTCCGGTGCCGCTTTCCACCCCGTGGCCTAGAATTCGGCACCCGCAATGGGCACAGCTCGGTGCCATCAGGTGGATGGCGCATTCAAAGCTATCGAAGGTTTTTGTCTGTTCGCCTCTCGTCACGGTGAACGTCTTGTCGTATTCGTTACCGCACGTGTCGCAGAGAGCCATGGAAGCACTCCTTTCTGGTTGGTGTTTCTTTTCTAGACCTTTATCCGTCGCAGGGAAACCCCGGTAGCGGTTTTCTTCGGGCGCTCCCAGCTTGATCATTCGCAATCGGCAGCACTACATACGCATTTCACTATGGGCATTGGCCAATAGATGGCTGATGGAACCACGCTCAAAGGCTGCCCGCTGACGGACTGCGCCGTTTCCCATTTCCAAGATATTGCGCAGGGAGTGCACGGCGAAGTCATAATCTCCGCTCTCTCGCAGCGCCGGTTCAATCAGCCGCAACAACCGGCTCATCAGGTCCTTGCTGCTGACGGTACTTCCGTCACCGGGGTTGATCTGGTTTCCGGTAAGCCCATGCTTGGCAGCCTGCCAGAAGGCAATGTCCAGTCTTTCAGGAAGATACTCGTAGGACGTTGCCCCGGGTTTCAGCGCCGTATCCACGACCGCCCGGGCCAGTACGGCAATGAGAACTGAGTCATGAGCACGCAATTGCGAATCTGCGACGCGCAGCTCAATGGTGGGATGGGTTTCTGAAAGCCGTACGGCCCATCCGATATGTCCTTGATCAGGGACTGCTTCCGTGTCGACCAGCACACGCAGCCTACTCTCGTAGTCCAATGCGTCGCTGAAATGCGGGGGGATCCCCTGAACGGACCATTTGCGGTAGTGGATAGTGCGCCAGGAAGAAAATCCGCTGTCCGCTCCGTGCCACAGGGGCGAGTTGGCGCCCAGGGCGCAGAATAACGGCAACCACGGCCGCAGGAAATTTAATGCCCTTACCCCCGCGTCACGATCAGGGATGGACACATGAATATGCAGTCCGCACATGTAATGCTCCGAGGTGATTCCCGGAAGCAGCGCATGGATGTCTTGGTATCGCTCGTTATCGGTCACCGTCGGAGTTTTCTGCGCGATCATTGGTGCCGCACCGAGCCCGGCGACAATCATTGAAGACGCTTCGGCTTGGTGGGCCAAAGCAGAACGGAAACCACGCAGTTCCACCAGCGCCTGATTTCTGTCTTCGCAGATGGCACTGGCGTACTCCAGCTGGCAAGCCAGCAGCTCATGCTGCACCTCTCCACGCCGCTGCGAGTCGAGCAGTTCTTTGAACGGGTTGGGATCCGGTTCGGCCGGTAGCCCGGTTTCCGCATCGATCATGAAGAATTCTTCTTCGATACCGAAGGTACTCATGTTCCTCTCCCTTCAGTGGGCCATTGGCCAATGATTTCCCTAGCGTGCTGAATGCGGACCTTCTGTTCAGCTGTCCAGCTGTAGCCTCAGAATGCCATTTGCCCGGTCCCCACTCAAGATCCAGCAACTCGGAAACCTCCCCCAATTAGCTGGATTTTTCTGCTTTTACACGCACCAAAAGACGGACTGTGCTAGGCCATATACCCAGTGCAGTCCGAGTTTCTGGGATTTACCATAAAGAAAAGCGCCGGCACTGGCGAAGCGTCCGGCGGAAGCCTAGCGTGTGCGGTACCTGGCAGGTTCTTCCAATCGATCCCCGCCAGCAGAGAGGTGAGAAGAGATGGCAGAGAAAAGTAGTTCCAACCGAATCAAGGATGAAGAACTCTATGAAGAGCTCCGCGACGAGGGCAATTCCAAGCAGAAATCCGCTCGGATTGCCAACGCCGCGGCCCGCGATGGCCGCGGCAAAGTGGGCGAACGCGGTGGTGAGTCCGGCAGCTATGAGGACTGGACCGTTCAGGAGCTCAAAGAACGAGCCAAGGAAATCGGCCTGGAAAACTACTCAGACAAACGCAAGAACGAACTAATAGACATGCTCCGAGACAGCTAATTGCCTGAAACGAGGTATCAACGATGACTGAACGCGCAAATTACGGTAACAGTTCCGGTCCGACGGACGAACCGGAGGAAAAGAACGTGGTTCACCGGGGACCGATTTCTGACCCGGACCAAGACGGGGAATCCACGGCTGAAGAAGCAGAGGATCCCAATCGATTTGATGCCGGATAGCCGGCAGTAAGGAGTACCAGCATGACTTCGCGACAGCCTGAAAAAGCTCCCCGCAGGAAACACCTGGGATTGGGGCTGCTGATTGGCGGTTTGATCATCTTGGCCTTTTTCTTGTCGTTCTTGCTGATCCCGCAGAATGCTGACAGGTCGTTCTCCCCGATGTGGATAGGTGTCGCCTGGGGCGCACTGATGGCCATCTGGGGCCTGTTCAGGATGATCAAGGGTCCAAGCAGTCTTGACCACCCGCGCGGTGGCAGTGACGCGGGACTCTAGTGAGACCCATTAACGAGAACCCACTGACGATGGGGACAGGAATTTCCTGTCCCCATCGTCAGCTATATCTGAAGCCAAGGTAGTAAACAATGAGCCTGTGGAAACCAGAATACTTCTCAAGTCCGGCGCTGGTCATTGTCGATATGCAAAATGCTTTCTTCGAGACTGCCGAACTGGCGAAGCTGCGCCAGCAGGTGGCCGGGCAGTGCAACAGGCTGCTGACCGAAGCCCGTGCTCATGATCTGCTGATAGTCAATATCCGCACCATTCACCAGCGCGATAAATCGACCTGGACGTTGAGCATGCTCGAAGATGACCAAGGATTCCTCTTTGAAGGAACAGTGCAGACTCACAACCTTGCTGAACTGGACCTATCCCGCGCGGTGGAAGTCGTCAAGCATCGCGACAGCGCTTTCTGGCAAACCGGTCTGGACGGGCTTCTGCAGTTCCACAGGATCCGAGGGCTGATTCTGGCCGGAGTGGCTTCAGATTCCTGCATCGCAGCCACCGCGGCAGATGCCTTTGCAGCGAACTACCGCGTAGCCATCGCCAGTCAGGCCGTAGCCTCCGCAGACCCGGATTTTGAACAAACCACGCTGCACCAGTTGGAAGTACTGCACCGCCAGCCTGCGGTAGACACTGGGAGTTTGCTCAAGGCGATGTCACGCGGCAAGCGCATCTAGTACATTGACCAGCTAACCGGGTTGCATCCGGTGTCCATCCTCAATCTTAGGAGTAAAAAATGTCGTTCAACGAAGCAGAATTCCAAGCCGTGAACCAAGAGGGTCTGGAAGATGAACCACTAGATGGCCGCGACGGCCAACCGGTCTCCGAAGGCTCCTCCGATGCCCCGCAGACCTTGGAGGCATCCGATCCGCTGCGCAGCGACGAGGCCATGGCCCAAGACCAGCAAGCCACCGATCCGCTTGCCGTAGCCACCGAATCTTCCGCAGAACTGAACCAGACACTGCGCGAGAATTTTACCGATGATCCTGCAGCTACCCCGGACGAGCCAGAGCCAACCCAGTCAGGCGAATAGCCGCCCAGAGAAACCCAGTCAGCCAGAAGGAACACAGATTCATGAGCAGCCAGAGCGTGGCCGACGAACTTATCGCACGATTGCACACCTGGGGTGTTACCCGGCTCTTTGGATACAGCGGGGACGGAATCAATCCGATACTCGGTGCCCTGCGGCGCAGCGAGTCCGGCATGAGTTTTGTCCAAGCCAGGCACGAGGAAAATGCCGCGTTCATGGCCGTGGCCCATTCCAAATACGGGCTCGGGCAGTACGCCGATGAGCACACGGCAGACCAAAACGCGGCAGTGGATCTGGGAGTGGTGCTTGCAACCCAAGGTCCGGGCGCCGTGCATCTGCTCAACGGGCTTTATGATGCCAAATTGGATTCAATGCCGGTGCTTGCCATTGTCGGCCAGCAGAACACCACCGCCTTAGGCAGCGGATACCAGCAGGAATTGGATCTGGAAGCGATGTTCAAAGACGTTGCGGTCTATTGCGAGCAAATTACCGCGCCAGAGCAACTGCACCTCGTGCTGGACCGGGCAATCCGCACCGCTCTGGCTTCCTCCGGTCCAGCGGTAGTGATTGTGCCGCACGACGTACAGCAAGCCGACGCTGCACAGCCTGGAACCACACACGCGCAGATTCCCACCGCGGTGGTGTGGGAAGCGCCGTTGGTGGTACCCCGGGAGCCGGAACTGAAGCAAGCGGTCAAGCTGCTCAATGAGTCCGAGAAAATCGTGATGCTGGTGGGCCAGGGCGCGCGCGGTGCGACAAAAGAAGTTCACTCCGTGGCTCAGCTTCTGGATGCCGGTATTGTCACGAGTTTGCTGGGCAAACCCTATGTTGACGAATCCTGGCCGCAGGCAGCCGGGGTGATGGGCCACTTGGGCAGCACCGCAAGCGCAGCCCTTCTGGAGGCCTGCGATTTGCTGCTGATTGTCGGGTCCAATGATCCGTGGACCGAGTTCTATCCGCCAGGTGCCCGGGCAAAGGCCATTCAGATTGATATCAATGCCCGGCGTCCGGGCAACCGGTATCCGGTAGACGTGGCATTAGTTGCCGATGCCGCACATACCTTGCGAGCATTGGAAGAACGGTTGTCCCCGGCGCCTGCGCAGCGCAAGCCCTGGCGTGATCAGGTGCGTGCGGAAGTGGCCAAGTGGCGGTCCGTGGCGGTGAAGCGCGCAATGACTCCGGCACATCCCATCAACCCGGAACGGGTAGTGCATGAGCTATCCGGGTTGATCCCACCCGAGGCGCAGGTAGCCGTGGATGTGGGAAGCTGCGTGTATTGGTATGCCCGGCAGCTTCGGTTGCCACCGGGAGTGCCGGCGCATCTATGCAGCACCCTGGCCAGCATGGGCGCTGGCGTCCCCTATGGGCTGGCGGCGAAAATGCGAGATCCGCGGCGCCCAACGGTTGTCCTGGCTGGGGATGGGGCAATGCAGATGAGCGGCAATGCCGAATTGGTGACACTCTCCGAGCTGTGGAAAGAGTGGGAGGACCCGCGCTTCATTATCTGCGTTTTTAATAACCGGGACCTCGCCGAGGTCTCCTGGGAACAACGGGAAACCGAAGGCGAGCCACGCTTTCGGCCAAGCCAGGATCTTCCAGGCTTCCCCTTCGCCGAATACGCACAAATGCTGGGTCTGTCGGCTCTGAGCATTTCCAACCCGGACTCGATTGCCGACGCGTGGGAGCAGGCTTTGGCATCCGACCGCCCCATGCTGTTGGAAATGCATACCGATCCAAATGTTCCATTGCTGGCGCCGTTCCCGCAGGGAGAAAGCACGCTGGAAAATATGCGCAAAGGCCTGAGATCAGAAGGACCAGCCGGCGAGCGCGCCTTGCAGCTGCTTGAGGTCTACGCAGACATGGAAAGCACACGTAAGAGCTCCGACTAGGCGCGAGCTCATTAATCTGCTGACCTGACGTTGCGGAAACGTTGCGGACCCCCGGAGCATGGCTCCGGGGGTCCGATTTCCTGGCATCGGTGACCGCGCAGGATTCATTTCTTCACTTCGCGCGGCTGAGAAAAGAAGTCCGGTAGTTCAAGTACCGGCGTCACCACCACGTCATAGGCTTTCCAATCCGTATCTTCCAAGGCAGCTTGCACTTCGTGGATTTGGGACATGGTCAGGTCCACGGCTACTGGAACGATAAACGCTTCGACGTGCAGGACCTGGCCCAGTTCCCTGGCCCTGATCCCGCAGTCCTTGATCCAGCCGAAGGACCGCAATTGCGCTTCTAGTTCCGGGATCAGCGGGTGCGGATCTTTTCCGTTATAGGAAGTAGCCCGGCGGTCCAGCAGATCCACGGTAGCCGATCGGGTATTCTTCCAGCCGTCCTGCACGATGCCCACCGAGATCGCCAGCGCTGCCACGCCATCTAGCCACCACAAGCCGAACGCGACGCCGCCCACCCCGACAATGGAAGCTACGTTTGTCTGCCAATCTGCCTTGGCCATGGACGCATCTGCGTAGAGCAACTTATTGTTCAGCGGCTTGGCCGTCTTGATTTTCAGATGCCCTAGAATCACCGCAGGTATGGCGAGCATCGTCATGATCGCGATCATCAACCAGCCTTGCCACACGGTGTAGCCAAACAGGTTCATGGTGCCGATGGTTGGATGCTCCACCTTGACCAGTGCTGAAATTGCTTCATAGGCCAAAATCGCGCCAATGGCCAGCAAGGCGACTCCCGCGACCAGGTGTCCGGCGCTCATGGTCCGGTGGTAACCATAGGGATGAGTTGGACGCCGTGATTTACGTACGTATACACCGGCAGCAAGGAAGGCTACCTGCGGCAGGACCGAGAGCATGTCTTCAATCCAGGCAGTACGCATTGCTTGGGAATTACCCACCACCAAGGCGACGAGAGCAATCGTGCACGCGGCATAGCCGATGCTGGCCCACTCCAGCTTGGTCGCCCGGCGCATCAGTTGCTGTTGCTCTTCGGGCAGGTGGGTTCCGGCTTCCGGCTTCATGGCATCTCCTGAGTCTGATCCAAGAAGTACTCAAGTTCGCCGAGGAAAGCGTTCTCTCCCGGAGGAACCAGCAGCACCAGCTTTTCCTTCTTGCCCTTCTCATCAATGATCTGGGTGTAAGGACGGGTCATGCCAACCTTTTTTGACCATGGAGTTTTACTGCTGATCCCGCCAATCACTAAATCGACCTGATCCTCTTCAAGCTTTTTGACCAGGCTTTCTTCTCCCCCGACAATGAACTCCGCTGTGGCGCCTAAGCTCTGTGCGAAGTCCTTGGCCAGCTGGACTTCGCTTCCTTGGTAGGAGGATCCTTTGATTTCCACTAGAGAATCATTGGGGGAAAGTCCAACGCGCAAGGTGTCATTGCGAACCGAATCCAGCGTGCCTTCCGGGTCCACGGGAATTGCCTGCGAGCATCCAGTGAGTCCAAGGATCACGCTCAGGCCTATCAACGCAGCACCGCGAGGACGGCTAGGCGAATGGCTCATAATCGACCCATCCTTTCGTATCTCAAAGATTTCTCTTCCAAGCTGCCGATGCCTCGAACGTACTGCACCGTAAGATGCGAACCCACCCGTCCCCGGGAACTGTCAGGAACAGCACTTAGACGGGTAAATCCTGTCAAGGGTTTACCCGTCTTCATGCCTGGAGCCTTACTCGGCGATAGGGAACCTCTCCCACGCACGATGCGTCGCTAACGAGTCCTCGGCCGTTTGGGCGACCGCACCAACATCAACGGTACTGATCCCTGGAGCATCATCGACAATACCGAGCGCATCCAACAGACCATCACCCTGGCCGTCAATGCAGATAATGGCTTTGCTGTGCCGGTACGCCTCATTGACCAGCAACGACACCCTCGGATCTACCGGAACGAATCCTGCGCTGGGTGCCCCGGCCTTCGCATCAAGCGCTACCGAAGAATCATCGGCCGGCGGAAGCGGTCCAATGAGCACCAACGCATCAAATTCTATGGAACGGGCGGTCAGATACGTGCGGTCAATCGACAGCCCGTCCGCTACCTGTCCGCCTTTCGATGAGACCAGCAAGGGGTTCATTCCCAATCCGGTCAAGTCTTGGGCAATCTGCGCCACGTGCTCTTCGTTACCCCGGTTGAAGATCACCGCAACATTGCGCCCGTCAACCGGCCAACGCTCTCCAATCTGCGAGAGTGCGGCACTTGGCTGTGGCTGCGGCAGGTCTGCGGGGGCCGGCTGTGCTTCGAGCCCCAAGGCCTCGGCCACGGTGGAGGCCAGCTGCTGATCAATGTGCGTCAGGCAGTCCACCTGCCGCTGGCGAACCGCAACATCGGCACACTTACCTAATTCAAAGGAGTACGCCTGCTGCACGTGGGCTTGCTCCTGCGCGGTGAGGCTCAGGTAGAACAATCGCGCCTGGCTGTAATGATCGGAGAAACTCGCCGGTTCGGCACGCACCTTCTCGCTATCCCCCAGTGCTTGGGGAAAGTCCAACGGCGGATGTTCCCCCGAAGCCATCTGTGACATATACGGGCAACCTCCATCCAGGGAATTGGGCTGGTATGGGGCAATGCCCTGCGGCACACGATGTTCGTGGAATCCATCACGGAACATGTCATTGACCGGCGACTGCGGCTGGTTAATGGGGATCTGTGCAAAGTTCGGTCCGCCAAGACGAGTTAGCTGGGTATCAAGATAAGAGAACAAACGTGCCTGCAGCAACGGATCATCGGTGACATCAATGCCCGGCACCAAATGCCCCGGATGGAAGGCAACTTGCTCCGTCTGGGCAAAGTAGTTCTCCGGGTTCCGGTCAAGCACCATCTTTCCCAGGGCCTGGACCGGGGCCAGTTCCTCAGGAATGAACTTGGTCGGATCAAGCAGGTCAATGCCTTCAAAGGTATAGGTGCCATCATCAGGAAGAATCTGCACACCTAGTTCCCACTGCGGATAATGGCCCGCGCTGATGGCCTCGGCCAAATCACGGCGGTGAAAATCCGGGTCGGCGCCTGCCGCAAGCTGGGATTCTTCCCAGACCAGCGAATGCACCCCGAGCGCAGGCTTCCAATGGAATTTCACCAACGAAGATTCACCGCTGTCACTGACCATCCGGAAGGTGTGGACACCGAATCCTTCCATCATCCGGTATGAGCGTGGAATCCCCCGGTCACTCATTTGCCACATTGCATGTGCTTGCGCCGGAGTATGCAGCGACACAAAATCCCAGAACGTATCATGGGCTGATTGCGCCTGCGGGATCTCCACATCTGGATGCGGTTTCGCCGCATGAACCAGATCCGGGAACTTCACCCCATCTTGGATGAAGAACACCGGGATATTGTTCCCCACCAAATCGAAGATTCCCTCCTCGGTGTAGAACTTGGTCGCAAACCCCCGGGTGTCACGCGCCGTGTCCATGGAACCGCGGGAACCTACCACGTTGGAAAAACGGACAAAAACGCGGGTTTCCTTGCCCGGTTGCAGGAAGTCGGCACGGCACAGCTGCGAAGCATTGCCATAACTGACAAATGTTCCGTGAGCGGCTGCCCCTCGGGCATGGACCACCCGCTCGGGGATTCGCTCATGATCAAAGTGCATGATCTTTTCGCGAAGATGGTGATCTTGCAATAGGGTGGGGCCGCGCTCGCCGGCCTTCAATGAGTGGTCGGTGTCGCTCACCGGAGCACCTTGGGTGGTGGTGAGGGTTTCGCTGTCTTGTCCCGGACCCGAGAGTGCTGGCGGATGCGCCGGCGTCGATGGCTGTTCTGGTTGATTTGTCATGACACGTTCCCAGCTTCGAATAGATTGCCTGTGGATGCCAGCCACGTTAGGGAACCTTCAAACTGCTTGCCAGTAAATCAACTAATTCCCATGATTTTCACAACTTCGGCCAAACATGCAGAAGCTCGCCGGCGGATGATCCCACCGGCGAGCTTCCTAGAGTTTCAGATTTTTTCAGGCTTTGTTCTCTGCCCAGAGATAGCCGCTTTCGTTGTGCTCTGCGGCGTCAATACCCTCAATTTCGGTCTGCGCCGAGACACGCCATGGCGTGATTTTCTCGATCACCGTGGCGATAACCCAGGTCATCGCCGCAGAGAACACCAGCACCACCAGGAGCGTCATGAATTGGGCGACCAGCTGGCCTATTCCTCCGCCGTAGAACAACCCGCCGGCGTTCGACTCGGTAGGCAGGGCAAGGAACCCAAGGAACAAGGTACCGATGACTCCGGAGACCAGGTGCACCCCAACCACATCAAGCGAATCATCGTAGCCGAGCTTCCATTTCAGGTTCACTGCCCAGGCGGAGCCGGCGCCGGCAATCAGTCCGAGCAGCAGGGCGGCCCATGGTGCCACGTCGGCACAAGCTGGGGTAATGGCTACGAGTCCCGAGACGAGACCGGAGGCCACACCGACCGAGCTCGGGCGCTGGCCGCGGAGTTTCTCCACGAAGATCCAGCCCAGGATCGCAGCGGCTGGAGCTCCCATGGTGTTGATCCAGATCAGTCCGGCCTGTTCGACGGTGGTGGCGGCCCCGGCATTAAAACCGAACCAGCCAAACCAGAGCAGTGCAGCGCCGAGCATCACCAGTGGGGTGTTGTGCGGCTGGGGACGGTCATGGAAGTTGTGACGCTGTCCAAGCTTGAGCGCAAGAACCAGCGCCGCAACACCGGCGTTGGTGTGTACCACCGCGCCACCGGCAAAGTCGATGGCTTCGCCGAAGATGCTTCCGAGGAAACCGTCTTCTGACAGCATCCCGCCACCCCAGATCCAGAAGGCCACCGGTGCGTAGACCAGCGAAACCCACAGAGGCACGAAGAGCAGCCACGGGGCAAAGCGGCTGCGGTCGGCGATAGCTCCGGAGATGATAGCTACCGAAATCAGCGCGAAGGTCCCGGAGAAACCGGCGGTGAGAAGCCCGGTTGGCTCGGTGTTGTGCATCGCGATGTCGCTGAACGGATTGCCGATAATTCCGGCAATCGCTGGTTGTCCTGCAGAGAGCGAGTAGCCCCACAGGATCCAGACGATGGCGCTCAGTGCTGCGGCGGAGAAGCTCATCAGCATCATATTGACCACACCGGTGGACCGGGTCATTCCTCCGTAAAACAGGCCAAGTGCCGGTGTCATCAAGAGAACTAGCGCTGCGGCGATCATGATCCATAAGCTGGCTGTATCCAACTGCATCAGGGACCCATCTCCTCAAAAGTGTTAGGTGTATCGGTGAGTGAATCTGGTCTTTCAAGTACTAATTCTTGACCAGCGATATTTCGGCAGGAGGCACTTTTGATTTCGGGGACGTGACGATCAACGCTTGCGTGTAACAATCTGCGCTCACAAATGTTTCCGGCTGGTTTCCGTCTTTTCACTCAACGGCAATCGGCTCGGTCTCTGCGCAGAGCAGGAACCGAGCCGATTGTAAGTAATGAAAATATGATCAGAGTTGTTTGAGCTTGATGACCTCAAACTTGGGAACGGTAGTGGATCCACCAATTTGAGTGTCGTAGCTCAAGGATCCGGTGACCGTTGCGGTGACCTGAATGATGTCATCTGCCAGTACGTCATCCAGAATGTCGCAGTCAGATAGACCATCACCGGCGGTAAACATTGAGTTGTGCTCGTAGTCGTACTTTCCCACGTGCGCGTGGGCGACGTCAGCGCGGAAGATGCAAGGGCCAGTGGCCGAATCAAACTGGGTGACCTTGGCATAGATGATGACGTTCTTATCTATGTTCGAGTCTGGCTTCTTCACAATCTGAGCCAGTGCACGCTTGGAAATCTTCTTTGCCTTGTTAGCTTTGGCCGCTTCTGCTTTCTTGGCAGCTTCCTTCGCTGCTTTTTCCTTGTCCTGCTCGGCTTTCTCTTCCGCCTTACGCTCTGCTGCCGCCTTCGATTCCGCTTCGCGCTTCTCCTCGGCTTCACGCAGCTTGGCCGCCTCTGCCTCGACGGTTTCCAGCTGGGCGTTTACGGTATCAAGTTCCGCCTGCAATGCCTGCTTCTCGCTGTCCAGTGCGGCGGTAGATGCTTGAGACGCTTCAAAATCTTGGGTGGAAACGCCACAGGCGGTCAGGGCAAAGAGCAAGGCCAAGAAGCTGGCCAAAGTCACCATGTGCTTTTTCATTGATGTTCCTTTGTGGGTGCGAGGTATCCGATGCCCCATGCATCCGATAACAGCATCTTCACAGCGGCAACCGACACTTTGACCGGATCTGCTAATACTTGAGAGATGAACCGCGAATTTTTCACTCAGGACGCGTTGCATGTTGCACCGAAATTACTCGGCTCCCAATTTTCTGTGGACTCCGCCGAAGGAATGGTGACCCTGCGCATTACCGAGGTGGAAGCCTATATGGGTGTAGGCGCCAAAGGACCGTACGATCCTGGAAGCCATTCAAAGGACCGCCGTACCGAACGCAACGCATCGATGTTTTTGGAGCCGGGCCACGCATACGTGTACTTCAGCTACGGAATGCACTACGCAATCAATTTTGTCTGTTCGCCAGCTGGTTCCGCTTCGGGAGTACTCATCCGCGCGGGCGAGATAATCGAGGGAAGCGAGATTGCCCAACAGAGAAGACTCAGAAAACGCCAAGGCAGCGGCACCAGAATTCCAGGCCGCCAGCTGGCCCGTGGGCCTGGCAACGTGGCTCAGTCGCTGGGCGTCAATCGGATAGAGCATGATGGACTGGATCTGTTCTCCTCCCCTTTCTCGCTGCAAGCACCCCTGCATCACCCGGCGCAGATTTCCAGTGGTCCACGTGTGGGAGTCGCCGGTGTTGCCGGCGGATCCGAGTTTCCATGGCGCTTCTGGTTGCCCGGCGATCCTACCGTCTCTGCGTTTCGGCGCGGACGCAACGCCCCGTTTTAGGGGGTAACACCGACTGAAAACTATTGCTTGCCGGATTCACTGGCCTGCGCCGATGCCGAAGATGCTGAACTCTTGGACTCTTCGTGCCTCGAAGTTGCCCGGGTGGTGGGGGTCTGCTTGGTAGGAGCTACCGGGGAAGAACTCGGAACTTCCTCAATAAGCTGAAGGCTTGGGCTGGGTGTAGCCCTTGGCGTCCGTGATGCTTCGGGCACCGTAGGCTTGCTGCTCGGTGTATGTACTGAAGGCGTCTGTGACGGCGACGTGGTAGACGTTGGGCTGACCGTATGCGAGGCACTGGGCTCAGGCGGCCGGCTCTGGCTCTGCGATGGCGGAGTGCTCAGACTGGGCGTCGGCGAAGACGGCGTAGGCTTCACTTCTTCAGGTTTGCTCGGTGTCGGCGATGATGTTGGCATGGCAGTTTTTGATGGTTCAGCGCTTGGCGACTTGGAAGGTGGCGCAGGAGTTGATGGTGTCGGCGCAACCGTTGGCGGTCTCGGAGCAGCAGATGGCTTCGCCGAAACCGTAGGTTCCGGTTTCGGTATGACCGGCGTGTCATCCTCTGGCACCACCACATCAGGATTCTTTTCTTTTTCAATCTTGTTCTTCGACTCTGCCTTGGGAGCGTTCCTAGCATCCACAGTCAGCCGAGTGGAATCAATCATGGCCTCTGGCTGACCTGGGTTAGCAGGCAAATACAGCCGTGGATCATTCCACCGGCCATCGCTCAGCACCTCAAAATGCACGTGGCATCCGGTGGAGTTGCCTGTGGTGCCCGACAGAGCAATGACTTCTCCTCGCTGCACGTTCTGGCCGGCGCGAACAAGCAGCTTCGAATTATGACTGTATCCGGTATGCACGTCATAGCCGTGATCGAGGGTGACCCGCAGGCCAGAGTGGCCGGCCCAGCCCGCGACGAGCACTCGACCGGATTCGCTGGCGAAGACCGGGGAGCCGCAGGCAATGGGGTAATCCTGTCCAATGTGGATCTGATTCCCCGCACCGGTAGGATTTGCCCGCCAACCATAAGGGCTCGAAATTCTCCGGGTCGTCACCGGATGCATCAGTTGAAGCCCGCCAGGCAGTTTGCCCACAGACCCAACTCGTCCTGCCAATAATGCGCGTTGTGCCGGTTCCTGCGCGGATTTCTGCTGCCCTGGGAACGAAGCTGAGACGTCGTTTTTATGCAGTTGGCCGTTGTCACCAACCTGAACGACTGGGATATTTGCGGGGCGCCCATCAATTGCGAGTTCTTTGCCAGAGCCAGCGAAGACCGCCAACGGCGCAAATTCACTGACCACGATGGGATAGTCGTGAAAGCTGGCCGAGTCCAGGGATTCAATTACCGCCGGTATTGAACCAGATCTGAAGTCTGCTGGCTGAGCCAATAGCGGCCAAGCGAGAGCACCTGTGAGGCTCAGTGCGGACAGCACGGAAGTTGCCCAGATAATCAGCGGTTTCCTGTATCGCGCTCGCTGGGTTCTGGGCAATAGGTAAGTCACGTGGTGTCGGCGTTGCACAATAATCCGGTCCCCCAAAGACGAATTGATTGTAGTGCTCCAGACTATGCCCAATATCCGAAGGAATCTAGACGGACAGCTTATAAAATCCATTTGTCCGTCGACAGGTGGAGCCAGTTCTGAAGATTCCAAAAGATCTTGACTTAGCGGTGGACGGCGCGTAGCAGCCAAACCAGTTATCGTGCGGACGTTGAAGATCTCATCGCGTTAGAAGGCTCGCGGCATGGAGATGTCCAGCACATCCAGCGCATCAAATAAGAAGGAGATTTTTAGGCTGATCAGTCCTTTTATGAAATCCGGCTTCGTTGCTGATAATTCCTCCAGCAAATTCGGAGGTGCTGGAGACTTTATAAGCTCCGGCAAGGAAGATATCCTCAGAAGATCACTCCACGATGATCACCGAGCGCCCAATGCGAAACCCGGGGAATGCGCCTGAATAAAGATTCAGGAAGCTCGTGGTCGAGCAGCTTTCGAACAGCTGCTGTCAACGGAGGAAGATATGAACACCCCTGAACTGCACACGCATGCGATCCAACGCCTCAATGAACTGCTGCACTGCCCCATAGCTCAAAGGCATCTCGCGGCATATGGATGGGTCTCAGGGATGCCGGTAGTCTTTGCGCAAGGTGCCGAGATGGTGGAAGACGTGATGGGCTTTATTTCCATCCATGGGCGGGCCGTACTCTTGGTGCTTACCGATGCACCCAACGATGAACTGCAGCTATGGCATGTCACTGTTCCCAGCCCTATTTTCACCAGAGTCCCGCCTCTGCCGTCTGGGACTACGCTCGCCGAGCTCTGTGTCAGGCACAGCAATAACAGGCTTATGCCGTTCCGCGTCGCTTTCTGGGCGCATAGCGCCGCCATCCACCAAATACCTCTCTATGTTCGCAGCGACAACAGCGATGCAAATGCCACTCCGGCACCCGGCACACACTAAGTGATTGCCCGCTCCCATAAATGCACGCTTTCAGGCCCGATCATCCATCTCAATTCCAGGATATTTCGGCGCTCATGATAATCAACGTGGAGTTCCGGGAATTTGGCTGATGGGACTGGAGTTTTACTCGGATCTATTCGACCCAAGTGTGCCGTATTCAGGCAACTTGAACCCGAGAAATAGCAGATGCCGAGGTGTTGACGTGAAATTTTCTTACCATTCATCTTTATTGCTGGCTTTGCTGCTTCTAATCTTTTAAGCTGGAAGCACACTAGAGAACCGCAACGATGGGCCGCCAGTCTGCGTTGCGTCTTGTTCCAAGCTGATGGGGATCACTCGGAAAATTCAAGAACTATAGTGGAGGTAGTACCAATGCCAGGACGTCTTGTACGTACTCGAACGGCCGAACGCGTGACCGAACTGCTTGGATCACGTGAAGGACGCAACCACCTCGCCGCCTACGGCTGGGTACAGGGAATGCCAGTTATCATGACGGTTCCAACCGAATCTGTCAACGACGTCATGGGCTTGGTGTCCATGCACGGTCGTTCGGTGCTGGTTGCCATGCTCGACGCTGGGACCGATGAGCTCAACTTCTTGCATGTTTCCATGCCGAACCCCGCACTGCAGTTAGTCGATCTGGAAAAGGATACGGACCAGATCCACGAGCTGTTTGTTCGCACGCAAAATCGAGGGTCAGTGACTTTCCGAGTGAAGTATTGGGATTCCTGCGCGGTGGCGCATCCGATCCCTGCATTTAATGCCGTGGTGGCTACGTTGCGCCAAGGGCAACGCTTGAACCCTTGATCCCTGTACCAGCCTTTCAAGGGCAGCTAAAAGAAACCTTTCCTGTGTAGCAAACGCACTGAGTCTGATGACGAATGCCGGGCTACTGCTGGGGGTGCTCGTGCGATTGGTGCTGAAGGTCTTGCTTGACCGCGTCGGGGCTTTCTCCTGCTGCTAGCCGGCGGACGGCTTCCAGTAGATCTTGGACTTCTGTGACGCGGTGAGACCAATACGTGGAATCTAATCCGAAACCGAGTACTGACTCCTTGGCGAACTGCTGCATGGAGTCGCGGTGGGCTTCCAGTGCGCTGGTCAGGTCATCATACTGGTCATCTGAGAGAGACAGATGAATGTCTTTACGGGGAGTGTTCACCATGAACTCCTGGTTGTCCAATAGTTCTGCGGATTTCATACTTTACTCGCCAGTAATACCTATAGGTCAAGACCGCAGAAGTTTACTCAGCAATCCCACAAGATTCGACAGAAGCGCCCGGAAATATTCCTTGCTGAATCACATGGCGCGCATCCTGGAGTGACGCAGAATGGGAATTTCTGGGCAAGTCTCAAGGAACACGGACACGAAACAACGTGATGCAGACCTCACGTGCAGGGGAAAATTTCCCGGCGGCCTGCAGTAAGGAACTGATGCGATTCAAGGCGAGAACACCACGTGGTTTGTATCCATTCGCAGGCTGAGGCAATTTTCGGCCAGCTTGTTCGCACATTCGCCCGGAAGGAAGAGCAATCCACTGGAATCTCCGTCTGCGGACCAGCTACCTTCGAAATCCTGACGCGCACTGTCACGCCATGGAATGAAGCTCTAGCAATTCCCCACGAGACGGCCTTCTATCGTGAAACTGCAGCGAGTCCTGGGATATGCGATACCGTGATTGAATCAGTTCCATCGCGTCGGACAAGAACCAGTAAAACCACTCACCAAGTCGAAACCAGCTGTGCTCGAAGCCAGCGAAGGTGAATTCGTAAGCGATTCTTAGCCGGTGGCCGTCAGCGAACGCTTCCGCACTACCTGAGTAAACTATCTAAGCCGTTGATCTGGGTCGATTGCTTCTGATTGAATGCTTAAAATTTGACTAGCAACGACGTTGCGGAGGTTTTGGAATGTCCAGATCACATTCGGCAGAAGGAAATCCCGCTGAAAGCCGGCTCCAGACCGAGGACGGCACCGCCACCGATACCCGCCGCAAGTATCTAGTTGCCCCGGAACCGGAAGACGAAACCAAGCCGGATTCCCCGACGCAACTGCATGGCAGCTCATGGAAATATGCCTTTAAAAGATCAATCAGCGAGTTCTCGCGCAACAAGTGCACGGACCTTGCCGCCTCGCTGACCTACTTCGCAATGCTCTCCATCTTCCCTGCGCTCCTGGCGATGGTCTCCCTGCTCGGAATTGCGGGGCAGGCAGAAGCGACGACGCGCAACATTGTCGGCATTCTTGAGCAGTTCGCCAGCGATCAGGTAGTCGAGACGTTGAAGCAGCCTATTGAGCAACTCGCTTCTGCTCCGTCCGCCGGACTCGCCCTTGCTGTTGGCCTGTTAGGCGCGCTATGGAGCGCGTCCGGCTATGTGGGGGCCTTTGGCCGCTCAATCAACCAGATCTACGACGTGCAAGAAGGCCGGCCAGCCTACAAACTGAAACCAATAATGCTGCTGATCACCCTGGCCCTGCTCCTGTGCGCGGCGGCCGTAGCGGTGCTGCTGGCTGTCTCGGGTCCTTTGGCCCGTACTCTCGGCGATCTTATCGGCCTCGGGGACACCGCGATCATGGTCTGGAATATCGCCAAGTGGCCGGTAATCCTTCTGGCCGCGATATTCATGATTGCCTTGCTCTACTACGGCACACCAAATGTCCGGCAGCCCAAATTCCGGTGGCTCAGCCTCGGCTCGGCCATCTCCTTGGTGATCTTAGGGCTAGCAACCCTGGGATTCTTCTTCTACGTATCGAATTTTTCAAACTACAACAAGACCTACGGCGCCATTGGCGGTGTGATCGTGTTGCTGTTGTGGATTTGGATTGGAAACCTCTCGCTTCTTTTCGGTGTGGTGTTCGATGCCGAGCTCGAACGCGTTCGCCAGCTGCAATCAGGCATAGCCGCGGAAAGCTCAATCCAGCTGCCACCTCGTGACATCAAGGCAAGCGAGAAACAGGTTGCCAAGGAAGAGAAAGATATCCAACAAGGCGAGGAACTGCGTATTTCCGCAGAGCTGCAACACGAGGAAGCAGAAGAAGATAAGGAAGCGAACTGGAACAAGCCCGAGGCCAGAGAATAAGGAGAAATAACTGTCAAATACGGCTCTTGCATCGCGTTTCGGGACAGCTCCGCTACTACGCCGCCGGTGAGTACAGCGATGCATAGGCGTTGCTTTAACTGGCTCATGCCCTGCATGGTTTCAGTCCAAGAAATCCATCGCGTGACCGAGGCAGCACGCAGCCTGTTTCTGCCGCAACCACCAGAGCCGAAAACGCTGTCCCGATGTGTCTGTATCGTGCAAGAGAAGTCGGGTGAAAACTATCTGGATTTCTGCAGAGATTTATAATCTGTGGCTCGTTGCGGTGCTTTCATAATGTGCCTCCGACACGTTGCCTCTTGTCGACTTGAAAACTATCCAAACCCTGAAAAGGAAGAAATTTTGTTTGTGTGGGGCTTAGCCTGAGAGCTAGGTTCGGCGGTTGACCGAAGAACGTGGGGACGTTCAAAAAGCGCACACCGCCTTCTTGCTGGATAGTGGTTCGCGTTCAGACCGCTTGCAGGAGCCCCGTCGCAGAAATGCGAGGGGGCTCCTGCAATTCTCCGTCTAGTTCCCTGCCGCTTGGCACCCGATCCAATTGCACCATTCTCCAGCTGCCGGAAACCAAGACTCACCAAACAGGCGTCGGACTAAATTTTGATCCCGGCCAGAGTAGCGCCTACTCAAATACATGCTCGATGAAATGGGATGACCAAAGCCAAAATCCCTTTGACCCCACTGGATCAGCTCGGCATTGCGAACGAAGTAGTACCTCGTCCGGTTGCGAAGTTGTACCGTTTGCCATTCGTGGAAATTTTAATCGTGTTCAGATATGAACCGGCTGCGCCCGATGACCAGATCACTGGTCAACGTGTCCCAGTCCACCAAGCTGAAAGAATCCTTATGATTTCGAAGAATTTCCGTCGCAATTCTCGGAGGTCTCTAATCTTGCTCACGTAAGGGACAAGTTCAGACTCTAGTGGAAGGCACGAAATGAGCAACGACCAATTTCCAAGCTCCAGCCCCTCACCGAATTTGCCGGAGCCGGCAACTGGGCGAGAAACTCTCCCACCTGCCGCACCCAACCTGCGCAACGATCAGTTCCTCCCGGAACATGTGGACTTCACTGATGATCTGCACCGCGAGGATTCGACATCGCAGTCCACTACCAGCAAGACAGCTGAAACGGCTAAGGACCTTGCTCAGGAAGGACAGCACGCCGCAACGGAGGTCCTGGACACCGCTAAGCATGAAGCGTCTCTGCTTGGAGAACAGGCCAAAGAGCAAGCAGCGGACCTGCTTGGCGAACTCAGCTCTGATCTGCGTGAGCAGGCCTCACTTCAGCAGCAGAAAGTCGCTACGAATCTGCGTGACATCAGCGATGAGTTCCGCTCCATGCTCGATCAGTCACAGGCTTCGGGCACCGCAGCTACCCTCGTTGACCAAGCCTCCCATCATAGTGGTCAGATTGCCGACTGGCTTGATCAACGAGACCCCGGCGACTTAGTCGACGAGGTCAAGCAGTTTGCGCGCAAGCGTCCCGGAGCTTTCCTGGGTATCGCCCTGGGTGCAGGTCTCCTCGCAGGACGGATCACGCGCAATGCCGGCACTTCGAAGCAGGATGACGGCGGCAAGGAAACCGCGTCAGCGAACGGCTCACGAGTACCGCGGGATACTGAACCCGCTGCCGGATCGCCGGTAGTGGCTGACGAGCATTTGACTCAATCGGCCACTCCGCACACTGACCCAGTGCCACTGCAGTCGCGGGTCCCGGATGAAACCGTTGTGGTCGATCCACTGCGTTCATATCCCCCTGCGGATCCACGCTCCGAAGAGTACAAGTAGGAGGAACCGATGACACATTCGCCTTCAGACTTCGAACCGGGGAATCCGCGAAACGAGGAGCAGCACTCGCTGGGTGAGCTCTTCAGCGACCTGACGCAGAATGTTTCGGTTCTGGTCCGGCAAGAGATAGAGCTTGCGAAAACCGAGCTGAAAGAATCAGCAACCAACGCTGGCCAAGGTGCAGGAATGTTTGCCGGAGCAGGGATCGCCGCGCACTTCGTGTTGCTCTTCCTCTCCTTGGCAGCCTGGGTCGGTCTAGGACAGTGGCTTGGTTACGGTTGGGCGGCATTGATCATCGCGGCAATCTGGGCGATCATCGCAGGAATCCTGGCCGCCGTAGGACGCAAAAAGATCAAAGAGGTCAAAGGCCTGCCTCAGACCGCTGGCACAGTAAAGAAAATCCCTTCAGCTTTTACTCCGAAAGAGGAAACCCCATGAGCAAGGATGCAGACGAACTCAGGGCAGACATTGCCCAGACGCGAGAAGGCCTGCGCAATGACGTTGACGCCATTGTCGACAAGGCAAGTCCTACTCGCATTGCCCATCGGCAGAGCGAGAAATTCAAGAACTCCGTGACCAAGGTCAAGGAATCAGTGATGGGAAGGGGCGAAGAGATGAGTGAGCGTACCCAGCATCTGGGGCACGAAACCCCAGAAGCAGTTCATGATGCGCCGCATAAGGTGGCTGATCAGACCCGGGGCAATCCGCTCGCCGCAGGATTGATTGCTTTCGGTGCTGGCCTGCTGGCGTCCTCCATGATTCCCTCGACTCGTGCAGAGGAGGAACTTGTTGGGAAGGCCAAGGACAAAGTTGAACCGCTGGCCACCGAGCTCACCGAGACGGCTAAACAAATTGCTCAGGATATGAAAGAGCCAGTGGCTACAGCAGCCGAAGAGCTCAAAGACTCATCCCAGCAGTCCATGGAACGAGTCAAATCCGAGGCTTCCAGTGAGACTGAGCATCTTCAGCACGAAGCTCAAGGCAGCATCGACGAATATAAAAACCAGAGCTAAATAGCTATTGTCCGTGTATCGGCCGGTGATCCCCTTGGGGACCACCGGCCGATACACGCACTGGAGGCGGGCTTTATTCGCAGGTGATCTGTAAGACGATTCCCAGTGCGTGGCCATACAGCATCACTGAGCATGGGATGCGGATTTTATGCTTCATCTCAGGGTTATTCTGGGCCTAGGTTGGCCGTGACAGCAACGGTTCCTGCATGGTAGAAATGCCGGCTGTGGTCAAGCAATGGCTCAGGCTTCGCGGAGTGAATTTACCGTGATAAGTCTGTGAAAACAGCAGTTACCCGCCCGCCATTAGCGGGCGGAGCGCGGATGTAATCGGCGGTTCACTGGAAGTGGGCGGCTCCCCCGCCATGGTCTGCACCTGGATCTGCCATACGTTGAACAGCCTCCGGGCTTGCCCAAGGTTCCGAGGACAACTGGCAACCCGATTGCTAAAAGTTGCATCGCAAGGTGCCGGCACGGCTGGCAAGCACTATGGAGCACAGCCAGAATCAGATCTTTGAAGCAACCAAACCACTGAACATGGGGAAGCTGATGACACCGGAAGAGAATGCACCTGAGACCACACCCGACGGACATTACCTCATCATCAAAGGGAGGAAATGGAGGGCTTCCAATCCCTCAATTCCCCCGAAGCTTCGCCAGGAACTGGTCGACGAACTGATGTCCGCTCGCCGTGCGGTGAAGGAAGGCAAGGCCGACGCCAGGAAAAGGGTGAATGACGCAAAGGTTGCACTGGGAGAACGCGGCCAGCCCTGGTGGGAGGATCCCGAGCCCAAAGCACTAAGCGACCGGACGGCAGCGGCCATCCGGGCCTTGTTGAGCAAAAGGTCCGGCACTTCCATCTGTCCCAGCGAGGTGGCACGCATAGTGTGCGGACCAGAAAATTCCTGGCGCGGTTATATGAACCACGTGCGCCAAATAACGGCAGAAATGGCCGCCCAAGGCGAGGTCATAGCCACTCAAAAAGGCAAACCAGTAGAAGCCGACCGTGTTCGCGGTCCAATCCGGATTAACCGCAGCAACCCAGGAAAATAAGCGGCCGCTGAACTGTGGAAACTGTCCTGTCCAACCTCAACGCCTAAACCGAACGGTGCGTTAATGTTTCATCGAGGTTGGCTTGATGCAGGCACGCAGAGTGGTACTTCTAGCGTCGACCGGATACGACCGATGATTTATTAGATTGCCCGGAAAATTCGACGCACCTGCGGACTGAATGCGCCCACCCAGAAATTTTATTGCTGCTCCTGAATATCTCCAAAGATTTCGGGCTGCATAGGAGGTAAAGCTAGGAGCCCTCAGCTTCTAAGAAGTTGAGGGCTCCTGCTATCAAATTTTGGTGTCCCCCACGGGAACGAACGGCTCTCAGCTTCTAGGAGTCGTTGCTCTCTTGGATTGCGCGATCACTAGTCATATCGTCATCGCCGTATGACTGCTGAATGTCGGTGGCACCTTCAGACATTTCCGACTCGTCTGCGTCATTCGAAGGAAGGTTTTCGCTGTTTGATTCTTCTGCGCCATAAGACTGCTGGATGTCGGTCGGCCTGCCGATGTTCTCTGAAGCGTTGGAGTCCCCTCGGTTGCCGGGCTGCTTCCTATCTTGGTTGTCGGCATTGTCAAAATTCCCGAATTGCTTATTGGCATCTTGCTCAGACATGGTGTCCTCCCTTGCTCGGTGGTTTCTAACATTGTTAACGCTAGGTACCCGCTGGAGAAGGCACAAGGAGTCTTCCCATACTCCAAGCTAAGGATGAGAAACGATCTGGCAGGAGATTTTTGCGGTTCAGAATCCTCTTGATCCACCATGTGGGCTCGCACAAGACAATCGAATAAGGGTCAATGTCCGGCGTGCCGCGAGGAATCAGAGCTAGGTGAAAGTTCGTCTGAAAAACCCCGTGCCAAAGACCGCCAAAAACCACGTTTAATTCGATTGCTTCTTTGACTCCGCGTCAATCTGGCTGGCCGAAGAATTCGGTCTGTTTGATTCTTCAGGTAGCTGCGTAGCGCGAACCGTTGGACCCTCTAGCGTTGGTAACGCTGCTGTTTCGCTTGGCATAACCCGAGGTTCCTTTGTCGCTTTAGGACTCTCGCTACGCGGTAGAGCTACGCTCGGCTGAACGCTTTCTAAGGGTTTCGCGGTCGGTTTCGGCGATTCTACGTTTGGTTCCTTCTCCTTGGGCTTTAGTGTGGGTGAAACACTGGAAGTAGGAGTCGCTTTCGGTGTTTGCGTCACGTCCGGTGACTTGCTCGGCCGGTTAGTCGGTGATGAAGATTCACTTGGCTGCTGGCTTGGAGTCGGTTCCTTCGTCTCGCTCGGCGAAGGCGTGGGCTTTTTTGTTGGCTTGTCTGAAGGCGACTTTGACGGCTCAGGTTTGGTTGTTGGGCTCGCTGACGGTGATTTTGACGGAGCAACAGATTCAGATTCCGTAGGTTCTGGCGTGGGTGACGTCCTGGGCTTTGGCTTTTTCTCCGGTTCAGGAGCTGGGACCACAGGCGTATCATCTTTCGGCACGATCACGTCTGGATTCTTTTCCTTCTGCGAGTCTTTGCTCTGACGCTTATCTTCTTTCGGGGTGCTATTTTCTTTTCCCTTCGGCGCGCTGTCTGCATCCACGGTCAGCTTCGAAGAGTCAATCAATGCCCGGCGCTGGCCTGGGTTGGTTGGCAAGTACAAGCGTGGGTCGTGCCAGCGTCCACTGATCAACACTTCAAAGTGCACGTGACATCCCGTCGAGTTCCCAGTAGTTCCGGACAAGGCGATTACCTCACCTTGACGAACGCGTTGGCCAACCGTTACGAGAAGTTTTGAGTTGTGGCTGTAACCGGTTTGCACGTTGTGCCCATGGTCTATGGTCACCCGCATTCCCGAATGCCCGGCCCAACGGGATACCGAAATAGTGCCAGCTTCACTGGCATAGACCGGTGAGCCACAGACTATGGGGTAGTCCTGACCAATATGAATCTGGTTGCCGGCACCGGTTGGATTGGCTCGCCACCCGTATGGGCTTGAAATTCGCCGCGTGGTCACCGGGTGCATCAATTGCAACGCACCGGGTAGCTGCCCCTTAGAAGCGACCGACCCGACAAGCAATGCCCGTTCAGCTGGCGCATTTGAATTCCGTGGCGACTTGAGGTCATTGGTAATTTGTTGGGCATCCGCAGCTTGTTCACCGTCTAAGTCCCAGACGACCAGTGGCATATTTTCTGGACGCCCATCGATAGCTAGTGCCTTACCCGATCCGCCAAAGACCGCCAGCGGTGCGAACTCGCTGACTACAACAGGATAATATTCAAAGGTACTGTTCTCCACCGAGCCAAGCATGGTCGGCAGCACGCCGGATCTGAGCTCAACGGGTTGCGCGAGGATCGGCCAAGCTAGCGCGCCCGTTAGTCCGATGGCAGAGACTACCGAAGTAGTCCAGACCGTCAGCGATCGCCGACGCTGTCTCGCTCGGCGCCTGGGCAATAAATAGGTCACATGATGACGTCTAATCACAAAAATCCAGTCCCCCCAAAGACGAATTCATTGTTGAGTTCAAGAATATGCTGAATCTAAAAAGTAATCTAGATCACACCTGAAACAATCACCGCCCACGCGGTCAATAGATGACCCCGTATTTAATCTCTTCAGATCAGACGCCACCACAGGATTGACCGAAATAGAAGTATTTTCCCGGATTCACTTCCTATGTAGCAACACTCTGGATTCAAGTCTGCATAGTGAAGAATCAGTACACTCCATCAGGTCATCGGCATATGAAAACAACTTAGGCTCCAGAACCTTTCCCTTGAACGAGCAGCCACTCAGGGTGACCCACACGTGCCGATTTTCATTGGCGAGCAAGGCAGACATCGATAGGATTTGGCATCTTTGTTGCTGACTAATTTCAGAGTTTGGCACGGGCTTAAGCCATTGCAAAACTTCTTGAGAGAATTCTCCTGCTAACTGATCAAAGTTTTACGCCGATACCGGTATTTGATGTTCATTGCCTGGGTTTATTGAGATACTTCAAATATGGGAAATTTTCATTTGGGGAGAAAAGCACTCGCTGCCATTGGGCTAGTTGGACTGTGCATATCTACAGCCTCGTGTACTACAAATACCGCGCCGGAACCGGCCGAGACGTCAAGCACGAAATCCACGATTACAAGCGCCGCGGATGCTGAGTCCGAACAGCCAACTTCCGTCACTGCGTTGCCGCCTGTAGCTACAACTCCCGGTTCACAGTCGGTTCCACCGGCCAGTGAATCGAAAAAACCAGGCAATTCAAACCACGGGGAAATCGTCATCAGTATCCAGGATGACTCCTTGCCAGCCGAGTCCAGATGCGAAGGTTTCGCGTCAAGCGACGATGAGGTGAATTCCGGCGGAGGCGGTCTAGGCGGCGCCACCCAAAAACTAGGTTCCATCACGGTTTCCGAACCAACCAAGGTATCTTTACTTCCGGGCACCTACCAGATTGGGATCAACTGCCGCCTCGACTCAGTGAAATGGGCGGCTACGAGTGCTCCAACCCAGGTGGTTCGGGGCAAATCCATTGGGCTTCGGCTCCAACCGGAGTTGTCAAAATAGCCGTGTCGTGACCTAGTTGCTAGCGCCCAAAAATCAAGTTCAGAAAAAATCGCACAGACTGCGCAAATCCGTCGTTGACCTGTTAGTCCTTGCATTGTTCAAGAATAATACCTGCATTCATTCCTAGCCCGGACAGGCTCGTTTGTCCGGGCTAGACACGGCTTAGAACTAATGAATTTTCAGTCCAATATTTTTGGCTAGACTTATTCGCAGCGACCAATAATTAACCATCCGTGAAAGTAGCTATGATGAGCTTGGAAAATCATTCCAATTCGGTAACCCCGCTGTTCAGTGAGCCCGCTAACCTGCTACCAAACGCCTTAACCACGCTGATGGTGACGTGGACAGTAGAAGAAATATTCGGCGGAATGACTGCCATGTGTCTAAGGCGAGCCAATATTTTCCATGAGCAGGGTGTTCCTACCGCGGTTGTCAGCTTTGCGCTGAATCAGGACTTCGTTGCCACTCGGAATACCCTGGTCGCCTCAGGTAAGCTGCACGCTGACGTTCCAATTATCAATCTTCACGAGTATTACGACCAGAACTTGCCCGAGACTCCGCCTGGAACCCTCAACGCGACCAAACTAGACGGGCCGCAATGGGGAGTGCCTGAAGAAACTTATCGCTCAGATGACCAAACTCTCTTGTCGCGCGATTATTTAGTCGATGATAATTCAGCCTTACGTCGCCGTGAGTATTATCGCCGCGATGGGAGCATATATTTAATCGACTGCACACTCCCACAAGTTAAAAATGCGACTAAAACACGCCGAGTTTTACAGCTGTTGGGTTCAGAAAATCGACCCGTCGCAGAATTCACTTCGGCTGCGAAGCTTTACCGACACTGGCTGTCAGTAATCGTGGGCAACGTTGACACCAATCTGATTGTAGATAGCAAGTATTCCGCCGGTTTCTTGAGCTCCTGGAAGCACCCTGGCTCCGTGAAGCTCTTTGCTTTTCACAGCACACATATTAAGGCTGGGGAAAATACACTTACTGGACAATTGTCAACGTCTCACGCTCCTGTGATCGATCAACGCCACGACTGGGATGGTCTAGTCTTTCTGACCAAATCACAGCGGGATGCATTCACTCAACGTTTCGGCGACGATGCTGACAGCTTCGTCATTAGTAATCCGACTGAGGGTCCCACATCGTATCCGCCGTACGAAAAACGAAATAGCAAAAAAGTCGTCTACGTGGGACGGCTCGCCGGGGGCAAACGAGTAAAAGATGTTATTGACATCGTCGATTTAGTGTCCAGGTCTGCCGAAGGTGTCACATTGGACATTATCGGAGACGGCCCCGAGCGCGAAGAACTAGAAAAACACGTGCAAAACTTGGGCCTAGAAACAACCGTCAAGTTCTTAGGTCACGTTTCTTCTGTATCCGAACATCTACAACACGCTAATGTCCTATTGCTCTGCAGCAGCTATGAGGGGCAATCATTGGCAATTTTGGAAGCTCAGGCACACGGTTGTGTCGCGGTGGCTTACGACGTCGATTTCGGCCCGCGTGATGTGATTGAGCATGGCGTTTCGGGATATCTGGTTCCATACCTGGATAAGAATGCAGCCTCGGAGATCATCACTCGACTTGTGCATGATTCAAATTTGGCTTCCAGTATTTCCTATGAAGGATTTACCCGCGCAGTCAATTTCAACAATGAGTCAACCTTCAACCGCTGGCAGCACGCCTTAGCCAACGCTAGGGAGCGCCAGTTGCTGCGCGAAATGCTAACCGAGATCAAACCGGTACTCGAAGCCATGCGTTTCCTCAGAGGTGGAGCCATAGAGCTCACGGTGGGCTGGGAAGAACAGCAGCTGGACTTTGATTCACTGCAGCTTCTTATCGAGCCCCGGGGAACCTCGTCCCTTGAAAGCCGAGTAGTTATAGACCCCTCGGCGTTGAGCAATGGAAGTGCGTCATTTAGCATCCCCAGCGATATCCGAACCACCATTGCCGCTAAAGAGCCACTGGACCTGAGCGTACGCCTGCGCTCTGGCGACGCTCAAGCGGTACTTCGCTTGGGTGCGCCTAAGGGCCAGATGCTGCAGCCATATCTGACTGCGTATGGAAACCTGAGCCTCAAGTAGGCTCACTGAACACAAAAGAGGGCGCCGCCTGCAATGAATAATCATTGCAGGCGGCGCCCTGTTGCTGCCTAGTTACTCGGCCGGAACTGGGTCCGGAGCCGGGTTTGCCGGGCTAGGGATCAGATCCGTCGCGTTGGAGTACGCGACCTCTTCTGTTCCCAGGTCATCGGTGTAGCCGATTGACAAGCGGACGAATTGATTTTGCTGTCCGGTACTCACCGTAAAGCTGGTCATATTCGAACCGTCACCGGATGCACCTTCGATATCGCTCCAGGTGTCACCGTCTTCACTCTGCTGCCAGATGTAAACGCCACCGGGCTCTTCGAGTACCGACTCGGCACCATCTGCGTCAGACATCTGGGTGGTGATATGCAAGACATCTCCAACCGAAGCTGCCTGAGGAGCAATAACCGGGCCGACCGGAGCGTCATTCACGTTGGCCACCGCTTCGGTTCCTGCCGAGGCGATTTGTTCGTGAGTGCCGTTGCCGTCAATGTAGGTCACCTGGACCCGTACCGGTGCGCCAACCTCGGCGTCGGTGAGGGTGAAGGTTCCGGACTCGTTGGTCTGGGTGGTGACCCAGGTGTCGGAGAACGGATCGGTTCCGGCTTCCACGAAGGACTGCAGTGAGAAGGTCAGACCCGATTCAATACCGTCGACATCCGTGACTCCACTGGCATCGGTGGTGACTTCCCCGTTTTCAGTGATTGGATCAGCGTGGGTAAGCAGAACTTCACCGGCCGCCTGACCGCAGGTCGCCTCGGTGCTTAGCGGCAAACAGAGCACGGTGTCATTGAACTGAATGCGTTCAATGTTGCGCAGCACGTTAGCCATCTCTTCACCTTCGAGGGTGTTCACTACCTTCACTACGTTGGCCTCCAGCTCGGTGACCGTGTAGTCAGCTTCGATACCTTCAAAGACCACCGTGTCGATGTTGTCCGCTTCGTTATCCAGTTGGAGAACTTCGCGAACCACATGCAGCTCGGTTGGGTTGATGGTGCCGTTGAGCATCCGGGTGTTGAAGGCACGCATTGACTCTTGCGATTCAACTGCACCGCCTTCTGGACGGTATTCAAGGCGAACATTGAGCCAGGCATCGCCGTCAACGAAGTTTCGTCCGTCGCGAGGTTCAATCAAGTCCGAACCCAAGCCGCCTACCAGAATGTTGTTGTTGAAGTCCCCGTCATAGCTGACCGGATCATCTTGCAGGAATGGCCGGGCGTATTCTGGGATTTCTCCGCCGCCAAGCAACTCACGCAAGTTATCGATGCGATCCAGGTGAGCCTGGGTCAGATCGTGTCCGTAGCCGATGGCTCCGCCAGCCGGGTCGAAGGTGAGGTCGATGCCGCCTTGTGAACCGCGGAGGATGTCATCGCCGTTCCAGCCACTGGTTGCCTCGGTTTGCAGGAACCTGTCTCTGATGGAGGTCAGATCCTGTGGCATTCCGACAATGAATCCCATATCGGCGTTGACCGGTGTGGTGTGATCCTTGTGGGTCACCCAGTCGAATCCGAGGACACCTGAGTACCTGTCGGTACCCGGGCCTGCCACCATGATGTCGTCTCCGCCCTCTGCGTCGAGGTCATTATTGCCGCCGTTGCCGATCAGCACGTCGTGACCACCGTGGTAGAGGTTTGGATCATTGAACATCGTGTTGCCCATGTCGCCCTGGACGAGGTCGGCACCGCCTAGGCCTTCCAGCCAGTCGTTGCCTTCATCGCCGTAGAGTACATCCGGACCGGTGGAACCGAGCAGGAAGTCATCTCCCAGGCCAGCGTGTGCGGTGACCCGATCTTGACCGCCGAGCATATAGTCAATTCCGGAACCGCCGAAGGTCAGGTCGTTGAAGCCAGGCCCGGGGCTGAGCACGTCGTTGCCGGCTTCACCCTGCAATCTGTCTCCATCACCGAAGAGGTCGGTCACGATGTCATCTCCGTCGCCACCCATCAGCGAGTCAATACCATCATCACCTTCAATCCGGTCATTACCGCCACGGCCCCAGATGGAATCATCGCCTAGTCCGCCGCGGATGCTACTTGCCTCATCGGTGTCCTGGACAACAATGTGCTCCGCTCCGTTGAACCGCCAGCCCTCTGCTGCCGAACCGGTCAACCCGGCGGCGTTGAGATTAGCTTGGGTGTCAGTCATGTTGAATGTCAGCTGCGGAGCAGCGAAAACATCATGCGGCACCTTGTCGGCACTGGTGTTGCGGATAACCAGCTGGGAAAGTGAGTTCGCTTCCAACGAGTGGAAGAGAGTATTTCCCAGGTTACGGGTCAGGTAGTAGAACCTGTCACCGTTTTGCAGGTCTTCGAGCTGATGCTCGAACACGTAGTTGAACGTTGAACCGAGCATGCCGCCAAAGAGGTAAGGCTTCTCCGCCAGTCCACCCATCCACAGGTCGATATCGTTGACACCGGTCTCTGCTGCAGGAAGTGCCATATAGGCTGCGTCTGCGGCCAATGCGGTGCCTGCTTCACGCTTGGCAACAAGCGTGTCAGCTGCGGTAACCGACTCGTGGGTGGAGTAGGCAGCCAAGAAGTTGCTGATCGATTCAGGGTTCTTCATCGATAGCCGGAAATCTTCCCAACTGTCATATGGTTCAAGCTGCGGGTCACCGGATTCGTTGAAGAACGTCTCGCGAGCGGTCTGCATTGAAGGAACGCCGGTATCCCTTGCCCGGGCAAGGTTGATAGTTGGCAGATCCAGTGGCAGACCCAGCAACTTGTTGCGCAGCGTGTCGGTGACAAACTCGTCGATGCCGTTAGCCGTTTGATTGGCCAGGCCCTTCAAGATGCCGCCTGCTGATTCATCGGCGCTCAACGCGGTGCCATCTGGCGCCGTGGCGAAGGCCGTTGGATTCAAGAACGCATCCAGCAACGGAGTTTCAACAATCACTCCGTTGTGTTCGCGGGGAACCGTCTCACGCAGCATGGAGTGGCCGAAGCGGTACACCGCGTGCGCGAACTCGGCGTTGATCGATGAATTCACATTTGGCTGGTAGGAGTTCTCATTGAGAACAACTGGGTCAATAGCCGGCTGGATACGCCGGGCGAATTCCTCGAACACCAGGTGCTGGTACTGCATTTCGGTGATGAAGCGACCTGCTTGGTACAGACGCTCACCGTAATCCCAGAACCCATCCTTTTGGAAACGTTCCAGCAATGACGCTGGCAGATTTGTTTCCAGTTCATCCTTGATCTGCGCTGTCACCCGGTTGTGTTCAGAGTGGAACACGTGGTGGATGGAAGTCAGCCCGATATTCTCATTACCGCGACCGTCACCGGTGATGTAGTGGTTTTCCAAGGCAACGTTGTCGTAGCCCGGGATCTGCGGACCATCCGGGTCAACTGGATTATCAACCAAGAGCGGTGTTGCGCCATGGGCAATATCATCAAGGAATGATGCGTTAGCCGTGAGCGAGCCTTCGGTTGAAAGTGGTGTGGTGCGATCGCCTGGCTGCAACCCATCTGCAAAGGCTAGCTGTGCTTGGCCGTTGCCGCTGAGGATCAATCCACCATAAGGATCAGTGGCAATCAACGGAACATCCAGGACATCAAAGTCGTCCATCGCAATACCCAAGATGTCACGAGCCTGATCCTTCACATTCTTCCAGGTTGGAAGCCCTTCGCCACCCTCACCGTTGAGAATCTTTCCGGTTGGAACCGGCGAGCCGGCAGCATTCAGAACATATTCACGCATGAATGCGTTGTGTGAAGCGTGGGAACCATAGGTCTGGTTCTGGTCCACGAAGGGGGTAGTCCGGTTGACGTGCTCGCGCTGTCCACCAGTGTCGTCGATGGTGGCACGAGTCAGCGTCAGGAAGTTCGTTCGAGCACCATCTACGTATAGCGGATCATCTGGCTGCAGCGGAACCACTACGGTTCCGTTGCCGCCCTTGGAGACCAGATCCAACCCGTGATCAAAGAACTGGCCAAAGATGGTGAACAGACTCGTGGCCGAAGCCGAGAGTCCTTCATCCGTGGCGATATCCGGGATCGTATAGTTTGAACCAGGAATCATTGGGGCAACTAGCCCATCAAGTGTTGGGCCAACTGCCGCATTTCCACCGAGGATAACAATCTTTGATGGCTGCAAGCGGGTAAGTTCCGCTTTCACAACATCCGGGAGCGCTCCATCACGCGGAACCAACAGAATCGGCCCCCCATTGGAGCCAGCTACCGACGCAATTGACAAAGCATCGGGAAAATTCGAACTAGTAGTCAGATACGCGACTGGAACGGGCGGAACGAAGAAAGCTTCCGAGACGAGCGCAGCTGTTTCGACAGAACCTGCACCACCAATGCGTTCAGTCGTCCACGAACCCGCTAGGGTCTCCTGGACAGATGTCGATACTGCAAGATGACCTCCGATAATCACAACTTTGTCCGGATTCAAACGTTGTATCTCCGCAAGAACAACCGAAGGAATGGAATCGCGAGTAACTAATAATACCGGCGAATTATCGCGTGCTGCTGGCGATGCAACAGCTAGAGCATCCTTAAAACTTTGCCCCGTTGCGATAAATACAGTGCCAACCGGCGAATCACTCACTGGATCTGGATGTGAATACTTGCTGATTTCGACGGCTGTGTCATAGGAACTTGCGCCCGCAATTCGAGTAACTCCAGCAGGTGCATAGGACTCCAATTCAGCCTTCACGGATTCACTAATAGCCAAAGCGCCACCAGCAATGATGATTCGCTCCGGGCTTAGTCTGGTGAGCTCAGTAGCTGAAACATCAGGAATACTATTTGTATCAACCAATAGAACCGGGGCGCCAAGCGACTTAGCTAACGCGCTAACGGTCAACGCATCAGTAAAGTAGTTCACCCGAGCAATGATCACAGTGTCAACATTTTCCGGAAAATTCGCTGCACTTATAGCTGCAGAGGTTGCCACCGAAGTCGGTCCGGATAACCTAGAAGCTTCACCGAAACCTTCCAGACCAGCTCCTTCAACCCGCTCAGCAACCGCGCCTGCAGCGTCGTTGGCCACAGTCTGATCAACAATCAGGTTACTGATGATGCGTGGTTCAGAATCGTAGACGAATCCTTCGGTCTGCGAATAACTTGTCTGTGATCCTGGCTGATCGGTGTCATTACCTGGTGCGCGCGGTGGTGTGGCTTCCGCGTCCTGATATTCCGCGTCGAGGAGACGAGGGAAAACTTCTTGCGCTGTGCCGTATCCATCTTGGCCAGGCATGAGGTTGTTCCACCGCCCGTCGACTGTGCGCAACCCAAATGGCAAAAGCGGCGATCCGACACATGGATCCCCGTCAAGGTCAAAGTGAGTTTGTTTTGGAATATCAAAGGTGGACGTCGACTTACATAGTGGCGACGAAGCTGGGTCTGCGACCGAATCTTCAGCGTGAGCCTCAGAAATCTCAATCTGTTTGATGATGAATTCAAGATCTCCTTGGGAGACGTTGAAATCCTGACCTGGCGGCGGTGCCGCGACTGCTGCCGGGACACCTATCATCGCCCCCGAAAACACCATGGTTGCGGCTACAACAATTGAGCCGACTTTGGCGCCCGGTGATCCGGGCACACCTCTCCTGCGTGGCATCTTATTTCTCCCCAAAGAAATGGTCCCAGCGCGAGTCGCTAACGGACCAACGAGCCCCTGATGTGATTCCCCAAGTTTTACCCCTCTTGGGATCCCACTCCCGAGTTGGCTTAACTATCACCGAAAATTCACTTTAAGTAAATAGAGAATTGGTAGATTTCTAGCCGTTTAAAAAATAAACGTGAAGCGGTAGCTAAAAGTTGAATTGATGCAACTAAAATAGCAATTGATTCCAATTTTTTACATTTAATCAATTAGGTAGTACGGCTGAAATTAATTCTTGAGTCACAGCCCTGACTCGGCGTGGCTTATGGGATTAATGAGCAGGTGCGGGAACGGCTAAAACGCGGGATATCCATAACTTCCAATCGAGGACGGCGGCGCTGGAGAAGCCAACAAAACTTTTCAAAGCAAAGCCCTTTTCCATACGGTCACCGCATGGCATCGGGAGTTGCTGGTGTTCGTTCGCACGCGGTTGACGAATGCTCGCAGTGAAGCGGCGAAACGGACGGTGAAGAATATGACACGGACAGGTCGTGGTAGCCGGAGCGATGACCAATGCCGGCTTCGGATATCGCATACGTCTGGTTTATGGCGGTGCTGAATATCCTGCATCACGCTTAACGTTTCTGAGCCAGGTTAAACAAATACGCTGGAACATCCCCAGCTCTGACAAGAGGTTGGACATGTTCCAGCGTATTTTTCTCGAAAGCTTAGCCCTCGAGCAATGCGTCTACGAATGCTTCAGGATCAAACGGCGCGAGATCATCCGGGCCTTCGCCCAGACCAACAAGCTTCACCGGAACTCCCAGCTGACGCTGGATGGCTACGACGATTCCGCCCTTGGCGGTGCCATCAAGCTTGGTCAGCACGATGCCCGACACATTGACTACCTCGGAGAACACCTTCGCCTGAGCCAAGCCGTTCTGTCCGGTGGTGGCGTCCAAGACCAGCAAGACCTCGTCAATGGCTGCCTTCTTCTCGACAACACGCTTGATCTTGCCCAGCTCATCCATCAGGCCGACCTTGTTCTGCAGGCGTCCCGCGGTGTCGATCATGACAATGTCGACTTCCTGGTCAATGCCCGCAGATACGGCTTCAAAAGCCACCGAGGCTGGATCTGCGCCGTCAATGAAAGAGCGCACGGTGGGAACACCGACGCGGTCTCCCCAGGTTGCCAGCTGCTCTGCGGCCGCCGCACGGAAGGTGTCCGCGGCGCCGAGGAGCACGTCCTTGTCCTCGGCAACGAGCACACGGGCCAGCTTGCCGATGGTGGTCGTCTTGCCGACGCCGTTGACGCCAACCACCATAATGATGCTCGGGCGTCCCGGGTGCGGTTCGGGCAGGTAGCTGCGGTCCAAGGTTGGGTCCACCAGCTTCAGCAGCTCCTCACGGAGCATTGCCTTGACCTGAACGGGGTCCTTGCTGCCTTCAATTTTCACTCGTTCACGCAGTGCGTCAACCAATTCAAGGGCAGGTTCGGTACCGAGATCTGCTAGGAGCAGGGTTTCTTCAATCTCTTCCCAGACGTCCTCATCAATTGAGTCCTGGCTGAGCAGGGCCAGCAGGCCCTTGGAGAACATGTTGTTCGACTTGGTCAGGCGAGCGCGCAGACGGGCAAGGCGTCCTTGGACTGGCTCGGGAACATCCAGTGCTGGTGCGGCAGGAGCCGCTGGCTGCGCTGGAGGTTCCTCGGTCAGTACCGAGCCGTCCAGGGTCTGTCCGCCGGACGGGGTTTCGCCCGGTTCGGAGCCTACGGCGCTAGATGGCGAATCATCTGCGTCACGCTCGGAAGTGTACGGAGTCTTGGGCTTACGCCCCTTGGCCACGAACGCGATGACAGCAATGGCCACCACGGCGATGACCGCGACAATGATAATGGTAAGTAATAGCGAATCGGTCACGAGTGAAATTCTCTCACAGTCTGCTCTGGCCCATACTGCTGGGCACCGTCCGAGTCTTCGGTCACCAGTTAAAGACGAGTTTGTGTAGAGAGCATAGACTTGCGTTGGCGTTCTTGCCAGAAGTCTTGCAGTACTAGAGAAAGGTCCTTCCTTACCGTGATTCGAAGGTAGGGAACCTGTCATCATGCAGCGTCAACGTTCGTCTAAGCCACGTCCTCCCATCCCCCGCGAAATAGCAATCCTTCTGGTTGCTGCTTTCATCATTGCCCTCGGTTTTGGGCTGATTGCACCAATTCTTCCGCAATATGCCGTGAGTTTTGATGTAGGTGCCGCGGCGGCCAGCGTGATTGTCTCTATCTTTGCCTTTACCCGGCTGATCTTTGCCCCGGTAGCAGGAATTCTGGTGGGCAAGCTTGGCGAACCGCGCATTTATGTGACCGGCGTGCTGCTGGTGGCGGTGTCCACGCTGTTATGTGCCGTGGTCCAGGACTACACACAGCTGCTCATTGCCCGTGGACTGGGTGGCTTTGGTTCCACCATGTTCACTATCTCCGCCATGGCGCTCATTGCCCGGCTGGCACCCAATGAATCACGAGGCCGAATTTCTGGCATGTATGCCGGCTCCTTCCTCCTGGGCAACGTCATTGGCCCGGTCCTTGGCAGCCTGCTGGCTCCCTTTGGCATGCGCATTCCTTTCGTTATCTACGGTACCGCGCTAGTCATCGCGGCCGCCGTGGTCTATTTTGCTTTGGGACGCCGGAGAGACTTGGATAAGGATCCGACGAAGTCCGGCGCGATATCGGCGGTAGAGGTAGTCTCCACCCGTGAAGCGCTGAGTTCGCCGGCTTATCGGGCCGCCCTGGCTTCTGGTTTCAGCTATGGCTGGCTCGCCTTTGGTATCCGTACCAGCATGATCCCCTTGTTTGCCCTAGCGGTCTTCGGTGAGGATCTGGGCCCGAAAGTTGCCGGTATTTCTTTGGCGATCTTCGCGGTGGGCAATGGCATTGCCCTGACCTTCTCGGGAAAGCTCACCGATTCCATTGGGCGCAAGATTCCTATTTTGGTCGGCATGGTGGTCCTTCTGGGTTCCATAGTGGCCATGGGTTACTTCACTTCGCTGACCGCCTTCATCGTCTTCTCCATTCTGGCTGGTTTTGGCGGCGGAATTTTGGGCCCTGCCCAGCAGGCCGCGGTGGCAGACGTCATTGGTTCGGGACGAAACGGTGGCAAGGCGCTGGCCGGATTCCAGATGTTTACAGATCTTGGGGCAATCATCGGCCCACTGATTGCCGGAGTGATGGCAGATGCCATCAGCTATCAGGTGGCGTTGAGTGCTTCGGGTGCGGTGTGTTTGATTGGTGTGGTTGCGTGGCTACTGGTACCGAAAACGATTCGTCCCGTAGCAGTAGCGTCTGAGCCGACGGTCCAAGGCAAATAACCGTTGGATCTCGTCGCTTTTCGACCACCAACGAGACTTTCTTGACGGGACTTTATATACTGTGAAGAATCACCGATCACACTCGCAATTCTTCACAGGAGATTTTATGCCTGAAAACCGCTATGCAGGCCGGCGTCTGCTCGCGTTGTCGCTCGGGGCCGCTCTGGTCCTGCCCCTGGCAGCAACCGCTCCCGCAATGGCGTCAGCCGCCAAAGATAGAATTCCTAGCGTGTCTAGTTCCGCTACAGCGACTCCAACTCAGACACCAGCTGAGCCCAGCAACCCAATAGCACCACAGACTGCTGAACCAGCGAGCACGCCAAGTGCTACTGGTTCCGCGGCAGAGGCCATTCAAGAAGGACTCGCTCAAAAAACTGATCTCTCGGCTAAGGAAAGAATTTCCTTGGCCTCTTTGGCGCTGGACGCTTTAGACAAAGATTTCATCGACGCCGCCATGGGCCAAGGCCAAAAGCGCATCGACGAGTCTGGAGATCCAACGGCACCGACACTTGACGAGCTCGCTAACCTCGCTCAAGAAGTAGCCTCTGGCACCGAGCAGAATCTGAATCTTGCCGTATCCGGATCACTTGAAGAGCTGCGCACCTGGCGTCCCCCAGGAACTTTAGGCATTGACGTTTCTCATCACCAAGGCGCCGTCAATTGGAAACAGGCTTATAACAATGGGGCGCGTTTCGGCTACATCAAGGCCACTCAGTCGTGGCCTACGTCTGTGTTCAAAGATCCACAGTTCAACACGAACTACGCAGCCTCACGTTCAGCAGGCGTAATCCGCGGTGCGTACCACTTTGCGATGCCCGCGCACTCCAGTGGAGCTACCCAGGCCAAGGAATTCCTTGCTAATGGTGGAGGATGGACCGCCGATGGCAAGACCATGCCCCCGCTGCTGGATATCGAGTGGAATCCATATAATAAAAAAGCCTACCCACAGGGTAAAGGAGATATCTGCTACGGCCTAAGCCCTGCACAGATGGTGACCTGGATTAAGGACTTCGGCAACACCGTCAAGGCCAGCACGGGCCGGTTGCCCATGATCTATACCGCCCAGTCCTGGTGGGATGAGTGCACTGGCGATTCTGAGGCATTCAAGTATTGGCCACTACATGTTTCGGTGTTCCCAACTTCTGATACCTCAACGAAGAATCCACGCGAACTTCCCGAAGGCTGGAAGACCTTCAATGTATGGCAGTATTCGTCAAACTCAAACCTCATTGGCAATTCTAAGAATGTGGATGCCAATGTTTGGAACGGCAATCTGACCTCACTACGGGATTTTGCGAAGAATACGCGTAGCACTCCGTACAAGATTGTGACCTCCTACCTAGGCGATATGGATGTGTGGCCGACTCGCTTAGACCCGGTACGTCTTGCTGGTGCCAATAGGTACGGAACTCCAATAGCGATCTCGAAACGAACCTTCCCTCGTGGGACTTCAACCGTCGTCGTAGCTTCAGGTGAAAACTTCCCAGATGCCTTATCTGCTTCGCCCTTGGCAACATTGAACAATGCGCCATTGCTTCTGACGAAAAAAGATTCGCTACCTTCGGAGGTCGCCTCCGAAATTCGACGCTTGTCGCCAAAGAAGATCATTGTCGTTGGCGGTCCAAGCGCGGTAAGTAGCCGTACCGTCACTTCCCTCAAAAAGCTGGCGACTGTAGAGCGGGTAGCTGGCAAGACTCGTTATGGCACCAGCGCGGCAGTTTCAGGCAAGTGGAGTTCGTCGAAGAAAGTCTTCGTTGCTACCGGATTACGTTATGAAGATGCACTGTCATTAGCAGCAGTTGCAGCGAATAACGAAGCACCGATGGTGCTGTCGAGCAAGAAATACGCTCCGTCGGAGACGCTGCTTGAGTTAAAGAGACTAAACCCATCGGCGATATATCTTGCTGGCGGTGAGTTCGCGATTTCAAAGGCAGCCGAGAATCAAATTCGCCGAGCCGTGCCAGCAGCAAAGATCATTCGTTATGGTGGTGCCAATCGCTATGAAACCAGCGCACTAATCGCTAAAAAGTTCTGGCCCCGTGGCTCACAACGCCAATTCATCGCAACGGGTAACGGTTATCCTGATGGTTTGACTGGCGCCGTGGCCGCCGGCTACAACGATGCGCCACTGTTGCTCTCAAAAAAGATCTGTCTACCCGCTCCTATTGCGTCGGCTCAGGCTTCCATGCAGGGGTGGACCAATGTCTTGATTGGTGGACCGCTGGTCCTAGATTCTACGGTTGTCTACAAAAAAGACGGAAATTTAAACCAGTGCTAAGAACGGTTTAATCGATTCAAATTCGTCGGGTCACAGAAACGTATACGTTCTGTGGCCCGACCTTTTAATCTAACTACCGTTGTGCATTACGTACATCTACACTCAGCGAGCCCTTGATGGTTCGATAAATTCGGGTTCCTTGTAGGTACCCTTCGACAATACCTTCAGGAAAACGGATACGTCTTGGCTTCTCTCCTTGATATTCAAGGAAAATATCGCCAAATTCTGTTAAGTCTGCCAGCATAAGCTCGACTGAGAGCGTCGCAACGTACTGACCGGGTTGACTCGCGGCTGACACATCAGAACGTATCTCTTGGATACCCGAGCGCTCTTTAACTAGTATCCCCACTGGCTTGGGACCGTCAGCTGGAGTATCTATTTTCAGGATGAAACCATGATCAGTGGTTGAAACTTCTGCAAGCTTTGGCCTTTCACTGCTCGTAAGATCTAGCTTTGCGAGCCGCTTCAGCTCTCCAACGTTACCCACCACTATTGCTTCAGTTTTGGCTAGATCCGTTCGGTTAAAGACCGCATCCCGATTCGTAGGAAGATACTCATTGATGAAGCCCTGATGCGCCTTAATCCAACCCTGCTGTTTAGCTGGTTTATAATTCAAGAACCGCTTACCTAAGTAGAATCTCAGGGCCTTGCGTTTAAACAAGCCAGCCAAAAGTTTTTGTTGGTAGTCCTTGTCGTTATCTGTACGGCTGCGGACGGTCGAAGCTATATGGGACAGGGATTCCACATATCCGCGAGGATCTATCGCCCGCGAACTAATGTTCTGCCCGTCTTCACGAGTCCGAAGGAAATAGTAGTCGTAATCGGCGAGTTCACTGATCCGTTTTGCCACGCAGTAAGCTTCGACCATTGCCATACCATCTTCAAGCCGAACTTTGTCCTCCCTGAAGCGGATCTGATGTTCAGTTAAGAGACTCTTTCGAATCATTTTCTGCGGCATCAAAGTCGTCAAGATAACGTCCAGCGGAGTATCAATCAGCGTTTGAGCGAATAATGCACTGTAAATAGCTCTGCCACCCGTCGGCACGAGCTTTGGTGCTAACGCATCAGAGCCATGCTCTAACGCAAAATCACGCATGCGACGTAGCGCTTCACTGCCTAAAGTGTCATCCGAATCCACAAAAAATACATACTCACCACGGGCCAAATCTAGGCCGACATTTCTCGGCTTTCCAGCCCAACCACTATTCTCTTGGTGCATAACACGGAAATTTGAGTTGCGTTTCGCATAGACGTCAAGGATCTCTCCGCCAAAGTCGGATGACCCGTCGTCAACGGCAATGACCTCGTAAAATTCGTGCGCTAAATCCTGAGCTTCGAGCGAATTGAGCAGTTCGGTAAGATACGGCATCGCATTGTAGACGGGGATTACCACGCTGATAAAGATTTCGTGTCTGGGTGAGTCTACGGGTTCTGGCTGCATGATTTCAGGAACCGTCATCTGAGGAGGCTCCGGCTTTGTAACCAGTTTCGTCGATTTTAACTTGTTACTGATCTTGGTAAAGATTGCCATTTATTTTCCGTGTCACTAGCAGTATTAAGTCTAACGATTGCTCCTTCAAATCATAAACATCAATCCTGTAATAGCTACAGGCCGACGCCACGGGACAATTTCTGGCTGATAACAGTCGATACTCCATCGCCGCGCATGGTCACGCCGTACAGCGCGTCAGCGACTTCCATGGTTTTTTTCTGGTGCGTGATGACAATCAGCTGAGACGCTTCACGCAGCTCTTCAAAGATGGTGATCAGGCGGCCTAAGTTCACATCATCCAAGGCTGCTTCCACCTCGTCCATCACGTAGAAGGGCGAAGGACGCGCCTTGAAGATGGCAACTAGCAGTGCCACTGCCGTCAACGAACGTTCTCCGCCGGAGAGCAGAGACAATCGTTTGATCCGCTTACCTGCGGGACGCGCTTCCACCTCGATGCCGGTGGTCAGCATGTTCTCCGGGTCAGTGAGGACAAGTTGGCCTTCTCCCCCAGGGAAAAGACGATCAAAGATCCTCTTGAATTGAATCGCTGTGTCATTGTATGCCTCGGTGAATACCCGTTCTACGTGCGCATCCACATCCTTGATGATCTGCTGCAGATCATTGCGGGATTTTTTCAGGTCTTCCAACTGACCGCTGAGGAACTTATGGCGTTCCTCCAAAGCGGCAAATTCTTCCAGAGCCAGCGGGTTGACCTTGCCCAGAGCCGCTAAGTCCCGCTCGGCCTTCTTCAGGCGCTTTTCCTGCTCTATTCGGTCAAAGGGTTTGGTTCCGATGATGTTGCCCACATCATCAACATTCTGACGAAGTTCGGCCCACCGATCTTCTGGATCAACGTCTTCGGGAATCAGCTGGTCCGGGCCAAAATGTGCAATCAGATGATCCGCCGTGAATCCAAGATCTTCTAAGGATTTCGTTTCCAACGTTTCGATGCGGAGCCGCAACTCGGCACGCGCCATCTCGTCGCGGTGCACCGCGTCAGATAGCCGGGCGAGTTCCGCGGTGAGTTGTTCTGCCTGGGTACGCTGACTCGATAGCAGCTGGTCCAGATCACGCTGCTTGCCGGTAAGTCTTTCACGTTCTTGGGCGGCAATGTCCACAGAAATATCAATGAATTTCAAAACCCGCTCTGCTGCTTGCTCCACGCGTTGTGCGTTCACTGCTTGGATACGGCGATCTTCTGCTCTGCGCGCGGCCACCTCGCGGTGGCTGCGTTCGGCCGCCGCAGTTCTGCGCAGCCCCTCTACCCGGGAACGAAGAGCATTCACACGTTCCTCGCTGCTACGCAGCACCAACCGGGCTTCCAGCTCACGCTGGCGGGCTGCAGCGGCCGCGTCTGCCAAGGCAGCGCGTCCGGCGTCATCTACCGAGTCCTCGTCTTGGTCCTCAGAGGCCGTCTCCATGCGTTCGGTAATTTCTTCAAAAGATTCTTGTTCAATCTCAAGTTTTTCGCCAGTCAGGTGTATCCGCTGGGCCAACGCTTCTTTGTCTGTGCGGGCTGTATGCAACTTCTGTCCGAGCTTGGCCAGATAGGTTGAGATCTCATCAATGCTGGTATCCGACTCTGCCAGTGCACCCTGAGCATCTTCATAGGCTTGTTGCGCTTCCGAAAGCACTGGGGCACGCTCTGCTAATTGGCTTTCGCATTCGCTCAGTTCGTTGCTTGCTGCAGATAGTTCTAACGACGTTTGTTCCACCAGCGCCTGCTGGGCAATGAGCGAAGCGCCAGCCGTATCGCCTACGGAACTGCGCAGCGCGGAAACCGTAGCGCCGTCCAATGTGGTGATCTGCGCTTGTGGGTCTGCGTTCAGCAGTTCGGCAGCTTCGTCCAGGTGCTGCACCACGTAGTGATGCGCGAAGAGCACATCAAGCAGATCATTGAGCAGCGGATCGGAGGTGACAACTTCTCGCGCCGAAATACCGAAGACCTTGGGTGTGCCTAAATCCGAGCTCTTCACGGATGCATGAACAAAGCTCGCATGAGTGGCGCGATCTGTTGCCAATGACTTGAGAAGCCTCAAGGCAGAGCCTTGGTCGCGTGCAACGAGCGCTTCGGAGGATTCGCGCAGAATCGCGGAGATTGCTTGTTCATATCCTGGCGAAACGGAAATGAGTTCACCAAGGCGTCCCAAAATTGTTTCGGGAGCCTGCTCAATGATCTGCGCGGATTGATCATCTTGTTTTGTATTCAGCCGCAGTGCTTCGAGGCGTGCTTTGAGCCCGGAGATTTTGACCGACAGTTCCCGTTCACGTGCCGATGTCTCCGACTGGGCTTGGGATAGCCGAAGAAATTCCTTCTCCGCCCGCTCAAATTCCTCATTCAGTGAGGATTCCATGGCCAGATGCTGGTCAAGTTCTGCCGAAAGCTCGGTATGCGATCTTGCGTCAGCGTCTAAGTCCGCATCAAAGGAGCGCAACCCATCTTGCAGACGGGCAATTTCTGCGCGGGTCACATCAACTCGGCTTCGTGCCGATGCCACTTGGGAGGCTAGACGGGACATGCCCTCACGACGGTCAGCCGCAGCACGCAGCAGGGCTGCCATGCGTTGCTGCTCCGCTCGTGCCTGCTCCTCTGCCTGTTCCTTGGCCTCGATGGTTTCAGCGAGAATTTCGTGGCGGTCCTCAACTGACTCTTCAAGCTCTTCGAGTTCTTCGGCTAGGCGTTCGGCCTGTGCCTCGAGCCGGCCCGGATCCCGGCTAGAGTCAAAATGGGTTTGGTTTCCTTCAAGGAGCTTTCCGCGTTCACGTGCGAGTGCAGCCAAGGAGCGGAAACGCTCCCCCTGGGTGGTGAGCGAAACCCAGGTTTCATTGATCAGGCTCAGCCGCGGGTTAAGCAGTTCAATTTCTTCACTCAGCTGAGACACATGCTTTTTCACGTGCTCAAGGCGCTGGTCAGTCTCCTGCTGGCGAGCCTGGATTTTGGTCTCGTCATCAATGTCCTGGGCAAGCTTGTTGTTCAGAGACACAAGATCATCAGCCAAAAGCCGAGCTTTTGCGTCACGGACGTCCAGTTGAACACTTTGAGCGCGGCGGGCAATTTTTGCCTGGCGCCCGAGCGGTGCCAGTTGCCTGCGAACCTCCGAGCTCAAGTCTTCAAGACGGTCCAGATTTCCTTGCATGCCTTGAAGCTTTCGCAGGGTCTTTTCCTTGCGCCGGCGGTGCTTGAGAACGCCGGCCGCTTCTTCGATAAAGCCACGGCGGTCTTCTGCGGTAGCGTGCAAGATTTTATCCAGCTGGCCCTGACCGACAATGACATGCATTTCGCGGCCCAGTCCGGAGTCCGAGAGCAGTTCCTGGATATCAAGCAGTCTGCACGAAGAGCCGTTGATGGCGTATTCTGATCCACCTGCACGGAACAATGTTCTGGAAATGGTCACTTCGGCATAGTCAATAGGAAGCTTTCCATCAGCGTTATCGATGGTCAGCGATACATGGGCACGGCCTAGTGGCGCCCGGCCGGAGGTACCAGCAAAAATAACGTCTTCCATCTTGCCGCCACGCAGGGTCTTAGCCCCCTGCTCCCCCATGACCCAGGCGAGCGCATCGACAACGTTAGATTTTCCTGAACCGTTCGGGCCTACGACAGCGGTCACACCAGGCTCGAATTCAAAGGTGGTCGCCGAAGCAAAAGACTTGAATCCGCGAACGGTGAGAGTCTTCAGATGCACGGCGTAAAGTTCCTATGTTCGGTCAAGTGTAGATATGGTTGGTCAAGGGAAAGCTACCCAATTCCTGCTCGTAATTCTAGCGAAGCGATGCGACGATTGGGTGATTCCCGCTCGCAATCACGAGAACGAATAATGAGGGATTGGTCTAACTATGAGCGTATTGGCCCAGATTGAGCAGTGGCCTGCAGATAACGCGGTTTCTGCAGTCGTCAACGGAGACGGCGCGATAGTTGCCGAGCACGGCGATACCCAGCGTGTTTACCCGCTAGCCTCTGTGACCAAGCTGTTAAGCACTTATGCGTTCCTCATTGCCCTTGAAGAAGAAGCAATCACGCTGGAAGACTCGGCGGGCCCGGAGGGCTCAACAGTTCACCATCTACTAACACACACAGCCGGATATGACTTTGACTCGACAACTATCCGTTACGCGGTAGGAACCAAGCGGGGATATTCAAACACCGGTTTTGAAGTTCTGGCCGAGTATCTTGAAAAAGAAACCGGGATGAGTTTCCCGGACTATGCGCAAGAGGCCGTCTTTACGCCCCTGGGTATGAGCAACACCGAGATTGCCGGCAGCTGTGCCAAAGATGGTCGCTCGAATGCCTCGGACCTTGCGACATTTGCGGCCGAGCTTCTCAATCCCACGCTCGTGGCGGCAGAAACTATGCAGGATGCTACGCGGGTTCATTTCGAAAATCTCGCCGGTATCCTGCCTGGCTATGGCCGCCAGAACCCCAACGATTGGGGCCTGGGCTTTGAGATCCGCTCTGCTAAGAATCCGCACTGGACCGGTCAGAGCCACCCAGCAAGCACCTTTGGACACTTTGGCCAGTCCGGTACATTCCTCTGGGTTGATCCGGAACATCGACTAGCCTGCGTGACGCTGACAGACAAACCATTCGGCTCGTGGGCAGTCGAAGCGTGGGCACCCTACAACGAGGAAATCCTCGCGTCAGAAGTTTCCCAATCTTTCGGCTCCAAGAATTAAAGCAATTTTCACGATATGCAACCGTCTCAACACTATTTCGAGCGGACGCCTGCGTCATTCAGAACGTTAATAGCATCTGACATAGAATGTTAGGAACTAATGTTATAACGTATCGAGGAGCAAACAGAAGTGGCAAATACCAACTATGCCCAGTGGAAACTATTGCACTACATGTGGGATTCCGTTCAGGATTTCAAAGCGCGCTGGAACGGTTTCGCAGGTGTACACACCATTGCGGTTGCCGATAACCAACCATCCATTGATATATATGTAAATGAGTTTGTTGCAGAACAAAAACATTCCACTCAGACCGTGTTCTTCACTGGCGCAGTATCAAATCGCAATGGGAAAAAAGGGCCGTTCTTTTCGGGTCTAGGTATCTGCTTTAACAGCAAGCTTCCACTGATCGCAATCGCGGATCCAGCCCTAGACGATGACATGGAAATTGGTCTGGGCTGGTATCTCGGTGGCCCAAATGATAGCTACGAAAACAATCTTAACAACCTCTTACTTGCAGTCCAAGAAGTGCTGAGTCGAGAACTTATTTTCGTTGGAGGTTCGGGCGGTGGATTCGCTGCGCTCAATTTTGCTCGCAGATTCTCTGGAGATTGTTCAGTTCTAGTCTGGAATCCACAGACGGACATTTACGAATACTCAGAACGATTCGTTAAGGCATTTCTAAAGAGCCGTTTCGGCTTCGCGCACGCTTCCTTGGCAAAACAAGATTGGAAAGAATTCTGCAAGATACGCACCGACGGCAGAATTTCAACTGACGTACTGGAAGCAAGGACCCTCACTATCCCACGTCGACTCATCTATCTACAGAATAAGAGTGACTGGCACAGAAAATCGCATCTGGCGCCGCTTTGGAAGCTTCATACGGAAGATCCAATCGTGGACGGCACTAACAGAATCGATGAAAATCACCTCATCATTGTGGACGAGTTTGCCGAAGGTCATGCCCCTCCCTCCTCGAAACTTATAGCCTCAATTCTTCGCCAGTTAATGGATCCATTAAAAACTGTTGAAACAATTGTCTTTGCCGAATCGGTAGAAGCCTAGATTCGTTACGGGAACATCCACGCAATACCATCACACCAAGTGGAGTGGGTACAGTACATGACCTGCCAATAGACCCCGACATACCTCCAATTATTAAGGATCAGCGTGGAAAAAATCAGACTGACCGCACCAGTGATTATTAGCTCTGGACCCTCCTCTGCGGAAGGCTCCGTTAGCCGGGTTGTCCAGCACTCGCACCAAGAACCTGTTGTTCGCGGAAACCGACGATTCTGGCTTGACGGTAGCGTCGTACTTGATGGCACGTGCGTGAGACGAACGGCCGATCTTGAATTCGTTCTTCCACAAGCAGCTGCTCGCTGGTCCGTAGAATTGATTGCCGACTGGTGGGCCCGTGGCGCAAAGAACCCAGGTGCCCTTTATATCGAAGATACCGCCGAATCGTGGAGTGCTTGTCTACCAGACCCACTTGGTGGTGCCGTGGCGCTGTATTTTGAGCAGCCCGGCCACGTGTTCATCAGCACGTCAAACGTCGAGCTGGCGAAGGCTGCTGAAGATCGGGGCGTCAAGATGGTAAAAGATCCCCAGTTCCAGGTTGAGCGCCTCTTGTTGGGAAATGGAGGTTTGACCGCATCGAGTTATAAAAATGTTAAGTCAATCGAGCCATTCCAGTACTTGGTGTTAAACGAATCCCAGGTCCGCGTACAGAACTACAAAATCCTTGACGAGTACTCGTCCATGTCTCTGTACGAAGTTTTCAGCACCCTCCGCAATGATGTCTTGAGCAACGTACACGCCATCGCTAATTCGGGGGTAGAACAAGTTATTTCACATCTTACTGGTGGATTCGATTCGAGACTCGTACTCTCCGCAGTTCTTAATCTGGGACTCCACGATAAAATCGACTTGTTTTGCTCAGGCCCTGATGGATCTACGGATCGTGTCATCGCAGATGGTTTGACGCGTCGGTTCTCGTTGAGACGTACCAACGGTGCAGGCCTGACAACTGCTCCCACTCAGAACATGTCCGAACGACTCATGGGTGCTCTCTTTGCCAGCGGTGGCATCACCAACACAGGTCCGCACGGACGAGAAGTCTCGGTCAACGTCGCGGCAATGGGTGGCGGCTATGGCGAAGTGCTCCGCACGTTTTACGGCAACAGGGTGATCCATAACGGCGGCAAGCTAGACAAGAATCTGTTGGTCTCGAGCTTCATGCCAAGCGCTCGCAACAAAAATAGCTATGTCTCAGAGCAGGCTGTGCAGGATGTATCAGCCAAGCTGATGACCAAATTCGAGTTCCTCGATGACTGTTACGCAGGAACTGACTTCGTGGCGGATGCCTTCTATACACATGTCCGTAATCGCTACCATATTGGGCAAACTTCGTTGCTCTGGAGTCGCATCGGTTCTAGATTCGATCCTCTCTACTCCGTCGCAGGATTTGAACTTAGCCGACGAACCACACAATCCTCCCGCATGTCGAATATCGTCGGTTTTGACCTCATGGATTCGATGTTCTCAGACTTGGTGTCCCAGCCTTTTGACTATGAACGATTCAACGAGGCATTGCGCGGTTTCCGTCGACCACCTGAAACTCTTGGCTGGCCAGCTAAAGACAATCCCATCGATTTCAAACATGCTCTTACACCCTCAACGACAGAAACAAGCCCGTTCCTGCAGACGTTATCTCGCATCAGCGCGAAAGAGCCGGAGCTAACGCCTGCAGATCGTCGTGCCAAAACACTTGAAGCCAACAAGATGGGAGTCAGCTTTTGGCAGATCGTTTACAAAAATACCGGCAAAGAATTGCTGGCTAGTGCCTATGAGCAAACTCGTGAAAGCCAGATATTCGACTTAGTTGACGCCAGTTACGTCGAGAAACTGATCACGTCCAATGTCATGACTAAAAAGCAGCTTCGCGACCTCTACAGTCTTGGCGGTATCCTCACTTGGTTGAGCTTTGGCTAGTAATGCCACTGCCGAAATCATGGCCTCTTCACCTGTCTGAGAACGAACGATCCCACGTAGCCTTGCTTCCACAGCACAGTTCATAAAGAACCAAGACGCACCAGGGTGATTCATAACTGAGATAGAACTCTAATTTCACGCGATCATTTCGCGAACTTCCCAGAATTTTCGGAAAACACAATTATCCCAACTATGACAGGACCTCATGGCTAACTTTCTCATCTATGGCGGATGCGTTTCTCGCGACACCTTTGAGTTGGTCAAGGACGAACATACTTTACTTGCCTACGTTGCCCGGCAGTCCCTCATCAGCGCGTCGTCTAAACCCGAAACACGCATCAATATGCGCGGGTTATCGGCCCAATTTAATTCTCGTATGGTGAAAGGTGACATTCAGTCAAACCTCATGCCTACTATTCGCAAGGTCGCGGATGAAGTTGACGTTTTTCTGTTTGACATTCTTAGCGAGAGACTTGGTGTCTTCCGATTGTCTGGCGGAACTTACATAACGAATTCTGCCGAGCTCAAAAAATCCGAGCTCATGGAATCCTCCGCTGTAGCAAAAGCCTCAGTCCCGATGGGCACCGAAATGCACTTTGGCCTCTGGAAGAATGCAGTCAATACCTTTAAAATATCTCTTGTAGACCTCGGAATTTTCGACAAGACCTACCTCATTAAATCAGTGTGGACGGATGAAACAGTCCAAGGTAGTGCAACGCCGCGTTATCGAAATTGGAGTTCTGAACAAGGGAATAGCCTCTATGAGCCTTACTTCGAATACTTGAGAGAATTAGGTTTCAAGATGATTGTCCCTCCAGCTGAGGTCAGTAAATCAACAGAAGATCACAAGTGGGGTCCCGCTCCATACCACTACCAGAGCGAGTTCTACGACTATATTCTGTCCGCACTGAGCCTCAAATAGCGTCTCAAATTTGCGCGAACTAAACACTTTGCAAAGTGCTACCCGTAGCCTGTTTCAGTTCGGTGAGCGCTTTAACATCATAGTGCGCATAAAGTCACTCGTAGTCGTTTAGATTAGTGAAGTAGATGCCCATTCGTCAATCTCCTTGATAACTAATTCCCGACCGAGTGCTTTATGACCAGATAACTCCGTAATGCAATGCAATCGTTGCACGCCATATGAAGGAATACCCAAGTTTTTGATTTCGCTCATGAACTCGTTCTGCAGAGCGAAAGTAGCATCCTTTTCGTTGGTTATGATCTTAAACTGAGGGACGATGCCGGAAAGCCTAAAGCGATCCCGCAAGTCGACTTTATGTGGTTGTACCAAGCGGAAATCGTCAAACGTCTGATTAAGGATATGCTGTTCAATTGCTTTAACCGCTATCCGGACACTCCATTTGGATACGTCAATTTGAGGGACCTCCGCAATAGCTGTAGCCCCTTTCAACAAGGAAGCCATGGCCAAGGCTCCATAACCACCTAGGGAGGAACCGTAGAACAGAACATCGGAATTTTTAAGGCCCAAAACTTTGACTTGGTCAGAAACCAAGTCAGCCATTTCCACGATTAAGTCAGCATCAGGATGGATATACCAGCCACCTAGTAGCTCGGAGTGTACCGTCATCGCGGGATCGGCCAGTGCCAACACATGGTACTTGGTCAACGATTCACGCCAACGGAAGCGAGAAAGTTGGAGCGGATCTCTGTCCAATTTCTTCGGGAGCGCAGCGGGCATGAAACAGATAAGCTTCTGCGCACCACGATTCAGCGCTAGCTTTCCGTGGATCGGAAGTCCAGAAATGGACTCTCGATTTAGAACAGTTACGTTAGGTGATTCCATCCTGCGTAAACTTCCTTTCAACGCGCAAAAAAGCTGAGGATAATCAAATATTAGCCCGAAAATCTTGCACCAGTTAATTATGAGCAGGTCACAGAGGAAGCCTTTTTTAGGACGCAACGTTGGGCATGGAACCTGCGATTAGATTATCGGTTTCTATGCCGAGGCCTTGGCTGGCATATAGGACAGCTATAAGATGAACGTCCCATAAAGGGGTCTCGGCGAATAAGCGATTCTCGGTTATTTTCAACGCACCGTAGGCATTTTTTGCCTTCGCGCCCGTAGGCATTGAGCGACCGCGAAAAATAACCACTGGCACCGTTGACGTTGACATATAACGAGTCGAAGCTTGTTCCGCCCGCTTCCAGCGCCCGGGTCACCACATCGACGAGCGCCTCATCCAGTCGTATCACTTCTTGGCGCCGGATAGTTGCTGTATTTCTCAGCCCGGAGAGACCCGCCTGCCACAGGGCTTCGTCAGCGTAGATGTTTCCGACGCCGGAAATAATTCCTTGGTCAAGGATGGCACGCTTCAGATCCGTGGAGCGCTTGCGTAGTGCCAAATACAAATCGTTGGGATCTCGATGTGGGTCCAAAACATCGCGGGCGATGTGCGACGCCGCCTGCGCGATCAATGGCTGCTCACTGCCTGTGCCGCCTGGGTAACTGTCCGTAGTGGGAATTAGCGGAGAGAGGAACATCCCGCCGAAAATACGCTGATCAACAAAACGAAGTTCGCTCGGCGCATCAGACCGCTCGGCAAGAGATAGGCGCACCTTAAGATGCTTTTCATCCGGAGCTTCTGGTTCTTCGACAAGTAGCTGCCCGCTCATCCCGAGATGAGCTACGAGTGCGGTAGGTTCTGGCAATCCTTCGAGATCCATCCAGAGGAATTTGCCTCGGCGCACTACTGATCTCAGCGTGCAACCGGTGAGCGTTTCTTCAAAGTCTTGAGCACCATCGATATGCCGGCGAACCGAACGCGGGTCAAGCACCTGGACGGACTCGATCAAGCGGGTTCTTACCCACTTGTCGAGTCCAACACGTACAACTTCAACTTCAGGGAGTTCAGGCATGGTGCAACTTTAGTTTGCCGGGAGGTCTTCACCGGGGTGAAGCATGATCCAGGTGTTATGTGCAGCTTCTTGTTCGGCTTCCTTCTTTGAAGGACCTGAACCGGTGCCATAGACCTTGTCTGCAATGAGAAGTTCTGCCACGTAGGAGCGTGCATGATCTGGGCCTGAGCCGGTGACCGCATAACGCATTTCACCATTTTTGGTCGCAGCGACTTCTTCTTGAATGACGGTTTTCCAGTCGGTGGCCGCGCCGAGCAACAGAGGATCCGAAAGAAGCGGTCCAATAAAGCGCATAACCATCTGGCGTGCTTCGTCCATGCCATGGGACAGGTAAACAGCGCCAATGAGCGCTTCCATGGTGTCGGCGAGGATAGAGGATTTATCTGCACCGTTGGACTGGCTTTCGCCGCGTCCCAAAAGAATATGTTTGCCGATTTCAAGCTCGCGGGCGATGCTGGCCAGTGCACGTGTACTGACTACTGCGGCGCGACGCTTCGCGAGGTCACCTTCAGCCAGATTCGGGAAGCTCTTATAAAGATGCTCCGCAACGCAGAATCCCAGAATGGAGTCGCCGAGGAACTCCAGGCGCTCGTTCGTGGGTATGCCACCGTTTTCGTATGAATACGAACGGTGGGTCAATGAAAGATGAAGCGTCTCGGAATCTAAGTTGATTCCGAGACGCTTCAAAAGTTCTTCTTTAGAAGACATGTCTTAGACGTCTGCTACCTTGCGACCCTTGTATTCAAGGAACAACTCGGTACCTGCTGAGTCAGTGACAACCTTTGCCTGGTGAGGCAGGCTGTAGGTAACGCGACCGTTTTCCATGGTTTTCACCAAGCTCGGCGCGGTAGCCTTCCACTGTGCACGGCGGGCACGAGTATTCGCACGGGACATCTTCCGCTTTGGAACAGCCACGACTACTTCTCTTCTCTCTCGTCTGACGTTTTGTCTGTTGCCACATCTTCTGTGGCGGCCTCGGACAACTGCGCAAGCGCTGCCCAACGAGGATCAACTACCTCGTGGTGGTGCTCAGGATCATCATTTAGGTTGGCTCCGCATTCATTGCAAAGTCCTAAACAATCGTCCCGGCATACCGGCTGAAACGGCAGGACAGTTCCCACTGCGTTCCGCAATACCGGATCGATGTCCATGTGGTCACCGATAACCCAATACTGATCTACATCATCATCTTCTTCGAATTCATCACTATCTTCATAGTAGAAGAGTTCCTGAATATCAGCCCCGTACTTGAACCCGATAGGATTAAGGCACCGTCCACATTCGCCAGCGATTTCCACCGTGGCGATGCCGGATACCAAAATGCCCTCGTGTACAGCTTCGAGGCGAAGATCTAAGGAAACCTCAGATCCTCCACGAATACCGATGAGTGCGTTACCCACATCTGCGGGTGCCGGGACTTGCTCGTTGAGAGTCCTCATGGATCCTGGTGCACGACCGAGCTCCATGGCTGATATAACCAATGGCGACTTGCGATCGAGTTCGCCGTGTGACGATCGATCGGAACGCTTACCGCTAATGATGACTCCTACTTAAACATAGTCCGACATTTCATCTTAGCTTGCGAAGCGCCAAGAACCCAAACTGAAAACAGACTGACGGCCAACTATTGATTGTTACCCTGCCCACACGCTAGTCGTGTTTTTTGATAGCCACTTATTAGGGACATAAAACTTCAGACTCAGTAGAGCAGTGTCTCTTGTGATCCTAGGGCTGACTCAAATTCACTGTATCCGAGCGCAACGGGCCGATAAGGCTGAACGGTTCCAGATTGAATTTTCCTATGGAGCGAGTCCGCGAATTTTTCCGGAGAGGTGACATCACAAGTGGCCACCAGCTCCGGGGCATAATCCCACCATCGAGTTTCCTGGAGGGATCGAATAACATGAGATTCAAATCGATCACGAATTTTACGTGCCGGGACCCCTCCCACAACGCTAAATGGCTCTACGTCCTTCGTAACGACCGCGTTCGATGCAATCACCGCACCGTCACCGATGCTGATGTCGTGTCCGAGGGTGACGTTTTCACCGATCCAAACGTCATTGCCAATCACAACTCGCCCTTTAGATGCCTCAAATTTCTGAGCCGCAACATCGGCTTGCTGATCTTGCTGGTAGGCAGCGACCAGTGTTTGTTGGTTGTAAAAAACAGGGCTCGTTGAAACCCAGTCAACCGGATGCTTCGCACCCATGGACTTTAGGCCTTTAGCTATCGAGGTATATCTGCCGACTTCAAAGTTAAAAGGCAGGACTGAATGAGTATAGGAAAATGCGCCCATAGTGACAATATTCTTTGCCGACTTGTTCCAATACGTGGTGTAGGGCTCAATCCTGATCCCGGCTTGGACCCTGATTTCCGTATCGTCAGGGAACCCCAGACCACTTTGTTCGATGTTTTTAGTACCTTGGGCTACGAAGATACGTCCTTGTACTAGCAGAGGGCGAAGATCAGAAATCTGAATTCTCATGTTTAACAGATTATCGACAGCAACTGAGCACGCGCTCAAAAATTCCCTTGTGGAATCTGTCTACGCAATTTGTTAGAACCGATATTCCAGTGCCATGGTTCCCCTACTGCCACTCGGTAATCCACAAATTCGTACAACAACGCATACTACTTCGGTGGCGATAAGTTAGGCCCCCAAGAACGCGTGTCGGCCTAACTTATCAAATACTTATTTCCCGATGAGCTATGGCGATTCTTAGGTAATTGTTAGCTATGCCAGCCACGGAAATTCTCGAGTTTGGACTGACGTTCATTGATTAAATCGCTGATAACGCGTTGGAATTCGTTCGTAGACTCACCACGCAGGAGTTCCCCAAAGTAGAACTTGCGCATTGCCTGGCGGTCACTCATATGTGGATCATTTGCAAGTGCGGCTACTAGCAGCTCACGAACTGAGCCCACATTCTGCTTGTCGACGACCAAACATGCCTTGGCAATCGGAGCGTCACGATATAGGTTTTCACGGTTGGTCCGGCGGTCCGTAATAATGATTGGCTTGCTCGGGTGTAGATACAGGTAGTCCAGTCCAACACTGGAAATATCTGTCACAAGTGCGTCAATGGATTCGAACATGGCAAGAATGTTGCCTTGTTCTGAAATAACGTGGTCCGAACCGGAGGCATTAGCTTCAAGAATTTTTTCCATAATGCTTGCATGTGCTTTCGCAACGCTAGGGGTCTTGCTAGCTTCGACTCGGGGATGCGGCTTGTAGATGAGCCGGATTGAATCATTTGCCAATAACGCGTCTACGATATTTTCGCCATAGAGATCCAATGAGGTGTAGTTGTTATCCTCATTTTCGCCTTCCCAAGTCGGTGCATACATAACATCGAGCTTTTCACTCGGCACAAGCTCGCGTTTGAACTTGATGTCGAGCTGCGGGCGTCCGGTAACGACGAGTTTTTCAACGTCGAAATCGATCAGCATAGCTTCATGTCGCTTGATGGCTGCTGGGCCAGCGACAAATACTTGGTCATAGGCTTTGGCTTTATTCGACACCATGGAAAGTTTGTCACTCTCGCCATGGTTGACGTGAACATGCACAAGACGCGGGTGATCCAAGGATTGGAAGTTGCTTCGGGAATTATTGACGTAGATCACGAGCTTTAGATCATTGTCGTCATAGACGTCCATCAGGTCGGTCAGACGTCGGACAAAGATCTTCGGCAGAACCGTGATTTTTGATGCGGCTTTGAAAGCACTGATGGTACGGAACACCAAAAGCACTTCTTCTTTTTCGTGAAGCTCCTCGAGAACAGGAATCCACTGTTCAATCTGGTAAATCTTGTCCGCAGCGTCACCGAAGTACACTGCTACAGTTCCACGCAAAGGTACGTCGGCCATTCCTAGATTGGTGCCAGCCGGTCTTCCTGCGACCCCCATGAGTCGACTTACTCTGCGAACGAATGGCTGACGGCCAACGGCAAGAAGGGATTTTTTGATGCCGGACTTAACTGTTTCGGATATTTGGTCGTTAGACATGGATACTTTCGAGGAAGAAATGGATAGTGACGCGATTGCTGAGATCTAGCTAAGTTCTTTAACTATCTGGCTCAAGGAGTCGAGCGTATTTTTTAGTGCCTCAACATGACGCTCATCAAATTCGCTGAGCACTCTCTTCATCTCGGTCGTCGAGATTCCTGCGGTACGAGGCAGGTACACCACTTCAACTTCGTCGCCGAGGTCATCGAATTTTCCCTGCCAGTCTTCGCCAATGCCAAAAACCTTCGCATCAAATTTTTTGATGTCTAGACGCTTCTGCGCCCAATTTTCTTCAGGAATAGCCAGATCCACGTACTTGATGGCTTGTACGATCTCAAGGCGCTGTCCAAAGGGAACTACAGGCTTTTTACCCTTGATCGCATTGAACTCATCGGTGGAGACACCTACAACAAGGCGGTCGCCTTTTTCCTTGAGGCGTTTGAGAATGTTCAAGTGCCCAATATGGAACAAATCGAACGTACCGTAAGTAAGAACTGTTTTAGCCATGTTTACCTCCACGTCATGTAACTGATGCATAGTGATTATGGTGGGCTCTGTGGCCCGATACTAAGCTTAAAGAACTGGTGGCCGTCCGGCCATGGTCATTCTAAGCACGGTCGACCATTTCAGTTTAGGCCGTGTCTCGCTGTGCCATGGACTTCCACGCCACCCAGCGCGCCATCCACTTAGGTACTGCTTCACTGCAGAGCTGTTTTTCCGCATGCGCAGGCATTCCACCAGTAACCATGAAGTTGGATATATCCAGCACAGTGGAGCCGGTAAGTTTCTGCGAGCAAGCCATACCCGGTTACGTGCATTCAAGCGGTAAAACTCGTCATGGCGACGAGGGTCAACTACGGGGTGACCGATGCGCATATCCCCCGCGTACCAAACATAATGCCCGGTATCCCATATGCGCCAAGCAAGTTCGATTCCTTCATGGGCGTACCAAAATCCTGCTGCCCAACCGCCAGTGGCCTCAAAAAGTGCTCGGGGACTCACTAAGCAGGTCTCCCCCACGTGAAAGACTTTGCTTGGTTCTTCGGCGGTACGCTTGTTTAATCGCGGAATCCAACGGGTTGGATCATTCTCCAAAGATTTAGGATCAGTGATACGTGGCTGCAGGAGACCCATTTTCGGGTATCGCTTGAACCGTTCAACAGAGGTGATCAAAAAATCTTCGTCGAGAAACCATGAATCATCATCCAGGAAGCAAAGGAATTCGCCTTGCACATGGCTCACGCCTGCATTGCGTCCTGCAGGAATACCTAGGTTTTCCGGAAGGAAGTGAGTCTTGATGGACGCCGGAATATCGGTTGGATCCCAACCGTTACCAACGACCACCGCATCAATTTGAACGCACTTCTGCGCAAGTAGAGAATCTAAAGCACGGTTCAATTCGATGGGACGGTTTCCCATCGTCAGAACAACTACACCGATGCGCGGCAATATTTCTGTCGGCAACTGCTTCCTCCCTTCAAACTAAATAGCTTTGAGCCTGGTTGAGGCCATATTTGCAACGAAATGCCCTATGTTAACTAGCACCGTAGCCGGAAGCAGTATCCAGATCATCCATTTCTCGGCCAGCCCTGGTTCTCCAACGAGAGCCGAGGTGATGGCACAAGCTAGAATCACGAGGCTAAGTTCCACCGCATGCAGCATCCGGTGAAAAGGTACAAAACGCGCTAATGAACGTAATCGTCCTACAAGTGACGTTACCGGGATGGAGCGGGCTTCCGCTGTATCAGGTAGCTTGCCCAGTCCAGCCATGCCACGAGCGGCATGGACCATCAGCGATTGCGATCTGTTCAACACGAGCAGGACGGCCAAACAGGCACCCATGAACAAGGTTGGCCACGCCTGCGTAGCATTATCGCTACTTGCAGTCAGCTCCATGAACACGCGGTAGCCCAAGGCAATAGGTATCAGCGCTTCGGTTGTATGGTGACCGACCATGTCGATGAATATCCCGCGTGGGGACTGTGTACCACGCCAGCGAGCCACTTCTCCATCTGAACAGTCAAAGTAGAGCTGCACCTGCGAAAGTACAACGGCCAGCAGTGGTCCCCAGACTCCTGGAATCAGTAGCGCCAATGACATGCACCAGCCGGTGAGGATCATTAACCCGGTAACGCCGTTGGCTGAGATACGAGTTCGCACAAGTACTGCCGTCAGGTAGATCGAAATATGCCGAAGGTACAGTTCCGCGGTCCAATGCTCGGCATTTTTCCTGGCACGAACTTCAGGTGGTTGGCAGACCGCACGCAATTCCTGAAGCGTAGGTCGTGTTGGACGTTGTGGACTCATTTGACTCTGCCTTTGTCCATAGTACTGCCGGCGCCAGATACTCGACCTTTAATGTAGCCGATGGCCCAGGGAAGGTGGATGGATGGGAAAGTAGCGGCTGTAAGCAGCTTCTCCTTGAGTCCCTTTCCTTTGGCTCGCATTCCTTCCACGACACAGACCAATGCATAGAGCACTGGCACGATTTTGCTCAGATTCATCAAGATATTGATGGGTTGTGGAATTGAATTACCGGCAACCGGTTGAACCACAGCTGAGAGAATTCCGGCACCCACTCCTGTGAGAAGCAACGGTGGGAGGTCATGTCGCAAGGATTTCCCTTCGGGGAATCGCCGCGCGATTTCACCACGCCAGGTTCCGGAGGCGAACGACTGTTTGATAAGGGCTGGGAAATTATCGCGCGGGTAATAGCCAACCTTCAGCTCTGGATCAAACCAGACCTTGTGGCCGGCCTGCCGAATCCTTAAACAAAGTTCCCAGTCTTGAGCACGCCACATGTTCTCGTCAAAGTAACCCACTTCGTCAAAAACTTCACGACGAAAAATTCCTAGATATGCAGACTCGGCTTCACCTTCGGGGGCGCCGGAATGGTAAGCGGGTCCACCGAATCCGAATTTCGAGTGGTAGGCAGCGGCAATGGCTCGTTGCAGAGGCGAGCGCCCACGAGCATCCATCAGGCCACCAACATCATGTGCACCAACGCGGTTGAGTGTCTCAATGCCGCGCTTTGTGTAGTAAGTAGGCAGTTCGCTATGCGCGTCGACACGGAGCACAATTGGATGGGTCGAATTACGGATGGCAAGATTCAATGCTATCGGGGTTCGCCCTTGGGGGTTGTCCACCAGGGTAATACGTGAATCTTGAGCTGCTAAACGCTGGGCAACAAGATTCGTTTCATCCGTGCTCGGACCCAATGCAAGCACCAGTTCCTTGTCGCCTTCATAATCCTGCGCAAGAATCGATGCGACTGCCTCTTCGAGGTATTCAGCTTCGTTCAGCACAGGCATTACGTAAGCAACGCCTGGATATTCAGTCATCCGTCCCTTTACTTCTTTTTTAAATGAGCTTGGTAAGCTTTGATCACTGTGTCCGTGTCGCCATCCATCTTCTGCACACCCTTTTCGATCCAGATGCAGCGGTTGCAGGTTTCCTTGATTGAATTCATAGAGTGCGAAACGTTGAAGATTGTTCCCGCGTTTTCTCGGATTTCACGAATCTTGGCCTCACTACGCTTCTTGAATTTTGCATCGCCAACTGCCAAAGCTTCATCAATGATTAAGATATCGTGTTGCTTCGACGCCGCAATGGCGAACTTCAGTCGAGCGCTCATGCCTGATGAGTACGTACGCATTGGCAAGTCTATGAACTCTTCGAGCTCCGCAAACTTGATGATCTCCTCGCGCATCTTCTCGACCTCTTGGCGGCTATAGCCGAGAGCTAAACCACCAAGGGTAATATTTTTATCTCCCGAAAGACCCGGGATGAGAGCGGCTCCCACACCCAACAGGCTTGGGCGAGATCGAGCGTAGACGCTCCCGGACGCAGGCGGGGTCAGCCCAGTAATGGCCTTAAGCAGCGTCGATTTACCAGAGCCATTAGATCCGATGACCCCGATGGACTCGTTTTCATACGCAACGAATGAGATGCCCTTTAGAGCATGCACTGTACGAACGCCACGCATGTTCGATTGCAACAACCGGCGCGCGCCGGCAGCACCCACGGCCTTACCACTGGAATAGACCCGATATTTAACGTGAAGATTGTCCACAATCACAACTGGTTGACGGTTAGGATCAATGCTCAGATTTGAGTTCGTAACCTCGTCGGGGGAAACCACATCGATGAATGACGTGTCGTCCGAGAAAATCCGCTCGGGTTCATATTCCGGATGAAGCTCCGGGTTGATTAGGTCATCAAAATTAATCCGCACGGCCGTAACGCTCCTCAGCTTTCCAGAAATACACAAGACCGAAGGCTAAGGTCGCGAACGCCCAAATACCCACGACCCACCAAGCACGAGGTTCATACACGGCGTTATCCATGATCATTGCACGGGCAATTTGCAACGTCTGATACAGCGGGTGATAGTCAAACGCAGTGACCATCCACGGCCATTGATTGAGAATCCGATCCACACTAAACAAAACACCGGACGTAAAGAAGAGAACTCGACCGATCAGCGGCAGAATATTGGTGAAGTCACGGACATGGACAGTTATCCGGGCGCAGATTAGCGCGATTCCCATATTAAAAACACTGAAGAGAACCACCAATGGGATAACTACGAACCAAGTCCACTTAGGTGTAGTTCCCAAAATCATTGCATAGATGAACATGACAACTAACATCGGCATCAAAGTCAAGATTCCTTGTGTCACCTGTGCGACGGGCAATGCGAGTCTTGGGAACGCAAGTGATTGAACAAGCGCCGTGTTACCTGTGATGGACTTAGCACCACCAGACATGGACGAAGTAAAAAATTCAAAGAGAAACACACCGATGACCACGTAGACAGGAAAGTCTGGCCCTTTTGCGCCGCCTTGCAAGATTCCGAAAATGAACCCATACATGAGCGCATTAAAAGTTGGTTTGAGCACCTCCCAAAGCATGCCGAGTCGATTTCTATCGTTTTGCGATTGAACTCGCGCTTTTGCGAGCTCATAAATGAACTCACGCCGACTCCAGGTCTGCTTCAGGTAATCGACCAGCGACGGCCTTGCCCCTACTCGGTGCAAGCCGTACTTTTCGGCCTCCTCCGCAACTGTCATGTGGAAATTTTCCTCTTGTCGAATGCTAACTACTACTTGAATTCGTAAGCACAGATGATCAAAGTCTAGTTTATGCGCGGCGGTTCCACGTGATTCCGAGCTACGAGCAAACGTGCAGTTAATCCCATTCAGTGCTGAGCGTGGCTACTGCGGTGGATTCTCTTCCAAATATTTTGCCATGGTGTCCGTTTGCAGTGCTTCGGATATCTGAGTGACCGCTAGTTCACTGGCAAGTTCGATGGACTGCCCATCTGGGCTTGTTGAACTGCCGGCGGTGGGCAAGGTGAACATGTCGAGGTTCCCAGTATCAACGTTCTTTAGTTGCATACCCAATCCAACTATCGTGGCCGCATCCAGTTCTGAGTCAAAAGTCAGATACGGCGAGACCTTATCAATGATGTTGTAAAGCTTCGTGGGATTGGTCAGCGTATCGTTGGACAACATTTGATTCACGGCAGCCATCAAGAAGGTCCGTTGGTTCTTAACTCGCTGATAGTCGCCATCGCTGAACGATTTGCGTTCGCGCACGTACCGTAAGGCACGGTCGCCTTCGAGGGTTATCTCGCCTTCTGGATAGAAGTAGTCCGTGTCGTTAGCCGTGAAAGGAATCTCGTTAGTCACTTTAACTCCGCCGAGGGCTGTTGAAAGTTCTCGGAATCCTGCGAAGTCGATCATTGCTACATGGTCAACCTTTGTATCGAATAAACCCTCAACCGTTTGCATCAGCAGGGGGACTCCCCCGAGTTCCACGGCAGCGTTTAATTTGTGCTGTCCATACCCGGGAACATCAACCCACATGTCCCTTACTAAAGACATGACGTAGATTTGTTTCCGGTCCTCTGGAATATGAACCAGCATCATAGAGTCACTTCGTTGACTTACAGCACCTTCCAGTGCGGCGGATTCAGCTTCATTCTCATCCGCATGATCAACACCCAGCATCAAAATGTTCATCGATCCATCGTCGGGGCTTTTCACCGGACGCAGATTCTGTTGTTCTTCGGTGTAATCGATGGCTACGGAGTTGGATTTCGAATTAAACTTATGCTGAAGGTTGAAAACATAAAATCCAGCACCCAAGGCTGCAACAACAACTAGCGCAACAACAGACATCAAAACGCCGCGCATGCGTCGTTTTCGCCTACGTTCAAGACCGTAGCGGGCACTACGAGAGGTGAAGTTCTCGCTCTTGTTTGGGTTATTCATTCCTGCAGCTTCTCAAAGAAAATCTATGGTCTCCCCATGTGGCAAGTGTTTGCTCGCTACAAGTGGCAATGAAAAAGACTACTCAAGATAAATGTGATTATCCTGAGTAGTCCCTTATGACCAGGTTTAGAGAGTTGCCACGAAATTTTTGAGCCAGCTCTTCATACCTTCGCCGAGCTCTTCATTTTCTACTGCGAGGGTCACATTTGCCTGAAGGTAGCTCAGCTTGTCTCCGGTGTCATAGCGGCGTCCTCGAAAAATAACCGCATGAACTCCACCGCCGTCGTTGTTGTTATCGGTAGCCAGTTCCTGAAGCGCGTCTGTTAGCTGAATTTCTCCACCCCGACCTGGAGCGGTGTGTTCCAGCACCTCGAAGACCTGTGGATGCAACAAATAACGACCGATAATAGCTAGGTTACTCGGTGCTTCATCCACGCTTGGCTTCTCTACCAGCGCGTTGACTTTAACATAGTCTTCACCGTCGACTGCGGAAACGTCCGCACAGCCGTATGCACTAATCTGCTCAGGAGCAACCTCCATGAGTGCAATCACAGATCCGCCGGTTTTCTGCTGGGTCGCGATCATGACTGAAAGCAATTCATCGCGTGAGTCAATGAGGTCATCACCAAGAAGAACCGCAAATGGTTCATTGCCTACATGTTGCTTAGCGCACAGGACGGCATGCCCAAGCCCACGCGGGTCACTCTGACGAACATAGTGGATGTTTCCAAGTTCGGTTGCTTCCTGAACCGTGCGAAGCTTTTTGTCATCACCTTTGGCTTCCAAAGTCGCTTCCAGCGCTGGCACTCGGTCAAAGTGATCCTCAAGTGCCCGCTTGCTTCGTCCCGTAATCATGAGGACGTCATCCAGACCAGCCTTGACTGCTTCCGCAACAACATACTGGATGGCCGGCTTATCAACTACCGGTAGCATCTCTTTCGGCATCGCTTTAGTAGCAGGCAAGAAGCGTGTGCCCAGCCCTGCTGCTGGAATAACAGCCTTTGTTATTGACGACCCGAGAGCCATAGTTTGTTCCAATCGTTAAATGACATGATTTCAATACACTGCATTACGTGCCGAGATCGCACTTAGCTAGACTTTTTCGACAACCGCTTAATGACCGCGCGCGGGAAGTACTCGTTAACGTCCCCACCCAGTGATTGCACCTCTTTGAGCAGTGATGAAGATAGATGAGTAAATCTCGTATCGGCCTGCAGAAAGACTGTCTCCACGCCAGTCAGATGACGGTTCATCGTAGCCATAGGAATTTCATACGCATAGTCGACTGTGCTTCTCAGTCCTTTGACTATTGCCTCGGCACCTTGCTCCTTGCAGAAGTCCGCGAGGAGACCCTGCCCCATAGGTATGGCGGACACGCCCCTAAGCCCCCCGACAGTCTCTTCGACAATTGCTACCCGTTCTTCTTCGGAAAATCGGTACTTCTTCGAGTAGTTTGTTGATACAGCAACAATGACCTCGTCAAAAAGACTCGCCGCTCGGGCAATGATCTCAACATGGCCATTGTGAAGGGGATCAAAGGATCCTGGGCATACAGCTCTGCGCATATCTAGAATCTATCAACAAACCTGAGTTAACACGTGATTTTGATGGAACTGACATGTAACGATTCATGCGTGTTCCTTCAGTACAACCCCAAGGCAGGAAGCATAATTGAGCTATGACCTATGAATCTACCCCTTGGCGAAGAACTGCTCAGAGTGCAAATCTGTTGGGAGCGAATGGTGAACCCGGACTCACCATCTTCGAGGAAATTACCGACCTCGCCACTAAGCATCAGGCCGTTAACCTTGGCCAAGGATTCCCAGATACAGAAGGTCCATCACAAATTCGTGAGCTTGCGGTCAAAGCTATCAACGCGGGCTCCAACCAATACGCCCCTGGTAGCGGGATTCCGGCGTTACGCAATGCCATAGCCAAGCATCAACACCGATTTTACGGCTTGTCCATCGACCCTGACACTCAGGTGGTCGTCTCCACGGGAGCAACTGAAGCAATTGCTGCCGCAGTTTTGGCCTTCGTCGAGGCCGGCGACGAAGTTGTCACCTTTGAACCGTTTTACGACTCCTACGCAGCCATGATTGGCTTGGCCAACGCAACTCACAAGGTAGTGAAATTGCGAGCTCCCTCCTTTGCCCCCGATCTTGATGAGCTTCGCAAAGCCGTCACGAGCAAGACACGGATGATTATTGTCAATAATCCGCATAACCCTACCGGGACAATCTTTGATACTGACGTCCTGGACGAAATCGTTGCTCTTGCACATCGGCACGATTGCATCATCCTTTCGGACGAAGTTTATGAGCATCTCACCTTCGCGTCTGCGCATATTCCCATCGCTAGCCGCCCCGGCGGCTTCGAACGAACTATCACTCTTTCATCCGCAGGCAAGTCCTTTTCTTTTACCGGTTGGAAAGTTGGTTGGGCAACGGGTCCACGCGAGCTGATAACGGCTCTGCGCACAGTCAAGCAGTTCCTTTCATATTCTTCGGGTCCTGCCTTCCAGCCAGCAGTAGCGCAGGCATTGGAACTACCCGATACATTCTTTGAACGTTTTGCCGCAGACCTTGGTGCTTGTGGTGATCAACTTGCCCAAGGACTTGAAGACGTGGGCATTCAAGTCATCCGACCCCAAGGTACGTATTTTCTGGTTGCAGATTTGCAAGGCCTCGGCAATGAAAATGCGGTGGACGTGGCGAAATTGATGCCAGAGCGAATCGGTGTTGCTGCGATCCCCATGTCCGTGTTCGCGCTTCAAGAAAACCAGAAAGACTACTCATCCTTGATGCGGTTTGCTTTCTGCAAACGACCTGAAGTCATCAGTGAAGCGGTAGAAAGACTCCAATTACTTCCTAAGGTGTTAGCAAAATGAGTATGAAACCGCTGAAACGCTGGCTTGGCGGGATCCAAGAACACGCAAGCATCTATCCTGATGATCTAGTTCCAGGAGCGATGATCTTGGAGATTGGTGGCGCCGAACAGTCTCACGTTAATCTGGACCAGCCAGAAAACATCTTCTACGAATACCTCGCGAGAATTGCGAATCACCTTGACGTGTTGCGCCCGCAGCGTGAGCCGCTCAAGTTTTTGCACTTGGGTGCAGGTGCACTGACCCTAGCGCGGTGGGCCTCACTACGGTATCCCGGGAGCGACCATGTGGCTGTCGATATCGAACGTGAGCTACTTGATTTTGTGTTGACTCATCTGCCTTTGCCAGAACAGTGCAATTTGCAGCCGCTGGTGGCTGATGCCCGAGCAGTCTTGAAAGAAGAGCTGCTCGATAAAGAATTTGACGTCATCGTCTTAGATATTTTCAGCGGTCCGGAAGCACCAGAGCACCTGACTAGCCCGGAATATTATGAAGAACTGGCCCTGGCGCTAGCGCCTGAGGGTTTGCTCTTCGTAAATATTGGTGATGACCCACCACTTGCGTTTACGGATCGCCAGGTTCAGGCCGCGCAATCTGCTTTCGAGTACGTCCTGCTAAGTTCTACCCCGGAAATGTTTACACGCAAATTCCCTGGCAACCTGATACTCACCGCCTCAAAGAAGCGAATCGACCAGGCTGCTATTTCAGCTTGCGAAGCCGCTGGTCCTTACCCTTCAGAAGTCAAGCACTCTTTAGCTCTGGACCGGTTCGGCAAACCATAACCGTGTTTCCCCGTATTTCTTGTCGGCGATCTTTTCCAGATTTGCGGGCCATACCGGTTCAGGCGAACGGCTCGAACGCTCGACAATCACCGTCGCGTCCTCTGCCAGGACTCTAGAAACCTTGTCGAGAGTTACCGCGAGTTCCTGATCAGTGAGAGGATACGGAGGATCCATGAAAATCAGGTCAAAGGTTCTTGTTGGAGCATTGGTCTCCTCATCGAAAAAGCTGGATAGAACAGTATCAACTTTGCCTCGTTGGACCGAGACAACTTCGTTCTTCAGCGCCTCATTGATTTTTGTGGCGTTGTGCTGGCAGACGCTCACCGCTTTAGGAGCTAGCTCAACGAGCAATACCTGACGCGCTCCACGGCTTGCGGTTTCAAGTCCGAGGGAACCGGACCCAGCAAAAAGATCCAATACGCGTGCCGACGAAATGACGTCCCAGCTTTCCAGACGGGAAAACAGCGCTTCTTTGACCCGGTCGGTAGTTGGCCTTGTCGCGTCTCCGGGTACAGATTTCAGGCTAGTGCCCCCGGCAACACCGGAGATTATACGGCTCATGTCTTGCTACTACTTTCGAAGTGTCAACGTTAATTCTTATTCAGAAATTCTCGGGTGGACTGGTCTATCCATGACTCTGCAACGGCAAAAAGTTCTGGATACTTTGTAGCCCACGCGCCCTGTTTCATGAGTTCTTGCACGTCCTCTCGTGCAGACTCAATGAGAACACGGTCTTTGATAATACTCAGTTCACGCAGCGTTGAGCGACTACCAGACTGCTGTACTCCAAGGATATTTCCTTCCTTGCGTTCGGCTAGATCTGCTTCTGCTAATTCGAACCCATCAAGGGTTGCTTCAATAGTGCGCAGCCTATTGACCGATTGATGATCCGCGTCCAACCACGTGGTGAGCAGACAGGTACCAGGTAAACCACCACGGCCCACGCGCCCTCGCAGCTGGTGAAGCTGCGAGATGCCGAATCTTTCGGCATCCATGATCACCATCAACGTTGCGTTATGAACGTCCACGCCAACTTCAATCACCGTGGTAGAGACCAACACATCTATCTGACCGTCGGCGAACTCATCCATGATTTCTTGTTTATCCTGCGAATCAAGTTGTGAATGCAAGGCTTCCAGACGTACACCATCAAACAAAGGCATCGAGGAAAGCAACTCGAACATTGCTTCAACGCTCATTGTTTGGTTGGCACCGTCTTCAGCGGTTGCCACCAGAATTCCTTGTTCGGCAGTTGTCTCAGAAATTCGAGGGCACACCACATAAACCTGATGTCCTTTGGTCACTTCTTCACGGATCCGTGAGAAAAGCCTGTCCCGGTATCCGGTCAACTGCATCGGAACAATATGAGTTGAAATCGGGGCACGCCCCGAGGGCAGCTTTTTAATCGTCGAGGTATCCAGATCTCCAAAAACAGTCATTGCCACAGTACGCGGAATGGGGGTGGCCGTCATGACCAAGGTATGCGGTACGTTTTCTTCACCCTTTGCGCGAAGGGCCTCTCGTTGCTCCACGCCGAAACGATGCTGCTCATCGATTACCACGAGACCAAGCTCCGCGAAGCGCACATGCTCCCCTAACAGCGCATGCGTTCCAATGATCAGCCCGGTCTCCCCGCTAGCAATGCCTAGAAGCGCCTGACGGCGCTGTGCCGTCTTAGCCGACCCGGTGAGAAGTGCGACCCCAGTGCCTTCACCTTCACCAAATAAGCCTGGTTCAGCCAGGTCTCCCAGCATCTTCTTAATGGAGGAATAGTGCTGCGCTGCAAGAACTTCGGTGGGCGCCAGTAAAGCGGCTTGTCCACCTGAATCAATAACTTGCAAAATGGCTCGCAACGCAACAACGGTCTTACCCGAACCGACCTCGCCTTGAAGAAGACGGTGCATCGGATGGGCATTGAGCAGGTCTGCCGAGATCTCTTTGCCGACCTCTATTTGGTCTTCAGTGAGTGTAAACGGAAGCCTAGAATCAAACTTCTCGGCTAACCTGCCTTTGACAGGTTTACGCGCAATGGCTGGCTGGTTTCCCACTGCACGGTTTCGTTCGGCCAGTGAGAGTTGCAGCATGAAGGCTTCTTCGAAGGCAAATCGCTGGCGGGCAATATAGGCATGTTTGATTTCACGCGGGTGATGTCTGTCTAGGTAGGCCTTGGCCCTACGTGGGTAATGATGCTTTGCCAGTAATTGTTCTGGCAGAAATTCGGGGACTTGTTCCTCTGTCATTTCGTCAATGAGCAGTGAGAGCAGGTCTCGAATTTTCTTGTTCGGCATTTTCGCCGAGGCCGGATAGATCGGTATGGGTCGCGGATCAGCTTCGGCTACTGTGTCTAGGATGGCGTAATCGGGTTGGCTGAGCTGCAGGTGGTCCTGATACCAGCCGACCTTGCCACTGAACATCGCGATGGTTCCGACTTGTAGGTCTTGACGCGCCTGATAGCCGTTGAAGAACGTCATCTTGAGTTCTTGGCCATTCTGGTCAAGTTCGTCACTGACTGTTACTTCAAAGATGAAGCCACGACGCGAGTGCATTTGCCGTTGGCTCACGTTAGTTACTTGGGCAACGACGGTGACGTGCTCGTCAAAAGGTAATTCGGTAATGGGGGTCAGCTCCCCCACATCAACATAGCGCCGGGGAAAATGCCAGAGGAATTGACCAACGGTGGTGTATCCAAAGGCTTTTTCTAATGCGCCGGCATTCTTGGCCCCGAGCACTAGCGACAGTTCAGCCTGCTCCAGAGATACCGCTTTGTTCTCATCCATCATGAGTACACAAATCGGTGATGCTGATGTTCACCGGCTCCCCCTGCTGACGGATAAGCTCTAACGCCATGTCCGCCTCGGCCACGTGCACATGGACCCTCCAGCGGTAAACTTCTTCTCCGGTGGGATTGACTGGCGACATGATCACCGAATCGCCCACTCGATCCAGTTGTCCACGTAGCGTGGCTGCTCCCAACGCATCAAGTGTAATTGTGCACATGACCTCAACACCCTGGGCATCATTTTGGATCAGATGTACATGTGGATCTTGGACTTGGTATCCGTTGAACCCTTCATAAGATTCAAAGTCGGTTTCCGTCCCACGAACTGCAGCGCAGAGCTCGTCCAAGATCACCAGCATGCCCACAGCACCAGCGTCGACTACACCAGCATTTTCAAGACTAGGTAATTCGTTTTCGGTACCGCGAACTGCCATCCGCGAGGCCTGGGCCACCTGATGCAGTACCGTATCCAGAGCTGCGCGGCTCTCCACATCGGTTTTAATATGGGCCAAAGTTGAACCGGCAGCCAACGCTGCAGCACTGATCACCGAGAGCATGGTACCTTCGACCGGTTCACTCAGTGCAGACCAAGAACGGACCTTAGCCCGTTCAAGGCCCTTGGAAAGCAGGCTTGCGGTCAATCGGTCGTGACCCCGCCATGGTTCTGAGAGCCCACTGAGGAACACCGCCAGCAGAGTTCCTGAGTTGCCGCGCGCTGACTCCATGGACGCGCGGGCGGCAACTTCTAAGAACCCACCGATGTCGTCACTTTCCAGCTTGCTGACGGCATCATGTCCGGCTCGGGCGGTGAGATATAGGTTAGTTCCTGTATCCCCGTCGGCGACCGGAAACACATTGATGGCGTTGAGCCTATCTGAATGATTTCCTAGACTCTTCACGCTCCGCTGCAACCATTCACGAATGGCGCGCACGGAGGTATCGAGTTTTTGAGTCATGGGAAATCGGGTCTTTCAGTGTTATTTGGACAGGTCCGTGGTTGCCACGAACTCTTCCATTTTGTCTTCCTGCAACGCCTTACCAAACTTATCAATAGTTTCCATGTCAGGTATCACTATCGACTGGCCGTCTGCGGAACGTCCAGGTCCCTTGTTTGGCAACGTAAAGAAGGTCATGTCACTTGGACGCACGTTGATCATTGACGCCGCGTAGCTGGCAACCTTGGAAGCATCCAATGTTTCATCCACGGCAATAAATGGCGCAATCTCAGTGACAACGTTGTTAAGTTTACCCGGGTTGGTCAAGGTGTCTTTGGACATAATTTGTCCAAGCATCGCCTTGACGAAGAGCTGCTGGTTCTTCACACGCCCGTAGTCACTACCTGGGAAAGACTTACGCTCACGCACAAAGGCTAGTGCTTGTTCGCCGTCTAGGGTTTGCACTCCGGCGGGGAAATACATGCCGTTGGTAATCGACTGGCGGAAGGCTTGCGGGTTGTTTACCGTCACTCCTCCGAGAGCATCGGTCAAACCTTTGAAGCCTTCAAAGTCTACGGAGGCTACGTGGTTGATACGGACGCCGAAGAGCCCTTCCAAGGTTTCTACGGCCTTGGGAACGCCGCCACTGGCAAATGCGCGGTTGATCTTTGCAGTTCCAACACCAGGAATATCTAACCAGGTGTCACGCATCACCGAGGTGACGTACATGCCCTTACGGTCTTCTGGGATATGTACCAGCATCATGGTGTCCGAACGGCCACCGTTTGGAAGGGTTCCGAACTCCTCGCTTGATTCGTCCGTCTCGCGAGTGGCACGGGTATCACTACCCAGAAGCAGGATGTTCACTGCGTCTTTAGATTCTTCTTTAACCTCTGGGCGGGTTTCTTCGGCAGGGAATGCCTCGGCAATCTTGTCGCTCTTCGAGTCGAAGGTTCGACCAAGATTCCAAACGTACCCACCGGCCACGAGGCCAGCAATCACTACTAGCGCCAGAATGCCAATGAGGATTCCACGCCCAGTGCGTTTTTTCTTCGCACGTGGACGCACGGGCTGTTCTTCGAAGGACATATGCTACCTTTCACAGTTTCATCTTTTTACATCTTATCTTTCAGAAACGAACGGTACGCTGTTAAAGTGTCCGTTTTCAGTAATAAGAGTCAAGAGTCATCAAAACTTAATCTAAAGATTAGGCGTACGGCTACTTTAGCCGTAGGCGCCTTGGTGATCACACCCACACTTGCAGCGTGTGCTTCGTTAGCAGCTGTAGAGCCCGCAAGTGATGCAGGAAATCCAGTCTGTGCCGAGATGATGGTGATTCTCCCGCAGTTCATTGGTGATGCTGAGCGTCGCAGTACTAACTCTCAGGCTACTGCCGCCTGGGGTGACCCATCTCAGGTCGTACTACGCTGCGGGGTTCAAGTCCCCGGCCCAACGACTGATCCCTGCGTCTCAGTGAACGAAGTGGATTGGATTGCCCACGAAGGTGAGGACGGTGTGTGGACCTTAACCACCTACGGCCGCACCCCAGCTACCGAAGTCGTTTTGGACCCGCAGGTAATTCCGTCTAGTACTGTGCTCGCTTCGCTGTCTCAGGCAGCCTCACGCATTCCTGCAGAAGGTGCTTGCGTCAGCGTAGAGAAGAATGTAGACCTCTAAGGCAATATAGCCAGGCAAACACCGAAGCAGTTCAAACATGCGGACCGTCAAAGATCTGAGATCTTTGACGGTCCGCATCAGTTAAGTTGCTTTAGCGTAAACCAATTTTTCGTTCGCAGGCTAACGCTATGAGTTCATTGATCAGTTCGCGGTAGCCGATACCCGTCTTCGCCCACATTTGTGGATACATACTCGAGGGGGTGAACCCTGGCATGGTATTGATCTCATTGATAATCCATTCACCATCAGCGGTGTAGAAGAAATCAACCCGAGATAATCCTTCAGCATCGATGGCATCAAATGCTTTCACTGCCAACTCGCGGATAGCTGATGTCGCCTCATCGCTGAGGACAGCCGGGCAGCTGAGCTTGGCGGCTGCGCCATCAACGTATTTTGCCTCAAAATCATAGAAGGTATGTTCGTTCCCAGCTACCGCAATCTCCCCTGGCATGGACGCACGAGATTCCAGCGAACCATGACCTTCTAGGACACCGCATTCGATTTCTCGCCCGCTGATCCCCTGCTCCACGATGACCTTAGGGTCTTCCTTGCGAGCTAGCTCAATGGCTCCCTGCAACTGCGTGGGGTCATCAACCTTGGTGATACCAACTGAGGAACCTGCACGAGCCGGCTTGACGAACAACGGGTACTGCAAGTCCGCGCACCGCTCTAGTACGGCCACGCTGTCACGGAGCCACTGTTTGTTGGTGATGACCTGGTAAGGGCCAACGTTAAATCCAGCATTCTCGAAGACGACCTTCATGAAATGCTTGTCCATGCCCATGGCGCTAGCTGCGATGCCCGAACCGACATAGGAAACGCCAGACATTTCCAGCATCCCTTGGATCGACCCATCTTCGCCGAAAGGACCGTGAAGCAATGGGAAGACCACATCAATAGGCCCTAAATCAGTGATCTCGGATCCTGAGTACTGCAATAGACACGTACGCTGACCATCGTTGGACAGATGCACGGGCTTGTCTGCCACTGAAATCTCAGGCAGGGAGCCGGAGCTCAGCGTCCAGTCCGAGGAGTCTTGGTCCACTAGTGTCCATGCCCCAGCGCGGGTGATTCCCACGGGAATGACTTCAAAACGATCTTTATCGATTTCCTGCATCACGCCGGCTGCGGTGACGCAGGAAACTGAATGCTCAGAGGAACGGCCGCCGAAGAGTAGGAGGACTCGTGGTTTTGGTTCGCTCATTTTTGGAGTTCTCCTTCAGATTTCAGTTCTCGGGCCAGAAGACGCTCGGCCATATTCTCTACGCTCAAGCTACCTTCCAAGACCATGACTACCGCTTCGGTGATTGGCATATCAACCTTATGGCTTCGAGACAGGTCAAAGACTGCGCGAGCTGATTTGATGCCTTCGGCAGTTTGCGACATACGGTCATTAACTTCTTCAATGAAAAGTCCCTGACCGAGCAGCCGGCCCGCGGTGTTATTCCGAGAAAGGGAGGATGAGCAGGTGGCTACTAAGTCCCCAAGTCCCGACAGTCCTGACAAGGTCTCTAGCCGGCCACCCAAGGCGAGGACTAGTCTGGTGGTTTCTGCCAGCCCGCGGGTGATAACGGTGGATTTGGTGTTATCTCCCATACCCATGCCATCACACATCCCTACGGCCAAGGCGATGATGTTCTTAACGATTCCGCCCAGCTCAACACCGAGTACGTCGTCATTGGTGTATGGACGGAAGTATGGGGCGGAGCACAATTGAGCTATCCAATGCGCCGTCTGCCCGTCGGTGCATGCAACAACGGAAGCGGTTGGTTGTTCACGGGCAATTTCCATGGCCAAGTTCGGACCGGACAGCACTGCAATGCGATCAGCGGAAATACCGCTGATCTCCGCCATGACTTCACTCATACGCAAGTCGGTGCCGCGTTCAAGGCCCTTCATCAAGGACAACAAGACGACGTCTTGTTCAAAGTGCTGAACGAATTTAGCAAGTTCTTCACGTAACGACTGGGCAGGAATTGCCAAGACCACCAGGTCTGCGCTCGTTAGGACCTCAGATACATTTGCTGAAGCTGAAACATTGGCCGGAAGTTTTGTGTCTCGCAGGTAACGCGAGTTTGTGTGCCGCTCGTTGATTTCGCGAGCGGCTTCCTCTCGACGGGCCCAGATCTGCACCGGAATATTCTGGTCAGAAACTGCGTCCGCCAGAACCTTCGCAAAGGTGGTTCCCCAGCTTCCGGCACCCATGACGGCGATCTTACGTGGTAGCGGCTTACTCAAGGCTTTTCCTTCGCTAGGTGATCAGACTTAGTCGTTTGGCGGTTTCGGGACATCAAAATCTCTGCCCGTAGTTGTTTGCCCATGTTCACTCGGGTTCCACAGATTTTCTGGAGGTGTCTCGTCACGCAGTTCAGCCTGTAGCTCGGTAATGGAGGCCATGATCCGACTGGTTGCTTCTTGAAGCACAGTGCGTGTGCGCGGTCCCGTACGCAGATCATCAAGTTGTACCTGCTCCCCCACCGTAACTGTCACGTGTTTGCGCGGAAATAGGTACATTTTTTTGGCGTACCGGGGAAACAGTTTCTGATCTCCCCAGTGGGCCATCGGCACCACGGGAGCTCCGGTTTGCAAGGCTAGGCGGGCGGCACCGGTACGGCCCACCATTGGCCACAAATCCGGGTCACGCGTTAGTGTGCCTTCGGGGTAAATGACGATCACGCCACCGGCTTCAAGGACTTTTTTAGCAGCATCCAAAGAGTCTGCGGCACTCATGGATTTGCGTGACACTGGAATCTGTCCGGTAGCGCGCAACGCTGCCCCTAGTACGGGAACCTTAAATAGTGAATCCTTAGTCAACCAGCGCGGTAACCGTCCGCTGCTATATATCGCATGACCAACCACCAGAGGATCAATCTCGGTCAGGTGGTTAGGGCAGAGAATAAACCCGCCGGAAGGAAGCCTGTCAAAGTTTTGCCAGGTCCTGCCAATCAAGGCATTCATAGCCGGACGAACTACACCGGCCAGAATTGCAAAGACGGTTTTACTTTTGACTGTTTCCCGATGCACTGAGTTATCTGTCACGAACTAACGCTCCCCTAGTTGCTCAGTTCAACGTTTGCACCTAGTGCGGTCAGCTTTTCCATGAAGTGCTCGTAGCCTCGGTTGATAATCTCAATACCAGTAACCTTGCTGGTGCCTTCGGCGGCCAGTGCGGCAATCATATGGGAGAATCCGCCACGCAAATCAGGAACGTCAATGTTTGCGCCCTTCAGCTTTGCTGGGCCGAGAACTACCGCTGAGTGCTTAAAGTTACGCTGGCCGAAGCGGCATGGGGTAGACCCCAAGCAGTCGGTATGCACCTGCACGGTAGCGCCCATGCGCACCAAAGCGTCGGTGAAACCAAAGCGGTTTTCGTACACGGTTTCATGGATGACAGACACACCACTAGCTTGCGTCAGCGCGACCACAAGAGGCTGCTGCCAGTCGGTCATGAACCCTGGGTGCACATCGGTTTCAAGGATCAGCGGGTTCAGCTCTCCACCTGGGTGGTAGAAGCGAATACCGTTCTGCTTCACTTCAAACTCTCCACCAATCTGGCGGTAGACGTGAAGGAAGGCGGTGAGGTCACGCTGCTGCGCTTCTTCAACAAAGATATCGCCCTTGGTAACCAGTGCCGCAGAGGCCCAGGAAGCAGCTTCGTTCCGGTCCGGCAAAGCGTAGTGGTCATATCCACGCAGTTCGTCAACACCCTGGATACGGATCACCCGGTCACGGTGAACCGAGATAATGGCACCCATTTTCTGCAGCAACGAGATCAGATCCAAGATTTCCGGCTCAATCGCCGCGTTGCTCACCTCGGTGACTCCCTTGGCGCGCACCGCGGAGAGCAGAACCTGCTCTGTAGTGCCAACGCTTGGGTATTGAAGTTCAAGTTTCGCACCGGTCAGTCCCAGAGGAGCGGAGATACGGATGCCAGCGGCTTCCTTATCCACTACGGCGCCGAATTCGCGCAGGACTTCCAAATGGAAGTCGATAGGACGGTCACCAATTCGGCAACCACCGAGGTCCGGGATGAAAGCTTCGCCCAGAGAGTGGATCAGTGGTCCACAGAAGAGAATAGGGATACGTGAGTCGCCGGCGTGAGCATCAATGGCCTGATTTGAGGCGCTCTTCGCGGCGGATGGATCCATGGTGAGGTCACCGGTCTCGGGGTCCTGAGAAACCTTAACCCCATGGATCTCTAAAAGGCTACGCACGACTGCGACGTCTTTGATCTCCGGAACGTTGCGTAGTACCGAAGGAGAGTTTCCGAGCAGTGCCGCAACCATGGCCTTTGGAACCAGGTTCTTAGCGCCGCCTACTCGAACGGTGCCGTTCAAAGGGACACCGCCATGGACCGTTAGAATCTTACCCATGTATGAATAAACCTCATCGCGTAGTCGTTTTCTCCTGCCAGGGCCGGTAGGCCGATAAAACAGGCAGGACTAAGCAAGCATACCGTCATTGCCGGTGCGCTTCGGAGCAGTTCTGCCCGTGGCGCACACATTGTGAGGATGCTTTCAGGGAAGGGCTGTAGATGGCGAGTCCGTGGTTTGCAATAAAAAAGGAAGGCCCCGTTCGAATACACCTACTGGTGAGTACGAACGAGGCCTGCCAGTCAACTTAGTCAGCTGTTCTTGCCGGCAAAGTCTGAGGTTTAAATGCTGGGCGGCTAGCTTCAAAGGACGTAATGTCTGCTTCTTGCTTCAGCGTCAGTCCAATATCGTCCAGGCCTTCCATCAGACGCCACCGAGTGTAGTCATCAATCTGGAACGGAGCCACGATTGATCCGCACTGCACGGTGCGCGCATCCAGATTTACGGTGACTTCAGTGCCTGGATTATTTTCGAGTTCTTTCCAGATCAGTTCAACGTCACTCTGTGCAACCTCGGCGGCAACCAATCCCTGCTTACCGGAGTTTCCACGGAAGATATCGGCAAATCTGGCTGAGATAACAGCTTTGAACCCATAATCCTTCAGGGCCCAAACCGCGTGCTCACGCGAAGAGCCGGTACCAAAATCCGGACCTGCGACCAAGACCGAGCCCTTGTTATATGGCTCGGTATTCAGGATGAAGTTTTCATCCCGGCGCCAGCCGGCGAACAGCGCATCTTCAAAGCCGGTACGTGTAATCCGCTTCAGATAAACCGCAGGAATGATCTGGTCGGTATCGATGTTGCTTTGACGCAGCGGGACACCAATTCCGGTGTGGGTAACAACTTTTTCCATGATGGTGTTCCTTCCTAGGCCGAGACCGGAGTGTTGGCGATATCCGAAGGGGAAGCGAGAGTGCCACGAATAGCCGTAGCTGCTGCTACCAATGGCGAGACCAGGTGGGTACGCCCGCCCTTGCCCTGGCGTCCTTCGAAGTTTCGGTTGGAGGTAGAAGCACAACGCTCCCCCTCAGCCAGTTGATCCGGGTTCATTCCCAGGCACATGGAGCAACCTGCGAAGCGCCACTCGGCACCGAAGTCCTTGAAAATCTTGTCCAGTCCTTCGGCTTCTGCTTCGAGGCGAACCCTGGCCGAGCCTGGCACCACGATCATGCGGATCTGCGGGTCCTTTTCACGGCCCTTCACGATTTCAGCCGCCGCGCGCAGGTCTTCCATTCGTGAGTTGGTGCAAGAACCTAAGAACACCGTGTCCACACGGATTTCCTTCATGGGAGTTCCGCCGGTCAAGCCCATATAGGTCAATGCACGTTCGCAGGCCTTGCGGTCATTTTCGTCTTCAAAATCTTCGGGGACCGGAACGTTGGATGACAGTGAGACACCCTGACCGGGGTTGGTTCCCCAGGTGACGAATGGTTCTAGTTCATCAGCATTCAGGAACACTTCGTTATCGAAGCGTGCACCCTCGTCACTTTGCAGGGTCTTCCAGTAGTCAACAGCAACGTCCCAATCATCACCCTCAGGTGCATGTGGGCGGCCCTTGACGTATTCGAAGGTCGTTTCGTCCGGTGCAATCATGCCAGCGCGAGCGCCAGCCTCGATGGACATATTGCAGATAGTCATGCGGGCGTCCATGGACAATGCGCGAATCGCAGATCCGCGGTATTCCAGCACGTACCCCTGTCCACCGCCGGTGCCAATCTTGGCAATAACTGCCAAGATGATATCTTTTGCAGTCACGCCCGGCTTCAGCGTTCCCTCGACGTTGATGGACATCGTCTTGAAAGGCTTCAGGCTCAAAGACTGAGTAGCCATGACATGTTCAACCTCTGAGGTGCCGATACCAAAAGCCAGGGCACCGAAGGCACCATGGGTTGAGGTATGGGAGTCACCGCAGACAACGGTCATACCTGGCTGAGTAAGACCCAGCTGGGGACCTACTACGTGAACAATGCCCTGCTCTTTGTCACCCAACGAGTGCAGGCGGACGCCAAATTCCTTGCAGTTATCACGCAAGGTGAAAATTTGTGTCCGGCTGGTCAAATCTGCAATGGGCTTATCAATATCAAGGGTCGGGGTGTTGTGATCCTCGGTCGCGATAGTGAGATCTGGGCGGCGAAGTTTGCGCCCCGCCAGACGCAAGCCTTCGAAGGCTTGCGGTGAGGTGACCTCGTGTAGCAGGTGAAGGTCAATGTAGATCAAATCGGGTTGGCGCGCTTCGCCTTCCCCTTCTCCATGGCGCACTACGTGCGCATTCCAGACCTTCTCTGCGAGGGTCTGGGGCGACTGCATGGTGGACATGCGACACACTCCTCAAGCTACGAACTATCAACACCTTTACTTTGACACTTCATAGAACATCATTTCCAGTATTTGGACTTGAATCTCAAATACTGAGACGCAATAATGGTTTTATGACTACAGGTAGCGGTGTTGGTGTTCTCGATAAGGCAGCAGCCATTCTTAACGCATTGGAAAATGGCCCGACTACCCTTTCGCAGCTGGTGGACGTCACCCAGATCTCCCGCCCCACGGTTCACCGTATCGCTCAATCGTTGGTTCATCATGGGCTGGTGGGCCGCGACATGCACGGCCGTTTCGAGCTCGGCGGACGGCTTGTAGAGCTCGCTAGCGCCGCGGGAGAAGACAGACTGGTGACCACCGCGGGGCCGGTACTCACGAAATTGCGGGATCTCACCGGCGAGAGTACTCAGGTATTCCGCAAACAAGGAGACTTCCGTGTTTGCATAGCCAGTGCCGAACGGCCTGTAGGGTTGCGCGACACCATTCCTGTGGGTACCCAGCTATCGATGAAGGCCGGCTCCGCGGCTCAGGTTCTCTTGGCTTGGGAAGACAATGAACGCATGATTGATGGACTGCACCACGCGCGCTTTACCCCAACCATTTTGGCCGGGGTTCGGCGCCGCGGATGGGCGCAGTCGCTGGGTGAACGAGAACCCGGAGTTGCCTCGGTCTCTGCCCCAATTCGGGGGCAGTCCGGACGCGTGATCGCAGCGCTGTCCATGTCCGGACCCATTGAGCGCTTGACTCGCCAACCAGGCAAGATTCATCACGAATCGGTAGTGAACGCGGGCCGGGAGCTGTCAGATTTATTGCGCATTCAGTCCGAAGGCTAAAGACCCGGCAAAGCTCTAGCCGAAGTGGTCAAAACCGTTTCGGTAATCCAGTTGTTTCCCGTCGAGGCGAATTGTTGACCGTCGGCCAGTCGTTCGTAGAACCTTTCCAACAACGGTAAATTCTTCAGGAATTTCGGCCTCGGCCGGGAAGGTTGCGAGCAGGCCGAAGTCTTCTCCGCCGCGCAACACCCACTCCATGGGGTCTGCCTTCAGCAACGTTGCAGCAGGTTCCAGACGCTGAGCAAAAACTTCAAGTGCCTGGCGGTCTAATTCGAAGCTGACTCGGCTAGCCTTTGCTAGTCTTCCAGCATCCCTGAGCAGCCCGTCTGAAATATCCATCATGGCGCTTGCCCCGGCTTGTGCCGCACGCGGACCAGACTCCAAAGGTGGTACCGGCTTGCACTGTGCCTCAACTAGACGGAGCACCGCACGGTTCCAGCTAGTTGAATCGTGGAGCGCATCCAGAAGGGCCAGGCCCGCACCAGCGGAGCCTAGCCTGCCTGCAACCGCAAGCAGGTCCCCCAACTTCGCTCCATTGCGCAGGACTTTACCGTGTTCGCATTCACCAAGAACTGTAGTTGTCACCGAAATTTCCGAGGACCTACTTAAATCACCGCCTAAAATCGCCAAGCGATCAGCGCCTAGCGAAGTAATCGCTCCTGCGATTCCGCGGGCAAATTCTTTGGCCCATGACAAAGTAACGTCTGATGGCATGGATAGCGAAACGACTGCTCCGGTTGGCACACCGCCCATGGCATTGATGTCTGAAACATTCTGAGCAATGGACTTCCAGCCAATGTCATACGCTTTATGCTCGTGACCGCTGGGCCAAACCAAACGGAAATCCTGGTCTTGGACAATAGTGTCTACGGAGACCACTACTTCGCCACCAGCCACGCGAAGCGCTCCAGCGTCATCCCCTGGACCAAGTCCGGCGTCTTTGGCATCTAGCAAAGGAAGAATCTCATTGAGAATCCCCTGTTCGCCAATGTCGCCTACGGTCAAGTTTTTCTCTGTCTGTTGATTAGTCAAAGGCTGCTATTCGACTTTCTTCGCCGCACTGGTAATCAGCGACGCATAACTGTTGTATTGCTCTAAATGGTGTGATGTTGGATCTACGATAAATCGCCGAACAACTTCACCCACTGAATTTTGAAGATTTTTTAGTGCTTTCCTTCGCTTCAGTCTAGCGACCATTTTATTTATAAATGACCCGAAGATTCCTAATACTATGCCCAGCAGTACCCCCACAAATACCATCAGAGTCGGAATCGCGAATCCTTCCACACGCGGAGTCTCTGGAAGGTTGAATTGGAAGTACGCGGCCAGTGCAATTCCACCAAGCCACAATCCCCCTGCAAGTGCCACCACGACACCAAGCCACTGAACAAATTTTGTCACCGGCCACCACCACGACTTTTTTTCAACTCCAAGGGTGCAACTAGCGATAGCAATATCGATGTCGTTTGCCAGCTCTGTTCGCTGTTCACGGATGCCGTCCTTGAATGACTGGGACCAACGTGGCGAGAGATCTTCAGTTGCCGTGTTCAGATACTTCACGACTGCTTGGTCTACAGCAGCATTCTCTGCGACTGATAGTTCGGGACGCGACGTGAGAGAAATTTCAGGCTTTTCAATTCCGCGACCAAGATTCATTCGTTTCAGTGGGTCATTACGCAACCTGGTCAACCAGCTAGTCAGTGGCCACCCGGTGTTAGTCGAAGCACGCAGCTTATACGAAGTCTGGACCGCATCAGCGATCCGGTGCGTTCCATGCGCCTTGGCAATGCTGCCCTCAAGCTCACTCTGTTCCATAATCCCGGGGGTATGGACCTTGGGCACCGCAAGTTCACCGTCCAACAAGCGCAACAGTCCATCCACATCTGCACGCAATCGCCTGGTTGCCTGCACCTTGTTATTCAGTGCTACCGCAAATTTTTCGCGAACGGCATCTAGGCCTTCTCCCGAACGTGCTGAGGCCAAAACAATGGGTACTTGACCGATTCCCTCATCCGCAAGCAATGCATTTAAGGATGCCTTCACCGGTTCACGGTCGCTTTGAGCGATGGTATCGACCTGGTTAAGCACCACCAGGAGGTTTCCACGTTGGCCAGTCAGCTCACTGAGGTAGCCATGGTGAATCGAAGCATCAGCATACTTCTGCGGGTCAAGGACCCAGACAAGGTAATCGACTTGTCCTGCGAGCCGTGAGGCGATGAGGTGATGTTCAGTTGAGGTTGAGTCCATATCTGGAAGATCAAGCAGAATAAGTCCTCCACCTAGATCTTGAGACTTCTTGGAGGCTTTGTCCAGAACTTGTGAACTCAGAATATGACGCTCACTGACCTCGAGCCAGTCAAGTAATGCGTCGGCGCCAACAGGCTGCCAGATGGCGGCCACGGTTTTGGTGGTGGTCGGTCGGATGACACCGGTTTGTGCTATCTCTGAACCCACGAGCGCATTGAATATCGAGGATTTCCCACTGCCAGTGGCACCGAAGAGCCCTACCACCACATGATCAGCTGATAGTTGCCGGCGTGCTTCGGCACGTTCAATGATCACCGCTGCTTGGTCAACAACCTCGGGCTCCAGATACGGTTCAGCAATTTGCATCGCTGATACCACCGCGTCTATTTGTTCCGTAAGTCCCGTATGCGCACGAGTTACCTTGCGCTCGTTCATGCTTTATACCCTCCACCACGTAAAGGTTTCACTTGATTAAGTAGTTCTTGAACAATTTCTGGCTGAAGATGAGCCTCAATTTCATTGCGGTACACGGCTAGATTTTCATCAATGAGTTCCTGGGTTCGAGTTTCGAGCATGGTGCGGGCGCGTGTAGCCATGCGCCTCACCGCGTCTTCACCGAATATTGCTTCCAGCAATTTTTGTCCTACCACGGCTGAGCCGCCAGCGATTCCTACTTCCAATCCGGTGACTCCGGCAGTGGAGGCAAAGACCACCACCATGAGCGCCACTGCCACGCCGTTCACACCGAAGGCAGCGATTCTGGCTGTTTTGCGCTTCCCTGCACCTTCACTGCGAATCATTTCAAGCACATCTTTTTGCCAGGCGCGGATCGTGTCGGCTGCCCTAGTTTCCAGTTCTTTGGGCGGACGGTGCGCAGGCAATGAACTGAGAAGTTGGATTCCAATCGGCGTATTGCGCCAGCTGCGATCTACGTCATGGAATGCATTGGTGATCTCACCAACCAAAACCGTATGAAGCCCTGATTCGATGGCATCTTCAACCCGATGAGTTGCTGGCGGCTTTCCGCTAAAGAATGAACCGACTCGGTCACGGATGCGCCCCACTACACCTTCAATGCCCCGCAGCAATTCTCCGGCCCCGACAAAGTCTTGCCACCGCGCTAAAATCTCACCACGCAGTAGCGATCCGTCTTTCAACGCTTCGGTGGTCTTTCCCAAGGTAAATTCAAAACGCTCGGTGGCAATCTTAGCTAGGGCAGACAATTGAAGATCTTGATCTTCCGCCTGTTCACCAAGGCAACGAACATCATCTTGCAAACGCTTAATGGCGCCGTCAAGAGTCTGTTCGGCAATGCGTTGACGTTCGGCTGCGTTGGCGGCTAGAGAATTCAGCCATGCCGAAATCGGTTCGAGCCGCTCGCCCGGAATCATTTGCTGTTCATCAAGCGGAACCTCGTTGATGACGTGCAGTAGTTTAGGGTCTAGGTTTTTTGCTGCGAGCAGTCTTTGCAGATCCGGAACAATATCAGTCTCGGCTCCGGACGGGACGCGATTGAGTATCACGCAGACCGTAATTTCTCTCCCGCCAGCTTCGGTGAGCACTTCCCACGGGATCGCGTCGGCGTACCGGTTCGCAGTGGTAACAAAAATCCAGAGATCTGCAGCATTCAGCAGCTGTCCTGCAAGGGCGCGGTTGTCATCTGACACGGAGTCAATGTCAGGTGCGTCAAGAATAGCTAGTCCCCGGGGCACATTGTCGTGCGGTACCACCAATAGTGCATCGTGGCGCTCCATACCGTGGCCTTCGCTGTAACCGGCACCTCTGAGACGGTTCAGTTCGGGAAGGATCCGTTCATTGGCAAACCACGGTTCGTCAGCGGGATTCACTGCGAGTACCGGCGTTCGGGTGGTGGGCCGTACTGCGCCGGAGCGGCTAATACGATCGCCGAGAAGGGAATTGACTAGAGTAGATTTTCCGGCACCGGTGGAACCTCCGACCACTGCAAGCAGAGGTGCATTTAAATTTTTGATGCGCGGTTCGAGATAGTCATTGATCTGGTGCAAGGCCTTGATGCGCAGCGACTCACCGCTGGCGTCGTGAGCGAGAATAAACTGCAGATTAGTGAGTGAGTCTTCAAGCTTGGCTACTCGCTCCAGCAGTTCAAGGGCGTGCGTATCCGGCTCGGTGTTGTCCGGGTTTGTCGATTCCGGCAGTGATGACGTGGACTCCATGAGTCCTATCATGCCTTATGACAAGTTGAACGCCGCTAGCAACAAAGGTGTCAGGAGGGGTTAAAAGGAAAAACCACGACAATGTCGTGGGTTTTGTGACCCCAACGGGATTCGAACCCGTGTTGCCGCCGTGAGAGGGCGGAGTACTAGGCCGCTATACGATGGGGCCGTACGCTAAAGATTTCTCTTCAACTCACCGAATAACTCCGGTGAAGCGCTGGGATACCAGGACTCGAACCTAGAATGACGGAACCAGAAACCGTTGTGTTGCCAATTACACCATATCCCAATGTGACTTGGACATTCAGCGAATAATCCTCGTTGGGATTTGCGCTTGATGCCGTAGCACGAGAATTAACTATACCTAGCTAATTAGTCGCTGACAAATTGAGAGCTTGGCGTAGGGCTCACTCTCGCGAATCGATGCTTTGACTAATGAAGACAGTGAGCTGTTCGAGGTTGGATACGGTGAAAGCCGATTGCACTGCATGCTTGGACTCACGGTCCACAAAGATTGCAACAAGTCCGGCGTTCTCTGCGCCCTGAACATCATTTATTGGATTATCACCCACATACAGGGTTCTGCCCGGCGTGGATTTCAGCTGACTACACCCCGCAAGAAAAGGTGCAGGATCGGGTTTAGGAGCCCCGGCCGTATCCGATCCAATAACTACTGCGAATCCGGTCAATCCGGAACGTTCCAGCTTCATTCGCTGATACGCCTCGACGTTATTGCTCACCGCACCATAAGGTATCCCCCAACTGCTGAGGGCAACAAGATGCGGCAATACGTCGTCAAAGGGTTTCCACGAATCCTTTACCAGGGATTCATACTTTTCAGCCCAGCGCAGGTAGGGCTGCGCAGAAAGTGGCTTGTGGCCAAGAAGGTCAAAGGCGCGATTCAACCGCAACTGCCGTTGCCCGAGAAACGAGACTTCGCCAGCCATATAGAGTTCGTAAGCCCCGGCCCCATCATCAGCAAAATCTTCGGCAATGAACCTTAACCGCTCGCTAGTAACTCCTTCTATCAGGTCATCAACCATGGCAAGAAATGCATCGATTGCTGCGGTCCGCAGGTCAACGAGCGTGTCGTCTATATCAAATAGAACACCTTCGATTCCGCCACCCAGTGGGGTGGCGGAATCGAAGGTGTTGTCTAGTTCGTGCAATGTGCGTTCTATCGTCTAACGGGATTCGCCAAAAGCACGCAGGCGCTTCAAGCTGGATTCGCGTCCGAGAATTTCCATTGATTCAAACAATGGAGGCGAAACACGCTTGCCCGAGACTGCAACACGAGCCGGACCGAAGGCCTGACGGGGCTTGAGTTCAAGCTCGTCAATCAGCTTTACTCGCAGCGCATCCTGAATGTTTTCAGCATTCCATTCCTGGACACTTTCAAGTGCAGCAATGCTCGCGTCTACAACCTCAACCAGGTTGGCAGGCATTCCCTTCAGAGCCTTTTCTTCAATCTCAATCTCTTCATCAGATTTGAAAAGGAACTCCATCATTTCGGCAGCTTCGCCGAGCAAGCCGATACGCTCCTGAACCAGAGGTGCAGCCGCGTCAAGTATTTCGTTCTCGCGTGCGCTCAATTCGCTACCGACAAGCTGAGCAGCCTGCAGATAAGGAACTAGACGGTCACGGAAATCTTGCGGCTCAAGTAGACGTACGTGAGTGCCATTGATAGCTTCCGCCTTTTTGATATCAAAGCGTGCTGGGTTGGAGAGCACGTCTTTAACATCAAATGCTTCGATTAGTTGATCACGGGTGAAGATATCTTCATCCGCGCTCAGCGACCAACCCAGCAGCGACAGGTAGTTCAGCAGACCCTCGGGGATGAATCCGCGGTCGCGGTGCAGGAACAAGCTCGACTCCGGGTCACGCTTGGACAGCTTCTTATTTCCCTGACCCATTACGTACGGCAGGTGACCGAACAGTGGCATGTATTGTGCGACCTTGATATCAATCAAGGCACGGTAGAGCACAATCTGACGTGGAGTGGAGGAGAGAAGATCTTCACCACGAAGCACGTGGGTGATACCCATCAGAGCGTCATCTACCGGGTTCACCAACGTGTACAGAGGCTGGCCGTTGGCACGGACAACCACGAAGTCAGGAATGGTGCCCGGCTTGAAGGTAATCTCTCCACGGACCAGGTCGGTAAAGGTGATGTCATCTTCTGGCATGCGAATGCGCAGCACCGGTTCACGGCCCTCCGCCTTGAACGCGGTGATCTGCTCTTCGCTCAGTTCACGGTCAAAGTTGTCATAACCCAGTTTTGGATCCCGGCCGGCAGCCTTGTGGCGCGCTTCGACTTCCTCGGGGGTGGAATACGACTCGTAGACGTGTCCAGCAGTGCGCAGCTTGGCAATGACGTCTTGGTAAATGCCACCACGCTGGGACTGGCGGTATGGCTCGTGTGGGCCACCGACGTTTACGCCTTCGTCCCAGTCGATGCCCAGCCACGCCAAGGCGTCCAGCAGCTGGTTGTAGCTCTCTTCGGAGTCGCGCTTCGCATCCGTATCTTCGATACGGAAAATCATCTTGCCCCCGGTGTGGCGTGCGTAGGCCCAGTTGAACAGGGCGGTACGGATCAGGCCAACATGTGGGGTGCCGGTAGGCGATGGGCAGAAACGAACCCGAACCGGGGTTTCTTCGGTCACGGTAGGTATCAGCGATAGATCAGTCATGATGATTTCATTCTAGTCCCGTAGACGTGTCAGAAGCACAATATACAGCGAAGCTCCTCATCACATGGTGATGAGGAGCTAGTGCGGGACCACCACCTGTTGATGGCAAGTTGATGGTCGGTTTAATACTAATCTACGCGACGTTTAGCCGATATCTAACGGCGGAAGACGCTTCGAAGAGTTCCGATTCCTTCTACTTCAATCTCCACATTGTCACCTTCAACAACTAAACCAACGCCTGCTGGTGTACCCGTGAGAATGACGTCGCCCGGTAGCAGCGTGAAAGCCTCCGACGCACGAGCGACAAGGTCATTGACTGACCAGATCATTTCGCTGGTTGATCCGTCTTGGCGAACTTCGCCATTAACGCGGGTAACGATTCCCACATCATCTGGATCAGCGAGCTGTGTTTCAATCCACGGTCCAAGCGGACAAGACCCATCAAACCCCTTGGCTCTCGCCCACTGTGGATCTTTACGCTGCGCGTCACGCGCGGTGAGGTCGTTAGCCACGGTGTAACCGAAGATCACGTCTGCAGCTTTTTCTACAGGGACGTCTTTGCAGATACGTCCAATGACCACTGCAAGTTCGCCTTCAAAGGAGACTTCTTCGGAAAATGCTGGAAGAGTCACAGGATCGCCATGCCCCACGACGGAGGTATTCGGCTTTAAGAACATCAACGGTTCGGCAGGAACTTCGTTTCCGAGTTCTTTCGCATGTTCACGGTAGGTTCTACCAAACCCCACAACCTTGGAGCGAGGAATGATCGGTGCCACGAGTCGAACGTCGTCGAGCTGGTGAGTGACGCCGGTGGTCTTGATTCCCTGGAAGAAAGGGTCCCCGGCCAAAACGTGGATATCGTTTCCGTCTACGACCCCGTACATTGGGTCGCTATCAACTACAAATCTGGCAATGCGCATACACACTAGCCTAGGGCATTTTGCCGGCCGGACATCTTGTCTTCCGTTTGCTTTTTGAGGGGGTGTTGTGGAATTCATTACCTAAGCTGTTTTTATGCGTTTAGCGCGTCATGCTTAGGTGCTTCCGGGGCTTTCTTAAGAAGTTGCAGTGGGAGTAACACTTGGTGATGCGTTCTTAGTACTAGGATTCTTCGACTTTGACTGGGACGATATGGGTTGCAGATCTAATTCGGCAATAGCAGTTTTTTCTGCGTTGACAAAAACCCGTCCCGAGTTTGATACCGTCAGTCGAGTTCCGAATTGGCTCTTGAGCTGCGGACTACCAATCGTTGCCAGTGTTCCCGAATCAAAATTAATGCCAGTGGTAGTTCCTGCGGCGGTATGCACAGCTTTGCCTTGATTCTCTAGTACTACCAAATCGGCGTTTTTCCATCCGGGTCGGTAGCTGGTGTTGTGCGAGTTGGTTAGTCGGTGTTTCTTCAGTAGTTTGCCGCTTACTGGGTCGAGCACGCTGACACCCTCCAAATCGGCAACTAGCAGCCATCCGGCCAGAAGCTTAGGCGCGTAGAGTGCACCACATTTTGCAATAGGCGCCACACTCCACGAGACATTTTTTGTTGCAATATCGAACTTGAAGACTTTGGCGTTTCCTTCAGTATCGGCAAGACCGTAGCCATTTCGCACCGAGGTAGTTCCATAAATATACTTTTCATCAGCGACGAGTCCGGTGATTGAATGGTGACGGATAAACCCTTCCCCATCTCCGTTCAACACCCAGCTCACTTCATCGGTACGTGGGTCAACTGCTCCCAGGACTCCGCCGGAACGGCCATATTCTGGAACCGTACCGAAGAATACCTGTTTGGAATTTTTAGCCCATGCAAATATCCGGGATTGTTCATAATCCGTGGCCAACCTAACAAGGCGCTGATATCCCTCAGGATTATTTTTAGCGTTGCTATTAAGCCGAACAATGTCCGCAGACCCGTATGACCCTACATAGGTTTTTTGAGGGTTGAATTCAATCATGCCCTCAATCTGATTGATTGCATTCTGCTCAGAAGGTGATATCCAGTGTTTTCCGGTATCAGGATTAATTGCTGTAATACCGTGGCCCATATAACCTCCGACATAAATGTTCCCGTCCGAATGCGACATAAGAGATTGAACAACGAACTCGCCACGAGCCAACGCCACGGTGCTTACCAATTGCACTGACTTACTCGACAAACGAAACACTTCTATCTGAAGACCCGTCTTATTCGAAGAGACGACCACCACTTGGCTGGTCGTGGCATAAATAGTCAAAGGCGCGCTGGCAGAAAGTTTGCCGACAAATTGGTCTTGCCACGTGGAACTGCTAGTAACAAAGAGCTCGCCGTCGCTGACGTTGTAGAACTGCTTAGTTGCAGGGTTTACTGCGGACACTTTACGACCTGACCAGACCCGATCCACAGATCCAACCCACGAATTAGTTTGAGGGTTTAGCAATAGCTGGCCCGAAACGTTGTCAACCGAGACAACGATTGAGTTTCCTACTGCTTCCAGCGAAGTGACAAAGCCGGTTCTTTTGGGTTCCGGCAACGGAATCTCGGTGATTTCCTGAGGGCTCTTCGTAGAAAACCGAAACACGCGCGGGTTTCGAGAGCCTGTGCCCAGCCATACGTCATCATTCGAATCAACGGCTACACGCCGCACATAGTCTGTGTCGGTGGCTACGCGCTCGAATACGTCTATTTTCTTGGTTTTGGGAGCGTATTTAAACGCTGCTCCGAGAGGATAGGTTCCGCCCCACAAGGTGCCTTGGGAATCAAGTTGGAGATCATAGATAGTTGTGGCGCCGGGTACTTTACCTAATATCGTCGTTTCTGATGGGCTAGAAGGTTTCCAGACAAGCAGATAGTTGAGGGTCGCAAGATAGAGGTTCTTGGTCTTTTTGTCCCAGATCATTGATTGCACGCCGCCACTATGGCTTTTGGGAATTTCTACAACATGGACTGGTGCGTTTCGGCTAGGACTAATAATCTGCAGTTGGTGCACTGGACCAACAATCGTAACGGCAAACCAGGGGAGCCCCGTCTTCTGCAGTCCTGGCAATGGCTCCACGCGACGTATTTTTGTTGCCGGAAACGCGCCTTCGTAACGTCGAAGAGCGCCAGAGGTGTTACGAGTTCGTTTAAGTGGCGCTATTACCGATGCGTCACGGTTCTTGAGAACGGAGGTGGGTTTCGGAGTTTGAGTTGGCTTCTCTGGCGTTCTGGGAGAAACAGGAGGATCTGGTGGTGTTTCTGGAAGCTGACCGTAAACGACCGCTCCTGCAGTTAGCGCACCGAGAGTGAGAACCACGCGTCGACTAATTCTTTTTGCCGAGCGTTCCTCAGTTTCTGCCACTAGTCGACTCCTGAACTCTTATTGAACACCAGAAATAAGGCTAACGAAAGAAAATGTTTGAATCCTGATACCGTGAGGTGAAGCCCCGGCACGCAAGTCAGTCTATGGTGCTGGCTAATCAATCGGCCCATAATCATGAATAGAGTGGCTGCATTTAACGACGGCTCAGATTAGCCGTGATACCGAGTCACTTATTCACGTGAAAATTATTTGTTCGAGACCACTTCCCCGAGAACAAAGTCGCGAAGCTCTAGGGAATTCATTTCTTCATGTCCGATTCCTGGGAATCCGTCTGGGTTCTTGAATTGCCATCTCCACATGTCCTCAACCATTTGCTCGAGGCCGCGTTCGGCTTTCCACCCTAAATCTAAACGGGCCTTTTCTGCATGGGCATAGCTCTCTGCGACGTCACCGGGCCGGCGAGCAACAATATCGTAGGGAACGGGGCGTCCGGAGATACGTTTGAATGCCTCAATAACATCCAGGACACTCGAGCCTGATCCAGTCCCAAGATTCCAGACATGCAGACCCGCACTCGAAGCTAAGTAGTCCAAGGCAGCTAAATGACCGGCAGCTAGATCCAATACATGAATGTAATCCCTGACTCCGGTCCCATCTGCCGTCGGGTAGTCATTGCCAAAGACTTGGACCGCATCGCGTTTGCCTACAGCAACCTGTGCAACAAATGGCATCAAGTTGTTTGGTATCCCTCGGGGATCTTCGCCAATCAGTCCAGATTCATGCGCACCTACCGGATTAAAATAACGAAGATTGGCGATGCGCCACCGGGAATCAGAGGCGGCTAGCTCTTCGAGCATTTCCTCGATATGTAGTTTCGTTCGTCCATAAGGATTCGTAGCACTACGTGGCGTAGATTCACGTAAGGGAAGGTCAACTGATTCGCCATATACGGTTGCAGAAGAGCTGAAAACGATAGTTCGGCAACCAGCTTCGTCCATTGCTTCCAGAAGATTAATGGTTCCAGTCACATTGTTTTTGTAATAGCGCAAAGGCTGTGCGACAGATTCGCCAACCGCTTTCAACCCTGCAAAATGGATCACAGCATCCGGCTGGATATCGCTAATCACTTCAGTGAGGGCTTTCCTGTCTAACAGATCTACCTTGAAAGTCGCCATATTTTTAGAGGCAATCGATACGACTCTCCTGAGCGACTCAGGAGATGAATTGCTGAAGTTATCAACAACCGACACCTGGTGTCCCGCTTCTAATAGCTGTAGAACCGTGTGAGAGCCAATATACCCAGCTCCGCCGGTGACTAAAACGCGCATCTACAACATCCTCAATTTTGAATCAAAATAGCCCATGCAAAGATTACTTGCATGGGCTATTCTATCGACACTTCTACTTTTTAGGCTAAGCGCTCGAGCCAACCGTGGCGATCTTCTACGGTTCCGCGTTGGATACCGAGAAGTTCTTCACGGATAGACATTGTCACTTCACCGGCAGGTGCATTCTCATCACCAATAAGTTCTTCGCCGTTCTTGAGCACGCCGATTGGAGTGATCACTGCGGCAGTACCGCAGGCGAACACCTCGGTAATGTCGCCGCTGGCGACCGAATCACGCCACTCGTCCAACGTAATCTTGCGCTCTTCAACTTTCATGCCACGATCCTTGGCAAGCTGAATCACCGAAGAGCGAGTGACGCCTTCCAAGATGGTCCCGGTCAACGCTGGGGTGACCAGAGAGCCATCTTTAGTTACGAAGAACACGTTCATTCCGCCGAGCTCTTCAACCGCGTTGTCGTTGAATGAATCAAGGAAGAGCACTTGCTTGCAGCCGTTCTCTTCTGCTTCAAGCTGGGCTACAAGGGAAGCTGCGTAGTTGCCGCCGCATTTAGCCGACCCGGTGCCGCCACGGCCTGCACGAGCGTAATTCTTTGAAACCCAAATACCTACTGGCTTCAGCTCCCCTCCGAAGTAGTTTCCAGCCGGTGAGGCAATCACCCGGTAGGAGACTTCACGCGCGGCACGAACACCCAAGAAAGCTTCGGTAGCGATCATGAATGGACGTAGATAGAGTGCTTCCCCGTCACCGGTGGGTACCCAGTCAATATCCGTGGCGACTATTTTGCGCAGGGAATCTACAAAAACGTCTTCATCCAGCTGTGGGAGTGCAAGGCGTGCGGCTGACTTGTTCAGACGCGCTGCGTTGGCGTGCGGACGGAACGTCCATACGGATCCGTCTTCGTGGCGGTAGGCCTTGAGTCCTTCAAAGATCTCCTGGCCATAGTGCAGGACGGAGGCAGCAGGATCCATGGCGATGGGACCGTACGGCTCAACTCGGGCGTCATGCCACTGACCGGTGCCAGCCTCGGAGCCAGCCGACCAGTCAACGACCACGGTGTGGTCGGTGAAGAAGTCCCCAAACCCGGGGTCTGCCAGGACGGCAGCGCGTTCTTCCGCGCTCTTGCGATTCGATGACAGATTTTCGGTGAATTCCATCTAACTCTGGACTTCCTTGCTCAGTTAACGAAAAACGGGTGCCCCACGCCATTGGCGGAACACCCGTCCGTGGATTTGCTGCTCGATTAGCAACTAACCGAACTACATCACTTTTAGCTTAGGCCAGTAGCGCCACAATTGCATCGCCGATTTCGCTTGTGGTGCGGTGATCAGTCAATTCTTGGCGTGAAGTAATCTCTTTTTCGACGGCTTGCTCAACAGCGGTAGCCGCAGCTGACATTCCAAGATGTTCCAGCATCAATGCCACCGACAGGATAGCTGCCGTGGGGTCGGCCTTCTGTTGACCGGCGATATCTGGTGCCGAGCCGTGGACCGGCTCAAACATGGAGGGGTAAGTTCGGTCCATGTTGATGTTGCCGCTGGCCGCCAAGCCGATGCCGCCGGTGATTGCGCCGGCCTGGTCGGTGAGGATATCGCCGAAGAGGTTGTCTGTCACAATGACATCAAAACGGGACGGGTTGGTAGTCAGGAAGATGGTGGCCGCATCCACGTGGAGGTAGTCATGGGTGACCTCTGGGAATTCTGGGGCCACCATTTCTACGGTGCGGCGCCATAGATGCCCGGCGTGCACCAGTACGTTGTGCTTGTGTACTAGAGTTACGTGCTTGCGTGGACGTGCTGATGCACGGCTAAAAGCATCTCGAACTACGCGCTCTACACCATAGGCGGTATTCACCGAGACCTCGGTGGCAATTTCATGCGGGGTGCCGGTACGGACCGAACCGCCATTGCCTACGTAGGGGCCTTCGGTACCTTCACGGACAACCACAAAGTCAATTTCGCCCGGTTTAGCCAGCGGGCTTTCAATACCTGCATAGAGCTTGGATGGACGCAGATTCACGAAATGATCAAGCGAGAACCGGAGCTTGAGCAACAGTTCACGTTCAATGATTCCCGAAGGGATTCGTGTGTCACCCGGTGCGGCGCCAACGGCACCGAACAAGATGGCGTCATGCTTTTTGATGGCTTCAAGAGTTTCATCGCTCAGGGTCTCCCCCGTCTTGAGCCAGTGCTCTGCGCCCAAGGTGTACTCGGTGAGATCTACCTGCTGATCTCCACCGTTAGTCACGAACTTCAGGACTTTCACGGCTTCGGCAACTACTTCTGGGCCGATACCATCGCCTGGAATGACAGCAATATTAATGACGTTTCCCATGCTCTCATCATAACGAAGTGAATCCACCATTTGAGAACCTATCTCAGATTATGAGATAGGTTTCTTTTTGCGTCACAGAATCTCAAACCCTGGCATGAGGACTGCGTCCAAATCGCTGGCTAGACTCGAGGTAGAACACAGCATTTGAGCACGCGCGAAGGAACCTTTGATTTTCACTAATCCACACCGGCGGATAGACCGGTGGATCCGTTCAAACCCCCACCGGATCGATATGTTCGCTGGTGCGATTTACACACTCCTGTGCGTAATTTTCTCGGTCGGTCTCGGATTTGGCGTGGGCGTAGGCTTTGGACTCAGCATCGCGGCAATCGCCTTTTTGCAATCGGCACCACTCATGGTTCGCCGTCGCTACCCGTGGGCAGCTACCCTCACCGTTGCAATTGCCCACATTCTGCAGCTGTTCTTCCAAGGGGTATTCCTGCCCTCCCAGATATCAGTCCCATTCATGATCTACACCATGGCAATCTATGGGAAGCGCTGGCAATCCTTCGCTACCTTGGGCCTGGGATTTCTTGGAGCCATTCTGGCTACCTTCAATATTTTCGGACCGGGACTTGATGGTAATAATCCAATATCCTTTGACAAGATTATTTCCTTCGTCGGATTGTCTCTTGTGGTAACCGTCGCTTGGACCTTTGGCGACCTCGCGCGAAGTAGAAGACAAACTTTGAGCGCGCTACGGGCTCATGCGCAGCGACTGGAGAATGAGCGTCTGATTGAACGCGAGCTGGCCGCCTCTGACGAACGCAACCATATCGCCAGAGAAATGCATGACATCGTGGCGCATTCCCTGTCGGTGATTATCACGCAGGCTGACGGGGCTCGGTACGCAGCGGCTCAGGACCCAAACATTGCCATTGAAACGTTGAAGACCGTCTCTGATGCGGGCCGATCTTCACTACGAGAAATGCGTCGTTTGTTAGGCGTGCTGCGCACCGACGAAGAAACTGAGCACCGGCCGTTGCCAAGTTTGAGTAATATTCCTGAACTCGTTGAAATGGCAGTCAAGTCTGGCCTGGAAGTCTCTTATGAGAACCAAGGGTCCCCTCGTCGGTCTCTGCCCACCGGTGCCGAGCTCACCGCGTACCGATGCGTACAAGAAGCGATCACCAATGTTATTAAGCATGCTGGTTCACGGGCTATATCCACGGTTAAGTTGCACTGGTCAAACCGTGGCCTCGATATCAAAGTCGAGGATGACGGAGCTTGTACCGGAAAACTTGAAATCGATGGTGCCGGCCAAGGGCTGCGTGGATTACACGAACGAGTCGCCCTATACGATGGAACCAGCAAAGCTGGACCGCTTCCGGACGGAGGCTTCTGCGTCTCCGTCTTCATCCCCTACTCCGAGGACTAAAAACGAATGACCACCACCGAGCCAATCAAAGTTGCCTTGGTAGATGACCAGCTTCTGGTCCGTAGCGGATTCCGAATGCTGATCAATTCCCAGGACGATATGAACGTGGTTGCTGAAGCATCCAACGGACGCGAAGCCTTGGCGTCTCCGGCCTTAGCCACAGCGGACGTCATCTTGATGGATGTTCGTATGCCTGAAATGGACGGGATCGAAACCACTGAACGCTTACTCGTTTCCCGCGCACAGGCAATCGATTCGCCGCGAGTCATTGTGCTGACCACTTTTGACATGGACGAGTACGCGTTTAGTGCCATTCAGGCTGGCGCCAGTGGATTTCTGCTGAAAGATGCCCCACCCGAAGAGCTGCTTGAGTCGGTACGTACGGTCAACCGTGGAGATGCAGTCATTGCGCCTTCCACTACCCGACGTTTGCTGGATCACATGGCGCCATTGCTGAAGCGCGCTAGACCAAATGATGACCCCTTGACGGCCGCCGTAGACTCGTTGACCCCGCGCGAACGGGAAGTATTCGGTCATATAGCTCTGGGGCGTTCAAATCCGGAGATTGCCATGGATTTGTTTCTCTCCGAGGCAACGGTGAAAACACATGTAGGTCATATCTTGTCTAAGCTTGGAGCTCGTGATCGCGTGCAAGCCGTGGTCATTGCCTACCAGACCGGTGTGGTCAGCCCGTAAAGATTGTGGTTAAAAACATAAGAAGTCCAAGTTTGGTTTTAATCCAAGCTTGGACTTCTTTGTTTGCTACGAACTATTTGTCTTCTTCATACCGTGGGAATACCGGTGCCGGTGCCGGAAGTTTGGTTCCTGGAACCAAAGCGGTGCCGAAGTGCTCGAAGTTACGTGCGGTTCCCTGACCGACAGCCAAAAGGTCAAGCATACTGGTCATTGTTTGCGGCAATACTGGCTGCAGCAGCAAAGCGACCTTACGCACGATTTCGATGGTGACATAGAGAACCGTTTCCATACGCGCTGGATCGGTTTTCTTCAGCTTCCAGGGTTCTTGATCCGCAAAGTACGCATTGGTGTCTCCCAAGACGTGCCAGACGGCTTCTAGAGCTCGGCTGAAGTCTTGACGTGAGTACGCGTCACGGTTGAGTTCCAAGAGCTCTGAAGCTGCCGCCAGAATCTGCTCATCAGCTGGCAAGAGCTGTCCAGGAGTCGGCACGACTCCCCCGCAGTTCTTGGCAACCATCGACAACGAACGCTGAGCGAGGTTTCCAAAGTTGTTTGCGAGGTCACCGTTGATGCGCGCCACGATAGTGTCGTGGTTGTAGTTTCCGTCAGCGCCAAAGGTCACTTCACGCAGGAAGAAGTAGCGCACCTGGTCGAGACCATAACGTGCAACAAAGTCATCCGGAGATACGGTATTGCCCAGAGACTTAGACATCTTCACACCGTTGTTGTGCAAGAAACCATGGATCATCACGCGCTTGGGAACGGCCAGCTTTGCAGACATCAAGAATGCGGGCCAGTAGATCGCGTGGAAACGCGAAATATCTTTGCCGATGACATGTACATCGGCAGGCCAGTACTTCTGGAAGGACGCGGATTCTACATCTGGGAAACCGGCACCGGTCAGGTAATTGGTTAGTGCGTCAACCCAGACGTACATCACGTGCTTCTCGTTGCCTGGAACAGGGATTCCCCAGTCAAAGGTAGTACGAGAAATGGAGAGGTCGGTCAGACCGCCTTCAACAAAACGAACAACTTCGTTAAAGCGTGAACGTGGGGCACCAAAGTCAGGATTGTCCTCATAATGGGCCAAGAGCTTGTCTTGGTACTTAGAGAGCCGGAAGAAGTAGGACTCTTCTTCGGTCCAAGTAACCTCGGTGTCGGTTTCCGTGGCGTAACGAATCCCGTCCTCGCGGACATCGGTCTGTTCTTCGGTGTAAAAAGCTTCGTCACGCACCGAATACCAGCCGGCGTACTTATCGAGGTAAATATCGTTGTTAGCTTCCATCCGGCGCCACAGCTCCTGTGCCGCGGCATGGTGGTCAGCATCGCTGGTGCGAATGAAGCGGTCGTAGCTGGTACCCAACTCGTCATTCATCGCCTGGAAGGCGTCCGAGTTACGCTGCGCCAGCTGCGCAGGGGTAATCCCCTCCTTTTCAGCAGTCTGCATCATCTTCTGACCGTGTTCATCCGTGCCGGTCAAGAAGAAGACGTCATATCCGTCCAAGCGCTTAAAACGCGCCATGGCGTCGGTAGCGACTACCTCGTAGGCATGCCCGATATGCGGGGTGCCGTTTGGGTAGGAGATTGCTGTGGTGATGTAAAAGGGTTTCTGCTGAGAAGTCACGATACAAATTTACCTTAGTCAGTGTTGGAAGCTTGATTCGTCAAAGCGATCATCTCGTCACATGATTTTATCGAGGTAATCCCAGAAGGCCCCACGAAGCGTCCGGCGAATCGTTTGCTGATCGGTTTTCCACTCCCCCAAAACCTGCGCGCAGTCTTTCAGCAAGGTGCGGTCGATCTCCGGCGGCAGCTGTGGCTTATCTGCCACGAGTTCAACGACTTCGGCTTGCGTGGTACTGGCCAACCAAGACTGAGCCACTTTGGCACCAATCTCTTCGGCTGCCGTGAGTTCCTTCTGTTCATAGGCCGCTTGTCCGTGGAATCCGGAACGCTCACTATCCGAGGAATACACCATTTCTGGTTGCGCCACCGGTTCGGCGCTCCGAACAGTCTGGGCTTTTTGCGCCAGCATTGCCGGTGTCGGAATACTAGGTTTAGGAGTTGCGGTGGGTTTCGCGATGGGGGCAGCGGCAACCAGTGCGGTTTTCGCGCAATTGTCCTTATCCCAATCAATAATCCGAGTAAACGAACTATCGATTATTGAGTCAGGCATGACTTCAATAGCGTCTGCCGTTAATGCTAGGTGCTCCGCTACCGAGGCGACGCCTAAGCGACTCTGATCCTTTTGCAACCCAAGCAAGACTACTTTCATTCCTAAATCTTGAGCTTCTTCTACGGCTTCAGCCAGATCATCATCACCTGAAACTAAGTAAGCGACGGATGCAGATCCATGACGGGCCACACCAACTAGATCTAAGGCCAAGCGAAGGTCAACGCCTTTTTGCTCGCCGTTATAGGAAATACGTCCCAGACGAACCTTAACACCCGGGATCAATCCAATGCGCTTATGCTGCTCGGTAAAAAGACCGTCTTTCGACGCGTCATACCAATAGACACGTAAGTTATTAAGCCCTGTATTTTTCTTGACGGTTTGTACTATCCCGCGAACTAGCGACTCATAATGTGTCGTAAAAGCTGAGCGTAAGGTTGTCCCTGCAACCATGTGCCCGCCTAAAGATAATAAGAACCCAGCATCAACAAATATGGCAGTTTGATTCATCATACTTTCGATACTAGTCAGTGCAGCACAAAGTTTCCTGCACCACAGGTGGACTTCACAGACGCAGACGCACTTTAAAACCAGAAGGGCTAGGACAAATTGTCCTAGCCCTTCAAAAAGATGCTTTAGATGCTTGTTGCGCGCATCATGTCATCAGCGTCAGAGAGTCGCGAATCAAACTCTTCGATACGCTTTCCTACGCCGAGAAGCTCCGCAATAGCGGCCACAGTACGTTCGGAGGCCTTGCCGTCACCATATGGATTGACGGCGGTAGCCATCTCTTCATATGCGGCGGAGTCATTGAGCAGTTCCGATACCGAATCAAAGATCCGCTGTTCGTCGGTACCGATCAGACGTACAGTACCCGCGGTCACGGCTTCTGGACGTTCGGTATTCAAACGCATCACCAGTACAGGCTTGCCCAAGCTCGGTGCCTCTTCTTGCACTCCACCAGAGTCGGTCAGGACCAAGGTCGAAGCATCAATGATACGGGTGAATTCACCGTAGGCCAGTGGCTCGGTCAGCGTGATGTTTACAATTCCATCAATTTCCGGCAGCAATGCTTCGCGCACAGCTGGGTTTCGATGCAACGGAAGAATGAACTGCACGTCCGGCTCAGCTATGGACAAGCGTGCAAGCGCACGTCCAATGCCGCGCATTGGTTCACCCTGGTTTTCACGACGATGAGTCGTCACCAGAACGATACGCTTACCGGAGTTCACAAGTTCTTCCAGCTGCGGATCGCTAAATGGAACCTTCTTCTCGACCACCGTGAGCAGAGCATCAATCACGGTGTTACCGGTGATTACGATGTCCTTGCTGTTGAAGGTTTCGCGCTCGAGGTTTCGCTTGCTCAACGAGGTTGGAGCTAAGTGAACACTCGCAATCTGGCTGGTGAGCTTGCGGTTGGCCTCTTCCGGGAACGGAGAGAAGATGTCGTAGCTACGCAGACCTGCCTCGGCGTGCACTACCGGGATTCCTCGGTAGAAGGCTGCAATAGCACCTGCCGTGGAGGTAGTGGTGTCGCCTTGGACGACAACGGCGTCCGGCTTTTCCTTCTCAAAGATCTCATCTAAGCCGGCAATGGTCTTGGTCAACAAGCCATTGAGGGTCTGGCGAGGCTGAATCACGTCAAGATCATAGTCCGGAGTAATTCCGAACAATTCATTGACCTGATCCAGCATCTCGCGGTGCTGTCCAGTAACGACAACTACGCAATCGAAAATTTCAGCCTCTTTCAAGGCCTTGACGATCGGAGCAACCTTGATGGCCTCCGGACGAGTGCCATAGATCGGCATGATCTTTTTCATTTAAATATACCCTGTCAGGTGGAGAGTAATTAGCGCCAAAGACCGCGGGTGTCAATGACTTCCTTGCCAGCGAGTGTGGTTGCTGGCACCGCCTTGAACTGGTCGTGGTCTACCAGCAAGGTGATAACGTTTGCAGCTTCCAAAGCTTCATCCATTGGAGTCAAAACCAAGTTGGAGATGCCATCAAGCTTCTTAGGCAACGCGTCAACGTGTGGTTCGACCGCAAGGAATTCAACAGTTGGATTGGCCAAGGCAAGCTTACGAGCAATTTCGATTGATGGCGACTCGCGCATGTCATCAATATTCGCCTTGAAAGCAAGACCCATTACGGCCACCTTGCCGTTGAAGGTATCGAGCTTCGTAGCTGCCTCGACCTTTTCGATGACCCAATTCGGCTTGGCATCGTTGGTGTTACGTGCCATACGAATCAAGTTTGATTCTTCAGGAGCTGCTGACACGATGAACCACGGATCAACTGCGATGCAGTGTCCACCAACGCCTGGGCCAGGCTGCAGGATGTTCACACGTGGGTGACGGTTAGCCAGGGAAATCAATTCCCAAACGTCAATATCAAGCTTGTCGGAGATGACCGAGAGCTCGTTGGCGAAAGCGATGTTTACGTCGCGGTAGGAGTTCTCAACCAACTTAGCCATCTCGGCGGTCTTTGCGTCTGTGGTCAAGATTGCTGCCTGGCAGAAAGTCTCGTAAAGAGCTTTTGCCTTTTCCGCAGCTTCCGGAGTGATGCCGCCAACGATGCGGTCGTTGGTGACCAGCTCTTCCATTACATAGCCGGGAAGCACGCGCTCTGGGCAGTGTGCAACTAAGAGACTATCGGTGGTGAGGTCCGGGCGCTTAGCAAGCAGGTATTCTGCTAGGTGCTGGGTAGCTCCCGGAGGAGAAGTCGACTCCAAAATAACGAGCTCGCCACCCTTGAGCTTAGGCGCGATACCGTCTGCAGCTGCCTCGATGTAGGAGAGGTCCGCGGTGTAGTCAGCGTTGAATGGGGTAGGAACCGCAACGATGTACGCTTCTGCTTCTGGGGTTTCAAAGCTTGCGCTCAGCGTGCCTGCTTCAACGGCAGCTGCGACAAAGTCGCCCAGGGCTGGTTCCACAAATGGAACCTCGCCCTTGTTGACCGCTTCAACTGTACGAGGGGTAACGTCTACACCCTTTACGATGATTCCCTTGGATGCGAGGATTGCGGCGGTAGGCAATCCAATGTATCCCAAACCAATGACTGCAACTTCTTTAATGCTGTTCACTAAAGTGGCTTTCCTTCTGGTGCGAGTGTAATTCTAAAATCTGAAGCTTGCTACTGATCATATATCGCTGCTTTCCCCCAAGGCGACCAGTAAACCTTATCGCAGGTCGCTGCTGTTAGTAAGGAGGTGGATCACCTCGGTTTATTTATTACCAACCGGTAGACGCGATCTAACTTCTTGGCATTTTGCGACCACGTGCGTGTTTTAAGTACGAGCTCCCTACCTGAATCGCCCATGGCGGCTACCTTTTCCGGGCTCTTCATCAAGTGATCTATGCTGCTCGCCCATTGATCAACATCACTCGACTCCACTAAGTAACCCGTGACGCCATCTTCAATCAGTTCTCCGAGGGCGGGCAAGTCGGAGGCAAGAACCGGAACACGGGAAGCAAGCGCTTCGACTGGTTTCAGCGGTGTCACGGCACGCGTCACCGCGCTGTCCTTGCGCGGCACGACGAACACGTTTAATGCTGCGTGATATAAATGTGCTTTTTCACGAGGTACACGGCCCGTGAATTCACAGAATTGCGAAATTCCTAGTTCGGCCGCAAGACGTACGAGATTTTCTCTGTCCGTACCGTCGCCAACAATGAGTAATTTAAGTTTCTTGTTTTTCGGTTGCAGTGTAGCCACCGCACGAAGAACTGTATCTAGCCCTTCGTAGGGAACGAGACTGCTGACGGTGCCGACATAAAAAGCCTGAATATCCAAACCAAGTTCATGCCGAGCCGTAGAACGGCCTACTGGCTCATTGAGAAATTCATCGCCAATCCCGTTGGGCAAAATTTCAATTTTATCTGCTTCTACACCCACCGACGTGAGATTTTCTTTCATCTGATCACCCAGAGTGATCACGTAGTCAGCACTATTGGCTACATACGCTTCGCGTTCGCGAAAGAGTTTGTAACGCTCGGAATTTTCAGCCGATTCCGGCCTAGTCGAGAGCCAGGTATCTGCTAGCTGACCGCGAACTTCATATACCCAAGGAATGCCAGTGGCGTCCGAGACTGCTTTGACTGCAAGAGCATTGGAAAAATCTGTCGTGGTGTGGAGGATTTGAGGTCGGTCGCGAATAACCTTCGCCAGTATCTCCTCCGCTTGCTGTTGAACTCGCCCAGACAAGTCATATTTTGCTCGAGCTGGAATTAAGCGTTCGTACACTACAGGTCCGACTTGATCCGACGAATTCGCTTGGAATACACCGATATTTAGTGGGTAGTTCACTCTCGTGCAGGCATGTACTTTCCAGCCTTCACCAACCAGCGCTGACAATGTGGACTGAGTTCGCTGCGCATAACCACTGCCCGTGTGAGGCAGCGAATTCGTCGCTAAGAAAACAACTGATGCTGGCCCTTCATTACCTGTAGCAGAAAGCCGCGTAGCCGGCAGCTTCGGTTCAGCTCCAGAATAGACTTGATATTCAGAAACGTAATGCCGCTTTTGCCTGTTTGGGGGTATTTTTTCAAGCAAGGCAATTGCCTCACTCATGTTGCCTAAGCCCCATTGCAATCGTGCTCTAGCACGAACCGTGTTTGGAGATGACTTTGCGTGCTCCAACAATCCGCTGGCAGTATTCCATTCCCCACTGGCGATGCAGAGATTCGCTAGGAACACTGCGCCACGTTTTGAACCCGATTCTTCTAACCAAAGCTGGCAGGTTTTTTGTAACTGAATGCTATCGTCACGAATCATTGCAGAGAACGCAGATGCAACACCGTTGTTTTTTCCCAACGAGAGCACTTTGTCCAGGAGTTTAACCGGGACTCGATTTTTGAACTTTCTTGCTACTTGAAGGGCGAAGTAGCTTGGGTCGTCGGCCAGATTCGAAGCGACCAAGAATCCGGTATTCGTAAGGTTTGATAATAACTGGGTATTCAAAATACTGTCCTAGCTCTTGCCTTCGCGGCTTACGACGTCGATTAACAGCTTGGCGTAGGTTCGGGCAGCATCACGCAGTGACGCGTTTTTTTTGACCCAATGTGAACCATGGTTGTTGGTCTTCAATGTGTCCGGGTTAGCCGCCAAGTTCGTTAAATATTCGACAAGCGCTGGGACACTCTGACCAACAACTTCTCCGGATTCAGCAGCGGTAATTATCCCGGCGGCTTCGCCGCGTACCATTCCGGTAATATGACGGTCTAAATACAGCAATTCATAGAGTTTCGAAGGTACCGTGTGTTCAAAGCTGGGCCAGTCCGGCCGAAGCGAAACGACGCAGGTGTCGGCCCAAGCATAATTTTCAAGTACTAGCTCTCCGTACACCGGTTCTCTGAAATCAACATTTGCTTCGAGCTCGTCAGCGAGTTCTACCAAACGCCGTTTCTCAGTACCGTTGCCTACTATTCTTACGGAAACCTTGTTGCCAAGAATACTAGCTGCCTGAATGAGTGTTTCTAGGCCTTGGCTTAGGCCAATGTTTCCAAGATAGAGCACTCGAATAGCGCCGGTTCTGGGCTCCTTGACAATGGAGACTTCGGGCCGCTCAGTATCCACGCCATTAGCTATCGTCGCAACATTTTTGACACCATCGAGCCGCATCTTGATGGCAAAACCGCGGGTCACCGTCACCAGCAGATCACTTCGTTTCACGAGATACGCAAGCGCGTGAGACACGATTGGTTCCGGCCAGCGCCACTTCAAAACCTGGGATTCTCTCAAAAGATCAGGCCACGCATCACGTAAATCCACGACAAGAGGAACACCGCGGACTTTGCTGATTGCATATCCAACAATGAGTGTCGGTAACGCCGGCACAGTTGCAATCACGACATCAGGTCGAGTGGCTTGTAATGCTGCAGGCAAACTCAATACTGCGTCCACGCCATGTTTGAGCACTTTACCGACCATGGTTTTGGACTTACTCAGCGATTTATAACGTCTAACGTGAATACTTTGGTTGTCCATGGAGAATGTAGCTCCCTGAACAGAATTCCCCCGAGGTTGAGGGGTGACTACAGTGATCTCATTGCCTAGTTTGGTTAGTTCATCTGCGATGACCGACCAACGTCGTTGTGGAGGAGATACTTCAGGCGAAAACGAATGAGTCAGCAACATGATTTTCATCTACTGCGTACTCCTTGGTCTTCGACTAAAAATTCGCACACAAGACCTTTAGAAAAAAAGATGCTTGTCATTGCGTCCAAACCATTGAATCTTACCAGTCGCAGTGAGTTCAGCGTCGCTGAGTCCCCAAGTGTGCGCTTTTCCGTCGCCGCTACGCATTTGCATGAAGTTAAACCGGTCACTTGAGTAGATCGTTCCGCCTCCGTCGATCACGTCGCGCAAGAATTGGGTATCTTCTCCCCTGCTTCTCGAAGCAAAGGGTGTGTTCTTGAAAATAGATGCGTGTCCTAGCATCGTTGGCCCCATGACCAGATTCGTAAATCGGTGCTCTCGTTCAGCGAACCTCAATAGGGTCGCATCCGAATCTGCAAGGTACATGAAGTGAGCTTGTTTACCGACAACTGAGGCACCGCTGTAGCGCAGTGCCGACACCTGATCAAAGAGGTAATTCTGGCCATAAAGATCGTCGTCATCCATTTTGGTGATGAAGTCACCACTTGCCTCCGCGACAGCTGCGTTCAAGCAGTCGCCCAACGACAGCTCAGATGATAATTCAAGAATCTTATAATCTTTAAGCTTCGCTTCCACAGCTTTTTTCTCAAATTCTTCTTGATCAATGCTGAAGCCGTGTGTGACCAGAATAAGCTCGGTATCGACATTGATCTGAGATGCGACGGTAGAAAGAATGTGGTCTATCTGGTGCGGGCGGATCGTTGAAACCACTGCGGTCACCTTGGGACGCGTAGTCATCGAGTCAGCGGAACGCTCAGTCTGGGGTAACCCAACTAATGCTTCTACTTCTCGGGCTCGATGTGCATATGTGTGTTCGGTCCAGACGCGCCGTTGCCCCAGGTGCACCATCCGGTCACGCAGTTCGGGGCTCTGGACGATGCTGCGAATCGCGTTAGCAGCATCTTCACGGGTTGAGACTTCTAAGACCTCGGAGGAGTCAAAGAAATTACTGATGGCGGCACTGGGAGCCGATATAACTGCACTGCCCGCGGCGGTAATTTCAAAGATCCGGCGTGCACACATGCTCGGTGAATCCACGACGGAATTCACGTTGAGAAAAACGTTGTAGTACTTATATGCCGATAGCATCCGGTCATAGTCCAAAGAGCCAACCACATACTGGTTATATGGCGCGGGGAACTGATACTTCTCATCTCCCCCGTGTTGGCGGGAGAAAATATCCACTCCGTGAGGGAGTTTGTCGGAAACGTCCGCGGCGCCGCCAAGCACAATCTCCATTTGTTCACGACGCTCCGGAAATTTGTGGGCAAAATACATCCCAGCAAAAGCCACGTCGCGACGCTCTTGGGTTAGTGGACGTACTGGATTGTGGAATGCTGGTTGGGCCGCGAAGCTCAACGTGGCCACGTTATCGTGACCTAATTCGCGCCTGTAATCCACAATTTTTCGCTCATCAGAAGTCAACACGAAATCAAAAAGTCGCGCGCAATCCAGGAAGTCTTCGAAGTGTGGCGGATCTTCCTTGTTCCAGAAAACCGCAGGGATTTCTTTCGCTTTGAAGGCAGTGACCATGTCAACTAATGCGGGTCTTGGCGCACTCGTGCCCGTGAGGTGATATTGCCAGGCCTTGCCATTACCTGCCCACGCGGATTCAACGAACAGCAAATCAAACTCTATCGACTCAAGGTGAACTTGCCAGTTCGTGGGAGTGATGAACGTGCAATCCCATTCTGGGCCCCAGGCCCTAGCACTAAAGTCGTCCAGGATGACTGCAACTTTTAGCGGCGTTGCAGAGCCCCATGCTGATTCAAAAGTTACCGCCGGCAGCTGAAGACCCAGAGTCTTTTCAACATCAGTTTGGAAGCTGTGGCTAAAACCGCCAGTCCGAGATTCGTAACTACTGCGTCGGTACCATTCCTGGAATTGCCGCGGGCCACCTTGTCTAAGGTGCCACAGGGCTTTTCGAAACTCACCTATTGCAATTTTCACTTCTCAACTCACTCTAAAATACTCGCAGGCAGGAATTATCAATATTACAGCGCGGTGCGCCCCCTGCTCTATTCGAGCCTGAGGCGCACCGCGCTAACTTGAACTTGTTTCAGAGAACTACTCAGATTCTATGGCTCTTACTAGCTCAGCCATAATCTTCTTGGCATCGTAGTTTTCAATCGTAAATTTTCGGGCTTCTTCAACGGAGAGGTCGAGCTGATCCTGGTTCGAAACGATGTCGACCACCCGATTGGCAGCGAGTTCGGTATCCGTGAATAGCCATTCTTTCGGGTAAAGCCATTCGGAACCTGGCCATGCCAAACCAACGGGCAACGCTCTTGAAGCTGCTCCATCAGCCAGCGTGAAGTGGAATGACTCAAAATCGCTGGTGGATACTGCGATGCCAATTTGCTGATACCACTGTGCCATATCGTCGCCTTGCGGGTCGAAGCTGACCGCGCCTTGAAGAAGAGGAGATTCATTGATTCGAGCGTACTGAGCATCGTAGAATGCCATTTCCTCGGCCCTTGCCGCCATCCACGGATAGTCCTCTGGCCGCTTGCCCTTCACCCGCAAGGTGAATCGTTCGTCCTTTGCACGTAACTCTTCCAACAAGTCGAGTACGAGATCAAAGCGCTTCATTTGCGGGACCATTCCGACAAAGCCCAAGACAAACTTGGCGTCTTCACTCTTTGGCAGATCGAGTTTTCGAGTATCTACCGAATTGGGGATGACACAAGTCTTATCTTCTGGAATACCGAATTTTTGTATCGCCATTCCGCGGATCAGTTCGCTTACGAAGATGATACGGTCCACGTTCTTGAACTTGACCTTGTGCGGATAGTCAGTGAACAACTCCTGAGAGTGGAATCGGGTGACTAAGCGCTGACCTGGTTTGACATGCTTTGAGTACCATGCCAGATTTCCCAAAGACCATTCGCAAAACACAATGTTGGCGTCTTCAAGTAGTTGAGAGCTCAGCTCGCTGTCATGCTGGGCATGGCCTGCCCACTGATCTACGTTCAGCTTGTGGCCTTGGCCTTCGACAGTCTTCATAAGCTGACCAGCAAATTTAAGGTCATGGCCAGCAATCAGAACGTTGTGATCGCCCGCGGTGTAGCGCGTCTCCTCCGGAGCGAGAACACCATTCTGTTCTTCCACTACGTTGAACGGACGGCGCAGACGCAGATGGATTTGGCGCGAAGGATCCTTCGCCTGTTCCATCTTCAGCAGCGGTGAATTCGCAGATGGCTCATCCTTCAGCCATAGCGGCAGGCCACGGACGTTGAGATCCAGTTCGGAGGCTTCAACACTTGCAGCTCCCCCGTACTGGTAGGCGATCAGCAAATCTTCTAAGAGGTGAGAGTCGCCTAGAACCTCTTGGACGCGTGAAACAGAAACCTCGGCCGTTCGAGAAGTCTCAGAAAATACAACTCGTATTCCGTGGACAATCAGCATATCGATGGCCCCAGAATTTTCTTCCGTCTGCGCCACATATACTTCGCTCGGACGAACAGTGGATGCCAGAATCTTTTCTGCAACACCCTCGTCCAGCTTCTCAAGTTCCAGGCCTAGAGTTGGCAGAGTTGGAATTTCAACTGCAATTCCAGCCATACGAAGCGCGAGCGCGAGGCGGTGATGGGCCAAATGCTTTTGGAAGGTGACGCGCATTGGCGCCCAAGCATCCATGACACGATCCGCTTCGCTTTGCATCCACAGCGACGTGATCAGCTCAGATTCTTCACGGTTGCGAACTACCGGCACGGTACCGTCAAACATCCAGGTAACACCGAAGCTCTTACCGCTGATAAGCGGGGTACCGCATGCTGCAATTTCAAAGACACGACGTGAGAACATGGTCGGTGAACCGTTGACCGAGTTGACGTTGACGTGAACTGGGTGGGACTTGTAGGCCTCTACCATTTCGTCATAGGTCAGTCCACCTTGAACAAACGGCTGGAGTGCTGCCGGGAACTTATATGGTGATTCCGCGTTATCGGCTTGGCGATCATAGATGGTCAGCCCCTGCTTGCGGGCACCTTCAAGGATCGCACGCAGTTCTTGTGAGCGTTCCGCATACCGTTCGCCGTAGTAGGATCCGCCGTAGGCTACCGAATGGGAATATGGACGGCTTGAACCCATTGGGTTATGGATTTCTGCTTGCGCCCAGAATGGAAGGCTGCCCAGGGCGCGCATGTATCCACCGCGGTTCTCCCAATAGTCTTCAAGGCAATTCGCGTCCGTGGTCAAGACGACATCGAAGAGCTTCGCTGTACGGCGGAACCGGTTGAAGTGAACAGGATCTTCCTTGTTCCAGAAAATGGTAGGAATACCATTCTTACGGCAGTACTTTGTCAACGCGTCAAGATCCGAGCACTGGTCATCCTCGTAGTAGCCGACCTTGCGAGTCCAAGTCTCGGAATTTCCTGCCCAGGCAGACTCAACAAACAGCACGTCTACCTGCTGAGCCGAAAGAATTTGCCGCCAGTTCTCAGGTGTCGGCGCAACGAGATTCACTTCACGCTTGAGCGTGGAAGTGGTGAATTCATCCGCAATGATTGCCATACGGATGTCCTTGAGCTTTTTAGCTGCACCAGTACGATTTTGCACTGTTCGTACTCGCTCAGTGAAGGTCTTCGCAACTAAAGGCCAGGTCCGGGTTTCTACCGTCCATTGGCGAGCCCTTCGACCAATATTCTGACCAAGTTTCGGATCAAGCGCCAGCTTAGTGATCTGCTCTGTTAACGAGTCCACGTTATCGGCTTCAAAGAGCAAACCGCGCTTTGAGTCAGTTCCGAGCAAAGTAGCAATAGGAGAGACATCCGAGCCAATAACAGGCCGGCCAGCGGCCATAGCTTCAATTGGTTTCAGAGGCGAGACGAGTTCGGTCACGATATTGGATTTACGAGGGCAGACTACTGCGTCGAAGATCGCTAGGAAGTCATTAATCTTGTCATTCGGAACGCGTCCGGTAAATCGAATGCGTTCTTCAAGACCTAGCTCCGCTACTTGCTGCTTCAACGAGGGCAAAGCGTTGCCGTCACCGACAATCAATGCGCCTACATGATTAAACTCTTCAGGTAGCCCTGCGATGGAGTCAACAAGAAGGTCTAGTCCTTCGTAGTTGACGAGGCTGCCCGCGTAACCAAGCAGGAATTCTCCCGCTCGTTTCTGAGCCACAACTGAGGAACGCTCAGCAGGCAACGGCACATACTGGAAAATATTTGCAGCGTTAGGCAGGATAGAAATATTCGCCTCGGTCGCACCTCGTGCTACCAGTTCTTCGCGGACCTCTTCAGTGATTGCGAAAACCTGGTCAGCTTCGTTCGCTACGAGTGCTTCAAGATTGCGCGCAAGTTCAAAGCGCTCGGAATTTAACCAGGTATTGTTGTCCGATGCCGCGGTAATTTCCCACAGGCCGCGGACCTCGTAAATGAATGGAATTCCAAGGCGGCGCGCAGCAATGAGTGCTGGAAGTGCAGTGATGTGATTCGAAGCCGAAACGATGACCGCAGGGCGGTTCATCATTGCCTCACGCACATAGATGTCAGCCGCAAGCTGGATGAACTTGTCCAAAGGATCGTTGCGTAGAGAAACTCCAGGATTAAAGTGTGTCTTGACTCCTTGGAAGTCGCGTATGAGACGCTTCTGCGATGGAGCCTTCTTGGTTACCTTCGAATCCCATGGATAGCCCGGACGCGCAGCAATAAAAAGATCCATACCTGCGTCAATAACAGCCTTGGTAAGGCCAGTCGTGCGGGTCGAGTATCCGTTGCTGTTGAACTCACCGGTGCTGTGTGCGCAGTACATCACTTTGTCCGGCTGCGGAATGTACGCTGGTGACTTGGTTTTTGGTGGCACATTCGGCAAATTCTCGAGGATTCGAGCCTGACCCAGAATCTGGCCATGCAGGGGCCCGAAACTGTCACGACCGTCGTCTCGCGTAGTGAGCTCTTCCAATCCCGTCGCAGGAATGGAGATTTTACCTTCATCACGATATTGGGCAGTATATTCATCAACTTCGCGTTGGATCGATTTGAGGATAGTGCCTGCCGGGTCATCCGTTTTTGCGGCCAAAATATTGTCATTATTCGACGCGGTAGTTTGTGGGACAAGTCCGGCGGTCGACTCAGATACCGAAGGTGAAGCGACTGGCTGACGTGCAAATGAGTTTTTCATTCCACGCACAGCTTTCACAACTGGGTGGCTTTTTAAGTTCTCGTACGCAGATTTGAACTTTTCCGCACGTTCATGTTCATTGGAGAGTTTCTTTTTGAGAATAGCTGCCTCTTGGCTAAACTGCTGACGCTCTGTCTTTGCACGGGCAAGATCACGATCGAGTCTGGCAACTAGTCCCTCGAGTTTTACAATGTGTGAACTAAGCGAATCATTTTTTCGTTTCAGTTTAGAGGCTTGCAACTTGTACGTAGCCAAGTCGTGCAACAATCTGCCGTCAAAATCGCTGTCGTGATTCTTATATTCTTGCTGGATATTAAAAATCTCTGCACGCGATGCGATAGATTGGGCGGTCTTGCGGTTCGATTGTTTCAACGAAGAAACTCCCTATGCTCTGAATTCTTATCTCGGGATAATTCTAACTGTTCGATGGGTTTAGCTGAATTCCTCGCCGACGGACAAACGCATCTTAGACGGGCAGTCCTCCCCGGTCGTATTTCATTGCACGATTTCCTTGAGTGATTGCCGATTCGTTGACAACTTCAAAATCGGGAAAGTACGTAGTTGAGGCGAAATCGCAGTTCTGTAAGTTGAGTACGTGGCTCAGGGACTTACTAATGTTCGCAAGAACCTAGTTGACCAACGCTAGGAGTGATGCGGTATATCTAACGGGGACGAATTTGAAGCGCATCGGGTGCGAATACCGGGATCATACGAATTAATGGACGAGGGTATTATTGTGCACACGAAACCTACGAGCGTGTTGAATAGTCTGCACCGAGTAATACATTCAAAAGCCGAACCAAGGTTTTCTTCAAAAACCGTGACATGAATCACGTAGTGCAACGTGAAGGATGCCCGGTTTCTCGAGGAACCTCCGCGTCAGGAAAGAGCATGTTCAGACTCATGGAACATTATTTGGTTTTTCGCCGACTCGACGCCGTGATGTAAGACTCCCACCGAGTTTCTAAGAGATAGCAGTCGCTACTTATGGGGATAGCCAATACGGAATTTCCAGGAACAGTAGTCGAAAGGCACTCCGCTTTCGATATTCTTCTGGTGCGTTAAGCATCGTAACCAAGGGTTTTCATAAGGTTCTTCCAATGGATCACACGTATTTCGACCGAATCTACGAAATGATGATCCATAGCGTTTGGGATGAACCTCGGGTGCGCTAAACCATTGTCGGCAACCACATCGTGATTAATGTCAAAATAGGTCGCACCAGATTCATGGGTAGCTTTTTTAAGTAATTCGTTAAAATGCAGTGTTAGTTTGTGGCGTTCGATATCTGATTCATAGTCGGCTCTAATTCGATGAATAATTTCTTGTTTCTTATCCAACTCAACGTCAGAAACGCGCTCTGTCACGACATTGGCAACATCGGCGATTGACTTTCTTGTGTCATAGATGAGAACAGGTATGTTAGCGCCTTTAACTAAGAAATTAACTTCCGGAAACTCTTTTACAAATTTTGCTATTACGATGGCATAAGACGTGACAACTTCATTTAAATAATCTATCGGCTTGCCAGTGTCCCCCTTAACGTACTTCCTATAAGGAGTGCCAAGTTCAACGTCTACCTGTCCGAGATTCATGACGCACACATCGGGGCTCGATTTTTGAAGCCATTCAGTTAGCGATTCACGAAATTGAAGTGTCGAATTCATCCGGCCGACTCCAGCAACGGTGGCACCGTTTACCGGATGAACTTCTGATCGTAGATCACGGACCAGAGGGTAGATGACTCTCACACCAGGGGTGATGCCAAAATTACTTTGTATGGGAATCTCCGACTGCCAATACTTTCATAGCTAAAACCTTTCTGAATTATTGCTGTGAAATAATATTCATGACCGATACGACCTGAAATCACAACTTGCGTTACAGCTGGTAATTTGAAATGGAATGTGAACCGATTAAATTCTTGCCAGCGCATCGAGGCCACTCGTGGTTAACATGATTTCGACCCATTTGCATAATACAGGATCTCATTGAATAATTTTCAGGGCCACAACAAGGACTCCAAAGCACTACAAGAAAATCAGAGTTTGGGATCACTCCAGTAAGCAATCTCATCTAAGAATTGTTCAATAATTTGATTTTGCATCGAGATACTGCAGGAGAATGCCTGCACCGGGTCAATTCGCACCACCAGCGACGCACCTTCTATAAATTTCGTGAACCCTAAAAGAACCCAGATTGACTCGTTCGCTTTTCACACTCTTATATCCGCACCAATCTGCACCAAGATCACCTGCGCGCTGGCTCGGAATATCCCTGGAAGCGTTTCTAACGCTTAACCCAGATTTTTTCATGAGTCCTCTGACCGCCACCGAAATCCACTACCATTGAATTCCCGGCGGCCGTTCATGATTCACCGACGCGCAATGCCAGACTCCACCTACCTGGACTATAAAGACCTTTCAAAACCAGAGAAACAAAGAAACCACCATTTCAGGTAGCCAGCTGGCCGTGCCGTCACCCCTGGTACATCACGTCAACACCCTCTTTCTGTTGACGTAACAGCCGCGCTGCTGGCGCTGCCTGCCACTATAGACAATCGTCCCGGCCATCGAAAACAACCGGTACCGCCACCGCTTCAAATCCCAAAACGAAGCCTCATGACCAACGGGAAGCACGGCCAGCTGCAGCCATGCGACCAGGTTCACCGCGAACATTGCAAGGTCAGCCAAAACCTGGTTCGCGGAAAAAGACCAATTCGACAGCTTCCCCAACCCGGCATTCTTCAAGGCTTTGACCCTGTTCTCGCACCGGCCACGTGCCCGGTGCCTTGCATCGAGAAATGCCGTGTTGAACCACGGAGCATTGGTCAAGAACGCCCTCACCCGGTTCAAGCCGGTATCGAACAGGTTCGCTTTCGTCCTAGGATGCAATGGCTCAGCACGCAAATAGATCCTTGTTCCTGGCAGGTAACTATTCAGCTCGATCACCTTGCTCGCGTCGATGACCCACGCGTTATCACGATGGCCACCGTCGGCGGTGAGTGCGGGTTCCTAGTACTTCTTCTGATCGATCCGCCGGATTAACCGCTCCTTGAGCAGCGGTAACGAATACAAAGTGAAGAATTGGATCCCCAGAGAATCCAGGTAGTGCAAAAACACCCGCGAAGATCCTGCGCTATCAGTGCGGACCAGGATCTTCTCACCACACAGGTTCCCGTGTTCGTCGTAGAAATCATCAGGAAGTTGGGCCAATGATTGGGCGAGCACTTCGATATGGGAAACGGCTGAGTTCGCGCCCCGGTTTCCCGGGCGCAACTGCACGGCCAACACTTCGCCGGTTCCATTTGTCTTGCCGTAGTCGGCCATGGCGATCATGGGTGAGGACCCATATCCGCCTTTATTGGTGCCAGCGCTGTTCTCATTATCGGAATGGACGTGCGCCAGGGAGGCATCATTGTCGATGACCATCGGGTTGGCTGGCATGGCCAGTTTGGCTGGATTCCGTGACCCGGCCGCGGCCCAGAGTTTGGAGCGCAGGCTGCGGGTTATAGTGACGAATCCATGCTCGAAAGCTTCTGGTTGTTCCTTGATCCGGCTCATGAATCGGCTGATTGCGGCATCCGACGCTACGGGGCCGAAGAGTTCTGGTGCGGCTCTTAGCTGGTCGATGTCTGTGGCTTGATCGCCGCCGGCCGCCAAGGACATGGCGAGTGCGCCAAGAATTTTTTCCTGGCCGATGGGTCGCGGTGGTTGGTACGAAATGGCTGAAGCGGTCCTCGCAGAGCCGGCGGAAGTCCAATGCATTCAGGAAACTGGCCAGCACCGACAGGCCGGCGTGGGAGACCAAGGTTTGACCGGTGAGTTGGGTAGGGATGGCAGAGAAAACATGAGTAGAATGGCTCATCGAAAAGATGATCCTTTGAACGGGTATTTTAAAGCTTCAATAAATCCTGTTTTCCCTATTCAGGTCACTTTTTCAACTTTTAAGTCAGTCAATGATTACCGGCCTTCATGAAATACCCGGGTTAGTCAGGTACACACGAAAACTTCTTTATCGCTAAGTCTCCAATTGCAAACGCTACATTCAGTCAGGTTGGCGAGTAAGCACATTTTGATTGAAACGGTATGGCAGGAGACAATAAAAGAGTTCGATTAAGAGAGAGATGGATTCATGAAAATAGCAGTCGTAGGAACGGGCTATGTTGGCATGTCGATCGCGGCCTTGCTGGCACGACACCACGAGGTCATTGCTTTAGATATCAATGAGGAACGCGTCAACCTCGTCAATCAAAAACTTTCGCCAATAGTCGACGAACACTTAACGAAGTACCTCTCACAAGAGTCGCTCAAGCTCAGCGCAACGACGGATTCGTCTTTGGCTTACGGGAGTGCAGCGTTCGTAATTGTTGCCACTCCTACCAACTATGACGCAGAAACAAACCATTTCGACACTTCGTCAGTTGAATCGGTCATCTCCGACGCCATCAGCGTAAATCCAAACGTCACAGTCGTCATCAAGTCAACGGTTCCTGTTGGATTCACAAGTGAACTGCAGAAAAATCATCCTGAAACCAAAATTATATTTTCACCGGAATTCCTGCGCGAGGGGCAGGCTCTCTACGATAACTTGCACCCATCACGAATTGTCGTTGGCGATCGTGGCAACCACGGTAAGGAATTTGCGGATCTTCTGCTAAAAGGTAGCTTGGAACAAAATGTTCCTATTCTGTTGACTGACCCGACCGAAGCTGAAGCAATTAAGCTTTTCTCAAATACATACTTAGCCCTTCGGGTCGCGTACTTTAACGAACTAGATACCTACGCCACGTCCCGCGGGCTCGATTCAGCGCAAATCATCAACGGTGTCGGGTTGGACCCACGTATTGGAAGCCACTACAACAACCCGTCATTCGGGTATGGTGGCTACTGCCTGCCAAAGGACACCAAACAACTCCTCGCTAACTACGACGAAGTTCCGCAGAATCTGATCTCAGCCATAGTTGATGCTAATAGAACTCGTAAAGATTTCATAGCAAACGATATTCTCTCGCGAAATCCCAAAACGGTAGGTATCTATCGTTTAGTTATGAAAGAAGGTTCCGATAACTTCAGGCAATCCGCAATTCAGTGCGTAATGAAAAGAATTAAAGCGAAAGGTATTGAAGTGATCGTTTACGAACCAACCTTAGACGCTGATGAATTCTTCCATTCGCGTGTTTCCAAAGATTTTGACAACTTCGTGATGGAATCTGACGTTATCATCGCCAACCGCCAATCTTCGGACCTAGACTCAGTTTCTGACAAGGTATACACGCGAGATATTTACGGTCGAGACTAGACGTCTCGCCACAATATGTTGAATCTCACTACTAATGTTTGATGGTATGCGTTAAAATCCTTCGGGTGCTAGTGATGCAGCCTCATATTCTTGGATATTCGCAGACGGCAATTCCGAGTCTCCAAAACTAATACGGTGAGAATAGTGCCTAGCGGGATTGAAATAGCTAAGCAACGGCTATCGGGTCAAAGCACTAGGTTAAAGCAGCGAGTTTACTCGAAACCATACCCAAGTAAATGTGCAGGCGCACACCCGCGACTGCCTTACATACTAGGGTGAGGGAGCCGAAGAGTCGATAAACGTTAGGGTGTGGCTGCTTTATAGCCACACCCTAACGTATTTATCCGAATTCAAATTCAGGAGAAATGAATCAACTCAATACCGATCGATTGAAATAGCGCTTGGAGCGATATAACTTCTTGTTGCTCGATATGAGCTGATAGATAAATTCTTCCCAGAGGTAAATCTCCACTTGCTAAGAGCGCCGCCGCGATAATCGGTCGGAAGAAATATTTATGATCAAGCACGTCGCTAAATATAAATGCACTCGAAGCGACCTGCATACGGCCCGGCTTTCGGAGGAATCCTTCATTCAATCCGTATGGGAGAACTTCAACTTCTAGACACTCCGCAGGTGCGACTCCGCCATCATAATTAATTATGAATCCATCGTTGCCTAGTTTCACAAGCTTCGGAACCAAATTGATACCCTGCGGACGTATGCGAACTGGAAAGCTGTCGTCTTCCATCGCACTCGACAATTCCGGCGTTATTGATTCCGGAAACACAATAGCTCCGCTTGCCCAAGTTCCAAATACAAGATAGCCAGCTAATGCCACATACTCAGATGGCAGATGGTGTGGCGTAGCATCGACAATAAATCTATCCGTCGGCGCGTATCCATCATATTCATCGAAGGTAGCTTGCAATACGATGGAGGACTGGGATCCAATATCTCGGGATATGATCAATTGCTAACTCCTTAAGTTTGTCCAAGCAGTACAAATTTAACCGAGCTTTGCAATCTATTGAATACCAAGTCGGATTCCTGCTTATCGCGAGTCAAAAAAATCTTCAAGTCTTCGCAAGATTCATCGTGTTTGCGCTGAATCCCACTCGAATAACACATCGTATCCAGAGTTCCCAGATCAGGATCCTCGACATCCTTATCTACAAATATTGCTGAATAGGGGGTCCATTGAATGCGGTCGACGATCCACCTTAGTGCATCGATCGCCCACCCCTGCCCAAGAACTGGGGTGACTTTTACATTGTTTCGCATGTCGACACGAGTGAACTCACAACCATAGCTAAACAATCTCAGCAGGTCTTCGACGGTCGCATTACGCAATAGGCTTTCGCTGAAAATGTACTTTCCGTCAATCGATACGGTGGAAATCGTAAGATCACCTTCCAACGGAACCCCATCCAAAAGCGCAATATTCTCGCCAGCGACTTGAACGGAAATTTCTGAGTCGCTTGCAATCAAAAATGGCCAGAACAGATCGGAGTCTATTACCGAAGCCATGGAAAGTTCATCGTTATTAACAACCGCAAGTACATCATCCTCAAGAAAATACGCTTCATTAGCAAGGGTGTGTTCAAGACAGTTCTTTTCAGCTATAGCTACGAATGAGTCCCGCGTCAGAGTTCGTTCTTGCTCAAATCTAGTAACGATTGTGGCAAACGTAGCGCGTTCAAACATACATCCGCGCAATTTTCTACTTGCGTCCAAAAGTAACGTGTCGGATTTCTCGTTTTTGCCGTGCAGGCCGTCAGCAATAACCAGCCTGGTCATACCGCCCATCACATCCAGCATCTTTTCGAGATAGTTCCGTGCAATGACCTTAACGCCTGAAAGTGGCAAAACATAACGCCCTCGGCAAGAGCCAAGCAAGCTAGTTAAGCTACCATCAGATTCAGGGCACAAGCGGATTCTGCTATCTGGCAAGGAACCCAATTCATTAGCGAAATGTTCAGGAACTATGATCTCAAAAGAAGAAACTGTCTGAAGCCGCAACATCTGTATTAGATCGTGGTTCGCTTTCAACCCATCGGTAAAAACAATGCTTACGATTGGTAAAGGTACCTCCTCGCTGTGCAGCCAGACGGTTCGGTTACGTGAGACGGTCGCATCTTCGGAATATATTCTACGATTAGTATTGACTGAACGTGTCGCGTTTATATCATTTTTGAGTACTACGGAAGTTGGAGTATGCCACATGTGATAGATTCGAGCTAATTTTTCTTCAACCCACACCATACGCAACCCCATTCGACGCGCTCGCAGGGCGAAATCCATATCTTCCCGACCGTACGTCGTCATGCGTTCATCTAGCCCTCTCAACTGCCGGAATCCAGCTTGAGAGATTGCCATCATACCGCCTACGCCCCATCGAGGTCGCAGTGAAGAAACCGATTCTAAGTGCGGCCAATCGATTTGCTGACTCGACAAATCGTCGATAGTAACGCTTTCAGGTAGATCTCGACATTGCAGGAACATAGCGCTTTCCCCTGAAGAACGCCACCATTGATATACCGTTTCAAGGGTTTTTGGAGCGAATAGCATATCTGCATCAGTGCTGATGTAAAGATCGCCAGCTGCTAGTGCGAAGCCTGCATTCAAAGCTCGGGACCTGGACCAAACTGGCGCGTCAGTTACTTGCGCCAACTTTAGCTGCAAACGCTCAGCAATTTCGATTGCGATCGTGGGATCTGACGACCCATAGTCAACAAGAATAATTTCGCCAGATTGGTTGCCGAATGAATTTTGTATGCTCTTCACTGCTACATTAAGCCTATTAGCGCCCCAATCACGGAAACCAATCACCACAGACATATCCAAATGGGTCATATTAAATTATCCGTCCCGGAACCACAAATTGTTTGAATGGGACAGGAAGATCCCATTCTCTAGAAAATAGCTCAAGCGCCATAGATGTGACATTAACAGCAGAAATTCCTGCCAGTTTTTTCCATTCAATACAAGATACTTCCAACGTCTTAATGGCAGGATCTAAGGCGAAAGTTTTTCCGAAAAATGTAGCATCTACTTGAATTTGGTGAACGTATTCAAATGAGGAATTTAAACTCGATGACCAATTTAACTCTTCGAATTTTTGATCATCCGTGTATTGGGCACCGACTCGCTTTACCGTGAAGATAAATTGTCTATCAGCCACATTACCGCTAAATGAGGAAATGATTCTTGCTCTGGTAGCGTCTTGAGGAATGTCAAATTGCATTACTGGTTCTCGATCAATTACTTTAAACATATTTGTTAGCCCTCGATGGAGCGAAGTACTCGAGCCGGGATTCCAGCTACTACTGTGTTTTCAGGGACAGAATTCACGACGATCGATCCAGCCGCGACGACAGCGCCGGCGCCAATAGTTACTCCACCTAAAATCACGACGCTAGCGCCTATCCAAACACCATCTTCAACTACAATATCTTCAGTCTTGCCGGCTCCCGCCCGATGACCGGAATCTCCCAAGTGATGCGAATCCGAAATGATCTTGACAAATGGTCCGATAGATACGCCATTACCAATTCGAACCCGTGAGCGTATGTAAGCGTCGCGGTTAATAAACACACGAGAACCAATCTGCATGGGACCAAGAAGCTCGGTTCCACGCAGAATCCTTGTCCGGTCACCGATTTCGATGGGGGTGCTAGCAGTGGCGGACATTGTCACCCCGTTACCGATGCGACAGTGCTCCCCCACGGTCACGAATTCGGGACGCCTAAACGCAGGACGGCCGGCAGGATCTTGCTTGTTCTTATGATCCATAAGAAACCTGACTGTTCGTTCAAGTTCTCTAATCCGAACTTCAAGTGCTTCTACCGCCGTCGTGTCCTGCACAGGGCCACCTTATTCTTCTCTAGTTAATTTACAAGCGACGAGTCGCCCATAATAGTCAAAGGATCAAAAAACAATCTTCTCATACAAGGGTGCCTCCCAATCGACTGGTCCAAACGCTTGTTGCGCTTCTTCAATACGACCATTTATCAAGTCCCACCATGCTTGCAGGACGCGGTCCTGATCTAAACATTTCAGCCCCTGGAATGCGCTTACTCGCTGCTCGCGTACCTGATGATTTCTTGCCTCTAAGATTGACCGGGCTGCTGTTTCCAAGTCGTCAAATATAAACTCGTCAGGCCACAAAGTTTCAATTCCCGGCCACCTACGCGCAATCGGAAGTGCACCCGATGCTATGCCCTCTGCCAAGGCTACATGGGAACCTTCCAGATCGGATGTCGAAAGAATGACACCGATTTGTTGGTACCAAGACGCCATATCACGGCCTGGCTGATCGAAGTGAACTGCATTCCGAAGTAACGGGTTAGATTCAATTCGATGCAGAACACTGCCCCACTGCTCTGCTTGCATTGGTTGTTTATGCCAATTGATATGCTCAGAAGGCAGATTTCCTCTCACTCGCAGAACATACCGAAGGTCGTCTCTTCGAAGTCGTTCGAGTAGATCAATTGCAAGGTCGAGCCTCTTCAGATCCGGTGTTATGCCGACGATTCCCAGAGTAAATTCTGATCCCTCAAGTTTAGGACGATGGAAATATCGTGAATTAACATAATTCGGTATGTAGACCATTTTTTCACTAGGCCAACCGAAATTCTGTACCAACGCACGACCTACCCACGGCACGATTACCACTCCCCCAAAATATCGATCCATATCAATTTTGCGCGGAAAATCGACAGTTACTTCGTATCGGTGAGCACGAACGATAAGGCGTTTGTCTTTTTTTGCCTTTTCCTGAATCCAGAAATTATTGGGTCTAGCCCATTCGCCTATAATAACGTCCGAATTCTCTAAGATCTTAGTTGAATGAGCAACATCCGGTGGAGCGCTGAGATGCTCCCATTCGTCCAGAATAATCCTTGACGCCGAATTTCGAGCTAAATCTCGACTTAGTTCATCAATAAACGTAAGTTTAGTTCCTAGAATTCCAATCTCGATTGGATCTCCCGATAACTTTCCAGGTACTAAGATTTCTGAAATAACTGCGCTATTTGCAGATTCAGAAGCAGCCGAAGGCAGCGCGTTTGTCTGCTCTCCTTTGCCCGTAGGTCCCTGCATGGAGTCACTACTTCGGAATTCTTCAAATTCCCAGCTCATACCGGAATAATTTAGAGATTTTAGTTCATGTTGAAACTTCGACTTCTCGAATCGCCATATATTGTCGCCTGATTCATCGATATCGTTGATCGCGTTCGAAAAATGCGCAGGACCAAGTACTCGGACATCAGCCCGAAAATGCTTGAGCTCCGATTCGATCACTCGTCTTGATAGATCACTATCAGTCAAGATTATTGTGTCGACATCAACATTTTGCGCTAGACCCTTCGCCCAAACATCCGTATATGCACCCCAGCCTGATCGAGACGTAGGAATAACGATAAGAGCAAAGACACATCCTGGATTATTCGAAAATCCTTTTCGAGCAGATTTAAGTGCATGCACGTCTTCACAAAAAACTACTAAACGGCCTCTCGCAGGTACTAGAACGGATGATTCCAGCACTTCTTGTCGTGGAAACATCATCAGCTCGCATGAATTAGCTTCTAATGCCCTAAAGAGCGAAGTCTTAAAACGGTCTAAGCTTCTATTTGGAGGCTTGTTCTCCGAATAAACAAATATCGAATATTTAGATGATTGATCATGGGTCATTATTCGCCCTCAAAAACGACGACTATACCGGCAAGTTTGCAAAGATTTCGGATTAATAGCTTATCAATTTCCGAAGTCGAGGGTATGCAAATGGACCGTGCTAGAAATTCATCTGCGAAAAGTACGCCAACGGCAGCCGCAACTTGAGCACTTGAACTATGCTTCTCGTGTAGCCATGCATTTGAAGCGACAATGGCTTCTTTAATTCCCCAGAGTACCCCGCTGTAGCGCTCACTAGGAATCAAAGTCAAGTTAGTCACGTCACGTTCTGGCGTGACGTTCGCAAAAGCTGCCTGGAGATTGATCTTTAAAGTCGTCGCTCTAATCTTGGTGTCAAATTCGTCAGCTACCTCGGGTGCCAAGTCCAATTCTGGATTCGCACTTTTGCCAATCCCAACGAGTGTTTGAACCTGCTCAACGAAAATATTCGAAACTTCACCATTAACTTGAATGCGTTCCAACCGCCTATTCCCAAAGAGTAGAGCTCCAGCGATGAGAGTCTTGAGAGGGCTCAGGTCAGTCGGAGCCGCATCGAACATTAATGATTCAAGTTTGGGTACAAGTTCTTCGCCCTCAGAAACGGCGAGAAGTTCAAAGCCATTAGTTCCTTGGAGCGAAACATTCTTAATTAGCAATTTTCTTTACCCTTCAAGCAGTCTTATTGATAGCGTCACTACGAAGGTCGATTTTCGTAATTTCTCGCACTTTGTCAGTTGTTCCGCTCACAAAGATTCTGCAGTCGAGAGCCTCATCGCCGAATAACGTTCTTTTGATTCCATCTGCAGCCTCTAGAGAATGTAGTGGAATAATGCCACCAATAACTTCACCGCTGTCTTCCGTGGTGGAAAAACGTTGCTTGGTTACAGAAATCTGCTGATCAGTCCAGTCTTGGGCACGTCCAACCGCAAGTACTAGTACATCAGTATTCTCAAAGAACCCATCTTGATGACCGTGAATTGACGACAAAGCGTACTCTGTTATCAGATCCTGCGAGGATTTTTTAGAAAACGGTTTAGGAATTTCGATGCCGTTTAGTATTTCTTCAATCTCGGAGTTTTCCCGAACTCGAACGCTAACACGGTTCGTTTGCACCCCTGCTCCGCATTTTGCAAAGTATTCTTCCCAATTCATGTTTGCCGCGTCTAATACTTCGAGCCGCTGCAAACTTTCCTGGATTTCGGGATCTTGCCTGGCGATGACAATGAATCCACTTCTCTTTACTAGGTGATCAGGTAAGAATCCGAGATACTTAGTCTCCCAGTTCGTTTTGTCAACCGGTCCCCAATCCCTACGCGCTGCTTTAGAAAGTTCTTGGATGCTTTGAGCGGTAAAGGCGCGCTTCAAAAAACTGAGATTCATTTGCGCAACGTATTTCTGCCCTTGGCCACCTTGATTTGTAATGCGTCCGCTGTGTACACGACGTAGCAGGCAAATTACGCCGCTATGCTTAAAACGGACTCCAGAGCGTAGCATTCTAAAAGTGATATTATTGTCTACAGCACTCTCAATTCCCTCGTCATATCGAAAAGTTTTTAAAAGTTCTGTACGAACAAGCCAAGTCGAATGCCCTGGTGCGAATCCGCTCATAAGCGCCGGACCGTATCCGTAATTTCGTCCGTGGTGAAGTTGCAATTCAGCAGTTTCATCATCAAAATTGATAAATGCCCCGTATATAAAGTCCACCGAATCATTGACAAATTTAAGCTGTTCTTCTAAACGGTTCGGCAACATAATGTCGTCGTCATCGTGAACCGCAGTCCACTCACCACGTGAATTTTGTGCACCAATATTTCGTGCCGCTGAGATGCCTTCGCCTTTACCTCGAACATAAATGAGTCTGGAATCGTCAATACTTTTGACAACCTGCTCAGTGTTATCAGTTGATCCATCGTCTACAATGATCAACTCAAAATCTTCAAAAGTCTGATTGAGTACTGAATGAATGCCAACCTTCAACAATTCGCTTCGGTTTCTAGTAGCAATAACAACGCTCACCAAAGGCGTTTCTGATGAAATCAAAATTTATTTCCCTCCGGGATTATGCTGGGCGTTAGCTGAAATTACTTCAACGAAATTTAAATTAGCGTGTAAGCTCAGATCTTTTACCGTAATTCGAATGTGTTCTGGGAAGGGTGTCTCACTCTTTCGAGCCCACCGCGCAATTACAAATTCAAGTTCACCCTTTACGTCAAGTCGATCTTCTTCCATACCGATGACAAGAGTGGAAATTCCTCCGCCAACATATTGGTACTTAGCATCCAGTCCTTGCGAAAAGTACGTCTCGCATTTTTTCGAAAAGTTCTTGATCTGCGATTGCTCTGGAAGTAGAACGAATTCTCTGTCAGACCCTTCTGCCTGCACTATTAACTCAAGTGGCACCGAGTTTGGGGGCAAGTTAAAGGTATATTTTCTACTCTCCAACGCATCTATTTTCCCAAAATAACTCATTGTAAACAACTTTCTTTATGTCATTGGTACTCAGCTATGGCCCGGTATACCTATTTTCAAACTTCGTTGACGGACTGTAAACCGAGATACGTGGCGGACGTCTTTTGAGAAAGTACTCATTCTCCAACTCGTACCCTTCACGCCCGTACAACCATAGATTGATTTCATCCAACAACCATTCAAAACTCTATCGATGTCATGTTATCAGGTGTAAAGTCCTGTTTCAGTAAGGACTTCCAGGGTACCAAGGAGATATTCACCGTAGTATTTTGCAAGTAGATTTGTCGTTGCCTGACGTTCTCCTTAGGCCCTAAACGACTCGTTAAGCCCGAAGAGGATTAGGGGTTGTCGGCCGACCAGTCCTGGCGCGGAAAATTAACTCTTTGTAATTATTGGGGGTGATCGGCCAGAGAATCGCTGGCAGGGCGATACGGGTTCTTCCGTCGCGATGTGATTTATACATCGTCTGCCCGGTATGTAGTTCGCAGCTCATTACCTCCGAGGAACATATGAGGTGTCGGCCTGCAGCTCGATATGGTGTTCTGCCCTTCCTTGTCCAGAAGTCAGGCCGTTACCACCGAGGTTGAAATGGCAGCATGGTGTTTTTTGATTAGTGACGCAACGCCCGAAACTGTGCGTCTATCATCAAGTGGTTGTAAGAGTTTGCTAGCAACCGTTGGCCGTCCTTGAACAAGGAATAGTTCAAAGGAGCATTAGACATGAACAGCACAGACAGCGAAATAATCCTAGGCCTAGACGTCGGCGAAACCGACCGCTGGGCTTGGGCCGTCACCAAAGACGGCAATAAAATCTGGAACAAAATCAGGCCTATTGACGAAGCCGAACTGACGCGGTCAACTAAAACCTCACTGCTCAAGGAGCAATTTTGGCGGTATAGAATCAGCAGACTTACTGTCTGGGCCAGACCCATCATGGTTACCTTAGACGAGCACCGTGTCATCGTGGTCGGCGCCGACGCGAAGAATTAGTCATCACGTAGATGACTAGTCAGCTGTTCTCCTTGCACGCCCCGCGAGCTATCGTCGCTAATCACCTTGAAGCCATGGCGGAGGCACCTTCTCCACCCGGTCCTGACATCTCGTCAAATCTCTGGCAAGAAGTTCGCTACTGTTGCGGTGCTGGCTTCCTACGTTGGATTAGCGCCGACCCCATGCCAGTCAGGGACCTCGGTCAAGTTAGATCGCATCCATCATTCACTCAACAAACGCTTGAAGCGAGCTCTATGTTTACGCTCTGACCAAGCACTCATGGCGTTGGCTCACCGTCGGTTAACAGTACTTTCGCTAAGTTTCGCGATTCGACGCCCCGCTTACGAAACGTTTGAAAAGCGTCCCACTGTCGTGGTGATCAAACGACGTCACTGACACTGCAACCACTGTCAACCTGTCTGGGGTGAAGATCTTAGCCGAGCAGTGAAATCCAAGCAGAAAATCAGCCATGCACTCCTACACTGGGCACTGACCGGGGTGGTCTGCCAGCACTTGTCGGTCTCGCGGATCGCAGATGTCTTGGGCGTCACCAATAATACCGCCAAAGAGCCGGTATTGTCTGAAGGAGTCCGGCTATTCATTGATGATCCTACCCGGTTCAACGGTGTCAAGGTTTTAGGAGTTGGTGACGCGTCATACCCTAAATTTGATCATCAGAGACGTGGAATAGCTCTGCTGAGTCACGGAACGGACTGTTAGAGCAACTAGGTGGTGTCGGGTTGGGACTCAAAAATTTGGCTCACTAGATCGCACACTCATGCTTGGAGACCGGTAAGTTTATGCCCGGTCTACACCCTCAATCCTGAAGAGCCATTTAGAGTCTACATCCACTTAATACGGTTCTGAACTCGCTTTTATAACCTGCATAGCCAGGCATGAACCGTCCCGGAAATCATGCCGCCGTCTTATGTGCGGCAGCGTCGGGTAACGAGCCTGTCATTTCATCATAGTAGGCACGCTCAAATTCCTCGGGAGTTTGGTGATCCAACGAGGAATGCAAGCGATCATTGTTGTACCAAAAGACCCAGTCGAAGACGACCTCAACGACATCTGATTCGGTCTTCAACGCACCACTGCGGAAGGGAGAACCCTTGGCCACGGCTTCATTCTTGAATAATCCCATGACCGTTTCGGCAGCCGCATTGTCGTAAGCATCCCCGACACTGCCAATCGACGGAACCAGCCCCTCAATTTCTAAGGTGTCGGTGTAACGGATCGAGGTATATTGCGAGCCAGCGTCCGAATGATGTAGAAGTCCCTTGTCAACTGGTCTTTTGGTGTGTTTTCGGCGCCATAAAGCCATCTTCAAGCACTGTTCCACGAAGGCGGTGTCTTTCACCGTGGAGGTTTCCCACCCGACGATCGCCCGTGAATACAGATCGATCACCAAGGCCACGTAGACGAACCCGGAATACACCGGCACGTAAGTGAAATCTGTGACCCAAATACGGTTAGGGGCACTGGCGCTGAAGTTCCGATTCAGTAGGTCGCCAGCTCGTTTGCCGTCCTTGCCAGGGATCGTGGTGCGGGTCTTACGTCCACGAATCAGGCCGTTCATGCCCTCGTCACGCATGAGTCGGTCAACGGTGTGTTTGGAGACCTCGGGGAAGCCGTTGCGCCGCAGCCAAGCGGTCATCTTTCGCCGGCCATAAAGGATTTCTGGCTTCGGTCTTCCTTTAGCGTCTAACACTTTGAGGCTGCGTAACGTGTCAATGACCTTGGCATCTTCAACTGCTCGCAGGGCCGGAATCCTTATTTTCCAGGCCCGGTAGGTTCGTGCGGCGACCTGCACGCCCTGCTCACGCAGGACGGCGCAGATCGACTCGACCGCATGACCTTCGGCCCGCTGCTCATCAACGAATCGGCAGATTAGCGGCGGCGAGGGTCGAGTTCCCTCGCGAAGAAAATCGATGCAGCTTTCAAGATTTCGTTGGCTTCCTTCAAATCCCGATTCTCCGCCCGCAACGCCTTGAGCTCATCGAGTTCGGTAGTGGTTGGGCCGTCCTTCTCACCGGTGTCGACCTGGGCTTGGAGCACCCAGCGACGCAATGATTCGGGACCGACATCCAGCTTCGGAGCCAGAGCCTTGCACGCTGCATACACGGAAGGATATTCAGAGAGCCGGTCCACAACCATCGCTACGGCGCGGTCACGAACTTCGGCAGGATACTTCTTGGGCATGGTTTCTATCTTTCTCTCGAAAGACAGCGGCATCAAATCAGGGACGGTTCAGGCACGAGTTATTTTCGGTTTCAACCCAACGGCTAGAATCGCGTATCCTAGCGAGGGTGCAATAGATGTTTCTGACGGGCGGGATCGGCTGAAAGTTGTTGCTAATCAAACGGACCATATACCCAAACCAGAATCGGTCTGCTATGTGTCATCGCGAAGCCAGTGGAAACTGAAGATGCGGTACCAAAGTAATCTAACGTTAACTTGTGTACGTTGCCAGCTGTCGTGAATTTGAGACAGGATATGGCAAGTAAAAAATAATCTATTTAATTTTAGTAATCAACTACTACTTTGTTCGAGAGTATCGCAGAAATATGAATAATTCATTTGATCAGTATTCAGACGTAGAGATATTGTTAAAATCTGGGATTTTCGATCGCCACTGGTATTCAGCTCAAAGTGATCGATATTTCCGCAGTTGGCAAGCAGCGGCTGAAGATTTCATTAATTATGGAATGTCTCAAGAAATGTCGCCTCACCCGCTGATGGATGTAAGAACTTGGCCGGCACACTTGCGGAGCGCATGGAAGGAAGGCAAGCTCGCTGAGGTAATGCGATGGTTCCGGCGACCGCTAGAACTGCAGCCAATGATAGGTCCACTTCTCGTCCCGAACTTGCTTGATCGCACCGATGGGGTCATTTCCTCGGACGCTGTGTCTAGCCACCTGGGCGGCACTCTCGGCTGGTTATTAGAAAATGCTCCAGATGGCTATAGTGTGAAATTTTCTGAGGGGGAATGGATCTGGAACGACGTCCTGGCATCCAAAAATACAGTTGTTAATACTATAAAGTCACATACCTATAGATCGCGGAAACGTACCTTAACTTCTTGGGATCACGCGGCAGAACTTGCCTGGCGCAAACAAATCTCCTCCATTACGCTTCCTCCTTCGAACCCAGAAATTCCGTTGGTCAGCGTTATTATGCCGGCGTGGAATCGCGCAGATTCGATTGCGAAAGCCATTCGATCGGTCCAACGCCAAACTCTCACAAATTGGGAACTGATAATAGTTGATGATGGCTCTACTGATTCAACAAGCGCAGTCGTTCGATTAATAGCCGAAACTGATCAGCGCATAATTTTTGTTAATGCACCCCATAATGGCGTTTGCGCCGCTCGAAACATTGGTCTACAACGTGCATCTGGTAGTTGGGTATCTTTCCTTGATACGGACAATGAATGGCCAAAAGACTACCTTGAACTTTCGATAAAGGGAGCGAAACAGTCGGGTTCCAGGGCTGTCTATGCTGCCCTTGAGCTACATAACTCCGGTAAAGTCAGCTATCGGGCATATCAGGGTGGCTTTGAAGAACTGATGATTGTCAATCATATCGATCTCAATGTATTAACGATTGATCGTGAGCTGGCGTTGGAGACAGGCGGGTTTGATGAGTCTCTTAAGCGGTGGGTTGATCATGACTTCGCGATCCGAATTTCGAAGCATGTTTCACCAACCCTGCTCCCGTTTATAGGTTGCAAGTATTGGGATGAGCGTGAGTCTCCGAATCGTATTACCACCTCGGAAGCCGAGGCATGGCAATGGGTTGTCTTAGGTAACAACTTGATTGATTGGCGAGAAATGACTGATCGTGATTCGGTCGCTGGTCGGGTGACAATTTCCATACCGGTATATCAGGACTGGAAAATGACCGCGCGTGCGGTACGGAACGTGCTCGATCGGTCAGGGCAGATCGACATTGAAGTAATTATCGTCGACAACGGTTCTGCTTATTACTACAGTGTTGTGCTCGGCCTTCTATTCGATTCTAACCCGCGTGTAAAGTACGTTCGGCTACCTAGAAATCTTAACTTTGCTGTGGGCTCTAATTACGGAGCATACATTGGAACGGGTGAATATACTTGTTTCTTAAACAATGACACTGTCGTGCAAGACGGATGGCTTGCGCCGATGGTTCAACGACTTGAGAATAAGTCTGTTCTGGCCTGTCAACCTCTTTTGTTGTACCCCGATGACTCCATTCAAACAGCTGGCACAGTTTTCATGGCGGAAAACCGCTTACCAGGCCATTTTTTGGCAAATCATCCGCCAGAAGACGCTGCAACGGTAGCAGAAAATAAATTCTCAGCCATAACAGGTGCGTGCATGCTTTGGCGGACTGCAGATATTGCTGCCATGAGGGGCTTCGATCCATTCTTTGTTAATGGGATGGAAGACATCGATCTTTGTTTGAGGGCAATTGAATCGAAGTCTGGATATTTTGCTGTTGAGCCAGAAGCACGCGTTACACATCATGAGAGTAAAACCCCCGGACGTGGACGAAATATCGTTTCCAACCGACATGCATTTATGACACGATGGAACGGTCGACTGCCTTCACCCGACACTGAAATGTACATTCGTGCTGGCTTCGAACTTGCACACGTCGGCGGTGATACTAACCTTATCCCGTCTCCTCGGCCGTTAGTTATTCGGCCAAAGCACTCCACCCGTCAACGGTGGGGAATTCGATATGCCGCGATTGGGGGCTCAAATGGCGATAAATGGGGCGACACCCACTACGTTCGTTCTCTGGCCGACGGGTTACGTACCCAAGGGCGGGAAGTAGTTACCTACCGTCACAGTCATAACAACGATGGCCGACAGGTATTCGATGACGTCAACTTAGTCATTAGGGGATTAGACAAAATCTCCCCAATACCTGGAGCGATTAACGTTCTTTGGGTCATAAGTCACCCAGAAGATGTATCGATCGAAGAAATTCGTTCATATGACCTCGTCTACGCGTCCTCTTCCATATGGGCCAAGAAAATGACCTCTCTAAGTGGAAGAAAAGTCAAGACCCTACTACAAGCAACAGATTCACGTAGTTTTCACCTTCCGGTGTCGGACACAGTAGAACGTTCAAGACCCACTACTTTTGTAGGAGCCAATACTAGAAATCGTGCTCGGTTAGTGGTTTCGGACGCTATAACGTCTGGAGTTGACCTCCGCATAATTGGACACGGGTGGTCTCATATTCTTGAACCGCAAATGTACGAAGCGGAAGGTATCGATAACAGCCGATTAGGTGACTATTATCGATCATCAAAACGAGTTTTAGCAGATCATTGGCCCGATATGGCTATACAAGGCTTCATCCAGAACCGTATTTTTGATGCTGTGGCTTGCGGCACGCCAGTTATTTCTGACAAGGTCGAAGGTCTACCTGAAGTCTTTGGAAAAATGGTTCAGACATTTGATTCGTTAGATAAACTGCGGTGGCTTTGCAGTCCCGATGGCCTCAGCGCATTTGGTTCAGAGGAAGAAAGACGTGCCCAATCGCTCCAAATTATTGAGCATCACTCCTTTGAAGTCAGGGCACGAACTCTGACAAAAGATGTTACCAAATGGTTAGCAAATAAGTCTTCTAGCTAAGCGCCTCTACGTCGGCGTGATATTCACGGTAACTACTCCGCACCTCAAAATCCTTACAGTTGATCCAGTCACCTAATGGTGGATTAGATAAATACTGTAGCGGGACAGGTCGCAAGGGTATGGCATCAGTTCACCATCGGTGTCATACCCTTAACTAGATCCCCGCTGCGTCATGCCATCAACTCCAGGAATTAAGCTCCTCATCCGGCTATCCTCATCGATTGCCGGGCATTGACCCAGAATTTGAAACTGTTATTCTCTGAAGCCAACTCTTCGTAAGATGAGTGGTTCCGCTACGTATCGTGGTTCTAGTACACTGCCCTCGGACTCAGTCCAACCGCCAATCGGCAGCTCCCTACGTGTCAGGCTTGAACGGTACCAACGCTACATAGCAAATCCACCCCAGCACGTAGGGCGAGAAGCAGGAAATCATCCTCAATGTCTGACCTAGCCACAACCGTCATAGGACAAGATAGTCCTATAACTACTCCCGGACCCCGCGCCGGTGGACCGTCCCGACGCAGGACGTTCACCCCCACCGAGAAACTTGAACTGCTCACCGGTTACGATGAAGCTATCGCCGAGCAAAAGGGCGGAGCTTACCTGCGTGAGCATGGCGTGTATTCCTCGCATATCGCCGAATGGCGCAAGCTACGCGACGCTGGAGTCCTCGACGGAAAACAGTTGGAGCCCATATTGGCAAGCTCAGCGCCGAACAGGCCGAGATTGCCCGCTTGCGCCGCCAGTTAGAGGTGAGTGAGGGCAAGCGGAAGAAGACCGAGAATGCCCTGGAAATCATGGGTTATGCCGAGAATCGAATTATGCCGATGTTTGCCTGATAGGCCTCCTCAGCCACGGGTGTCTGATTGATTTCTCGGAATAAGAATCAGAGTTCCTCCAAGAAGGATAAGAGCGAATCCGGAGGCTTGTATCGTCCCGGCCCGGTCGCGGGTGGCGCAGTTCGGTCGAGGGCACGCTGCTTGATGGTCATGTCCGCATGGAGGTAGGCGCGAATCGATTCCTTGCTGGAATGACCAAGCCAGAGCGATATTGTGGCCGAGTCTATGCCGACGGCCAACATCCGCATGGCACAAGTGTGCCGCAGAACATGAGGGGTAACGTCCTTGCGTTTCAAGGTGGGGCAGTCCGTAGCCGCTGTGCGCTGATGAACAGCCAGACGTTGGGCGATAGCATCGGGGGGTCATCGCGTGGTGGTCCACCTGGGTGGGGAAAATGGGACTGCTCGTTCCCAGCTGCGCATTCTCATCCCACCAAGTGGTGAGCACCGAAACCAGCCCTGAGTTGACCGGCGTGCTGCGCTCCTTGCGTCCTTTGTCTTTGCAAGCGACGTAGGCCGGAGCGTGTAGCTGCAAGTCTGTCCACCGAAGGTTGACGAGCTCAGAGACACGCAATCCGGTATGCAGCAGGAACTGGATCATCGCTTGGTCCCGTCGCCCGATCCAAGTTGTGGTTCTTGATGCCGCAGTCAGCGCTTTAGCTTCGGCATCGGAGAGGTAGTCGATGTCTTTCGTAGCTGTTTTCTTGGGCGCGAGCGCCAAGACTCTGCTGATAAGATCGGCATGTTCGGGGTGTCGGTAGGTGGCATAGTGGAAGAACGCATGAATTCCCGCCAGACGGGTATTCCGGGTGGACGGGCTGTTGCCCCGCACATCCTCCAAATAGGCCAGGAACTCCGTGATGTGTTGAACGTCGAGGTCCTCAAAATCCAGGGAGCTCGGTTCGAAGCGGTGCTTTTCGAAGAGAAAGGTGAGCAGCAGTCGCCACGTATCCCGGTAGGAGATTAGCGTGTTAGGGCTGACCGATTTCTGGCCCATCAAGTAGCTGGTGAAAAATGCTTCGAAGGTTGTCACGATGATGGTCATGGCAGTAGGGCTCCTTGATGTTGGGCGGTGCTGACTCGCTCCTCGACCAGCGCCAGTAGCTCGGGCACGGACGAGAGATACCAGTAGGTGCTTTCCGGGCTGACATGCCCGAGGTAGGTGGCCAGGACCACGATCCTGGCATCAACGTCAACGTCAACATCGTCCCGATAGACCTGAACCAGGGTGTTGGTCGCGAACGAATGTCTTAGATCATGCAATCGCGGCTTCTTGCCTTCGGGGCGCGGCGTGTAGTCAAGATTCACCCGTACGGTACGAAATGCCGCCTGCAGGCCGGTGGGATGCGGTCGGTTTCCAGTGGAACCGATGAAGAAAGAAATCACCTCAGCGCCGGGTATGGCGGCACGACTGAGACGGAGATAGTTTTTCAACGCGGCCACAGTGCTGGGGTCGATCGGGACGAGCCGGGTGCTGTTGTTCTTTCCGTGCACCGTCAAGATGCCGCTGGGCCAGTCGATATCTGCGAGGTTGAGTCCTAGGTATTCACTGATTCTCATCCCTGTTGCAGCCATCAAACCGATCAAGGTCTGCAAGGTCAGGCCGCGTATGAACGGTCGAAGTGAAAGGGCTTCACTCATCATCGACTCCACTTGGGAATCACTATAAATGTAGGGTTGCTGCCGGGTGGCGCGGGCGGGAATGAGTCCTGGAGGAATCGATGCGGCCAACAGCGGGTCACGGGCATGAACGTAGGCCGAGAACCCCCTGATCGCGCTCAAGCGTGCGGCCTTCGTGGGGTTAGCGGCCTCGGTCGGCAAGCACGACCAGATCACGGCGGTGTCTACCGTGAGGACTTCGTCGTTGATGTCGTGGAGGTAGTTCAGGTACCGCGTAATCATGGCATCGGCCACCTTTAGGTTGTGGCCCATGGCGTGCCGCAGCTGCAAATATTCGTCCTGGTAGCTGTCCAGTGACCGGTTCATGGCCGAGATCCCAAGGATTTTTGCTCCGCCGCCACCGGCCACGGCTTGACCAGGCTTCGCAGGTCCGCGAGGTGAACCTTGGCGTAAATCACGGTGGTTGAAGGGCTGGAATGGCGCAGTATTTGGGATGCTTCGGTCAGCGTTCCTCCGCTGTCCAGTACCTTGGTGGCCAGGCTGTGGCGCAGTCGATGTGCGCCGATCCGGGACCCGATATCTGTCCGTGATGCGCGAACTGTGACCATCTGGCTGATGGGTCCGCGGGCCAGAGGTCCATGTGGTCCCGGAACCTGGAGGAATATGTGGCGATCGGGGGATGCCGGACGGGTCCGAGTCAAATAGTCCACGATCGCTGCGCCAGCATCTACCGGCAGCGGTACGAGTTCGACATGTCCGGCCTTTCCCAGCACCCTGATGGTTCCGGAGTGCCAATCAATATCATCCAAAGTGAGATCTTGGACCTCACGGGCGCGAAGGCCCATCCTCACCATAATCAGCAGCAGTGCCTGGCTGCGCAAAGGCTGGACTTCGCGTGTCGAAGGGCCGGCGAGGAGAGCATCGATTTGGCTGGTGTTCAGAAATTTCGGAAGTCCTTTGTAGGGCGAGTAGGCGACCGGGCCAATGCCTGTGGCGACGGGCTGGTCGATGATTCTCTCCAGAAATAGCCAGCGGAAGAACGCGCGAAGCGCTGTTGCTGCAAGCCGGATCGAACCCGCCGATTGGGTGGCCCCGCGAAACAGCAAATAGTCCGTGACGTTAACTATCGACATCGATGCCCAGTCGGATCCGTTATGTCCTACCCGCCATTCCAGAAACGGTCTGACCTGGTTGAGGTAATTCAGCACCGTTGTTCCTCGCTGAGCCCGCTCAGTGACCAAGTAGTGCTCGAACCGGGACAGGATTGCTTCTTGGGCCGAGAACGTCGGTGGCGGGTCCGCAGTGCGTTCAATGCCGATGGATCGGAGGAAACCGGTAAATGCAGTCAACGCGCGCGATGTGTGAAAGTTGTGGTATCGCAATCGGCGCTCTGCAAAGAAAGAATTGATGACATGGTCCGATATCTCCCGGATGCTCAGCCCTTGCACATCCATCCAGCGTGATAAATGAGCAACAAGCTGGAGCTGATTCGACGTCGAGTCGGGCGAGTAGCCTAGCGTCGTCAAATAAGTGTGGAAACCTGTTGCCAGCGGCGCCAGTGGGCCAACGATAACAACCTTGCATGGATCTCCCATTACCTTTTGTCCTTCCATAGAAATGGGAAGACCAAGTATCTGCTCAGTGTCGTCTTATTCCGAGAAATCAACCAGACACCCGTGGCTGAGGAGGCCTATCAAGCAAACATCGGCATAATTCGATTCTCGGCATAACCCATGTAATTCCGATATCGGAATTACATGGGAAAACTCTCGGCGTTCTTCGAGAACGCCATCAGCGAGTCGCAGGAAGAACTGAAGTCCAAGAAGTAATGAAAGCCGCTTACCAGCAGCTTCTCTCGATCAAGATCCGCAACGCAACGCCGCTGACATGGTCGGTGTTTCACGCACCACGATGAATCGCAAACCGAGCAGGCTGCAAGATGCTCCGCGTCCCGCGCCGCCGAACAAGCTCAGCACCTTTGAACGGGCTGCGATTCTTAGCGCTTTGAATAGTCCTGATTGCGTGGATATGGCTCCGATGCAGGTCTATGCGAAGTTACTTGATGAAGGTCAATATTTGGGTTCTTTATCGACGTTTTACCGGGTGCTCAATGAGAATCGGCTGGTCAAGGAACGGCGCCGGTTGGCGAAGCATAAGCCGCGTGCGATCCCTGAGCTGGAAGCCACAGCTCCAGGTGAGGTGCTCAGTTGGGACCTCACAAAACTGGCTGCTCCGGTGAAGGGTAAGTATTTCGACTGTTATTTGATGGTCGATATTTATTCGCGGTATATCGTTGGCGCGCATGTGCACGCTACCGAGTCCGGCCTGCTGGCAGTGGAGATGATGAAGGAAATCTTTGGTGTTCATGGGATTCCACAGGTGGTTCATGCGGATCGTGGGACGAGTATGACGTCCAAGACGGTCGCGGCGTTGCTTTCTGATTTGGAAGTGACCAGGTCGCATTCGCGTCCTCGGGTGAGCAACGATAATCCCTACTCGGAGTCGTTATTTAAGACTTTGAAGTATGCTCCGCAGTTCCCTGAGCGTTTTTCTTCGTTGGGTGATGCAAGGCAGTTTATGAGTGGATTCGTGCAGTGGTACAACTGCTCATCAGCATTCGGGGATCGGGTTGCATACGCCGGCGGACGTTCATTTTGGGTTGGCTGCTTCGATTGCTGCGAAACGTTCACACACGTTGGCGGCGGCTCGTGCGCGGCATCCTGAACGCTTTAGTACGTCGCAGGATCCGAAGATTTTGGCGATGCCTGAAGCTGCGTGGATTAACAATCCGAAAGATCGGGCAGTTCAGGCCGCTTGATAGTTATTTAGACTCTTGTTGGTACCGTTTGACTTGAAAAATTCCGGCTCGGCAAATTTGTTCGGGTCGTTCAAGTGAACTAGCGCCGTTTACCAGCAATTACTAGTCTATAAATTTATTCTTGCCCCTGCATCCGCAAATAATCTTCAAGTGCGGCATGTTGATTTCGTGCCCGGAATCCAGTCTCTTCGATCTTTGACAGGTCCAATACGCTATTCAGCGGCCGTGGTGCCGCCTGTTTTCCCTGAAAATACTCTATCGTCGAGATCCCTGTAACATCCGACGTCGGGCGTCCTAGAAACCCGTACACACTTTGGGCGACATCCGCCCAACTCTGTGGTTCACCCGGGTTGGTGATGTTATAGATCCCGGACTCTGCTTGGCTTGCCAATAAGTGGTCGATACCAGAGGCCAGATCTTCCGCAAAGGTCAACCGCCCGATCTGGTCATCAACGACGCTAGGTTTAATGCCACGCTCGGCGAGGTTCGCCATGGTGCCCACAAAGTTACTACCCTCACCAATGACCCAACTAGTCCGGACGATGTAGTGGTTTGGGACCATTTCTACGATAGCCTCACCCGCGGCCTTTGTTTGGCCGTAAACTCCCAAGGGCGACACGAGTTCACCCTCTGTATGAATCTCATTGCTACCATCAAAAACATAATCGCTGGACACATGAACCAAGGTCAGCTGATTCTCGATACACGATTTAGCCAGCAACTTAACACCGGTAACGTTCGCTGCCCATGCTTCACAACGCCCGGCCTCTGTTTCCGCCTCATCAACCTTCGTGTAGGCACCAGCGTTAATGACAGTGTCGTAACCGGACCAGTCCATGCCATCATGGTGCTCCGGCTTGGTCAAGTCGAAGTCGGCGCGACTGGCGAACTCAACGTTTGAATCCCCCTCATACAACTTGCGTAGCGCACGGCCCAATTGACCTGCCGCACCGAGCACAAGCGTCTTACGGGAAGCCATGGGCGTCACCTGGCCAAGGGCAGGGTGTGCCCGGTCCTTATCTGAAAGTTCTGCATCCTCAAGCGCAATAGGCCACCGAATACCCACGGTCTCATCGGCCAAGTTCAAGAAAGTGTAACGAGACTGCGCTTGAGCGGACCAATGATCGTTGACCAAATAAGCATATGCCGTGCCATCAACAAGAGTCTGAAACGCATTGCCCACCCCACGCGGCACAAACACAGCCGTCGAAGCATCCATCTCCAAAGTAAAGGAATTACCGAAGCTCTCCCCCTCACGCAAGTCAACCCAAGCACCGAAGATTCGTCCGGTAGCCACCGACACAAATTTATCCCACGGCTCAGCATGAATGCCGCGCGTGGTACCAGCAGTTTCGTTGAACGAAATATTGTTCTGCACCGGCGCGAAATCCGGAAGCCCAGCGGCCACCATTTTTTCCCGCTGCCAGTTTTCCTTGAACCATCCACGGTTATCCCCATGCACGGGGAGCTGAACGACCATCATCCCAGGAATAGCAGAAACCGGGGTGACACTTAACTGCTGAGAGAATTCGATACCCATGGGTGGTGCAAACCGCCTAAAATTATTTGATGACTACACAAAGTTGACGGGGAAAAACCCCACAGCTATTGGCCTTGCGCCACGTACTTCGCCTCAGTAGCATCCTTCTGCGGACGCCACCACGACTCATGATCTCTATACCAAGCCACGGTAGCTTCTAGCCCCGCCTCAAAGTTTGCATATTCCGGGACCCAACCCAACTCAGTGCGCAACTTCGTGGAGTCAATCGCGTAACGCAGATCGTGTCCGGGGCGATCCGTTACATGGTCAAAAGAACCAGCAGGTTTGCCCATGATGGACAGAATAGTCTCAATGACATCCTTATTGTTCTTTTCCCCATCAGCGCCAATAAGGTAAGTCTCCCCAACCCGGCCACGGTTCAAAATCGTCCACACCGCCGAAGAATGGTCATCAGCGTGGATCCAGTCTCTGACGTTCTCCCCCACGCCGTAAAGCTTGGGGCGAATACCATCTATGACGTTGGTGATCTGCCGTGGAATGAACTTCTCCACGTGCTGATAAGGACCGTAATTGTTCGAACAATTACTGAGGGTCGCTGCGAGACCAAACGACCTTACCCAAGCACGAACCAGCAGATCAGACCCTGCCTTAGTCGAAGAATACGGGCTTGAAGGATTATATGGCGTCGATTCGGAGAAACGTTCGGGATCGTCGAGTTCCAGATCACCGTAAACTTCATCGGTAGAAATATGGTGAAACCGAACCGAGTGCTTGCGAACGGCCTCCAGCAACGTGAAAGTGCCGATGATGTTCGTCTCTACAAAAGGTTTAGGGTCGTGCAAAGAATTGTCATTGTGTGACTCCGCGGCGTAATGGACCACCGCATCCACCTCAGAGACCAGCGAATCAACCAGTACCGCATCGCAAATATCGCCTACGACTAGTCGGAATCGATTCCCGTCCAGCCCCGCCAACGACTCGCGGTTACCCGCGTAAGTCAGCTTATCCAACACCGTCACCGACACATCAGTGTGCTCCAGGAGATAGTGCACGAAATTGGAACCAATAAAGCCGGCACCGCCGGTCACGAGAACATGTTTCACATTCATAAGGGTACTGGTTGGACTAGAGGACGCATAAACTGAGAAGATTCGCAGTATGAAGGGCATCATTCTCGCCGGCGGTACCGGCTCACGACTCCATCCAATCACGCTCGGTATCAGTAAGCAGCTCGTACCTGTCTACGACAAACCAATGATCTACTACCCCCTGTCGACGCTCATGCTGGCAGGGATAAGAGAAATCCTGATCATCACCACCCCCCAGGACTCCGAACAGTTCCAGCGGCTACTGGGCGATGGCAGTCAATGGAACATCAACCTCACCTACAAGACCCAGCCCTCCCCCGACGGACTAGCTCAAGCCTTCATCATCGGCGAGGAACACATCGGCCAGGACAAAGTCGCGCTGGTTCTGGGCGATAACATCTTCTATGGCCCCGGGATGGGAACCCAACTCCAAGAACTCACCGATATCGATGGAGCCGCAGTCTTCGGTTACCACGTTGCTGATCCCACCGCTTATGGAGTGGTCGAATTCGACGAGGCTGGACAAGCTGTGTCACTGGAGGAAAAGCCCGCTCACCCCAAAAGTAATTACGCGGTCCCCGGCCTGTACTTCTATGACAACCAGGTCATTGATATCGCCAAGAACCTGCAACCCTCACCGCGCGGAGAACTGGAAATCACCGACATCAACCGCGCCTACCTCGAACGCGGTCAACTGCAGGTAGCAATCCTGCCTCGCGGTACGGCATGGCTTGACACCGGAACGTTCGATTCACTCAACGACGCGTCGAACTACATCCGAACCATCGAGGCCCGACAGGGCCAGAAGATCGGCTCACCCGAAGAAATCGCTTGGCGCATGGGATACCTCACCGACGATGAATTGCGCAGTGCTGCCGTACCGCTGGCCAAGAGCGGTTATAGTTCAAATTTGACTGCAATCATCACCTAACCCTAATCCCACCGTAATAAATTCGAATGAACTAGGATTTCAACCTAAATACCTAAATACCTAAATAGAAGCTGCCGGATTAGAATTAACAACTCGAGATTCATTACAAATAAGACATCGAGGCGCGCCTCCATTCTACCTGTCTTAAATGACAGTTGCGGGCAAACACTCTGTCCACTATTCCTTACGAAGCGCCCTTTCGAGTGTCAACGATTCATATCCGACCGGCCACTATCAATTGGATCTCCCACGCAACAATCACAAAACATCGATTTTCAGGCGATCGGCGAGTGCTCGCAGAATTCCTACAAAGAAATCTCAAGTCATGATTTCTATTCATTCCGTCGGTAACTGTATTCTTCAAGAAGGCGTGTCAGTTGCGACCCCTGCGGTTCATGAATGGTATATTCCAGCACATGTCAACCGTGAATTTTATCCGTCTAGACAATGTCGAATCTTTGATCATGGCTAAGTGGAAGGCAAAGCAGCCATTTTCGTTGGTACGCGTCGGCGATGGTGAATTGTCAGTTCTTGAATATCCGAAAATCGAGCAGTCGCGCATTCAACACGTTTTCCGACGAGCCATGGCCGACAGATCTTACTCCGACGACGAAATTACCGCAGTTCGTAGGGGCTTGATTCAGTCGATTAATTCTGCAGATTTAGTCGGTATGTACGATTCGTACGAGTCGAACGACTTGTGTGTAGTTTATGAAGACACGCTAGTAGCTGCCGGACTTGAATGGTTTACTGGGTGCCATCCTGCTGTTCATTTATTCATGCAATCGACAGGTATTCTAGACAGATTATTACGCAAGGCTCAACGAGTCACTCTCGTCACTGGCCGTAATGTCATAGAAAACTTCCAGGAAACTTATCCCCACATAACTGTGAATCAGCACTTGATTCCGGTGGAACGCCAGTACACGGTGGACGGTGACATTGGAGGGCAACATTACCCCGAAGTATTTACAAAATTGAAATCGGCATTGCGTCCGGATGGACCTTGCCACCTTTACCTCATCGGTGCCGGCCTACTTGGCAAGGAATACTGCTCCGTAGTCAAATCACGAGGTGGCTTCGCAATTGATATCGGAAGCGTCTTTGACTACTGGGCAGATGTTCCTACTCGAGAAGGAAAACGTGCAATAGTCGACGGGAAAGCAGCTCTGTCAGGAGAATCTAGGTGGCCAGCAATCTTCTTAGGTTCCACGCCTCAACCTGATGGATTAAGCCGAACTGCCCACCGAGGAATGCTTCGCCCAATGGAAATTACTATTCGCCCGTAATACATACCAATGTAAGGCGTCGAATATTATAAACATCACCTAGCAACAATCTGCTCCTGTGCCATATGGCAAGGGTAGACATTGAAAAATCAAGCCAGACATATTGTGCCCCGATACTCCGGAGTGCAGGCAGGCCCGCCGCTAGCTTCATTACAAGCTACGGGCGAGTGCAAGCATGTATGCGGAAAGAAGCGAACTTGATGATCCTGAACAAAAAGATCTCTTTAACAAATTAGGCTCCTTCTGCGTCGAACTATTGGTCGAGGCAGAAGGAGCCTACGGCAACTGAGCAACCAGCTGTCCGGGTAATGACCTATACTACTCTGCTAGGTTGATCTCTCGCGCAACGCTTGCACCAATGGCGGCACCGACAACGTCCAGCACTCCGCCAGGAAGCGCCGAATCAATGTTGATTACAGCAACCGCTTCCGCACGTGCCTCATCACGAGCAACCTGCATGCCAGCAATATTGATGCCTTGCTCCCCCAGCACGTTGCCCAACGACCCGACAACGCCTGGACGGTCAGCGTAGCGAACAATGATCATGTGATCCGAAATCGGGATTTCAATCTCGTGGCCATTGATCCCGACAAGCTTCTCGATCTGCTTTGGACCAGTCAAGGTACCGGCAACAGCAAGCTGGGTACCTTCGTTGGTGGCGCCTTTAATGGTCAGCTGGTTGCGGTATTCTGGCGAATCGGCGGTGGTGACCAAACGGGTGGCTACACCACGCTGCTCGGCAAGCACCGGAGCGTTGACGTAGGACACCTGGTCCGAGACAACGTCCATGAAGACGCCCTTCAATGCGGAAAGCTCAAGTGCCTTCACATCGAGGGACGCGATCTCGCCGGCAACGACTACGTCGATGCTGGTCAGCGAGCCGGAAGTCAGGGCATTGAAGATACGGCCGAGCTTCTCGATCAGCGGGATGCCTGGACGGACGTTCTCGTCAATGACGCCACCGGCCACGTTCACGGCGTCCGGCACTAGTTCGCCAGCCAATGCGAGGCGAACCGACTTAGCTACGGATACGCCAGCTTTTTCCTGAGCCTCATCGGTGGATGCGCCCAGGTGCGGGGTGACGGTGACATTTTCGAATTCGAAGAATGGCAGGTCGGTGCTTGGCTCCGTGACGAAGACGTCAATGCCGGCACCGGCGATTTCTTCATTCTTCAGTGCTTCATACAGCGCGTCCTGATCTACCAGGCCACCACGGGCCACATTGATTACGTAGGCGCTCTTCTTCATCTTGCCGAAGGCTTCCTTGCCCAGCATGCCCAGAGTCTCTGGAGTCTTTGGCATGTGAATGGTGACAAAGTCAGCCTGTGCCAGCAGTTCATCAAGGGTTACCAAGGTGACGCCCAGCTGGGAGGCACGAGCAGGGGTGACATATGGGTCATAGGCAATGACGTCCATGCCGAAACCCTGCAGGCGTGCGGCAACCAAGGCACCGATGCGGCCCAAGCCAATGATTCCGGCCTTCTTCTCGAACAATTCAATGCCGGTGAATGAGCTGCGCTTCCACGCTCCGCTCTTCAGCGAGGCGTTGGCTGCCGGGATGCGGCGGGCCAGGGACACGATGTGGCCCACGGTCAGTTCCGCTGCCGAGATGATGTTTGAGGTGGGTGCGTTGACCACCATGACGCCCGCCTGAGTGGCGGACTTGATGTCAACGTTATCCAGGCCTACGCCGGCACGGGCGATCACCTTCAGATTCTTGGCTGCGGCGATAGCCTCGGCATCTACCTGGGTGGCAGAGCGCACCAGAATGGCGTCTACGTCTGCGATTGCTTCGAGCAGCTGGGAGCGGTCCGCTCCGTCTGTCTGACGAATTTCAAAGTCGGGACCGAGCGCAGCGACAGTTGCTGGGGATAGTTGTTCGGCCAGAAGTACGATTGGCTTGTTGTCAGACACGGGTGTGGCACCTTTGCGATTTCTTGGGCTGATGCTTGCATATTAGTGATCGTTGATGATCGCCAACATGTTCTACCCTAACGCCGTAAAGGCTCAGAAACCCTTGAATTGACGCATGTTACGCAGCTTCTTGGCGACTTTGTGAAAACTTTCACTTGCGCCGTAGAATAATCTTCCTTGCTGATAATGTCAGCTGCAAAACACCGTCTGCTGCGGAGAGTGCTTACTGGATGCCGGCGTCCAAGTCTCTTATTCAAGAATTAAACAGCCTGACTCATCGGGAAACCCCAGAACCATTGAAGCACCTCTTCATTCGTGGACGTGTCACAGAAGTGGTTATACGATCAGCTGAGGATTAAAACCCTTTCACCGCGATTTGTGGTGAATCCGAAACTTGGGGACACATGGAAACACACATTGGAATCATTGGCGGAGGGATCTTGGGGATCGCTCTTGCCCGCGCGTTGGCGCTTAAAGGTGAACATCGCATAACCGTGCTTGAAAAAGAAGCAACGCTTGCGAGCCACCAAACTGGCCGTAACTCCGGGGTAGTCCACGCGGGGTTGTATTACCAGCCTGGCTCGCTCAAGGCCCAGCTGTGTGCACGAGGCAAAGCCCTGACCCGCGAATACTGCCAGGAAAACGCTCTGCCCTACCGGGAGTTGGGAAAACTAGTTGTCGCATTGGGAGACGACCAGCTAGGACGACTTGCCGACACGGAACAACGCGCGATAGCGAACCAAGTACCGGGATTGACGCGGCTAAATCGCGATGAGCTGGTGCAAATCGAACCGCACGTCGCAGGAATTGCCGCCCTGCATTCTCCGCAAACTGCCTCGGTGGATTATGGCGCCATTACGCGCAGCATGGCGGAAGAAGTCAAGGCAGCAGGCGGGCAGATCTTGCTGAACTCCGAAGTTACCGCCGTCAAGGTTTCTGACCAAGCCTGTCTAGTTTCCACCACGGAAAGCACTCACCGATTTGATCAGCTTATCGTTTGTGCGGGGTTGCAGTCAGATGTGATCGCACGAATGGTCGGCGCAGATCCCTCCCCTAAAATCCTCCCCTTCCGGGGAGAATACTGGGTGATGAGCAAGAGTTCCTCAGCAATGGTCAACGGAATGATCTATCCGGTCCCGGACCCACGCTTCCCCTTCCTTGGTGTGCACTTCACCCGCGGCGTGTATGACGAGGTCCATGTTGGCCCTAACGCAGTGCCGGCGTTGGCGCGGGAAGGCTATGACTGGAAAACTTTTTCATTCAAAGACACGATGGAGTCACTACGCTGGCCAGGTGCATCATCCTTAGTCAAAAAATACTGGAAGACCGGTGCCACGGAAATTGGTGCCTCGTTGATTAAACCCTTGTATCTGAAGCAATCCAAGGCCTACCTTCCAGAACTCAAATCGGCTGATCTCGTTGAAAAAGGCAAAGCCGGAGTACGTGCTCAAGCGTGGAGCAAGGACGGTTCGCTGCTCGACGATTTCGCCGTAGACCAGGTTGGCCCGGTGACCGTGCTGCGCAATGCCCCATCGCCAGCCGCCACCTCGGCGATGGCCATTGCCGACTACGTGCTGGAGCGATACCCCGTTGGTAAAGCGCGATAGAAGTACTGTCTTAGACGCACACGTAGTGCACGCGCCAAGGTCCCAGTTGCTTCGCTCATTGGTCTCGACGTCAACTTCCAAACCTTGAAACTTACACCCGAGATTCTCTCGTTTTCCACGTATTCTCTGTCTTCCACACGTAGAGCTACATATTCTGGATACGGGTATGTCCTAGCTAAGTTCATGCTCAAAAACGTCTCCCCTTCGTGGGAGCTTCCTTGGGAGATGTAATGAGCGTGGCGCAATTTGAAATTAATGAAACCAGAGAACGCCGCGCTGCGAAAAATTCGCGTTTTTGGATAGCTCTCACTGCCCTTACCGGACTTCTAGTCTCCCTACTGTTGGCCACGCCAGCGCGCGCCGCCGAACAGTGCGGTCCGGACGACAATGCCATTGTCTGCGAAAATTCTAAACCTGGTTCACCGTGGACCGAATGGGATATCGACGGAGCCGGGGATGACTCAATCCAAGGATTCGCCGCTGATATCAGTGTGAATGTCGGAGATCCAATCGATTTTCAGATTGATACTGATGCCTCCGCATACTCCATCGATATTTACCGTACCGGCTGGTATCAAGGCCTCGGCGCACGGAAAATCACCTCTATTTCACCTAGCGCCCAGCTTCCGCAGATCCAGCCCGAATGCTTGACGGATGTAGCCACCGAGCTGACCGACTGCGGCACCTGGGGTATCTCGGCAACCTGGAATGTCCCAAACGATGCGGTATCGGGCGTGTACCTGGCAAAACTCACCCGCACCGACACCGGGGGTTCTAGCCACATCACCTTTATCGTGCGCAATGAATCCAGCACCTCGCGGGTGCTCTTCCAAACTTCAGACCCCACATGGCACGCATATAACCTTTATGGTGGTTCAGATTTCTATTCGGGAGCCGACAACGGCCGCGCTTTTAAGATCAGCTACAACAGGCCTTTCGCGACACGTGATGGCATTGAAGCCCGAGATTTCTATTTTGGGGCCGAATACCCGATGGTGCGTTTCCTGGAACGCAATGGATACGATGTCAGCTATTTCTCCGGCGTTGACACCGACAGGCACGGAGACCTGCTCACCAACCACAGTGTCTTCCTTTCCGTGGGCCATGACGAATACTGGTCCGGCGCGCAACGCAGCAATGTAGAAGCGGCCCGGGACGCTGGCGTGAACTTGCAATTCCTTTCTGGTAACGAGGTGTACTGGCGCACCCGGTATGAGCCCTCGACTACCGGCGGAAATGATTACCGGACGTTAGTCAGTTACAAAGAAACCTGGTCCAATTCCAAGATTGATCCTTCATCCCAATGGACAGGTACCTGGCGCGATCCGCGCTTTGCACCCCAAGAACAAGGCGGAGGTCTTCCTGAAAATGGGTTAACAGGCACCGCCTACGTGGTCAACAGTGGAGATCTTCCGGTCACGGTGAACGCGCAAGAAGGAAAAATGCGCCTCTGGCGTGATACTTCTCTGGACAGCCAAACAGCGGGCAGCAAAACCGAACTTGCTCCGCATACCGTGGGTTATGAGTCCAACGAAGATGTGCCCAATGGTTTCAGGCCGCCAGGACTCGTCCACCTATCCACAACCACAGGAGACATCCCTCAGTATCTCCAAGACTTCGGCAATGTAGTTGCCCCCGGCTCAACCACTCACCACACCACGCTCTACAAAGCAGCCAGTGGTGCGAGCGTCTTCTCCGCTGGATCGATCCAATGGACGTGGGGACTGGACCAATGGCATGACGGTGACGGCGCCCCGGAAGATCCACGGATGCAACAGGCACAAGTGAATCTGTTGGCTGATATGGATGCTTTGCCGACAACGCTCATGAGCAACATAGCGTTTCCGGACGCTCCCAAAGATCTAGATGCACCCTCGATTCAGGTAACGAAGTCTCCGGCGAGCGCCGTGGGCTACGGCGAGATGGTCAGTGTGGAAGGCACGGCCAGTGACGTGCAGGGACAGGTCGCTGCGGTTGAGTATTCCTTTGACTCAGGACTTTCCTGGCAGCTGGCCCAAGGCACCACACAATGGTCTATTAACACGGTCCAACTCGGGACAGGTGAAAATGATCTGCTCGTCCGTGCGGTTGACGATTCTGCTAACTACCCGACAGAGGCAACCCCCGTACCTTTTGAAGTGAAAGGCCCGTATAGCGCCTTCGGCCAGCAAGAGCCTAAGACCAAGGATTCGGGAGACGGTTCCTCGGTGGAGCTGGGGTTGCGGTTTACTGCTGCGTCCGAGGGGTATATCACCGGTGTCAGGTACTACAAAAGTTCAGCAAACACCGGCACCCATACCGGTACGCTATGGAGCCTGAACGGCACCGAGTTGGCGACAACTACTTTTAGCAACGAAAGCAGCACAGGCTGGCAAACCGCGTTATTCAGTGAACCGGTAGAGGCGCACGCCGGTGATGAATTTGTTGTCTCTTACTACGCACCCACCGGACACTACTCCGTAGCAGTCCAAGATTTCGCCTACCGTGGTGTTGACTGGTCGCCGGTGAAGGTTGCCGGCGGTTACGGCACACCCTCAGCGGGTCTCTACAGTAGCTCTGCGGGGTTCCCTAGTACTGCGTGGGACCGTAGCAACTATTACGTGGACGCAGTCTTTGAAACTGGCGCATCCATAGCTCTCAGTGCCTATAGTCAGTCGCCTACCCCGACAGCCAACAGCGTCCCGGTGACTGCGTCTATAGGTGCCACACTTTCCAAACAAAGTGATCCGTCTTCTGTCAGCATCAAGGTGCAGGATTCGTCCGGACAGAACGTTTCCGGCACCACCAGCTACAACCAGAGCACACGGCGGGCCACTTTCCAACCGGAGGCACCATTAGCTGAAGCAGGCAGCTACACGGTCACCCTGAGCGCCACAGACTTGACCGGGAATTCGGTGGACCGTGGCAATACGTGGACTTTTAATACCGTACAGCCGGTACCGACAGATCCGGCGGCTTGTCCGTGCGGCCTGTACAACGACCAAGATATCCCCGCACAGCCTGTAGTCAATGACGGGAAGCCGGTTACTCTAGGTACCAGGTTCTCCGCGGATACTGACGGCGTGCTCAATGGGTTGAAGTTCTACCGCTCCCCCGGTGAAACTGGAGCACATACTGGTCGGCTCTATTCTTCTAATGGCAGCACCATTGCCCAGCTGCAATTTCCTGATGACTCGGCCACCGGTTGGCAGTATGCCGCCTTTGATGCGCCGGTCAGTATCCAAGCCAATACTGAATATGTTGCTGCCTACCGAAGTAATGGCATGTATCCAGTGACCCCCGGCGGGTTTGCCCAACCCATGCAGTCTGGACCACTGCGTACCACGAGCAATGCCGGGCATTACAGCTACGCGGAAGAATTTCCTGGATCCATGGTCTCAGCAAGTTACCTCGTTGATGTCAGTTTTACGGCTCTGGGCAGTCCTGTCAGCATCACCGGGCAAACACCTGCCAAGGGCGCAAATGACGTGGCGGTGGATACTGAAATCTCCGCAACCTTCAGTGAATCTCTGGAACCCGGCGGCGCCTTGGAAGTCAGTACTTCCCAAGGAACTATTTCAGGTACCTCAGTTCTCGCTGCGTCCGGTAATACGCTGACCTTCACCCCGGATGCGGCACTGCCCGAAGCCACCGTGGTGAGCGTTAAGCCCACGGGTATCGTCGGTACAGAAACTGGTGAAACTTCACCGCATTCGTGGACGTTTAGGACTGCGGGCCAAGGCCCAGCCTTAACCACCTTCCTCGAAGACCAGCAGCCGGCCCAATTGGATCCTTCCGATAACGCACCGGTGGAACTCGGACTGAAATTCAGTGCGCAAAAAGATATTCAAGTACACGCGCTGCGCTACTACCAGGGCCCTTCCGGACACGGTGAGCATTCAGGTTCCATCTGGGATTCCACTGGAACTAAAGTGGCTACCGCGACGTTTGCACAAACGACACAGCAAGGATGGCAAATCGCCTATCTGGACAGTCCAGTCACCATGGCCCAAGGCAGCGAATTCACCATTTCCTATCAGGCCCCGTCAGGAGGCTACGTCTTTACCTCCGCAGACTTCGCCAATGGAAAATCAAACGCTGAGCTCTCACTGACTGGTTCTAATGGGCTCTTCACCTATGGTTCAGGCAGTGTCCCTGCCAGTTCGTGGAATAGCAGTAACTACTTCGTTGACTTGGCCTATACGGTGAGCACGCCAGGAGGATCTGCAGAGCCTACCGAGTCGGCTACTCCTAGCGGCCCCACCGCAACTGCTACCGAACCGGTGCAACCGCTTGAGGTGGCTGGCCTTGTGCCGGCTGCCCAGTCGTCAGGGGTCGGGACCACTGCTGAAATTTCCGTGAGCTTCAACCAGCAAATCGATACTTCGGCAACACTTACGGTAACTACCGGTGACACCACCCTTGCCGGCACTACCGCAATCAGCACCGAGGGCACTACCCTGACGTTCACCGCTGCCGACCCAATGCCAGCAGACGCGGTCATTACCGTGACGCCAGCTCATATCAGTTCCCCTGGCTCACCGGAATTCGAACTCGCACCGTGGTCCTTCCGTACCGCACCATTGGCACCTGAGGATCCTTCGGCCTGCCCCTGCGGTTTATTTGGCAATACCGATACCCCAACGGTGGCAGCAATACATGATGGAGTGCCGGTAACTCTGGGCACTCGGTTCTCTGCGGACACTGCAGGAGAAATCCTCGGAATGGAGTTCTTCCGTAGCGTCGGCGAAACCGGGGCGCACAACGGATGGCTCTATTCCACCACTGGTGAGGTTATTGCCGAGCTAGTCTTCCCAGATGTTCCAGTGTCCGGGTGGCAGTATGCTGCATTTGATGCGCCGGTACCCATTGATCCCAATAATGAGTATGTTGCAGCGTATCGAAGCAACGGCGTCTACCCTGCCTCCCCAGGTCTGCTGGGCAACGCATTACATATCGGGCCCTTGAAGACCACCGGATCCGCCGGCCACTACGGTTACAACCAAGGCTTCCCGGCCTCCATGGTTTCCACCAGTTACCTTGTGGACGTGAGGTTCAAACCAGCGGCAGAACCAGTAGATCTCACCGACAGGTCGCCGAGTGCCGGAGCAAGCGACGTCCCAGTAGACAGTGTTATCACTCTGAACTTCAATCAAGCGGTCAGTGTCGAGGCCGCAATCGCGGTGAGTGCTGGCGGCTCAGCGGTTGATGGCACCACCACCATCTCCAACGGGAATAAAACGTTGACGTTCAGCTCATCAGACCCGCTTCCCGAAGCTAGCGTGATCACCGTGGATACCGTCAACCTCACGGGTGTGGGAAGCACTCAGGAAGTTCTTGCTCCATGGACGTTCTCTACCGTGGGTATCGATACACCCACGGTCTCCTTCCTCGGGCTGAATGAAACGCCAACAGTGCTGGATCCAGGCGATACCGCAGCTGTTGAATTGGGCATGCGCATGGTGGCGGAGGCAGATGTACGCCTCCACGCTCTGCGCTACTACCAAGGACCTGGAGGGATTGGTTCTCACACCGGTACCGTTTGGGATTCCTCCGGTGCTCAGTTAGCTACCGCCAGCTTTGCATCAACCAGTGAACAAGGATGGCATACCGCCTATCTGAGCACCGCCGTAGAAGTCCCCGAAGGCACGGAGTTCACCGTTTCCTACCATGCACCAAATGGTGGATATGTGCATACTCCTGCGCAATTCACGGGTGGAAAATCCAATGGTGAACTTCGGCTGGAAGGTTCAAATGGCGTCTTCCGCTATGGGAACAGCACTCAGCCCGGCAGTTCATGGAACAGCAGCAATTACTTTGTGGACGTGCTCTACGAAGTTTCAGAAGCTGTCCCCACGGCGGGCCCAACATCCGAATCAAGTCCGCCAGTTCAATCGGCCAGCACGGCTGATCCCGGCGCCACGGAAACTTCTCAGGCACCCGACAATGGCACTGCCGCTACAGAACCGGCGGCAAGTCCTACTGAATCATCTGCCAGTCGTCCACCGCTGGACACGGAGAAGGCAAGTGAAGAGCCGCCCATGGTGGCACCTACGCCCTGATCACCGAGCCGATACCACCGGATAGCTCCGTGAGCCCTGGTGGCCAAAATGCTGTGCGCTCAGCCAGTGGTACGCACTACCGAGGGTGACCACGCATCTTTGATAAATAGCTGGGGACGGGAGTTGGCGGTGGCCTCTATGCTGTAGACGTCACTGTCTCCCGCACTTCCGGTGCGCGGCATGCCGAAGAGCAGCGTCTGTGAATCCAGCCATTCCAGTTGATCATCAAATCCTGGTTCCAGCGGGAGGATGATCTCCTGCTGCGTCTTGAGATCTAGCACGGCAATATCCCAATGCGCCAGACCGCTCTGGGCCCGGCGCTTTTTGTAAGCCACCTTGGAATGATCCGGCGCAACAGATGGGCACTCAGCATTCTGGATCACGGAGTTCATTCGGCGTTCCGCTAAGTTTCCCTCAACCATCCACGTCTTGCCTGCTGACGCCACCGTGGCGTAGAACTTGTTTTCCGAGGCAAAAGTTACGCCCCAGACGTTGCGGTCTACGGCTGTCAGTTCTTGGCCGTCTATGAAAATCGAGTAATCCTCAAGGTTCCCGAAGTCCTGCCCCTGAACGGACTTGATGACAGTCTCTGTAGAAAAACTGTCCGTGGCATAGGAGTGCCCGGTGACAAATGCGGTGGTTGCTACCAACCCTCCTTCGGAGATTCGCGTTCGGCTGGGAACTCCGGGCAAGGGATACTCAACGACAGTATTTGCTTGCGCATCGAGGATCCGTGTTTCAAAGGTTGTCGGGATTCCGCGCTGAGTGCGCATACAGGAAATATATTCGGTCGACGCATCGACCCTGTCGCAGACCGTCTGAGATAGTTCCCGGGGTCCTTGCGGCTCTGTGATAGAAACCGAGGCAATCTGCCCATAGCCTTGGCCCATGGCAGTGTTGCGAAAGACTATTCGATTACCGTCATGTAATTTATCGGTGATCTGTGCGGCGGATGCCCCGGTGGTCCGTGCTTGATACCGCCCAAAGGCTTGCACCGCGTAGACCGTTACAGAGCCAAGTGCTAGTACTGCAATGATTGCCAGGATGAGCCACCTGGTTTGAGCCGAGATTCCGGCCGCCTGCTTAGTCATGAAGTCAGTGTACTTTCAGGTTCCTTGCGTTTGGACAGCAAGAGTCGCCAGGCCACAGGCACCAGCAGAAGCAACAATGCTGCGGCGATCAGCATTGCGTTGGTGCTGCCAAGAAAAATCCACAAGACCCCGAATCCCGTAGAGGCAAATAGTCTCGCTACGGCTACCACGGTCTGGGCGGCCCCGATGGCTGTTGACGTTGCTCCGTGGGGTGCCAGTTGGCCTGCAAGCGCCGCCAAAACACCATCCGTAGCTGCATAAAAGGTACCCAGAAGAGCTAGGGCACAGATGAGGAAGAGCAAGGAACCGCCGGCTCCGGCACAAACATATGCCAAGGCAAGTGCTAGATGCCCAAGGACAAAGACCCCTGCACGGGATGTCTTATCTGCAATTCTTCCCAAAGGAACAGCAAAACTGAGGAAGAACAGGTTGGCGCCCACAAAAAGGAGCGGGAACCACATTGCGTCCAGCTGCCCATGCTCCATCAACGCCAGGTAAACGAAACCATCACCGATGGTCAGCAATCCAAGGAAACCGGCGGTCAGCAGCACCTTTCCCAACGGCCCGCGCAGCAATTCACGGAACTTCGGCCGCGGAACACTTCTGGAGCTTTCTTCACCGCGGTCTTCAGCAACTTCATCCTGGACGAGCTTCCGGTTAGGCACCAGCAGCGCCAAGACTGCTACACCTAATACTGCGGCGGCCAACGACACCACAAAGACCATCCGGTAGTCCCCCGGAACCAGCATGAGTACCACGAACGACAGGAGCGGGCCGATAGTAGCACCCACCGTGTCTAACAGCCTGTGCACCCCGAAGGACCGGGCTAAATGCTCCGGCTGCGAAGCTTGCTGAATCATTGCGTCACGCGGTGCGGTCCGGATCCCCTTGCCAATGCGGTCTAGTCCAATGACCGCAAGAATTCCGCCGAATCCAGTGGCAAACAACAACCCAATACGAGCGGCCATGGACAGCCCGTACCCTGCGACGGCAATCGGTTTGGGTTTGTTGCTGCGATCAGCGGCATATCCTGCTGCAATGCGCACCACCGAGCTGATGGACTGGTTCATTCCCTCAAAAAATCCATAGGCAACCATGGACAGACCCAGTGCGCCGGTAATATAAAGCGGCAGAACTGCAGCCACGGATTCTGAGGAAATATCGGTCAGCATACTGACTATTCCCAGAGCTATAACCGTCGGAGAGGCTTTGAACGCCACGGTTTTTGCACGGTCGGCACCAGAGGCTTTACGCGATGTCCAGTCCGAGAGGCTCAGATACACTCGCTACTCCTGGATTTCAAATACTCCGGCAGCAACAATTGATGTTGCCCCGGTAGATAATTGACGAATCGTCACCGTCGTGGAGTCCTCACCAAAGGACCCCAGCAATTGAGTAACACCGGTGGCCGGTTCACTTTGCGTGGTCAGCCAGCGCTGCTGCTCGAAGTGCTCAGAATAGAAGGAAAGAACCTCTTCCACACTCGAGTTGCTGCGGCCTTCAACTCCGACAAATACCAATTTTTCTTGCTTCTCTACCGAGGACTGAACGATAGTTGTCGCTTTGGGCACCGGTACCGCGTCTTTTGGAAATTCTTTAGTCAGTTTGCCGGTGGACACACCAGTTTTTGGTGCCTTCTTTAAAACAGGTTGACGTTCCGGTGTATCCGGCAGCTTAAATTGCGAAGCTTTGGATTGTTCGGGTACTTCTAATCGTGATTCCGAAGCGCTAGGTTTCGGATCCCAACTTGGACGGGTAGCTTCAGCTGTGGGTTCGCCAGACTTTTTTTCCTCAGCCTTTTGCTTCTTCGGCTCAGAATTTTTGCCTCTTGCGGACGGGTTCGCAGATGCCTGAGCGGACGGCGCTAATGAAGCCGAGGGAGAGGTTGCCACGGGGCCCTGTGTGATGTCCGCGGACAAGCCAGCCGTTGGAGTAGACCCGCCGAAATCCAGGGCGAGCGCGACCACCAGCAATATCGCGGCGGCGCCCAGCACTATAGACACGAGTATTTTGCTTTTCATATTTCCCCCATTAGTTATCATGCTCCCCCAGGATCACGAGATAACCTGCTCACTAGGCTATACCTCGGCCTGTGGAGATATAAGCGCAATAGGCTCCGAGGCATACTCGATATTTACTTGGCAGGGCTCGGCAAAACAGTGAGTTTCACTCCCCTTCTGCGCTGATCAATTTTTCTTCCTGAATACAGAACTATGCTCGGAAGACGAGGCGTACGGCATTGGGGTCCGTAGGCTCAACGGTTCTTTATGAACCGAATTTTTGGGGGAAATTCATGACTCACATCGAGCAAACTGCCGATGTGTCGCCTCTGGCGACCATTGGCAATGAGAGCAGCATCTGGCACCTGGCACAGGTTCGCGAAGGAGCTGTTCTCGGTGAAAACTGCAACATTGGACGAGGCGCTTATATTGGCCCCGATGTTGTGTTGGGTGATAACTGCAAAGTTCAAAATTATGCGCTGGTTTATGAGCCGGCATCACTTGCAGATGGGGTCTTTATTGGGCCAGCCGCGGTACTGACCAATGACCTCTTTCCACGCGCCATCAATCCTGATGGAACCCGCAAGGGAAATGAGGATTGGGAGGCAGTGGCAGTCACCATAGACGAGGGTGCCTCCATTGGAGCGCGTGCCGTGTGCATTGCACCGGTGCATATCGGAGCTTGGGCCATGGTGGCCGCCGGCGCGGTTGTCAACCGTGATGTTCCGGCCCATGCGCTGGTAGTGGGCGTGCCAGCACGGCAGATTGGTTGGGTAGGCACGGCCGGACACCGGCTGGAATTCACGGATGGCTCCTGGCAGTGCCCTGCCACCGGTGAACGCTATGACCACCTCGGCTCCGAATTCACGGTTCCGGTTTAACCGGCCCCTGGTATCTCCCGTACTTTCCACCATTCCAAAGCCCGCGGTGTCTTTGACCGGGCTGGGTGGTGCTTACACTTCTTTCAAGGAAAATCATGACTGCCACAAATCAACGCGTGGATCTGGCCGGAATCGTGGTGGATCTGCTCACCCAAACGGACGCCATCGACAAAATCATTGGCCATGCACGCCAGGCCAAGCACTTACCGGACGCCGAATTGTCACCATTATCGGTCGTTTCAGCAAACCTGGACCATCTCGTGCAGTTCGGTCATGGAAGCCGTTGGCAAGGGGTGTTGGGTGATTCATTGCATCCCAGCCGGCCGCTGCGCTATGTGCCAGAAGCACCCTCGCCTTTCGATGCACTGCCGATGTTATGGCTGAACCTCATCGATGGGGCTCCGTTAGTCATGCGCACCAAACAATTGACGGGAAAGCTTTGGCCAAGGCTCGCTGGAAGCGATCTGATTGGCCCGATTTTGGATGATGCTGAAGTTCACGGACTGCGTGTGGGATTCCTTGGTGGCCAGCCAAAAATCCAGGCCGAACTCGCCGCACAGCTAGCTGAGCAACGACCCAACCTGCACGTCTCAGGATTCTGGGCACCGGAACGCAACGAGATTGAAAACGAATCTCTCTCGATGCAATTAGTGGCGGCCATTCGTGAAAGTAACACCGACATTCTCGTAGTCGGGCTTGGCAAGCCCCGCCAAGAATTGTGGATGGCTTCTTACGGAGCGTTGACCGGAGCCAGCGTGCTACTAGCATTTGGCGCAGTGGTAGATTTCCTGGCCGGAACCGTACAACGTGCACCGCAATGGGTGGCTACCACCGGGCTTGAATGGGCGTGGAGACTTGGTCTTGAACCCCGCCGGCTGGCACAGCGCTACCTGGTGGATGACCCTCCGGGATTGCTGACGCTGCAACGGCAAAGCAAGCTCATCTCAAGTACACAGGCAAGTCCGCTTCGGCAAAAACCTGCCCGCAAATTTCCGAGGTTACAGCCGCCAGGTGAGGGAAGATTTGTTGCGGGGAAAGCTCCGGTGGATGTTTCGGTCATCGCAGTCACCTACAACAACGCCGACTCCGTTGAGCAGCTGATTTCCTCCTTACGTGTTGAGGCTTCGGGGCTACGGCTGCGGATAGTCATTGCAGATAACGGCTCCGTGGACAGCACAGTTAAACAGCTGGAAAAGCACGATGACGTCATCGTGATTCCTACCGGGTCCAATCTTGGTTATGCCGGCGGTATTAACGCCGCGAGGCCATATACCGGCGACTGCGAAGCGGTGCTGATCCTCAATCCAGATCTTTATGTCAGTCCCGGGTCTATCCAACGGCTGCTCAACAGAATGTGGCTCTCGCAGGCAGGGATTGTTGTCCCGCGCCTGCTGGAAGAAGACGGAACCAGCTACACCTCTTTGCGCCGTGAACCAACGGTGCTCCGCGCGACTGGTGACGCCCTCTTCGGCGAGCGCGTCTCACGGCGCCCCGGATGGGGTTCTGAAATTGAATACAATCTGGAAGGCTACGCCCATCCGCATCAAATTGATTGGGCCACCGGAGCGGCGCTGCTCATCGATTCAGCATTGGCCAAAGAACTCGGCCCCTGGGATGAGCAGTTCTTCCTCTATTCGGAAGAAACCGACTACTTCAAGCGCGCCCGGCAGACCGGAGCGCGGATCTGGTATGAGCCCGAATCCTCCATGACCCATCAAATGGGTGGATCCGGTGCCTCGGTGCAGCTGGAAACCCTGATGGCGGTGAACCGCATCAGGTATGCGCGTAAGCAGCAGCCTGTGCGCACCGCCACGATGTTCCAGAACGCCGTCATAGGACACGAAGTCCTGCGTTCCTGGAAGCCGCAACGCGGTGGTGTGCTGCACGCAGTTGCCACTGAGCGCTCATGGTCATCCCTGCTCGCAGCTACCCACGGAACCCAACCTCACGATGGTTTCCCCTTCGGTACGGTGATTATCCCCGCTCACAACGAGGCGGCAGTCATTGCCAAGACGTTGGAACCTCTGCAACCGCTTGCCGAGCAAGGACTGATCCAAGTCATTGTCTCCTGCAACGGGTGCACCGATGACACCGCTCAGATTGCCCGGCGCTTTTCCGGGGTGCAGGTCATTGAGATATCTACGCCGTCAAAGGTGGCGGCATTAAACGCAGCAGAAGATATCGCCAAAGGGCATCCACGGCTGTATTTGGACGCTGACATCATCATCACTGCTTCAGCCTTGAGAATGGTTTTTGAGCACCTCAGCGAACCCGGCGTGCTTTCGGCAAGGCCGGCGTTCACTTACGACACCGCAGGAGCTTCTGGCATCGTGCGGGCCTTCTACCGGGCACGGCGCCGGTTACCAGGCACCAACGATGCTCTATGGGGTGCCGGCGCCTATGGCCTAAGCCGTACCGGACGAGCAAGATTCACGCAGTTCCCCGCGGTGGTGGCAGATGACCTATTTATTGATCAGCAGTTCGGGGCTCAGGAGAAAACGGTGCTCCCCACAATTCCGGTGCAGGTTAAAACCCCGCGCACCGTCGGGTCTCTGCTTGCCATACTGCGAAGGAACTACCGGGGACAGCAGGAACTATTGCGCCAGGACCAAGCAGCGTCCACCACACGGTCAACGCTCCGACAATTAGCGAGATCCATTTCAGGGCCAGTCTCTGCCTGGGATGCGTTGGTGTATGCCGGAATGGTCACCGTAGCTCGCGGTAGCAAAAAACCGGCCGCAACTGGCGCGGGGGTTATCTGGGAACGAGATGATTCAAGCCGTCAGGCGGCTTAGCAGCCCAGCATAAGATGACTGCATGATTTCGCGTGGGCTGTTTCTCCACAATAATCTGCTGATCTGACATCACCGGAAGCAAGATCATCTACTAGTAAATATAGGTTGGGATCACCGGCATATGCCGGTGATCCCAACCTATATTTCCGCCGCAGTTCTTCGTCGTGCTTGGTCCGTGTTCTGCTGGCCGCTGCTAGCTGCGTGACTCATCGCCTTGAAGCTACACCTCCCGGCGCAATAAATCCCCGGACCAAGTCAGCGTGGAAGAGCCCGGTTTATTATTTGGCAGCACAGTTGGTGATGGGCACCTTGTAAATATGGATGGTATTGCCGTCGGTAAAGCCGTCATCGAAGATTCCCTCCGTAGCTTTTAGGCTCCTGTTCTCATTGAGCACTTCTACGTCAGTGGAACCCACACATTGGAGGTTGAATGATGCCTTTTGCTTGCCAGCTTGCGCCGACCCGGCGAGTACATAAAAGTGATTCTCGTAGGCTTTCACTCGAACGTTGACCGCACCCTCGGCGCTGAGTACCCCCTCGGCAGTGACCGAATTCAGTACCGGAGCCAAAAGTGAAACCTGGTCGTTAATCCGTGCAACGGCTGAGCTGTTTTCCTCCCCGCAGTCACGCAGGACATGTTGCGAGGCGCATTGTCCAGAAAAACTGTGGTTGAAATAGACTATGCCTCGTGCTCCCGCGATGAGGCTCTGCCACACGGCGGCACGAATTTGTGCTGGGGTTACCGTCGGTAATTCCTCGTCGCTAAAGGGACGACCCAACTCTACAAATCCCCATACAGGTTTACTGCCCGCAGGCTGGATATAGTCCCTGATTTGCTTCACCGTATGTCCATAGTTCGCAGCTAGCCGGCATTCGGACTCGCTCAAATCACGAGGCTCTTCAAAGCGTGTTCCGCCCTCGGTCTTGTGGCAAATATTGGGATCGGTAAACCAGTAGTTATCTGCCGAGACCACGTCGGCATAAGTGCTGGTGAAATGAGTTCCGACTTCTTCATCACCCCAGAAGGTCACGCCTTTGCCGAAGTTCGCGTAGACCATTGACCCAGCCGGCGCTTTCTCTAAAGACTGTGCCAGCACGGTGTAGCCGCACCGGCTCTCTTCTGGCTCGCAGATTGGAGCCTCTCCCGGCCATGCTCCCGTCCATACGCCCTCTCCGGATTTACCCCACATATCCACCTCGTCGGGAAGAACAAAACCGTTGAGGCCTGGCTGGGGCGTACCGCTCAATACATATGATCCGACGTCACGTGCTAACTTCGGATTGGATTCAGGGGTTAGTTCAACATAGGTGTTGATGCCGAAGGAGCGATCAGTCACCGCATCTTGTGCATCCATCAGGCTTTCATGCCACACCGCAAGCGGAAAATACGACGGGTCATCGGGTAAAGAGTCAGCAAATTCACCATAGTAAGCGGCCCCACCGTCGTTGACGGTGGTGTCGAAGGTTTGCTCAGGGGCTCCCACCGCGTTGGTGCATCCTGCCAGCAGAGATCCTGCCAGCAAGATGATCCCTAGCTTGCCAACTGTACGTAGTTGTTGGTTCCTCTTGGATGTGCGCAGCTCGACGTCCAAGTTGTGCAATGTTTTTGTCATGACCAGCCCGTCTTTCGGAGAACTATTTCGTGCGCCGTCGCGGCCGCCATAATGGTCAGGAACCCCAGTAAAAGAAGGGCCCATTTGGTGCGTGGCAGAATCTGCACGGGGACCACTGCTTCAGGGTAAATGTCGGTAATGATATGCGCACTGCGTTTAACGTTCATTTGCTGTTGCGGTTCTTCGGCCAGAGCGGTCAGTTCGGTCATCGTTTGATCCATGGTCGATAACACCTCTTCCGCTGACGAGGCAAGCACTTCAACGGTGATGGTTGCTTCTCTCTGGTACGTCTGCCACTGTCCGCCAGCGTTGGGGACACGCACCAGTTCCCCACTGCGCACACCGGTGCCATAAATGGGAGCCGTGACTGGTTCAATAGTCGATGGTCCATGAATTCCGGCGTACGTTTCTTTCACTAAGGCGGCAAATGGAATCAGGTCCCGGGCATCGGTGCGCAAGGAGTTTCCTCCTACCGCGCTGGATGGTGGCAGGAATACCAAATCCTGTTGAGTCCAGTAAGTGCCAGGTGCTTGCCTGATTACTTGGGCAATGGGAAGCGCGATCAGAACTACCAGCACCGCAGCGGCGGCAGCAAACATCCGCGCCTTTTTTGAGCCAATGCTAGGGACCGCCACCTTTGGATTCAGGCGTTCGGAGTCCTTGGACAGCCTCCAATATGCCGAACTAATCCCAAGCACCAAGAAGAGCACGCCGGGTGCTTGCGGGAACGAGAAACTGTCAAAGAATGCCATTAGCGTGGCGCTGGAAATTATCGAGGCGGCCAGGCCGACACCCAGATGATTATTCAGCGATTCCTCACCGGTGCTTCTGCCGGCAATGGCACAGTAGACCCCTGTAGCGAGCAACGCGACAAATGCCAGTGCACCGACAATGCCGATTTCCAACACCAGTAGCAGCAGCTGATTATCCAGGATTCGATAGCTGGGCAAGAAGGTGCCAAAACCACGTCCGAAGAGCGGGTTTGTGCTGAATACTTGAAAAGCGAAGTCCCAGCTTCCGGTTCGGGATTCCACACTGGAATCCCCGCCCTCAAACATTTCCATGATGGCGCGTAAGACCGAAGGAAGAGCGATCATCACCGCGCCAGCTCCGGCAATTCCCAGCAACACAACTCTGCGGCGCAAACGCGCATCCCAGAAGGGCATCATGGCTAGTATTCCCAGCGCCAAGCCGATCAGTGCGGAACGCGTCAAGGAAATAAATGAAACGCCAACGAGCACTGCCACCGGGAAAAACCGTCGGATGAAACCCAGCTTCCGGTCCCCAATGCACAGGGCAATAGCCAGTGGCACCAGGCTGCTGACAACTGCCGCGAATTCGAGGGCATGCCGTGCAGTTCCCCGGGGTCGCATGAATCCGCTACGCAGATCGACTCCGCCGTCAATACTTGCCAAACCAGGCGTTGGGAATCGATCGATGAGTACCGTGCCGGTAAGGAATTGATACATGCCCAGTGTCGCCACCACAGCACCGAGCAGAACAAGTCGTCTGCATAGGACGGCTAATCTTTCCTTGGACTGGATTCCGTCAGCGGCTACGAAGAAGGCGCCGGCAAACCCGGCCAAGCGCAAGATGCCCATATCTGCAGCGTTCTGATCTGGCTGTGGCAGATTTGAGGTGGCCGCTACGACCTCGCTGATCATCACGGCCGCGGCAAACGCTAAAAAGGTGAGGTACACCGGATTTGAGAACCTCACCCGACTTGCAAGGCGGGTTCGATACCAGAGCCACCAGACCATGAGTCCTATCGACAGCAGGACCGCCGGTGTTCCGGCCCCGCCCAACTGAGCGATAGTCCTGTCGCTGGGGACAATGAGCAGCACCACGGCGTATACCGTCAGCCCGGTCACTGCATCGGCTTGCACCCGTGCCGGTTGCGGCAACGGCACCCGTCTACGATGCTCCGAGGACTTGAGCATCTGTCAAGTTCCGTTAGCGAATCGTACTGGCTGCACGGTCAGCCTAGATTCGGTGACTTCAAGGCGCGCAGCAACCTCGGACGGAGGCAGCGTCATCTGCGCTGAGCCAGGATCATCGTGTTTATCCTCAGATTTCCGGCGCTTGTTCTTAGGCTTTCGTTTAGCTAGGAACTTGTCCAGTGCGGCGACGAACAATACCGTGGCGACGGATCCGCCGCCGGCGGCTACCGCCATAAGCTGTAGCTGGCGCTTGTTTTCGGTTTCCGCTTCACGCGACTGGGCTAGGGTCATCGTGCCGATCTTGGCGTCTGCAGGTACCTTCAGTTCGTCCTGCAGCGCGTTCAAGGCAAGCGGAACTTGTGCAGTCACCTTTTCTACCAGGGCTAGTGCTTGGTCATCGGTGGGCGCTGCCACGGAAATTTGGATAATCGGCCCGGTTGAGGTGGCATCTTGTTCAAGAGTGAATGATTGATCAGGATTCGAACCAATAACTTCCTCTTGCGAAGCCGCCGAATTCATTGTAATAACTAAGACATTGAGTGCTTGGCCAAGTCCTCCAAGGTACAGGTATGGATTATCACCATCCTTGACTGACTTTTCCGGTGGCAATAACACCACCGTTGATGTTGCACTGTATGTCACCGGTGTGACGGTGTATGCTCCGTACACTCCGGCTGCTGTCAAAATAACTCCGAGCACGACGATGTACCACCGGCGTAAAAGACTTCGAAGCATGTCGCTTAAAACCATTTTTTCCCCCAAAAAAATGTCACAAAAGTGACTCCCCCAGTGTTGCCACGACTACTGCGTACCAAGTCCCTCTTCGTTCGCGATAAGGGCAACAATCCCCATGTTACGTGATTGGCGCCTCCTTTAGAGATGATAATTCGATTAAATCTATGGCGCGCTGTTCCCACGAGTGCCCGGCGGCAAAAGCTCTGCGTACTGAGATCTCCGAATCCTGCGTTGGATGAGCGATAAATTCCTGGAGCAACTCTATGACCTCAGCATTTGTGTTTCCAACCGCCAGGTGTTCGGTGTCTAACCAGTGCGAGGAAGGAAGATTTGTCGATACCACAAATAGCCCAGCCGCCAAGTAGTCCAAGGTCTTCAATGGGAAACTTGCCTGGTTAAATTTCGAATTTGTGTAGGGGGTGAGTCCTATCCGGCAACCAGCCAGAAAGCCCGGGACCTGCGTGGGCGGAATTTCACCCACCCATTGCACACCGGGAGATTCCAGAAAATTGCGCATACGCGTCACCCACTGCGCGTTGTTACTTTTCAGCGGTCCGGCAACCCGAAGCTTTAATCCTTGATCTCGGATCTGTTCCAGCAGCCCTACGTCAAGGCGTTCGTTGAGCTGTCCCAGCACTGCGATCGCTTGGTGGCGGTCACCGGCACTAAGCTCGGAGATCTTGCAACCGTTTGGCAGCAGGTTTGTTATGTGCCTCGATTGCAGTTGATCAAGCTGAGCAGCCAGGTGCGGGGAGACGGCAAAAACCTTGTCGGCAACCGCAAGGTTCTCGGTCAAGCGTTTGGAAACACTGCCGGCAGGTAGCCCCATGAGCTGTTCACCGGCAATCCAGTCGTCGGTAACGTAGAGGCACTTCGTCCCGGAGATCTTAGTCGGGAAGCTTGCACTGGCCGAGGAGTGAATGATCAGACGCTCGGTCAGCTGTTTGCCACCAGCAACCCGCAGCAGGGTACGTGTGGTTAGCTTGTCGTAGATTCTACGCAGTTGAGGATAGCGCACGCCGGCCGGAACAAAGGTCTGTATCCGGGTTATTTTCCCTGCGACCTGGTCACGATGGGTGCCGAGCAGTTTCGCTGGCCTGGAGCCACTCGTAGTCAAAGATGATTTCAGTGTTCGAGGCGGATCCACCCAAATGACTTCGGTCTTCGCTGACAAAGCTGTCGCGAGCATGTGATCGGTGCCCTTGACGTCATCCCAATAGGTGCCGGCAAGGTAAATCACCTGCTGGATCGAATTACCCGATCGGCGAGGACAGAATCTTGCACTGACGGTATTGCTGTTGAAGTCATCCATCACGGTTTTGCGCCATAACTTCTGGCGTAGGCGCGCAAGTTTGTATTTTGTGAATTCCCTGGCCGCAAAGCTCCAACTACCTAGTTCATCCGCAGACCGTACGCGATGTGTGCGAGCAGCCGTATAGAGCTCTTCCAGCGTTCGGGACAAACTTTCCAAGGAATATCGAGATTCCACCAGTTCCCTACCAAAATCTCCGAGTTTGCCCTGTCGACGCCCGGCGTCAAGCAGCGGCAGCAAAATCGATTTGAGGCGCTCAGCTCCACCGTGGTCATCAGCACCAACTCCGTACCAGCCTTGCCAGAAGAATTCATCGACGGAATCAGGTTCAAACAGCTTCCAATAGCCGTTCTCCCCCTGAACAATCAGCGGTTTGGCGAACGCCATGGCACGCAGTGCAGAACCACCCATGCCCAAGGCAATGTCAGCGGCCGCGTATGCAGCCCGCGGGTCTGCCATCTCCCCGGTCAGCACAATGCTCCCGGGGTACCGCAGGTTCACCTGTTCGGCACGTTCACGGACGGTGTCCTCGGCCGAGCCACCTCCAACTATGGCCAAGCAAATAGGACGCTGTTCAGCAATCAGTGCGGTTGTATCGATGGCCGAAAGAATTCCCTCAAGTTTCAGCTCAGGCACGAGCCGTGAAACCACCACGACCAATGGCACGACCGGGCTGATACCATGTTCCGTGCGGAATTCTAGACCAAGTTTTTGATTCGCCTTGTTCTTGTGAACGTCCACCGGCGGCTCGAGGAGCGAAACACGGTCGAATCCTCGCGCGTTCCGCTCAGCCTTGATTTGCTCGGTACCCACAGTCAGAGACATGGTTCGCGGGATGAAATCGGCGACCGCCATCGACATGACAGTGGCGATACTTTTTGTCTGTTTCAGGCCAAGAGTTGCCAAAGCGCATTCCAACGCGGGTGGCCATTCAAAGCCATGGACTATGTCAATCTGACGTTCGCGAATTAACCGCCGCAGATCTGCGACGATCGCGGGAGTCGGCCTAAACCGCGGTCTTGGCGACTGAATGAATTCAAGACCCAGCTCACGCACCTTTTGTACCAGCTCCCCCTTCCACCCGTAGACAATGACCTCATGGCCGCGCTCACGCAACGCGCCGGCCAATTCAATGGCGTTGAGCTGGCTGCCGCCCATGGCTAGGTCGTGGGGATAAATCAGGATCCTCATGTGCTCGTTTCCAAACTCTCAGTGCGTGAAATATTGCGGATCTGCCCTATGTCGGTGCGGCAGGTCAATAGCAGCAATGCCATGATCAGCAAGGTCCAAATGCCGGCAATGGTTAATGCCAGCAGCTGCTGCGTAATGAAGTGGGTAGCCAGATAACATCCGGCCCATGCGAAACCACCAGCGAGCAGCGGGAGGCACATTTGCCGCAAGATTGCGCCGAACCCCACTCCGCCACCGCGCAACTGCCACAGGTACACCGGTAAGAGGATCACCACGGAAACGACCGCGTAGGCACAAGCTACTCCCACCATGCCGGCCAGCTGAGACCCAATCCATAATGCAGGAATCAGCACGCCGAGCCCCACCAGCTGTATGACCAGAACGGTGTTAGTTCGTCCCACGACCACCAGATAGTCGTAGACCAGCTCGTTAAAGACCTTGGACAAGGCCGCAATGACCAGCCAGCTCAAAACCTGCGCGGCCGGAATCCACGGTTCGCCGTAGACCAATATGATCAACGGATGTGCAACCGCTGACATCGCCAGAAAAGCGGGAATGGTTGCGCTGGCTAAAACCTTGGACAAGCTGGTGATGGCTTGCCTCAGTCGCAGCTGATCATGCTGTATCGCAGAAAATGCTGCGGGAGCCACTCGGCGCAGCGGTTGCGAAATGATATTCAGCGGCCAGCTGGAAAGGTTGAATGCCAGGACATAAAAACCCAATGCGACACTTCCCAGCGTGGCACCAACGACTAATTGGTCTGCATACCCGACGGCAAAAACGATGATGCTAGACCCGGCCAGGGGCAACCCAAATTTGATCAAGGCCAGGGCATGGTTCCGGTTCCACCCAAATTGGTATTTCAGGGGTGAAGCTTTCAAAAACATCACGGCTGAAATCAGCGCACCAGCTAACCGTCCTACGGCCAAGGCCATCGCACCTAAGCCGACTAAAGCTAAAACAACCGAGAGGACTGCTCCGACCCACACGTTGACTTGATCAATCACCATGCGCGTACGTTCTTCAAAAGCCCGTTGGAGCAAGGCCGCGGGACCTGCCACAATGCCATTGAGCAGTACGGAGAGGACCAGAATTCTGACAACGCCCGTCGCTTCAGGGTCTCCCATGAGTTCCGTGAAGCGCGGTGCCGCAAACCAGGAGATCGTGCAGAATACTGCACTGCCAACCACGGAGAGCGTATTGACCGTCGACGCGATGAGTGCCGGTTCCGAAGGCCACCGGACTATAGCAAGACTGACTCCGAGCTCATTAAAACTAAGCACCGCCATGAGCGCGACAAGCGCAATAGCAAAAGTACCAAACTGTTCCGGACCCAATACTCTGGCTAGGACGATACCGATGCCCAGAGTTCCTAATCTTGAAACTAGGGTATTGGCCAGGCTCCAGCTAAAAGCGTTGCCGGCAGAATTCGAAGCGCCCGGCGACCTTGTCCGCTTCCCGAGATTGCGCATCGGATCACAGCACCGAAATCAGCGCGTCTGCCACACGTCGCTGTTGCTCCTCGGTGATGTGCGGATACAGCGGCAGGGACATAATCCGGCCGGCAGCGCGTTCGGTGACCGGGAAGTCCCCTTCTTTGTATCCCAGGTGTGCAAAGGCTTGGGTCAGGTGCACCGGATATGGGTAGTGGATTCCTGCGCCAATGCCTGCGGCATTTAGTTCCGCCACCACTCGGTCACGTTCTTTCACCTGAACCACATACAGGTGCCACACGTCTTGGTTCCCCGCAGCTTGCTGCGGCAGGGTGACTCCTGCAACCCCGGCCAGCAGTTCGCTATAACGCGATGCAGCTTGGCGGCGCAGCTCATTCCACCCGGCCAGGCGTTCCAGCTTGGCACTGAGCACCACCGCTTGCACCGCATCCATCCGGGAATTGCGTCCCACAACTTCGTGCACGTATTTGGTGCGGCTGCCGTGAGCCGAAAGCAACCGGACCTGCTGCGCTAACCGGGCATCGCCGGTAAGCACCGCTCCGGCATCTCCGGCCGCCCCGAGATTCTTTCCCGGGTAGAAGCTGGTACCAGCGATATCACCCAAAGTCCCGGCGCTACGCCCATGGCGGGTTGCACCTTGCGCTTGGGCCGCATCTTCGATGATCACCGCACCGCAAGCGCGGGCAATGGAAGATAATTCTTCAACAAAAGCGGTCTGCCCGTACAGATGCACCGGCATGATGGCTTTGGTCTTTTCGGTCACAGCTTCGGCTACCGCCAGCGGATCAATCAGCAGGTATTCGGTATCTACGTCCACCAGTACGACGGTGGCGCCGGTAAGGCTCACCGCCTCGGCGGTGGCTATGAAGGTATTTGCCGGGAGGATCACCTCATCGCCCGGTCCAATGCCGCTGGCGCGCAGCGCCAGCTCCAGTGCATCGGTGCCGTTTCCCACCCCAACGCAGTGTCCAGTCCCCAAGAAGCCTGCGTAGCTTTGCTCGAAGTCGGCTACCGCTGCTCCCCCGATGAAGGCGGTATTTTCAAAGACCTGTGCCAGCGATTCATTTACCTGCTGCTGTACTTCTTGTTGCTGTGCGCGCAGATCCACCAACGGAATCTGGCTCTGGGTGCTCATAGTTTTGTTGCTCATGCTCTAGACCCTGTCGATTCAAGATTTGTGGAAGTAATGATCTGCCGGGCTGGGTTGCCTGCCCAGACCTGTTCTGCTGGCATGTCCCGCAGTAACGCTGATCCCATGCCAAGCACCGCACCGGCACCGATCTGCACATCTTCACGCACCGCCGCGTTAGTTCCGAGGTAAGCCCGGTGGCCCACGGTAACCCGGCCTGCCAGTTTTGCCCCGGCCGCCAGCGTGCAATAGTCCTCAAGCACGTTGTCGTGGGTCAGCACTACCTGGGGCATGAGCACCGTGTGCCGTCCCACAGAGATGTCGCAGGTCGCCACGCAGCCGGCGAGGATGATGCTTCCGCATCCCACGCTGACCGAACTTCCGAGCGCTGCCGAGCCATGGATATGTGTTGCATAGCGAGAATCATCCAGATCCAGCCGGGCCGCAATGGCTGCCCGGCTGCTTCCCTTCCCGGCACAGATCAATAGCTTTTCGGTACGCTCTTTGGCTAATTCCAGTCCCCCAAGAACCCGAACTTTGCCAATGAGCGTTCCGTGCAATGCAGTATTGTCATCGAGCAGTCCGATGACCTCATGATCACCGGTCTGTTCAATAGACGAGATGGTTTCCCGGGCCAGCCCACTGGCTGCGACGAGCAGTACTTTCGCCATCTCACTCACCGCCGGTAGCGGCAAGCACATTGGACAGCACGCTGGTGATCACGCGGTCCTGCTCATGCTCTTCGAGCTGGTGGTAGAGCGGCAGAATCAACGTGTTCGCCGTCAGATGCTCGGTTACCGGCAGCGGAGCGACAATTCCAGAATGTCCTGCATAGGCCGGTTGCAGATGCGAGGCCATGATGCCGCGCCGGGCCGAAATACCATCTTCGGCAAGCCGTTCGAGCAGTCCCTCGCGGTCCACACCGAATTGCGGACCAAGCTCAATCCAGAATGATTGGAAGTTCGAGGTTCCATACTCAGGGTCTGTCACACAACGCAATCCCGGCACATTCGCGAAGGCGTGCTGGTAGCGGGAGGCTAGGAACCGGCGGCGGGCCACCATGGTGTCCAGCTTATCGAGCTGCACCAGGCCCAGGGCTGCCTGCAAGTCCGTCATGCGGAAGTTGTAGCCAACTTCCTTGTAGCTCTCGGCCGGTGCCAGCGTGGAGTTGTGGCGTTCGGCAGCCGAAACATCCATTGAATGTTCACGTAGCTGACGTGCGCGTTTGGCCCACTGCATGTTGTTGGTGGTGAGCATGCCGCCTTCACCGGTGGTCAAGAGCTTGCGTGGATGGAAGGACCACGCGGACACGTCCGCGCCGGCCCCCACCGGAGCCCCACGGTAGGTTGATCCGGCGCCGCACGCGGCGTCTTCAATGAGGACCAGCCCCAACTCGTCACAGAGTGCACGCAGCGGCTGGAGATCCAGCGGCATACCGCCCTGGTCCACCACAATGATTGCAGTAGTTTTCTCGGTCAGCACCGCACGTACGGTCTGCGCCGTGACATTCCCGGTCAATTCCTCAACATCGGCAAACACCGGACGGGCACCGACATAGGTCGGTGCATTAGCGGTGGCCACGAAGGAAAACGACGGTACCACCACATCATCGCCGGCCTTGACTCCCGCGACCAGCAACGCCAGTTGCAAGGCGGTAGTGCAGCTGGATGTTGCCACCGCATAGTCCACCTGCTGATGCGCGGCGAAGGCTTCTTCAAAGGCCACGGTCCGTGGCCCCTGGGCGACCCAGCCCGAGGCAATAACCTCGGCGACTGCGTCGGTTTCGGCTGTTCCCAGCCATGGTTTCATCACACTGATGCGATTCATGATTCTTCCCCCAAAAAATCGTTGTTCGCTTATTTGGTTACGCCGACTGGCTTTTTCAAGGCCCGCCCGGCGGCTACTTCTTCGCGCAATGGCTTCCACCAGTCCACGAGCTTTCGAAGCCCCTCTTCCAGACCAATCTTTGATTCAAATCCAAGATCCATCCGTGCGGCGGTGGTATCTGCCAGACGGCGGGACACCGAGTTCACTGCGCGTTCCGGACCGTATTCGATATGCAGATCCGAATCCATGGCCTTGAGCAGAGTTTCAGCCAGCTCCTTCAGGCTGGTCTCCGTGCCGCTGGCCACGTTGTAGATGCCTTCGGATATTGGGCTGCTGGCGGCCAGCAGGTTGGCCCGGGCGATATCCTCGGAAACCACAAAGTCCATGGTCTGGGATCCATCACCAAAAATCAGCGGTGGCAGTCCGTCGGCGATGCGTTCCATCCAGCGCACGAGGACCTCGGTGTACGCACCGTGCACATCCATACGCGGGCCGTAGACGTTGAAGTAACGCAACATCACGTAGTCCATTCCGTACATGGCACGGAAAGATTTGAACAAGCCTTCATTGAAGGTCTTGGCCGCCCCGTAGAGGGTGTCGTTGTTGTACGGGTGATGGCGTTCGGTGGTCGGGAACTCCTCGGCCATGCCATACACCGACGCGCTGGACGCGGCGACAATCTTCGGCACTTTCGCTTCTACCGCCGCTTCCAGGACGTTAAAGGTTCCGTTGACCATGACGTCCACCGCCAGGCGTGGCTCCTCCGCGCACTGGGTGATGCGGATGGCCGCTTGGTGGAACACCATGTCCTTGCCAGCGGTCACTTCACGCACCAGGGTGCGGTCCGCGATATCCCCCAGGATGAGGTTCACTCGTCCGGTGGCTAGCGCCTTGTCGATATTGCTACGTCGTCCGCGGACCAAGTTATCCAGCACATCAATCTGCTGGGCTCCGGCGGCCAGCAGCTGATCCACGATTTCGGAGCCAATGGTGCCAGCTCCTCCGGTGACCAGGTAGCGTCCGCCTGCAAGGTTCTTAATATTTTCGTTCATCGTGCGTTCTCCATGACGGAAGTAGGGTTTTGTGTTGGTTGGGCTGTAGATCCGGCAGCCAAGCTTCGGCTTGCGTCCTCCAAGACCTTGAGCACCCGAAGTGCCGAAGGCCCGTCGGTGGGTGCTGGCCTGGATCCACGGATGCTGGCGGCAAATTCAGCCACCATCAATCCCAATGGTTCAAATTCTGAGAGCGCCGGAGACCAGGTGTCGCCGAGCCGGTAGGAAATCGTGGCGCCCTTGCGGTTTTCCACGTCGGCACGAATCATTTCCTGCCGGTCCAGGTCCACACCGCGGTCAAAGATGGTCAGCCGCTGCTGTGGATTCAGGTCGTCCCACACCAGGGTCTTGCGGCTACCGCCAATGACCATCTGGCGGATCTTTGTAGGCGAGAGCCAATTGACATTGATATGCGCCAGGACACCGTGCTCAAGTTCCATGCTCAAATAGCCCACACAGGACTTGCCGGCATTCAGCGGATCGGAGCCAAGCGCGGTGACGCTGCGCGGGTTGAGCCCGCCGGGAATCACAAAATCAAGGATGGACAGATCATGCGGGGCAAGATCCCAGAACACGTCAACATCTGGCTGGACCAGTCCGAGGTTGATCCGTGTGGAATCAATATACAGAATGTCGCCCAATTCGCCGGCTGCCAATAATTCGCGGATTTTAAGCACCGCAGGTGTGTAGCAGTAGGTGTGGTCAGCCATCAGGATGGTTCCGGCTGCTGCGGCGGCATCTACCATTTGCGCCCCGTGCACCGAGTTATCTGCCAGCGGCTTTTCCACTACCACGTGTTTACCGGCCGCAATGGCGGCCATGGCAATCGCATGGTGGGTCCGTGCCGGGGTGGCGATAGCCACCGCGTCGACATCATGGAATTCGAGCAGTTCATCGAGCGAACCCACGACCGCAGGCTGACCGGTCTTGCGCGCCAGCGCTTCGGCCCGGTCCAGGTCCATATCGCAAATGGCCACAAGTTCCCAGTCGGTGCTCATCGCGAAGTTGCGTGCGAGGTTCGGTCCCCAGTAGCCGGCGCCGATGACGGCCACACGCAGGGCAGGATGAATCAGGGTTTCGGGTGCAACGCTCATTAGTAAGCTCCATCGGGTTTGATCATGACGCGGAAGGTGCGCCAGATGATGCGCAAGTCGCTGAGCACGGTCCAGTTCTCTGCGTAATACAGATCCAGCCGTACGCTTTCCTTCCAATCCAGGTTTGAACGGCCGCTGACCTGCCACAGTCCGGTGACTCCGGGCTTGAGCAGCAGCCTGCGGTGGGTGTGCCCCTGATAGGTCTGGACTTCAGTGAATAGGGGCGGACGCGGGCCCACTACAGACATGTCGCCGAGCAGCACGTTCACAAACTGCGGCAGCTCGTCCAGCGAGTGCTTGCGCAACCACCGGCCAGAGCGGGTAATGCGTGGGTCGTCCTTGAGTTTGAAAAGAGGGCCGGCTCCCTCGTTCTGTTCTTGGAGCTTGGCCAGCCGCGCTTCGGCGTCTTCGACCATGGTGCGGAATTTGATCATCTTGAACGGACGCCCATCCTGGCCGGCACGTTCTTGTCTGAAGAAGATCTTGCCCGGACCGTCGAGCCGGATGAGCAGCGCGATGACCAGGAACACCGGTGCAAGTCCGAGCAAAGCCAGCGAAGAAAAGACAATGTCGAAGCCGCGTTTGAAAAAGTAGCGTGCTCCGGTGAACTTAGCCAGTTCAACATGGAGCAACGGCATGCCATCCACCGGGCTAGTCCGTACCCGCCGGCTGGCTACACCGGTCAGCGCGGAAACCACAATGAGCTTTGTTCCTGTGCTCTCCAAGCGCCAGCCAAGTTGCTGCAAGGCGGAGTTTCCACCGGTGAGCGGGCCGGCAACAATGACCGAGTCGGCACCTAAACGGGCCACCTCTTGCTCAATGGAGCCGGCGTCATAAGCCAGCGGAAGAGTTGGATCAGCAAGCCGGATGTCCTGTTCGGCCTGCGCATCCGCAGCTCCGTCCAGCAGTACTCCGACAACCCGGTAGGCGGGGCCCGAACGCTTGGAAATCTGGCGTACGGCGAATGGTGTATCTGCTGGCTGCCCGTAGATCAGCACGTTGCTCAATGCGTAACCGTTGCGGCTGCGGCGTATCAGCCACTGACGCCAGGTCCACCGGCTGGTGAGTAACGCGGCTAAGCCTATGGGCAGGGTGATGACCAGGAAGACTCGCAGGTCACCGAATCCTGTCACGCCGATCAGCGTCCCTAAGGTTCCGGCAAGAACCAGCGCGGCATATACGAGAAATTTGTATTCCTGCATACCCACGGCAACACTGCCTAAGGTGTGCGCCTTGAATGATCTCAGACTCAGCATCCAGACTATGGTCAGCAGCACTCCGGTCCACACATATGGTCCAGCTGAAGACTGTGAAAGCGGTGTACTTACCGTGCTTTGCCCCATGGCCAGCGCCGGCAACGCACTAGCCGCGCCAACGATCAAGAGATCTGTGGCGAATAGCTTACGAAGGTAGGCCCGGCCATTTGAACCGACGGTTGCTACCGCAGGAGTGGACACCGGGCTCAAGGTTGTCCAGGACCCCAGTGCGTTCAGATTATTTTCGCCTAGTCGGCTGCTAATTTGCGACATTACTGTGTCCCGCCTTGCTCTGCGACATGGCATGGCAAGGGCGGGCACAATTTGGCAACACAATGTTAAACATCTATGTTTCCCCCAAGAAAGATGCATTTCCCCAATTTGAGGACGGTCCAGCCATTCCCAAATAGCTGTGTTGTCCTCGTACGTATTGAGCCTAGGATGCAATTGATCACTGCGCACGAGTGGCGGAACACTCAAATGCTGTGCTGCCGGCATCCGTAAATACCCGTTTGGCACTTGGTTCCTACTCGCTCACTACTTGGGTGAGCAAAAACGGGCTTAAAGAACAGACCCCGCACCAGCGCAGAGGGGTTGCTGGTGCGGGGTCTGTTCTTGCCAAGGGACCGGCGGCCGCGCTGGGGGTATATCCTTGCGGATTCACGAACCACCGGCCCCGTATGAGGGTTGAGTCTCGCTGCCGCAGCAATTGAAAATACTGTGGCGGGTACGCACTCGTTCGGGCAGGATCTGGTTGGTTGCTCGTCGGCTCCCAGTATTCAGATTACGCAACCAGAGCCTTGCACCGCACGGGTGGTACTTACCCCAAGATTGCCCAAACCACTTGTAATTACCTAGTACCGGTACCCGCTTGGAGTCCTGCGTTGTTAAGTGCAGAGCGTTCGGTAATTCCCAGCTTAGAGAACACCCGGTAGAGGTGTCCTTCGACGGTTCGCTGCGAGACAGTCAGCGCCCTGGCGATCTGGGCATTGTTCCGGCCTTCACGGGCCAGCTCCACGATTTCAGCCTCGCGTGCAGTCAACTCGGTCAGTGCCAGAATTCGGGCAATGTACCTGCCCGAATCCAGCCCATGTTGCTCGAGGATTTTTGCGGTGCGCCGCAGCAGTGCACCGCATCGTCGCTGATCTCCGGCAGCCGCGTATTGTTCGGCGGCCCGGGCCATCGCTTCAATGGCCACCAGATATTCGTCCTTGGCCAGCGCTTGCGCAGCCAAGTCTTCCAACAGCTCGCTGTTAACCGTGCCTAGCAATTCCATCAGCCGTGCCAGGAGCGCGGGCCGTGAGCCCTGGTGTTCGCCAGCTAAGAGATGTAGCCGCTCGCGCTGCGGTGCCATGGCCAGTTCTTCGCCACTTAGTTGCCGAGTGTGGCTGTAGAGGATTTCGCGTTCAATGAGCGGGAAATCGCTGAGGGATTCACCTTCATGCGGATTGCCCAGCGCTGCGGCGAATGCTCGCGGGAAGATCCGCTGTTCGGAGGCTTCCTCGCCCAGATATCCGGGTATCGAGGAGTATCCTCCAGCCATCTCATCCACCGTTCCGAATGCCACAGCCGCAGGTACCGGAGTTCCCAAGCGCGCAAGCAGCAGCCGATAGAGATTAATTGCCACCGAGAGTACCTGTGCGGTATCAACAATTCGCAGTTCGGTCACTGCCTCGGCGATCTTCGAGATGGCAGGATGTACCCGGCTCTGTAAGAGGTCACCGATTCCGTCTAGTAGGGAAACGACTCCCTGATAGTGCTGAATTGAGTTTAATTCTGTGCCACGAGACTCATTGATGAACTGCTTGGCACGCCGGTACTCTCCAAGAAACAAGAGATTCCAGCCAATACGGAAGAACACCCGCACCTCATAGAGGGAACGCAGTTGTGGTTGTGTCTGAAGTATCTCCATGGCCGATTCAGCCAACTGAAGTGCATCCGAGCACAGGCCTTGAGAGCTGTAGAGATCGCTGAGTGTGATCATGGAAGTGATTCGCGCCTGAATCGGCAGATCAGGATCATCCAAGAAACTGTGCAGCTCTTGGGCACTCGGACGCGGCCCCTTGGCTGAATTAACCCGGATCCACAAATCTAAGACGCCGGCCCCTGCCTGTTGCAAGGTGAGAAAAGCTTCCACGGCAAGTGCATCATTTTGCTCATCGGCCCGGGTCTTCCACGTGACTAAGACCTTTTGCAGTTCGCTCCTATCCATACCGATACAGGTCGACACTTCGAGCAGGTATGCAAAAGCCTGACCCAGTAATTCCAAGTCGGTCAGCTGATCAATCAGCCGCAAGAGCAGGGCGCGAGCCGCATAGAACCGGCCCATTCCCAACAGGACTTGGGCTTCGAGCAGTGCGCCTTGTTCGTGGAGCTGTGAAAGTTTTCCCATGGTGCATAACGGCAAGGCCAGCGCATAGTCCAATGCATTTGCGGTCTCCTGCGCGATATGAAAAACCGTCGTTGCAGGTACAGGCTCTCCGATTTCCAGACTCCACAGCATTTCTACTGCATTAGCGTCAATCCCCAATTTAACGCTGGCGGTGCTCCAGAGCTCATGTAACTGCGCGCTTTCCTGTTCGGTCGCCAGTTCCCGAACGACGCGTTGTTGCATTTCAGTTCTCAAAGTGATCGCAGCGTCAACGACCGCTAGGTCCCCCGCGTCGACTAATCGCCGATAGGGCAGGGAACATTCATCAAGGAGTTCCGGGCGTTGCGGTCCGCCCAGGGCCAACAGGCGCAGCGTCAACTGCTCCTCCATCGGCAGATAGCGGGTCAGTTCGCGGCCTAAAGAAAGTAGCCGTGCATCAACTTCCGGCAATGGACGGGCAATGATCCATACCGATTCGTGAACGGTCGCATCCTTGAGTAAAGAGTCGTCTTGGAACAAGATTCCTTGATCCCTGCAGGAAGCTGTATAGGCTTTGACGAACCGAGGATTACCACCAGTCATACGCTCGATAATCCTCACCGATCCGTCGCTGAGCCTTCCATCAATAATCTCTTCGGCAAGTTCTCTGACGCCTACGAGATCCAGAGGTTGCATGATGATGGTGCTCAGCGTGGCAACCTCGCTCAGTGTCTCAAGCGGAGAGTTAGCTTCCAGGGTCCCGGCACCCACAGCGATGAGTTTCACAGCTGCATTTTCAATAAGCAACGACAACACAAAACAGCTCTGGGCATCCAAGTATTGTGCGTCCTCGACAAGTACAATTCGGGGCCCCGTTGCTCCCTCTGTGCTAAATATTGCCCGGTTCAGCTCGCGCAACACCGCTACCGGCTCATCAATATTTTCCAAGGCCCCCAAGTAAGGTGACAAGGCTCCGTGAGCTATAGAACTCAGAGACTCACTGCAAAATAACCTCATTACCGGATTCTGAATACCTGGTGCTGACAGCACAGCCTCCACGAGACTGGTTTTACCCATGCCGACGCCTCCAAGAATCAGCGCCCCGCCGGAGCCTTGCTGGCGCAATGCCCGTAGCAGTTCGTTGTATTCAGTTGAATTAGTTCGGCTGTTTCCTCCCGACTTGATCATCGTTGGGCTACCGTGCGTCGACTCGATCGATCCAAAGCCGTCAGTTCTTGGCGGTTGCGCACCTGAAGCTTTGAATAAACCTGGTAAAGATGCCCTTCCACGGTACGAATCGATACCCCGTTAAATTTTGCTATTTCCAAGTTTGATTTCCCGCGGATCGCCAGTTGGGCAATCTGAGCCTCGCGTTTAGTCAAGTCACGGACCCAGCTTGGTTGCTGTTCTGCCAAGTCAATTTGACGTTCTCCTAGGGACGCTTTGTCCGGAGCTAAAGCTCGTTTATATTCGTTAAGAGCCTTTGATAATTTTCGCTGCTCCTTGGCATCTAGCAAAGAAATAAGCTCATTATGCGCCGGGGCAGCTAGTAGCAGATGGCCGTTGAAGGCCAGAGTCTTCAGGGCCAGTGCGAGCCCCGGCCCGTCTAATTCGCTGACTGACTTTGCAAGCTCGACAACATTCTGAGCTAAAAATCCTTTGCACCTGCGACTGGCTAGTTCAAGCTGTGGCAGAGAATCCCAGCTGCCCAAGCGCACGGCGAATGCCAAGGTAAGCATTTGAAAAACCAAATGCCCCTCACCCTGAATTTGTTGGGCAAAGTGCGTCAACCGAGCTTTAGCCACGTCTTTTGAACCTAATTCAGCCAAGCTGAGAGACGCGAAAATTTCAGCCGTCCAGGTGTAGAAGTTTAATGGTGCTGTGGTGTTTTTGGTTTCGCTGAGCCCATTGGCCATCAAGGTAGTGGCTTCCATACGCCTGCCTGAACAGGCCAAGGCATAGGTGACTACCGATTCCATGGCATAGCGCAGCGTCTGATCTCCCTCGTAGCCCAGTTGTTGCAGGCAAGGCTCCAATACTCGCAGTGCTCCTTCATGGTCGTTGGCCAACCCGAGGAGAATTCCATGTACCGTTTGGGCATGAGCCATCAGCAATGGATTGAGCTGGCTGCCAGCGGCAAGTTTTTGCGCCCTAGACGCTGCTAATTTCCAATGTCCCGCCAAGAGCTCGGTGTGCAGGAGTAGCTGTTCGATGTCCGCGACGTCTTCTGGACCAAAACTGCTGACTAAAGGCGCATTAAACCGAATTGCGCGCAGCTGATCATCCAAGTGTCCCGCCAAAGACATGGCCCCACCCTGGCGGGACTGTGCTGCCCAGCCTTTGGCCTGAATTGCCAAGGCACGTAGATGCAGAGATTCACTCATCCAATTCGAAGATTCCGCTAATATCTCAGTACCACCAATGATCCCTGAGTTGTTCCCCATTTCGTCTTCGGACAGCAGCGACATTTGGCTGAGGATTTCAAGTTCCTGATCAGCTAGGATCAATGGTTCTAGCGCACCGGCTTCGTTGATTGCCAAACGCAGGCCCTTCCAGGCGTGAGCGATCACGTCCAAAGTCGCCGCCTGCCGGCCAACCAGAGTCAACGCATTGACATGCATTTTCAAAATTCCTACGCGCACCTGTGGATCCATTTGCCAGCCTGCCGGATCATATCCGTGGCTCTGGAACTTTTCGGCCAGTGCAAGCTGGTCGGCATACCTACCGATATCTTTCAGTTCACGCAGCGCGGCCAATGATTGTGCGGCACCGGGATCCGGATGCAGTTGCGCGAGTTCGATACGGCCACTTGCTTTTAGCTCCCCACCGGTTTCGGACCGCATCAGCAACCCGAGCAATGGCGTTGCTATCCCCACGCTGTTGGTAGATTCATGCAGATACTTGACCGCTCCGCGATTCAGCAGACCGTCAAGTGGACCAGTCAGGCCGGAAAGGTGGACGCGGTCTAAAGCTACCGGGCCACCAAGGGCCAGGATCGTGAGTAACTCTCGTTCTGCCGAAGTCATTCCCGCGGTTAATGAGCTGGAGATCGACTGAATGTCGTGACCTGAGCCAAGTTCGGCCGAGCGTAGAACCCACACACCTTGCTGCTGAACTAACTGACCATTCACGCACCAGCTCTGGACAAGCTTCCGCATCAATCCGCGATTACCGTTGGTCAAATAGCACAGTGTGGCCGAGCTATAGAGCGAGACCTGTCCACCCAGTTCCTGCTCTAAAAACTCGTGAGTCTGCGTACTGTCCATACGGCTGACACGAAGCTGTTCGAGTTTTCCCGACCGAAATAAGGTAAAATGATCACCCGGCAGATCATGCACATGCTCACAGATGACTACGAGTTTGATTTTGCCCATGACGGCGAGCTGAGCAAGCAGCGAGCTCGATTGCTCGTCAATGAGTTCCGGTCGTCCAAGCATTACCAATGCTGCAGAATTCTCAAGGCAAAGAATCTTTCCCAGCCCGTGAATCAGCTCGTGGCGCGTCGTGTGTGAGTCAACGTCCAACTGCGCTAGCAGGAACGACAGCACACCAAGCGGCACCTTCGTGCCAAAATTGCTTCCATTCAAGCGAATGAGTCGTGGCGCCTCGCTGAGCAGGCCAAGGCCAGCCTCAACAAGTGCGCGGCGACCACTGCCGGTTGGACCGGAAACCACTGCACCAGACAATTGCGGATCGCTGAGGATCCTGCCAATTGTATTTGCCGGAATGTCCTTTGATTTCGTTAGAAATTTGGCATCTCCCCAGAGCCTTTGGACATTTTGAGCGTTGTTAATTGACAAAAAACGTGAATATTCCATTATTCAAACCGCCCCAATCGGTTCGTTCCCCCAAGATTACGGTTGGAATGTTTAGATTCCACCGCATGAATCCCATACTAGGATGGAACAGCCCGAAAATCAGCTGGTTGTCACAGTAAAGTTGCGTTACAGGTACTACATACTCGGTTTCTAGGTAACGAAAAGGTCCACAGGCACCCAAGCATCCAGTCTGTGAATTCACACGCAAATCCACTTGACTTGGAACTTTCCAGATTATTTGGATTTCCAGTTACTGAAAATCCAGAAAAATTACGAGGAAATCGCACCGGGCGTGCTGTCATACTCGATTTTTACTCGGTCACGTACTGTGACTTCTCAGGTGCAACTTCCAGGAATTCCGCGAGCAAATCTGTCTCAGGTCGGCCGGTGAATCCAGTGGCACGTAACTTGTCCATATTGAAGGTGCTGTACTTTGGACGCGGAGCCAAAAATGGCTTACCAGCGGCATATTCTTGCGTCGTCGTGGGCTGCACTCTTGCCGGATCATGTCCACTGAGTTCAAAGACCCTGCGCGCAATCTGATACCAGCTCGAGGGCTCGCCATTCCCCTGTAGATGATAAATTCCCGGGGCACTGCCCGAATCGATGAGATGAGCTATGCCTAAGGCAAGTTCACTGGCAAAGGTCAGCCGCCCTACTTGGTCTTCAACTACTTTCGGGTCAATCCCCTGGTCCGCTAGACGACGCATGGTGAGTACAAAATTGTTTCCTTGGCCGATAACCCAACTGGTCCGCACCACATAGTTCTGGGCATGGGCCAGTACGGCTTGTTCCCCGGCTGCCTTGCTCTGTCCGTAAACACCCAGTGGACAGATCATTTCATCTTCGTCAGCGTTGTCGGTTTCGCCGTCAAAAACATAATCAGTGGAAACCTGGACCAAGGCCACGCCCTGTTCGGCGCATGCTGTGGCCAGCCGGCGTACAGCCACAGCATTGACCTGCCAGGCTTCGGACCGACCTGCGCCGGTTTCCGCGAGGTCTACCGCGGTCATCGCTGCCGCGTTGATGACGTGGCTGTAACCGGAAAGGTCCAGCGCTTCGCTGAATCCGGAGCTCTGCAGATCTACGTCTTCGCGTGTCAAGACCACAAGTCGTGGGTCATTTATGGCCAGTTGCGCGAAAGCACGACCCAACTGGCCATTGCCGCCTAGCACGGCAATTTTCTTCGGCTGCACGGGCTTAGCTTCGTCGAGGTGCGGATGGTCCCTGTCGGCCTGTGAAACGATTGCTTGATCCAAGCTGATGGGCCAGTCAATCTGCAGTTGCGGGTCGGCAAGATTTACGTAGCTGTACTCGGTGCGCGAGGCCTCGGTCCAGTGTTCGGTGACCAGATAGGAATACACGGTGTTGTTACTCAGGGTCTGGAACGCGTTGGCTACGCCCCGAGGTACAAACACCGCCTGGTTTGGCCCCATCCGCACGGTAAATACGGTGCCGAAGGTCGCTCCGGGACGCAGATCCACCCAGGCGCCGAAAATCTCTCCGGAAAGCACCGACACATATTTATCCCAGGGCTCCGCGTGCAAACCACGCGTGGTACCGCGGTCGGCATTAAACGAGACGTTGTTCTGCACCGGGCGGAAGTCTGACAATCCGGCCGACACCATCTTTTGGCGCTGCCAATTTTCTTTGAACCAACCGCGCTGGTCAACATGCACCGGTAGGTGAAGTACTAATAACCCGGGAATAACGGTGTGCTCTACCTTGAGTTGTTTTTCCTGGCTCATCAGCTCGTCACACGAATGTCGGCCGCAAGTTGCGTCCTATAACGCTCCTCGGTTTGTGCCTTGCCCGGCTGCCACCACGAACGGTGCTCCCGATACCAAGCAATGGTCTGTTCCAAACCCTTCTCCAGGTCGGTGTACTGCGGTGCCCACCCCAATTCCTCACGTAGCACTGAGGAATCTATGGCATAGCGCAGGTCATGCCCCGCACGGTCCGCAACCCATTCAAAATCATCAGCTTCCCGGCCCATGAGATCCAGGATCAATCCCAGGACATCACGGTTATTGCGCTCACCATCGGCGCCAACCAGGTAGGTGCGCCCAGCTTCGCCGGCTTGAAGAATTCGCTGCACCGCGGACGAGTGGTCGCTGGCATGGATCCAATCGCGGACGTTCGCACCGTTGCCATAGAGCTTCGGTCGCTGCCCCTCGAGGATGTTGGTGATCTGCCGCGGAATGAATTTCTCCACGTGCTGGAACGGTCCATAGTTGTTGGAACAATTGGACAGCGTTGCCTCAATGCCAAAGGAACGTACCCACGCTTTGACCAGCAGGTCACTAGAAGCCTTGGACGCCGAATAAGGGCTCGAAGGCTTATAGGGTGTGGACTCGGTGAAGCGCTGCGGGTCGTCAAGCTCCAGATCCCCGTAAACTTCATCTGTGGAGATGTGGTGCAGGCGTACCTCGTGGTGGCGCACTGCTTCGAGTAATTCAAAAGTCCCCACAACATTTGAATTCAGGAAGCTACGTGGATCATGCAAGGAATTGTCATTGTGGGTTTCTGCGGCAAAATGAACTACCGCGTCATGCTGCGGCACAAGCTCATTGACCAGCACGTAGTCGCAGATATCTCCCACGACAAGGTCTACCCGTTTGGGATCAAGACCGGACAACGACTGCCGGTTCGCGGCATAGGTCATTTTATCTAGGACTGTGATTTCACTGTCGGAGTGCTCAATCATATGGTGGACAAAGTTCGCCCCAATGAATCCTGCTCCCCCAGTTACAAGGATTCTTTTCATCTTCTCAGACTAGCCAGAGGCCAGCCACGTGCAGAAGCAACCTAGCAATTTTCGAGTATGACTACTCTGCCGGCTCTTTAGTCCCGATAGTTAGGCTTGGATCATGAGGGGAATAATACTTGCTGGGGGAACCGGGTCGCGTCTGCACCCAATTACACAGGGAATTTCAAAACAGTTGGTGCCGGTCTTTGATAAGCCGATGATCTACTATCCGTTGTCGACTTTAATGCTCGCTGGGATCAAAGACATCTTGATTATCACCACACCACAGGATGAGGTTCTTTTTCGAGGGCTGCTTGGGGACGGCTCTCAATTCGGAATAATGCTTAGTTATCGTGTGCAATCATCACCAGACGGGCTTGCTCAAGCATTCTTGATCGGTGAAGACCATATCGGTGACGACTCGGTTGCCTTGGTGCTGGGTGACAATATCTTCCATGGGCCTGGCTTTGGCACACAATTACAAAAATACGTGGACAACCCCGGGGCCAGCATCTTCGGGTATTGGGTCGCAGATCCGCGTGCCTACGGCGTCGTGGAATTTGATGAGGATCACCGAGCTATCTCTCTGGAGGAGAAGCCGGCAAACCCGAAAAGCCATTATGCGGTTCCGGGCTTGTATTTCTATGACAACTCTGTCGTGGCCAAGGCTCGCGAGCTGAGACCATCGGCGCGCGGTGAACTGGAAATTACCGACATCAACCGTTTGTACCTGGACGAGGGAACGCTCAACGTCAACGTTCTGGCCCGCGGTACCGCTTGGCTGGACACCGGAACCTTTGAATCATTGAATGATGCCTCAAACTTTGTGCGCACCATCGAGGCCCGGCAGGGTCTGAAGATCTGTGTTCCAGAGGAAGTCGCGTGGCGCCAGGGATTTATCGACAATGAACAGCTGCGCCAGCGGGCGTTGACGCTCGCCAAGAGCGGTTACGGGGATTACCTCAACGGGCTGCTGGATTTCAGCTTCGCCGACCCATACCACTAGGCCTTCGCCTCGCTTCTCAAATGATTCCCTTTCCCTGCCGGGGAGGGGAATTATTTTGCGTTCTCGTCGAAATTATCGAGTTAACGACGTCTTTATACGAGTCTTGTACCTTCTGGGGTCTTGTCATATTAGAATCAGATTTCGGGATCATGGAGTCCCGTACTCGGACCGAAATTTCATTGGGGAAAAATTGAATAAAATCGCTCAGCGCGCTCTTGCTATCATCGCAACCGGCGCACTCGCCTTCTCAGGTGTCACCGCTGCCACAGCTGCGTCGCAGCCGACTGCTGTTCCGACCATTAGTGTCTCTGCCGCCAAGAAAACGCCGGCCGTTTCCATCAAGAAGATCGGCACCAAAACGGTCAAGGGCTCAGCGAAAGCAACCATCCAGCCTAGCTATTCCAAGGTGAAGAACGTCAAAATCAAGTCTGCACTCTTGAGCGTGACCAAGGGCAAGAAGTCCGTGGCCAAGAACAAGAAGTCGGTCAAGCTTGCAGCTGGCACGTACAAGGTCACCACCTCGGTCAAGTACCAGCTCAAGGGCAAGACTTCCACCGTTAAGAAGACGCAGACGTTGCTGGTCAAGAAATCCGTCACGAAGAAGTCCGTGAAGATGAACGGCAAGACCAAGAATTGTCCTGCTGGCTACCCGGTAAAAGGAAACCGTACCGGTAGCCAGAATGAGTGGAAGTACCACGTAAAGGGCCAGCGTTTCTACAACATCACTAAGCCTGAGGAGTGCTTCAAGACCGCTGCCGATGCTCGCAAGGCCGGCTACCGCGCGTCGAAGATCTAATATTCCTCGTCAATCCGGCATCACTTGCCGCATGAGATAAAAATGAACTCGGCTACCTCCCAAGGAAGTAGCCGAGTTCATTTTATTTGCTGGTAATTACGGGGACAACCGGTAGCTTAGCGAGCTACGGAACCATCTACGTAGTCATCCGAGGAGGAATCAGAGATCCAGGAGAACAGCGAGCGCAGTTCGCGGCCGGTGGTCTCGATTGGGTGCTCTTCACCCTTCTTGCGCAATGCCTTGAACTCTGGAGCTCCGGCCTTCTGGTCTTCCATGAAGCGGGTAGCAAAAGCACCGGACTGGATATCAGCCAGTACAGCCTTCATGTTTTCCTTCACCTCTGGGGTGATCACGCGTGGGCCGGAGACGTAGTCGCCGTACTCAGCGGTGTCGGAGATGGACCAGCGCTGCTTGGCGATGCCACCTTCCCACATCAGGTCAACAATCAGCTTCAGCTCGTGGAGTACCTCGAAGTAAGCGATTTCTGGCTTGTAGCCAGCTTCGGTCAGAACTTCGAAGCCGTACTGTACGAGCTGCGAGGTGCCGCCGCAGAGAACTGCCTGCTCACCGAACAGGTCGGTTTCGGTCTCTTCGGTGAAGGTGGTCTCGATGACTCCGGCGCGGGTGCCGCCGATGCCAGCTGCGTAGGACAGTGCCAGTTCCTTGGCGCCACCGGTGAAGTTCTGCTCCACGGCGATCAGGTCAGGAATACCACGGCCTGCTTCGAATTCGCGGCGCACGGTGTGACCCGGAGCCTTCGGAGCAACCAGTGCAACGTCAACGTTTGCTGGTGGCTTGATGAAGCCGAAGCGGATGTTGAAGCCGTGGCCGAAGAACAGGGCGTTGCCCTCTTCGAGGTGCTCGGAGATCGACTCTGCGTAAACCTGGGCCTGGACCTGGTCCGGGGTCAGGATCATGATGACGTCTGCCCACTTGGCGGCTTCTGCCACGGTGGCGACCTTCAGGCCTTCGGCTTCTGCCTTGGCGCGGGACTTCGAGCCCTCGGCCAGGCCAACGATGACCTCTACGCCGGAGTCGCGCAGGCTCAGTGCGTGTGCGTGACCCTGGGAGCCGTAGCCAATGACTGCGACTTTCTTGCCCTGGATGATTGAAAGATCCGCGTCGTCTTCGTAGTACATATCAGCCACTGTGATTTCTCCTTAGGTTTTCTTCGACAAAGAAGTTTGTTATTAAAAGTGTATTTGGTAGTGCTTAGGCGGAAAGGGTTTTCAGTGCCCTGTCGCTCATCGATTTGGATCCGCGTCCCACGGCCAAGGTGCCGGCCTGGACAATCTCGCGGATGCCGAATGGTTCAAGGACCGCGAGCAGTGCATCGATCTTCCCGGCATTGCCGGTAGCCTCGATGACCAGCGAATCCTGGGCCACGTCGATGACCGAGGCACGGAAGAGCTCGGCGGCCTGGGTAACCTGCAGGCGCGTTGCTGCATCTGCACGGACCTTGACCATGATGTGATCGCGCTGCACCGAGGTTTCCGGCAGCAACTCCACGATCTTGATGACGTTGATCAGCTTGTTCAGCTGCTTGGTGACCTGTTCCAGGGAGTCGCCTTCGGCGTCCACCACGACGGTCATGCGGCTGATTCCCTCAATTTCGGTGGGACCCACCGCAAGTGAATGGATGTTGAATGCGCGGCGGGCGAAGAGGCTGGCTACTCGGGTGAGTACGCCGGGAACGTCTTCGACAAGTACCGACAGCGTATGCTTTGCCATGTTCTAGTCTTCCTCTTCCCAGACTGGGGTCATGCCCTTAGCAATCTGAATCTGATCATTGCTCACTCCTGAGGGGACCATTGGCCACACCATGGAATCAGCGGAGACCACAAAGTCAATCACTACCGGACGATCATTGATTTCCAAGGCCTTCTGGATGGTCGCGTCGATGTCCTCGTCGCGTTCGCAGCGCAGGCCCACGCAACCGTAGGCATCTGCCAGCTTCACGAAGTCCGGTACCCGTGCGGTTCCGTGACCGGTGTTCAAATCGGTGTTGGAGTAGCGCGAGTTGTAGAACAGCGTCTGCCACTGGCGGACCATGCCCAGCGAGGAGTTGTTGATGATGGCAACCTTGATGGGGATCTGGTTGATCACGCAGGTGGCCAACTCCTGGTTGGTCATCTGGAAGCAGCCGTCTCCGTCAATCGCCCACACCACGCGGTCTGGCTGAGCTACCTTGGCACCCATCGCTGCGGGTACCGAGTAGCCCATGGTGCCAAGGCCTGCGGAGTTCAGCCATGAGCGCGGACGCTCATACTTCACGAACTGCGCCGCCCACATCTGGTGCTGGCCCACGCCGGCCACGTAGACCGCCTCGGGACCGGAAAGTGCACCGATGCGTTCAATCACGTTCTGCGGAGCCGAAAGCCCGTCATGGGTTTCGGTGTAGCCAATCGGGTAGGTTTCACGCAAGCGGTTGAGCAAGGCCCACCAGCCGGTGAGATCCTGTGGCTTATCGGTTTCAAAACGCGTCGCGCAGGCTTCTTGCAGCTGCGGGATGATTTCATCCAGCGAGCCAACGATAGGCACATCAGCGGTGCGGTTCTTTGAAATTTCGGCCGGGTCGATATCAGCGTGGATCACCTTCGCGTTAGGGGCGAAGGATGGAAGCACACCGGTGACGCGGTCATCAAAACGTGCGCCCAGAGTGATCAGCAGGTCTGATTGCTGCAAGGCAGTGACCGCGGAGACCGCGCCGTGCATGCCAGGCATGCCGACGTGCTGCTCGTGGCTGTCCGGGAACGCGCCGCGTGCGGTCAGGGTAGTGACCACCGGGGCGTTGATGAACTCGGCAAAAGCCTTCAGCTCCTCATGCGCGTTGGCCTTGATGACGCCACCGCCCACGTAGAGCACCGGACGGTTGGCGCTGGCGATCAGCTTGGCCGCTTCACGCAGCTGCTTGTTATGCCCCTTGGTCACCACACGGTAACCGGGGATGTCCACCTTTGGTGGCCAGGAGAACGTCATGTCCCCCTGCTGGGCATCCTTGGTGATATCTACCAGCACCGGACCGGGGCGTCCGGTCTGCGCGAGGTAGAAGGCACTTGCCATAACTCGTGGAATTTCTTCTGGATTTGTCACCAGAAAAGCGTGCTTGGTAATTGGCATTGTGATGCCAACAATGTCCGCTTCCTGGAACGCGTCCGAGCCAATAAATGCGCTGTGTACCTGGCCGGTAATTGCCACCATGGGAACCGAATCCATGTTGGCATCTGCTAGCGCGGTGACGAGGTTGGTGGCGCCTGGACCGGAGGTGGCGATACAAACGCCCACTTCACCGGAAACCATGGCGTAACCCTGTGCGGCGTGGCCTGCACCCTGTTCATGGCGGACCAAAATGTGATTAATTTTGGTCGAATCCATTAGTGGATCATAGGTAGGAAGGATGGCCCCACCTGGTAATCCGAAGACGTCCTTGACGCCTAGTTCTTCCAACGAGCGGACGATGGCTTGTGACCCCGTCATCTTTGTGGGAGCGACGATATTATTCGGACCCTGTACCGGGTTCGAAGCTTCCACGACGGAAGAGACAGCGGTGGCGGCATCCTTTGATCGATTGATTGATTTCGCAACCGAGGCCGGATTGGCTGGTGTTGAGTTGCTCATCGGGACCCTTTCCTTTTCTATCTCTTCGTTAGCGCATAAAAAACGCCCCGCGGCCGTCACTGTTGACGAAAGGGGGCTGGCGCGTTACCGACGTTCTGTCCTGGTGGACAACGTTTCAGGCTTCGCGCCTGATAACTAGTAGAACCTCGGTGGTTGTTTGCATATCTCTAGTTTTCTCCACCCGGAGGGAAAGAGCAACTGGAGACCCCTGTCATCTCATTATATGAGATGGATGTCCATTGGTTGGACGCGTTGGCGTCCAACCAATGACTTTTACAAAATCTTCTTAGCCGCAGTAGGCGCCGGTTGACGCCGAGTTGACCAGTTTGACGTACTTGCCGAGCACACCGGTGGAGAACTTAGCCGGCAGTGGTTCCCAGCCGACCTTGCGAGCTTCCAGCTCGGCCGGATCAACCAGCAGGTCAAAGCTTCGCGCGTCGATATCCACGCGGATCTTATCCCCGTCCTTGACGAAGGCGATTGGTCCCCCGTCAACGGCTTCCGGAGCGACGTGTCCAATGCACAAACCGGTGGTTCCCCCGGAGAAACGGCCATCGGTCAGCAGCAGCACATCCTTGCCCAGTCCCGCGCCCTTGATGGCACCGGTAATGGCAAGCATTTCACGCATGCCTGGACCACCCTTAGGTCCTTCGTAGCGGATGACCACGACGTCCCCGGCCTGGATTTCGCCAGCGTCCAAGGCCGCCAGCGCACCCTGTTCGCGTTCGAACACGCGGGCGGTACCCTCGAAAACGTCGGCATCAAAGCCTGCGGACTTCACCACAGCACCTTCCGGTGCCAGCGAGCCATGCAGCACGGTGACCCCGCCGGTCTTGTGGATCGGATTGTTCACTGCGCGGAGGATCTTGCCATCTGGATCTGGTGGAGCGATATGCGCCAAGTTTTCTGCCATTGTCTTGCCGGTGACGGTCATGCAGTCCCCATGCAGCAGTCCGGCATCCAGCAGCGCCTTCATGACCACCGGAACTCCACCGATGCGGTCCAGGTCATTCATCACGTAGCGGCCAAATGGCTTCAGGTCCGCTAGGTGCGGAACCTTGTCGCCAATGCGGTTGAAGTCTGACAAACTCAGTTCAACTTCGGCTTCGCGGGCAATGGCCAGCAGGTGGAGCACCGCATTGGTGGAACCGCCAAAGGCCATCATCACGGCAATGGCGTTTTCAAAAGCTTTTTTAGTCATGATGTCGCGGGCACGGATGCCCTTGCGAAGCATCTCAACGACGGCCTCGCCGGACTTGTGCGCGAACATGTCGCGGCGGCGGTCCGGTGATGGCGGGGCAGCAGAGCCAGGCAGGGACATGCCCAGTGCCTCGCCAATGGATGCCATGGTGTTGGCGGTGTACATGCCGCCGCAGGCGCCTTCGCCCGGGCAGATGGCACGTTCAATGCGGCCTAAGTCTTCTTCGCTCATCTTGCCGGCGGCGCACGCGCCCACGGCCTCGAAGGCATCAATCAGGGTGACATCTTTTTCGGTGCCGTCCTCCAGCTTGACCCAACCGGGCATGATGGAACCGGCGTAAAGGAATACCGAGGAAAGATTGAGCCGGGCAGCGGCCATCAGCATGCCTGGCAGCGACTTGTCGCAGCCGGCTAGCAGGACCGAACCGTCGAGGCGCTCGGCCATCATGACGGTTTCCACCGAGTCGGCAATGACCTCGCGGGAAACCAGCGAGAAGTGCATTCCCTCATGGCCCATGGAAATACCATCGGAGACCGAGATGGTGCCGAACTGCATGGGGAACCCTCCCCCAGCGTGAACACCTTCTTTGGCGCCTTGCGCCAAGCGGTTCAGCGAAAGGTTGCACGGGGTAATTTCATTCCACGAACTGGCAATGCCGATTTGCGGTTTAGCGAAGTCATCGTCTCCCATGCCGACCGCACGCAACATGCCGCGTGCTGGGGCAGCGTGGATACCATCGGTGACCACACGTGAACGTGGTTTGATATCTGGGGCTGTATCCTGGCTCATATTTGAGATTCTAGTAGTCAATATGACCAATTGGACAACCCATGACGCGACAATGACATATTTCGCTATGCGAGGAGACTGATCAATTTGTCCATCAAAGTCGGTAGAGTGGAACTTATGGACCCACGCCCAGACGAAAATCCTACCGACCACGTCAAGCGCCTCCTCCATGAGGCCTTTGACTCGCAGATCCCGAACTTCGCCAGCTATAACTTGGTGGCAGGTACCGGCATCGCCGGTTCGGGGGGCTTGAAGGTCATCGGATATCGACGTCAGCCAGCGGAACTAGTCCTCGCACCGGTTTCCTCAACCGATCTTTCCGCATCAGAAGCGGCCATCACCATCAACAACACCAACGTGAATCAGCTTGCATTGCTCAGCGACGGCGGTTACGAAGTTGCCACCTCCACCGGACGCGTCTTCCGATTTGCTATCCCCGGGACCCCGAGCATTGACGTGCATATTGATGATGCGGTCAGCGTTGGCGCGGTTATTGATCAACAAATTGATGCGCGAGATTTCGCTGATTTCATGGATCACTTCATGAATACCATCGAGGGTACCGAAAGCTTCGTTTAAGACACCGGCAATATCCCTGAACTTCGGCGGGGTCGCGCATAGCATGCGGGCCCCGCCGAAGTTTTTTGCTCTAGGCCGTGGCCGGCCGCCGCTGGCATTTCAGCGGCAGCGGGCCTGTGGGCCTAGTAAGGCCACAAGCCGCCAGCTGGCTGCGATACGGATGCCTTATATGGCCACAGTCCACCGGCATCGGTGTCGGCCGGCGCCGCGGTGTTGGCGGCCACGCCAACCACCAAGGCCAGAGCCGCGGCGGTCAAAACTGCGATCTGCTTAATTTTCTTCATTGCGGGTGCGATCCTTCGCTGGTGAAGTAGCGGCTGCTAGCCACGGCACTTAGCGAGAAGTGCGAAGTGCCGGAGTTCATCCTAGTGACAAACGACACGGGCAACAAGTGCTCGGTTGATAGTGCGATACTGATTCAGTGGATCACATACCCCCAGTCGCCTCCGTGCAAATGTCCGTCTCGAAACTGCTGCACACGGTGCAGGCTGAAGAATACGAAGCGGCATGCGTGCTGGGCAGGCAGCTGCTCCCACAGCTTTGCCCGGAAACCGATCCAGAGACCGCCTGGCTGGTCCAGGACGCCATCTGTTCGGCCGCCCATCAAGCCGATGATTACGAGTTCATGGATTCTGTGGCCGTACAATTGCTGCACAGCGCAGCGCTGCTTGAACGCCCGGATTTGCAGGTTGCCGCACTGTGCAAGGCATCCACCGCTAAACGCTGCCTGGGCCAGGTGGAACCTGCCTTGGGCCTGGCCCATCAAGCGCGGGAAGGCAGCATCGATTTTCCTGCAGATTCTCCGCTGCGCGTTCAGGTCTACCAGGTGCTCATTGCGGCTCTGGTGGAATCCGGGAATTTCCAGGACGCATGGGCGCTGCACAGCCTGCTCGATGACTGCCTGCACCTGGTTGCCGATCCCCACGAACAGGGCAAAGCCTATTGGACCCTGGGCAATCTGGCTTTCCTGGTCGACCAGCCCCAGCTTGGACTGCACTACCATGACCGGGCGGCGGCGCTGCTCACTCCGGCCAAGGACATGCTGCTGTGGGCACGGTTCAACCGTGCGTCCACCGAGCTGAGGCTGCAGGCATCACTGCTCGACCAGGCCACGCGCGACTGCCTGCAGCGCGCCGAAACAGCGTTCGAGCTGATCGACGCCGGGGATCTGGACCGGATGGGATTGTGCTTGACCCAGTCGCGTCTCGCCGCGCTGAGCGGAAATCCCGAGGCGGGCCTGAAGCTGCTCGAAGATTTTGCCGCACAGTACGCCGGCTCCGGGGAACATCTGGTGCCGCTCTACCAGTGGTGGGCCGAGCTGCTGACTACTCTGGGGCGCGACGCGCTGGCTGCCCAGAAGATGCGCTACGTGGCCTCGTGGACAGACCAGAGCACCGGCGAGCAAGGAGCAAGCAAGTGAGAGAGAATTCTGATCCGCGCATCGAGGAAATCGTCGACGCGATTGTGAGCATCTCCAGCGGCGACTTCTCTGTCTCGTTATCCCCCAGCCCGCTGCGCGACGACGTGGATGCCATCACCGTGGGCATCAAAGCCATGGCAGCCCGCCTGGGAGCGACCTATGACGCGTTGGAGCAGCGTGTTGAACAGCGCACGGCTTTGCTGGAAAGCGCCCGCCGCTCACTGGAGCTCATGGCCTACAGCGATGAACTGACCGGACTGGCAAACCGCGCGGCGCTCATCCGCGCGCTGGATGCCCACCGTGAATCGCTGCAGCGCGGCGAACCAGCGGCGGTGCTGTTCCTGCTGGATCTTGATTCCTTCAAGCACATCAATGACACCCACGGGCATAACGCCGGCGACACAGTACTCCGGGAGGTCGCGCGGAGGCTGGAAGCCAATATCCGGCCCGGGGATTTTGTGGCTCGGCTTGGCGGTGACGAGTTCGCCGTTCTGGCGCACGCAGATCTAGTCACCGCGCAGGCCATGGGGCAGCGGATCAGCAATGTGCTGCAGGAAACCATGGATCTGGGCACGTCGGTAATTACCCCCGGCGGAAGCATCGGCTTCGCCAGCAGCAAGCCCGTGCAGAATTCCGAGCAATTGATCGAGCAGGCGGATACCGCAATGTACGTCGCCAAGCGGCACGCCACCCAGAAGGTCATGCAGTTTGAGCAGTACATGCTCTATGAGCGGCATCAGAAGGCGAGCCTCAGTGCAGCCTTAAGAAATGCCCTGACCTACAAGGAAATTTTCCCGGTGTACCAGCCAATCGTCTGCGCTGCCACCGGGGCGCATGTGGGGGTGGAGGCATTGGCCCGATGGGCGCACCCGCAGCTCGGGGTGCTGGCTCCCATCGAGTTCCTGCCGCTGGCGGCAGCCGCCGGTATCTCGGACAAGCTGACCGCACGAATACTTGCTGCGACGTTGTCTGATCTTTCCTCGTGGCGAGCACATGGTGCGGTGCCTGAGGACTTCCGGGTGCAGGTGAACGTGACCCCCGCGGAACTCAGCGATCTATCATTTCCAGATATCGTCCAGGAGCTGCTGCGCCGGTATCAGATCCCTGCCAGCTGCATGGTCATCGAGGTCACCGAGGAGCGCTATATTTCCGATGGCAAGTTGGAGCTGTACACGCTCAAGGGCCTGAAAAACATGGGCGTGAAGGTGTACATTGACGATTTCGGCGCTGGCTATTCTTCCTTCGGCTATCTGAGCAAGCTTCCTGTGGCCGGCGTGAAAATCGACCGTTCGCTGAACACCGAGGTGGAAACCAGCGCGCGGCAACGCGCGATCCTGCGTTCGATTTTTGATCTTGCAACCGCCTGCGAGCTCGACTGCATCGTGGAGGGTGTTGAAACTGCCGCCCAGGAAGAAGCCTTGAAGGGCTTGGGAGCAACGTATTTCCAAGGATATTTCTACGGTATGCCTGGCGGGTACGCCCCTACCATGGCAGGGTAAAAATTAGTCAAACTTTGGGATAGACTGGCACGGGAAATATTAGTGACTTTCGCCTCACGGTTCAGTTGAATCCAGGCGCAGGTGCAGTAAAGAGATCACATGTGGGGAACGATGATCATTCAACCGATGGAAGCGCAGCCGCAGTCCGATGCACAGGCGCAATGGACCGTGCGCGTTCTCCAATCGAACATCCGGGAAATCAGCTTTCCCCCGGGAACCACACTTGACCCCAAGCTGCTGCATGAAATCACCACGTATCTGCTCCATGACGAACCCGAAGGCGGCATCCGCGCCCTTATTCACATGAGCGGACTGGTTGACGTATGCCCCGAGGTGGCGCCACGGCTGAACAAATCCAAGACCACTACACGGTTGGCTCTGCTGGGACAAAGCCGCGTAGACCGGGTCCTTGCCGGGTTCATGCTGGCAGACATGTGCAACACGGACATCGCCAAATACGTGTCAAGCCTCGACGAAGCGCTGGCCTACCTCTCCGACGGCTTCGACCCTGCAGCTTAAGCCCGGTTAGCCGCAAAGCATCTGCATGCACGGACGCAGACCGCGAGCCTCTGCCCTAAGGTTTTGGCGGCTTTGCCGCGTCAATGAGTTTCTTAACCTCAGCATTGTCCAGGACCGTCCACGCCGAATCATCGGCGCCTTGGAGCACCGCCTGCGGCGATTGCGCGGTATTCCACCATTTGGCTTGAACCACCCTGCCTTCGAAGAGCACCCGGTCATTCTTGGTGTAGACGCTCTTTGGGTTCCACTCAGGGTAGAGGTCCACTGGTGCTTGAAGGACCGCAACAGGCTTATCTCCCGGAAGCACCGGGCCAACCAGGATCCACGGCGACGGCTGCCCGTCTGCTGCCGGCGCGTCCGGTGCAGTATTCTCGTTCCACCACTTCGCTTCGTAGACGTTTTTGCGCCAGACTGACCGATCGCCTTTGACGTAGGCGAAGTCGCTGTTCCAGATCGGGTAGGGGCTGGTGGCTGGATCATCGGCAATGGCGGTCTCCACTGGCGCCTCGACGGCGCCAGAAAGTGGCGTGTCGTCTTCCTCCATCGGCAGCTGGCCTAGACCGGCGGAGAGGACTGAAGCGAATTGTCCGCCTTCTTGGAGGACGCCGCTGCAGTTGTTGGAGACCCGAGTCAGGTCGGGAAAATTCTCACCGCATCCAACATCACGATTCGCGGACCAGAATGAGACGCGCCCGATACCCTTGTCCAGCACAAATGTGTTGAGTTCTTGGGCGTCCTGCAGGGTGAAAACCTCACCGAGTAAGTCATTCTGCCCAATCATCGGAGTCACACCGATTTTGCGCCACAATGAATGCTCCCCCAAGTTCTGGCCATGGGCGCGGTAGGCGTCGTCCAGTTGCTTCCGGGCGTTCGTGGCGGCCTCGATGGAGGCTGCACCCATCGACTGGCCCGCGTCTCTGGTGTCGCCGAAGTTCATGGTCATCAGATTCAGACCCGTGAGCTCAACGCCTGCGGTAAGCAGCCTATTTACCTCTGCGACTCCTTCCGGGGCCAGACCGTAGGTTGCCGACGGCAGGGTCAGCCACAGCTGGACATCGCTGTCTCGCTGCAGTTGCACCAGTGCCTTGGTCCTGCGCTCACCGGCGGCGGCATCGCTCAAGTCGTCACCCTCGATATCAAGATCCAGGGTTGTCGCTTGATACCTATCCAAGATCTGGGAATAGCCAGCGGCGACTGCTTGCGGATCCTCGCAAGCCGTGGCCAGCTCAGAGTTCAGCAACCCGCCAGTGGATATGACGATCTGCCCACCGTTGCCATTGACCCGGGCAACTCGTCGGTCCAGATCAAAGGTCTCGGCTGCCTCATCCAGGGAATAATAACCGCCCCACGAGGGGGCACAGCCATCGTCCGGATCCGCAACGGCAAAACCGAGAACTACCCGTTGCCCCGGCACAACTTCCGCGCCGATATCGTGAAAGGGAGTCGAGGTGGCATCGACATAGGACCCAAACCACTGATTGGTATTCGCCGCTTGGGCACTGTCCTGTGCCCGCTGCCAGAACATCAGTCCGGTGGCAACCAGAGCAAAAAGACAAACTACCAGAATCAGCAGTCGTACCGGCGACAAACGCCGACCTTGAAACTCTAGAGCCATGGGTTCCCCTTTAAAGGAGCAATGATGAATATCAACGGAAAGGGACGCAGGATTTGAAGCATAAGCGACCAGCAAGGAAGTATCCCATCGCCGGATGGAAAAGTTCGCACCCGCGAAATTATCGTAGCCTCGTAGGCTAGGATTAGGCTAATTGCGCACCATATAGGCCTTGGGACGAAGCTCCGCCGGCGGCACGCCTCAGGGAATTATGCCGGCATGTGAACAGTCGCAGTCTTTGTGCTCAGCTTCGAATTTGATTCTCGCGAAGGGATCCCGCATGAGCGCGGCAAAAATTGGTACCGAGCAGCCAGGATCTAGCAGACGGCGCCAGTGGGGTTCGGAAAAACGCTCCGAGCCGCTGTCGATAGTGCATCCGGCTCCGTCTCGGCGCAAACTGGCGTGGGGCCGCGTAGCAATTGTGACCACCATTGCCGCTTGGTTCTCCTATGTGGTCAGCACCATTTTGCGGCAGCTTGCGAATAATCCGGGGGTCGGCTTCCGCTTCCAGTTCGAGGCGGTCCTCTACCTGCTGGTAGTCACGCTGCTGACTTTTTCAGCCCTCATGTATCTGACAGCACGCCAGGGAGCAATGAACCGCTTTGCAGCCCATGTGCGGGTACCGCGCGGCGAACTGGACGGGCATTTCAGCAACCACCAGGAAGGCATTACGGTGCTGGTGCCCAGCTACGCGGAGGAGCCCTCGGTGGTGCGGGCAACATTGTGGTCCGCCGCTCTGCAGGAGTTCCCGCAGCTTCGGGTGGTGTTGCTGATCGACGACAACCCGTTTCCCAGCGAACCGGAGGTGGCTGAGAAGCTGGCCGAAACCCGTGCGCTGACCGGTGATATCGAGCAAGCCCTGCAATCACCTTTGAAGCATACCCGCGCGGCCCTGGACAAATTCCGCCAGGCAGGCAATTGTGCCGATGCGCAGCTGCTGGCTGACTTAGCTGGCTCGTACCTGTGGTCTGCCCAATGGCTGGAGACCATGGCCGAACAGGAAACAGTCAACGACCATGTGGAAGAATTCTTCGTCGATTCGGTCCTCATGGGATTGGCGCGAGAATTGCGCCTGACGCTCTTGGCACTGAAATCGGCCGAAGCCCAGCACAGCGCACCGGACCGGACCCGCATGGAGGAATTGCACCTGCGGCTGGTAAGGATATTTGATGTCAAACTCGATTACTTCGAACGAAAGCGTTTTGCAAGCCTCTCTCAAGAGGCCAACAAGGCGATGAATCTCAACTCTTATATTTCGCTGATGGGCAAGACCTGGCTTTCCGAGCAACGCGGCGATGCCTTGGTGTTGCGTGAATACCTGCCACAGGGACGGCGCGCGGCCGCCGAGGGGCTCATCAACATCCCGGACAGCACCTACCTGCTGACCCTTGATGCAGACTCGATACTTCTGCGCGACTATTGCCTGCGCCTGGTGTATTTTCTTGAGTCCGAGGAAAACTCGCGCATCGCCGTCACCCAGACTCCGTACTCGTCGTTCCGCGGAGCTCCGACTCGTATCGAACGCATCGCCGGGGCAACCACCGATATTCAGCACATCCTGCACCAGGGCAAAACACACTACAATGCGACGTTCTGGGTTGGAGCCAATGCTGTCATCCGCAAGGAAGCGTTGCAGGATATCGTCCAGGTTAATACGGTGGGCGGATATGAGATCCACACCTATATCCAGGACCGCACGGTCATCGAAGATACCGAATCGAGTATCGACCTAGGCACCCATGGCTGGGGGCTGTCCAACTATCCCGAGCGGCTGAGCTACTCCGCCACGCCCCCGGACTTCGGCTCTTTGGTAGTGCAGCGCCGGCGTTGGGCCAACGGCGGGTTGCTGATCATGCCGAAACTTTGGAAACAGGCGCACGAGCGGCGCCTGCAGCGCAATCCCATGCGTTTGCGCGAAATCCTGCTGCGCGTGAACTATATGTCTTCAATCGCTTGGGCAAGCGTCGGACTGATCTTTTTGCTTGCCTACCCCTATGACAGCCGCCTGCTCAGTCCCCTGATTTTTGCCGCCGCACTTCCGTATTTCTTATGCATGGGCTGGGACCTGCGCGACTCCGGGCACCGCTTCAGCGATATTTTCCGCATCTACGGATTTAATCTCGTCCTTCTGCCGGTTAATATGGCCGGGGTGCTCAAGTCCATTCAGCAGGCTTTCACCGGCGAAAAGATCCCGTTCGCCAGAACCCCCAAGGTACGCAACCGGACGGCTGCTCCTGCCTTGCACGTTTTAGTTCCGTACCTGATCGTGTTGTTCTCCTTGTTCACGCTCTACCGCGATGTCCTCCATGAAAATTGGGGCAACGCGGTGTTTGCCGCGTTGAATGCCACTCTTGCGGCGTACGCCATCCGAGCTTATATCGGCATTAAGAATTCAATCTCGGATATGTTTTTCGGCGTGGTGTCCTGGCTTTTCGTGAGTCCCAAGAAGACTCCTGTTCCGGCTGCGTCCTACCCCACAGCGACTCCGGAAACAACGGATTGGGAAACGATTTTGTACCAAGGCGATCGCAGGCTGAACCGCGATCTGCGCGGGAAAAACGACCGACGCCGGCGGATCAATCTGCGCTGAGATGCAGTGCAGAAAAAGTGGAACCAGCGCTGCAGAAAATCATCTAGATGCTTACAGCGGCACCCGGTTCAGGATTCCGGTGGCTCTATAGGTCCCATCAATCACCGTGTCGGCATCGCTGATCCAAGACAGGTCCGCGTAGCTGTGCGCGATGTTGAGGAAGATCAGATCTGCACGGAAGCCACGCGGATTTGGGTATCCCTGAACATGGACGTCCCCTAAAGTTATGGGTCCGGCAAAGTGGTGATCGTGGAATCCAACGTCGGCCCCGGATTTGAGCAGCAAATCCATAACCTGCAGCGCCGGAGAACCAACTAGATCCGCGGTGTCCGGTTGATGGGACAAACCAATGACCAGCACCTTGGAATTGGACAGCTCTTTTCCCAAATCTGCGAGCACACGCACACAACGTTGCACCACCACGGCAGGGCGTTGTTTGTTGGACTCCACAGCCGCTTCCAGTACCGGAAGCTGTAAATCAAGAGCCTGTGATTGATTGAGCCAATGATGCGGGTCCATGCTTAACTCGTAACCACCGGCACCAGCGCCAGCAAATGGTCCCGTAACAGCCTCGGGATTTAGATTGGCCGACTGGAGGACCTCTTCGAATGGAAGATCGAGCGCCGTGCAAGCTTGCGCGAATTCGTTAGTCAGCGCCGTATTTACCGCGTGGTAAGCGGTTTCGAAGAGTTTGGTCATCTCCGCGGCTTCCAGACCATAAGTACGCTGAAATTTGAATGCTCCACGTCCGAAAAATTCCACTGCCGTTTCACGGCAGGAGGTGGTGTAACCACCGATTAGTCGAGGGGCATGAATATTTTTCTGCTGGGAGGTTTCGGCGCTAGCCGGTTCCGGACTGAATACCACGTGTATATCAATGCCTGGCACTAAGGATCGTTCCCGCAACGGTTCCACAATCAGTTCGCGCGTAGCGCCGGGATAGGTTGTCATGGTCTGCACAATGAGCTGACCAGGTGACGCTGCGTCCACCACGAGGCCGCAGGCATCGCGCAGAGGCGAATAATCTGGGACCTTGGTTTCAGGGACTGGTGTGGGTACGCAGATGATCAGCACTGCAGCTTTAGCAAGTTCTGCCGGATCGGCAGTCAGCGTCAACAGCTGCGAATCAATCGCGTGGGCGATCCTCTTGTTTTCGAGCAACGACAAGCTCATGGAGCCACGGGAAAGCTCAGCGAGTCGGGACTCAGAGACATCAAAACCGAGCATCCTGGCTTTGGAGATGCAGTGTTTGTGAAGTGTCCGCAGTCCGACCGTACCCAAACCGATCACTGCGATGTCGTATTCAAATTTGTTGTCAATACGCGGATTCTCGCCTATGAATTTTTGCGGCGAGTCTCCGGTATCGACAACATCTGACGGGCCGAGTTTTCCGTGAATATTTTGTACGGTCATGATGCTTCCCCCAAGAAGTCTCCAATATACCGTTCAGAATACTACGGTGCTCCCGCTTTCGTTCGAACAGGCGCAGGGCCAGCGCAACGTTTCCTCTGTACTCCCCCAAAAGTGCACAGTAAGTTGACACTTGCCCAGCAAACTGTCGGTCCGTCCTGAAACAAGCTTGAACTCGAGCATGCCAAGTTGGCTAGTGCATTCGGTGGCGAATATAGAAAACCCCAGAACGATGAAAGAAATGTGGGGTTAACCCCACGTTAAACGCATACTCTGAGATAGCTCTTGAAGTAATATCGTGCGTGCACGCGCCGTTTGGCGGTGACCGAACAGCCCCAATGCTGGGGCAAATCCAGGCTGCGCGCTGGTCTTCTCCAGCTGAACTCGATGTGCGAACACGAAGAGCATCGGCAAACAACGTCGCCACGGTGGGTTTAAGTCTTTCTCTGCCTAGTTCCAAGAAATATTCTCCATGCTTAGAGCACAGTTGCAGTGCGCTCGGCACTAACTCTTCAGCACCCACCGGACAGAAGAAAATATGCCAAGTTTATTTTTAGGCGGCAATACATCCAAGATGCTAAACGCATCTACAATTAGTTCCTGAAACACTGCGTGATACTTTTTACCTATTCCCAATTTCATCGTATTGTTGGATTAGTTGAACATAATAATGTTCGGCCAGGTATCGCTGGGGGCGTTACCTGCACTTGCACAGGTTCATCAGTTCTGGACCTGATTTATGTGCTTTGGGGAGTACTCGACGTGTTGTTCATACATCCGCATTCTGCCACCGGGCTCTATCAGTCTTGGCCGGGAACATCCCATGCGTAATAGGCAAATGCTTGTCGATAAGCTCGGAAAATTCACGCAAGGATACCGTGACAGAGTTGCCATCGTATCGGGCGGGTCCGGCTTGGGAAAATCCTGGGTACTCGAACAAATTGGTCAGCGGCTCGACGGGCAACCCCACCGGCTCATCCGTTCTAACAAACATGATTCGACTTGGCCGTTGTCAGGATTATTGTCTTTTATTTCGGCTATACCGCTGAAGCTTTCACCAGAGATCTCCGGACTCATCCCTGATTCCACGAATTCTGAGGTCGACCGTTATCGAATCGCCATAGCTCTGCTTCAAGAACTCACCGAAAAAATTGAACCAGACACGGTATTCCTCATTGACGATTTAGATTTCATGGATCCCGACAGCCAACGGATCTTAGGATTCCTTGCAAGCCGGTTGCAAGGCAACCGCGTAAGTTTCATTGCCACAATTAATTCGGCGACGGTACCTGAGCCATTCGACGTCTTCCAACGCTTTTCGTTGGAGATGATGGATTCACTGACCCTGAAACAGATCGCCATAGACGAAAGTGTCTTTGAGCTGCAGGACTCCGTCGCCGAAATTCTCGTTTGTTTTGCTCGTGGAAACCCAGGGACGTTGCTTGAGCATGTGCGTTCCTTGTCCGAGGCACAAAAGTCGAATCAGGAACCGCTGACGCTTCCGTACCATGCACGGCTAGAGTCCTCTTCCACACTGCGCGCTCTGGAAGTGCGCTTTTCCGCACCGCAGATTACGGCACTGAAATACATCGCGATTGGTCCGGTACTGCCATACGCCGTGGCCTTGGAAATTCCTGATGTGACGGAGCATGACCTCAGCGAACTGGTTAACGCCGGTGTCGTGAGATTCAGCCAAGAATTACTCACTCTTCCCAATGCCCTCATGCGCAGCCATTTGTTTTGGGGTATCGGCTCCATGCAACGCCGCCACATGCATCAGCTCCTCGCCGAAGCCGCAAACTCCATAGAGCTCAGGCTATTTCATCAAAGCCGGGCTGACGATTCGCAGATACCCTCACGCCAGCTAATCCGTGGTGCCGTCCGCCTGGTTGAAGCCGGCTTGATCCATGCAGCCATTGAAGTAGCTGAATGGGCTCTGACTCGCCTCGATAGTGAGCATCCGGCTCCCGAACTGCTGCTATTCGTTCAGCAACTCATCCGCAGTGGACATTTAGGTATCGCCTGGCGCTACATCAAATATCTCGATGGCTTCAATCTGGCCCCTGACGAGAAACTCATGCTGCTAAACAATGAGGTAGAACTCCGCGTCCTAGAAGGCTCAAATACCCCAACTGCAAGTATCCGTAGTGCGGTGGAAGAGCATCACGTCAATAGCCTCGCACTCAGCGCAAATCTACTGAGCATGAGCGCCCTTGCCCTGTGCCTCGATGGAAAGCTTGAGGAAGCCCACGCAGATTTGCAGCGTGCCCGGAGATTATTTTCCGAAGCTAAATCTGCACCCAGTCCACGCTTCCAACACGCCCAAGTACTCCATGACTCGTATACCGGAAATCAAGCGTCGGTGATGTCCCTCTATCAGTCGGTGATCCAGCAAAAAGCAGCCGACGTTAATGGCATTACATTCCTGACTGTCGCCTCTGCGCTCTCGACGCTCGGTTACCACGAACAGGCGCGCACTGCACTTCTGCCGCTGCTGAACGGGACCAGTACCGAGATCGTCTACCAATCCTTAGGGCTGCTCTACGAAGCCCAATTTGCTATCACTGCCCATGATGTACCGCGGGCATTACGAGCGGTAGAACGCTGGAACTCTTCGTCCAGTGTGGACTTGATGCGTCCGCTACCAAGCATTATCAACGCTTGGTATTGGATTATGAAGGACCGTCCCGATCAGGCCGGCCCCGTCCTGGATGCCTTGCGTCCGTTCGCCATAGATCAGCCGCCCTCAATTTACGCGACACTCGTCACCGAGCTTCAAGGTCTGCAAGCGCTGTTGAGCGCCCGGTTTGATGAAGCAATCACGTACTTTCAGCAGGCGCAACTGGAATATGGCGAGATCGTCAGTATCCATTATGTAGAAACCTGTGTGAATCTCATCGAGGCCTTGTCCTGCGCGCATCATGCCCAGGAAGCAGCCAATGAATTCAGGGTTACTCAATCGTTGATGGCCAGGATAACGGGCCGGCATGCAAAGATGTTGATACTTCGCGCTCAGGCAATCGCATTGTCCGGCGATATTTCTCTCGCTCGTTTCCAAGCACTCCTCGATATGTGGCAACCTGCCGATGGCCAACTTGAGCTCGCAAGAATCCACCACTGCTTTGGCAACCGATTGGGAACTGCTGGGCGGCAAGAACAGAGCATCGAACAGCTTGTCATTGCGCGCACCATCTACCGGAACATTGGCGCCTTAGGCTGGGCGCAACGCGTCGATTCCCAGCTCTCAAACGTCACCGCCAGCACCTCGGAGGACACGTATTTCCAAATGCTGTCCACCGACGAAGCCCAGGTGGTCGCCATGGTTCGAAAAGGGATGACTAATAAGGACATCGCCGAAGAATTGTTCATTACGGTCAGTGCCGTGGAAGCGCGGCTGACCCGACTCTTCCGCAAAACCGGTACGCGTAATCGACAACAGCTTTCGGCACATTTCGCTTCACGCTCGATCTAACGCACAACCGCATGGGCAGTTGGCGCCTTGCCAGCAAGAACTTCCGCGAATCAGGCACTTGATCCACGTCAAGGACAATATTTCAGCACATAGATACGCTCGGGAGCAATGGTTGGAATCCCCTCCAACTATTGCTCCTTCTCTTTTTTGAGCGAAAGGTTCCACCATGTCCAACACGACTGCAAGCACCCACACCCTGCTCCGTGCCGAAGGTTTCTCCTGCCCCTCATGCGTATCCAAAATCGAGAAACAGGTTGGCCGACTAGAAGGCGTTGAAAAAGTTCAGGTGCACTTCGCCTCGGGCCGCGTTGAGGTAGACCACGACCCAGCCCAAACCTCCGTTGAGCAACTCATTGCCGCTGTGGACAAGGCCGGATATAAGTCCGCGGTCTCGGCCTTCTAATCTCCTGTCGATAATTCAGAAAGGTCGGCGTGCTCGTGAAAGCGCTTGGCAAATTCAGGTACGGAAACTGGTTTATTCCTGTGGTTTCCGGTCTGCTAATTCTTCTCTCCTTCGGTGTTCAGTACCTGTTTGCCGGGCAGTGGAACGCCACGCTGACGCCTCGCTGGTGGTTTGCAGCCACCGAACACTCCCACGAGACGGGCCATGTATTTACCCTGTCCAACGCGTTGATGCTTGCTGGTGGAATCGTGGCCGGCTACAAAATTAGCGTGAACGCGGTACGGGCCCTGCAGGTGAAGTTCATCAGTATTGATCTGTTGGTCTCTATCGCTGCCCTCGGCGCTGTGCTGATTGGGAACTTCTGGGAATCGGCAGCGGTGACCTTCCTTTTCTCCGTAGGCCACGCGTTGGAAGCAGGAACCATGAATAAAACCCGCGCTGCTCTCGCCGAGCTGGTCGCGGTAGTTCCTGATCAAGCCGTCGTCCTGCGCAATGGTGAACAGGTTCAGGTACCTGCCACCGAGGTGAAGATGGGCGAGACGGTACTAGTCAAAAACGGTGCCAAGATCCCCGTGGATGGGCTGGTCATCAGCGGCACCGGGGCGATTGACGAAGCCACCATCACCGGCGAATCCATCCCGGTTGAAAAGTCGGCCGCAGACCAGGTGTTCGCGGGAACTATTTCTCACGGTGGCTTCCTTCAAGTCAAGGCCACCGGCACCGGCGCTGACACCACGTTGGCACGCATCATTCACCGCGTGGAAGAAGCCCAAGATGCCAAGGCTAAAACCCAAACCTTCATTGATCGTTTTTCCAAGTGGTACACCCCGGCCGTAATGCTGCTCGCCCTGCTGGCATGGCTCACCTCTGCAGACGTGGTACTTGGACTGACGTTGCTGGTCATTGGCTGCCCAGGTGCATTAGTGATCTCTATCCCGGTGGCCATTGTGGCAGGTATAGGACGCTCGGCACGGAACGGAATCCTGATCAAGGGTGGCGAATATCTGGAGAATGCCGCAAGGATCACCGCGGTAGCCGTAGATAAGACTGGCACCCTCACCGAGGGGCGCCCTGTGCTCACCGACATCGTGGTGCTCGATCCGAAGATGGATCGTTCAGCAGTGCTTCGCTGGGCCGCCGGCGCCGAGGCAGGATCCGAGCACCCGCTAGCTGCACCGATTTTGGACACCGCCCGTGACGAAGGGGTTTCTCCCACCACTCTAGCCGAAGATGTCACCCCGGTGATTGGCAAAGGAATCGTTGCCCACGTTGAAGGACAACAGGTTCTGGTGGGCAATACCGCGCTCATGGCTCAATATGGAATTACTGAATTGGGTGCTTCGGCAGAAGTTGCTGACGAGCTCTCCGCAGCAGGAAAAACCGCCATGATTATCGCGCTGGAAGACCGTGTCATCGCAGTGATTGCAGTAGCCGACACGATTCGTGCCGAGGCTCCGGCAATGATCCGCGAATTGCACGCCATCGGGGTGAAGAAGGTCGTGATGCTCACCGGAGACTCCCGCAAGGTGGCAGAAGCTATCGCTGCGGCGACGGGAATTGATGAAATCCATGCCTCCTTATTCCCGGAAGACAAACTCGCCGCCGTCGCACAAATGCAGAGCGAAGGTCACGTTGTGGCCATGGTCGGTGACGGGGTCAATGATGCGCCGGCCTTGGCCACCGCGGACATCGGTGTGGCCATGGGTGCTGCCGGTTCGGCGGTCGCAGTGCAAACTGCGGATATCGCGCTCATGGGAGACCGGCTGCTGAAACTTCCGGAAGCAATCTGGCTGGCCCAACGCACAGTACGGATCATGCGACAGAACATCACCATTGCCTTGGGCACGGTGCTGATATTGCTCGCCGGAGTCTTTGCCGGCGGGGTGAGCATGTCGCTGGGAATGCTCGTCCACGAAGGTTCGGTGCTCATTGTCATCCTCAACGCCATGCGGCTGATGCGGGTTCGTCCCACGCAAGTTGCCGTACCTGACCAGGTCGCCACGGGAGAGGATCAAAAGAATAAGGCAGCACTTCGCTAAGCAGCAGAACAACTGCCACAGCCAGATAACTTTGGCGGTGGCAGTTGTGCGTCTTTTCATGGAGGATAAGGGCATAGCTGAGGGTAAGGAAGATCTGATGCACACCAGTATTGCTACGGAGAAATCTGCGGGAGCAAACGAGCTTTGTGTAAGCCGAGTACCGCTATTTCAATCATTGAGCTACGAGCAACAGCTAGAGGTTGCCGGGGTGGCACATGCGATTCATTTGGACCGCGCCGAGGTATTCTACTCTGCTGCCAGCAACAATTCTCAGTTGCTGGTGGTGCATACCGGGCGGGTAAAGATTTCCCGCACGAATTCCAACGGTCACGAACAAATTATCCGGGTTCTGGGTCCGGGAGATTTTTTTGGTGAGTCTGCGTTCCTGACAGGAATCAGTCCAGAGAATGATGCGACTGCGCTGGAGGACGCTCAGTTGTGCGTTTTTCGCCATGCAGACTTAGCCCAGTTGATACAACGTCATGCAAGCATCGGATTGTGCATGCTTCAAGATGTCAGCCGCCGCTTAGGCGAAACAGAATCTCGTTTGGCTGCGGTGATTTCCGCAGATGTCAGCTCTCGCCTGGCAGATTATTTGCTGTCACTTCCGGCGGTGGCATCCGCTGAGCGAGCATTGGAAGTGGTACTCCCCCTGGCGAAGAAAGACATTGCCTCGCTGTTGGACACCACTCCTGAGTCGATTAGCCGTCAGTTGCGTTCGCTCAGTGAGGCTCGGGTCATCGTTCAAGGACGAGGAAACCGAATCACATTGCTCGATATCGATGCGTTAAGCGAACTGACCAACGCGCTATAGAGCTTCTGCGTACCAACCATAAACGGTCGGTACGCAGAAGACTGACTTAGATCTCACCAATCACAGTCTGGAGAGATCTTAAACTAGCAATTCATGTGGATAGTTCGCCTCACGGTGCTGAAATTCCAAGATGGCCGGATTCTTGATGATGCCGTCCTGAATTTCAATGGCGCTGGCAATGGTCCTATTCTCATTCCAGGCGCCAGGCCCGGCGAGCACCACGTCGAGGAATGGCAGCAATCCATCGCTGATTTCCCAACTGGCCGAGTTCCACAGGTAGGAGGGCGAATGGTCCACCGCGTAATAGTTGATGTTCTTTCCCACGCTGAACATTGGATCGGCAAAAGTGGTCGGCTTAGCCCATTCGAAGCCCATCCCTTCATCGCAGGAAACATCAACGATCAGGCTTCCCGGGGCAAAGGCACCCAGTTCTTCGGTACTCAGATACATCAGCGGTGCATTGGGATCCTGCAGCGTGCAGTTGATGACCATATCGTGTTCGGCCAAGAACGGCGCCAAAGGCACCTTGCCGGATTCGGTGGTCACTTCGCCCAGATTAGGACCCTCGTCGTGTTCGAATTGCACCATGTCCACCGCGTGAATGGGCGAGGCCACCGCTGCCACAGCACGCGTGGTCAGCACCTTGATCTCATTGACACCGTGCGCCCGCAAAGCGGTCACCGCGCCGCGAGCGGTCGCGCCGAATCCAATGACCACTGCAGACAGCCGGCGCCCGTAGTCTCCGGTCACCCCGCACAGCTGCATGGAATGAAGTACCGAAGCGTAGCCGGCTAGCTCGTTGTTCTTGTGGAATACATGAAGCCCAAAGCTTCCGTCGGCACCCCAGTGGTTCATCGCTTCGAAGGCGATCAGCGTCAGCTTCTTGTCTACCGCCAGTTGGGTGAGTTTCTGATCCTGGACGCAGTGTGGCCAGCCCCAGAGGATTTGTCCTTCACGCATTTCTTCGAGGTCTGCATGCTGCGGTTTAGGCAGCAGCACGATATCTGCGGTTTTCATGATTTCGCTTCGTGAGGCAATTTTGCCTACCAGCGGTGCGAGTTGTTCGTCATCGATGCCGCAGGCCAGCCCGTATCCGGTTTCCACCATCATTCGCTTGCGGAAGCGCTCTTCGATGCGCTCAAAGTGCATCGGGTGGATCGGTAAACGCCGTTCATCGGTCTTCTGCGAAGTTGCAATGACACCCAGTGACAGGCCATTTGTCGAATTCATGCGTTGTTTTCTCTTTCTTTGTGGAGCAGGCCACAATAGACCACCCCATACAGCTCACGGTACAGTGCCGTACCAAACGCCAGACTTATCACGACGCATTCGAGCCGATGGGAGGCGAGAAAAACGCGGACTCAGTGGGCGGGCTGCGGGGAGAACTGGGCGAGTTGTTCTACCACCCAAGGGCTGAACGCCCAGGGGGTTTGCGACACCGAGGCTTCGAGGTTCTGCACCTTCACCCAGTGGTAATCCATGACTTCATCCGGATTAGGTGCCAGTTCGTTGTCCAGGGTCGCGACGAAGACCGGGCACCGTTCGTTTTCCACGATGCCCGAAGCATCTACGGCACGGTAGGCAAAGTCCGGCAGTACAACGCTCGGTTCGCTGATGCGCGCGCCTAGTTCATGTGCTGCGTGGCGGCGTACCGCTTCCTCGATTGGCTCCCCTGGCATCGGGTGGCCACAGAAGGAATTGGTCCAGACCCCTGGCCAGGTAAGCTTCGACAGTGCCCGGCGGGTGATGAGCAATTGGCCTTGGGAGTTGAACAGATAACAGGAAAACGCCTGATGCAAGGCGGTGTTTTCGGTGTGCACCAATTCCTTGGGACATGCGCCAATTGGTTCGCCGTCCTCGGAAAGCAAGATGACGTCCATGAAGTGATTACTTCCTTAGCTTCGTGGTTCGCCTAGGCGAACATGGTGGTGTAAATAATCAGCATAGTAAGCAAGAAGCCACAGAGGTAATTTACCCACAGGAACCTCTTCCATGCCCGGTTGACTTCTTGGGAATTTGCATCCGTGACCCGCAGGTAAGGCAACGCATTGAGCAGGTATGGGATGACCAGTAATGCGGCGGCGGCCGAAGGCCAGTGCAGTCCCAGAACCAGCAATGCCCCGCCCACTAGGTAGGCAATTAAAACCAGGTGCAGGGTCGATCGCGCGCCAAGCACGGTGGCAATTGATCCGAGCTGTCCTTCACGGTCAGGAATGATGTCCTGGATGGCACCCAGTGCATGGCTGGCCATTCCCCAGAGCAAGAATGCGGCGAATACGCACCATTGGGTGCTTCCCACGGCGCTTCCTGCCAGCACCCAGCCGTAAACCGCGGGCGAGAGAAAATGTATCGAGCTGGTTAAGGAGTCGAGGCCAGGGCGTTCCTTAAAACGCAGCTTCGGTGCACTATAGGCCAGGACCGCAAACAGGCTGATCAGCAAGATGATATTTGAAAGCGCCGTACCACCGAGCAGCAGTGCCACGACAAACGGCAGCGCACTGATCAGGCTTGCGGCGAGGATCATGCGGTGCTTGCTCTTGGATAACAGCGCTCCCTCAATGCCTCCCTTGCGTGGATTGCGCAGATCAGATTCATAGTCAAAGACATCGTTGACCCCATACATGAGCAGGTTGTATGGGAAAAGGAAGAACACGGTACCAACCACCAGCAGCCAGTCAATGTGCTGTCCGGCAATCAGGTAAGCGGCTGCGAATGGGTAGGCGGTGTTCACCCAGGACACCGGGCGGGAGGTCGCTAAAATAGCCCGGATCATTCCGCCGCCTCCTTTTCAACAGTTGGCTTGCCGCCAAAGAGCCACCAGAGCGCAGGCATCAAAATCACCGCTGCTAGCGGGTAGAGGAAATCCTCTACAGGTGCTCGTCCCAGATACAGGCCAAGCAAGGTTTGCTCCCCATAATCAAAGAGCCCGGCGGCAATCATCACATTGTCAAAGACGGCGGTGAGCACCAGCATGATGCCCAGTGCCATCCCGAGTACGGCGAGCGCCTGACCATAAGGAATCCGTTTGGCTAGGAGGACTATGAGCAACAACAATGCCGCTACTGCGACAAACCAGAATCCCATATCAAGAAACATTGTGGCCTCCGGTAGTCATCGCTTTGTTCCTGCGCAGTGTGCGGCGTACTACCGGTAGTCCGGTGACCACCACCATGGTGGAATAGCACAAAAATATCAGGAAGAAGACTTCTTCCAGCGGCAGTTGTTCGGACACCATGATTCCTGTCATCAGGTGTGAATCTCGGTGCAGGAAGATCCCCTGGCTGATGGCCAATACGTCCCACAGGAGGAAAAACGCCGTACCCAGAATCAGGCTCAGTAGGGCGGCCAGCGGCTTGGCAAATATGAAGAGCTTAAAGCGCGCATCCAGCAGGGCCATGCAGGTCAGCAATCCCAGCAAGATCAGTAGATAAATCATAGTTTCATCCCGTGCTTCAACATCCAGCTGGTCTCATCGATGGCTCCCGGGGTAGTGATGCCGTTAACCGCCTTAGCGGCGAGTTCCCCGCTGATCAGACACATGGGTACGCCGATCCCTGGTCGTACCGAGCTTCCGGCGAAGTAGAGTCCAGATACTTTGCTGCTGCGGTTCTTCGGGCGTAAAAATGCACTTTGCCCCAGGGTGTGCGCCAGTCCTAAAGCGGAGCCTTGGAAGGCACCGTATTGGGTGGCGAAGTCTGCTGGTCCAATGCTCTGCCGCACCACAATGCGCTCTCGCAGATCCGGGATCTTGGCCCACTGCGCCAATTGGTCGATGGCCGCGTCAGCTACCCGTTCCACCATTGGGTCTCCTTGACCGTCTGCTCCCCCGCTACCCCATTGAGGTAAGGCTGGCGCCGGGATCAAGATGAAGAGATTCTCGTGTCCTTCCGGAGCAACGGAGGGATCGGTGGCGCTGGGTTTGCACACGTAGATGCTGGTGTGGGTAGCCAGCTCGCGGCCTTCGTGGATGCGTGCAAAGTTATCGTCCCAGTCCTTGGTGAAGAACAGGTTGTGGTGTTCGAGTTCCGGAAGGCTGCCGGTGACGCCCAAGCAGAGCAGTACCGCGCTTGGTCCAGGATCTTTGGACTTCCAAGTATTCGCTGGGTAGGTATGCAGCGAGGGGTCCAGTAGTTCCCCTTCGAGGTGGTGCAAGTCTGTCGCGCCAATGACCACATCGGCTTCAGTACGTTGCATCCTGCCCACAGAATCAACCCAGCGCACTGCTTCCACCGCGGCATCCGGGCGCCGCGCGGTTTCAATTTTGGTGGCTGTAGCTCCCAACTTGATTTGGACTCCACGGCTCTGCGCGAGCTCACCCATCGCATCGGCGAGCGCCGCGAATCCGCCCATTGGGTATTGCACCCCTTGGGTGAGATCTAAGTGACTCATCAACTGATAGAGAGCTGGGGTGCGCTTCGGGCTGGAGCCCAGGAACACTGCAGGGTAACCCAGGATTTGGCGCAGTTGTGGATTGCGGAAGCGCTTGGCTACATAGCCTTGCAAGTTATTAGTCAGCAATGTAGCCAAGGTCAGCGCGTGGCGCGCTATCGCCGGGCGTACCAAGCCCTTGAGCGTGTTGAAATCGTCGTAGAGGAAATGATCCCGGGCCAGCCTGTAGCCGGTCGCAGCCCGATCCAAGTATTTCGCTAAGGCAGGGGCAGAGCCCGGTTCCAGCTGCTCGAAGAGGTCCTTTACTTGCGTGCCGGTTCCTACCTCTACCGGGCTGTCACTACCTTCAAAGAAGGTTCGGTAGCCAACCGGTAGCTGACGAAGATCCAGGTGCTGGTCCACACTGGAGCCCATGAGCTTGAACCAGTGTTCAAAGACCTCGGGCATAAGGTACCAGGAGGGTCCGGTATCAAAGTTGAAGCCTTCGCGGTGCAGCCGTCCGGAGCGACCGCCTAAGCTGGCGTGCTGTTCAAGCAAGGTCACCTGGTGTCCGCTGGCCGCCAGCAAACCGGCACTGGCCAGTCCGGAGAACCCTCCGCCAATCACCACGATGCGCGAAGAAGCTGTGCTCATTTAGTACTCCAAGAAATAGTCGCGAGCACGGCCTTAAAGGTAATCAAAGCCTTGCGTGGTGTTGAGACCGAGATCCGCCCGGTCAGCAGCTTCCGCGCCGGGGTGTTATCTATTTGTCGATTGAGTTCGGCAAATAAGTCGTGGGCTATACGTACCGCTCGCGCGGCGCTGGGAGCGAGCAGGTTAATGCCTTCTCGCGCTATTGCCAGGTCTGCATAGATCTGTGCGACTAGCTCATCCTTCTGGGCCTCGCTAAATGTGTGGGCCGCAGCACCAGGGAAATAATTACGTCCCAGTTGTTGGCTATCGGCGGCAAGGTCACGCAGGAAGTTCACCTTCTGGAAGGCTGAGCCTAAGCTTCTGGCGGCCTGTGCCGCCTTGGGTGAATCACTGTGATGTTTGCCTGGCATCGCGCGGAAGACTTGCAAACACATCAGTCCCACGACTTCGGCTGAACCGTAAATATAGTCTTCTAAGGAGGAGGCGTCGTGATCGTTGCGAACCAGGTCTGCACGCATCGAGGCGAAGAATGGTTCGGTTAGTTCCACACCAATACCGGTGGCCCTGCAGGTGGCTGCGAAGGCATGGACCACCAGGTTAGTGCTGTACCCGCGTTCCATTCCCTGTACGGTTTCCGCTTCCAAGGCATCTAAGACGGCTGCCACCTGAGGACCGCTCAAACCGGCCTCACTGGCTACCCCATCTACTACCTCATCAGCCAGACGGACCAACGCGTAAATATTGGAGATGTGCTGGGCAGAAACGCGGTCCAGCATTTTGCAGGCCAATGAAAAGGAAGTTGAATACGCGCCGATGACCACCTGGGCACTGCGGGTGGCCGTGGCTGAATAGCGTTGAAGATCTGTCAGTTCCATGGCTTAGTTACTCCGTGAGAGGATCAGCGCGGTACATTCGTGCAGCATGGCCTGCGCCGCGGCGGGTAAACGCAAGAAGGTGGCCGAGCGAGTGGCCGAGGTACACAGCTGGTGTGCTAGTTTGCGTGCGAACTGTTCGGCCCCTGATTCTTCGAGGGCACGGCGTAGGTCGCTGAGCTCGCTCTTTCCTGCCCGGTAGTGCGCTAACTGCGAGCTGAAGCCCTGCTGGCCATTGGCCAACGAGATCAAGATGGTGCTCTTGGCTTCGCGAAGATCCGAATCTACGGATTTTCCGGTAGCTTTTGGATCCCCAAAGGTTCCCAATACGTCATCAATGACCTGATAGGCGATACCTAGTTGGCAACCGACGTTTCCCAGAACCTCTGCTTGCTCTTTTCCTGCGCCGGCTAATAGTGCGCCTGCCTGCAAAGGAAGTTGGAAGGAATAGGCTGCGGTTTTCAGTTCTTCCATGCGTAGCACTTCGCCGGTGGTGGCCGGCTGCTGCGAGAGCGAGTAAAGCAGGTCTTCGAGTTCACCGGCACCGGCTTGGGCGATAGCACGGTGAAATGCTGCCTCCACCTCGGCCTCACAGTCCAGGCCCTGTGCGGAGCGGCCTGCGATTTTGATTGCTTCGGCCAATAGGAGGTCGCCAGCAATAATGGCGGCGCTATTGCCGGCGTGATCAGCGTCGACACTGTTACGTCCCGCAGCCAGGGCAAGGTCACGGTAATGCGCTGAGAGAGTCGGCGCTCCACGGCGTACGTAGTCACGGTCCACTACATCGTCATGCATCAGCAGTGCGGTGTGCAGTAACTCGAAGGCGCATGCCAAATCAAGCAAAGCCTTGGAAGCCACGCCGCCAAAGGCTTGATAGCCAAGTACTACTAAGGCCGGGCGGGTGAGTTTTCCGCCGTCGATACTTACCGAAATTTGTTCCCACAAATTAGCGGTGTATGCCGAATAGCTTGCGGCGCGGGTTTGAGCTTCGGTGACCAGCTGGTCTAGGTGCGTGCGAATCTCGGCCAAGGTCTGCGTATCTGCAAAGCTAGGCAAGGCGGCGTGGGCGGCATAAGCGCTCATGATTTGTTACTCCGTGGCTGATTTTCTGCGGCAGATTCTAATACTTTGCAAAGTTGTGTCAGGAAGCCGAGGATGGTTTGCTGCTCGGTCTCGCCTAATTCTCGATATGCGCGGTAAATGCTTCGCAGACGCATCGCCGTCTGTTGTGGGATTCCCGGGAAATTTTCGCCGTGACGAATCAATGTTTTGCGTCGGTCGTGGCTGTGGGCTTCGCGGCGAATGTATCCGTGGGTGGCGAGCCGGTCCAGCACCGCGGTAATGGAGGCGGAGGTGAGCGACAAGCGTTCAGCTAGTTGTCCCGGGCTGAGTTGTTCGTTGATCCCTAGTGCGCGCAGTGCACGCAGGTCTGTTTCATTCAGACCGAGCTCTTTACGGTAGCCCTCTTCTGCGTCTATGTATGCTTCTTGGAACTGCTCCATCAGGCGCAGAACCTTCGAAGACCGGGCATCCGGTGGGGTTTCCATAAAGAACTTCTCTCGCTAGGTTGATTATTAGCTTCTCTAGATACATCATGGATTAAGTATCTTGATTTGTCGACCCTACAATCGAGAAAACCGAACAAACAAACTTTCGGAGCAACTGATGAAGCAAGCTCGACAAGAAACTACCTTGGCGTCCTGGCCGGTGGTGATATTGGAAATCCTCGCCTTAGGAGCCGCAATTACTGCCGCTTTTATCGGCAGCGGAGCCATGGGCGGCACCCCGATTCAGGAGGCCGCCGGTGGATACCTCAGCGCAGATTCAACCTTGCTAGCCCCTTCAGGACCAGCCTTTTCCATCTGGAGTGTCATTTATCTAGGACTGGCAGTCTTTGCGATCTATCAGGCTTTACCCCAGGGCCGGCGTTCACAGACCTTGCGTGCTGTGCGGGTTCCCGTGGCAGCCTCGGCATTGCTCAATGCCGCGTGGATCGCCGTGGTCCAGCTAGACCAACTTCTGGTAAGCACCATTGTGATTTTCATCTTGCTTGGGGTTTTGATCTGGATTTTACTGCGACTGGTGAACTTCGGCACCGCTTTACGAGCCGAACACTGGATCATGTGGTTAACCTTTGGCCTGTATCTGGGGTGGGTGAGCGTGGCGAGTATTGCCAACACCTCAGCACTTCTGTCCTCTTGGAATGTAGGAATTGATACAGCTTGGGCACCCTACGCTGCGGTAGTGCTCTTGCTCGTGGCAGCGATCATTGGTTTGGGCGTTACTGGATACACCCACGGAAAGATTTACACCGCATTGGCCATGACCTGGGGTATCGCTTGGATTGGGCATAGCCGACTGACCGGCACCAATCAATCAACACTCGTCGGATACGCCGCGCTAGTCATCGCAGCAGCGTTACTCATTGGCGCCCTAGCCATCGCCTTTTCACAACGCCACCGCACAGAATCGAGCCGACCATGAGCGTCATTGCCGTCACCGGGGCCACCGGCTACATTGGCGGGCGACTAGTCCCGTTACTGCTGGAACGTGGGCACCAAGTGAGGGTTTTCTCGCGCAATGAAGAACGCCTTCGCGATGTGCCGTGGCGCGCGCAGGTCGAGGTGGTCATTGGAACATTGGAGGACCCCGAAGCAGTGGCTGAGCTCTGCGCCGGAGCCGACGTGGTCTACTACCTGGTGCATTCCATGTCCAACACCAAGAACTTTAAGCAAGCCGAGGAAGACGGCGCACGCAACATGCTGCGTGCTGTGACCAAGGCTCAGGTAGGACAGCTGGTGTATCTGTCCGGGCTCCATCCAGAGGGAGAACTCAGCGATCACTTATCTTCGCGGGTGAGCGTGGGTCAGATCCTAGGTTCCGGCTCGGTTCCGTTGCTTACTTTGCAAGCCGGACTAGTCATTGGTTCGGGTTCTGCAAGCTTTGAAATGATCCGTCACCTCAGCGATGTGTTGCCAGTAATGCCGGCCCCGCGCTGGGTGCTCAATAAGGTCCAGCCCATAGCCGTGCGCGATGCTCTGCATTACTTAGCTCGCTGCGCCGAACTTCCGCACGGGGTGCAAGGGACCTACGATATCGGCGGCCCCAACGCCTATAGCTACGCGCAGCTGATGCGCAGTTACGCCTCCGAGGCCGGATTGCGTCAACCTTGGGTTATTGCCTTGCCGTTGCTCACCCCACGTTTGGCTTCGCATTGGGTCAATCTGGTCACTCCCCTGCCCCACACGCTCGCCGGAGCCTTAGTTGATTCATTGCAGCATGACTGCGTGATGCGCAACTGGGATATTGATGAGCTGATTGAACGCCCTGCTGGAGGCCTAACAGACTACCCGCGTGCGGTGGCGCTAGCCCTTGAGAAGATCCGTTCCGACTCGGTGGAGACTAACTGGGCCACCTCCCATCCGGTCACTGCTCCGGCTGACCCGTTGCCTTCAGACCCAGACTGGGCAGGACACCGGGTTTACCTAGATCAGCGGACCGCGCGTACCACCGCCAGCGCCGAAAGATTGTTTGCTGTGGTGGGGCGCATTGGTGGAGAAGCGGGCTACTTCACGTTCCCACTGCTCTGGAAAGCGCGGGGACTCATGGACAAACTCGCTGGCGGTGTGGGAATACGCCGTGGCCGTAGGCAACGCGAAAGCCTAGCCTTGGGAGATGTGGTGGATTGGTGGCGGGTTGAAGCTCTAGAACCTGGCCAGTTATTGCGTTTACGTGCAGAAATGCGAGTGCCCGGAAACGCGTGGCTTGAATTCCAACTAAGCCCGGAAGAAAACGGGCAGACGCGGCTCACCCAGCGAGCCATCTTCTTCCCCCGGGGACTATCCGGGCGCCTGTATTGGTGGTCGGTGTACCCATTTCATGGGCTCATCTTCTCCTCGATGCTGCGTAGCATCGTGTCGCAGGCCGAAGCCAGCAAGAACTAAACGATTATTTACCCGGCTCGGTAGCCTGCGGTTCATTCCCGTCAAGGCTATCTTGCAGGGCGTCGGAGGTGCCGGCGAGGAAACGAATCACTACATCACGTTCGGCGGAGCTCAAATTGCGCGCTACGTCGAAGCGCTTGGCGTGGTGACGTCCAACTTGTTCGCGGGCGGCAAGGTGGGTTTCTGCACTGACTTCCACCTGTTGGGAGCGCCGGTCGGTGGGATGTGGTTTGCGTATCACGTGTCCACCGACTTCGAGCCGGTCAATCATCTTAGTCACCGAGGCGGTGGTGACGCCCAAGTGGCGTGCAAGCAGACTCGGGGTGACGGCTTCACCTGCGTGCTTAGCGGAAATCAATTGGCGGATGGCGCGCATATCGGTTTCGTTGAGCTTCATGTAGCTTTGGCTGCGAAGCATGATGCGCCGTTCCACCGCGCGCAACCGTCCAAATTCAGCCATGATGCGGTCGATTTGCTCTAGATCCTGCGCGGGAATATCGGCCCGGGGTATGAGGGCTTGCTCTGGATCCGATTGCGCCAGACTAAACATCGTGGGCAGCTTTTCGCGCTCCACATTCCACCCCTTGAATTTCACTTACATCGTTTCCCGCGTGGGAACACTCTTCCAAAGCTTACTCCCGCGTTGCGTGGGAGCTATGACACATAGGCTGCCCAAGTTTTTCGCCGGATACACAAAACCTCCCGAACTTTAGAAGTCCGGGAGGTTTTATATCTTTGGTGCGAGTAGAGAGACTTGAACTCTCACGTCCGAAGACACTGGAACCTAAATCCAGCGCGTCTACCAATTCCGCCATACTCGCTCGCGCTACACCGACTTGAAGCCCGGTAACTCGACCTCAATAAGCATAGCGGACTTTTTCACAGATATAAAATCGGCGAATCTTGGAGCTACTTTGGGTCAATCCCCAAGTCACGGCGAAGCTTTGCAACGTGACCTGTAGCACGCACATTGTACTGAGCTAGCGTGACCTTACCCTGCTCGTCGAGCACTACGGTGGAACGAATCAGGCCCTCGTAAGTGCGGCCATAGTTCTTCTTTTCGCCCCATGCGCCATAGGCTTCGGCGACCTTATGGTCTTCATCTGCCAGCAGTGGGAAGTTCAATTCTTCCTTGGCAACAAATTTGGCCAGCTTGGTCACGCCGTCCGGAGAAATTCCGAGAACTTCGTAGCCCAGGCCCTGCAGCGAGGATAGAGAATCACGGAAGTCGCAGGCCTGCTTGGTGCAGCCCGGTGTCGAGGCAGCTGGGTAGAAGTACACGATAGTCTTCTTGCCCTGGTAACTGGACAGCGAGACTTCGTTACCTTCGGCATCGCTCAAAGTGAAGTCTGGGGCCTGATCCCCTACTGCTAAGCGAGTAGGCGTGGTTGCTTCGTTGCTCATCGGTAGAACTCCTTTTGCTGGGTATACAAAAAATCCGATCTGAAGAATTCAGACCGGATCTAATGGTGCGCCCCTCGGGACTTGAACCCGAAACCTACTGATTAAGAGTCAGTTGCTCTGCCAATTGAGCTAGAGGCGCTTACTTCGCTCTGACTAGTCCGTTTCCGGAACATGTCTTTGCGACGTAGATAATCATAGGCAGAACTACCCCTAAAAGGAAAATCGGCCACCCTCCCCCACCGATGGCATATAAATACTAGTCAACGGTGAAATGAGGACATTTTTGATGCGATTTCACGAAAAATCAATCAAAAATACCTGCGTGGCTTGAGCCACATTTAGCGCCGAAGGCAATCCCGAAAGGGGTTAGACCCTGCTTTCAACCTCAAATTCAACCAGAGGTGCACCGCGTTCAGCACGGCGGAAGTCGCTTCGCAGTTGCCCATAGCCTGCCGCACCATTCAGCGCCTCACCGGTGGTGCGATACACGCGATATCGACGCACAGCAGAACATTCATTGGCCAAATGTTCAGCTACCGCTTCCGGCTTTGATTTATCGCCAGGTCCATTGAATACCTCTCGAGCAAATTCGTACGGTACCCACCGGGCACCTAAATCATCTTCACCGTCCAATGAGGCCTCGTGCATTTCTTCCCAGCGCTCGGTGATGCGCTGTTCAGAGACTTCATAAGGAACATGCGCCTCAATAATCTGCACGCTATAGCGTGCAGCGTCTAGGTCGCTGATCAACTCTAGAGCCGGCTTGAGCGAAGCGAGTACCTTGTCGACAACCAGGTTGTATCCCAAGTCAATGCAGTCGCTGCGTAGCTGCTCGGCAAGTATCGAAGATTCCTCATGAACCAGGGTGGCTAGGTCCAGGGGGAAGAATTCTTCACCTTGAGCTTCCAGATCTTTCACAATCTGGGGTTTGATCCATGATTCGTAGCTGCCGTCGGATTGCGCCTCGCGAAGCAGCGCCTCTTTGAATTCATCAGAATCAATGACCACATAGTGTTCTAGGTTCCCTTCAAGCACCTGGCCAAGGAGCGTGCTTTTGCCAGCTCCAGGAGGGCCCGCTAGAACCAAGGCACGCCGGTCTGCGCGAACTTCTGGCACGGCAGCTAAGAATTCGTTTTTTAATTGTTCGTGCAGTTGCTTTCGCACATCGGTGGCCACCCACACACCCGGCTCCACCTCGGTGAACCAGTCGGGGTTTCGCACGGTCACGTGCGCAGAATCTCTGGCCAAGGCTTCACCCGGCGCCGATAGGTCACTGACCGACTGGCGGTGTTGTTCAATTACTTCGTTATCTGCCAAGGCAGAAGCCCCCTCGAATCCTTAAAAATTCTGGCTCATGTCCGATCATACGGTCTTGGATCAGCAAGAAATGTTCCACAAACTAATCTATGGGGTTCGGCTGGAAATTTAGGGTAAGCCTGTACCGAGCAACCCACGTTTCGAGCTAAGTCCCAAAAAGTGTGTACAGAAACTTGCCAAAACAGATAACCATTAGGACTTACATCACCAGCAAATACTTTGAAAGCGGGCACCGTGGCAAAAGCTCTCGGAAATGCAAAAAGGCCGAACCGAAGTCCGACCTTTTCTACTGTGCGCCCCTCGGGACTTGAACCCGAAACCTACTGATTAAGAGTCAGTTGCTCTGCCAATTGAGCTAGAGGCGCCCGCTGCGATGTTCTAGAAGCTTTTTGTGCTTCGCGCTTTCGCAACGAGATAAAACTTTACCAGCTTTCAGCCGGAGTGCAAATCGAGAGGCACCTGCCTGCCGGTGACCTTCGTTACAGGAGATGACTTGGGGTTATTCCGTAGAGCTTCACAACTTTGTACAGTGAACCCATGAGCAACCAACGCACGGTTTCCTTCCCAACCCAAGAACTCCTCGACGCTGTCGGCCCGCTACCGGAGAACCTCACGCCGGTCATTTGGGACTTGGTTAATGAACCAGTTACAGACTTAGCACAGATTGATATTACGATCTTTCCGTACATGGCCTCCCCGCACAGCCTGCGCAACATCAATCAGGCACCAAACGTCACCCATGTACAAACCCAGACCACGGGCTTTGACGGACTAGTTGATCTGGTCGGCGACCGTGCCAACATCACCACCGCTGCAGGAGTCCATGCGGCAGCTACCGCCGAGATGGCCGTGGGGTTGGCCATCGCCTCGTTGCGCGGGTTCCCACAAGCAGTACGCGATCAGGCCGAGGGCAAATGGAATCCCATGCAGTGGCGCGGACTGGCGGACCGCACCGTAGGTCTAGTGGGCGTGGGCGGCATAGGCGAGGAAATCCACAAACGTCTAGCACCCTTTGAGATCAACCTAATGCGCTTTGGTTCCCGAGCCCGTACCGATGAACACGGCGAAGTGTTGGACATTGATCAGCTAGCCCAGCGTGCCTCGGAGATTGAGGTACTAATACTGATCGTGCCGCTCAACGATTCCACCCACCATCTGGTGGATGCATCACTGCTCGCCAAACTTCCTGATGGTGCGCTAATCGTCAATGTGGCTCGCGGGCCGGTAGTTGATACCGACGCATTAGTAGCCGAGGTAGCCTCTGGCCGGCTCTCGGTTGCCTCAGATGTTTTTGATCCTGAGCCATTGCCGGCTGATCACCCGTTGTGGAAGTGCCCCAACGCATTGATCTTGCCGCACAACGGCGGAAATACCGCGGCATTCTTCCCTCGTATGGTCAAGCTGCTCAAAGGACAGCTCAAAGCATGGTCCGCGGGCGAACTCGGCGAAAACGCTGTGCACCAGATCACCCGCTAAGGCTTTTTAGCTAACAATTTGATGCTACTTTGCGGCATCCCGTCAGATACTCGGGGTGCCGCAAGTCGTGTGCGCTATCTTTGATAAATACCCAACCGTTCATCACCGAGAAATCTGCTGATTTCTTTTGGTTCGGTACCGCGACCATTTACCAGGAAGTCGAGTCTTCACTGTGCCTTCGAAGCAACACCATCTCGTGACGCGACGCATGATGCTCACCGGATCACTCGCTGCGACAACGTTGGCACTAGCTTCCTGCACCTCCAAGGACGGCCAAGCGCAGGCTTCGGTGAGCGCCTCACCCAGTAAGCCGGCTACCCCACGCACGCTACGTCTAGCCTCTTCCGCTCCCCCGGTATACCTGGATCCAGCCTTAGCCAATGACAGCGAGTCTTTCCGGATCACCCGCCAGGTTTATGAAACCCTGATTTCCATTGATCCAAATACTGGTAGCCCCATTGCTGGGCTCGCCGAAGCCTGGACCGAGAGCGAAGACGGACTGCGTTACACCTTCACCCTGCGCCGCGGTGTCACCTTCCATGACGGCAGCGCCTTCAACGCCAAAGCGGTCGTGGCCAACTTCAACCGCTGGGTCAAGCTGCCCAAACCCTTGGCGGAACATGCATCCGAAGGTTTCGGCCACGTATTCCATCACGAAGAAAATCTCCCGAAGCTGCCCACCGAGGCCGAGCTGAAACTGAAGTTGGAAAAGGGCGAAGAGCTGAGCGAGGAACAGCGCACCGCGGAGACTCTGCGCTTGGCAGAACTTGAAAAACTTAAGACTGTTTTTGCCGGTGACTTATTCATTGGCAAATCTTCCGAAGGCAGCGCCAGCTACTTTGCTGGCGTCGAAGCCACCGACAATTACACCGTTACGCTGACACTGCGCCGACGCCGCGTAGGGCTCATCGAAGCGTTTACCCTCCCTGGCATGGCCATCGCCGCTCCGGATTCCTTGACCGGCGGCCCAAAAACCAATCCAGGTCAATCACTGCTCACCGCGCCCATTGGCACCGGTCCGTACAAATTTGTCTCCAATGCTGATGGCATTGTGAAGTTGGAACTCTTCGCCGGCTACTGGGACAAGGCAAAGCTGGGAAATAATCCCAACCACCCGCAGCTGGTGGAGGTCTCCTCCATCTCCTCACCGTACAACCGTGAAAGCGCGCTGATGGCCGAGGAAATTGACGGCTTTGACACGGTCTCGGTAGACATCATGCGCACCTTGGTACGTAATGCCAAGGTGGTAGTGCAACGTGACCCGTTCTCCGTGCTGTATCTCGGAATGGACCGACGAAACACCTGGTTGGCCAAGGCAGACTTCCGTAAGGCTATCGCACATGCAATTGACCGCGGCTCGCTGGCAGACAAGCTTTTTCTGCAAGGCTCCAAGGCCGCGCAGAGCATCTTGCCACCAACCTTTGGCGTTCCAGATCCTGAAGACACCATTACGCACAGCGTCGACAAGGCCAAGGCACTCTTGGCCGGCCTTGGCTACAAGGGTGAGCTCATTGAGTTTGCCTACCCGCTGCGGGTCTCACGCAGCTATCTACCGCTGCCCGAGCGCACCTTCGCCCAACTTGCCGAAGACTTAGCCACCGTGGGTATTCGAATCAAGCCGCGCCCGATTCCGTGGACCGATGGTTATGTGCAAAAGATTCGTTCAAAGGACTTCACCGGACTACACCTCTTAGGTTTCTCCGGCGGTTACCGATTGGAGGATGACTTTATTTCCGGAATTCTGGACACTAAAGAACATGAGTTCGGATACACCTCTAAGTTGCTTGACTCACAGGCTTTGGTGGCTCGTTCCTTGCCCGCTGGGGACGAACGTACCGCGGCTTTGACCGGCATTTTGAGGACACTGAACACGGATCTACCGCTGGTCCCACTGGTATTTCCCATCTCTGCGTTGGCCTTCAATTCCAACGTCACTTACTACCCGTCCTCACCTATGCTCAATGAGAGCTACCTGGATGTGCAGATGACTAATTCACCCGCACTATCCAGTTAACGATTTTTAACCGGTGCGCTACTGGGTCTAGGCTGTAGTAGAGCAAAGTACCACTGTCGATGGAGATCCTCGTGCCTTCTGAAACGTCAACCGAATCATTTGACGTAGTACTAATCGGTGCCGGCATCATGAGTGCCACCCTTGGCACCATGATCAACCAGCTGGAACCGACCTGGTCCATTGGTCTTTTCGAGAACCTGGACAAGGCCGGCGAGGAATCCTCCTCACCATGGAACAACGCAGGTACCGGTCACTCGGCACTGTGCGAACTAAACTACGCCCCGGCCAAGGCCGACGGCACCGTTGACCCCGCGAAGGCGGTTGGAATCAACGAGCAGTTCCAGGTATCACGCCAGTTCTACTCGTGGGCAGTTGAGAACAAGCGCGTCTCCGACGCGAAGTTCATCAACGCACTGCCGCATATGTCATTTGTTATTGGTGAAGACCACTCCAAGTACCTTCAGGCACGTTATGATGCGCTGAAGCCTAACGCCCTCTTTGGCGATATGGAGATCAGCACCGACCTGGACACCATCAACGATTGGGCACCGCTGGTTGCCAAGGGACGCGACGGCGCGCAGAAGGTCGCTGCCTCCCGCGTTACCTCCGGTACCGACGTTGACTTCGGTCGCCTCACCAAGGATCTGACCAACTCGTTGGCTTCCAATGGTGCTTCGGTGAACTACGGCCACAAGGTCAAGGGTTTGAAGCGCGACGGTGCTGGCTGGGCTATCACGGTGAAGAACAACGCCACCGGCGCGGTCAAGACCGTCAAGGCTAAGTTCGTCTTTGTTGGTGCAGGCGGCGGCGCACTGTCACTGTTGCAGCACTCTGGCATCGATGAGATCAAGGGCTTCGGCGGCTTCCCAGTCTCCGGACAGTTCCTGCGCTGCACCGATGAGACCATCATCAACCAGCACCACGCCAAGGTGTACGGACAGGCTTCGGTCGGTGCCCCACCAATGTCGGTGCCACACTTGGACACCCGCTTCGTCAACGGCGAGCGTTCGCTGATGTTCGGCCCATACGCTGGCTTCTCGATGAACTTCCTGAAGTCCACCACCCAGCTTGACCTGCCACTTTCGTTGCGTCCGCACAACATCATCCCGATGCTTGCAGTTGGCAAGGACAACATGTCACTGACCACCTACCTGATCAAGGAGGTGCTCAAGTCACGTGCTAAGAAGGATGAGGCTCTGGCCGAGTACTTCCCAGAGGCAGATGGCTCGAAGTGGGAACTGATCACCGCCGGTCAGCGCGTACAGGTCATCAAGAAGGATGCCAAGAAGGGCGGTGTCCTTCAGTTCGGTACCGAGGTCATCACCTCTTCGGATGGTTCGATCTCCGGTCTGCTCGGCGCCTCCCCTGGCGCCTCGACCGCGACCCCAATCATGGTTGGTCTGCTCTCGCGCTGCTTCCCGAAGCAGTTCGCCGGCTGGGAGTCGAAGCTGGCGGAAATGATTCCTTCCTACGGTCAGAAGCTGAACGAAAACCCTGCACTGTACGCAGAGGTCAAGGCAGCAACCGATAAGACTCTGGAACTGATCTAGTCTCTTAGCTACGCACAAGACCCGTTCACCGTTTTTTGTGAACGGGTCTTGTCCGTTAATAGCTGTGTGGACCAGACACCCTTTTATAGGCCCGTAGTACTCACCCCATAGGCAGCTTGCTTCTTGGTGTAGCCCTCGTAGATGAGCTGGTCTACGAGACCAGATTTGGAGAATGAGGTGTAATCCAAATAGTCGGCTGCCTTCAACGCTGCCTGCTCATTCCAGTCGACGCTCACTCGCGCAACAGCCCATGTGGCATCGCTGTTTGAGTATCCTTCATATTCCAACTGTTTGATGAGCCCAGTCTTAGAAAATGCGGTGTAGTCCAAATAGTCACTGGCCTTGCTTAGGGCATTTTGTTGGCTCAGTGTTCCAGCCTCTTTTTCAGCCTTCGCTTCGGCTTCTGCTTGAGCGCTAGCCTCGGCCTTGGCTTTCTTTTCGGCTTCAACTTTGGCTTTCTTTTCAGCCTCGGCCTTATCCTTTTCCTCTGCTTCCGCCTTGGCACTAGCTTCGGCGGCGTCCTTCTGTTCTTGCTCTGCGGCAGCCTTTTTTGCGCTGGCTTCCGCTTCGGCGCTTGCCGATGAAATAGTAGTCGGTTCTACTGTCGATTCCAGGGTGGCGTTGGCCTCCACCGCACTTGGACTTGGACTTGCAGCAACCGGCGCGGGTTGCTCATCACCTGCTCCGCCCAGTGCCCCGATGACACCAATAACGAGGACACCAGCAACCACGCCAAGACCAATTTTCTTTCCACGACTCAGTGGTCGCTTCTTTGGCTTGTGCCTGGACGCCATATCCGGTGCAATCCGCTGAGAGGTTTCTGGTGCATCCCAGGCGGGCATCACCGACATATACAGGTAGGGATTAGCTTGATATTCAATTGGAGGTTCGGATGCCGCACCAGTCGTGGATTCGACCCACATAGGCCAACCAACTGGTGGCGCGCCCCACGCACGTTCCGGAATCCAATCAGCGGCCGGTACAAAATCCTCCGGCAGGTAAGCACGCCATGCAGGCGGTGGGTTGAAAAGAATTGACATGATGCCCCCTAGAACATTCAACGAGTGTCCTTGGCCGGTGGAATATTATTCGTGACCAAGTAGCCCTGAGCATAGGATCAAGCACCGACAAAATGACCCCAGCCCTCTCTTTGGTGTCACTTCATGTGCTCAGGAACAACCGCGACTACGAGAACTTTTTGAACAGTCATCGTCAACCCTTTGGATGATATTGGGTGGTTTACATCTCTTAGAGACCGTTGCGCGCTTACAACCAACTAAAGTTGTTTTAAACCCCTCACTTCACGACACCGCTAGGACTACACCCGCATGCAGCGCTTGGCCACCTTGTCATTAAAGAACCGGGCGCTTATTGCGCTCATCACGGTTTTTGCCGCCGTTTTTGGCGTGATCTCTATGGGATCTTTGAAGCAAGAACTGATCCCTTCCATGGAGTTCCCGCAGATCTCGGTGATGGCCACCCAGATGGGTGCGAGCCCCGACGTGGTGGACGAGCAGGTCGCAGCTCCGCTGGAGACCGCGCTGCAGGCGGTCGAGGGACTTGAATCCTCTACCGCTACCTCGCAGGCGGGTTTCACCCGTATCGCATTAACCTTCGAGTACGGTACCGACATGGACCGCGCACGCTCCCAGGTTGAGCGCGCTATCTCCAACGTCAAGTCCCAGCTTCCCGAGGATGTTGAACCTACCGCGTTGGCCGGCTCCATTGCCGACCTGCCAGTATTGATGCTTGCGGTCTCCTCGGATCAGTCGCTGGAAGCGCTGAACGATGATGTTGAACGCATTGCGCTGCCTAAGCTGCAGAAAATTGAAGGGGTACGCGAGGCTTCGGTTTCCGGCGGCGCTTCCCAGCACATTGCGGTGATTCCCAATGATGGAAAGATGAATCAGTCCGGACTCACCGTGGCTGATTTGAAAGACGGCATCGAAAATGCCGGTTCGCCCATGCCTATCGGCAATATGAACGTTGATGGTCTGGAACTGCCGGTCATTGCCGGTTCTACCCCTGATAGCTTAGACACCATCAAGAACATCCCACTGGTCACCGACAACGGTCCGGTACTACTCAAGGATGTTGCCAAGGTTTCTGTCGAAGCCGATAAAGCCACCAGCGTCACCCGCACCAATGGTGAAGAGACCCTGTCTATCCAGGTCACAAAAACCCCAGCCGGTGACACCGTAGGGATCTCCCATGCGGTCAACGCGATGATTGCTGATCTGGAATCTGAGCTTGGAAACAAGGCAAAGATGACCACCATCTTTGATCAGGCACCATTTATCGAAGACTCCATCAGCCACCTTGCGCTGGAAGGCGCACTAGGTCTTGGCTTCGCAGTGATCATCATCCTAGTTTTCCTCTTCTCGGTTCGCTCCACCCTGGTCACTGCGATCTCCATCCCGCTGTCCCTGCTGGCCACCTTCATTGGGATGAACGTATTCGGCTACACCTTGAACATGCTCACCCTAGGTGCACTGACCATCTCCATTGGCCGCGTGGTGGATGACTCGATTGTGGTAATCGAGAACATCAAACGACACCTTTCCCACGGAGAATCTAAGGCCCAATCCATCTTGCTTGCGGTGAAGGAAGTGGCAGGCGCAATTACCGCCGCGACACTGACCACCGTGGCGGTGTTCTTACCCATCGCGATGGTCGGCGGCATGGCCGGTGAGCTATTCAGTCCCTTCGCCATGACCATGACTATTGCGCTGCTTGCCTCGCTGTTGGTCTCGTTGACCATTGTTCCGGTGCTCGCTTACTGGTTCTTACCGCACCGCCCGGGCACAGGGGTAACCCGCACCGTACATGTGGCCGAGGATAAGTCTTGGCTGCAGCGACTTTATGTGCCGGTACTCAACGGCACCCAGAAGCACCCGGTGATCACCTTGCTGGCATCGGTAGTGATCCTTGCCGGCACCGTGGCGATGACTCCACTGCTGAACACCAACTTGCTGGGCTCCACTGGCGAGAACTCGATCTCGGTCACCGCAAAAATGCCTTCGGGTACCGCGCTGGGCACCACATTGAAGGAAGCGGACAAGGTTGAAGCGAAGCTTCAGGACATCGATGGAATCGAAGACGTTCAGATGACCGTTGGCAGCGCCAGCGGCATGGCTGCCATGTTTGCCTCCGGCGCCGATACCGCAAGCTTCACCGTGATCACAAACCCTGATGTTGATCAGGAAGAATTGACCAACACGGTACGCACTCAGGTTGAGTCGCTGGATCTTTCCAAGGACTTGACGCTCAGCTTCGGTTCCAACTCCTCGGCCATGATGTCCAGCGATGTCACCGTCGAGGTGAAGGCACCGGATGAAGAGATCCTGCGCGAGGCCACCGACAAGATGCGTGAGGCGCTAACCGGCACCGAGCACGTCACCGGGATTAGCGACAATCTCTCGGCTAAACGTGAACAAGTCTCCATTGATATCAATGCAGAAAAGGCCGCAGAAGCAGGGTTGACTGAAACTCAGCTCGCCGGAATGGTCGCTTCCCAGGTCTCGACCGTCCCGGCCGGCACCCTGCGCCTGGATTACACGGATATGACCGTGCAGATTGGTGAAGGCATGGATCTGAACGGTCTGACCAAGCTGCGCGAGCTACAGATCCCTACCGCTACCGGAATTCTTCAGCTGCAAGATCTTGCCAAGGTGGATCGCACCGAAGTCGTCCAGCAGGTCACCACCTCCAATGGTGAACGCATTGCTACCGTCACGTTGACCCCAGCAGAGAATATGCTCGGTGCGGTTTCCAAGGATGTCACAGAACGTCTGGATTCCGTGCAGCTTCCTGAGGGCGCCAGTGTCGAGCTTGGTGGCGCGGCCACCGAGCAGGCTGACTCCTTCAACCAGCTCTACCTCGCACTGCTAGCTGCCATCGCGATTGTTTACGTGATCATGGTGGCAACCTTTAAGTCCTTGATTCAGCCACTGGTTCTGCTGGTATCCATTCCATTCGCCGCCACTGGCGCCATTGGCCTGCTGCTGATTTCGGGCATCCCACTGGGTCTGCCATCACTGATCGGTATGTTGATGTTGGTGGGCATTGTGGTGACTAACGCAATTGTGCTCATTGACCTGATCAACCAATACCGCAGAGATACGCTCGAGCGCCCTGCAATGCCACTGGACCAGGCGATTATGCAAGGTGCCCGGCAACGTCTGCGCCCAATTTTGATGACCGCCTTGGCGACCATCTTCGCGCTGGTTCCTATGGGACTGGGCCTCACCGGCCAATCCGGGTTCATCTCCCAGCCATTGGCTGTGGTGGTCATTGGTGGCCTGGTGTCCTCGACCTTGCTGACACTGATTCTGGTTCCGGTGCTCTACCGGCTGGTGGAGTCGCGCAAGGAAAAGCGCATGTTGAACCGTGCGGCACGTAAGCACTCAACCGAGCAGCACACCGCCGCTCAGGACCTTTCGCTTGCCATGGATGGAGCTAGTGCCAAGATCTCCTCCGCTCCGGAGGTAAAACCCGCTCCGGCGCCGGTAAAGAAGTCTTCCAAGCGCACTGCTGAAAAAGTCACTGAAAAACCTGCTAAGGATGCAAAGTCAGCTTCAAAGCAACCGGCCAAACCTGTGAATCCTTCCGAGCAGGTAGTTAATCCCCTCACCGGGCAGATTCCGGTCACCCGTAAGGAACGCCGCGAGTTCGAGGAAATGATGAACAAGGCTAACGAAAAGCCCAAGGAGTAGTCACTTCGGCTGGTGAACCGAACGGGTCTGCAACCACTTTTTAGTGGTTGCAGACCCGTTTGCTTTTGGCGCACGCGTCAACCCAGAGCGCTCCTCGATCCGTTGTTTTTAATCCTGCACCTCGACTTGCGATATTGGGGAAATTCTTTAATTCTCAATTTAGGTTGCGCACAATTAAATTGCGTGCAATGATTATTCCATGGCAATAGTCGATGAGATGGTCTGTTTCGCTCTCTACTCCGCGAGCCGGGCAACCACCCGGGCGTACACGGAGCTGCTGGCACCGTGGAAACTGACATATACCCAGTACCTCGTACTGGTCATTTTGTGGACGGAAGGCGAAAAGCCGGTCCGCGAACTAGGCGAAGTACTACAACTTGATTCGGGAACTTTGTCACCGCTGCTGCGACGCTTGGAAGACAAAGAATTTATTGTTCGGCAACGCGACGGTCAAGATAGTCGCGTCGTCAACGTGAGCTTGACTTCAGGCGGTCGCGCACTACAAAACGACCTGGCACATATTCCCGCACAGATTGCTTGCGGTACCGGACTCCCGGATCTCAAGGCCGCGCAGGCCCTGCTCGATTCGCTGCACCGGGTCACAGAATCAATGCAAAAGATTTCTTCCCCCGACACATAGGCCGAGGAAAGACCGCACAACCCTCAACCACACCGAAAGGCAACATCATGGAATCTTTGTACACTGCAGAGTCGCTCTCCACCGGCCACGGACGTGAAGGACGCGTGAAGACCGCTGATGGCAAGCTCGATTTGAACCTCACTCCCCCAACTGAATTGGGTGGCTCGGGAACCGGGACAAACCCGGAACAGCTCTTCGCCGCTGGCTATGCCGCATGTTTCCACTCGGCGCTACATTCGGTGGCCCGCAGTCGCAAGATCAAGATCGAGAACTCCAGTGTCGGCGGACGCGTTCACTTGCACCGCGACGGGGACAGCGGATTTAAACTCTCCGTCGAGCTAGAAGTTGTCATTCCCGAAATGGATCATGCACAGGCTCAAGATCTGGCAGATGCGGCCCATCAGGTTTGCCCGTATTCCAATGCAACTCGCGGCAACATCGATGTCACCGTCAGCGTCAGCGATGACTAAGAGACCCGCGCTAGATTCCACCTCTGAGGCCAAGCCCCTTGGATTCGCTCGTCATAGCGCGCGCGTTGTCCTGGGCTCGTTCTTGACCTTTGCAGGAATCAGCCATCTCACCATTGCGCGTGAAGAGTTCCAAGCTCAAGTTCCCCACTTCGTCCCGCTGGACCCGGATCTGACCGTCATACTCTCCGGAGTTGCGGAAATCGGGTTAGGACTCTCGCTACTGACACTGCTCAAAAAGCGGGTCCATGTCGGCTGGGTTGTTGCACTCTTTTTCCTCGCAGTCTTCCCTGGAAACCTTGTCCAATGGCAAGAAGGCCGCGATGGGTTTGGGCTAGACACCGATGGCAAACGCTTTGCCAGGCTCTTCTTCCAACCAGTATTAATTGCGTTGGCGCTTTGGTCAACGGCTGCGTGGCGGGATCGCGCACAACTGCGACGCCAAAAGTAATCACCAATCAGAGTCTAGGAAGCAGAAGCAGAAAGACAAGTTCGCACCGCAACCAGGGTGGCATCACGCCAACAGGTTGCGGTGCGAACTTAGTTAAGTGCTTTTTAGCGTGTAATATTCGGTAGCTCCGAGACTAGGCGTTCGGCGCCCCGAGGATCACAGCTTTACCCTGACGGCGCCACCGTAGATAAGCCCAGACCGTCAGTACCGCCACAATAATCCAAGCAACCACGATCACCGCACCGTGGAAGAACGAAGGCACGGCAATGAAGGATCCGATAGCCACCAAGGACAGCTGACCCGGAATCACCGAGAGCGCGCTGGCAACGAGATATTCGCGTTGTGTTATTCCGAAGGCTCCACTGCCGTAGTTCACCGGCCAATAGGGAATTCCTGGCATCAGACGCAACATAAACACAGCCAGCAGCCCCCGGGACTCCAATTTCTGCTCCACCGTGGCAGCATGCCTGCCTAGAAACCGGCGTACCGTCTGCCGGCCCAGTGCCCGAGCAATCCAGTAGGCTCCCCAGCTACCGAGCATTACCCCGATGAGGGAGTAGATGGTGCCTTCGAAGATTCCAAAGAGCAACCCGCCAGCGGTGGCCATAATGGTCACCGGAATCGGGGTCAAGGCCACCAATGCATAGGCTCCGATGAACAACAGCCGAGTAGTCCAGGTGGTGGCATCCGCCATATTTCTAATCTCTTCAATGGATGGCAGGTGGACGTTGAACGCCAACCAGATCATCAACAGAAAAACTGCAATCAGCGCGCCGTTGCGTGCATAATTGACCCACAAAGAGGTAGCAGCCTGCGGCTCGTCTTCATTGGGTAGCTGTGCCTGCTGGTTATCCATCTTCGTAGCCTATCGGCAACCTCTGGCCGTAGTGCATTCCTGTGATCAAGCACCATTTGGCCCGCGCGACGTAAAATGCTCGCCGCACAGAGCGGTCAGGTATTTGGGGCTGTCTCCATTGCCGGAGACAGCCCCAAATACTTCATCAACTACGAAACGCTATGGCTACACCAGACGAAGCTGCGTCAAGCAGGTGGCATTTGTGTCCCCTGCGGTAGACACGGTGCTCTTCGCGGTTTTACCTTCATAGGTAAATTCCAGATCCACGGTGATTCCGCGTGGAACCCAGAGCCCAATGAAGCCGTTGCCGAAGGTTTCCACAGACTTGTTCACCAGCACCTCACCGGTTTCCGCGTTGCTGGCCTTCACTTTCACTTCCTCGCCGTACAGCTCCCCCAGACAGGTAGTAAGGCTGTGGAAATGGCAGCTATGTGTCTGATTCACATAAGGTGCTGCCGAGAGGTAGTACTGATCCTTGGGCATCGGCAGCCATGCGGTTCGGCCCGACTGATGGGTCAGCACCAGCTGGGAGGGCTGCACCTGGGCGGTGAACTCGCTAGGTCGCTGCTCCGTGGGTAAGCGATCAAGTTTGTCTATCGCCTGCTTTGCATCGAGTCCTTCAAGACCCAGCTCGGCGAGGAAATCACCGGTTTGCGCGGCATCAACCACCGTCTGCCCACCGCTGACAGCCGGATCGGGTGCGCTGCTGCAGGCTGTTAGTGCGGCAAGCGCCACGACCGCTACAGCCGCTGGTCCAACCATTCGTCGGCCAATGCAGCGATTCATTACAAGAGTTCTGAACATGTTTTGCCTCAATCCTTCCTGATTCATGGTTCGATTACAGCGCTGCCAGCAGCTGTTTCGTCTCTTGGATTTCTTCATTCTGGGATTTGACGATGTCCTTCGATAAATCGATGGCCGCTGGATAGCTTCCTTCGTTGATCTCGGTCTCGGCCATATCCACGGCACCTTCGTGGTGGGTGATCATCTGTTCAAGGAATAATTTTGCGGCTTCCTTTCCGGAAGCTTCCTTTAGCGCTTTGATTTCATCTTTCGGGACCATGCCGTCACCATGCTCCATGCTTGGGTGGTCCATTAAATCGGACATACCCCAATCGGCAAGCCAGCGGTCCATGCGTTCAATCTCCGGTGATTGCGCAACCTTGATCCGTGTTGCCAATGCCGCGATATCTTCGGGGATGCTCTCCTTTTCCAGGAGAATATCGGACATTTCGATCGCCTGTTCGTGGTGCATTTTCATGCCCGAGGCGAAGGCCATGTCTGCGTCGTTTGCGGAGACTGACTGCGACATAGAGTGGCCCGAGTGCGATGCGGAGGCCGCGGGACTCTGTGCCGGCGCCTCTTGCGGATCGCCGGCACAGCCGGACAGTATGAGCATGGCACTCAGTGTGAGGGCGCTGAAAAATAAGGTCTGTGTCTTCATTACTGGATCTCCTGATTGGATCGGAACGTGCGTGGCAAATCAGCGGCGGGCTTCCAAAGTCCGCCGGCCGCTCACGTTCTGCAGATCCCCAAAGCAATCAGGTCAGGTTTATTCGGCGAAGTACCCCGAATCAGCGCCAACGTTGGTATGAGAAGGAATTGCCTTAGCGTCCGCGTTTGCACAGTACGTGGAGGTCGCAAGAAAAGCAGCATGGCCAGTAACGCTAGAATGCATCCCGCGGCTGACATTTCGTGGCCCATCGGGCAGGAAGCGCACCCATGCTCGGAGCTATGTTCTGGGTCTGCGACCGGAGCATGATGCATTGGATCATGCTCAAGCATTTGCATCTGGGCAGTTGGCATCGAGGAGGAAACCGAAACTGGGTTGTTCAGGACATGCATTGCGAACAGACCAAGAAGCATTGCGCCAATAAGGAACACCGTACGAACTATCGCCATGTGTGGTCGAGTTCGGCCACTGGGTTCAGTTAGGAAATTACCGGTGCTCACGACTTCTACCCTACCCACTGATCACCAAAGGGTTTAACCCATGAATGCAACTAAGACGAAGGACTCCACCCACCACTAGAGCTGGCCCGCAAAACGGGAATCGAAAATGTCCGTATCTGACCTGGGCAGTAAATGCGGAGGACAGAACCGTTCCAAAGCAGAAAACTACCCTTTCCTCGTTAACCAGATCAAGACCAAGTTGCAACATCCAGATTGAAGTGGCGCTGCGAGCAATTTTCCTTGACTTTAATTCAGTAAAAGACAACCATTACAGAACGTACCTTGGGGGTGCTATCAGCAGTTTTTCTTGGGGGAAAAAATGAAAGACAACGATCTTGGGGAAAACACAAACGCACAATCTACTAAGAAGACGAATTGGGCACGACTTTGGACATTCGTCATAAGTGCTGGGACTGTCGCATCGCTGCTTGCAACGCTTCTCGCTTTGGGCGGCACATCTAACGCCTTTCGGGCATCGCAATGCAATTCCAACGCCAACTGGGTGCGGGAAGCACTCCTCAGATGCAGCTATGCAACGATTGAGGACGCGACAGATATCATCCGTAACTATTATGATGCGGCGTCCAGCGCCGATCCTGAAAATGGGAAAGTCCATCTCTCGCGTGAGTTACGAGATACATGGAACGCGGATGACTATGCAAAGCACTGGGCACATATCGGCTGGGCCGAGATTGTAGGCACTCCAGAATCACTTGCAAGCTCGTCCGCGAATACGTTCAAAGTGCAAAGAAAGATGTACGGTAGTCCGCACGATTCCAGCACCGACCGCGAGGGATACGTTTGGGACATTTACGAAGAGATCACGCTGGTCATTGAAGGCGAAACATGGAAAATTGCGCACACCACTCGCGTTGGTCGCCAAGACATCCAACGATGGACGCAATACGGAGTTGCTGTTCTCACTGAGGACCAACCCTCGTTCACCAAGGCAGATACCTCGAGCCAAATAACAAACGACAACTGGAAAAGCGGCGGCAGTCTTCCCGTCTATTGCGATTTGGAGATTGTCAGTCGCGATGGCTCAATGGTAAGTAAATGGGTTCGAACACCTGTCGGGTGGCTGCCTTCGTCAAAGGTTTTCCTCACAGCTAATGATGTACGGGCTTGTCAGCCGCTAAAACGCTCATAGCATCTCCCACTCCGGGCACCTTCCGTAAAGAGATCGATGTTCAGATTTAGCTATGTCCTGGTGCCTACTCGACCAGAGCCACCAGCAGTTCTTAATCCTTGGCGAGTCACAGAACGGTGTGCGAGCCATCAAGTTGGCCGCACAGTTGAACCTATCTGTGATCCCCATGGATATCCGCCTGTGACAGCTGGCGGGGATCGGCGCGACGGAGGCCATACTGCCGGTGAACCTGGAATCCAAGGTGCTGATCCTGATCATCTTCGGCGTGGAGCAGTACATCTATCGGGCCATGTCCAGAGGAGCGTCCGGATTCAGGCTCAAGAGCTCGGAGCCCGAGGAGCTTCTCGGGGCGGTTCATGCGGTGGCCGAGGGTGCCGCCGCCCTCTCCCCGCGCATTGCCCGGCGGGTGATCGACAAGCTGCGCGGGATCGATACCGCGTCATTGAATCAAGCCCAGGGCCTGGTCCAGAGCGTGACGGCACGCGAGCGGGAAGTGCTTGCGCTGGTGGGAGCGAGCCTGACCAATGCGGAGATCGCGGCCCGGCTGGTGCTCACCAAGGCGACGGTCGAGGGCCACATGACTGCGATTATGCTCAAGCTCGGTGCACGCAACCGAGTGGACGCCGCGCTGACCGCCTACCGCGCGGGAATTGTGAGTCCCTAATCATCACGGGTGTTCGGCACCACAGCTATTCTCCGGGAATATTTGACACGTCAACTTGTTATTACATGCATACGCATATAAATTAGAGGTAAGCGCAAAACGTACCTCGGCCTCAAGGAGTGGACATGCAATTCGGAGTCTTTTCAGTCAGCGACATCACCCGCGATCCAACCACCGGTAAGATCCCTACCGAAAAAGAGCGTATCGACGCCTCGGTAGCTATCGCTAAAAAGGTCGAAGAAATCGGCATGGATGTCTTCGCTATCGGCGAGCACCACAACCGCCCATTCTTCTCATCCTCCCCCACCACTACACTGGCCTACATTGCCGCGCAGACCGAACGCATTATCCTTTCCACCGCAACCACGTTGATCACCACCAACGACCCAGTGAAGATCGCTGAAGACTTCGCGATGCTGCAGAACCTTTCCGGAGGCCGTGTTGATCTGGTTCTGGGACGCGGCAACACCGGACCGGTCTACCCATGGTTCGGCAAGAACATGCAGGACTCGGTGAACCTGACGGTAGAGAACTACAACCTACTGCGCCGCCTCTGGGATGAAGACGTAGTCAACTGGGAAGGAAAGTTCCGCACCCCGCTGCAGAACTTCACCTCTACCCCACGTCCACTAGATGATGTGGCACCATTCGTCTGGCACGGCTCCATCCGCACCCCACAGGTTGCAGAGATTGCCGCCTACTACGGTGACGGATTCTTTGCCAACAACATCTTCTGGCCAAAGGAACACTACAAGCAGCTCATCGACCTCTACCGTGAGCGTTACGAACACTACGGCCACGGAAAAGCACACCAGGCCGTGGTTGGCTTAGGTGGCCAGTTCTACATGGCCAAGGATTCCCAGCAGGCAGTCAAGGAATTCCGCCCCTACTTCGACAATGCACCGGTCTACGGCAATGGCCCCTCAATGGAAGACTTCACCGCACAGACTCCGCTGACTGTGGGCTCCCCACAGCAGGTGCTGGAAAAGACCTTGAGCTTCCAGGAGTACTTCGGCGACTACCAGCGCCAGCTCTTCCTCATAGATCACGCAGGTCTTCCACTGAAGACCGTGCTGAACCAACTGGATATGTTAGGCGAGTACGTATTGCCGGAGCTGAAGAAGGAAATGGCCTCCCGTGCAGCTCCTGATATCGCGCAGGCGCCAACTCACGCCGGACGCGTGGCTGCCCGCAACGCTAAACTGGTAGTTGAGCAAGCCAACGCCGCTAAGGAGCCAGAAGTCAGTGACCGGGACCAGTAACACCCAAGCAACGCTGAAGGTCACCACAGATGCGTGGGAGGCGCTCTTTCGAGCACAGGTCGCGGTGATGAGGAAGATTACCACCATGCCTGAATTCGCGAAGCTCTCCCTGCGCGAGTACGACGTGCTATTCAACCTGCGCCATGCTCCGGAAAATGAGACCCGGCTAGTTGACCTGAATAAGCACCTGCTGATCTCCCAGCCGAGTTTGAGCAGGATGATCACCCGGCTCGAAGAGCGCGGGCTGGTCAGCCGCTGCACCGATCCCAGCGATCAGCGTGCCAGCCGGCTGAAGCTGACCGAAGCGGGCGTGTCCATGCAGCAGGAAATCGGCCGTGCCCACGTCAAGCAGTTGCACCTGTTGTTAGGTGAGGCGATGAGCGAGGAAGAATTCATTGAACTGCAACGTTTGAGCACCAAGCTACACAACGCGGTGGAATAGACGCCACGCTTCAAGGGGCTATCAGTTCATTCAGAATTGGTAGCCCTTTGGTGTTGGATGGCAATCAGGATCCGGAAACGTCGGTGGCAATCAGGATCCGGTAACGTCGGTGGCAATCAGACCACGACGCGAAGGAGTCCTCGTGAACAATGCAACCCACCTACTGATCCACCGCTACCTCCCGGGCACCGGACCGCAACCACCAAGCGAAGAATTCGACGCAGAAATGCTCCAGTGGGAATCGCTGGATACGGCGCTGAAAGCCGATGATATCCTCATCTCGTCTTTCGCCGTCCAAGACCGCGGGATAGTTTGCTCGCTCGCTTCAACCCATAAGTTGGACACCGACGCCGAAATCATCTTTGCGGTGCATGCTATCAAGGTGGCCGGGGAGCAACAGGCACAGGAAATCGCCCGGCGCATGCCCCACCTGTCCTACGGCAGCGTGGAAATTCGTCCGTTGATGGAGTAGCAAGAGTTATTTGTAGAAACCTTCACGCAGGTTGATTCCGTGCTCCAGCCAGATCTTCATGGCAGCTAGCATCCCGGTCCACCCCTCGCAGTTACCGAAGGCGCCAGTCAACCCCTGCGGCGTGGAAAGCCATCCCGCCTCAGTGATCTTCACCTTGGTACGTGTTGCCTCAGCTACGGGCTGGAATTCGAAGGTGACGGTATTCATTCCGTCATCCGCTGCCACCCACTCCCCTGCCCATTTTAAGACGATCTTCTTATTCTGGATGTTTTGGATTACCTGCACCGGGAAACGACCGGGAAAATCATGAAAGTCCCAGGTCACTTCGGTCCCTGCCTCTAAACGGGCTCTTCAGGAATAAGAGTGTAACCACCTGAAACCAACACCCCGACTCCCGGGCATGTCGCCGAGCACGAAAAAGTCGAGGTCTTCCAGAAGAATGGAAGTTACCACACTAGCCATTTTCGAAAGACCTCGACGTTGCTCAATCCTACCTTCACCGCACCAGACCTCACCACTTTCACCAATCTTGACGGCTTGGGACTGACCGCAATCGGGCAACACCTGAGCGCAGCGAAAGCCGAAATCCTCTGCCACGTCACCAACCCGAACCCTTGGTGCCAAACCTGCGGAGCAGCAGGCATTCCACGCGATACCGTCACCCGCCGCCTCGCCCACGAACCATTGGGCTGGCGTCCCACTGTCCTAGTCATCAAACACCGCCGCTACCGTTGCGCCAATTGCCAACGAGTCTGGCGTGAAGAGCTGTCCCACGCAGTAGCGCCACGCCAGAAAATCAGCAGGACCGGGCTACGCTGGGCGCTGGTTGGACTGGTCTGCCACCACTTGTCAGTCTCCCGAATTGCCGAAGGCCTCGGCGTCACCTGGAATACCGCCAATGAGGCTGTGCTGGCTGAAGGCCAACGCTTACTGATTGATGATCCAACCCGCTTCGACGGGGTCAAAGTGCTGGGAGTCGATGAACATGTTTGGCGGCATACCCGAACCGGCGACAAATACGTCACCGTGATTGTGGACCTCACCGCGGTGCGTGACGGCACCGATACCGCACGACTGATCGACATGGTCCCTGGAAGATCCAAAGCTGTATTCAAAACCTGGCTGGCTGATCAAGAAGAACAATGGAAACAGGGCATTGAAGTCGTCGCAATGGACGGTTTCACCGGCTTCAAAACAGCTGCCGTCGAGGAGCTACCCCACGCGGTGGAGGTGTTGGATCCATTCCATGTAGTCAAACTAGGTTCCGAGGCGCTGGACCAGACCCGGCAACGGATTCAACGTGAGCAACATGGGCGTCGAGGACGCAAGGATGACCCGCTTTACAAGTGCAGGCGAACGCTGACCACGGGACTATCCTTGGCTACGGAAAAGCAGAAGACCAAGCTTGAAGACCTGTTCAAGGAGCCGGAGTATGAGCCGGTTCAATTGGTCTGGAGCGTGTATCAGAAGATGGTGGATGCCTACCGGCAACCGAAGCCCGAGGTCGGACGGTGGGCCTTGGAGCAACTGATCAACGAAGTTGGCACGAAGGTACCGAAAGGGTTGCCGGAGCTGAAAAAGCTCGGCAGCACCCTGAGGCGACGGAAGACAGACATCCTCGCGTATTTTGATCACCTTGGCAGTTCCAAGGGGCCTACCGAGGCTTTGAATGGCAGGTTGGAGCATCTGCGAGGTATCGCGTTGGGGTTCAAGAATCTGGCGCAATATATCGCCCGGTCGTTGTTGGAGACCGGTGGGTTTAGACGGCGTTTACACCCTCAATCCTGAAGAGCCTCTAAACGCCCTTTGGCCCCTCCGGTGGTGAAGTAGCAGGAGAGCTGGTCTGGGTCTGCGACGGCTTCATACACTTCATGACAGGTTTTGGAAATGTGTCCATTAACTGTGAAGGACAGCGGTTCGGATGGCTGGGGAGTTTCCATAATGCAATATCTACCGCGTGCCTCCAGTAGCCGTCAACGACGTTGAGCCGGGTCTTTCCCTTCAGTTCCCAGATTCCGTGCCGCGTACCGTTCACCGGATTCATCCGGAGCACAGCGGCTATCCGCAGGAGCCCTACTCATGGCACTGCAACAAGACCTTGGATTCTTTCTTGCCGCCATCAATCAGATTATTCACCTAATAAACTTTTGCTTCTTGGATGGCGATGAACAAGATCCGCCGCCTAGCTTGCTAGATTCCAAATAGCGAAGTTGTCAGCCTTACCGCAGCGGCGTCACCCATCGATGCCAGCATGAAGGTAACACCAGTGAATATTGTGGACACGATCTCCGTCATCGGTGAAATTCTTGCGTGGATCGGGCTCGGACTTGGCCTGCTCTGCCTGCTCCTAGCGCAACGACAAAAGAAATTGAAGGCCGGTACCGAATACCTTGATGCCTTCGTTTTCACCGAGGGGAATCAGACATCCATCCGTTGGATGGCACCGGACGGGATGCATGAACGGCAGCTGACTTACACCGAACGCCGCAGCATGGAGTGCGGCTGGCAAACGGTCCTCGTGGACAGCAAAACCCACAGCCGGCTGGTGCGCCACGATCCACAGGAATCTTTGGAGATCTTTTCCGTGCTCGCTAAGTTCCTGCTGGGTGCCGGCGTGCTAGGTTTTGCGCTGTCTTGGTTATCGATCTTCGACTGATCACCGCGCGCACTTCAGCAGCCGAATGGCGCCGCGTAGCGATAGTGGCCGGTAGGAAGCGACCGTTCGTCAAAGACCCGAACCATGAAGTGATCGCCCCAGACAGGATCCGAGGGAATGATGCCGCGGCTAACGGCCGGCTCGTAGCCAAAACGCTGATAATAACCCGTCGACCCGAGCAGTACGATGCCCGACACATGCTCACTCTCGGCGCGGTCGGAAATAGCCTGCATCAGCGCAGTACCGGCTCCCTTGCCCTGATACTCGGGTGCCACCGTCAACGGACCTAGGCCCAGCAGCTTGTGCTTGCCATCTACTGTTCCCCAGGTGGCAATCACGTGGGCGATGACGGTGTTACCGTTCGTGGCTACTAGTGAAAACGCCGGCGAATAGCCGTCGCATTCGAAGAGTTGCTGAACCAATCCGACTTCGCTTGGCTCAACCAGGTGATCGTCTTTGCTGAAGGCCGCATGCGTCACAGCATAAATTCCTGCTCTGTCGTCGAAGACTTCTTGCCTGATCTGCATGTTGGTAACTTACCAAAATTGAAGCTCAGATGAAGACTCGTTTCTTTGTTGGACTTTGCGCCCCGACTCAAGTACGAGCATCAGAAAACCGAGTCCTACCAGTGAATTTATAAACTTTTCCGCGAACATCTCCCACTAATCGTCTGAAGAACGTTTCAAAACGAGTCAAGATTTCCCTTGTCCCACGAGCCCAAAGAGTGGTCGAATGGAGCATCATCACTTGGACAACGGAGTAACTTCAGATGCCCAAATACTTTGGCCCAAAAATTTTCACTGCCATGGCGCTCGGAGCCGCACTTTCCTTAGGGACCCTTCCGGGCGCGGCCATAGCTGCCGGGCAATCAGCGACCGTGCATTCAGCAACCTCGATGGCCACCGCTTCGTCGATAGCACCGACGAGCGCAAACCCGATATCCGTCGTGGCCGCACGGAAACTGGACCGCAACCCGAGCCACCTAGATGTATTCGTCAACAAAAGCTACCCGCTGAAGCCGGCGAGATACACACCCAAGACCAGCACGGTTAGCGGCACCGGTATTCGCCTTCGCCCGGAAGCCGCTGGGGCCTACAACAAAATGGTGAAGGCAGCCAAGAAGTCCGGTGTCCGGGTCAAACTAATCAGTGGCTACCGGTCATACAACCGTCAGGCACAACTGTTTAACCAATACTCCAGGATGTACGGCAAGAAGTATGCCGAACGCATCTCGGCCAAGCCTGGAACCAGCGAGCATCAGACCGGACTCGCCGCCGACGTAGGAAACTACAACGGTGCCTGTGCGCTGCAGTCCTGTTTTGAAGGCACTCCCGTGGGAAAGTGGATGAAGAAAAACGCCCATAAGTATGGGTTCATCCTGCGCTACCCAAAGGGCCAGGAATCGGTCACCGGTTACGCCTACGAACCATGGCATTTCCGCTACGTCGGTACTTCCCTAGCCAAGTCCTACAAGAATTCGGGCGCTAAAACCTTCGAGCACTATCATGGGGTGGCCTCGACAAAGAAGAACAGCCCTAAATCGGTCAAGGGCACCGCTAAGCCCACGGCGAACCTGAATATGCGTTCCGGGGCTGGCACCGGTAACCGTGTCATTCTCACCATCCCGCGGGGCAAGAGCGTCAAGTTGACCGGATCCAAGAAGTCCGGCTGGTATCAGGTCACCTATAAGTCGAAGACCGGATGGGTCTCCGGAACGTATTTGAGCAATGTTTCGATGCCTAAGTCCGAAACGAAGAAGAAGGAAACCAAGAAACCTTCCCCTAAGCCGAACAGCTCGTCAAAGAAAACGACTGCCAACCTAAATATGCGCGCTGGGGCCGGCACCAGCAACCGCGTCATTCTGACCATTCCAAAGGGCAAGACCGTCAAGGCCACCGGGAAAACCAAATCCGGTTGGCTACAGGTAACTTACAAGTCCAAGACTGGCTGGGTCTCCGGCACCTACCTGAGCAATACCTCGGCACCAAAGAAGTCGAAGCCTAAGACCGAAAGCTCGCCGAAGAAAAAGGTCAAGACTAAAACGACCACCGCGAACTTGAACATGCGCGCCGGCAACAGCATCAAGAAGAAAATCATCTTGACCATCCCGAAGAGCAAGAAAGTTGAAATCACCGGATCAAAGAAGTCCGGCTGGTATCCAGTGAAGTACAAGTCGAAGAAGGGTTGGGTTTCGGATACTTACCTGAGGTAGTAAATACGAATGGCTCCCATCTCTCATTCTCTGCGTGAAACGAAAGCCCGTATTCTAGATGTACGACTGGCTGCTTACGCTCGTCACAGGTGTCCTTTGACAAGCACTCACCACCTAAACAAGACAACCGAGTTACCCCGATCTTGGGTCGAGAATGCCTGCTACCTACTGCGCCTTGGCCAAAACCGGTGTTCGGGACTTCCGGCGTTCAAATGATCAATGACGCGACTACCCCGGCAGACACAGGCAACTCCCAGTAAACGTCCGTGTGGCGTTCACTAGTCCGCATAGCACTCTCATAGAATCGTGACTAATGGCTACCTCAGTAGGAGGTTCTGCCAATATCGACTCTGGGGGTTGCTCAATGAGCGTTCAAAAAGTACGTCACAGGATCAAATGGGTTGGTCTAACACTCGCCGCAGCCATGCTGCTCGCCGGCTGCAGCGCCAACACTGCAACGAAACCAACAGAACCGGCCTCCACTTCAACATCACCGAGCGCAAAGTTCGCGGCAGAAGCTGCCCCGGCTTCCCCCATTGCTTCAGCTACTCCAACGTCAGCTAAAGTGACTTGGAAAAAGGTGAACCTCGCGAATGAAAACTTCGAGCTCAGCATGCCTTCCAACTGGGATCTCGAAAAGACCAAACCGAACGAATACCAAGTCGAAGAGGGATCGCTCGCCAGTTTCAATGTCGTCTCTGACGATGGGAAAAAGCTTGCCGAACTACGTACCGGCTATCCCGGAACCATGGATTTTCCCGTCAGTATTAACAAAGTGACCAACAAAGTCTTCGACTCAGAGGCAGACCCAGACGGCTTGCTGCACTATACGTTCCTTTCCTACGAGGGGTCACCAGACGAAGCAAGCATCTCCATCACTTCACTGGATCCTTCGAAAGCTTCAACATACGAGTACGTTTTACCTGAGTTCGTTTACACGGGTGGCACTGGTCGTTTCGATGCGACGCTGGACGCCAAGACGAAGCTTCCCACGGTAGATGCGTCGTTGAAGGGCGCTGCACGCTTTAGTGCATACGCAAAGACTGACGAATACAAGCAGTTGAAGAAGCTTATGATGTCATTCAAAACGCTAAACCCTGCGACAGATTTTGCTAATAGAGAATCAGCGCGCGCAGCTGGCCCGTGCATTGGAGCCAAATACACCTACGATCTAAGTGAATCAGGCATGACTTGCGAAGAAGCCAAGTTATTCTTCACAAAGATGTTGGAGCAACCGATCAGCGCCGGCGCCATAGAACTACCAGGATTTGGGTTGTGCAAACTGCCGTTCGCCGACGAAACTGGATGGTGTGATGTCGGCGCCACCGAGGGCACCCTCTACATAAACGAAAAGTAGCTACCACTCATATTGTGTGTCAGGCGGGTCTAGCATCAGCAAACCGTTTGGCACGTAATAATATCCAACGGAACTCGCCTGTTTACCGGCGGTGACGGCTCACTTTTAATTCGGGCTATATCGGCTATTTATTACTTACAAATTTTGTGGTCTTCATTAAACCTAGTTGCTGACGGATTATCCAAGTTCTGAACCGATGGTCGATAGGCCGTACCACAAAGATCGACACTCCGCTCGAGTCCCCTAGCGTCCACCCTTCTCGGAAGTTCTATTATCAGTGATTCGTCATTCGAGGCACAGATTGGTGGCATGACGCCAGTATTGTGCCCACCACCGGTTTACCCACTGCATGGAACAAGAACATCCCTTCGGCTGGCGACGGCAGCCCTCACCCTATGCTCACAGCAAGGAACCAACAACTATGAAGCGTTTAAATTCTCCACGTTTGGCCGCAATGGCCATTATCTCTGCAGCAGCCATCGCTCTCACCGGGTGCGCTGCAGAAACCGCACCGACTGGCAAGAGCTCAGCTGCTGAAGCGAAAAGTGAAGCAACTCAAAAACCTACAGTCAGTGATGCACCCAAGTTTGGCACGGACGCAGCCACCAAAGAGGCAGTTGCTCACGCTACGAAGTACGCTCGCGCATCGCACACGAATGGTTACTTCCTCAGTGGCGATTGGGATGAGAAGGGCGGTTCTGTGGACGAGATGGCAAAGTTCCTCAAGAAGTACTATTCGGCCGACGAAATGAAGTCCGTAAATTCCTGGAAGGGTAAGGATCAGAATGATGGCAAATTCGCTGAAGCCATGACACCACTGTTGGCTTTCTGGGGAGACACCGACAACTACAAACCTTACGAGAAGTGCACTACTAAAAATCCAAAGCCATGCACCATTTCCCTAAAGCAGGGTAAGGCAACTAGCAGCATCGACAAGGCGAAGAAGATCGTCAACGTGAAGTTCAAGCAGACCACCGAGTTCCCCCTGTGGAGTAAAGAGATCGACCAAACGGTAAAGGCTACCGGAACCTGGACCTACGATCTGGATGTCGCACCGAAGAAAAATGGCGGTTGGGAAATCGTTGACCACAACATCGACGGGGCCTTCAATGCCTTGGAGCCCGTAAACCTGTAGACCGCAACCTGTTCCATCAAAAATATCCGGCACTGAATATTTTCAGTGCCGGATATGCTTCATTGACCCAATGATATACCAAGGAATTTGAGGATAGTGTGCAGATGGCCGGCCGGGACCAGTTCACCAAGCTGTTGAACCAGCGCAATATTGAGTTTCGACCCTACTAAACGACAATTGCTAGTTCGAGCCGTGTCGATATTTCGCAAGTACCCTATGCCGCTATCTACGGTTATCCACTTTCCACGAGGTTTTTCCCCGGAGTTTGTAAGATTTATTGGCTGGTTTGGCGGATACGGAATGTCGTCCAGAATAATTCTTGTGAACTCCGGGCTTCGCATATTTTCCGTCGATGTAATAGGCAACGCCGGTGATTCTTGAGATAGTTATAGTGTTGCGACTAGAAGACCCGGAGACAGGTTTAGTGGTAACTGGATCTCGGTTATCGAGTTTCCACGACAATGTTCCCGACAGATACACATTATTGTTTGAGGGCTTCACAGTTACGGTGTGGAGGCCGGGATACTTCTTGTGAATGCCTGGCTTAACATATTTACCGCTGATGTAATACTTTGCGCCACTGGTTGCCGGAACGGTAACAGTATTCTGCTTCGCATTAGATGTGGGGCGCTTTGAGGCAACAAAGCGGTAGCTCCAGGTAGTTGTTCCATTCAATTTGTAGTGGGCACTTGCTGCAGCGGTAGTCACCCTGATGGATCCCGAAACTTTATAGGTTCCTTTCTTGCGTAATGATCCGTTGACATAATATTTCACGCCATTCCTCTGAGGGATGGTTATATACGAAGGCTTAACCTTTGGCGCCGTGGGAGTCACTGAAGTCCGGTAGTCGAACGTCCAAGTTTTCTGCTTGACATCGTAATTCTTGGCTGATGCCCTAGTAGTTACGGAGATGCGAGAGTAAATATTGTGAGTTCCGGCTTTGGTGAGCTTTCCACCAACGTAGTAGCTCACCCCGCGAACAGTCGGGACTGTAAGTTTCTTTTTTGCGATATCAGCAACTGGCGACTTCGGGCTAACAAAAATCTTGGCGAGTTTAAGGCTCCACGACGTTGTCCCCGAAAGCGAGTACTTTGAACTTCTGGCCTTAGCCGTGACGACAATATTCCTATACCCAGAAGAGTAGGTTCCCGAAACCTTGTGTACACCGCCTACGTAGTAGTTCACGCCTGCGGTTGACGGGATTGTGTACTTTCCTTCAAGAACGTTTGTGGTGGGAGCAGCGGGGGTAACTGCAATGACTGGTTCAGCTCCGTAGTTTTTGCTCCAGGAGGTGGTTCCAGTCAGCGAATAGCCAGTGTTGGCATGCGCTGTCACTTTGTAGGTAGTCGAGTAAGACGCCTTATGAGTACCTGCGCGGACTTGTGCGTTATTGACCTTGTACGTAATTCCAGGCACGGATGGAATTGTGTAAGTCATACCGGTCGTATTGAACGACGGAGCACTCGCCCTAATATTCTTTAAATTTGGAGGAGTAGGTGTGGAAGCCATTGAAGCGAAAGAGTGGGAGAAAGTAAACGTATTCAATTTATCCACATGGTACCCACGAAGTGGTTTCACCGTGAAAGTGAAAGTTGAACCAACCGTGGCTTTGTACGTTCCCGCACTGCGAGGAGATCCGTTAACCATATACTGCACACCAAATGCGGTTGGCACCTTATAGGAGAGCGACTGGTTGTCTACGAGAACTGGGCTTGCGGTGACGCCCTGAGTTCCGATAGATAATTCCCATCCATCTTCATATTCATCAAGGTAAAGCCAGTCTGAGTATTCTGGATTAACCTTTGCTGTGACTTTAACGTTGGAAAAATTTGATGCATCGTATTCGTAACCATCTTGCAGGGCACCATTAACGTAATAATCAATGTATTCGTCGTAGGGTAATGCAACAATTTTCCCAACTACGCGCGGCTCGTCAGGCGAGTAACCGTCCATATAGGGGAATTCATTAAACCGCCAGCTCCATCCGCCTTTAGCGATGACATTATCATCGCGCGACTGGTAACCGCTGCCCATAACAGGAGTTATATGCAGCCGGTCACCGTAAATCTTATAGGTTCCTGCTAGAATAAATTCTTCTTTGTAGACGTTGTAGTAACGTACACCAGTAGCGGACGGGATGGTGTAGGTGTTATTCGTCTTGTTCACCGTAGGCGCAGGAACTCTGACCATGTTGCTATTTGTGATGTTTACAGGTTTGCCGCCGGAATAATATGAAGATGCACCGTGGTAGGTTTCTGGCATGTAACCGCTTGACTTAGCAGCATGCAAGAGGGCAGTGCCATAAGTTTTTCCATGGGCAGTATAGAACCCAACGCCAAAGCTGGTCGCATTTGGGTCATTCATACCAGCGCGGTGGGAATCTGAGGTTTTCCACCGAGCGAACATGGAGCCGACACTGCTCAAATCTGATATTGCAATGTTTTCATTACGGCGAGAGTAGTATTTGACACTCTCACTATCGACTTCGAAATCAGTTGTGTGACGGAACTGCCCGGCCTTGCTCATCCATTCGGACCATTTGAAAGCTTCAACGGAAGCTTTCGCATTGAATTCGACCGGGTTAAGTCCGTGTTCAGCACGAAGATCGTTGATTAATTTCTCGAATTCAATAATCTGAGATTCCTGACCAGCAAGTATCTTCGACTCGTCGTCAGTAATAGCCAAGTTTACTGAGTTTTCCGGACTCAGCGTAAATGCTTTTGCCGGCATTGCAAAACCTATGAGCATTAGAACGATTGCCGTTGCAATGAAAGTGACTGTCAGTCTGATACTTCTCGTACCCAAAAATAATCGCCGAAAGTAATCATTTCTTTGGTCGTTTAATGGATGAGAAATCCCAATATTCTTCAAATTATCCCCAAATATAATCATCATCTAAGGCACTAAGTTCGGCTACCGTCAGGTCATCCACAGTGCATTTTCATATTTTAGCCGAACCTCAACTGTCATCTCTCCAAATGACTCTGGTACGTCAAAAATTACCGAAGCATTGATTCAGCGTTGAGCCATGAATTAATCATCATAGTACTAAAAATGAACGCCAACCCGAGCCCTTCCTTCTCCGGACAAACCCGAACATGAAGTATTCGAATCACCTTCGGTTTATTAAACTAGCGCGGATACCGTCGCCACCACCGCGTTGGCCACCTGACTCAGTTCGTTCTCTTTAATTCCTCGGCTGAACGATAAGCGCACCGCGGTGTGGGCAAGTTCTGCTTCATATCCCATTGCGGTCAGCACGGCCGACGGGTCAGTACTTCCAGCTGAACAAGCAGAACCAGAAGAGCACAGCACACCACGTCGTTCAAGCTCAATGAGCACGGTCTCCCCCGCTGCACGTGGGAAAACGAAGGAAACAATCCCGCCCACACGCTGTTGTTCGTGGCCGGTCAGCTGAACCAGTCCCTGACCCTTGGCGTTCAGCTGCTTGGTAATTCGTTCAATCAGGTAGCGGCCGTAGCCATCACCGGTGCCGGCATTGCGTTGCTCGGCGCAAACTTGCAAGGCTCGTGCGATTCCCACCGCGGCTGCGGGGTTCTCGGTACCGGAACGCATCCCACCCTGTTGGCCGCCACCGTGCAGCAATGGCACCAGCGGGTATTGGTTGGAAAAGTAAAGGACTCCGCTGCCCTTGAGCGCACCGATCTTATGCCCGGAGAGGCTCAGCGCATCTACCTGTGTTGCGAGTTCGGCCAGATCTAGCCAGCCCGCAGCCTGCACGGCGTCGGTGTGCATCAGCGCACCGGCCGCACGGGCCAGCCCGGAGATCTGCGCGAGCGGCTGGATGGTCCCCACCTCGTTGTTCACGGCCATGACCGAAACCACCGCAACGTGCTCATCGATGAGTTTCTCCGCTTGCTCAAGATCTACCAAGCCGGCGTAGTCCACCGGAATAACCCGGTGTTCAAATCCGTGGAATTGCACCAAATAGGCGCAGGCCTCCAGTACCGCAGGATGCTCAATGGAGCTTGTCACCACAACTTTGCCGCGGGGGCTGCCCAGCGCTGCGCCGATAATTGCGGTGTTATCCGCTTCGGTACCGCCGGAGGTGAAATAGATTTCGCTTGTCTGAACGCCTAAGGAGTCGGCAACCTGTGCCCGAGCCCAATCGTTGGCGCGTTTGGCCTGATGTCCCTGCTCATGAAGCGAAGCGGGGTTGCCGAAGTTGCTGGTCAGCAGCGGGGTCACCAGGTCCAGCACCTCTTGGCGAGGCGGCGCGGTGGAGGCCGCATCCATATAGATCATGCAACAACCATATCGAGGCCAAGGTCAATGGCTTGTACCGAGTGGGTGATGGCGCCCGAAGAAATAATGTCCACACCACTCTGGGCAATCGCGGCCACGGTATCGGCTCGCACATTGCCGCTGGCTTCGATAGTTGCTTGCCCGTTGATCAGCTTGATTGCTGCCGGTAAGTCAGCCACCGCGAAGTTGTCCAACATGATGATGTCTACCCCGGCGGCGAGCACCGCGGGGATCTGCTCGATGGAATCAACTTCCACCTCCATCGCGGTGGTGTGGCCCAACCGGGCACGCACTGCCTGCAACGCACTGGTCAACTCTTCACCGTCATCCAACAAGGCCAGATGATTGTCCTTAGCCATAAACGCTTCGGAAAGATTATCGCGGTGGTTTACTCCCCCGCCGCAACGCACCGCGTAACGTTCCAAGACTCTGAGCCCCGGAGTAGTTTTTCGGGTATCGGCAATCCTTGCCTTGGTATGGGAAACCAAGGTGACCAGCTCGCGCGTGGCGGTGGCAATGGCGCTCATCCGCTGCAACAGGTTCAACGCCACACGTTCGGCGGTAAGCACCGAGGCAGCGGGACCTGTGACGGTCAGCAACCTGTCGCCAACTTCAAATTCTTGGCCTTCCTTCACCAGCTGGACCACATGGATTTCCGGGTTGATCATCGTCATGGCCCGGGCGAACACGGTTCCGCCTGCAAGCACGCCGGCTTCCCGCGCACGTACCGCGGCGGTGGCTTTGGCACCGGCGGGCACGATGGTGTCCGCGGTGATATCTCCGCGCGGATTATCCTCTGCGAAGGCGAACTCTAGAATGCGGTCGATTGCAGCGGTGGGCACCGGGTGGATTACTTGGTTCACGCGTTGATTTCCTTGCTCTGTGTCCGGTTATCGCTCCGCTTGGTCTGCGCCAGCCGGAAGCCGTATCGAATGGCGGCCTGTTGGCCGTCTTGTGCATCAAGTCGGTGATGCGCCCCAAGGCTACTCGTTCGCCTAATCGCACCTTGAGTGATGATCCTTGCGGTGATCCAGAGGTTTGTCAGCTCGGCCAGTTCGCGCCGGCCTTGGGCTACCGGGGCACTGCTTTCAAGCACACTACGCAAGGATTGTAGTCCTTGCCCTGTACGGTGCACGCCGAGGTGTTCGCTGGCCAGTGTCTGGAGTTGGTGTAGCTCCAACGGGGCGTCGTTTTTTGCCGGCGGAAGCTCGCTCAGTTGCAGCTGTGAGGTGTCGCAAACGCGGCCGGCTTGATCAGTAATCATGGCTCGCACCGCTTGACGTGCGAAGACCATAGCTTCGAGCAGCGAGTTGCTGGCCAGACGGTTGGCACCATGCACCATGGTGTTTGCGCATTCGCCGGCCGCATAGAGTCCTGGCACACTACTGCGCCCCTTAGTGTCGGTATGGATTCCGCCCATCCAATAGTGCTGAGCTGCCACCACCTCAATGGGTTGCGCCGCCAGATCCAGTCCGGCCGCCTTCAGCCGTGCGCTAATGGAAGGGAAACGCCGTGTCAAAAATCCTGCACCTTGTTTTTGTTCCACCGCCCTGGCATCGAGGAACACCCGGTGTCCTGCAAGGTTTTGTCCGTGAATCGCACGGGCCACCACATCCCTGGGCGCAAGTTCTGCCAACTCATGGATGGCCGGCATGAACCGGTCACCGGATTCGGTGACCAGAATTGCTCCCTCACCACGCACCGCCTCGCTGATCATCCCGGCCTGCGGGTACTTGAGTGGATCCACCAGCGTGGGATGGAACTGGATGAACTCAGCGTCGGCAATGACCGCTCCGGCCCGAGCAGCCAGCCCGATGCCATCCGCTGTGGCGCCGGCCGGGTTGGTGCTTGCAGTAAAAAGCGATCCCAGTCCCCCGGTAGCCAGCAGCACCGCGTCGGTCTCGAGCACCAGTTCCTGATCATCGTGCAGGTAGCTCACGCCGCGCAGTTGGTCATCAGCAAATTCGAGCCCGTTCGCCAGCGCGTACTCAATAATCTCCAGCTGCCCGGCCTTGTGAGCCGAGCGCACCGCCTGGCGTAGCGCATCAATCAGTCCTGCACCGGTGGCGTCCCCGTCCACGTGCAAAATTCGGTGGGCACTATGCGCGGCTTCAAGACCCAGCTGGTATCTTCCATCCGCGTTGGCATCAAAATTCACCGCGTAGTCTTCGAGCGTCGCGACCAGCTCACCGGCCGCAGCGCACATCAGCTGCACCGCATTCACACCGCAGTGCCCGGCCCCAGCTTTCAGCGTGTCCGCCACATGCGCTTGGACGCTATCTCCGGCGGCTACGCCCTGAACAGTGACAGCCGAGAGTCCGCCTTGGGCGAGCTTGCTGTTTCCATCGCCCAGTGCGTCTTTGGTCAGCACCGTCACCTGCGAACCGAGACGCACGGCTTCCAACGCGGCGCTCAGTCCCGCCACCCCGGATCCGATAATGACTAAATGACGCCCGGTGGTTTTGGTCATGGCTTGGCCGCGAGCATACGCTCCAGCGCGATTTTTGCATCACCCTGCTGATTTTCTGGGACCTGGATCCGGTTGACCACGCGCCCGGCCACGAGCTCTTCCAAAACCCAGGCAAGGTAGCCCGGGTGAATGCGGTACATCGTGGAGCAGGGGCAGATCACCGGATCCAGGCAAAAGATCGTGTGCTGCGGGTATTCGGACGCCAGACGGTTGACCATGTTGATCTCGGTACCAATGGCAAAAACTGTTGGTTCCGTGGCATCTGCGATAGCCCGGCGGATGTAATCCGTAGATCCAGCTTCGTCAGCGGCGTCCACCACTTCCATAGGGCACTCGGGGTGCACAATGACACGCACTCCTGGATAATCCTCGCGGGCCTTGGTTATCTGGGCCGGGTTGAAGCGTTTGTGCACGGAGCAGAATCCGTGCCACAAAATCACCTGTGCTTCGCGCATGATTTCTTCGCTGTTTCCACCTAGTGCTTTGCGTGGGGTCCACATTGGCATCTTTTCCAATGGCACGCCCATGGCCTTCGCGGTATTGCGTCCTAGGTGCTGGTCAGGGAAGAACAGCACGCGGCGGCCACGTTCAAAAGCCCATGCAAGCACCGTCGCGGCATTGGAACTGGTGCAGACGAGTCCGCCATTTTTTCCTACGAATGCCTTGAGTTCTGCAGAGCAATTCATATACGTCACGGGAATGACAGGCATCCGCCCATCATCTGGCTCATCTTGATACAGCTCGGTCAGCTCATCCCAGCACTGCTGGACACTGGGCCCATCTGCCATATCCGCCATGGAGCAGCCTGCGGCAAGGTTGGGCAGGATGACTGCTTGCTCAGGCTTGGAAAGAATATCTGCGGTTTCCGCCATAAAGTGCACGCCGCAGAAAATGATGGCCTCGGCCTTGTCACGGCTCAGGGCCGCATTGGCCAGCTGGAAGGAATCCCCCACGAAGTCTGCGTACTGCACCACTTCATCCCGCTGGTAGAAGTGGCCAAGGATCACCGCACGTTCCCCCAGGGTTTCGCGGGCGGCGCGGATACGGGTATCGAGTTCTTCAGCACTTGCGGTTTTGTACTCGGCAGGTAAGCCACCTTGCACCGGGTAGCCAGAAGGAATCTTGTCTTCCTGTGAGGCACCGGGACCGTAGCCTGCCGGGGTATCCCATGGGTTGGCTGCCAGATCTGTGGAACACGTGGAGTCTGGGGCCAGAAGAGTGAGCCGGGTGATGGTCGAGGAGAGAGTCTGTTCGCTCATTTGCTGGTGTCTACTTCCATGGGATCGGGGCCGTGTCCGAGATACCGGTACAGCCTTGGCGGCCTATGCTTGCCGCCTGCTAAATATTCGTCGGTGGCCTCGATCGAGGCGGTGTTTTTCAATTGCCGGCGGAAATTGGCCGGGTCAAGTTCTTTGCGGAGGATGGCTTCGTAGACCAGCCGCAACTGCGCGAGGGTGAACCTTTCGCCCAGCAGCCGGTGTGCCATCTGCCCGTACTCAGTTTTATTCGCCAGCCTCCAGAGCGCGTAGTCCACGATCTTCCGGTGATCAAAGGCCATCTCCACGATCCGTGGATCGTCAACGTCGAACCATGCGACATTTTCATCCGGTACGCGAGTGCCTACTTCTTCGATATTCACCAAAGCGAAGTACGCGATGGTCACCAGCCGGTGGGTTGGCGAACGGTCGATGTCCCCGAAGGTGTAGAGCTGTTCAAGGTAATTCGGGTGCAGTCCGGTGGTCTCGGCCAACGTGCGTCCTGCGGCTTGGCCCAAGGATTCGCGTGACCCGACCGGCCCACCGGGTAAAGCCCAGAGTCCGGCATGCGGTTGTCGTATTCGCCGCACCAGTGGCAGGCAGAGTTTGCCCGGACCGCCTTGCGGATCGCGTCGGATTCCGAGGATTACCGTGGAGACGGCCAAGGCGGGTGGCAGATTGCGCCGCTCGTCGACGTTGGCCCATCCGGGTACCGATGACATGATCTACGTTCTTTCGCCAGTGTTCTGAAGTGCGAGATTGCCGCATTCCAGTTCGTTAGAGTCATTCTGACATTAACTAATCGCCTTCGCGACCTGGACAACGAATCCGACACAAATAACGCGTTTGGAAAGGCCTGGAAATTCAGCTCTGCTGCTCTCGGAACACAACAGAAAATAACTCCTGAGCTGAGTCGTTCCGACCGGAAGCCCGACTCCCCTTCACCCCAGAGCCACGTAGAAATATTTCTAAAGACAAGCGCCCACAGAGTACGTCACCGCGTTTTCGGTTCCGGGTACCGCCGAGGTTTACCCGCCAAAAGGCTCGTACGAACGGCGCGCATTGCGGATCAAATCCACGCAATCGTCCACAAACTTTGACGCTTTCACCTCGATTCTCCGCAATCCCGAGCGAAGAATGGCTGGGCAAAGCAGTTAACCGCAAAGTCGCCTAGGATCATGAGCATGAGTCTGGATCTGAATCTTCGTGTGATTTCCGCAAACAGTGAGTCGGAAGCACGCCCGGTGCTTCTCATTCATGGTTTCGCCTCGTCGGCCGAGATGAACTGGAACCGTTCACGCTGGGTCCAGCATTTCAGCGACCACGGACGCGACGTTATCCTGCTTGACCTTCCCGGGCATGGAGAGGACCCCTATCGCAATGAGGGAAGCTGGACTCCAACCCGAATCCGCGAAGCCATCGCCGAGGGACTTAATGAGCTGAACTCCGGGCCCGTGGACGTGCTCGGATATTCTCTTGGAGCGCGTCTGGGCTGGGAATTTGCCGCCCACTTCCCCGAGCTGGTCAACCGGCTTGTCATGGGCGGACCGGCGAGTATCGATCCGCTGGCCGCATTTGAACTTGATCAGGCACGGGCATTCATGGACCAGGGCGAGGAGATGCACGATGAATACACCGCGAAGGTCATCAACATTGCCAAATCCGAAAGCGCGAATGACTTTAATGCCCTCTTCCGGCTGATTGAAGCGATCAAAACCGATCCATATATTCCGGCATCCAAGGTGCCCGCCTGCCCGACATTACTCGTGGCAGGGGATCACGACGATCTGGCAACCACCATGCCGCAGCTTCGCCGGCTGCTGAAAAACGCTGGCACCGAGTCGGCTATACACTGGCTGCCCGGACGCAATCATGCAAACGCTGTCACCAGCCGCGAGTTCAAGGAAAAGGCTTTGGAGTTCTTCTCCTCAGCGAAATAAAACAAAACCGGCACCGCGCTCGCATCCCCAAGATGCGCGGGCAATGCAACCCCTACCCCATAGGGGCATTGCTTAGCCCGTTGCGCGGTCACCGATTTCATCTATGCCCAGTCAAACACCGGTCACCGACAGTTAACCCGCGTCTAGGCGACGCTCGCGAAGCAGGCGCCCTCGCGCACCTTTGCATCCATGCGCTAGCGCATCTACTGGTGCGGTCTCATAGACCGCCAAGCACCCCCGAGTGCTGCGTTCAACCGATCGTGAGCAGCCGGAATTTGATTCGGCGATACCCGCCGAAGACTGTGGATATTTGACCAATATTTGTCCACTGTTCATCACCGAACGCTGGACTTTCATCCCCCGCGTCAGGTGCGGCAAAAAGTCCTCCAAAAGCGTTGCATACCTCGCGCGCGAGACGTTATCGTCGAGGGCATAGGCGAATTAAATAGGCCACTCGCTTATGGATAATTACTTCAGCAAATAGCCAGAACATGAAATGGTTTATTCTCTGCTCGTCACATTCACCGCCGATCCAGAAGCCATACCGGCCAGATTACCCACAGAAGGTGCATGATGAAATATAAATTCCCACTTCTTATTTCGCTAGGTTCCCTCGCACTCGTTCTCACCTCGTGCACTGCGGTCAGCGCCCCTTCCAGCACCCCGAGCAGCAACCCCGCATCCGAATCCACGCTCGGCTCTGCATCGAGTTCCTCCGCAGCAGCGGGCACTTCTGCCCCGACAGGACAGTCAACCGCCGCATCCGAAACGGACCAAGTCACCGCCGACCAGATCATCCCGACCCTCTCCCGTCCAGGCAACACCGAAGATGAGCCTCCGGCTGACGTGACTGATCCTTCGATCAAACAAGTCAGCCTCCGCGCCCTGGCTCCACTGTCTTACGCCGAAGAATTTGCCGCAGTTAATGACAAGGGCGACCTGTGCTTAATTGCCTGGGCCAACAGCGGAGACGGGGATGGAACCGCCACACTCAGCGAGCCTGGCCTTCAATGCGATGAGCCTGCAAAGGTGAAAACCGATGGGCTGTCCCTGCGAATCGAACAAACCAAAGAAAACCCCGGTGTGGTACTGAACATGCTGCCACCGGATCTGACCGAAGACGCGGTCCGCACGGCACTGCTCAAAATTCCGGGCAACCATGAAGATCTGCGCCCGCCGGTGGAGTTCGGGTCCACCGATTTTGGACTGGTGTCCGTCGCCATGCTCCCTGAGACCGCCGATGAGCTCGGCAGCATCAGCATTCCGCGCCCCGGCGGGAAAGCTTTCACTCTCGATCTGGGCTAAGCACGCTCTTGGGCAGCAAACCGGCGAACCGTCCCGCCGATGCGCTGGCGTGATCTAGCGCGGAGCGTAAACCAGCAAGGTGAGGTCCGGGGCTTCGGCCGGAGTGAGGTTGTGCTGCTCGTAGCGGGTAAGCCCTTTCTCCGGGTGTTGGAACATCCGCTCACGAGTGCCGAATCCCGCCACGTCGTGTTCCTTCCAAATTGCGGCAAATTCCAGTGCTCTGTCTCAGTACATCTTGGACACACGATCTCATTGATATCTCTCCGGTCCGGGTCGGAGCGGCCTGCGAGCTGGCGTTACGTGGGCCGATCAGATCTCCACGTTATGCTCACCTGCGGCCAATTCACGACACTGGGCAAGATAAAACAGGGGCCGTTCCAGATGGTCTGTGACAGAAGAAGGCGGATATGTCCGCGGGAGCGCTTACTACGCTGGTGGCACCCGATGAGTCGGTTGGACGGGGAATCCAATTGGAAGCTGCGCGAAATGAATTCTGGCGAACTCTTGGAAGCAATTGACAGTCAGGATGAGATCCTCAGCATCGGCATGCCACTCGAAGAACGGGTGCGGTTAGTCGTCGATGACGCCTATGACAGAATTACTCGTTCCAAAGTCGAGGGTCTGATCCGGCGGGCTGGGCCGCGTTACCCGAACGCTGACCCACGTCGCATCGACCTGCTCGATGAGCGTAGCCTGAACCGGGAGCTACTAACTCAACTTGGCACCTGCTCCTTCGACAACCGACAGCAGAACGTTGTCTTCCAGGGATTCACCGGCTTGGGAAAATCGTATCTGGGATTCGCTATCGCCAAACGCGCCTGCGAAAACCGCATCAGGGCTCACCACGTGCGAATGCCTGACCTTGAGGAAGCTTGGGTCGCCGCGCAAGACAGGCCCGGAGGATCCGGGAAGTTCCTGCGCAAGTATGCCTCGTTCACGATGCTCGTCGTTGAGGAGTCGTTGTTGGACCGGCCAACTGAATCGATGCGCGGCATGTTGATGGAGCGCCGCTATGGCGAAACGTCAACGGTGTTCTATACCCAGTATTCTCAGAAGGACTGGCACCAGCGACTGGGGTCCGGTGTTCGCGCGGACGCGATCATGGACCGTATGATCTACAACACGATCTGGGTCGAGGCTGGAACCTACATCATGAGGGAGCACACTGCGTTGGCCGGCGCATAATCGCACCGGTGGATCCCAGTAACACCACCACTGGTGCTCTCTCGCACGAACATGGTGCTGTACCGCACGATTAGGTGGTGCTCAAAGCTTCAAATACTTAACAGGATGTTGCGCTATTCGTACTGAACTACCCTTGCAAGTATGGTGAGCTTTGAATTCACCGCACTACGCGAGTGCGAGTGCGCAAACCAGCCCGGCAACCACGGCCAGAACACCCAAAGATAGCAAAACGCTAATTAGCGGGGCTTTCTTGTGATTTGCTCTAGGCGCTTGCTTTGGACTCATTAGAACTCTCCCACCGCATCTTTGAACAACCGTGCACTCGCATTGGCCGCCGGGAGAAGTTGTCCCACCGAAAGCTTATATGTTGCTTGGTCTTTACCGTAAGGATCGACGACATCTTCTTGAAAAGGATCATCAAGCAGGGGCAAGGTTCCGCGCAATTGGGCAACTGACTCAACGGCGGCTCTGAGGAGTTCTAACGGCGAGCGGCCTGAGCGCATTGCAATGGCCTCGTTGCTGACCTGGTCAGCTAAACGGGCAAACTCACGAAGGGTAAATGTGTGCCGGCTTGCACGCGGCAATATCTCAACAATCTCTCGACGATGGCCTCTATCCATGGCAAGAATCAAGTCAGATTCCTTGAGCATCTCGAGTGAGAGTTGCTGGGCCTGATGGGCAGCCGCTTCGTTCAATCCAAATTCATCTGCAAATTTCTGCATTGGAGCATGCATTGGTTGCCCAGCCAATGCATGCGTTCCAGCGCTACTTATTACAACGGGAAGTGGAGAAAGTTCGTTTCTGAGAAGTGACTCTCCCAATGGAGACCTGCAGATATTTCCAGTGCAGACCACTAATATATTGAAAGTGGAACGATCTGGAGTTTTATCGAAAAGAGAGAGCACTTCGCAATTTACCTTTCGACTCGTCGAGCTCTGAGATTAAGCGGCTCTTCTGCAGTGAACTGTTCTCTATCAGGCAGTTGATCACCGGTATAGGCGCCATAGGCGCCATATGCGCCATATGCGTAGCTGTCGGGGCCTTTGGTAGGGAGCATCGTCATGACGATGCCACGCAGCGCGCCGCCCGCAGCTTGCAAACTGTTTACCGCACCCGCAAGAGACTGTTTACGGGTGGACGCTGACGCAGCTACAAGCAAAACACCATTCGTGCGCTTACCTACAACAGCAGCATCGGTAACAAGTAGGATTGGTGGCGAATCGATGATCACGAAATCAAAATACTCACCGGCAACTTCCAGAAGCTCATCCATAGCGCGTGAGCCCAAGAGCTCACTTGGATTCGGCGGAATTTTGCCCGAGGGTAGAACATAAAGTTCATCACGTCCCCAACGCTGAAGTACATCAGCTACTTCCACCTTGCCTATCAAGATGTCTGTCAGTCCAACGGCACCTTCAATGCCCATATACTTTGCGATAGCTGGCATACGTAGATCAGCGTCAATCAGCAAGACACGCGAGCCAGTTTCAGCCAAAGCCAAGGCTAAGTTCGCCGAAGTCGTGGACTTTCCTTCTCCTGCACCTGCCGAAGAGATTACGAATGTGTGAGCGTGCTTTTGGTCCGAGTCACTAACAGCCAAAAATTGAAGGTTCGTTCGCAAGGTACGGAACGACTCAGCACGCGGACTACGTGGATCGGAGTGCACAATCAACGGTCGCTTTGACGCGTCAGAGTCATATGTAATACCGCCGAGCATGGGTGCATCTGTAACTAGTTCGACATCGTGCAAGGAGTGAATTCTAGTATCAAGAATGAATCTCAAGATAGCAATGCCAACGCCAAAAGCTAAGCCAAGCGCAGCACCCAAGAAAATATTTAACGGTACACGCGGACTAAATGGGGACGATGGAGCAAAAGCAGATTGAACTACATTCAACGACACAAGGCTAGGGTCACCCTTTACAGTGGATGCTTCTAGCTCTGTTTCAACGACACGTTTCAGACTTTTTCCGACTGCATTCGCTACGTCAGCAGTTTGTTGTGGATCTGTCCCAGTGGCTGTGAGATTTATTAGTGACTGACTGGATGGGGCACTTGCTTGAATCTGGGACGCCAAGGCTCCGGAGCTTACGTCCAAGTTCAGATCGTCAATCACCGGTCCGAGCACGCTTTCAGTCGTAGCAATTGCTGCATACGTCGCAACACTTTGGCGAGCCACGACGGATCCCTGTGCGAGGTCAACGATACCTTGCCCCTCCCCGCGTACCGAAACATACAACTGAGTAGATGCCTCGTATCTTGGAGTCATAAAGATTGATGCGCCTCCACCCATGCTGATGCCAATTAAGACGAAGGCCGTTATTAGAATCCAATATTTATGAAAGATTCTTAGATAGTCACGCAACTCCACGGCGACGGCTCTCCTAAAATTAGTTTTATACGAGTTTGAAAATTTAAGATAATATAATTTCTTTATTTATTTTAAGAATAGAATCAAGACAGTTATGTAATTACGCTTGGGACTAGGAGTGTAAATATTAATGGGCTGAGAAGTATTTTCACTCCGACATTCGAATGATGACCTTTCTACTCTTTCAGTGATATTAATTCGTGATATGGGTAAAAATTCTATTAACTTGAGATAATTATGTTATTGAATTTCGAAACAGATTGCGTTCTATGCCCGCAGTCTCAAATCGAATCCAATTCAAGCAAGAGGCAGTTTGATCACGTACTACGGAGCGTCACAAATCTAAATAATACGGATTGACTGGGGATGGACTGGCTTAAAGGTGCAAAACAGTATTCGAGCAAGCGGCTTCAAGTGCCTTCTCCACGACGAGGAGAGTTCGTTGGCCTTGCGCCATCGTCACCACATCTGACGGCTTACCCAGCACCGCGTCACGGAAATTCTCATGCTCCACCCGCAACGGCTCACGCTTCGCAAACGCGTAACGAGTCATATGTCCCTCAGAAACACCACGGAACGACGAAACAGACTCCCACTCCAACGGAATCGTCCCATTGGCATAAAACGTCAAATCACCCGTCGCAGTATCAGCAACAAAAGCACCCTTCTCACCGGTCACCACAGTGAGACGCTCCTTCAGCGGACTCAACCAATTCACCAGGTTATTCACAATCACCCCAGAACGCGTACGCCCAGTAATAGCAATCATATCCTCATGCTCACGCCCACTCTTATGCGCCGTCTGCGCGAACAACATCTCATACTCAGACTGCACCACCCACGCAGTCAAATCAACATCATGAGACGCTAAATCCTTCCCAACACCAACATCAGAAATACGCGCCGGGAACGGACCCTGCCGGCGAGTCTGCACCTGATACAACGCACCCAGCTCCCCCGCCTCAATCCGACGACGCAACTCCTGCAAAGCCGGATTAAAACGCTCAATATGACCCACAGCACCAACAAGCCCGGCATCGCGGAAAGCATCAACCATCCGCTGCCCCGCCTCCAGCGAATGAGCAATTGGCTTCTCCACCAACGTATGCACCCCAGCAGCAGCAAGCTTCAACGCAGCATCCTCATGGAACACCGTCGGCACCGCCACCACCGCAACATCAATCCCCGCAGCAATCAACGCATCAATATCCGGCAAAACATCCAAATCACCGGCCACCCCGTGCGGATCACCACCAGGATCAGCAATCGCCACCAAATCAAACCCATCAACCTCACGCAGCACGCGAGCATGATGACGCCCCATCATCCCAACACCGAGCAACCCCACACGAAGATCACTCATTAGGCACCAGCCTTAACCACTGAATTAACCGCGGACACAATACGCTCTAAATCAGCTTCGCTCAGCGACGGATGAACCGGCAACGAAACCACCTCGCGAGCAGCCTTCTCCGTTTGTGGCAAATCCAGACCAGGTGCATAGGGGGCCAACGACGGTAAACGGTGGTTCGGAATCGGATAATACACACCCGCCCCCACCTGATACTCGTTCTTCAACGCTGCAACGAAACCGTCCCGGTCTTCCGGAACACGGATCGTGTACTGGTGATAGACGTGCGTTGCACCGTCAAGCACCACGGGCACTGTCACCCCGTCGAGGTTGGCATCTAGGAACGCAGCGTTCGCCTGACGCTTCGCAGTCCAGGCATCAACCTTCGTCAGCTGCACCCGGCCAATCGCCGCATGGATATCAGTCATTCGGGCGTTAAACCCAATAATCTCGTTCTCATACTGCTTTTCCATACCCTGATTGCGTAGCAACCGTAGCCGGCGTGCTACCTCATCAGTGGCTGCGGTCACCATGCCGCCCTCACCGCTGGTCATGTTCTTCGTCGGGTATAGGCTGAACATCGCGAATTCACCGAAAGAACCCACCGGGCGCCCATCCAGCGAGGCCCCGTGTGCTTGCGCAGCATCTTCATACAACGCCACGCCATGCTTAGCGGCAATCTCTTCCAGCTCACGCATCCGCGCCGGGTGCCCATACAAGTGCACCGGCATGATTCCGCGAGTCTTCGAGGTAACCGCCGCTTCAACAGCCGCCGGATCTAAAGTGAAAGTCTGCGGCTCAATATCAACGAACACAGGTGTCGCACCAGTCAACGCTACCGAATTACCTGTCGCCGCAAAAGTGAACGACGGCACGATCACTTCGTCGCCAGGGCCAACACCAGCAGCAAGCAAACCCAAATGCAACCCTGCAGTACCAGAATTCACAGCCACGGAGGAACGGCCCGGGACGAAGTGCGCTGAGAACTCTGTCTCGAAAGCAGCAACTTCTGGTCCCTGCGCAACCATCCCAGAACGCATCACCCGATCAACAGCAGCCCGCTCGTCATCACCAATAATTGGCTTTGCAGGGGGAATGAACTCGCTCACACGCTCTCCTTGAATAATTTTCCATCAGACTCTGCATAACGCTCCCCGGTGACCGGGCAGACCCAGTCCCCCGGTCCTTCTCCTGCAACCAACGGATGCCCAGCTTCGCCGACCCATCCCAAACGACGTGCAGGAACACCAGCAACCAAAGCATAGGCGGGCACATCCTTGACCACCACAGCACCCGCGGCAACAGTAGCCCACGCACCAACAGTCACCGGGGCCACACACGTAGCCCGAGCGCCAATCGACGCCCCTCGCTCAACAGTCACACCGACCGGTTCCCAATCATCGGCACTCTTAATCGAGCCATCAGGATTAATCGCCCGCGGATACGTATCATTAGTCAACACCACCGCAGGGCCAATAAACACGCCGTCAGCAAGTCGAGCAGGCTCATACACCAGCGCATAATTCTGCACCTTGCAGTGATCGCCCATGACAACACCCGTACCGACATAAGCGCCACGACCAATAATACAATTCGCACCAAGTTGCGCGCCCTCACGCACTTGCGCCAAATGCCACACCGACGTGCCGGCACCCAACTGGGCATCCGCAGCAACATCAGCCGAATCTACGATTCGCACAGCAGAACGATCAGCCATCAGCACCGATTCCAATCAAAACTAGATCTACGCGCATTCATTTACGCGACTGGGCTGACCGGCACGGAAGCCGCACCGACGACAATTCGAGGAGTGCCCGCCCACTGCGAAGCATCAGTCGCATTGCGTCCGTCGACCAACAATTTGATACCCGGCAGTTGTTCAGGTGAAAGTTCTCGATACATCGCGTGATCGGTCTGCAAAATCGCCAAATCAACGTCGCCACCCAGCTCATACGGCTCAAACCCAAGAGCCTGCAACTCGTCATCGCTGTAAAGAGGGTCATGGACACTCACCACGGCACCGCGCGAACGCAACGCTTCAACCGTGGGGAACACACCGGAGAACGCAGTCTCTTTCACGCCACCACGATACGCAGCCCCAAGCACCACAGCCCGTTGCCCTTCAAGAGAACCAAGCACACCTTCGGCCTGCTTCACCAAACGCTCTGGCATGGACGCATTCATCAAGCGCGCGGTACGCACAATATCCGCATCCGGATCAGTCGACAAATACAACCGAGGGTACACCGGAATACAGTGCCCACCCACAGCAATACCCGGACGGTGGATGTGACTGAAAGGCTGCGAATTACAAGCCTCAATCACCTGATAAACGTCGATACCATTATCAGCCGCAAAAACACCGAACTGATTCGCCAACCCAATATTCACGTCACGATAAGTAGTTTCAGCAAGCTTCGCCATCTCAGAGGCCTCAGCCGTGCCCAGATCCCAAACACCATTCGCACGTGGAAGATCCGGACGATCATCAAACTGAAGAACCGACTCATAGAACTCACGAGCCTGACGAGCACCTTCAGGTGAAAGCGCACCAATTAGCTTCGGGTACTTACGCAAATCTTCAAAGACCCGTCCAGTGAGAACACGTTCAGGGGAGAACACCAGATGGAAATCTTCGCCCTCAACCAGTCCTGAGCCTGCTTCAAGCATCGGCTTCCAGCGGCCACGAGTCGTCCCGACAGGTAGTGTTGTTTCATAGGAAACGAGCGTTCCTGGAGTGAGATGTTCTGCCAGTGACTTCGTCGCTGCGTCCATCCAGGCGAAATCAGGCTCCCACGTCGCATCGTTCACGAACAATGGAACAACTAGAACAACGGCATCAACGTCAGGAATTGCTTCCGCATAATTCGTCGTCGCGCGAAGACGACCCGCGGGCACCAGGTTAGACAACTTTTCTTGTAAGAAAGCTTCGCCGGGGAACGGCTCAGTAGCCGCATTAACTAGATCGACTGTCTGGGGGTTCACATCCACACCAACGACGTCATGACCTGAGTCTGCGAACTGGACAGCAAGTGGGAGTCCGATTTTACCTAAGGCAATAACAGCAATACGCATGATTTGAATCCTAACAGATAGTCGACGGGTATAAACTTAACAGAGTCACACTTAGACGTTGATTCAATTTGGTCTTCCTTCAAGTGATCCATCATGACTTGTCACGAATGTTTTCCAATAAGATAGCCCCAAAGAACTCAGTCTCTCTCCAAAGTATTTGAATAGTTTCTCACAGAAATTGAACTAAATCATCCGCATCACCTAAGTCATTCAAGTGACCTTTAAGATATGAAATAGAAATAAACTAATGATACAATTATTGGAATCAGAAATGTTTCAACTTACATGTCAGAATATCGAGTCTTACCGGTGTCTATAGTGAACTATTAAGTGCATCAAAGAAACGAAAACTCGGCCACGTTAAACATCGAAAAGGCAAAATTAATCGTACAGAACGTCTCGCGTAACTAGTGAATATGAGCTGCTATGGCTCTCTTATTTCAAAAACGGTCGGCCAACCCTCAAATCTTGTAATCAAACGACCGCGACCGGGTATGCGCCTCAAACGCCGTCACCGTCGACTCAAAATCATCCCGCTGAACATTGCTAATCGCGTTCTTCGCATCATTCCACACATGCTCAATCGGATTATGATCCGGAGCATACGGCGGAAAATTGATCAAATGAACATCCCGTAACGACTGCCCCAGGCCCAGTTCAGCACGCAGCAACTGATTCTTATGCCACGTCGCGTTATCCCACACAATCACGATCTTCTTCCCCGGATGCAACCCCACCAAGGTTTGCACCGCCTCTAAGATCGTGGCGCTATTCTGCCAATCCAACCTCAACGTCAAACACTGCCCAGTGTTCTGATCCAAGAACCCAATAAACGACTGCGAAGCCTTCTGCCGGTCCACCTGCAACACCGTTTTCGTATTCTTCTCATACCAAGCCCGCCGCACCACAGCTTCCTGATCAATACGTACCTCGTCCGCGGCGAACACCAACGTATCCTCATCAGCCAACGGAACCGCGAGTTCTTCCCGGATCTCTTTGATTCGCTGGTCAATGAGCTTGTCATCGGCTCGCCGCCGGTCAAACTTCTCCGGCTTATGAAAAGACAACCCCGCCATACGCAACAAGAACTGATACGACGTGGGCGAAGCATACTCAACGTTGAACGTAGTCGATAACCAGCGATCTAGTTTAGGAACATCCCAGAACTGCGCCGGCAAATACTCATCACCCGGCGGCTGGGAAAGCACCTGTTCCACGGCTTCTTTTTGCTCCGCGGTCAAGAAGCATCGATTCAGATTTCCCGCGTGACCAGTGAACAAGGACGCCATGCGCTGCGTGCACCAGTCTCGGACCCAGTCCTCCAACGTGGAAGGTTCACGGTCCACGAAGTCAGCAACAATCACCGGATCAACACCAGCAGACAGCAGTAGTAAAGCTTCTGCTTTCTTCACCACGAGCTTGTGTGGTGCGGTGTTTTTGTAGTCTTTGAGCTGTTGGCGTTCTTTATCGGTGACCTCGGGGTTTCGCATACCCACAAATTAACATTCTCTGGTCGGCGTTAGAGGATTAACGCGCCGGTCGGGTTTAGGTTATCGAATCCGATTTTGAACTGTGCCCGCCATACCTCGATAGTATACGAGACTCAAATTTTCTCGACGCCCAATAACGATGGACTCGTTGTTAATTTTCTAATATCCAGTAAGTACCGGTGCTTCCCCAGGATCTCTAAGATCGAACCACCAATGTCGTAAGTAGCGGAACATTAGGCCGAAATAAATAGTTGCCCAAAGGCATCCGATGATAAGTGTTTCAATGACAGAACCAACGGACTCATCAATTGGAATCATCCATTTGGCCAGAACTGCCAAACAAGCCAAGAGTATGTTCAAAAGCAAGATATACAGGAGCCCTCGCCAAGGGAAAATTCTAGCAAACGATACGTTAAGATAGCGAGACGTTAGTATCAGCTGCGCAAATTGAGTAGCCGCTATGGCAATCAAAGAACCAAGAGCTGGTCCAATAAATCCGAATAAATGGTAACCAGCTAACCCAAAAACAACACTTAAAAGCAACGTGCATAGCGAGGTCCATAAAACAGACTTTGAGCGTCCAGTACTGCTGAGAAACATACCGAAGTATGTGGGTCTAAACAATAAGACAAGCGCATAAATTTGCATAACAGCTGCGCCACTTGAATATTTTTCAGAATACAAAAACGTGAGTGTATCACCAGGAAAAGTAAATACACCAAGTGCAAAGAATGAGAGAAAAGCGAATCCGATCAAGGTCGATCTGCCCCACAAGAAGATGGACTCACTAATACGGTTACGAGACAAAAGACGAACAATGACTGGCATCACTACAGCCGTAAGGGAACCCGCCAAAAGGGTTACGGGCAATTCTCTTGATGCGTTCGTATAAATAGCCAATGCTGCAGTGTCGAATTTCCAGCCAATCAGTAACTTATCAAATTGGGCTGTAATTATTCCCGTTGATGAAGCTAAGCCCAGCGGAATCGAAAAAACCAAAATATCCCGAACTAACTTCCAGCTGCGTGGAAATGACAACATTCCAGCAACTTTCGGAACAATTAGATAGACCGCAATACAATAGGTTACCTCTATCCCGACAAATATCAACATGTAAAACGAAAAGCCAAGCTGAAAAATATCCACAAAGATAACAGCGGCTAGTAGAAGAATCGCATTTGATACCTTGAAAATGACCAAAAAATTCATTTTTTTGTAAACAATAAAAACGTTATCAATACCACTGAGTATAATCTGAAACCATGGATATGTGGCCAGGACGTAAGCGAAAGAAGTGATGAGTGAATTTCCAAAATACTTCTCTATTAAAGGAACTGATAGTACGAGAATCAGTCCGGTTACGATACCGAGACAGGTAGACAATAAATAGTAGACAGACAAAAAATCTTTGCGTTCCTGAATGTCACGCGCTTTCCCTAAAAAGTAATTAACACTGTTCGGTAGTCCAAGCATAAAAATACTCGCTGTTAAATTACCTACCAGCAATAATTGTGAGTAAGTTCCATATTCCTCCAAGGTTCGAGTTCTTGACAGTAGGATGACGGTTACCATGGAAATTAGAGCTATGAGTATTCGTGAGCCCGTTAACTTTGCGGCATCGCCGCCCAATGACCTACTCAATGCCTGTTCCGAAAGTTTCTGACGAAATAAAAGAAATATCCACAGTTACTTACTTTTCATTAGAACTTGCACTCTTTCGATTTCCATGTCCATGCGATGTTGCCATGACCAGAAGTTCTCACTGGCGAACTGCTTAGCGTTCTTACCAAGTTGAGAAGCATACGCAGAGTCATTCAACACTCGGAGTATCCCTTCCGTGACCGTTTGATTGTCATGCTGGTCAAGTAGCACTCCGTTAATATTATCAACGATTACCCGGCTCGTGTCTCCTACGTCCAATGTCACAATTGGTTTTGCGCAGGTCATTGCTTCAAATAAAGGATTCCCGAGATTACTAAGGTCGTAAAGAGAAAGAAAAACGTCAGCAATTTCCAAATACTGATTGACTTCTGTTTGAGGCACGGAACCTGCAAAATGTACGTAAGAAGTAATACCTTTGGACTCGACTAGCTGTATAAGTCGATCTCGTTCCGCACCGTCACCAACAATAAGCAGAGAGACCGCGTATCCATTTTCGATTAACGTCGCAGTCGCTTCGATCGAACGGTCGATATGTTTCCATGAAACTAAACGCGAAACAGTAATCAAAAGAGTCCTGGATTTATCTATTTTTAATGACTCATAAATAGAATCTGTTGATGATTCTGCAGATAAAGAATTAAATTCATCTACACCGTTTCTCCAGAAGGCGCGGGGCGATCTATTACCCAATCTGTCCAGTACTCTATCTCCCTGCGTTCCATCATCTGTCATGATAATCAGATCTGAATCTGTTGCAAGGGCATTAAAGTGGGGGTAAAGACGAATTTTTTCAATTACGCTGTCGGCTACGGGTGCCAATGTCGTTCCCTGAAACCGAGTGACCAGAGGGAGTTTAAAACGTAGACTCAATAACTTTGCAGGTAGGACAGCGTGTACTTCATAGGCATATAGGAGAATCGGTTTGCCTGCCTTCTTAGCCTCTTTCTGTCCGATGAAGTACAGGCAAAGTCCGCCCCAAAGTGTCTGATGCATTCTGCCGAAAAAACCCAAACCCCTGATCTTCGATAGGCGTGTACCACCAAGTCGGATTTGAACGGCTTGTACGCCAGGCAATTCTTGCTCAACTAGTTGTGAGTCCGAAGTTGACAGTAGTACTACCTTCCATCCCGCATCTCGATAGGCTTGTACTGTGCGTTGGAATGAGGGCGCGCCCTTACGACCTCCCATAGACCAGAGGTTAAGGAAGCTAAAGATCAATACTGTATTCATGTTTATAATACGGCTTTCTTTTCTGTAAATGGCACTCTATTGTCTTTTTTGAAAAGATTAACACGAGTCGCAAAATTTATTATGACGGCAAAGTAAACCCAAAGCCATTCACTGGAAATATTAGAACTAGAACTGATAGAGGAAATTACAAAAGCTGCTATACCCGCAAATAAGTATGCAGAAATGTAGCCTACAATATTATTACCATTTTGCCAGGTGCTTTTAATTAATTTTATGAAAATGAACAAAATCATTGTAATGTATCCAACAAACACGAGAACCCCGTAAGCGACCAAGATTTCTAGCCACCAATTATGAATATTAAGAACACCGGAAGTTGGATAGACGGCACGAGTTTCCATCCAGTGTTCGATATTTCCTGCGCCTGTTCCGAAGCCCATAGTTTCGATCAAAAAATGGATGCCATTTTTTGACAAATTTAGTCTGACACCGTCAGAACTATGACTATTGTCGAAGGTAAAGTTGAAAATCGTTTCCAAATTTAAAAATTTAACAATAAACGTTAAATCTACAAATAATAAACAAATAAAGGTAATAGAAATCGTAAAAATTGAAACTATCACCCTATGCACGTTTCTAGCCTGTGTAATCACAATTATAAGTGACCAAATAAAAATCGATATTATATTTGCGCGAGAGTCTGTGCTGAGAACCAACAGAATCGATGAAGCTACCGTGATATAGAATATAAATTTTGACCACCAGTGACGACTCGTTCGAGCCGCTATAACTAAAATGCTAAGGGATACCAATAAATAAGTGGCAAAATCATTAGTGTTTCCAAACATCGATGCTGCTAACTGGTTTTCAGCATAGAATTGGGCACTTCTACTCAAGAATAGTAATCTACCGGTCGTGATCTCGTACCATCCGACAATATTATGGAACACTGTCATTATCGCCATTATGCGGAATACTATAAAAAAATTAGATATCTGAGTGAATGTGGTGTGAAATAAAATTGTTGCGATTGAGCCAATGAAAACAAAAAACGTGGCTCTCCCCCATCCGCTGTAGTCGTACGCCCATATGAAACTAGAAATGCTCATTATCAGCCAAAATAACATGAACTTATGGGGGTACTGCATCGGATTAGTATCCAATTTAAAACTCGTAAACTTCGAGACCTTTGCGCTGTACAATGAGTCCACGACCGTTATTATCAGCAACAGAATTACCGTGGCCCGAAAGATCGAAAGCTGAGCGCCAGCAATCTGCACTGAAATAGCAGTGGCGTCAAGTGCGGATGCAAACACCGCAAAATATGCAATGCGTCGTCTTAACATGTTGATAGTCCTTAATTTCCTGAGAACTCGTATCAAAAATAAATGATCTCAGGCTAAGTAGCATTCTTCGATGCAACGATATCCTCAAATATTTCCGTTAGTCGACGAGAAATCGTCTCTGGGGAAAATAGCCTTCTTGCTTCCGCCGAAGATTCCTCAGAACTTATCGAGAAATTCCCTTCATAGGCAGCAAGAATACTTTTTGACAACCCGTCCAGGTCACTTGCCTTAACCACTAACGAATTTTTTTTCGTCAGGAAATGCTCAGGCCCCCCACATTGCGTTGCGACAACTGGCAGTCCACTGGCTAAAGCCTCGATAAAGACTACACCAAAGGTTTCCTTCTTGGACGAAAGTACGAATAGGTCCGATAGAGCAAATTGTTCCGCTACATAGGAGTGTTCTCGTTTCCCCGCGAAAATTACTTTCGTCGTGAGGCCAAGTTCCGCTACAAGCGACTCAAGAGTTTGTCGCTCAGGACCATCACCGATAATAGTCAACGAGACCGATTCCAGATGCCCGATTGAATGACTAAATGCGCGTATAGTCATGTCCATTTGCTTGTTCCCGACAAGGTTTCCCACTGAAACAACACGATATCCGCTATGCTCCACTTGCTGATTATGAAATAACGCAGTATCAACGGCATTAGGAACGACTACAGACTCGGTTCCAACTTTTTCACGAATGGCAGATTGGAGTGCGGGGCTCACCGCAATAACTTTCTGTGAACCCTGATAAGTCTTAAGTGCCAAATTATGGAATGCATTGTCTAGTTGCGAGTGCATAAGGTAACTTGAATGCTCAGTATGGACTAATGCTATTTTCTTGGACTGTGCTAGATCGATAGCCGCAGAACCAACTAGAAGAAAGTGAGAATGAATGATCTCCGGAAGCGGGTACTTACTGTAAATAAAATGGAAAAGAATGTGTAACCCAAATAGGATTGCACACCGCTGAATTTTCACCGGTAACTTACCAACCGGAATGCTGATCGCAAAAGCGCGCATTCCCTCACTCGAAGTCACCTTTACTATCGGAAACCTACGCCGCCTGATTGACCGAATATCCACTGCAATATAGATGACTTCGTGTCCAGCACGATAAAGAGCTCTTGCCTGATTGAACTCGAAAATACCACTCGTCGGATTCGACTCAGTAGGAATATTCCTACCGACAACTAGAATACGCATGTTATTGTTTCTGACATGAGGCTCATTATTGAATTAAACATCACGTGCTACCGCGCAATTGCGTAATAACGCCTGGATGGACGCTTCAGACGCATTGCCAATACCGAAGGGCGTTCCTTGTTCAGCGGTCGGCAAAGGTCTCGAAACAACATCAACCAACGTACTTGGATCGTCGACCAGAACGTTCCAATTTCCATGCAACGTTTCAATCCATTCAGTTTCAGACCTGACTGTGGTGCAAGGTACACCGAGCAGATATGCCTCTTTCTGCAGACCACCACTGTCTGTCACTACGCCAGCTGACTTTTGGACCACCGCCACCATTTGTGGATATGATACAGGTGCCACAGCTGATACATTTCCAGAGTTGAGTTCGATACCGGCTTCGGATGCCTTCTTTGAAAGTCTTGGATGTGCATATAGAATCACAGGCAATTTCAAAGATTGTAGGCCTCTGACGATTGCCGCGAGACGTTCCGGGTCATCAGTATTTTCAGCACGGTGGACTGTTGCAACGATGTAGGGTTTTTCTGAGTCAATCATCGGTGGGAGATAAAGAGATAGTGGATTATTTCGCACGGACCCCGCAACCGTCAAACAGACATCTGCCATTACATCGCCTGTGATAACAACGCGTTTGCCCAATCCTTCGTTGACTAAATGTTCGGCAGCGTGATTTGTAGGAGCCAAAAGTAAATCGGCGGCGTGATCGGTGAGAATACGATTCAGCTCCTCCGGCATTCGTCGGTTGAAAGAACGCAGCCCGGCCTCTAAATGGGCAACCGGTAAATGTTGTTTGACTGCAGCAAGTGCGCCGGCGAGTGTGGAATTAGTATCTCCATACACTAGAGTCCATTCGGGCCTTTCGACTAGTAAGATTTGTTCAATACTTTCTAGCATCCGCCCTGTTTGTTTCCCATGGTCAGCGGAGCCAATGGCAAGGTTGTAATCAGGGTTTGGAATTCGTAAGTCATCAAAAAAGACATCGCTCATTCCTGCATCGTAATGTTGTCCCGTGTGAATAATAACATGCGAAACTTCAGTACCCGTGGCCCGTACTCGCTCTATTCCTCTAGCTATTGCAGCTAGTTTCACGAATTGTGGACGTGCTCCAACGATTGATAAAATTTTCATTCCATAACCTACTTTAATCTAGAATTTACCTTTTACCCTTATTCGATTTATGTTTATATACAAAATTCGGAATTAAATAGTATGGTTATTGCATCATGAAGTTACAAAATATACTATAGAAGCGAATTGAGCTTAAATTAGAATTTAAACTTTATAACGAGTAATTTGAAAAGATATTATTTTCGTTTTGCATTTCGGTTTTAACTAAGTTAATTCTTTCGAAGTCACGTTCATAAGGACGTCATTAAGATGGCCAGCCAAAACCTGATAATCGTATAGTTCTGCGACATGTTTACGACCATTTTGTCCCCAGATTCTGCGCTGCTCTTCAGATGCAGAAGCCATGTCCCGCATTGCTTTTCCTAATGCCAAGATATCGTTTGCAGGCACCGTGATCCCAGCTCCAGCGGCATTCACAATATCATTTCTTGCGTTGGTTGCAATCACAATAGGCTTCGCCGACGCAGCATAGTCGAAAAGTTTGTTCATGCTCACACCATAACGATAGACGTCTAGGTCAAGAACATTGACCACTAGTGCATTTGCCTTCGTAATCAACGTTGGTACCGCATCTCGGGGAACAGGATCCTGGAATTTCACGCGATCACATACGTCGGAATATTTTAGTGCGCATTCAAGCGCTCGACGTTCCTTACCATTGCCGACTACAACCAGTTGAATTTTAGGATCCGATCTCGCAGCAATTTCAAATCCATCGATAATTGCTTTAACACCGTTTGCTCTACCAATAGATCCTAGATACATAAATGTGAAATTATCAGATTTTTCTGTCTTAGAAATCTGGGAAAAATCACTGATACTCGTACCATTAGAAATCCAGTAGATCTTTTCTTTTTCTATTCCTCTTGCTGTGAGATATTCATGGGCGAAGGGAAGGAGAGTAATCACTGCAGCTGCACGATCACAAAGTTTCTTCTCCAATAGTCGCATGAGAAGAGCAGGAATCCCTTTTTCGTGGATCTTTCCCATATCTATTAGTGTTTGGGGCCAAAGATCCCGAATCTCAAAGACGAATGGTACGTTCATTCTCCTTGCAATAACAGAAGAAGCCCAGGCAGCAAGTGGGTGCACTGTACTCCCAATTATTACTTTAGGAATAGCCAGATCTTTTACAGTAGATACGCGCAGCAACTGTAAAGTAAATGCCAAAATATTTACAAGGCGACCAATGCCAGTTTGATAGGTTGGTGTGCTAATAAATCGAAATTTTACCCCTTGGCTCAACCGATCTGTGGCACGTCGGTTTTCCATGCCAGTACGTCGTCGACCTGAGGGATGGTCAGTACTCGCAGCAAGTATAGTAGGTTTCCAACCGAAATCGATCAATCCTCGGGCAAGGGAAAAATGCCTTGATCCTGCAGCAGATTCTTGTGGATCTGTTGCATAGTGGTTAATAATCCATACATGACTCATAATGACGAACCTATTCGGCGATATTCAGCGACCATTTTTTCAGCTTCTTGAATCCATTCTGGCAGCTTGACTCTGGCGAGACTAGCTGTTGCCTCATCGATTCTTTTGTCGTCAATGCTTTCGATCATCGACACTAGCGATTCACGGGTCATATTGATCTTCCATCGGTCAAGCGTCCCATCGACAAGGCGGTCAACTTCAATGAGATCCGTGTAGACGAACGGTATTCCTGCCCTTGAATATTCCATTGCCTTGTTTGGCAGTGATAACTCATAAGATAGGCAAGTAGGTTCTATCAGGCAAAGTCCTATATCGCAACTAGCTATAGCGCTGACAACCGATGTTGGGGGCACGGGTGGGTGGTGATGAATATTGTTGAATTTTTCTGCGTAATCCTTGACAATCCCTTCTAATGTCCCGGATCCGAGAAAAACTACATGATCACGGCTACCCGTGCGTTCGACAAAAGCGCTTAGGATCTCTTCAATATGGCGGTTTCCCACGATATTGCCAACATGTACATATACTCGATCTAGACTTGCGAGGCCTAAATTCTCACGTAAATCGATTGGCTTACCAGCTGCTGTAGCGTTGGGAGCGTTATAGATTACGCGTACATGTAATCCTGGATAGCTTTTCCTATACCACTCCGCGATAGATTTATTAACTACAAACACCACTCCACATTGTCGAATGAATCGTCGTTCAATAAATTTGAATAAAAGACCTTGGAAACCTCGTGCCGTAGAGGTCTCGGTCTCTAGCTCGTGAGTATCGTATATCAACGCAGCTTGATGCCGTCTGGCAATAGCTGCGCATAGGGGTAAAACTGCTACAGAGTGAGCATTCACCACTGAGACCGGTTTACGAAAACACCAAATGAATACACTTAACGACCACCGAAGTTGTTCAAATATTCGGCCTAGCGACGACTTTGGCCTTCCCCTGATCATTCGTCCGACACGGACGATACTACGAACGGAATCTAGTTCTTCGATTTGGTCCAAACCTGGGGAGTTTTGGCCACAGACAATCACTTCATCGAAAAGATTCGACTCTGCTACGGCTAAGCTCTCTCGCATAATTCGACTGGCGTTAATGATAGGGGCTGGATATATATGTAGGTTCGAACCTAAACTCATCGTTGCTAGGACGTCTTTCAGTATAAGATTCTGACCGTATAGGCAGAAATTAAATTATTGATTTGTCAATAATTGTATTTTAATACGATCATTGATATTATTATTTTTTATCATTTTCTTTAGATCGAATAAATGATAGCTATAATTTATTTATGCGTACCATTGAATTTTTCCATCGTTACGTGGCCTTCTTGCGTGATTCCATCGCGACGAAACACTGTCTTCACTGTGCCAAAGATAATCTCAAGATCTAACAAAAAATTTCTCCGTTGAACATACTCAACGTCGAATGATAACTTTTTTCCCCAACTAATCGAGTTTCGACCACTAACCTGGGCCAGCCCGGTTATTCCAGGACGGACCAAATGCCGTCCTGATTGCTCGCTCGTGTAGTAGTCCATATATTCGACGAGTAATGGACGGGGGCCCACGAAGCTCATGTCCCCCCGCAAAACATTTATTAATGAAGGTAACTCGTCCAGACTCGTTGAGCGCAAAAACTTTCCGAATTCGGTTAGTCGGTCGGCATCGCTAAACAGTCCATGCTTCTCATCAACTTCAAGCATGCTTCGAAACTTATAAAGTTTAAAAATCTTGCCATATAATCCGGGGCGTTCCTGAACGAAAATCACAGGACTTCCCAGTTTGATGCGCACAGCAATCGCCGTCACGCAAATTAGTGGAGACAGCAGGAGGATGCTCGTACTCGCCCCAACAATATCAAGCCCACGTTTAACCGAATCATACGGACATTGATTCAAACTGATTTACCTCTCTCAACAAATTCATATATTTTTTCCAGTACAAAGCGACGCTGGGCGGCAGTCATGGCCGAACCACTTGGAAGTGTTAGATGACTATCAAATATTTTTTCTGACGCTCCAGAAATTTCTCCATGAAACTCTGCAAAAATTGGTTGAAGGTGCATCGGCTTCCATAATGGACGGCTTTCGATGTTCTGTTCAGAGAGGAACTTCGAAAGCTCAGCGGTAGTCCAACCGGTTATCGAATTATCAACGGATATAGCTGTCAGCCATGCATTGTCCTCAATATCCTCTGATGTCCCAAAAACTTCGATTCCATCAATTTTTGAGAATAAATCTTTGTACTCATCGCGCAGGTTACGACGTTTCAAGATCATTGAGTCAAGTCGCGAAAGTTGTGCGCGTCCAAGTGCAGCTAGAATATTACTCAAACGGTAATTGTAGCCAACATCATGATGCTCATAATGAACTACGGGTTGTCTAGCCTGAGTAGCTAAATAGCGTACTTGCTGGGCGATGTCTGCATCGTCTGTCATTAACATGCCACCGCCGGAAGTGGTCATGATCTTGTTTCCATTGAACGAAAAAGCCGAAGCTTTCCCAAAGCTCCCTACACATTTTCCCTTGTGTGTAGCACCCAAGGATTCCGCCGCATCAGATAATACCGGTATGCCGAATTCTTCTGCGATCTCGAGGATGCGCGTGTAGTCGATGGCCTTACCCAATAGGTCTACAGGAATGATGGCAGCAACATTCGATCCATTGGCGCGCAGTCGGGTGAGGCCTTTGCGCAATAATTCCGGATCCATATTGCCGGTCTCTGGCAAACAGTCAATAAAGTACGGTTCGGCCCCCGTATACATTATGGCGTTTGTGGTTGCCGCAAAAGTCATTGTCGACGTCACTACGACCGAACCAATCTTTGCGCCCAAGGTCAATAATCCTAAGTGCAAAGCTGCCGTTCCTGAGCTCAAAGCAATGGCGTGCTTCACGCCGATTCGCTCCGTCATTTCAACTTCAAACGCATCTACGTCTGGGCCTAGCGGAGCGATCCATCCACCTCGCATTGCCGTGAGAACGGCTTGTTCCTCAAGTTCCCCCACATCTGGGGGAGACATGTAAATACGTTCGCTCAAAACTGCACCCGCTCCTCATCTGACAACTGCGATTCGTCAACGCCAATAGTTCGTTTTTTCGATCCCATTCGTTCCATCCAGATATTCTCGTCCAGACAATCCGGACTCAAAGAATCTGCATGTGTATGTGATATCTGAGGGTGGAAGGGCCTTACAAGGTTTTCGTGCTCACCTACGAGAACCTCATGTAACTTTTCCCCCTCACGCAGTCCGGTGAAGACTATTTCGACTCTTTTTCCAGACATTGCGATCATTCGCCTTGCAATGTCTAAGATACGAACAGGCTTTCCCATATCAAGAATTAGCACCTCACCAGCACGACCGATACCACCAGCCTGGATAACGAGTTGACATGCTTCCGGAATTGTCATGAAGAAACGAGTTGCTTCTGGGTGGGTTACGGTCACCGGTCCACCGGATTCAATCAGAGTTTGAAAGGTTGGGAGCATCGATCCGCGGCTACCGATAACATTTCCGAAACGAACCGAGAGGTACTTCAGTCCTGTGTCCTCGGCGGCCCATGATGTGATCTTTTCTGCAACTCGTTTGGAGTGTCCCAACACGCTAGTCGGACTCGCAGCCTTATCGGTGGATATATTTACGAAGGTCGTCACCCCGACGGACCTAGCAGCGTTAACCACGTTGAGCGTACCTAGAACATTTGTTTTCCAAGCTTCGCGTGGGTACTGCTCCAGCATTGGCAGGTGTTTGAGGGCAGCGGCATGGAAGACTACTTCCGGCCTACGGTCTTGAAAAATATCCAGCAAGGTTTCGTTCTCGCGGATATTAGCAAGGACTACCTCGCGTGAATCGAGCAGCCCATTCCCCATGGTTCGCAACTGAGCATGTTGTAGGCCCGTTTCGTCACGATCCAACATGATCAGTTCTTTGGGGCCGAACTTATGGAGCTGCTGGCAAAGCTCGGATCCGATAGATCCGCCGGCTCCCGTAACCAAGACACGTTTACCGGTGACATAGTCTGCGATTTTCTCAATACCAGTATCTAAAGGCTCGCGGCCGAGGAGATCTTCAATCTTGATGTTCCTCAAATCGGATACGGTGACCGTTCTTGAAACCATCTGCTGGACGCTAGGGGTGATCAGCACTTGTAGCCCCGCCTCCACGCCATCGTCGGTTAGTTTTCGTAACATCGCTGAATCAGCGTTAGCAATGGCTATAACAAGAACCTCTGCGCTGGTTTCACGTGCCGTCTCAATAATTCGATTGGTACCACCAAGAACTTGAACAGTATGTAGTTTGAGCCGACGTTTAGATGGATCATCGTCTAGAAGACCAACCGGACGTAGTGGGGAATCGGGATCGGTCAACATACTACGGACGAGAAGACCGCCGGCGTTGCCGGCACCTACTACGATGGTGGGTAGTGCTTCTAAATCCGGTCTACGTGCCACTTCTAAGGAGATGCGACGAAGATAACGCACCCCAAACATCATCACCAGAGCCAGCGGAAACGCTATGAGGACCGTACTACGGGGAATTCCAACCGCGGTTCCAAAGATCAAGACAATAATTGTAAGAGCTAACGATTCAATAGAGACTGCTATGGAAACTGCTCTAACTTCTCCAAAAGATCCGTACGGGAAATGGCCTGAGTACAGACCTAAAATGAATCCAATACCGCTGTGCAGGAAACCAGCGCCAAATCCCAGCAGGATAACGGGTATCCAGGTTACCAATTCCAAGCTAAATTCGTATCGTAAGATAACTGCCACGACAAGCGAGATAAGCCAGATAGCACAGTCAATAATTAATTGTACTAGCGAACGCAAACGAGCGCTTCGTAGTTGAGCTTCTCTAAGCTGCACAATCCCCCCAGTTCCTTCTGAAGCCCCCAACGGACCATCTATTAGATTCTGCACTCATATTAGTAGACGCAACAAGCAGATACTAATCTCTGCTTACCATTGAAACCGAGAAAAACATACTCCGGTGTGCTAGCTTGGGGTAAATTCATATATTACTCTTGAGGGAAAGGTAATTATTAGACTGTCCTTACGACGAGAAATAACAGAATTTTTATGCGAGCTAAAGATATTGCATACAGAATAGGCTCTGGTAAGGAACATTTTCGGCTATAAAAAAGACTCATAAGCCGCGGTATAAACGATGCGTTGCCTCTTACTTGGTTCGGCCGCTTCCTGAAACTCCAAGTAAATTCAGAGTTAAAGCACTGAGCCATCATCGCGGGCATAATTCGTGAATCTGAAGTACTCATTTCAGTAACAGACAGCCATGCATCGCAAAGGATACTAGAAGTTGCTTCGACAATACTTCGTCACGCTAGGAGTCGATCTATCATTTAGTTCGGCAAATAGTTAGACTGAAATTCGAGATAAACATCCACATGCTTAACAAAACTCGCGCATAGCAAGTTCATAATTAGCGAGAGGTTAGTCATCGTTACAATCTCTCTATACCGTCGATCCATCCGGTCTTGAACTATATGATTCCACGGACCCGGTTGAAATTTACATTTTTCTTAGGCTCGTAACCTGCCTTCGAGGTCGAAAATAAGGCTTGCTGGCCTGCCTTTTTTGGCGTGGTCAGCTCACCGGTAATCCAGGTTCGAGGGTGCTTTGACCAGGAGTTCGCAAAGCACAAACGATTTCGATAGGTGATCACCTCGGGTTGCTGGAGGCTATCGCATTGGCGACCTGGTCCTATGCCGAGGTTCCCTGTACTCCAGGGGTCGAATACTTGGCCCGTTAATGCGCACATGACGAGCATGGTCCTGTGGGGCTCGTCGTCGCTGGGCATCGGCACCGCGCTACAGGCCGAACTTAGCCCCTTGGGCGTCACCATCAACAACGAAGGTAAGGGGTCCGAGTTTGCCACCGGAACCGCTGCACGTATGGGTAGCGTCCCGGCCCGGCTAACGTTCGCCAACGACACCATTCCGGCCTCCGGCTCAGCCCTTGTCACCGCGGACGGAATCGAGGACATGGGCGCACCATATGTCAAGCCTTTTCACGGGACAGTGTCGGGTGCCCCTATGTAAAAAGTGAAGCGATTTTCAGCTCCGGAACGTCATAGAGTGCCCCGTCACGGATCAAGGCGAACAGGACTGTGAGCCGTCGGTGGGCCAATGCGATGAGTGCTTGGTTGTGGCGTATACCCTGCGCACGTTTCCGGTCATAGTAAGCACGGCTGGAAGGGTCGAACCTGATCGAGGCGAAGGCCGAGAGGAAGAGCGCTCGTTTCAACCTTTTGTTGCCTTCAATGACTGGCGCGTTCGGACTTGATCCAGGTGCCAGACTGGCGTGTGGTCGGTGCCAGTCCAGCGTAAGAGGACAGTGCTGCGGCGCTGGTGAAGGTCTTGACGGAGATCACGGCGATGATGACCGCGGCGGTCCTGACGGCGACCCCTGGCATGGATGTCAGGACCGGGTAAAGAGGGTGCGCCTCCACCATGGTTTCGAGGTGAGTGGCGACGTCAGCACACTGGGCGTGCAATGAGATCAGCTGGCGAGCCATGTGCGGGATGACTAGTCCTGCCGCATCGGTGCCGACCACGATGACGCTTTGCTCGTCGAGCGCATCCATGATGGCTGCGGCCCAGGCGGTGTGCCGGCGGGCTCCGTGTTTCTTGAGTTTCGCATCGATCCGCGCCTTGCCAGCGTGCTTCAGCAGCGCTGGGGTAGGCCATGCAGCGAGGACTTCAAGGATGGCGTCATAGTCCAACCATGGACCTAAGAGCCGCTCTAAAGGTGGGTGGATCTGGGTGAAGAGCCCGCGGATCCGGTTGCTGGTTTGAGTGATCTGACGGGCCAAATCAAGATCAAATCCGGTGAGCATGCCCAGCGCTGCTTCTTCTTCGTCGGTGAGTTGGAGGCTGCGCAGGGTATGGGGCATGGTGCGTGCCGCATCAGCGATGATGAAGGCGTCTTTTTCGTCGGTCTTGGCCGTCCCGGGATACTTATCTGCGATGCGTCGCATGGTCAGTCCGGGCAGGTACGCGACCTGGATGCCCAGCTGTTGGGCTACCGCAACGGCCAGGGCGCCGATGGTGGCTGGCTGATCAACGATCACTAAGACATGTACTTGAGCTAAAAGCTTCTGATACACGGCGGTGAGTTTGGCTTCGTCGTTGGGCAGGGTTTTGTTCCAGATTTTGGTGCCGTCTTGGGTGACGGCGCAGGCCCAGTGGTCAGTTTTCCCGACGTCCAGTCCGAGGAAAATCTCGATGTCTGTGGTGATCATGACTAGTGCTCCTTTGAACTAGTTTTTGTACAAGGTCGACCAACAGTCGGTAGCAAAGTCTTACATCCACGTTATGACAGGCGTCCATTTTGGCGCCGCGCCCCTAATTAGCAATCACCTCGCTGCCATCCCAATCTCGGTGGCAACACCCCCCGGACTATTGGATAAGCAGGGGGTAGACACCATGCCGAGATTGGTCGGCCGGCAGCTCCTATATTCCTCGGAGTCAAGGAGCTGTCAACAACACAACGGGTTCGCGGACTGTTGGACAGGGCTGGTGCGTCATACCGCTTGACTCGCACAACCGCAGGAACTGCAGTGAGTGTGAAAACCGGCTCACCGTTCGTTCCCGAACTGGGCGAGCAGTACCGGGGCAAATTGGCCCTGTTGTGGATGGGGAAAAATGACTTGTCCTATGATCCAGCTACAACGGATAGTAACCCGCCTTCTGTGGTCATTGCACGCACCGATGCCACTTTCGACCGACTGGCCCCGCTGATTATGCGTTCCTTAGTTCTGGGCTATTTCCTAAACCAGAGCGTCCAATGGACTGATGCGGAGACGAGGGCGCGAATTGCGGAAGTCAACGCGGCACACGCCGCCCGGTACGGTGATCTTTTCCTCGACATTCAGGCATTCATGGTGTCCCCGCTGATCTGGGAGCTGGCCGAGGTAACTCCCACGGCGGACGACCTTGCCTATCAGGTGGACGAGCGTAAGCCGCTCTCCCTGTCTGCCGACAACGCCCAATTCAACGCCGCAGGGTACCTGGCCATTTCACGCCTTATCTACCAGCGACTCATCGAACTGGGCTGGTACGAGGAACCGACCCCGGACGTGGCATCACTTCCTGTCGTGGATAACTTCGACCGGGCGAATGGACCCCTCGCCGGTACCTACCCAAACAGTGGCGGTGTGCGGTGGGTAAATATGGAAGGAATGTACAACATTCAAGAAAGCAAGGCCATTGCCGCCAACACAACCAGTGACACGGTGCTTATCGAGACCGGGAGCGCAGGATGTTGACCTTACTGTTACGGCGACCCGGACTGAGTTCTCGAGAGCTGGCGTACTGTTCCGGTCGCTGGACCTCATTAACCGCTACGTGATATTCCTATTCGGTGAGGAAGGTATTCGTATTTACAGCATGGTTAACGGTGTGAGTACCGTCGTGGCCCAAGCAACTCCTGGATCAAACGCTGGAACACACGAAATCAGCGTGCGGATACGAGGCGCACAAATCACCGCCACCGTGGGAACCCTCGGCGCATTGACCTACACAATCCCAGACGTGGCGGCTAAAGCGGACTGGACAAAGGTCGGATTCCGCGATGCTTCCATCACAACCGCTGTTAACAACCTCAGCGTCACCGCTCCATGATCTAGAACGCCTGCTCAGTCTGATCGCCGGCGGAATGGGCGTCGGCGCAAAACCCGCGGTGACCGGATGCGGCGCTGTCACGCAAAGTGATCAGCGCATTGCAATTGTCCTCAGCTACTGGGGTGTCCCCGTACCCACATTTTCGCGGGCTGTCTTCCCGACCGGCAAACAAAGACAGGAGACGATCAAGCGGCGTATTCATGTGCCGAGTCGAACAGTTGCACTAATTGTCGGAGTCATGAGTTGGTGGCATTTGATGCGTAGGGCCGAACCTCAGCGTTCAAGTACCAGTGGTTCGATCTTCTTCCAAACAACTTCTGACATTTGGCGACTAAACGTTGCTGTGAGATGGTGCGCGTCCCGATATACCAGTAGGTTACCGATAATCGGGGGGCACGATTCCTTGTTGCAAAGGTATGCATTGAAGTCAACGAAGGCCGCTCCGCCGTTTGCCGCGGCGTCCTTCTCAGCCGCTGCAACATCAACCCTTAACTGTTCGCCACGGGGAATCAAGCACGGGCTTACATTGTCAACGTGCGCTGAAAGGCATATCGCCGGCGTCGCCCCGTTATCCGGAACATCCGCAATCACCGCAACGGAGGTCGATGACATCGCGGCGAGCGTGCGCTCCAAGCCTTCCTGCCAAGCGATGATAAATGGTGCATCCGAAACGAGCTGGCTGTCACCGTAGTTCGCGAGCAAGACTAGCGCGGGCTGCTCGGCGCGAATCCTTTCGATGACACCTGCCCGCCAAGTTTCACAGGCAGTGTATTCGACTCCCTGGTTCAGATTCGACGCATCAACAGAGTGGCAAGAGCTTTTCGTATTCGAGTCGAGACGAATATCGCCACGCTCCGCCAAGACGGCAAGTGCCGGGTACCAGCTTGCGGCGTGAGAGTCCCCGAACAAGAAAACAAGAGGGGCTTTACCATTTGTACCAATCCGGCAGCCGGAAGCGTCCGAAGAGTCAACGCCTCGGTGGCATCCATCAGCATAGATCGGGGGGTTGTCCGACGAAGCGCCGCGTAGGGCCGGGGTCAAATTCGATGGAACGAAGGCGCTGCCTGTGGGTGACGGCTTGGGCGGAGCCTCGGAGGCAATGTTGGTACTCGCCAAGGGTACGTTCTTCACCGCGATGAAGGAGCCAGACGCCAAGAGCACGACAACCGCAGAAGCAGCGATTGCAGCCAGACCGGTTTTCAGCGGCCTGCCCTGCGCTATCGGGTTCCATTTCATCGCCGGCTGCTCGATGAAGCGGTAAACTGCCCAAGCCAACGGGAATGCAACAAGCCCGAGAAGCAGTCGACCCCACAAAGGCAACGTGTTGTTGAGGCCAACGGCAGCTTGCGGGATAACTTGTAGCGGCCAGTGCACGAGATACAGCGAATAAGAGATTGCGCCCACTTGCTGAAAATGCCTCCAACCCAGAACGGTACTAGTGGACAAGCCGCCGTTCACTGACCCTCCGATGATGAGCAGGGCCGTAGCCAACACGGGGAGGGCTGCATTGAAACCGGGGAACGTAATTGTCGAATCGTATGCAAACGCCGCGGTGAGCAGGCCAGCCATTCCGATCCAAGACAATATTCCAGTGGCTGCATGGGGCAACCATCGGACTCCTGATCGCATCAAGAATGCGACCAAGCCACCAACACCAAGTTCCCACGCCCGAGTCGGTAGGGAAAAGAATGTCCACGATTGGGAGATGTTCATACCGACGAGGCACAGAAGAAATGAACCTACAGTCAGAACGGCAACGGCGACGAACAAGGCACGCTCTTTGCGCTTGAATACCCAGAAGCCGAGAGCAAGAATAATCGGCCAGAAGACATAGAACTGTTCCTCTATGCCGAGTGACCAATAGTGCTGGAATGCAGAAGGCGAGGGCTCGCTCAAGTAATTGGTCCCTTGGACCGCAAACAGCATGTTAGGCACGTAGGCGGCAGTGGCGACCGCACCGAGGAGCACCTCGCGTATCAGAAGCGGAGGCATCCAAATTGAAGCTGCAATTACTGTTAGCGCGGCAACTAATAGGGACGCCGGCAATATTCGGCGGGCACGCTTCGCATAAAATCTAGCGAATTGGACTCGACCAGTCCGATCCAAGGAGTCCAGCAGGTGTGTCGTGATCAGGAAGCCTGAGATGACGAAGAAGACATCGACGCCGACATACCCTCCACTTATCCCAGGGACGCCCGAATGGTAGAGCACAACTAGGAGTACCGCGATGGCACGAAGCCCCTGAATATCAGGCCGGAAGTTGCTCCTGCGTGAAGTCTCTGGATACGCCCCGTGAGAATTGACAAACAATTTCGTGCTTGATGGCATATCTGGTTATCCCCCGGAGTCAATGAACAAATCTCGGATAGTTTATCCAGTGGTCGACGCAATACCTAAACAGACGCCCAATGCGACTATCTGCCGGAAAAGGTGATCTGAACTGGAAAATTGGGAGTATCCGAACTTCCAAATTACCAATCCCCTAGATCGTCTTTTCTTTAATGGTATTGGCAGGTCTGGTTACCCGCTGGCAATATCGATGCCAACCCGTCATAGCGTGACTCACACCTTTTCTGGCCATTGGCTTGTCCTTTGTGCTTTGTGCTTTGTGCTTTGTCGCTGACGTGTCCACTGTGATGGGCTGGCCTCGTCCCCACGCAGGCCTATCTATGCTCACCAAATTCCTTTATGCATTGGACTTCCGCAGGCTCTGCGAAGACCGGTTCGCCCAGTGCGTCCCCGCCACCCCAACACGCCGGTCGGGAAAGATTCTCGGCACCCTCGATCTGTCGTTGACAGTTGGTGGTGTACAAGCCACTGATATTAACCAGCTGCGGGCCTCACTAGACTTGTTCGGGTCCGTAGCCATGGTCAGCCGATTCATCGGTCGCGCCAAAGATCAGCCAGAGGCATTCTCCTACGGGGCCGCCACCTTGACCCGCATCCTGCGTTCCAAAGTTTGGAATGCGGTCGGGCCACGGAATCCGGCCCGGTTGGCTACGGCAGCCAACCCGCTGATTATCGACATCGATGCCTCCCTGGTGCACGTGCACTTTCGAGACGGAGGACAGCGCTGGCACCTATAAAGGCGGGTACGGGTTCTCACCGATGATTGCCATGGCTGACTGCGGCAAAGTCAGCGGCACCGGCGAAGTCCTCGCCGGGCGTCTGCGCCCGGGAAACCGGGGCGCGAATTCTGTGAAATCGCATATCGAGGTGTTCGGCCAATCATTGGCTCAGCTGCCTGATGATTTCTACGACGAGGACAGTAACCTGGCCGGTGATGCTAAATAGTCTTAGTCGGAACTGCTGTTCTGACGACATGGTATTTTGGTTCTGAACACCGGGTACTGCTTTCAACTGCAGACAAAAGTCCGGTGATGGGTCCAGTCAATTCACGAGAGAAAGACGTTTCCGCCAGTTCGTCCACGTGGCAGCTAAGAACGAGGCGCTGAACATATCCCACACAGCGGCTCAGGTCCATGTGCAGCAAACGGATTGATCGAGCGCTCACTGCCGTCCTCGATACCCACCGCCACGGTCCCACCTGGTACGGAGACCCCGAATTCCACTGCGAACTGGGTCCAGTGAACATTAGTAGGTTCGGGGACCACCCAATATTGCTTTTGGGAGCCAGCGTTATTGCCGTTGGGGACCAGCACCTCCCGGATAGGTGACGCTGGCCGCCAACGGCTCCACTCGCCGGGAAGCATGACTGAAGATAAAACGACCGTTACCCGGTGGCCAGAAACGAAGTACCACGTCGTCAGAACAGCCGTACCATCCGACGCTATTTTGCAGGTGAGAAGATCCTGGTCCGCACCGATTGCGCCGGCTCGTCCCGGGAGTCCTTGCACCATCTGCATTCGTTGGGGCTCCAGTTCTCCATCTCGTATTCGCTGCCGGTGCTCAAGGAGCAGTTCATCCGGTGGATCGAGGAGAAGAAGTACTGGGAACCAGCGCTTACTGCTGACGGGCAGGAACGCGATGATGCATGGGTGATTGACTCGACGAAGGTCTTGGAGCTGAAGGACTACCCGCCAGGGTCAAGGATCTATGTGCGCGCTGAGCCGCTGCATCCCGAAGCGAAAGCGAATTTGTTCGTTACCGATGGCAATCGGGTGACCGCGTTCTTGACCAACAGCCCGCGGTTCAACGTGGCGTTCCTTGACGCCCGGCATCGTGCCCGTGGCCGGTGCGAGAACAGGATCAAAACGGCTCTTCAAGTTTTAGCGTGGTGAGCCCGAAAAATAAGTAAGGCCCGCAGTCCCTTCTGCGAAAATGGATGTTGTCTAGACAAACCATTACGCAAGGAACTACGAGCCGTGTTTAAGGATACCGGTGGAAACGACGCTGCGTCGATTCTTCTCAACCTCACTGACTACCGCGTCATCGACGCAACCCAAGAACCAGCCGGACGACAAGTCCTTATCGAGCCCAAAGCCACAGAGGCAGCCTGTCCAACTTGTGGGGTGATCACCACCCGCATCCACTCCAGACCAGTGCACCGGGTCAAAGACCTCCCAACCGGTGGCAACGACATTCAGGTCCTGGTGCGCAAACGCCGGATGGCCTGCCAAGAGACCGCCTGCGAACGCCGCTCGTTCGTGCAAACCACCGAACAGCTACCGTTGAGGGCCCGGATCACCACCAGGCTCTCTCAAAAGCTCGTGGACGAGATGAGCTGCGAACTGCGAGCCGTGTCCAGGGTCGCTTCTGCGTACCAAGTTTCCTGGCCAACCGTGATGGCACGGCTGAACATTGAAGGTGAGCTCGCCGGTGACATTGACCGGATGTTCATCGGCAGGCTCGGTATTGATGAGCACCGTTTTCGTAAGGTCCGCTACGCCCGAGGCAGCAGCGGGAAAGTAGTCAGGATTGAGCCGTGGTCCATAGTCTTCACTGATCTGGATACTGGGAAGATCCTCGATATCGTGGACGGACGGCGAGGTGCTGCGGTGAAGAAGTGGTTGAAGTCCCGGCCACGGTACTGGCGTCAACGAGTGCAGTACGTGGCCATTGATATGTCTGCGTCAGTTCCGAAAAGCGGTGCGGGAGAACCTGCCGAAAGCAAAGATCAGCGTGGACCATTTTCACGTCATCGCGCGCGCGAACCTCATGATCACCCAAGTGCGCCGGCGCCGTTCCCATGAAGTCCATGAACGCCGAGGCAGAGTGGCTGATCCGGCCTACAAGTACCGGAAGCTATTGACCTGCAATTTGGAGAACTTGTCGATCAAACAAGTTGAACGACTGAAACTGATCCTTGAATCAGATCCTGAGCTGGGCGTGATTTATGGGGTTAAGGAACACGTGCGGGAGCTGCTGAAAACCAGGGATATCCATGAGTTTCAATCGAGGTGGGCGGTACTGGAGAAATCTGTGAAGGCAACGAAAATGGTGGAGGCGAAGTCGTTGTTCCGGACGCTGACTGCGTGGAGGCGCGAGTTGCTGGTGTTCGTGAGAACCAGGCTGACTAATGCCCGGAGTGAGGCGGCGAATCTGACGGCGAAGAACTTGAAGCGGATAGGGCGGGGTTATCGGAATCATGCGCATTACCGTGTTCGGATATTGTTATACACGGCGGGCCTCCGGCCGTGCTGAACATCCTGCACCACGCTTAAACTCGAAGAGCCATCAAAACGCTCAAGAGCACGGGATTGGGCAAACTGCCGTATTGGTCTTTGGCCGCGAACTAGGCGTGGGCTGACCTGGCAATGTTCGCGGTGAACTTGGTCGCATGGTTGCAATTGGCTGCATGGCTTGGTGGTCATGAAGCCAAGTGCTGAGATCTGAAGCGGTGGAGGTACCGGCTGTTTTCGATGGCCGGGAAAATCGTCTCTGGTGGGCGGCATCGCCGACTGTTGATCTCTGAGATAGCACCAGAAGCACAGCTGTTATGCGAACTGGACAAGGGCATCGGCTTGTTGTTCCAGCGGTGGCGGCACGGTGAGCTGGCCGCCTGAAATGGTGGTTTCATTGTTTATTTGGTTTTGAAAGGTCTTGCAGTTCCAGGTGGGTGAAGATTGGCATTCAGCGTCGGTGCAATTGGCGCTCTCTGGCGTGGGTGAAATCAGGAATGGCCACCGGAAATCCTTGGTATTGGATTTCGGTGGCCGTTGGAGCCTCGATGAAAAACCTGGGTAGGTCCATGAACCCCTAAAGTCGAATGAGTAAGGAACCCCACGACAGCCCTACTCCAAATCCCGCTAATAATGCGGTCTCTCCCTCTTTCACCTCTGAAGCGTCGATTGCTTCGCGGAGGGCAATTGGGATAGATGACGAGACCGTGTTCCCGCAGTGGTCCATCTTCACAACGAACTTTTCAACCGGCAACCTCATTTTCTTACGTAATGTATTGAGCATAAATTTATTTGCTTGGTGGAATACGAAGGCGTCAACCTCATCAATTGATAGGCCTGCCTTACTTAGAGTTTTCTGAAGGGTATCTGGAACCACACGAAGTGTGAAGTTAAAAACCTCAGGCCCATTCATATAAAGATCGAATCCATTTGTTTCAAGACCGCGAGCTTCTGCAGCGGCCTCTTCATTAATTCTGTTGACGTCTCCGAGTCCACCGTTCGGAAGCACGAGGTGTTGTGCACCAGAACCGTCAGTTCCGTAATTGATGCCAAAAATCGACTCTTTGTCAGCATCCGCTAACAACAAAGTTGCTGTTGCCGCATCCCCGAAAATCGTTCTTACCGACTTATCTGCCTCATTTACATAACGACTGTATGTGTCGGTAGTTATCAAAAGGACTTTACTAGCTTGTCGCGTCTCCAATATGCCTTTCGCCAACCCAAGTGCATAGATATATCCCGAACAGCCAAGGTTTACATCAACTGCTCCAACATCTGTGGAAAGCCCTATTTTTTCTTGGACAATGCAGGCTGTAGAGGGGAGAAGGAAATCGGGAGATTGGGTACAGACGATTAGATAGTCGATGCTTTGCGGGTCAATCGAGTGTTCTGCAAATAATTTTCGAGCAGCTGCCTCTGCAAGATCAGAAGCTGTTTCATCGTCGCCCACTACGTGGCGAGTGCTAATCCCGGTCTTACTGCCAATTTTTTCTACAGACCACTCCGGATATTGATTCGAGAGCATCTCGTTAGTCAACTCGTGTTCAGGCAACACATAGCTAACCGCGGCAATACGTGCAAATAATGGCATGTCGTCCAGTCTTTCGTTCTATATTGCTCTTGCAGGGACCCCGAACACGGTGGTCCCAGGTTTAACTTGCCGTACAACAGTGCTACCGATTCCGACCTTGGCGTTTTCGCCAATCGTCTTCTTGGGCGCGACCATTACACCAGCTCCCAAGAAGGCTCCATCGCGTACGGTAACTCCACCGGTGAGGACACATGCTGGGCTTACAGTTACATACGCACCAACTCGAACATCATGCCCGACGACACAACCAACGTTAATGTGCGAACCGACGCCTATTTCGACATCAGCGGTTAACGTGACTTGCGGACAAATGATAGTGCCCTCGGACAGCGAGACTCGTTCACCTATGATTACTGAATCGTGGACAAAGCTAGGCATGTATGCGCCACGAGTTTGCATTTGCGCGGAAATGATCCGTCGTAAGGCGGGATCTCCGATTGCGCAAACTACTAAGTCTGAACGATCCGGAATGTATTCAATAATAGAAGCGACAACCCGATATGGTGCTTCTGCTTCATGATTATCATCGACAAAAACGATTTCAGTAATCGCAAGTTTTTTGAACAGCTTCGGGGCGGTTAATCGCCAGGACGCAATTTCACGACCGAACCCGCCTGCGCCGATAATGACTAGCCGTTTAGGGTTATTCATCCTAACGAGTATCCTCCGTCCAAAACCATCGCAGTACCCGTCATCCATCTCGATTCATGCGACAACAAGAAACTGGCCGCTTTAGCAACATCTTCGGGGCTACCAAGACCGAGCGGATGTCGAGCTTTGATGGCCTCGTAAGCATCATTACCGATCAGATTCGCAAGCCGTTCAGTCATCGGGGTCTCAACGATTCCGGGGCACAGACAGTTTACGCGTATGCCTTCCGCAGCGAGCTCTAGGGCCAACGATTTTGTTAGTGAAATGATGGCGCCTTTGGAAGCGGCATACGCACTTAGACCTGCTTCCCCGGTGAGCCCTGAGACGGACGACAGAAACACCAAGGACGATTTCGGATTTCTAATTCGCTTATCCCGAAAACCCTTCGCCATTCCCAGTGCCGATGTTACATTCGCGGAAAACATTTCATCAGCACGGCGCATATCTAAACTGCGCAACGGGGTGATCGCGTGAATTCCCGCACAGTGCACGAGCCCATCTAAGCGTCCCATAGACGCGACGATTTCTTTAAGGACTGTAGTACCAGAATTTTCTTCCGTTAGATCCTGAGCGACCGTTACATGCCCTTCACCGGCTAATTGGTCAAGCGTTACAGCTAACGCTGACTGATCGCGACCTACTAGTCCTACACGTGCTCCACGTTTGGCCAGCAATATTGCAAGTGCGCGACCAATACCAGATGAAGCACCTGTGACTACAATTCTCTGACCGATGTGAGAATCCATTACAGCCAAGGCTTAACCTTGAGTTGCTTGCTTTACGAGCTGGAAAATGTCATCAAGAGTTTCAGCTTTTTTCAAAGTATCCGCATTAATCGTGGCGTTGAATTTCTCGTCCATCTCCGCAATGAGGGAAATGTTGGCCAGAGAATCCCAGTCAGCGTCGTCCAACGACTGCGTTAGGCTCAACTCTTCTGGTTCGGTTTCCAAAATTTCTGCTGCGAGAGTAAGAAAATCTTCTATTTGCACTTAACTACTCCGATTCCGACAAGTCAAAACTTGTGCCTTAAACGTACTTTTCGACTCAGATTAGCATGAAGCTAATCATTCATGCTCTGTCGAATTCATTGCTACGGTTCTTGCCCGCCAGTAACCACAACTTGTAACCGGTACTTGCTTTGCGATTATCGTCCGATCATTCGTTTGGAAAGGATTTCAGTCTGTGGATAATTTCGGTTATTTAGTCAAACCGTACCCGGAACCATTAGGCCCCTCGCAGTTGCCGTTCCCCAAGCTGTCGTTGTCTCGCCTCAGTTGATTTTTACCTTGATGGGGTTTCGTAGTTCTGAGCTTCCACTCGTACGGACACCGCAACGATCCACGATTCAACTATGTAAGCATCGTAGTACTCGAATGGTTATTTAGACTCTGATGGTAACTCTGTAGACTTTTAACTTATTTACCATGTCTGGAATATTGCTTTAATGGTTGCTAAATTCTCGTAGCCAATATGAGTAATCCAGCCCTTGGCCGATAGTTCTGTAGGTGCTGCAACGACATTCACATGAATATGTGCAGGCAAAGTTCGCTCAAAAATAAATCTGGTACGAAACACATGATATCGGCTAGTAACGACCACTACAGAGTCCCAGTCTTGAGCAAGAACAAGATTGCTCACAGATAGGGCTTCTCCGTATGTGCTATCTAGCTCTGGAGTGAAACAAAACACGGAGCCTACGTCCGGTGCCCGACATATCTGGCTTTCGAGCCAACCCAATTCTGGTTTGACCACCGCACCACTAATCAATTGTGGAAACCAGGATACGACAAGGTTTTCTGACATTCCAGATTCATGGTATTCCAATGCAGTAGGCAACCGGTGCTGTCCTGGAGCCAATGAAACTACAGCATCCACGTGACGCACTGGCCCCGAAACCGGTTTAAGAACCATAGCGCTGATAAATAAGAACCAGACGAGTGCAACAACGGGCAACAGCAATACAGAAACAGCGATGAACTGTCGTGCCATCCCCATGTGACGAACGTTGTTGAACAAGGTTAAAATATTCATGGTCCCCATCCCACGACGTTGCTCGCCTCTAAATCCATAGGAAGCAACAAATGATCCATAGAAACCTTCTATTCCGGTGACGAAATTCAGAATTTCGACACCTGTAAATTTCTCCTACACGTCGGCCTGATGACCAATTTTACTCACGCAAGATGTAATTCAGCCATCCATCATTTTGCAGTGCACAATCAGTCCTTGTTCAACCGTTTTTTGTCAAGATAAGCCACCGGAAGAAATCGAAGAATCCTTCATAAAAATAGGTCAGGCGTAGGAGTGTTCACTCCTCTTTCGTATTCGGAAGAATTCGCTGCAGTTAGTGAGGAGGGCGAGCTATACCTGATTACTCGGGCAGATAGCGGAGACGTCGAAGCTACAGCAACGCTCAATGGCTTAGCATCGAACGTGATGATCCTGCCGAAGTGAAGCGGGATGGCCTAATCCCTTCGCTTATATACAGCAATGGACATCCCGGGAGTTGCACTCACAATGATGCCACGAGATCTCACCGAAAAGTTTCGCACAGAAAGCTACCTACGGTTCAGGGAATTATGAAGTCCGCGTCCGTCACCAAAGCTCCATGCCGAAAAATTTTGGACTAGCCTTCATGCCCGTGTCCACCGAAACCGCGAATCAGCTCGGGCAGATCAGCATTCCTCGACGCGACGGATCGAAGTTCATGATGGAACCGAGCTAAGAGTCGCTACAGTTCAGCTTTACGAACCGCGAATTTCTACAGTGGCGCGTACACCAACAAGGTGAGATCCGGAGCCTCCGCCGGAGTCAGGTTGTGCTGCTCGTACCGGGTGAGACCCTTATCGGGGTGTTGGAAGAGTCTCTCGCGTGTGCCGAATCCGGCTACATCTCGTTCCTTCCAGATCGCGGCGAACTCCGGTGACGCTTCCGATACGCGTGCCACGATGCCACTATCCCCCGAGGGGCTGAGCCAGCCCCGGGTTTCGGCACGGAAGCTGCCCACGAAGCTTCGGCTCTGCGTTTCCCAGTCCGGGAGCATCTCTCTTAGTTGGTCATCGGTGAATACCAGCCAGAGCAGGTTCCTATCGGCCTCATCCAGAGAATCAATGCGCGGATAGAGCTTCGCATAATCCGCGTTCCAGCCGATAATCGTCCAGTCCGCGGCAAGTAAGAACGCGGGGAAACCAAGTGCATCCACTAACCGTCGGAGTGCCGGAGTAAATTCGCTGGCGACTTCTGGTGTTTTTTCTCCATGCCCACCCAATGACAGTAGATAAGTACTCTCCACTGGAGTCAACCGGAAGAGCCGGGCCAGCGAGTCCAGCACCTGGCGCGACGGATTGATATCGCGTGCCTGCTCCAGCCACGTGTACCAGGTGACCGAGACCCCGGCGAGGGTCGCAACTTCCTCGCGACGCAACCCGCGTACGCGGCTTCGTCCAACCTCAGGCAGTCCATGCGAGGCGCGCTCGGCACGTGCCCGGCGGTCTTTGAGGAAACCGGCAAGCTCTTCCCTGCGTCGCTGACCTGCATTCATTCTTGATCCTATTTATCATGGTAGTAGTACTACTAGTATCAATGCCGTCTGGGTTTGGGGGCAAATCTATGATGAGATTTTAAAATGACCACATATCGTTCACACACCATCACTCACGGCCGCAACATGGCAGGTGCCCGCGCGCTGCTGCGTGCAGCCGGCGTCAACGGCGCAGATCTCGGACGCAAGCCGATCATCGCCGTGGCCAACAGCTTCACCGAATTCGTTCCGGGACACACCCACCTGCAGCCAGTAGGCCGCATCGTCTCCGACGCCATCATCGAGGCCGGCGGCATCCCCCGCGAATTTAACACCATTGCCGTTGACGACGGCATTGCCATGGGTCACGGCGGCATGCTCTACTCCCTGCCTTCGCGGGATCTGATTGCCGACTCGGTCGAGTACATGGTCAACGCACACTGCGCGGACGCGCTGATCTGCATTTCCAACTGCGACAAGATCACCCCGGGCATGCTCATGGCAGCCCTGCGCTTGAATATCCCTACCGTGTTCGTCTCCGGCGGCCCCATGGAATCCGGCCGCGCCACGCTGGTTGACGGCACCGTGCGCACCCTGGACCTGGTCGATGCCATCTCCGAGGCAGTGAACGAGAACGTCTCTGATGCAGACCTGCTGCGCATCGAAGAATCGGCCTGCCCTACCTGTGGTTCATGCTCGGGGATGTTCACCGCTAACTCAATGAACTGCCTGACCGAAGCCATGGGTTTGGCCCTGCCGGGCAACGGCTCCACCCTGGCCACTCACACCGCACGCACCGCACTGTATCAAAACGCCGGTAAGACCATCGTGGATATCGCCAACCGCTTCTACGCGGACAGCGACCAGACGGTATTGCCACGCAATATCGCCACCATCGAGGCCTTCGGCAACGCGATGACCTTGGATATCGCCATGGGCGGCTCCACCAACACGATTCTTCACCTGCTGGCTGCAGCCCACGAGGCCGGCGTCGAGTTTGGGCTGGAAGAAATCAATGAAATTTCCGGCCGGGTACCATGCCTTGCCAAGGTCGCCCCGAACTCCGCCGGTGCAGGGAAGATCTACTACATGGAAGATGTCCACCGTGCCGGTGGCATCCCTGCCATCCTCGGCGAACTGCGCCGCGGCGGACTGCTCGATGACACCGTGAACACCGTGCATGCCGCCACCATGGGCGAGGTGCTGGACGACTGGGATATCCGCGGTGGCAAAGCCACCGCGGAGGCCCTGGAATTGTGGCACGCCGCTCCGGGTGGTGTACGTTCCTCCACCGCCGGCTCGCAGTCAGCACGCTGGGAAGAACTGGATACCGACGCAGCCGAAGGCTGCATCCACTCCGTGGAACACGCCTTCTCCAAGGACGGCGGATTGGCCGTGTTGCGCGGCAACATCGCCGTCGATGGTGCGGTCGTCAAGACCGCCGGCGTAGACCCCTCCATCTGGACCTTCTCCGGACCGGCAGTGGTCTGCGAGTCCCAGGACGAGGCGGTGGAGAAGATCCTGAACAAGCAGGTTAAGGCAGGCGACGTAGTCGTCATCCGTTACGAGGGGCCAAAGGGCGGTCCGGGTATGCAGGAAATGCTCTACCCAACCTCATTCCTCAAGGGACGCGGACTGGGCAAGTCTTGCGCACTGATCACCGATGGCCGCTTCTCCGGCGGCACTTCGGGACTATCCATTGGACACGTCTCCCCCGAGGCAGCTTCCGGTGGAATGATCGCCTTGGTAGAAGACGGGGATATCATCTCCATTGACATCCCAACCCGCGACCTGACGCTGAACGTAGCTGATGATGTGCTCGCCGAGCGCCGCGAGCGTTTGCTGGCTACTACCGGTTACCGTCCAGCAAGCCGTGAACGCGTGGTCTCCCCCGCGCTGCGCGCCTACGCCGCGATGGCATTGTCCGCGGACAAGGGCGCCGTGCGCGACGTTGATCGTGTAGAGCGCGCACTGCGCGAAGCTGATGAACGAGCTGCTGCGGCTATGCGCATCACCACCGACGCGTAACCAACAACGCTCCAACAGACAAGGACCCAGAATGATTCATCTTCATTCTGGGTCCTTGTCTGTTCCTCAATGCCAAGCCGAGTCTCAATCTTTCCAAACTACTGCTTGCCGACCTGAGAAGTAGAAATGAACCAAATTCGGTATCAAGTTGGAACCAGATCTGTGGCCTTCAGGGTGATTTTCGGGCTTAATTCAACCGTAAAACAGACTGCCAGCGTTCGAATATCCCCTTTACTCCACCATGTCTCTTCAATGTATTCAAGGCAAGGCGACTGGAATCTCGAAAGCCCCGGGGGCGGAGGAAAACTCTCCCAGCCGCGCCCATACGAAGTGTCGGCAGGAACTTCAGGACAAAGCTCTGGTGCGCGGCGCAACTTAGATCAAGGTCATCATGAATACTGGTCCCGGTACGGCTGACTCGTTCGCGTACCTCATTCCAGAGAGTGCTTCGGAACGCCATATTTGATCCCCAAAGAGGAACCGTGGCCAGAGCAGAACCGAGCAGGAAAAAATATCCCACGGCGTAAAGAGCTGAACCTATGGAGCGGGTTCCTAGGGGTAAATCATAAAAGAACCCCGGACCCGTCAGCGCGTCGGTAGTCGGATCTTCAACGAATTTCTTGTCGATTCTCGCGAGCCAATCCGCCGGAGGCCGAGAATCCGCATCACAGCGCACAATAATGTCCCCAGTTGCGTTGTCATATCCTGTGGCTGCCGCTGCGGGAATGCCGATAATTTTTTCGACAATGACTGTAGCACCGGCAGATCGCGCGACCGTGACGCTAGCATCTGTGCACCCGTTGTCGACAACAATAATCTCGTCGGCCGGTAAGCTCTGACGTGCCAGATGATCCAGGAGAATCTTCAAATACTCCTCATCGTTGAGCACGGGGATCACAATGCTGATTCGCATATCTACTGAAACTTTCTACTCGAACTGATCCAATACACAGTTCCAAGGGTGCCTAAAATACCGGCGAGAATATCAGTCACGCTATCTAATATTCCCACCCCAATCTCCTGGGAAATCAGGTAGTAGCCGGCCCATTCCCCGACCTCCCAGAGCACTGCGGCCAAAGACCCGTATGTTAGAAGCACGAAGGCTAGATTCCGTTGCTGGGCTTGGCTGGCCCTCTGGGTTAGGCCTTTTCGGTGGACGAGGATGTCGTAGATCAAAACGGTAACCACCGCCATGACTATGAGGTGCATCGCGAGATCCAACCACCAGATGACTTGGTAGAGTCCAATCATGCTAAATAGCCCAGCGGAGATGAAGACGAGCTGGCCAGTCAGGTCTTGTGCACGCGATCCTGCGTAATATCGAAGCAGGCATGTGCCACCGGCAACCAGAGCCATCGCCGCAGCTGCGGCAGGGCCTGAACTCATCCACGCCAGGGGGACCAAAAATATCGCGCCAAGTCTCCATAGATCACTAGCGTGGAATCTAAAAGTTGCCTCGTAAGCAGTTGAGACCAAGGTAGGGATACCGTTCCTTCCCTGCTGTTTGCACCGTAGAAAATTGTTGTAAGCCTACTGCACAGAGTTCACTGGTTATCCGCGAGGTGCTGCATATCCCGCAGCTTTTTCCACGGGAGCGCACACCTGCTGAAATACCCAAGCTGATTACTCATTCTTGAGTTACTGCCCTGCTCCAGTTTGGAAACGTATTTTTCAACTTTGCACCTTCACAGCACGTCAGGGAACACGCTCCACTACCTGGAATCAGCGCCGTCCCAGCGTTGATGACTGCAGGATCGACCTGCTCTTCTCTGACCTGCGCTACTCTTTCAAGCACCAGGTCAACTAGGCCACTGACAAATGGTGAGGAAGTCCCCACACTTTCTGCGCGTAGAAAAGACATCCCTAGTTCTTGGGCTGTTTCAGCAGCCTCGGTGTCCAAATCGAATTTGACCTCCATATGATCAGAGACAAACCCGATAGGAACTACGAGCACCCCCTCGATGCCCTCTTGGGACAGCTCACGCATACGATCATTGATGTCTGGTTCCAACCAAGGAGTATGCGGAGAGCCCGAACGGGAGCAAAAGACCAGTTCGGCATCGAGCTTGTCATCCCCTTCAAGTTCCTGTCCGATCCAGTTGATTAGTTCCTCATGCTGCACTTGGTACCCCGGTGTAAAACGTTCGGAGGTGCCTTGCATTGTGGAAGGGATTGAGTGGGTAACGTACAGAATCTTATGACGTATGGGGTCTAGCTCGCCGGCTATTTCCTTAAATCGTGACAGCCCATCCCGCACGCATTTAAGCTCTGCACCAGCGAATCCGGGGTGGTTGTAGTACTGCCGAATCTTTTCAAAAGTGATCTTTAGCCCCTCACCGTCTAGGGTGCCCACCGTTTCAGCAAAGTCTTCACGATATTGTCGGCATGACGAATAGGAGGAGTATGCCGAAGTATCAATGGCTAAGAAATTCCTCGCACCCGAGTTAGAAGCATGCTCCCGAATAACATCGGTAAGATATGGGTTCCAATTTCGATTTCCCCATAATATCGGCGTGAGAATTCCGCGAGAGCTGAATTCGTTCTTCAGAGCCTGCAGTAGTGCTTGATTCTGTTCGTTAATGGGAGATTTGCCGCCGAAAAGGTAGTAATGCTCCCCGACTTCCTTGAGACGTTCATCAGGGATTCCGCGTCCGCGAGTGACGTTTTGTAGAAACGGAAGAACGTCTTGGGGCTTTTCGGGGCCTCCAAACGACATCAGTACTACTGCATCAAAGGGCTGTAGATCCACATTTTCCATCGGTTTCACTCACTGATTCGTCGTCTGAATTTGGTTTTACCTGCATAAATTTCGAGGTCATGGTGCAGTAGGCAATCAATGTCGGGACACGCTGCGAAAGCATGAACCCTCCGTGCCCAAATGTTTTCCCGCCGAAATTTATCAAGCTCACAAAAGTATCTTACCTAGCTAACAATACACTTAGTGAATAAAGCTGATATCGACTGTAATTTCACAGGAAACCTCAAGGGGCGCTGAAAGGGGTCCATGCGCGAATTAGACCCTTAGTGCTCCTCATTAAAACCGTCGGATCATATATGCGATTTCGCAACTTCACCGTCCGGCAGGCGGGCTACTTCTCCCACCAATTCGGATTCCTAATAGTGGTTTTTTATCTTGTCGACAGGTGAGGAATCAAGGGTCACTTCCCCGAAATAACGCGAATATTGCCCTCGCGAAAGCCCCAACCTAGATCCGGAGAAGCAAATCCCCTTCAATGACTTGACACCGATTGAGATTGAGAGCACACTAGATCGTATACGATTTGATGTACGACGAAAGTGGGAAAATCAAAGATGAGTAATCCGATTCCGGTCAGCGAAGAAACTTTCGCTCAGGCTGGCAAGGTTCTTGCAGTACACCTGAGCTACTCCTCGCGAGCAGCACAGCGTGGACGCACTCCTAAATTCCCGAGCTACTTCATGAAGGCTTCCAGCTCACTGGCAACCACCGGCTCAACTGTGGAACGTCCAGCTGGTACCGAATTGCTCGCCTTCGAAGGCGAAATCGCATTGATCATCGGCAAGGCTGCCCGCCGCGTTTCCGTTGAAGAAGCCTGGAGCTACGTCGGTTCGGTCACCGCCTCCAACGACTTGGGTGTCCATGACATCAAGTACGCGGATAAGGGATCAAATATCCGCTCGAAGTCCGGCGACGGTTACACCCCAATGGGCCCAACCGCTCTCGCTGCAGCCGAGCTGGATCCCGCCAAGCTACGCGTACAGACCTGGGTCAATGGCAACCTCGTTCAGGATGCAGATACCTCGGAACTGCTCTTCTCCTTCGCGCAGATCGTTGCAGATCTTTCGCAGCAGATGACTTTGCAGCCAGGCGACGTCATCCTCACCGGTACCCCAGCAGGCTCCTCCGTATTCTTCCCAGGCGACGTCGTCGAGGTCGAGGTCACCGACCTACTCACCGGTGCTACCACCGGCCGCTTGAAGACCACCGCTGTTGAAGGCACTTCCACTTTCGCGGACTTCGGCAACCAGCCAAAGGTCACCGATAAGGATAAGGAAGACGCTTACGGCGACCGTGAAACCGCAGGCATGCCGGCACTGGTCACCGGCAAGTCGGTACTCACCGATGATGTCCGTGAACAGCTCGCTACCGTAGCTACCGCAACCTTGTCAGCTACCTTGCGCAAGCGCGGACTGAATAACGTCAACATTGAAGTACCCGGTGCAACCAAGGGCATGAAGCGTGTCATCGGTACCGCCCGCACCCTGCGCTACATTCCAAACCGCGAAGACCTGTTCAAGGCTCACGGTGCCGGATACAACATGCAGAAGCAGTCAATTGATTCCTTGCAGGATGGCGAAATCCTGGTCATGGAAGCCCGCGGGGAAACCGGCTCGGCAACCTTGGGTGACATCCTGGCACTGCGTAGCCAGCAGCTTGGCGCCGCAGGCATCATCTCCGACGGTGGGGTGCGTGACCTTGACGCAGTCTCCGGCCTGGAAATCCCAGTGTTCTACAACGGTGCCCACCCGGCAGTCTTGGGTCGCAAGCACGTGGCCTGGGACAAGGACATCACCGTGGCTTGCGGTGGCGTCTCCGTCCAGCCAGGTGACGTCATCGTTGCAGATTCTGATGGCATCGTAGTGATCCCACCGGCAATGGTCGCCGAGGTCGCCGCGGAAGCCATGGTCACCGAGTCCAATGACGAATTCATCTTCGCCATGGTCCAGCGTGGCCACGGTATCGAGGGCCTGTTCCCTATGAACGCCGAGTGGAAAGCAAAGTACAACGCCTGGAAGGACGCCGGATCCCCGGATCTGGCCACCTGGGAGCTGTAATGACTACCTCCAAGTCAGAGGTCGCCTACGCGCTGGTCTCCGAACGAATCGTCAACGGGGCGTACTCCCCCGGATACCGACTCGTTCTGGGAACCATCGCCGAGGAACTGGGCTGCTCCGTAGTCCCGGTCCGCGAGGCGATCCGGCGCTTGGAGGCCGAAGGTCTGGTGCACTTCACCCGCAACGTAGGTGCCACCGTGGCGCAGGTGGATTCAACCCTCTACCTGCACACCATGCAGACCCTCGCGGTCATCGAACCAGCAGCCACCGCGTTGGCCGCGTCCGCCATGGACGAGGCTTGGCTGGCCAAAGCGCAGGATCTCAATGATCAAATGCGCCGGTGCCTGGAAGCGTTTGACCCGGTGGCCTTCACCGAGTTGAACAACGAGTTCCACCAGCAGCTCTACAGCCAGTGCCCTAACCCGCACATCTTGGATCTGGTCCAACGCGGATGGCGCCGACTCGCAGCAATGCGAGCCAGCTCCTTCACCCACATCCCGCACCGTGCCAAGCAGTCGGTGGAAGAACACCAGCATCTGCTGGAGCTCATCGGGGCGCATGCTTCTCCGAAAGAAATCGAAGAAGCCGCTCGCATCCACCGCACCAACACGCTCAACGCCTACCTGGCCCAGGCCAATATGGCACCCAGCGCCATCTAGACCCCATAATTTTTCATTATTTCAAGTCTTTCATTGATGAAAGCAACGCGAAAGGAAAACATCCATGAGCAACGTTCCAGAAAATCTCCCAACTCACCTGCAGCACTACATCGATGGAAAGTTCGTCGATTCCATCTCGGGCAAAACCTTCGATGTGCAGGAGCCGGTCAAGAACGAAAACTACGCCACCGTAGCTTCGGCTCAGCCAGAAGACGTTGACCTGGCAGTAGCCGCCGCCAACAAGGCCTTCAAGGAAGGTCCATGGTCCAAGATGCTGCCGCGTGAGCGTTCCCGCGTGCTGCACAAAATTGCTGACATCGTCGAGTCCCGCGACGAAGAGCTGGCACTGCTGGAGTCCTTCGACTCCGGTCTGCCAATCACCCAGGCCAAGGGCCAGGCCCGCCGCGCGGCTGAGAACTTCCGTTTCTTCGCTGATCTGATCGTCGCCCAGGTGGATAACACCTTCCGTGTTCCAGGTCGCCAGATGAACTACGTGAACCGCAAGCCAATTGGCGTCGCAGCACTGATCACCCCTTGGAACGTTCCGTTCATGCAGGAATCATGGAAGCTAGCTCCGGCCATCGCTACCGGCAACTCGGTCGTACTCAAGCCTGCCAGCTACACCCCGCTGTCGGCGGTACTGTGGCCAGAAATCTTCCGCGAAGCAGGACTGCCAGAGGGCGTCTTCAACCTGGTCTTCGGCTCGGGCGGAGTGGCCGGCGACTACCTGGTCAAGCACCCGGACGTGCCACTGGTGTCCTTCACCGGTGACAGCTCCACCGGCGCCACCATCTCCACCGCGGCGGCCCCACAGTTCAAGGGCTTGTCCCTGGAACTGGGTGGCAAGTCCCCAGCCATCGTCTTCGCAGACGCCGACCTAGACGCAGCACTGGATGCCACCGTCTTCGGTGTGTTCTCGCTGAACGGTGAGCGTTGCACCGCCGGCTCCCGCGTGCTGGTTCAGCGCGAAATCTATGATGATTTTGTTGCTAAGTTTGCGCAGCGCGCCAAGAACATCCGCGTTGGCCTGCCAAGCGATCCAAAGACCGAGGTCGGCTCGCTGGTTCACCCGAACCACTTCGACAAGGTCATGAGCTACATCGAAATCGGCAAGAAGGAAGGCCGTTTGCTCGCCGGTGGCGGACGCGCAGAAGGCTTCGAGACGGGCAACTACGTTGCTCCGACCGTCTTCGCCGATGTTGCTCCAGAGGCACAGATCTTCCAGGACGAAATCTTCGGCCCAGTCGTAGCGATCACCCCGTTCGACACCGATGAAGAAGCGCTGGAACTGGCCAACAACACCAAGTACGGCCTAGCCGCTTACGTGTGGACCACCAACCTGAAGCGTGCGCACAACTTCGCACACGCCATCGATTCGGGCATGGTCTGGCTGAACTCAAACAACGTCCGTGACCTGCGCACCCCATTCGGTGGCGTGAAGGCTTCGGGTCTGGGCCGCGAGGGAGGCTACCGCTCGGTGGACTTCTACACCACCCAGCAGTCGATTCAGATCACCCTGAACGAGTCCCACTCCCCTAAGTTCGGCGTCTAACCCACCTTCTCGCTTTTGCAAAGGAGCAAACACCATGGCTAAAGAAATCAATAACCCAATCCCTACCCCATCGGTTCCAGCGCCGGATATCCTGCGCTGCGCCTACGCGGAACTGGTCGTCACCGACCTGGCCGCATCGCGCAAGTTCTACGTAGACGTTCTGGGTCTGCACGTCTCCTACGAGGATGACACCCAGATCTACCTGCGTTCCTTCGAAGAGTTCATCCACCACAACCTGGTCCTGACTCTCGGCCCGGTAGCAGCACTGAAGGCTATGGCTTTCCGTGTGCGCTCCACCGCCGAGGTAGACGCCGCTGAAGCGTACTACAAGGAATTGGGTTGCCGCACCGAGCGTCGCGCCGAGGGCTTTGTCCGCGGAATCGGCGATTCGGTCCGCGTGGAAGATCCACTGGGCTTCCCATACGAGTTCTTCTTCGAGACCGAGCACGTAGAACGCCTGCACATGCGCTACGACCTCTACTCGGCTGGCGAATTGGTCCGTCTGGACCACTTCAACCAGGTCACCCCGGACGTGCCACGCGGCCGCGCTTACCTCGAGGACCTGGGCTTCCGCGTCACCGAAGACATCCAGGACGAAGAAGGCACCACCTACGCAGCATGGATGCACCGCAAGGGCACCGTACACGACACCGCGCTCACCGGTGGCAACGGTCCACGCCTGCACCACGTAGCCTTCTCCACCCACGAGAAGCACAACATCATCCAGATCTGCGACAAGATGGGCGCACTGCGCATCTCGGACCGCATCGAGCGCGGCCCAGGCCGCCACGGTGTCTCCAACGCGTTCTACCTGTACATCCTGGATCCAGATGACCACCGCATCGAGATCTACACCCAGGATTACTACACCGGCGACCCGGACAACCCGGTCATCACCTGGGACGTGCATGACAACCAGCGCCGCGACTGGTGGGGCAACCCGGTAGTCCCATCGTGGTACACCGAAGCCTCAAAGGTCCTTGACCTGGATGGCAACGTGCAGGAAGTTATCACCCGCACCGACAGCTCCGAAATGGATGTCACCGTCGGCGCCGATGGCTTCTCCTACACCCGCGAGAAGGACGAAGACGGCACCTACCGCGGCGAGCCTTCCAAGGGCTTCAAGCTCGGCAACCAGGTCTAGGACCTCGCCGAGGCAGCTTCCCTGAGCTGCTACGTGAAGATCCCGGGTCACCAGCGATTGAATTCGCTGGTGACCCGGGATTTTTGGCCTTCAAGCATGATTAATTAGCGGCGCACCGGGTAACGCAGGTGGAGCGCCGGGCCGCCAACCTCGCCGGCGGAGACCTTGACACTGCGTTCACCGGCGGGTTGCTGCGCCTTGGCCACGGCTACCGAGACAGAGTCGACGAAGTGGAATGGCACCTTGGGGTCCCAGCCCTTAGATCTTGGCAGGTCGTTTTCGTCCGCGATGAAGCCGTCCACCGACGCCGAGCCGCAAATGACAACCTTGCTCAAAGTCTCCTTCAAAAGTGCGGTTCATTACCGAACGAGTGGACAATACCTAAACAAAGTTCAACAGTGCGGCGAGAGATCCCCGAGCTCACAATGCGAGAGCTGCTTATGGCAACGGTCCGTAAAGCTTCCGGCCATTGCACATGTTGTATCCCGATTCATTCTCTCTCCCGTTCCCATTCTTTGATTCGCCCGTGGTGCGAAAGATTCCCGCATTCAAAGTGCCATGTCCATTTCCGAGTCATCAGCAATTTATCCTCTCCAAACATCACACCCGAGCTGGCAAAGAAGGAGCAATTCCACTGGCCAAAACCCCCTAGAATGAGAGCCATGACTGCAACACTGGTGGCCAAGGACCTTTCCGGGGGCCATGCCGATCGAACTCTCTTCTCCAAACTCAGCTTCACCCTCTCTCCGGGGGATGTGTATGGAATCGTAGGTGCCAACGGCGCAGGGAAAACCACGTTGCTTCGCCTGCTCGCAGGCGTTGACGAACCCATGGGCGGCACCGTCTCCACCGCACCCGATGGTGCATTCATCGGCTGGATGCCGCAGGAACACGACCGTCTTGAAGGCGAAACTATCGCCGGGTATCTAGCCCGCCGCACCGGTTGCGCGCAGGCCACCGCGGCCATGGAAGCGACCGCCGAGGCACTGGGTTCCGGGGCTCCCGGAGCAGATGACGCCTATGCCTTGGCCTTTGACCATTGGATGGCCTCGGGCGCCATGGACTTGGATGACCGCGCCCCTGAAGTCCTCGCGGAACTTGGCTTTGAGCTTTCCACCGACTCGCTGATGACCTCTTTGTCCGGCGGACAGGTAGCGCGCATCGCGCTGGCCGCTTTGCTGCTGAGCCGTTTTGATATCGTCCTGCTTGATGAGCCGACCAATGACCTCGATTTGGCCGGGCTGGAACGGCTGGAAACCTTTATCAATTCACTGCGCGCCGGCGTGGTGCTGGTATCCCACGACCGTGAATTCCTGGCACGTTGCACTACCGGGATCGTGGAGCTGGATCTGGCGCAGAACCAAGTCGCCGTGTACGAAGGCGGCTATGATTCGTATCTTGAAGAGCGGGACATCAACCGCCGTCATGCACGTGAAGCCTATGACGAATTCGCAGACAAAAAAGCAGATCTTGTCTCCCGTGCCCGCACCCAGCGTGAGTGGTCTTCCCAAGGCGTTCGAAATGCCATGAAGAAGAACCCGGATAATGACAAGCTGCGCCGCAAAGCATCCAATGAGTCCTCGGAAAAGCAGGCACAGAAGGTCCGCCAGATGGAGTCACGGATTAAGCGGCTCGATGAGGTCATCGAGCCTCGCAAGGAATGGGTGCTGCAATTTGAAATTGCGACGGCCCCGCGTTCTTCCACCGTGGTTTCCACACTCAATGAGGTGGCCCTGAACCGTGGACATTTCAGCTTCGGTCCACTGTCAATCCAGTTGAACGCCGCAGAGCGCATCGGCATCACCGGTCCCAACGGAGCCGGAAAATCGACATTGCTCAACTTGTTGCTGGGCAAAATCACCCCTGATTCGGGAAGCGCCTCGCTGGGTGCCTCGGTGAAGATTGGTGAAATCGATCAGGCGCGCAGCTACTTGCCCGCCGGGCTCCCTTTGGGAGAAGCATTCGAGCTCGAATTGCCGGAAATGACTTCGGCGGACGCTCGGACTTTGCTCGCAAAATTCGGCCTGAAAGCCAACCAGGCTGCTTCACTGGTCTCTGCGCTCTCCCCCGGTGAACGCACCCGTGCTGGTCTGGCTCTTTTGCAAGCACGTGGTGTGAACCTGTTGGTCCTCGATGAGCCAACCAACCACCTGGACCTACCAGCAATTGAGCAACTTGAAGAAGCTTTGGAATCCTATGAGGGTGCCTTGCTGCTCGTCACACACGACCGGCGGATGCTTGAAAATGTGCGCCTTGACGCACGCTGGGAAATAACAGACGGCCAGTTGACAGTACGGCACTAACTGTTGCCTGGCTTGGGCGGAAAATGTTGAGTATCGTCTATTACTCGATATTTCAAATTTTGGCACCGACCGGACAGTTGCTTCACAGTTTTACCAAGTAAGCTAAGGATATGGGAGCCGAGATTTTCAGTTCTTTCGACTGTAATGTCGACGCCTATCACCCAAGGATGTTTTCTTGAGCAGTAGTTCAGTACTGGACCCCGCAGGCCCGTCGGTCAAACCGGGAGATCCTAAAAGCTTTTTCCACGTCAAAAAATTGGTCGGCGACGCTGGATTAATCCAACGCCGCCGCGGACACTACGTTGGCATCGCCACCGTGCTGACGGTTCTCCTTGCAGGTACAGTTGCCGGCTTTTTCCTGCTCGGAGATAGCTGGTTCCAGCTGCTGATGGCCGGTGCACTGGGTCTGTTGCTGACCCAGTTCGCTTTCTTGGCCCATGAGGCGGCTCACCGCCAGATCCTTGCCTCGCACAAGCGCAACGACAAGCTGGGCCAGTTCTTGGCAAATATTGTTGTCGGTATCAGCTACCAGTGGTGGATGAACAAGCACAATAAGCACCACGCCACTCCGAACACCATCGGCAAGGACCCGGACATCGAGTGGGACACCATCTCGTTCCAGCCTGAAGATGCCAAGCGACAGCGTGGTTTCCTCAAGTGGATCACCGAACGCCAGGGTTACTTGTTTTTCCCGCTGCTCACACTTGAGGGCTTGAACCTGCACATGCAGTCAATCAAGTACCTATTCCAGGCTAACCGCGTGAAGAACCGCAAGCGTGAAATGACCGGTATTGCACTGCGTATCGCGCTCTACCTAGCTGCCATCTTCTACTTCCTGCCTGTCGGTATGGCATTTGCGTTCATCGGCGTGCAGCTGGCAGTCTTCGGCGTTTACATGGGTGCGTCATTCGCTCCGAATCACAAGGGCATGCCCATGGTTCCCGAGAATGCACGTATCGACTTTTTCTCCCGCCAGGTACTCACCGGACGTAACGTGATGGCCAAGTCCAACTGGGGAAACCGTATTCTTTCCCACGTCTATGGCGGATTGAATTACCAGGTCGAGCATCACTTGTTCCCATCGATGCCACGCGCCAACCTGGCTGCGGTATCAAAAATCGTTCGCGAGTACTGCGACGAGCATCAGGTGCCTTACACCATTGCCAGCGTTCGTGAATCCTACTCGCAGGTCATTACCTACCTGAACAAGGTTGGCCTCTCGGCCCGCGATCCATTCGATTGCCCGCTGGTTAGCGGATACCGAATCGTCTAGTTCGAATCACTTACAAAAAATACCTCGGAATGCACCAAAAGGTTCATTCCGAGGTATTTTTGTTTTTTACCAAACAACTACCCGGCTCGCTTCAGCGTTCCAAGTTCGGCATTTTCCGCATCCAGCACCAGCATGCTGTCACCATTGATCTGCGCGGTAACAGCAGAGGAGAGCCACGGGTCGATTCCAAGGCAGAACATCTTGGTGCTGCTCAACTGTTCAAAATTGATCTCTCCATCGTTGCCAGCCCATTGACCTGCGATACGGTTGCATCCGTCGTTGCCTGATACTTTCCCATCTGCTGAAAGTTCAATCCAAGGTTTACCTTGGGCCTGTTCGCCCCATACCCCCTCGGGCGCCGAAGCGCCACCGGAAGACGAGGCGCAGGAGGCCAAGGCAAACATCAGAAGTGGGATGGCTAGGACCATGGTAAGACGCTTCATCCCTCCAGCGTAGAGCGATCACAGGAGCCTTCCAACGACTTTGCCCATATTCGCCGGTACTACCCGGTGCGCCCCAATGCTCCGCCCAGCTTCAGGGTGTGGCGCTGCCTCTGTACCAGCTCAGGAAACCGCTGCTTCGTCGCGTTGTCCCCTGCGCAGATCTCCAATGGCCACGCACATGGTGATCAGCACCAGCAATGCGATGGCGGCAAAGGACAAGCTCATCGCGTTAGTCCAGCCCGAGATGTGATTGACTCCGTAGAAGATCGCAGTAATGACCGCAATGCCTACCGCCGTGCCAATACGTTGGGAGGTCTGCATCAGCCCACCGGCGCTGCCGGAGTTTTCCAGCGGTACCTCCATCAGCGTCAGCGTTTGGTTCGGCGAAATAATGAAACCTTGGGCCAGACCGATAAATGACAGTGCCAGCATCATCCACCAGATATTCAACCCCGCGCGTGCTTCCAGCTCCACTACCGCCACCGTGGCCAGCAGTCCGAACAGTGCACTCGCGGTACCGAACACGATCATCTTGCGCCCGATACTCATCACGTAATTTCCCGCCAATTGCGAGCTCACCGCAGAGAGCAGTGCCGCCGGAAGACAGATCAATCCGGCTTCCAGTGCACTGAAATCGAGTGCGCTTTGCACATAAATGGCCACGAGCACCCATACGCTGCTGACACCCATAAAATACAGTCCGGCAATCAATGAGCCGTTGGTAAAGCTGGAAATCTTAAATAGGGCCAGTTCCACCATCGGGGCACGGCCCCGCGCCTTATATTTCTTCTCCCAGTAAACCCAGAAGACCAAGATCGCTAGACCCACTACCAGCAGTGCCCACAGCGCAGGATTCTCGCGTCCCTGGACGAACGGAAGCAGGAAAGCCAACAATCCCACCGCCAGTAAGACCCCTCCCACGGGGTCTAGGTCCAGCTTTCCGGTACCGCGGATCAGCAAGGGGCGTGGCAACCACATCAATGCCAGTAGTACCGCGATGATTCCCACCGGAACGTTAATCAAAAAAGTCCAACGCCAGCCGGCATCCGGGCCAAGCCAGCCGATCAAAAAACCACCAAGAACCGGGCCAATAGCCACCGAAACGCCGATGACCGTGCCCAACAGTCCGTAAGCGCGTCCGCGCTCGTGACCTTTAAAGTGTTGTTGAATCATGCCCATAACCTGCGGGTTCAGCAGGCCAGAACCAAATCCCATAATAAAACGTGCGATATTCAGGCTGGTGGGATCCGGAGCTAGGCCGGCGAAGATTGAGGAGAGCGTAAAGATGACCACTCCGGCCACAAACATCACCCCGCGCCCCAGCACATCTCCGGCACGTCCGGCGGCAACTAACACCACGCCGAAGGTTAGCGCATATCCGGCGAGCACCCATTGCATGTCGGCTTCGGTGGCGCCGAGGGTGGACTCAATGGACGGCAGCACCACGTTGACAATGCTGACCGAAACCAATGACATAAACATCGTCGCTAGGAGCACCCCAAGCAAGCGCCACCGTGCCGCGGAGGATAAGGGCTCGGGCAGCTTTTGATCTCGCTGTGGCATGGTCCAACTTTCAACTGGTAGGCCGATACCTGACGAACTCCGCAGGAGGTCCAAAAATTTATGCGAACAAGTACTCAAGCGTCCAGGGCGAGGAAGTTATTCCCTAGTGATGCTCAGTTTCTCGCGAGAATCACTTCGATGGACAGGATCCGCATCTCCACTAGTTCAGCGAAGATCTCGTCACTGGTCTGTTCGGGAAGCTCAAGCGAAGCCCGACACATTGGCGCATCCACCTCTGGGTAGTTATCCAGCCAGCGTTCGGCCACGACTCTAGTGACTACGTCGCGGTATTGCTCCGGGGCACGGTCATAGGGGTAGTCATATTTCAGTGCGAAGCCGAGCACGTCCTGTTCTAAACAACGTGACAGACTGACCGCATTTTTTAGTGGCAGACCAATGTCTACAAAAAACTTCAGTAACCGTTCCAGCAACTCGGTGTGCCTCGGCCCGATATCGGCGGTCACACTTTCTTCCATTCCCACCAAGGTGGCGCGTGGGAACATCCGATAGACCTCACGTGAGCGGTTATAGGCTTCGCCCACGGAATCACGCCAGTTCTCCGGATCAAAATCGATGAACGGAGCCTTTTCCAAAAACTGCGCTACCGCGAGGTTGATAATCTCTTGGCGGTCAGCCACGTAGTTATACAGCGCCCGCGGGGTCACGGAGAACTCTGCCGCCAACCGGTGCATAGTCACCGCGGAGAAGCCTTCATTTCCAGCGATGTGCAAGGCACGGGCAGCTAGTTCGTCACGTGAGAACGTCGCCCAATTTGAGTCTTTTCGGGGTCGGCCTCGCCCACGCTTAGCTGGCGGTGTCGGCAAGGAATTTGGGGCGTCGCTCATAGTTCTATTCTAAGCAGTCGGGCACCTGTATTCCGGAAACTACTTGGCTGTTTGTCCTGCTGTCATCCATCAGATTCGATAACAGAACTAATACAGGGCCAAGAGCTTGCGTACCCGCTCGTGCCACAGTCCACCGGCGAGCGCTAAATGCCCGACGGCGAATGCCAGTCCCCCAACCACCCAGGTGTCGATTAATGCTGGATGGCCCAGGTTGCCGAGTGCGGCAGTTAGTCCGGCGGCAATTACCAAGATCCCGACAGTAATCAATGCTACTTGGACCCAGAATTTGCGGGTCGGAAGTAGGACTGCCAGCAGTCCCAAGACAATCGCGGGTGAAATGATCAGCCAGATGTTATTGGTGCTCTCGTCTAAGGCCGGACGCACCGCCCATACCAGTCCTAAGAGCACCAGCAAGGCACCTGAAATCAACCAGAGAGCTCCAGGATAAGCCATGGATCCACGCATCATGATCATCGGGGTAAGTACCTGCGCCCAAAGCAACACGGTGATCGGGATGAAATACAGCCCAATGCCCGCGGCACCAAAGATCACTACGAGCGTGAAAAGTACCGCGCCGAGTACTCCAAGAGTCCAGGTGAACTTATTCTGCGCCCACAGTCGCAGTGAGCTGAACAACACCGGCAGCACCGCAAGCCAGATGATCTGAGCTCCCACTGCAGCTTCCCACGTGGACAACATAGTCTCTGCCAACGCTGTGCCGTCTGGCTCGACGGAGGCAATAGGACCGAAGTAAAGCACCACGGCGGTCAGCAGAGCAAAGGCAAGAATCGGCCAGCCAAGAATTCGGTTCAAGAATTCTTTGCCACTACGTACCGCCAGTGCTTCGGGTTCGGTCCGCCGGAACTTTTCAGCTCGCATAGCTGCGGTACCGAGGTGCTCAAATAGCTCTACCTGATTGCGGCCGCGTCCGGGCAGTTGACGGATCTTCGCGTTGGTTTGTTCAATGATCCTGTTTCGCTCTTCAATGTTCAGGTGTCCCAATTCGAGGCGCAATTGATCCAAGTATTTGCGTGCTGCGCGTGGGAGGCGTGACTTCATGAGGCTTACTTTAGCCGGTGCGCTCCCCAGTTTGGCGGATGCCACCGTTGCGTCTGACACATGGTGCCTGATGACGTGGTGAGCCCTTTTCGTGTTTCGAAAAACCTATTTGCCGGCTCCTGCGGTCAGCCCGCCTACAATGTATTTCTGCAAGAACAAGAACAGTGCCATGACCGGGATGGCTGCGAGCACCGCACCAGCGGCGAACACCGACCAGTTTGAGGTGAATTCTTCAGAGACGTAGGAGTACAGCCCTACCGCTAGCGTTTGATTCTCCGGGCTGACCAATACCACGGAGGCGATCACGAAGTCGCTGGTGGTGGAGATGAATGACAGCAATCCCACCACTGCAAGGATCGGTGCCACCAGGCGCAGGATCATGGTGAAGAAGATGCGCGCATGCCCAGCCCCATCAATCTTGGCAGCCTCATCAATTTCTATCGGCACAGTATTGAAGAACCCATACATTAAGTAGGTGTTTACACCCAGTGCGCCACCGAGATACACCATGATTAGAGCAATCTGGTTATCGATACCCAGTGCTGGGTACACATCCCCCAGGGTCGTGAGCAAAATGAAGATTGCTACCACTGCCAGCAATTGCGGGAAAATCTGGACTACCAATAAGGACACCAGGCCAAAGCGGCGGCCTTTGAAGCGCATCCTGCTAAAGCTGTAGGCGGCGAGTGCACCAAGCAGCACGGACGCGGCAGCGGTAGTTAGTCCGATAAACATTGTGTTAGCAAACCATGCAGCGAAGGGACGCTGTTCATTAGCGAAGAGCTTCTCGTAGCTTTCCAAACCAATGGTGCTGAAGAATCCGTTGGAGGAAAGCAGGGTGCCGTTGGGATTGAGCGACGCGGAAAGAACATAGAGCAGCGGGAAGGCCGCGTAGATGCACAGCGCCACACCAATGAGGTGGCGCCAGCCGGTTGCCGCGAACCACTGACCGAAGGTTTTTTTCGGTCCCTTGGATGAGATTGAGGTTGCAGTGCTCATTAGTTCAATTCCTCCAGAGCTTTGGTCTGCTTAAAGCTGATGACCGCGATCAGCGAAACGATCAAGAAGATGATGATGGAGAATGCGCTAGCCAACCCGTAGTCGCGCTGTGAGCCGACGAACGCTACCTTGTACACCATCGAAATGAGGATGTCCGTGGAACCCACGTTCATGGCGCCGTCCGCTAGACGTGGTCCGCCCTCGGTCAGCATGTAGATGATGTTGAAGTTGTTGAAGTTGAACGCGAAAGAAGAGATCAGCAGCGGCGCTACGGATACCAGTAGCAATGGCATCTTGATCAACCGGAAGATCTGGAAGGGTTTCGCCCCGTCAATTTTCGCGGCTTCAGAAAGCTCTTCTGGAATCGATTGCAAGGCGCCAGTGCAGACGAGGAACATATAAGGGAATCCAAGCCAGAGGTTGACCCAGAGCACGGAGAACTTGGCTAGCCATGGGTCGGTAAGCCAGGGTATCGAGGCTCCGTTGAAAAGTACCTGGTTAACAAAACCGAAGTCCTTGTTCAGCATGCCTGCCCAGACCAGGCCGCCAAGGAATGCAGGGAACGCATAAGGCAGGATCGAGATGACTCGGTAGATCTTACGCCCCTTCATCCGCAGGTCGTTGAACACAATCGCAAGGAATAATCCAAGGAAGAAGGTCGTGGCGACCGAGAGAAATGCGAAGACGAAGGTCCACACGGTGACCGAGATCAACGAGCTGCGGATCGAGGAGTCAGTGATAGCCCGAGTGAAGTTGTCAAAACCTACGTTGATGGACCAGCCCGGCATTAATTGCTCACCATCCGGTGCGGTATAGGCGCCCACGCCGGTGTCGCTATATACCGTCCCAGTGATCGAGTCGGTCATCGTATCTGCACCCTTGTCGTAGACCAGGGTGGAAGTGTACTGATATGCGGTCCGTCCATCGGAGGTGCGAAGAGTTCCCTGGGTCGGGTCTTCGCTCATGGGCACCGCTAAGGACGTGACCTCCTGTTGCCGGCCAAGTAAATCAGCGAAGTTCAGCTGGGTGTATTTTCCAAGTGCTGCCGGGTCAATCGGTGCCAGAGGGTCATCGGAGTCCCCCACAAGCTGCTGCCCTTCACGCTGTACCAAGAGCGCCAGCCCGTCGGCACCATCCAGCACCGTCACCGGGTAGCTGGCCGAGTCAGGCACACGTTGCTGATTGGTTTGCAGCAGCGACATGATCGCGTCGTCCTGATCCGAGTTGTGCCCGGATCCATAGTTGGTAAAGGCGATATAACCGGTGTAACCAATGACAAAAACTTGGAAGATCAGCAGAAATACGGCGCCGGGTGCCAAATACTTAGCCGGCAGCCACCCTCGTTTGAGGTAGATGACGTTGATCAATAAGGTAATGACACCGATGATGCTGGCAATAAGCACCGCGTCTTTAGCTACTGCGAGGAAAATTGCAAATACTGCGGTAGCGTCCAGGACCGCCAGCGCGACGATCTTGAAGAGCATCGTGCCCAGTCCGCCGCTAAATTGGAGCGAAGTACTTTTTTCCCCGGAAGCACGTTCAGGGGCGGCTTCTTGTGGCGCGGTGGTTTTGAGATTCATCTACGTGGTCCTTGAACGATTCTGCCAGCGGTTATCGGTGTGGTTAGGCCGGGGTGTGAGTCCAAGACTTATACCCCGGCCAACGCAGAACTACTTGGAAATTGCTGCTTCGATGTCCTCAGCCATCTTGTCCCAGCGCTTGGCTGGATCTTTGGCCTTGCCGGAGATGATGTCAGCTTCTGCGACACCCCAGAATTCCCAGACCGCAGCCATTTCGGGAACGTTTGGCATCGGAACACCGTTGGCTCCAACTTCACCGAAGGCCGCAACTACTTCGTCAGATTTCGCGGCCTCGAAGGCTGCCTTGTTTGCTGGTGGACGGTCGCCAACCTTATAGAGCTCGGTCTGCACCGCCTCGGTACCAATGTAGTTGGTCAAAAATTCTGTAGCTGCCAACAGGTTTTCGGTCTTCGAAGAGACGAAGAATCCCTGGACTGCCACGAACGGTTGTGCTGGTTCGCCACCGGCGCTTGGGATTGGGTCAATGGACAACTCAATCTTGGCTTTTTCGGCCGCTTCGACGTTCCATGGGCCAGTAATCAAGAATGGTGAATCGCCGGAAACAAACTTTTCCTTGGCAATATCTGAGTCCACGGAGGTTTTCAGTGTGCCTTCTTTGCCCTGTTCAGCCATCCACTGAGCGAATTTCTCGCCGCCGGAGTTGTTCAATTCCAGCTTGCTGGCGTCATAGGCACCATCGGCATTGGTACCGAACACTGGTGCGCCGAATGAAGTCTGGAATGGGTAGAGATGGAATGGATCACCGGTTTCGGAGACCTGCACCAGGAATGGGAAGTCTGCCCCTGATTTTTCACCGGCAGTGATCATCTCGTCAAAGGTGGCAGGTGCTTTATCAGCCAGCTTGGTGTTGCGTAGCAGTGCCAAGTTTTCGGTGGCATAGGGGACGCCGTAGGCTTTTCCTTCATAGCTCATCGCGTTGACCGCGACATCCTGGAAGTCTGCTGCTTTGTCGCCCAGTTCTACCGGCTGAACAACGCCGTTATTGACGAGATTGCCCAACCAGTCATGGGCGCCGATGGTGATATCAGGACCCTTGCCGGTAGGTACCTGACGCAGGAAGTCTTCTTGAATCTTCGAGAAATCCTTGATGACCAGATCTACCTTCACGCCACTGGCTGCCTGGAAGTCCTTGGCCGCCAGTTTCAGCACTGGTTCACGGTTTGCGTCAACCCAGACGGTCAACGATCCGGCTTCAGAAGGCGCCGAGGCAGAAGCCACGGGCGAGCTGGAAGTGGTGGGTTCGGTCGTAGTGCCGGATCCGCCGCAGGCGGTCAGCGAGAGTGCGGCGATGGCCGTCATGGCCCCGCCGACAATCAGGGAGCGAGCGTTCACCTTCATTGGTGTACCTTTCGTGACAACCTCGGTCCAAGGTCGGGACCGGGCGGAACTGAGCGTCGAAGGTTTTCGACAAATATGTAAGCGTTTCCAGAGTGACATAAATCATTGACGTTGGCAACACTCAGCAAAGAATCAATCATTCTTCCTTGCTGCGCAAGCCCACCTCTACGCGAAGCAGAAGAATTACTGGAAGCGTTTACAAGCACGTACTCATCGCCTATCGTTATCGTCATGACTCAAACGCGCGCGCTTTCGACCACGCCATCAACCGAGCCCGGCTCGGAATGGTGGCGCACCTCGGTGATCTACCAGATCTATCCACGCTCCTTCGCAGACGCCAACGGAGATGGAATCGGAGATCTGCAGGGCATTACCTCCCGCCTGGAACAGCTGGCCACCATGGATATTGACGCAATCTGGCTCTCGCCCTTTTTCACCTCACCCCAAAAAGATGGAGGCTACGACGTCTCCAACTATGTGGACGTGGACCCGCTCTTTGGCACCTTGGCCGATTACGACGCAATGGTGGCCCGCGCCCATGATCTCGGATTACGCGTCATCATTGATCTTGTTCCAAACCACTGCTCCGATCAGCACCCCTGGTTCCAGGAAGCATTGAACTCCCCGGCCGGCTCCCCCGAACGCGATCGCTTCATCTTCCGCGACGCCGACGAAGGAACCTTGCCCAATAACTGGGAATCGGTGTTCGGCGGACCCATGTGGACCCGGACCGCCAACGAAGACGGCACCCCCGGCCAGGTGTACCTGCATATCTTCGATGCCACGCAACCAGACTTCAACTGGCACAACGAGGAAGTTCGCGCGATGTTCCGCGACGTACTGCGCTTCTGGCTGGACCGCGGCACCGACGGTTTCCGTGTGGACGTTGCCCACGGCATGATCAAGGCCGAAGGGCTTCCAGATTTCACCCCCGACCCCAAGGGTGCATCCATGGGCGGAACCGAAGAACTTGCCCCGTGGTGGGGCCAGGACGGCGTGCATGAAATCTACCGCGACTGGCGTACCGTCATGGATGAATATGAAGGCCAGCGCGTGCTCTGCGCCGAAGCCTGGGTCAACCCACTAGATCTAATGGCCAAGTGGGTGCGTGAAGATGAAATGCATCAAGCCTTCAATTTCCCTTATCTCAGCACCGGCTGGGATGCCTCGGCGCTGCGTGAAGTAATCAATGAGTCAATGGCCGCCTTCGGCGCGGTTGGCGCGCCGAGCACCTGGGTACTGTCCAACCACGATGTGGTGCGCCACGCCTCACGGTTAGCACTCACCGACGACAACCCGCAGGGTGAAGGCATCGGCCCACTAACCCCAAACCATCCAGATCCGGTCATCGGTTTGCGCCGCGCCCGGGCCGCCTCCACGCTCATGCTTGCGCTACCCGGTGGCGCCTACCTCTATCAGGGTGAAGAGCTCGGCTTACCCGAAGCCATGGAGCTACCGGACGAGGCACGCCAAGACCCGACCTGGTTCCGCACCAATCACGAGCGCTACGGCCGAGATGGCTGCCGTGTCCCGCTTCCGTGGGAAGCCGACGCCCCGGCCTACGGCTTTAATACCACCGGAGAAAGCTGGCTACCCCAGCCCGAGCAATGGGCCGGTTATGCCCGTTCATTGCAGGAAAACGACGCCGACTCAACCCTGCATCTATATCAAGAACTACTGCGTTTGCGCCGCGAACATACACTGGGTTCCGGAGACGTACAATGGCTAGCTAGCAATGATGAGAAGCTACTGACCCTGCAAAATGGCTCGGTTATTATCGTGATGAATTTTTGTGCGGACCCGGTTCGCTTACCGCCGGAGCTAGCAAAACTACCACGACTGGTCTCAAGCGCCTTGCAGGTCTCGGAGTCAAGCATCGAAGGCGAAACCGCGCTATGGCTTGACGCTACGCGAAGCTAACTGCCGGTAAGCTCAAAAAGTAGCTGTGGCGTCCACTAGGTGGTCGCCACAGCACTAGACATACTTCGTGAAAGGGTCATCGTGGCCAGCATCAAAGACGTGGCTGAGGCCGCAGGTGTCTCCATCGCCACCGTCTCTAGGGCCCTGTCGGGTCGCGGAAACGTCTCGGCCACCACCCTCGCGGCGGTCCGCCGGGCAGCACACGAGCTGGACTACGTGGTTTCCGCCAGCGCCTCAGGTCTGGCCTCGGGCCGCACCCGGAATATCGGCGTGCTGGTACCAATGATTAACCGCTGGTATTACGCCTCGGTGCTTGAAGGCATTAGCGCGGCACTGATGCGTGAAGGTTATGACACCACCTTGTATCAGCTGAGCAAGGAAGTGGACCAACGCGAAAAGGTATTCTCTGACTTCCTGCTACGCCAACGGGTAGACGCGGTCATCGCAGTCAACGTGGAGTTAGGCGAGGCCGAGATGAAAGCCCTGCACGCACTGGATAAACCACTGGTCGGAGTAGGCGGACCATTACCCGGCGCTCCCACCCTCTTCTGGGATGAAGAAGCGGTGGCGGCCTTAGCTACCGAGCACCTCATCGCGCTGGGCCACACACGTATCGCCCACATTGGTGGCAGCCAAGAAACCGACCAGGACTTCCACTTACCTACCCGCCGCCGGGCCGGATACGAGCGCGCCATGCGTGAGGCTTCACTGACCGTAGATGACCGGCTCTACCTGGGCGCCGATTTCAGCATGGCCCAGGGCTATCAGGCGGCAAAGCAGCTGCTCGGCCACCCGGTCAATCGTCCCACCGCCATTTTTGCTGCCAGCGATGAGATGGCTATCGGTGCGATGCTCGCCGCCCGGGACTTAGGCCTGCAGCTGCCCCATGATCTGTCGGTGATTGGTATCGACAACCACGAACTTGCAGACATGTTTGGGCTGACCACCATTGAACAGCGACCCCACCAGCAGGGTGAAACTGCGGTAGCCATGTTGTTGCGCACCATTCGCGGGTTAGAGCCGGCTGCGGGCCATCCCATTGAACATCGGCTGATTGTGCGTTCATCAACAACGCGCCCACCGGCATGATGCCAGCGAGCGCGTTGTTGTTGTTATTCAGTTCTACCTGCCATTAGTTAGCGAACGGTAGGAACTTCCTCGTCCTCAACTTCTTCGAGGTGCAGGTTACGTCCCTGCGTTTCGCCCACCCACAGCACCGCGGCCACGGAGATGATGGTCAACACCATAATGTAGATCGCGATGGAACCGGACCATCCGGTGGAGGTCAGCAAGACCTGCGCCACGGTAGCGGCGAAGGCGCCACCGAGAATCGAACCCAGTGCGTAACCAATCGAGATGCCCGAGTAGCGGATACGAGCCGGGAACATCTCGGCGTACATGGCCGACTGTGGACCGTAGGACAGACCCAGGCCAATGGTGAGCACGAAGATACCCACGGTGTAAAGCACGATATTTCCGGTGTCCACCAACATAAACATTGGAATCATCCAGACAAATACGATGCCGTAACCGAGCAAGAAGGTGTTCCGGCGTCCTAACTTATCCGAGAGCCAGCCACCGACCAGCGTGAAGATCAGCCAGCCGACTGAGCCAACGGTGGTAGCCAACAAGACCGGAGCCAGTTCCATCTTCAGTACCTTGGTGGTGTAGGAGATGAAGAAGGCGATCACCAGGTAACCGGCGGCGTTGTTCGAAACGAAGATCAAAGCAGCTTGCATCACCGGCTTCAGGTGCCCGGTCATCAGCTCCTTCAGCGGAGTGTGCTCGGCGGCCTTACGCTGAGCCATGGCTTTGAAGACCGGGGATTCTTCCACCGCACGGCGGATCATGTAACCAACCAGGATCAGCACGACCGACAGGAGGAATGGAATACGCCAGCCCCACGATTGGAACTGTTCTGGAGTCATCGAGACCCGCAGGATGTAGAGCAAACCAGTTGCCAGGATCATGCCGATAGGCACGCCGATCTGCGGGAAAGCTCCGAAGTAACCGCGGCGGGCCTTCGGTGCGTGCTCCACTGCCATCAGCGCTGCGCCACCCCATTCTCCACCTGCGGAGAAGCCCTGGATCACACGTAGAAGCACCAGCAAGATAGGTGCTCCGATGCCAATTGCGGCGTAGGTTGGCAGCACACCGATCAGCGAGGTGGCCGCTCCCATGAGGATCAAGGTCAGCACCAGAATCTTCTTGCGTCCATAGCGGTCACCTAAGTGTCCTGCCACGATGGCCCCCAAGGGGCGGAAGAAGAAGGAGATGCCAATCATGGCAAAGGACAGGATCTGGGCTACAGCTGGATTTGATTCACCGAGCGGTTCCAGGAACAGCGGGGTCAACAGCGTCGCGGTGAGCTGAGCGAAAATGAAGAAGTCGTACCACTCGATGGTGGTACCTACCAGGGTGCCGGCCAGAACGCGCCGTTCTTCCTGGGTACGTGATGCGGTTGTAGACATGTGCGAGTGTCCTCAGATGAAGATGCGGATAATTACCGACCGTTCGGACGGGTAATAGATACATAGTAAACTAGGAGTGACTGTCCTCACAAGCTGCATTAGTCACACTCCCGTCGAACAGTTCAAAAAAAGAATTCGCTGTTCGGATAAAGAACCCCTAGACTCGAATCAAGTACACCAGCGTCGAGCCTAAGGCTGACTGTGCACCGAAGAAATCGTGGCCAGCGCCGGAATGAAGAAGATGTCATCCTCGCAAACCCTATCCCGCGGAATTCGAGCCTTAGAGATCGTTGCCGAGTCTCCAGTCAACCTCACCATCGCGGAAATCGCCGAGCGGCTCGACGTCCATCGCTCCATCGCCTACCGGATCCTGCGCACGCTTGAAGAACACCGCCTGCTCAGCCGGGATGAATCCGGCAGGATTCGTTCAGCCTCTGGGCTGGCAGTCCTTGCCCGCTCCGTGCAGCGCGACCTGCAATCTGCCGCGCTGCCCGAGCTCACCAGGCTTGCTAATGAACTATCCATGACGGCTTTCTTGGCCGTCTGGGAACACGATATGTGCACCACCTTGCAGTCAGTTGAACCGGTGCACTCAGGAAGCGCCATTGTGCACCGCCCCGGCTCGGTGCACGGGATGGATATTGGCGCGCCAGGTATCGCCATCCAATCCCAATACACGCGCAGCCAATGGGATGCGATGGAGACCGGCATTGAGTACCGTGAGCCTGCGCGCACCGCACGGATTGAGGGATACTCCACCAGCGAGAACGAAGTGATCCAAGGCGTCACCGCCATAGCGGTACCGATTTCCCACACCGGCCCTACCCCTGCGGCCATCGCCGTCATCTTCGCTACCAGTACCGTCGACACCCGTGAGCACATTATTCGTGCGTTGAAAGAAGCTGCACTGAACGTGGGCGACGAACTCAGCTAAAAACTTGGTCCCCTCAGATTTAAGCACCGCAGGCTCCTTCCCCTAAGTGAAAGGAGCCTGCGGCTTAACGCTCTTTAGTTAGCGCACGCGTCGCAACGACGGAGCCTTTGCAACGATCAGCTTCATCAGCAGAGCCGCAAGCAGGATGAGGAACGCCGCAGCTGTAGAGACCCAGTAGGCCCCGAGGTAACCGGAAGATTCTGCCAATACTCCGGCCAATCCGTTACCGATTGATGTGCCCACCACGATTCCGGCCGACAGCAGCGTCATCACTGTGGACAGCACCTTCGGCGGAGCTACCTCGCCGCCCAAGGTCATGCCCGTGACGATTACCGGACCGACAGCAAAACCTGCCACAAACAGTGCTAAAAGCATCCACGGCACGGAGCTGGCATAGTGCAATCCAAAGCTGGCAATAGTCAGCGCCACACCGCAAGTGATCCAACGGTTGATCTGGCTAAATCCCTGTGGCCACGAAGCCACGGAAATCGCTGCCAGCGCACTGGAAAGACCCATTGCGCCATAGAGCAAGCCACCCTGATTGGAATTACCCAGCGCGCCGGCAAATGCCAGCGTGCCGGCGGCTGATGAGCCAAAGACCGTGCCTAAGCCAATCATGCCAAGTACTAGCGCACCAATGGCGGCCACTTGCGCCTTAGAGATGCGCACCTTCACTTCATGTTCGCCACTGCCATGCGGTTTAACCTCATCGACGGTGCGATGTTTCGCAAAGGTAGGAACCAGCACCACGGTGAGGACTGCAGCGATCAGCAGCGGCAAGGTTGGGTGTACCAGCGAGGCTAATAGACCTACGGCAACCGGTCCGAAGACGAAGCCAAGCTCGTCCAGCATGGATTCCAGGCTCAACGCCGCGGTGAGCACCTTAGGATTTTTTTGCTGCCGGCGCGTCATTGAAATCCAACGCACACGGGACATCGGTCCGACCTGTGGACCGCTGGCTCCTGCTAGCAAGGAAATCAGGACCAGCACACCGACCAGCATGTTCGAACCGCTATTGCCGTACCACGTCAACAGCAGAAGCAAAATGGTATGCAAGATTGATACTGGAATTAGCACCGGACGCTGACCGAAGCGGTCCGCGAGCATTCCGATACTCGGCCCGCCCACGGCAGAACCAAGTCCCACCATGGCCGCACTCAAGCCACCGAGTGCATAGGATCCGGAGCTTGCAGTCACCAAGGTCATCGACCCAATGGTGAGCATTGCCAGGGGCAATCTAGCAAAGAAAGATAGCGGAACGTAGGCCGTTCCAACCATAGGCACCAGAGAAGAGAACCCTGGCTTAGGTTCTAGTTTTTGGTTCGGTTCATTGGACAACATATGTTGAGTCAACAATTCTCCACAACAAAGCGTGTGTCGTCCCACGCCCCCCGACACACAAAATTTCCCAGACATGCCTGATGGCACTACTTTCAAGATACCAGCGTCTTGGTCAATGTCTAGTTCAGATAGTGAGCATCACTTCTGGGGTCATATCAATTGTGGAACCGTGCTGGGTTTTGATAACCGTCACTCGGTTGGTAATTCGTTGTTTCATCTCCGAAACATGGGACACCAGACCGATCATTCGTCCGCCTGCACGCAGTGATTCCAGCGCTTCCATCACCTGCTCTAGGGTCTCGGCATCAAGGGAGCCGAAACCTTCATCCACGAAGAGCGTCTGCATATCTACCGCACCACTGTGATGTGAGATTACGTCCGCCAGTCCCAATGCCAGAGCCAGTGAAGCCATGAATGTTTCACCGCCGGACAGCGTCTGAGTGTCGCGTTCTTTACCTGTCCATGAATCCCGGACGCGTAAGCCCAGCCCAGACTTTGAATTGCCACGGGTGGAATCATCATGATGCAGCGAATAACGTTCGGAGGACATGATCTTCAGCCGCTCGGTGGCGGCTTGTGCAACTTCTTCCAAACGCGCCGCCAGCACATAGGTACTCAGGGTCATCTTGTATTTGTTCTCTCCCCCGCCACGAATCACTTCGGCCAGATCGCGAAGCCTGCGATATGCATCCACTACCGGACCAGACTCGGCGCGGTACTCGCTCAGCGCGGCCACGGAAGTGCGAAGTCGCTCAAGCTGGGTCTGGGCGAGCACCTCATCTTGCCGTGCGGATTCGTAGAGTTCCTCAGCGGCCTTGACGTTCTCGTTCACTGTGGACTGCTCTTCCTCGGTGGGCGCGCCGATTCCTTGAGCAGCCAAGTCCTTGGCTCGCAAATGATCTTCGGAGGCTTTGAGAGTCGCGATGGCGCTGGAACGCACGGTGTCCTCGTGCTGCAGTGTTTGGTATTGCTCTCGTTTCTCGTCGCTCAGCAGGGCCACAACGTATTCCTTGTCGTTCACAAAACCGGCTTCATCACGTTGCTGGGTCCACGTGTCCGCCGCCTTTTTCGCTGCGTTGGCCGCGGCCAAATGGTCCGTAAGTGCCTTATGAGCACCATTAAAAACGGTGAATTCGGCCCGCACCTTCTTCACTAGCTCGGCAAGCCCCAAGTCGCTGCCTTCACGCAGCTGCGCTAGCTTCGCATCAAGCTCGTCAATCTGGGTGCTTAACGACTGAACTTGCTTGGTACCCGTGGCATGATCCAAGGCAGCCTGAGCGACCTTGGCGGTTTCCTTTTCGATACGGGCGCGGAGCAATTCAAGTTTTCGCGCCAGCTCGGTAGTCTCCGCCTGCTTGGCAGTGGCCGCATCAAGCTTTGTTTGCGCCAGTTCGGTCCGAGCCTTGCCGGTGTCCAGATCCGTATCTTTTGCGGATTCAGCGGCTGCCTCAAATTTGGTGGTCGCAACATCACGAATCTTGGCCTTGGTGCGTTGCAGTTCGCGTTCTGTCTGAACGACCTTCTCTAGCGCCTCGATCCGTTCGTCGTCGATGAGTTCGGCGTCATCCTCGCTCTGCGCCGGCTGGGGGTGTTCCAGCGAACCACAGACCAGACACGGCGAGCCATCTTCGAGCGCGGCGGCTAGACGCAGCGCGCTTTGTTCTAGCTGCATACGCTGCGCTGCAATCAGCTCAGTCTCGGCAGCGTTGAGTTTAAGGCTTTGCTCCGCATATTCGATGTCGGCTGCCGTTAATGATTTGTGCAACTTATCGCGCAGCTTGATCTGCACTACCAGTTCCTGCGCTGCTGTGAGTTCCTCGGTGGCTACTTGCTTGGCTCCAGCGGCAGCGACAAGATCTAGCTTTTGTGGTTCGGCCGCGATGTCATCTCGTTCAGCACGTAATTGCCCAAGAGTTTTCTCCGCATCTTCACGGATTTTCTTCTGCTTATTCACCTGTTCAAGAGCGTCTTTGAGATCTTTTTGCAGTTGTTCCTTCTTGGTTTCGTCGGCGAGCGCCGCGTTGAGCACCACGAGACGGTTATTCAGCTTCGCGGTTCGTGATCTAATCACGTCAAGATCATCAGCGTTCGCTTGAGCCCGAAGCTCATAACCATTGGCGACTTTCAGCTGGGACTCGTGCCATGCTTTGACGGTGGCTTCCAAGCTCTTCTTAGTTTCATTAACTTGCGCTTCATAGCCCCTAATTCCCGCGGCCTTACCATGAAGTTCCAAAGCCTGTCCGGCGCGTACGGCAGCGGGATGCTTTTCGCTGTGTTCGCTTTCTAAACCGCTCAATTCGGCGCGTCGCGCGAACACACGTCGGCGCTCATCCACTGATTTTTGGTTCTTCAGTGACTGCTCGCGGCGCAGACGCAACTTCGCCGTGCCCTCTTGGCGTGCGCAATGCATGGTGAGAATACGGGCATCATAGTCGGCGAACTCGGTCGCTAAGTCTGCCGGTGGCTCTATCTGGTTCTGAGCTACTTCGGGATCAGCTAGCTCGTGGCTAGCCAGGAAGGCGGTGGCGTCCTGACGAATACCATTTTCACGAGCGCTGAGCGTAGCCTCAATCTCCGCGGCCTTTTTACGTTCCTCGGTCAGACGCAGATTAAACTCGTCCTCGATTTTTCCGTAATCGCTGGTGTCGAAGAGGTTGCTGAGCAGGTCTTCACGTGCGGTGGCCTTGGCACGCAAAAAATCCGCGAACCCACCTTGCGGGAGCATGACCACCTTGGTGAACTGATCACGGTCTAGACCTAAAAGGCCACCGAGGATCTGCCCTACTTCATCATTACGGGTCGACAAGGCCTCCCACTGTCCTTTGACCAGTTCTCGCAGAGCACTGGAAGCCTTCTGTTCGGTGACCCCGTTCTTGCCACGCTTACTTGGGCGCATCCAGGCTGGGGAACGAGTCACCTCAAAGCGACGGTCCCCCACGGTCAATTCGCAGATGATCTGTGGTTCGAGACCTTCTGCTGCGTGATCCGAGCGGATCTGCCGACTACCGGCACGGTTTCCAGGCAACGAACCATAAATTCCGTAACAAATTGCGTCGAGAATACTGGATTTGCCGGCGCCCGTGGGGCCATCAAGTAAAAACAATCCGCCGGCCGACAATTCATCGAAGTCAACTTCTTCTACTCCGGCGAAAGGACCAAAGGCTTGGATACGAAGTTTATGAATTCTCATTTGCTCACCTGTGCTTCACGCGTGCTCCGGATCACCGAGTCGAGCAGTTCCCGTTCAAGTTCATCGGGCTGCCGGTCTCTGACATGTTCAATAAAGTCTGTGCAGACCTGTGCGGTACTTGTTGCTTTAGCCATCCGGTCTGAATACGTCGACTTTTCCTTTGCTTTGCCACCTTGTGGGTCAAAGGCGAGCACCACGGTGTCGGGGAAGCGAGTCCTCACCTTACTCATCGCATCTGCCGGGCGTTCCGGGTCGGTCAGCGTCACCTGACACCAAGCATCCTCGGCAAAGGCCAGTTCCTTATCGGCCAGAAGGTCTTCGAGATTCCCGCGCAGGATGGCGAGTTTTTTCGGTACCGAAAGCAGTATTTCTTCGTAACCGGTAATTCCCTGCGCATCGGTATCGATCAGCCAGATCCCCTTGCGCTGGTTCACTTCCGAGAAGGAGTAGGCCAGAGGAGAACCCGAGTAACGGATCTTCTCGGCGATGCGCTGGCGTCCATGGAGGTGACCTAACGCGGTGTAGTCAAAATTCTCAAAGAGCCGCGCGGGAACCACATCCAAGTTGCCGGTACTCAGCTCACGTTCCGAGTCACTGCCTTCACCGCCAGCGGCAAACAGATGTGCCATCGTCACAGACACGACCGGGGTGCCGCTCTTTCGTAGTTCTCCCAGGTGCTCGTCGATACGGTTTATGGCCGCTCCAACCACTGCCTCGTGACTGGCTTTATCCACCTGAAGCTCATCCATTACCATCCGTGGCTCCAGATACGGGATCCCGTACACGGCCACTCGGTGCCCCTCTGCTTCGAGAACCACCGGTTCGAGCATGCGTGAGGTATCAGCAAAAATATGTACTCCGGCGGAATCCAAGAGTTCCGAGGCGAATCCTAGCCGGGAGGCGGAATCGTGGTTGCCGCTAGTCAAAATCAAGGTGGCCCCGGTTTTGCGAAGTTCGGCCAACGCCCAGTTACACAAACGCACCGCATCCACATGGGGCAGTGCACGGTCATAAATGTCACCGGCCACCAACACCACGTCCACTTGGCGTTCGCGGGTGATATCGATGATTTCTTGCAGTACGTTGCGCTGGGCATCGAGTAGCGACGCACCATGGAAGGTACGACCCAAATGCCAGTCTGAGGTGTGAAGCAATCGCATGATCCCACCTTATGCAATACCTCGGACAGTTTGCGCACTAGAATGTACTTGTGAATGAAACCGGTGAAATTGCACTCCTGCCAGAGAACTACTCAGACAAGGTGTTCGCGATCCTGCTCGGCCTAGCCGACGGCGCAACCCACGCCCGGGACGATATCGATCCCGGTGCCACCGAACTACTCCCGCTCTATATGGTCGATGGGCTGCTTGAAGCCCTCGAATGGGCCAAAGACGGTGTGGGCAGCGACGAGTTAGCCTGCATGTGGCTCGCTTCGCTTCGCGCCTACTCTCAGCTAACTGGGTCCTTCCCGACCGGTGCGCCCGAGCCACTGAAGCGTTGGATTGATCTCGAAATGAAGAAGGTCGAGATTCATGACGGCCTGATGGCTGGCGATCCGCTCAACTTGTCGGGTCTAAAATCCAAAGATATGGGCCAACGCGGGCGTCCTACCGGTGTGAATGCGGACTCCACGGGCGTGCTTCCACGTGCCGCCGCGGTAGCACTGCTATCGCGCGTCCCAGAATCCACTACAGAGGCGTTATCCCGTGCCTCCGCGTATCTGACCCATGATGAGCAGGCTGCAAAAACCACGGTGGCTGCTGCCCGCATTGTCCGCTCCGCCATTGAACGCTCCCAGGCAGCTGGCAGTGAATGGGAAGCGCTGCTCGAAGGACTGGAAGGTCCCTCGGCGGATGCCCTGCGTCAGGTTGTGAGCGTGGTGCGCGATTCGTTGCACCTGTCCCCTACCGATGCCTATGCCGCTTACTTCAACGCCAGCGGCGCAGCCGAGGTAGAGGAAGAATCGGATATCGAGGCAGCTGATGCCCCAGTAGCTGAGGAAGACGACAGCCGTGATCCAGAAACCGACGCCTACGCGGTAGCCCTGCTGGCTGCCGTGTATGGTTCTGATGCTGTGGGTGACCGTCCAGCATCCGCGTTGGATGACATCATCTCCGAGCTTCACGACCGGTGGATGGCCTTGGTGGACTAACCCTCCCAAACGTTTTAGATGACTCGGCCCGGAACCAAATTTTTGGTTCCGGGCCGAGTCATTTGTACAACGTGAGACGTACCGCTAGAAAACTGCGGGTTCTCGCTTATCCCTTGGAAGGAACAAGTGATTCCTGTGGTTCCTGTGGCAGGTTAATTTTCTGTGAATCTGGGAAAACAAACTTATGCAGCGCCCACCAACGGAACACCATCGCTAGTAGTGTGCCGATAATCGGCCCGGAGATAAAGTCTGCTACTTCTTGGCTGAGAAAAGATACCTGCGGGTAGTGGAATCCCAAGATCCAGCGCGATACATATAGCGGTGCGGAGTTGATGGCAATGCCGATCAACGACACGGTAAAGAAGCCAATGGCTTGAATGCGCTTACGGTACGCGTCGTTTTGATTTTGGAACGTGTACTGCCGGGTCAGTACGAAGGAGACTACCGTCGCAACAGCATTAGCGATGATGAATGCCGTGGTTGGGTGCGCTTCAAGCACCGTGAATTTTAACCCGTAGTTGACTACCAAAGTTACTACGAAGCAGAATCCGCCAACTCCAATAAATCGCATGAGTCTAGTGAGCATGCCATTTTTGTTGTTCACGTATACCTCGTGGTGTTTAGTTGATGAAAAACTATTCGGACTGCAAGACTCAGCCTTGAACGGCCATTCCAAAGCCCTCGACTAGCTGCATGAATTCACCTTCCGAGATGATTTCCACGCGCTGGCCCTTATCGCGCAACTTCAGCACCTGCTTGGCTTTGTTGGTCAAACGTCCGTTAGCCAGATCCTGCGGAACAAATCCGTCGCCAACCACTAATGCGGTGGTCGCTCGGGTGACTCGCGAGGCGGTCTGTGCGCCATAGTTTGCCGCCCACTGTTTGGCCTTAGGCCGCGGTACCGAGAGGTTTCCGGTGAACACGATAACCTGCCCAAATAACGGGTGCGTTCGATCTGCATCCATATTTGGTTCGGGGTTCTCCCCCTCCTGCGGCCAGGAGCCAAAGGAATCTGAGGCAGGCATCGGGTGACCATTGGCCATCCAACCTTGCGCATCTCGGGTGGCACGGGAGAATTCTTCGCCCGGCTTCCATGACGCGGTGAGCCCCAACCCGACGTTGTAGTGATCCGCAGCGTGCAAGACGGAAGGAGCATCACTTCGCTGAGCGATATCGATCATTGCCCACGCGCAGGCTTCAGCGTCGGCGAGCGCCTGGTGGTGGTTTTCGATAGGGTGGCCGGCTTCTTCTGCGACAAACGGTAGCGAGTAGCTGGGCAAGTCATAGGCCTTGCGGGCAAGTTTGACCGTACAAAGATGTGCAATTTCGGGGACAGCGAGTTCGCTGGCTTCCGAGGCGGCACGAATGACTCCGGAGTCGAAGGCCGAGTTATGCGCTACAAGCACGTCGGATCCGACAAATTCGAGTAGATCTCCGAGCTTCTCCCCCACGCGTGGTGCGTCGGTGACCATGTCTTCGGTGATGTGGTGGATTGAGACGTTTCGCGGGTCGAAGTGGTCAAAACCTGCCGGCGGTCTAAGTAACCATTGTTCGGTTTCGACGATGCGTCCGGAACGGACCTTGATCAGGCCTACCGAGCAGGCCGATCCGATAAATCCGTTTGCAGTTTCAAAATCTAATGCTGTGAAGTCCAATGCCACGCATGACAGTTTACTCTTTAATGCTCAAAGGCCAGCATCCGAAGTCTAATGTGTGGATAATCCCTCCTCCTGAGTTGTGAATTCCGGAAGGCTGATATTCAACGACTAAACGTCTACTGACCTGTGACTCTGCGACAAAATGTCGATGTTGAATACGTGCGACAACACAGACTTGTCACACTCCCGCTTTGCAAGCACCGATAGCGAGTCGCTGATGCACGCACAGATGCCCTTGACACGTCGTAACGCATCAAGGGCATCTGGGCCGAACAACTACTAGGCTACGGTCGCTTTGCGCAGCGTCAGGTACGAACCGCCAGCCATCACTACTGCCACGACACCGCCCCACAGGGTGACACCTGCGGCGGTCCATGTCAGCGCCCAGGTCCAGAAGTTGCCCCAGAGCTGGTTGAAAGTCAGCAGTGCGATAACTCCGAGCAGCAGCACACCCAATGCTATGAAGAATACGAGCAGTCCAGTGGTGCGCCAGCGCATGTAGATGGTGGCAATCAAGAAGCCCACCATGAACAACAGCACCATCAGTACAAAGTAGAAGCCAATTTGTACCGCGCCATTGTTATCGGCCACCCATTCCAAGGCGAAGAACCGCGCATCCATCCACCATCCCCCGGTGGCCTTTTCGAGAAGACCCATCAGGTAGTAGAAGACGGACAAGGCCAGAGCACACACTCCAAAGAGCAACACCGTGCCAAGGTAAAAACTTCGGCGCGAAACGCTCATCGCTTGGGAGAACGGAAAGGTCAAGGTCAAGGCCTGGATTCCCAGTGCGAGAAAATACCACATCGGTGCCTGTGCGCCGCCGCCATACATTGTTCCTTCGCCACCGTTCTCGCGAACAATCCAGAAGATCGCTAACGAGAAGACAAACGCGCAGCCGAGAATCAGCAACGGCAAGCCAATAAAGACCCACTTGTTGATCAGCTGCATCCGAGCAACTTTGATTACGCGTTCCATGATGTCCTCTCCTTCGCTTGATCTTGGTGTGATGCAAGGACGTTGCGTCCCATGGCAGTTCGGACCACCAGCTGCTGCAGCGACAACGGCGACAGATCAAGACCGAGTTCTTTGGCTTCGGTTTGCTGGGCCGGTGTCAGCCGTTGCTGGATACTCACACTTGCCAGCGCACCCAACGAATCGCGATGGATCACCGGATAGTCCGCAACAAACTCGTCGACCACCTCTGCCTTGCCGCTGATCGTGACTGCGGCTCCCTGCAATGATTCTGCGTCCTCGTCCATCACAATGCGTCCCGAGTCGATAATGATCACGTGTTCCAGCAAGTTAGCTACCTCGTCAATCAGGTGACTTGAGAGCACAATGGTTCGCGGGTACAAGGCGAAATCTTCGACCAGTCGATCGTAGAAGATCTGCCTGGCCACCGCGTCTAGACCCAGGTACGGCTCATCGAAAAATGTGACTTCGGCACGTGAAGCCAACCCGATGACCACGCCCACCGCGGAGAGCTGACCACGTGAGAGTTTCTTGATTTTACGCTTGAGTGGAAGGTTAAAGTCAGCGATCAGTTCCTGGGCCAGCTGTTCATCCCAGTTTTCAAAGAAAAGTGCTGCGGCTTTGAATGCCTGAAAAGCCTTGTACTCATCGGGGTATTTCTGCGATTCCCTGATGAAGCAGATTCGTGAGAGTGTCCCGTCATGCTCAAAGGGAGTATGACCAAATACTTTGACTTCGCCAGCGTCGGGGAACCCCTGTCCAGTCAAGATGGACATGAGTGTGGTTTTGCCCGCTCCATTGCGTCCGAGCAATCCGTAGATTTTGTGAGAATCCAATTGCAGGTTGACGTCATCTAAGGCTTTAACATCTTTAAACGTTTTGCTGACGTTACGTACTAAAACTGGGGTTTGCTCAGACATGGTGAGATCCTCCTGGCCCTACATCGATGATGGGTTGCGCCGACTTGATCATGTCCATGAGTTCTTCGACTTCGATGCCGAGCTTCCCTGCTTCGGCTGCCAATGGCTGGACATATTGGTCATTGAATTTTTGCCTGCGCTTCTGCCGTAAGCGTTCCGGCGCGCCTTGCGCTACGAACATTCCGATTCCCCGTTTCTTGTAGAGCAAACCCTCTTCGACGAGTTTGTTTATTCCCTTAGCCGCGGTTGCCGGGTTTATCCGATAGAAGGCGGCGAATTCATTGGTGGATGGCACCTGACCTTCTTCGGCCAGGACGCCAGAGAAGATGTCGTTCTCGATCAACTCAGCGATCTGCATGAAAATTGGTTTTGAATCGTCAATCACACCACGCGCCTCCTGCCTTACTTGGAACCAACATCTGAACTTCAGTTCATTGGTTCATTACTTGTGTAACTAACCATAGAACCAACTCAACTTTATGGCAAGCCTTGGAGCGGTAAGTAACATCGATAAATACGAACTGAGAACTTGCGCGATCAGCTGAATATCGATGCTGACAAGCATAGATAAGTGCTTAGTTGAGCCCGGAAAATCCGAATAAAGGTGATTCCCCACCTGCGCAATGGGTCCACACAGACTGATGACGAAACATGAAAATGTAGGTATCGGAATTTCGATAACAAGTTAGGAGGCGTCACGATGTCCCTCAATCCTTTTCAGCCCGACTCATTTGACGGGCGAAGACGCGAATCGCAGAAACTCATGATGATGATTTCATCGCTGACCCTTGTGGCAGCGGCGTTAGCCGGATCCCCCGGCGACACCACGGCAACTGCATCCCAATCTCAGATCACCGATCACATCCAGAGCGGGAAAACTATCGCGCTAACATCCGCTTCAGGCGACGAGACAGAAGTTGCCGGCAGCAACGCACAACGCGCACTTCCCATGTCCGAAGCAGCAGAGAAAACTCGAGACAAGAACTCAGATTTAGCCGATCCCAGCTGACTAATCCCACTCTTATGTGCGCCATCCCCAGCAAATCGAACTACACCTAGACGCAAAAAAATCCGGGCGTTGCCAAGGCAACGTCCGGATTTTAATGTACTGAAAAGACTTGCTAGTTTGACCCCAGCACCTTGGTGACCTCGGCGATAATCACCGGAAGCAACTGTGCGAAGGCCTGCGCGCGATGCGAGATCGCGTTCTTTTCCTCGGCGCTGTACTGCGCCAGTGAACGATTGGAATCTGCAGGTTGGAAGACCGGGTCATAACCAAATCCGCCGTCCCCCGCACGCTCGGTACGCAAACTGCCCAACAGCTTACCCAGCTGAACATGTTCGGTGCCCTGCGGTGTCGCAATCGCTGCGGCGCAAACGAATGCACCGGTGCGATGTTCGGCGGAGATATCCCCCAGCTGTGCAAGCAACAGGTCAATATTCGCTTCGTCGTTTCCATGTACACCAGACCAGCGAGCAGAGAAGATCCCTGGTGCCCCACCAAGAACATCGATACTCAGACCCGAATCGTCGGCGAGCGCAATCAGCCCGGTCGCCGCGCTAATCTCCCGCGCCTTCTTCAACGCATTGCCTTCAAAAGTCACCTGATCCTCTACCGGATCCGGTGCCCCAGCGGTCGCTGCATCGATCACCTGGGTGTCGACGTCCAGACCTGGCACCTGGCCACGCAGCAACTCACGCAGTTCGCGTAGTTTGCCTTGATTACGTGAAGCTAGGACAAGAACCGGTTGGCTCATTTGGACTTCTTCAGGGTTTCGGTCTGGATCTGTGCCAATTCGGTGGTGCCGATCAAGGCGAGATCAAGCAGTGCATCGAGTTCGTCGCGCTTGAAGGGTGCGCCCTCGGCGGTGCCCTGTACCTCGACGAAGTCACCGCTACCGGTCACCACAACGTTCATGTCGGTTTCCGCGCGAACGTCTTCCTCATACGGCAGATCCAGCATCGGGGTGCCATCGATGATGCCCACCGAGATCGCTGCGACCGAATCGGTCAGTACCTTCGCGTTGGCCTTCAGGATCTTTTCGCCCCGAGCCCACTCGATAGCTTCGGCCAACGCTACATAGGCGCCGGTGATCGCTGCGGTACGAGTACCACCGTCGGCCTGCAATACATCGCAGTCCAATACGATGGTGTTTTCGCCCAGCTGCTTGGTATCAACTACCGCACGCAAGGAACGGCCGATCAGCCGGGAGATCTCGTGGGTGCGACCCGAAACCTTGCCCTTAACTGCTTCGCGGGAGTTACGAGTATTCGTAGCACGGGGCAGCATCGCGTATTCGGCGGTGACCCAGCCGGTACCTTCGCCCTTAAGCCAGCGCGGCACGCCTTGGGTGAAGGAAGCGGTACATAGTACTCGGGTGTTTCCGAATTCGATCAGGGCCGAACCTTCGGCTTGGGTGGACCATCCGCGGGTGATGGTGATGTCACGAAGTTGCGCGGCGCTGCGGCCGTCGGCACGTAAAGTCATACTTCCATCGTAGCGAAAACGTGGCATCCTTTTCGCCAGTGACGACACCTAATGCTAGGGGTGTTTAGCGCAACAGGAGCCCAGCGAGTAGACCTGGCCGGCGAAAATTACCTCGTGCTGTTTTGCGCCTTGGCCGGTGTAGACCGTGCAGTCGGTACAAATCGATCGAAGAGCCAGGAGAAGGCAAAGGTGTAAAACAAGAAGAACACCAATAACCCGGCTTCCAAGATCAAAGCATCTAACAACGTGACCGACAGAATCCAGGCCAGGATCGGTACGAGAATGAGCACCAGGCCAGCTTCGAAACCCACCGCGTGCACCACCCGACGGGACACGGACCGCGATTGCTCCTCTTGGCGTTTTTCCCAGGCTTCGAACGCAGAGGTCCAAGCGTAATTCCAGATCAGGGCCACGGCCGAAGAAGTTATCGCGACAATCCCGGAGTTTCCTCCACCAAATCCCATCAGGATCAAGGCTGTCGAGGTGAGCAGAATAGCAAATAGCTCGTAAGAAAAAACGTAGACAATACGTCGCAGAATCGGGGACACGAGGTGCTCCTTATGAATAGTCCATAGGAAGTCCTGGCGGGTTCGCGTCCACGGTGTAGCAATTTTTTAGTTCCGCGGGTCAACTGCGGAATCATTTCCAAGCTAGCACGCAAGGAGTCGGCCCGCTAGGCTTCGATGAGCAAACTCACCAGCTTAGAAGTCCGCGGGCGCGATTCGATTCGCGGGCTGTGCCGACTATGGAGCAACCGGGTAGTGGCTTTGAATGGCAATTCGATTCCATCCGTTCATCACAATCGCCAACCAGCTAATCGCTGACACCTGTTCGTCACTGAGTACCCCGGTGTTCCACGACTTATGCTGCGGCACCGGGAGCTGAGTAATTTCCTCGGCCAACGCCAAGGCGGCCTGCTCTACCTCGGAAAAGTACTGCGATTCCCACCAAGCTGCCACGACCGCGAGCCGATCCATGGACTCACCTAGTTTGATCGCATCACGCTGATGCATGCGCAAGCAGAAAGCACACCCATTAAGTTGCGACACCCGAATTTTGATGAGTTCAGCTACTAGCGGGTCAAGTCCTGAAGCCTTGAATGCGCTATCTGCCTGCTGATTAAACTGGATCATGGCCTGATAAACCTCGGGATGTACCTTGCCCAGATTAACCGCGTTATTTGATATTGCTGACATAGCGTCCATCTCTTCTCAGTGCAGAATGGCGGTGTTCCTCGCCTTCAGCTTAGCGATCTAGGCCAGCTAAACAGATAAAACTCTTAGGTTAAATCGGATTCCAATTCGGACACCCCGGGGCGGCCCAACTTCGCCACGCTGAGCAACACTGCGGAATCTTCAATGGCGCTCAGCTGAGAGCGCCCGGCAGGCATCAACAACAGGTCCCCCGTACGGGCCTCCCACGAATCACCATTCGAAGTGAGCGTAATCCGCCCGGAGAGCACCATCACCGTGGCTTCCCCCGGATTTTCATGCTCCTGAAGCGTCACTGAAGCTTTAATTCCAATCACGGTCTGCCGCATCGTGTGCTCATGACCGCCAAAGACGGTACTGGCACTGCGTCCGGCCGGAGCCACAATTGCCTGGCGAATCTGCGTACGAGCCAGAGCTGTGAGCGAAAATTTCTTCATCGGTGCCTCAACAATCAATCGGTGCGGTGGTTCTAAGGATGGCCGACGGTTCGAATCCGGGTCAAGGATAAGACTTTGGGTTAAACAGCTCACCGGCGGACCTTAAGTTCCGCCGGTGAGCTTAGTTGGCCTTAGTTTTTCGCTACTTCTTGCGCTTGAGCAGTGGGAACTTGCGGACCTTTTCGTAATTGATCTTTGGCAACGAGCCGGTACGGGATTTGAGGTAATCGGTACCCAAATCGCCTTTAAAGAGCGTTGGGTGCTTCTCTTCCTTCAGAGTTCCGGAATACACGCCGTAGGTCACCCCGGAAATTGCCACCGCAATACCGCGATCGTAGGTTTCCTTCGCCTCATTGACGATCTTGTTAATGTCGGTCCAGACCGGGATGTGAGTCAGCAAGAGGCGTTCGGCACCGGCTTGGGTGGCCATCGCTCCGGCACGTTTACCGGTTAGGTGCACTCCATCGATCGCGTCATCACGGCCTTCTTCAAAGGCCGCTTCGCACAAGAACATGTCTGAGTCCTTGGCGGCATCTACCAATCCCTGACAAGTATCGGTATCACCGGAATAGGTCAGCACACTAGTGAGCAGTTCCCCATCTGGGCCCGGCTCGTGGGCCTCGACGCGCAACGCGTAGGACTCCTCGATAGGGTGTCGCACCGGGTACGGGGTAATCGTAAACGGCCCAATGTTCACCGGTTTCAGCGGTGTCCAATGCTTAAAGTCGTAATCTTGGTGCATGGTGTCACCCTCGGGCAACCCATAAGCGGTCTCGATGCGATTCGCGGTATCAGCAGGACCATGTACCAGCATCTTTTCGCGATTCCAGCCGTTAGGATCCCAACGGATCGCCACGTGCATACCGCACAGATCCATGCAGTGATCCGGGTGCAGGTGGGAAATCATGATGCCGTCGAGGTCTTTAATATCGGTGTAGCGCTGCAGTACGCCCAGTGCACCAGAGCCCAAATCAAGCAAGATCTTCCAGTCACGGGTGCCGTCAAAGGCCGTCACCAGGTAACAGGACGCTGGAGAGCTCGGCCCGGGGAATGACCCGGTGCAACCGATAATGGTCAGCTTCATTGCTTACTCGCTTTCGCCGCGGCAATCAATTCCGGGGTTAGCCTGGTGATCGCACCGGTGGGATAGTGGGCGGCCACATGGTCCACATGGCGCACCTGCAACACTTCTGGTCCGAGGAACCGGCGAGCCAATACCCCAAAACTATCAGCGTTACCGGTGGCAAGGAATTCATGACGCGCCGCCAACTGGTCATCACGCATCAATTGGTGGGTCGTCAGCGCACGGAACGCGTCCTTCGCGGTCTCCTCGGCGCTGGACACCAAGGTCACCGAATCCCCCATCACATAAGAAATCACGCCGGTCAGCAACGGGTAGTGTGTGCATCCCAAGATGAGGGTGTCTACCCCGGCCTCTTTAAGCGGAGCCAAATACTCTTCGGCCTGTTCCAATAGTTCGGCTCCAGCGGTAATCCCGGACTCCACAAATTCGACAAACCGTGGGCAAGCCACCGCATGTACCTTCAATGCTGGAGCGGCCGCAAATGCGTCCTCATAGGCACGCGAGCCCACGGTAGCTTGGGTACCGATCAGCCCGATCTTCCCGTTTTTAGTCGCCGCCACCGCACGGCGCACCGCAGGCTGAATCACCTCAACCACCGGGATTCCGTAGCGCGCGGTATAACGCTCACGCGCATCACGCAGCACCGCGGAGGAGGCCGAGTTACACGCAATCACCAACAGCTTCACCCCGGCGTCCACCAGCTCATCCATCACACCCAACGCGTTAGCGCGCACCTGGGCTATGGGCAGCGGACCGTAGGGCGAATTGGCGGTATCTCCCACATAAATCAGAGATTCACCGGGCAGCTGATCGATGATGGCACGTGCCACCGTCAGCCCACCCACCCCGGAGTCAAAAATACCGATGGGTGTATTAGCTTGTGGCGCACTGACCGGACCGGAGGCGAAATAAGAATTCATGACCTAGCGCTCCGCGCTCATCAACGCCTGCATCAAGGTGTCCTGCACCCAGGAAACCAGGTTATAGACCAGTCCTAGGTATTCTTCGGAGGTAGTGACCTTCGCGGCATCCACCAACTGTGCGATCCGCTCCGAATCAGCTTCGCTTTGAATGTTCAGCCGTTCGGCAAGCACCAGCCGCACATCGTTCAGTGCGCGCGCAAAACCTTGGGCCTCGGATACGGAAAGCACCAGCTTCTCGGTCTCCAGCAACAGCTGAGAACGACGTAACAAAGAAATCTTTTCGGTAATCAGATCCAACTCGGTCAGCCGGCGGAATTCATCTGCCACATCTTCATCGTCCGAGGCATCCGGTAGCAGGCGCTTAACCGCCGCGTCGGCAGGTTCGGGCAGGTTCGCCGATTCTGGGCGCATTCCGGTCAGCGCGTACAGCGGGTCAAGATCTTCGGGTAGCTCGTGGATCTGTGCACGTTCTTCGAGCACGGTGATCACGTCGCTAAATAGTTCGCGCAATAATTTTCGTTCCGCGCTCGCCAAGGAACCGGTGATGCCGCGGGCACCATTTTTAAAGGCTTTAGCCACGTAGCTTAGGCCTCCTGAGTCATGGTCGCCTGCAAACCGAAGCCGTGCATCGCATGCACATCGAATTCGATGGCCTCCCGGGAGCCGGAACGCACCACACAAAAACCATCGTTGTGCACCTGCAACATCAGCTGGTCGGCGCGCTCGCGAGTGAACCCAAAGTAGGACTGGAACACGTAAGAAACGTAGTTCATCAGGTTTACCGGGTCATTCCACACGATCAGACGCCAGGCCTTATCCTGCGCCTTGACGGTCTCGGGGTTAGATATTACATCGGGCATAGCGGTCATAATTTCCATTTTACGCCCCAACACCGCGGTACACACGGTGCGTTGTGAATATCACCGCAAGCGTGAGCCGTTATACAGTAAAGGCCGGTCCATTCATTCTTCGATCAGGAGCACCACATGCTCACCAGCCTTTTCACCGACCACTACGAGCTGACCATGCTGCAGGCGGCCCTCGCCTCCGGCGCGGCTCACCGCCCCTCGGTCTTCGAAGCCTTCGCTCGCCGCCTTCCCGAGGGACGACGCTACGGCGTGGTTGCCGGCACCGGGCGTCTGCTCGAAGGGCTAAAGAACTTCCACTTCGACGATGCACAGCTGAAGTTCCTTTCGGACACCAAGGTGGTGAACAAGGAAACCCTGAGCTACCTGGAAAATTTCAAGTTCACCGGAGAGGTCACCGGCTACGCCGAAGGCGAGCTGTACTTCCCGAATTCACCCATCCTCACGGTGCGTTCTTCCTTCGCCGAGGCCTGCGTCATTGAAACCTACATCCTCTCGATCCTGAACCACGATTCGGCCATCGCCTCGGCCGCCTCACGGATGATCGCCTCCGCCGGTACCCGACCGTGCATTGAAATGGGCTCCCGACGTACCCACGAGGAATCAGCGGTCGCCGCGGCACGCGCAGCGATCATTGCCGGCTTTGATTCCACCTCTAACTTGGAGGCTGGAGCACGCTACGGCATCAAAACCGTCGGCACCTCCGCCCACTCCTTCACCCTGCTCCACGATTCCGAGGAAGCCGCGTTCACCGCGCAAGTCAACTCCTTAGGCAAGGACACCACGCTGTTAGTAGACACCTACGATGTGGAAGCCGGCGTGCGCACCGCGGTCAAGGTCGGCGGCCCGCAGCTGGGCGGAGTACGCCTGGACTCCGGAGATCTCATCGCGCAGGCCGGTTGGGTCCGTGAGCTGCTCGATGACCTTGGCAATTGGAACACCAAGATCACCGTCACCTCAGATCTCGACGAATACGCGATCGCCGCGCTAGCCAGCGCCCCGGTCGACTCCTACGGAGTGGGCACCGCACTGGTGACCGGCTCCGGGCACCCTACCGCCTCAATGGTTTACAAGTTGGTGGCCCGGCAGGATTCGGCAGGGCAATGGATTCCAGTGGCCAAGGCTGCGGCAAATAAGACCAGCGTGGGCGGACGCAAGCACGCGATCCGTCAGCTCAACGAACGCAACCGTGCCACCGCCGAGGTCGTCTCACTTTCCGAATTCAGCACCGGTGGTCCGGAACGTAAGCTCTCGATCCCATTTGTTACCAACGGTGAAATCGATGAGTCCTACATTGGAGCGTCCGGCGTTAAAAAGGCGCGCGCTCGTCACTACGCGTCGATTCAGGAAATGCCCGGTGTAGCACGCAAACTGCAGCGCGGCGAGCCGGTCATTCCCACGATTATGCGCGAAGACTAAGCACTCAGGCAGTATCATGGTTAAAACCCCTACTCACTCGCAATGATTAGGAGAAACTTATGAGCAGAGCACTGCTAATTGTCGATGTCCAGCCCGATTTCTGTGAAGGCGGCGCGCTGGCGGTGACCGGAGGTAACGCTGTCGCGTCGGCTATCGCCAGCGACGCGGACACCCGCCGCGACTCCTACGCAGCCATCATCACCACTCAGGACTGGCATATCAGCCCGGGTGCCCACTTCTCGGACACCCCTGATTTTGTCGATTCCTGGCCGGTGCACTGTGTGGCTGGAACCACCGGTGCGGCTCTGCACCCGCAGATCGCCGCACTGGAAGTTGACGCGCACTTCGCCAAGGGCCGCTTCGCTGCCGCCTACTCGGGTTTTGAGGCACGCCTGCTCGATCCGAACGCCGCGCCCGAGGATGAATCGGGCATGTTGTTGGCCGATTGGTTGCGCGAGCGAGAAATCACCACGGTAGACATCGTGGGTATCGCTACCGATCACTGCGTACGAGCCACCGCGATCGATGCCGCAGCCGCCGGGTTCACCACCACCGTGCTCGCCCCGCTGACCGCGGCGGTCACGCCGGAAAACCTGCCGAAGGTTTATACGGAACTGCGCGAGGCTGGCGCCACGGTGCTCACCCTTGGGTTGGAACCGCTCAGCCCCGCACCCTAAACCAATGTTTAACTGACCAACGCCGCCGGACAATATATTTGTTCGGCGGCGTTGGTGTTTAAGTTTGTGGCTTCGCCCCATCTAGGGCCGCTAGATCTAGGCAGAGCGCCGAGAAGGCGAGAGTTTGCACCCGTTGCACCACTCCTGGAAGCAGCTTGGGAAACAGCACCGTGAGCGTTTCGCTGAGCAGCAGCAATCCCACAGCCGGACCCGCGCAGGTGCGCAAGATCCGCCAATGCTCTAGGCAGATCCCGGCAGCGGCCACCCCTGCCACGGTGGTGGTCACATAGTGCATCGTGTGGCTAACACTTGGTGTCCAGTCCTTCTGCGCGTGCCCCGGGCGTAAATGATCATGGGAAATCGGATAATCCAGTGGGCTGAGCGCATCGCCGATAGTTGCCGCACCAAAAAGTTCCAGCCAGCTTCCTAACCATTTGGAACCGCCACTGCGCTGAGTCATCCCGGCGGTAATAAATAAGCTCCCCGCCCCTAGGTCAAGGACTTGGAACAGCCGTCGATGCTCACGGTCGCGCGCCGCCAATTCGGAAAGCAGGGTCACCTGTGGGTCCAATTTCCAACCCAGCAGCGCCTCACCGAGCATTCCGCCCGAATAGGACACCGCGCCGACGCGCAACGCCGTGCGGTAGATCTTGGCCCGATCCAACGTTTTCATGTTCCTCGCCCTGCCATCTTTTCTTCGTCTTCGTGTGTGCTCTGAGCTTCATGCACCGGGTCCGCTCCGGGTTGTTTAGCCAACCACACGCAGGCCAGCAAACTCAGTGCGATCGCCACAAACTTAGCTACTTCCCAGCCTGGCCGGGAGGCATCCCCCAGCAGCATCATGCCCGCCACCCCGGGGACTACCACCTCGATCACCGTGAATACGGCCGTCATTGCACCCACCGAGCCATGCTCCAATGCCCTGGTGTAACTGGCCATAGCCACCACCCCGGCCACACATAGCACCCAAAGCAACGGTTGCATCAGGATCTGCCACAGCGAACCGCCCAGTTCCAGGCCGCGCGCGGCCAACGCGGAAACGCTGGCAGCGAGACCGGCTAAGATCGACATCGCCAATGGCACCCGGCGGCGGTATAACACCAGCAATGCCACCGTCAGCAGCAACATCACGGCACCAAGCACCGGAGCCAAGAGGCGCGGCGCACCGGTGGCAGGTTGTTCTCCGGTAGCTAGTGCGATCACCACCAACCCGGCAACCAACAGTCCCATGGCCCACCAGGTCGAGGTACCCAGCCGCGTAGAAAAAACCATCTTGGCCAGCAGTACGGTCACAATGAGCGAACCGGCTATGAGCGCCTGCACGGTGAACAGGGTCAAAAACTGTAGCGCCACTAACGAGGCTACCCACGCCACACCGTCCAAGCCCAGACCCATCAGGTATAGCGACTGGGTAAAAACTTTTAAACCTTCGGCACGTCGCGCGGCCACGGCTTCCAGCACCGAGGCGCTTCCATAACAAATACTTGCGATCAGCGCGGTGATCAGTCCCGTCACCATTAGTTCTGCTCCGGCGTTCTACTACGTGAGGAAAGACCGGGCACCTCGGCATAACCTTCGGCCTGAGCCATCGCCAATCCCTGGGTCAACCACAGATCCACGGTGCCCACCGCGGCATAGCGTGGTTGCCAACGTGGATCGTATTTCGCATTAAACTTCCACAGTGAGGCGACCTGGGCATGTTTAGAGGCTTGGCGTGCCACCAGCTTCTCAAAGAGCGAGGCATCAGGTGCCCCGGCGATCGCTTCGCGCAGGACCGCAAAGTTCAGCCCCAATCCGCCAGCACCCTCGGCGCGCAGCTTAAAAATGGTTTCCAGGATGACAAAGTCGGTGAGCCCGCCGGGCACCTGCTCGGCGGTGCTGCGACGCATCACGTCCAAGGACCAGCCGTTAACCGCGGGCGCCGGAACCCACTGGATAAACGCTTGAGCGACCCCCTCGGCATCTAGCGCAATGGAGAGCAGCAGTTCTTTATCTGCCGGGTCAAAGAGGCGCGAAAGCGTCATGGAAAATCCGCGTTCCACCTCGCCCTGCCGGCTCTCGGTAGCAAGCTCGGTCAACCGTTCGCGTAGCTTTGCATCAATCTCCAGCGGGTTGCGGTGCACCACCGTGTAACCGGCGCGGCCCAACCGGGCATGGCCCTGGCGTAAGGATTTGAACCTTTTACCATCGAGCGAAAACCCTTGAGTCTCAACGATCGCCTCATCGCCCAGATACACCGCACGCAAACCCGAGCGTTCGTAAATATCCAGCCAGTTCGCCGCCGCGCCGAGCACACTGACCGTCAGGCCGCGGCGCTCTGCCAGCAACATAAATTCAGCCCAAATTTCTTCCTGCTGCGCCGCGGGGCCGATCGGATCCGGGGATACCAAACAGACCGATCCGCGCACCGCATAGGCGATGACAGAATCGGCAAGGAAAAAGTACTGCTTGTCATCGCGCAAGGCAAAGTAGTCAAGGGTACCGCCACCATGGGCCAGCACCACCGCTCGGGCGCGTTCTCGTTGTGCGAGCTGTTCGCGGGTTCCGGCGGGCCGGGTACGGTTCGAGTCATAGAGGAACCACAGCATCATCGCGGTGAGGCAAATGATCAGCGCCGCGGCCAACTCCCAGCGCGGATGGGCACCACGCTCCTGTAGCTCCCCGCCGAAGGCTCCGAACAGGATTTGAACTTCGCCACCGATGCTCTGATGCCCGGCCTTCATCTGGCGCACAAAAAATCCGCCCGCGATCAGTGTGGCGACGCCCAGCGCGCCGGCGCTGATCAACAGCACCCGCCGGGTCAAAAATTTGCCCGGCCACACCGGAAAGGCACGGTGCTTGGCGGCTAACCAGAGTCCGCCGGCCACGGATAACACCATCACTGGCCAGTCGCTGAACTTGCCTAAGTGGAGCACGGCGTTGGCCAGTAGCAAGACCAACGATCCGGCCCACGCCACCGCATTTCCGGTGCGCAGATACCGGGCGACAATAAATAATCCAAAGGCACCGAACACCGCGTAAATGCGCGAGATCTGCGTCAAAAATTCGGGGAACAAGGTCACAGGACCCTGCAACCACCCGGAAATCAGTGAGGTCAGCGGGTGCAATAGCGGACCAAAAAGGCTCACCACCGCCAAAAAGATGGCTAAATAAGACGCGGCAGCCCGGGCGCGATCGCGTTGATGCACCCGGGCTGCGGCAGAAATATTACTACTGGTCATAGCGGTAGTATCGCACCGGTTGGACCCGGTACGCGGCACCGCGAAGGTTATTTACGTCCCACAAACCAGTCTTGGAGCTTGTCGATCCGTGCCTGGAGCTGATCAACGGTAGCTTGCGGCACCGCCGGACCACCACAGACGCTGCGCAACTTATTGTGCACCTGCCCGTGCGGCATCCCGGTGCGCGAGGCCCACGCGGACACGTTCTTCGACAGCTTCGAGCGCAAATCCATCATCCGCCGATGATCACTGACCGGTGCCGGCTTCGTGGCGCCACGGTTAATCTGCTTATTTTGCTGCTCACGCAACAGCGCGGAGACCTGCTCGGTATCGAGCAGGCCAGGGATCCCCAAGAAGCCGAGCTCCTCGTCGCTACCCAGCTCGGCGCCGGTACCAAATTCACCGCCGTCAAAGAGCACCCGGTCAAAGGCCGCCTGAGAATTCAGCGCCTCAAACTTGGATTTGTTCAGCTCATCGCTGGCCTTCTCCTCGCGGTTAGCCTCCTCCAAAAACGCGTCATCCAACCCGTCTTCGAGCTTGTCCCCCGCGCGGTCCAGCGCATGGTCGCGTTCAACTTCCATCTCGTTGGCCAGCGCCATCAGCACCGGTACCGAGGGCAAGAACACGCTGGCGACCTCGCCGCGCTTGCGGCTACGCACAAAACGTCCGACCGCCTGAGCGAAGAACAACGGCGTCGAGGTGCTCGTCGCATACACACCCACACACAGCCGGGGCACGTCCACGCCCTCAGAAACCATGCGCACCGCCACCATCCAACGCGAATCGGAGGCCGCAAATTCGTCGATTTTCTGCGAGGCTTTGGGGTCATCAGAGAGGATCGTGGTGACCTTCTCGCCACAAATCGCCTCTAGCTGCGTGGCATAACCGCGCGCATCCTCATGGTCGGTGGCGATCACCAGGGCGCCGGCGTCCTTCACGGTACGACGCACCTCGGAAAGCCGCCGATCCGCGGCGCGCAGCACCGAGGGAATCCAATCCCCATGCGGGTCTAGCGCGGTACGCCAGGCGTGCGCGGTGACGTCCTTGGTAAATCCGGCGCCCAGCTCGGCTTCCATCTCTTCGCCCGCGGCGGTACGCCAACGCATCGCCCCGGAATAGGCCATAAAGAGCACTGGGCGGACCACATTATCCTTCAGCGCCTTGCCGTAACCGTAGGAGTAATCCGCGGTCGATCGACGAATCCCGTCGCCCTCATCAACATACTGCACAAAAGGAATCGGAGCGGCGTCCGAGCGGAACGGCGTACCGGTCAGCGCAAGCCGGCGGGTAGCCGGTTCAAAGGCCTCACGAATACCGTCGCCCCAGGACAGCGCGTCCCCGGCGTGGTGCACCTCGTCCATGATCACCAGCGTGCGAGCACCTTCGGTTTTTGCCCGGTGCACCGCAGGCTTCTGCGCAACCTGCGCATAGGTCACCACCACCCCCAGATAATGCGAGCCGTGCCGACCATCGGAGTTCTTATAATTGGGGTCCAGCGAGATTCCCACGCGCGCCGCCGCATCGGCCCACTGCTTTTTCAGGTGGTCCGTGGGCGCGACGACGATCAGCCGGTTGATCTTGCCCGAATCCACCAGCACTTTCGCCAGGCGCAGCGCAAAGGTAGTTTTACCCGCGCCGGGGGTCGCCACGGCCATAAAGTCCCGTGGTTCGGTGTCAAAATATTTGGCCAGCGCCTCGGCCTGCCAGGCGCGAAGTTTCGGCCCGGTCCCCCAGGCCGCCCGTTCCGGGTACGCCGGCGGGAGCTTGTCTTCCAGTGGAAGCTTGTCACCAAAGTCAAAAAGTGTCTCGGTCATATACCTTTTCCCGAACGTGCCTGCTGCTTGCCGTATTACCTAGTGCTTAGCGCAGCAATTTAGCCCATCAGGGTTTCGTAAATTTCCTTGCATTCGGGGCATACCGGGAACTTCTTCGGGTCCCGCCCCGGGGTCCATACCTTGCCGCACAGCGCGATCACCGGCTCGCCGGACATCGCCGACTCCATGATCTTTTCCTTCTGCACGTAGTGTGCAAAGCGCTCATGATCTCCGGCTTCGACACTTTGACTCGTGTCTGTGCGCTCGATCGTTGCCGTTCCGCCACGGGTTTCCTCAGACTGTTCCACCATGGCTTCAAGTCTAGTACGCATTGCCCGCCGCGGGCACCTCAAACGGTGGGAGCTTATCCACACACGCTACCCCTTGACCAGTCCCCCACCTCCTTGCCCAACATCTTTCCTCGCAGCAAACCCCACGCCACAATTATCGGTACTACCAGCACCTTTACCCACCCCAACTCTCCTACCGCCGATCCCCACCAACCACCGCCACCGCCCGCCCCACACGCTCCCCGACGCTAACAAATGTTCGATCCAACCGGGTGTGTCCGCACTTATCCACAGTCGGTTCGCACCCCCACCTACCCGGCCCACCCTTCCGCGCATACTCAAATCATGAACACCACCGCCGGGGCCACCCTCACCGACCTGCATGCGACGCTCACCGAGCTCACCGCAGCCACCGGCACGTCAGAAAACCTCACCGGCGAAACCCTGCGGACTCTCGCCACGACCGGCACCGCCCTCTTCACCTTCCTACGCTTACACCTCGCAGACACCACCGATCCCCGCCTCGCCCTAGAGCTCGCCACCACCGGCCAACACCTCGAAGATGAAGCAGCCCGGATCCGGGTCACCGGCGCAGACCGGCTCGCCGCCACCAACGCCCACACCCTTCATGAAACAGAACTCGACACGCTGCGCACCACCGCCCCAGACACCAGCCGCCAAGCGCACCGCTGCGCTGGTAAATCAAGCTTCCAAACACCCGCAGCACTGTTAGCTTCCTGGACACATATCCCGTTTAGTGAAGCGAACAAACTCATCGGCGACGCCAGCGATCTCATTAGCCGCCGCGATATGGCAGGCAACCAGCTCCCACCGCGCTTTGAACACCTCGCCACGTTATTCACCACCCCTGGCCCGGAACAATCACTGGCACTGCACCCATCGGTGGTGCGTGAGACCAGTCAGAAACTCGCCAAACGTGAACCGAAAGATCAAACCTTTGACGGGGTCCGCACCGAGCCGACGTTGTTTCATGCCGATGGCCGCCCGGTCGAAGAACACGCGGCCAACCTGTTATCTGCCGGGCAGAGTGTCGCCGAAACGAACAAGCAGGTCAAAGAGCTGATCACTACCGCGAGCACCACTGCGGGTACTGCGACGTCTTCGTCGTTGCGGAGGGGGTTCTTCCCGCTGCCGATTAAAAACGAGTTCACCCGCGAGTTTTTACTGCGGGTCACCACCGTGGAAGGTGAGTATTTTGATTCGTTGGCGGCGCATGCAGCTAACGGACGCACCCGTGCGGGGGCGCAGGCTAGGGTCAACCGGCCTCCACAGGCCGGCACGGTTGATGAGCCGGCTAGTGCTACGGACTCTTCCTCCACTGAACAAGCTACTGCCGAACCCGACCCCGCACCCGCTGAGCCAACCGCCACACCAGAACCACAAGACGAAGCACCAGAGCAGACAACCCCAGCAGAACCCACAGTAGAACCCAGCATCTTGGATTTCTTACCCGAAGGGGCGTTGGAGGAAGCAATCTGGGAACCAGAAACCACCGAACCCCCAGCGACGGTCCCCGAACGAGCGCTCAACGCTCTGATGGACATCCTCACCACCATCCCGACCACCGGTGGTGGTAGCCAACGGATCACACCTGAAGTTCTCGTGCATTTGAAGCTCGAAAATTTGCAGGACCTCGCCTCCGGAGATGCCCGCACCGCCCACGGGGTGAAACTTCCACCCGGGGATTTGAGACGGTTGTTATGCGAAGCAGATATCCTCCCGGCAGTGTTCAATTCGAAAAGTGAACTGCTCGATTATGGTCGAGCCCAACGGTTGGTGCCGGAGAAACTCAAACGCGCCGTGCTCGCGCGTGATCATGGGTGTATTGTGCCTGGTTGTACCGAGCCACCGGAGAAGATTGAGTTCCATCATATTGATCCGTGGTGGATGGGCGGCGAAACGAAGCTGATCAACTTGGCTGGGCTGTGCCGGGGTGCGCATATGGATGCTGATTCGGGTCGGATCAAGATAGTGGTGATTGACGGGCTACCGCACGTGATTTTGCCGAAGCATATTGACCCGCAACAGTTACCGCGACGTAATACTTACTGGGACTGACCCCGCCGGTCAGCGAGGGCAATACCGCGTCGGTCAGCGAGGGCAATACCGCGTCGGACCCCACACGAAACGACTCAGTCGAAACGCCCCCCCTAAAACGCGACAACGCCCGCAGCCCTCGAACCAGATTTCTCCGGTCCGAGCGCTGCGGGCGTTGTCGCTGGATACCTCTAGCGGTTGATCATGACCGACTGCATCAGCTCAGGCGCACGTTGATCCATAGTCCTGCCGCCAATCCGGATGCCAAAGAACAGCATCAGCGAACCGGTAATCAGTCCCACGGCCAAGCTAATGTATCCGGCCAACGACGAGTGCATCACCCAACCGGTGATGTACGGAATCAGCGTCGGAATCAGCAGCACACCCATGATGCCGAAGATCGCCAGCTGAGTCACCGCCACACGCGCTCCACTTCCCGGTGGAGTTTTCATCGGGTTATCTCCCGGCAGCGGTACCGCGTAGGTGTAGCGGGCCGAGGCGATCGAGGAAACACCCAGCGCAATCAAGAATGCGCCGAGCGACAGCCCCAAGTCTCCGGGGATGCGCCACGGCTGACCGGTCAGCGCGGCAGGAAGTACCGCGGCCAAAATCAGCGGCACGATCACCAGCACGAAGCAGGCCATCACGCGTCCCAAACGATCGGCCTTGCCCGAGACGCCGGTGAGCACATGCAACGCAAAGGCGGTGTTGTCATAAGACACATCGGCGGAGATCGCAAACCCCATCAGGATGCCGATCATCGGTCCCAACAACAGCATCATCGTGTAGCTACCGGTAGATCCACCGGCAAAGTAGAAGATCACCGGCAACATCGGCACCATGATCACGCTCAGTGCGTAGCGCGGGTCCTTGAACCAATAGGTCAGGGCGCGAGCGGCCACCGCACCGGCGGGTGTAGCCGGGGTGAGTTTGAAGAAGCCCAAGCCTTTGGCGCTCGACGCACGCTGCGCCGCAGGAGGGGTCACCGTCGCCTTACCGGTAGCCCGGGTGAGCAAGAAGTACAGTCCGATCAGGTACACCAGAGCTAGGCCGGCATACATCGCAGTCATGCCCATCTCCCCGGCAGCCAACGCGCCGGGCACCGCAGCAAAAGCACCCAAGGGGGTGTAGCCGAGCACCGCGGAAATCGGCACCAACACTTCAAAGATAGATTCCGCGTTTGAGCCGATGGTACTGAAGATCGGCCCCAGGCCAACCAGCAATAAGAACAACAAGGCAAAGGACAATTCGCGGAAGCGTCGCTTGCCACGCAGCGCGGTGGCCACGATCGTCAGGTACTGACAGGCGAACATTGCCATCAGCCAGGTACCCACCGCACAGAGCAGCCCGACCACGAACACCGCCGGGTCAAGCCGCCAGATCGTGGAGAACCCTAGGGCGGCGAGCAGCGTCAACGCCGCCGGGATGGAGATGAACCCGGCCAGGATCAGCCCGCGCGCCAATGTCTTTTCTTCGATCCCAAAGTGCACAAAGCGCTGTGGTTCAAGGGTTAGATCCACACCGGTAATCAACGGCGGAATCACCGCCCAGCCCAGCACGATCACCGATCCGGCCAGAATAGCTACCCAGCCGCGCAGATCACTTTGGTCGGCGGTAAACCAGCCGGCCAGCGAAAGCATCACCACGATCCCCAGCGCGTAGAGCCCACCGATGATCACGCCCACCAGTTGCCAGGGGCTTCGTTTAAACCCGTTGCCTAGCAGTCGTAACTTCAGCCTTAGGAGGTGCGCAACCATGACAGCCCTTCGCTGGTTCCGCGCCCGCCGACCAGATCCACAAAGCGATCTTCGAGGCTCATGCCGTCGCGTACCTCGTCCACCGATCCGGAGGCTTTAAGCATGCCGCCGTCGATGACCGCCACGTGCGAGCACATCCGCTGCACCAGGTCCATCACGTGGCTGGAGACGATCACGGTGCCGCCAAAGGACACATAGTCATTGAGGATGTCGCGGATATTCGCCGCCGACACCGGGTCCACCGCCTCGAAAGGCTCATCGAGCACCAGCAGCTTCGGTGAGTGAATCATCGCGGTCGCCAGGGAAATTTTCTTTGTCATACCTGCGGAGTAGTCCACGACGAGCTTGTCGCCGTCCTCGCCGAGGTCCATCACGCGTAGCAAATCTTCGGTGCGCGTGGCCACTTCCTCGCGATCCATGCCGCGCAGCAGTCCGGCATAGGTCACCAGCTGCCGTCCGGTCAGCCGGTCAAACTGACGTACCCCATCGGCAAGTACGCCTAGCGTAGCCTTGGCCTCGTGTGGAGCGGCCCAGATATCTACGCCGTTGACTAGTGCACTTCCCTGGTCCGGGCGTAGCAACCCGGTGGCCATCGATAACATCGTGGTTTTACCCGCCCCATTGGGTCCGACCAGTCCGTAAAAGGATCCGGTGGGCACCTGAAGGCTGACGTTATTCACCGCCACCTTGTCGCCAAACTGCTTGGCAAGATTTCTAATTTCGAGCGCCATGCTATTCATGTTTCGAGACTATCAATCGCCCAAGTCAACTCGCATCATCCTTTGGAGTTAATCTCGAAGCCCAGCGCTCTGCTAGGGCGGAGCCCAATCGATGGGGATGCCACGTCAGGGCGCAAAAAAGGCGACCGGCCACATCAGCTAAAAATGTGGCCGGTCGCCTCTACGACGGGTAAAGCTGCACGGGTTAGAAGAGCACGCGAGATAATTTCTGGCGCGAAGCTGCCACGCGCGGATCGGCGTTGCCGATCACCGCATACAGTTCAATCAACCGACGACGCACACGCTCACGGTCCTCATCGGCCAGTCGGGAAATCAACGTAACCAACCGCGCGAAGGCGTCTTCCACATGCCCGCCGACCAAATCCAGGTCGGCAACGTTGAGCTGCATGTCAAGATCATCGGGGTTCGCTGCCGCCGCGGCGCGCGAATCGTTCAAATCAAGATTTGCCGTACGCGAAAGCAAACGCACCTGATACACGCCCACCTGCGCGTCGTGATCATTAGGCTTTTCGGCCAAAGCTTCGAGGTATGCGGCCTCCGCGGCCGCATAATCACCGGCGTCGATCGCATCCACCGCCTTCTGATGCAACGGCGGCAGTTCTGCTTCGCCGCTGTCACCGGAGAACGCCGGAACGCTCCCGCCAAGCCCCTGCTGCGTCGCCAGTTCGGCCAGCTGGTTGAGCACCTGGTCGATCTGTTCGGCAGCTGCCGGACCTTGGAACAAAGGCACCGGCTGCCCGTTGACCAGCGCGATCACCATCGGGATCTGCTCGGCGTTGAAGGCCTTAGCGATATTTGGGTACTTCTCCGCGTCGACCACACCGAGCACCATCTTGCCGGCACGGCGATCGACGAGGGTTTTGAGCGCAGCATCAAGATCGACCGAAACCTGCACGCGCGGCGAGCCCAGGGAGACGATCGCCGGAACCCGCTGAGACAGGGCAACAAACGGCTGGAACGCGGCCTCATCAAGGTTCATCGTCCAGCTGGCAACTGTCGCAGCCGCGCTATCTGACTCGGTGGCCTGTGGCCCGGAACTTGCCAGCGCGCCGAGGTCGATGGCTCCGCGCGCGGAAGGGATATGTGGTTCAGTCATTAGTTTTCCTCCACCTGCTTGACGCTCAGCAACGAAACCTCGCTGGCGACCAGCTGAATCTTGTCGTCGTTACCGGATGCGGGGATGTACATCATCACCGGTTCGGCGTACGTGATCTCTACGTTACCGTTTGAGGTGCTCGATCCAAGCAGCTTCTTGGTCAGCTCGTCGGCGCTCTCCAATGGGTCGGCATCCTCGGTGCGTTCAAAGACTGCCTTCTGGTTCAGTCGACCGGTGACGATCGCCCCGCCATCGGGAGTGGAAACCACCGTGGTGTCCTTATCGGTGACCGTGCGCGAGTACTTCACCTTCGCCTCCTTGGCATCCTTCTGCTCGGTCTTCTGCCCGGAGTGGATCGCCTTAATAAATTCGGATTCCGCGAAGTTGTCCTTGTGCTTGGACTTTTCGTTGGTCAGCACGTCGGCCAGCTGCGTCAGCGCGTCTTTTGGCTTCACCTTCAGCCCCTCGGCATTGGCGTCGAGCTGCGTCACCGATGGGTCACCGACCGCAATCCCGGGGAAGGTTGAGTTCGGCAGCATCTGCGCCGCGAAGGTGAGCTTGTAGTTATCCCGGGCACTGTTCTGTTGCAGGGTCAACGCGATTGGCAAGGTGGCCGGATCGGAATCCTTCGCGGTCACCACGGTGATCACGCGCGGGAACTTCGCCTCGGAGCTATTAGGCACCGCGGCCGAACGAATGACCGAGGTCTTCAGCGCCAGTGGCTTAGCGATCTTGATCTTGTCGTTGAGGATGTCGTAACGCTTGGTGCGCAGGTCCTTAAAGGCACCGGAGGCACGCGAGTCCAAATCCTTCTTGGTGTTCTTCTCGTCGGCCTTGCCGATCTGCTTCTCCACGTCGCTGAGCACGCGCTGCAGCTGTTCTTCGGTGAGTACCGGGTAGCTCGGCTTTTCCTCCGCAGTAGATTCCGAAGGTTTTGCCGAGGCCGACGCAGATTCAGAGGCCGACGCAGATTCTGAGGCCGACGCAGATTCAGAGGCTTTTGGCGAGTCCGATGGCTTATCGCTGGTCGGCGCCATCGGTACGCTAATTCCGCTCACCGCGAGGGCCAGCACCGCGGCAACCGCGAGCGAATTCTGCTTCGTCGGTCCGTTCATAGTATTTGCTACCGCGGTTTCTGCCCGACGCCCGGAGTTAGCCGATTTAGCCGGCTTGATCACGCGCATCACCAGCAGTGCCACACCGAGTACCAACAGCAGTGCACCGATGATGATCAGTGGCAACGCCCATGGCATGGCGTCATCGTTGGCGTAGGTCACCGAGATCTCACTGGGCGCCGCCTTGGTGCCGTCGGCTGCCAGCAGCAGCGACCAGTCACCGTCATCCGGGGCGGTCCAGCGGTAGGTCATCGTGCCGTCGGCCTTCTGCGAATCGAAGAACAGGTCATCTCCTGCGGGGTTCGGAGTCTTCTTCTCCCCATCGATGCGCTCGGCGATCAGCTGATGATTTTCGCGATCCACACCGGTCAGCTCCACGTGGGCAGCGTCGCCCACCCAGGCTTCCACGTCATAACTGCGCGCCAGCGAGGCGGTAAATTCGCCCTTGCCGGTGATCACCAGCTCCACCGGCTCGGAGCCCGGGTTCTGCACCGAGGGTTGAATAACCGTCAGCGGCGACTCTTCCTTAAACTCTGGCATGCTTGCGGTGACCGTTTCGGGCGGGGCCCAAAAGGTCTTCTGTCCGATGCCTACTACCAGGGCAATTGCCCCCAGTAGGATCGCGATCACGGAGATAACTTTTCGCACGACTTCACCTATTCGCCAACGGTCACAGCTGTTCTTTCACAAGTCTAACGAGTCCTTAGCCCCAATGGTTCCGAGAACAGACTGTGAACTGCCTCAAATGCACATGTCGGGGTGTCATAGAGCACTTTGTCACGCTCGCCGAGCGGTATGCTCAGTGCCATGGACAGTAATCAGTCGCCCGATCAGCGCGGCGATGCGGCAAAGCACCACGCCGCACAAAGCCCGGCCAGCGAACCGGCACACCCCACACAGTCCGCCACACCCTCCGGGCAGCCGCCAATCCCCAAAGCTAGCGGCCCGGCGCCCGGCTCGCCTCACGCATCCCCGGCCACCGGCGCGCATTCCCACGGCTCATCACCGCGGCCCGCAGCCGAGGCAGATCCCGAAGATCCCGCCGAGAGTCGTTCTGCCGCTACCCGCTGGGCGCGTCGGCTCTCGCGCACGGTCAACTCACTGTTCAAAGCCCCGAACCACCCCGGTGCACTTGATGAACTACCCGAGAGCGAAACCGATACTCCCCAGCCGATCCCTGCGTTACACCCGATCTCCATGGGATTTCTTGGCACCATCGGCGTCGGCATCGCGCTGGCCGGCTACTACCTGCTGACAAATGTCGGCTCGCTGATCACCTGGATTTCGATCGCGCTGTTCATCGCACTGGGCCTTGACCCGGTGGTGCGCTTCCTGATGCGCCGCGGACTGAACCGTCCGCTGGCGGTGACCAGCACAATGGTGGGCCTGCTCGCAATTTTTGGCGGCTTCATGGCGCTGATCATTCCTACCCTGATCGCGCAGATCACCCAATTCATCTCCCGCGCCCCGGAGATCGTGGATAACTTCTTAAACAGTGCCTGGGTCAAGCAAATCGACGCGCAATACGCGGTCTCGTCGCGCATTAATACCGAGGTGGAACGCTTCTTTGGCGATTCCGGCGCGGTCACCAATGTATTCGGTGGCGTCTTGGGCGTGTCGCAGACCGTCGCGCAGTCGATGTTCGGGGTACTGATCGTGCTGGTGCTGGCGATCTACTTCCTCGCCTCGCTGCCGGGCATGATGTCTTTCTCGCTGCGCCTGGTCCCGCGTTCCAAGCGCAACCGCGCCGATCAGATCATCACGCGCATCACCCGCTCGGTGGGTAATTATGTGATGGGTCAGGCCAGCGTCGCGGTGCTCAACGCCCTGGTCGCGCTTATTTTGATGACACTGCTGAAGGTCCCCTTTGCGGCCTTGCTGACCCTATTGGTCGCGATGCTCGCCTTCATTCCGCTGGTCGGAGCGGTGATCGCCGGGGTCTTGGTCACCCTGGTCACGCTCACCCTAGGCTGGCAAACCGCGCTGATCTACGCGATCTGCTACTTCGGTTACCTTCAGGTCGAGGCGTACTTCATCTCCCCGCGCATTATGAACAAGGCGGTCGCGGTCCCCGGCGCGGTCGCGGTGATCTCGGTAATCGCCGGCGGCACACTGGTGGGCATCACCGGCGCGCTGATGGCCATTCCGGTCGCCGCCAGCGCCATGATTTTGCTGCGTGAGGTGTTCATCGCCCGCCAAGACCGGCTTTAATGTCCGATCCGTGCGCACACCGGGCACATCTCAGTACCGGTAGGAGCGCGATTCCCAGCAGTTCGGGTGCCAATGCCGACGGTTTCCGGCCGCCGCCTCATCACCGGACCAATGATCGGCCCGCCAGGTCACCAGGTGAGCCACCCCGGGGGTAATCGGCCGATGACAGCCCGGGCAGGTATAGGTTTTTTGCGCGTTCAGCGGGGAAACCTTGCGCACATGCCACTGCCCATCGGGGGCATCTTGCAACTTTGCCACCCCGTAGCGGGCGCGCTGCATCCAGTCATCTTCCGCGCCCTGATCACGGGTTGGCCCCGCGGATCGCGACCTGGATTTTGCGGCGGGTCCGCTGGAGCGGCGTGGACGGTTCGAGCGTGGCATGCCTTTAATCATGCCGTATCGCCGGCCTCGCAGACGAACTGCGCGCAGATCGGGTCGCAAACCTCGCCGGCTTAGCGGTAGGCTTGATCGCGTGCGTTTAGTGGTTGCAAAGTGTTCAGTAGATTACGAGGGCCGTCTTCGAGCCCACCTCCCCCTAGCTACCCGGCTGATTATGGTCAAGGCCGATGGTTCGGTGTTGATCCACTCCGACGGCGGCAGTTACAAGCCGCTGAACTGGATGAATCCGCCGCTGGTATTACGTGAGGCGAGTCCCGATGAGGACGCCGCCGCACTTGGCGCGCTCAGCGTCTGGAACGTCTCCAGCGCGAAGACCGATGACAAGCTGACCATTTACTTCCACTCCATCGAACACGATTCGGCCCACGAGTTGGGGACCGACCCGGGGCTGATCAAAGATGGTGTGGAGGCCGATCTGCAACGCCTGCTGGCCGAACAGATCGAACTTTTGGGCACCGGGCACCGGCTGGTACGCCGCGAATATATGACCGCGATCGGCCCGGTAGACATCCTGGCCCGCGATGCTTCGGGCGCCGCGGTGGCCGTGGAGCTTAAACGCCGCGGCGACATCGACGGGGTGGAACAACTCACCCGGTACCTAGAACTGCTCAACCGCGACCCGCTGCTCAAGCCGGTCACCGGAGTCTTCGCCGCCCAGCAGATCAAACCACAGGCGCGCACCCTGGCCGAGGACCGCGGAATCCGCTGCCTGACCCTAGATTACGATGCAATGCGCGGAATCGATGACTCTTCGGGCAGACTCTTCTAAGCTAGGTACATGAATACCGCTTCGCGTTACGCCATCTTCGCCACGCTCATCTCCGACGGGCAGAAAATCAGCGATGGCGCACTGGCCATCGAGGACGATCGCATCCGTTTTGCCGGTAGCCGCGATGACTGGCTCACCCAGTCCGACGCCGACCAATTCCCCGAGCACCCGGTGCCACTCGGTTCCATCCTGATCCCCGGGCTAATCGACCTGCACAACCACGGGGCGCTGGGCGCGGACTTCGCTAACCCGGAACACGGACAGGTCTCCGACGCCCTGGACTACCTGCACCGCGCAGGCACCACCACGTTGCTGGCCTCATTGGTCACCGCCGAACCGGCAGAAATGCTGCGCGCCGCGGAAATCCTTGCCGAATTCGCCGAGGCCGGAAAGATCGCCGGCATCCACGCCGAAGGTCCGTTCCTCTCCGAGGCCCGCTGCGGCGCCCAAGACCCACGATTCCTGCGCGATCCGGATCCAGAATTTATCGACGAGTTGATCTCCGCCAGTCGTGGCCAGCTGCGCACGATGACCTACGCACCCGAACGCCCTGGCAGCGAGGAGCTCATCGAACAGCTAGTCGCACTCGGTGTGGTGCCCTCACTGGGCCATACCAACGCCAGTGCGCAGGTCACCGCCACCTCACTACAGTTCGCCCGCGAACAGCTTCAAAACGCCGGCGTGGATGGTTTCACCGAAAAGCCGACCGTCACCCACCTGTTTAACGGCATGCCCTCGCTGCATCACCGTAAGCCGGGTCCGGTAGCCGCCTGCCTGGAAGAAGCCGCGCGAGGCAACGCCTACCTCGAATTGATCGCCGACGATGTCCACCTGTCCCCAGAGACCGTGCGATTGGTGTTTAACCTCATCGGTGGCCACCGTGTGGTGCTGGTCAGCGATTCGATGTCCGCTACCGGACTTTCCGACGGGCAGTACACCTTAGGCCCGGCCAAGGTCACCGTCAGCGACGGCCAAGCCCGCCTTGCCGACGGTTCGCTGGCCGGGGGCACCGCCACGCTACTTGAGGTGTTGCGCTGTACGGTCAGCGCCGGTATCGCGCTCACCCGCGCGGTCGAGTCCGCGACCTCCATCCCCGCCTCGCTGATCGGCCTGGCCGACGAGGTAGGCTCGCTGCATTACGGTTTCTGCGCCGATGTGGTGGTACTCGACGCCCAGCTGGAGCTGCACCAGGTCATCCGCAACGGCCAGGTACTCTAAAACAAAATTACCCCCACGCAAAAAATCCCGTCGCATAACACCTAATAGGTGCCATGCGGCGGGATTCGTACTGCGGGTGGGCCCCGCAGAAAAACTTAGATTTGCCAGCTACCGGCGATCGGCCCGGCTTCAAGCCAGGCGGAAAAACCGGTGTAGTCACGGTAATCCATGGCCAGTTCCCGATCTTCGCCGGCCTGTACCAGTTGCACGATGATAAATCCCGGGGGAATTAGCATCGCTTCGTTCGCCGTTGGCCGGCGCCAGCCATTGAGGTCTAGTCCGTGGCGCTGCAGTACAAAACGCGGCACCGGGGAGACAGAGAAAAACCGCAACAGATCCACATGTCCCCCGCCGTAGCGGGCGATCACCATCATCCACCGGCCTTTCGGCGTGAGGATGGAGGCGTCGAAGGTGCCCAGCGTGCGCCGCAGTTGAATGCGGCGCACGGCCATGGCCCCGAAGAACAGCACGATGCACGTCAAAACGAGCAGTGCGAGCAGAACTGGTGCGGTTATCTCAATCAATGGTTCGCCTACGCTGCGGTACCAATCACAGCGTTATCGGCGACGATCACTACGCGGTCCGAATCGACTGAGAAGAATCCTCCGTCGATCTGCACCGTGAAGCGAGCTTCGGAAACTGGAGCGATTTCCAGATCCCCAGAGGCAAGCACCGAAAGCATCGGAACGTGACCGGGCAAAACGCCGATCTCGCCGTCAACCGACCGTGCCTTGACCAGCTTCGCAGCGCCGGACCACACGAAGTGATCCGCCGCAACGATTTCTACCTGAAGCTCAGCCATAATTAGCTGGCCTTCTGGATTTCGGCCCACTGGCGCTCGACGTCGTCAAGACCGCCGATGTTGAAGAACGCCTGCTCTGCAATGTGGTCCAATTCGCCATCGGCGATGGCCTTGAAGCCTTCGATGGTGTCCTTGATGTCCACGGTCGAACCCTCAACACCGGTGAACTGCTTCGCGGTGTAGGTGTTCTGCGAGAGGAACTGCTGCATACGACGTGCACGGGCGACAACAATCTTGTCTTCTTCGCCCAGTTCGTCGATACCCAGGATCGCGATGATGTCCTGAAGTTCCTTGTTCTTCTGCAGAATCGCCTTCACACGGATGGCGGTATCGTAGTGATCCTGTCCGATGTACTGCGGATCCAGGATGCGCGAGGTCGAGGTCAGCGGATCGATCGCTGGGTACAGACCACGCGAGGCGATTTCACGCGACAGCTCGGTGGTTGCATCCAAGTGAGCGAAGGTTGCTGCTGGAGCCGGGTCGGTGTAGTCATCGGCCGGGACGTAGACTGCCTGCATCGAGGTGATCGAGCGGCCCTTCGTCGAGGTGATGCGTTCCTGCAGCAGACCCATTTCATCGGCCAAGTTCGGCTGGTAACCCACGGCCGAAGGCATGCGGCCCAACAGGGTCGACACCTCGGAACCGGCCTGGGTGAAGCGGAAGATGTTGTCGATGAACAGCAGCACGTCCTGGTTCTGCACATCGCGGAAGTATTCCGCCATGGTCAGTGCCGACAGTGCCACGCGCAAACGAGTTCCAGGTGGCTCATCCATCTGGCCGAACACCAAGGCGGTGTCCTTCAGAACGTTGGCTTCTTCCATTTCGACCCAGAGGTCGTTACCTTCACGGGTGCGCTCGCCCACACCGGCGAATACCGAAGTACCACCGAAGTTACGTGCAACACGGGTGATCATTTCCTGGATCAGCACGGTCTTACCCACGCCTGCGCCGCCGAACAGACCAATCTTGCCACCCTTGATGTAAGGGGTGAGAAGGTCGATCGATTTGATGCCAGTTTCCATCATCTCGGTCGAACCCTCAAGGTCCGCGAACTTCGGTGCTGGGCGGTGGATTGGCCAGCGCTCGGTGACCTGAATCTCCGAGTTATCAACGTCTAGGGCATCGCCCAATACGTTGAAGATGTGGCCCTTGACGCCGTCGCCTACTGGGACGGAGATCGAAGCGCCGGTGTCCTTCACCTGGGCACCGCGAACCAGGCCGTCAGTGGCCTGAAGCGATACCGCACGGACCAGGCCCTCACCGAGGTGCTGGCTGGTTTCGAAGGTAATAGTTTTGGTTACACCGTTGAGGGTTAGCTCTGCGGTGAGTGCGTTGTAGATTGAAGGCAGTGCATCGGCAGGGAACTCGACGTCCACGACCGGGCCAATCACGCGGGCAATACGGCCGGTGGCCCCTGCGGTAACCTGCTCGTTGATTTGGGCAGTCATCTTTCTCACTTCTTATCTGGTCGGAGAGAAACGGAAATTTAGCTGTCCAGCGCGTCTGCGCCGGCAATAATTTCCGAAAGCTCCTGGGTGATTTCAGCCTGACGGGCGTTGTTAAGCAATCGCGTGAACTTCTTGATCAGTTCGCCGGCGTTGTCGCCTGCAGCCTTCATCGCGCGCTGACGTGCAGCAAGCTCCGAGGCTGCGGACTGCAGCTGGGCATTGAACAATCGAGAATCGATGTATCGCGGAAGCAGTGCGTCCAGCACTTCTTCCGGCGATGGCTCAAACTCGTACAGTGGCAAAAGCTCGTCGGTTGGAGTCTCGGAATCATCCTCGACAACCTCCAACGGCAACAGACGGATGACCGTCGGTTCCTGCGTAACCATCGACTTGAACTGGGTGTATACGACGTGGATTTCGTCCACGCCACCCTGCTCGTAGTCGGTGGCGAAATCCTCTAGGAGGATATCGCGCAGCTCGCGTGCGGTTTCGAAACGCGGAGAATCGGTATCCCCGGTCCACACTCGCTCATATCCGCGTGAACGGAAATCGAAGTAAGCCTGAGCCTTGCGGCCGACCAAATAGGTCTTGACTTCCTTACCATCCTCACGCAGGAGTTCCACGAGGTGCTCAGCCTGCTTCAGAACGCTGGCGGAGTAGGACCCGGCAAGTCCTCGGTCCGAAGTCATCACCAAAACGGCTGCCCGTCGAACCTGTGCAGGCTCGGTGGTCAGTGGGTGTTCGACATCGGCCTGGGACGCGACGGCGGTTACTGCACGGGTAATCGCATTGGCATACGGCAATGAAGCCGAAACACGCGTACGTGCCTTACCAATGCGGGATGCAGCAATCAGTTCCATCGCCTTGAAGATCTTGGCCATCGACTTAGTCGATCCGATCTTCTGGCGGTAGACCCGAATCTGGGCTCCCATGTGTGTCCTTTCCTTATTCCCTACGTTCGGGGTGTGGCGCCGCTAGCGACGCCGCACCCCAAAACGTGAAGGAAATTGTCAGCGCTTCTGCTTGACGATCTTTTCCTGGTCAACGGACTCGGCATCGAGAGCGTCGTGCTCTTCGTGTCCGGCGGCGACCAGCTGGTCATCACCGTCACCGAAGAATCCGGCCTTGAAGTCTACAACCGCAGTCTTCATGGCTTCCAGAGTCTCGTTCTCCAGCTTGCCGGTCTGGCCGATCACGTTCAGTACCTCGGTGCGGTGACGCAGGTAGTCGATGAATTCAGCTTCGAAACGCTGAACATCTTCCACTGGTACATCGTCGAGGTAACCGTTGGTGCCCGACCAGATCGAAACGACCTGATCTTCAACCGGGTACGGGGTGTACTGACCCTGCTTGAGCAGCTCCATCAGACGTGCACCACGGGTCAGCTGCTGCTTGGAAGCAGCATCCAGGTCCGAGGCGAACATCGCGAAGGCAGCCATGTCGCGGTACTGAGCCAATTCAAGCTTCAAAGTACCGGAAACCTTCTTCATGGCCTTGACCTGTGCCGAACCACCCACGCGGGACACCGAGATGCCCACATCGACGGCTGGACGCTGGTTAGCGTTGAACAGGTCCGACTGCAAGAAGATCTGACCATCGGTAATCGAGATAACGTTGGTCGGGATGAACGCGCCTACGTCGTTAGCCTTGGTTTCGATGATTGGCAGACCAGTCATCGAACCTGCACCGAGCTCGTCCGAAAGCTTGGCACAACGCTCAAGCAGACGGGAGTGTAGGTAGAAGACGTCGCCTGGGTAAGCTTCGCGTCCTGGTGGACGGCGCAGCAACAGCGATACCGCACGGTAAGCTTCAGCCTGCTTGGACAGATCATCAAAGACGATCAGAACGTGCTTGCCACCGTACATCCAGTGCTGGCCGATGGCCGAGCCTGCGTAAGGTGCCAGGTACTTGAAGCCTGCTGGGTCAGATGCTGGGGACGCCACGATCGTGGTGTATTCCAGTGCACCCTTATCTGCGAGGGTCTGACGAACGGCAGCGATAGTCGATGCCTTCTGTCCGATAGCCACGTAGATGCAGCGAACCTGCTTGGTTTCGTCTCCGGTTGCCCAGTTGGCGCGCTGGTTCAGAATGGTGTCAACCGCAATAGCGGTCTTACCGGTCTGGCGGTCACCAATGATCAGCTGACGCTGGCCACGGCCGATCGGGATCATGGCGTCGATAGCCTTCAGACCGGTCTGCATTGGCTCGTGCACGCTCTTACGCTGAGTGACACCTGGTGCCTGAAGCTCCAAGGCACGACGGCCTTCGGCTTCAATTGGGCCCAGGTTATCCATTGGCTCACCCAGTGGGTCAACCACGCGGCCCAAGTAGCCGTCGCCGACTGGAACCGAAAGGATCTCGCCGGTGCGCTCGACCTTCTGGCCAGCTTCGATGCCGGTGAAGTCACCAAGCACAACAACACCGATTTCGCGGGTGTCAAGGTTCTGGGCTAGGCCCAGGGTGCCATCAGCGAATTTCAGCAATTCGTTGGCCATGACGGAAGGAAGACCTTCCACCTTGGCGATGCCGTCGCTCGCGGCGACGACGCGTCCCACCTCGGTACGCTCTGCCTTACCCGGTTCGTAGGAAGATGCGAACTCGTTTAGGGCATTACGGACGTCGTTGGCATTGATGGTCAAATCGGCCATCTGCAGTCCCTGCTCTCCTAAATTGTGACTCGTGTCTGAAAAGAAAAGATACGAATCGAATGTGAATGAAGTCTGTTGTGGTCCTGGTAGCTAGGACATTGGATTCGGGATTACTCCCGGTTCCAATGAGACCTAGCTAGCCAGGGCGCGGCGCAAGTCGGCCACGCGTGATGCCACGGAAGCGTCGACAACTTCGTCGCCAACCTTGACCACCAGTCCACCGACCAGCGATGGGTCGGTGGTGGCATTGAGCTTAAGCTGACGACCGTAAAGCTTGTTCAGGCTGGTCTCCAGACGCGATAGCTGAGCCTCAGAGAGCTGCACAGTGCTGGTCACCGAAGCGATCCAACGCTGCTGGCGCTTGGCCACGAGCTCAACAAAACGTGCAACCAAAGCTGCTGGCTTCAAACCGCGAGGGTTTGAAACAGCCTGGGAGATCAAAACCTGCGCGGTCTGCGACGCGTTAGGCACGAGCTTGAGCGCCAGTGCACGCTTAGCCTCGTCTGGGGCCTGAGCATCATCCAACGCACGCTGCAGCTCGTGGTTAGCACGAACTACCTCGATGAAGGAGAACAGATCCTGCTCCAGCTTGTTCAGCCCATTAACGCCGTCCTGCTGCTCGGCTACCGCGGAGACCGCGGTAACTGCCAGCGTTTCGAGCGCATCGCTAATGTCGCGTTCCGAGCTCCAGCGGGTGGAAGCCAACTGCGCAACGGTAGCCTCGGCATCAGCCGAAACCTTTCCGCGCAAAAGCTGTGCCAGAAGGCCTGCCTTATCGGCAACTTCACGGGCTGGATCAGTCATTGCGCGGCGAAGACCGGCATTTGCATCCAGTACTTCCAGGACCGCGAACAGTTCCTTTGGCAGATCAATAGATGCCTGTGCCAGCTTGGGTTCTAAAAACTCCAAAGCCTTTGCTAGTGACTCGCTCGATACACTTGCCATTAGTTCGATGCACCTGCGTTCTGCTGAGCTTCTAAATCGGTCAGGAACTGATCAACCACGCGCTGTGCACGGGCGTCGTCCTTGAGAGCTTCGTCAACTACCTTGCTTGCAAGCTCGGTAGCCAATACGCCCACGTCGGTGCGGAGCGAAGTCAGAGCAGCAACGCGCTCTGCCTCAATCTGACGGTGCGACTGCTCGGTGATACGAGTAGCCTCATCGGTTGCTTTGGTCTTCAGATCTGCAAGGATCTGAGCGCCTTCGCTACGAGCTTCCTCACGGATGCGGTTGGCTTCCGTGCGGGCTTCGAGAAGCTGAGCCTTGTACAGTGCCAAGGTCTCTTCTGCTTCTTTCTGCGCTGCTTCAGCCTTCTCCAGGCCACCTTCGATCGCGGTGACGCGATCTTCATAGGACTGCTCGAACTTCGGAGCAATTACCTTGATGACGATGAACAGAAGGACCGCGAAACCAACGCCCGTGACGAGAATCTCCCACGGGTTCGGCAACAACGGGTTAACCGATTCGCTCGCAGCGAGGATGAAATCAGTGCTGTTCATTCTCACTATTCCTTATCTACTAGTTTCCGCTTTGTGTGTACGCCTCGCGATAGTGGCGAGGCCACTACAAGTTGCGAAAAGACTAGGCGCCGACGACGAAGGCGAAGACCAAGCCCAAAATTGCAAGTGCTTCAGCAAGTGCGAAGCCAAGCATTGCGATTGGCTGCAGGATGCGCTGTGCTTCTGGCTGACGTGCAACACCATTGATGTAAGCAGCGAAGATCATGCCAACGCCGATAGCCGAACCAATTGCAGCCAGGCCGTAGCCGATCATATTCAGGGAGCCATGCAACATGTGATTATGTTCCTTTCAAGATACCGGGCTTTTGCCGGTAGGTTGTGAGGTATTCCTTGAGCGATTCAAGGAAGATCTTTAGTGGGTGGAAGAAGTGTTGGCCTTAGTGGGCGTCGGCTTCAATTGCACCCTGGAGGTAGATCGCGGTCAGCAGGGTGAAAACAAAGGCCTGCAGGACCATGATCAGAAGTTCCAGGAAGTACATTGCGACCGATCCGAGGATGACCAAGACGCCAAGACCATTCATAGCCAAGGAATCCTGAACAACAATCAGGTGACGAGCACCGGAAGCTGCCAACATCACGATCATGTGACCGGCCAGCATCGTTGCCATCAAACGCAGCGAGTGCGTCAGCGGGCGAACGATGAAGTTAGAGATGATTTCCAGTGGAATCATCAGTGGCATGATCCAGCCCGGAACACCGGACGGAACGACGGCCAACTTGAAGTAGCGAATACCATGGTTTTTCAAACCTACGGCAATCCAGGTGCCGTAGATGATGATGGCCATCGCATATGCAGAACCAGCGTGTGAGAACGATGGAATCTGCAGGAATGGGATTGCTCCGAAGAGGTTATTCAGCAGGACGAAGAAGAAGGTCGCGAACAGCAGAGGAATCCAAGGACGGAAGTTCTTCTCACCAATGATGTCGCGGCCAATTCCGTTACGCACGAAAGCGTAGCCGGACTCGGCGAGGTACTGCGTCTTGCTTGGAACCAGCTTCGGGTTCTTGATGGCCGCGGTGAAGAACCAAGTAATGAGCACGATCGAAAGTACGATCATGAACATCTGCTTGCCGAAACCGGTTCCGTACTCAGCGAACCACGGGAAAATGTCCGGGAGGTGAGTATCGGATACGGATGGCGGAATAAATCCGCCTTCTTCTGAGGCCATTGGGAGCGCAAACGCGAACAACGCGCTGTCCTCTCTGCAGTAACGGTCACGGGCAAAAGGCGGTGACTGGCGGTAACTGCCTCTCACCGTGTGAAGAAAAAATCAAACGGGTTACATCGGAGTTTTTGCGAAACGCATCGACGCTGATGAAGTGCCATCCTCAGGTTGCCCCAAGGATGCCAGTCATAGACGGCCGATCACCGTTAAGCAACCCACCAAAAATGACCCGTAGTAAGCTTATCAAACTCACAGCTCGCCCCAGACCTAAAGACTGGTGGCACTATGTCTATGCTTCGTTGTAGATGGCAAGACGTGTCTTCATAAAGGCACGAATCTCACCGGTCTGCCAGGCAACGAGGCTGACTGCAGCTGCAAGCACGAATCCCTGTCGATTGACCCAGTCAGGCAATCCCAGGTTCAACAGCAAGAAGGCAATACCAAATACCTTGATGACGAAAGTTCCCAGAAACGCGGGCATGGCCCACGTGCTGCGGAATCGTCCGGCGGCCTCAGCAATCAAAATGCTGACGGCGAAAAAGCCGATCACTAAGCCGTAAGCTAAAGCCCCGGACAGTGCATATCGCAAATCTGCAAACAACCACGAAATCAGGAAAAATGCGGCCGCTGCGATCAACGAGTACAGCATGGAGATACCAAGAATTGGTAGCCAGATGGATTTCGGAGCGGCAGAGACGACAACGCGAGCCGAATGTGAATTCATGGCCGCACTCTCCCTCTAGTTCGCTGTCAAAGATCTATCTGCAACCGAATAATGCTGATGAAACTCATTACCCCCGCGCAGTATAAAACTACTTGGGAGATGATCCGTAATGAATTCTACACGAGATAGAAACTGATTGCTTGGGAATTACTTGTCAAGCCTTCTTCGCAGATTCACAAAACGAACCGAGACCAACGGCCACCAGGTCAGCAAAGCGGCGCCAATGACCAGAATTACAATGATTGGGATCAACACCGCAAGCGGGATGAACGCGATCAAAACCACCGTGGCAGCAACCAAAGCGGCCCAAACATAGAGCAACACCACACTTTTGCGCACCGAGTGGCCTTGGGAGAGCATCCGGTGGTGAATGTGCTTGGAGTCAGGTGAGAACGGTGAGCGCTTGTTGAGTAGCCGGCGCACCACCGACAGGCTCAGATCGAGCACCGGCAAGAAGACGATCACCATCGGCAAGACCATCGGCATATAGGCCGGCACGTTGCGGAAGCGGTGCGCGTCCAGCCCCTGCACGTCTCCGGTGACGGCAATTGCAGAGACCGAGAGAATCAGCCCGATGGTGAGCACCCCGGTCTCCCCCATGAAGATATTCGCGGGGTTAAAATTATGTGGCAAGAATCCCAAACAAGCGCCGAGTAACAATGCGCAAAGAAGCGCGCCGACATTGGCGTAGTCATCGGCGCTTACATGGGTAGCCAGGATGTAGGAGTAGATAAAGAAGGTGGCCGCGCCGATGGCTGCGAGCCCGGCGGCGAGTCCGTCGAGCCCGTCGGAGAAGTTGATCGCGTTCATTGTCAGCACGACCAGAAAGACCGTGAGGGCGCCTTGCACCCACGGTTCTTCGATTCGCCAGGTACCTACCGGCAAGGATCGGATCACTAGCCCATGCGCGGCGATCACGATGCCGATCACCACCTGGCCGGCGGCCTTATAGTACCAGCGCAGATCTCCGACATCGTCCCAGAGGCCGAGCACGGCGATCAGGATCAGCGCGATCCCGACTCCACGCAGCGGGTCCGAGTTCTCAAAGACCCCGGAGAAGAAACTTAGTTGGCTGGCCAGCCAGAGTCCCGCGCCGAAGGCGATCATGATGCCCAGGCCACCAAATTTCACGATCGGTGCCTGGTGCTGGTCGCGTTCGCGCACCAGTTGTCCGCGGATAAAGCGTTCTCCCACCGAACGAATCATCGGGGTGAGCAAAAATGCGGTCGCGAAGCTAAACGCGATCAGTACGACGTAGCTTCTCATGCGTCCTGATTCGGCGTGTCAGGCTTCGCGGGGAGAATATTGGGCACTACCACGCGCAGCTCGTCGATGTCGATCGCTCCCGCGCGCACCACCACCAGGGTGTCCCCGGTGGCATCGACGATGGTCGAGGGCAAGGTGCTTTCCGCCTCGTCGGTGGCACGCGAGCCGCCGTCGAGGTACACCTCAACGCTGTCACCCAACTGGGCGATGGCCTCTTCTACGGTGGTGGCAGCCGGCTGACCGGTGCGGTTTGCCGAGGAGACCGCCAGCGGTCCGGTGGCGCGCAAAAGTTCTAGCGCGGTTTCATCGTTGGGTACACGCAGCGCGACGGTGCCGCGGGTCTCCCCCAGATCCCAGGTCAGCGAGGGCTGAGCGGGCAGGATCAGGGTCAGCGCACCGGGCCAGAAAGCGTCGGCAAGTTTGCGCGCGTCATCGGGGATGTCGCGGGCCAACCCATCCATGGTGGCGACCTGTGCGATCAGCACCGGAGGTGGCATATTTCGTGAGCGCCCCTTGGCCGCCATCAGCATCGCTACCCCCTGAGGGCTGAACGCGTCGGCGCCGATCCCGTACACGGTATCGGTGGGCAGCACGATGCAACGCTTCTCACCTAAGGTGGCTTTTGCTGCGGCGATCGCTGCCTCGCGCTGCGCTTCGGTGCTAACCAAGTATGTTGTGCTCACGGGTTTATTCTTTCATGCGTTGAACGGTTATTAGGTCAGCGGGGCCAGCGCGCTGGTGGCTCGCGGACGACCACTGAGGTCAAGGTGTCCAGTAACCTGTGTGAATCCGAGTTCGATCAGCATGGCCGCGGCGCTTGCGGCTTGCACCTCGGCGTGTTCCATCACGTAGAGTCCCCCGCCGCGCAGCAGGCGTTTGGCTTCCGCGGAAACTAAGCGCGGGATCTGCAGCCCGTCCTCGCCCAAACCGTAGAGCGCCATCTGCGGGTCATGCTCGCGCACTTCTTGTTCGCGTGGCACCGCATGAGGCGGAATGTAGGGCGGGTTGGAGATCACCAGGTCGATGCTGCCGTGCAATTGCTGCGGTAGCGCCGAGGCGTCCTGATGAAGCACGGTGACCCCATAGGGCTCACAATTTGCGCGGGTGTAGCTAATGGCCTCGTCGGATAGTTCCACCGCCCACACCTGTGCTGATCTAAGTTCCGTGGCCAACGCCGCGGCGATCGCCCCGGAGCCCGAACACAAATCTACACAGCGTGAACCTTGTACATCGCCGAGGAAGTCCAGTCCGACCTGCACCACGGTTTCGGTTTCCGGACGCGGAGAGAAGACCCCGGGGCCAACTTTCAGCGTCAGGTAGCGAAAATACGCTTCACCGGTCAGGTGTTGCAACGGAATACGCTGCGCACGCCGATTCACAAGGTCCAGATATTGTGCGTACTGCCCCTCGGTGAGGCTCTCCCCGCGCAGTTCGCGCAGTTTGAGCTCCGCACGGCTATCGCCGGTCACAAAACTCAGTAACAGGTCCGCATCAACACCCGGCGAGGGAACCGCCGCTTCGCTAAGTTGCGCGGCGGCGGTGCGCCGGGCGGTATTCAGTTGCTCCACAAGAATCCGCTGGCGCTTACTGCTCGCCCAGCGCTGCCAGGCGCTCTTCTTCATCCATCTGGATGCAGGATTCGATCACCGGCGCCAATTCGCCGTCCATCACCGCGTCAAGGTTGTACGCCTTGTACCCGGTGCGGTGATCGGCGATGCGGTTTTCCGGGTAGTTGTAGGTGCGGATGCGCTCGGAACGGTCCATGGTGCGGATCTGGCTGGCACGCACGGCCGAGTTCTCTTCGTCGATGATGGCCTGCTGGTGGGCCAGCAAACGCGAACGAAGCACACGCATCGCGGCTTCACGGTTCTGGATCTGCGACTTTTCGTTCTGCATGGCCACCACGATGCCGGTAGGCAAGTGGGTTAGGCGCACCGCGGAGTCGGTGGTGTTCACGGACTGCCCGCCGGGGCCCGAGGAACGGTACACGTCGACCTTCAGATCGTTCGCGTGGATGTCGACCTCTTCGGGCTCGTCCACCTCGGGCAGCACCAACACGCCGGCGGCCGAGGTGTGGATGCGGCCCTGGGACTCGGTCTGCGGCACGCGCTGCACGCGGTGCACGCCGCCCTCGAACTTCAGCTGCGCGTAGACGCCTTCGGCCGGATCATTCGACTTGCCCTTGATCGCCACCTGGGCGTCCTTGTAGCCGCCCAGATCGGACTCGTTGAAGGAGATCATCTCCACCTTCCAGCCCTTGTGCTCGGCGAAGCGGGTGTACATGCGCAGCAGGTCTGCGGCGAACAGCGCCGCCTCGTCGCCGCCTTCGCCACCCTTGACCTCTAGAATCACGTCGCGTGCGTCGTTGGGGTCGCGTGGGATCAGCAGCCGGCGAAGCTTTTCTTCCAGCTCCGGCAAGGTGACCTGCAGGCTCGCGACTTCCTCGGCGAAATCCGGGTCCTCGTCGGCCATTTCCTGGGCGGTTTCCAGATCTTCGGTCGCCGACTTCCAGCGGTTATATGCGTCGACGATACCGTTGAGCTGCGCCGAGCGCCGGCCGAGCTTGCGGGCCTTAGCCTGGTCGGCGTAAACCGCTGGGTCTGAGAGCTCCGCCTGAATCGCGGCGTGCTCCTGAAGTAGCGTCTTGACGGATTCAAACATAATCGCTGTTCTTCCTGTTCTGCGGTGCCCGGCTCACGGATCGTGTGTCGCGGACTCTCTAAGTCAAAGTCTAAGTGGTGTGACGCGCCGATGGCGTCCAGGCGGTCGGCGTGAATGCCAACTGCCTGAACGCCATGGCGGTCAGCGGTGCTAATCCTTGGTGGGGGTGGTCTTGTTGACCAACATCAAGAATTCAGCGTTCGATCCGGTCTCGCGGATCTTTCCGGTGAGTACTTCCAGTGCCTGCTGTGGTTCGATGCCCGAGAGCATCCGGCGCAGACGCCACATGATGCGCACCTCTTCGGCGCTCATCAGCTGCTCTTCACGGCGGGTGCTCGACTCGTTGACGTCGACCGCTGGGAAGATGCGCTTGTCGGCGAGCTTGCGCGAGAGGCGTAGCTCCATGTTGCCGGTGCCCTTGAACTCCTCGAAGATGACCTCGTCCATCTTGGACCCGGTCTCCACCAGTGCGGTAGCCAAGATGGTCAGCGAGCCACCGTTTTCGATATTACGTGCGGCACCGAAGAAACGCTTCGGTGGGTACAGCGCGGCCGAATCCACACCACCGGACAGGATACGTCCGGAGGCAGGGGCTGCCAGGTTGTAGGCACGGCCCAGGCGGGTCATCGAGTCCAGCAGGACCACGACGTCCATGCCCATTTCCACCAGGCGCTTGGCACGCTCGATGGCGAGCTCCGCGACGGTGGTGTGGTCATCGGCCGGACGGTCGAAGGTGGAGGCAATAACCTCACCCTTGACGGTGCGCTGCATGTCGGTGACTTCCTCGGGACGTTCGTCCACGAGCACCATCATCAGGTGCACCTCTGGGTTGTTGACGGTGATCGCGTTCGCGATAGCCTGCAAGATCATCGTCTTACCGGCCTTTGGAGGCGACACGATCAGACCACGCTGGCCCTTACCGATCGGAGCGACCAGGTCGATCACACGAGGACCGACCAGCTTCGGATCGGTTTCCAGGCGCAGGCGCTCGGTCGGGTACAGCGGAACGAGCTTGTTGAACTCGACGCGTTCCATATTGTCTTCAGGCTTTTTGCCGTTCACCGAGGTCAACTGCACCAGCGCGTTGAACTTCTGGCGTGGGTTCGGGGTCTCGCCATCACGCGGCGCACGCACGGCGCCGACGATCGCATCACCCTTGCGCAGGTTGTACTTCTTCACCTGGCCCAGGGTCACGTAGATGTCGTTGGTACCTGGCAGGTAGCCGGAGGTGCGGACGAACGCGTAGTTCTCCAGCACGTCCAGGATGCCTGCCACCGGCAGCAAGACATCGTCTTCGCTCAGCTGTGGCTCGTCCAGGTCATCGCGGCGGTTGCGACGGTTGCGGTTGTTGCGATCATTACGATCGTTACGGTCACCGCGGTCGTTCCGGTCCCCGCGATCATTACGGTCGTTGCGGTTGCGTTCGCGACGGTTGCGGTTACGCTCGGTGCGCTCTGCATTACGGTCGTTGCGATCGTTGGAGCGGTCCTCGGAGTCCTGGCCGCCCTGCTCATCGTTACGATCGTTGGTACGCTCGTTGCGGTCATTACGGTCGTTGTTTCGCTCGTTGCGCTCATTACGATCGTTGTTTCGCTCGCGACGCTCGTTGGAGCGCTCACGGCGATCGTTGCGATCGTTGGAACGATCCTCGGAATCCTGGCCGCCCTGCTCATCGTTACGCTCAGCATTACGGTCGTTATTACGATCGTTGTTGCGGTCGTTGTTACGCTCACGACGCTCGTTGGAACGCTCACGGCGATCGTTGCGATCATTGCGATCGTTGGAACGATCCTCGGAATCCTGGCCGCCCTGCTCGTCGTTACGCTCAGCACTACGATCAGCATTGCGATCGTTGTTGCGGTCGTTATTACGTTCACGACGGTTCGAGTTGCGATCGCGACGGTTGCCACGTTCGCGACGCTCATCGCGTGCCTCACCGGACTGCTCGGTCTCGGCAGCACCGTTCGAAGTAGCCTGCTCAGCTGGTGCTTGCGCCTCAGAGCCGGTGTTTTCGCTGGTTTCTGGCTGCTCAACCTTGGCGCGTGAATTACGACGCTGACGGGTAGCGCGAACCGGCTCTGCGTCAGCCTGTGGCGCTTGCTCGGTCTGCGGTGCCTGTGACGCCTGGGCAGCTTCGGTGTTTTCGGCCGATGCCGGAGCGTTGATCTTGCCCGAATCGGTCACGCGGCGCGAGGTGCGACGAGCGCGCACAGGCTTTTCGGCCTGCTGCGCGGCTGGGGCCGGGGCTTCGGTCACGGCAACGTTTTCGGTTGCTGCTGGCGCTTCGGCTGCCTTCGGTGCCCGACGACCGCGGGTGGCCTTGGCCGGTGCCTTGGTCTCGGACTTCGCCGGAGCCTGTGCGGTTTCGGTCTGCTGGGTAGCAGGTGCCGAAGCGGTTTTAGCCGATTCCTTAGCTGCGTCCTTCGCGGCAATGGAGCCGCCACGCTGATGATCGCCAATGGACTTCACCAGGTCGGCTTTGCGCATGCGCGAGCCGCCGGTGATGCCGAGCTGGGAGGCCAGCTGCTGGAGCTGGGTCATCTTCAAAGAGGCCAGGCCGGCGCTCTTGGTTTCGGAAGTCTTGGTGTCCACGCCTTCGTTGAGGCTTGTGGTTTCGGTCACGAAAGTTCCTTCTGACTCGTAGGATGGGCTGGTTCAAACAGACCCACTGTGCCGTTTATATGAGGTGCCACCGCCGGTAAACAGTGGTTGTGACACCGTCCAAGCCGCTCACGGCACATAGAATGCCTGAGGCGAACGCTGGACTTAATGGGTAGATACCTCCGGGCACAAGCGTGCACAAAAAAGGGGTATCAAGGGTGCTGTGAACTGCAGAAAAGATCCGGAAGGGCTGGACGAAGAGAATTGCGGAACCCGCGTTTCCTCCGGTCAACACTGGCCAAGTGGATTCGCTACAGCGCAGTGCGCTTAGCAATCCGGTCTGCCTTGAGTGTTACAGCACTTCTACTGTAACACCGTTCGATGCCAACGCAGGCACTTTGATGTCCCATTGCACCGAAGAATCTGTGGCGAAGGACTCGATGACCGCGCGTGCGGCCTGCACGCCGGCCTCGTCGGCGACCAAGGTCAGCACCGTCGGCCCGGCACCAGAAATCACCGCGGCCAAGGAATTTTCGCGCAAAGCCGCGAGCAACGCCGCGCTTTGCGGCATCGCCACCGCCCGGTAATCCTGGTGCAGGTAGTCACGGGTACCGGCCAAAAGCACGGCCGGGTCGTTACTCAGCGCGTGAATCAGCAAGGCGGCGCTGGCGGAGTTTGCGGCGGCCTTTGCATGTTCGATCTGGGCGGGCAACACCCCGCGCGCGGCCTCGGTAGACAATCCGTTAGATGGCACCGCGAGCACCGCGCGCACCGCAGGGTGCAGCGGAACCTGCACGGAGCTAAAGCTTCCATCGGCGTTGGTCGTGGAAATGCTCAATCCCCCGAACACCGCCGGCGCCACATTATCCGGGTGTCCTTCCCAGGCGGCGGCAGCTTGGAAAATCGCGTCAATCCCACCTTGGGCTGACGCCGGTAGCAGCGCGTCGGCGGCGGCAAAGGCGGCGACGATGGCCGCGGCGGAGGATCCCATACCGCGGGCGTGAGCGATGTTGTTCTCCGCGTGCAGTTCGATGCCCACCGGCGCAAAACCGCGCGCCTTCCAGTAATTATGGATCTGCGCGATGATCAGGTGCGACTCATCGGTTGGGAGGGTGTCCGCGCCCTCGCCGAGCAGCGTGACGCGGCTGTGCTGCGCGGTGCGGATGGTAAGCCGGTCGCGGTATTCCAGGGCCAGACCTAGCGAGTCAAAACCCGGTCCGAGGTTTGCGCTGGTGGCCGGTGGGGCCACGATGATCTGCTGGCCCAGGGCGATCTGCTGCGTCATGATTCCTTCGAGGTTCGCGCGCTAGCGCTTGGGAGAAAATGCCGGTGGTCGTACTCGGCCCGCCGCGCCCTTTTTAAGGACACGGCGGGCCGGAACTTCATGGTTAGGACAGGCCCAATGCGGTGGCAACTTCCACCACGTCGAAGCCGACCTTGGTGGGTTCTACGGTGCTGCCGTCGGGATTCTGCAGGGCCCAGTTCGGGTCCTTCAGGCCGTGGCCGGTGACCGTGATGACGATCTTCTTGCCGGTCGGTACGTTGCCGGCGGCCTGGTGCTTGATCAGACCTGCCACCCCGGCGGCGGAACCAGGTTCCACAAACACGCCTTCACGCGCCGAGAGCCAGCGGTGTGCAGCAAGGATCTCTTCGTCGGTGACCGAGTCGATCAGTCCGCCGGATTCATCACGCGCCGCCTCTGCCTGTTCCCAGGAAGCCGGGTTGCCGATGCGAATGGCGGTAGCGATGGTGTCCGGCTCGGTGACCGGGTGACCTAGCACGATCGGGGCGGCCCCGGCAGCCTGGAAGCCCCACATGATCGGGGTCTTGCTGGACACCGCGTCGAGCACCTGCCCGGCCTGGTTGGTGTAGGGAGCGGCGTACTCCTTGTAGCCCTTCCAGTAGGCGGTGATATTGCCGGCGTTACCCACCGGAAGCACGTGGTAATCCGGCGCGTCACCCAAAAAGTCGACCACTTCAAAGGCGCCGGTCTTCTGGCCTTCGATGCGCGCCGGGTTCACCGAGTTCACCAGGAACACCGGGTAGCTTTCGCTGAGCTTACGCGCGACATCCAAGCAGTTATCAAAGTTGCCGTCGATCTGAATGATGTCCGCACCGTGGGCGATCGCCTGGGACATTTTTCCCATGGAGATTTTGCCCTCCGGGACCAGCACCGCACATTTGAGCCCGGCCTGGGTGGCGTAGGCGGCGGCGGAGGCCGAGGTGTTACCGGTGGAAGCGCAGACGACAGCCTTCGCGCCGGCGGCCACCGCGGCGGTCATCGCCATCGTCATCCCACGGTCCTTGAACGACCCGGTGGGGTTCATCCCCTCAACCTTGAGGTACACCTGGCAACCGGTGAGCTGCGAAAGCGCCGGGGCGAAGACTAACGGGGTGCCACCTTCGCCCAGCGTGACCACTTGGGTGTTCTCATCGACCGGCAGACGGTCGGCATATTCGCGGATGACTCCACGCCACTGATGAGCCATGTTAGTTTCCTTCAACTCGCATTACGGATAGAACGGTGTCCACCGCGTCCAGCGCCTTGAGCGCGGCGACGGTGGAGGCCAGAGCAGCTTCGGTGCCCCGGTGGGTGAGGATGCGCAGCGCGGCCGGACCGTCGCCGAGCGCAGCCTGCTGGTTCATGGATTCGATCGATACCCCATGTTCGCCAAAGATCGCAGCGATCCGGGCGAGCACCCCGGGCTCGTCAAAAACGGTCAAACCGATCCAGTAGCGGGTGCTGATCGCGGAGAAATCGATCAACTGCGCCGCGCTATCAGCCGAACCATGAGGCAGCGGGGCCCCGGCAGAGAGCTGACGGGCCACCGCAACAACATCGCCCATAACCGCGCTGGCGGTCGGGTTTCCCCCGGCGCCGGCGCCATAGAACATCAGGTCGCCAGCATTTTCTGCCTCCACAAACACCGCGTTGAACGCGCCGCGTACGGAGGCCAGCGGGTGATCCCTTTTGATCAGCGACGGGTACACGCGCACGGAAATGCCCGCCTCAAGCTTTTCCGCGATCGCCAGAAGTTTGATCACATATCCGGCGGCGGCGGCAGCAGTAACGTCGGCGGCCGACACCTCGGTGATGCCTTCGGTGTGCACCTGATCCGAGGAGACGGTGGTGTGGAAGGCCAGCGAGGCGAGGATTGCTGCCTTCGCGGCGGCGTCGAGCCCGCCCACGTCGGCGGTGGGATCGGCCTCGGCATAACCCAGCGCCTGAGCTTCGGCGAGCACGTCGTCAAAGGCCGCACCGGTGGAATCCATCGCGTCGAGGATGAAGTTTGTGGTGCCGTTGACGATGCCCATGACCTTGTTAATGTGGTCTCCGGCCAGCGAATCGGCGATCGGACGCAGGATCGGAATTGCGCCGGCCACCGCTGCCTCGTAGCGTAGCTGCGCGCCGGTGGACGCGGCCACGGCGTTGAGCGCGGCACCGCGGGCGGCGATCAACGCCTTATTACCGGTGATCACGCTCGCCCCGCGGGCCAGCGCACGTTCGATATACGCCCCGGCCGGTTCCATCCCGCCGAGCAGTTCGATGACCACGTCGGCGGAATCGATCAGCGCCTCGGCGTCGAGCGTGAAGAGCTTCGCGTCGAGCTGCACATCACGCTTGGCTTCCAGGTTGCGCACGGCAATCCCGGTCAATTCCAAGCTGGCGCCGCTGCGGGCCGCCAGCGCGCCACCGTCCTCGATCAGGATTCGTGCCACCTGGGCACCCACCGTGCCGCAACCTAGTAGTGCGACCTTCAGGCTTTTTTCACCGCTCACTTAAACTCCCATGTCACGGGCCAACAAATCGGATTCGGTTTCCCTGCGCACGATCAAACGGGCTGCGCCGTCGGCCACCGCAACTACCGCCGGACGGGTCAGATAGTTGTAGTTGCTAGACAGCGCCCAGCAATAGGCTCCGGTGCCCGGAACCGCCAGCAAATCTTGGGCGGCTACGTCGTCGGGCAGGTAAACGTCTTTCACGACTATGTCACCTGACTCGCAGTGTTTCCCAACTACGCGAGAAATAATCGCGTCGTTTTGCGTCATACGGTTGGCCAGCACCGCGGAATAATCCGCGTCGTAGAGCACCGGGCGGGCGTTGTCGCTCATCCCGCCGTCCACCGACACATAGCGCCGCGGGCTTGTGGACCCGGAACCATCCTCGACGTTGACGTCCTTGCGCACGCCCACCTCGTACAGGGTGAAGGTCGAGGGGCCTGCGATCGCACGTCCCGGTTCGATCGAGATGCGCGGGCAATCCAGCGCGAGTTCCTGACAGGTTTGCGCGACCACCTCGGCCATCTGCCCGGCAAGGATCGCCGGGGTGGAGGGGGTGTCCGCCTCGGTGTAGGCGATGCCATAACCGCCGCCTAGGTCCAGCTCGGGCAGGCTCGCCGAATGGATTTCACGCACCTGGGCCACAATGCCCAGCATCGTGCGGGCGACGATCGCAAAACCGTCGGACTCAAAAATTTGTGAGCCAATATGCGCGTGCAAACCGAGCAGGTTGATGGCAGGGGCTTCGATGGCGCGGGCGATCGCCTGCATGGCCGGCGAGGTACCGGTGGCGCCGGGCTGGATGGAGAGCCCGAACTTCTGGTCCTCGTGCGCGGTGGCGATCGCCTCATGGGTGGAGGCGTGCACCCCGGGGGTCAGCCGCAGCATCACCGGTGCGCTCACCCCAAGTTCGGTGGCGATCAGAATCACGCGTTCTAATTCATCGAGCGAGTCGATCACGATGCGCCCCACACCCATGTTCAGCGCCCGGGTGATTTCAGCGACCGACTTGTTGTTGCCGTGCAGCGAGAGCTTGGCCCCCGGCACCCCGGCGGCCGCGGCCACGGCAAGTTCGCCACCCGAACAGGTGTCCAGGCGCAAGCCCTGGTTGATCACGGTGCGGGCCACGGAGGTGCACAAAAACGCCTTGCCGGCGTAGTACACGTCGACGCCCCCGCACAGCTGGTTAAACGCTGCGTCGAACGCGGTCTTAAAACCCCGGGCGCGCGCGGCGAAGTCATCCTCGTCCATGACAAACAGCGGCGTCCCAAATTCCTTGGCGAGGGCGCTCACGCCCAGCCCCTGCACCGAAAGCTCACCGGCGGGATCCCGGGAAACCCCGGCGGCCCACTGGATCTCGCGCAGGGCGTTGACGTCGGTCGGGAAAGAGAGCCAGGCCGGAGCCAGCGGTGAAGCGGTCATAAAATTACATCCTCTCGGGCGCGGAGACGCCCAGCAGTGACAGTCCGTTGGCCAAAACCTGGGTGGTCGCGTCGTTGAGCCACAACCGGGTGTGGTGTACTTCTTGCACCGGCTCGTCCCCCAGCGGGGTGACGCGGGTGGCGGCATACCAGGAGTGGTACGCGCCGGCGACCTGTTCGAGGTAGCGGGCGATGCGGTGTGGTTCGCGTGATTGCGCGGCGCCGGCAACCACCGAAGGGAACTGGCCGAGCACCGCCAACAATTCGTTTTCGCTCGGATCGGTGAGCAGCGAGGCGTCGAAGGATGCGCGGGTCACACCCTTGGCCTGCGCGTTGGCCGAGGCGCCGAAGGAGCGTGCGTGAGCGTACTGCACGTAGAAGACCGGGTTGTCGTTGGTGTTCTTCTTCAGCTGTTCCGGGTCCAGTGCGATCGGCGAATCGGCCGGGTAGCGCGCCAGCGAATAACGCAGCGCGTCGGCACCGATCCAGTTGATCAGATCGCGCAGCTCGATGATGTTGCCGGCACGCTTGGACAGCTTTGCACCATTAACGCTGATCAATTGTCCGATCAGCACCTCGATATTTTTGTCCTTGTCATCCCCCGCACAGGCGGCGATGGCCTTGAGCCGGTTCACATACCCGTGGTGATCGGCACCCAGCAGGTAGATTTTTTCGCTGAAGCCACGATCCTTTTTGGACAGGTAGTACGCGGCGTCGGCGGCGAAGTAGGTTGGTTCGCCATTCGCGCGGATCAGCACGCGGTCCTTGTCATCGCCGAAGTCGGTGGTGCGCAGCCAGACCGCGCCCTCCAGATCGAAGATGTGGCCCTGTGCGCGCAAGCGTGCCACCGCGTCGGCCACCGCCCCGCCATCGTGCAAGGCACTTTCGGAGAAGAAGACGTCGAAGTTCACGCCGAAGTCTGCCAGCGTGGACTTAATATCTGCCAGCTGCGCGGTGTAAGCAAGTTCGCGCAGTGTTGGCAGCGCGGTTTTCTCGTCCTGCTCGGCAAGCTGTGGAGCTTCGCGCAGCACAATGTCCGCCAGCTCCTTGATGTACTCGCCCGGGTATCCACCGTCGGGAACCGGCAGGCCGTGCATGCGGTTGTAGACCGAACGCGCGAACACGTTCATCTGGTTGCCGGCGTCGTTGATGTAGTACTCGCTGGTGACCTGTGCGCCAGAAGCGCGAAGTACGCGGGCGATCGCATCGCCCAGCGCGGCCCAGCGGGTGTGGCCGATGTGCAGCGGTCCGGTGGGGTTCGCGGAGACAAATTCCATGTTCACCACGTGACCGGTCAGCGCCTGGTTGTGGCCGAAGTTCTCCCCCGCCTCCACGATGGTGCGCGCCAGCTCGCCGGCCGCGGCGGTATCAAGGGTGATGTTCAGGAAGCCAGGCCCGGCGATCTCTACGCCGCCGATGCCTTCAACCTCGGAAAGTCGTCGCACCAGCATGGCCGCGAAGTCGCGCGGCGCCATGGACGCCTTCTTGCCCAGTTGCAGCGCGATGTTCGTGGACCAGTCGCCGTGCTCACGGCTTTTGGGTCGCTCGACGCGTACGGTGTCGGGTACTTCGACGGCGATTTCGCCGGCGGCTACGGCCTGCGAAAGGCATGCGGATATGGCAGCGGAGAGTTCTTCAGGAGTCACCGTACAAGAATAGCGGTTTTTCGTGCGCTTCTTAGGCATTCATGACATAACCGCTTGTGATGCTGTAGGCATTTGACCGCCGCGTGCGGCCCGGATGGATTGCGCAGATGCCGCGGTCACCTGATAGTATTTTTCCTGTTGCTTAGCAACACGCCTCTGTAGCTCAGTGGATAGAGCGTCTGCCTCCGGAGCAGAAGGCCGAAGGTTCGATTCCTTTCAGGGGCACCAGCAAAAAGGTTCCGCGTCGCTGCGGGGCCTTTTTCTTTACCCTTTTCCAGCGCCCGATCTTACCGCGCTGCCGCCAGATCTCACCGCGCTGCACCCGGTTGCACCCGGCTGGGCTAGGCGCTGAGCCGTGCGTGGCGTTGTAACCGACGCATTCCCGCAGCATCCGCCGCCCCGCTTGGTTGCACCGCGGTTTCCAGCACCGCGCGCACCGCCTGTTCATCGATCCCCACACCGATGGCCACCAGCCCCGGTTGGTTGCTGGCCCGATCGCTGGCCCGATGGCTGGCCACATGGATCTGCCGGCCGGTGAGATTCACCGCCCACCACTTTGCGCCACGCGCGGTAGCCACCGGCACAATTCCCTTCAACCGGTACACCCCGGACGGCGGGCGTTCAAGCAGATCGACCAGCGCGCTCGCGGAAATCGGCTCCGGCGCGTCCACCGTCACCGCCGCCGCATGCTGGTGGGTGTGCGATCCATGTTCGGCGCGCAGCAGTGCGCCCAGCGGTAGCTGATCCTCGGGATCTTCTGCCAGGGCCACATCGAAGACCAGATCCGGGTCGATCGCCCCACGCCGGGCCCGTATCAATGGCAGCTGCCCGTTACGTAGCGCGATCCGCGCCGCGATGCGCGCCAGCTGAGCCTCGTGGTCTTGCTCGCTGCCCTCGAGCAGGTCGATCTTGTTCAGCACCACCAGCGAGGCGGCTTCAAAACGTGCAGGTGGTTGATCGTGGGTATCCACCGTGTCAAAGTAGTTCGCCGCGTCCACCACCTCGATCAGCCCGCCGGGGCGCACATTTTTTGCCTGACTGAAACGAATCAGCCGGGCGAGCGCCAAGGGTTCGGCCACCCCGCTGGCCTCGATGATGATCGCATCCAGTCGCAGCCGAGGGGCCGCAAGCGTGGCCAACGCCTGGTCTAATCCCCCGGAGTCATCCAGACAGCACACGCAGCCGCCGGCGATCGACTCGGCGGCATCCACCTGCCCGGTGATCAGTCCCGCGTCGACGTTGATCACCCCAAAGTCGTTGACCACTACGCCGATCCGGGCGCCGGGAGTGCGCAGCAAATGGTTGAGCAGCGTGGTTTTTCCGGCGCCTAAATACCCGGTTAACCCGATGACCGGAATCTGTGTGCGTGCCATCTACCCTCGCCTGTCTGCCCTTGCTTGATCTGCCCGGCCTGCCGTGCTTGTTCTGGCCCAGCGGTTTCGACTTCCACAGTAGTACGGCGCGGCGCCTTCAACCCAAAGATCGGCAGGTTAACGCAGCAAGCCGCCGGTGAATCCCGTCAAACGAAGGGAACACCGGCGGCTAGCAATACTGCACGGGCAAAACTACCCAAGCGACCTTACTGAAGCATCGTGCGATCATCGAGCTGCGCGCCCTTGATCTTCTCGAACTCGCCGAGCAGCCCCTTGACCGTCATCGCGGACTTCGCCTCCTGGTCCAGATCCAGAATGATCTGCCCATCGTGCATCATGATCAACCTGGTGCCCAGCGCGAGCGCCTGCTCCATATTGTGGGTGACCATCAGCGTGGTGAGCCGGTGGCGTTGCACGATCTCGTTGGTCAGCCGGGAAACCAGCGCCGCACGCTGCGGATCAAGCGCCGCGGTGTGCTCGTCAAGCAGCAGGATCTTCGGCTTCGAGAAGGTGGCCATCAGCAGGCTCAGCGCCTGACGCTGACCACCGGAGAGCAGCCCCACCTTGGTTTTCAGCCGGTTTTCCAGCCCGAGCTCCAAGGACTTGAGCTCTTCGACGAACAGCTCCCGACGCTTGGCGCTCACTCCCATGCTCAGTCCACGGAATCGGCCGCGGGCGTGAGCCAGCGCCATATTCTCTTCGATGCTCATCGTCGGCGCGGTGCCGGCCATCGGATCCTGGAAGACCCGGCCGATGTACTTCGCACGGCGGTAATCGGCCATCCGGGTGACGTTTTTACCGTCGACGGTGACCGAACCGGTGTCCGGGTACAGCTTGCCAGCGACCATGTTCAGCACCGTGGATTTACCGGCGCCGTTGGAGCCGATGACGGTGACAAATTCGCCGGAGCCCAGCGAGAGGTTGATATCGCGGAGCGCCTTGCGCTCGTTGACCGTTCCGGGGAAGAAGGTCCGTGACAGGTTCTTAATTTCAAGCATTGCTGCGCACCTCTTCGGTGATCGGTTCGGCGTCCGAGTCCTTGCGTTTGAAGTTTTTCATAATTTTCTGGAAGCCCTTCCACTTGGGAAGCAGCAGCGCAACGACCACCAGCACCGCAGAAATCAGCTTCATGTCGTTGACCTCCAGGCCGGCGACCAGCGCAAACTGGATGACCAGGCGATAGATGACCGCACCGAAGACGACGGCCACCGCGGCCAGCCAAATGTAACGCTGGGTGAAGATTGCCTGACCGACGATCACCGAGGCCAAACCAATGAGGATCACGCCGATACCCATGCCCACGTCGGCGAAGCCCTGGTACTGGGCGATCACCGCACCGGAAAGCGCCACAAAACCGTTAGACAATGCCAGGCCGAGGATCTTCTGGTTGTCGGTGGAGACACCGAAGGAGCGGATCATCTCGTGGTTATCGCCGGTGGCGCGCATGGCCATGCCCATCTCGGTGTGCAGAAACCAGACGATCGCGGCCACAAAGAGCAACGCGACGGCGAAGAGGATCAGCACCGAGCTGGCAGAGCCGAGAATTCCGGCCGCACGCAAGGGGCTGATCAGCGTGTCTTCGCCCAGCAACGGCGTATTTGCCTTGCCCATAATGCGCAGGTTGATCGAATAGAGCGCGATCATCGTCAAAATACCGGCGAGCAGGCCGTCGATCTTGCCCTTGGTGTGCAGCAGACCGGTGATCGCCCCGGCGACCATGCCGGCTAAGAAGGCCAACGCGGTGGCCAGCCACGGATTCATTCCGTTCACGATGCCTACCGCGGCGACCGCGGCACCGGTGGTGAAGCTGCCGTCGACGGTCAGGTCCGGGAAGTCCAGAATGCGGAACGTCAGATATACCCCGAGCGCCATCAACGCGTAAATCAGCCCGAGTTCAACCGCTGTGATCATTTGTGGATCCTTGAGTGGTAAGAAAGTTCATAGGTCACGAAGAAGGCGAGGCGTTAATTTCTCGCGCCTCGCCTCATTCGATGGTGGGTAGTGCTAAAGCCCTAGTAGGTTTCGATCGCCTGATCCTTGAGCTCCGCTGGGAATTCAAGGCCGATCTTCTTCGCTGCGGTCTCGTTCAGGTACAGGTCAACCTCGGTCAGCGTTTCTACCGGCATGCTGGCAGGCTTTGCTTCACCCTTGAGGATCTTGTCTGCCATCTTTGCGGTCTGCACGCCGAGCTTCTCGTAGTTGATGCCGAAGGTGGCGGTAGCGCCACGCTTGACCGAATCACCATCGGCGGCGATCACCGGGATCTTCTTGGTCTGTGCGGTCTGCAGCAGGCCTTCCAACGCGGAAACTACGGCGTTGTCGGTGGGCACGTAGAACGCGTCGACGTCTAGCGAGTTAGCCGCCTGCTGTACTTCCGAGGGAGCGGAGATTGCCGACTCTTCGATGGTTAGGCCCAGCTGCGCGGCCGCATCCTTGGCCCACTGGACCTGAACGGCGGAGTTCGCTTCGCCCGAGGAGTAGACGATGCCGACCTTCTTGGCGTCTGGGGAGATCTGCTTGAGCAGTTCGAGCTGTTCCTTCACCGGGTTCTTGTCCGAGGTGCCGGTGACATTTGCGCCCGGTGCCTCGTTGGAAGCTACCAGCTTCGCGTCCACTGGATCGGTGACGGCGGAGAAGAGTACCGGAATGCTGGTGATCGACTGCGCCGCAGCCTGAGCCGATGGGGTGGCGATCGCGAGAACCAGATCGATGTCCGAATCTGAGGCGAGCTTGCCGACGATCGAGGCGTTGGTGGCCTGATCGCCCTGGGCGTTGTTGTCGTCGTAGGAAATCTTGTCGCCGGTGTACCCAGCTTCTTCCATACCCTTTTTGAAGCCCTTGGTGACTGCGTCCAGTGACGGGTGCGAAACGTACTGGATGGTGCCGATCTTGACCGGCCCCTCCGCAGCGGCGCCGTTGCCTGCGGCTTCCTCCCCGGTACTGCCGCCACAAGCGGTCAGTGCCAGCGCGCCGGAGGCGGCAAGTGCAACAAGTTTCAAAGCGGTGAAGCTCTTCATGGTGTTCCTTTCAACAAGTTCCCATATGCGAGTGATGTCCCCATGCCCGACCGATTCGGTAACCGGCCCGTCAGCGAAGACGAACCGGAGCGGGAACTACCCGAACCACGTGCAGGTGATTACCCACGATCTTACATGTGAACGACCTCACCTAGGCTTCAAACCCGAGGTGAGTAAAGACGTTTAACCCCACAATCGCCCCCTAACGCGCACAACTGCACGATTTGCGCCGATCCTCAGGCAAATCCGTATCTTCGTTCGCGAAACTGGGCGCGGGACACTGGACGGAACGAAAAATTGACAGCCCCGCAAATGTGACACAAATCAACGGTTTATCCCGCGAGCGGGGGCCTCGCACGGCCTGCGGTGCCCGAAGTCGGCGTTGCTGAGCATCGGGCCATAGAATGGGATCATCATGGCCATCAGCATTTCTTATCCCGAAACCCTTCCGGTATCCGCGCGTCGCGAGGACATCATCGAGATGATCCGCGCAAACCAGGTGGTGATCATCGCCGGCGAGACCGGGTCCGGTAAAACCACGCAGCTACCCAAAATGCTGCTGGAACTCGGGCTGGCACAGAATGGCATGATCGGGCATACCCAACCGCGCCGCCTCGCCGCACGCACCGTGGCCGAGCGCATCGCCGAGGAGCTGGGCACCAAGATCGGCGACGAGGTGGGCTTCCACGTGCGTTTCACCGGCGAAGTCTCCCGCCAAACGCAGCTGAAGGTGATGACCGACGGCATCCTGCTGGCAGAAATCCAGCGCGACAAGCTGCTCAAAAAGTATTCCGCGATCATCATCGATGAGGCGCACGAACGCAGCCTGAACATCGACTTTTTGCTCGGTTACCTGAAAGAAATTCTGCCTAAACGGCCGGACTTTAAACTCATCATCACCTCCGCGACCATCGACCCACAACGTTTTGCCACACACTTTGGCACACTCCTGGACTCCGGTGAGGTTGACCCCGCGCCCATCATCGAGGTTTCCGGGCGTACCTTCCCCGTCGAAATCCGCTACCGTCCGCTGGAGGCATCCACCGAGGAATTATCCGACGAGGACACTAATTCGCTCGAAGATGACCGTGATCCGTTGGACGCGGTCACCGACGCGGTGCGTGAGCTGGCAAACGAGGCGCCCGGGGATATCCTGATCTTCTTCTCCGGGGAGCGCGAAATTCGCGATGCCGCCGACGCGTTACGCGCGCTGGTGGTGGCAAACAAAAAGTTGCCGCGCTACCAGGTGTTACCTCTGTTCGCCCGGCTCTCGCTGACCGAACAGCATGCGGTCTTCCACCCGGGGGCCGCGCCACGCATTATTTTGGCAACCAACGTGGCCGAAACTTCGCTGACGGTGCCCGGCATCAAGTACGTGATCGACACCGGCACCGCGCGCATCTCGCGCTACAGCCACCGCACCAAGGTGCAGCGGCTGCCGATCGAACGGGTCTCCCAGGCCAGCGCTAATCAGCGTTCGGGGCGTTGTGGGCGTGTCTCGGAGGGCATCGCGATCAGGCTGTACTCCGAGGCAGACTTCGAGTCGCGCCCGGAATTTACCGACCCGGAAATTCTGCGCACCTCGCTGGCAAGTGTCATCTTGCAAATGATTTCGATGGGTGTGGTGGCCACCGCCGCCGAGGTCTCAAACTTCGGTTTTGTGCAGCCGCCTGACGCGCGGGCGATCTCCGACGGGGTGAACCTGCTGCGCGAGCTCGGGGCGCTGAGCGAAGACAAGCGCGCGGTGGTGACCGATGTGGGACGCAAACTCGCGTTGCTTCCGCTCGATGTGCGGTTGGGCCGGATGATTTTGGAATCCGCGAACCGTTCGGTGGCTAAGGAACTGATGGTGCTGGCTGCCGCGCTGAGCATCCAAGATCCGCGCGAACGACCCAGCGAAGACACCGGGCAGCGCGAAAAAGCCGCGCTGCTGCATAAGCGCTTCGCCGACGAAAAGTCGGACTTCATCGGGCTGCTGAACCTCTGGGCTTACCTCCAAGAACAGCAAAAAGAGCTGTCTTCCTCGGCGTTTCGCCGGCTGTGCAAGTCCGAACACATTAACTACCTGCGGGTGCGCGAGTGGCAGGATCTGTTCACCCAGCTGCGCCAGCTGTCCAAGTCGCTGCAGATTACCGTGGCCGCCGCACCGATTGACCCGGCGGCGAACGAGGATCAGGTCCACAAGTCGCTGCTGGCCGGGTTGCTGGGGCACATCGGGCTCTATGATGAACGCAAACGCGATTACCAGGGGGCACGTGGCGGGCGCTTCGCGATCTTCCCGGGATCTGCCCTGTTTAAGAAGTCACCGACCTGGGTGATGGCCGCCGAACTGGTGGAAACCTCTCGGCTGTGGGCGCGCACCGCGGCGGTCATCGACCCGGCCTGGGTGGAGGAACTCGCGCCGAATCTGCTCAAGCACAGTTATTCGGAGCCGCACTGGTCCAAAAAAATGGGCTCGGTGATGGGCTACGAGAAGGTCACGCTCTTCGGGCTGCCGATCGTGGCCAAGCGTCGCATGCACTACTGGCGGGTGGATCAGCCGCTGGCCCGCGAACTGTTTATCCGCCACGCCCTGGTAGAGGGCGATTGGCGTACCCACCACAAGTTCTTCGCCCGCAACCGGGCGGTGCTTGCCGAAGTTGAAGAGCTCGAAACCCGGATGCGCCGTCATGACCTGCGCATTAGCGATGAGGACCTCTTCGACTTCTACGACTCGCGTCTGGGCGAAAATGTTGTCTCCGAGCGGCACTTTGACCGCTGGTATAAGCGTGCGGCGGCCGCCGATCCTGGGCTACTGGACTTTGATCCGGCGGCGGTGCTTGCCTCGGATGCAGATCAGTTGGATGAGACCGCGTTCCCGCGCACCTGGTCCCACGGTTCCATCGCGCTTCCGCTGTCTTATGAGTACAACCCGGCGGCTACCGGGCCCGAGGGTGACGGCGTCTCGCTGCAGGTTCCGGTGGTGTTCTTGAACCAGTTGGATCCGGCACGTTTTAGCTGGCTGATCCCGGGGCTGCGCCACGAACTGATCACCGCGTTGATTCGTTCGATGCCCAAGGCGATTCGCAAGAACTTTGTTCCGGCTCCCGATGTGGCCGGCCGTGCGCTCACCATGTTGGAGGCCGATTTTGACCCGGACAGCGACGATTTGGCGCAATCCTTAGCGCTGGTGCTGCGCCGTTTGGGCGGCATTGTGGTGGACCCGGGCGTGTTTGATTTTTCCACGCTTCCAGCGCACCTGCGCTTCGGTTTTGAGGTGGTTGACTCGGCCGGCACGGTGCTTGGACGAGGCGATGACCTGGCCGCGTTGCAGTATAAGTTGGCGGCGGCGAACCGGGCGGCGCTGGCCAGTGGGGTCAACTCCCCTAGCTCCGCTCGACCGGCGGCCCCGGCGGCCGGTAAGACTGGTGCTGCCGGTAAGACTGGTGCTGCCGGTAAGGCTGGCGCGAAGGGCAAAAATGTCCAGGGCGCGAAGGGGGCGCAGGCTTCGGCAGTTGCCGGGTCTTCGGAATCTTCCGGATCTTCCGGCCAGTGGGATCAGCATGGGCTAACCGCCTGGCCGGCGCTGCACACTCAGGCGGACGTACTGCCGACAAAGGTCACCACCACCGTGATGGGGCAGGAAATTACCGCTTATCCGGGGTTGGTGGATACCGGCAAGGATGTGAGCCTGAGCGTTTATCGCAGCTCCGCCGAACGCGACAGCGCACATCGCGGCGGAATTATCCGTTTGCTGATGCTGCGCCTGCCGGCCGCCTCAAAGTTTGTCATCGGGCATCTGAATAATGCCGAGCGGCTGGCCTTTAGCCAAAATCCGCATGGTTCGATCGATGAGCTGATCGCCGATTGCACGATGGCCGCGGTGGACAAATTGGTCCCCGAGGCACTGCCGATGGATCGTGCCGGATTTGAGAAGTTGTTTGAAACGGTGCGCGCCGAGCAAATCGACACAGTTTTTGCGATCACCGCGGTCATTTCCAAGGTGTTTGGCTCCGCAACCCGGGTACACACCGCGCTGAAGTCGACCAAGTCGCTGGCGATGTTTGCCGCGGTCAGCGACATTCGCTCGCAGCTGGAACAGCTCATTTACCCAGGGTTTATCGCCGCAACCGGGGCCGGCCACCTGATGCGCTTGCCGCGCTATTTGGAAGGCATCGAATCACGTCTGGCCAAGCTCACCTCCGGGGCGGTGACCAGGGATGGCCACGGGCTGATGGTGATCCAGAAATTAGAGGATGACTACGACGCGGCGCTGGCCAAGGTCCCCGAGGGAGCTCGCACTCCGGCGGGGCTGCGCGAGGTGAAGTGGATGCTCGAAGAGATGCGCATCTCGCTGTTTGCCCAAGAGTTGGGTACCGCGTATTCGGTCAGCGAGAAGCGCATCCGCAAGGCGATTAAGGATTCGCTGGCGGCGCTGTAGGGTGCGCCTAGTCGGCCGGGACGAACTGCGCGTAGCCGTCTTCACGCAAGGCCGCGCGCAGTGTGGCCGCATTCTCATCCATGCGTGCCGGATCCGGGTTGACCGCCGCGTTGGACAGGTCAAAGTCGGCTAGCGAATTGGTCGGCCAGACGTGCACGTGCAGGTGTGGAACCTCAAAACCGGCGATCATCAGCCCGACACGCGCCGCATTAAACGCACGTTTCTGCGCGCGGCCGATCTTCACCGCCACCAGGTTCAGGTGCGTGAGCAGTGCGTCGTCCGCGTCGGTAAATTCGTCGATCTCCGCGCGCGGCACCACCAGGGTGTGGCCATCGCGCAGCGGTCCGATGGAAAGGAACGCGACGCAGGTCTGATCGGACCAGATAAAGCGTCCCGGGATGTCTCCGTTAATAATTTTGCTAAAGAGCGTGCTCATAAAGGGCCTTTCGGTTAGTGACGGTGTTGTTCATCGCTGGTGGTGACTGGCGCCTGCGGGTAGGAACAGTATTGTGACCAGCTGCCCGGGTAGAGCGCGATCTGAAGCCCGGCCTGGGCGCCGGCGAGCACCTGGTGGCAGGCGGTCACCCCGGACCCGCAATAGGCGGCTAACCGCGCGTCATCCCCGGCTGTTTTCGCGCCCTGTTGCAGAGTTTGAAAGGCGCGGGCTAGGTCGGCGGGTGGCAAAAATTTGGCTTGCGCGTCGAGGTTGTCGGTGGTTGGCCGATTACGCGCCCCGGGAATATGCCCGGCCACCGGGTCGATAGGTTCCTCGATTCCCAGGTAGCGGGCGGTGGCGCGCGAATCGATCAGCGTGCCGGTAAAACCCTCTAGCTGCGCAAAGTCGAGCACCGGCATGGCGCCCCAGCTGAGTTGCACGTCCCCGGGCGGGTTATTTTCCTCCCCGCTTGCCAGCTGTCCGCCTAGCTCTTTATACGCGTCCAATCCGCCGTCGAGCACCGCCACCTGGTCAAAATCCGCGTGGCGCAGTAACCACCAGGCGCGGGCTGCGGCCAGCGCGCCGGAATCATCGTAAATTACCACGGAGGAATCCTGACCGATCCCCCACCTGCGCGCGCTCGCCTCAAATTCTGCGGGCATTGGCAGCGGGTGGCGGCCAGAATGCGTGGTGGTGGTGGTCCCCGACAGTTCGGTGTCTAGGTCGACGAACACCGCGCCGGGAATGTGTTGTGCGGCATAGTGCGCCTTGCCGTCGGTGCGGCCCAGCACCCAGCGCACGTCAAGGAGCACTAACGTGGGCTCGGCCAGCCGTGCGGCCAGCTCGGAGGCCGAAATTAGTGGTTTCATGCGTCCGTTCCGATCTGTGCAAGTTCGTAGCTGGTGCCCGGCTCTAGTCGGCGCAGCCTCGCGCCGGAGCCCTGGGCTCGGGTCGATAGTTGGGTGTCAAAGAGGTTGCGGCCACGCTCGTTGAGCAGCCCGTCGTGGATCGGCACCCATACCGGCGCACCCACCGCGGTAGCAAAATCCATGGTCTCCGCGATTTTTGCCCACGGGGCCATCAGCGGCAGCGCCAACACCTGCGGCCGAATCCCGATGGGCACCTGATAGCTGTCACCGGGGTGGAAGAGCTCGCTCTCGCCGAGCAGGTAGCCGAGGTTCGCCACCAGCTCGATCGAACTATGAATGGTGGCGTGGGTGCCACCGAAGGCGCGCACGCGGATTCCGCCGACCACAAAGTCGTCCCCGGCCTGTACCGTCGTAATCTGCGCCTGGTGCGGGCCGGGCAGCGCCGCACGCAGGGCCCGGGCCAACGCGTCGGGCGCATAGACGCGCAACATCGAATTTTCGATCACCGCGCTCACAATCCGTGGCTGATCTGCGTGGTCCGCATGCTGATGGGTGAGCAGCACCGCGTTAATGCCGGTGAAGGCCCCGGCAAGCTCGGACCAAACGCCCGGATCGAGCAACAACGAACCGTCGATGGTGGCCACGTGAATGGCGGAATGCCCGCGTAATGTGATGCGCATAGCTTCAGCCTAGGCCGACGGCGCGCCCTCGGCCAGTCACAGACACGGATCTTGCTGGGAAGTTGGCTAAAATTGAGGTTCTAAGGGCGCGCTTGGGCGGGCCCGGACCAAAAAGTTTTCAGGAAGGAACGGTGCAGCGAGATGACGCAGCCAGAAACCCGCGTGACCAAACAGAGGCTCGCGGTATCCGAGGCGTTGGGCGAGGTCGACGATTTTGCCACCGCTCAGGAACTGCACCGCTGGCTGGTGGACACGCAGAAGAAGGTCTCGCTGGCCACCGTATACCGGCTGCTGCAGTCGATGGCCGACGATGGCCTGGTCGATGTGTTGCGCAGCGGTGACGGCGAGGCGCGTTTTCGGCGCTGTGAGACCGAGGTGCACCACCACCATCTGGTCTGCCGGGTGTGTTCGAAGACCGTTGAGGTGCTCGCCCCGGCGGTGGAACGCTGGGCGGCGCGGGTGGCCGCGGAAAATGGGTTCACCGACCCGGAGCACACCGTAGAAATTTATGGGCTCTGCGAGGACTGCCGACGCAAAGCCAGCTGAGCAAAGCCGCGACTCAACCGCCGGATCGTCCGGCGGATCAGTCCGCGGACCTGCTGGCGGTTAAACCTGGTGTTTACGCGGACTACGCAGCGCTTCCACGCCGCGGCAGACCAGGTAGATCACGAAGGAAATGGTGGTCACGTACGGGCTGATCGGCAGCGAACCGGCCAATGCGAGCAGGATTCCGCCGAGCACCGAAATTTCGGCAAACACGATCGCTAAGATCACCGTCAGTGCCGGGTTGGAGCTGATCCGCAGTGCCGCGGCGGCCGGGGTGATCAGCAGCGCCAACACCAATAGCGCGCCAACCACCTGGATGGCGACGGCCACCGCCAACGCCAAAATCACCATAAAGATGATCGATAGTCCGCCGGTGCGGACGCCTCGGGCGTTGGCCAATACCGGGTCCACCGAGGCGAAGGTCAGCGGGCGCCAGATAAGGATCAGCGCCAGCACCACCACCGCGCACAACGCCAGCATGCCTCCTAGCTGCACGTCGTCGACCGCGACAATCTGCCCGGTGAGCAGGCCAAACTTATTTGCACTGCGCCCTTCATAGAGCGAGAGGAATAGGATGCCCAGGCCCAGGCCGAAGGGCATCAGCACCCCGGTGATCGAGTTGCGATCCTTAGCCCGGGTTCCTAAGACGCCGAGCACCAGTGCGGCGATCAGCGAGCCGGCCACCGACCCGGTCACCACATCGACCCCGATGAGCAGCGCAAAGGCCGCCCCGGCGAAGGAAAGTTCGGCGATCCCGTGGACCGCGAAGGCCATATCGCGCATCATGATGAAGATGCCGATCAGCCCGCCGACGATGCCCAGGGCGGCGCCGGCGATCAGCGAGTTGGACACCAGCGGCAGCAGTAGCCCATAGTCGTCAAAGTTCAACGTGCGGTCGATAAAATCTGCGAAGTTCATCGTCGTTTACTTCCCGCTCTCTCGCGTGGCATCCTCGGCGTGCTCATGCCCGTCGGGCGGTAATTGGCGTTGCCCATCGCCGCTGACCACCACGATCCGTCCGTTGACGCGCAGAACTTCCACCGGGGCACCATAAAGCCTGCTCAACACCGAGGACTGCATCACCTCGTCCACGCTGCCGAGGTGGAACTTGCCCTCGGCCAGATAGAGCACCCGGTCCACATAGGGCAAGATCGGGTTGATCTCGTGGGTGACGAAGATGACCGCGGCGCCGTGCTGCGCGGCCTGGTGGTGAATGACCTGGCTGATCGCCTGCTGATGGTGCAGGTCAAGGGAGAGCAATGGTTCATCGCACAGCAGCACCCGAGGATCCCCGGCCAACGCTTGGGCGGCGCGTAAACGTTGCTGTTCGCCGCCGGAGAGGTCACTCACCGGGCGGTCCGCGTACGCGCTGGCGCCGACCAATTCAAGTAGCTGATCGACCTTGGTGTGCACCGCCTTGCGGGCGATGCGGATACCGGGCCGGTTGCCGTCCACCCCGAGTGCCACCAGATCCCGCGCGCGTAAGGGAACGTTGTCACCAAAAGGGCGTTGTTGCGGGATCAGGCCGACCAGGTTCGAGCCGCGGCGAACCGGGGCCCCGGCGATGGACACGGTCCCGGAATTCAGCGCGGTGGTGCCCAGCATGGTGTTGATAAAACTGGTTTTGCCCGAACCGTTGGGCCCGAGCACCGCCAAAAATTCCCCGGGCCGCACCTGCAGGTTCAGCTCTTGCCACAGCACCCGCGAGCCGAAGGCCAGGGTAGCTGCGTCGAAGGTGACGATCGGGGATGTACTCATGAACCGGCTTCCACATGTAAAGAAAAACTTAAAGAAAAACTGCGGCATCGTGGGCACGATGCCGCAGTTAACTCTACCAGTTGAGACTGGTTCGCAATACGCGTTTGTTTGTGAGGCTAGTTGCCCTGTTGGGAGCTCGGCGGGGCGTGACGCTTCTGCGTCGAATCGCTAATCTCGCCCACCAACACCTCGATAATGTCCTCCAAGAACAGCACACCGATGGTGGCACCGGCCTCGTTGACCACTGCCGAGAGGTGATTGCCCTCCTGACGCATGCTCTCCAGCGCCTCCTCGATTTCGGTATCCTGCTTCACCACACCCAGTGGGTGCAGCGGCAGATCCCGCAGCGGCGCGGTGGAGTGTGCATCGTCGATCAGCATCACGTCCTTCACATGCCAGTAGCCCACCGGCACGTCCTCGCGGGTGATCAGCATGCGCGAATAACCGGTCTTGCCGACCTTCTTTTCAAATTCGCGCGCCGTGGTCTGCCCCCACTCTAGGGTGAAAAGCTTGTCAACTTTCACCATGCAGGAGGCCGCCGAGACGGTGGAGAACTCCAGCGCCTTGGTCAGCCGCAGTGCGTGCTTGTTTTCTAGCGTGCCCTCCTGCGAGGAGGTATCGATAATCGAACGCACCTCGGCGGCGGTATAGGAGCTAGTCACCTCGTCCTGCGGTTCCACACCGAAGAGCTTCAGGAACAGGTTCGCCGCGCCGTTAAGCATCGAGATGATCGGCTTGAGCACCTTGGAGACGCCCACCAGCGGCATCGCCAACAGCATCACCGCCTTGTCCGCGACGGACACCGAAATGTTCTTCGGCACCATCTCGCCGAAGGTCACGTGCAAGAAGGTCACCAGGACCAGCGCGATCAGGAAGGCGGCGGTGTCCGCAACCTCGACCGGCATCCCCAGTGCCATCATCGGCACGCCGAGCAGGTGGTGCAGCGCAGGTTCGGAAATGTTCAGGATCAGCAACGAGCAGACGGTGATGCCCAATTGGCAGACCGCGAGCATGATCGAGACGTGCTCCATGGCGAACAGGGCAACCTTCGCGCGTTTATTTCCCTCATCGGCCAGCGGTTCAATCTGTGAGCGGCGCGCCGACATCACGGCAAATTCGCCGGCCACGAAAAACGCGTTGATCGCCAGCAGAATGAAGAGCCAGGCGATTCCCATTAGGTCACTCATGGGTGTCCTCCGCTACGGCCGGGGCAGGTTCAAAACGTACCTGCGCGATTCTTCGGCCATCAAGTTCGGTCACCGTGAAGGTGCCGGCCTCGGTGTGCACCGTGTCGTTCAATTCGGCCAGGCGTCCAAGCTGCGAAAGCATAAAGCCGCCGATGGTGTCGTAGGCCGAGTCATCGGGGATCACATCCGTGTCGAAGTGCTCGTTAATGTGGTCCGGGCGGTTCATCCCGGGGAACAGCCATTGGCCATCGGGCTGGGTGACCGCTTCTTCCTCGTCCTCGTCATGCTCATCGGAGACTTCCCCGACGATCTCTTCGACCAGGTCTTCCAGGGTCACCAGTCCGGCGGTGCCACCGTATTCATCCATCACGATCGCTACCTGGAATTCCGCGGCGCGAAGTTGTTCGAGCAATACATCGAGGTGAATGGTTTCCGGTACGTAGAGCGCGTCGCGCGCAAATTCGCCGACCTGCAGCGCCGCACGACGTTCGCGTGGCACCGAAACGACGGCTTTGACGTGGCAGATGCCCTGAATTTCGTCGCTGGAGCCCTCGGTGACCGGGAACCTGGAGAACCCGGTATCCGCGCTCATTGCGATCAGTTCGGACAGGTCCGCCTCGGATTCAATGGTGGCCATCGAGGTGCGCGGGGTCATCACATCGGCCGCGGTGCGTTCGGAAAATTCAATGGTTGATTCCACAAATCGCGCGGTCTGAATGTCGAGGGTGCCAAGTTCCGCGGAACGGCGAACCAGCGAGGCAAGTTCTTGGGCACTGCGGGCGGCGGAAATTTCTTCCTTCGCTTCGAGGCCGAAGAACCTGCGCAGGATCATGTTCGAAAAACCGTTGAGCAGCACGATCGCGGGCTTAAAGATGGCGGTGAATACCAGTTGTGGGCGGGCCAGCACCTTGCCCACGGCCATCGCCTTGGCGATCGCCAGGTTCTTGGGTACCAACTCGCCGATCAGCATCGACAGCAGCGTGGCCACCACCATGGAGATGACTACGGCGACCGCGGTGGCGCTGCCGCCGCCAATGCCGAAGTTTTCAAGCACCGGGGCGAGCAGCTTACTCATCGCCGGTTCAAGTACATAACCGGTGAGCAGCGTGGTCAGCGTGATACCTAGCTGACAGCTGGATAGTTGTGTGGACAGCGAGGTCAGGCACTGCAGTAGTGGTTTTGCGCCTGCTTCGCCGCGATCGATGGCCTGCTGGACCGTGCTCTTATCGAGGGCGACGAGCGAAAACTCGACCGCCACAAAAAAGCCGGTGCCAAGAATAAGCAGTACACCGAAAAGTATGAAGATCCATTCCATGGGCGGTTAGCCACGCCCCTGGAATCGTTGGGTCAGAAGGCCTCTAGTTTGCTCTAAGCGGCAACTAGAAGGCTCCAATCGGGAGGCAGAATCTGCCAGGCGTTCGGTGTGATGGCCGGTGCTGCGCCCGCGGGCGACGGACCGGCTTGGAGAATGAGATTCCATAGTGCGATTTAGTCTAACGAAAGATCGCCGATCGCGCACAATATTCTCCGACGCGCGATATACGGTAGTTAGCTCAGGGTAAATGGTAGGTGTTTAGCGACACTTTCGTGATATTCCCGACGACTCGTGGCAAAACCTTGCAACATGTCACTAGACTGGAGCGCAGGTCTAGAAATCTTGTGAGTATCGGTGGCCATTTTCACGTCCTCGGGCTACCACCGGCTCAAGCTAGAACAACGTAGAAATCAGGGAAGAGGCGTTGCACGTGCCAGAGCAAGCACACCACCGACTTACTGAAGAGTTTGGTGGAAACGAGTGGCTAGTAGACGAGCTGTACCAGCAGTATCTCGTCGATAAGAACTCGGTCGATAAAAAATGGTGGGATATTTTCGAGTCCCTCACCACCGAAAACAATGCATCGGCTGCCCCCGCGGCACCGACGGCGAAGGCGGAGCCAAGCGCACCACCGGCGCCAGCACCCAAGACTGCCCCGGCAGCACCGGTAGCGTCGAGCAATGGTCAGGGTGCACCGCGCGCCGCGGCCGCGGCTCGCACCACCGAATCCTCGCCAGAAGCACCGGCACCGGCCAAGGCCGAAGCGGCTCCAGCGAAGGACGCAGCACCGAAAACCGCTCCGATCCCGGCACAGGCCCCGAAGCCTGCCCCGTCGACCGAGCTCTACGGCGAGGAAAAACGCACCCCATTGCGCGGGCCAATGAAGGCCATCGCCACCAATATGGATGCCTCGCTCACCGTGCCCACCGCGACTACCGTGCGTGCCGTACCGGCGAAGGTGATGATCGACAACCGCATCGTCATCAACAACCACCTCAAGCGTGCCCGCGGCGGCAAGATCTCCTTCACCCACCTGATCGGCTTCGCCGTGATCCGTGCGTTGAGCCAGATCCCATCGATGAACGTCACCTACGACGTGATCGACAAGAAGCCAACCGCGATCCAGCCGGCGCACGTGAACTTCGGAATCGCGATCGACATTCCCAAGCCTGACGGCTCGCGGATGCTCGCGGTACCAAATATTAAGGCCGCGGAGACCCTGAGCTTTAACGAGTTCTGGACCACCTACGAAGACCTGATCAAGCGCGCACGCAATAACAAGCTGACCGCCGACGATTACTCGGGCACCACCGTATCGCTGACCAACCCAGGCGGCATCGGCACCGTACACTCGGTACCTCGCCTTTCCAAGGGCCAGGCCGCCATCGTTGGCGTCGGCGCACTGGAATACCCAGCGGAATACCGTGGCTCCTCGGAAAAGACCGTCGCCAATTTGGGCATCGGCAAGCACATTACGCTGACCTCCACCTACGATCACCGCGTGATCCAGGGCGCGGGTTCCGGCGAATTCCTGAAGCTCATTGAATCCCTCTTGCTCGGCGAGCAGGGTTTCTACGACGAAATCTTCGAACAGCTGCGCATCCCTTACGAGCCGGTACGCTGGGCCATCGACAACCAGGTCGACGTCGACCTGGTAGTCAACAAGGTCGCGCGAATCCAGCACCTGATCAACTCCTACCGCGTGCGTGGCCACCTGATGGCGGACACCAACCCGCTGGAATACGTGCAGCGCAAGCACCCGGACCTGGACATCCAGACCTATGGGCTGACCCTGTGGGACCTGGATCGCGAATGGGTTGCCGGCGGATTGGGCGGTAAAAACCGTGCACTGCTCCGCGACATCCTAGGTATCCTGCGTGACGCGTACTGCCGTACCACCGGTACCGAGTACATGCACCTGCAGAACCCGGTGGAGCGCGAATGGTTCCAGTCGAAGCTGGAATCCGGGTACGCGAAGCCATCACGCGATGAGCAGCTGCGCATCCTTTCGAAGCTGAACGCCGCCGAAGCGTTTGAAACCTTCTTGCAGACCAAGTTCGTCGGCCAGAAGCGCTTCTCCCTTGAGGGTGGCGAATCGCTGATCCCACTGTTGGACGCGATCATTTCCGACGCCGCCGACGAGCAACTGGACGAGGTCGCCATCGGTATGGCGCACCGCGGCCGCTTGAACGTGCTGACAAACATCGCCGGCAAGACCTACGCACAGGTGTTCCGCGAATTTGAGGGCACCGCAACTCCGGGCTCGGTCCAGGGTTCGGGCGACGTGAAGTACCACCTGGGCACCGAGGGTTCCTACACCTCGGATGCCGGCAACCAGACCAAGGTCTACCTGGCTGCGAACCCATCTCACCTAGAAGCCGTGGATCCGGTGCTCGAGGGCATCACCCGCGCGAAGCTAGACCGCATGGATTCGAAGAACAACGTGCTGCCAATTCTGGTGCACGGCGACGCAGCATTCGCCGGCCAGGGCGTAGTTTCCGAGGTTCTGGCGATGAGCCAGCTGCCAGGTTACAAGACCGGCGGCACCGTGCACGTGATCGTGAACAACCAGATCGGTTTCACCACCGCTCCAAGTTCTTCGCGCTCTTCCGTGTACGCCACCGATGTGGCACGCACCGTGCAGGCTCCAATCTTCCACGTCAACGGGGATGACCCGGAGGCCGTCGTACACGTAGGCCAGCTGGCCTTCGAGTACCGCCAGAAGTTCGGCAAGGACGTGGTCATCGACCTCATCTGCTACCGCCGCCGCGGCCACAACGAGGGCGACGATCCGTCGATGACCCAGCCGATCATGTACAACCTGATCGAGGCGAAGCGCTCCACCCGCAAGCTATACACCGAGGCCCTGGTGGGTCGCGGGGATATCACCGCGGAGGAAGCCGAGAACGTGTTGGCCGAGTACAAGGGGAACCTGGAACGGATCTTCTCCGAAACTCACGCCGCACAGACCTCGCCGATCCCGATCATCACCCCGGGATCGACCATCAACGACCTGGAGAAGCCTTTCGCTCAGGCCGCCGACGAGAACACCGTCGACGGCGCCCGCGGTTCGGCGATCACCGAGTCCACGCTGGCGAAGATCGGCGCAGCCCACCTGGCCGTGCCAGAGGACTTCACCATGCACACCAAGCTCAAGGCCTTGCTGGAGCGCCGCGAGAAGATGTCCCGCGAAGGCGGCATTGACTGGGGCTTCGCCGAGCTGGCTGCGCTGGGATCGCTGTCCATGGAAGGTGTGCCGGTACGTCTGGCAGGCCAGGACTCACGCCGCGGCACCTTCGTACAGCGTCACTCGGTCTTCCACGACCGGGAGAACGACAACGAGTGGTACCCGCTGCACCACCTGTCCGATGACCAAGCCCCACTGTGGATCTACGACTCGCTGCTCTCCGAATACGCGGCCCTAGGCTTCGAATACGGTTACTCGGTGGAACGCCCAGATGCACTGGTCTTGTGGGAAGCGCAGTTCGGTGACTTCGTCAACGGCGCGCAGACCGTGATCGACGAGTTCATCTCCTCGGCCGAGCAGAAGTGGTCCCAGTCCTCCTCGCTGGTTATGCTTTTGCCGCACGGCTACGAGGGTCAGGGTCCAGACCACTCCTCGGCACGCATCGAACGCTTCTTGCAGATGTGCGCGGAGAACAACATGGTTGTCGCTCAGCCTTCCAACGGTGCAAACCACTTCCACCTGCTGCGTCGCCAGGCTTACGCCCGTCCACGCAAGCCGCTGATCGTTTTCACCCCGAAGCAGCTGCTTCGTTTGAAGGCCGCGGCAACTCAGGTGGAGGACTTCACCACCGGTGGTTTCCAGGAGGTCATCGGCGATTCGACGATCACCAACAAGGATGCCGTCGAAAAGGTGCTGCTGGTTTCCGGTCGCCTGTATTACGACCTGATCGCTGCGCGCACCAAGGCGCAGGACGAGAAGGTCGCGATCGTGCGTGTTGAGCAGCTCTACCCGGCACCTGTGAAGCAGATTGCCGACGAGCTGGCCAAATACCCGAACGCCAGTGTTTCGTGGGTTCAGGACGAACCTGCGAACCAGGGCCCATGGCCGTTCTTCGGTCTGTATGTGGCCCCTGAGCTCGATGCGAAGGTTAACCTCGTATCGCGTCCGGCCTCGGCTGCGACCTCCGCGGGTAACGCGAAGCGTCACGAAGCCGAAGCTGCGGTGCTGCTCAAGGCCGCGTTCGCACGCTAAGCGACACGCTCGTCTCTGCGTAAACTACAGCCGGCGAACCTGATCCTCTCACCACGGAGTCAGGTCCGCCGGCTGTGGTCTTTAACCCGCTCTTACCTCCCCGATCTGGCAACTGGACACTGCTAAGGTTGACGAAGATTTAGTTTTACCAACGAAAGGTCGCCAAGTTGGAATTTCGCACCATCCGCATCACCGCCATCGGCGATGAGTTACTTGCAGGACACGGCGACCCGCGCGCACTGGGCTGGTTCGGCCGAGTGATGGCTCGAACCCAAGACCCCGCTCTACGTTTACAGTCTTTCGTGCTCGCCGCGCCGGCAGAAGGTTCCGAAGCACTAGCCGAACGCTGGATGGGCGAAGCCTCCCGGCGCTTTGGCGATCAGGTCGAGAACCGTCTGGTCATTGCCCTCTCCGATCGTGACGTGGACTTGGGACTGACCACTGCGCGCAGCCGCTTAAATCTGGCCAATATCCTCGATTCGGCCTCGCAGATGAGCATTAAAGCACTGTTGGTGGGTCCGGCTCCGGGGTTAGATGACGCACGCAATGAGCGCGTCGCCGAACTGAACCGGGTCTACTCTGATGTGGCGCTGCGGCGCAACCACCATTACATCGACACCTTCACTCCGCTGCGCGCCCACTCGCAGTGGCGCAGTGACCTGACCGCTTCCGGCGGCGTGCCGGGTCAGGCCGGTTATGGTTTGATGGCCTGGCTGGTGCTGCACCGCGGCTGGTATTCCTGGTTGGATCTGCCCGAACCAGACGCCAGCTAGAGCCTTAGAATCGTCGACTCACCACCGGCGCACCGGTTAGGCAATGGTGCCAAGGTATGAAAGACTATTAGCCGGCCCGAGCATTCGGGAAGGCAATTATTGATCCCGCAAAGGAGTCACCATGTCGAAGCGTTCACGTAAGCGTAAAGATCGTAAGCGTGGCGGTGCCAACCACGGCAAGCGCCCAAACAGCTAAGCGATTTGAGCACAAAGAACCCCGTACCATTCGAAGTAGTTTCGAAGGATACGGGGTTTTCTTTTTGGGTCTTTGAACGCGTGGCTTAGTGCCCGGATTCGGTGCGGATCTGCGAGATGCGCGTAATAATATTCATCTTCAGCTGCTGCGGGGCAGCCTCCTGGCAGCTACGGCGCACCACCGATCGAATGATGCACTCCAGATCGTACTGCTCGGTGCATTCCGGGCAGTGATCAAGATGTGCTTTAACATCTTTTAGGTCGCCCAGCGTCAACGCGCCGTCGAGGTACTCATAAATGCGTACCATGCGGTCATCGGCGCAGTCCCCCAATGAGTTACAGTCCATCGCTACTTCTCCGCTTTCTTCGCTGTGGCCTTGGTGCCCGGCCCGGCGGCTTTGATGCCACGGTCTGCGGCGTAATCGGCCAGTAGTTCGCGCAACGACTTACGTCCGCGGTGCAACCGTGACATCACGGTTCCGATCGGCACCCCTAAAATTTCGGCGGCTTCCTTGTAGCTGAAACCCTCGACGTCCACGAAGTAAACCGCGAGCCTGAAATCCTCACCGATAGACTGCAAGGCAGCCTTCACATCGGAATCTGGCAGGTGATCAAGCGCCTGGACTTCCGCGGAGCGCAACCCGGTGGGACTATGTTCCATCGCCGCGGCCATCTGCCAATCCTCGATGGTGTCCGTCGAGGTGCGCAGCGGTTCGCGTTGGCGCTTGCGATACAGGTTGATGTAGGTGTTGGTCAGAATTCGGTACAGCCAAGCCTTCAGGTTAGTCCCGGGCTTGTACTGGTGGAATGCCGAGTAGGCCTTCGTGAAGGCCTCCTGCACCAGATCTTCGGCGTCGGCCGGGTTACGCGCCATGCGCAACGCCGCCGAGTACAGCTGGTCGACATAACCGAGTGCGTCGTGCTCAAAACGCGCACGACGTTCGTCCTCGGTCTCCTTGCTCACATCGGGCAAGTCCGTGTCCACGGTGTTATCAGTCATCACCGACGAGTCTACGCGCTTGACCCGGCTAGTGGACAGGGCGCGGCTCACACCGGGCCGAGCCTTGCATGGTGTCTGTGTCTGTGTCTGTGTCTGTTCCATCGTCGTCACACATATTTCAACCGCCGACTGCTGACGGTTATTCCCGGCGCGCTCTCGGCTAGAATTAGGCAAAGAGTTCAACGGCCGATTTAGACGGGAAGTGCGATTATCTCTGTGAGCGCTCATGGATGCGAACTGAACTGGTGGGAGGCACCTTTTGCCTCCGGTGCGCTGGATGCGACGGTGCACGTGCCGGCCTCAAAATCGCTGACCAACCGGTATCTGCTGTTGGCCGCGCTGGCCGACACGCCCTCCACGATCCACAACACGCTGATTAGTCGCGACACCGAGCTGATGCTGCGTGCCCTGCAAGCCTTTGGCGTGCAGATCAGCCGTGAGACTCAGGATGATGGGTCAACCACCGTGGTGCTGCGCCCCGCCGATGCGCAAGCGCGCAGCGCGGCCAGGGCACAGACCTTGCACGTCGACTGCGGGCTAGCCGGAACCGTGATGCGTTTTGTGCCGGCGCTGGCTGCGGTCACCGGGGCACGTGTGCACTTTGACGGTGATGAGGCCGCTCGGGCACGTCCGATGGCCCCGGTGCTTGATGCCCTGGCGGAGCTCGGGGTGGAGTTTAGCTTTGCTGATCAGCCAGGGCTAATGCCCTTTACGCTCGATGCGAGCTCGGTGAGCGTGCGCGATACCGTAAGCATCGATGCGTCGGCCAGTTCGCAGTTCATTTCTGCGATGCTGCTCATCGGCCATGCGCTGCCGGGCGGTTTGCACCTGCGTGCGGCGCCCGGGCATATCGCGAGCCCCGACCACATTGTGATGACCGTGGCGACGCTGCGCGAACTCGGTGTGCAGGTGGCTACGGACGCCGACGGCCGCGGCTGGAAGATCGCACCGGGCCGATTGGACGGCTTCACCGTCACCGTCGAACCAGACCTTTCTAATGCCGGACCGTTTTTGGCTGCCGCGCTCGCCTCGCAGGGCACCGTGCGGGTACCGTTCTGGCCCGCGCAGACCACCCAGGTCGGCGGTAAATGGGTACAAATCCTTTCAGCCATGGGCGCTCACGTGTCCTTGGACGAGGACGGGGTGCTCACCGTAACGGGTACCGGCACCATTCGCGGGATCGATTATTCCGATGCCTCGGAACTCGCCCCGACACTGGCGGCCCTGTGCGTGCTGGCCGATTCGCCGAGCACGCTGCGCGGCATCGGGCACCTGCGCGGACATGAGACCGACCGGCTGGCGGCGCTAGAAACCGAACTGAGCAAGGTCGGTGCCAGCGTGCGCGCCACCGACGACGGGCTACAGATTGACCCCGGGGTCTTGCAGGCCGCGGATCTGCACAGCTATGAAGATCACCGGATGGCGACCGCGGGAGCGCTATTGGGCCTCGCCATCGACGGGGTGCGGGTGGAAAATATTGCGACTACCGCCAAAACCATGCCCGATTTTCCCGCACTGTGGGAGCAGATGGCCCGGACCGCTAACACCTCAAGCACCTCAAGCACCTCAAGCACCTCAAGCCAGGCAGGCTAATGCGTTATAGCGACTACGACGAATCATCGGTGCGGGTACGCCCGAACAAGAAGGGCACCCGTCCGCGCACCAAGGACCGTCCCGCCTACGACAAGGCAGTGATCGGGCGCATTATTACCGTGGACCGCGGACGCTACACCGCAATTCTGGATGAGGATACCGCCCAAGAGCGCATCGTTATCGCCGCCCGTGCCCGCGAACTGCGCCGCCAGGCGATCGTGCCCGGGGATCTGGTAGCGCTGGTGGGTGACACCAGCGGCAAGCCCGACACGCTGGCGCGACTAGTGCGCATTCAGGAACGCAGCACACTGCTGCGGCGCAGCGCCGACGACACCGACGCGACCGAGCGGGTGGTGGTGGCCAACGTGGACAAATTGGTGATCGTGGTCGCCGCCGCGAACCCCGAACCACGCACCGGCTTTGTGGATCGCGCGCTGGTGGCCGCCTACGATGCGGGCATTTCCCCGGTACTGTGCGTGACCAAGGCCGATGTGAAAGACCCGGCCGAATTTTTGAAACACTATGAGGGGTTGCCGCTGGAAGTGGTGATCTCGCGGACCACCGACTCGGAAGCCACCGGCGTGGATGCGCGCGGTGCCGACGGCTCCAGCGCGCGCCTAGCCGTCGGCGCATTAGATGAGCTCGAAGAACTCTTGGCCGGTGGTGTTTCGGTAGTCATCGGGCACTCCGGGGTGGGTAAATCCACGCTGGTTAATGCGCTCACCGGCTCCACCAGAGCCACCGGACAGGTGAACTCGGTAACCGGCCGCGGCCGGCACACCTCCTCCAGCGCGCTGGCCTTGCGCCTGGGCGAAGCACCCGGCGGCTGGCTGATCGACACCCCGGGTATCCGTTCCTTCGGGCTCGGGCTGGTTGACCCGGATAATATTCTGGGCGCCTTCGGCGAGCTGGCGCAGATCGCGACCGGCTGCCCACGCGGTTGCAACCATCAGGCCAACGCCGCTGGCTGCGCGTTGGAAGCCTGGGTGCAAGACCCCGAGACTCCACCGGCCGCAGCCTCCAGGCTCGCCTCGTACCGCCGACTGATCACCACCGAAGACCTCTCGCACGAAAAGGAGCTGGGCGCACTCTAGCGCCACTACCCCATGGCCGAATACACCTTGCAACAGGACCTCGACTTCGCCCTGATGATGGCGCAGCGGGTCGATGAACTGACCCTGGCCCGCTACGGAGCCAACGACCTGCGCGTGGATACCAAACCCGACATGACCCCGGTCACCGATGCTGACCGCGGGGCAGAAGAGCTGATCCTAGCGATGCTCGCCGAACATCGCCCGGAGGACTCGGTGCTTGGCGAAGAATTTGGGGTGCACGGCAGTGGATCGCGGCGCTGGGTGATCGACCCGATCGACGGAACAAAAAACTTTGTGCGCCACGTACCGGTCTGGGCGACACTGATCGCGCTGGTCATCGACGATGAACCGGTAGTGGGTGTGGTCTCGGCACCGGCGCTGTCCCGGCGCTGGCACGCCGCCACGTCGTTAGGCGCGTATGTCAGCGAACCAGGGCTCGATGCCCCACGCAGACTGCACGTTTCACAGGTCACCGAACTGGCTGATGCTTCGCTGTCCTACGCTTCACTCAACGGCTGGAAGGCGCTGGGCAAGCTCGATGATCTGCTCGAACTGCTCGATCAGGCCTGGCGCACCCGCGGCTACGGAGACTTCTTCTCCTACGCACTGCTCGCCGAGGGCGCGGTAGACGCGGCCTTCGAACCGGAACTAGAACTCTACGACATGGCTGCGCTGGTCCCACTGGTTCGTGAAGCCGGCGGAACTTTCACCTCGATCGCGGGCGTCGAAGGCTGCCACGGCGGTAATGCGCTGGCCAGCAATGGCGCGCTACACCCGCTGATCCTGCCCTACCTGAACCGCGGTTAACCATGCCCGGCCTGCACCCGCACAAGCTGACCACCAGCGAGGAAGACTACCTCAAGGCGCTCTACCTGCTCACCGAATGGGAAGATGAGCCAGTGGGCACCGGAGCGTTAGCCGATCAGCTGGGGCTCTCCCCCGCCTCGGCCACCTCGATGGTGCAAAAGCTTGCGGTTAAAGGTCTGGTCGATCATGTTCCGCGTGGCGCCATCTCGTTGAGCGACATCGGGCGACGCGAGGCGCTGCGCATGGTGCGCCGACACCGGATTTTAGAAACCTTCCTGCGCGATGAACTCGGATATGACTGGGACGAGGTGCATGATGAGGCTGAGGCGCTTGAACACACCGTCACCGACAGATTCATCGATGCCTTACACGCCCGGCTGGGACACCCCGAGGTCGATCCGCATGGCGACTCGATCCCCTCGGCCGCGGGGGTGCTAGCTACCCGCGATGCGCAGCGCCTCGATCGGTTCCACGGCGCGCAGGCGATCGTGTGTCGCGTGAGCGACGAAGACCCAGAGTTTCTGCGTCGCGCCAAGAAGTTAGGAATCGTGCCCGGGGCAATGATCGAGCTTCCACACCAGCTGAACTACATCGAAGCCTCGCTGGTCTGGGTCTGCGCTCCATGATCGATCGAGCTCAGCTCGCTAAATTCCTGGCGGTGGCACTCGGCGGAGCCTTGGGCGCGCTGGCCCGAGTAGCCATTGACATGCTCACCCCGGCCAACGTCTGGGCCGCCTCAACCTTGATCGTCAACGTCCTTGGTTGCGTCGCTTTGGCTGCGTTGAGCGCCTATGCTGCGCACAGGCCGCTGGCACCGCTGCTGCAGCTTTTTGCGGGCACCGGTTTTTGTGGTTCCTTCACCACCCTTTCGACGGTACTGCTGTTATTTACTAGTTTGAGCGCTGCCGGATACATCGGCTACCTCTTACTCAGCGTGGTGCTCTGTCTAGCTGCCGTCTTCTTGACGCACACGTTGCTGGACCGACACCTAGCTCGCCCGCAGGAGCTGTCGTGATCTGGCTGCTGTTGCTCGCTGGCGCAATCGGCGCGATGATTCGTTACCTCTTGGACCGTTCGCTTCCTGCAACACACGATTTGGCGCAGGGCCTGTTCGCTGGCTGGCCGCGCGGAATCCTGCTTGCGAACATTCTCGGTAGCTTTGCGTTAGGCGTGGTGCTCGGTTACGCACGCAGCCACCAGTTGGATCTCACGCACGAAAACTTTGTGCACACCATACCTGCAGCCGATCGGCTCTGGCTGCTGGCCTCTGGGGTCTGTGGCTCACTGACTACCGCCAGTACCCTATTTGTCGGGTTCCGCCTGATTTATGAGGTCAACAAGGCCCGCGCAATCGTGTATCTATGCTCCACCTTCGTGATTGCCGGCGGCGCTGGTGCACTGGGTTGGCTGATGACTAGATAGTCCAACGTGGGAAAATTATGGGTACGACCAATTGGCCGTACCCATAATGTTTACTTTAAGTTTTTTAGCGTGCCGCGCGGCGTCCGCGAGGTGCATTGCGTGTCGCATCCTTAGACTGGCCTGGCGACTGCGGAGTTCTCTTTTCTCGGTCGTGTGGCACCACGTATCCGCCCGTGGCTAGAACCAGGATGGCGCTTATACCCGTCAGAGCAAGCATCGCGATCGCCCAGATCTGGGACTGATCGGTAAATGAGTGATCAACGCTCAGCCACAACACGTAGGCACCGACGAGGTAGATCAGGTGCAGTAGCGTCAACCTAATACGAAGACGCAGACGGAACTTGGCTTTAGGTGAGAAGAAGAGTGCCCAAATAATTAGTAGCGGCACTACCACCACGAGGATCGACGGGATAGTTGGCCATGGCACGAAGGCGATGGCGGCCAACGCTGCCGCGAAAATCAGACCAACTTCGAGGAGGAATGCGATCACAGCATAGATAGCCGAAATAGCCGGTGATACCCGCTGGGAACCGTTTTTACCCATCGTTTCTGATCTCACTCCGTTTCAGCAATCTGGCCGTCTGCTTAGCCGTTCAATTCCAGTCTATGTGGTAAACAGCGACCTCGCGACATGACTCGCGCGCAAGGCACCGTGTTACCTAGTGTGGCCATCATCTATCTACGCGCCAAGATCTGCCCTAGGCCGTCCATGCCCGGCCTTGACACTTCGGCCCGAGGTACGCACCACGCGCCAATGAGAACCCAGCTAAGAACCGGAATTACCAACGAACCGCTGTCTCTGCAACCTCGGTAGCGCTCCCCTGCGTTCAACATCTGAAGTCCGTTCGGGCAGAGGCAACCGGATCACGCTCACGTACTCACTTCAGGTAAGCCCCAAGTCCCAAAGGATTGAGCAGACGACTAATTCAAGCAGAATCCCCATGTCCCAAGTGTCTGCCATTCGCTAACGCCACGAAGGACCTAGCGAATCTTTATCAGAAACTGAAGATCACTCACTGGGCAATAGGTCGTATACCGCACATAGGTTAACGACAGAACCCCCGAGATCATAAGGATCTCGAGGGTTCAAATACGTGGAGATGGGGAGAATTGAACTCCCGTCCGATGTGGTGTTGCCAGGTCTTCTCCGGGCGCAGTTTGCTGCGGAATTTCTCTGCCCCAACCATCACGCAAACATGTGGTTGATCCAGGCACAGTTACCTAAGTATGTGTTCGGTAGCGGTAACGTCCGCCGAACACAGGGGCTACCTAAATGACGTTAGGATCAGGGGCGATAGCATCCCCTGGCTAACGGACTGTCTGGCTGCTTAGGCAGCGAGAGCGAAGTCAGTGCGCTTTGATTCGGCACTTATTGTTTTGCAAAGAGCGTTTACGAGATAACTTTGCATCCTCGGCCCGCTTCATCTGTCGCGACTCACACCGTCGAAACCGATCATCCCCGTATTTTGTTGTCAGTCCCGGTTTCCCGGGTACAACCACACCAAAAGGCGTGTTAAATAATCATAGCGCAATCTGCTCTGCTAACCCAACGAGATTCACGCCACGCCTAGGCTTGTCCGCGATTACGTTCACGCATGGCACGCAGTGCCTCACGGTTATCCTGCTGCTCGCGCAACGTCTGACGCTTGTCATACTCACGCTTACCGCGAGCGACACCGATTTCAATTTTTACGCGACCTGACTTGAAGTAAATCTTCAGCGGAACAATAGTCAGGCCCGCTTCGGAGATCTTACGTTCAATTTTCAGCAGCTCTGCACGGTGCAGCAATAATTTACGACGACGACGAGCGGTGTGGTTGGTCCACGAACCGTTCAGGTACTCCGGGATGTAGCAATTCTCAATGAACAGTTCATTGCGGTAGAACTGACCAAAGCCATCCACTAACGAAGCCTTACCTTCACGTAGCGACTTAACTTCGGTCCCAGTCAGCACCATGCCCGCTTCGAAGGTATCTAGAATCTCAAAATCGTGGCGCGCCTTGCGGTTGCTCGCGATAATGCGATCTTCTTGGTTCTTCTTAGCCATGACACTCCTTGCATGTCGCGGGCGGATTCCCGCGCACAACTACCAAGTCTAGCGTTAGAGCAGTCCCAATGGATTCACATGCGAACCGTTGATGATCGTTTCGAAGTGAAGGTGGCAGCCAGTGGAGTTACCGGTGGTGCCCACATACCCGATGACCTGGCCCTGTTTTACGTGCTGGCCATTGCTCACAGCGATGCGTGACATGTGGTGGTAATTGGTTGCTAGTGCCTTGCCTTTTACGACGCCGTGCGACACGGTCACCTTGTTACCTGAGGAACCGCCCCAGCCGGCGAACCAAATTTCTCCGCTGGCAGCCGCACGAATCGGTGAGCCACACTGGCCGCCGAAGCCCCAGTCGACACCTGCGTGGACGTAGCCGCCCTGTCCCGAGTAGTCAATCGTTCCTGCAGGAGTTGGACGCCATCCAAAGCTGGAGGTAATTCGCGCGCTGCTCGTGGGCTTGACCAAGCCCCAGCTGCTTGGTTCCGAGTATGTTTCGGTCTTTGGCTTCGCTTTAGGAGCCACGTACTGCTTTTTCTTGTAAGTCTTCTGCTTGCGCTTGGCTTCCGCTGCCTGACGCTCCTGCTCGGCTTCGTAGGCGGCTTTTTCCTTGGCGACGCGCTGACGCTCCGCTTCGGCTTCCTTACGGGCCTTCTCCTCTGCCTTACGCTTACGTTCAGCGGCTTCTTTGATCAGGCGTTCTTGGCGTTCTTTGATCTGCTGGTTGATCGAAGCAGATTCCTGCTCTTGAACTTTTAGCTTCGCTTGAATCTGCGGCTTTTTTGCTTCCAATTCGGCGCTAAGAGATTCGGTGCTTGCAACCAAGGCATTCAACTCATCTTTGGCAGACTGGGCCGCATCACGGGCGCTTTGCTCTTGAGCTAAAGCTTCTTCAGCCTGGCCCTTGAGCGAAGAGATTTCATCCTCGACAGCAACCAAACGCAGTTTGTTGCTCTCGTCGGTGGCTTTTTCTTGAGCTAGATCGTTATATGCGGCGTTCTGTGAATCCATGGCACGGTTAGCCATGTCTAAGCCATCAGCCATTGCGGTCGCCGAATCCATATTCAAGATCATGTCTAACCCACTGGACACCCCTCCGCGCTTATACGCTTCGGAGGCGATCTGCGCCATGGTGTTTTCCGCTTCTGCAATCTTGGCGGCGTTCTCTTCGATTGCCTTAGCAACCTTGTCCCTCGTGGCTTGAGCGCTGATCAGCCGGTTCGTTAGATCCGCGACAGTAGCTTGTGCATTGGAGACACGGCTTTGGGCATCTGCGAGAGCTGCCTCGGCAGCTGGAACCTGAGCTTGTTGGGCCCGAAGTTTCTTATCTGTGGCAACAATATCCGAATCAAGAACTTCCATGTCCTGTTCCAAATTGTCGATGTTTTTCTCGACGTCAACCTTACGGTCATCGAGTTCATCGGCAATAACAATCCCCGCAGGCAAGGTAAGTGACAATGCTAGGGCTCCACCAATGGTGGCGCGCAGGAACTTACGTCGCACGGCGTTGGATAGCATACTGCTCCTTAAAGATTTTCGTGCTTCAGGCATAACCGAACACTCAAGATAACGATTGGCTATACCTTCAGGTAACGCTTCAACGTTACCACTGAAGAAATTGTGGCCAAAACGATACCAATAATCAAGAGCCCGGGTGCAACTAAGAGAACTTCATTGGTTGAAATGAAGGCCACGCCAACATTTTCGCTCGCCAATTTGTCTTGAACTAGGAACTTAACTAACAACCACAGTGTGCCTGATGCAAGGACACCACCGATAATGGATGCGATCACACCCTCGATGATAAATGGCAACTGAATAGTCGTTTTTGATGCCCCAACTAGTCTCATGATGGTGGTTTCTAGCCGTCGATGCATGGCCGAGAGTTGAATAGTTGTGCCTGTCAGCAACACGGCACAGGCAATCATCACAATTGCCACCACAGCTGCGGCGGCGGAGGCCACTCGCACTAGCTGGAAGACCTTCTCCAAGAGTTCGCGTTGGTCCACGACCGAATCAACGCCCGCTACGGTCGAAAAAGCTTCATTGATAACGGGATACTTCTCGGGGTCTACTAGACCGATACGGAACGATTCTGGTAGCTGATCTTCGGTAACCTGATCAACCAAGGAAGAATTCTTGTACTGTTCCTTAAAGTTTTTGAGTGCATCGGCTTTTGACTCATACGCGAATTCCTTGATGTATGGAGCCATCTCATCTGATTCGAGCAGTTGCTTGATGCTTGTGCGTTGCTCGTCGGTGACGCCTTCACCCGCGCAGTTTGGCGCAGCGGTGTTGTCGTCACAGAGAAAGACCGCAACTTCCATGCGGTCATACCAGTAGCCCTTCATCTGGTTGATCTGTAGTTGCAATAGTGCCGAAGCACCAACAAAGGTCAGCGATACGAAGGTCACCAAAACCACGGATACGACCATGATGATGTTTTGACGAAGGCCCTTCGCAGCCTCGCGGAGAATAAATCCTAATCTCACTGGCGCTCGTCCTTCTCTTCATTCATTGCAGCTTCACTAGATGCTTCCATGGCGGCCTCACCAGTTAGGAGCTCACGTGAACCGTCCTGATTGATCACGGTCGTCATTGCGGTGTACTGACCATCAGCTTCGTCGCGCACAACGCTGCCTTTGCTCAATTCAATGACTCGGTGGCGGAACTCGCTGACGAGTTCGTGAGCGTGAGTGGCCATCAGCACGGTGGTGCCGTTTTGGTTAATGCGATCGAGCACATTCATTACCTCGACGCTGTTCTTACGGTCGAGGTTACCGGTCGGTTCATCGGCCAGCAGGATCGAAGGCTTGTTAACGATCGCTCGGGCAATGCCGACGCGTTGCTGCTCTCCACCGGAAAGTTCGGTGGGCTTACGGCGGGCTTTATCTTCCAAGCCCACCATACGCAGCGCGTCAGGCACACGATCGCGAATCTGTGCGCGTGAGGCACCAATAACTTCCATTGCAAAAGCAACGTTATCGAACACGGTACGTTCACGAAGGAGACGGAAATCCTGGAACACGAAACCAATATCGCGACGCAGTTTTGGCACACGTCGGCTCGGTATACGGTTCAGGTTTTGCCCTGCGACGTAGACCGCTCCATTTGTGGCGCGCTTTTCGCGCAGGATCAAGCTTAGAAAAGTAGACTTTCCAGAGCCAGATTCTCCGACTAAGAAGGCGAACTCGCCACGGTTTACCTCGATGTTTACGTCGTTCAAAGCAGCATTTCGTTGCTTTGGCTCGTAAACCATCGAGACATTTTCGAATTTAATCATGTCTTCAATCGCTAGTTGCCGTCGGGGCGCGACCCACGGAAACTCAGGTCGAGATCGAACGTTTTTTGATGCGCCAGTCTTCCAAACCTTATAGGGGCAACATGTACAACAGGCGCCGATAGTGTGGTGTGTTGCCACATTCATGCCGTTTATACAGACTCGACGTTGCGCAAGGTAACGCATTGACTTGCAAGATTTTGACTACCGCAAGATCCCTCGGTGACCTTTAGCACACCAGCAAAAGCTCCTGCCGTCCGACTATCTTTTCCGCGGACGCAAGCCAATACCAAGGTCTAAAAATTGAACGGTAAGCACCGGCGCAAACCGATGCTTACCGTACAATTCATGGCTTAAATCAGTGGCTCACCGTTGCGTTTGGCTTCCCGCGCTTCGGAAATGAACGCCCTGGCAATAAAGAAGGCAACTCCCGCGACAACGACGGGCCAGGCTAGTACATAAATGGTCAGGGCTAACATTATTCATTCCTTTCGGAGTTGTTCGAATCGTTGCTACGAGCGGCACCCTTAGTCGCACTGACGACAATTTCTTCAACGGGGTCAAAATCTCCGGCTCGTTCTGCGATGACCGAGAAGTCAAAGTCCATCTTTGAACGGAACGACATGAAGTAACAGATCAATGTACTGATTGAATAGGCGACAAGTGATGCCGATAGCGTCGTGTAGTCACGCAGGAATCCGAAGCAGAACGGTGCAGCTACCAGCGTGGCCATTGTGCCAACGATAATTGCAACACGAAGCCCGAAGAATCCGAATGACATCAGGCCCAAAACGATTCCTATACCAAGAATTGCCAACAGCTCGATGATTACCGCGGTAAAACCGGTCATAGGGATCAGCTCGAAACGCACCGGAATGAATACAACGAGAGCTACCAAGACTGCAGTTGTGAATGCCTTGTTCGTAACCTTTTTCCAGTAGAAGCTGGCGAGCACTGGGAAAACCAAGGCCCCCCATAGCGCACCTACGAAGACCAAAAGATCCAATATGTTTAATTGCAAACTGGCCAAACAGACGGCAACCACGGTTGCGACGATCATGGTCATACGTCCGACCAACAGCATCGTCTTTGGATTAGCTTTCTTCTTGCCCGCAACGTTCTGGCCGTAAACATCGGCCATCATGATGGAAGACAGCGCCGCAAGATCCGAGTCAGCGGTGGAGGAAAGCGCACCAATGATCATGATGAAGAACAACGCCAACAGGATTCCCGGCAGATAACTCATGGCCATCTCAGGGATGATGTTGTTCTGGTCCCCGCCCGTGGGTTCAAAACCGAGGTACAAGGCAAGTACGCCGAGCATACCTACACCGATCACCATGGCACCATAGCCAATGGTGGCGGTGATGAAGGTTGGCTTAATTAGGTCTTCACGAACCGCAAAGAGACGCTGAGCGATGGTCTGATTACCAATCGCGTAGGCCAAAACCGCAGCGATATATGGTGCACCCTGGTTCAAAAACGCGTCTGACGAGAAGAAGTTCGACTGTTGGGCGGTAAGGTTTCCAGCTCCGGTTTCGAAGGCTGCAGGGAACCCCGCTGCGAAGAAAATGAACGGAACAATAATTGCTACCGCGCCGAGCATTGCCATGACCTGCATGAAGTCAGTCAAAACCGAGGCACGGAATCCCGACCAAAGGGTGTAGAGCAATACGCCACCGGCTACCGCCAGCACGCCCTGGATGAAATTGAATGGGGAGAGCATCGAAATAAGCACGCCACCGGCAATGAAGTTAGACATCAATGAGATGACTGAACCGACCACATTCGAGCCGGCCAGCATTAACTGGCTGGAACGTCCATGTCGCGCGTGCATGACCTCTGCGAGGGTGTGCGCTTTCGGAGCAACCTTACGGATTCTCTTACCGAATGGGTAAATGAACAGAATCATCAGTGCACCCCAGAGGCCGTAGTGGATAGGTCCACTGATGCCATAGGTATAGCCCGAAGACGCCGAGGCGTACATTGATGAAGCCCAAATCCACGTCGCGGTCATACTGGCCGCGGAGATTCCGAATCCGATTTTGTTGCCAGCGGTCATATAACCGTCAGCGTTTTCATTTTTCTGGCCGATCTTTGTGGACACCAAGAATGTTCCACCATAGAAAAGGACCAGTAAAAGTATGATGACCAAGGCGCTGAAACCGACCGTTTCCGGGTTGTTCACACGCCACCTCCTTCAAACGACGTAGTTGTGAATTGGCATCGTCCAGGTCTTACCTGGAACTTTTGATGCGTGGTTCGCACGTCTCATCCCGGGGAATACTCCACGAGGATTCGTTTAGCCGACGTACCTAAGCTCTAAGCCCATCAACCACTTCCTTCACTTCAGTTACGTATCGTTTTATCTAGGCCGCATCGCACTCCCGGCATGCAAAGCGCTGCCCCTTCTTCAGGACAGCACCGCCGTATAGATGCGTTTTTCCATTGACGAACCGAATTTCCATGCAAAATTCAACTCAGAAATCCATGATTACTTAAAGGTTCATGTTCGTTCATTTGCCGTCTTGCGATCTTCAAAAGATGCATCTAATTTTCGAGCGAAATCACCGCTATTAGTCATGTCACTGGCAGGGCGGCAACAAGAAAATTGCCTATTTCATGCGGTGTCTGACACGGAATGATTCGCGAAAATTTGAGGGTATAGATCACTCAACGACTTTGCCATCCTAGCATGCACTCAGATTTCGGGCCTATATGACCCTCTATTCCTACTCGAATTCAGGCACTCAATCGAAGTTTTATGTTACAAAATTATGATAAAAATTAGCACAAAAAAGGCCTGAAAACTTTTCAGTTTTCAGGCCTTTTTGAGAGCTTCTACGTCCTAATTGGAGGGACGTCGATTACCCGCGCGCCATCGAATTCCTGCATTAATGAAGTCGTCAATTTCTCCATCAAGCACAGCTTGCGTATTACCAACTTCGTGGTCGGTGCGCAGGTCCTTAACCATTTGGTACGGGTTAAGAACATAGGACCGCATCTGATCGCCCCAGGAAGCCTTAACATCTCCAGCGAATTCCTTCTTCTGTGCGCTCTCTGCTTCTTTCTTCAGCAAAAGCAGTCGTGACTGCATAACGCGTAAGGCCGCGGCCCGGTTTTGAATCTGGGACTTCTCATTCTGCATCGACACGACAGTGCCGGTAGGAATGTGTGTCATGCGAACAGCGGAGTCGGTGGTGTTCACGCTCTGCCCGCCCGGTCCCGAGGATCGGAAGACGTCTACGCGCAACTCTGACTCGGGAATCTCGATGGTATCGGTCTGCTCAATCAACGGCACCACTTCAACGGCTGCGAACGAAGTTTGACGACGCCCTTGATTATCAAACGGTGAAATACGCACCAATCGGTGGGTGCCCGCTTCCACCGAAAGCGTGCCGAAAACGTAAGGAACATCGATTTCGAAGGTCGCGGATTTTAAGCCTGCCTCTTCAGCATAAGAAGTATCCATCACGGTGGCTTTATATCCGTGTTTCTCAGCCCATCGCAAGTACATGCGCAGCAGCATTTCCGCGAAATCTGCCGCGTCTACGCCACCTGCACCGGAACGGATCGTTACGACGGCACCACGTGAGTCGAATTCACCATTGAGCAAGGTGACGATCTCCAACTCGGCGAGTGCCTTCCGAATGGAGATTAATTCCTTATCAGCTTCGGCGAGGGTCTCGTCATCGTTTTCCATTTCGGCTAGTTCCACCAGCACTTCAAGGTCTTCGATTCTTGTACGGATCTTGTTCAAGCGTTCAAGTTCCGATTGTCGGTGCGACAATTTACTGGTGACAATCTGCGCGCTGGCCGGGTCGTCCCATAGGTCCGGCACCCCGGCCTCTTCGGAGAGTACGGCGATGTCGGCCTTAATTTGAGCAACGTCGCTCACGTCCTCAATCGCAGAGAAAGTGGATCGGAGCGAACGGATTTCAGCGGGGAAGTCAGTTTTTGCCATAGTTATCTAAGCCTACGCCATGCAGCCTAACGGCTTAAGTTCACGTCGCTACCGGCTCAGTACCGTGCGTGCGGTTGAACTGACCTGGATGCTCACGCCCGACGGCACGATCCAACCAATGATTGGTGGTTGCACCGAGCCAGTGAGCAGGAGCGTCGCACCTTGCCCGTCAGGCAGAATTTGGACGGACCCGATCCTAAGGTTATCAATCCGCTGTCCTGCTTCCACATCTTGTAGGTACCGCTGAACTGCGGCCTGGACCTGTGAATGATTCAATTCAATACGTGGTTGGCCTCCATCACCAACAAACTCGAATTCGTCTACTGCCGCGACGATAGCGCCATCGGCGACCGATAAGAGCTGGCGTGCCTTGAGATTAACCGCGCTCGCGGCGAGCACGACCGAAATTGTCAACAAGGTGATCGCGCATAGTCCAATCGCAAGTACCAAAGACTGTCCGTCCTCGGAACGAAACTTGCGGATCAATTTGGCCCACCGATTTCCGCTAACCAAAACGATCAATTCGTTGGGTCGACGACGCATCGACGGTGAAGACGGAGGCATCAAGATACTCAGAGATAAAGGGTAACTGAACCCGTAGGGAGACCTTGACCGTGACCACGCTACCTGGGCTTAGGCAGGTTTTGTCACAAGAAATGTTTGTGGTGGCTCCCGCTAATCCAAAATTATTCATCGCTCGCTCAACGACTTGATGGGCGTGTGAACGTGCTTGCATCGGATCTTCTGCCACCGCAAAAACCTTGGCAGCTTGGTCTGCTGCGCCAACAACTGCATATGATCCTGCTTGAAGCTGCCCGGCGGCAAGGATCAGATAAATCATGGGGATCAGCAAAACCGTAGACGCAAAAATAAATTCGACGATGGCACTACCTTTTTCGGCTTCACCAGCGTTAGTCATAGCGCACCGCATCACCATGCACTGTTAGGTCCCACCCGTTGGGTAACAGTCCGATCAGTGGGACACGGGTGCTCACAGTAACGGAGACTAATTCCCCCTCCCCCACAGCGCCAGTTGATACCTGCACGTTACGGGCAAACCCACTGTGCAGAGACTCGGCGATCAGCGTGCGGGTTCGCCCTGCAGCGTCCCCGGGTGAACGGTTAGCTAACGCACCGTAATGCGCTCCGTTGGCGGCGGCATCGATGAGGGTATTGCGCACATGAAGCACAAGCGTCAATTGAATCAAGGTCACCGCGATCACGATCAGCAAACTAGTGATCATGACAAATTCGGCCACGGCCGAGCCTGCCTCTTCTGGTCCCAGCCTCCAGAAGCGGCGAGCATTGGCATGTGTAGCCCGATTCATTTTGAGAACACCGGCTTAGCCTAGGCCGGATACTCGATCGATCGCCTGATTGAACAGGTCTTGTAGCCGGGGGCCTGCTATGGCCAACAGCGCTGCAACAAGTAATGCTGACATAAGCGTGATCATCACCCATCCGGGGACATCTCCACGCTCGTCACGCAGTTTCGTAGTGAGCTGTCGCCATAATCGCTGTCCTGCTTCGAGCAGGCTTAGGGCTAACATCATGAACCAAGAGTGGATGCTGGACATCGGAATTCTTCCTAACTTCTGCGGAGTATAGATATTGTGAAGGTGTTTTAGCTGTCAATAGCTCATCTCCAATAAGGCCAATCCAGGGAATACCGCAAAGACAATAGTCAGTGGAAGCACGCCGAAAACTATGGGCACGAGCATGCCAATTTCCCGTTTGCCGGCAACTTCCATCAGCTCACGTTTTGAGGCGTCACGGACATCTTGGGCCTGGTCACGGAGCACTTGAGCCAGTGGTGTGCCGCGTTCGGTGGCGACCACGATGGCATCAACAAAGCGCGTCATCGCACCGACTTGGATTCGATCGGACATATTCTGCATGGCTTGAATCATGGAATTTCCCGAGTGGATGTCGTTCAATGTTTCGGTAAATTCCTCGCCGATCACCCCGTGACAGATGCGTGAAATGCGTTCGATCGCCCCGGTGGTTGATTCTCCAGCGCCCACCGTCAGTGCCAGAACCTCGGCGACCGTCGGAAATTGGGTCAAGACTCTGCGTGCGCGACGTTGTATTTGTTCGTTCAGCCACCATCCTCGCGCAAGAAATCCGAAGATCCCACAGCCAAGGACCACGATGAGCGCGAACGCGAAGTTTGTCGGACGCCCCAGCGCGAACAGTGCCATCAGTGCAGCACCAACCAGCAGTCCCAGCAGCGCGCAAATGATCTCTTGGGAACGGTAGTCCACCACATTCATCTTAAGTCCGGCTGCGCGCAGGCGATTGCGGACAGTCTCGGTGCCGGGGTTGTGCAAACTGGCCAAGCGTTTGATCTGTTGGAGGACCGGGGCCGCAAATTGCACCAAGGCCGGACTGCGCGATTCTGCGCGCCAAGAATCTTCGAGCATCCGCGAGGAACGTGTTCCAACCCGGATGTGCGGGGCGACTCTTTCGGCAAAGGACAGCGGGCGCCACGCTGGAAGGTTCACCACGATCATCCACAATCCCAGGCCTAGACCAAAACCGCAGAGCACTGCCCACGGGACTAGCGAGTTCATGCCAGTACCCGCTCTTCTACAGGTAAGTTGCCTAGGCGCAGCATCACTCGGTAACACAACAGTGAAATCACCAGCCCGGCGGCCAGCACTACTACCCCGCCGGGGGTCAGATAGGCATTTTTTGCAGCTTCTTGAGTGCCTAAGACGAGCAACATAATCCACGGGGCCGCCACGGCCAATCTGGCCGCGGAAACAATCCACGACTGGCGGGCTGCAAGTTCTCCACGGGTACGAACGTCATCACGCAAAAACGCGGCAAGTGTACTCAGCGTCTGGCCAAGATCGGTGCCACCAACCTCCCGGGTAATGCGTAGTGTTGCGAGGATCTTGTCGGAAACCGGATCTGCGAGCCGGTCACCGAGTTGTTCGAGCGCCAACGAAAAGTTTGAGGTGGCCCGGTAATCCAGTGCAAAGTCGCTAAAAGCAGGACGCAGCAGTTCCGGCCCCATACTAGAGAGCTGGCTTAGGGACTCTGGCAATGACAGTCCGGCTCGGATCGCGCTTCGCAGATGATCGACCACCTCGGGCCATTGCTCGTGCAATGCAGCCTGACGTTTAGCGGCTTGATGACGCAGATAAACCCACGGCGCCCAGAAGCCAAAGAGCAAAAATACGGAGGCAAATAACCATGAACCGGTCAAGGCCAGCGTGATCAGCACAAAAACTATTCCGCTGGCGGCACAGATAGCCACAAATTTTGCGGGGCTGAGATTCACGATGCCTGCGCGCAATAGCGATAGTCGAATGAGCGACTGCCGTTTGGGCTTTGGCGGACTGGGGTCAAAAAGCAGCCAATCCACCACGAGGGCAACGCCCAAGCCACCGAGTAAACCGCACAAAGCGATCATGACCGCTCCATGAGCAATTGTGCGACGTTGATACCGGCGAGCGCGAATTTGTCATGTGACCAATCGGCTCCTGGTGCTTGGCTCAGCTCACCATCGGTGTAGTCGAACAGCGTGGAGGTTTCGAACTGACCGTCTTCAACGCGTCCACGCACGCTGAGGATTTCTTGCACGTAGCGTTTTCCATTGGGGTCGCGAGTACAGTGGACCACCAGATCAATGCAGGCTGCCACGGTTCGCACGGTGAAATCACTGGTGATATTCGGGCCTGCCAGTAGCGGCAGCGTACAAATTTTGGTGATTGCGTCGCGAGCAGAGTTTGCATGGAGAGTACATAGGCCGGCGATTCCCGAGTTCAGGGCGATCAGCATGTCTAGCGATTCTGCTTCGCGTACCTCCCCGACGATGATCCGATCGGGCCGCATGCGCAGTGCTTCCTTGACTAACCGGCGCATCGTGATTTCTCCGGTACCTTCCAGATTTGGTAGCCGTGTTTGCATACTCACCACGTCGCGCAAGGCAAGGTTCAGTTCAAAAATTTCTTCAATCGTGATGATACGTTCGCGCGAACCGATGGAGGACGCCAAACAGTTGAGCATCGTCGTCTTGCCTGCCTGGGTGGGCCCGGTAACCACCACGTTGAGTCCCGCACCGATCGACCAACCTAAAAATGCTGCTGCATCCTCGCTGAGTGATCCTAGTTCTACAAGGTCTTCGAGTTTATTGGCGCGAGCGATAAATTTGCGGATATTCACCGCCCAATGTTCATGGGTGATATCTGGAATGACCACGTGTAACCGAGAGCCATCGGGAAGTTGGCAGTCCACGAAGGGCTGAGAAAGATCCAGTCTGCGTCCTGAGGATTTCAGCATCCGTTCAACCAACGCTGCCACTTCAGCACTTTCAAGCCGAATATGGGTGAGTTCACTTTGCCCGCCACGAGCGCAAAAAATCTGATGAGGCGAGTTGATCCACAATTCCTCGACGGTGGGGTCATCGAGCAATGGTTGTAATTGCCCAAACCCTGCCACGTTGTCATACACCTGACGGCGGGCTTCGTCTAACGGACCGATGGCAGGCACTGCGCCGAGTAATGCTCGTTCGTCGTAGTCGCGCAAGACATCGTCAATCAAAGAGCGTATGAGCACCGGTTGCTTGCCGGGGTCTAGCCCGCGTCGACGGACTAGCTCACGTACTTCGTCTTCCACGATGGATAGGGCGTCCACGTCAAGTCCTCAGCCGAAACTATGAAGATATTCCCGAATGATCGAGGTACACCGGCCACCGAAGCGCCAGCACAACATCGTGCCACCCATTTTTGCTCGTGTTCTGGGCGAAGTGGGTATGTGATGGGAGCCTAGCCCCAGAATCGTTGTCTTTCAATACCCAAGCGGAGATGTGGATAAGCCGAAGGCAACGTTCTCCACATCCGGTGAAGCACCCAGTTGCGCTGTGACCAGTAGATGCTGAAGTACTCATAAGTGGCGGGTCCGATTGAGGAGGAAACATCATGGTGCGTTATGAGCTGTTGCTTGTTTCGCGATCTTTTGCACAGCCGCGCCAGTTTCACCTGCAGGTTTCCGCTGCCCTCGATGGTCAGCAATTGTCCGAGATCTTAACCGCAAGTTTCGGTGCAACGCGCTGGTTCCTCGGACCACTCGCCTTGGAAGAATCTGCGGAGCTGAGCTCGCGCACACACTTGTTGCTAACAGACCTTCCGCGTCCGGTTCTACCGCGCGAGCACCAGATGCCTTCGGCCTTGCAGCTCTTTGTCGCTTCCGGGCCAGATGCAGGCGCGAGCTTACTACTGGTTCAAGGCACTCATGATGTAGGGCGTTGTGCTCCCTTATGGCTGCAAGACCCGCAGATCGCGCGGCGTCATGCGCGCATTCGAGTGGATCAATCCCAACTGTTGCTGACCTGCGAATCATCCAACACGCTGCGAATTTCTCCACAACGGCCCGCCAATGAGTCGCTGAGCGAACTATCTTTGGAACGCGGCACTCGTTTCTGGCTGGGTGATACCGAGTTATGTGTGGGTGATCCGGTGATGCTTGATAACGCACAGTCGATCAATGCCGAGCAACTTCACTGGGCACTACCGGATAAGCCCGAACTTCAACGCCTGATCGCCCTATGTTTAGCAGCCCTTCTGCCGATGCTTTCCGGAGTGATGCTGGCGGTATTCACCGGATCAATGTTGTTTCTACTACTCAGTGGCGCCTCAGCGCTACTTGGAATTTTCCCTGCTATCCAGTTGATTGGCGAACGTCGTCGGTGGAAGGCCAAAGCCGTGGTGTACCGCGAAAACATCATCAATGCCCGAGCAGCCTATGCCTCGCCCCTGGGAATTAGCACCCTGGCAGGATTGGCACGCGCCGAATTACAGATACCGACAGCCAGTTTGCCTCCTCTGGTCTTTGGCCAGGGACTGTGGGCCCCGGCCGCCGAAGAACCTTCAGCTAAGACTAAGCGACGTAGAAAGTCGCGTACTTCCTTGGACGCCCCGTGCCCGTCACCGGTGTTCTCCCCCAGTGTGCCGGGTGCTTGGCAGATCGTTGGCGCGCAGGACAAACCAAGCACCGAACTGCTCTTCGCGATCTTGGCCCGCTATCTCCCGGCGGTTTTATGTGGACGCTTAGAACTGGTACTCGATCCGAGATTGCAATGCCTCCCGGCGAGTCTACTTTTGTTACCCGGAGTCAGCACCGGACTGCCACCGTTGGCGGTCACTCCCACCATGCTGGAAACAAAATCAGACGGCTTGGTGCGTACCTTGTACGTGGTGTCTACCCCTGCACAGACTTGCGACCAGTCGTTAGTGATCGGCATGAGTCAAAACCCAGTACCAAACGGCACACGGTGGGTGAATCCGCGAACTCCCGAGGTCGCACTCGAAGATACACAGCTGACGCTGCACACTGCACTACGGCTCAGCGTGCAACGCTTCGTTCGGCTAATTGATCGCTGCCTCAGCTTGGCCGAATCCCAAGCAATGCGAGGCCGCACAGAATCCAACGAATTAGCACCCTGCGATCCAGCTCGTGCCTTAACGGCGCTTATTGGGGCTACCGATCAGCAGGATCCCATTGTTCTCGACTTCGGCGCAGACGGACCACACATGCTGATCTGTGGAACGACTGGTTCTGGAAAGTCTGAAGCACTTCGCCGGATCGTGAAGCAATTGGCCAGCGACTATTCGCCTGAGCAGGTGGCCTTTGCGCTCGTCGATTTTAAAGGCGGTGCAGGTCTATCCGTATTCGCACAGTTGCCCCACGTTCAGCTGTTCGCCAGTGATTTGGACTCAGCGGCCGCTCAACGCGCGTTGGCCCAGTTGGAAATTGAAGTGACCCGGCGTGAGGAGTTGTTAGCCGAATATCGTTGTAGCGACTTGCTCGAATACAGACAGCTAGTTCAGCCTGGTCCTGCGCTTCCGAGCCTCGTAGTGGTGATTGACGAATTTCGGGTGTTCAGTGAATCCATCCCCGAAGCCAACCCACGAATCGACCGTCTCGCTGCGGTTGGTCGGGCGTTGGGCATACACCTATTGCTCAGCACCCAGCGACCGGCCGGCACCTTAACCGGACAGACCAGAGCCAACCTCAATACTGTAATAGCCCTACGCGTCAATGACCCCGGCGAATCCATCGAGCTAGTCGGCATTCCTGACGCCGCAACACTGACAAGCCCAGGACAGGCAGTAATTCACTGTGCCACACGGTCTACCCGTAAATTTCAGTTTGCACTCGCCTATGATCCACCACCCCATGGCGAGTTAGCCGAACGTGGCCCGCGCGATCTCACCGCCAAGCAGGTGTGCACCTTTGGCAGGCATCCCACTGCGCACGAGAGTATGCAAGCACTGCACCGACAGATCGCTGTCTTGGCCTTAGAATGGCAGTCGTTCACCATGGGCCGCTCGCCGTTTGCTGAGGCGTTACCGCAAACCCCTACGCCCCCTAGAACACCATGGATGTCCGGCCAAACAGAAGAAATCTGGTGTGGGCTTGTGGATCGACTCGATTGTGGGACGTTGGAACCCTTACTTATCGGGGGGCAAGCCGGTCATAGCATTCTGGTGTGCGGACTGCCAGAAGCTGGCCCGCGACAGTTGCTTACCAACTTGTGCCAATTACCTAGAAAGGTTCTAAGTTTTGGCCCGGAATTACTCATCAACGCGGCGCAATTTCCTCACTTGCTGCAGGTCACTGGGCAAGATACTTACGACTTTCTTGACGCCGTCGATTATCTTAATGAACCACGTGAAGATGAGGAGTTGTTAGTACTCATCCACGGAGTCGGCCAATTACAGTCGTCCTTGCACCCACAGCAATTTCAGCATTTTGATGAGGTCCTTGGTGCACTCCTGCGACGCGGTGGCTTTGGGCCAACCGTAGTCATAGCTGTCGATCGAGATCAAGCACTGCTCAAAGCTGCTGGTTTGTGCACCGAACAATGGTATTTTCCATTCCACGCCACCGACTCATTAAAAATGGCTTGGCCACGAATACCGGCCGTGGCCAACCACGTTGGACGTGGAATTCTGATGAGCGGAACCGACGTTGCACGCAGCATTCAACTAGGTGCTGCACAATCGCTCTCTATGACTGATCGTCCTTGGTCCGCGGGCAACTCAGATTCTCAGAACGCCAGCTCCCCTGGATTACTCCGACTAGGAACACGATCTTTGGAGGATACCGTCATTTCGTTGCCCGCCACCGCGATGTCCTTAGTAATTTGCGCCGACACCACCATGCGACAAGAACTGAGCCAGGTTTTGTGCCAGCGGTGGGGCATCGAGCGCGTGGAAAGAATCGAAGACCTCGAAGCGTTACTAAACCGTTCAACCAATCGAGGTGTCGGGCTGGTTCTCGAACATACGAATGACCCGAGGCTTGCCCCGTTGCTTAATTCCGCAGTGAGCCGTGCAGTGATTCCCGTGCTTTTCGTTCCACCTTCAAGCCGGCTCGCTTACGAAGTCGGTGCACCAGGGATGGCTCTCGACGATCGATGTGTGGTGGTAGTTGAGGCCCATCACCCACACGATCTACAACCAATGCCTTGGGAACCTTTGGGTCCTACTCAGACTCTGGATGCTAAAAACCAATGGCGCGCGATAGCAAATTCTCATGGACTACCACGCGCCGTTTTGATCGATAAAGAAAGTATTTAGGACTGTGGACGATCGCCGAGGAAAGCCGTTGTTTTCGGAGCAAATAACATCACGATAGTCACGGCGGCCACCACAATCGCAGCAATGGCGACGCCGGTAAATGGTCCTTGCATGAATGAGAACGAGAGGATTAGTTGGAAGAGTTGCCACACGATAATGGGGGCGCGGGTGAAAGCTTTCCCCTTGAAGAAGTTCAGCGAAACACTAACCTGCCAGGCGCCTGCAGCTAGGCACAGCACGAGCATGAAAATACGCCCGCCCATATTGAGGTTTCCCTCGTCCGAAAGATGCAAAAGGTAGTTCGCTGCGTAGACCAGAACTGCTATTGCTTCGAGCATCGTTAGTGCTGCCACAGTTAAAACGCTGGTGGGACGGGGTACCGAAGATTCGTTGTTGCTCACGAGACCAATTTTCGTGCAAGTGTCTCAGGAACTCAAACGGGTGTTGTCCTAGGGAAAGATCAGCTCTGCCTAGCGTTCGTCAGATAGCGCAGAGGGCACCGGAAAGCCATGTGAGAAAGCACTCAGGGATTCAGCCACATTTCACTTCCATGACTCTTGTTTACTTTCTCGTAACATGAAAACCTAATGTGGTTGGTTAAATGAACATCTCAGTTCGTACCTGACCGACTCCTCGAAGATGATTTCAGTACTCACAACGTAACGCACCTGCTTTTCCAATTCGCAGTTGTTTTCTCTTTGTGACGTTTTCTGGAGGGCCTTCGTTTCCCCAAATATTTCAAGGAGCATCAATAAGCATGGATTGGCGTAGCCGCGCGGCGTGTCTGGAAAAGGACCCGGAACTTTTCTTCCCGGTGGGTAACACCGGTCCGGCCCTCTTGCAGATCGAAGAGGCCAAAAGCGTATGCCGTCGATGCGACGTCACCGAAACCTGTCTGCAGTGGGCCATCGAGTCCGGACAGGACGCTGGCGTATGGGGCGGTATGAGTGAAGATGAGCGTCGTGCCCTAAAGCGTCGTGCTGCTCGGGCTCGTCGCGCTTCTTAGAGTAAAAGCTGCACCCGAGGTAGATCTCGCAACCCGGGATGCTGTCTGAAATCCGCCAGTGGGAATCCTACTGGCGGATTTCGACTTTAACTCGTGAAACACTCAGGCCAGCTGGGTAACCTACACTTAGTATCTGTGTTCGAAAGGAGCCGTGCAGTGTCTCAGACCCTTCAACTGTGCTCCCCTGTGGCAGGAGTTTGTCCTTGATAACCCCTGAACGACCAGACCAGCTCGTAGGACAAGTGCTCGGTCACCGGTACCGGTTAGATACTCTCATCGCTTTAGGTGGAATGTCTCGGGTCTACCGGGCCATGGATCTCAATTTGCACCGTTCGGTGGCAGTGAAGGTGCTGGACGAAAACTTCGCTAGCGAATCACTCGTTCGCGAACGTTTTGAGTCTGAAGCCATTATCGCCGCGAATATATCTCACCCGAATGTGGTGTCAATTCGCGATCATGCAATTTCGGGCAGTCACGTGTATCTCGTAATGGAATATGTGCGTGGCCAGAATCTTGCCGAGGTCATCGAAGAACGCGGACGTTTCACTCCACGCCAGATGCTCAGCATTCTAGAGCGCATCTGCAGTGGACTTCGCGCGGCTCATCTCGAAGGCATCGTGCATAGAGATATGAAGCCCGCCAACGTTTTGCTCTCAGACAACGGCGAAATCAAAATCACCGACTTTGGCTTAGCCCGGGCAGCTAGTGCCCATACCCAGTCCGCCACACTGGTTGCGACACTTTCCCATGTGTCCCCCGAGCTGGTTTCTGGCGCTCCTTCCGACTCACGTAGCGATATCTACGCAGTGGGCATCATGATCTATCAAATGCTCACCGGACAATTGCCCTTCCCCATGACTAATCCGGCAGCCATGATGAAGCATCACCTCGATTCGCCCATGCCAATGCCTTCTAATTTGGTACCAGGGCTGAGTGAAGATCTGGACGAACTGGTGCGCTATTGCACCGAAAAGGATCCTGAACGGCGTCCCCAAAATGCTGGATTTTTACTTGATGATGTCATCCAGATCCGATCAACGTTAACTGACGACGAGCTGGATCTCGATGCCGAGTCCTTAGGTGACGTTTCAGATCTTGCGCCTCTCGCAGCGGCTGCAATGCCGACCACGGTCCAGCAGCGACTCGATGAGTGGCAGCGTCATCGCGATGAACAACGTCAACCTTGGTGGATGGACGAAGATACCCTCGGCGAAACCGCAGCGACATCGTCCGAAGATTACTCTGCCGTGCCAGAGGACGACGCCACCACAGTAATCAGCACCTCCGATGCCACCGAAGTACTGGACCTGCGTGACCACACCACGACGGTACCCCGCATGGCCAATGAACACGAAGCCCCGGAGCCCTCGTTTTCCTCAGCCACTGCTGCTTATTCGCGAGAAGACTTGGACCAATTCGAGGATTCAGCTCCCACAGCAACCGACCTTGCGGTCCCAACAGTTCAAGACAAAGTATCGGCCCGTGCACTGAAGCAAGAACAAAAGCGGGCGGCCAAGGAATGGCGCAAAACTGCGCAGGTTCCAACCCACCAGCTGGTGAGACCTAAAACTGGTGGGCGTCGGGCGATGATCACCGTGGTGCTAATCTTCGTCGTTGCCTTAGTCGCTGCCTGCGCATGGTTCTTCGGCCGTGGCCCGGGAACAATCATTCGTGTCCCGTCGCTCACCGGAATGCTGCAAACTCAGGCAGTCTCCCAGTTTGATAGTCAAGGTGTCCCGGTACGTGTGAACTCGGTCTACGACGATGAAATCGCCGTCGGCAGAGTTGTGCAGTCCAAGCCAAACACCGGCGAAAGTTTGATGAAATTTCAGGGCGTCAACCTGCTAGTTTCCCGTGGCCCTGAACTTTTTGAAATTCCTGCACTGCAAGGTTTGAGCCAAACTGAAGCAACTTCCCGCCTCGCCGATAAGGGTTTGACGAAGGTAAAGACGAGTCAGGAGTATTCATCCTCTGTTGAAGATGGCAAGGTTATTTCCAGCTCTCCTGCCGCGGGTGAAATGGCTAGCCGGAAAAACACCATCTCGCTGACTCTCTCCCGTGGCCCGGCCCCAGTCCAGGTGCCGAATGTTCTCGGACTGACCCATGAACAAGCAAAACAGAAATTTAACGATGTAGGACTGAAACTGGTTGTCGGCGAGAAGCAGTATTCTTCTGATATCGCCCCCGAATTGGTGGTAGCGCAAAGCACGCAGAATCAGACGGTCCCCTACGGCAGTTCCGTTACGGTGAACCTCTCCAAGGGGCCAGAACTCCTCCAGGTCCCCTCTGTCCTTGGCCAGAGTCTCACGGAAGCCACCGCCACTCTTGAAGCTGCCGGGTTTACCGTTTCTAATCGATCGATGCTCGGCGGCTTCTCAGATACCGTACGCATGCAAACCCCGCTGAATCAGCAGGCCGAGCGTGGTAGCGAGGTCAGTCTGTATACGTTCTAGTTTTTTGGTTTGTGGTAACAAAAAATCCTGGCTTCTCTCACTACGAGAGAAGCCAGGATTTTTGTGCGTTGGACGGGTTAGCGTCGGCCGCGGCTTTGCAGGGCACCAGAAACGAGGAACGCCATTTCCAGTGACTGCTTGTGGTTCAGTCGAGGGTCGCAGACCGACTCGTAGAGATCGTCGAACTGCTCTTGACGGATCGGATCGGCGCCACCGAGGCACTCTGCTACATCGTCACCGGTCATTTCCACGTGCAAGCCACCCGGGAAGGTGCCAAGCGAATCGTGGACTTCGAAGAAGCCGCGGACTTCGTCCATAACATCGTCGAACCTGCGGGTTTTGTAACCGTTTTCGCTGGTGACGGTGTTGCCGTGCATTGGGTCGGTGACCCAAAGTACCTGCGCACCGGAAGCGGTAACCTTCTCGACCAGGTTTGGCAGCTTCTCGCGAATGTTCTGCGCACCCATGCGGGTAATGAAGGTCAGGCGTCCTGGCTCGCGGTTCGGATCAAGTTTCTCGATCAATGCCAGCGCGTCTTCTGGCTTGGTATTCGGACCAAGCTTCACGCCAATTGGGTTGCGTACGCGCGACAGGAAGTCCACGTGTGCGTGATCCAGCTGACGGGTACGCTCACCGATCCACAGGAAGTGTCCCGAGGTGTCATATGGCTGCCCGGTACGTGAATCAGTTCGCGTTAGTGCGCGTTCGTAATCCAGCAACAATGCTTCGTGGGAAGCAAAGAACTCGGTACGCTTCAGTGCTTCGAAGTCGGCTCCGCAGGCATCCATAAAACGGATCGCCGAGTCGATTTCTCCGGCAAGCTGCTCGTAAGCCGAGTGTGCTGGGTTCGCCATGAAACCTGCGTTCCACGAGTGAACGCTGCGCAGGTCAGCGAAACCGCCCTGGGTGAACGCACGAATCAAGTTCAGCGTCGCCGAGGAGGTGTTGTAAGCCTGCACCAGACGCTTAGGATCGTGAGCACGGGTCTCTGGAGTGAAGTCATAACCGTTGACGATGTCGCCGCGGAATGCCGGCAGAGTCACGCCGTCTCGGGTCTCATCGTTAGAAGAACGTGGCTTGGCAAATTGCCCAGCCATGCGTCCCATCTTGATGACCGGCATCGAAGCGCCATAGGTCAGCACAACAGCCATCTGCAAAATCGTTTTCACACGCGAAGAGATCTTGTCTGCGGTCGCTCCGTCAAAGGTTTCGGCGCAGTCGCCACCCTGAAGGAGGAAGGCTTTGCCCTGTGCCGCGGCTGCAAGACGTTCACGCAAAATGTCCACTTCACCAGCAAAAACCAGTGGCGGACGTGAACCCAGTTCGGAAATTGAAGCGCTATAGTCCGGGTGCTCACGCCAGGTGGGCTGTTGGGCAATAGGCAGATCACGCCACGCATCAAGTTGAGGGTCGGTGGCGGGGCCGGCTACAGAGGAGCCAGGCAATGGGGTTCGGTTTTCTTCGCTCACCCTAAAGATTCTACGTGTGAGAGCCTCAAAGCACCGCGATGAATGTAACAACTTGGCGTAACACACCGAATCTGGACACTGCCGAGCATCTCTGTACTAGCTATTTTTAGTTTTTTTCGGAGCGTATACGTCTACGTAGTTCTGACCGGAGAGCTCGTTGATGGCCTTGCGAATATCATCGGCCACCAGGCGCAAGATCTGCGGGTCATCAGCTTGGCCAGCGTACTGGCTGAAATCCAAGGGGGTTCCCAGATGTATGCCGATCCGCCCAGGTTTGGGGATCCCTCGCCCAATGGGCTGGACTTTGTCGGTACCGATCATAGCGATAGGGATAACGGGCGCACCGGATTCAATGGCTAGTTTTGCGACACCAAGTTTGGCGCGGTAAAGCCGACCGTCTGGCGAACGTGTTCCTTCTGGGTAGATACCCAGTAACTTGCCTTCTTTTAATGCGCGGTTGGCGCTAGCTAGCGCTGCCGCTGAACCTTTACCGCCGGAACGGTCCATCGGCAGCTGATTAATGTTGCGGAAGAACCACGCGACCAATCGTCCTTTGGGTCCTTTGCCTTTAAAATAATCGTCCTTGGCCAAAAAGATCACCGGGCGTTCGAGGCTGGCCGGTAGGAATACCGAATCACTTACCGAGAGGTGGTTTGAGGCAAGAATCGCCGCGCCCTGTACGGGAATGTTGTCGATACCTTGAAGATCGATCTTGAAAAAGATACGCAACAAGGGCCGAACCGCGAACCGTTTGAGAAAGTCGTAGAGCACGGGGTGGCATTCCTTCGTTTTGTCTTCGAACGTTTATGCGTGGGTTCGCTGCTGCGTGCGTTGATTCCACTCCATACAATTGTGCACTACGCTCGACTATGAACCGTTAAATTATTAGGGGTGCACATGATGAAAGACGCTACTTCGATCTCAGGGACCACGTCGGACGTGGATTTTGCTGTGCTGTTAATCCATGGCTTTACCGGCTCCACTACAGCTATGCGCCCCTGGGCTGACTCCCTAGAAGAGCAGGGTGTGCCCACCAGCGTTCCGATACTTCCCGGTCATGAAACCCACTGGCAAGACATGATTGGACGTCCTTATCACCAGTGGATCCAACGCACCGAAGATGCCTACGATGAACTCGCAGCAACACATCGAAGAGTTTTTGTCGCCGGCCTGTCCATGGGTGGCGCTTTGGCGTTACACCTTGCCACACGCAGAAACGTCGCTGGTGTGTCATTGGTTAATCCCGGATTGGTCATCGATTCACAGGTGGCACCTTACGCGGGATATTTGCGCCGAGTCGTTCGTTCGGTCGCTCCAATCAGCAATGACATTGCGCTGCCAGGAGCCGATGAAAATGCCTATCCTCGCACGCCGGTAGCCGCCGTACAAGAGTTGTATAAGCTCTTCGCACAAACCCGTGCCCGACTTCCCTTGGTGGGCGCACCGGTTCAATTATTTCGTTCCGCTGTGGACAACGTCGTTTCGGATGCATCCGTACACGAATTGCTCAAAGGACTGGAGCCGGGAATTCTTCGCGAACGTATCGCGTTGTCACGCAGTAGGCACGTGGCGACGTTGGATTATGATGCGCCGAAAATTTTCAAAGAATCACTGCGTTTTTTCACCGATGTGACAGCGCGGGAAGAGGCTAAGTGAATCCGGCAGAGCAAGAGCCATCAAACACCGAAGATCCCCGCTGGGATGAGTTGGTGGACAACTTTAGAAACCTAGAGGTGCCCGCTCCGCGTGAGCCGAGCGCAGAAGAGCGCGCTGACGAATTAGCAAAATTGTTTAATACCGGACCGCTGGCACGCGGTCCGCGTGATTACGTGGCCGATGAAACACCGGAAGAGTTCATTCCCGAAGAACCTGCCGCCATAGGCAGCGGCAACCCGATGCTCAACCTAGCGTGGGTTGGCGCCGTGGGCGGTCCCTTTGGACTGCTTTTTTGTGTAATCTTCTTTCGAAGCGCTCCAGGCTTTATTTATCTTGGCCTAGCGGCCGCCGCGATCATCGGTATTTTTTACTTGCTGCGAAGACTTCCGACTCAGCGAGATCCGGGAGATGATGGGGCTAAGGTCTAACCAACTTGGAACACTTCCATAGCTACGTTACTATCAAGTAATATAGATGTGACACAGCTTACGTATTGTCATAGCCCGAACACTTAGCACAGGAGATGAGTACCAGATGCGCGAATACAGCTCGCCACTTCGCATCCACTCGCCGGAAAATTCGAACATTACCGATCTGCTCCTAAGGCATGCTAATTCAGCAGCCAATCCGGCGCTCTTCTCGGTACCCGCTGCTAATGGGGATTGGCAGGACATCACCGCTTCACAGTTTGCCGCCGATGTCTCGGCAATCGCACGTGGATTTATCGCTTCGGGTATTGAACAAGGCTCGCGCATCGGCCTAATGGCGCGCACTCGCTACGAATGGACACTAGTTGACTTCGCAATCTGGTACGCCGGTTGCATCACCGTACCGATCTATGAAACTTCCTCCCCCAGCCAGGTTGCCTGGATCATTGCCGACTCTGGCGCCCGCGCGGTGGTAGTGGAATCTGCCAAACATGAAAATGTTGTCCGTCAGGCGGCCCATCAAGAATCCTTAGACGAGCTGGACGAGGTGTGGCAATTTGACGCTGGCCTTGATGAGCTGCGCGAGCTCGGGAAAAACGTGAGCGATGAGCAACTCGAAGCGCGTCGATCCGCGGCTACGCTCAATGACGTAGCCACGGTAATTTATACTTCCGGGACTACCGGACGCCCCAAGGGCTGCGAATTGACCCACGGCAACTTCGTTGAGCTTTCTGACAACGCTGCCGCGGAACTTCCTGAATGTGTCTACCCCGGCGCAGCGACCATCATGTTCCTGCCACTAGCGCACATCTTCGCCCGCTATATCTCGATACTGGCCGTTTCCGTTGGCTGCCGTGTCGGCCATACCCCAGACGTCAAAAACCTGCTGCCTGACCTCCAGTCATTTCAACCAAGCTTCATTCTCGCCGTACCCCGTGTGTTCGAAAAGGTATACAACTCAGCCATGCTGAAGGCCGAAGACGGCGGTAAGGGCAAGATCTTCCACGCTGGTGTTGACGTCGCAGTTGCTTATTCTCGCGCGCTGGAAAACGGCAATGTTCCACTAGTACTCAAAGCCAAGCACAAACTCTTTGATGTGTTGCTCTATAACAAGTTGCGCACCGCTATGGGTGGAAAAATTCGCTATGCAGTCTCCGGCGGCGCTCCCCTGGGCCAGCGTCTAGGACACTTCTTTAACGGAATTGGCGTGACAATTCTCGAAGGTTACGGCCTGACCGAAACCACAGCTCCAATCAGCGTAAACACCCCCGGCAAGATCAAGATCGGCACCGTCGGTCGCCCATTGCCTGGCAACGCAGTCCGTATTGCAGAAGACGGCGAGATCCTGACCAAGGGTATTTGCGTGATGCGCGGTTACCACAACCGGCCAGATCTCGAAGCAGAAACGTTCACCGATGGCTGGTTCCGTACCGGTGACGTTGGAGAGCTCGATTCTGACGGGTTCTTGAAAATCACCGGCCGTAAGAAGGAAATTATCGTTACCGCCAGCGGTAAGAACGTTATTCCAGCATTGCTCGAAGATCAGATTCGTGCCGACGCATTAGTTTCACAGTGCGTCGTCCTAGGTGACGGTCGCCCGTTCATCTCGGCACTAGTCACGCTAGACGCCGAGTCGCTACCGGGCTGGCTGGAACGCAACCAGTTAGATAAGTCATTGACTATCGAACAAGCTGGAGAACTCGACGTGGTCAAGACTCATATTCAGTCGCTGGTCGACAAAGCGAACAAATCTGTGAGTCGCGCCGAAGCGATCAAGGCGTTCCGCATTGTGCCCACGGATTTCACCGAGACCTCCGGTCATTTGACCCCCTCGATGAAGATCAAGCGTGCTGTGGTGTTCAAGGACTACGAACAGGTCATTGACGAAATCTATTCGGCAGCTAAGCCAGTCGCATAAGTTAGCACCGCATCAGCAAGTGCCCACTGTTCGTGGGATGAAGCGGCCCAGGGAAACCTGCGGCCGCTTTGTTGTACCCGCTCAGCAAAATCTAAGGGTAGGATCACACGTTCAAAAACTGGTGCGACAGTCCCTGATTTAGCTGATCCCAACTGCGCGTAAAGTAAGTTCTCTGCCAAATTTGTTTGCCCATTGAGCAAGAGCCATTGCACTAGATCCATGAGCGCGGGTTCTGCTTTCGCGGAGGTATCACCCAACACAACCAGAACGTCTGCTTTGGTAAAGTGCCCGGTCAACGCCGCTTGAACTCGTTCGGGGCCTGCTGCCCGAACCTGCGAAGACAACGAGAGCTCTTGAAATTGGGCTTGCAGGAAACCCGCGAGTGTTTCTGCCGGCAACGATGAGTCTAGGGCGAAAACACTAACGTTCAGGGATGCTCGTATTTTTCCTGCGGCGAGGGCTTTCGCCCGTAGCATTGCTGGTTTAAGTGTTACGTCCTGCTTGCGTGATAAACGCATCGCTCTCCTTGCCCAAGATTTGAGTTTAAACCGTTTCCTTGACGATTTCGAGACCACCAGTGAGCATCGTTCCATAGATGCCCCTAGTGTTCCAGTTTGCTAGCCCGCAATGTTGTACAAACATTGATATGTCATAACAATGGCGTGGCACCTAGGGAGCAATCCCTAGGTGCCACGCCATTGCAGTTTGGTAAACGCTACCTATACCGGCGTTTACTTAGGTTCAATAACCAGGAGCAAATCTCCACCCTGAACCTGGCTGGTTCCCTCGAAAGTCACCTGAGAAACGACGCCTGACGCATTAGTAGTAATGCCAGCTTCCATCTTCATCGCTTCAATGGTGGCTACCGATTGTCCGGACTCGACCAAGTCTCCGACCTTAACATTGATCGTCACCGCGCCAGCGAATGGCGCTGCCACGTGACCGGAGTTCTTCGGATCGGCCTTTGGCGCGCTCTTTACCGTTGATTCAACGGATTCATCGCGAACCTTAATCTGACGAGACTGACCATTGAGCGAGAACACCACAGTGCGCAGGCCCTTTTCGTCGGCTTCAGAAACCGAAATCAGCTTGACCAGCAAGCGGACACCGGTGCCAAGCGAAACCACGCGCTCCACGTCCGGGCTCAGCCCGAAGAGGTAATCACGGGTGTGCAATACCGAGAGGTCGCCGTAGTTCTCCACCGACTTTTCGAAGTCGCGAGTTGGACCAGCAAACAATAAGCGGTTCAGCGTCGCGCGGATAGTCTCGTCGTCGCTAGTCAGCGCCGCCAAGTCCTCATCCGAGAGCGCCTCTACGTGATTGCGCACGGTACGACCCTGTAATGCCTTGGTGCGGAACGGTTCTGGCCAGCCTCCAGGAGGGTTACCCAATTCGCCCGAAAGGAACTGGATGACCGAATCTGGGATGTCGAAGTTCTGCGGGTTGGATTCGAATTCAGCAGCCGGCACGCTGGAGCCGACGAGCTGGAGCGCTAGATCGCCAACCACCTTGGATGATGGGGTCACCTTCACTACGTTACCCAGCATGTCGTTGACCGACGCGTACATGGACTCAATGGCTTCGAAGCGTTCGCCCAGTCCCAATGCAATGGCCTGCTGGCGCAGGTTTGAGAGCTGACCCCCAGGGATTTCGTGCTGGTAAACGCGTCCGGTGGGAGCCGGCAGTCCGGATTCGAATGGCTTGTACATGGCGCGCACAGCTTCCCAGTAAGGCTCTAGGGAGGCAACTGCAGCCAGTGATAGGCCAGAATCGCGTTCGGTGTGCTCCAAGGCAGCGACCAATGCCGAAGCCGATGGCTGGCTGGTAGTGCCTGCCATCGCTGCCGAGGCAACGTCTACCGCATCCACGCCAGCCTCGATGGCTGCCGTAAGGGTAGCCATCTGGCCACCAGCAGTATCGTGGGTGTGCAGGTGAACCGGCACGTCGAAACGTGCTCGCAAGGCGGTGACAAGCTTCTTCGCCGCAGCAGGACGAAGCAGGCCGGCCATATCCTTGATGGCGATGATGTGTGCGCCAGCATCGATGATCTGCTGAGCTAGATTCAGGTAGTAATCCAGCGTGTATAGCTTCTCATTGGGATCAAGCAGGTTGCCGGTGTAGCACAAGGCCACTTCTGCGACCGCGGTTCCGGTTTCACGGACCGCCTTGATAGCCGGAGCCATCTGCGCCACGTCGTTCAGTGCATCGAAGATACGGAAGATATCGACGCCACTCTTAGCTGCCTGCTTCACAAAGGCATCGGTCACCTCAGTTGGGTACGGAGTGTAACCAACGGTGTTACGACCACGAAGAAGCATCTGCAATGGAATATTCGGCAGTTCGGCGCGCAGTAGCTCCAAACGCTTCCATGGATCTTCACCTAGGAATCGCAGCGATACATCGTAGGTTGCCCCGCCCCAGACCTCCATGGAGAACAACTGCGGCACGGTGTGTGCATACGCAGGAGCGGCCGCAAGCAGATCACGGGTACGAACACGTGTTGCTAGCAACGATTGATGGGCGTCACGGAAAGTGGTGTCGGTGATACCCACCGCGGTTGAATCGCGCAGCGCCTTGGCAAAGCCTTCAGGACCCAGGTCGATAAGTTTCTGGCGCCAGCCAGCTGGCGGTGTTACCGACTTCGAAGGGCCATCAAATGGCGAGCGCTCAGGCTCGGAGGCTTTGTCGCCTGGGAAACTTGGAAGCTTCTTACGAGGATCAATGCCATCGATGCGTTCGCCGTTGGGCTTATTGACAGTTACGTGCGCCAAGTAGTTAAGCGCCTTGGTACCGCGGTCCTGAGATTCATTACCGGTCAGCAGGTCCGGACGCGAGTCAATGAAGTCTGTGGCGACATCGCCGGCGATGAACTGCGGATCGTTCAAAACGTTCTGAATGAACGGGATGTTGGTCGCAACGCCACGCACGCGGAATTCAGCGAGAGCTCTGCGTGCACGTGCCACGGCAGTGGCGTAATCGCGGCCACGGCAGGTGAGCTTGACCAGCATCGAGTCAAAGTGCGGTGAAACTTCAGCACCGGTGTAAATCGTGCCGCCGTCTAGACGCACGCCAGAACCACCGGCAGAGCGGTAAACAGTAATTGTTCCAACGTCCGGGCGGAATCCATTAGCCGGATCCTCGGTAGTGATACGAGACTGGATGGCCCAACCACGAACTTGAATGGTGTCCTGGCTGATATCCAGGTCGCTCAGGGTTTCGCCTGCGGCAATGCGCATCTGGGCCTGGACCAAGTCAATATCGGTGACTTCTTCAGTCACCGTGTGCTCTACCTGGATACGTGGGTTCATTTCGATGAACACGTGCTGTCCGGCACGCTCACCGACGGTATCCACCAAGAATTCCACGGTACCGGCGTTCTGGTATCCCAGAGCCTTAGCGAACTTAACCGCATCGCGGAATAGAGCCTGCCGGATCGAATCATCGAGGTTTGGAGCGGGCGCAATCTCCACAACCTTCTGATGACGACGCTGCAAGGAGCAATCACGCTCATGCAGGTGGACCACGTTGCCCTGTTCGTCGGCGAGGATCTGAACTTCAATGTGACGCGGACGAAGTACTGCCTGCTCTAGGAAAACTGTGGGATCGCCGAAAGCCGTACCGGCTTCGCGCATTGCCGCGCCCATCAGCTCTGGTAAGTCTTCGCGCTTGTCCACACGGCGCATACCGCGCCCACCGCCACCGGCAACTGCCTTGACGAAGATTGGGAAACCAATACGGTCAGCTTCGGCTAATAGGAAGTCCACATCGTCGCTTGGCTCCGAGGATTCCAGCACGGGAATGCCTGCCTTGCGTGCAGCCTTCAGCGCTGCGACCTTATTACCAGCTAGCTCAAGAACGTCCGCCTTTGGACCAATGAACTTAATGCCGCTTTCTGCTGCCTTGCGTGCCAGGTCTGGGTTTTCCGAGAGGAAACCATAGCCTGGGTAAATAGCATCTGCGCCGGCTTCTTTGGCGACGCGAATGATTTCGTCAATGTCCAGGTAAGCGCGAACAGGGTGTCCCTCTTCGCCAATCTGGTAGGCCTCTCCAGCCTTCTGCCGGTGGATCGAGTTTCGGTCTTCATATGGGTAGACGGCAACTGTTTTAGCGCCGAGTTCGTATCCAGCGCGGAAAGCACGAATTGCAATCTCACCGCGGTTGGCGACCAAGATCTTCTCAAACATATTTTCCCTACATCGATTCAGCACACCCGTTTGGGTTCGGATTCGCGTCCACATATGGACGCTTCATCTCGTATTACCCGGGTGCGGGGCTTCGCATAACGGATATTTTTAACCGCTGCTGTGGATACCCTACCGTGATCGGGTACACAATTACCAAACATTTCGCCCTGTGGTCTGACCACAAACTTAACTAGACAGTTTATGGATCTTTTTTGGCATAGGTACATTCGTGCTAAAAATCCCACGTTGCGGAGTCGGGGAATTACCGCTTGGCACACTATGATAAAGGGAGACTAAATATTCGGTGGGACACATAATCAGCGAACAGTGAAAGGCGTGGTCTGGTCCGTGCATGTAGTGAGCATCAGCAGCCTCAAGGGTGGCGTAGGAAAAACCTCCGTAACACTCGGATTGGCCTCAGCAGCACTCGCAGCCGGAATTCCGACGCTCGTGATCGACTTAGATCCGCACGCGGACGCGAGCACTGGCTTGGGAGTACGAGTAAACGGTAAGCAGCCAATTGGGCAAATGCTCAAGAACGTTCGCCGTGCACGCCTACAGGACAATGTCGCAGCAAGCGCATGGCAGTCCAAAGCGGCCGAAAAGAAATCGCGGACACGTATTCCTGTACTAGATGTTGCCGTCGGCGATGCCTTTACCGGAATTTATGACCGTCCGGATTTACGTACTCGTGACTTACGCCGTCTGTCCCAGTTATTGAGTCGCACTAGCGGTTACCAGCTTGTTCTTATCGACTGCCCACCTTCGCTAAACGGTCTAACCCGCATGGCATGGAGCGCGTCGGACCAACTATTGCTCGTTGCCGAGCCAAGCTTATTCTCCGTTGCGGGAACGGAACGAACCCAGCGTGCCTTGGAACTATTCCGCCGCGAATTCGCTCCATCGCTAGGCCCCGTCCGTGTTGTCGCGAACCGAGTGCGTAAAGACTCCGCAGAGCATACATTCCGTCTCAACGAAATGCGTCAAATGTTCGGCGACTCAATGGTGAAGCCGGAAATTCCTGAGCACCCTGAGTGGCAGCAGATCCAGGGCGCCGCTTATTCGGTGCATCAGTGGCCAAGTAAGGCCACTGCGCCCATGCTTGGCCAGTTCGATGCATTACTCAAGGAACTCATGTCGGCTGCACCCACGCCAAACAGCTAGAGACACCACTTATACATAAAAAGCTTCGGCTCTAACCACTTGAAAAAGTTGGTTAGAGCCGAAGCTTTTTGTTTCTAATTAAGTATTTAGCCGACGTTCCGAGCGGCCTTTGCCGCACGGCGAGCAGAGAGCTCGTCGGTAGCCAATTGATCACTGGTACTTTCGGACGGAAGCGCCGCCAATGATCCTTCGACCTCACGCCAGACTCGGCCCACAGCAATGCCGAAGACCCCTTGCCCAGCTTGAACCAGGTCAATTACTTCATCGGCACTGGTGCATTCGTAGACCGATGCTCCGTCACTCATCAAAGTAATTTGCGCCAGATCTTCAACTCCACGTTCACGAAGATGGCTGACTGCGGTCCGAATTTGTTGCAAAGAAACCCCGGTGTCCAAAAGTCGCTTGACTACTTTCAAGACCAGAATGTCGCGGAAGGAGTAGAGTCGCTGCGTGCCCGAGCCTTTAGCACCGCGCACTGCTGGTTCAACCAGACCTGTTCGGGCCCAGTAATCAAGCTGACGGTAGGTAATCCCGGCCGCCTTGCACACTACCGGTCCACGGTAACCAGCATGTTCATCTAGTTCAGGTAGATCATCAGTGAAGAGCAAGCCTTGAGTATTGGATCGCTGAACGCCACCGGTGGTCCCAAGACGAGGACCGGTCTGGCTAGACTCCATCCAAATACTCCTAGTGTGTAAGCAAAATCCATTGAGAGATGAGAGATTTCCAAGCGACTGATAGGTGCGAGTGATGGCGAACCATGGATCGGTCAACAGGAATTTTCCCTATGCTTCGACGGTACGGCCATAAGGGGCTTTGGTCAAAGACCTTCAAGCTTAACTTTAAGGCGTGTCGCTTTTGAGACTTGCATGCTGGGTTAGGCGGAGAAATCCTCAGGATCAATATTGTCCAGAAACTCCCTGAATTCACGCATTTGCGCTTCGGGCAGCTCTTCATCTTCCGACTCAATTTCAATGGCTACTCCCGCAGATTCCATGACCTCTTCGGTGCAAAGAATCGGGCACTGAGCGCGGACCGCTAAAGCAATGGCATCCGATGATCTAGAATCCACACGTTTGCCATTTGAGAGCACAAGTTCCGCCGTGAAAATCGCGTTTTGCACCGAGACGATTTCAACTCGCTGTAGGCTCACTTCGAGCGCTTCCAGTAAGTTGATCAGTAAATCATGTGTCATCGGCCTTGGCGGCGTTAAGCCCTGTTCAGACATGGCTATCGCAGAGGCTTCGGGTGCCCCGATCCACAGCGGAAGATAGAGATTCTGTTCATGACGCTTTAACAGCAGAAGCGGCTGGTTCGAAGGAAGTTGGATTCGAATCCCGGCAAACTCTAGTTCAAGCATGGACTCCCCCTAGTGTTGCGAACTCGTTGCTAAGCTCAGCCTAGCGATCAAGTTGTGAAATCGCACGCTGCACCAGCGCCTCATGCAATTCAAGGCACTGACGAGATATTTCTTGGGCCTCTTCAGCGGCTCTAGCACGCGCCGAAACTTCAGGCTTTTTCAAGTCCGCACCAATGATTGATTCGATGAGCGAGAATTCGCGCTCGGCAGCCGTACGGAACTGTCGCAGGTGACGTGGTTCAATTCCGTGATTTGAGAGCTCGACGGCAGACTTCGTGACTCGCACGCTATGCGAATCGAACCGACCCGATTCCGGCTCTATCAAGCCAAAATTAACTAGTTCGTTAACTAGTTCCTCGCTCGCAGCGGTCAGCCCGCACAACTCAGCTAGCGAAACCGGACGGGAATGCCGATCGATTGCTTCAGCCATCTCGCTGTTAACTGCCTGTGGTGCTGCTGGAGCGCCTCCTGGAAGCGCTGCAGGAGCTTCCCCGCGATCGATCGCGTCCAGGTGATCTTTGATGACCTTCAATGGCAGGTATTGATCCCGCTGGACCGAGAGGATAAAGCGCAGTCGGCTGACATCTGAAGCTATGTACTTACGGTATCCCGCCGAGGTGCGTTGCGGAATAATCAAACCTTTGTCCTCTAAGAAACGAATTTTGGAGGCAGTAACTCGAGGAAACTCATCTTTTAGCTCGGAGAGCACTTCGCCAATGTTCAGTGCTGCCGTTCTCACGTTCTCGTGGCGAACTGCCTCGAGTCGTGGGCTACGGGCTGCATCAAAGACTGGCAAAGGAGAGGCTCCTCAAATTGTTAGGTTGAAAGATAGCCCGAACCGCAGGCCACCAGGAAACTAGTTCAGTACCTAGCTTAAACGTTTGGCACGCTCTGGTAGAAATTGAGTCGGAATTTACCGATCTGCACCTGTACCGCATTGGCTAGAGTCACCGAATCAATACGATCACCATTGATGTAGGTTCCGTTTAGCGACCCAATGTCGCTGAGCGTAAATCCCTGGCCAACGCGCTCAAATTTTGCATGACGACGGGAAACAGTCACATCATCTAGAAAAATATCGGCATCCGGGTGACGACCAGCGATATTCGAATCCGTATCCAACAAGAAGCGCGCACCTTTGTTTGGCCCGGTATGGGCAATCAACAAGGCGGATCCCGCAGGAAGAGCTGCGACCGCAGTACGTTCATCATCCGACAATGGATAGATTACCGAGGGCTCTGCAGACTTGTGAGCCGCCGGCAAAGAGATATTGGTCGTTTCGGAGGCAGACTCGATATGCGGGTCAACCGGCCCATGTTCAGACATTTGGGGTCCTCCAAGAAAATTTGCTCTCAAGCTTGCGCTTGACGACCTTTAGGTAAACGGGTGATCAATGCTTTACACCAGACTATCTCCAGATTAGCCTACTCAGCGCCCAAGAGATAACACGATATTACAAATTTTTGAGGCTCGGCATGCTCAAACGTGCAATGATTCCTGCATGGAAGAGAAAACGCGCTCTGCGAGTGGCCCAACAAGCAATGAAGCCAAGACTCCTAGACCACGCTCAAATTGGAAAGTTTGATTGCTTCTAGGCGTAATTGCACTTGTCACCCTGCTAGTCATTTACGCGATCGCTACGATTTTCATGCCTGTTTGGTGGGCTACTAAAATTTCCAGCCATAATGCAGGTTCCGCGACCGGAGGCTGGATTTCAGGATTCTCCATCGGCTTCGTTTTTACGTTAATTCCAATTCTGGTACTTTGGCAGGTTCGTTACCGGAAGTTGAGCTGGCGGTGGCGCGGGGTAATCGCAATATTAGCGGTTGTTCTCGCTTTACCTAATTGGCTCACCCTTGGGATCTTCTGGAATCCCTCGGATGCGGCGCAGAAGGCACAGGCCATCTTGAATACCGGGGCAACTTGGTTCGGCGGCGCCACGCTCGTTGGTGCGATAAGCGCCGCGGTCATCGCTATGATCCTTGTCATTATCTGGCTGGTCTTCCGTCGACGAGGTGCACGCATCAGAGTTCTAGAAGCGCAACAGAAGTCACCGCTAGACTCCACAACTCATGACTACGACTAAGGAGAGGGACGACAATGACTGAAATTCGACTCAAACGTGCCTATGTAGCTGCTGAAGAAGCTGACGGCTACCGGATCTTGGTTGATCGCTTATGGCCACGAGGACAGACCAAAGAAGTACTCAAGTTGGACCGTTGGGCAAAAGGCATCGCACCTTCTAGCGAACTGCGTAAGGCGTGGCATCATGATGCAGACAGATTTCCGGAATTTGCGGAGCATTATCGTCAAGAGCTCAACCAGAATCCTGCTGTCGACGAGTTCTTAGAACTTGTCGAAGTGCAACCGATAGTCACCCTCGTCTATGCGGCCAAAAATGTAGAAATCAACCATGCGATGGTGCTTCGTGACTTTCTGCGTGAACAGCTGACTCAGTAGCTTCATCCGTTGTTTTCGTTAGCGGAACAAAACAGACTCCGTCAACGCAAGCCATCTCGGATTCCGAGACTTGTTGAAGATCAAATTTGAATTCCATGAGTTCTCCTCTAGGGCTACTTCCTACCCAAGTAGAACGACAAAATAGCCTCTAGTATTCCGCAAGCCAAACAATTACCCTGCCACAAGAATGCGTGACAGGGCAATTGAATAACGTTCGAGACTAGATTTGCGGGAGCAAGACTGCGTCAAAGAAAGTTGCCAGATCGGTGCGAGCATCTAATGGCAAAACATTAGCTACATACTGATCTGGACGCACGATTACAATCGCACCGTTCCGCGAGATCTCACGCTGCTCGTAGATATCGTTACCGTCGAGCACGGCATAGACCTTTTCGTAGTCCATCAGTCCAAACGTGCCGTGGTTCGGGCGGAACACCTTCGGTGCGTCGTTGTGGTTGAAAGTGGTGTAGTCCTGCTGGTAAACGACCTTTACGTCAAAAAGCGAGTCAATGTCAGCGTCAGCCGGGGTGTATTTAACAACTGGCGACTCTGGCGATTCAAGTAACCACTTCGATAATTCGCTCATCTTAGATTCAGCGCCCGCTACAGACTGATCTGCGAAGACATAGATTCGGTAACGTCCGTCGGCACGGTGGTGGTGGCCCAAATGCACCGGATTATTGTCACCTAGACGCATGACCTCGGCGGACTTAAAGCGCTTGCCAATCGGGAAGCCCTTGGCCAAATGCTGGTGGTCCTTGGAACCGGTCAACTCAGACGGGGCGTATTCGGTCATGAAGCCTGCTGGGAATTCAGCGGTGCGCACGTAGAATTCCGCGACACCTTCCTTGCCTTCGAGATCTTCAGGCATTGCGGCCATCAGCGAGGACCACTGCTTATCAAAGTCGATCAGGTTCTTTGCGATGTCCTGACGTTCCGCCGAGTAGGTGCGCAGCAGGCTTTCGGGCCCACATCCGGACAGGACGTAGCCGATCTTCCAGGCCAGGTTGAAACCGTCCTGCATGGAAACGTTCATTCCCTGACCGGCCTTGGCCGAGTGCGTATGGCAAGCATCGCCGGTAATGAAGACGCGTGGCTCGCGGGTGCCAATTTCCTCGACCGGCACATCGTCGAAACGGTCGGTCAGACGGTGGCCCACTTCGTAGACGCTGTGCCAGACAACGTTTTTCACGTCCAGCGTGTAGGGACGCAGGATTGCCTGGGCGTGCTCGATGATCTCTTCCAGCGGAGTTTCGCGGACCTTGCCGTTGTCATCTTCGGGAACTTCGCCCAGATCGACGTAGAGGCGGAAGAGCTGTCCGCCTTCACGCGGGATCAGCAGGATTGAGCCAGCATTAGAGTGGATGGCGCTTTTGGTGCGCACGTCGGGGAAGTCGGTCAGTCCGAGGGTGTCCATGACGCCCCATGCGTGGTTGGCCTTGTCCCCGGTGAGCTTGGCGCCGATGGAGCGGCGCACATTGCTTCGGGCTCCGTCGGAGCCGACGACGTATTTCGCGCGGACGACGCGCTCGATGCCGCTGTTATTCTCGCCGCATCCGACCAAGGTGACCTTAACCGGATATTCTGCACCGTCTTCGACTTCCAGTACTTTGAAGTCCCATCCGTAGTCCGGGGTGATTCGTGCCGGTGAGTTCGCGGCGAACTCGGCGAAGTAGTCGATAACTCGCGCCTGGTTGACCACCAGGTGCGGGAATTCGCTGACGCCGCTGGGATCATCAGCGGTGCGGTCGGTGCGGATAATGTTTTCCGGGTTCTGCGGATCAGGATTCCAGAAGGTGGTTTCCTTGATGATGTAGGCCTCAGCTGTGATGTGCTCGGCGAACCCGAAGGCCTGGAAGGTTTCGACGGTGCGCGACTGGATGCCGTCGGCCTGACCAATCTGAAGTCTGCCCGGGCGGCGGTCGATGATCCGGGTGTGAACGTCGGGGAACTGCGAAAGCTGGGCAGCAGTGATGATACCGGCTGGGCCTGCGCCAACAATCAACACGTCCATCACGTCAGGCAGTTCCTCGGGACGGCTTAGGCCGGTTCCGGCAGCTGGTTGGACCCGCGGATCCGCGGAAACATATCCATTGTGGTGAAACTGCACAGCTTCATCCTCACTTCTCTGTGAAACGCTTAGACTCAAAATTCATGTGTTCGATAATAGAACATCAGATTCGCATATCGCACACTAACTATAAGTGCATTGTGAACACCGACACAAGCCCGCATTGTTTGTGTCTCATCTTTTCCGAAGTCAGCATCCCAAAATCAAATAAATAGCACCACGGTGACTCTCAATGTTGTCCCAGGAGAAAGGCATATGCCTGCGCGTGTGCATCACTGATACTTGTCAGCCCGTGGTCACTACACCGCCAGCGCTTACCGTGAGCCGTTAAACATGAGAGTGCTCCATGAGGTTCTGTTGCCAACGCCGATGGTGAGTTACCTTGATTACGGTTCAGGCATAATCCGTCAACGCGTCCTCCACCCGTTCCACCAGCTCCGGCGATAGAAGGTTTGTTGGTTCGTCTAATAGCAGCAGATCCGCACCGCTGGATAAGGCGACGGCCAATTCCAGCTTTCGCGGTTGACCTGCCGAGAGGCTTCGTGGGTGCCGAGTGAAATCCTGCGGTTCAAAAAGCCCCAGCTGCGCTAAACGCAGCTATGCGTGAGGCAGGTATGCGTCAGTTGCCAAGGCAAAAGATTCCACCAAACTGTCCCCTGGGAGAATTCGCAATTCCTGTCGAAGCCATCGCACACTCAGTTCCGGTGCGTAAAAAGTTATTCCGCCGTCCACCGCTGGCTCTCCGGCAAGTACCCTCCATAAGGTAGTTTTTCCGGCAGCGTTTGCTCCTGAAACCAGCCACCGTTCACCCACCCGAATAGTCAACTTGTTTATGCACGGTTTGGGAGAGTGCAACCGTGCCTAATTCTGTGCCGAGTTGTGCTGCGTGGACGGGTACAGAAACTCCTGGTGGCTCCATGCATATTTGGTGCCGAAGCTTCGTGCCGATAGAAGTGTTGAGGATAACCGGTGAACCAGCGTCATGGTTGCAGTGGAAGGACGAGATCTTCATTTGACGCAAGCGCGGACCTAGCGCCGAAAGCACATCGGCCCGTGTTCTTAACTGTGTGATCAGAGGTCGATCTGCCCCGCGATGGCCACGTGAGTTGCGCCGCCAACCCAGACCTTGCCGTCGGCGACGGAAATTTCGAGACGGCCACGTCGATCCATCGCAGTTCCCTGCCGAACCGAGTACGGTGCCCGAGCACGATCGGTATCCAGCATCCATGCGGCGGCTGCCGCGTTGAAACTTCCCGTCACCGGATCCTCCCGCATGTCGAAGCCGTCTTCGGTGAAGAAGGTGCGCACTTCAAAGTCCTCCCCGGTCGGACTCTCCCCCGGCTCCAAGGCGCCGATGACACCGATATTCCAATTCCCTGGATGGCCGGCAGCGTTGGGGGCCAGCTCCAAGACCGTTGCCGCGTCGGCGAGCTGCAGCCCTACCCAACCCGGGCCGTTGTCCATCCACTGGGCGGCGAGCACGCTATCGGCGGCGACGCCCAGGATCTCGATGACCTGGGCCAGGTAGCCGGGTTCAACGTCGCCGGTGCGGGTAGCGGGAGGAGAGACGAAACTGAGCAGGTCTTCCTCGATTCGGATCGGCACGAGACCGGCCTCGCATTCGGCAATAATCAGTCCCTGTTGGCGAGGCACACCGCCCTGGTCCAGCCACGCACGTGCGGTTCCCAACGTGGGGTGTCCAGCAAATGGAAGCTCGGTGCTCAGGCTGAAAATTCGGAAACGATAGTCGGCTTGCCCCGTGGAGGGCGGGTAGACAAAGGTGCACTCCGACAAATTTGACCACACCGAATAATCGCGCAGGTCATCGTCGCTCAATCCCATCGCGTCCAGAACGACGCCTACCGGATTGCCCTTATAGTGCTGTACGCCGAAAACATCGACCTGTCGAAAATTGCGCAGCATGAGTTGAGACCTTTCACCCGAGTATAAAAAATAGTAGCGAAAGCGGTACTCACCTGCGAATCGACATGACAAAACCCCGGCGAAAACGAATTTTTCGCCGGGGTTTTGAACTGGTCGGGCTAGCGGGATTTGAACCCACGGCCTCCTGACCCCCAGTCAGGCGCGCTACCAAGCTGCGCCATAGCCCGATGCTCTCGCAGCCGTTATCCCTGCGCCCGAAGGCGAGGGTGCCGTCTACGAAAAGCTCCTTAATTACCCTACCTCAAACGAGGTGTAATTTTCGAACCGTTACCGATTACGGCTACGACGCTCACGAATGCGCATCGAAACTTCGATCGGAGTACCCTCAAAACCGAAGGTTTCACGCAGACGTCGCGCGATGAAACGGCGGTAGCCTGGATCCAAGAATCCGGAGGTGAAGAGCACGAACTTCGGCGGACGCGAGGACGCCTGGGTACCGAACAGGATGCGTGGCTGCTTACCACCGCGTACCGGGTGAGGGTGCGCCGCGACGAGCTCGCCAAGGAACGCGTTGAGCTTGCCAGTTGGAATGCGCTTATCCCACGAATCCAGCGAGGTGTGTAGAGCGGCAACGATCTTGTCCTTGTGCCAGCCGGTCAACGCCGACATGTTCACACGCGGCGCCCACTCGATGTGGGCCAGATCGCGCTCAATTTCCTGCTCCAGGACGTAGCGACGATCTTCGTCGACTTCATCCCACTTGTTGAACACGAGCACCAGCGCGCGGCCGGCTTCGATGGTCAGCTGGATGATGCGTACGTCCTGCTCGGAGACGGTCTCATTGGCGGCCAACAGCACTACTGCGACTTCAGCCTTTTCCAAGGCGGTCTGGGTGCGTAGCGACGCGTAGTAATCCGAGCCCTGAGCCATGTGCTGTCGGCGGCGGATACCTGCGGTATCCACGAAGCGCCATACTTCGCCACCGAGTTCCAGAAGCTCATCGACCGGGTCGCGGGTGGTGCCGGCATAGTCGTCAACAACCACGCGCTCGGAGCCTGCAAGCTTGTTCAGCAGCGAGCTCTTACCCACGTTTGGTCGGCCAATCAGCGCGATACGTCGCGGACCACCGGAAGGAATCATTCCACCGAAGGCCGAATGTGCGGGAAGCTTTTCCATCACCGCGTCCAACAAGTCCGCGGTACCGCGGCCGTGTAGTGCGGAAACTGGCCATGGCTGACCAAAGCCCAGACCCCACAGCGAGGCTGCTTCGGCTTCTTGGTTAAAATCATCAACCTTGTTGGCGACCAGGAAGACTGGCTTGCGCTTCTTGCGCAGCATCTTCACTACGGCCTCGTCGGTCGCGGTAGCGCCCACATGTGAGTCGACTACAAAAAGGATTGCATCGGCTACGTCTGCAGCGATTTCAGCCTGCTCGGCAACCGAAGCGTGGATGCCCTTCGCGTCGTGCTCCCAACCACCGGTGTCCACCACGGTGAACGGGCGGCCTAGCCACTCGGCCGAGTAGGAAACACGGTCACGGGTGACTCCCGGAACGTCTTCCACTACTGCTTCGCGGCGACCGAGGATGCGGTTGACCAGCGTTGATTTGCCCACGTTGGGGCGGCCGATGATGGCCAGCACCGGTGGGATGATGACGTCTGCATCATCTTCGGAGTCGTCGTCCAGACCGGAGAGCAGCGCGGCGTCTTCGGCGTCCAGATCGTAATCATCGAGTCCGGAGAGCAGAGCTCGAGTACGGATTTCCGCGTCTTCCTCGCTCAGTTCGGCTAGGCGCTCGGCGATATCGTCGTCTACGAGGGGGGTGTATTCCCCATCGTGGGAGTTGTTGTGGTCGCTCATGATATTCCCTTCAAGGCGATAGGTCCTGCCCAAGGTGGCGGGCGGAACGTGAATCTTCATCGGCTCTCGCCGAGGATGGGCGCCGGTTAAGGCTTAGTTAGTACTACTTTTTCGCAGCCGTGTTGATTGCGTCAAGCACGGCGTTGATGGTCTGCTCAAAATCCAGGTCCGAGGAGTCAACCGTAATCACTCCATCGGCGGCCTGGGTAAAGTTCACAACCGTCGAATCTTTCTTATCGCGTTCAAGCACCTGGGATGCAAGCGCGCTAGCGTCCTGAGTTCCGCCAAGCTGGATTCCGCGACGGCGCAGGCGCGCCTCTTCGGAAGCAGTCAGCAGGATTCGGGCATTTGCATCGGGGGCGACAACGGTGGTGATATCGCGACCCTCGGCGACAATGCGCACGTTGGTTGCGATGATTTCACGTTGTCGGCGGACCAGCTCAGCACGCGCTTCCAGATTGGTTGCCACCGCAGAAACCTGCTCTGAGATGCGTGGTTCACGAATTGCGTCGGTCACCACGGTATCGCCGATGACCACATGTTCGTGATCCGGATCTACCGAGATTTCCAGCTTTGCTTCGCGCACCGCGGTAGCTATCGCGGCAGCATCGGACAGGTCAGTTCCCGCGTCGAGCACCGAGTAGGTGATCGCCCGGTACATTGCTCCGGTGTCCAGATAGGCAGCGCCTAGTGCGCGGGCCACTGCCTTGGAAACCGAGGACTTGCCAGAACCACTTGGTCCGTCAATGGCGATGACAAGGTTCGTTGGGTTAGCTGCGTGCGTCACTGGGCTACTTTCCATCCGTTGTTCGTCAATACGTTGATCAGTTCATCGCGCCGTCCGGGCAATACCGACACGTCCACCAGTCCTACCTGGTGTCCGGCGGAATGCTCCATGCGCATATCTTCAAGGTTGATACCTGCCTCGCCGATATCCGCCACGAGTGCCGCGATCTGCCCGGGTTTGTCATCAACGACGACGGTAACCAGTGCGAAAGCTTGCGGTGGGGCACCGTGTTTGCCCGGAATTCGAGCCTGCCCGGCGTTGCCCTCGCTCATCAATTGCGACAAATCCAGTAAGGCGCCATGGCCCGTTGGATTGTTCAACGTATTGATCAGCCGGTCCAGATCTTCTTTCATACCCGAAAGGATCGGGATCAACGCTTTCGCGTTATGTGAGAAAATCTGGATCCACAACTTTTCATCGCTTGCAGCGATGCGCGTCATGTCACGCAGTCCGTTGCCGGCCAATCCCAACTGGTGGGCTTGAGCGTTTAACAAACGCGAAGCGATCATCGAGCTGGCAGCCTGTGGAAAGTGGCTGGTCAGAGCGACCGATTCGTCGTGGTCGGTGACGTCCATGCGGTGCAAGGTCGCCCCCAGATCGATGGCCAACGCCTCGGCGGTTTTCACGCTCGCGGCGGAGGCCAACTGGTGCGCGCAGATCACCCACGGCATCGAGGTAAACAACGCGCCACGCGCGGCGGCCGGACCTGATTTCTCCCGTCCTGCCATCGGGTGTGTACCCACATAGCGGGCACGATCTGCGTCGCTGAGACGCACATCGGCATTCACCGCGTCAAGGATTGAACCCTTCACGCTGGCGATGTCGACCACCGTCGAATTCGGGTACTTTAGCAACGATTCGGCCACCAGTGTCGCGGTGACATCTGGCGGAGCGCCGATGACCACCAGTTCCGGGGCGACTCGCGCCTCGGAATCCAGCGGTTGGCCAGCGCCGATGTCATGAGCCACAGCTTGTGCGGTCGGCGAAATGTCCTGCAGGTAAACTGCTACGCCCTTAGCGCGCAGCCCCAGACCCACCGAGGTGCCCAGTAGTCCGGTGCCAATCACCAGCACTGGGCCGGCAAGGTGAGAAGTGGGCATAGGTTACATCCCCACCATGGACATCAGGTGTCCGACTTCCTGGTTACCCAGAGGTCGGATGACGCCTTGCTTCTGATCGCCGAGCTGAATCGGACCGATACCCACGCGAACGAGGCGCTCTACAGGGTGTCCGACTGCATCGAACATACGACGTACGATGCGGTTGCGACCCGAGTGCAGGGTCACCTCAACCATCACGGACTTCGGCGTGGTGTCGATTACTTTAAGATCGTCAACCTTGATCCAGCCGTCTTCCAAGCGGACGCCTTCGCGCAGGGCGTTGCTCGCGGCGCGCGAAATTGGGCCAGGAACCTGTACCAGGTAAGTTTTTGGAACCTCATACTTCGGGTGCTGCAGGCGGTTGGCCAGTTCCCCGTCGTTGGTCAGGATCAGCAGACCCTCGGTCTTGTAGTCCAGGCGGCCCACATGGAAGAGGCGCAGCTGAGCATGCTCGTGACGGAAGTAATCGGCGATGGTACGACGACCCTCAGGATCATCCATCGTGCACATCACGTGCTTTGGCTTGTTAAAAACGAAGTACTTGTTTGTCTGGTTCAGCTGCAAACGCATGCCGTCGACGTGGATGGAATCCTTGGTCGGATCCACGCGGGCGCCGAGTTCAACAATGAGCTTGCCGTTGACCTCAACGCGGCCCTCGGTGATCATTTCTTCACAGACGCGCCGTGAAGCGACTCCGGCGTTAGCCATGGCCTTCTGCAGACGAACGCCGTCCTGGCTATCGGTGCGGTTTGCCTGGTTTTCGACGCGAGCCTGGGCCCGAGCACGCTGGGTTGGGCGGGCATAGTTTGACTGCACCGAGTTACCGAAACGTTCCTTACCAAAGGCCGCCTCGGAGTTCTTTCCAAATGCTGAGGAGCTGGACTTGTCACGGCTTGCGCCTGGTCGACCGGAACGATCGCCCTGCTTATTGCCAAAGGACTTGCCACCTTCGGAACGGTTACCGTAAGGCTTGTTACCCTCGGAACGATTGCCGTAAGGCTTATCGCCGTAGGACTTACCACCCTCGGAGCGATTGCCGTATGGCTTATCGCCGTAGGACTTACCACCCTCGGAACGGTTGCCGTAGGACTTACCACCCTCGGAACGGTTACCGTATGGCTTATCGCCGTAGGACTTACCACCCTCGGAGCGATTGCCGTATGGCTTATCGCCGTAGGACTTACCACCCTCGGAGCGATTACCGTATGGCTTATCGCCGTAGGACTTGTTGCCAGCGGATTTGCCGCCGAAGCTCTTGGGGCCACGCGAGTTGCGCGGTGCCGAGGAACCCTTGTTCATGGTTCGTAATTCCTTTGTCTGTTAAGTATCGCGGGCGCACCGCTTAAAAAGCGGAACGCATCTGGTGTCCGGTCGACATCCGTTTCATACGCGGATGCCTAGTCGTCGTAGGTTGCCGAATCGAGCGATTCAAGGTCGGCTACCCCGGGAAGATAAGGAGAAAGCGCCGGAAGGTCTTCCAACGCACTCAATCCCAGTCGTTCCAAGAAATACTCGGTTGTTTGGTACAGCGTCGCTCCGCCGTCGCCAATCTCCGGGTGTTCCGTGATCAACCCACGAGTCAGTAGCGTGCGCACTACAGAATCGACGTTGACACCTCGAATCGCCGAAATACGTCCACGCGAGACCGGCTGTCGGTAAGCGATGACAGCCAGAGTTTCTAGGGCGGCCTGTGAAAGGCGTGCTGTTTGCCCGTCGAGTACATAACTGGAGACGAAATCGGCGTAATCGGTCCGCGTGTAAAAGCGCCAGCCAGAGGCGACACGGCGCAGTTCAAATCCGCGCGGACGATCTTTACCATCATACTCGGTCGCGAGTTCTTCCAAAGTGGTGGCGATCCGGGCTATTGGAAGGTCGAAGATTTGGGCCAAACGTGCCGTAGATACGGGAGAATCGGCGACCATCAGCACCGCTTCAAGACCCGATTTGAGCCCTCCAGGCAGCTCGTCGATGGGTGCAATCTCACTCATGATCCCGCTCACCTGCGCTCCCCTCGTACTGATCCTGTACCTCGTGCACATCAAAGTCGCTCTCGCCTGCCAGAGAAACCTCTAGCCGTCCCAGCGGACTCTCCTGCGCAAACACGATTACCTTCTGTCTGAACATCTCCAACAATGCCAGAAAACGCACCACGACGACTAGCTGCTCATTGGTATCTGCGATCAACGCAACAAAATCCAAGGTGCCATGCTCGGTGAGCATGGCGGTCATCGTTGCCGCTTCCTCGCCAATGGTGACATTTGCACCGTGCAAGTGCGCCAATCCCACTTCGGTCACCGGTTCTGGTTTGGGCGCCAGTGCAGAAGCCGCAAGCTGCGCAAACTTCTCCGGTCCAATGTTGAATATCAGGTCCGGAAGCAGCGCTGCGAACTGCGGTTCCAGCGAAACCTCGCGTGGGTGGCGAGAGGATTCCTCGTGATACCGCTCGCCCAAAAATTGAGCCGCATGCTTGAACGCCTTGTATTGCAAGAGCCGAGCAAAAAGCAGGTCTCGCTCTTCAAGCAGTTCGAAGTCATCGGCATCGGCCATCTCCCCGCGCGGAAGCAGTCGAGATGCTTTAAGATCCAGCAAGGTGGAGGCAACAACCAAAAATTCGGTGGTTTCATCCAGCAGCTTCAGCCCGTCTCCGGTGCCTTGAAGCGCCTTCAAGTATGCGATGAACTCGTCGGTGACCTCGGCTAGGGCCACCTCGGTAATGTCCATTTCACGCTGGGTGATCAGGTGCAGTAAGACATCGAAGGGGCCGTTAAAATTCTCTAGTGCAAGGCGAAAACCGCCAGCCGTCTCATCCGTGGATGAATCGGTGGCGGTTTTTTCTGCGGCCTGCGCGCTCATTACGGGGCGCCACCGCGGAAGATCAGTTCCTTAGCCAAGTTGCGGTATGCCTCGGCGCCAGGGTGGTTACCGGCGTAGGTAGTAATTGGTTCTGCCGCCACGTTGGCATCGGCAAACTTGATGGTTCGCTTGATGACGGTTTCGAAAAGTTTGTCCCCGAAGGCTTCCTCTAGACGGGACATCACTTCGCGGCTGTGCAGGGTTCGAGCGTCGTACATGGTGGCTACCACGCCGTCGACCTCCAAAACCTGATTCAGTCGGTCCTTGACCTTGTCAATGGTTTCCATCAGTAGCGCCACAGCTCGCAGCGCGAAGAACTCCGCGGTCAGCGGGATAATCACGCCATGTGCGGCGGTTAGCGCGTTGACCGTCAGCAAGCCCAGCGATGGCTGGCAGTCGATAAGCACCACGTCGTAGTCGTCGATCACGTTGCGCAGTGCACGTTCCAGCGCCTGCTCGCGGGCTACCTCGTTGACCAGTTGAACCTCGGCGGCTGACAAATCGATATTGGCTGGCAACAGATCGATATTCTCGACGTCGGTGGTTCGGATCGCATCGGTGATCTGAACTTTACGATCCATGAGCACGTTGTAAACGGTCATATCCAGCTCGTGCGGGTTCATACCGAAACCGGCAGATAACGCGCCCTGTGGGTCAAAATCAACCAATAGCACCTTGCGACCGTACTCGGCGAGCGCCGCGGCGAGGTTGATGGTGGAGGTGGTTTTACCCACGCCACCCTTCTGGTTGACCATCGCGATCACGCGCGCCGGCCCGTGCGAAGGCAGGGGCTGCGGGGTCGGGAACTCGGTTAGCGGTTTACCTGTGGGGCCCAACGGACGAGGTTCCTTGAGCATTCCTGTGCCACGCTGTTTGCTTCCCTGCTGTTCGCTCACGATGGGTGAACCACGCTTCCCGTTCGGATCGGACGATGTACTTGGTTTAAGGTTAACGGTTCGGCGTAATAATTCTTGTGTATAGGGCCGTTATACGGCGAGCCTTTACCTTGAACCTTAACTCAAATGTTGTAAGGGAGCTGGGCGTACTCTCGTGGTGCCAACGAATGAAGGATCCGCGAGGAATTCGCGGCCTCCGCGCCGATTCGACGATGCTCCCCCATGAACCGCTCGGCGGATCTCTGTGCCACTTTTGGTAACCATTCACACTACATCGAACGAAGCTCGTCGATGGCAGAACACCTGCCACAGGACGCTATATTCGATAAACGGCTGAGGGAAACGCTAGCGGTGGATTCCGCTCCCCGGTTCCCCAGCTGACCGTATCAAGCATTTGAAGGAATCATGAGCAATGCACAGCAGATAACGGTCGAACAGCTTGAGCACGCATTGTCCTCGGTCGCACGGCTCATTTTGGGGAATGAGCCCGCGCAATTCTCGGCACCCACCCCGTGCACGGATTGGACTTTGCATGATTTGGTGGCGCATCTGGTGGGCATGAACCTCGTCTTCGCCGCATTTATGACCGAGCAGTCGCCACCGCAGCGTACCACTGACGTCCTAGACGATGATCTGCTCGCTGCTTACCTCGATTCCTCTGCCCGGCTGCTCGCCACCTTCGAGCATCCCTGAGCGCTTAAACGAAGCTTTCAGAGCCCACTGGGTGCAGCCACCGGTCAGGAGCTGTTGCAGATTCGAATGTACGATCTGCTCGCACTTAGCTGGGATCTTGCCATAGCCACCGGCCAGCAACTAGAGCCGTAAGAAGCCATGGCAGAACAAGCCTTGCAGTTCGTTCAGCTTCAGCTCGCGGACCAGTCCAGAAACGGGCGCTTAGCCCCTACCCAGGCCATCGCGGATGATGCGCCCGCGATCGAAGAGCTCGTTGCATTCCTTGGCCGTCGCGTCGGAGAAATTCCAAGCTCGTAGTTGAGGAAACCGGTCTGCTCAAAAAGCTTGCAGCAGTCCAACTGCCGTGGTCGACTGGAACACAACATGCCGAACCCAGCAACAAAGGACAGGGCCATGATCAAAGGAATACTTGCCAATTGCACGGTAACCGATCTAGCGCGTGCCGAAGAGTGGTACACCATCTTGTTCGGGCGCAAACCGGATCAACGGCCCATGCCAGGCCTGCTTGAATGGCACCTAGGCAGAGGCTACGGCGTGCAACTCTGGTCTGAACCTGACCGCGCCGGCAACTCAACCATTGTGCTCGACGAGTCCGACCTCGATGCCCAGGCCGCCCGGCTGCTCGAGGTCGGAATTGCGCATCAGGGTCCGCAATTAGGTGGGGGTGCGCATATCCTACAGTTGGCGGATCCCGATGGAAATCGCGTCGTGCTCGCTGGAGCACTAGTTATTCCGCTGCCCTAAACTCCGCGGGAGGACAGGCAACTTACCCCAGTCGAGCTAACCCGATAATCTCAGAGAGGCAGAGCAGCGAGAAAATCAGTGCAGCGTGGATCGAATTTTTATTTCAAGGTTCAACTACTTCATAGTAATGTCTGCGCTTGAAACACTGATGGAATGAGAAAATCACTCGCACCCATCGCTCTTGCGCTCACCGTAATGCTCGTCGGATGCTCCAATACACCTACGGCTACCGATCAACCCGCGGAGAAAACCAACGCACAAGTCGTACAGGAAGCGAAACCGGCGGACCTGACTGGGCACTGGAAACAGGTAAACTCCCAAAGCGACGATGCCTTCCAAAGTGCCACCGTCACCGATGACACGATCACCATAGATTGGGTGACCAATAATGGTGATACAAAGTCCGTGTATTGGGTTGGCACTTTTAAATCTCCTACCGAAGCTGCGGAGTCGTACGTCTGGACTTCGAAACGGGATAAAGGAGCTACCGATAGCGCGTTGCTGGCTTCGACTTCGGACAATAAAGAATTCACATTCAGCGACGAACAGATCAGCTACGAAGCCGGCATTATGGGCACCACTACAACGGTTCGCCTTGCCAAGGACTAGTTCTAGGAGCTGACCCCAAGATTGGTTCGCCATGGCGTCCCAACTGAGCCTAGGAAAACGTCAGCTACGCAATGCCGGCGATTGCCTTGTGTTCGGTCCTTGCCAATGGGCCAAGCCAATGACCGTTAGATCGACCTAGTTTCCCAACATAAACACGAAAGTCCGCGGACCCTCCAGTGGAGGAACCGCGGACTTTTGATTTTTAAAGTGCGCCTAAATTAGTGGGCGTCTGGATCCATCGACTGCTCGTCGAACGGACGCTCGCCGGACAGCACGGCACGGGCCTGCTCCATATCGATCTCCTTGGTCCACTTGCCAATTAGCAAGGTGGCCACGGCGTTGCCGGTGAAGTTGGTCAGCGCACGAGCCTCGGACATGAACTTATCGATACCCACGATAACGCCCATACCGCCGAGCAGTTCCGGACGGTGAGCCTGCAGGCCGGCTGCCAGGGTTGCCAGGCCGGCACCGGTGACACCGGCAGCCCCCTTGGAAGCGATGATCATGAACAGCAACAGGCCGATCTGTTGGCCGAGGTTCATCGGCATGTTCATAGCGGTGGAAACGAACAGCGCCGACATGGTCAGGTAGATGGCGGTGCCATCAAGGTTGAACGAGTAACCGGTTGGCACGGTGATGCCCACCACTGGCTTGGAGACGCCGGCGTGCTCCATCTTCGCGATCAGGCGTGGCAGCGCCGACTCGGACGAAGAGGTAGAGAAGATCAGCAGGTATTCGCGGGCCAGGTACTTCAGCAACGCGAAGATGTTCAGCCCGGTCACCAGGCGCAGCATGGTTCCGAGAATGACCACGATAAATACTGCACAGGTAGCGTAGAAGGCGCCCATCAGAATCGCCATGGAACCGATGGCTGCCCAACCGGTGGCGCCAACCACTGCGGCGATGGCACCGAAAGCGCCAATCGGCGCGATCCACATGATCATCATCATGATTCGGAAAACAACCTGCTGAATGCTCTTGACGGCGTTCAGCACCGGCTCGCCGGACTTGCCCATCGATTGCAAAGCGAAACCGACGATCAGCGCGAGGACCAGGGTTGGCAAGACCGGCAGATCGCCGGGGATCAGTTCAAGCAGGAACGCGACGGTGGCGTTTTCTTCACCTGCGCCACCTGCTTCGTAAGGCTTGAGCTCAAGGCCTTCACCCGGGTGGATCAAGTTACCCACCAGCAGGCCGATGGCCAGGGCGAAGGTAGACATCGTCATGAAGTACAGCAGCGCCAAGCCGCCCACCTTGCCGACCGTAGCCGCTTTGGCAATCGAGCCAATGCCAAGGACAATGGTGCAGAAGATCACCGGGGCGATGATCATCTTGATCAGCGCGACGAAGCCGGTGCCCAGCGGCTTAAGCGCCTTGCCGAGTTCAGGGAAGATCAGGCCAACGGCCGCGCCGAGGATCACCGCGGCGATCACCATGATGTATAGCCAGTGAGTGCGGTCTTTTTTCTTGACCGGCGTCTGCGACTCCGGGTTCTGCGGGACTTGTTCTGTGACAGCCATGGTGAATCCAGCCTTCATATGCCGAGGGGCCAGCTGGACTGCATTGTCAGGCTGGCGCGTAAGATCGTTCTTGTTCAATGGTGCGCGCTCGGGTGATGTGCATCTCTATTGCGTTCATATTGTTCACACAGCAAAACTTTAACGTTCGATCAAGGAGCCAAGTTCATGGCCAGCGACCAGCACGATAGTGCCGCAGCCAACGCACCGGTCCCGTTGACCCGCGACGGCTGGTCATTTGCCGCCCGTATTTTTGCCGCACAAATGCTGCTGGTCATCGTGGTGATCGTTTGGCTTGGCATCGCTTCCTATCAGCACGTGGCCCGAGTGGCCCTGGACGTACGGCAATCAACGGTTGCCACCGTGTCCACTACCTTGGCCAACGACCCCTTCGTGGCCAACGCCCTGCAAGAAGATGACCCCAGCGCCAGCCTGCAGCCCTATACCCAGGACATTTTGAGCCACGCACAAACCATTGATTTCATCACCATCATGACCCCGGACCTGTTGCGCGTGACCCACCCCAACCCGGCGCAACTGGGTAAGCCCTATTCCGGGTCCACCGCAGAAGTCCTGAGCGGTGAGGTCTTCTCCGAGCAGGCGGTCGGAACCCTAGGACGCTCGGTACGTACCATCGCCCCGGTCTACGCGAAGGACGGGAAGATAGTGGGCATGGTCGCCACCGGCATCACGCTGGAAAGTCTGCAGGTGCTTTACCGCGAAGAGCTGCCGCAAATCCTGCTGGTCTCACTGTTTGCGCTGCTGCTGGCCGGGTTCACTTCCTGGTCATTCTCCAAATACATTCAAAGCGCCACCCTGGGCTTCGGCCCGCACGGGCTGCGCCGGCTCTACGCGTTCTACTTCTCCGCACTGCACTCGGTACGCGAGGGATTGATTCTGCTGGACCGCAGGCACCGCATTGTGCTCTATAACTCCGAAGCAGCCCGCCTCTTAAAGCTGCCGGCGCAGGCCCCGGGCGACGGTTTGGAACTTTCGGATGCCAGGCTGCCCGACACCCTGCGTGAATTAATGTCCAGCGGCCGGGCCGCGCGCGATGAAATCCACTTGGGCCACAACTCGGTGCTTGCAGTGTCACAGAGCAACGCCAGACTGACCGGAACCCAGCTGCCCGGCAGGTACCGGCTGCCATTGCGCTGGCTACGGGTACAGGCACCCAGCGGCCAGGTGCTCACCCTGCGCGATCTGACCGAGGTGCAGGAACTGACCGGCGAGGTGCAGTCGCTGAAAACTTTCTCCACCGCGCTACGTGCCCAGACCCATGAGCACGCCAACCGCCTGCATACCATCGCCACGCTGATCGAAAATGGCAGCGCGGACAAGGCGCTGGCCTTCGCCGTCGATGACCGGCAGAATTCCCAAGCGCTCACCGACGCGATCGTGCAAAACATCGATGACGTGTACCTGTCTAGTTTGTTGGTCGCTAAATCGGCACAGGCCCACGAACGCGGAGTCACCCTCAGCATTACCGCCACCGGGGTGGTCCGCCCGGATACCTTCCACGCCACCGACATCGTGACCATCGTCGGCAACTTGCTGGATAATGCGCTGGACGTTTCGGTGGGTACCGAGGAGTCGACCGTCTGGGTGGAGGTTAATGCCCTGACGGACGAGGTGATCATCTCCGTCGCGGATTCCGGGCCGGGCATCGAACCCGAATTCCTGGAAAACCTGCTGCGTTTCGGAGTGAGCACCAAACAGGGCAACGCGCCGCGCGGACTCGGGCTCGCTCTGGTGCAGCAGGCGGTGACGCGGCTTCATGGAACAATGACCATAGACAACGATGCCGGGGCGATATTCACCATCACCCTGCCGGTACTGCCTGAGGAGGACAGCGCGTGAGCTTAACCGAGCCGAGCAGCGACTTCCGGGTACTGGTGGTTGACGACGAACCGGAGACCGCCCGCGCCCACGCCATGTATGTGGATCGGGTTCCCGGGTTCCGCACCGGCGCCATCGCTGCCAATGGGTACGGCGCACTGCAAATGCTCAGCGACGCCCACGAGGCAGGTGCCCCCTTCGACTTGGTCCTGCTGGATATGACGCTGCCGGACTTGCACGGAATTGACGTGGCCCGCCGAATGCGCGGGCGCGGTTATACGCTCGATATTATTGCCATTACCGCGGTGCGTGACCTGGCCGTGGTCCGATCTGCGGTAGCTACGGGAATCACCCAGTACCTGATCAAGCCGTTTAGCTTCGCGGTCTTTGCCGAAAAACTGGAAAACCATCAGGCGTTTATTGCGACCATGCGCTCGGGTGGGTCCTCCACCTCGCAGGCCGCCTTGGATACCGCGTTTTCGGCGTTGCGCACCACTAGCGCCTCAGTGTCGCTGCCCAAGGGACTGATCAGCCAAACGCTGGAACAGGTCCAAAACCATTTGGCATCCAGCCCGACCCGCGCCTTTTCGGCTACCGAACTGGGTGAGGAATTAGGACTCTCGCGGGTGACTGCGCGCCGATACCTAGAACATTTAGCGTTGGTTAAGACCGCGGTGAAACAACCACGCCATGGCACCCGTGGCCGGCCGGAATTTGAATACCAGCACAATTCGCACTGACTAGCTGCCCTGCTTGCGTTTTCTTTTCGAAGGATGCGCGACGTTGATCTGCTATCTGGGCTCAATTGATAGGCCCAGCATCCTAGTGGCGCGCAAATAAGTATTTCAGTTACCTAGCTCTCAGGGCTACGTTAGCGAAGTAACATTCGCCCAAGCCCCTCAGGATCATCCTTGTCACAAGATGTGCAAATCAGCGTGAGCGATGCAGCACGCGTCGAACCCTCCGCGCCGACGACCGCTCCGCCGAGCCGCAAGCTGCTGTCCTTGCTTACTGGCCCCTTAGTTGGTTTTCTCCTTTTCTTGGCCCTACCCGAGTCACTATCCTTCCAGGGACAGGCAGTCGCCGGGTGTGCCGCGTGGATGGCAATCTGGTGGATCACCGAAGCCGCACCTATTCCAGTGACCTCGCTGCTTCCATTGGTACTCTTCCCGTTATTCGGGATGGACACGATGACCAACGTGGCCGCGCCTTACGCCAACCCGGTAGTTTTCCTCGTCATGGGCGGCGTGATCCTGGGGCTCGCCACGGAGCGCAGTAATCTTCACCGGCGCATCGCACTGCTCACGATCCGTGCCGTAGGCACACGTCCGGATCAGATCGTCTTCGGGCTGATGCTTGCCTCCGCGTTTATCTCGGCCTGGGTTTCCAACACCGCCACCGCGGTGATTATGGTCCCGATCGGTGTCTCGATCCTGCAGCTGGTCCGCAATATCGATCCCAAAGCCGTAGACGCGAAGTTCTCAGCCTCGATGATGTTGGGCATTGCCTACGGTGTGACCATCGGCTCCATGGCCACGCTCATCGGTCAGCCACCGATGGCGTTGATGGCTGCATACCTTGATGCAGAGCTGAACTACGAGATGCAGCTCGGCAAGTGGATGCTCGTGGGCGTCCCGGTAGCAGTCTTCATGCTGCTGGTCGCGTGGCTGGTGCTGACCAAACTGGTTTTCCGCACCGGACTGAAACAAATCCCCGGTGGCAAGGATCTGATTCGCGCCGAACTGACAAAGCTGGGCACCATGTCCACCTCCGAACATCGCGTTGCCGCGATTTTCCTCATCGCGATTTTCTGCTGGGTTGCTCTGCCATTTATCGCTAAGATTCCCGCAATTGCGCAGTCGATGCCGTTCCTCGGCGGAATCTCGGATACTCAGGTTGCGATGGGCGCGGCCATAGCCTGCTTCCTAGTTCCTGCGGGCAAGAGCGCTGGCCCGTTATTAAAATGGGAATCGGCGCGTGATATCCCTTGGGGTCTGCTGCTACTTTTCGGCGGCGGCCTGTCGCTATCGGCGATGTTCACCTCCACTGGGCTATCAAAGTGGATCGGCGATCAGGTGAGCACGCTCGGAGACCTGCCACCCATCCTCGTGCTGCTTGTGGCCGCGCTTGTTGGCTTGGGACTGACCGAACTAACCAGCAATACGGCCACCGCGGCCGCATTCTTCCCGATCATGGGTGCGGTGGCAGTCGGCGTCGGCGTGGATCCGTTGCTGATGATCATCGTGATGACCTTGGCGGTGTGTTCCGCGTACATGTTGCCGGTAGCTACGCCGTCTAATGCCGTGGCTTTCGGATCCGGCGAGGTCTCCATCAGGCAGATGGTACGAGCCGGCGTCTGGCTGAACCTGATCTCGATGGTGCTGATCGTGGGCGTCATCTACACGTTGGTTCCGTGGGTTTTCGGCGTGAGCATCTAACCCCGCAAAACATTTCAAGGCCTGTCCCCCACGATTTCTGTGGTTCGGACAGGCCTTGAGTGTTTTAATGCTGCTGATTATCCTTGCGGGCGCAGGTAGTTCGCAAGGTCATCGAGCACCGCTGGATCCTCGATGGTCGAAGGCACCGTGTACTCCTTGCCGTCGGCGATCTGCCGCATGGTTTTGCGCAGAATCTTTCCCGAGCGCGTCTTCGGCAGCCCGGCCACCACGGTCACCTCACGGAAGTCCGCCACCGGTCCGATATGCTGGCGCACCAGCGCAACGATCTCCTTTTTCAGTGTTTCCTCGTCCGTGTCCACACCGGATTTGAGCACCACATATCCGCTGGCACGCTGGCCTTTGAGTGCGTCGTTGATGCCGATCACCGCGCATTCGGCGACCGCCGGATGGCTGGCGAGCACCTGCTCCATGGCGCCGGTGGACAACCGGTGTCCGGACACGTTGATCACGTCATCGGTGCGCCCCATGACAAACAGGTAACCGTCCTCATCGAGGAAGCCCGAATCACCGGTGAGGTAGAAGCCTTCGATCTGCGTGAGATAGGTGTCGATGAAGCGCTGGTCATTGCCCCACAGCGTGGTCAGTGCGCCCGGTGGCAACGGCAGCTTGATGACGATATTTCCCTCATCGCCAGCAGCTACCTGAGCGCCGAGGGCGTCACGGATTTCTACGTTAAAACCGGGTACCGGGGTGGTGGGGCTGCCGGCTTTCGCAGTCAGCTCCTCCAGTCCCAGCGGGTTGGAGGCGATAGGCCAACCGGTTTCGGTCTGCCACCAGTTATCCACGACCGGGATGCCCAGCAGATCCACCGCAAAGTGGTAAGTGTCCGGGTCCAGCCGCTCTCCGGCAACAAATAGTGCGCGCAGCGAGGACAGGTCATGAGCGGCGATCAGCGCTCCGGACGGGTCGGCCTTACGCACCGCACGCAGCGCGGTGGGTGCGGTGAACATCGTGGTGACCTTGTGGTCCTCGATAATGCGCCCAAACACGCCGGCATCCGGGGTGCCAATTGGCTTGCCCTCGTAGAGTACGGAGGTCGCGCCGGCGATCAATGGTGCGTACACGATGTAGGAGTGGCCCACGACCCAGCCCACATCCGAAGCGGTAAACATGACGTCACCGGGGTGTACGTCGTAAATCGCGTTCATGGAGAACTGCAGCGCCGTGGTGTAACCACCGGTATCGCGTACGACTCCCTTAGGGGAACCGGTGGTTCCGGAGGTGTAGAGCACGTAGAGCGGGTGGGTGGAGTCCAGTGACACTGGCGCGGCGGGCTGGGCCACCTTGGCTAGCTCATCCCAATCCAGCCAATTGACCTCGGAAGCATCCTGGTACTCACTGGGGCTGTGTTCAAACCCGTCGCGGTGGCTCACGATGACATCTCGCACAGATTTTTCGGCGAGCGCCAAAGCCTCGGCGACGGCCGGCAGGTATTCAATATGACGCGAGGGTTCGATACCGCCCGAGGCCGTGACGATGGCTACCGGCTCGCAGTCGGTAATACGAGCGGCCAGCTCTTTCGGAGCGAAACCACCAAAAACTACCGAGTGCACTGCACCGAGGCGCGCACAGGCAAGCATCGAGATGACAGCCTGCGGAATCATCGGTAGGTAGATCAAGACACGGTCACCGGTTTTTACACCGCGGTCGCGCAAAACGCCGGCGAAGATTTCCACTTCGCGCAAAAGTTCACTGTAGCTGTACTCGGTTTTGCTATTCAGCATTGCCGAATCGTAAATGAGTGCGGCCTGATCCCCGCGCCCGGCAGCCACATGTCGATCCAGTGCGTTGGCCGATAGGTTCAGCTTTCCGTCCGGGAACCAGTTGTACAGTGGCGCCTTCGAATCATCGATCGCTTGGGTGGGCGCCTTGTCCCACTGCACATCTCGGGCGGCGGTGAGCCAAAACGCGGCCGGATCGGTAGCGGCCTGGTTAAAGGCCTGGCGGTATTCCTGTGCCATGTTTCCCTCCTGGGGCCGGGCGTCGTCACCCGGCGGCTGTGCGGTTGCTACATCTACTAGCGTATGAGGGCAGTCACATGTTCGCAAGTTATTTGTATACATTTCTACGAAGATTACGAAAAAATTTACGCTTTACTATCCCTTTCCCGCCATTCATGTATACAATCGAACCATGAAAGCAAGCGACAAGGTCTACGAGAGCCTGCGCCGCGACATCGTCGAATGGCGGTTGTCACCGGGTACGGTACTCGCCGAGGTGGAGCAGTCCGACAGGCTTGGAGTTTCCCGTACCCCAGTGCGTGAAGCCTTGGCCCGACTGGTCGCTGATGGACTAGCGGTGCAACAGCGCGGACGCGGTGCGATCGTCTCCGAAATCTCCGATACCCACGTCGAAGACCTCTTCGTTTTGCGCCGGGCGTTGGAATGCGAAAGCGCACGCCTCGCAGCACGCTCCACTCATGGCGCTGATTTTGCCCTGTTGGCACAGCGTTTCGAAACCGCGGCGCAGCAATTGCGCGCCGAAGCCGCCACCGAAGGCTACTACCAGTTGGTCAGCGAACTCGACGAGATGATCGACACGGCAGCGAACAATACGTACCTCTCCGGTGCGCTGCGCACACTACGCGTTCATCTGCAACGCGTCCGTCGGCTAGCAAAAGACAATCCAGAGCGATTATTAGAATCCGCCGGAGAACATGCGGCGATTGCCAGGGCGATCGCCAGCGGGAAACCAGAGGTCGCTGCCGCGGCCACCACGGTCCACCTACACCAATCGTTTGAACACATCATGACCCACGCGGTCGCCACTGAAAGGACACCATGATCAATCATCCAGTTCGCGTTTACCGCTCCGAAGAAAACCTCGCCCGCGAGGATCAGCTAGCACACAAGATCGCAACCGTTGCAGCCGATCCGGTAGAAGTGACCGCTGAGGTCACCGACATGATCATTAACCGCATCATCGACAACGCTTCGGTGGCCATCGCCTCACTGAACCGCGGTCCAATCGTTGCCGCTCGATCCCAAGCGCTAACCCATGCACCGTCCACCGGTGGCAAGGGCGCCAACGTCTTCGGCATCACCGAAAAGGTCTCCCCCGAGTGGGCAGCCTGGGCTAACGGCGTTGCAGTGCGCGAGCTCGATTACCATGACACCTTCCTGGCCGCCGAGTACTCACACCCAGGCGATAACATCCCACCCATCTTGGCCGTCGCCCAGCACACCGGTGCTTCGGGCAAGGATCTGATCCGTGGCATCGCCACCGGTTACGAAATCCAGGTAGACCTAGTGAAGGCCATCTGCCTGCACAAGCACAAGATCGACCACGTAGCCCATCTGGGCCCATCGGCTTCGGCCGGCATCGGCACCCTGTTGGGTCTAGATGTTGAAACCATCTTCCAGGCTGTCGGCCAGGGCCTGCACACCACCACCGCAACCCGCCAGTCACGTAAGGGCGAAATTTCCACCTGGAAGGCACATGCCCCAGCCTTCGCCGGCAAGATGGCAGTTGAAGCAGCTGACCGTGCGATGCGCGGCCAGACCTCACCAGTGCCAATCTATGAAGGCGAAGATGGCGTGATCGCCTGGATGCTAGACGGCAAGGATGCCGCCTACGAGGTGCCGTTGCCAGAAGCTGGCGAAGCAAAGCGCGCCATCATGGACACCTACACCAAGGAACACTCGGCTGAATACCAGGCGCAGGCCTGGATCGACCTGGCTCGCAAGCTGCATGGTGAGCACCCAGAAGCCACCGAGGCGAAGAATGTGAAGTCGGTGCTGATCAAGACCAGCCACCACACTCACTACGTCATTGGTTCCGGCGCCAACGATCCACAGAAGTACGATCCAACCGCTTCACGCGAGACCCTGGATCACTCGATTCCGTACATCTTCACCGTCGCCCTGCAGGACGGCGCATGGCACCACGTGGATTCCTACTCCCCTGAGCGTGCCGGCCGTGAAGACACCGTGGCACTGTGGCACAAGGTCACCACCGAAGAAGACGCTGAGTGGACCCGTCGCTACCACTCGCTGGACATCGCAGAGAAGGCCTTCGGCGGCAGCGTCGAAATCACGCTGAACGATGGCACCGTGATCACCGACCAGATCGCTGTGGCCGACGCGCACCCACTAGGCGCTCGACCATTCGCTCGCGAGCAGTACATCAACAAGTTCCGCAGCCTTGCCACCGGCCTGGTCGACGACGCGGAAATCGACCGCTTCATCGCCGCCGCCGAAAACCTGGAAAATCTGGGTGCCGGCGAGCTGGAGCAGCTAAACATCGTTGCGGCAGCCGGAGTTATCGACGCCGCAGCCGCACCGAAGGGCCTGTTCTAGGATGTTGTACTCAACTAAAACCCCAGCGGCCAAGCGTGCCGCGCTACGCGAAATGCTCACCCCGGGAGCTGCTCGCCAGTTCCCCGGAGCGTTCAACCCACTCTCGGCCAAGCTGATCAGTGAGAAGAACTTCGACGGCATCTACATTTCCGGTGCAGTGCTCGCCAACGACCTGGGCCTCCCCGACATTGGACTGACCTCTCTGACCGAGGTCGCCACGCGTGCCGGACAGATCGCCCGAATGAGCGATTTGCCTTCGATCGTGGACGCAGACACCGGGTTTGGTGAACCGATGAACGTGGCCCGCTCGATCCAAGAGCTGGAATACGCTGGCTTGGCCGGCTGCCATATCGAAGACCAGTTCAATCCGAAGCGCTGCGGCCACTTGGACGGCAAGAACGTGGTGGATACCGAGACCATGCTCAAGCGCATCGCCGCGGCAGCCGACGCACGCATTGATGAGAACTTCTTGATCATGGCGCGCACCGACATCCGTGCGGTGGAAGGTCTGGATGCTGCGATCGACCGGGCAAAGGCGATGGTTGATGCCGGGGCGGACTCCATCTTCCCTGAGGCCATGAAGAATGTGTCGGAATTTGAAGCCATCTGTAATGCGGTTGATGTACCGGTGTTGGCGAATATGACCGAGTTCGGCAAGTCCGAGCTTTTCAACCGCCAGGAGCTGGCCGATGCCGGTGTTGCACTAATCATTTACCCGGTGACCTTGCTGCGTAGCGCCATGGGTGCGGCCGAGCGAGTACTCGACGCAATTAGCGAAGATGGAACTCAAGAGCGCGAAGTGGATAACATGTTAACCAGGTCACGTCTCTACGAGCTAGTCGACTATGAGGCGTACAACCGATTCGACACCGGGATCTTCAACTTCCAAGTTCCCACCCTCGACATCGATACCAATAACTCGAACCTCTAGTACGGGGATCCATCAACGAAGAGGATGCACTTATGAGCACCACCGAGGATATCAAGAAGGGCCTTGCCGGCGTCGTCGTGGATTACACGGCGGTCTCTAAGGTCAATCCGGAGACCAACTCGCTGCTTTATCGTGGCTACCCGGTACAGGATCTCGCGGCAAGCAAGTCCTTCGAAGAAGTCGCGCTACTGCTGTGGACTGGTGAATTGCCAAGCGAGTCGGAGCTGACCGAATTCAGCGCCTTCGAGCGAGCTAATCGTGCGCTCGATCCACGCGTGAAGGCTGCTATTGACCTACTGCCTACCGATTGCCATCCAATGGATGTTGGACGCACGGCCGTATCGGTGATCGGCGCCAACCACGCAGAGGCAGAAAATTCCTCCCCCGAGGCGGAACTGCGCAAGGCCAAGGAACTGTTCGCGGCTTTCCCAGCGGTCGTCGCCTATGATCAGCGCCGTCGTCGTGGCCAAGAGCTCGTGGCACCACGCGAGGATTTGGACTACTCGTCGAACTTCTTATGGATGAGCTTCGGTGAAGAGGCTGCCCCCGAGGTAGTCGACGCGTTCCGCGTGTCGATGGTGCTCTATGCGGAGCACTCCTTCAATGCCTCCACCTTCACCGCACGCGTAATTACCTCGACGCTCTCGGACCTGCACTCGGCTGTCACCGGCGCCATCGGTGCTTTGAAGGGTCCTTTGCACGGCGGCGCCAACGAGGCGGTGATGCACACCTTCGACGAGATCGGTATCGACAAGAACGAATCCCGCAAGGATGCTGCCGTCCGTGCGAAGGCGTGGATGGAAGATGCGCTGGCACAGAAGAAGAAGGTCATGGGTTTCGGCCACCGCGTGTACAAGCACGGTGACTCGCGGGTACCAACGATGAAGGCTGCGCTGGACAAGATGATCGAGCATTACGGTCGTTCCGAAATGCTTGGACTCTACGATGGCCTGGAGTCGGCCATGGATGAGGCGAAGGCGATCAAACCAAACCTCGACTACCCAGCCGGCCCGACCTATCACTTGATGGGTTTTGACACCGAAATGTTCACCCCGATCTTCATCGCGGCACGCATCACCGGCTGGACCGCCCACATCTTCGAGCAGCGCGCCTCAAACGCACTGATCCGTCCGTTGTCCGCGTACAACGGTCCGGAGCAGCGCGCGCTGTAACAAGAATCCGTACACAAGAGCGGAGTCGGGCCGATCGGTTCGACTCCGCTCTTGTGTTAACTGACACGGCGGTATGTTGCTTATCGATAAGTGTTCATCGTAAGAGGACAACAGGTGTATCTTCCATGGGCACATCGAGTACCCTCGCAGTGAGAATCGTGCTGGGTCTGATCATCGTCGCGATTTCCATGGGCTCACTGATGACATTTATTCTGGGCACGGTCATGGCCCCAGACGATGCAGTAGCACCGACAGTAGTGCTCTTGGTGGGTGGATTCGGAGTCCTGCTAGCTGGGATCGCGCTCATTGTGTGGGTCCTGCGCCAATTGTTTTTCCAAGCCTCAACCACCGAAGCCCAGGCAGCGGCGTTGCGCACGGAGTTGGGCGTCGTGATCTAATGGCCATCAGAGTAGACATCGATGTCATGCTCTCCCGCCGAAAATGGCGGTTGGTGAACTAGTCGAAAAATCGGCATCACCCATGCAAATCTTGCAGTTCTCAAAAATGGGCGTACCAAAGCCGTCCGCTTCAGCACGTTGGAAGCCTGATCTGAAGCACTCGATTGCCAGCCCGGAGACCTGCTAATTTACGAGCCCAACCCCGCCCAGGCTAGCGAAGAAAGACCCTCGATCCTCAGTACCGCAGAATAATCCTAGATCCTGGTGCTTTACTCAGGCCAAGGCGCCAAGGCGATCTCTTGCAGGGTTTGATTATCCGCCGCATAACTGATGTGGGCGGTGAATTGTTCTCCCGCCAGCATGCGTGGAAGCCATAACGGGGAATCTTCCCACATTTGTGTCACCGGCAATGCGCTGGCTGAAAACCACAACGGTTCCAGTTCCTCGCTGGGTGCAAGACTCCCGCTGGCTAAACGCGCGATGAATACTGCACAGTCCATGTCAGAGCTCGGATTGGCCGGAAAATTGAAGACTATCTTGGCCGCTGGCCGAAGCTGGTCCGAAGCCACAAGCAGCCCGGTTTCTTCGAAGAACTCACGAATTCCAGCTTGCTCGGATGTTTCGCCGGGCTCAATCTTCCCGCCGGGCAAAACGATCTTGCCGATGCCAAAACCACGCAGTTTTCTCCCAAGCAGTACCTCGGTACCGAATTCACCGTCGCGTAGCAAAGCAAGTAAAGCAACGGGTTTCGGCCGGGACAAATTCATTGACATGCCCAAAAACCTAGTTCACCCTCGGGTGCGCAAAAAGGTAAGCCTCACGCAATGAATCGACGGTGACCTTCGTGTAAATCTGCGTGGTGGTGACCGAGGCATGACCCAATAATTCTTGAACCACTCGCACATCTGCTCCGCCCTCTAGAAGATGAGTGGCAAAGGAATGTCGAAGCGTGTGTGGAGAAACCTCACCCTCGATCCCCGCGCGCTGAGCGGCCTTGGCCAGAATCAGCCACACCGACTGGCGTGAAAGCCTGCCACCGCGCTGATTCAGAAATAAGGCAGGTGTCCCTTTGCCCTTGGTAGCCAGTCCCGGACGGGCACGCACCAGATAGTCGCTGACCGCGCGCTGGGCATAACCACCAACCGGTACAACCCGTTCTTTCGAGCCCTTACCGAACAAACGCACTACCGCGTCATCGGCAAAATGCAGATCATCTACATCCAGCCCGACAACCTCGGAGATACGGGCACCGGTCGAGTACAAAAATTCTAGAATCGCCCGATCTCTCAGCCCAGCGGGAGTATCCAACGCAATGGAATCGAGAATCTGAGTCACCGCAGAAATGCTGATCGCCTTCGGCAACGACTGGCCCACCGTCGGAGGTTGCACCTCACGAGCAGGATTAGGCGCACAAATCTCCTCTAGCTCCCAATACTTATGCAGCTGCCGAATGGCCACCGTATGGCGTGCGACCGATCTAGGCCCCAGAGCCTGATGCTCGTCATCGCCGCGTGCCAACTGCTGTAGGTAGCCACTGACATCATTTTCAGTGATCAATGCGGGATCAGTGATGCCACGTGTTTCCAAAGTTTCTTGGTAACGAGTTAGATCCCGACGATAGGAGTCCAAGGTATTTTTTGCCAGGCCACGCTCGATCGCCAAGTGTTGGAGGTAGCGGCGTAGCGCGGACTCAAACTTGCCGGATTTCGGTGCCTGTTGGGCAGTTGCTTCGGGCAAACTCATGGTGCGCTTTAGGCCCCGCGCAATCCGGGGTGCGCGTCGAATGCACTATCAGCCGGTCGCAACGTGGAGTAATTGCTCGCACGTGCAGCAAAGGCTGCCAAGAGGCCTACTACCGCCGAGGGGTTATGGATTCGGCCGTCAAGCACTGCGGCTACAGCCTCGTCTAGGGGCACCCAGCGGGTGATGATTTCGGCTTCTTCATCAGTGCGTTCGTGACGCTGTCCTTCCGGCGCCAGATTCACATCACGCGCTAAAAATATTCGTAGCGCCTCGGAAGAAGACCCTGGAGAGAGAAAAACGTCGGTAAGGACGGCCCAAGATTCAGCGGTTCGATCCGCTTCCTCCCAGAGTTCTCGCTTGGCGCCTTCAAGTGGCGGCTCCCCCGCCACGTCGAGCAATCCGGCGGGAAGTTCCCACAGCCGCATACCGACAGGGTGACGGTATTGGTTAACTAAAAGGACCCGTTCGCGTTCATCGAGGGCGAGGATCGACACGGCACCGGGGTGCACGATGTAGTCTCGCTCGATGCGGGATCCATCATCCGAAAGTTGCACCGTATCGTGGACGACATTCCAGATGCGTCCTTCATATACGGTTTCACGTCCAATCAACTCTCGAGGTGAAAGTTCATCGGATATCGGTTGTGGTTCCACGCGAACGGGCCCTTCTATTGGTATGACCTAACAGGTACTACCTTAGACGGTTTATGACCGGTATTGCTCAGGCGTTGCGCTTTGCCAGAGCCGCGGCGACCAGACCTGCAAAGAGCGGGTGTGGGCGAGTTGGGCGGCTGGAAAGTTCTGGGTGAGCCTGCGTGGAGACGTAGTACGGATGTACGTCCTTAGGCAGTTCAACGAACTCAACGAGCTTGCCATCTGGGGAGGTTCCCGAGAAGACTAGTCCCGCCTCTTCAAGCTGCGCACGGTAAGCATTGTTGACTTCGTAGCGGTGACGGTGACGTTCAGCAACCTCGGTCTTGCCGTAGGTTTCGGCCAGGACAGAACCTGGCAGAAGCTTCGCGTCATACAAACCTAAGCGCATGGTTCCGCCTAGGTCACCCTTGCCGTCAACAATGTCCAGCTGTTCGGCCATAGTCGCGATGACTGGGGTGGAAGACTCCGGATCAAACTCGGTAGAGGAAGCTTCTGGTAGATCAGCCATATTGCGGGCGTACTCGATCACCATGGACTGCAGACCTAGGCACAGGCCCAAGGTAGGAATCTGGTTTTCACGAGCAAATCGCAGCGCGCCGAGCTTTCCTTCAAGACCGCGAATACCGAAGCCACCAGGTACACAGATTGCTTCCGCACCATCGAGAGCCTTGCGGGCTCCTTCTTCGGTAGCGCAGTCATCGGACGGTACCCAACGGATCTTGACCTTGGAATCGTTAGCGAAACCGCCGGCCTTCAAAGCTTCGGTGACCGAGAGATAAGCATCTGGAAGTTCGATGTATTTTCCGACCAAAGCGATGGTCAGTTCATGCTTCGGGTTGCGGACGACGTCTAGCAGTCGGTCCCAACCTTCCCAATCCACGTCGCGGAACTTCATATCCAGAGTCTGCACGATGTAAGCATCAAGGCCCTGTGCATGCAGGATCTTTGGAACTTCGTAGATACTCGGCGCATCCGGGCAGCTGATGACTGCTTCGGTTTCCACGTCGCAGGTACGTCCGAGCTTTGCGCGCATCTCGTCTGGGATTGCACGATCAGAGCGGATGACCAGAGCGTCCGGCTGAATGCCGATGGAACGCAGAGCAGCCACCGAGTGCTGAGTTGGTTTGGTCTTCAGCTCGTGGCTCGGGCCAATGTAGGGAACGAGGGAAACGTGAACGAAGAAGGCGTTCTTTCGTCCAATGTCCTGGCGGACCTGGCGAGCTGCCTCAAGGAATGGCTGGGATTCAATATCACCTACCGTGCCACCGATTTCGGTGATAATAACGTCAGGGGCCGATTTGCCTTCACCTGGCTCGGTGGCCGCCAAACGCATACGACGCTTGATTTCGTCAGTAATGTGAGGAATGACTTGAACTGTATCGCCTAGGTATTCACCGCGACGTTCACGTTCCAGAACGGTTGAATAAACCTGACCGGTGGTCACGTTGGCGGAACCCGGAAGATTTTCATCCAGGAAGCGCTCGTAGTGTCCGATGTCCAGGTCGGTTTCTGCGCCATCGTCAGTAACGAAGACTTCACCATGCTGGAAAGGGTTCATAGTACCTGGATCGACGTTCAGGTACGGATCGAGCTTCTGCATGGTCACGGAGAGACCACGAGCTCGAATTAAGTGTCCAAGGCTGGATGCCGTCAATCCCTTACCCAGGGAGGAGGCTACACCGCCGGTGACGAAGATATGTTTTGTCGTTTCAGACGACCGAGAATCACGAGTTAATTTACGCTGCACCACGGGATTTCATCCTATCACCATTGCTCGCTTTCGCGAATACCGACCATCCACTTTGCAACTCTACGACACCTGCCGAAGATGCCAAAGTCCGTCTCTGCCATTTAGCGTGCGCTCTTCGTCACCAATGATTCGACCATCTTCCGCGCATCAGCCAGAAGCTCTTCTGCATGCGCTTGAGCGGTGTCAGATTCCTCCTGACCTGCCAACATCCGGGCCAGCTCACGGACACGTTCTGTATCATCAAGAGTGATTACGTCACTGGCGGTAAACCCGGCGCCGGCCGCTGACTTACCGTTTGAGGTCTTGATCACGCGGATATGACGATCAGCATAGGCCGCCACTTGGGGTAGGTGCGTGACCACAATGACTTGCACATGTCGGGCAAGCATCGCCAATCGCTCACCGATGCTCACCGCAGCTTTGCCACCAACTCCGGAATCCACTTCATCAAAGACGAAGGTTGGCACCGGATCTACTGCTGCGAGGACTACCTCGATAGCTAGCATCACGCGCGACAGCTCACCGCCGCTGGCCCCCTTACCCAGTGGGCGAGGCGCGGCACCTGCATGGGGCGCTAACAGCATTTCGATCTGGTCTTGCCCATATGCACCGAGCTCCGGCAAATCACCGATCTCGACAAAGAGATTCGCATCAGGCATGGCCAATGCGGTTAGCTCGGCGCTGACCCGCTTGGAAAGCTTCGTGGCAGCCTTGCGTCGGGCTTCAGAGAGATCAGTAGCCAGAGCTGAGACCTTCTGCTCCAGCTGGACCACAGCGTCCTCGAGTTCCTCGATGCGAATGTCGTCCGAACCAAGCCGTTCCAAACGTTGCCGGGATTCTTCGGCCCAGGAAATAACTTCATCGATGCTTGGCGCATATTTACGCATGAGTTTATTCAAATCTGCACGACGTGCTTCAATCTGAGCCAGCCGCTCAGGACCCTCTTCATCAAGATCTGAGACGTAGCTTGCCATATCGCTCGATAGTTCCGAAGCAAGAATGCCAAGTTCTGCGGCGCGGTCAGCAAAGGCTGCTAGGGCCGGGTCATCATCACTTGCTTGCGCCAAAATTCCGCGAACAGATTCTGCCAAAGTAGTAATCCCTGGGGATTCAAAATCTTCACTATCGACAATGGCTCTAGCCTGCAGGCTAGCGTTTCGCAGTGATTCGACGTTACCCAACTTCATCGCCGTTTCACGTAAATTCTCGTATTCACCCGGCAACGGCTCTAGCGAATCAATCTCGTCGAGCGCGAGTTTTAGGTTTTCGGCTTCACGAACCCGATCACGCGAGTCTTGCTTAAGCGCAGTTAGTTCTTTACTCGACGCACGCCACTGTCGGTAGGTCCGCTGATACTCCTTGAGCGTGCGCGCCAGGCCTGAACCGGCAAATCGGTCAAGTGCATCACGTTGCGCGCCAGCCTCTTTCAGACGAATCTGATCAGACTGACCGTGGACAGCCACCAGCTCCTGCCCTAGTTCGGCCAACAAACCGACCGGGGCACTTCGTCCACCGACTGTCGCTTTGGAACGACCTTGAGCGGACAGAGAGCGAGTGAGTAACAGTTCACTCTTATCGCCTACTTCATCAACAAACGCCCCGGCATGAGTCGCCGCCTCGAGCGCGTGATGGTCTGGGTCTAGACGCACGACAGCCTCGGCTAGTGCGTGATCGGCACCGTTTCGCACTGCACCGGCATCGGCTCGACGGCCAAGCAGTAAGGACAGAGCGGTGATCACCATTGTTTTACCCGCACCGGTTTCGCCGGTGACAACAGTCAACCCCGGCCCAAGTGGCAGAGTCGCCTTGGTAATCACGCCAAGGTTAGAGATCGAAATTTCTTGAATCATCGCCCGCTCCCGGTCGTTCTAGTGCATTCGTTCCAGTTCTCGTCCCAATAGTACTTGTTGAATCGTAAGTTTGTTCGAATATGAGTGTTGTGAGTCGTAAATTCTCTTATTTCATTTCGTCACGAGCCACTAACGGGATCCCAGGTTCATCCTTGTGATGCGGTTCGACGCTCTGAAAGCCGGGCCCGATGACCGGCAGAGCAGTGGTTGCTGGACGGCGTTCGTCCTCGTCCGCCGGGCCGCGCCATCCCTGAATCGGAAGCTCAAATTTATTCACCAGTCGCTCCGAGAATGGAGTCGTATTAAGCCTTGCTAAAAGCACTGGCTTGTCACTCCGAGTAACCTCAATACGAGCTCCAGGCGGCAGGTCAATTGTTCGACGACCATCGCACCACAGCACAGCGCCGGCTTCGGAACGGGTTAAGATTTCAACCGCCATAATCGAGTCTGGCGAAACCACCAGTGGCTTAGCAAATAGTGCGTGGGCACTAATGGGAACCATGATCAGCGCTGCCACTTCGGGCCAAACTACGGGGCCACCAGCAGAAAATGCATAGGCAGTGGACCCTGTTGGCGTAGCCATGACGACGCCATCGCAACCAAAAGTAGATATCGGTCGTCCATCGACTTCGATGACAACCTCAATCATGCGTTCGCGATTAGCCTTTTCAACCGCGGCTTCGTTAAGTGCCCAAGTTTCCGCAAGACAAACGTTGTCCCGCCAAACCTGAACTTCGATAGCCATCCGTTCTTCAACGGTGTAAGCACCAATCACCAAAGCATGTACTGTGTCCGCTAATTCGGATCTCTCGGCCTCGGCTAGAAAACCAACATGTCCAAGATTTACGCCAACCAACGGCAAAGATGCATCACGCACTAGTTCCGCTGCGCGCAGTACTGAACCGTCTCCACCCAGAACTACGCCTAAATCGACCTGTTCAATGGTGCAATCCTGACCAAGAATGTCGATTTGCAGCCGGAGTCCGGTGCTTGCAGTTTGTATTGCTTCATGATCTTTTTTGCGCATCACTGGACGCACACCGGCAGCATGGAGCAACCCACAAGTTTCAATAGCCGCGGCGATCGCTTCTTTGCGACCCGTGTGTGTGAAAACTAGGATGCGGCGCAAGGCAGGCTGCCCCTCTCGGGTTAGAAGTATGCGCTTGGTGATGAGGAATTCACCGCTCAAGCAATTCACTTCTAAGAATAGTCAACTACTTCCCACAATTTGGCTTCATCGACGGATTGTTGATTACTCATGGGAGGTTTTCCGAGCCAGAGAAAAAATTCAACGTTTCCGTCTTGTCCGGGCAAGGGACTGCGGGCCAGACCACACAATTGCAAACCAACGTCCTGCGCTGATGCTACGACGCTTTCAATGGCACTGCGACGTAACTCGGGAGATAAAACCACGCCGGTTCGATTTATGTGTTCACGTCCAACTTCGAATTGTGGCTTTACCATCAACACGAGCGAACCACCCGGGCGTGTCGTGCCTGCCAGAGCGTCGATCACTAAGCGCAATGAAATGAACGATAAGTCGGCTACGACCAAGTCGACTTCTCCCCCAATGTCCTCGGGGTTCATATACCTAACGTTGAGACCTTCAAACACCGATACTCGGGAGTCTTCACGAATTTGGTTCACGAGTTGTCCATGCCCGACATCCGCGGCCATCACCTGTTTGGCACCGCGACGCAGTAAGACATCTGTAAATCCGCCGGTAGAGGCACCAGCATCTAGACAGCGCAACGACTCGGGCGAAATGGTCGTAAATACATCTAGCGCACCAGCCAGTTTATGGCCGGCACGGGAAACGTATTCTTCACCCTCACTAGCTAAGACTTCGAGCTCGGATTCCGGAGCAACGTTCTTCGAAGCCTTGGTAGCAACAACCCCATTGAGCAGAACTCGTTTTGCGTCAATAAGCTTGGCCGCTTCGGTCCGCGAACGAGCTAGCGACCGAAGTACTAGTACTTGATCAAGCCGGTTCACGCGCGGTACTCCGTTGAGTTAAGCTGCGACTGAAGAGTTGCCAGTAGCTGCTCGTATATTGCTGAATGTTCTGTTATATCCTGCTGGGCAAGGGATGAGAGCGTGTCGTCCAGCGCTTCATCTTCCAACATTGATGCCGACTTGTCGCCAGGCGTTGGCATATTCATGTGGGCTACCTCTGAGCTCGTCGCAGGGTGTCCAATCCGCGCGAGGTGAATTGGATTTCGGGACTAACATGATCTTGCTGGCGCGAATGAGCCAGCCACCAAGCATGGCATGCGGCACGCCATGCATTTAGGTCTGATTCATTGCCACTGACCTCTATAGACTCACCATCAACCTTAGCAATTGACTCTCCGACTTGTACGCCGTAGCCAAGCACTTTGATTGTTGGGTACGGTCGGTAAAGATCTGCGAGGCTGGAAATAAGGTAGTTTGGGCGCTCCGATACCGGGGCACCAAGTGCGCTACGGGGAGAATCCACACCCGTCAATACCAGCGCAGTAGAAAAGCCCGCTCGATATCCTCCAAGGATATCGGTATCCAAACGATCCCCTACTACAAGGGGGCGCCGCGAATCTAAACGATCCGCTGCACGCGCAAATAAGAACGACTCTGGTTTTCCTGCAACGCGGGGTGTCACCCCGGTGGCTAGTTTCACCGCTTGGACTAATGATCCGTTACCTGGTGCGATACCCTCGGCCCGAGGAATGGTTAGGTCGGTGTTCGTCGCGACCCACTGTGCCCCGTTATTGATGGCATAGCTGGCCTCGGCAAGATCGTTCCAAGAAACGGCCGGGTCGAAACCTTGAATAACCGCCACTGGTTTATCTTTATGCGACTCTACGACTTCGAGTCCCCGCACCGCAATGCATTCACGCAGGTACGGGGACCCCACAACTAGTACCTTGCTGCCCGGATTTAATTCACGCGCCAATAGCTCGGCTCCGGCATCAGCAGATCCAAAGACCTGCTCCGCACCGGTTTTCACACCCAGTTGACGCAAATGCGCGGCAACTGACATTGGCGAACGTCCCGCATTGTTCGTTATGAACGCAAGAGCGACATTAACTTCTGCGAGTGCGTTCAATGACTCGACGGCGTCTGGGATCCCATTGGGACCCGCGTAGACGACACCATCGAGATCTGAAAGAACGGAATCAAATCCGGAGATCAGCATTCGGTACTAGTTCCTACTTCTGTGAGTCGGTTTCGGTTTCGGTGACGTTATCAGTTTCGGTTTCAACCTCTACTGAATCTACCTCAACTAGGCCGTCTTCCTCATCGATGCCGATTTCTTCGGTCTCAACGTCGGCATCATCGATATCGGCTTCCGCGGTGTCTTCGACGGCCACTTCGCTCTCAATCGAGTCAGCTGCGTCAACAACAGCTTCATCTCCGGAGTCCACAGCAACATTCTCATCAACAAGATCCCTAGCGCGTGGGCGTTCGTCCTCTTCATCCATCTCTGGAGCTAGGTCCATGATGAAGGAATCGGCTTCTTCCTCGATGCCAAGAGCACGCTCTGCGACAGAAACCTGAGCGAACCAACGCTTGGAATCCTCGGTGCGGCCAGCTCCTGCAAGCAGATCAGCATAAGCGGTAAACAAACGCGGGCTGAACGAGTAAGCGCGATTGAAGTCAAGCTGTTCTAGAGATTCCAACTCGGCAAGAGCCAGATCTAATTTGCCCAAGTCGCCGTAGGCACCTGCGGCAACGATGTGCATCTCGACCTTGACCGCAGATTCCAGATTCGCGCACTCATCTGAGTGTGCAAGCTCAATGGCTTTTTCAGCACGACCCAAGCCACGCAGCGAGTCTGCGATCAAGGGAAGGTTGTAATCCGAACCGGAGATACGTCGGTGAGTACGAAGCTCGCGTAGTGAGTCCGCGTACTTGCCTGCGTGGTAGGCAGCAATGCCTACGGCTTCACGGACAACTGCAACGCGGCCGCCACGACGGGAGGCTGCCATGGTGTGCTCATAGGCAAGCTCGGGATCTTCTTCAAGTAGACGGCCAGCCATGACCAAGTGCTTAGCTACCCAGCTTGCCGAGCGTTCTTCGAGGTACCGAAGCTGGGCGCGTGCAACACGATCCAATTCCTTACCGGTAACGTCCTCATCGATATCTGGGGACTGTTCACGGTCTGGGCGGTTCGAAATGCGTAGGTCGCCAGGGTTGTGAGCGCGTGGTGCTTCGTTGGAACGATCATCGAAGCGGTTCCCACGTTCTGGGCGATCGCTCGTACCGCGGAAGCCACCTTCACGGTTGTCATCACGCTTGAAGCCACCTTCACGGTTGTCATCACGCTTGAAGCCACCACCACGGTTGTCGTCACGCTTGAAGCCGCCACGGTTTTCGTCGCGGTTACCGCGGAATCCACCTTCACGGTTGTCATCGCGCTTGAAGCCGCCACCACGGTTGTCGTCACGCTTGAAGCCGCCACGGTTTTCGTCGCGGTTACCGCGGAATCCACCTTCACGGTTGTCATCGCGCTTGAAGCCGCCACCACGGTTGTCGTCACGCTTGAAGCCGCCACGGTTTTCGTCGCGGTTACCGCGGAATCCACCTTCACGGTTGTCATCGCGCTTGAAGCCGCCACCACGGTTGTCGTCACGCTTGAAGCCGCCACCGCGGTTTTCTTCGCGGTTACCGCGGAAGCCACCTTCACGGTTGTCATCACGCTTGAAGCCACCACCACGGTTGTCATCACGCTTGAAGCCACCACCACGATTGTCGTCACGCTTGAAGCCACCACCACGGTTGTCGTCACGGTTACCGCGGAATCCACCTTCACGGTTGTCATCACGCTTGAAGCCACCACCACGGTTGTCGTCACGGTTACCGCGGAATCCACCTTCACGGTTGTCGTCACGCTTGAAGCCGCCACCACGGTTGTCGTCACGCTTGAAGCCGCCACCACGGTTGTCGTCACGCTTGAAGCCGCCACCGCGGTTTTCGTCACGCTTGAAGCCACCTTCACGGTTGTCGTCACGCTTGAAGCCGCCACGGTTTTCGTCGCGGTTACCGCGGAATCCACCTTCACGGTTGTCGTCACGCTTGAAGCCGCCACGGTTTTCGTCGCGGTTACCGCGGAATCCACCTTCACGGTTGTCATCGCGCTTGAAGCCACCACGGTTGTCGTCACGCTTGAAGCCGCCACCGCGGTTTTCGTCGCGGTTACCGCGGAAGCCACCTTCACGGTTGTCATCACGCTTGAAGCCACCGCGGTTTTCGTCGCGGTTACCGCGGAATCCACCTTCACGGTTGTCGTCACGCTTGAAGCCGCCACGGTTTTCGTCGCGGTTACCGCGGAATCCACCTTCACGGTTGTCATCGCGCTTGAAGCCGCCACCACGATTGTCGTCACGCTTGAAGCCACCACCACGGTTGTCGTCACGGTTACCGCGGAATCCACCTTCACGGTTGTCGTCACGCTTGAAGCCACCACGGTTTTCGTCGCGGTTACCGCGGAAGCCACCTTCACGGTTGTCATCGCGCTTGAAGCCACCACCACGGTGATCGTCGTTGCGCTTAAAGCCATCACGCGAGTTGTTGCGGTTTGAATCTGAGCTCCGGAAGTCGCCCTGTCCTCGTTCTGAACTACGGCGGAATTCGTTAGACATGTAATGTCCCCTTCAGCGGCTATCTCAAAACCGCAACCTTCGTGATCGCCTCTGCGATGCACTTCACTATTTAGTATTTATCATGCCGAGTGGCATGTACATCTTTATCAAGTCTACGGGAGGTAACTCCTCATACCATAGGAAACTAGGACAATGTGGGCAGACACTCAATATGAAATAGGGGGCAGCCATCTCCTTTTAAACAGCACAAGGGCCCCACCCTTCCAGGCAGAACCCCACACACCACCCACACCAACCCAGCCAGCAGCAACCACGCAGCCGGCAACCAGCAGCAGCAACAGCAACAGCAACCCAGCCAGCATCTACTGGTTAAACAGGTGAGGCCCCGAACACCATAAGTGTCCAGGGCCTCAAACCATCATCATTACTGACATAACTACTTCAAGTTAAGTCCGGCGGTGACCTACTCTCCCACACCCTCACGAGTGCAGTACCATCGGCGCAGTGGGCCTTAGCTTCCGGGTTCGGTATGGGACCGGGCGTTTCCCCCACGCTATGACCGCCGTAACAGTCTCGAAACAACATCAGGCATCCCAATGCTCATCCAAAAAATATTATGTACCAACACCCCGTCAAAGCAAGCCAACCACACACCAAACCCACCAAGAGTGGATCCAATGAACAGCCAACCCCCTTCTACAAGGAATCAGTGTGTTACAAGGTTGTTGTCTCGTAACCGTATAGTGAACGCGAACAATAATTGTCTCAAATAATTGCTTTACAGTGTGTTGTAAGTCATCGGCCTATTAGTACAGGTCAGCTACACAAGTCTTTAGTCCTTGCTTCCACATCCTGCCTATCAACCCAGTGGTCTAGCTGGGGGCCTCTCACACTCAAGGTGCATGGAAATCTCATCTCGAAGCAGGCTTCCCGCTTAGATGCTTTCAGCGGTTATCCCTTCCAAACGTAGCTAATCAGCGGTGCACTTGGCAGTACAACTGACACACCAGAGGTTTGTCCGTCCCGGTCCTCTCGTACTAAGGACAGCCCTTCTCAAATTTCCAACGCGCGCAGCGGATAGGGACCGAACTGTCTCACGACGTTCTAAACCCAGCTCGCGTACCGCTTTAATGGGCGAACAGCCCAACCCTTGGGACCTACTCCAGCCCCAGGATGCGACGAGCCGACATCGAGGTGCCAAACCATGCCGTCGATATGGACTCTTGGGCAAGATCAGCCTGTTATCCCCGAGGTACCTTTTATCCGTTGAGCGACGGCCCTTCCACGAGGTGCCGCCGGATCACTAGTCCCGACTTTCGTCCCTGCTCGAGCTGTCACTCTCACAGTCAAGCTCCCTTGTGCACTTACACTCGACACCTGATTGCCAACCAGGCTGAGGGAACCTTTGGGCGCCTCCGTTACATTTTAGGAGGCAACCGCCCCAGTTAAACTACCCATCAGGCACTGTCCCTGAACCAGATCATGGTCCGAAGTTAGGTGACCGGTACAGCCAGAGTGGTATTTCAACGATGACTCCACCCGAACTAGCGTCCGAGCTTCACAGTCTCCCACCTATCCTACACAAGCTGCACCGAACACCAATACCAAACTATAGTAAAGGTCTCGGGGTCTTTCCGTCCTGCTGCGCGTAACGAGCATCTTTACTCGTACTGCAATTTCGCCGAGTTCATGGTTGAGACAGCGGGGAAGTCGTTACTCCATTCGTGCAGGTCGGAACTTACCCGACAAGGAATTTCGCTACCTTAGGATGGTTATAGTTACCACCGCCGTTTACTGGGGCTTAAATTCTCAGCTTCGCAACAAGTTGCTAACCGGTCCTCTTAACCTTCCAGCACCGGGCAGGAGTCAGTCCGTATACATCGTCTTGCGACTTCGCACGGACCTGTGTTTTTAGTAAACAGTCGCTTCCCCCTGGTCTCTGCGGCCCACACCCGCAAAAGAAGAGCAAGTCTTCTCCACGGGGCAGGCCCCCCTTCTTCCGAAGTTACGGGGGCATTTTGCCGAGTTCCTTAACCATGATTCTCTCGATCGCCTTAGTATTCTCTACCTGATCACCTGTGTCGGTTTGGGGTACGGGCGACTAGAACCTCGCGCCGATGCTTTTCTAGGCAGCATAGGATCACCAAATCACCCACCAAAGTGGGCGCCTATCAGGTCTCAGGCTATATGAGTCACGGATTTGCCTATGACTCGCCCTACACCCTTGGACCAGGTCAATTCCATTGCCTGGCTCGGCTACCTTCCTGCGTCACACCTGTTAATACGCTGACCTCACAACATCGGTTCCCAACACCTCACACAACAAACAACCCGAAGGTCGCAACAGTCATGCTCAACACTGGTTAGCATCAATCGCTCAGTATGGGCGGTTCTTCGCCGGTACGGGAATATCAACCCGTTGTCCATCGACTACGCCTGTCGGCCTCGCCTTAGGTCCCGACTCACCCAGGGCAGATTAGCTTGACCCTGGAACCCTTGATCATTCGGCGGACGGGTTTCTCACCCGTCATTCGCTACTCATGCCTGCATTCTCACTCGTGTGGTCTCCACCGCTGGTTTACACCGCGACTTCACCGTCCACACGACGCTCCCCTACCCATCCAAACACCCAATCGAAACCGGGTAAATATCTGAATGACGCAACTTCGGCGGTGTGCTTGAGCCCCGCTACATTATCGGCGCGGAATCACTTGACCAGTGAGCTATTACGCACTCTTTCAAGGGTGGCTGCTTCTAAGCCAACCTCCTGGTTGTCACAGCAACTCCACATCCTTTTCCACTTAGCACACGCTTAGGGGCCTTAGTTGGCGTTCTGGGCTGTTTCCCTCTCGACTATGAAGCTTATCCCCCACAGTCTCACTGCTACGCTCTCACTTACCGGCATTCGGAGTTTGGCTAACGTCAGTAACCTTTTAGGGCCCATTAGCTATCCAGTAGCTCTACCTCCGGTAAGAAACACATAACGCTGCACCTAAATGCATTTCGGGGAGAACCAGCTATCACGAAGTTTGATTGGCCTTTCACCCCTACCCACAGCTCATCCCCTCCATTTTCAACTGAAGTGGGTTCGGTCCTCCACGCGCTCTTACACACGCTTCAACCTGGCCATGGGTAGATCACTTCGCTTCGGGTCTAGACCGTGCCACTCAAACGCCCTATTCAGACTCGCTTTCGCTACGGCTTCCCCACACGGGTTAACCTCGCGACACAGCACTAACTCGCAGGCTCATTCTTCAAAAGGCACGCCATCACACAACCACAAGGGTCATGCTCTAACGGATTGTAAGCGCACGGTTTCAGGTACTATTTCACTCCCCTCCCGGGGTACTTTTCACCATTCCCTCACGGTACTGATTCACTATCGGTCATCAGGTAGTATTCAGGCTTACCAGGTGGTCCTGGCAGATTCACACAAGATTTCTCGAGCCCCGTGCTACTCGGGTACCCACACTAGAACGGCAGACACGCATTACACCTACGGGACTATCACCCTCTCTGGTCCGGCATTCCAACCGATTCACCTATACGCCTGCACCTCATCCCGCCAACCAGATAGGGTTGGCACATGTGGGCCCCACAACCCCGGTGATGCAACGCCTATCCGCTATCACACACCAACCGGTTTAGCCCCATCCGCGTTCGCTCGCCACTACTAACGGAATCACTATTGTTTTCTCTTCCTGCGGGTACTGAGATGTTTCACTTCCCCGCGTTCCCTCCACGCAACCTATACATTCAGCTGCGGGTCATACGGCATGACACCGTACGGGGTTTCCCCATTCGGAAATCCTGGTCTCAACGTCAGGTTATCGACTCCACCAGGCTTATCGCAGATTCCCACGTCCTTCATCGGCTCCTGATGCCAAGGCATCCACCGTGCGCCCTTAAAAACTTCAACACAAAACAAGTTCTCAAGTTTGAGCTATAAAACAATCAACAAAATCACAAAACAACCACACCAAAAAACCCCAAAAGGCTCTCTAACATGGTCATCTTATAAGATGCTCGCGTTCACTATACAGTTCCCAAACAACAACCCCACACCCCCACACAAACCACCAACAACCCACCCCCTAAAGAGCGAACCATCACGATGACCGTGCAAAGACACAGGACAAACACTGAAACACCAAACCCCTCAACAAAAGGGGGCTTGTTGCCTCAAAACCCAACAGCATGCCAAACCATACAAACCACCTGGCCCCCACACCCTCATTCCAACACCCACAACCCCCAAAGGAGAAGCAAACGCGTACTAAGAAAGCATGAACACCATGCAGCCACAGCCAATACCACCAAACACAACATGAGCTGCATCTGTTTTTCCGGTATTGAGTTCATTGATATTCCACCCATGAGCAACCCGCCTGCCAACACTCGTGACAGAAACGGGCAACCAATAATTGGTTAGCTCCTTAGAAAGGAGGTGATCCAGCCGCACCTTCCGGTACGGCTACCTTGTTACGACTTAGTCCCAATCGCCAGTCCCACCTTCGACGACTCCCTCCACACAAGGTGGTTAGGCCATCGGCTTCGGGTGTTACCAACTTTCGTGACTTGACGGGCGGTGTGTACAAGGCCCGGGAACGTATTCACCGCAGCGTTGCTGATCTGCGATTACTAGCGACTCCGACTTCATGGGGTCGAGTTGCAGACCCCAATCCGAACTGAGACCGGCTTTTAGGGATTAGCTCCACCTCACAGTATCGCAACCCATTGTACCGGCCATTGTAGCATGCGTGAAGCCCAAGACATAAGGGGCATGATGATTTGACGTCATCCCCACCTTCCTCCGAGTTGACCCCGGCAGTCTCCCATGAGTCCCCACCTTTACGTGCTGGCAACATGGAACGAGGGTTGCGCTCGTTGCGGGACTTAACCCAACATCTCACGACACGAGCTGACGACAACCATGCACCACCTGTGAACCAGCCCCGAAGGGAAACCCCATCTCTGAGGCGGTCTGGAACATGTCAAGCCTTGGTAAGGTTCTTCGCGTTGCATCGAATTAATCCGCATGCTCCGCCGCTTGTGCGGGCCCCCGTCAATTCCTTTGAGTTTTAGCCTTGCGGCCGTACTCCCCAGGCGGGGCACTTAATGCGTTAGCTACGGCGCGGAAAACGTGGAATGTTCCCCACACCTAGTGCCCAACGTTTACGGCATGGACTACCAGGGTATCTAATCCTGTTCGCTCCCCATGCTTTCGCTCCTCAGCGTCAGTAGATGCCCAGAGACCTGCCTTCGCCATCGGTGTTCCTCCTGATATCTGCGCATTTCACCGCTACACCAGGAATTCCAGTCTCCCCTACATCACTCTAGTCTGCCCGTACCCACCGCAGATCCGAGGTTGAGCCTCGGACTTTCACGGCAGACGCGACAAACCGCCTACGAGCTCTTTACGCCCAATAAATCCGGATAACGCTTGCGCCCTACGTATTACCGCGGCTGCTGGCACGTAGTTAGCCGGCGCTTCTTCTGCAGGTACCGTCACTTTCGCTTCTTCCCTACTGAAAGAGGTTTACAACCCGAAGGCCGTCATCCCTCACGCGGCGTCGCTGCATCAGGCTTTCGCCCATTGTGCAATATTCCCCACTGCTGCCTCCCGTAGGAGTCTGGGCCGTGTCTCAGTCCCAGTGTGGCCGGTCACCCTCTCAGGCCGGCTACCCGTCGTCGCCTTGGTGAGCCATTACCTCACCAACAAGCTGATAGGCCGCGAGTCCATCCCCAACCGATAAATCTTTCCACCAAAAACCATGCGGTTAAAGGTCATATCCAGTATTAGACCCAGTTTCCCGGGCTTATCCCAGAGTCAGGGGCAGGTTACTCACGTGTTACTCACCCGTTCGCCACTAATCACCCGTGCAAGCACGGGGTCATCGTTCGACTTGCATGTGTTAAGCACGCCGCCAGCGTTCATCCTGAGCCAGGATCAAACTCTCCATAAAAAACAAAAAGCCACCGAAACCCCTTGGAAAATAAGGGAAGAATCGATGATAAAATCCTGGCGAATAAAAACACTTGAAACAACACACGGGGGTGCATCATTCCAAGCAAATGTTATATATCCACCAAATTAAAAATAATTCGGTATCAACAAACTTGGCACACTATTGAGTTCTCAAACAACAAACACTCTCGACACCACAACCACCAAAACTCGGTGACTGCTTCGCTCCGGAGCAGCTTTTCAACTTTAGCATGTTTCGTGAACCGGTCATAACCAGTCGAAACGCCTTGTGAAAAGCTCTTTGCTACCGAATGAATTCTTCGTGTATTCCACGTTGTTTTCGTTTCGGCAACAGAGAAAAACTATACGTTCATTCTCGGCGACGCGCAAATCGGCTATTCCCACCAAAAATCACCAATAAACTTAGCCTGACTAGTAGTTTAGTGTTTTGAACACAAGAAAACCGCCAGAAAGGTGTCGTGGTTCACAGACTTTTCTGACGGTTTCTCTTTTTTAGCTGAAATACGTTGGTACTTGACTAAGCGGTTAGCTCGACAACTGCCATGTTCTTCTTGCCGCGGCGCACGATGGCGTACTTACCGTGCAGGAAGTCCTCGTTGCTAAGCACCGAATCGATGCCGGTTACCTTTTCGTTATTTACGTAGGCGCCACCCTCGTTCACGGTACGGCGCGCTGCCGAAAGTGATTCGCTAAGCCCCGATGCATGAAGCACATTCAAGATACCTAGATCATCGGCGCTTATCTGAGCCGAAGGCAGCTCAACCAGCACTGATTCCAGTGTTGGCAGATCGATCTCGTTCAGATCTCCGTTGCCGAATACTGCGGCCGAGGCAGCGATGACTTTATTGGTGGCGTCTTCACCGTGAACCAATGAGGTCACCAACCAGGCAAGTTCGCGCTGAGCTTGGCGCTTGAACGGACGTTCGGCGACCTCGACCGCCAACGCCTCAATCTGCTCGCGGGTTAAGAAAGTGAAGACTTTCAAACGATCAATTACATCGGCATCGGCGGTATTGAGCCAGAATTGGTAGAGCGCGTATGGGCTGCACATTTCTGCGTCCAACCAGATGGCGTTACCTTCGGACTTGCCGAACTTGGTGCCATCGGAGTTGGTGATCAATGGAGTGCCGTAGGCGTGAGCGGACTTGCCCTGAACCTTGCGGATCAGGTCGGTACCACTGGTCAGGTTGCCCCATTGGTCAGAGCCACCGGTCTGTAAGGTACAACCGTATTGGCGGTTGAGCTCCAAGAAGTCATAACCCTGCAACACCTGGTAGGAGAACTCGGTGTAGCTGATGCCCTCATCGGAGTTCAGCCGTGCAGAAACAATTTCCTTTTTGATCATTGTCCCCACACGGAAGTACTTACCCACGTCGCGCAGGAAGTCCAACGCTGATAACTGTGAGGTCCAGTCCAGGTTGTTCACCAGACGTACCGCGTTCGGCCCCTGGTTGGACAGGAAGCGCGAGACCTGCCCCTGAAGACGAGTGACCCATTCGGTCACGGTTTCTTTGGTATTCAGGGTGCGCTCGGCAGTCTGCCGCGGATCACCGATCAGTCCGGTGGAACCACCGACCAGGGCCAGTGGCTGGTGACCGGCCAACTGTAGTCGACGCATATTCAACAACTGAACGAGGTTGCCTAGGTGTAGTGAGGGTGCGGTCGGATCGAACCCGCAATAGTAAGTGATACTCTCCTCGGCCAGGGCTCGCTCTAGCTCGGTTTCATCGGTGGACACGTGCACTAGGCCGCGCCACTTTAGTTCCTGCCAGATGTTCTCGAAGGAGGGATCATTACTCTGTCCCGCAATGACGGGATTCTGCTTATTCTCAGACACGCTCTCAACATTAGCAAAATCCCGTCGCCACGGCGTAGTTTGTACCGCCGATCACACCCACAAAAACTCGTGCGGGAGTAAAACCTTGGCCTTAGGCTTCGGTAAACCCGGCCGGCAGTGGTTGGTTGTGGATCACGTGCAGACGCTGGGTGGTGCGGGTCATCGCTACATACAGGTCGCCCACTCCCCCGTCTACCTCTGCCACCAGCAGTGCCGGTTCCACGATCATGACCCCGTCGAATTCCAGACCCTTCGATTCGCGGGCGGAAATCACCACGATGTCCTGTGCCAGGCCACCGGATCCGGTGCCCACCCGCTCTGTGTAGAGCTCGGTGACCGCAGCACGGGCGGCAGCCAACAATTCTTGTGGCACGATCACCGCTTGCAACCCGCCGGCTGAGTATTCCAATTCGCCAGGCAGTTGCTCGATCAGGCTCTGGATCAACTCACCCTTGCCTACGGTGGTGATCACCGGTGGCCAGTCACCTTCGCGTACCGCTTGCGGCGTGGTGATTCGCAAGCCCGCGGCCTGAGCCACGCGCACCGCAGCATCGGCAATCTGTGCCGGGGTGCGGTAATTGACAGTGAGTTCTTCGAGTTTGTAGCGGTCCGCGAAGAACGGTTCCAATGCTTGGGCCCAGCTATTGGCACCCGAGGCGGCGGAGGTCTGCGCGATATCCCCGACGATGGTGAAGGACTTCATCGGGCAACGGCGTACCAAAAGCCGCCACTGCATCGGCGAAAGCTCCTGGGCTTCGTCGACCACAATGTGCCCGTAGGCCCAGGTGCGATCGGAGACTGCACGTTCGGCCGCGCTGGCCGAGGCGGCGGTTTCCTGATTGACCGCGGCTACCTGCTCCGCGGTCACCACTCCATCGATCCCCGCGTTGGCGAGCATCGTATCCATATTGTCCAGCGCCCGTTTGGCGTTTTCCACGTCGCGCTCGTACTGCGAGGTATCGGGCAGATCCTGTGGGTTCACAAACTCGCCCAACAGTTCCGCTGCCTCGTCGAGCAACGGCACGTCAGCTTCGGTGAAGGGCGAACCGGCCGGGCGGAACAGGGCATCGCGGTCCGCCGGCGACATCCGCGGGGCGGCGGCCTCCAACAAATGCGGTTTAGCAAAAAGCTCGGAGAGCAGGCCCTGCGGGGTCATCGGCATCCAGCAGAGGTTGATGGCCACGCGCACATCCCAGGATTCGCGTACCTCCTGTGGAAGGTATGAACGATCCGCGGCGCTTGGCTGGCCGGCAGATTCCTCCAGCTTACGGCGCAACTGCTCGGCCAAATCCCCGACGATCACCTTGGTAAAGGTTTCGCGCGCCTCGTTATACGGCTTATGCGTATGCCGGGCACGTTCGCGGGCGTTGCGCACCATACCGCGAGTCAGCGTGAGCCGGGTGCCTTCGACAACTACCGTGCGGTCTTCGGCCAGCAGACGCTGGCGGTTGCGCACCGCGGCGCCGATGACCTTCGCCATCGATAGTCGACCCTTCACCCGGGCGACATTACGTGCGGTTTCCGGACCAGCATGTACCCCGTGGTACAGCTCGCCCACCGAGGACATGACTACGCCGGTTTCACCCAGCGAAGGCAGCACCCGTTCGATATAGCGCATAAATGAATTGGACGGGCCAACAATGAGCACGCCTGCGTGCTTGAGCCGTTCGCGGTATTCATAGAGCAGAAAAGCGGCACGATGTAGCGCGACGGCGGTTTTACCGGTACCCGGTCCACCCTGAACCACTACGGCCCCAGGAAGATCGGCGCGAATGATCGCATCCTGCTCGGCCTGGATGGTGCCGACGATGTCGCCCATACGGCCGGTGCGCTTTTCGCGCAGCGCGGCCATCAACGCACCTTCACCGTGGTGCGTATGCCCCTCATCGAGCCAGGTTCCGTCGAGCACATCGTCTTCGATACCGGCCACGGTGCGGCCCTTGAGCATCAGGTGGCGCCGTCGGCGCACACCGCGCGGGTTTAGCGCGGTCGCCTGATAAAACGGTGCGGCTTCCGAGGCGCGCCAGTCGATCATCAACCGGTTCAGTTCCTCATCGGAGAGCCCGATGCGTCCAATATAGCGCGGCGAATTCCCCGCACCGTTGGACTCCGCTTGCGCTTCGCCCTGCTCGGCCAGGTCCAACCGGCCAAAGACCAACCGGTCTTGCACCGCGTCCAATTGCGCGATGCGGTCCTCGTAAAGGCTCGCAAAGGAGTCACGTTCGGACTGGTTTTGGAAGGTGCCTACCGCGCCGGTAGCCCGGGTGCGTGCAAGCTGCTGAACCTTTTCGGCGCGCAACTCATCAAGCCGGTCATATAGTCGTGAGACATACTGGCTTTCGGCGAGCAGATCCTGCTCGATCGTACCGCTCAATCTTGGTTCCCCTCGCGCTCATATCGCTTATATACAGGACAGATTATGATACGCGCGTTGTTCGGCGCGGGGTTAATCCCGCGAAGTCACGTACGTCATCTTCCGGCCATGACCGGTGACCGGCTCCGGTGCGAAACACTAAACTTTTTGTAAGCTGAGCACCTGGTGATCGCCCAAGTTGGCACGTCCGCCGAGTTCTTCGAGCTCCAAAATTACGCCGACTCCGGCCACCACACCGCCGGCACGTTCGATCAAACGTACCGCCGAACCCACGGTTCCACCGGTGGCGAGCACATCGTCAAGCACCAACACTCGGGTGCCTGGCGCGATCTCATCCTTGTGCAGCTCCAGCGAGGCGGAGCCATATTCCAAGGTGTAATCATCGCGGTATACCTCGCGCGGCAACTTTCCGGCCTTACGGATGGTCAGCATTCCGCGGCCCGAGGCGTAGGCGGCCGCGGCGGCAAGCACAAATCCACGCGCTTCAAGCCCGGCAACGATGTCGAACTGTCCGGCGAAGGGCGCGATCAGCTCATCTACCAGTCGGCGCAACCCCTGAGGGTCGGCAAACACCGGGGTGAGGTCTTTAAAAGAGACCCCGGGTTGTGGGTAGTCTGCCACCACTGCGCACAGTCGGTCTAGCAGCTCACTTATACTCTCGTTATTAGTCACGCGTAATATTTTAGTGCGCCAAACGGCTTAAGAAGGACCGGAAGTCGTCTTTTGCTCTGCGATCGCGCACACGTTTGGAGTCGACCGGGGTTTAACGCGCCATCAATACGTCGCTGGGCCACGGCAGTAAGGTGGGGAAATCGGCCGAATCCGCGGCCTGCGTGGCACGAACCACCCCGCCCACCGGCCGGCCGGACAACCAGGCGGCCAAGTCAAAATCTGTTCCTTCAAGTACCCAGGATCGCTCTCCCTCACCAATCACCTGACGCTGGCGGCCATGGGGTTGCAATACGATGCGGTCCTCTGGCTTCACCCGAGCCGCCAGGGCACGCAGGAGGTGATCGGAAAATTCTTGGGGCCAGCTAGCGGCGGGACGGATAAATTCGTTCAGGTCGGTGGCGTGGATCAGCATTTCTCGCCAGACCGCGTAGACCATATCGGCCACCTTCGCTCCCGGACGATAGCCCACTGGCTCTTCGAAATGCGGTTGCACGGTGGTGAGGGTTTCACGTAACTGGCCTAAGGATGCGCTCACCAGTTCGCGTAGTTTTTCCGGTCGCATCAGCGCGGCCATATTGATCGCCTCGATCCGCCCGGCCGCTCCCCCGTCGTACATCGGTGGTAACTGCGCGGAACCGGCCTGCTCAAATTGCCGGTTTGCGGCCAGCGCCAACGAATGCAGGTGCGCCACCAGTTGCGCGGTGCTCCAGCCGGGCAACGAACTGGGCTTGGCGAAATCTTCGTCAGCCAAGCTGGAAAGCTGCGCGACCAGTTCGTCCAAGGCGGTGGTCACGTGTGCAATGAGTTGGGCTGGAGGCAGTTGAAGTGTCATGGCACACACTCTAGCGCGAGCCGGTTCCCGGGCAGAAGTCCGGCACCCACAACGCGCCGGGCGGCCGCTCAACCATGCGGTATGCGTGGCTAATCGGCCGCCCGGAAAGCGGATTATTAGTGCAGTGTTGCTTTAGCCTTTGACCCAGGCGCGAATCTGATCAAGCTGGCGTTCAAACTCGACAATCTGCTCTGCGACGGCGCTCGGGGCGGTGCCACCCTGGCCATTACGGGCATTGAGCGAACCCTCGGTGGACAAGACCTCGCGCACCTTCGGGGTTAAGTGCTCCGAGATGCCGGCGTATTCTTCGTCGGTCAAATCCCACAGCTCCACGCCACGCGATTCGGCCAGCTGCACCGCGGCACCGGAAAGTTCGTGCGCGTCACGGAACGGCACACCCTGACGGACCAACCATTCGGCAATGTCGGTGGCCAGTGCAAAACCCTGCGGCGCGAGCTGCGCCATGCGCTCGGTGTTAAAGGTCAGCGTGCCCATCATGCCTGCCATCGCCGGCAGCAACATTTCTAGGGTGTCCGCCGCGTCAAATACCGGTTCTTTGTCTTCCTGCAGGTCGCGGTTGTAGGCCAACGGCAGTGCCTTGAGCGTAGCCATCAGTCCGGTTAGGTCGCCGATCAAACGTCCGGCCTTGCCACGAGCAAGCTCGGCAATATCCGGGTTCTTTTTCTGCGGCATGATCGAGGAGCCGGTGGAGAACGCATCGTGCAACTTCACGAAGCTAAACTCCTTCGTGGCCCACAGGATGACTTCTTCGCTCACCCGGGACAGGTCTACGCCGATCATCGCGGTAATCCAGGAGAATTCCGCGAAGACATCGCGTGCAGCGGTGCCATCGATCGAGTTGAAGACCGCCGAGTCGAAGCCCAATTCCGCGGCGACGAAGTTAGGATCAAGCCCGAGGGTCTGCCCGGCCAGCGCACCGGAACCATAAGGGGAAACCGCCGCGCGCTTGTCCCAATCGGCAAAGCGCTGCACATCGCGCAGCAACGGCCACGCGTAAGCGAGCAACAGGTGCGAAAGTAGGATCGGCTGGGCGTGCTGCAGGTGGGTGCGGCCGGGCATCGGCGCGTACGGGTGCGCCTTGGCCTGGTCGAGCATCGCGTCGATGGTATCGATAACACCGGAAGCGATGATCCGTGCGTGGTCGCGCAGGAACATCCGGCCTAAGGTGGCGATCTGGTCGTTGCGGGAACGGCCAGCACGCAGCTTGCCGCCCAATTGGGTGCCGGCACGTTCCAGCAACCCGCGCTCCAACGAGCCGTGCACATCTTCATCCGATTCGGCGGCAACGTAGGCTTGGGACTTCACATCTGCTTCGAGCTGGTTCAGCGCGGCGAGCATGTCGGTCAGTTCGGTCTCGGTCAGCAGCCCGGCGCGCTGGAGCACCTTGGCGTGAGCGCGGGACCCGGCGATGTCGTAGCCGGCTAAGCGCCAGTCGAAGTGGGTGGACTTGCTCAGTGCTGCCATCGCTTCTGCTGGCCCACCGGAGAAGCGGCCACCCCAGAGCGATCCTTCATTTGTTGACGAGGACATAACTCGTTCCTTTCAGCCAGATCCCGCCGGGCGACGGGCAAAGTTGATGATGCGCTGCTTCCACTCTAGCAAAGCATTATGCATTGACACTCATAATTATTCAGCGAGTTCGGCGTGCACTACTAAGACCTCGGCACGATCGTCGGCAAATTTATCGCCGATGCCGCCGTTCGCCACGCGCTGCCAGGCGCCGCACCCAACGCAAATGCCGGATCGGGGCCGAACCTGTGAACTAGGTATAGATTTTTTGTCAGGACACGGTGAGTTGTGCGTTTGCTACTTCCGCCGGTGCCAGCGCGAGCGTATGGTGAGAGACACAAAGCCGAATACGGATACTTCGTTGGAGGAAACCCCATGGAAATCCAGTTGTACCGCGGTGATATCACCACGTTGAACGTTGATGCCATCGTCAATGCAGCCAATCCCTCGTTATTGGGTGGGGGCGGCGTCGATGGAGCTATTCATGCGGCGGCCGGGCCTGCCCTGCTGGCCGCCTGTCGTGCAGTTCGTGCGGCCAGATACCCCGACGGAATCCCTTCAGGTATTGCGGTGGCGACGAAGGCCGGAAACCTTAGCGCGAAGTGGGTCATCCATACCGCGGCGCCAAACCTCGCACTGATTAAACCCAACCCGAAGATCCTGGCCGATTGTTTTAGCAATTCGCTCTATCTGGCGGCGCGGCATGAGGCGCACTCCGTCGCGTTTCCTGCAGTGGGTGCCGGCGCTTTCGGCTGGCCTGCACAAACGGTCGCTCGAATTGGTTTTAACACCATTAGCGCATGGGTGGAAACGAATAAGCATGTTTCGCCAATCCGCCGCATCGTCATGGTGTCGCATACTGACGAAGTTCAAGAGGCCTTCGAAGAGGCCTTTGGAATGTCTTCGGTAGACCAGTTGGCTGCCTAGCACCACGAGCCTAACCGTCAGAAAACATCATTACCCGTCACCGCGCGTCAGCGGTGACGGGTAATTTTATCTCTGACCATGTGAGCTGTGCGCCCATGATGCGCCGACGTAATGACGGGTTAACGCAACGCGCCACCGCGGGTGGAAACCCTTTCGGTGGCGCGCTGATCGTGCATGAAATTTGTGTGCGTCCCGCCCGGCTAGCGCGGTTCGGCCAGCTGTAAAAAGCGGCTGGCCACTTCTCTGGCCCCGTCGGCGGCGCGGGTGATCACCATAATCGTGTCATCGCCCGCGATACAGCCCAGAATTGCGGGAATCTGCGAGTGGTCGATGGCCAGCGCCAACAGGTTCGCGGCCCCCGGCGGGGTGCGCAAAACAACGATATTTGCCGAGCCCTCGGCGGTGACCAACTGCTCCTGACAGATCTTAGCCAGGCGCGCGTCGAGCACCTCCTGGGTGATGGCGGTCTGCGGGGAACGGTCCCCACCCTCTTGGCGGATCGCATAAATCAGTTGGCCCAGGTGGTCGCGGATCCGCACGGCTCCGATCTCCACCAGATCCCGGGAAAGCGTAGCCTGGGTGACCTCCAACCCGTCATCTTTGAGCAACCCGAGCAGTTCTGCCTGAGATTTAACCGAATTATTGCCCAAGAACGCACGAATCCGGGCTTGGCGCGCGGTTTTGGTGCTTGGCTGTACCGACATTTAGAGCTCCACTCGGGGATCTTGCGCCAGACCGGAGGCGACCATCAGCCAGGTCATGATGGCCTTCTGCGCGTGCACCCGGTTCTCGGCCTCGTCGAACACGACCGACTGTGGGCCGTCGAGCACCTCGGCGGAAATCTCGTAGCCGCGGTAGGCCGGTAGGCAGTGCAGTACGATCGCATCGTCCTTGGCAAGCATCATCGCCTCGGCATCCACCGCGTAATCCACGAAGAGCTTCTGTCGCGCCGCCTTCTCATCTTCCTGCCCCATGGATACCCAGGTGTCGGTGACGACCACGTCGGCATCTTCCAGCGCTTGCGCCGCGTCGGTGGTGATGACCACCGAACCGCCGGTTTCTTCGGCACGAATCTGGGCGGCGGCGATAATCTCGGCCGACGGCAGGTAGCCTTCGGGACCGGCGATACGCACGTGCATGCCGGCGGTGACCCCGGCTAGCAGGTAGGAGTTGGCCATATTGTTGGCGGAGTCGCCCAGGTAGACCATGGTCAGCCCCGCGGTTTTGCCCTTGTGTTCCCGCACGGTGAGCAGGTCCGCCAGCAGCTGGCAGGGGTGGTAATCGTCAGATAGCGCGTTAATGACCGGCACCGTCGAGTTCGCAGCCATCTCTTCGAGCCCGGACTGGGCGTAGGTGCGCCACACGATAGTGGATACCATTCGCGCCAACACCTGGGCGGAATCGGCGATGGTCTCCTTATGCCCCAGCTGCGAATCGGTGGAGTTGATGATCAGCGGTGAGCCGCCCAACTCGGCAATGCCCGCGTGGAAGGAAACGCGGGTACGCGTGGAAGTTTTGTCGAAGAAGACCGCGACGGATTGTGGGCCCGCGTAGGGTGTGAAGCCGTATTTATCGGCCTTCATCGCTGCGGCGAGGTCCAAGACCTTGGACTGCTCTGCCGGGCTTAGATCAAGGTCGGTGAGGAAGTGGCGGGTAAGACTCATGGGATGATTCCTTAGTTTCCGGCGGTAGCCGGGCTGTTCGTTCGCAAGGTTTAGACGGCCGCGGTCAGCAGCTGTGGCACGGCGGCGAGGAAGGTTTCGAGTTGTTCGCGGGTAATAATCAGTGGTGGGGCCAGGCGGATGGTGTGTTCGTCGGTGGCGTTGACGATGAACCCGGCATCTAGCGCGGCGGAAACAAACTTCGGCGCTACCGCCGTTTGCAATTCAAAGGCGGTCAGCAGGCCGCGGCCGCGCACGGCGCTAATCCCGTCCAGCTCGGCCAGCGCGGCGCGTAACCAGTCACCGGTTTCGCGCACATGCTCCAGTAGTTTCTCGTTTTCAATGGTGTGGATGACGGCTAGCCCCGCGGCGCAGGCCACCGGGTTGCCACCAAAGGTGGTGCCGTGGTCCCCCGGGGTCAGCCAGCTGGTATTTTCTTCACCGAAGACGATCATCGCGCCGATCGGGAATCCGCCGCCCAGCCCCTTAGCCAGGGTCATCACGTCCGGGAGCACCGGTGCGGAGGCGAAAAATTGCCCGGTGCGGCCCATGCCGGTCTGCACCTCGTCAAAAACCAATAGTGCACCGGCGGCCTGGGTGATCTCGCGCGCCGCGCGCAGGTACTCTGTCTCCAGCTCACGCACCCCGGCTTCACCCTGAATAGGTTCGATGAACACCGCCGCAACGGTTTCGTCAACCGCCTCGCGCAGCGCCTGGATATCTCCGGCCGGAATCCAGCTGACATTATCTGGCAGCGGGGCGAAGGGTTCACGGTACTTGTGCTTATAGGTCAGCGACAGCGCGCCGAGGGTGCGGCCATGGAAGGAGTGTTCCAGGGCAATCACCTTGGTGCGCGGGGTCTGCTCGGTCCCGACATTACGCCGGGTGAGCTTCAACGCCGCCTCATTCGCCTCGGTACCGGAGTTCGTGAAGAACACCTTGGAACCGGCCGGCGCGGCAGAAATTTCTAGTAGCTTCTCCGCCAGGGCAATCTGCGTGGGGGTGCTGAAAAAGTTCGACACGTGCCCCAGGGTGGCCAACTGACTGGTGATCACACTGGTCAGCAAAGGGTTCGCGTGACCGAGGGTGTTGACCGCGATGCCGCCAAGCAAGTCCAGGTAGCGGTTGCCGTCGGCGTCCCACACATGGCAGCCGGCGCCACGCACCAAAACCCGTGAGGGGGTGCCAAAAACGCCGAGCAGTGACTTGTTGTAACGCTCAGTCAGCTCGGCCCCATGCATCGAGGAGAGCTCATTGGCCTGATTCAGCGCACCGTTTGGGTGCAATTCCTGACTCACTTAGATTCCTTATCCTGGGGTACCACCTGGGTGCCAACCCCGGCAGTGGTGAAAATTTCGAGCAGCATCGAGTGCGCCTCACGGCCGTCGACGATATGGGCCTGGGCCACTCCCTCGTCGACCGCCTTCAGGCAGGCACCCATCTTCGGGATCATGCCCGATTCCAAGGTGGGCAGCATGGTGCGCAGCTCATCGTTGGTAATCGAGCTGATCAGCGAGGACTTGTCCGGCCATGCCGCGTAAAGGCCCTCCACGTCGGTGAGGATGACCAGTTTGGCGGCGCCCAGCGCGGTGGCCAGCGCCGCGGCCGCGGTATCCGCGTTAACGTTGAGAATCGCCCCGGTTGGCTCCCCCGCCGCATCAAATTCCGGTGCCACGGTGGAAATAACCGGGATCATTCCGGCTTCCACCAGCGAGTCCACCTGATCGGTGCGTACGCGGGTCACCTCGCCGACCAAACCCAAATCAACGGGCAGCCCGTCGACGAGGGTACCGGTGCGAACCGCTTGGAGCATCGCGCCGTCCTCCCCAGACATGCCCACCGAGTAGGGCCCGTGCGAGTTGATCAGGCCCACCAGGTCACGCTGCACCTGGCCGGTGAGCACCATGCGCACCACATCCATCGCCTCGGGTGTGGTCACCCGAAGCCCGCCACGAAATTCTGACTTGATGCCCAGCGTGTCGAGCATCTTGTTGATCTGCGGTCCGCCGCCGTGCACCACCACCGGGTTGATTCCGGCGTGACGCAGGAACACGATGTCTTCGGCGAAGGCGCGGCGTAGCGACTCGTTGACCATCGCGTTGCCACCGTATTTGATGACCATCGTGGTTCCGGCAAAACGTTGAATCCAGGGCAGCGCTTCGATGAGCGCTTCGGCCTTGGTACGGGCGGCGCCGAGGTGACTTTGTGCGGTGTGCGGCATCGTGGCCGGGCTCCTAGGGTGCGTGCCTAGCTGGAGTAGGCGGAGTTTTCGTGGACGTAGTCATGGGTTAGATCGTTGGTCAAGATGGTGGCCTGCGCGGATCCGGCGTTCAAATCGATGTCGATCGACACGTTACGATCCTCTAGCGAGACCAGCGAACGATCCTCGCCGACACCACCGTTTTTGCAGACCATCACCGAGTTGATCGAGACGTTCAGTTCATCGGGTTCAAAGGCGGCGCGCGTGGTGCCGACCTCGGAGAGCACCCGCCCCCAGTTGGGGTCCTTGCCGAAGATCGCGGTTTTCACCAGGTTCGATCGGGATACCGCGCGGGAGACCTCCAGCGCGTCGGCCTCGGTGGCGGCATTAAACGTCCGGACCGCGATGGTGTGTTGTGCACCCTCAGCGTCGTCGATGAGCTTTGCGGCCAACTCTTGGCACATATCGGCCAGCGCGGCGGTGAACTCTTGCGCGTCCGGGGTGATCCCGGAGGCGCCGGAGGACATCAGCAGCACCGTGTCATTGGTGGACATGCAGCCATCGGAGTCCGCCCGGTCAAAGCTGACCGAGGTCGCGGCGCGCAACGCGGCATCTAACTGTGTGGCGTCGAGCACCGCGTCGGTGGTCAGCACCACCAGCATCGTGGCCAGCGCCGGGGCGAGCATGCCCGCGCCCTTGGCCATACCGCCCAAGGTGTAACCATTCACGGTGCGCGAGGCGATCTTCGGCACGGTATCGGTGGTCATAATGCCGGCCGCCGCCTGATCGGAAGCGTCCTGACCGCCGGCGAGCGCGGTTGCTGCGCGCTCTACTCCGGGTAGCAGCTTGTCCATCGGCAGTTGTTCGCCGATCAACCCGGTGGAGGCTACGGCCACGTCACCGGAGGAAATGTTCAAAAGTTGGGCCACATGTTCGGCCGTCTGGTGGGTGTTGGCAAAGCCTTCGGCTCCGGTGCAGGCGTTGGCGCCGCCGGAGTTCAGCACGATCGCGTCCACTCGGCCATCGGTGATCACCTGTTTGGACCAGTGCACCGGAGCCGCCGCCACGCGGTTGGCGGTGAAGACCGCGGCCGCCGCATAGTTCGGGCCCTGGTTGGTCACGAGCACCACGTCGTTTTTACCCGTGGATTTCAGGCCCGCTGGCACACCTGCGGCGCTAAATCCTGCCGGTGCGGTGACTCCGGCCAGTGTGGCCTGCGGAAAGGTTGGGGTGTGGGTCAGGCTCACGGTGCGACTCCTTGCATTAACAATCCGGTGGTTTCGGGCAAGCCCAGTGCGATGTTCATCGATTGCACGGCGGCGCCGGCGGTGCCCTTGGTGAGGTTATCCAGCGCGGCGGTGACGATCACTCGTCCGGCGTGCTCGTCGAACGCTAATTGCATGTGCACGTGGTTTGAGGCTTGCACCGCGCCGGTGGTGGGCCACTGGCCCTCGGGCAGCAGGTGCACAAATGGTTCGTTGGCGTAGGCCGATGCCCAGGCCTCGCGTAATTGGGCGGCGCGCACTCCTGGCTTGACCCGCGCGGTGGCGGTGGTCAGGATACCGCGCGGCATTGGGGCCAGCGTCGGGGTGAAGGACACGGTCACGTCCTCCCCGGCCAGTTTGGAAAGGCCCTGTTCCATTTCGGGAATGTGGCGGTGGATACCGCCGACGCCATAGGTGCTCATCGAGCCCATGGTTTCGCTGCCCAGCAGGTGGGTTTTGGCGCTTTTTCCCGCGCCGGAGGTGCCGGAGGCGGAAACGATCACTACGTCTTGTGGCTCAAGTAACCCGGCGTGGTAGCCCGGGGCGAGGGCCAGCTGGCCGCCGGTGGGGTAACAACCAGGTACTGCTACGCGTTTGGCGCCGGCGAGTTTCTCGCGCGCCCCGGGAAGTTCGGGCAGTCCGTAGGGCCAGGATCCGGCGTGTGGTGAGCCGTAGAATTTTTCCCAGGCGCTCGCCGATTCCAGGCGGTGATCCGCGCCGGCGTCGATGACCAGGGTAGATTCGGGCAGGGCCGCCGCCACCGCTGCGCTCGCGCCGTGCGGAAGGGCAAGAAAGACCACGTCGTGTCCGGCAAGGTTTTCCACGGTGGTTTCCACCAGCACTCGATCGGCCAGGGAGTGAAGATGCGCGGCGATGCCGCCTAGTCGCAATCCGGCTTGGGAATGCGCGGTGATCGCACCAATCTCTACCTCTGGGTGATTGGCTAAAATTCTAAGGACTTCGCCTCCGGCGTATCCGCTGGCGCCGGAGACAGCAACTGAAATCGTCATGACCTCACTCTACAACCGGTTATGCATCAAACCTAATAAATATGCATAAATTGTTCGTCATTTCATGCCAGCTCTGGGTTGTCGCTCATCGAGCTCACACCCGCCACACTTAGACTGGGATCAGGCAACGGCCAGCAACTTGGCAAGGGACAAAGATTGGAAGCGCATCGTATGAATCAGCAGAGCATACTCGTCTCCCACGCAGGTGGACCCGAAGTGATGGAACTAGGTGATGCCCCCATCGAAGCCCCGGGCGAGGGCCAGGTCCTGGTAAAGATCGAAGCGGTCGGCGTGAACTTCATTGAAACCTATCAACGCTCCGGCGTCTACGCGGTGGACTACCCCTTCACCCCGGGAACCGAATTTTCTGGCACCGTGACCGAGCTAGGTGAGAACGTGCGTCACCTGAAGGTCGGGGACCGCGTTGCTACCTCCAGCGGTACCAAGGGCTACGCGCAATTTGCGGTGGTCGACGAAAACCAACTGGGCAAGGTGCCGGCCAACGTTGATCTGCGCCTGGCCGCGGCGCTGCCCTTGCAGGGCATGACCTCGCACTACCTGACGCATTCGAGCTACCTGGTCCGTTCGGGCGACGTCATTCTCACCTACGCCGGCGCCGGCGGAGTGGGCCTGTTACTGACTCAGATCCTGAAGATGAAGGGCGCGACGGTGATCACCACCGCCTCCACCCAAGAAAAGAAAGACCTGGCGCGTGCCGCCGGAGCAGATTACGTGGTGGATTACGACCAGGTGGAGGCCACCGTTGACAAGGTCACCAAGGGCCAGGGCGTGCATGCGGTCTACGACGGCATCGGCAAAGACACCTTTGACATTTCGCTGAAGGTACTCAAGCGCCGCGGCACACTCGCACTCTTTGGAGGAGCCAGCGGCCAGGTGCCACCCTTTGATCTGCAGCGCTTAAACGCGGGTGGATCATTAACCGTCACGCGCCCGAAGCTCGCAGACTTTTTGGCCACCGACGAAGAACGCGCCTGGCGTTTTGGCGATGTATTCGGCTGGGTGGCTTCCGGTGAGCTCGATATTCGGGTGGGCCAGGAGTTCGCGCTCAAAGATGCGGATCAGGCGCATCGGGCGCTGGAATCGCGAAAGACCACCGGCAAGGTGCTCCTCGTTCCCTAAACGCCTGCCCGCGCGCGAAGGCACCGCGTAGCACTACGTAGCGAAGGCCTGTCACCGATTTTGGTGGCAGGCCTTCGCCGTGAGTTTCAGTAGTTGCGGCGCAACATTAGAAGTGCGAGGAGCCTCCGGCGCCGGAGAAACTACCTCCACCGGAGTAGCCCTGGGAAACACCCGAAGACCCACCCGATGAGCGTGAGCTATCCACCGAGCTGACCGCTTGGCTGTAGCCGGTGCTGTAGGAACCCACGGACCAGTACATCGCGGCCGGGTAGCTGACGTCCAAAATTGTGCCGACAGCGCGCGGCCTTTGATTTGTTGCGTCATAGCGTGAGCGCTTTAGCTCCGTGCGCATTTCTTCTTCCTCTTCCGGACTCTTCGCATAGGTCACGATTTGTGCGTTGGCCAAAGCATCAAGTTTTTCGGTCAGTTGCACGCGCAAATCTGAGAGAGCATCAAGCGCATCATCAACCTCGATGCTTTCACTTTTCAGCTCGTCGCCCAGACGTTGCAACTGATTGCGGGCTTGAGCCGCGAAGGAATTCAACGCGGCCACGCTGGCTCGAACCTCTTCGTCGCCGCCTTCCGCGGCGTCAGTAGAATTTTCTGTCAGTTCGGGCAACGCGTTGAGGTCTTCAAGTAGCGGGGCGATCTGCCTGCGCCAGGCCGCTTCCCAGTTGGCATCGCGGGTATAGAGGGATGCGGCATCAATGATCGCGTCGTCGGTCAAATCCAGAGTTTGTGCGGTGGACAAAAAATCCTTAGCCCGAAGCACTCCAACACTGCGTGACCGCAGCTTTTTAGTCGTTGCCTCCAACTCCTGGCGCTCACTGAACACCACACGGTAGTCGGCGCTGAAGTTGGCGAAGCGGCTAGCGAGCACGGTTGCGTGCGCGGCGTCGGCCGGGAGCGTGCTCGCTGCAAGTTCGGTGGCATCCAAGTCCAGCGTGACCCGGGTCAGGTGTTCGGTGCCCTCACCCAGCGCTTGGCCAAAACGTTTGCGATTGTGTGCGCGCACCGCGGCGGTGATCCCCACCGTGCCCAGCGCTCCGAGTCCGCCAAGTCCCACGGTCCATCCCAGTGCCGGATGCTGATACCAGGGGCGATTCATGATTTTGGACCCGCGCTCGGCCACCGCGATCACCCCGTCGGACCAGCGTCCGGCGTTAAAATCCTCGTACCCGGCCTCGTGAATGGAACCCATTTGCCCCTCGGAGACTTTACGATCCTCACCGAAGTAGGTGCCGACCTGCCCGTCGCCTTGGCCTTCCACCGACAAGGTGATGATGAAGTAGCCATCGGCCCAGTAATCCCCGTAGTCTTCGGGCTTATCCGAAATCCATTCGCTGTGGCTGCTGCGCGCAAAATCTAGGGTTTTCGTGTTGATGTCATCGGAATACTCTCCGTTGCGCGTATACACGGCCACCTTGGTCGGCTCGTTAAAGTCCAGGCCTTCGATTGCGTCGCGCAGTTTGTCTTCGTTGAGCACGTTTGCGGTGTCATCAACGGTGATCGATTCGAGCGTGTCCGGCTCAGCTGCGACGGCATAAGCCCCGGGGATCACGCTGGCCATCAGCAACGTGGCGGCAAATCCGGCAGCCACGGTGCGACGCGCCGCCACCGCAACGCTGCTCAGGCCTGTTGACTGGGGCTGATGCATGGAAAATTCCTCCAGAGGGGGTGTCGAGATTTATTCCGATCGATGCGCTTATCACCCAGCCTACTCGGTGGCTGCGCTTGCGCGCATCCCCACGATGGACGGGGCACGGCCTCAAACGGCGAGAATTTGGCCGCCCGTTATGTGTCCGAGCAGCGAAATTGTTGATGTGATCCATACGACCAAAAGCACCCAAAGCTTCCCCGTGACCGTTTTGAGGGGCTTTAATAGGTGCAGGACGTCGCAACGTCCGATCCCCTCCAGGATCCATACCCCTTTTTCATGCGAACCCGTCTCCCCCACGAACTCGCAGCCCACTGGTGCACCCCACCCGTACCGAAGGGACGGATCCGCCCGCTTATGGACTCCGTAGATAGTTCCACCCCCGAGAATTCGACGATCTACCCGGCGCAGTTTCCGGCCGGTTCGCTGGCCCCCGAGCCACGCACGCTGATCGAGATCTTGCAGGCCACCGCGCAGGCCCATCCCGACGCGCCGGCCATTGACGACGGCTCACACATCGAAAGTTACGCCGAGCTGATCGAAGAGGTTAAGACCAAAGCGCTACGCCTGCATCAGTCGGGCCTCGGCGCCGGGGACCGGATTGGCGTGCGTGTCACCTCCGGGACCGCCGCGCTCTACGAGTGGATCTTGGCGATCCTCTGGGTGGGTGCCGCCTACGTTCCGGTGGATGCCGACGATCCCGACGAGCGCGCCAAAACCGTGTTTGACGAGGCCCAGGTGGCCGGTTTCATCTCCGGCACCGATCAGCTCACCGTGATCGACCCGCTGCGTGCGACCCCCTTCCCCAACCCACGCGCCCCACGCCTTGGCGACGACGCGTGGATCATCTTCACCTCCGGGTCCACCGGCAAACCCAAGGGTGTTGCCGTCACGCACCGCTCCGCGGCCGCCTTTGTCGACGCCGAGGCGCAAATGTTTTTGCCCGCCGACCCGCTGAACACCAGCGACCGGGTACTTGCCGGACTGTCGGTGGCCTTCGACGCATCCTGCGAGGAAATGTGGATCGCCTGGCGCAACGGCTCCTGCCTGGTCCCGGCCCCGCGTGCCCTGGTCCGCAGCGGCATGGATCTGGGCCCCTGGCTGATCTCCCGTTCGATCACCGCGGTATCCACCGTGCCCACTCTGGCCGCGCTCTGGCCGGCCCAAGCGCTGGATTCGGTACGTCTGCTGATCTTCGGCGGGGAGGCCTGCCCGCCGGAACTTGCCGCACGCCTGGCCACCGACAGCCGCGAACTGTGGAACACCTACGGTCCGACCGAAGCCACCGTGGTGGCCTGCGGCGCCACCATGGACGGCAGTTTGCCGGTGCGTATCGGCCTGCCGCTAGCCGGCTGGGATCTAGCAGTAGTGGACCCCGAAGGTATCCCGGTGTCCGAGGGGGAATCCGGTGAACTGATCATCGGCGGCGTGGGCCTGGCCCGCTATCTGGATCCGGAAAAAGAAGCGGAAAAGTATGCGCCGATGCCCACCTTGGGCTGGGACCGCGCCTACCGCTCGGGCGACATGGTGATCAACGACCCGCTGGGGTTGGTGTTCATCGGGCGCGTGGATGACCAGGTGAAAATCGGCGGGCGGCGCATTGAACTGGGCGAAATCGACGCCGCACTGGCTTCGCTCGAAGGCGTGTCCAACGCCGCGGTGGCGGTGCGCGAAACCAATACCGGCAACAAGATGCTGGTCGGTTATCTCGCCGCAGCCGCAGATTACGATCTGAGCGCGGCACGCACCGCACTGCTCGAAGATTTACCGGCGGCGATGGTGCCGCTGTTAACCCTGGTGGACACCATGCCGATGAAAACCAGTGGCAAGGTGGACCGCAATGCCTTGCCTTGGCCGTTGGCAGGCGCCGGGGAGCAGAGCGAAGAGGAACTACACGGGCTAGACGAGACCGGGCAGTTTGTGGCCGACGCGTGGCAGGGCGCGTTGGGCGCGCCGGTGTCCAGCGCGGACGCCGACTTCTTCGGTTCCGGCGGCGGCTCGCTCTCGGCGGCCCAATTGGTCTCCGCGCTACGCTCTCGCTACCCGGACCTGACGGTTGCCGAACTTTACGACTACCCCCGCTTTGGCGCGTTGGTGGAATACCTCGGCGGGCAGCAGATCAACGACGAGGTCATCGAACCTCGCATCGTCAAGCGCACTCGGCGCATCACCCAAATCACCCAGACTCTGCTCGCGGTGCCGTTGTTCATCCTTTCCGGCTTGCGCTGGTTCACCTACCTGATGCTCGGGCATTGGTTCCTGCTCAGCGTGGGAATTCTCGAAGCCCAGTTGCCGATCCCGTGGTACTCGATTCTGGCCTCCTGGCTGATCTTCGTCACCCCGGCCGGGCGCATGTGCCTGTCGATCGTGGCCAGCAAGCTCTTGCTGCGCGGCCTGACACCGGGAACCTATCAGCGTTCGGGCTCGATGCACCTGCGTCTGTGGCTGGCACAGCACATTTCCGACGTGGTGGACCCGATTTCCCTGGCCAGCGCGCCACTGTTGCCTTGGTATGCCCGCATGCTCGGTGCGGATATCGACAAAACCGCCACCATGCACACCCTGCCGCCGGTCACCGGAATGCTGACCGTCGGACCGGGCGCCACCTTGGAACCCGAGGTCGACGTCTCCGGCTACTGGATCGACGGTGACAAGGTACATGTGGGCCACGTGAGCGTCGGAGACTTCGCCTCCGTCGGCGCCCGCACCACCCTGGTTCCCGGCGCCGTGGTTGCACCGCACACCATCGTGGAAGCCGGCTCCGCCATCTACGGTGAAACCCGCGAGAACTCGCGCTATGCAGGATCCCCGGCCGCCCGCGAGGGACGCGCCAAACCACGCTGGCCCGAGCAAATTCCTTCGTATCGCCTCCTTCCGCGCGTGCTGGGTGCTCTCGGTTCGGTGTTGCTGAACCTCTTGCAGTGGTTGCCGGTGGTTTTGGCCGTGTTGGCGGTCACTCCGTTGCTGCGTGCCGAAGATTCGCTGACGTCGATCGGCTGGAAATTCATTCCGGCGGTGTTGCTGGCCGCCCTGGTGTGGTTCCTGTCCATGATGGCGCTGATCGTTATCGAGGTGCGGTTGCTGTCCATCGGTCTCGTCGAGGGCTGGCACCCGGTGACCTCCAGGGTCGGTTGGCAGGCGTGGGCGACCGAACGCGTGCTGGATACCGCCCGCGATGTGCTCTTCCCGCTCTACGCTTCATTGTTCACCCCGGTATGGTTGCGGTTGCTCGGTGCGAAGGTCGGACGCGATGTGGAGATTTCCACGGTGCTGCTGATCCCGAAGATGACTACCATCGCCTCGGGCGCGTTTCTGGCCGATGACACCATGGTCGCCTCCTATGAGCTGGGCGGCGGATGGATGCACATCGCCCCGGTGCGTGTGGGCAAAAAAGCCTTCCTGGGTAACTCCGGCATCTTGCATGCCGGGCGACGAGTGCCTAAGCGCTCGCTGATCGCGGTGCTTTCGGCCACCCCACGCAAGATGAAGGCCGGCACCTCCTGGATCGGTTCTCCCCCACATAAGCTGCGCCGCACCACCGTGGACGCCGAATCTGAGCGCACCTATCAGCCGCCGATGAAGCTAAAAGTCATGCGCGCGCTGTGGGAGCTGACCCGCGCTCTGGCCGTATTCACCACCGTGGGCATCGCCGGCGGTGTGTTGTGGGCGCTGTCCGCGCTGGCCACCCACGTGAACCCGCTTACCGCGGCGCTGCTCTCCGGAGCGGTGCTGGTGGTGGCCGGAGCGGTGGCCGCACTGACCGCGCTGGCCGCCAAATGGCTGGTGGTCGGGGTGATCCGCCCGGGCGAGCACACACTGTGGAGCTCGTTCATCTGGCGCACCGAAATGGTTGACTCATTTGTCGAACTGGTCTGCGCCCAGTGGTTTGCGCGCCTGGCCTCCGGCACCCCGGCGCTGGTCTGGTTCCTGCGTGCCCAGGGCGCCAAGATCGGGCATGGGGTATGGTGCGAAAGTTACTGGTTCCCCGAGGCGGACCTGGTCACCTTGGAGGATCACGCCACGGTGAACCGCGGCTGTGTGTTGCAAACCCACCTCTTCCACGACCGCATCATGTCCATCGACACGGTCACCCTGGGTGCCGGCGGTACGCTTGGCCCGCATAGCGTGATCCTGCCCGCCGCGGTTATTTCCGAGGGCACCACCGCAGGGCCGGCCTCGCTGATCCTGCGCGGTGAACGACTGCCGGCCAATACCTACTGGCGTGGCAATCCGGCGGTACGCTGGAACATCACCACCGATCAGCCCGTGAAAGCCTAGAGGACCGCACCGCATGCCGCAGCAGCTAGATGACTACACCAAACACCACGGTTCCGAGCAGTACACCGTGGAGCACTATGACCTGGAGCTCAAGTGCAAGCTGGCCAGCAACCTGCTCGAAGGCAAGGCCGTGTTGCACATCCGCGCACTGGTCGACCTCGATGTGGTGCGGCTAAACCTGCATGGGTTGCGCGTGCTTAAGGCCACCTGCCAGGGCAAAAAGCTTGCGGCCACCAAAAGACACCACCGTATCGAGGTGAAGCTGCCCGCAATGCTGCCCGCCGGCGAACAGGTGGAACTGGCGCTGCGTTATGCCGGAAACCCGGGGGTGGATAACGGGATGTGGGGAGAGGTCGGCTGGGAGGAACTAACCGACGGGGTGCTGATTTCTGGTCAACCCACCGGGGCGGCCACCTGGTTCCCCTGCAACGATCATCCCAGCCACAAGTCCAGCTACCGTTTTTCGATCACCACCGATGCCGGCTACCGGGCGGTGGCCAATGGCGAACAGGTCAGCTACTCCCGGGCCGCGAGCGCGGACACCTGGGTCTACGAACAGCGTGAACCGATCGCCAGCTACATGGCGACCGTGCAGATCGGACGCTACAGCGAAATCCCGTTTGATACCGAAGGCCACCTGCTGGCCTACGCGGTGCCCGGCATGGATTTGGCGGTGCGTGGCGCCTTTGCCAAGCAGGGCGAGATGGCCGAGGTTTTTGAACGGCATTTTGGCCCCTACCCGTATGCCAGCTACAAGATTGTGGTGGTCGACGACGAGCTGGAAATCCCGTTAGAGGCCGCCGGGCTGAGCATTTTTGGGCGCAACCACCTATCCCTTGACTGGGAGGCACAACGGCTGATCGCGCACGAATTTTCGCACCAATGGTGGGGTAATTCGCTGACCTTAAAACGTTGGACAGACATCTGGTTGCATGAGGGATTCGCCTGCTTCAGCGAATGGTTGTATTCCGAGTCTGCCGGGCTGCTCTCGCTGGCCGATCGGGCCCGAGCGGCTTGGGAAAAGCTCGAGCAGTCCGCGCAGGACCTGGTTATCGGCGCCCCGGGGCCCGAGCTGATGTTCGATGACCGGGTATACAAACGCGGCGCGCTGGCGTTGTTCGCGCTGCTGGGCGAAGTGGGCGCCGAAGCCTTCTACGCGATGCTCAAGGAATGGGTCGCCACCCACGCCCATGGGCATGTGGACACCGCCGCGTTCCTCGCGCACGCCCAAGGGTTCGCGCCAGGCACGCTTGATGTCGCCGCGCTGTTGGAGCCCTGGCTCTACGAACAGGCATTGCCGGCCTTCCCGCGCTAGCGCACCTCCCACCACGGGTGCCACGTGGCGTAGGCTATACGTCATAAACGCCTAAGTCAATGAACGGTTAGCCAATTGTTCATGAGGTGTTCACCTGGCAAAAATACACTGGAGTCATGACGGTTGAACTCCCCCTGCTTGAAGATGCATTTCGCGGCTACCACGTGCTGGACAACGACGACGATGACCCGGTGCTGGTGCGCGCGGACGGCTCCATCGTGGACACCTGGCGCGAGGACTACCCCTACGACGCCAAAATGGAGCGGGCGGCCTACGATACGCAGAAGCGTGCGCTACAGATCGAACTGCTCAAGCTGCAAAAGTGGCTCAAGGCGCACGATCGACGGCTGATGATCGTCTTCGAGGGACGCGACGCGGCCGGCAAAGGCGGCACGATCAAGCGCTTCACCGAACACCTGAACCCGCGTGGGGCACGCGTCGTCGCCCTGGAAAAGCCGACCGAGCGCGAATCCACCCAGTGGTATTACCAGCGCTACATCGAACACTTTCCGGCCGCCGGGGAGATCGTGCTCTTCGACAGGTCCTGGTATAACCGTGCCGGGGTGGAGCGCGCGATGGGGTTCTGCAGCGAAAATCAGGTCGAGCACTTTTTGGAGCAGACCCCGCACTTCGAGCGGCTGCTGGTGGAGGAGGGCATCGACCTGGTGAAATTCTGGTTCTCCGTCTCCGCCGCCGAACAGTTCACCCGCTTCCTCATTCGCCGCATCGACCCGGTGCGCCAGTGGAAGCTCTCCCCCATGGATCTGGCCTCGCTGGACAAGTGGGATGACTACACGGCCGCGAAAAAACAGATGTTCCTGAAGACCGACACCGAGCATGCCCCATGGACGGTAGTGAAGTCCAACGACAAGAAGCGTGCCCGGCTGCAGGCCATGCGCCACGTGCTGAGCCGCTTCGAGTACAAGGGTAAGGACCACGCGCTGGTCGGCACCCCCGATCCGCAGATCGTCGGGCGGGCTGCGAAGGTCATCAGCCACGGCGAAGAGTTCTAGTCCTGCCCTTCACGCCACTCGCCTCTCTTGCAGCTCGGTGGCGCCCGGCACTACGCTGGGGCAACCGATACGCTCCGGCGTTGCCCCTGGGACGGCCTGACCTCTGGCGACGCTACCTCGAAGCGGTGCGCGAATTCTGGAGGAAAAAACATGGCGGAACCAAAGACATCACAATCCGAGGCGCGACCGGCGACAGCGCCCGCGCCCTACATCCTTTTTCCGGGCACCGCCGCCCACGCGTTGGAACACTACCAACATATTTTTGGCGGAACGCTCGCGCTCTTTAGCTATGCAGAATTTGCGCGCACCGACGGGCCTGGCGAGTACATCGCCCACGGCATGCTGCGCGGGAGGCTCACCCTGTACGCGGCCGATGCCGCACCGAGCGAAGAAGCGGTGTCCACACAAGGGTTAATGCTCAGCCTGCTGGGCACGGCGGCACCCGAAATACTGCACACTTGGTTCGACCAGCTCGCCGAGGGCGGCACGGTACTTGATCCGCTGGCGCGCAAACCATGGGGCGCCAGCGACGGGCAGGTGCGTGACCGTTTTGGGGTGCACTGGCTCATCGGCTACGAACCGGAACAGTACAACAAACCAACGTGAGCGCGGTGAGGCCAAGGTCCTGCTGTGGAGCCTAGTTCGGAGTCGAACACCGGGATAAAGTGTTCTACCAGCGGACAAGGATCGGAAAAATGGTGCAGCGCCTGCTTCCAGCGCACCGGCAGGATAGCGTGTTCCACGATCATGGTTTTGCGCTCGCTGCTAGGGTCCGCTCGGGCGCCCGGGCAGCGGGTCCGCGGGCGGTTCGCTGAATTCCACGCTCGGGGTCGGCGGCTCTTCCAGATGTGTGCCGGCGCCGCGCTGGATTAGATTTACCGCGCCCATCGCCAAGAACACCGCCACCGCTACCGCGAGGGCTCCAAGCACCACAATAAGCAGCACCGCGCCAAGTCGCGCGGCGATCCGTGAACCCATGGCAATGCCCCCGAGGTAAGTTGTGTGGAGCTTAATTCTACCGCGCGCCTGCAGGCGCTGGCAGATGCATGCAGGACAAAACCAACGCCCCGGGGTATTCCGCGTGATTGCAGATACCTCGGGGTGTTGGTTGCCCGACGCGAAGCGCCGATTGGCATTGTTTAGCGCTGGGTGGCGCCGAACTTCTCGGTGGCCAGAGCTACCGCGGCGGCCCGCGCCTCGGAGGCTTCATCGGCGGTCAGCGTGCGGTCCGCGGCGCGGAAACGCAAACCGAAGGCCAACGACTTCTTGCCCTCTTCGATGCCCTTGCCCTGATACACATCAAACAAGGTGATGTCTTCGAGCAGTGCGCCGGCACCCTCGCGCAGGGTGTCAAGCACGTGACCGGCAACAACGTGTTGATCAACGACCAAGGCAACATCCTGGGTAGCCAGCGGCTGGGTGGACAGTGACTGCGCCACGACCACCTGCGGAGCGGCAGCCATCAGTGCAGCAGCGTTCAGCTCCATTGCCACGGTGCGCGGCGGCAGATCGGCGTCCTTGAGCAGCGCCGGGTGCAGCTCGCCGGCGTAGCCAACCACTTCGCCAGCAACCTTCAGTGTGGCGGCGCGGCCCGGGTGGAAGGCCTGATGATCGCCCTGAGCAACCTCCAGGTCAACACCAAGGATGTCCGCGACGGTGCCTGCGGCATCCAGTGCGTCGGCCCAGTCCCAGGCACGCGGCGCGAACCCGGCGGCGGCCGAAGCCTCGTGGCCGGTGAAGACCGCGGCTAGCTGCCATGGCTGGTTGGGGACACCGTTGCACAGGTCCGCTAGCACCTCATCGCTTGGCTTAACGCCCAGCGGAGGGAGGAACGCCGAACCGAGCTGATCGTCTGGCAGGAACACCAGACCGCCCTCGTACAAGGCCAGATCGCGGAAGCCACGGCCGATATTGCGTCGTGCGGTGTCCAGCAGACCCGGCAGCAGGCTGGTTCGCAGGAAACGGAATTCCTTGGAGATCGGGTTGGCCAGCGACACGGCCTTCACCGTGGCGCCAGCTTCCGGAGTGCCGAACATGTTGTTCTGCGCTTCGGAAACGAACGGGTAGGTCAAGACCTCGGTCAGGCCAGCATCGGCCAGGCCCTGCAAGAGGCGCCGGCGCTGGGACTGGGTCCGGGTCAGGCCGCGCCCTGGTGGGGCCACCGGCAAGGTGGCCGGGATCTGGTCGTAGCCAACCACGCGGGCTACTTCCTCGACCAGGTCTTCCTTGATCTCTAGGTCCGGGCGCCAGCTTGGTGCGCTAACCAAAAAGCCCTCGGCGTTTTGCGCGACGGTTGCACCAATTCCCTGCAGCGCGGTAATGGTCTGCTCGTCGGTGTACTCCACGCCGATCAGTGCCCCGGCGAAACCGGCTGGCAACTGGATCTGGGTGTCTGCCGGAACAACGCCTGCGTCGGTGACCTTGCTGGTCTCGGTACCACCGGCCAGCTCAACGAGCAGATTCACCGCACGCTGCGCGGCGATGTCCATGATGTGTGGGTCAACCCCACGCTCAAAACGCTTGGAGGCCTCCGAAGGCAGCTTGTGGCGGCGACGGGATCGTCCGACGGACACTGCGTCGAAGTGTGCAGCCTCGATCAGCACGGTGCTGGTGGACTGACCGACCTCGGTCGCCGCGCCACCCATGACGCCAGCAATACCAATAGCGCCTGACTCGTCGGTAATCAGCAGGTCCTCAACCGACAGCTCGCGGCTCTTTTCATCGAGCGTGGTGAGCTTTTCTCCGGCGGCCGCACGACGCACGGTGATCGCACCGGTGAGCTTGTCCGCATCGTAGAAGTGCAGTGGTGCGCCAAGCTCGAGCATCACGTAGTTGGAGATGTCGACAACCAGCGAGATCGAGCGCATGCCTGCCAGCTGCAGGCGCGAGGCCATCCAGCGTGGGGTGGGCAGCGATGGGTTGATGCCGGTGACTTCGCGAGTGACAAAACGCGTGCAACCGGGCACGTCGTAGATGGGTGCGTCGTCGGACAGGATGACCTGGTGTCCGGCTTCGGTTGCCTCGGTGACGGAAATGGTGGTTGCCGGATCGGTGAAGGAGGTGCCGGTGGCCAGCGCGTATTCGCGGGCTACGCCGCGGATCGAGAAGCAGTAGCCGCGGTCCGGGGTCACGTTGATCTCCGCGGCCTGATCGTTCAGTCCGAAAAGCTCAAAGACGTCGGTGCCCACTTCTGGGTCTAGTCCGTAGTTGGAGAGCACCATGATGCCGTCGTGGTCTTCGCCGATGCCCAGCTCGCGGGAGGAGGCGATCATGCCGGCAGAAACATGTCCGTAGGTTTTGCGCGGGGTGATCTTAAAGTCCCCTGGCAGCACGGCGCCGGGCAGGGTGACAACAACCTTGTCACCCTCCACGAAGTTGTGTGCGCCGCAGATGATGCCCTGCACGCCGCCCGGTTCGATGCCCTTACCGGTCAGCGTCTGCTCGGTACCTTCGGGCACCACGCGAACCTGGCACCAGTTGATGGTTTTGCCGTTGGTTTGTTCTTCCTTCACCAACGAGAGCACCTGACCGACGACGATCGGGCCCGAGAGCGTGTCGGAGGGACGGTGCACGTCCTCTTCTTCCAAACCGACCTTCACCAGATCGGCCATCAAGTCTTCGGCGCTCGCATCGGCCGGAAGCTGCGTGTATTCGCGCAGCCATGAAAGTGGAATACGCATAACTTAAATCTCCATCCCGAAGTGCTGGCTGAAACGAATGTCGCCCTCGATCATGTCGTGCATGTCGGGAACGTCGTTGCGGAACATCAGTGTGCGCTCGATGCCCATGCCGAAGGCGAATCCGGAGTATTCTTCCGGGTCGATCCCGGCGGCGCGCAGCACGTTCGGGTTGATCATGCCGCAGCCACCCCACTCGATCCAGCGCGGGCCGCCCTTGGCACCGGGGTGCCAGATGTCCAGCTCGGCGCTTGGCTCGGTGAACGGGAAGTAGGCCGGGCGCAGACGGATCTGTGCATCTTTGCCGAACATCTGGCGGGCGAAGTGCTCCAGTGTGCCGCGCAGATCGGCCATGGTCAGGCCCTTATCCACGGCGAGACCCTCAAACTGGTGGAAGACCGGGGTGTGAGTGGCGTCCAGCTCATCGGTGCGGAAGGTACGGCCCGGGCAGAGCACGTAGACCGGAACCTCACGCTGCAGCATCGAACGCACCTGCACCGGGGAGGTGTGGGTACGCAGCACCAGGTGCGCGTCGGCCGGCTCGATGAAGAAGGTGTCCTGCATTTCGCGGGCCGGGTGGTCCGGCTTAAAGTTCAGTGCGTCGAAGTTGAACCACTCGGATTCGACCTCGGGGCCTTCGGCGATTTCCCAGCCCATGCCGACAAAGATGTCGGACACGCGGTCCTGCAATACCGACAGTGGGTGGCGAGCACCGACGCGGCGACGGCGCGGAGCCGCGGTGACGTCGACGGTCTCTTCTTCCAAGATGCGCGCGGCCTCGGCCTCTTCAAGCACTACCGTGCGGGCGGCCAACGCCTTGTTCACGCGTCCGCGGGCGCCACCGACGAGCTTGCCGGCCACCGCCTTCTCGGACTTGTCCAGCTTGCCGATCTGGCGGTTGGCCAGCGACAGCGCGGACTTCTCGCCGGTGTGGGCGAGTCGTGCATCTTTTAGTTCAGTCAGGTCGCCAGCGGATTCGATGGCTGCCAGTGCAGCTTGAACCGCGGCGTTGATGCCTGCTTCATCTGTCGGATGCGGTGCGTTGAGCTCCGCTTCCGTTGCCTCTTGGATTGTCTGATCAGACATGGGATCGATCGATCCTTCTCTTATCTCGTGGAACTATTAGTCCCTATTCTATTAGCTAAGGCCCGTCAACGTTTCAACGATGACGGGCCCAGGCAGTGAAGAAGCTAACGGTTCCCTTAGTGAGCGGCTGAATCCTTGGCTGACTTCGGTGCAAATGCGAAAACGAGGATCATTGCTAGCACCAGTAGAGCGCCACCAAAAACTAACGAGTAGAACATCGTGTAGTTTGCTGCCCCGGTAGCCTTGTACTCGTTTGCACCGGCAATCATGTCGAAGGTGACGGTGTGGTGATCAACCTCGCCGGCGGAGTGGGTGAGCACCTTACCCGGGAAGCTGACCTGCAAGTTTGCCTCGGTGAACTGTTCGTTGACCGCGACTTCACCTGCGCCTGGCATCGAGAATCCGAATTCGCCGTCCTGATCGGACAGGGTAATTGGGAAGCCGAAGAGCATAAAGGCGTCCTGTAGCTGGACAAAGTTCATCTTGCCGATGGTTTCAAAGCGCAGACCGACGTTTTCCCCATCGTCGATGGTGGTGTAGCTCCACTGTCCGCCCAGAATGTTATCCAGCTCGTCGGTGTTCATCTGCGTAGCCAGCACGTCCTCGAATTTCTGGCCCTGCAGGTTTTCCTGATGAGTGGTGAGCTGCAATGCACCGGTAGCCTGATCGGCACCGGTCACGTTGACCTCAGCGTTCATGTTGACGCAGCCGGATAGGGCCAGCATTGCGGTAAAGACCAGCGCGAGAACGCCAAGAAGTCTCTTCACTCGGATTACTCCTAAAAATTTTGTGGGTTGGTTACGGGTTGCCGATTCCAGGCACTATGACCAGCTTACGCGGTTGAGCAGGTAGACCCCGCATGAGCTTGGGCCAGACAGGCAGTCACAATCGGGGCGTCGGCCTCGATCCACGGCACTACTGTGCCCAAGGAATCATCGAGGCCTAGCCAGGCCAATTGGTCGTGTCCATCGAGCGTGTCGGGCGTTCCCTCGCTGATCGTGGCGAACCAGACGCGCATTGCTGCCCGCTCATTGAGCACCCAGCCCTGGGCATGCGGCCCGATGATTTCTGCGCCGAGATTCAGCTGTACGCCAAGTTCCTCACGCAGTTCGCGGTGTACCGCATCGATCTGCGATTCCCCCGGTTCGACCTTGCCACCGGGAAATTCCCAGAGCCCGGCCAGTTCAACCGGACGATTACGACGGGCTGCCAACATCTTGGTGGGTGATTCAAAACTGTCGATGATCGCTACCGCGACGATTTGTTTGAGCTGCATCGGGCGACACCTATCGCTGGGCGCGAGCCGACGCGTAGAGGCACACCGTCGCGGCGGTGCTCACGTTCAGTGATTCGGCCACCCCGTAGAGCGGTACCGCGACGTTGAACTGTGCCAGCGCCTTCTCTTGTTCGCTCAAGCCCTGGCCCTCATTGCCGAAAAGCCAGATCGTGGGTCGTTCCAGTGCTGGCTCTTCTGCGCTCACGGACTCCAGTGCACCAGCGCGTAATACTGCGCTATCTTGCAGCGTGTCCAGGTTGTGTTCGGCATAGCCATCGGCCGACAAAATTTGGAAGGAAACTTCGGCACTATTAATATCAGCCACAACCTGTGCGAGGTCTACGTCGCTGAGCACTGGCAGGTGGAAGAGTGAGCCGGCGGTGGAGCGGACGGCTTTGGGATTATAGATATCGACGCTGTCCTTGGTGATAATCACCGCGTCGGCTCCGGCGGCATCGGCGGCGCGCAAGATGGTGCCGGCATTACCCGGATCCTGAATGCGGCACAGCACGGCGATCAATTTCGGTTTGGTGGCCAGTACTTCGAAAAGCTGCGGCTGGGACATGGCAACGACGGCGAGGATACCCTGAGGGTTCTTTGTGTCTGCCATGGCGGAAATGACATCGCCAGTGACAAAGAAGGTGTGGATGTTGCCCGCCTCGAGCAAAGTCGAAAATTCCTCATGACTTTCCAAGAATCCGGGCACCACGTAGACCTCTTGAACCAGCTGGTCGTTACTTTGGTGGGCGAGCAGTGCTTCGCGCACAGCTTGCGGACCTTCGGCGAGGAATTCGCCGGTTGCTTCCCGCCCCTTACGGTGGGCTAGCCGGGCTACTGCCTTCACTCGGTCGGCGCGTGGATTGGACATCACATCATTGGAGAAGCTGGTCATATAACGAGAATACCGGTAGAAACACCGAAGGGTGGGCTCCGCACTATGTGCGGTGCCCACCCTTCGGTGTGATCTGTCCTACCTGAGGCTTAGCTCAAAGGGAGAAACGGATTTACTTCATCTGCTGGCGGGATTCTCCACCAGCTGGCTCGAAGCCTGCAGCCTTAGCAGCGTCGGTCGAGTTGAACCAGAACTCGGCTTCGGTCTGCTCGTACCAGGTGGAACCTGGAACGTGGTACTTGTTCGAACCGGCGTTGCCCTTGATGACGAAGCCTTCTGGTGCGTCTTCGCCCTCAACGGCCTTGACTACGCCTTCGCCTTCGACGGACTTAGCTGCTGGTGCAGCAGCCTTAGGAGCCTTAGCTGCCTTTGGAGCAACTGCTACTTCAGCGTTACGTGGTGCGTTGACGTCTGCTGGAAGAGCGTCCTTAGCAACCTTAACCAAGGTAGCGAAAGCGTTCGAATCCGAAACAGCAAGCTCGGAAAGCATACGACGGTCAACCTCGACCTCAGCGGCCTTCAGGCCCTGGATCAAGCGGTTGTAGGTCAGACCGTTAGCGCGGGATGCAGCGTTGATACGCTGGATCCACAGGCGACGGAAGTCACCCTTGCGCTTGCGACGGTCATTGAAGCTGTAAACGTACGAGTGGAGCAACTGCTCCTTGGCCTTACGGTACAGGCGCGAACGCTGACCGCGGTAACCCTTTGCGCGTTCCAGAACGACGCGACGCTTCTTATGGGCGTTTACTGCCCGCTTCACACGTGCCACGTGTGTACTCCTTCAAGTCAGTTCCTCCCACCGGGCTTACCCGATGAAAGTGAAATCTATGGTTGTTGGGGTGGTGCTTCCCCGAATTGCGAAAAGGGAGAGCTTAGATGCCCAACATCCGCTTGATGGTCTTAACATCGGCCTTAGCGACCAACTGGTCAGAAGCCAGGCGGCGAGTAACGCGCGAGGACTTGTGCTCCAGGTAGTGACGACGGTTAGCCTGCTGGCGCTTGAGCTTGCCGCTACCAGTCAGCTTGAAGCGCTTCTTGGCGCCACTGTGAGTCTTGAACTTCGGCATAGCTGCCGTTCTCCTAACGTGCTCCACATAAATCGTTAGATCTGTGGGGATCATCCGAAGCGGACCCTCTTGGCAAGGTGACCGCTGCTGTTCTCTTGATAGTTGGAACTTCTCAAGGAAGCTCCTTCATCGTTTCCGATGACGGGCCCGAAGGCCCAACAGACTTGGGCTAAGCTTCGTCTTCAGCTACGTTGCGAGCCTGCTCCAGCTTGGCACGAGCATCGTCGTCCATCGCAGCTGCGACGTTCTGACCCTCGGTTTCATCTGGGGCGTCGGTGCGGATCTTGCGCTTCGTGCTATCCCGGCCACCGGACTTCTGCTGTTGCTGCTGTTCGCGGCGAGCTTCTGCCTTGTTCTTCAGCGGACCTACCACCATGACCATGTTTCGGCCATCGATGCGAGGCGTGGACTCTACAAGTCCTACCTCAGCGACGTCTGCTGCAAATTTTTCGAGCAAGCGAATGCCCATTTCTGGACGCTGCTGTTCACGACCGCGGAACTGGATCATGGCCTTAACCTTGTCGCCTGCGCCTAAGAAGCGTAGTGCGTGGCCGACCTTGGTCTCGTAGTCGTGAGTATCGATCTTCAGACGGAAGCGAACTTCCTTCAGGATCGTGTTGGTCTGGTTCTTACGAGCTTCACGAGCCTTGACTGCAGCTTCGTACTTAAACTTGCCGAAGTCCATCAGCTTGCATACAGGAGGCTTGGCGGTCGGTGCGACCTCAACCAAGTCCAGATCGGACTCGACAGCTAGACGGAGTGCGTCCTCAATACGGACAATTCCTACTTGCTCACCATTGGGTCCGACGAGACGTACCTCTGGCACGCGAATGCGCTCATTAATGCGTGGATCGCTGATGTGTCACTCCTGATTTTCGTAAGTCACTTACTCGCAAACAAAGAAGGCCTCCGTCTGCGAGGTGCAGGCGAAGGCCAAAACATAGACGACATAATAGTTAAACGAATCTCATCGCAAAACTATTTCGGGATACCGCGAGGCATCCTGCCGAATGACCCGGAAGCCTCAACGGCTACAGCGGGTGGGAGTTGGCCTCCACTTGCATGGCTCAACACTGATCTCTTGTGGACATCATCCGGATACCGGACGCTCTCAAGTACCTGTATTGAGTCGGTCTATGACAAGCTTAGCAGTATGAGTACCGAAGACACCAACTCGCAGCAGGAAGCCGTCGCACAGCAGATGCGCGACATCGCCGAAGTTCCAGCAGTAGAAATCGTCACCACCGCAGCGGTCCACCTAATGAGCGCAGCAGCGGTCAAATGTGGACTGGCAGAGGGCGAAGATGCCAATGAGCTGAAGGATCTTGATGAAGCTCGCAAACTAATTACGGCGCTAGCTGGCCTAGTCACCGCCGGCGCACCGGAGATTGGCTCGCAGCATGCAGCTCCTTTGCGTGATGGTTTGCGTAGCTTGCAGCTAGCCTTCCGCGAAGCCTCGTTGATCCCCGACCAGCCAGGTAAGGGCCCGGGCGAAAAGTACACCGGTCCGGTCAACTAGCCTTTATTACACAAAATTTAAGAGATTAACGTCATGGACTCGCTTCCCTTTGGGAAGCGAGTCCATTGTTCTTTAGCCCACTACTGAGGTGAAATCGCTGCGCGAGAAGCGCGCGGGAACGAATGCCGGGCATCGCGGAGCTATCCGATGGCTTCCAACCTGCGGCGACGGGCGCGGCGTACACGGCGGCGAATCTGTTGGGCGATCAGCGCAATGATCACGATGAACACCGCCAACGCACCGATGCCGATGAAGGCTTGCGCCGGGCCAAGGGTGTCAACGAAGATTCCAGTCAGCGGTGAACCGAGAGCGGTGCCGGTGGTCATCGCCGAACCGTACCAACCCATCGCCTCGCCGCGGCGTTTTTCCGCGACCAGATCGGTGAGCCATTCGGAGGCCGCCGAGAGTGTTGGGGCACAGAGGAATCCGGGGGCCAGTGACAGTAGGGCCAGGGACCAGGTGTCGGTGGCGAAGTACATGGGCACGGTGAGTATGGCCATGGCCAGGAGCAGCATCAGCGGGGAGATCGAACGATTCATCGCTCCATAAAGCAACCCGCCAATGAGCGAGGACCCGCACCAGAAGAGGAACACGATTCCTAGGTCTCCGGAGCGTGATTGGGCTTCAAGCTCCGCGACGATACCCACTTCGGTGCCGGTGAGTAGCGCTCCGGCACCGCCGGCGGCGATGAAGACCGCAAGCACCGAGGCGCTAATCCAGTTAAACCTGCCCTTAAAGGCTCGGCCTCGGCTCTTAATTCTGGCGCGCGCGGATTTCCACCCGGCGGTAATCAGTTCGCCTTCCACCTCGGCTACGCCAACCGGTGCAGCGGCAATGAAGCTGGCTTCCGCGCCGAGACGTTCCTCATGCACGTTGGCACGCATCGCGACCGCTTTCGGATCATCGCTGCGTGTGGGTGGGTTCAAGATGATGAGCGCGAGGCCAGCGAGCGAGGCGGTGATTCCGATGACGCTCAGTCCGATGGTGCTGCTGATCTGCGTGGCGACGATTCCTGCGGAGGCCGGTCCGACGATGAAGACTAGTTCGGTTCCGGTGGCATCGAGCGCAAAAGCCGTGCGGCGTTGGTCTCCGGTGGTCATGATGCCCAGCGCCGTGCGCACCACGGAGAACACCGGTAAGGAAAACAGACCGCCAATGAATGCCAGAGGGTATACCCATTCCAGTGCAACGTGGGGCACCGTGCACCAGACGAGGGTTTCGACAAAAATTGACGGGATCAGCGCCCGGCGTAGACCCCACGCATCAACGCGGGCCCCACGCCACGGTGCGCCAATTGCGATACCCAAGGTCATAAGTGCGGTGACCAGACCGGCAGATACCCAACTCTGATCGAGGTTTGTGACCAGATGCAAAAGCAAGAGCATGCTCAGCGCCGAATGCGGAAGTCGGGCAATCATTCCGATGACCAGTAGCGAGGAGATCTGCGGTTGCCGCAGAATCTGCCAATACCGTTTCATACCCGGGCTTTTCCTTCTCTATTAGTTGGGTGCGCTGTGCAAGCTCACTTCGATCGAATCTACCGCTTCGGCGAATTCTGGGTTTTGGGCTAGTAGCCCATGAATGTTTTGGGTGATGTGCCGGGCTTCGGCCTCCGGAGTGCCGGCGGCAAACACGAACTGCAAATTCAGCTCCGGCCCGGCTCCCCCACCTAGAACTGGGGCGCCTAGCTGGTCACGCGAACCGACTCCGCGGCCCGGAGCAAGCTTCACCGTCCGTAATTTCTGGTGTCCGGTGGTAGCTTCTTCGACCAGCTTGGCCACCTGCTCATTCAAATAACTCGGGGTCCAGTCAACCTGTTTAGCCAGCGTCCACATCCCCGGGCGGCGCAGCACAAAGGTGAAGTCGCTGCCTGGATCGAGCACTAATAGCTGGGCTTCCTCGCTGACCGCGGACAGGGCCGCGCGCGGGGCATACACCGCAACCGGTCGGGCCTGATCGTGCCATGCTTGCAGGCGTTCAACGGTAGTGAACACTGGTAAGGCCATGCGGCCATCGGGTGCCTTAATTTTCACCAAGGCCATATCCGCTTCCTTGTCGGCGGCGAAACCGTGCTCGGTCATCGCTTCCTCACCCAGTTGCGCGACCACAGCTACGAAGATCCGCGCCTGGGAAAGCGCGCGATGGACCCCCGCTTCATCTCCGGTGCCAGCACGCAGTTCGGCCAGAGCTTGGACCACTCCAGCGTCGGCAGATCCATCGTCCTTATCAAATTTGTGCAGGGGGTTTTCTTCGCCACTTAGATCGCGACCATCCCAGCTTTGGCCCGCAGAGTCAGCGTGATTCCCGGCCTGCGCCAAGGCCGCTGCAATGTGGCCTGGCAGGTGTCGGGCGGGTTCTGATTCTGGGTGCAAAGCGCTCATAAAACAATGCTATCTGGCGCGCGCAAATAGAAAAGACCTCAATGCTCCCTCCGCCCATGAGGTTGGCCACCCAATGAGTTTTGCGACAACGATAAATTCGCGTTCCCTCAGCGTCGATGGCGTGCACGGTTCCCGGCTTTGCCACGCGCCCTGTGACACGATGGCGAATTAAAAGCAGGACCCGAGGTAGCACAGGCGCTGCCTCGGGTCCTGCAGATATCGTGTGGTTAGTGGCGGCCGGCCACGTCTAGTGCTTGCGCAAGAGTGAACTGACCTGCGTACAGGGCCTTGCCCATGATCGCTCCTTCGATTCCCTCGGAGACCAATTCGCGCAGTACGCGCAGGTCTTCGAGCGAGGAGATACCACCGGAGGCAATGACCGGTTTGCTGGTCTTCGCGCAGATTTCACGCAGTAGCTCAACGTTCGGGCCACGAAGTGTTCCGTCTTTGGTCACGTCGGTGACCACGTAGCGGGCACAGCCGGCATCTTCCAAACGGGCGAGCACGTCCCACAGATCGCCCCCGTCCTTAGTCCAGCCGTGGCCAGATAGGGTGGTTCCGCGAACGTCCATGCCAACGGCGATTTTGTCACCGAAGCGTTCGATGGCCCGAGCGGTCCATGCTGGATTTTCCAGTGCGGCCGTGCCCAGGTTTACGCGGGTCGCCCCAAATTCTAGGGCGCGTTCCAACGATGCATCGTCGCGGATGCCACCGGAAAGCTCCACCTTGATGTTCAGTTCTTGCGCGATGCGCTGGACCACATCGGTGTTGTTACCACGGCCGAATGCTGCATCGAGGTCCACTAGGTGCAGCCATTGGGCGCCTTCACGCTGCCAAGACAAGGCAGCTTCCAGTGGGTCGCCGTATCCGGTTTCCGATCCGGCTTCGCCCTGGACCAGGCGCACTGCCTGACCGTCGGCGATATCTACCGCCGGAAGCAGTTCAAGAATAGGTAGCTCGCTCATAATTTCCTTCTATCACTAATGTCTAGAGTGTCTGGACCCAACCGGCGACGATTGCCGCGGCGGCTAAGGCCCATAATGCGATGATCCAGGACAGGTGTGCCTTCTGGCGTTGCAGCGAAATCGCGCCACCAGCCAAAAAGGCTCCGAGGGCCATCAGGAGAATTGCCCAAATCATTTAGAGCGTCTCCAACCAGTTACGCAGCAACTTTGCGCCCGCGTCGCCGGATTTCTCCGGGTGGAACTGCACTGCCGAAAGTGGACCATTTTCCACCGCTGCAACAAAGTCGGTTCCGTGAGTAGACCAGGTCACCTGTGGCGGGGTCATCGCCGGTTGAGTGACATCAAATTCCCACTTTTGCACCGCGTAGGAGTGCACAAAATAGAACCGTTCATTCTCGATGCCGGCAAAAAGCTTCGAATTTTCTGGTGGGCGCACGGTATTCCAACCCATATGCGGGATGACCTCGGCCTGTAAACGTTCGACGACACCGGGCCATTCGCCGATCCCTTCGGTTTCCACCCCGTGTTCAACACCCTGCTCGAAGAACACCTGGTGTCCTACGCAGATGCCAAGCACTGGTTTGCCGCCTGCAATGCGTCGGCCAATCCATCGCAGTGCGCCGGTTTTGGCTAGTTGCTCCATTACCGATGCGTAAGCTCCCACGCCGGGAACGACCAGGCCGTCGGCGTCGAGGATGGCTTTAGCATCGGCGGTTAGCTCAACTTCTGCTCCCGCAGCTTCCAACGCGCGCACTGCCGATCGGACATTTCCGGAACCGTAGTCGAGGACAACTACTTTCTTCTTCGCCACTTACAGGGCACCCTTCGTGGATGGGATTTTGTCACCCATGCGCGCGTCTGGCTCGACGGCTTCACGCAAGGCGCGGGCGAAGGACTTGAACTGTGCTTCGACGATGTGGTGCGGGTCGCGGCCCGAAAGCACCTCGATGTGCGCGCAAATCTGTGCGTGGAAGGTGATCGCCTCAAATACGTGGCGCGTCATCGAACCGGTGAAGTGTCCGCCGATCAGGTGGTATTCCTGACCTGCTGGCTCGCCACCGTGCACCAGGTATGGACGGCCTGACACGTCGACCACCGAACGGGCCAGCGCCTCGTCCAGTGGTGCGTAGGAGGTGCCAAAGCGGCGAATGCCTGCCTTGTTACCCAAGGCAACACGAAGTACCTCGCCGATGGTGATTGCCACGTCTTCAACCGTGTGGTGCACGTCGATGTGGATGTCACCGGTGGCACGCACCGTCAAATCGATCAGCGAATGTTTGGATAGGGCGGTGAGCATATGGTCGTAGAACGGCACGGACGTGCTGATCTCCGAGGTTCCGGTCCCATCCAGGTCCAGCTCGACAAAAACTGATGATTCGCTGGTCACGCGTTCCATACGGGCGCGACGAGCGCCAATCAATTCGGCAGACATGTCTTCCTTCGCTTGTGTGTAAGTGCTATTTCTGTGCGCCCAGCAACGTGGCTAGGTGCTCTAAGAAGGCGGTGGTTTCGGATTCGGTTCCGGCGGTAACGCGCAACGTACCTTTGATTCCATTGTCGCGGACGATGATGCCGGCATCCAGCAAACCCTGCCAGATAGTGTGTGGATCTTCCAACCCGCCGAAGAAGACAAAATTCGAATCCGAGACCGATGGCTTCAGGCCGAGCTCAGTCAACCTCGTGACGATTCGATCGCGCTGCGTCTTGATCTCTTCAACTTGGGCCAGCAACAGGTCGATGTTCTTCAACGCAGCGATGGCAGTCGCTTGGGTCACCGCAGACAGGTGGTAGGGCAAACGCACTAGACGAATCGCGTCGGTTACTTCGGGAGCTGCGGCTAGGTACCCTACTCGGGCTCCGGCCAGCCCGAAGGCCTTGGACATCGTGCGCGAGATGATCAGCCGCTGACGGCCGTCAAGTAAGGTAAGCGCCGATTTGGTGTTTGCCAACGAAAATTCCGCGTAGGCTTCATCGACCACCACGATGGCCTTGGTTTCACTGGCTGCCTCGTAGACCGCTTGGATGACGTCTAGCCCCAGCGCCGTGCCGGTGGGATTGTTTGGGGAGCACAAGAAGATCACATTTGGCCGGTGGGTACGCACCTGTGCAGCGGCGGATTCGGCACTGAGTGTGAAGTCCTCGGCGCGGGTGCCAGCGATAAATTGAGTATCGGTGCCGCTGGCTAACAACGGGTACATCGAATACGTGGGGACAAAGCTCAGCAGGCTGCGTCCCGGCCCACCGAAGGCTTGCAGAATTTGCTGGAGAATTTCGTTAGAGCCGTTGGCCGCCCAGATGTTCTCGCGATCCAGGTTGTGTCCCAGGTAGTCGGCGAGCAGTTCACGCAGTTCGGTAAATTCACGATCTGGGTAGCGGTTGAGGGTAGTGGCCGCCTTGGCGACTTCTTGGGCAATGGCGTCGACTACGCTTGTTGGCAGCGGATGCGTGTTCTCGTTGACGTTCAGCTGAATGGGAACGTCGATTTGCGGCGCACCATATGGGGAAAGCCCGCGGAGGTTCTCACGCAAAGGCAGCTGACTCAGAAGTTCACTACGGTCATTCACGCATTAATTCTAATGGTGAGTTGCTCTGCGTGGTGAATCCACGACAAGAGCAGGTAACAATGGTGAGCTAATACCTAGTTCGCGAGTACCGGAATGTTGATGGTGTCCCCCGCGTAAAGCATGCCGGTATCGATCGCGTTCAACTCTTCGATATGGTTCATTGCCGCGTTAACCTCATAGCCCTGCGCATACTCACTAGCCAGACTCCATAGTGTGTCCCCTGGAATGACCGTGACTTCTACGGTTTCCAGACCGGCGGGGAGGTCGGTAGATGCGTTGGCGCTGGAGGTGAGCATCGTGAAGAAGAACGCCGCGGCGATCGTCAACAAGAAGACTGGGATGCCCACTAGGACAGCCCACCCACGACGATTGATGCGGATCTTCAGCGGCGCTTTGTCTTGCTGCGGTACGAGTGCGAGCGTAGTCATGACATTTCTCCTCAACGATTTTAATGATGCGAACTGATATTCGCATACAGACTTCGAACACTTGTTCGATACTAGTACATCTTTTCTAACAGACTCTGATCGAACTTGTCCAGACTCTTTCGAACAAATCTTTGAAAGAAGCGACAAGATCAACTAAGATTTCGAAGTAGAAGATCAGTAAGTACATCACAACATTGGGCACCGACAGTTTGAAGGTTAGAACTGAGGACCGAATGCAAGGGAAGGCAAAACCACATGTCAGCATCACAGCGCACTCCCCGGTCAAATGCCCGATCGCTGACCATACGTCAGAAAAAAATCCTCGAAACCATTCAACGCTCGATCGGCAGAAACGGTTACCCGCCATCGATGCGTGAGATTGGCGACTCTGTAGGACTTAAGAGCTTGTCCAGCGTGACCCACCAACTCGGGCAGCTGGAAAAACTTGGGTACATCCGCCGAGACCCCCGCCGCCCGCGCGCCATGGAAATCCTGCTCCCCTTGCAGCTGGCTGAAGATGGCGACTCAACTGAGGAAACCTCGGCCACACCGGAGCCGGTAGAAGATGCCAAGGTGATCGAGCTAAGCACCTCAGCCGACACCACCATGGTGCCTCTGGTCGGACGGATCGCCGCCGGCGGGCCAATTTTGGCCGAACAAACCGTCGAAGATGTATTCTCGCTACCGCGTCAGTTGGTGGGACACGGCGAATTATTCATGCTCAAGGTCTCTGGTGATTCAATGGTGGACGCCGCAATTTGCGACGGCGACTGGGTGGTTGTTCGTCGCCAACAGACCGCCGAAAACGGCGATATCGTTGCAGCACTGCTCGACGAGGAAGCCACTGTGAAGACCTTCCGGCAGCGCGATGGGCACACCTGGTTGCTTCCACAGAACTCCCGTTACGAACCGATTCTTGGTGATGCAGCGACCGTAATGGGCCGCGTCGTTTCGGTCATGCGCTCGCTCTAATCCGAGAATGTTGAAACGTTTTTAAAGTAGTCAGCCACCGTCCATGCACCGATTAGAAGTGCGTGGACGGTGGTTTTTTCATGCCTACCTAGTCGCGCTGCGCACCGGTACGGCACACGCGTTGAGCCGCTTGCAGGATCGTCCAACGTTGGATCGCCGCCGAAAGCTGCGTCTCAGTCCTGTCGGCAAGCTGCGCTGCCGTGAGGCAAATAAGCCGCGCAGCAGTACGCTGGCTCGCTGCGGGAAGCCGCGGGTCAAGCGCGGCTAGAGCAAGGTAGCGACAGAGAATTCCGGTGAACAGATCCCCGTCGCCACCGGTGTCCAGGCGTAACCCGGTGCCATGATCATCGTTGGACAGCTGCACGTTGATCGACTCAATAAGTGATCGTGCCTGAGCTAGATGTTCGGCGCTCCCGCTGGCCAATAGCGCGCCGAGCACCGTGCCTTGATTGTAGGTATAAATTGCGTGTTCAAGCTGCGGGCCGCTGGCAGTTAGCCGGATGCCGTCAAGGTAGAGTCCGGTGCGTTCATCGTGCAGATTGTGGCGCATCCAGTCCAATAGATGCTTACTGCTCTGAACATCGTTAATCCGTGCAAAGTACAAGGCTGCCGGACCGTTGGAAGGGGTGTTTTTGAAGTCCCGTTTACGTGACCAGTAAAGCCCGCCACCTAGTTTGTCGTCTTGGCCGAGTACCATCTGGCGGCCCAACGCCCGCATTGCGAGGGTGGACAACAGTGCAGGGCGCGCCGAAAGTTGCAGACTCAGCTCGTTCAGCCGGGTCGCTGCGAGAAGTAACCAGGCCATATCGTCGTAGAAGTAATTGGGGAAGCATGCGAAGTTGCGGATGAGGACGCCACGCAGCAACTGTTTAGCGCGCTTCCAGTTCGCACGTGCCTTGCTGCGGTCCCCCGCCTGCAACGCGCTGAACGCCGCATCAATGATCGCATCCAGATAGTGTGCCTGCCACCAATAATGCCATTCGGACCAGGGGCGTGCGCCTGCCTTAGGTAGCGGTTGATCAGGCAGTGCGCGCAACGCGCCGATCCAGGTACCGGGTATCCCCATCAGCCGATGCCCAAAACGTTCATGTATGTCGGCTTCGGCTGACAGGGCCAGACGGTGCCAGTGTTCGGCATCGGTAATATCGTGCGCAGCTGATGGCGAGTCTGCGTGAGGATCGTGCATTGGATCATGCGCTGTGCTCATGGACCGCTCCCAGCTGTCGAAATTCCGTGGCTGGGTACCAGCGTAGTCCGAATTCACCGATGCATTGAGCACTGTTTAGGCGCAGCCGATTAGGCGGCGAGCACCTCGGCGGCCGAGAACCAGTGGGTGTTGCGTCGAGGTTGTTGATCGGGGTCCAAAAATTTGGGCAGTAGCACCGCCGGGGGTTTGCCGTCGGCGACGATCAGGGTAAATAGTCCTGCGTGCCGGGCATGATGGTGCATTGGGCAAAGCAGTGCCCCGCGGTCCACCCGTGTTTCTCCGCCTTCCTCCCACGGATCCACGTGATCCGCTTCGCAACGGCTGGCTGGCATATGGCAGCCCGGGTAGATACAGCCGCGGTCTCGTGCGGCCAACGCACGTTTCATATGGGGTGGGAAGAGCCGTTTGGATCGACCGATATCTAGCGGTTGACTCTTACCGTTGAGTACCGCGGGGTAGATTCCGGCGTTGCACATGAGGGTGCGGGCCGCGGCAGCGGTGAGCGGCAGACCGTTCTCGGTGGTGGCAAAACTTTGCGCACCGGCAAGCATTTTTTCGTAGTTCAGGTGCACGATGACTTGTGGAGCGACCAATGCCGCGCCGGAATCTTTGCTGCCCACACGGTTGGCACGCAAGACTGCCAGCAATGCGGTCATGTGGCGTAGTGCCGGGGAGAGGTCTTCGAAAGGAGGTAGCGCGGTAGGCTCTACCACAGGATCGATGCTCGGCTCCGGTGTTTTAGGTGCGTCTGGTTCCGTGGCCTGTGCCTCGCGAGCCCACTGAGGCATCGTCGGTGCGTCGTCCCATTCCTTCGGGATGCGCGGCGCGCTAGGCGGCTGAGGTGCTGTCTTGGAGGGTCCATCCGGTTCGCTGGCCACCGCTGTCTCGAGGGGATCTGTTGGGTCTGTGGGGTCTGCACCCGGCTGGTTTGCGGCCGCGTAATTTGCCTGCGTCAACTCGTTCAGTAGCACCCGGTTGCCGGCGATGGTGTTGGGGTTATTCGTTTTGGCCCGCAATGATTCGATGAATTCTGCTTCGTGCGGGAAAACCTTGAGCAGGTAGACCATCAGGCCGCGCTGCATACCGCGTGAGAACAGGCCAGCTTCGGCGAAGAGTGCCGCGGTCGGACGCTGAGCTTGAATCTGCTCGGTAATCAACGCGTTGAGGTGCTTGCTCGCGCTCGTTGCATCCTCCGCTTTGATCAGTTCCAGCGCCTGCATTTCCAGTTCCTGGCGAGCCTTCGGCGTGGACAGATCTGGGGTGGCTTTACAGATGGCGCGAGCCGCGCTGATCAGCGGACGCGGATCGGTGCTCTGGTCGGTAAATTTGTTGGCCAGGTGGCGGCAGTTAGGTTCCGTGCGTTGCCCTGACTCGGTGACCGTAGCGATCAGTGATCCGGCGGCATTGAGCCGAGCAACTGCCGCGCCGTGCGGGATGCCCAGCCAGCCGCTGTGCAGATCGGCGGCGTCTTTATAGGCGGCCCGGCCCAGCGTGCAGTGCCCGTGTAGTGCGATGAGTTGTTCATCGCTGGGATCTGTACCGGCTTCGGTGAGCGCATCCAACGATTCGGTGTCCAACTGGTGACTGCCGCTGCGTTGCAGGGCGTCGGCGGCCTGAATTTGTAATCGTGAGAGCGTCTGGGTGGCGCGCTCGGTCAGCCAAGCAAAATAGGCCGCGTGCCCCGGAGCGAGAGCGTCGGAAGTGAACTGGGAACCGGCAGCATCCAGCGCGGTGATGGCTTGGGCCATCGCCAACAGGTGCGACTGGGTGCTGGTAAGTTCTTCCATACCCACCACCTTGCGCCCGGGGTGCGCTGTGCCGCGCTGATCGGGCGCAGGCTGTGGATAAGGCCCGTTATGCTTCCGGTTTCAGCCGCGAGAGCACCCCGGTGATGACCTTTTTGTCGGTCGTCGGCCACATGGGAGGCAACGAGCTTTTCAGGAAGCTGCCGTATCGGGCGGTGGCCATGCGCGAATCAAGCACCGCAACAACACCTTTATCTTGCACCGAGCGGATCAGTCGGCCGGCGCCCTGGGCGAGGCGGATCGCTGCGTGGGTAGCGGAGACCTGCATGAAGCCATTGCCGCCGTGTTTGGCGACGTCCTCGGTGCGGGCCTTAGAGATCGGATCGTCCGGGCGCGGGAAGGGAATTTTGTCGATGATCACCAAGCGGCAGGAATCGCCTGGCACGTCAACACCCTGCCAGAGGGTCATCGTGCCAAACAGGCAGGTGTCGCGTTCGGCGGAGAAGTCTGCAACCAAGGATTTCATGCTCGCATCACCCTGACAAAGGATTTTAACGTCAAGCTTTTCGCGCAGGATCGCGGCGGCTTCCTCCGCCGAGCGCTTGGAGGTGAACAGGGCCAGCGCGCCACCACCTGAGGCGCTAATCAAATCCTCGATCTCGTCCAGCGTTTCGGCTGCCAGCTGGCGCCCGGGCTTGGGCAGGTGCTTGGCCACATAGAGAATGCCCTGTTTCGGGTAGTCGAACGGGCTTCCCACGTCGATGCCGGTCCAGCTTGGGGCCCCTTGGCCCATCAGTCCCAGAGAACCTGCAACCGCATCAAATTGTGAGCCGATGGCCAAGGTCGCGCTGGTGAGCACGACGGTGCGCCCATCAAAGAGGCCCTCGCGAAGTTTGCCGGCTACCGACAGCGGTGCCACATTCAGCGTCGCCGGCTGGGAATCATCGGTTTCCACATAACCGCGGCCCTCCACAAATTCGCGTGGTCGAGAGGTGTAGAGCACCTCGCGGCGCTCCTCGGCTTCGAGCATGCGGATCGCGTCGTCCATAATTGCCTGCATTTGTGAGCGGGCAGTCTGCCGGCCACCGTCGGCTGGGGCGTTGGCCTCCGGTTTGGACAGGGCCAATACCAACCGGGCCTGTTCGACGATGTCGTTCAGGGCAATGCCCATATCTTCGCGCAGTCCCTGTTCGAGCAGCCCGGTAGGCACGCCGGTCAGCGACTTTTCCAATCTTGCCGTGGCCTTGGTCAGTTCATCGACGTTAACACCGCAGTGCCGTTTGGCACCACCGGCAGCGGTAAGCACCGTGCGGGCCGACAACGCTCCGGAGACCGAAGAGGTCACCCGGTCTTGCAGTTCGTGGGCCTCATCGATGATCGCGACCTCAAAGTCCGGCAATACCGAGAGCCCTTCAAAGGCGGAGACCGCAAGTAGCGCGTGGTTGGTGATGACTACGTCTGCCTCGGAGGCGCGGGCCCGAGCCATTTCGGAGAAGCATTCGTCGGCCATCGGACATTTTTGCGAGCCCAGGCATTCCATGGCGGACACCGAGACCTGTTTCCAGGCCTTGTCGCTGACCCCGGGGATCAGCTCGTCGCGGTCCCCGGTGTCGGTTTTATCCGCCCAGTCGCGCAGTTTGAGTACCTCGGCGGCCAGCGGGGAGAACATTTGTCCGGCCGGAGCCGCCGGGGCGTCCATTTCAAACAGGGTGCCCTCGTTATCGTCGGGGTAGCCCCCGCCGAGCTTGTACTGGCACAGGTAGTTGGACCGGCCCTTGAGCAATGCCACATCCATCGGACGCGACAATTTGCCCTTGAGTGATTCAAGCAGCCGCGGCACGTCGCGACCGACGATTTGCGACTGCAAGGCCAGTGTTGCGGTGGAGACGATCACCGGTTTGGCACTGGTTTGTGCGTGCGCGAGCGCCGGGATCAGGTAGCCCATTGATTTGCCGGTGCCGGTGCCGGCTTGGACCAGCAGGTGCGTTTCCTCTTCGAGGGCTTCGACTACATGCTTGACCATTTCCTGCTGGCCGGTACGCATCGAACCTCCCATAGAGGTCACCGCGGTTTCGAGAAGGTCCAAGACCTGCGCTTGCTTATCCATGTAGGTTGAAAGGCTCCAATTGAACTGCCAGAGATTCGCGAACCTTCACGATCATCCGTGTTCCGTGTTCGGTGTGCTCGTTTTCCAGTATTTCCGATTCGCTCTGATGCAGCTTGGCGATCAGATCTCCACGGTTGTACGGCAGCATAATTTCAAGTTGCACCGTCGGGCGTGGGATCGAGGTGCGGACCAGTTCCAGCAGTTCGGTGATGCCGGCTCCGGTGCGTGCGGAGACGACCGCGGTATTTGATTCGCGGTTGCGGATCCGTTCGATGACCATGGGATCGGCCACGTCGGATTTGTTCAGCACGATGATTTCGGGAATGTTCAGCGCGTCGACCTCGCCGAGTACCTGGCGTACCGCGTGAATCTGCCCCTCGGGGTCCGGGTGGGAAGCGTCAACGATGTGCAGGATCAAGTCCGAATCGGCGATTTCTTCCAGCGTCGAACGGAAGGCCTCCACCAGTTGGGTGGGCAGGTTGGAGACGAAGCCGACGGTGTCGGCCAGCGTGTAGGTTAGCCCGTCGGAGGTTTGCGACTGCCGCACGGTGGGGTCCAAGGTGGCGAACAATGCGTTCTCCACTAGCACCCCGGCGTTGGTCAGACGGTTGAGCAACGAGGACTTGCCAGCGTTCGTGTACCCGGCGATGGCTACCGCGGGGACCTGATTGCGCTTGCGGTTTGCGCGTTTGGCCTCACGAGCAGGTTTCATCGCCTTAATTTCGCGGCGTAGCTTGGCCATCCGATCGCGAATGCGTCGGCGGTCCATTTCAATCTTGGTTTCACCCGGGCCACGCGAACCGATACCGCCACCGGCGGCACCTACTCGGCCACCAGCCTGACGGGACATCGACTCGCCCCAGCCACGCAGGCGCGGCAACAGGTATTCAAGCTGTGCCAGCTCAACCTGGGCTTTACCCTCACGGCTAGCGGCGTGCTGAGCGAAAATATCCAGAATCAGCGCGGTTCGGTCGATGACCTTCACCTTGACTACATCTTCTAATGCGCGACGCTGAGAGGGCGCAAGTTCCGCGTCAACGACCACGGTGTCTGCGCCGGTGGAGGCGACGATATCGCGCAGTTCAATGGCCTTGCCCGAACCGAGGTAGGTGGAGGAATCGGGTTTGCTGCGTCGTTGCACGACGCCGTCAAGCACCTCTGAGCCTGCGGTTTCTGCCAGTGCCGCCAGCTCACGTAATGAGTTTTCGGCATCGGTGATGGTGCCAGAGGTCCACACACCGGCGAGCACCACTCGTTCCAGACGTAGCTGGCGGTATTCGACCTCGGTGACATCTTCCAACTCGGTGGATAGACCGGCCACGCGGCGCAGTGCCCGGCGCTCGGCCAGGTCCTCTTGGTCTCCATCGAAGGATGAATGCTCGGCTGAAAAACGGTTCAACGCGGTAGCCTGCCCGGAGAATATACTGTCTTCGGCGGGTTGCTCGGCGTGGAATACCGCTGGCGCTTGGGCGTCGTCGGCCGCAATGATGCGATCGATGGCGGCCTGAATTTGGGCATCGTCCATGGATGCTGGCTGCTGCGGTGACTCGGAGTTAGTCATGGTCTCCTTAGAAGAACTTCTTAATACAGAATAGTGCTGTGTACCCCCACTTTGCGAGGTGGCGCGGTTGGGTGTCGGTGGGTGTTCGCTCATACCGGTCCTTAGATTGAGGGCAAAAAGCCGTCGATGTTCAGATGAAGTGCTGGTTACCGGGAGATGGCGAGGATGCACCGTGGGGTGCGCTGAGCCTAGAAATAGCAATAGACTTTGCCGTCTTCGGGCTTATTGTTCCCCGGCGGCGCATAGAAATAGCGCCGGATGTCGGGGGTAAGCCTAGGTAACCGATGTGGGTTACGTCTTAGACGAAGATCAAAGTCATAGGTAAAACTCTATCAGTGAACGGACCCACGCGTATATCGGCTAGCTCACGTTGTTTGCCCGGCCTCGCGCGCAGACGATAATCTTTTGCTTATGAGCTCCGATCATTACTTCAGTGCCAGCCCCGCCTCGGCCGACGAACGCCGTAGCGTGACCGTCGAATTAAACGGCGCGCGCCATCAGGTGCAGACCGCTCCGGGGATCTTCTCCCCCGCCGGTTTGGACAAAGGCACCGCCATTTTGCTGGAGTACGTGCCGAACCCGCGCGGCCGCATCTTAGACATCGGCTGCGGTTGGGGCCCGATCATGCTTACCGCCGCGTTGCAGAGCCCGGAGTCCGAAGTTTTTGGTGTCGACGTTAATGAGCGTTCCATTGAACTTGCCAAGTTAAATGCGCACAGCTTGGGGTTGAAGAACGTTTCGGTGGGCATCCCCGACTCGATTGATCCGCAGCTGCAGTTCGACACGATTTGGTCCAACCCACCGATTCGCGTCGGTAAGGAAGCTCTCCATGAATTGTTGCTACTTTGGTTGCCTCGGCTGGCTCCGGGTGGCGAGGCCTGGATGGTAGTGCAGAAGAACCTAGGCAGCGACTCGTTACAAAAGTGGATGGGCACCGTACTGCCCAAGGATTGGAAGATCACCCGCGAGGCGACCTCCAATGCCTTCCGCGTGCTGAAGATAGCTCGGCCCGTCTAACGACCGGCATCAGCACTAAACCTCAACGGCCTGCCGGCGAATCATTATTTCGCCGGCAGGCCGTTTTTGATCTGTTGGCCTAGCTTGCGCCGACAACCCCGCGGGCTACCAGGACGGCCGGGCCCGAGAGGATCGTGTCTTCAATTCCGTCCTCGGTGGTCGCAAATTCGACACCCACCAATCCGCCTGGAACCTCCACTGCCCACTGATTGATCAGCGCGGTGCCGCGAGCCCAGTAGCGCATGGCGGCCGCCGCCGCACACGCACCGGTACCGCAGGATAGGGTTTCTCCCACCCCGCGCTCATATACCCGCATCTTGATGTGAGCCACGCCGTCGTTGATCAATGGTTCGGCGGGAACCACAAATTCGACGTTGGTTCCGTGCGGTGGCGTCGGGGAAACTTCTGGGAGGGCGGTGAGGTCCAGGTTTTCGAGCAACTGCGCTTCAGGTAGCGCCACCACGGTGTGTGGGTTGCCCATGGTGATGCTCAGCGCCGGGTGCGGCTGTTCCCAATTACGGGCAAGCACCAGCGAGTCTACGGAGTCCGCACCGGCTTTGGCCTCGTGTACTAGTCCCCACGGGCCAAGGTTCGCCGCGTAACCATCGACTAATCGGGTGACGGTTTTGACACCCGCGCGACTGCCAATCTGCAAACTGGCACCGATCGGGAGATTAACCAGCCCTTCAGCGAGCAGGTAGTGCACAAATGCTCGTACCCCGTTGCCGCACATTTCGGCGATGGACCCGTCGCTGTTGCGGTAGTCCATGAACCAGTAGGCCTTAGGGTGTTCGAGTATCTGTGTTTCAAAACCGGGCACCTTTGAGGTGGGGATGGCGCGAATTAACCCATCACCACCAATGCCAAAACGACGGTGACAGAGCGCGGCGACCTGCTCGGCGGTGATGTTCCGGGTACCTTCAGGATCCGCAAGCAGCACGAAGTCGTTGCCGGTGGCATGCCCCTTAGCGAAGGGTAGCCCTGCAAGCTGGTCTAGTTCAGTGCGGTACATCTCGCTCCTTAGCTGGTGGGGTGAGCCGGGTTCAGTAGTGCTAATGCCTTATCCAACAGGCCAGGTTCTTTGGGGTTAAGCCAGTTCACTCGTGGGTCGGCGTTGAACCAGGTCAGCTGCCGGCGGGCAAACTTCCTGGTGGCGATGATGGTCGCTTCGATGGCGTCTGCGCGACTCATTTTACCGTCCAAATAGTCGGTGTACTGTTGGTAGCCGATCGCCCTTGAAGCCGTTTTTCCTTCGCGCAAACCCTTGCCTAACAGCTCGGCGACTTCCTCGGCAAAACCCATTCGGTCCATTTTGCGTACACGTTCGGCCAACGTCTCATGTAACGCAGCACGCTCGTAATTTAGTCCGATCTGCAACCCCGGTTGGAAGTACTCACGGTTTGGCATAAATGAGCTAAACGCACGACCCGAAATTTCGAACACTTCCAGCGCCCGGATCGCCCGGCGTGTGTCCAGATTACGTGCTGCCGAGATCGGATCAACTTCAGCCAACCGGCGACGTACCTGCCCATCACCGTGTTCCTGCACTTCGGCCTCGAGCCGATCACGCACTTGGCGGTCGGTAGGCGGAAAATCAATGACATCCAAAGCGGCACGGACATATAGCCCAGAACCGCCGACCATCACCGGCACCTTGCCGTGCGCACGAATCTGCTCAAAATGTTCCCGAGCTTGGGCCTGAAATTGTGCCACCGACGCTTCGTCGCGCACGTTCATAATGTCTAGCAGGTGGTGCTCAATGCCACCACGCTCGCCCGGTGCCAATTTGGCCGTGCCGATGTTCATGCCACGGTAAAACTGCAGCGCATCAGAGTTGACGACTTCGCCGCCCAACTTTTGCGCCAGTGCGATCGCCAAATCTGACTTGCCGGTACCAGTCGGGCCAACGATGGTGATCACCGGCAATTGCGAAGAGGTCATCGCCTTAGCCGCGTACCTTCAACGTTGGCATACCGAGATTGGTTTTACCGACAGCGCTCCCACCAGACGTTGGTACGCCACAGCTATCGGCCTGCGAGCGATCCCAGGCGTCACCGGCTCGTGATCGGCGCAGCGAGTACTGCTCCAACGATGGGTCAGAAACCAGGTGGAATGCTGCTGCCTCAGTGATTGGTACGGTCACCACATCTCCCGGACGTGGGGTCTCACCACCTTCAGGCACTGAGAAGTGCACCAGACGCTGATCGCGGGAACGGCCCGAAAGCCGGTGAGTTTCCTCGGCCTTGCGCCCGGATTGTTCGGTCACCAAAACCTCCACGGTGCGCCCGAGTTGCTTGGCATTTTCTTCCTTGGCGATGCGGTCCTGCAGCGCGGTCAGACGTTCGAAGCGTTCTTGGACAACTTCCTTGGGCAGCTGATCGGGCAGCTCGGCGGCTGGGGTTCCCGGGCGTTTGGAGTATTGGAAGGTGAATGCGGTAGCAAAGCGGGAAGCCTCAACCACGTCGAGCGTGGCTTGGAAGTCTTCCTCGGTTTCTCCGGGGAAGCCAACAATAATGTCGGTACTTATCGCCGCGTGCGGCATCCGCTCGCGGACCTTGTCCAAGATACCGAGGAACTTCTTTGAACGGTAGGAACGGCGCATATCTTTGAGCACCTTATCCGAACCGGATTGCAGCGGCATGTGTAGCTGCGGCATTACGTTCGGAGTTTCGGCCATCGCTTCGATGACATCGTCGGTGAATGCGGCCGGGTGAGGGCTGGTGAATCGCACACGTTCCAACCCGTCGATTTCACCACAGGCGCGCAGTAGCTTACCGAAGGCCAGACGGTCACCAAATTCGATGCCGTAGGAATTTACGTTTTGTCCCAGCAGAGTAACTTCGACAGCGCCATCGGCAACTAATGCTTTGATTTCGGCGAGAATTTCACCCGGCCGGCGATCTCGTTCCTTACCGCGCAGGGCGGGAACAATGCAGAAGGTGCAGGTGTTGTTGCAGCCCACGGAGATCGAAACCCAACCTGCATATACCGATTCACGTCGGGTAGGCAAAGTAGAGGGAAAAACATCCAATGATTCAAGGATCTCTAGTTCTGCCTGCTGATTGTGCTCGGCGCGGCTAAGCAGTGCTGGCAGCGAGCCGATATTGTGCGTGCCAAAAACAACGTCCACCCACGGAGCCTTTTGCAGAATGGTTTCGCGGTCCTTTTGCGCCAAGCATCCGCCCACGGCAATCTGCATATCAGGATTTACATCCTTGACGCTTTTAAGCATTCCAAGGTTTCCGTAGAGCTTGTTGTCGGCGTTTTCACGCACCGCGCAAGTATTGAACACGACGACGTCTGCGACAGCATCCGGGTCAGTTTCGTCTTTGCGTGCCAGACCCGCGTCTTCCAAAAGGCCTGATAGGCGTTCGGAATCATGCACGTTCATTTGGCAACCGTAGGTGCGAACCTCATAGGTCCGCGCAGAAATTTCGGTTCTAACTGGGGTCATCTCGTCCAACTCACTCACTCCTCAAGGTTACCCAATTAGGTGACCCGCGACATCTTAGCCATGGCTTAACCGATGGCTTCTCCCAAAATCGATGAAAAACAGTAACCTCATCAATCCGGAAACCGATTCTGAGCACGGCGAAGCAATGTAGGTGTGATCTGCGGATTCCTCGGCGATCTTCTAATTCTTTGTTTGGCGCGAGGGGCACAGCGAATACCGACCGTTTGCCACAGGCAGGTCATAGTCGTCTAAACCTCGTGTTGAATTTATACCGCACGCCTCTGCCACAATGAATATGAGCAGAACTAGCTACCACGCCGCAGTCGATCCGGACAGTTCTAATACTGGCCTGCAGCACGACTGACAAATAGTGCGCCTACGTTGCAGAATCAACCGGAGGTCCCATGAACATTGAATACAATTCTTCCTACCGAGACCATGTGGTAAAGGACTCTGGTGCGACATCGCCACATCTAGAGGAACAATCAACGGAAAAATCTGTTGCCGGTTTGAGCAAGAGTCAAAAATTTCATCTGACAATGTTGCTGTTGACACTCGGGCTACTGATCATACTTCCGTTGTGTTTCGCCGGATTTGCGGTCACTTTTCCACGGGTTGATTCGGTATTATTCGGCTTATTTGGAGCCTCTGCTATTGCAGGTATTCTCACTTTAATATTCTGGATTGCGTATTCACTCAATCGATTCCTGCGTTGAGATCCCTCGCACCATCAAGTTCTCACAAATCAACAATTAAGTGAGCTCGATTTGTTATGGATAAGTTCGCAGTGTGATGATCTTCAGAAGCTTCGAAGCCTTAACGACTGCAATGACATTGTCACCACACGTTGCAATGGGTCATAGCTGACCGATCTTGACTAACGAGTCACTTCTCTCCGTAACGCTCTTCCCACTCTTCACGGGCAACCTTGAATGCCATCGAACCGTGATAGCCCTTGCGTCCGAGCATGCCAACTAGTCGACGTAGGGCCTTGTCCCGATCTAGCCCCATGGATGCCGGGCGAAGTTTGGTGCGCGCCAGTTCTCGGGCTCGCTGTTCTTCGGCTTCATCGTCGATTTGTTCCAGCGCCTCGGAGGCCACCTCGTCGTCGATCCCTTTGGTGCGCAGTTCACGGCGAATAGCGCCGCGAGCAAGTCCTCGGGAACGGGCACGTGCCACAACCCAGGATTTTGCGAATCGTTCGTCATCGACCAAGTTCAACTCGGCGTAACGCTCCAGCACCTCGTCGGCAATGTCTTCGGGACATTCCTTTTCCAGCAATTTATCTTTGAGTTGTTTGTTGGTTTTATCGCTAGCGGTGAGCTGGCGCAAGACGATGCCACGGGCTTTTTCACGCCACTGGTCATCGCTAAATACTTCGGGCTCATCGGATTCGCGGGCGGCACGGCGTTCTGAACGCGCCTGGCGGCGCTCCTTTTTCGTCGGGCTTTCGGCGACGGGCGCCTTGTTGGCCACGATGTTTTCCATCGCTGAGCGGAGCTCGTCGACGGTTTGCGGGGCGGCTGTTTTGGAGCCGCCGGACAGTACCTGGGTGACTTCGCTGCCCTTGACGGCCCGGGGTTCACGGATTGGCTTAGGTTTTTTTAGCTCTTCTAGTTCCTGCTCGCTGGGTTTGGCCCAGTCAGGCATGTCATCTAGGTCGCCATGAAACTCTTTGGAAACGGACGTAGCGTCCGACCCGGATCGAAATCCGGGTCGGACGCTACGTTTATTGAAGCCTGAGGCCACTACTTATCGCCCTCGACGATTCGCAGGTCAGCCTCTCCTTCTTCGCCGTCTTCGAGAATGCCAAGCTTAGTCAGAATCTGGCGTTCCAGCTCATTGGCCAGATCAGGGTTGTCGCGCAGGAAGCGACGCGCGTTTTCCTTGCCCTGGCCCAGCTGGTCACCATCGTAGGTGAACCATGCGCCGGACTTTTTGACCATGCCATGCTCAACACCCATATCGATCAGGCTACCCTCGCGGGAAATACCGTGGCCGTAAAGGATGTCGAATTCAGCCTGCTTGAAAGGAGGCGCCATCTTGTTCTTGACGATCTTGCAACGGGTGCGGTTACCGACTGCGTTGGTTCCCTCTTTGAGAGTCTCAATGCGGCGGATGTCGATACGTACCGAAGCGTAGAACTTCAGAGCCTTGCCACCGGTGGTGGTTTCGGGGCTACCGAAGAAGACACCAATCTTTTCACGTAGCTGGTTAATGAAGATCGCGGTGGTCTTTGAGTTCGACAGGCGTCCGGTAATCTTACGCAGTGCCTGAGACATCAAACGCGCCTGCAGACCAACGTGGCTGTCGCCCATTTCGCCTTCAATTTCGGCACGTGGCACGAGGGCAGCCACGGAGTCAATCACGATGATATCCAGTGCGCCGGAGCCCACCAACATGTCCATGATTTCTAGAGCCTGTTCACCGGTGTCTGGCTGGGAGACCAGCAGTGCGTCGGTGTCCACGCCAAGCTTCTTTGCGTATTCAGGGTCAAGTGCGTGCTCAGCGTCGATGAAAGCTGCAACGCCGCCAGCCTTCTGCGCACTGGCAACTGCGTGCAGAGCCAAAGTGGTCTTACCCGAGGATTCTGGGCCGTAGATCTCCACGACTCGACCACGGGGAAGGCCGCCTATGCCCAGCGCAACGTCCAATGCCACCGAGCCGGTGGGGATGACCTCAACGGCTGCGCGGGTGGTGTCACCCAAACGCATGAGTGAGCCCTTGCCGAAAGCCTTGTCGATTTGGCCCAGAACGGACTCGAGAGCCTTTTCCCGATCATTACTTGCCATGGTTCACCTTTGGTCATGCAGGCCGTTGCGCGACCTGCCAATCAATCTTTGTACTGTATCTAGACAGTATGAGCGCCAACCGACACTTTAGACCGCTTAGGCCCGAGGTGTGGACAAACTCTGTGTGCTGTTGTTAATAGAATAACCTAATCCGAACAGATGTTCGAAATCAAGTAAGCGTGTTTCGAATATTTTTCAGTTCTTCGAAGACTGCACCGCGCGGTAGTCGCGTGCTTAGGGCTCTTTGATTTCCAGATCCATTCCCAACCAACGCTCGGGTGGCAGATCCTGCGCGCGGCAGATCGCTTCCCAAACCTCTCTGGGCTTGATTCCTTTTCCTAGTGCTTCGGTGGCATTCATGCTCTGCAGCTCAGTGAGCGCAAGCGAATCAGCCAGGGTGCGCGAATAGATCGAACCAAATTCATGATCCATATTTCGCCAGAATTCACTATTTTTCACGACTCATATTCTTCCATGCATAACACGAGGGCCCTCGCATTTGCGAGGGCCCTCGAGTCGAAAACTTGGGTTGAGATTAGACCGATGCCAGTGGCTTGCCGTTGCGGCTTTCGACGTCCGCGGCGAATTCATTGGTCAGATCCAATGGAACGGTATCCGGAATAGTTACACCCTCGGCCAATGCGATGCGATCGGAAACTTCACGAAGCATCAGTGAGAGCGGCACCTCCAAGGCGGTGCAGATGGAGGAAAGCAACTCAGAGGATGCTTCCTTCTGGCCACGCTCAACCTCGGATAGGTATCCAAGGGAAACACGGGCGCTATGGGAAACCTCGCGTAGGGTCCTGCCCTGACGTTGACGAACATCGCGCAGGACGTCACCGATTTCATGCCGGAGTACTACCATTTTGCGTTCCTCCTTCTCGGGCTGGACCGAATGGGCTTCTCCCATATCGCGCCAACGGACGACACCATTGACAGTTACGGGTTGCTTCACCATGTGTATAGCCTCTACTCCTAGGTCCTTCTCAAAAGATACAGCTTGCCGAAGAGCCAAACCTTTCGACCCTTCAATTCGTATAACCACACGTTATACGGATTTGTTCCCGACACCTCAGCCTAATCATAAATATGCGACGTACGCCACATATAAGTGAAATATTGTGAAGTTTCTGGGTATTAATAGTATCTCGCGTCTTACTGTGAAGAAGCTTTACCCAAAATGGCAGCTAGCTGATTGATCGCCGCGATGGTGCTTCGTTCTCGGATTTTGGCGCGATCCCCCACAAAGTGGTGGGCAACAAAACCAGATTCTTCCTTGTAGGCCCAGCCAATGAATACTGTGCCTACGGCTTTTCCGTCATGGGGTTGCGGTCCGGCTACCCCGGTGGCCGAGACCGTCAGTTGCGCACCACAGGCACTTTGCGCACCAACTGCCATCTGGCGGGCGACTTCCCCGTCTACCGAACCAGCTTGGGCCAGCAAGGATTGATCCACCCCAAGCAGTGAAGCCTTAACCTCGGAAGAATAGCTGATCACTCCCCCGCGCAAAACGGCCGAAGCGCCGGACACCTCGGCAAGCGTGGCCGCGATCAAACCGGCAGTTAACGATTCGGCGGTAGCGATTTGAACGTTTGCGGCGATCGCCGCCGTGATCACCGGGATGGCCTGGGGTTCCATGCGCTGCACCTAAACTACTTGGCCCTGGCTGCAGAACGCAGCTTGGCGGCCTTGTAGATGTATTCCAAACCGGTCAGCACGGTGACCGCCATGGTCAGCAACATCAAGATGAACGCGATCATGTTCAGCCAGTCGATCGTCTGGGTATATGGCAGCAGGTAAAGGCCGATAACCACCGCCTGCATCACGGTTTTCACCTTGCCGCCCATATTTGCGGCGATAACCCCATAGCGGATCACTGCCAGACGCAGCAGCGTGATACCCCACTCGCGGACCAGGATCACGATGGTGATCCACCAAGCCAGTTCGCCGAGCATGGACAGTACTACCAGCGCGGAGCCGGTGAGCAGTTTGTCCGCGATAGGATCCGCAATTTTACCGAAGTTGGTAATCAGTCCGCGGCTGCGGGCCAGGTCTCCGTCGAGTTTGTCGGTGTACATGGCCACCACGAACAGCGCCAGGGCCACCCAGCGCCACAGGCCTTGTTCGCTGTTATCAGCCAGCAAGGCCCAGACAAAGAACGGCACCATGATGATGCGGACGGTGGTCAGGACGTTAGCAATGTTCAGGTTCGGGACCGGGGCGTGCGCCGGGGAGTCCTCGGGCTGCGGGGCGTGCGCGCTCATGGTTTAGTTTCTTCCTGTCAGGTCCCAGGCGTCCTCGCCCGGTTCGTCGGCTTCATCAAAGTATTCGGTGGCGGGTTCGCGCTTAGCCAGGTCCTGGGCAACCAGATCCACCGGTTCGGCGTGATTCACATTGGCCTCGTTAACCAGTGCTGCTTCGGCGGCGGTGGCCTGATGGTTGGTGGCGTCATCGTCCCCACGCATGGCGGCGAGCACCATTGGCAGGTCATCAGGCTGGATCAGCACATCGCGGGCCTTGGAACCCTCCGAAGGTCCCACCACGCCGCGCGATTCCATCAGGTCCATCAGGCGTCCGGCCTTGGCGAAGCCAACACGTAGCTTACGCTGCAACATCGAGGTGGAACCGAACTGGCTGGTGACCACAAGCTCGGTGGCCTGCAACAGCAAGTCCAAATCGTCGCCGATATCCTCATCGATGGTCTTCTTTTTCTCAGCCACCGGGGTGACATCATCACGGTATTCGGGCTTGAGCTGACCGCGCACGTGGTTGACCACGCGCTGGATTTCCGATTCGGTCACCCAGGCACCCTGAACACGCATGGGTTTGGAGGTACCCATGGGCAAGAAGAGCGCGTCACCCTGGCCGAGCAACTTCTCGGCTCCGGGCTGATCGAGCACCACACGTGAGTCGGTGACCGAGGAAGTTGCGAAGGCCATGCGCGATGGCACGTTGGCCTTGATCAGGCCGGTCACCACATCCACCGAGGGACGCTGCGTAGCGAGCACCAGATGAATGCCGGCGGCACGCGCTAGCTGGGTGATGCGCACGATGGAATCTTCCACATCTCGTGGGGCAACCATCATCAGGTCGGCGAGCTCATCGACGATGACCAGCAGGTATGGGTAGGGTTTCATCACGCGCTTGGACCCCTCGGGCGGGATCACCTTGCCGGCACGCACGCCCTTGTTGAAGTCGTCGATGTGCTTGTAACCGAAGTTCGCCAGGTCATCGTAGCGAGTGTCCATTTCACGGACCACCCACTGCAGTGCCTCGGCGGCCTTCTTCGGGTTGGTGATGATCGGGGTGATCAGGTGTGGCACGCCCTCGTAGGCGGTGAGCTCCACACGCTTAGGGTCAACCATCACCATGCGCACCTCGTCCGGGGTGGAACGCATCAAGATCGAAGTGATCATGGAATTCACGAACGAAGATTTACCGGCACCGGTAGCACCGGCGACCAAGAGGTGAGGCATCTTAGCCAGGTTCGCCACGACGAAGCCGCCCTCGACGTCCTTGCCTACTCCCATCACCATTGGGTGTTCGGTCTTTCGTGCGTTGTTGGAACGCAGCACATCACCGAGTGCAACAATTTCCTTGTCGGTATTGGGAATCTCGATACCGATGGCGGACTTGCCGGGGATCGGCGACAGGATGCGCACGTCCGAGGAGGCAACCGCGTAAGAGATGTTCTTGGACAGCGCGGTGACCTTTTCCACCTTGGTGCCCGGAGAGAGCTCAATTTCGTAGCGGGTCACCGTTGGGCCACGCGAGAATCCGGTGACGTGCGCGTCGACCTTAAACTGTTGCAGGGTGTTGGTCAGCGCGGCCACGATGGCCTCGTTGGCCTCGGAAGCTTCCTTAGCTGGCGGGCCAGCGGGCAGGAAGTCATCTTGTGGCAGCGTATAGGTGACATCGCCGGAAAGCTGAAGCTGTTCGGTACGCTGCGGGATTGGTTCCAGTGCGGGAGCCGGTCGGGTGTGGTTCACCGCGACGGTCGGCATCGCATCGGTGTCTGGCTCGGGTTCGCTGACACTGTTTAGGCCAACTTGTTCCATGATCGCAGCCATCTCGGCCTCGGCCTTGGTGGGGCGTTTGACGCCCGGTGGCGGGACAGCAGGAGCGGCAGCAGCCGCGGATTTAGCGGCCAGGTCTGGACGCGCAATTGCCTCGGTGGCGGTGGAATCCGCGTCGTAGATCTCGGAAAGGGGCAGCGCGTTGGTTGCGGGCTCCGCGGGGTCAATGACGGCTTTATCGTAGGCGACATCACCGGGGCGCTCGTCGTGTCCGTCGCCATCTACGTTGTATACCTCGGAGACGCGTTTAGCCTCCGCACGGCGTTCGAAGAAATTCTTCTTCTTCGGCTTCGCCGCTGGCTCATGCTCAGCATCCGGGTATAGATAGGTCTGGTCGTGTGTTTCGGCGTGGGGGTCCAGTACCGCAGACTGCGCCACCGTGGGCGCGGTACGTTCGCGGTGTGGGTCCTGACCGAGCAACCGGTTGTAACCAATGCGCACGCGCGAGGCGATCTGCAATGGCGGGGTCGCGGTCATCACGAGCACCGAAAGAATAAGGAAGAAGATGTGTACTGCCATCGCGCCGGGGACCGAGATCATCAGTCCTAACGGGGTGCCCAGGATCGAACCGACCATGCCGCCGGCAGCCCAGAGGGCAGAGAAATCGTCACTGACCGACGGTGATCCGTTGGCCAAGGCGGCCACAGAGGCCCCTGCCAGGGTCATCATCAACAGGCCAATTCCGATGCGGTTATTTGATGCGTCTGCTTCCGGGTAGCGGAAGAGTCGGAAGGCACCGATGAACAGTATCACCGGCAACAGTACCGCCATGAAGCCCACTGAGCCTCCGGCCACCGCGTGCACGCCGCGTCCGAACCAGCCCACATCGCGTAGGCCCCACCACTCGACGATGGCAATGGTGATCGCGATCAGCGTGAGAAAGAGTCCGGTGCCGTCACGGCGTAGCTCAAAGTCGGGTTTGACCGTCGCGCCGATGCGGCGGAAGGCGCCACCAAAAATCCGGGCGATGCCCATCCACATACTGCGAATTGCGCGCAGTGGAAGAGCGAGATCCTGTTCCGGGTTCTCGGGCGTTTTTTTGGCAGGCGAAGAGCTCGACGTTCGCGGTTTGCGCGTCGTCGGCTTCCTCTCCCCCTGCGACTGAGTGCGTGAGGCCATAGTTCTAGGGTATCGCCACCTACTGAATACCAGCCGAATTTACACGTCTGGCCGGGGATTGGTACTACCCGCTATTGGTCACAGTGCCGTATTCTCTGCGTGATTCCGACAGCGCTAGTGTGTGACCGGCGGTCAGGCTAGGTGGTAAACGCCGAACCAGCGGACGGCTAAGTACGGGGTAGATGGGCTGTCTGAGCAAAAACTCCCAAGAAAGAATCGTGCGACGTACTTGGTCACCTCGCTGAGCACTGTTCGGGTTAGTAGCTGAAGTTTTCCCAGCTAGTGCCGATACCGAGAACCATGAAGATGACCGTGACTATCAGCGCCACCTTCTTGTGCTGCTCGTAGCCGGCCAGGGAATAACCTGACTTGTCGCGCATGGTGCCGCACAGGATGAGAATGATATCTATCAAGGCCCAAATTCCGAAGCCTCCCAGCGTGACAAGCTTTAGGATACCTGTGCCAATTTTCCCTAGGTAAAATCGGTCGACTCCCAGAACGCCTAGGAACCACGACAGCAGCCAGGTAACGATGAAGTTCTTCTTGCCTTCACCGTTATACGCACCATTCTCAGATGCGGTGTATTGATAGTTGTTCGGAGATACCGACATTTTTCTCCTGCTGTTGTTCAACGACATCGCTAAACGAAAAATACTACTTGGCAGACCAGCAAGCTATTTAGTGAAACACTCGTGGCGAAGGTTGCGGACAGATCACATACGAATCTGCTCGTGCCGACTTCTAAGGCTCGAGCAGATTACGGTGTTTTAGTTGAATCGACGCACAGGATCCGAAGCGACAAACCCTCAGCTCTGTGTACAGTGCGCAAACCTACTTCGCGACTGAAATTCGGCAGACCACAGTTCAAAGATTCAGGTATCGAAACTAGACACAATACCTATGAACGCTCCGTAGGCCTTGTTGGTTCACGGCGCTTACAGTCCCTCGGAAGCTAACCATGCCGAAGCAATGTCTGCAGCCGATTTTTTATCAACGGTACTCTGCACGTTTAGTTCCACCAGCGTGCCTGCATCCAGCTTTTCGCTGACTGGATTCAGCACGGTAGCCAGGTCCGAAGACAAGTCAGCAGATACTACTGGCACAACGTTCGAGGCAAGGAACATAGACTTCGGGTCTTCAAGTACCACTAGATTCTCGGTCTTGATGCGCGGGTCAGCGGTAAATACGTTGGCCACGTTCACGGTACCGGCGACCAACTCTTCTACTGTGGTGTCGCCTGTTCCGGAGAAGTCAGCAGTGACTCCGTAGACGCTTTCAAGCCCCTTGGGACCGTATGGACGTTCAGCAAGTTCCGGGGGCCCACCCAACGTTAGTTTCGTTGAAACGCCAGCCAAATCTTCAATGGACTTCAGCTTATTTTCATCAGCGAACTTTCGAGTCACAGTGTATGAGTCTTGGTCCGAAGCATTCGCTTGCTCAAGAACTGCTAACGAATCTGGCAACTCAGTTTCGAGCTCTTTGTACACTTCGTCCGAAGCGCGGGCCTTAGTATCGTCCTTAAAGAATTGCAACAGGTTACCGGTGTACTCGGGGAACACATTGATGGCACCATCTTCGAGCTGTGGCATGTAAGCGTCGCGCTGACCGATGTTGAACTTTCGTTCAACTTCTTTGCCGGCGCCTTCTAGCGCTTGGGCGTAAATTTCCGCAACGATTTCATTGGAGTAGTAAGCCTGTGAGCCGACAACAATTTTCTCACCACTTGCCGGAGCGGAGTTGCTCTCGGTTGCCAGAGGATCTCCCCCACCGCAGCTAGTCAAGGCGAGGCTTCCAGCCATGACTGCGGCTGACGTAGCGATGATGCGTTTTAGCTTCATGACATTTCCTTTTCGTTGGACTGCAAATAGTTAGGGCTCTTCTTTGTATCTTTATCGGCTTCGCTGACCGGCGCAACTTTGCCAGGCATTTTTGTATTTATGCGTCCCACCCCAGCCGGTACCGCGAGTTTTTGCGCTAAGGCAAAAATCAAGTCCAAAAGCAGCGCGAGCACGGCAACCATAAGTGCTCCCCCAAGCACCATGTCGAAGCGGCGCAAGTTCAGCCCGGTGATAATGGGCAGTCCCAGTCCACCAAGGTTGACGTAGGCTGCGATGGTCACCGTCGCAACTACCTGCAAGACAGCTGACCTGATTCCGCCTACGAGCAACGGTAAACCTAACGGGATTTCTACCTTGAAGAGGATTTGCCATTCGGTCATGCCCATGGCGCGGGCCGCATCGATGGTTTTCCTGTCGATCGCTTCAAAGCCCGTGTATGCACCGGCAAGGAGCGAGGGAATGGCTAACAACACGAAGGTAAGCACCGCGGCCTCAGGCTTGTGCAGTACACCAAAAATCAATACCAACAAGATCAAAAGACCAAAAGATGGCACGGCTCGGGCGATCCCTGCGGCACCCACTGCAATCTCGCGTCCCTTACCTGTATGCCCAATGGCCCATCCGGCCGGAATTGCAATCAGCCCAGCGATGGCTACTGTCACCACGGTGAATAGTAGATGCTGTCCGAGCAAAGTCTGCAGTCCCCCGCTGCCTTCCCATTGCTCCGGAGCGAAAAGCCACTGAATTGCTTTGTTAATAAGATCCATTAGGACACCTGCTGCCGAGTAGCGTTCTTGACGGCTTGCTGTGACTTCTTAGGTTCTCGTGTCCATGGCATCAGCCAGCGGCCAACAAGGATGAGCAATAGATCCACAGCCAAGGCAATCAATGCGACGGCGAGAATTCCTGCAAATACCTCTTCAATGATGCGACGTTGTAATCCGTTGGTAAATAGGTAACCCAGGTTGGTGACTCCCACCAAAATTCCTACCGTTGCCAAAGAAATGCTGCTGACTGCGGTCACTCTAAGACCTGCCAGGATCACAGGTCCTGCAAGTGGCAGGTCTACCGCAAAAAACCTGCGTGCTGAGCCATAGCCCAGCGCAGTCGCCGCTGAGCGCGCTGCTGGGTCAACTGAATCCAGTCCATCAACAACCCCACGAACCATAATTGCCACAGCATAGAGGGTTAACGCGACGATGAGGTTCGCTTCGCTGATTGCGCTCATGCCGGTGAGCACAGGCAGGATCATCAGCAGGGCCAGCGAAGGAATGGTGTAGAGCAGCCCGGTCAACGTCACAACAGGCCCTCTAACGAGTCGATATCTCCAAGCCACCCAGCCCAACGGAATCGACAATAAGAATCCCACTAAGATCGCAATCAGACTCTGTCGCAGGTGTTCTAGCGACAGTGAACCGATGAGGCTTATGTTCTCAGATATCCAGTTCACGAGCTGGAGCCGTCTTCGATGAGTCGTCCTTGAGTACGCCCCTGCGAATCAACGAGGACCATGCCGTGTGGCGTGTGTTTGACGCTCAGCGCTCTGGCACCCCTATCGGTACCGATGAATGAGGCAACAAAGTCATTGGCAGGGTTTTCGATGATTTCGCTCGGACTGCCCACTTGTAGCTTTTGCGCTCCGGCTGCGAGGATCACAACTTGGTCGCCGAGCAAAAATGCTTCATCAATATCGTGGGTAACAAAAACTATGGTCTTGCCAAGGTCCTGTTGAAGGCGGATGAGCTCTTGTTGAAGCTCTGCGCGGACGATTGGGTCCACCGCACCAAAAGGTTCATCCATAAGTAAAATGTTCGGGTCTGAAGCTAGGCCCCGAGCTACGCCCACACGTTGCTGTTGCCCACCCGATAGCTGATGAGGGTACCGATCTGCCATGGATGCGGGCAGGCCCACGGTTTCCATAAGTTCCAAGGCGCGGACTCGTGAGGCTTTGCGGGATTGACCTTCAAGCCTGGGTACGGTGGCAATATTCTCCGCGACGGTAAAGTGTGGCAGCAGTCCGGAATTCTGCATGACGTAACCAATGCTACGGCGCAAGGCCACGGCGGGCTTCGTAGAGATTTCTTGTTCGTCAATGCGAATCGACCCCGAGCTTGGATCAACCATGCGGTTGATCATGCGCAACAAGGTGGTTTTGCCGCATCCCGAGGAACCAACAAAAACCGTGGTCTTGCGAGCAGGGATAGTCAGGCTGAAATTCTCGACGGCCATCGTTCCGTCGGCATAGTGCTTGGAAACATTCTCGAACTCGATCATGCGTTGTACCCGAGCATCGTTGACTCCTTGTCATGTCGTTGCGCCTAATTCTGCCTTAAAACGGCTCCACGATCACAGCAGTTCAGGATTTACTCATTTAATGGAATCCGTGTCGACACGCTAGGTCCATACAGGCCAGCCTTAGGAGGGTATCTGATTCAAAGTTATCGTGGAGGACTGCTTCGCCGATCCCTCCGTCCGAATCGCTTCAGCCGTGATGATCACAGGCTTGAGTGGAATGCCTCTGGCTCAGGCCGAAGACGCGGTTACAAGCGGGTTTTCTAACGCGTTGGGTTCAGCGATACTCGCGGAAGTTTAGACTGGCAAGGTTTTGCTGGAATATTCCAGAGACGTGCAGGGCGTGCAGATCCTCCTGCCGATGCCGTTTTCTTCTTCGTCACTTGAAAAACAGCTGGGATGGAGATCTACCCGCATAATTTATTGGTCAGGTTGGCCTTCAGACCCATTATTAAACGCACTCGTTGGCACCCTAGCTTTCTTTCGTCGGGCCACAAATGTCCTTGCGAGCACGATCAACGACAGGGGTACCGCTATTGTTCCCGCAGCGAGGGAGACACTGAGCGTAAGCGGCAAAGAACTTGCCCCATCAAAAACGTCACTTAACAGCAACGTCCAGACAATGCCGGGGATAATTCCCATCGCTAAAGCGGTCAGGCTAAGTAGCAAACTGCTCAGCCGAGAAGAGACGGCCACACCCAGGATCGCCATGAGAGATGCGATTCCGAGCCAAGGAATTAGTGGGATGGCCAGAGCAAACCAAAAGCTGAAGTCAAAGTAACTCCACCACGGTGCGTCAACCAATAGTGGGTCCACTACGAGCAACAAGAACATCCAGACCATGCTGGAGATCAGCGGAAGCAGCTGCCACGAAGTTTTTTGCAGAAGGCAGCGCTTTTTCTCGCCAACCATATCGTTCATTCTTGTTAAAGACCGTTCTAACCAAGGAGAGAATTGCGGGCCGGAATAGATTCATGCGAACCTAATTTTGAATCTTTCAGTTGACCTAGCCTGCGACTCATGCGAGTACGTCGGCCGATTTTCAGCTAAAAGTTCCTCTTTGACGCGCGTCGTTGCTCTAACGAACCAATAGTTTTCCATGCAACGGCGAAGCACAGCCCGAGAAAGATGACAGCGGTGGCAAGAAAAACAGCTGGCCCAAGGCTCACGTAAAGAAACAAGGACAGCCCTACGACGACCAATAGTCCGCCAACCAGCGCTCCGATTACACCAACCTTGGCCTGTTGGCTGACGTCAGCGCTGGCGTTCTTCTTGTCACCGATTGCGAAGCCAATCACCGCACCGGTGGCTGGGAAGATTGCGATGACACCACCAATCCAGGCACCGTTAAACGCCGCAAGCAAAAGTCCGCCGATAAAATTAACCGATGTATTCGAAGACCCGTGAGTTAGCACCGGCCAGAAAATGACTGTGCTCAGTGCGGCCCCGAAGAGCACCCCTAGTACTATCGCCACACCAAAGATCGGTAGCGTGAACGAGTCATTGGCTTGTTTTGCAGGATTTGCCATGGGTTGATCGTATGCGAGTCGAAGTCGACTTGTCGATATTTAATACGTTGCAGTGATATCGATAAAACCTGATATCACCAATTAGGAGATTTGAGCCTGCAAACTATTCTTGACGGTCCGGTGATCTCTTCGTTGCAAATAGCCCAGCAACATATAAATGAGCACGTAAGTCAGCGCAAAACAGAGAAGAACAAAGCCTGCGGCCACATACAAGATGCTGTGATCCGATGGATCCGAGAGGTAGAAAACAAGCAAAACCAGCGCGGGTAGCAGTGAACCAATGCTAGCTCCCCATCCGGCCCACAGTGCTTGACGTTGTCCCGAGGCATCCGGGTTATTGAGCTCTTGAATGAAGACTGCAACATAAGCTCCCAGCCCCGGAAATAATGCAATTCCCCCACCGATGAGCGCCGCATAAACCGCAAATACTCCATATTCGAGCCAAAATCCGCCCGTCGCTGAGACGGAGCCCGGCTCCATAACCGCCTCATCGCGGGACGAAAACCACATCAGCACTACCACGAGTAGGCCACAGATCACGCCCGCGATCAGCGCTAGTGCTCCCATCGGGAGCAACAATCTATTTGAACTCTGCGCCGAAATCTTTCTCATGAGCACATCATAAGCCTGAGATACTTCCGCAGATATAAGTAATGCCTCAAACCAGAATTGGTTTGAGGCAATACTTATTTTGTTCTTTAGGCTTCGAGCACGACCGGCACGATCATCGGACGGCGGCGCAGCTTGCGCGACACCCACGAACCGATGACGCGACGGACAATCTGCTGCAGCTGGTGGGTGGAGTGGTTCGGGTTATTCGCCACTGCCTCCAGGATTGCTGCTGCGATCTTCGGCTTGATCTCGTTGAATACCGCATCGTCCTCGGCAACGCCGCGGGCGTGGATATCCGGTCCGGAGATCAAGGTGCCGTTCTGGCGGTTGATCACGGTGATGACCGAGATGAAACCTTCTTCACCCAAGGTGACGCGGTCTTTGAGATCTTCGTCGGTAATGGTGCCAACCTTGGAACCATCAACGTAGACATAACCGCATTCAACCTGACCAACAAGTTCGGCTACGCCGCCCTTGAGGTCGATGACCGAGCCGTCTTCGGCCAAGATCACGTTCTCTTCAGGAACACCGGACAGCGCGGCCAGACGGCCGTTGGCGATCAGGTGACGGGTTTCGCCGTGTACCGGCAGTACGTTCTTAGGGCGGACGATGTTGTAGCAGTACAACAGCTCGCCGGCCGAGGCGTGTCCGGAGACGTGCACCTTGGCCATGCCCTTGTGGATGACCTCTGCGCCCAAACGCATCAGACCATTGATCACGCGGAAGACTGCATTCTCGTTACCTGGGATAAGGCTCGAAGCCAGGATGACGGTGTCACCCGGGTTGATCTGAACCTTGTGCTCGCCGTTGGCCATACGGGACAGTGCTGCCATTGGCTCGCCCTGCGAACCGGTGGACATCAGCACGACCTTGTCATCGGGCAACTGATCGATCTGCTTGAGGTCTACAACGACACCCTGCGGGATGTGCAGGTAACCCAGACGCTCAGCGATACCCATATTGCGTACCATCGAACGGCCAATGAACGCGACCTTGCGGCCGTGCATCGCTGCGGCATCGAGCACCTGCTGCACGCGGTGAACGTGCGAGGAGAAGGAGGCCACGATAATACGGCGACGGGCACGAGCGAACTTTGCTTCGAGCACCGGACCAATTTCGCGTTCGGCCACGGTGAATCCCGGTACCTCGGCGTTGGTGGAGTCGGTGAGGAACAAGTCCACACCTTCTTCACCCAGCTTGGCGAAGTGGCGCAGGTCGGTGATGCGGCCATCCAGTGGCAACTGATCCATTTTGAAGTCACCGGTGTGCAGCACGGTACCGGCTTCGGTACGTACAAACACTGCCAACGCGTCAGGGATCGAGTGGTTCACAGCGACGAATTCGCATTCAAATTCACTGATCTGAGCGATCTCGTTCTCGGCAACTACGTTGGTGATCGCCTTGATACGGTGTTCAGCCAATTTAGCTTCGATAAACGCCAGGGTCAGCTTCGAACCGTACAGCGGGATATCTTCGCGCAGACGCAGCAGGTACGGAACGGCACCGATGTGGTCTTCGTGACCGTGAGTCAGCACCACACCAACGATGTCCTCGAGGCGATCCTTGATGTAGGAGAAGTCAGGTAGGATCAAGTCCACGCCTGGCTGGTGCTCTTCTGGGAAGAGCACTCCGCAGTCGATGATCAACAGCTTGCCGTTGATTTCGAATACGGTCATATTGCGGCCAACTTCGCCCAATCCGCCCAGCGGAACGGTACGTAAAGTCCCCTTCTTCAGCTTGGATGGTTTCTGCATACGCGCAGTATCGGCCTTGCCTACCGAACTTTCAGTCATAAGCGGTTAAGCCCTTTCGTTAAAGATCCCATCCACCTTCACGTAGATCCGCGCGGATGGCATCGAGTTCTGCGTCCGATGGTGCCAGTAGTGGCAATCGAACGACGGTGTTCGGCAGGACACCCTGCCAGTGAAGTCCATATTTTGCAGCAACTGCGCCCTGAATGTGGCCCATGATGCCGCGCTGGATCGGATCCAGCTCGAAGTGTGTAGCGCGTGCAGTGGCCAAATCGCCAGCATGCATCGCATCAACAAGCGTACGGTATTTAGCCGCCGCAACGTGAGCCGTCACAGAGACGACTCCTGCGGCGCCTGCTGCCATAAGCGGCAAGGTCAACCCGTCATCGCCTGAATAAACGTGCAAATCGGTGTTCGCCAACACGGTGGTGGTCGACTGGTAGTCGGCCTTGGCATCCTTGAGCGCGATCACCTGTGGGATCTGCGCTAATTCAATGATAGTTTCTGGGCTCAGCGCGATTCCGGTGCGTCCAGGAATGTCATACATCATCACTGGAAGATCCACGGCCTCGACAATCGCCTTAACGTGGGCGATAACACCGGCCTGGCTTGGCTTGTTGTAGTACGGAGCGGTAATCAGGATGCCGTGTACTCCGGCTTCCTTGGCGCGCAAAGACAGGCGGATAGAGTGGCGAGTGTCATTAGTCGTGGACCCCGCAAGTACCGCTGCACGGTCTCCCACGGCGTTAACGACGGTGCGGAACATTTCAATATTCTCGTCATCGGTCAGCGTGGAAGTCTCGCCGGTGGTGCCGGTAACGACCAATCCGTCACAGCCTTCATCAACGAGTTTGATAGCCAGCTTCGCGGCGACATCATAGTCAACCTCACCTGCATCGGTGAAAGGGGTGACCATCGCGGTCAGTACGGTGCCGAAGGGGAATGACTGATTATCAATTTCACTAGTTGCCATGGCTTAAATCTACACGCGGAAGTGTCACGATGGCATATTCATGTAGTTACGTGATGCGATATGTCTATGCACGTGCAAACGAAGTCGCGCAGACTAACCGGATTAGACGCTACTCGGGCGTTGGCGATCTTGGGAATGTTCGCCGCCCACATCTTTGATCTCTTAGCCCTCGACAATTCCGGGATCTTATCCCCGACCTTCACTGGAGCGACCGCCAATGGCCGCGCTTCGGTACTCTTTATGGTGCTGGCAGGCGTTTCACTAACTCTCTTTGCCCGTTCCTTACAGCGCAAGGGGCTATCCCGGAAGGCTTCTGTGGGCGTGTTAGTGCGCAGAGCTTTGGTCATCGCGGTATTAGGTTTACTCATTGGCCCAGTCAATGAATCGATAGCAAACATCCTGGTGCACTACGGCTTACTATTTCTGCTGCTAATTCCAGCGCTCTACCTGCCTGCGCGGGCACTATGGGTTCTGTCCGTCTTCTGGCTGGTCATCGCACCGTTGGCTTGGCGGCCGCTTGCTGCAGCCGGAGCTGCGCAATCTTTAGGACATAACCCCACATTTACCGACTTCGCGCATCCCGGTCTGCTTCTGGCTGATCTGCTAGTTACCGGCTATTACCCGTTGTTGATTTGGATAGGTTTTGGCTTATTGGGGGTTGCTGTCGGAAAGCTCCCCCTTTCACAGAAGAAAACCGTCGCTTGGATGGGCGCCGGCGCAGTAGTCCTCGCGGCACTAAGTCTGCTCATTGGTTGGCTCAAAATCTTGCCGTGGATAACCGCAGTAGGTACCGTCGCTGGCATCCCACGATCACAGATTTTCACCGCAATGGTCACTGGACGTTCTCCGTCCGGCAATCTTGACCGTTTTTTGAGCGAATCGTCCTACATCTGGTTGCCAACCGCGCATTCGGGTTCGATGATCTTCACGATTCATGCCGCAGCATGCGCACTGTCACTGTTGGCAATGCTGCTCTTAGTGACTCCCCACCTAGGGTATGCCGGAGCGCTGCTGGCAGCAGCTGGACGTGCACCACTCACGTTATACATTGGGCATTTGGTCTTACTGCCGCTGTTGCAGGTGGGCCTTTCTGCCTGGGTTCAATGGTGGACGCTGTGTGTTCTCATGTTGCTGGCTGCGTTGATACTGCACCATTCGGGCAAGGCCGGGCCGCTTGAGGCTGGCGTACGTTATCTGAGCATCCTGCCAACTGACGAAAAGAATAGTGACCCGAAATAGCCTACCGGCGTCATTCAAGAACGAAATAAAAGTTAGGCGTTTTGAACGACTGACAAGTGTGTAGTTACACTTTCCTTATGAGAAAACATGGACGTGGCAGAAGTAAAACCGATACCCTCTCGGTAAAAATTTCAGCTATTGCACTTCTACTTACCCTCGTAGGGTGCTATTCTGCCCCAGCAGAACAGCCCAGCGCGCCGACGCTTTCTCCCTCACCGACAGTTTTAAGCCTTCGAGATTTTGACTTGGGCAACACAGATTGGAAGTTGGGCGAAGGGTATGAGAACAAGCCACGTCCCATCGTAAAACTACAGGACGGAAAGTCCGTCAACAAGGATGACGAGAAGCTTTCACCATCCTACAAACTCGGCGACGTAGTGTACTCAGACTTGAACGACGATGGCATTGAAGACGCCGCAGCCACCTTGGAATATTCAGATGGAAATGCCTATGCAACCTTCATGTATCTTTGGCTGGCTGATGAACAGAAGCCGAAACAGCTGCTAGAGCCAATTGCTGTGGAACGTAGCTGCGGGGACTCGGTGAACAAGGTCACCGCAGTACCAGGTGGAATCAAAATCATGGAAACACGACGAACCATGTTTGATACAGACCGGTCATGTGCCCAAGGAGGAACTTGGAAAGAAACTAGAACCATCTCCGTAGAGCAGATCGGCAAAAACAAGACTTGGCTCCCGGTACAGACCGCCCCAAAGCGCGGTTATGGCGGCATCTGTAACGAAGCCATTCCTGGAGATATCCTCCCCTTTGACGAGCCATACTATTTGGCACCAAACAAAGCAACGAAGCAAGAGTTCGCGGCCCATGATCAAATTCGCGGCATTAGCATCGCAGGCAACGGGATGAGCACTACCGAAGACTCAGAACCCGAGGGATGGAAGCTTTATAACGTGGTTGAGAAAGATGATTCTGTTGAACGGTGCATCTGGCTACCGGTGACCTAGTCCGACGAGATTCTGCAGCGAAAACTAAAGGGAGTACCAAAACCCAAGCGGGTTTAGGTACTCCCTTATCAGTGCTCTGAAGCTCTATTTGTCGCTAGATGCCGAAGCTTTTTTATCGGCAACAAAGAAGTTCACCGCTGTACGCATCGAAGAACGTGCACGCTTGCGGTCCCCGCTGGCGTCATAAGCCAAAGCCAAACGGTACCAAGACTTCCACGACTCCGGATTCGCTTCGACATCTTCCTTATGACGTGGGAAGTCAGCATCCGCGGCTTCACGAATGAACCGCCCCGAGGGCATCCGAGGAAGATCTTCGGGAAGCTCCCCAAGCTCGGCAAGGGTCTTGCCCATTTTTTCCGTACGAAGCCCAAAGAGCACCTCGCGAATCAAGATCCACACACCCAAAGCGGGAATCACGAAGACCGCTACTCCCATGGCGATAGCGATCGGTTCGCCGGTGCTCATGAAACGCACCGCTTGGGTGAAGGACATAAAAATATACAAGGCAAATACAAGCAGAATTACGCCTACCCAGAGTTTCGTTTTCACTGGCCCAACTCCAAATATCCGTCTAGTCCATAAGTCAGGCCGGCATGTGCCGAAACCTTTCGCAGACCCAAGAGCACACCTGGCATAAACGAGGCGCGGTCATAGGAATCGTGGCGCAAGGTGAACTGCTCGCCCGGCCCGCCAAAGAGGACTTCCTGGTGGGCTACCAAGCCACGTAAACGCACCGAGTGCACATGCACATCGTCTACGAGGGCACCTCGAGCACCATCGAGCTGTGTATCGGTGGCGTCTGGGCTTTTCGCAACACCTGCAGCCTTACGAGCGGCAGCGATCAGCTCGGCGGTGCGTACCGCAGTTCCGCTGGGAGCATCCACTTTATTCGGATGGTGCAGTTCGATAATCTCTACCGATTCAAAGTATTTAGCAGCGGTGGCCGCAAATGCACTGGCAAGCACGGAGCCGAGGGCAAAGTTTGGCGCGATCAACACACCAACTTCCGGGTGCTGCGCGAGTAACCCTTCAAGGTTGGAGCGGCGTTCCTCATCCCATCCAGTGGTTCCCACCACGGCGTGCAGTCCGTTTTCCACGGCAAAACGCACGTTAGCTTCGGTAGCTGCCGGGACCGACAGGTCAACGATGTGGGTTGCTCCGGCCTCCAGAATCTCGTTGAGGTCCGCGCCGCGTCCGAGGCTGGCCACGAGTTCCATATCGGCGGCCGCGGAAACAGCTTTAACAGCTTCCTCGCCCATTCGTCCTGCGGCACCAAGCACCGCAACCTTAATTTGTGCACTCATGTCTTTAAGCGTATCGCTTGCAGACGGTCGCGATTGGCATCGATGACGTGACTTCTACCCGTTCGAGTCCTCACCGCAATGCGTTGAACACGCATCAGATTTTTTGCGAACAGCTTGAGATATACGGTGCCCAGCTTGTATTGCTGGGCAACTCAAGGAAAAATAAGCTTCACGATCTTCCAAGGAGTTGGCAAGTAAAATGGGGACTGTCCTGAAGCGATGGTGCGCTGGCACTTTTTTAGTAGCCGTCGTCACGTTCGGTACCATCGCGTGTAGTTCTGGCGATGTACCGCCGACCTTGAGCGATGATGAACGCGCTCGACTCGTCGATAGAGTCGAAGAGCAAAGCTCGTGGATTGAATCACCTTCCTGCCAAGTTGAGGTATTTCGGCAAGACGGCGATACAACCTATGGCTGGGCCGATTGCATGACGTCAGCTTCTGCTTCAACTTCTGAGCAAGAACTACTACAGGGTGAGTCCTATCCTTTTCGCATTGATGGCGATCAGATCCGTGTCCCTGGCGACGGAGGTGCCTATGAAGAGGAGCTCAAGGAAATCTTCCCAGAAGATTTGCGGGCAGCCATCGAGGAACATTCCGTAGGGCTGCCCTAAAGCTGATCTGCATCTGCTCGGCGCAGATCTTGGCTAGAGTAGAGCCTTCAGCAAATAAATACTAAGTTTTTTCGTGGAATCGTCCGCGGACGGAAGGGTACGTGTGCGGCACGGCTATTTTGGACAGATCCCGGAGACGTTACGTACCCGATTATCGGTACGCGTGGCAGGAACTGGCCCTGATGTGGTGCTCATTCATGGACTTGGAGCCTCCAGCCGGTATTTCACTCCCCTAGCTCAAGAGTTGTCCCGTGACCATCGAGTGATCGTTCCTGAGTTGCCTGGCCACGGTAAGAACATGGATGACGGCAGGCCGGTCAGCGTGGCACGCTTTGCTCACGAGGTCTCCCTCGCCTTACGCACATTAAATGTGAAAGACGCAGTCATTTTGGGACATTCGATGGGAGCTCAGGTGTCCATCGAGATTGCTCGTAGTCGTCCTGAGCTATTCAAACACCTGATCATTGCTGCGCCAGCGGTTAATGACCGAGAAGATACGCTCTTCCGGCAGGCTCGCAGGCTCTTGCAGGACTTTCCCCATGAGTTAAATGCGGTCAAGGCTATCTTGCTCGTTGACTATCTGCGATGCGGTATTCCGTGGTGGGCTAAGAGTTGCGCGCAGATGCTCGATTACCCGACCATTGACTATTTAGGATCGGTGCCTGTTCCTGTCGATGTAGTTTGTGGCACGAAGGATTCACTGTCGCCACCGGACTTTGGGTTACGCCTTGTGGCTGACGCTCCGAATGCAAAGTTGTCGGTATTCGAAGATGCAGCGCACGGTTTCAACTACTCGCATTTTGAACAACTAGCCCAGCTGGTCCGTGCAGCGGGCTAAGCGCAAAGACTCCACCGTCAAAAAGTAAGGGACGCCCCACACTGTTGAAGTGGTGAGCGTCCCTTATGTTTTTTGTTGAAGTATTTAGCGCCCCAGCGCCGCTGCAGATTCGAATGGACCGACCACGGTGATGGTGCGTTCCTTGGCAGCAAGCTCTTGAGCCAACCCTTGCACATCGTCCTTGGTGACCGCATTTACACGGCTCAGTGCCTCGTCAATGTCTTGGAATTCTCCGGTGACCATCTCAGCTCGTCCCAGGCGCGACATGCGACTTCCTGGATCTTCCAGAGCCAACACGGTACCGCCCGCGAGCTGGCCCTTGGCCTGGGATAATTCAGCGTCGGTAATGCCGTCCGCAGCCAATCGATCCAGCTCGGATTCAAGTAGACCGATCACTTCGCTTGCCTTAGCTGGAGAACAACCGGCATACATGCCGAAATATCCGGCATCGGTATACGCAGCCGAGAATGAATACGTGGAGTACGCAAGTCCACGCTTTTCACGGATCTCTTGGAACAGACGCGAGCTCATGCCACCACCGAGAACCGCGTTGAGTACGGCAAGTACCTGCCGCCTCTCATCTTGTCCACTGATGCCAGGGCAACCGATGATGATACTGGCTTGTTCAACCGGGCGGTTGATCACTTCAATGCCGGGCACCGAAACAATAGTTGCCGGTTCCGAGGAACGACGCGGTTCCGGAACCGCCATCGGGTCAAGATCCCAGCCTGCCTCGGAGAGCGAGGTGAGAACCATTGCGCATAGTTCCTCGTGGTTTAACGAGCCTGCCGCGGTGATGATCACTTCGCTCGGGCGGTAATGCGCCCGGTAGTGCTCCATGACTGCCTCGCGGGAGATTTCCATGATCTCGGCGGGTGTGCCACCAATGGGTCGCGCCAACGGGTGATCACCAAGGACCTTAGCGACAAAGTGTTCGTGGGCTACCTCGGTGGCATCGTCAGCGTCCATTGCTAGTTCTTCGATGATCACCCCACGCTCTTGCTCCAATTCCAGGGGGTCGATGACAGCGGAGGTCACCATGTCTGCGATGACGTCCATGGCCATTGGCAAATCGGAGTCAAGCACTCGCGCGTAGTAACAGGTGGATTCTTTCGCGGTCGCAGCATTTGATTCGCCGCCCACTGCGTCAAAAGCCTGAGCGATTTCAAGCGCAGTGCGCTTCTTAGTTCCCTTGAACAATAGGTGCTCAAGAAAATGCGTCGAACCGTAGTGCCCAGCTTCTTCATCGCGGGATCCAACGGGTACCCAGAATCCAACGGTGGTTGAACGCTGGCCGGGCATTGCCTCGGTCAGTACACGAACACCGCCGGGAAGAATACTTCGACGTACTTCCGCCCCGCCCTCGCCGCGGTGGACCAACGATGGGTCAGCCGGATCAATCGGAGAGAACTGGTATGCCTCAACCGAGTGCAACGGCAACGGAATCATGACCACAGAGAAACATCCTTAAACATCGGGTCCCGGCAATTCAAGCCGGGCGGAACACTGTCCCTATTCTCCCACAGGGGGTTGTGGACGGCGTTCAGCTTCGTTGCAGCTCACTGCCGCAGCATGAACACGCCGGAATCACCTTCCGGGTCCTGCTGTGGAAGGTGTTCCCGGCTTAGCATCAGCGGCTCAGCGACCTTAAGGGCATCTGCGTTCACGTCTGATTCGTTCTCCTACTCCGGTGCCTTACCCGAAAGGCTCGTTCGGGATCTCAGGAGGCGGCATTGGTGCACCGGGTGGGGATGCAGGATCCTGAGGCGCGCCAGGGGCAGACGGTTGGTGCTCGGGACTGCTGGGACTGCCTGGACTCGTCGGATCCGGGCTAGTGGGCTCCGCCGGCGGAGGTGGCGGTTCCGGAGCGGGCGCGTGGGTCGGATCGATGGTGTTCTCCATGATGCTCTCCTAGTCTCCTGACTTCACGCCAGGTTCCTTCCATTCAAGGACAGAATGCTCTGGCAGACAACCCCTTAGGGAACTCTGAGGCAGTCTGCTTTGATGGCCCAAGCGCTGCCTCGGTCGGTTTTGCCGCCCGGAATATTAGGGTCTGAAGGCTAATGGAGGTCTTCCGATCCTGGTTCCTGCACTGCAGTCGTTGGATCTGCCGGCCGATCTGGCGTGGCCGGAGCTGTTGGGTCAAATGGCGGAGGTCCAATTGGTCCATCGGGATCTGGACGATTTGGTGGATTCGTCGGATCGGGCGGGTCAATCGGTGTCGTCGGTTCCTCAGGAATACTCGGCCGGGCTGGATCTGGCGGCAACGTGCGGCCTGAGTCTTCTGCCGAATGCGGATTTGTCGACTCCATGATCAGTCCTCTGCTTTCGATCGGCGCTCGCTTAGCAATACGAGTGAGACCATTCAAGATCCAGCGACTTGGTAAAGCAAGAGGCTTCAGGCAATACTCAGCAGAAAATAAGTGCAGCGAGGCCCAGCGCCATCTGACGGCAAGCGCTGGGCCTCGCTGGATGCTCATGGGCGCGGGCGGGCATTACTGGTGCCACCGGCCCATTACTTTCGCTCAGGCAATATTGCTGCGGTCAAACGCGTCCAGACTGATGCCTTGTTCCAGAATCAGCTTGGCCCATTCCTTTGCCGAGTGCAGGCTGTGATCGCGGTAGTTACCGCAGCTCACCGCTTCGGTGCCCGGAACGTCATCCCAGGTGACTCGCTCTGCCAGATCTTCAACTGAAGACTTGATCGCTTTGGCAACTTCTTCAGGAGTTGGCTCGCCCCAAACAATCATGTGGAACCCGGTACGGCAACCGAAAGGCGAGAAATCAATGAGACCTTCGAAGCGGGTACGGATCAGACCCGCCATGGTGTGCTCGATGGTGTGCAGGCCAGCGGTAGGGATCTCACCGTGGTTTGGCTGCACAAAACGAATGTCGTAGTTCGTGATGGCGTCACCCTTGGGGCCACGCTCAACGCCGATCTTACGCACGTAGGGAGCCTTGACCTTGGTGTGGTCCAGGGCAAAACTTTCAACAGCTGCAAGTTCAATTTCACTCATGGTTTCAGTCTATCCGCTCCCCCATTAGCAAAATTGAAAAACTTCATAGCCCGTAACCGATAAACTCGAGTGAGCATGCTGGCCGTCGAATCTGTTTCCGGTCAGAATCAAAAAGACTTATTTGTTGTTGAGAGGAACCGAATGTCGGACCAGAAGACCCTGCTCGTATTCGCGCACAGTGATGAAGCATCTGCCTTCGCAGACGTGCCACACATCTTATCCGGAGTAGGGAAGGTCAACGCTTCGGTAGCACTTGCCGGTGCGCTTGCCGACGGCGGCATAGAGCGAGTTATCGTTTTGGGCACCGCAGGGGTAGTCGGTAATGCCGACGAAGACCGTCCGAGCTTGGATACAATTTACCAGGTGACTCGTTTGATCCAGCACGATTTCCCATTGGCCTCAGATGATGTGGTGCCAACCGGCGAGATCCTACTGCCTGATACTCAAGCCACTATGGCTACCGGAGATGTGTTTGTCAGCAACGACGAGCAGCGCGCCCACATTTCCGGCTTGAATGCGCAGCTGGTAGATATGGAAGGTTACGCCTACGCGAGCATGTGCCAGCGTTTTGACGTTCCACTGCAGATCTTCAAGGTTCCTTCGGACTACGCCGATAGCTCCACCAGCATGGACGATTGGGATGCGATTGTCATCGCCAAGAGCGTTCAGCTACGTGAGTTCTATGATGCGCACCTGATTCCGGCTAGCCCAATTAGCTAGAACTACCCTATATTCGGTCTCTGAGCTGTAGGTTCCTAACGGAATCGACGGCGAGGATACCCTAATCACGCAGAACCCCGGCTTCGCAGATTAGCCGGGGTTTTATCGTCCTAGACGATCTTGCATTGACTATTTTCAGGACAAGAGTCCCGAGATCAAACGTGTTCCGTGAGCAAGTTTTCCACAGCCCTAGTCGCATTCTCGAATATTCAATATGATTCATCTATGATCCAACATACATCGAGCACCTCTTGCCAAAGTGGTGCCAATAGTGGAACCATAGAGATATGTCGGGAATAGACGACATAGAAGTTAAAATGAGGGAGAGCCCAAAGAACGTTAAGTTCGCTGACATTCGCAAAGTTTGCGATGCGCACTTTGGACTACCCAGAAATCGGGCAGGAAGCCACTTAGTATATAAGACTCCTTAGCCCGGTGATCCTCGAGTTAATATTCAAAATAAAGACGGAATGGCTAAGCCTTACCAGGTAAGGCAAGTTCTCGAGGCAATCGAGAAAATGAAGGAGATGAGCGGAGTTGACTAATTTGCCTACACCGGCAGTCGCAGCTCACTATAAATACAACGTGTCTTGGTCTCCGGAAGATGATGAGTTTATTGCAACCGTTGCAGAATTCCCATCATTGTCATGGATAGATGAAAACCAGATCTTGGCCCTGACTGGTCTGCGCGATCTTATCGCCGAAGTTATTCAGGATATGAGAGATTCCGGCGAAGAGGTGCCTGTCCCTTTTTCGGTTCGGAAATTCAGCGGGAGCATCCGTGTACGCGTTAGCCCGGAAAAGCATCGAGACCTAACCATCGCTGCTGCCGACCAGAGAGTTTCACTGAATCGGTATCTTACAGAACGCTTAGCTTCCTGCTAAAGGTATGCGCCAACGTAGTACATCTACATTTTAATTTAGTCGTTGCAACTTTGCGCGTTGCAGTGGCTAATTTGTGCCCCTCTCCGATTGCCTTCAGTTAACAATCGCGTCTGGGCAGTAGAAAACCCCGGCTCACAAATGTGAACCGGGGTTTTCAAACTAGAGGAGAGTATTACTCTGCTGCTTCTTCCGAAGCCTCGTCCTCTTCAACAACTGGAGACAGCGACAGCTTTCCGCGGTCATCGATCTTGGTGATCTCAACCTGGATCTTCTGGCCGACCGAGACTACGTCCTCAACATCATCGACGCGCTTGCCGTCGTTGATCTTGCGCAGCTCGGAGATGTGCAACAGTCCGTCCTTGCCTGGGGTCAGCGAGATGAACGCACCGAAGGTGGTCAGCTTCACTACGGTACCCAAGTAACGCTCGCCAATCTCAGGAACCTGAGGGTTGGCGATGGCGTTGATGGCCGAACGTGCGGCTTCAGCGGACTCACCGTTGGTGGCGCCGATCAGCACGGTGCCGTCATCTTCAATCGAGATGTCAGCTCCGGTGTCTTCCTGAATGGTGTTGATCATCTTGCCCTTCGGGCCGATGACCTCGCCGATCTTATCCACTGGGATCTTCACCGAGATGATGCGTGGCGCGTAGGTGGACAGCTCATCCGGGGTGTCGATGGCCTGGTTGACCACGTTCAGGATGTGCAGGCGAGCCTCGCGAGCCTGAGTCAGCGCTGCGGCGAGCACCGATGCAGGAATACCATCAAGCTTGGTATCAAGCTGGATCGCGGTGATGAACTCAGGAGTACCAGCCACCTTGAAGTCCATATCACCCATGGCATCCTCGGCACCGAGGATATCGGTCAGGGCAGCGTAACGGGTTTCGCCGTCAACGGTGTCCGAAACCAGACCCATAGCGATACCTGCAACCGGTGCGCGCAGTGGCACGCCGGCGTTCAGCAGCGACAGGGTCGAGGCGCAAACCGAGCCCATCGAGGTCGAGCCGTTGGAGCTCAATGCCTCAGAGACCTGACGGATTGCGTATGGGAATTCTTCACGCGTTGGAAGAACAGGCACGATGGCGCGTTCTGCCAGGGCACCGTGGCCGATTTCGCGGCGCTTAGGTGAACCCACACGGCCGGTTTCACCGGTCGAGTATGGCGGGAAGTTGTAGTTGTGCATGTAACGCTTGCGGGTTACCGGGCTCAACGAGTCGATCTGCTGTTCCATCTTGAGCATGTTCAAGGTGGTGACGCCCATGATCTGGGTTTCGCCACGCTCGAAGATTGCCGAACCGTGGACGCGAGGCAGAACCTCAACCTCGGCGGAAAGCTGACGGATGTCAGCTAGACCACGGCCGTCGATACGGATCTGCTCGGTCAGGATGCGCTGACGCACGATGTGCTTGGTCACGGCACCGAAAGCCTTGGAGATTTCGCCTGCACGCTCGGCGAAGGCTGAGCCTTCACCGGTAAGCGATGCAACGATCTCGTCCTTGAATTCGCCGGCGGCGTTGTCGCGATCCTGCTTGTCTGCGATGGCGTAGATTTCTGCCAGGCGGGTGGAAGCTGCTGCTTCAACCGCTGCGTAGGCGTCATCTTCGTAGTCGCGGAAGATTGGGAACTCAACGGTTTCCTTCGCTGCACGCGAAGCCAAATCGGCCTGCGCTTCGCAAAGTACCTTGATGAATGGCTTAGCAGCTTCCAGACCCTCGGCAACGACCTCTTCGGTTGGCGCGGTAGCGCCGCCCTGGATCAGTTCCCAAGCGTTGTCGGTAGCATCGGCTTCAACCATCATGATGGCTACGTCGTCGCCTGCAACACGGCCGGCAACGACCATGTTGAACACTGCGTTCTTCAGCTGGCTGTGCTTAGGGAATGCAACCCACTGGGCGCCTTCTCCATCGTCAACCAAGGCAACGCGAACCCCACCGATTGGGCCGGAGAATGGCAGACCCGAAAGCTGAGTGGACATCGAGGAAGCGTTGATTGCGACAACGTCGTACAGCTCATCTGGATCGATAGCTAGGACGGTTACAACAACCTGAACCTCGTTGCGCAGGCCCTTGACGAAGGCCGGGCGCAACGGGCGGTCCATCAGACGGCAAGCCAAGATGGCTTCGGTCGATGGGCGGCCTTCGCGGCGGAAGAAGCTGCCCGGAATACGGCCAGCTGCATACATACGCTCTTCAACGTCCACGGTCAGTGGGAAGAAGTCGAAGCCTTCGCGTGGGTGCTTACCGGCCGAGGTGGCCGAGAGCAGTACGGTCTCTTCGTCGATGTAAACCATTGCAGCGCCAGCGGCCTGCTTAGCCAAACGGCCGGTCTCAAAACGAATGGTGCGGGTACCGAAGCGACCGTTGTCGATCTGTGCTTCGGCGAATTGAATTTCTGGACCCTCCATTAAGGGGGTTCTCCTTTCGATCGCTCCCATAGCTGACGAGCGATCCGTGACGCCCTACCCAGATCTGGTCTTCGATCGAGACCCGCGCTTCAGCCATCAATAGGCTAAAGCGAAAGCCACTACCGAGGACCGCGATACTGGCGGTCAGGACTCACGGTGACGCGGTCAAGGGAGTGTTTTTATCGTTGAGGTCTTGGCCAGCGGCCAAGTCCTACTCTAAGCCTACCGGGAATTGGCAAAAGGTGCAGTTCCACGCGATTTTCGCGGGTGTCTGACCGCGACGGCAGGTGCCTGAATTCAACTCTGCCAAAGTTCTTGTTTGATTCCCGATTGGGTTCAGCGAACCCACCAACTGGCGAGTGCAATATATAGGTCAAGTATTTTCGGCTCTTTCCACTGCCCTGGTTCGCGCCTTTGGCGGACACCTCCACTGCTCAGCCACTACCATTTGGCGCTCATCACCTCTTCCTGGAGCTTCCAACTCATTGGCATGAGCCACCACGCCATCGGTTGATGATTCCACTATGTCGACACCGAACTTGGAATTTGGATTGAGGTGAGACTCCGCCTATGAATGGATGACGTTGGCAAAAGACGGGAAGATGTTGTTATGGACAATAAGGCGTGTTCTGACCTTTGGACCTGATGTCCGATGGGAGGTTCACGCACACACAAATAGAGGCTGGCTATATTCGCTAGCTCGACATATGGACTAGCCCTCTAAATGAAAACCTTATGAATAAAGGCAAACACGAGGTCAAAGCCCGTTGGGAAGATCGTAAAATCCATTTGGTGGTTGAATCCGTTACCGATTCGTGATCTACTGGCGTGAGCTCCGAGTACCTTGACGGTACTGGGTTCACACTTGCCCGCATCTTTTTGAAGCTAAAGGTTTTCATTCATGAACCAGACCCCAAAAAACCACGCTCGCAAAGCGCGACTTCCTCTTGCAGTCATCGCAGCCGGTTCACTGGCCTTAGGCGGTATCACCGGTGGAACGATGCTTGCTGCCCCCGCCATGGCGGCCCAAACAGCGGAAGTCAGCGCAGCTTCGCCAGCAGCTGATGTACCCCCAGTCTTCCAGTATGGCCCCTTCAAAGTTGGCAACCCTGGAGAAGAGCTCATCTCCTTTGACTACGAGAAGAGTGATCCGGAAAATGGTGTCATCTATCTGACTGACAACGCTGGTTCAGCCAGTGAAGGTGACGAAGTTTCGATGGGTGCATCTTCGCTGCCCCAAACTGGGGTTACCTTTGCCGCCAAGTATGAAGACGGTCAATTTGCCTACAATGGCCCTCGCGATACACCAAATAGTTATCTGACTTGGTCCGGTATGGATAGTGGGCGACAAGTAAGCTTCGGAGCATACATCGGAGCCGACTCTGACAATTATCAAGGTGGAACACACTACATTCCGGCTAATTCTCCGACGCTAGTCGCTGACAAAATCGAGAAAAATAGCAACACGCCGATTCTTCCGGTTGGGACTGAGTCTTGGACCTTCAATATCCCCGCGGGCCAAAGTTGGATTGCGGATTCGAAAGTCACAGTTTCGTACTGGAGCGATGCCCCAGATGCCCCCGATAAGGGGTTTATGTACTACGACTTGAACGTTGATTCATTCTCCGACGGCCAGCTCGTAGTATCGGACGCAGTATTGCCGAAGCTCTCTGAAGGCGACGGCTATTTCGTTACTTTTAGAGGCGCTTCGGAAGAAGAAAGCGCCTCGGTCTATATGGGACTCTATGGGCAGCTCCCCAGTCCCACCCCGGAACCCACTACCGAGCCGACTGTAGAACCAACTGCTACGCCAACCACGGAACCTACTGCTGATCCAACGACCGAGCCTACCGAGGAACCAACCACCGAACCCACGGAAGAGCCAACGGCTACGCCAACATCCGAACCAACTTCGGAACCGACTGCGGAGCCGACAACTGACCCAACCACGGAACCTACGGTAGAACCAACGGCTACGCCAACATCCGAACCAACTTCGGAACCGACCACGGAGCCAACGGCTGAACCGACAGTAGAACCGACGGCGACTCCAACGTCCGACCCTACCGAGGAACCAACAGCTGAACCGACCACGGAGCCAACGGCTGAACCGACAGTAGAACCGACGGCGACTCCAACGTCCGACCCTACCGAGGAACCAACAGCTGAACCGACCACGGAGCCAACGGCTGAACCGACAGTAGAACCGACGGCGACTCCCACGTCCGACCCTACCGAGGAACCAACAGCTGAACCGACCACGGAGCCAACGGCTGAACCAACGCAAGAACCTACCTCAGAACCGAGTGCACCGACTGAAGTCCCCGAAGCGCAGGACCCAGAGTCAGGCGATCAGGTAGCTCCCGGCGAGGAAAATCTCTCCCACGACAGTGATTCCTCCGCGCCAGAGACAGGTAAGTACGTCTTTAACACCAATGGAGATGTAGAAGATGGGTCAGTTACCGTCACCTACCGCACCTCACCGGATGCCAAGCCACAGACCGTAGAAGGCTCTGTAAAGGACGGCAAGCTCACCGTGCAAGGTGATAAGACCTTCACCGATAACGTCAAGGACTTCAACCAGTTGCTCATCACTGTCAAGGACGCGGAAGGAAAAACCATCTCTGCGCTCTTGTCGGGCAAGAGTGTTCTTGCGCTGCAGTCAGACATTGTCGATAACCGACTAGGTCTTCCACTCGCCGAAGCCGGTTCGAAAGAACTAATCTTCGACGTGCCAACGGGTTTCCCGACTTTGACCGCTGAGAACTTCCACTTCGATCTCAAGTTCACCGATACCAAGGGCGAACCTGCCACCGTCGCGAACGTGGAATACACCGTGGATGGCAACAAGCTGAGAGTCAGCGACCCACGAGTCGCGAAGCTCACCGCAGGAACCTACTACCTCACTGGTACTCAGCAGAACGAGGAAAACAACGCCGCAGCGATCGAGAATCCTGCAGCTGAGTCTGTAGTTACTGTTTCTACTTGGTTCGGCCTGTTCGATCCGGCAGTCGAAGAATCACCAGTTCCCACTGACGAACCAACCGAGAAACCAACTTCGGAGCCCACGGAAGATCCAACCACGGAACCATCTGCCACGGAACCATCTGCCACGGTGATGCCAACCCAGGACGCACCAGAACAGGAAAATCCGAAGGATGAGGAATCCAGGAACAAGGACTCCAACAATGATGAGCTTGCCGACACCGGTGCCAACGACGGTTTGCTCATCGCAGGCAGCGTAGCACTCGGCTTGATTATCCTAGGTGGAATTGCCCTCGCGCTCCGTCGCCGAGGACGCCACAGCTAACCTGGGCGCTTAGCAAAGCTAGCAGGGTTCATAGACCGGTGGGCCGACATAGAAATATGTCGGCCCACCGGTCAGTTTTTAACCACAACGATCCATCGAGCTAACTGCCCTTAGAAAACGAGGGCAGTTCCTTTGAGCCAAGATGTTTTTGCGGGGCTACTGCGAGTCCTGCGGTGCAGTCTGCATCTCCACGAGCAGGGCAGCTGCAATCGAGTCGAAAGCCCCCAACGTGGCATAAAGCTTGATGGGATCCTGCGGCAATGGCCAACTGGAGAGTTTCACGGCAACCATCTGAGCTGGACGGTTGATGTAGATCATCTGTCCATGGATGCCCATGCACAGCACCACATCATTTCCGGGATATGGAAACCACATTTGGTTCCGGTACATCCCGCCGGGCATACGGTAGTCCCCCGGGCTAGCAGCAAAAGCATCTCGCGAATCCGGAGCGCCTTCCAACGTTTGTGCAATCCATTCTTCAGAGAGCACACGTTCCCCAGTCAATGAAAGTCCGTCATTGAGGAATACTGCACCGAATCGGGCCATATCTCGTAGCGTGGCGTTGATCCCGCCGTCGAAAGTCCCGGTCCCGTACTGATCGATGCAAATCGTCGCGTCAGCTCCGCTACCGAGTTTGCTCCATAGGACTTCAGACATCAGCTGTGGCATTGCGGTTCCTGAAGCGGCCTCGCACACCCAGCCAAGCATGTCAGTTTCGCAGGAGCGATATTCGAATACTCCGCCATGAGCCGTTTTGCGTTGCAGTGTTTTCAGGAATGGGTACATTCCAGTCGGTCCGGGCGTATTGGTTGGCGCCCATCCGATGGCTTCCGACATCCGGCGGATCCCGGATAACGGATCCAAATAATTTTCGGAGAAATCAATTCCTGAACGCATATCGAGCAAGTGGCGCACCCTCGCGCCGGCATAACCTGCGTCAGCCAGCTCGGGGATATAGTCCGTGATCTGGGCGTCGGGATCTAGAACTCCCGAATCGCATAGGGAACCGGCAACGGCACCAATCAGGGATTTACTCATCGACATCAAAAGGTGCGAAGAATCTTCATTCATCTGCCCCAAGTATTGTTCTGTGATCGTTGTGCCTCGATGCGAAACCATCCATGCATCGGTATGTGTCGTAGCCATAATCGATCCAACCGTCACCGGCGGAGCACCCGGAATGCTGGACGGCGCTAGTACTAAATCCAGGTTGCGAATCGCACCGGGGAGTTCAGAAGGCGACGCTGAACCGCGAGGAATTTCGGCGGTGGGCAAGAAGTCAGCCATATGCTGAAAAGACCAGTGCAGGTTCTCAGGCAATTTCCAATTCAAGGCGTTGATTGTGCCAGCGCCAGTACCAGCGTCTATTTGAGTGCCATCCATGAGAGATCCTTTCACCGCCACACCAGTTAGTAAATGGGAGACTACCATTGAGTAACCGGGATGTGGCTCTTGGACTGTCACGTATCAGTTACTTAGGTTCATAAGGTGCCGGCAATGAATGACAGCTTGGCTTCTTCCCGGTACTTCTGACCCTTGTTCCTTGGATTTATCCGAGCTAGCTGGGAATTGGCAAGCAATCAGGCTCGTCGGGATTATTCTGGCTGTTTGCGCTGTTGTTAATTTCCGGAACACACGCTTTGCCCGATCCGATCTACCCGATTCTTTTGGGATAAAGCGCATTCACTGAGTACGAGGAAAGAGAACTATGACAACCATGGTCAATGCATACGCTGCACCTTCGGCTACCGAAGGATTAATTCCAACTCAGATCGAGCGACGCGAGGTAGGCCCGCGCGACGTCCTGATCGACATCAAGTACTCGGGCATCTGCCACTCGGATATTCACACCGTGCGCGGCGAATGGGGACCTCGGTCCTACCCATTGGCTCCAGGCCATGAAATCGCCGGCATCGTGACCGAAGTCGGATCCGAAGTCACCAAACACAAGATCGGTGACCGCGTGGGCGTGGGATGCATGGTTAACTCCTGCATGGAATGTGAAAACTGCCTCGCTGGCGACCAGCAATTCTGCGACAGCTCCATCGGAACCTATGGTTCAGTCGATCGAGATGGGACCATCACCCAGGGTGGGTATTCCACCCATGTTGTGGTCACCGAAAACTTCGTATTGAGCATCCCAGAAGGTATCGAGCTTGATGTGGCCGCTCCGCTACTCTGCGCCGGCATCACCACTTTCTCCCCACTGAAGCGCTGGGGTGCAGGCCCTGGCAAGAAGGTGGCAGTGGTGGGCCTTGGCGGTCTGGGCCATATGGCCGTGAAGATTGCTAGCGCTATGGGAGCCGAAGTTACCGTGCTATCCCAGTCGTTGAAGAAGAAGGACGAAGGACTGAGCATGGGTGCCAGCGATTATCGCGCCACCAGCGATGAGAGCACCTTCAAGGATCTGCACAAGAACTTCGACCTGATCATTAACACGGTCAGCGCCTCGATCAATATCAGCGATTACCTTGAGCTGTTGCGTGTAAACGGCACCATGGTCAATGTGGGTGCCCCAGCGGAACCATTGCCAGTGAATGCCTTCGCATTGATTGGTGGACGTCGTTCGTTCGCCGGTTCACAGATTGGCGGCATCGAAGAAACCCAAGAGATGTTGGATTTCTGTGCCGAGCACGGCATTGGTGCTGAAATTGAGGTCATTGGCGCCGAGCAGATCAACGAAGCTTATGAGCGCGTGATGAAGTCTGACGTTCGCTACCGCTTCGTGATTGACACAGCAACTTTGGTCTAAAAGTAGTATCCATCGTCCTGCGGACGGCGTTCGAACGATTAACTTACAGTTGATTGTTCGAACGCCGTTTCCGCCTATGGCATCGGGGCGCAGCGAAGAACTACGCATAGCGTGACTCGATTACAGAGGATTCTCAATGACCGCTCCTGATTTCACCGAATACTCTTGGGATCATCTTGAACGTGGCAGCATCTTGGTGGTCACGCTCAGCGGACCGGCCTATCTCAGGCTCATGGACCCGGAAAATTTCGCCGCGTTCCAAGATTCAGATGATTATGATTTTCGAGGTGGCTTAGCGCGTAAAGCACCGTATCGAATCAAGGTTCCACGTTCAGGCCCCTGGTATTTAGCGGTTGATCTTAGCGGATTGGGAGTCCGCGGGGTGCGCCATGCAGTGAGCGTGGAACCGCCACAGCGGCTCGACGGTCCACTAACCGACTAGTTTGAGTGAAAGTTCAACTAGATTTTTTGCGTTCAAACCTGGCCAGCCATGCAGTATTTCCAGCCACTGCTTCGGAATAGCTCGTAGCCCGTAAGCGGCACCGACCAACGATCCAGCAATTGCGGCCACGGTGTCGGTATCGACCCCGCCGCGTACCGCAGCTTCGACGGATGCGACGAGGTGCTCGGCGCTCCCACCGTCAGCAGCTTTGGAAACCATGATGGAACTCCAAGCTCCTTGGAAAGCTTCAACCACCCAGCCATTATGTGAGAAATCGCGTGGGCGTTTTTCTTCAGCCTGCTGGATACGCCGTTCCCAAACTAAGGCGCGTTCAGGATCTAGCAGTGGTAGCCCTACGCGGATATTTAGTTCTGCGGTGAGTAAGGCGTGACGCACTGCTAGTGTCCATAATGCGCAGGCTTCGGCGGCCTCATCATCGAAGTGAGTCAGTTTACTAATCTTGACTGCCGCCTGGTAAGTATCGTCCGGCGTACGGTCTAGATAGGCCAAGGCGATGGGAGCAGTGCGCATTAGGCTTCCGTTGCCTCCCGAGCGACCTGTTTGCCGGTGAATCGCAGTCGCGGCCGCGACTGCATCCGCCGTGTTCGGAGCATCCCGCTTATCAACCCGCGCGGTTTGTTCAGCCGCACGGAGAACAGCCCGCGTCTGGGTACCCACGTCCGGCGCATCTTTCGCCCAGATAGCCCACTGGCGCACCATGTAATCAGATGCGCCTGTGTCGAGTTGACCTTCGGAGTTCGCTAGCGCGCGTGCAATCACGATTGCCATCGAGGTATCGTCTGTCCACTCTCCGGGGGCAAAGTCACCAAGCCCGCCACCGATCATGGCTACCGGTTTGTTAGCCGGCATAGGGGAATCAAATTCGTACCCCGCGCCAAGAGCATCTCCCGCGGCCATACCTGTAAGAACTCCACAGATACGGTCTTTCACATCAGACGAAAACTTCATACTATCCCCATCAGAAAACTTGCACTTTGCCAACGTATTGGCGGTAAATCCAAGTTATCCCGTGTAACCGACACTTTTCAGCATTCAGTTTTTAGGGTTGCCAAGTGGAAACACAAGAAGTGATCCCGACGCGGTTGCTACCGTCTTCCCGTTTTTATCTACAACTTCTCCTTCGGCGAAGATCACCCGTCGTCCCGGCTTGGTAACAGTTCCGGTGCAACGCAGCGGTCCGCTATCGGCCAACACCGGACGCAGGTAGTTCACTTTGATTTCAATGGAGGTGTATCCCATTCCTGCCGGAAGCGTCGAGTGTGCGGCGCAGCCAAGTGCAGAGTCCAACACTGCGCAAACTAGTCCTCCATGCACGGTCCCAATCGGGTTATACAAAGACTCATCCGGTGTACTTGTGAAAGTTACCGACCCTTCGATGACTTCAACTAGATCCATGTTGAGATGCGACGCGATTGGTGCACCAGGAAGTTCACCGGACGCCATCTTTTTCAGATATTCCAGTCCGGAAAGTAAAGGGAGCTGTTCCATGGCGCCAGCAGGATCTCGCCACTTCACAAGTTTTTCACGTGCGTCAGTGCTAGCTTCCATTGATATGACTCCTTTAGCCTTGAACTTCGGTTGATTTTTCGGGCAACGGCACATTTTGTAAGCGCAGTTGCCCGCGGGCCAGCACCTTGGAACTAGCGTCATCGGTGATGATGACTTCCCATAATTGCTGGGTACGGCCTTGATGCAAAGCAGTGGCCTTCACTAAAGCCAATCCGGAACTGCCTGACCGTAAAAAATCTGTGGCATTGTGAACACCGACAGCAAATTGTCCATACTCGTTGACTGCGAAGCTCGCCCCAATACTGGCGGCACTTTCTACGATTGTGGTGAACAGTCCTCCATGCACCACTCCCCACGGCGTGTGATGATTTGTTCCTAATTGCACGTGTCCGCGCAAGGACGTGGCGTTGAGTTCATCAACGACAAAGCCGGTAGCAGCCACAAACTCGCTGGACTCAGTCCGTTTCATACCTGGCAGAAGTTCTTCATTCGTATTCAATCGCTTGCCCTTCAAAAGCTGGCTGTTATATTTGAAGCTAGCTAGATCGTCAGGATCTGTCAACGGTAAGGGGCCGCTTTGAACATGCAGTGGCTGGACTACGACACCGAGAACTGCTCTATTCAGCGCACCTTGGAAATCGTCGGTGAAAAGTGGAGTTTGTTGATACTCCGAGAAGCATTTAATGGAGTGCGTCGATTTGATGCGATCCGCAGTCACCTCGGGGCTTCCGAAGCGGTTATCTCCGCCCGGCTAAATTCCCTCATAACCAGTGGAATACTCGTAGCCACACCATACAAGGAACCTGGCCACCGTACGCGTAACGAATATCGCCTCACCCCGAAAGGCTTGGATCTTTATCCAATAATAATTTCGCTGCTTCGTTGGGGCGACAGATACGAGGCAGATCCCGCCGGACCACCGATACTCATCAAGCACCGCGATTGTGGCGAGCAGGTTTCTACCGTGGTGCAGTGCGCGCTCGGGCACGTTCTAGACTCGCCACGAGAGTCTCAGGTATCCCCCGGGCCCGGGGCGAAACTGCGCGGATCAGTTCACTAAAGTTACGGTCTTACAGGCAATCAATTTCGCAGTTTCCAGTGAATTTTCTTCAGCGCTGCATCTCTTATCGCTGATCTCTGCGCGACGCTTGCGGTGGACCTGCCGTTGGCTCTCCAAGGCTTGACGCCCCGTCCAACATTGTGAGCCGGGCCTTAACTTGCTCTAAATCAATCTTGAGTTGGTCAACAGTCGCACGGTAATTATTGAGCTCTCGCTTTCGACGTCTAGCAGCTCTGTAACTCATAACCACGACGAGAAGCATCAGTGGAACAGCGATGAGTAGCGCCCAGCCGCTCTTCGTGAAGAAATCCAGTGCTACCGGAAGCGCCTGTTGGAACGCCACAAGCGAGTTCACACTTCCAACCATTGATTGGAGTGCGGAATTTAATGGGTCCAAATATTGCCCGACGAGAGGTGTTTCGCTCAGAGAAGGTGCGCTGAGCGGGACGGTTCCCTCCTGCGCCCACCTAGAATCCCCAACGGTCCGCAAAACATAGATCCCCGTGCCGGCGTTAAGCACTGCAAAGAGCACCACAGAACTAAGAGCTACCCATTGCAGTTGTCGCCGTTGCCAGATGCCCATCACCGCAGCGAAAACTGCGACGCATACCCAAATCGCGACCGACAGGTCTTCTAGGCTTAAACCGCGCAGTAGATCCATAAAATTTCCCGCCTATTCACTGTACGAGCACCATCGGGCCTTTAGCTCAAGGCAAGCCTACCGGAGGAGAAATTAGTGCCACAGGTCTCAGAACTTACTTCTGAGCACTCCCAAAGTTATCAACCCATCACTGGGCCCATTCCGCGAAAATGTTACTGTGCAGTAACTCACTGTGGTTCAGATGAACGAAATATAGCCAAAAAGACTGTGAGTTTCTTGCTAACCGCTGAAAATAGCGTGCCCGTGTACGCACTGTGCGCCAACAAGGAATACGGTAGAGATAGACGTTTTTTATTATGGCTCATAAAGCATCAAACTACTTCTACTTCGTTGCGTCCGAGCACGGCGCGACAGCCCCGACACAAAGGCTACATTTTGAACGGCAACGCCACTTTTAAACACCACAACGTGGCCCTCTTAGCGGTAAATAGCGTACTTGCACCAGAGGTCATGAGTTCAGCAGAATTCGACGAGCGACTGGCTCCAAGCCTCAAGCGTCTGCGTCTATCTAAGAAGTTGCTTGAACGGGTGTCGGGCGTAAAAGAACGCCGGTGGTGGTCGGAGGGTGTCGAGTTTGACGACGCTGCAATCGTTGCTGGTAAAAATGCGCTTACGCAGGCAGGTGTGGAACCGGGCGAGATTGGTCTCCTGATTAATACCTCAGTCACCCGCCGCAACCTAGAGCCTTCGGTAGCTTCCAAGATCCATAATGGTTTGGGTTTACCATCCTCCGCTATGAATTTTGACATAACAAATGCCTGCCTAGGATTCGTCAATGGTATGAGCTTGGCAGCAAACATGATTGATTCCGGGCAGATCAAGTACGCATTGATCGTGGCTGGCGAAGATTCCCGCCCGACTCAAGAAACGACATTCCAGCGCCTGAATCATGAGAGCTCTACTCGTGAAGATTACATGCGCGAGTTTGCGACTTTGACCCTTGGTTCGGGCGCAGCTGCAGCCGTCATCGGCCCCGCAGATCTGCATCCGGATGGACACCGCATCGTTGGTGGCGTCTCCCGCGCTGGTACCGAACATCATGAACTGTGCGTAGGTGGCCCGGCAGGAATGTACACCGACACCAAGGGATTGTTGGACAACGGCCTTGAACTAGTGGTAAATGCTTGGGATGAAGCCCAGGAATCCGGATGGAATTGGAAGTCCATGGATAGGTATGTCACCCACCAAGTTTCCAAGTCGTACACCAACGCCATCATCAAGGCTGTGGGTCTGGTCAAGGATCGCGTTCCGATTACCTTCTCCAAGTGGGGAAACGTTGGCCCAGCCTCTTTGCCGATGACCCTGTCGCAGGAAGCTGACACCTTAAAGCCAGGCGACCGTGTTCTGTGCATGGGCGTTGGTTCAGGATTGAATACCGCGATGATGGAGATTGCCTGGTGACCGAGCTTTTCCCCGGTGTAGATGGAATTTATTCGAATTATCTAGAGGTTCCTTCCACTTCAAAAGTGGATGATCCAGGGACGCTGCACATGTGGCATCTGCTCGATAACGAAGACGAACTTCTAGCACGAGGAATTGAGCCCATCGGCACCCTCGTGTGTGTCCATGGCAACCCAACTTGGTCTTACCTCTGGCGCAGCCTGTTGAACCATGTCTCGGCTAATGCCCTGCCGTGGCGCGTCGTCGCAGTGGACCAGCTAGATATGGGATTCTCCGCACGTACCGGCAAGTTCCGTCGGTTAGCTGACAGAGTTAATGATTTGGGAGACCTAATCGACTCGCTCGGACTCAGTGGCAAGGTCACCACTGTGGGTCATGACTGGGGTGGTGTCATTTCTCTGGGATGGGCCATCAGCCACCAGGATCAGCTGGCCAACGTCATTTTAACTAACACCGCGATTCATCCTGCTGGCTTTGAACTCCCCGCGGCCTTGAAGCTCGCTTCGCATCCTGCGGTTCATGGCTGGGGCACCAAGACCACCAGCGCATTCTTACAAGTAACCCACTCACTGGCCCAGCCTGCGCTGGATCCAGAAGTCCGCAAAGCATTCATGGCACCTTACACAAGTGCTGCCAAACGCGATGGCGTAGCGAACTTTGTGGCAGATATTCCTTTTGCCGAAGACCATCCCAGCCGCTCAACGCTGAACGAAATTGCGCAGGCCGTACGCACGCTCACCGTTCCGGTCTTGATGTTGTGGGGTCCCAAAGATCCAGTCTTCTCAGACCGCTACCTACGCGATCTAATGGGTCGACTCCCGCACGCGCAGGTGCACCGCTTCGAGGGCGCCAGTCATTTGGTAGGCGAAGACAAAGATATCGCCACCCCAATGTTTGACTGGTTGTCCAGCAATCAGAACTCCACAAATTCTTCACGAGCAGACAGCCTCGGTGACTACCGGCCAATGCTCGCAGAGTTGGATTCACGCACCACAGATCACAGCGTCGCTGTGGTAGATATTAATCCTCCACGCTCCCTTTCCTGGTCAGAGTTGGGCCAGCGAGTCAACGCTTTGGCCGCAGGTCTCCAGGAAATTGGTGTTAAGGCCGGAGACCGCGTTAATTTACTAGTTCCTCCGGGCATTGAGCTAACAACTTTGATCTATGCTTGCCTGCGTTTAGGGGCTGTCATAGTAGTGGCCGATGCTGGACTCGGCACCAAGGGTTTGGGACGCGCCATCAAGGGCGCTGGGCCAAGCTATCTTATTGGTATTGACCGGGCACTCACCGGGGCACGACTATTCAACTGGCCAGGTACCAAAATTTCAGTGGAAACCTTGCCTGCCGCCAAGCGCAAACTATTAGGCGTTGAGCATTCTCTTCCCGAGCTTTTCGAAGTAGGAAACAAGCTCTCATCGAAGGCTTCAAATTTTGTGTCGGCCGAACCAGATGCTGACGCCGCGGTGCTTTTCACCTCGGGTTCGACCGGCCCTGCTAAGGGTGTTGTTTATACACACCGTCAGTTGGGCGCAATGCGCGACACCCTGCGCGAAACTTACAATCTCAAAGCCGGTTCTGCCCTTGTTGCTGGCTTTGCACCATTTGCCTTGCTTGGTCCAGCATTGGGCGCTACCTCGGTCACTCCAGATATGGATGTCACCGCACCACGTACGCTGACTGCCTCCGCCCTAGCAGACGCTGCGGTGGCCGTAGATGCAACGACGGTATTCGCCTCGCCCGCAGCACTGGCCAACGTTTTGAAAACCAAGAATTCCTTGGATGCAACCCACCGGGAGACTCTCGCGAACGTTTCGGTGATGCTCTCGGCTGGTGCGCCCATTCCAGAACCATTGTTAGCCAAAGTCCAAGAGCTTGTACCTAACGCACAGGTACACACGCCTTATGGCATGACCGAGGCACTTCCCGTCACAGATATCGACCTTGCGGGTATTCGCGCTGCAGGCCAGGGCAACGGTGTATGCGTTGGTACGGCCGTCGCTGGCGCAAAAGTAGCCATTGCCCCCATAGATTCAATGGGCATCGCGGGAGACCAACCGGAATACACGCCTCACGTCACAGGTGAAATTCTGGTGCGCGCCCCACATATCAAGGATCGTTATGACCGGCTTTGGATTACCGAGCAGGTAAGCATTTCAATCCCGGGCTGGCATAGGACCGGAGATGTTGGACATCTCGATGATGACGGACGGCTTTGGGTAGAGGGCCGGCTTGGGCATGTATTGAGTACCGCTAAAGGTGCAATTACCCCGGTAGCCGCTGAACACGCAGTTGAGTCTGTGGCCGGCGCTGGTCGCGCCGCATTGGTGGGCGTAGGACCGGCCGGCACGCAAGCTGCCGTAGTCGTAATGGAAACTATTCCGCCAGCGCGCAAAGCAGGCCCCGCAAGCAACGAGTTATCGCAAAAAGTTCGTAGTGCCGTCGCCGAAACCGGCGTGGACGTGGCTGCAGTTTTGATTGTTTCATCGCTGCCAACTGACATTCGTCATAACTCCAAAATCGATCGTGCCGCACTAGCTACTTGGGCAACTGCCACGCTCGCCGGCGGAAAGGTCCGCCAGCCATGAGCACAGCAGCAAATAATACAAAACCTCGTCGTGTCTTGGTTACCGGAGCCAGTGGCATGCTCGGTGGGGCGGTAGCTCAGCTATTGCGCGACAAAGGGCACCAGGTTCGAACTTTCCAGCGCGGTGCTTCAAGCCAAGCAACGGACGAGATCCGTGGTTCACTCACCGATCAGGATGTCGTGGCCACAGCCGTAGAATCCATGGATGCGGTGATTCATCTGGCCGCGAAGGTCTCCTTTACCGGCCATTGGAACGAATTTGTCGCCACTAACATCGATGGAACAGCAAATTTGTTAGCGGCTGCGAAAAGCGCCGGCATTAAGGATTTTGTTTTTGTTTCCTCGCCGTCGGTCGCTCATTTCGGCAATTCGTTGGCGGGCGCGTCAGCAGGTGTTGCGAACCCGAATTTGGCTCGCGGAAACTATGCTCGCTCTAAGGCAGCTGCTGAGCTAAGTGCACTGGCCGAGGACTCCCCCGAATTCCGGGTGGCTGCTATTCGACCACATGTGGTGTGGGGCCCTGGCGATACTCAACTGGTTGAGCGCGTGGTTGACCGTGCCAAGAGCGGCCGGCTTCCTCTGCTAGACAGTGGTGTGGCACTTATTGATACTACGTACATTGATAATGCTGCCTCGGCGATTGTTCGCGGGCTGGAACGCATGGATTACGCCCACGGACGTGCACTTGTTGTCACCAATGGTGAACCTCGCCCGGTGGGGGAACTCATTGCTGGAATCTGCAAGGCTGGTGGAGCTCCGGCTCCGAAACTCAATGTTCCCGGTTGGTTAGCGCGTGGTGCTGGTTCGGTCATCGAGAAGGTCTGGCTGGCCGCAGGTTCTCGCAACCTAGTGCATGATGAGCCGCCGATGACTCGGTTCTTGGCCGAGCAGCTTTCAACCGCACACTGGTTTGACCAACGCGAGACGCACGAAGTGTTGGATTGGAAGCCAACGGTAAGTATTGACGAAGGCTTGGCAAAACTTACAACCTACTATGGGCAGTTATAACTCAAAAGTACGTAGCCGTTAGACCTCTGGCGGTGGCCGTTCCAGGTAGCGCGACCCCGAAGCCTTGGGGGAATCTTCGGGGTCGCTATCCTGAACGTTGGTTTTCCGAGTCTTGGGGGTACCCAGGAAATACTGCGCAGGAGGTTTAGAGGCTGTTTGGAACGCTAGATATCGTAGTTGGTCCGTAGCACTCGCGCTACATCCTGGATTTCTAGATTCCTGCTGAACTTCTATGTCTCCATCATCGCTGGTGGGCCAATTGGTCAACAAGAGACAAGATTTCAAATACTGATAAGAGATGGCCCCATCGCAAGACCGAGACGTCTTGCAGCCCTCTTAAGGCTTGCTTCTTCGCTTTCCAGCATCTTGCGTTGCGAAGGTAGAGAAACTGCAATCGCGCCAACCATCCCGCTATTCTGAATGGGAGCCGCGTGACAGGAAATACCTAGTAGATATTCTTCTTTATCTGACCAAATATTGGAACCGACGGACAAGTTGCGCTCCAGACCGCCCCGGCTAGTAATGGTGTTAGGCGTTAGATCATACAGATCGTGTCGGTTGATGTAATCATCACGCAGTTCGTCGCTGAGGTTTGCCAAAATCGCCTTGCCGAATGCCGTTGCATGCCCGGATTCATGCACTCCTACCCACAAATCTACGCTTCGCCCTTCGGGACCTTCGACCATTGCTAGGAGATGGATCTCGTCATCCTGGTAAGTGGTTAAATACGTGGCTGCGCCAAGCTCATCACTCAACGACCGAAGCACTGGGCGAACCCGTGGCACCAGTTCTTGTATCGCATCATTTTGCACCGTAAGTGACGATGCACCGAGCGCATATCCACCATCAATTTTGCACAGGTAACCCTCAAATTCGAGGGTCCGCAGCAAGTGATAGGTCGTTGGTAAGGGAAATTCGGTGACTCGTGCAAGCTTCTTCGCCGAAACGGCAGTACCGCTCGCCGCAACAGCCTCCAAAAGGCGCAATGCCTTCTGCACAGACCCAATCAAAGTTGGTTGTGCCACTTCACACCCCCATGAAAAGCTGAGATCCCAGAGACAGCAGTGACCTACATCATAACCTAAGCTGATTAGAACCGTTGGGGGCTCTAAATTCTGTCAAATTTTGCACCCACATAAATCGACACTCACCGCAGTATCTGGCTTACCGCGAACGACCAGACAGAAATTATTTGGGGGAATTTTACTCTCTGAGATTGTAAGCAACATTCATAGATCGGCCGCTTCGAAACATCCTTGCTAGCATTCATCGGTGGCGAGCACTCTGCGCTAAATTGAACTAATGAGCAAAAAGATTTCGTATCAGGGCGAAGCCGGATCCAATTCGAATATGGCCTGCACCGAGCAGTTCCCCGATATGGAAGCCATACCTTGTGCGAGCTTTGAAGACGCCTTCGCCATGGTGGAAAGCGGCGAAGCCGATCTTGCCATGATCCCGATTGAGAACTCGATTGCGGGACGAGTTGCCGACATTCACGTTTTACTCCCCGAATCTGGACTACAGATTGTCGGCGAGCACTATTTACGTATCCGTTTTGACCTGTTGGGACTTCCTGGAAGCAGCATTGAAGAAGCTACCGAAGTCCATAGTCATATCCATGCACTAGGACAGTGCCGCAAGATCATCCGTGAGAACAAGCTGATACCAGTGATCGCTGGAGACACCGCAGGTTCCGCGCGCGAGGTCCGAGACTGGAACGACCCGACCAAACTATCTCTGGCACCACCACTTGCTGCCGAACTGTATGGACTAGAAGTACTAGCTTCTTCGGTAGAAGACGACGAAACGAACACCACTCGTTTCGTGGTTCTTGCGCGGAAGCAAGAGCTCCCCGCGCGCGCTAAACTACCCGAATCTGTGATCACCACCTTGGTCTTCCACGCTCGCAACGTGCCTAGCGCACTGTACAAAGCATTAGGCGGATTTGCTACCAACGGGGTAAACCTGACCCGCATGGAAAGTTACATGCTCGACTCAAGTTTCGCTGCCACAATTTTCATGGTTGACATCGAGGGCCATCCCGAAGATCTACCGGTACGCCTTGCCCTAGAAGAATTGGACTTCTTCACTTGGGAAATCAAGATCCTAGGCACCTACGCAGCAAGTGAGCATCGCCAAAAAATCTCTGCCTCCTTCGTGTAAAGGTTGGCAGCTCAATAGTCTCCGATTCCTCGGTACTCACTCCTAGGTGTTGGCGTTATTTGCTGTGCCTCAAGGTGAAATACCGAGCACGAATTTCTCTGAAACGACATCAAACCTCCCCCTCAATAGATGCTTTAAAATTCCAAAAAATGAATAACTGATAAACTCAAGGGTGGAGTCCCTTGAACAGGACAAGTTTTCCCTCGGCATGTGAACGTTTTCTATGCGTGACTGGTCGACTGGTTTAGAGCATTTTTGTTGAATTGCGCGACGCTGACGAACTCGATTGTTGGTTCGATTCTCGGCGCGCAACTGATATAAGGCTTAGATAGCCGGAGAGGTACGTTTGACTCAACGCGTCGCCATCATTGGAGCAGGACCCAGCGGCATTGCCCAGCTGCGGGCATTCGATTCTGCCAAGAAATCCGGGCGAGAGATCCCTGAGATCGTCTGCTTTGAAAAGCAAGACGACTGGGGAGGCCAGTGGAATTACAACTGGCGTAGCGGCATCGACAAGTACGGCGAACCAGTACATTCGAGCATGTACCGCAACCTTTGGTCTAACGGCCCCAAAGAAGCCCTAGAATTCGCCGAGTACACATTTGATGAGCATTTTGGCCGCCCAATTTCTTCCTACCCACCACGTGCAGTGCTGTGGGATTACATCAATGGTCGCGCCGAGAAGTCCGATGTTAAAAAGCACGTTCGCTTCGCTACTGTGGTGCGTTGGGTTGATTTTGACGAGAGCACCAACCTATTTACTGTCACCACCGAAGATCTCAAGACCGGGCAAACGGAAACTTCCGAATTCGATCACGTCATTGTGGGCTCCGGACACTTCAGTTTCCCTAACGTCCCAGATTTTAAGGGCATTGAAACGTTCCCTGGCGAGCTTATGCATGCCCACGATTTCCGCGGAGCTGAACGCTTAGCAGATAAAGATGTTCTGCTGATCGGAGCAAGTTATTCGGCTGAAGACATTGGTGTCCAATCATTCAAAATGGGCGCACGCTCAGTCACGTATAGCTACCGCTCAGGTCCTATGGGGTTCGACTGGCCAGAAGGCATTGAGGAACTCCCCCTCATTGACCGCTTCGAAGGTTCAACCGCGTACTTCAGCAACGGCATGTCCCGCTCATTTGATACGGTCATCCTGTGCACCGGATACTTGCACCACTATCCATTCTTGCCCTCTGACCTGGCATTGGATTCACCAAACAACGTTTACCCGGATACTTTGTACCGCGGTGTTGTTTCTGAAAACAACGACAGCCTGTACTACCTTGGTGCTCAAGATCAGTGGTTCACCTTTAATATGTTTGATGCCCAGGCTTGGTACGTTCGCGATCTAATTTTGGGTGAGCTAACCATCCCTTCGCCGAGCGAACAACGCGAAAGCATCGATGCATGGCTTGAACGTTTTAACGCTATCGAAACAGCAGAAGACGAAGTGAAATTCCAGGCCGACTACATACGAGATCTCATTGAACTGACGGACTACCCGATGTTTGATTTGGATGAGGTCACCCGAACCTTTATGGCTTGGAAAACGGATAAGAAGAAAAATATCCTGACCTACCGCGACAAGGTTTATCGTTCAGTGATGACCGGTACGATGGCAGACAAGCACCACACTCCATGGCTCAGCGAACTGGATGACAGCATGGAACGCTACGTTTCCGCTGCCCCGCGAGAAAAACTCGAAGATCTCGCCTCCAACGAGCACTCCAAGTCGAGCAAGGCATAGCTAAATCTTGACCTTGCAGCTTTAGCCTTGACCGCATAGTGGCCTTGCACCGAGTACCTAGTGCAAGGCCACAGCCATGTCTAGAACTTTATTCGCCTCAGATACACCGAGCCTGCTTTAGCCCTGATGACGTGTTTAATGGCTAGTTACTCCACGAGTACCGGCGTTCAGGCCGGCCTACTCCTCCATAACGCAGATTGACCTGTGCCAGATTTTCATCGGCCAGGTACTCCAGATACCGGCGAGCGCTCACCCGTGAGGTGCCGAGTTTTTCTGCAGTTTCTGTGGCGGAAATGGGTTGTACCGCCTCTTTGACGATGTTTTCTACCAGTGTCATAGTCTCGGCGCTGCATCCCTTGGGCAGTGGACGGCGATTTTGTCCGCTGAGTCCAAAGAGCCGATTGACGTCTGCTTGTTGCAGTTCTTGATCGGCTTGATGCAATGGCTGATATGTTTTCAGATAATGTTCGAGTCGTTCATGTAGGTCTTCGCGGGAGAACGGCTTCATCAGGTAGTGCACGATTCCGCCACGCAGCGCCCGTCGCACGGTGTCCATTTCGCGTGCCGCGCTGATGACTAGAACGTCGAGGTCTGGCTGAATGTCGCGCAAGCGTTGCAACAGGTCTAGGCCGTTCATGTCTGGCAGGTGGATATCGAGCAAGACGAGGTCCGGTGACAACGCAGTGGCTGCTATTAGTGCGTCTTTGGCCGAGTGAGCTACTCCCACCACGGAGAATCCTGGCTCGTTGTTGACGAACCCGGAGTGAACCTTGGCGACCATGAAGTCATCATCAATCACCAGTACTTTGATCACGAGTTGTTTCCTACTTCCTGAGTGTGGCGGTGAATTGCGCGCCACCAGCGTTGATGGCTTGCACGTCCCCTGCGCGCCGCCGGCAGACTAGCCTGGTTAGCGCCAGTCCAAAACCTCTTCCGCCGGATACTGTGGTGTCTTTGGTTGAGAATCCTTGAGTAAAGATCTCATTGATTGCCGCGTCATCTATCCCGGATCCATTATCGCTTACCTGAACGATTACGTGGGTTTCGGATTCTTCGATGCGTAGCTCGATGTGCGGTTGAGTCACTGCTGATACCGCATCCATCGCGTTATCTACGAGGTTGCCGATGACCGTGGTGAGGTCTCGTGCTAGTTGCTCATCATTACGTCCAAGATGTGAATTCTCGGCGACGCTTAGCTTGATCCCCCGTTCCGTCGCCACACTGGCCTTGGCGATCAATAGCGCAGCAATGGTCGGCTCGTTGATCCTGGCCGCAACATCTTCAAATAGTTTGCTTCGGCTGAAGCTCACCCCATCAATGAAACCCACTACTTCATCATATTCACCTAGCTGGATCAGCCCCGAGATGGCATGTAGCTGGTTGGCAAATTCGTGGGTCTGTGCCCGCAACATGTCCGAGGTTGCCTTACTGTCGCCTAATTCTTGTTCTAGGAGAGTTAGCTCGGTTCGGTCACGAAAGGTGGTGACCGATCCGAGGTCGCGTCCGGCGACAGCCACCGGCATTCGATTGAAGACAAGGACTTTCTCGGCCACGAGGAATTGACGATCGGGGTGATTCTGCTTGGTGGTTAGTGCACGGGTCACCTGCGGTGCGACCTTTAGCTGTTCCAGTGTTTGGCCTACACAGTCATTGGGTAGCTGCAGTAGTTCAATAGCAATGTCGTTGGCCAGCATCACTCGTTGGTCGGGGGAAACGGAGACGATTCCTTCTTTGACCCCGTGTAGCAGGGCTTCGCGGTGCTCAAAGAGTTCTGAGATTTCCCGAGGTTCCATGCCACGAGTTTGACGTTTAACTCGTCTGGAGAGAAGTACGGAGCCGACCGTTCCCAAAAGCACGGACACCAAGAGCGTAAATAGGGCGCTGGGTGCGATCTCGCGGATCACCGCTTGCGTTGAAGGATATTTTTGTCCGGCACTGACAATGCCCACCATTATCCCCTCATCGTCTAGAACCGGAACTTGTGCGATCAGCACATGATTTCCGTTGCGCCAGATATCTCCGGTCCACCCTCGACCTTCTATTACCTGAGATTGCGGATGAAGAATTGAGGTTCCTACATCGTCAGGGAAACTAGAGGTGATCACTTCGCCTTGCGGGTCAGCAACGGTGACGAATTGCAGTCCAGAGGTGCTTCGTACCGATTCCGCCATGGCTGGCAGCGCTGAGCCCATTTCTGGTTCGGCGCCCGGAAGCATGATGCGCATCAGTGGATTAGCGGCCAGTGATTCTGCTGCTGCAAGACTGCGTCTACCTTCTTCTTGCTCAAAATTATTTGTTGCTTGAGTTGTGGAAACCACTACGACACCGGTAAGTACCACGGCAATGATCAGCAGCTGTAGGACGAGGTACTGCGCTGCCAGCGAGATTCGATTGGGAAACATTTTGCCGAACCATGCCTTGATCGCCCGCACTGCCCCACCTCTTGCCTACCGTTTTGTTATCACCGAACATTTCATTGTCACGGGTGCACCCATGCAACTGGCAACTTTACCGACAATTTACATGAAGCAGATCACGTTTTTTGGTTACACAATGAACAGTATTTTCTTTGCGTACGCAAGAGTGACCTGCTTCACTCTTGCACTTAGGGTTGAACTATTCGCACCCGATGAAAGCAAAGAGGCTGAATCAATGAAAACCTTCAAATCCATGCGTGTCATGGCAGCAGTTGCCGCTGCAGCAGCGCTGGCCCTAACCGGCTGTGGCGTCACAAGCTCCGGTTCCGACTCCGATTCCAGCACTTCCCCCAGCGCCGAGAGCGGCCCGCTGAAGGATCTGCGCATCATGGTTCCTAATACTCCCGGCGGCGGTTACGACACCACCGCTCGTGTGGCGGCCAAGGTCATGGACGATGCTGACATCGCAGCAAACCTGGAAGTCTTCAACCTTGCCGGTGCTGGCGGCACCGTAGGTCTTGCACGACTGGTCAATGAAAAGGGCAATGGAGATCTGGCCATGTTGATGGGGCTTGGCGTAGTGGGCGCTAGCTACACCAATGAATCAGATGCCAAACTCACCGAGACCACCCCGATTGCCAAGCTCATCGAAGAGCCAGGCGCCATCATGGTCTCCAAGGATTCCCCATACAAGACCATTGATGACCTAGTAGCTGCCTGGAAGAAAGATCCAGGAAAGCTCTCGGTCGGTGGCGGCTCCTCACCAGGCGGTCCGGATCACCTGTTGCCAATGCAGCTAGCAGAAGCAGTGGGCATCGATCCTAAGCAGGTGAACTTCGTTTCCTACGACGGCGGTGGCGATCTTCTTCCAGCCATCTTGGGCAACAAGCTCGCATTCGCAGCCTCCGGCGCTGGCGAATACATGCAGCAGATCGAAGAGGGCTCGGTTCGCGTGCTGGCTACCAGTGGCGACAAGCGTCTCGAAGGTGTGGATTCTCCAACTCTGAAGGAATCCAACATTGATCTAATCTTCTCCAACTGGCGCGGACTAGTAGCCCCACCGGAGATCTCAGATGCTGATAAGGCGAAGTGGACCGACGCCATCACCAAGATGCACGAGTCCGCGGAGTGGAAGGAAGCATTGAAGACCAACGGTTGGACCGATGCGTTCATGACCGGTGACGATTTCTCAGCATTCCTTACCGAGCAGGATGAGCGCGTAGCAAACGTACTCAAGACCCTGGGTCTGGCGTGAGCGAAGTAACCACAGTGAAGAAGAAGCGCGTCGAACTCCTGTTCGCCGCGTTTCTTTTTCTGGTGGGAATCATTGTGTTCGTTGATGCGTCGCAACTTCATGTGACGTACTCCCAAGCCGATGTGGTGGGCCCTAAGGCTCTGCCCTACGCGGTCTCTGGGATTCTGGTTCTGTCATCTATTGCCCTGGCCATCACCGTTCTCCGCGGAAACCTGGCGGAGGGCGAAGAAGGCGAAGACGTTGATCTGAGCCAGCCCTCAGACTGGAAGGTTCTTCTCCCACTGCTGGCAGCATTTGTGATCAATATTTTATTGATCAACACCGCCGGCTGGGTTATCTCGGGAACGATCTTGTTCTTTGGCTCAGCAGTGGCATTGGGAAGTCGCCGATATGTACTGACGGCCCTGATCTCCATAGCTATGGCTTTTGGTACGTTCTACGGCTTCTATCTAGGTTTGGGAATCAAACTTCCAGCCGGAATTCTCTCGGGGGTGCTGTAAATGGAAACTCTTAGTCTCCTCATGGATGGCTTCGCCTCAGCACTAACACCTATCAACTTGTTGTTCGCGCTCGTTGGCGTGATCCTCGGTACCGCGGTGGGTGTCTTGCCAGGTATTGGCCCGGCTATGGCAGTTGCGCTGTTGCTTCCTGTCACCTACGGCATGGAAACTTCCAGTGCCCTGATCATGTTTGCCGGTATTTACTACGGTGGCATGTACGGTGGCTCGACCACCTCGATCCTGCTCAACACTCCGGGTGAGTCTTCAACGGTGATCACCGCCATAGAGGGCCACAAGATGGCCAAGAACGGTCGCGCAGCCCAAGCGCTAGCTACCGCCGCCATTGGGTCATTCGTTGCAGGCACCATCGGCACCGCGCTGTTGGTCGGTTTCGCACCGATCGTGGTGAAGTTTGCAGTTAGCCTTGGCGCACCAAGTTACTTCGCCATCATGGTCCTCGCATTGATTACCGTGACCGCAGTGCTCGGTTCCTCAAAAATCCGTGGTTTCGCTGCCCTGGGTCTTGGTCTGGCCATTGGTTTGGTTGGCATGGATCCGGTTTCCGGACAGAGCCGTCTGACTTTCGGCTTTGCGCCTTTAGTTGATGGTTTAGACATCGTAGTGGTCGCCGTAGCTATTTTTGCCATTGGCGAGGCACTCTGGATTGCCGCTCATCTACGTAGCAATCCATCACGCACCATTCCAGTAGGCCGTCCTTGGATGGGCAAGGAAGACTGGAAGCGTTCGTGGAAGCCTTGGCTGCGCGGTACCGCGTATGGATTCCCATTCGGCGCACTTCCTGCCGGTGGCGCAGAGGTACCCACCTTCTTGTCCTACGTGACGGAAAAGAAGCTTTCAAAGCATCCTGAAGAATTCGGTCATGGTGCTATCGAAGGAGTTGCAGGTCCTGAAGCTGCCAACAACGCTTCAGCTGCCGGTACGCTCACTCCGATGCTTGCACTTGGTCTACCAACCAACGCTACTGCTGCGGTGATGCTGGCCTTCTTAACCATGAAGGGTATTCAGCCAGGTCCGTTGCTCTTTGAAAATGAGCCGGCCTTGGTTTGGACACTGATTGCCAGCCTGTTTATTGGCAACACCTTGCTACTGCTGATCAACCTGCCTTTGGCGCCAGTCTGGGCCAAGCTGTTGAAAATCCCGCGTCCATTCTTGTACGCAGGAATCTTGTTCTTCGCCACCTTGGGCGCGTTCTCTGTCAACATGCAGACCGCAGACCTATGGCTATTGCTGTTGATCGGTATTCTCGGCTTTGCACTTCGCCGTTTCGGTCTGCCGATTCTTCCACTGATCCTCGGTGTGATTATTGGCCCAATGGCCGAGCAGCAACTACGTAAATCATTCCAGCTCAGTGCCGGTGAGATTTCAGGTCTGTGGAGCGAACCAGTAGCAGTCACGGTGTACATCATTATTGCCATTCTGTTGCTCGTCCCATTGGTTCTTTCGATCCTTCGCAAATCACGTGGTGGCTCTTCAGAGCTCACCGCAGGCCTCGCAGCAGGTGGAATGATCAGCGAAGACGAACTGGACAAAGTCGATTCTCGGCAGCCATCGAGCGGACGCCATTCGACCGAAGATGATCTGGATGGAAAGGACAAGCCATGACAGTTGTTGTTGGATATCTGCCCACTCCACAAGGAGAAGCAGCGTTAGAGCAGGCAATCGTCGAAGCGCAACGTGCGAAGGTAAAGCTTGTGGTGGTGAACTCCTCCAAAGGTGATGCACTAGTTGATGATCGTCTGATCGATGCCCGAGAATTTCACCTCCTCGAAGAACGGCTTACCTCGGCGGGGTTAGATTTCTGGATCGAACGCTCCGCACAAGGTCACGATGCTGCAGACGAGGTATTACGAGTTGCCCAAGCACAACGAGCCCAACTCATCGTGATTGGTTTGCGAAAACGAACCACGGTAGGAAAATTCATCATGGGTAGCACCGCGCAACGCATCCTGATGCAGGCAGGTTGTCCGGTCCTCTCAGTGAAGGCCGACGGCACCTGGTAGGGATAATTAAAACTGAAGCCGGGTGTGCAAGAGATTCTCTTGCACACCCGGCTTCAGCATTTTATTGCTAAATACCGCTTACCACTATTGCTTGTAAGGGTTCTCAGGTGGGGTTTGGCCACCTTCTGGATTCTGACGATTCACCGGACGTGTCGGATCCGCCTGAGCCGCGGGGCGAACCTGTGGGTTCGTTGGTCCGGCTGGGTGTGGAGGGACTTCGCCGAATTGCTGTTCACTCGGAGGAGTGCCACCCGCCAAACGCACAAGCTCAGAGGTGTTCTCTGCAGTTCGGATCTGCGCGATAAGCGATTCCAAGCTTGCACGTGCCAACGCGAGGTAAATCAGCGTAAATAGTGGGCCAAGAATGAGTAGCACCAAGATGCCAAACATGACGCTCTCGGTGAAGGCCAAGACCGTGAAACTGATGTAGCCCACTGCCAACATGATCATGATCAGGATGTAGACAATCTTGATGATGGACGGCGTGACAAATTTGCGGAAACCAAAATCGAATAGTGCTTTCAATGTTCAATCCTCTTTCTCTTGGGGATGCGACTGATCTGTTCGAGGCTATCGTTAACCAAGGAGAATATCCTGAAACATGACAAACTATTTTCAGTTGAACCGAAAGAACGGAAATTTAACTACAAGGTTCAATCAACTACTGGAATGATCCTCTACATATCTCAGTACCCAAGTAAACTTGCCGCAACATGAAAGCATTGCATACAAGAGGAATTAGGCTTCCAGAATGAATCGCGAAATTTCCTGACGCTTGTCGTAAATCGCCTGACGATTATCGGCGTTCGAGTACTTGAAGTCCATGATTCGTCCGATCACATGCCACAGTTCCGTTGTAGGGATATAGCTGTCTGTGGAAATAGGGGCTCGAAGGTTTGGGTCCCAGTAGCCAAAGTTTTTAAGAACCTCAGATACATGAACGAACTCTTTCGCCTCCGTTGTAGCTTTCGTATATCTGTCCAAGTTATAGCCACCGGCGCAGAGTACCCACTCCGAAAATGTCGCATCAACTTCTACGTCCTTCGTTACCACAGAGCGCAGTTCATTGAGGATATAGCGAACCATCGCCAGTGGATCTTGGAGCAGCGAAGAGCCAAGCTTTGTAGCGATGAGTTTACCCTTGTACTTTCGGATCAATCGAAGCTTAATAACTACGTCGCGCATGATTGAAATGGTGGGCAGATCAACTTCCCGTTTCACCTTGCCTCGTTCGTAATCGATCCCGTTCAATTCGCAATGAGTCATCAACTCGGCAATCATTGCTGGGGGCATCCAACCGGCTTTGGTCAGGGTGATACCTTGATCCGTGCACATTTCAACCAGGGCAGTAAAAGGCTGGAGAAGCTCAACAAACCATTCCGGAATTTGTTCGCCGGTAGGCTCGAGTCCAATGTGGCAATGCGCGAATACTAAGGACAAATACTGCCGAATTCCCTCGTGAAATCGGGCGGTCCATTGCCCGGCCGCGTTAGCGCCGGTGAAACCGTTAGCAAGAAGTTTCAGGCGCGCGTTAGCAAAATCGATATCGAAGGTATCTGGATCAAACGCTTTCCAGGGTCCCCCTCTCCACTCCATCCAATCCACGGTGTCTTCGTCTTCGTCGCTACGTTCTGTGGAGCGATATATCTCTAGCTTGTTAGACCAGCCGCCAAGTCCCCCACTGTCTTCCAAAGGAGCGCGCAACTGACCTTCCAGAACTCTATATTTAGAGTCTTCAGGCTTCGTCTCGCGTCGAGACTCAACAGTGATTCGATGGATCCAGTCATCACCAAAATCGTATTCAAAATAGAGTTCGTCATTTGCGACCCGCAGAGCCTGACCTAGTGTGGTGTCTTCTAAAGACTCTCCGTCGCCGCTCTCAGCGCGCATCTGTTCGTCATACCATTTGATGGCCGACTTCGAACCGAGTTCAGTGTATGGACTGAGGTTCGTAAAAGCCTGCAGATGAGCATGTTCCCACCCCATAGCAATTTGCACCGCTAACCCGACTTCGTCAAGTGCAACGCTGTCTTCGATCTCAAGTCTGCGCCAAATTACTGGTTCTGAGCCGACCAACTCAATTCGAAGGGTCAATATTTTGTGAAGGGTAAGAACACTACTCATGAAACGAGTCTAGAGGCCGTGGCGGCCTAATACATAGGTACTCGCCACGACCTCTAGAAACTACTTCCTTGCCTGCCTAGGCCTTGTTAATAGCTTCCTTCAGCGAAGCAAGGATCAGCGCCACCGAGGAAGGGTTAGCGTTTGGTCCCATCAGACCGATACGCCATACGGTGTTCGCATACTGTCCAACGCCACCACCGATTTCGATGTTGAAACGCTCCAGCAAGTAAGCGCGGACCTTCGCCGAGTCCACACCTTCGGGAACCTTCACTGTAGTCAGCTGTGGCAGGCGGTAACCCTCGGCTGCAAACAGCTCCAAGCCCATCGCTTCGATACCGTCCTGCAATGATTTGCCCGCTTCTTGGTGCCGCTTGGTAACCGCATCCAATCCTTCGGCGAGAATTCGATCGATACCGGCTTCAAGCGAAGCCACCATGGCCACTGGTGCAGTGTGGTGATAGGTTCGTCCACCACCGGTAGTACCGGTGGTGTAACCGCCGAGTAGTCCAAGATCTAAGTACCAGGATTGTGGTTTCTGCACACGACGTTCGAAGGCACGGTCCGAAATGGTGAATGGTGCAAGCCCCGGGGCCACACCAATGCATTTCTGTGTTCCGGCATAACCAATGTCAATGCCCCACTCGTCGGCCAACACTGGCATACCACCAATGGAAGTCACAGCGTCAGTGATCAGCAGCGCGTCACCCTTGATGGCTCCCAGCGCCGCAATGTCTGAAACTACGCCCGTGCTGGTTTCGGCGTGCACGCCGGCAATAACGGTTGGGTTCGGGTGCGCCGCGGCAACGCGCTCGGCGTCGATTGGAGTTCCGTATTCGTGATCCACCCGAACGATTTCTGCACCGACTCGCGAGGCAACCTCGCACATGCGCTCGCCGAACAGTCCGTTGATCGCAATAACCGCGACGTCGCCTGGGTTGATGGTGTTAACGAAGGCGGCTTCCATGCCTGCCGAACCGGTAGCACTGAGCGGCAGGGTGCGGGAGTTCTTGGTTCCCCACAAGGTGCGTAGTCCATCGCCCACACGATCCATGCGTGCGATGAATTCAGGGTCCAAGTGTCCCAGCAATGGCAAACCCAGTGCGGCAGTTGCTTCTGGGTAAGGGTTACATGGACCAGGGCCGAACAAATGACGTTGCAGAACAGTCGCGCTCATGACTACTCGCTCTCCTTGTAGGTACTGAAATCTCCTTCAGCCTAACCTCAATTCAGATAAAAACGAAAGTAGAATTTCACACAGCAGAATTATTTGTCATTCGAGGAAGGCAGATAATATTTGCGCCCGCTTCCAGAATCTGCGTAATGCGCAGTTCCTATGCCCATAGCGTTGCACCAGTTTTGTCCATTAGACCCAAAAAATCCCCGTCTCCCAATGAAGGGAAACGGGGATTTTCACACCGAAGCGTGAGACTACTTGCGTAGGCCCAAACGCTCGATCAGCGCACGGTAGCGCTCGATGTCGGTGTTCTTGAGGTAGCCGAGCATACGACGACGACGACCAACCAGAGCCATCAGGCCACGGCGGGTGTGGTGGTCATGCTTGTGCTCTTTCAGGTGCTCGGTCAGGTCCTTGATACGACGGGACATGACTGCAACCTGAACCTCAGGCGAACCGGTGTCACCCTCGTGGGTGGCGTAAGCCTTGATGATTTCATTCTTTACTGCGGCATCTAATGCCATAACAAACTCCTGGAGTTGGACCGCGTTAATAAGTCAGTGTGTACGCCGGAGCGTTCACGGTGGTTCTTCGCAACCGCGGACTGCAGCGTGAACCATCGTCAATCATATCACCGACGTACCCGTCGGCGCGCCCTCCAAGCATGGGTGAGATAGGGCACTTCAACAATTTGTTCGGCCGCGTAGCCCAAGTGTTCACACCAATACCAGCGAAGATTGTTTTCCACCTTGGTCCGGGTTTCTTCTTTAGAACGCCGATAGTAGCTTCGCGAACGAGTCAGCTCCAAGATTCCGTGAAGGTCTAATTTCATGAACCAATGCCAAACCCCGGATTCTGGGGTGCTGAAGTCTTTGCCTAGCGGCGGAGCCAGCTCCGGGCGGTGCACATCGCCGGCATGCATGATGCGTGCTAGCCGGTGAACCCAAGGGACCTGAACGTCTAATTGATTCCAGAGCAACACCAACGAGCCCTCATCATGAAGCAAACGTGCGGCCTCGGCGCTAGCAAGCGGCGGATCCACCCAGTGCCAAGCTTGAGCGTAGGTGATTAGATCTGCACTATCTTCGGGTAACCCGGTCGACTCCCCCGAAGCGCATACGGTGTGCACTTGGGGAGTGCGTTCTTTGAGTACGCTCAACATATCGGCTGATGGGTCCACTGCCCAAACCACAAGCCCTGCTTCGATTAGTTGGGCGGTGAAAATCCCCGAACCGCAGCCTATATCGATGGCCAGTTTGGCCGTACGTCCGGCCAAAGAGAACTCGAGTGCTTCGCGCGGGTAAGCGGGACGAATGCTGTCGTAGTCTTTGGCTCCTGCTTCATACGCGGAAGCTAGATCAGTGCGACGCTCGGCCTTCATGGTGAATGCACGCTTAGGTAGTGCAGGAATTTCTGGCATAACCTAGTGTGACTCGGTGGCCAATACGCTTCGCGCCTGCACCACGTCATCATTCATCTGCTCAATCAGTGCTTCGATACCGCGGTAGGCAACCATCGGGCGCAGGTGCGCGGTGAACTCCACGACGATCTGCTGACCGTAAAGGTCAAAGTCTTCAAAACCTTCTTCGGGGCGGTCAATGACGTGGGATTCAACCACGCGAGATACACCCTCGAATGTTGGGTTGGAGCCGACGGAGATTGCAGCTGGCCAGCGCACGCCGGCCTCGTCAATAACCCATCCGGCGTAGACCCCATCGGCAGGGATAATCCCGGCTGCGTCCGGAGCAAGGTTAGCGGTAGGGAAACCGAGCTCGCGTCCCCGTGCAGCGCCGTGCACGACTTCGCCACGCATCCGATGCGGACGACCAAGAATTGCCGCGGCGGCTTCTACCTTGCCGGCAGCGAGTTCTTCACGAACCCAGGTGGAAGACAAGCGTCGTTTGTCACCCACATCTTGTACACCGATCACTTCAAAACCGTATTTGGTTCCAAGCTCACACATGTAGTCAAAATCGCCGGAGTTGTCTTTGCCGAAACGTACGTCGTGGCCAACCACCACGGCTACGGCATTGAGCTTCTCCACAATGATTGAACGCACGAATTCTTCGGCGCTCTGGTCCGCAAATTCAAGTGTGTAGTGAATCATCAGTGTGGCGTCTAAGCCAACACTGGCCAGTGTGTCGACGCGGTCTTCGATCCCCATGATGAGTTCAGGTGCAGAACCCGGGCGGTGCACCTGCGCCGGGTGTGGATCGAAGGAGATGGCAACCGATTTAGCCGAACGTTTTTTAGCCTGCGTGACTGCCGAGTCGAGGACTTCGCAGTGCCCCAGATGGACGCCGTCGAAGTTGCCGATGGTGACAACAGTGGGAGCCATGTCCGCGGGGACTGAGTCGAGGCCCTTCCAATAGTGCACTTTGCTCCTTTTGACTCTGCAACGAAAGTTAAATTGTTTACCGAGGTAATTCTTGCACGTCTTTAGGCGTGACGCTCATTACGATTACGGAAGAGCCACCACAGGCCGACTATCGGTAGCAACAACGGAATGTAACCGTAGCCCTTGCCAAAGTAGCTCCATACGGAGTCGTGACCAAAATGAGCTGGCATGGTGAAGGACAGCAAGCCGACTACAAGTACACCAAGAAGTTCAAAGCTGACGGCAAATACCGAAACCTTCCAAGCTCCCGGCTTCTTCGAAGCCAGGGTGAACGTGGCCAAGATATAAACCAGCCCAGACAACAATGACAGTGTGTACGCTAGCGGTGCTTCAGAGAAGTCACGAAAGAACATTTGATACAGCGCTCGGACGGTCGCCGATAGCGCCAGCACCCCGTAAACCGCAATAATAATGCGACCTAACCCGGAGGTACGCCCGGGGCGGGGAGCCTTATTTACGCCGCGAGCCTGTGCGGCTTGAACGATACGTGAATTGCGTGGTTTTTCGCTCATGCGATTACTCCTACATGCCAGATTTGTTCCATACGGAACAGCATCACAAAGGTGATGGCTCCCGAAACAGCTAAGACGGTATTGGCCCAACGACTCTTGTCGCTAACCGCCCAGAAGAAAGCAATGGGTGGCATGATCAATGCGGTCAGTAGATAACCCCAGAATTCCCAAGGCTCACCGAGGACCATTTCTCCCCCGACCTGACGTATGCCGGCGGCTACCGCATAAACAATCAGAAATAACTCGGTACCAGCGGTGGCTACTAACGCCCAATCATCCGGGTATCGCCGAATGACGGTAGCGATAAGGCCAAGCAGTACGGCGAGCGCACAAATAATTGTGCCGGCAATGAAAAAGCCGTTAAGGACGAACAAGGCTGAGCCTTTCTGAAAGTCTCAAATAAAAGTGAGTTACTGCTTTCCGGTGAAGACTATTTGCCCTCGGGCTTTTTCGCCCTTATCGGCAATGAGGGCAACCAATGCACCATCTGGCGCGAAAGCCGCGACGAGGTCATCTGCCGGTTCATCCATAACGTTCTTAGATGCGGTGATGGTTCGCCCGAAGGACAGCTCTGATGCTTCTTCTTCGGTCAGCTGGCGGTTAGCAAAAAGTGCTCCGGCTGCTTTTTCCAAGGGAAGTACCTCGAACTCTTCGGCGAGCTCTTCAAGTCGCTTAGATTTTTCGATGGAGTATGGACCCACTTCGGTGCGGCGCAATGCAGTGAGGTGCCCACCGACGTGGAGCGCTTCGCCGAGGTCTCGGGCCAGAGCACGAATGTAGGTTCCTGAGGTGCAAGAAACTGTTACGTCAACATCTAGCACCTTGCCACCAACTTCGCGGCGGATCTTGTGGATGTCAAAGCGTGAAATGGTCACCGGGCGTGCCTTCAGCTCTACCTGCTCACCAGCGCGAACGCGGGCGTAGGAACGCTTACCGTCTACCTTGATGGCGGAAACCTGGCTCGGGATTTGTTCGATATCTCCGCGAAGCTTCGAGATCTCGCGTTCAATATCTTCATCTGTTACCGCAGCGGCGATGCGCTCAGAGATGATGTCACCTTCGGCGTCGTCGGTGACGGTGTTCTGTCCCAGACGGATGGTGGCGGTGTAAGTCTTGTCGTGTCCCACGATATAGGTGAGTAAGCGTGTGGCTTTGTTAACCCCGATCACCAGCACACCGGTGGCCATCGGATCAAGGGTGCCAGCATGGCCCACCTTGCGGGTTCCCGCGAGACGGCGGATGCGACCCACTACATCATGGGAGGTCATTCCCTGGTCTTTGTCGACTAATACGAGGCCTGAGGCCTGCTCTTCAGTATTCTGCCCGGCTTTACTCACGCCTACCAGTATAGGCGTTATATAGACGGTGCCTGCGGTGATGCGTGTCATGCAGTTGTCGCGTTGATTTTGGAAGCATCCCATTGCCCGATCCCCCAGAAAGCATCCAGTAATTTCGAAGTAAGCTCTGTTCACTGACTATTTAGGCTCCGCCTTGACCAGAGTTTCTCAAGTAGATAGGTTCGGATAACCCGATTTCCCCGACAACTTCCTAGGACAATTTGCAAGACAACAAACCAAAACCACACGAATTGCTCATCTTCGTTCTTTTCTTGTTGGGATGTGTGTTGTTTGCGGGTCTGCCCGTAGCACTTGGTTTCTTGACTCCACTGGCACTGCCCGTGCTAGGTGAACTCAAAGCTGGGCTGTGGGGTTGGGTTCCGATACTAACTATTGGATTCACACTGGTTGTAATGCTCTCCGGTGAGATTACCGACCGAATTGTTCTTCACTCTTTTAAGGGCGCGGGCAAATGGGGAATCGAGACTCTGCAGTCCCTACTGACTTTTGCAGTGCTGGTATTGCTTTTCAATTTGGTGATGGACACCTACACTTTGGCCCTGACGAGTGCAGCCGTGGCGGTCGTGCTGTATCTACTTTTTGCACCATTGATCAGCAAGATGTACAAGAAAGTGCCACACGGTTCTTGAGAATCTCATCTACTCTTTCTTGACAGTCCGTGCAAGACCTATTTTTGTAGATAGGCACCCACCATTCAGCAAACTGTCGATTCGCCGAGAGGGCAGCAACCTAGCTTTCGGTGCTAAGCCTGGCGTTCGCTGCAGTCCAGTGCTCAACCATGCTTGCGCCTCCATGCCGGTCACCTTCATCAATAATGAGTGTGCTGTTCGGCCATAACCGGTGCAGTTTCCACGCAGTTGCAGCTGGGCTAGAAATATCTCGGCGTCCGTGAATCAAAGTTGCCGGTATGTGCTGAATCCGATTCATGCGTTTAAGGATCTCGGACTCGTCTGTAGCAACTATTGACCAGTAGTGCGTGGTTAGCCGGACAAAGGCAAGTCGAAATGCCTCGTTGTCCCACCGAGCGTCGCGAACGAATCCATCAGTCCCTATGGAGACGTGAGTATCTTCCCACAAGGCCCATTCCTTAGAAGCTTCATTACGGATTTTAATATCTTCAGAGTTCATCAGTTGCCTGTATGCCTCGATTAAGCGCCTCGACCCACGCTTATATCCGGTGACATTATTTTCCGCATATGAGGCAAGTCGTTCCCACGCTTCAGGAAAAATCTTCCCCACGCCCTCGGTAATCCATCGAATTTCGTCCTGGCTGGTTGTAGTCACCGCAAATAAGACGATGCCACGCACCCGCTCGGGGTGAGCCTGGGCGTAGGCAAGAGCTAGCGTGGAACCCCACGAGACACCATTGAGGATCCACGTATCAATCCTCATCGATTCGCGCAGCCGTTCGATGTCGTCAATGAGCCGCTCTAGCGTATTTGAGCTCAGGGAAGTATCAGCTACCGAAGCGTGCGGCTTTGAACGGCCGCAACCACGTTGTTCAAAGCCAATAACTCTTGTTCTGTCCAAGTCGAAACGATGACGATAGCCACTTTTGCCCAGCGTTCCACCAGGACCTCCATGAATAAACAAGGCGGGCAAGCCGTCGGGGTTTCCCCATTGTTCCCAATAGATACTCTGCTCGTCACTCACATCGAGTATCCCGTGCACTGGCTCAAAATCGGTCATTGGTGCGCTTTACCTTTCAGTTACTAGTACTTGCTACGATCACGAGCGCACATGGTGCTGAGAAACCAATAATTGCCAATGTAAGACGTCACAGGTTCCGAACGAACCTCGTCGGCACAACCGCTTTCACCTATTGATATTGGAACATCGAGTCGCCAACAACGCGCCATGAGTACGCGTAGGGCTAATGGCGCGTTGCACTGTATCGCTCACCGCGAAGCCTGCGTCCTCGACCCGGGAAACAAATAGTTCCATAGGCCAGCTATAGGCAGTAGTAACAGCATGATCAAACGAGACTAGCTCGGGGCCAGTAAAAAACCCGAGGGCCAAACCACCGCCTGGCCGAATACACCGCGCAAATTCAGCCAGTGGCGTCTTGAGCTGTTCGGGATCGGTATGAATCAGCGAATACCAAGCCAACACCCCGCCTAAGCTTTGCGCTGGCACATCCAGCGCTTCGGCTCGACCTGGCCGAAACTTCACGTCCGGGTAAGTCTGCTTGGCGATTGACAGGAATTCCGGCACCGGTTCAATGCCTTCGATATCATTTCCGGATCCCGTAAGAAACTGTGTCCATTGCCCCGGGCCACTTCCCACATCAAGTATTTTTCCCTTGACCTTGCGGGCCCACCCCTGAACCAGACTTAGATCTTCATCCGCGATATGCTCTAGCCCGCCAACCGCGTCAGCGTATTCCAAAGCTCTGGCACCGTAGGCCGATCTGACAGCTTCAAAAGTCATGGCCTCACTCTAATCGCTCAGAGAAATGTGGCGGAGTCTGGACTTTCTCGATGCTTCGCCTGATTTTCAGGCCCCGGGGGTGAAGTTCGTCCACAGATCACAGGATGTGTTGATCTGACTAGATTAAGAAAAGGTACGTCTAAACCTGACAAATGTCGTGTAACCTGCGTGTTTGCTACTGAAATTCATCTTCTATGTGAGCCCCACCCCACGAGAGCCAAATAGACATGTAGAGTTTTTCCTAGTCGGTGACGTTGCTTAATTGCACCCACCATTCGAGAAAATTTCATTTGAAGCGTTGCGCCAGAACAACGGATAATCTCCGAATTGTTTGGCAATCACCAGAACCCCCTCAGAAGGAGACCAGCGTGAAAATCGCCGTCCTGACCAAACAGGTACCCGATACGTGGTCGAGCCGTCGCTTGGACCTGCAAACCGGAATGCTCGATCGCGAAGCAGCGGATCTCGTTGCCGACGAGATCTGTGAGCGTGCATGCGAGGTGGCTTTGCAAGCCGAAAAAGCACTTGGCGAGGTCGAGGTGATTGCGGTAGCCATGGGCGGGGACAAAGCAGCCCTTGCACTACGTCGGTTACTGTCCATGGGGGCACATTCAGCGGTGCACATCTCTGACCCGGCGCTCGCCGGCTCAGACATGATCTCTACCGCCCGAGTTTTAGCCGCTGCCCTTGAAAAACTCGACGTTGATCTTGTCCTGGCTGGAAATGAATCCACCGACGGCAAGGGTGGCATGGTTCCGGCGATGATCGCCGAACTAATGGACCGCCCGTTCCTGCCCTACGCAGATGAGCTTGAGATCAGCGCAACCGAGGTGACAGGTTCAAGCCAGCTTTCCGAGGCAACCATGAAGCTCAGCGTGGCTTATCCTGCGGTAGTTTCCGTTACCGAGAAATCGGCCGAACCTCGCTTCCCGAACTTTAAGGGCATCCGCGCAGCGAAAACCAAGCCGTTGGAAACCTGGACTCTGGCAGATCTAGGCATCGAAGCGGGACCAGAGTCCGCCTTCTACCGTTCGGTGATGGTGTCCGCAGAAGATCGTCCAGAGCGCGTGGCCGGTCCAAAGATTACCGATGACGGAACGGCAGCAAAGCAGCTGGCCGATTTCTTGGCTGAGAAGCACTTTATCTAAGTCCCCCTCTCAGTTTTCCGTAATCTTTAGTCCCCCACGACTTATCCTTGCTCAGGAGAATTCACCTCATGTCAGTAAATAATCAGCCGGTTGTTGTCCACGTTCAGGTCGCAACCGATGGAACACCTCAAAACACCACCGCAGGCCTGCTTGGCACGGCAGCTCAGTTCGGCAGTCCGGTAGCGGTTGCTGTCTGTGCCACCGGTCAAGAACAGCAACTAGCGACCAAGCTCGGCGAACTGGGTGCAGCCGAAGTACAGGTTCTGCCCATCGATTTAGATGCGCTCGCACTCGGCTCCGCAGACGTCGCCGCTTTGGCTTCAGTCATCAAGACGACTTCACCGGCCGCCGTTCTCATCTCCAATACCGCCATTGGACGCACCATTGCAGGTCGTTTGGCGATCCGTGTTGAAGGCGCAGTAAGCGTTGATGCAGTATCGGTGCGTTGGGCAGATGATGAGCCGATCGCTTTGCACTCAATCTTTGGCGGCGACGTCACCTCGGAGTCCACCGTTGAAGGCGGGCCGCGAATTATTACCATCCGTCCAGGTGCCTCCGATCTCAAGGCGGAAGCAGTTGCTTCTCCGAAGATCACCGTCATTGAGCCTTCGGCACTACCTAAGGTTTCTAAAGGTGCGCAGATCCGCTCGGTTGAGTCGGTACAAACCGATGCCAGCCGCCCAGACTTGCGTAGCGCCAAGATTGTCGTTTCCGGTGGACGCGGCGTGGGCTCGGCCGAGAAGTTCGAGATTGTCGAACAGCTCGCAGATCACTTCGGTGCGGCGGTTGGCGCCTCGCGTGCGGCCGTCGATTCGGGCTATGTTTCCCCGAAGTTGCAGGTTGGCCAGACCGGCGTCATTGTCTCTCCCGAGCTGTACATTTCCTTGGGTATCTCCGGAGCTATTCAGCACCGTGCAGGCATGCAGACCGCCAAGACTATTGTTGCCATTGATAAGGACGAAAACGCCCCAATCTTTGACCACGCCGACTTTGGCGTAGTGGGCGACTTGTTCACCATAGTTCCGCAGTTGCTCGAAGAAATTCGTACCCGCAAAGGATAATCGTGGGCATTGTCCACTCAGGTAGGTTCCGGCCCCGCAAGATCCGCCGGATACGACGACGCGATGAGGTTCAACGATCATGACCAAGCAACGGATGGCAGGCTACACCCCCCTGCGTTCCAAGGGCGGTGTGCAACCCGAAGCACCTGCCAATGCCAAAGAAATACACACGACGCAACCGGTGACTGCCGAGCCAATTGAGGCTCCCGTACCAATGCAGGCCACGCCAGCTGCGGTGACCCCACCAGAACAGAAAGCTGTGCCAGCTGAAGCACCTGTGCCAGTAGTTCCAGCGGTAACCCCAGCGGAAGCTAGCCCCGCCGCAGCGGCGAGCGAAGTTTCATGCCCGGAGACTACGTCAACACGTCAGCGTATGGCCGGTTACACCCCCTTGCGGTTGCGCGACGGGGTTGCAGCCAGCGTAGCGGCAACGACGCCAGTCGGCGCGGCTACCGCCTCTCCAACAGCGGTTCCAACCGATGAGCCACCCACTGATGTGGCTCCGGACGCCGTTCAGGCGCAGGTGGCCCCATCCGTTGAATCGGAAAGCACACCAGTCACCGCTGTGGCTGCAACGCCCGTTGCCGAGGCACCTGCAATCCCAGCTTCCGTACCGTCGACGATTCCAGCAAACCGGATGAAGGGCTACACGCCGTTGCGTCCACGCGATGGCTCAACCGGATCTGAGGCTGTCTCAGCAGACCTTGCAGCCGAGGAATCCTTCAAGGGACAGCCTGTCGCAGAACCGGTATCCGAACCGGTAGCCGTTGCGTCGGCAGCCACCGACCAGCCCGAGGCTTCGCAAGAAGCCGTGGCAAGCAAACCGGTGGCAGAAGAAGTTCTTGCGCCCCAGACACCCGCCGCGGCTGCAAAAATCACGCCTCCAGTGACGGACTCCGAGTCCCAGGCCCCAGCGACGCCAGCAAAGCAGGATGCTTCGTCGATCAAGATGAAGCCTTGGGTCAAGCCGGCAGTCATCATCCTTGGCGCAGTAGTACTGGCCCTGCTAGTAGTACTGGCGGCCCGTGGCCTGCGCCTACTTAGCCCGGTCCAGGATTTCATTGGCACCTATGACGGTCACTCGACCATGCCTGACTCGGCGCCCACGGGTATTCCTGGATGGCTCGGTTGGCAGCACTTCCTGAATATGTTCTTTATAGTGCTGATCATCCGCACGGGCTTGCAGGTGCGTCATGAAAAACGTCCGGCGGCTATGTGGACTCCGAAGCCGAACTCGTGGTTCTCCCCGAAGGGTAATAGTCCAAAGAAATACTCGCTGAGCATCTGGACCCACCAGGTTTTGGATGTGTTGTGGGTAGTGAACGGCGTGATCTTCGTGATTCTTTTGGCCGTCACCGGTCAGTGGATGCGCGTGGTTCCAACCAGTTGGGATATTTTCCCGAATATGCTCTCTGGTGCGCTGCAGTACGCTTCGCTCAATTGGCCTGTGGAGAACGGCTGGATCCACTACAACGCCTTGCAGATGGTCTCCTACTTCTTGGTGATCTACATTGCCGCACCGCTCGCAATCCTGACCGGCGTGCGCATGTCCAGTTGGTGGCCAACACAGCCGAAGGCACTGAATAAGTTCTACCCGGTTGAAGTGGCACGCAAGATTCACTTCCCGGTCATGCTCTTCTTCTCGGCATTCATCGTGGTTCACGTGTTCTTGGTACTGACCACCGGTGCATTAAAGAATCTGAACCACATGTATAGCTCTCGTGATGCGACCGATGCATGGGGACTAGTGATCTTCTTAGCTTCCGTAGCGGTTATTACCGCTGCTTGGATCTTCATGAAGCCAATGTTCTTGCTACCGGTAGCCTCAGCGACGGGCAAGATTTCCAAAAACTAGGTTCCACTTCACAAGGCGCCTGCCAAACTTTCCCTTGAAAGTTCGGCAGGCGCCTTGTGTTTTTCGCTAGCTAACCAAGTTCCGCCTCGAACAGCAACAGCTTGGAAGCCCCGTCATCTGCGCGCACTGAATGGATTTCTTCGGCTTCTGCGAGCCGTTCAAACCCGAGGCTCGCGTGTAGCGCTCTGGAGGCCTGATTCTGTTCGTTGGTGAAGTAGTACGCGTACTTGGCGCGTTGGCCTATCCACCGAAGCCGTGCGGCCGTGAGCTCCGCCCCTATCCCCTGCCGTCGCCAGCCCGGATGCACGATGATGCCTCCAAGATAGTGTCCTGCCGGAGCAATCCCGTCGGCTTGTGCATGCCAATGAGTCTTGGCTAATCCAACAATCTGTGAATTGTGCACGGCCACTTGGACGGTCTTGGTTTCACCGGACGCTAATGATGCTGGCGCCCAGGGAAGCAGTCCGCCGGCCCGGCATAGTTCGGCAATCGGCTCAAAATCTGCCTCTTCTGCCTGGCGTAGTTCAAACCATCGCTGGTCATTGCTTGCCGCATTGATGGCACTCACCTCCAGACTTGTACGTGACTAAAGGAAATTATTCGCTGCGCAGCGCCTTGATGACTTTTTCTACCCTACGGGTCCGGGTATCTTCGCCGCGCGCCGTGATGATCAGATCAACGTGGCCGCGTTGCTTGCTGTAGGAGAGCTTGTTCCAGGCATCGGCGAGCTCTGGTTCAGCCGATAGCAGCACGGCCAGCGGTTCGGGTACCTCAACGGTGCGTGGTTCTTCGTCAAGCTCCAACTGCACCGTAATCTCATCTCCCGCACCTTTGCCAGTAGCTTCGCGAGTCTCCGAATTGAAAGAGATGAGAAACTGCCCTGCCATCGAGGCAATGGTATTTCGGTAGGTATAGTCCCCATTGATTTGCACCGTCACCGGGACGCGTTTTCCGCGGCCAAATCCAAACACGATGTCATCGGGCACAACGATTCCCACGTTGTTACCGCTAGCTGCTACGAGGGTCGTGGTGAATTCTGGCATGAGTTTTACCTTTGATCGGAGCCTACGGTGTGAGCCCACGCTATCCCAGGACCTCCGAGGTGACTAGTCATAAACAACAAATTCAGCTTCGCTGTGAGGGTAATTCGCTCGCCGACTGAAACCAACAAACGCCCCGGGTAGCACGCACACTGTGCGCACCGCCCGAGGCGTTGGTGTTCAGACTAAACGTTCACAAGCCTTTAGGCTTCTTCTTCGTCTTCGTCCTTCTTGTATGGATCTGCGTCACCGGCGAAGGACTTGCCTTCACGCAGCGAGGCGACCTCGGCGTCCTTTTCCCGGGCCACGGCCAGCAGTTCATCCAGCTGCGAAGCATTCTCTGGAATCTCATCTGCCACGAAGGTCAGGGTGGGGGTCAACCGGATGGTCAGGTTACGTCCAAGTTCCTTGCGCAGTGCGCCGGTTCGCTTAGCCAAGATCTCGGCAATTTCAGCCTTGATCTCACCCTCGCCGAACACCGTGTAGTACACGGTGGCGTGCTGCAGGTCGTTGGTGACGCGTGCGTCGGTCACGGTCACGTTGTCGATGCGCTCATCTTTGATGACGGTGCGTAGCGACTGGGCCATGAGGACCTGCACGCGCTTGGCCAGGCGGGCCGCGCGGGCTGAATCAGCCATGGTTCTCTCCTAATGAAAATTGTGGTGAAACTGAGCAACGTGGGCGCCAGCCGGTCAGCTGACCGGCAAGCGCCCACGTGATACTTAGTTAAGGATTAAGCTCGTGGCTTTTCGCGCATCTCGAAGGTTTCGATGATGTCGCCTTCCTTGACGTCGTTGAACGAGCCCAGGCCGATACCACATTCGAAGCCCTCGCGGACCTCTGTGACGTCGTCCTTTTCGCGGCGCAGCGAATCGATATTCAGGTTGTCTCCCACGACCTTGCCATCGCGAACCAGGCGTGCCTTGGTGTTTCGCTTGATGGTGCCGGAGCGGATGATCGAACCTGCGATGTTGCCGAACTTCGAGGAGCGGAAGACCATACGAATCTCGGCGCTGCCCAGGGCAACTTCCTCGTATTCTGGCTTCAGCATACCGGTGAGGGCTGCCTCGATGTCGTCGATTGCGGAGTAGATGACCGAGTAGAAGCGCATGTCGACGCCTTCCTTGTCGGCCAGGTCTGCCACGCGCTCTGCCGGACGCACGTTGAAGCCAATGATGATGGCGTTATCAACGGTTGCCAGGTTGACGTCGTTCTGGGTGATCGCGCCGACGCCGCGGTGGATCACGCGCAGCTGCACGTCATCGCCCACGTCAATCTTCATCAACGAGTCTTCCAGTGCTTCAACAGCACCGGAGGCATCGCCCTTGAGGATCAGGTTCAGCGTATCGATCTTGCCGTCTGCCACAGCCTGGTCGAAGTCTTCCAGGGTGATGCGCTTACGACGCTTGGCCAGCATTGCGTTACGCTCTGCGGTCTCGCGCTTGTCAGCGATCTGGCGGGCGGTACGCTCGTCATCGGTGATCAAGAAGCCGTCACCGGCGCGAGGCACCGAGGACATGCCCAAGACCTGGACCGGGCGCGAAGGCAAGGCCACGTCGAGGTTCTCGCCGTTTTCGTTGAACATTGCACGCACACGGCCGTGGGCGGTGCCCACCACCATGGTGTCGCCAACTGCCAAGGTACCGGACTGAACCAGCACGGTGACAACCGAACCGCGACCCTTATCAAGGTTCGCTTCAATGGCCACACCGCGGGCTGACTTGTCAGGGTTTGCCTGCAGTTCGAGCACGTCAGAGGTCAACAGCACCGCGTCAAGCAGTTCGTTGATACCTTCACGCTGCAGCGCGGAGACGTGGATGAACATGGTGTCGCCACCGTATTCTTCGGGAACCAGACCGTATTCGGCGAGCTGGCCCTTGACCTTGTCAGGGTTTGCAGCTGGCTTATCGATCTTGTTGACCGCGACGATGATTGGCACGCCAGCGGACTGTGCGTGGTTCAGCGCCTCAACGGTCTGTGGCATGACGCCGTCATCTGCTGCGACAACCAGTACGGCAACGTCGGTGACCTTGGCACCACGAGCACGCATGGCGGTGAACGCCTCGTGACCCGGGGTGTCAATGAAGGTCATCGCGCGCTCGCGGTCCTCGTGCGCGTGGACGATCTGGTATGCACCGATGTGCTGGGTGATACCACCGTGCTCGCCTTCGATAACGTTGGACTGGCGGATCGCGTCAAGCAGACGGGTCTTACCGTGGTCAACGTGACCCATGATGGTGATGACCGGAGCGCGCTCTTCGAGCTCGTCCTCGCCTTCAGCCTCAAGTTCGGCGTCAAGGTCAAGGCCGAAGCCTTCGAGCAGTTCCTTGTCTTCGTCCTCTGGGGAGACCACTGCAACTTTGTAGCCCAGCTCTGCGCCGAGGACCTCAAAGGTTGCCTCGTCCAGGGACTGGGTGGCGGTAGCCATTTCACCAAGGTGGAACAGTACGGTGACAAGCGCTGCCGGGTTGGCACCAATCTTGTCTGCGAAGTCGGTGATCGATGCGCCACGGCGCATACGGATCTCGGTTGCCCCGTTGCCGCGTGGAACGTTTACGCCGCCCAGCGACGGAGCACTCATCTGCTCCAATTCCTGGCGCTTAGCGCGCTTGGACTTGCGCTGCTTGCCGCGTCCTGCGCCGCCCTTACCGAAGGCACCGCCAACGCCGCCACGGCCACGTGGTGCGCCTGGACGGAATCCGCCACCGGCACCTGGTGCGCCACCGGTACCGCCTGGACCGCCGCCGCCTGGGCGACCGCGTCCGCCGGCACCCGGACGACCGCCGGCTGCTGGAGCCGGACGATCGGTGCGGTTAGGCATCATGCGTGGGGTTGCGCCGCCTGCTGCGGCACCCGGACGTGGGCCACCTGCGCCAGCGCCTGCTGGACGAGGTGCTCCTGCGCCTGCTGGGCGTGGACCGCCCGCGCCGGCACCGGCTGGACGCTGTCCGCCGGCACCCTGTGGGCGTGGTCCGCGACCTGGTGCGCCACCTTCACGTGGTGGGCGTGGACCGCCGGTACCCTGACCGCCTGCGCCCTGTGGGCGTGGGCCGCGACCTGGTGCGCCACCTTCGCGTGGTGGGCGTGGTCCGCCAGTTCCGCCTTCGCCGCGCATGCCCTGCTGAGCAGAGAATGGCGAGTTGCCCGGACGTGGACCGCCTGGACGTGGGCCACCGGCTCCGGCGCCCTGTGGGCGTGGTGCACGGTTGCCGCCTTCGCGGTTTCCACGGCGTTCGTCGCCGGCTGAGCGCATTCCCTGCTGTGAGGAGAATGGGCTGTTGCCCGGACGTGGGGTGCCTGCTGGCTTAGGTGCTGGCTTTGGACCGGGGCGTGGACCGCCTGGAGCCGGAGCCGAAGGAGCCTTAGCTGCGGGGGCTTCAGGGGCTGCTGCCTCTGGAGCCTTAGCTGCTGGGGTCGCTGGAGCGGCCGGAGCAGCTGGCGCAGCCGGGGCAACTGGTGCCTTAGCAGCAGGTGCTTCGGCGGCCTTCGGAGCTGGCTTCATACCTGGCTTTGGGCCACCGGTACGTGGTGCTGGCGTTGCGCCTGCTGGCTTTGCAGCCGGTGCCGAACCTGGGAAGGCTTCGCGCAGTTTGCGCGCTACCGGAGGCTCGACTGTTGAGGATGCCGAACGAACGAATTCGCCCATATCCTGCAATTTAGTCAATGCTTCTTTTGAAGTAATTCCGAGCTCTTTAGCGAGCTCGTGAACGCGGGGTTTAGCCACATCTCTCCTGTATCGATGTGATCGGCTAGAACCCCGGGTTCAATAAGACTTGGGTGTTCTGGCTGATCAACGTTGTAATTCGTGAAATTCTTCCGTCGCACGGTTAATCACGCAAAACTGATTGTTCATCGTTGTGCGCTCAACTTAGCGGACTCATCGGGTTGCCATCAGATTTCTGACCCGCTTTCATCATGATTGCCAGATAGCCGGCCTTTTGCCGACTGATCTTCGTATGCAGCGAACTGCTGTGCCACGCAAGAATCATTCACCGAGCTTCTAAAAGCTCGAGAAAACGCCTTGCGTCGCACAGCATGCTGCACACACTTTTCTGTTCCATGGGTCCAGGCTCCCCGCCCTGAGGCGGCGGCCGAAAGATCCAGTTGCACACCGCGTAGCGGCGCTTCCTGGTTTAATACCCAACGGAGTAGCTCATCTTGAGATGTGATGGTTCGACAGCCAATGCACGTACGTTGCTGATGCAGTTTCATGCGAGCGCCATCCTCACCTTCCACAACTTGTCAACGAGCCAACTACTAGTCTAGCGCGTTTGAGCCTCGGTGCGTGCGTGAGGTTCAGATCACAGGCACACCGAGGCTGAAAAACGTGCTAGGCAAATCTTTCTTCCAAGCAGCGTTCTTTGCTGTCCGGAAGAGCAGCTATTTAAAGCTGCGGTTCCTTGCCACCGGAGACGGCAATGATGTCAATACGCCAGCCGGTGAGCTTGGCGGCCAGACGCGCGTTCTGACCTTCCTTGCCAATGGCCAGAGACAACTGGCTATCCGGAACCACAACACGAGCCCGACGCTCATCTTCATCGAGGATCTCTACCGAGACAACCTTCGATGGGGACAATGCAGCCGCGATGAATCTCGCTGGATCTTCGTTGTAGTCAACGATGTCGATCTTTTCGTCATTAAGTTCGTTCATCACCGAGCGCACGCGGGTACCCATTTCACCGATGCAAGCGCCCTTGGCGTTCACTCCGGCCTGAGTGGCATGCACCGCGATCTTGGTGCGGTGCCCGGCTTCGCGAGCCAGCGCCTCAACCACGACGGTGCCGTCTGCGATTTCTGGAACTTCCATTTCGAAGAGCAGACGAACCAGATTTGGGTGTGAACGGGACAAGGTGATAGCCGGACCCTTGGTACCGCGCTCGGCGGACACCACGTAGGAACGCAGTCGCGCACCGTGGACGTAACGCTCGCCAGGAGCTTGTTCAACCGGTGGCAACAGTGCTTCGACGTCACCGATTTTGACCTGCACCATGTGCGAGGAATGACCCTGCTGGATCACACCGGAAATCAGGGTACCCACACGTGAGGAGTATTCCCCGACAACTACTGCGTCTTCGGCTTCGCGCAGACGCTGCATGATGACCTGGCGTGCGGTCGAGGCAGCAATGCGGCCAAAACCGTGCGGGGTGTCATCAAATTCGCCCAACAGCACGCCGGCATTGTCGCGGTCCTCTACGAGGATCGCTACGTGTCCGGTGCTTGGCTCGATGTGAGCGCGAGCACCTGGCATAGCGCCTTCGGTCTTGTTGTAAGCCAGCAACAGTGCCGACTCAATGGTAGGGATCAGCACATCCATAGGGATGTCGCGGTCTTTTTCCAGGATGCGCAGCGCATCGAGATCTATATCCACGCTTAGCCCTCCAAATCTTCGTTATTAATATTTTCAAACAGCGCGTCGTCGAAATTGATTTCCGGGTCTACGACTGCCTTGCGGATGTCAGACAGGGCAAAGGTCTTAGGATCATCAATCTTGACCTTCATACCCTTCTTAGCAGGCTCGTGGTGTACGGAAATCACGACTTCGGTGTCTATTACCTCAGTCAGTCGGCCGCGCAGCTTGGTGCCATCGCTCAGGGTGAATTTCACCATCCGGTTCTTCGCGCGAACCCAATGACGGTTCAGGCTCAGCGGACGGGAAAGACCTGGGGAGCTTACTTCGAGTTCATAAGGATCTGCGGACGCAAATTTAGCGTCCTTGTCCAGTGCATTTGAAATGGTGGTGGTAACTTCGCCCAGTTCGTCCAAGATCACCGATTCGGTGCCTTCGGCTTTGTCGACGAGGACTTGGACAAGTAGCTGCTTGCCCGAGGGGCGCACAGAGACCTCTTCCAGGACCAGCCCGTGGGATTCCACTTCCTTCTGAAGCACAGTCGTCAACCGTAGCGCTTCTTGTTCGGTATCGGCCGGCTTAGCGGTCATGGATATCCTCCCACATTATTCGATGTTGTTCTTTAAGGGTATATGCACCCGCGCAAGATGAGAACTGCTTAATGGCCTCAGGTGAAAGAACTCACGCCCAATTCGCACCGATGGCGAGTTTGAGCCGGGTTCTGCACCGTGTTTCGTGGCATGATCGATACGCCATGACTGAGAATTCCACGCCGCCAGCATCTAACCGCAGTACACGAGTCAAACGTGCGCCGGGGTGGATTGCGCCGGTTATTGCCGCAGTGCTCTGCATAGGACTCACCTGGGGCATAGGGATGAGCCTATTTCGCGGAAGTCTAGAAAATCGTGGACTGCCCGAAGAGATCCGTGACAGTTCTGCCGAACAACGGCAGTTATGGCAGTACGGCTCGACGCTGGCGAATCTCGGCTCTCAAGCTAAAGCCCTGGCCGCGGTGGCCGATAAGAAGACCGCCCCGGCACTCAACGATCTAGGTTCCACCCTGAGTTATGGTGCGCAACTGACCGGACAACTGAGCTTTGACGACCAACCCGAGGTTGAATTGGCGCAAGCTTTCACTCCGGCAGCGCTCTCCGAGCTCACAGCGAAGGTCACACAACTCAGTACCGTGCTCCCAACTCTGCCTGCGGACCAAAGTCACTTGGGCGGAGCACTAACCGAATTGGCATACCAATCAAATCTTCAGGCGCGCAGCGCGCTGCGCACGGTGCAGTCGCAAAAGAAGGTTAATCAGCTTCCCACCCCACTGGTTGTCGGCGCCGGTGATACCGAAGGAGAGCCAGTTGGCTGCCTGTCAGATCTGACACTGTTACCCATTACTTCCGAGATTACCGATCCTGCTTTAACCGATGACGTGTTGGTGGCCCGGGCGTTAGATCGTGGTTATGCCTTGGACTACGCCTTGCAGCTGCAGGCGGCACGCGGCTCCAGGGAACAAGCACCCGAAATTGAAGAGCGCCGCACCAAACTCAGCGCGGAACTTCGCGCGGTACGCTCCGTGCTGCCTGCTGACTGCGCGGACCTGAGGCAACCAGCTTACGTCTTGCCTCAAGAAGGTCTTAAGGATTTGGCAGCCGTTGCAGAGGGCGCCGAAGAAGACTTCGCCGGCGCACTGGCGCTGGCCTCCGGTGCAGCCAGCGAGCGGGCACAGGACACCTTGGCGAATACCACCTGGCAGGTCCTGCTGGGTCAGCGTCAACGCGGGCTGGACCCGCAGCTTATTAAACCCGGCGCCTAGGATCCCAAATCCCCTCAGGATTTCCGCTCCTGGTTTTCCTCTGGACGAACACAAGTACCGTCCCAGCATGATGTATCTGGGCAATGACTCGTGAGACGATACAGTCAGTTTTAAAGATCCCGAGGAGCACACCGTGCCAGATTCACCCGACGACGAACGCGGCAGCGATTCATCAAGTCAGCCCGCGGGCCAGCGCAACGCCCCCGAGGCCAAACCATATCCTTTGCTTCTCGAGTCTGGCCTGCTTCTCACCGTATGGGGCATCCGTAGCGATACAGTGCTGGTTTTTGCCGGAGGGCTCAGCCCACGGCAGATCACCGAGTTCAATGGGCAGCCAGTGCAGATCCTGGCGTGCTATGAGAACACCTCAGCCATCGATCAGTGGCAACCGCTGACCGCATTGGTGCTCCCCGACGGAACCCTTCCGGTCACAGCTCAGGCCTACCCGCCAGGCTTCCACCAGCTTCTTGGGGACGGAGAAGTCGCACTTCCCCCATGGTGCGTCCTCTTTCCTTTCCTGCCCGGATGTTAAACAAATACTTTTACCGGCGTCTGCTCATCGCCCTGGTGGCTTTGGGCATCGACATGATGATCTGGGCCGGAGAAAACGCTACGGTCTTTGAAGGCTACGTTCCGCATTGGATTATCATCACCATCGGGGTATTAGGTTACTCGTCCTTGGTCATCACGCGTTCCCCCATTCCTGGTTATCTGGTCCTGCTGGTACTCAGTGTGGGATGCCTCTACGTTCCGGCAGCGCCGACCATGGTGGGGTTTTGCGTCGCATTGTTTAATATGGCTCGACTCCTTCCGCGCCGTCAGGCGGCATATGCGCTGCTTGGCGCGGTGGTTCCCATCCTTGCGTGCTCGTCCGCCGCGGCGAAGCTGGAACTGATGAAGAACCAGCACCTCTTCCTCTACGGTGTGTTGTTTTGGACGGTTCTCATGCTGGCCACGTGGGCCGCCGGTGTGGCAATGTACCGCTACGAGCACCGCATCCGCACCGAACGGGTATGGGCTAAAAGTGCGCGCGAGGAAGCCACCGCCATGGAGCGCCTGCGCATCAGCCGCGACCTGCACGACAGCGTCGCCCATTCGCTGACAGCCATCGTGCTGCAAACCGCCGGGGTACGCGCCGTGCAACGCACCGGGTCACGCGACATCGATATCGATGCCGTCCTTGGAGACATCCAATCCACGGCCGAGCAGAGCGTGCGCGAACTGCATCGCCTCTTAGGGATTCTTCGCAGCGAAAACGACGAAGCCAAAATGCGGCCCCAAGGCGTGGAAGACATTCAGGAGCTGATAGACCCGGTCCGCGCAGCGGGATTTGAGGTACGTTTACGCAGCACCGGATCACAGCGCCCGCTGGACCCAAGTATCGCTCACGCGGCGTACCGGGTAGTGCAGGAAGGACTATCAAATGTGATGCGCCATGCTGGCCAAGGAGCGCGTGCTGCGGTGGAGTTGGATTGGAGCGAGCAAAAACTCACCGTCGAGGTTTGTTCGGTCTCAGGTATCGCCCAGGAGCCTGCAGAGTCGGGCGGATTCGGGCTTCTGGGATTGCGCGAACGAATCACCGTAAGCGGTGGCATCCTGCAAAGCGGCCCGACGAAGAATGGCTTCCTGCTCAAGGCGGTCCTGCCGGTGAGCAATGACAGCAGCATGAACGTGAACCGTCCAGCAGTTGAATTCGAAGAGGAGTAGATTCACCGTGAGCATGCTCGCCGAATCCGCCGCGTCCGCTGGCGACCCCCTGCGCAAGACCCGGGTTTTGATTGTCGATGATCAGCCCATGGTTCGCGCGGGAATTTCCATGCTGCTCGCTTCCGAAGCAGATCTTGAGATTATCGGCGATGCCGGCTCGGGAGACGAAGCCATCAAGCTGAGCCGGCGTTACAGCCCGGATGTGGTCCTGATGGACGTCCGGATGCCGGGAATGGACGGAATCACCGCGACCAAGAGACTGATTGCTGAGACCCGTGAGAACGAGGACCGGCTGGTACGCGTGCTGATCATGACGACCTTTGACGACGAGGACATTGTGATCCGAGCGCTCCAGGCCGGCGCCAGCGGATACTTACTCAAGCATGCATCCCCTACCGAGATCGCCGTGGCGATCCGTCGGGTCTCCGCGGGAGAGACCTGGCTTGATGCCACGGCTGCCACCAGGCTCGTCCAGCGTCTGCACGCCGTCAGCACGGACCTTCCCAACCCGGCGCTCATGCTTACTCCTCGTGAGCAGGAAGTGCTTCGTTTGGTAGCGACCGGCATGTCCAACCAAGAGATCCGAGATTATCTGGTGCTCAGCGAAGCCACGGTGAAGACCCATGTGGCGCGGATACTATTCAAGACCGGTTCCCGCGATCGAGCGGCCGCGGTGGCGATGGCCTACCGTTCGGGTTTCGCCAAGCCTGACGACCGCATCCCAGGATGAACCTGCGAGGTTGCTTCGGAAACATACCATCCTGGTATGACGACGGTCCGGCAGTTACTTGAGAGGCTTAATCCAACACCACATCAATTCATTTTTCCTGAAGAGATATGGTGGCGTGGATACGAAAGTTGCCACCACAACGTCCTAGAAGACGTTCGCCTCTAAGCAAACCAAGTCGGCGGGAACAGCCCATTGCGGCAATGCGATGGGTTCGGACTTCTGTACTCTTCTGGCCTATGGGGATGGGTCAAGGTTGATTAGTAGCAATTCTAGGTAAGGCAGCATGGGGACGCTGCCTCCACATTTTGCCGGTTCGCCCACTGCGCGAACCGGCAATTTTTGGTTAACCAACAAAGTCGATTGCGCTTCTGCAATACTGCCGGACAAACATCCAGGCCATCGTGAATATCCATGCCATTCGGATACCACAGGACGACAACAATTCACGTTTCGGGCAATTCAGAGCGGTACCGGTCTCAAGGACCGTTCACAGCCTCCGCGCCGGTCACGCAGCGCTTACTCACTGGATGTCAGGCGAGCCGCAGAAGTGCAGAGAGGTGTCGAGCCTCGCGCGCCGAGTCCCAGAAGAATTGACTCACCGGGGTTACCGGCAGAACTAGGTAAACCACGAATACCAGCTGATCAGGCGCTGAGCAGTGGGTAAACTCGTACACGGTCACATACCAGGTTCAGGTCTTGCGCCGTAGACGCCGATCCTAGGCGAAGATCATGTCGGAGCCCAATTTGAGAATTAATGCGGACACCACGATCACGAAGATGATTCGGATGAATTTACTGCCCTTAGAAATCGCCATCCGCGCACCGAGGTAACCGCCGGCCATATTCATCACGCCCAGTGCCAAGCCGAGTCCGAAAACGACATGCCCCGCCGGAATGAACAACACCAAGGCGCCGAAGTTGGTGGCTAGATTGACGATTTTTGCTTTGGCGGAAGACTGCAAGAAGTTGTAGCCGAGCACCGTAACCATGGCAATGATCAAGAAGGAACCGGTTCCCGGGCCAACCATGCCGTCATAACCGCCAATAATCAAGCCGATCAGAATAGCTCGCAAATAGTGTCCGCTGCCGCGGTATCGCAGCTTACTCAGCTCGCCGGCCGCGGGTTTGAAGATAGTGAAGGCCAACACCGCGACGAGGGCGGCAATAATAATCGGCTGGATCCACTGTTCCGGAAGGACCGTTGCAATGGCTGCTCCCCCGAAAGCACCAAGCATCGCCATCAACGCCATGGGGATAGCGGTCTTTAGATCAGGACTAGTTCGCCGGTAATACGTAATGGCGCTGGTTGTTGTGCCAAAAATTGAGCCCAACTTATTCGTAGCTAAGGCCTGTACCGGGCTCATTCCGGGAAAAAGCAGCAGCGCGGGCAACTGGATCAACCCACCACCACCGACAACCGCATCAATCCAACCGGCCGCAAATCCCGCTAGCAAAAGCAGGATCAGCGACGTCCAGTTGAATTCAAGACCGTCAAGTGACAAAAAGGAAAGAATCTCCGGCACCGCGCTGCTACCTCTATTCATTTATTGCTGATGAAACGCACCGGTGTTAAGCGGTCAATTCCTCCACGACATCGGTCACTGCCACGTCGCGGCGTTCGCCGGTCGCACGGTCCTTGACCTCAACAACTCCGTCGGCAAGTCCGCGGCCAACCACCACGATGGTTGGCACACCGATGAGCTCTGCATCAGAGAACTTCACACCAGCGGAGACCTTCGGACGGTCATCAAAGATGACCTCCATACCCTTAGCTTCGAATTCCTTGGCGAGCTTGTCGGCTGCTGCCAAAAGCTCTTCGCCCTTACCTGTCACCACAATATGGATGTCAGCCGGAGCAACCTGCTTAGGCCATGCCAGACCATTCTCATCATGATAAGCCTCTGCCAGCGCCGCCACCGCACGGGTGACACCGATTCCGTAGGAACCCATGGTGACTACGGAAAGCTTGCCATTCTTGTCCAGGACCTTCAGGTCCAGGGATGCAGCGTACTTACGGCCGAGCTGGAAGATATGTCCCATTTCGATACCGCGTTCGGTACGTAGCGGTCCAGAACCGTCCGGCGCTGGGTCGCCTTCGCGGACCTTGACTGACTCGATGGTGCCGTCAAAGGAGAAGTCACGTTCAGCCACAAGCCCGAAGACATGCTTGCCCTTTTCATTGGCGCCGGTAATCCAGGTGGTTCCGGAAACAACGCGTGGATCTACTAGGTAGATGATGCCACTGGAAGCTTCGGTACCAAGTACCTGCTGATCTAGTCCGTTGCCTGGGCCAATGTAGCCTGCGATCAGTTCCGGGTGCTTCGCAAGGTCTTCGGCGTTAGCCGCTTCGACAGCTACTTCTCCGTTGATCTCCAACGCAAGGCCGATGGTTGCTTCGGCACGCTTAAAGTCGACCTGACGGTCACCTGGTATACCGATAACAACCACGTGACGGTTGCCTTCTGGATCAATGACAGCGACAACAACGTTTTTCAGGGTGTCAGCTGCGGTCCATTGGCCTTCGGCGCGCGGGCGCAGCTGGTTAGCCACCTCAACCAAGGTCTCGATGGTTGGAGTATCTGGGGTGTCCAGCACTTCGAAGGCCGCTGCATCGCTGAAATCAATTGCTTCTGGAACCACGGTGGTCACTGCCTCGACGTTCGCGGCATAACCGCCTGGCGAACGCACGAAGGTATCTTCGCCAACAGCTGTTGGGTGCAAGAATTCTTCAGACTTGGACCCACCCATGGCACCGGCCTGCGCGAAGACAGGAACAACTTCAAGGCCCAAACGTTCGAAGATTCGGACGTAGGCGCCTCGGTGCGCAACATAAGCTTCGTCTAGGCCCTCATCATCAATGTTGAAGGAGTAAGAATCCTTCATGATGAATTCGCGACCACGCAACAGACCGGCACGTGGACGAGCTTCGTCACGGTACTTATTCTGAATCTGGTACAGGTACGCCGGAAGGTCCTTGTAGGAGGAGTACAAGTCCTTGACCAACAAGGTGAACATTTCCTCGTGGGTTGGAGCCAGTAGGTAATCGGCTCCCTTACGGTCCTTCAGACGGAACAGGCCTTCGCCGTATTCGGTCCAGCGACCGGTCTGCTCATAAGGTTCACGCGGTAACAATGCCGGGAAGTGAACTTCTTGAGCGCCAATGGCGTTCATTTCTTCACGAACAATGGCCTCTACCCGAGCAAGCACCTTCAAGCCCAGTGGCAGCCAGGTGTAAATGCCCGGTGCTGCGCGGCGAATATACCCGGCACGAACTAGCAGCTTATGGCTGTCTACTTCTGCTTCAACGGGATCTTCGCGCAAGGTGCGCAGGAACAGGGTGGAAAGCTTCAAAACCACGCGGGGGCGTCCTTTTCCGTCCGTCGACTCCCGAGGCGTTTTCGGGTGCCGACCAGCTATGCAAAATCAAATGGGTTTCGGCCACAATCTCGACCATCTTCAATCCTACCGCTTCCCGCCACTTGCCAATAAATTCAAGGGATATGCGAGATCGGGTTTCGCCGACAACGGCCTATAAATGACCTCGGCGGAGCCGTTTTCTACATGCTAATAACCTCGTTCTTCGGTTCCATCTTATTGATCCTTGCTACTAGAACCTGTTTTAGCGTTTCTTCGGTCACTTTTTGGTGTGAGTTTGAAAAGACTTTGATGCTCGGATGACAAAATCCCGGAGTCATTGGGTGAGAGGAACCCAACAGCCCTAATTCTCTGAAAAACGACTTGCGGCCATTTTAAGTTGCCTAAGCTCTCACTACCTTGAAGAGGACGTCTGCCCGTCCAGTTAGCACTTCTTTGACGACATATTCATTGATTCTGAAAATAGTATTCAGCCCACTCTATTTCAAATGAAATTCAGGATAAAGACCCTCAGCACGAATTCAGCGCATGCACAGCGGGCCCGGAGAAAGTACACAGTGCGTAATTTCTCCGGGCCCGCCTTAACCGAGGTTCAGAAGGAGCAGAACTCAGGATCGGTGATACGTCTCGGCGAGCGCATATACCGGGGTGGAAATGCCCTCGTATCTAGCCTTGAGTTGCAAGCCCAAATATTTGGAGTAGTGCCGTGACTGGTGCAGATTCCCACCGTGGAACCACAGGTTTTTGACCTTGGTGGGTTTCCACATATTGCGCAATTCTCCCTGCCATGGTCCGGGATCTTTAGCAGTGTCTGAGCCAAGTCCCCAGCATTTGCCGACTTCGTCAGCAACTTCTTGCGAGATCAGTCGAGCTGCCCAACCGTTCATCGAACCGTAACCGGTGGCGTAGACGACAGCGTCAGCTGGCAGTTCAGTTCCATCGACCAGCGCTACACTGTTTTCCGTCAGGTGAGACACTTCCCCTTTGGCCAGTGCAATAGAGCCGTCGGCAACCAGCTCGCTGGCACCGATGTTGATGTAATAGCCAGAGCCACGACGCAAGTACTTCAAAAACAGTCCCGAGTCGTCATCTCCGAAGTCGAGGTCAAACCCTGCGTCCTCTAGGGATTGGTAGAAATCTGCGTCTTGCTCGCGAATCTGGGCGAAGGCCGGCTTATGGAACTCGGGAAGAACCTTATATGGGATAGAGGCAAAGATCAGGTCTGCTTGATTATGGTCAATTCCCGCAGCTAAAGCTTCCTCAGAATATAGTGGGCCGAGTACGTTGTTCATCAGCGACTCCGATCGAACAATGTGCGTGCTCGAACGCTGCACCATGGTGGGGTGCGCACCGTTTTGAACTAGATCCGCGCAGATGTCATGCGCGGAATTATTAGCACCAATCACCACCACGTTCTTACCTGCAAATCGTTCACCGCCGGCATGTTGTGATGAGTGGTTCTGCTCGCCGGTAAATACTTCAGTTCCAGGATATTGCGGGACATTAGGAATACCCGACATTCCCGTGGCGATTACCAACTGCGTGGGGCGTAAAGTCAGAGGCACGCCATCACGTTCAACCTCTACGATCCACCCTTCCCCTTCTGGATCTTGCCTGGCGCTGGTTGCTTCGGTCAGTGACCAATAATTCAGTTCCATGAGCTTTGTGTAGCTTTCCAACCAGTCGCCCATTTTGTCTTTGGGAGTGAATACTGGCCAGTGATCGGGGAACTGGATGTAAGGCATATGGTCATACCAGACTGGGTCATGCAGGGCCAGTGAATGGTACCGCGAACGCCATTGGTCACCTGGTCGCGCCAGCTTGTCGATAACCAGTGCTGGAACGCCCATCCGTTTGAGCCGGGCGGCCAAACCAATGCCTCCTTGTCCCCCACCGATAATGAGCGTGTAGGGCTGCTCGGTGATTCCTAGCGATTGCTGTTCAGCGATACGGCGGTCCAACCAATTTTCTTTGCTCATGCTCGAACCGTGCTCCGCCCCCAGTTCACGGCGGGCGCCGGCAGGTTCGGGATGTTCGCGCAGTGACTGCGCGGTACTGAGCAAGGTCCAGCAACGACCATCACGTAAGCGAAGGAGCCCAAGACCTTCAAAGGCATCGTTGTGAAAGGTAAACCAAGCTTCTATGACCCCGTCAGCATCCGCAGCACTGGTGATCTCCAGATTTCGCGGCCAGGCACCGCGTTCGACTCCCAGTAGCATCTTCGCAATGTCTTCCCGCCCTTCGCTGGTGTGCAGGTTCCAAGTCAGGGAGGTGAGGTCTCGCCAGTAGCATTCGTCATCGAACAATTGCACGGCTTCTTGAACATCCCCTGCGTCAAGTGTTCGCTGCAGGTCTTGGCACCACTGTTGAGCCTGCGTTAGCGGATCGTTGTTCGCCATTCTCATCACTTCAATTCTTCGGGAGTCCGGGAAATGATGCGGCAATATTGCCGCGCTGAAGCAAGGCTATGAGCTGGATCACAAAAAGAAAGTGTTGCAATAGGTTGCAACCATCAAATTAGACCCCCCCGAATTACTGGAACTACCAACCGATAAGGTCTGGAGGCGATCAGCCCAGGCAGCTTAGCGCGCAACCGTGAGAGTTCCGCACGAATCGTGACGCTAGCAGTGCCTGCCGGCCATAGATTCTGCAACGTCACGGAACTTACACCCGTTGGACAGGCCGCCAGAAGTTGCACAATTTGCCAATGCTTGGCACTGAGCCCAATACGCGTTGGTCCGCTGGTGCTATGCACAACCGCCTGGTGAATCAGCGAATCGTTGAGTTCCAGAGTGATCTCTTCATGTGCGCGCTGCAACAGCCAACCACCCAAGATACGTTGCACGTCCACGGCACCAACACCAGCAACCCATTGTCGTCCTTCCTCCATTCCGGCGGGGATCGAGATCCTTCCGTCAACGTCATAGCCCCGAGACGTGGCCACTGAGCCCTGAGTATCCACTAACAGATATTCAGTTTCTGGCAGTGAAGTTGTTAATTCGAGACGTTGCATCCGTAACAGATGCTCGGTACGTAGGACCGATTGCGCTTCACGCGCCACCGAGGAAACCAGTGCCAAAGAGTGTGGGTGTGCTGTCCGATATGACCCGGCCAAGGTCACCGCACCGACTAGAGAAGAGTTTCCTGGATTGCTCAGTGGCGCCGAGGTGCACACCCAGGAATGTTGTTCTTCACGGGCATGCTCTGGCCCAAAGATTTGCACTGGCGCCCGCTCAGCCATAGCGGCCCCAATACCGTTGGTTCCCACATCGCTTTCACGCCACCTTGCACCGGCGACAAATCCGATTCCGTCGCTGCGTCGACGAACCATCGAGGGACCAAGTACCCAGAGCACGTATCCTTGGCTGTCGGAAATCACGAGTTGATTGCCAGCCTGCGTAGCAAGCGGAAGGAGCCGATCTTTAAAAAGACCCACTAGCGAACTCAATTCGTCGTTTGATTCCCTCCGCTCCTGCAAGGCAACTGCCGCCAAAGGAACAATGTCGTTTACCTGCGCCCCGGCCCGCCCCCAAGAACGTGCGACCACCGGACGAACCACTGAGGGAATCTGTGTTCCTTCTGCCCACCGCTGATGCAGGGCTTTGAGATCTCTCGCCTTGATCATAGGATCTTCACCGGCAGTTAGCGCTGCTTGATATGTCGCTTCGGAGTGGCGGCGGTTCACAGTCATTTATTGAGAATGTCACGCAGCGCATTGGATGAGAAGGATTTTCTCTAAATTACGTTCTGTAGCCCGGATTCTGTGTGGCGACCGGTGCTATCAACTATTTAGTTAGTTCTCCGCAGACCAAAAATGCCGCCTGAACCCTTCAGCGGGCACAAGCGGCATTCATGAGAACTTTTGTAACTACTGAGCCTTGTTCAGCTCGGCAACAGCCACATTCAATTCTTTTGTTAGTTCATCTAGCTTGGTTTTCTCGTCTTCGACCTCGCCAGAGTAGGCGACAGAAACCATGTTCGGGCCAACGAAGCCCTGAAGCGTCAGGCTGCCCATGGGAACCTCCTTGCCATCCATCGAAATATTCGACTTGGTGGCGACAGTCAGGTCCGCATCCGAAGTAGCATCGAGAATTTCGGCAGTAGCGTTCAGCTTCATGCCCTGCATCTCCATGGAGAACTTATCGCACCCCTGTAGATCCTTAGTTTCCGCAGCCTTCTTGGCCGTCGCCAGCTTAGCGTCATCCTCGTAGGATGCAACGCTGTAGCTGGTTGATTCGCCAGTCTTTTCACCGGCAACGATGGCCGTAGCCATGTTAATGCCCGTGATATCTAGCGAGCTTTGCTGAACAACTAGATCGGCACATTCAGCTGGTTCGATCTTCATGCTCTCGACCAGTTTTTTGGCCTGAGGCAGGGACTCAGCGATCGCGGCACTATCGATGACCTGTGCGCCGGATTCATCAGCCACAAGCTTTTCGACAATCGTCTTGACTGCAGCCGCGTCCAAAGGTTCTGCCGCTACGGCTTCCTGTGTAGCCTGGGCGTCCCCCGAGGCTGCGGGAGCATCCGTGCCCGCATCGGCACAACCCGTTAGAGCGAGCGCGCCAGCAAGTGGAAGTAACCACAGTGAGCGTTTTTTCATGATTCAATCCTCACGTCGAGTAGCTGTCGCTTCCACTGTATTTGAATATTGGTTAGAAATAAAAGACATTCGTGGGTTTATTGCACCGATTTGATTTCGTCAAACGCTTCACTTCACTACAACGACAACGCTTCACGCAAAAAGGCTCTGGAACTTGCTTGAGGAATCCGAAAATTCACACTGGGCAAGTAGGAGTACCCAAAGTAATTTTTCAGGCTCCACACCGTATCCCGAGTTACTGTCTCAATTTCCGCATTTGGACATAGGTTAGAAATAAAGAAGCACTTCGCATTTATTGCAGTGCTTTGATTTCCTCAAATGCTTGATCCGCTAGCTGCATTGCTTCACCGGCAAGTAATGGCGCTTCCACAGTACCGCTAGAAAAAGTCACCAGTACGAAGTTGTTTCCTTCAAGGGCTTGAACCGCGACGGAATTCAAGTGCTGATCTGCCCCGACTTTCATCTGCGTAGCCATGGTCAGTGACTGATTCGCAGTGGAATCAAGCTTCAGGATCTGTCTGTCCGCGTTGACATCCTGCCCAGAAACACTCACCGTGATGGTTTCGCAGCCATCTATATTAGGTAACTTTAAGGCCTCTGAGATCTTTGTGCGCGTGGCGTCATCCGTAATCGAGAAAATTTGGATTACTTTACCGGTAGCGTCACCTTGGACTGTGGCTGAAGCCGCTACAGTCCCCGTCAGGTCGGTGACGCTATATTTTTCCTGCTCTTTGGCACATTTTTCAGGTTTGATTCCGCTCGCACCAGACATGCTCTTAGCCTGTTCCAACTGGGGTTTCATTACCTCGTTGTCCAAGATCTGGGCTGAAGAGTCATCCCCCACCAACTTAGTGACCACGTTCTCAACCTGGTCTGCTGACAGCGTCTTACCTGACTTCGGCTCTTGTTGCTGCGACGGCTGGGAGCTCGGTGCGGAGGATGCCGCATCGTCCCCACCGCTTGAGGAACAACCGCTCAGGGCCAGCATCGCAGCCAGGGGAAGTATCCATAGGGAACGTTTAGTCATTGGTCATCCTTAGAATGTGCCACGGGCTACAGCCGGGCTGGAAGTACAAGATTTTGTGAAGCCAATAAAAGGCTATTCGAGTTGCTCAAACAGCGCGTCTATACGTTCTGCGCCATGTTGAAGTTGTTCTTGAGTCTGTTTCGCCGAGGTTTGCTGCTGGAAACTAATCATGACGTTGCCACGAGCGGCACGGATTACCAGCTGCTGTTGCGTCGTCGATCCGTCACTGCTGGTAACCACATATGCGTCGTTTAGCTCGGCTTTGGTCTTCAAAGACTGTTTCGCCAAATGATAAGCACGTGTTTTTCCATCAATGGTCACCGAGTATCTAGCGCATTCACCACTAGCTTTCGATTCGCTTTCCCACTGGTTTTTTAGTGCTTGGACTTCTTGGTAGACGGCTACCGTTAGATAACGGTCATCAAACTGTACCGCTGCCATTTTTGAATTTGCTAGCTGTTCGGTAACCGGGGCAGCAAAGGTAACACCGCACTTACTCGGCGATACGCTCAGCCCTTCAATCCATGCTTGGGCTTCTGGGATGCTCTTCCGCAATTTCGCGTCAGAAATGACCTCTGCCTTGGAATCATCTTTGACGAATTCCTTCAAATGATTTTCAAGTTCGTCTGCGTTAATTTGCAAAGCGGTGCCGGAAGTTTCTTCGGTCGGTTCAGCCGGTGTGCTGCATCCGCTAAGCAACAGTCCGGCGAGGCAAAGCCCCGAGACAAAGTAGAGTTTGGTGCGTCTGGCTAGAGCCACAGAATTTCCCGTCACGATAGTTACTGTCCTCGAGTCTAGAAGACGGGAGCCTACTCATCGTGGATTGTGACCATAGAAGGTGACAGAAGGCCGTATTTAGGGGCTAGAAGAGGATAGTTGCAAAAGTTCCAACCTGCTCAAAACCAACGCGTTCGTAGGACCTGATAGCAGCTTGGTTGAAGTCGTTGACATAGAGACTGACAGTTGGAGCAAATCGTAGGGCGTAAGCAACCGTGGCCGCCATATATCCAGCGGACATGCCCTGACCTCGATATCGGGGACTGATCCACACTCCCTGAATCTGCACTGCAGCAGTGGTGACCGTGCCCAGATCCGCTTTGAAGATGATCTCACCGTATTCATCAGTGTCGATGAGCGTATGGCCTTCACGAATCAACTGGCGTACCCGGCTGCGGTAGTACCCTCCGCCATTTTCTAACGGAGAATATCCGAGCTCCTCTTCAAACATGGCAGCACTGGCCGGTAAGACGAGGTCAAAGTCCTGCAAAGTAGCCACACGCAGCGAACGTATCGCCACCGCTTCAGAACGGCGGCGGATACTCATCATTGGTTGATTTTCTCGTACGTCAAAAAAATCTTGCGGACCGGTAGCAAGCACTTCACGCATAGCCAAGACGGTTTGCGCTGGTCCGAACACCGAAGCGAAGCGTTGTCTTGTGTCTAACGCATATTGGGCGTAGGCACGAGCATGTTCATTGCTCATGGCGGTAGGCGCAATATTTGCACCCACCCAGCAGGCTGATTCCAACCCGTCCTCGCCGTTAATGCCCAGCAAGTGCGCGAACCCATCTGGGACGGCAGAACGGTGCAGAGCAAGCTGGGAACGAGTAAAGATATTGGCGACAGGGTCTTGATCAAGCAATGCGAGTAGGGCCGCAGTGTCCCTGCGGCCCAACACTCGAACTTCCCCCGGTGGGCTCTGTCTAGCTGACGGAGACCACGGGAGAACCCGAGGTAGGATTCTCGTCATTGTCCAGATCCATCTGTTCAGCTAAACGATTAGCCTCTTCAATGAGAGTTTCGACAATCTGGTCTTCGGGGACGGTCTTGATGACCTCGCCCTTGACGAAGATCTGTCCCTTACCGTTACCGGAAGCAACTCCAAGGTCAGCGTCACGAGCCTCGCCTGGGCCGTTGACAACACAACCCATCACTGCAACGCGCAAGGGAGCCTTCATACCCTCTAGGCCAGCGGTGACCTTTTCAGCCAACGTGTAAACGTCGACCTGTGCACGACCACACGATGGGCAGGAAACAATGTCGAGCTTACGGGGACGCAAGTTCAACGATTCAAGAATTTGGTTGCCCACCTTGACCTCTTCGACCGGAGGGGCCGAGAGCGAGACACGAATAGTGTCACCAATGCCACGCGAGAGCAAGGAACCGAAGGCCACAGACGACTTGATAGTTCCTTGGAAGGTAGGACCTGCTTCGGTCACACCTAGGTGCAAGGGCCAATCTCCAGATTCAGCCAAAAGCTCGTAGGCACGAACCATGATGACCGGATCGCTGTGCTTGACCGAAATCTTAAAGTCGTGGAACCCATGCTCTTCAAAGAGGGAAGCTTCCCAAATGGCTGATTCGACCAATGCTTCTGGGGTCGCCTTGCCATACTTTTTCAGCAGTTTCGGGTGCAGCGATCCACCGTTGACACCGATACGGATCGAGGTACCGTGATCTTTCGCAGCAGCTGCGATTTCTTTGACCTGGTCATCAAACTTGCGAATGTTGCCTGGGTTTACACGAACAGCTCCGCAGCCAGCCTCGATCGCAGCAAAAACATACTTCGGCTGGAAGTGGATGTCAGCAATGACCGGGATCTGCGATTTCATCGCAATAATCGGCAACGCCTCAGCATCTTTATCGGTCGGGCATGCGATGCGCACGATATCGCAACCGGCGGCCGTCACCTCGGCGATCTGCTGCAAAGTTGCGTTGATGTCATAAGTCTTGGTGGTAGTCATCGTCTGTACGCTGATGGGCGAGTTCGAACCGATGCCCACACTGCCGACATTAAACTGACGAGTCTTACGACGTGGAGTAATTACCGGCGGTGGTGCCGCCGGCATGCCGAGTTTGACCGACGTCAATGGATGCCTCCGAAGTGATTGTAGGTTTTTCTATACCAAGTATCGCACCGTCTGGCGTGCTAGTGGTAAGGATGCGAGAAAAGCCACGACGAGGCCGTGGCTTTTCTCGCAAATTCACGAATAAAAACTTAGTTAGCTTCGGCTACCGTGCGAATGTTTGCCAGTACTTCGGCAACCTGCCCAACAACTTCGGCGTCATCCTTCGGGTGAAGTTCAGCAAAACGAACAACAGAGTTAGGGATGGAAAGTTTTACGTCTTCCAAAACGTTTGCTCCGGCGATGGTCAGTGCCTTGCGAGCCTCATCCTGAGCCCATACGCCGCCGTACTGGCCGAAAGCGGTACCAATGACCGCAGATGGCTTGTCCTTCACAGCACCAGTGCCGAAGGGACGGGACAGCCAATCGATGGCGTTCTTTAGTACCGCTGGCATGGTGCCGTTGTATTCAGGGGAAATCAGCAAGAGCGCGTCTGCTTCACCGGCTGCAGCGCGAAGCGCCTGAGCAGCTGCTGGCACAGCACCCTCAACATCGTGGTCTTCGTTGTAAAACGGAAGGCTTTCAAGGCCCGAGTAAACGCTGACTTCAACGCCTTCTGGTGAGTTCAACACGGTTGCTTCAGCAAGCTGCTGATTTGTTGAACCTGCACGAAGGGAACCGACCAGGGTAAGGACCTTAGTAGCCATATTATGTTGCTCCTATTTAGCGAATCGAAAAGTAAATAAAGCTGACGCTTCATCTACTCCAACGAGTGTTTCGATAAATCAATTCCGTCGCCTCGCGTGACATAAAACACTAACCCGGTGTAAGTGGTGCGAAGATGACCAACAATTTGTGCAAGCAGCCACAGACACAAACCTCCACGATGCAGTTCAGTGCCATCGTGGGGGTTGGTAAAAACCTGAGCTAGGAAGCAAATGCGGAGAGCATGCCAATTACCGGGTTCCATTCGGTGATGGTGGTCTTTCCCAGACCGCCGACCTTCTTAAATGGATCGTTGTCCAGCACTTCGCTCAGTACCGCTTCACTCGTCGCGGCAAAAATCAGCAATGCGCCGTCAAGCACCGGGGTGGGACCCGAAGCCAACAGACGAACTTCACCTTCGTCTAAATACTCGGAGAGGAAAGCGCGATGCGCCGGACGGTGTTCGTTGCGCAATTCCGTGGAGTCCTGCGCATACGCGTATTCAACAGCAAAAACAGTCATAGCTACAGCTTAATTCCCTAGGTGCTAGAAGATGCTGATTGGCTTGAAGATGTCTGCGTATATTAAGAGGCCACCCATCAGCAGCATGGCGGCGGCCACGACATATGTCAGCGGCAGAAGTTTGATGGTATCCACCGGGGCCACATTTTTACGGCCGAAGATTCGTGCCACGGTCCGTTTCAATCCTTCATACAATGCACCAATCACATGCCCACCATCTAGCGGCAGAAGGGGAATCAGGTTGAAAGCGAACAAGGCAAGGTTCAAGCCGCCGGCGAGGGAAAGCAGCGAAGCAACCTTGTCCCCAACCGCGATTCCTTCGTGAGCGTTGATTTCTCCGGCGATGCGGCCCACCCCCACGATGGATACCGGACCATTCGGGTCGCGTTCTTCGGTACCAAAGGCAGCCTGTGCGACATCAACCATGCGCTGAGGCAGGTGCAGGATGACGTTGCCAATGGTCAGCAACTGGTTTCCCACCACGCTAGGAACTTCGGTGACTGGTTGGGCTATATTCTCAACCTGCGAGCTCATTCCCACGAAGCCGACCTGTGCAGTTTTCGTGGTTCCATTTTCATCAGTAACCGGGTAACCCTGGTCATCTAGCACCGGGCGTTCGGTCAAATGTGGCTTGAGTGTGGTCTGATGTTCCACTCCCCCACGGGTATAGGCCAGGCTGATGCTCTGACCAGGATGATCGCGAATCACTCCGGTGAGCTCGTACCACGCATCGTTTGCCACCGCGGTGCCATTTACCGAGGTGATGGTATCCCCCGGAAGCAGGCCTGCGGCGTAGGCGGGAGCCTCAGTGTCTTTAGCCGTGCATTCGGTCGCATCCACATTTTCTGCGCTTGCAATACACTGGTACACCTCGGAAACTGTAGTGGTTGTGGTGGGAACACCAAATCCGGTAATCACCACACCAATAAGCAAAAATCCTAGCAACAGGTTTACGAACGGGCCACCGAGCATAATAATAACGCGCTTGTAAATGGGCAGCTGGTAGAACAATCGCCCTTCGTCGCTACTTTCCACATTCTCGTTGGCTTGTGAGCGGGCGTCATCCACCATCTGGCCAAAGATCTTGTTAAAGAATCCTGGTTTCTTCTGCTGACCGGCTTCAGCAACCGGACGTGGCGGATACATACCCACCATGGAGATGTAGCCACCTAGGGGCAGTGCTTTGAGCCCGTATTCGGTTTCTCCACGCTTGAACGAAAAGATCGTTTTGCCGAATCCAATCATGTATTGCGGAACACGCAATCCAAATTTCTTGGCGGGAATCAGGTGGCCCACCTCGTGCAAAGCAATAGATATGGCAATGACAACGACCATGAAGAGCACGCCGCCAAGGAACATTAGTACGTTCATGCTTTTTCCTTCAGCAACGCGGTGGCGTGGGCGCGCGCCCACTGATCTGTCTGGAGAACTACTTCAGCCGAAAGCTCCGCATTAACAGGCGTATATGCGTCAAGCACGCGGTTAATGGTTTCAACGATATCCGTGAAACGAATCCGGCCTTCGTGGAAAGCTTCAACGGCGACTTCATTTGCCGCGTTGTACACAGCCATGTGGGTCCCGGAGGCAGCAGCTGCCTGTTTCGCCAACTTCACCGCGGTAAATACCGACTCGTCCAATGGCTCAAAGGTCCATGAGGACGCGGTGGAAAAATCGCAGGGTTTTGCGGCGCCAGCGACTCGGTGTGGCCAATTGATGCCCAGCGCAATTGCCAGACGCATATCCGGCGGAGAAGCTTGCGCGATCACCGAACCGTCGATGAACTCAACCATTGAATGCACAATAGATTGGCGGTGAACTAAGGGTTCGATGCGCTCTAGTGGCACATCAAAGAGCAGGTGGGCTTCGATAACTTCCAATGCCTTGTTGACCATGGTCGCCGAATTCGTGGTCACCATGCGTCCCATATCCCATGTTGGGTGCGCCAATGCTTGTGCTGGGCTCACCTCACGGAGTTGTTCATAGCTATATCCGAAGAAGGGTCCACCGGAAGCGGTGACAATCAATTTGGAAACTTCTTCTGGGGTCCCGGAACGCAGCGCCTGCGCCAGCGCGGAGTGTTCAGAGTCGACCGGAGAAATCTGTCCGGGCGCTGCGATCTGCTTAACTACCTGTCCACCGATAATCAGCGACTCTTTATTAGCCAGCGCCAGGAGGTGTCCGGCCTTGAGCGCAGCGATGGTTGGTTCTAACCCAATCGCTCCGGTAATACCGTTGAGAACTACGTCGGCTTCGCTGTATCCAGCTATTTGCGTCGCGGCATCGGCCCCACTGAGCAGCTGTGGCGCATAGCCGGTCACTCCTGCCTCTCGCGCGGCTGAAGAAATCGCGGTAGCCAGTTCGTCAACATTATCCACTGCGGCGCCAACCACCTCCGGGCGGAACGTGACTGCTTGCTCGGCCAACAGTGCCAGGTTGTAGCCGCCGCTAAGTGCTGTCACGCTAAATTGTTCTGGCGCATTCTTGATGACGTCTAGGCCCTGAGTACCAATTGACCCGGTAGAACCGATCAGTGTGACACGGCGGGGACCATCCGCAGTTTTAAAAGAAGATTGGGTGCTCACCCAATCCATTATGGGCGCTATAACTGTGAGGTCCCAAAGTGCCAATCCATTGGAGCATCAAAAAACAGTTCGGGCCGGTGAACAACCGCGGATAAGCGTTGTTCACCGGCCCGAGTACTGGGATACTTTTACAGTCCGAGGCTGCGGGCAATCAGCATCAATTGCACCTGGGTGGTGCCTTCACCGATCTCCAAGATCTTCGAGTCTCGGTAATGGCGTGCCACCAAGGATTCGTTGATGAATCCGTAACCGCCGAAGATCTGGGTCGCGTCTCGCGCGTTGTCCATCGCGGCCTCGCTGGCCACGAGTTTTGCGTGTGCGGCTTCGATCTTGAAGTCTTTGCCTGCCAGCATTTTCGCCGCAGCCGCGTAGTAGGCCAGACGTGAAGTGTGTACCCGTGATGCCATGCGGGCAATCATGAAGGAGATCCCCTGATTTTTACCAATGGCCGCGCCGAAGCTCTGGCGGGTCTTCGCGTAGTTTACGGCCTCATCAAGGCATCCCTGTGCAGCGCCGGTTGCCAGAGCTGCGATGGCGATGCGGCCCTCATCAAGGATCTCCAGGAAGTAAGCGTAGCCACGCCCGCGCTCCCCCAGCAGATTTTCTTCCGGCACCCGGGCACCATTAAAGCTGAGCGGGTGGGTGTCACTGGCGTGCCAACCGACCTTGTTATAGGCAGGCTCCACGGTAAATCCTTCGGTTCCGCTGGGAACGATGATTGTGGAGATTTCTTTTTTCCCGGTGGATTCGTTCACCCCAGTCACCGCGCTGACTGTGACCAGAGAGGTGATATCTGTCCCGGAGTTCGTGATGAACTCCTTCGAACCGTCGATAACCCATTGGCCATCCTCAACCTTGGCTCTGGTCCGTGAAGCCGAAGCATCAGAACCGGCGCCTGGCTCGGTTAGGCCGAAACCTGCGAGTTTTTTGCCAGCTGCTAGATCTGGTAGCCAAAGCTGTTTTTGTTCTTCATTGCCAAATCGGAAAATCGGCATAGCACCGAGGGACACACCTGCTTCGAGGGTGATGGCGACTGATTGATCGACTCGGCCTAGTTCCTCTAGTGCTAAGGCTAGAGCGAAGTAGTCGCCACCGGAGCCACCGTATTCTTCGGAGATCGGAAGGCCAAATAGCCCCAATTCACCCATTTGTGCGACCACGTCATAGGGGAAGCTATGTTCCGCGTCGTGCTTGGCACTGACAGGAGCAACGACTTGCTGGGCAAATTCACGCACGACATCGACCAGGTCTTGGTACAGTTCGTCGAGTTCGAGATCAATCACGGGCACTCTCTTCTTTCGAGGTTGTCCTCACCGAGGCGACCCTTGTGATGTCGTCTGCGGTGACGGGTTATACGGAACGCGGACGCAATACCTTGGAAGCTGACAGTCCGGCGCGTATGGTTAATTCTTATTAACTGTGTTTTCTACCTACATTTTGACATTAGTGGCGTAGATCATAGTTGTCCAGTTGTGGGCGGGGTTTCTAAGGAGTAAATGCATTGAGCAGATATCAATCTCTCACTGAGCCAACAGATCGCGAGCGCGCCAAGGCAGAACGCCGTGACGCGTTGTTGCGTGAAGCTACCCGGCTCTTTGCGTTGCACGGATATTCAGGAGTGTCCCTAGAAGATCTAGGTGCCGCCTGCGGTATTTCGGGCCCTGCTGTGTATCGGCATTTCGCAGGTAAGCAGGCTTTGCTTATTGCTTTGCTCGTGGACATGTCGAAAGATATCTACGCCGGCGGGCTGGAAGCTGCTGAAAACGGTGGGGATCCATTTCAGGTCTTGTCACGTTTAGTAGATTTTCACACCGATTTTTCACTTTCTCGGCCCGATATCCTTCAGGTCCAGGACCGAGATTTGAAGGCATTACCAAAGTCGGAACTCGCTTTAGTTCGTAAACTTCAAAATAGTTATATCTCTTTATGGACCGAGCAGCTGGCCAAAATGCACCCCACCGGCAGTCCGCAATCGCACCGATTCAGGGCTCATGCGGTCTTCGGGTTGCTGAACTCGACGGCGCACTCCGCACACTCACCACGTACCAAAAAATCAGGGTTAAAACCGTTACTGTCCAATATGGCACTCGCGGCACTAACATCCCCGGTAGTCTAGAACCTAAGTCCCACACATCTTTGGGCGCGTTCAATCGGGCGCGTACCACCTCACGAAAGAAAGGTCTTTATCGTGCAACTACGTGAAGTCCGCCCTTCCGACTTGGACGCCTTCTTTGCTCATCAGCAAGAGCCCGAGGCGAACCTCATGGCCGCATACCAGGCGCGTAATCCGTCAGATCGTGCGGTATTTGATCACCACTGGAGCTCCATCCTCAACGACGAATCGGTGCTGGTTCGCACCATCGAGCACGAGGGTGAAGTTGCCGGATCAATCTTGGTTTTTGATGGCGCGAAGCCAGAAATCAATTTCTGGACCTCCACCAAGTTCTGGGGTAAGGGAATCACCACCAGCGCGGTAGACGCCTTCTTGGCAGAGTTCACCAAGCGTCCGTTGACCGCTCACGTTGTCCAGGACAATCTTGGTTCGCTGAAGGTCTTGGAGCGTCGCGGATTTAAGCAGGTTGGCACGGAGCAGATCTTCTCCAACGCACGCGCCGCAGTTGTCACCGAGATCGTTTTAGAACTCAACGACTAATTTTCGGAGCTTTCAAACTAGCCGTGGTTCACTCAATGACGAGTGAACCACGGCTAGCTTTTAAGCTGCTTCAGGGAAACGAGCAGCCCGTTCATCGCCCACAATGCTCTGGTGCTCGGTGCAAGGCATTAGCCGTCTGTACATCGCATTCCTCCAGGCCTAGGGAGTTGCTCCTTAGTCCTCTAAAATCAAGAACAAACGGCTACGCACACAGCACTACTCTCACGCGACGATGAGAATCAATACAAATCCCCAAAATCCACTGTTCTAGTGGCGAGCAAACCGTATTAGGCGTCTTGACAGACCCAGCCTTCGGGAAGCGCTCCCCCAGCTAAAGATGGGCAACCTTTTGTTGCTCCTGCACACTGAGCGCGGTATCCATCTGCGGATAGATGATCGGCTCTTCTTTAGAATTATGGTTGTCCAACAAGGACAACAATTCTTGACAGTCCGCCATCAACTGTTCATCGGCACTTCCGCTTTGCAATGATTCTTCTAGGGCGTCCATCCGGCGCCACAGTTCACCGTGTTCCCGGTGCATCACCATCAACGGCATCATAAGCGTGGCGCGAGGTAGGTCGGGAAACACTACCTCTTCTTCAAGATAAATATGTCGTCGCAACGCGCTGACTGCTTCCAGCAACATCTTGGCCCGCTGTTCTGGGCCCTCATGAGTCGAAGCCAGGTAGTTCTCAATCGCCGCATCAATATCATGATGCTCTTTGGTAAAAGCTTCGGCCAATGATCCGTCGGGAACACTCGACACGTTTACAGGCCAAACAACCTCACTCCAGTATTTAGCCAGTGGCCAGCGAATTCTGCTTCAACTCTAGGCAGACAGAGACAAATACGAAAGGGACTGGCTTGTCGAGTAATGCCTCGGCAAACCAGCCCCTTATCCACGCACAGCTCTTCGGCTACTTAGTGCTGTTCAAAATTCTCCATGCATCACGACGTACGGCCTGCTCGATCGGGTCTGGCACCGGAGCGGCGGCCAACAAGCGACGAGTGTAATCGTGGGTAGGTGCGTGCAATACGGTATCAACACGCCCTTGCTCTACGGCCTTGCCGTTTTGCATGACGACCACTGAATCGGCGAGCATATCCACCACGGCCAGATCATGGCTGACGAAGAGGCACGCAAAATTGAAGTCGCGCTGCAAATCTTGGAGCATCTCCAAGACGACTGCTTGAACAGATACGTCCAAGGCACTGGTTGGCTCGTCAGCGATTAGCAATTCTGGATTCATGGTTAGCGCACGAGCGATACAAATACGCTGGCGCTGACCGCCGGAAAGCTCATGTGGGTAACGGTTGATCACGTTGCGTGGCAGCTTGACCGCATCCAGCAGCTCCAAGGCACGCTTGGTCCGAGAGGCCTTGTTTCCGACCTTGTGCACCACCATGGGTTCGGTAATGCAGTCACCAATCGGGAAACGCGGATTTAATGACGCGGCAGGATCCTGGAAGATCACACCGATGTCCTTACGCACAGCACGTGCCTGACGTGTCGATAGCTTAGGCAGGTTATGTCCCTTGACCGCCAGCGTGCCTGCGGCCACCGGAAGCAGTCCGAGTACTGCCTTAGCAATGGTCGACTTACCCGAGCCGGACTCGCCCACGATACCCAGTACCTCGCCCTTAGCGACGTCGAAGCTGACGTTTTCCACCGCACGGAAGATCTTGCCACGCATGTTGTATTCCAACACCAGATCTTTGGCTTCCAGCACCAGCTCGCGTTCCGCCGGGACGGTCGGCTCACTGCGTGGGGCGTTCTCATCGATGATCACCGGAGAAAGCCGGGGTACCGAGGAAAGCAAGCGCTGAGTGTACTCGTGTTGCGGGTGGAGCAAGACTTGCTGAACGTCGCCGGTTTCCACCAAGTTGCCTTGGAACATCACCGCAACTTGGTCTGCCATATCTGCCACGACACCCATATTGTGGGTAATCAGCAAGATACCAGTGTTCAGTCGGTCTTTGAGCTCACGCAGCAGGTCAAGAATTTCTGCCTGCACGGTGACGTCCAACGCGGTGGTTGGCTCATCGGCGATAATCACCTTCGGATCACAGGAGATCGCCATGGCGATCACGATGCGCTGACGCTGACCACCAGAGAACTGGTGTGGGTACTGCTTAATACGTTTGGCTGGATCTGGGATGCCTACCAGGGTGAGCAGCTCGATTGCCCTGTCGGTAGCTTCCTTACCGTATGCCACGTCATGCAGTTCTAGTGCTTCGGTGAGCTGGCGTTCAATGGTCAGCACCGGGTTCAATGCCGTCATAGGTTCTTGGAACACCATGGCGATGTCGGTAGCACGCATCTTGCGCATCTTGCCTTGGTCCAGGCCCACCACGTTTACGTTTCCAACTCTGGCTTCGCCAGTGATGTACGCGTTCTCCGGAAGCAATCCCATGGCGGCGGTGGAGGTGACGGACTTACCCGAACCGGACTCGCCCACCAAGGCAACAACTTCGCCGGGGCGTACAGCTAGGGACAAACCCTTCACCGCGTGTACGTCAGGTCCGGCGGTTTCAAAGGTGACCTTCAGGTCGGTGAAGCTCAGTGCATAATTTTCTGCTGCTTCGGTGCTCATGGCTTCTCCTTACGAGTTGGCAGGGCGAAGAGCCCAGCTCGGCGGCGGCGCTTCTTGCCAGTGTGGCGTGGGTCAAAAGCATCTCGCAGGCCATCGCCGAGGAAGTTCACGCTCAGCGCGATGGCAACGATAATCATGCCTGGCCACCAGAAGAGCCACGGACGAGAGGTGAACGCATTCTGGTACTGGCTGATCAGTAGACCCAGTGAGGATTCCGGTGGCTGGACACCGAAGCCTAGGTAGGACAGCGAGGATTCCAGCAGGATCGCGCCGGCGATCGCGAAGGTCGCGTTGACCACGATCACACCGATGGTGTTTGGCAGCAAGTGTTTGAAGATCACACGCGAGGTCTTGGAACCCATGGCTTGGGCTGCCGCCACGTATTCGCGTTCACGTAGCGAGAGGATCTCACCGCGAACCAGACGGGCCAAGCCCGTCCAGGTGACCAGACCCAAAACGAAGGCCAAGGTGATAATAGAGCCTGAGCTCGCACCGGCGATCTGGCCCAACACAGCGGCCAGCACCAACAGTGGGATCACGATGAACAGATCGGTGATGCGCATCAGTACTTCATCAACCCAGCCGCGGAAGTAACCGGCAACCGCGCCGATGACTGCACCGAGGAATGTGGAGACCAATCCGACTACCACGCCGATGATGATGGACTTCTGTGTTCCTGTCATCACCAGTGCAAAGTAATCTTTGCCAATGGAATCCTGGCCGAAGGGATTTTCTCCCCAGCGGATTCCTTCGCCACCTAACCAGGTAGGCACCAGGCTAAGCGTTGGCTTGCCACCATTGATTACTGCACCAGCGTCTAGATAAGACTTGTCCCACCATCCGGGGATTACTCCCCACCCTACGGAGCTGAAAGCAAAGATGGTGATAAAAACTAGGATCACGCTGGAGGTCATGGCGAGCTTATGCTTGACGAACCGTCCAATGACGATGCGGCCTTGGCTCTTTGAATCTTCGGACTGGCGAGCCAGCTTCGCGTCCTCTACCTCGGCTACGGAGGTGAGGTTCTGCGGCAGATTGTCGTTGGTGTTACTCATCGTTTGTCCTTAATGTCCCAGACACGATTGCTGATGATTGTCATGGCCGCCTAGACGCGAATGCGTGGGTCGAGCATGGCGTAGACAATGTCTGCCAGCAGGTTGAAAATGATCGCTGCGGTACCGGTGACCAAGAAGAAGGCCATTACCGGGTTGGCGTCCACATGGTCCAGGCCGGTGGCGAACATTTCGCCCATGCCCTTCCAACCGAAGACGCGCTCGGTAATCACCGCACCACCGATGAGCCCTGCGAAGTCGAAGGCCGCGATGGTGGCGATAGGGATCATCGCGTTGCGGAATGCGTGACGGAAAATCACCGTACGTTCGCTTAGTCCCTTAGAGCGGGCGGTACGAATGTAATCCTGCTGCTGTACTTCCAGCATTGAAGAGCGGGTGTAGCGCGAGTAGCTTGCCAGCGAAATGATTGCCAACAAAATGGTGGGCAGCAGCAACTGGGTGCCGTTATCCAAGAAGTGATCCCAATAACCGCCCTCAAAGTTCGCGGTAGAGGAACCAATAGTGGAAATTGGGCGGCCCTTGTTGTCCAAGAAGCCCGGCCAAGCACGGAATATGTGGTCGATAACGGTGAGCGCGGCGCCGACAAAACCTGTCACCATTGCTACGCTGGCCGCGTTCTTACGAAGTCGTCCACCCATAAGGCGTCCAACAAGCGCCGGGATCGCTACGGCGAGGATCAGCCCGCCCAAGAGGATCCAGGTGTTCGGTTCGGACATCAGGTAGAAGGTCGCGTAGTAGGCGGCAAGCACGAGCACCACGGTGATCAGCGCCGGATAAAGTACACGTTTTTCCTTCAGGCCAGCCGTCATCGAGGTGGCGGATAGTGCCACCAGCAAGGTCAAGACGACCACGATTGCTGGGCCCATTTGCGGGAAACGGTAGAAGTTCAGCCAGAGCGAGTATTGCAGTACCAAGGGCACAAAGATCGCTACAGCGACGAAGGTCAGAGCACGACGTTTGAGCGAGCCGGCTAAGAACATCTGCATAATCAGGCCCAAGACTATGCCGATGAGTATGGAGGTACCCAAGGATATGTCTGGCGAGGCTATCCAGTCATTAAATCCAATGGCCAGGTATTCCTTCAGCAATACAGCTGCCCAGAAGACTGGAAGTGAGAAGAAGAGGAAGGTCAGGAAGGTGACGATGTAGTCAAGGCCGGAGTATTGACGCACCGCGGTGAGCACACCGATGGCGATACCGAGGATTGCGGCGATCACCGTGGCGATGAGCACCAGGCGCAAGGTCGAGGCGGCAGCGTTGGCAAGGAGTCCCGAGACTTCCACGCCGTTGATATTACGGCCTAAGTCGCACTGTCCAACGAAGCACTTGGAAACGCCGGTCAGCCAGTCCCAGTAGCGAAGGTACCAGGGCTGATCTAGCTCCATGTATTCGATACGTTGTGCCATCAGGTATTCGCGGTTATCTGCGTTACTTTCACGCAGGTCTTTCAGCGGGTCACCCGAATTAATGACCAGGATGTACAGCAGCAGCGAAGCTGCAAAGAGCACACCGATGGCCGATCCAAGTCGTTTGGCGATGAATTTCAACACGGCGTTTATGTCCTACTTTCGTTTCTCACCGGACGATTCGCTTACCTTGGGTGGTGGCGTCAACGAATCATTGTGGGGATGTGGTGGACACACTGCGGGGCCCGACGGTCTATCGGGCCCCGCAGTCGTTCACTCACGGTGTCTGAGCTCAGTGCCTAATGGCAGCTACTCTGCACGTACCCACTGCTCGGCGTTCCAGACGATTCCATTCTGGGTCGCGGTGTGGCGGACATTCTGAATATCTGCTCCCGAAGCGCTCAAGCCCGGGTGGGCGAATACTGGGATGCCGTACAGGTCATCCCACAAGAGCTTCTCAATCTTCTTGATCTGCTCCTGGTGTACCGCTGGATCCAGCGACCTTGCCAGGGTCTCCCATTCGGCGTCCACCTGCTCGTTGGAGTACTGTCCGTAGTTCTGTGGCTTGCCGGTGGCGTAGATGTTCTGGCCCGAAGAAATCTGGCCCGAACCGGCCCAAGCGAACAGTGCTACGTCGTAGTCGCCGCGTTCCTGGGTTCCGCCCGGTGCGAAGAACTTCGGATCTCCGGCATCTTCCACCTTGAATCCGGCCTCATCACAGGAGGACTTGATGGCAGCAACTTCGTTGGTGCGACGCTCGTTTGGTGCTGAGTAACCAATGCGCACCGTGGTGCCCACGGCGTCCTCGGCTTCGAGGATCTTCTTCGCGCCTTCGAGGTCGACCTGATCGTAGCGTCCATCATATGAAGCTGAGACAACATCTTCGTAGTTGTCCTGGAATGGGAATACTTCGCGAGCATTCATGACCACTGCTTCTGGGTTCAGTGGCTTGACCAAGTTGTCAACGATGTTCTGACGTGGAACACACATGGCGAAGGCCTTGCGCAATTCCAGGTTCTTGAAGGCATTCTTGCCGCGGAAGTTGAAGTCCAGGTGCTCCCAGGTCAGGGTGTCACCCTGCTGGATGTTCACCTGATCGCCTAGGGCTTTAAGCTGAGCCAAGGTATCAACCGTTGGCTGTGGGCCGATGACGTCGATGTCCTTGTTCTGCAGAGCCTGAACCATGGCTGCGTCCTCAACGAAGCGGAAGTTCAGTTGTTTGGTGGCGGCAGGAGCTCCGTAGTAGTCCTCGTTCGCTACCAGGGTGACCGATTCTCCGGCCTTCCAGGAGCCGAGCTTGTACGGCCCGGAGACAGGCATGATTTCTTCCTTTGGAAGGGTGCCCGGGTTAGTGGTCCAGCCTTCGTTCCAGAACTTCGCGGCCTTCTTCAGCTTGTCTGATTCACCAGCGAGAATGGCGTTGGCCAGTTCTTCGGTGCTCATGCCAGCTTCCTTGGCAACCACGTGTGCCGGCTGCAACATCCAGGACTGCAGAGCCCAGTCCGGGTCCGGATCCGAGAATTCAACGGTGAATTCCTTGCCGGCAACGTCACCCTGTGGGCCCTTTGGCACGGTGTCACCGAGGTCAACGGAGACCGAGTTGAAAAGTGGCTTTTCCTTGGAACCCTCGTTGAGGTTCAAGTTCTGTACACCCCAGGCCAAGACCGAGTCTGCCACGGTGATTGGGGTGCCATCTGACCATTTGGCGTTTTCACTGATGGTGTACTTGATCGTCAGCGGATCGTCGCTGATCTTCTCGTAGGAGCCGAGATCTTCGTTCGGGTACAGTGCTCCGTCAGTACCGAAGTACGAGAAGCCTGCGAACATGCGGTCCGTGATGGCGGAGTTGTAGGTCGAGTAGGTGTTCGGGGTGAACCCGTTGTAGCTGATGAATTCTGGGGCGCCCACAGAGACGGCAATGGTGTCGTCCTTCGTGGTGATGTCACCGAGATCTGCGAGACCACTGTTGGTTACCTCGGCCGAGCCGTTGCCGCCTTCAGCGCCGGACTCCGAAGCTTTCGGATCGGTGCCGCTGCCGCCTGGTGCACATGCCGACAGGGCCAAAGCCATTGCAGCACCTACTACTACTGCCTTCGAAACACGTTGGAATCGCATTTCGCCTCCTTGAGAATATGAACGATACGAGTTCTGAACCATGCGGTCCACTGTGGAACACATCACACGATGGAACCATTGAGCAATAGACTAACTGGCTTTTGTCATCTTGGATATAGAAAGATGCGCTTCATATCTCTAAGGAACGCTTCCAAAACTTTCGATTCACGGTCCGCTTGTTACCGGCGAGTTTAGCGATCCTGCTCACGTCCCCCGAGATTTCAAGGATTTCTTTCACATTGGGTTTTTTCAATCAGAAGCGGTGGTTGGCCCCGGTGTCTGTCAAACGCGTTTATAACGTTTTTGCAACATTTATTTCAGATCTGAAAAAACTGAAACATTTCTTGAATAAGTCACTTTTTAACGCACTCAGGGCAGTGACTCTATGAAGGAATCACTGCCCTGAGTTGGCGGCAAAAAGCCGTAGAATACTTAAATTAAGCTGGCACCTGGGATGGCCGACAGCAGGTTTCGGGTGTAATCACTCTTCGCATTATCGAAAATCTCATCCACCGTTCCCTGCTCCACAAGCTGCCCATGCTCCATCACACAGACGTTGTCTGCGATCTGGCGCACAACAGCCAAGTCGTGAGTGATGAACAGGTAGGTTAGCCCCAGCTCACGCTGAAGCTCATCGAGCAGCTCCAATACCTGAGCTTGAACCAACACGTCCAACGCCGAGACTGCCTCATCACAGACGATCATTTCAGGCTGAAGAGCTAACGCTCGCGCGATTGCAATACGCTGTCGCTGACCGCCTGAGAGCTCGTTCGGGAAGCGGTGCATGGTCGAGGCCGGCATGGATACCTGATCCAGCAGTTCCTTGACCTTCTTCTCCCGTGATCCCTGATTTCCGATACCGTGGATACGCAGTGGCTCCTCGATGGTGCGGTAAATCGAGTACATCGGATCCAAGGAACCATATGGGTCCTGGAAGATAGGTTGCACACGACGTCGGTACTTAAACAGTTCGCGTTCGCTGAGCTTGCCGATAGCTTGCCCGTCGAAGACGATGTCTCCGGAAGTTGCATCCAGCAGGTTCAGCACCATCTGGGCAATAGTCGACTTGCCCGAACCGGACTCGCCGACCACTGCGGTCGTCGTGCCCTTGGGAATCTCGAAGGATACCTTGTCCACCGCGGTGAACTTATCCTTACGCCCGAAGCCCTTACGAATGTCGAAGACCTTCGTCAAATTCGAGATCTTCAATAGCGGTTCGGACTTTTCCGCCACTACTTCGTCCACTGCCATCTCATGCTTGTCACCACGCTGCGCGGCCAACGACGGCGCAGAGTTGATCAGGCGCTTGGTGTACGGATGCTGCGGGTTGCGTAGCAGTTCCAAGGCGGGGCCCGACTCGACAACCTGCCCCTTGTACATCACGATGACCTTCTCGGCGCGCTCTGCTGCTAAGCCCAAATCGTGGGTGATCAGCAGGACGGCGGTACCCAGTTCGCTGGTCATGGTGTCCAAGTGATCCAGGATCTGCTGCTGCACCGTCACATCCAACGCGCTGGTGGGCTCATCAGCGATCAGCAGGCGTGGACGACAGGCCAAACCGATAGCAATCAGCGCACGCTGTCGCATACCGCCAGAGAACTCGTGCGGGTACTGATTCATCCGAGTTTCCGGATCAGGCAGGCCAGCATCAGCCAAGACCTGCGCTACGCGCTGCTTGGGATTGTTTCCAGCCAGTCCATTGGCTTTCAAAGTCTCCTTGACCTGGAAACCAATTTTCCACACAGGATTTAAGTTGCTCATCGGGTCCTGAGGGACCATGCCGATGTGGTTACCGCGCAACTCAACAAACCGCTTTTCGCTGGCTTTGGAAATATCCTCGCCATCAAAAAGAATCTGGCCAGCGGAGACTTCGCCGTTGCTTGGCAAGAGGCCGATGGCCGCCAGCGCGGTAGTGGACTTGCCCGAGCCAGATTCGCCCACAATGGCCACAGTCTCGCCGGGCATCACCGTCAAGTTGGCGTTGCGCACGGCGTTAACGGGACCATCGGGAGTACTGAAGGTGATGGCCAAGTCTTTGATTTCTAGCAGGGGCTTGGGTTCTGAATTCTGTACCACAGTTAGTTCCCCTTTCGAGACTTAGGATCCAGCGCATCACGCACTGCATCGCCGAGCATAATGAAGCTCAAAACAGTGACTGACAAGAACATTGCAGGCCACATCAACATCATCGGGTTATTACGCAGCTGATCCTTAGCCGCGGAAATATCGTTACCCCAGCTCATCACGGTGCCTGGAAGTCCCAGACCAAGGAAGGATAGCGTCGCCTCGGCGACAATGTACACACCAAGGTTTACGGTCGCGACCACGATCACCGGTGCCATAGCATTCGGGATCACGTGCTTGAGCAATGATTTACCGCGAGACAGTCCCAAAGCGCGAGAGGCCTTAACAAAGTCTGCATTGCGGGCTTCGAGCACCGCACCACGAGTAATACGAGCGACCTGCGGCCAACCAAAAATGGAGAGCGTGATGATAACTGTCCATACACTTTTATTGTCGCGGAATGCGGGAAGCTGCATCACAATGATGGCTCCAAGCACCATTGGAAGTGCAAAGAAGATGTCACCTAGACGAGCGAGAATAGTATCCAACCAGCCACCGTAGAATCCGGCGAGGGCGCCGATGGTGCCACCGAGCAGAACCACAAAAAGCGTGGTGAAAATACCGACCATCAGCGAGGCGCGCGTTCCGTGGATGGCACGTGCGTAGACGTCGCAACCTTGGAAGTTATAACCCATCGGGTGGCCGGCGCTTGCGCCTTCATTAGAAAATTGAAGGTCACAGAATCGCGGATCAGCCGATGAGAATACCCCAGGAATCGCCGCAATAACGACCACCAAAACAATTAACACGGCGGAAATGATAAACAGCGGGCGTTTGCGTAGCGAACGCCAGGCTTCTGCCCACATGGATAGTGGCTTACCGGTTTCCTTGACCGCATCGACACCGTGTAGCGGCGTCTCATCAAGTGGTGCAACGAAGTGCGGAATAGCGTATTTAGAAACTTTTCCGGCACGGATCTTGCTGATAGGCAATCCGGCCTCAGGATTTTGATTCTGGTTCTCAGGCATAACGGATCCTTGGGTCAAGCAGGGCGTAAAGCATGTCTACGATGAGGTTGGCGAGCACGAAGACGATCACGAGCACACCGACCACTGCGACCACCGTGGGGGTTTCACCCTTCAGGATTGCGCGGTACAGCAGGTTACCGACTCCGGGAACGTTGAAGATACCCTCGGTCACAATCGCGCCACCCATGAGCGATCCCAAGTCGGCACCCAAGAAGGTGACGACCGGAATCAGCGAGTTTCGCAGGATGTGTACGTTAATTACACGTCCGCGGCTTAGTCCCTTGGCTGTTGCGGTGCGGACGTAGTCCGCGTGTTTGTTCTCGATAATCGAGGTACGGGTCAGACGCAGGACATAGGCGAAGGAGACTAGACCAAGTACCACGGCGGGAAGAATGAGTTCGCCCCACGTTGCTCCACCGGACACCGTTGGCTTGGCCCACTCAAGCTTCACACCCACAACGAACTGCAACACAAAACCGAGGACGAAGGTAGGAATTGCGATCACAATCAGCGAAAGAATCAGCAATGTGGAGTCAAAGGCCTTGCCTTTGCGCATGCCGGCGATAACACCGAAGAAAATGCCGAAGACTGCTTCGATGGCCAATGCCATCACTGCCAGTCGTGCGGTAACTGGGAATGCACGGGCCAGGAGGTCTCGGACTTCCTGGCCAGAGAAGGACATACCCAGATCCAGGGTAACCAAGTTCTTCAAATACAAACCGTATTGAACCCAGAATGGCTGATCAAGGTTGTACTGGGCACGTAGCGCAGATTCGACGGCCGGCGTCATTGGCTTGCCACCGGATAGTGCGGAGATTGGGTCTCCGGGGGTCGCGAAGACCAAGAAGTATACGAGCAGCGTGGCACCGATAAACACCGGAATCAGCTGCAAGAATCGCTTGAGCGTAAAAGCTAGCATGAGTGCGTCTCACCTCGAGACGTTGCAAGGCACGTGGCCATTTTTATTTCCTCTTTCCGTCGGAATTAACCAGACGTTCAGATAGAGAGGGAGGACTGACACGCCAAAGGGAGACCCTGATGTTGCCGGGTCTCCCTGAGACATTTTCAACTGAGTCGGACCTAACTAGGCGACTTAGCTAGTGAATCTATTTGCCGGTGATGGCGTTGTAGATTGGAACACCGTTCCAACCGAACTCGACGTTTGAAACATTCTCGCTCCAACCGCCCTGGACTGCCTGGTACCACAGTGGGATAGCTGGCAGATCCTTGAAGAGGATTTCCTGCGACTCGTTGAAGATCTTCGCGCCCTCGGCCGGATCGGTTGCGGCAAGACCTTCCTTGAGCTTGTTGTCGAAGTCCTTGTTCGAGTAATCGCCATCGTTGGAACCTGCACCCGTGCCGTAGAGCGCACCGAGGAAGTTGTACATCGATGGGTAGTCTGCCTGCCAACCGGAGCGGTGTGCGCCGGTCATCTTCTTCTTGGTAACGTCATCGCGCAACGCCTTGAAGGAGGTGTAAGGCTTAGCTACAGCATTGATGCCCAAGGTGTTCTTGACCTGGTTAGCTACAGCTTCAACGAATTCCTTGTTACCGGCTCCGTCAACGTTGTAACCGATGGAGAACTCTTCTGAGTCATCCCAGCTTTCAATGGCGTTGGCTTCATCCCACAGCTTTTTGGCTGCGTCGGCATCGAAGTCGAGAACTTCGCTACCTGGAATGTCGGCACTGTAGCCTTCAAGCACAGGTGCGGTGAATTCTTCGGCCTTTACCTTGCCACCGAAGTAGACCTTGTCGATGATCTGCTGACGGTCAATGGAACGTGAGATCGCTGCACGACGCAGGTTACCTTCTTCGCCCTGCTTGAAGTGATCCAAGTAACCAGAGATGGTGATGGTTGCGTTACCTGCATATGGAGCGTTGACCGAACGGTCACCCAGATCGGACTGGTAGTTCGCCAGTGCTGATGGTGGAATCTGGTCCAGTACGTCCAAGTTACCGGCCATGATGTCCTGGTATGCGGATTCCGTGGACTGATAAACCTTGAAGTCGATACCGCCGTTGGCAGCCTTACGAGGTCCTTCGTAGGACTCGTTAACTTCAAGCTTCAGGTTGACGTCATGGTTCCACTCGGTCAACTTGTATGGTCCGTTGCTGACAGGCGCTTCGCCGTATGCCTTTGGATCCTTGAAGGCTGCTTCTGGAAGAGGCATGAAGGCGGTGTAACCAAGACGTAGCGGGAAGTCAGACTCCGGCTGGCTCAGTTCAACGGTGAAGGTATTGTCATCGACAACCTTCAACCCTTCCATCTCCTCGGTCTTCGCATTCTCAGCGCTGACTTCGTCGTAACCCTTGATGGATTCGAAGAAGTAGGAGTTCAACTGCGCGTTTTTAGCGGCTGCACCGAAGTTCCAGGCATCTACGAATGAAGCAGCGGTGACTGGGGAGCCGTCGGAGAAGGTGTGACCTGGAACGAGCTTGATGGTGTAGTTCTGGGAATCTGTTGTTTCAATCGATTCCGCGATCTCATTAACAGGCTTGCCCTTGGCGTCATAGCTGACCAGTCCGGTGAAGATCAGGTCCATCACACGGCCGCCACCAACTTCGTTGGTGTTTGCCGGCAATAGGCCGTTCTGTGGTTCGGTGGTGTTAGCGGTGATGACCTTGGTGGCATCGCCCTCGGAACCGCCGTTGGCAGATTCCTCCGGGGTCCCTCCGCCACAGGCGGTTAGTGTCAATGCCAAGGCAGCGGACAAAACCAGCGCCTTCGATGCGTGCGAGTATCGCATCTTTCTTCTCCTCAAAAGTTCGTTGCTGCTTCTGCAATTCACAGATGCCGTGCGCCTCAAAAGTGAGCTATAGCACGTAGTGAACGAGATTACATCAAATATTGCGAAACAACCAATGAATAAATATGAAAGTAGTACTTGAGGTTGATCTGATCAACCAGATATTTTAATTTTCATCACATGAAAGGTCAGGAGGAATTAAATAAAAATATTCATCATCCCCGGGTCCTCCAGCACTGCGCCGAGGCCAGCGAGGAACTCGCTAGCTTCCTTGCCATCGACTACTCGATGGTCGAAGGACAACGCCAACGTTGAGGTGTGGCGTAAGGCCACTTGATCCTCGAACTCCCACGGACGGCGCTTGACCTGTCCAAGGGCAAGAATTCCGGACTGCCCCGGAGGTAAAATCGGGGTGCCGGCGTCCACGCCAAACACTCCAACGTTCGTAATCGAGAAGGTTCCGCCGCTAAGTTGCGCCGGAGAGAGCTTCCCTGCCCGGCCCAATTCAATAATTTGAGTTAGCTCTTCGGCTAAATCATGCAAGGATTTTGACTGCGCATCCTTGACCACCGGCACTAGCAGTCCACGATCACTGGCCACAGCCATACCCAAATGCACCGAGCCGAACTCGATAATCTCTGCGTTTGCTTCATCCCACCGTGAGTTGAGCGCGCGGTAGGTGCCCAGCAAGCGGGTCACGATCAACGAAGTCAAGGTCGTGATGTTGAGCTTCACGTCTCTGAGCAAGGGGTGCCTGCGCAGCTTCTCGACAAGCTTCATTGACTCGGTCAGATCTACGGTTAGAAATTCGGTGGCATGCGGAGCAGTGAATGCCGACTCCACCATCGCCTTTGCCGTGGCACGGCGCACCGCGCTAATTTTTATTCTTCGGTCCCCAGCCAGAACTGCAGTAGCTTCAGCTGGCTGGGACGCAGCCTGCTCAGGCATTCCAATCAAGGCTTCAATATCGCTGCGCAACACGGCGCCGTCGGCACCAGTACCTGCGACGGATGAAATCTCGATGCCATGATCCCTGGCAAGCTTGCGCACCGGCGGAGTACTGCGCGTAGCAGTCCGGCGAGCGCCTGTATCCGCCGACTTCACCTGTTGCGCCGTATCCGGGCTCGCGGTGGCCTGCGACTCCAGCGTGACCGGCTGATTCCGTACCGGGCGTGATCGGCGAGACGGGCGGCTTCCGCTGCTTGCTGGTGCTCCGTAGCCCACAAGTGTCGGGGTCCTGCCGCTATCCCCGGTGACATCCTTATCCGCATTTGGAGTATCGGTCTCCGCGTCGGGTGCCTCATCTCCAAAAGTCACCAATGGTCCACCCACAGGGACTACCTCACCGGCGGAGGCATGCAATTTCTGCACGATTCCGGCAAATGGCGAAGGAAGCTCGACGACGGCTTTCGCGGTTTCTACCTCGGCGATGATCTGGTTCAGCGTGACATGCTCGCCGACCTGAATTTTCCAGTTCAAAACTTCGGATTCGGTTAATCCTTCACCTAGATCTGGCAACTTAAAAGTATTGGGAGCCATCACTTGGCACCTCCGGTGTGTGTCTCGTCGCGGCGCATGACCTTATCCACGGCATGCATTACCTTGTCCAGGTCTGGCAAATGATGTGATTCAAGCCGTGAAGGTGGATACGGAATATCAAATCCAGTCACGCGCAATGGTGCATGTTCTAGGTAGTCGAAACAGGTCTCGGTGATTTGTGCACAAATCTCCGCACCAATTCCCGAAGTCCTGCTCGCTTCGTGGACCACCACAAGTTTTCCGGTGTGCTTGACCGATTCGGCTACGGTGTCCATGTCCAATGGGTCCAGGCAACGTAGGTCGATAACCTCTAGGCTCACGCCTTCATCTTCGGCTGCTAACACCGCATCGTTGAGGGTATAAACGGTGGGGCCATATCCCACCACGGTGACGTCTTGTCCCTGATGAAGCACCTTTGCCTTGGGCGAACCGGTCTTCTCCGGGGTCTTTAGGTCAATGTCTGCTTTTTCGTGATACCGGCGTTTTGGTTCAAAAAAGATCACCGGATCATCGCAAGCAATCGCTTGACGCAACATCACGTAGGCATCTTCCACGCTGGACGGCGCAAAAACTCGCAATCCTGCGGTGTGGGAGAAATAAGCTTCCGGAGATTCCGAGTGATGTTCCGGAGAGCCGATTCCGCCGCCATATGGAATACGCACGGTCACCGGCATTTTCACCCGGCCCCGTGAACGGAAGTGCATCTTTGCCAGCTGTGAAACCAACTGATCAAAGGCGGGGTATGTGAATCCATCAAATTGGATCTCCACCACTGGACGGTAACCACGGTAGGCCAAACCGATGGCGCTACCGACGATCCCGGATTCGGCAAGTGGTGTGTCAACCACCCGATGCTCGCCAAATTCGTCTTTCAGCCCGTCGGTAATGCGGAATACGCCGCCGAGGGTGCCAATGTCTTCGCCGAGCAGTATGACCTTTTCGTCTTCGGTCAGCGCGTCACGCAAGGACTGGTTTAGCGCCTTCATCATTGAAACGCTCATAGTCCACCATCCTGGAAATTTGTTAGGTACTGCAGGTAGGTGTCCCGCTCCCTGCGGCTTGGTTCATGCTCTTCGGCATACACATGATCAAAAAGTTCATGTGGTTCAGGATCGGGCATCGTGGTGATGGCCTCACGTAGCTCGGCAGCTAGTTTGTCCGCTGCATTCTGGGCTCGCTGCTGGTAGGACTGCACATCAGCGCCGAGCACCGTCAGGTGATTGACCAATCGATCAATAGGATCCTTGGCCCGCCACTCTTCAACCTGCTCATTTTTTCGGTAACGAGTGGGATCATCGGCGGTGGTATGCGAACCCATACGGTAGGTCACTGCCTCGATAAAGGTTGGGCCTAGTCCATGACGAGCGTGTGCCAGCGCGGCCTTGGTGGCTGCATAAACCGCGAGTACGTCGTTGCCGTCCACCCGCCAGGTCTTGACGCCAAATCCACTGGCACGGTCAGCAATCTGCGTGCGGCTCTGCAAGCCGACCGGCTCGGAGATGGCCCACTGGTTGTTCTGGCAGAAGAACAGCACCGGCGCCTGGTAGCTCGCGGCGAAGACCAGCGCTTCGTTGACGTCGCCTTGGCTGGTCGCCCCGTCCCCAAAGTAGGCCACTGCAACTTCTTTACCACCATCAAATTTGATGCCCATGCCATACCCGGCGGCGTGCAACGCCTGAGATCCAATGACAATCTGCTGGCAAGCAATATTTACCTCATGAGGGTCCCAACCGCTGGCGGTGGCACCGCGCCAGACGCTGAGCAGATCTTCGGCTTTAACGCCTCGGGCCCAGGCAACTCCGTGCTCACGGTAGGAAGGGAAAATGAAGTCGGTATCTTCGGTGGCGCGGATTGAACCAATTTGGGCAGCTTCTTGGCCAAGCAATGGCGCCCAGAGGCCCAACTGTCCTTGGCGTTGCAGCGCCGTGGCCTCATTATCTAGGCGACGCAAGACAACCATGTCGCGGAGGAAATCTGCCAGGTCTTGCTCGGTGAGCCCGGTCAGATGATGGTCTAGTTCTTCGTCTGGAGTTCGTTCTCCAGAGACGTTGAGCAGCTGGTGCGTGGGTAGGCATCCGGCGGCTACGTCGATGTGCTGGGTGGACACGATCGGCATCCTTACTCTCGCGTAGTCAGTGGTGGACGGCTAATTCAGCGCGACCACTTACCTGTGATGCTACTCACATGGCGCAAGTTGCACAATGGCAAGAAAGTAAATAAAGCAAAACGCACTATCCAGACCCGTGAGCGGGTGCTAATGTGCGCATTATGCAACCTTTAGACACCACTGATCGACGAATCCTGCTCTCGCTATCAAAGCTCACCCGAAGAACCGCTTCATCGCTGGCAACAGCGCTTGGCTTGGGCAGAAATACCGTGCAGTCAAGACTCAATCGTTTAGAAACCGAAGTCCTCTCCCCCATAGATCGACGGATCCCACCGACGGTTCTGGGCTTTGGCTTGTTGTCCTTTATTGAGCTGCACGTGGACCAACGTCATTTGGAGGAGATTGCCAAGAAGTTGGCGCAGATCCCCGAAGTTTTAGAAGCTCATGGGCTGACCGGTTCGGCCGATGTTTTAGTGCGTGCCGCAGCCGCAAACGCCGAGGAACTTTTCCGCGTGCATGGGTTGCTGTTGAATATCGAAGGAGTCAACCGCGCCGATTCGGCCCTATCCATGGCTGAGCTAGTTCCTTATCGCACCACTAAACTCATTGAGCTCTCGCTGGCCCAAGATTTGGAGGGCAAGCGCGGCTAAGAAGGCACTAGTTACCCCAGCGCATCCATCGCTTCGCAAGGGTTCATCCCCGGTTGCGCCCGATGAATACTTGTCGAAAGCTCCGAGACCAGATGCGCTAATTGCGCGGATTGCTCTACATTCAGGCCTACCAAAAGTTCTGCCTCCGCCTCACGCACTTTATTTTCGAGTTCTTTCAACCGCTCTTTACCGTGTGGTGTTGCAATAATCTTGCGCGCTCGTCGATCACTCGGTGCAGGCACTCTTTCCACCAGCAGGGCCTCAACGAGGTCATCGATGAGATAGGTCAGCACTGTGCGGTCAATTCCAAGATGGGCACCGAGCGCCTGTTGGTTGGCGGGGTCACGATGGACCACCGTGGAGAGCAGCTGAAACCCACGCACCGAACCTGGCAGATCCCCCACGCAGTGCGTAAGCGCCAGTTGGTGTCCACGCAAGATCATTCCGAGATGCCACCCAAGGTCTCCGGGCAGGAAATCGCCGAGGGCGGTGTCGTTATGGTGCGCGGCAGTGCGTGAGGTACTCATGATCACCAGCATATCCGAATTTACGGGGTTGCACAGATGTTCTGTTATCAATATAGTCTGCTTTACAGAACAAATTGCTGAAAGGCGGCTCAGCTCGTCATGCAAGAAACCGGTCGATCAACACAAACCATTGGCATCCTCGGCGCCGGGCGCGGAAGCGGTCTCGGCAGGCGAAGTAGCCTCCACCGACATAGTGATTATGGCAATGCCGCTGCATAAATACACGCCGCTCGATGCCCAAGCGTTGCATGGGAAAACCGTCGTAGACGCCATGAACTACTGGGCTGGAGCCGACGGCCAGATTGCAGATTTTGCCCAGCCACTTTTGCCTTCCAGCCAGGTCGTCGCAGGACATCATTCCGGCTCCCACGTTACAAAGTCCTCTCACCACGTTGGTTACCACGAGCTGGAACCTGATGCCTCGCCTGCGCACACCACAGGCCGCCGGGCTCTTGCCGTCGCCGGAGATAATGCACAAGCTAAAGCTAATGTCCTGGACTTCATCCACCGACTCGGATTCGACTGCGTTGATGCCGGAGCGCTCAGTGCTGGCCGCCAATTCGAACCGGGCAACCCACTGTTCAACGGCCGCGTTGATACGGCGCAGTTATCCGCACTGTTCGCGGACTCAAAATCTCAATCTGATGACCAATTCGGCGAGTAACCAAGGACGGCAAACTTATGGAAATCGGCTCTTACAGTTTCGGTGATACTCAACGAAACTCTGACGGATCATTAGGTTCAACAGCCCAAGCCATCACCAACCTTTTCCAAGCGATCAAGGTGGCTGACCAAAGCGGACTGGATTACTTCGGTATTGGTGAACACCACACCACTACGATGCCAGCTTCTTCTCCTGGCGCACTGATCAACGCCGCCGCGGCAGCAACTAAGCAGATTATCCTAGGAAGTGCCGCCAGTATTATCAGTACCGATGACCCGGTGCGCGTATACCAACAGTTCGCCACGGCAGATATCATCTCCGGCGGCGGACGCGTTGAAATTACCGCCGGCCGTGGCTCTTCGGTCGAGACGTTTCCGCTCTTTGGATATGACCTCCAAGAGTATGACGAGCTCTACGCTCAGAAGCTTGACCTGCTGATGACCATCAACAATTCAACGAATGAAAATGTCACATGGTCTGGCAGTAAACGTCCGGCGTTAGCCGACCTCGCCGTGGTACCTCGCCCAGTTCAAGGAACGCTGCCCATCTGGCTAGCCACCGGCGGAAACGCGGCATCTTCTGCTCGCGCCGGTCAATTAGGTCTACCCATCTCCTACGGAATTATCGGCGGGGCACCACACCGGTTTGCCCCGCTCGCTGAGCTCTACCGGAAGTCTGGTGCTGCTGCCGGACGCAATGAACAAGACCTGAAGATTTCCGTCGCTGCCTTGGGACTTGTCGCACCCACAAAACAAGAAGCGCTGGATCGTTTCTACCCGGGTTGGTACAACTTGAACGTGGAAATGGGCAGACTACGGGGCTGGCCGGCACCGGATAAACGCGCCTATGATTCCCAAGCCGAAGCCCCGGGCGCCTACTACGTCGGGTCCCCCGATGAGGTAGCCGAACGAATCGTGCATTTGCACGGCTACCTCGGACATATGCGCCATTTCTTACAGACCGACATTGGTGGCCTACCGCAAGAACACCTCTTAGAATCCATTATCTTACTGGCCACCGAGGTTAAACCACGGGTCCAACGCTTATTGGCCCAAAAGTAGATTTTCTCCACAGCACAAAGCAGTGGCCGGGACCGGTCTTGACGACTGGTCCCGGCCACTACCGGTTGTTCACCTACAAACTAGATTGTTGATCGTTTAGTGATCAACTGCCTTCTCGGCACCCACACCGGTCAGCGAACGAACTTCCATTTCTGCCTGCTTGGTGATGTCTTCGGTACCTGGATCGGTAATCGAACCCAACCAACCGAGAATGAAGGCCAATGGGATGGACACAATGCCCGGGTTAGCCAGCGGGAAGATGGAGATATCGATGCCTGGAACCATCGCAGTTGGCGATCCGGAGAATACTGGGGAGAAGATGATCAGCAAGATTGCCGAACCCAAACCACCGTACATGGACCACACCGCGCCACGCGTCTTGAAGCCCTTCCAGAACAGCGAGTACAGAATCGTTGGCAGGTTTGCCGAGGCTGCTACGGCGAAGGCCAGCGCCACCAAGAAGGCGACGTTCTGTCCCTGAGCACCGATACCACCGGCGATAGCGAAGATACCGATCACGATCACCGTGCGACGGGCAACCTTCATTTCCTTTTCCGGGGTCGTCTTGTCCTTGGCAATCACCGAAGCGTAGACATCGTGTGCGAAGGATGCCGCGGCGGTAATCGTCAGACCAGCGACCACTGCAAGGATCGTCGCGAATGCGACCGCGGAAATCAGACCCAGCAGCAGGGTGCCGCCCAGTTCATAGGCCAGCAATGGAGCCGCGGAGTTCACGCCGCCCGGAGCGGCCTTGATCTTGTCTGGGCCGATCAGCGCGCCGGCGCCGAAGCCAAGAACCAGGGTGAACAGGTAGAAAGCGCCGATCAACCAGATCGCCCAAACTACGGACTTGCGAGCTTCCTTCGCGGTAGGAACCGTGTAGAAGCGCATCAGCACGTGCGGCAGGCCAGCGGTACCAAGCACCAGGGCCAAGGCCAAGGAGATGAAGTCGAGCTTCGAGGTTTCGGACTTACCGTACTGCATACCCGGGTTCAGAATTTCTGGGTTGCCAGCTACCTCGGCGGCTTTGCCCAGCAGAGCTGAGAAGTTGAAATCGAATAGTGCCAGAGTCCAGATGGTCATGACCAATGCGCCGGCGATCAGCAGGCAGGCCTTGATGATCTGCACCCAGGTGGTGCCCTTCATCCCGCCGATCAGTACATACATGATCATCAATGCGCCCACGACGATGATGACCAGTGACTGGCCAAACTTCTCATCGATGCCCAGCAACAGCGAGACCAGCGCACCGGCGCCAGCCATCTGTGCCAGCAGGTAGAACACGCATACGGCAAGAGTGGAGATCGCCGCGGCAATACGTACCGGACGCTGCTTGAGGCGGAAGGAAAGCACATCAGCCATGGTGAACTTACCGGTGTTACGCAGTAGTTCGGCCACCAGCAGCAGTGCGACAAGCCATGCGACGAGGAAGCCAATGGAGTAAAGGAATCCGTCATACCCGTTGATCGCGATCGCGCCAACAATGCCCAGGAAGGAAGCTGCCGAAAGGTAGTCGCCGGCGATGGCGGTACCATTTTGGGTTCCGGTGAAGGAACGACCACCGGCATAATAATCCGCCGCGGTTTTGTTGTTCTTACTTGCCTTCAGCACAATCACCAGAGTGATGCCGACAAAGGCTGCGAAAATCGCAATGTTTACTAGCGGGTTACCCACCTGGGTAGCCTCGGCCGCTTGGGCCAGGATCAGCGAAGAATTCATTAGTTCACGCCCTCTTTTTCAAGGCGCTTACGAATTTTCGCTGCCTTAGGATCAAGCTTTTTGTTGGAGAAGTGCACATACATGCCGGTAATGACGAAGGTTGAGACAAACTGCAACAGGCCAAGAAGGATACCCATGTTGACGTTGCCGAAGACCTTGATGGACATGAAGTCGTGGAAGTAGTCGGCAAGTAAGACGTAAGCGAAATACCAGACGAGGAAAAAGATTGCCATGGGGAAAACGAAGCTGCGGTGAGTCTTGCGCAGTTCCTGGAATTCTTCCGAATCCCTTTCCGCCACAAAATCAATGTCCTCTGAGACATCGGGTTGCGGTTCAGCACTCATTGGTGCCCTCCTTGAGCGAATTGCAAAATAGTGATGATGCACACATGTGCGTTGTGACTAAGTTCACTATTGGCTATTTGTGTCCAGCTCACTAGGGGTTGCGTAACATACGTGGCCTAACGGATAAATTCTTGCGCCCAACGGCAGGTTGCCTAACGACGAACGGTTAGCGGTATTGGGTGGCTTTAGGATGGGCTTATGTCTCCCGCGTTGCAGATCACCCTCATCGTCACCATCGTGATTGTTGGCATCGCCATTGTTGGCTACCTTGGTTTTAAGATTTCCCGCTCCACTAAGGAGCTGGGTACCTACGCCGAAGAAGCTACCTTCCAGGCCCTGCACCATATGTCTGTAGCGGTACCGCACCTAGGACGCGGCCTCACCGAAGAAGGGGCTGCAAAAAGTGCCAAGGCGTTACGTAAACTTCTGGGCTGCTCAGCATTTGTGATTAGTGATTCCCAACAAATTCTCGCTACCGACTCGGCTATTGACTTTACGCCCGGGCTTGAAGAGCGCACTCAGGCTATCGGCATCTCGGCAATCACTAGTCAGAAAACGCAAGTTCATCGCACCCCCGGCTTTGATCTTGTGGCCGCCCCCATATTGGCCGGTGGGCAAGCAGTAGGCACCGTGACTGCGTTGTCCGAACGCGCTGGAGCAAGCTTCGTACGCGCCGTATCTGAGGTAGCGGTTTTCGTTTCTGCCCAGGTCAGCACCGCAGAACTCGACGAGTCAAAAGCGAAGTTGCTCGAGGCGCAGATGCGTGCGCTACGTGCGCAAATCTCCCCACATTTCATCTACAACTCGCTGAACGCCATTGCCTCATTTATCAACACCGATCCGGCCAGGGCACGTGAGCTAGTGATTGAATTTGCTGACTTCACCCGGTATTCGTTCCGCCGGCGTGGTGAATTCACTACTTTGGCCGAAGAGCTCGAGGCAATTGACCGGTACCTGCTGTTGGAAAAGGCGCGTTTTGGGGACCGCATCAAGGTCTCCTTGCAAATCGCTCCCGAAGTACTTACCACCCAAATCCCCTTCCTCTGTCTACAGCCATTAGTGGAGAACGCCGTCCACCACGGATTGGAAGCACGCCCCGATGGCGGGAGAATCTCGATTACCGCCACCGAGGACGGACTACACGCGGTGATCAGCGTCGAAGACGACGGGGCAGGTATGGATCCAGAGCAGCTAGCCTCTGTTTTGGCCGGAACTACCGTCAATATGCATGTGGGACTGCGTAACGTGGATGTCAGGCTACGTCAGCTCTATGGCAACGCCAATGGCCTGATTATCGATACCGCGCCAGACGAGGGAACGCTTATCACCTTAAGAATCCCGAAGTTCCGCCCCCCACAGACCTTAGAACCAGACGTAATGCCCTAAGCAAAGGTAGAGTTTTAGGCATGATTAATGTGGTCGTTGCCGATGATGAACTTCCAGCGGTAGAAGAAATATCTTTTCTGCTCGGACAAGACTCGCGAATCGGAAAAATTCACCGAGCAACCTCCGGCGCCGCAGCGCTCAAAGCCTTAGAAGAAAACGATGTAGATGCCCTGTTCTTGGACATCCACATGCCAGCACTGTCTGGACTGGACATTGCCCGAGTAATCTCCCGTTTCACTCATCCGCCACTGATCGTATTTGTCACCGCAGACGAAGACCAAGCCTTAAAGGCCTTCGAACTGGCGGCTATCGACTACGTGCTTAAACCCATCCGCCCGCAGCGACTGGCCGAATCCGTCCGCCGCATCTGCGAATTGGTTGAAGACGAACCGGCAAAGCCGGAAATGATCACCGTTGATCAAGGTGGCATCACCAAGCTCATACCGCGTGACGAAATCGGTTTTGTACAGGCTCAAGGTGATTACGCCCGGCTACACACTCGCGAGTCCAGCTACCTGATTCGTGTACCGCTCAACGATTTGGAACAGCAGTGGGCAGAATCCGGTTATGTGCGCATTCACCGCTCCTATTTGGTCTCCATGGACAAGATCGAGACTGTGCGGTTGCAAACCGGTAAGGCTGCGGTAGTGGTCAACGGCGTTGAACTGCCGATTTCGCGCCGGGCGCTGCCCTACCTTCGCGAACGCCTAGCCGCAAACCGGGTTCGTCCATTGTGAGCGAACCTTTAGGTCGCTTTGCCCAGCAACGTCCGCAACGTGTGCGGGTACAGGCTCCGCAGGACGCAAGCCTAGACATCCCCGCTACGCGGCCCGAGCAGAGCGCCGAGAACTTTTATGTACGCCAGTTGATCAGCTCCCAGCTACGTCTGGCGGTGGCCGTAGCTGCTGGGTTACTGATCATGCTGGTGGGGATCTCCGCGATCTTGGTTTTTTGGCCTGTGGTCTCGCAGATCATGCTCTTTAATATTCCACTGCCTTGGTGGATTTTGGGTGTAGGTATTTACCCATTGATCATCATTGCCGGCTTGCTTTATAACCGGGCAGCAACACGTAACGAACGGCGCTACCGGAGTATCTCTCGATGACTAACTTGTTTTCCGTGTTGGCTTTGGTTCTTGTCAGCCTGACCACCATGCTGATCGCCTTCTACGGGCTGCGACTATCTCGCACCACCAGTGACTTTTATGTTGCTTCGCGTACCGTGCGACCGTGGTGGAATGCGTCTGCCATCGGTGGCGAGTACCTCTCGGCCGCCTCATTCTTGGGCGTCGCAGGACTGATTGTGCTCAGTGGACAATCCGGGCTGTGGTTCCCGATTGGCTACACAGCCGGATATTTGATGCTCTTGTTATTCGTTGCTGCACCGTTGCGCCGGTCGCAGGCTTATACGATTCCGGACTTTGCCCAGATCCGCTTCGAAGATTCGATCATGCTACGTAAAATCACCACCTACTTGGTGGTGATCATCTGTTGGTTATATATCGTCCCCCAGATGCATGGGGCGGCATTAACGCTGTCCATTACCACCGGGCTCCCTGGCTGGATTGGCCCACTTATTGTCGCCGCGGTGGTGTGTCTGACGGTGGTATCCGGTGGCATGCGTTCGGTGACGTTTGTGCAGGCATTCCAATACTGGTTCAAACTTGCGGCCTTAGTGATCCCCACACTTTTTGTACTCTTCCAAGTCTTGCCCGAGTATTCGGTCCCCGAGCGAGCCGCGGCGGTTGCTGGGCAATTAAAATCGATCAGTTCGATGAGCCTGTATGAAACCATCTCGATTATCCTGGCTCTGCTCTTTGGCACGCTCGGTCTACCGCACGTTCTGGTGCGCTTCTATACAAACCCGACGGGACACGCGGCACGCACCACTACGGCGATAGTGCTCTGCCTGCTCTCTGTTTTTTACCTGTTGCCGACCACCTTGGGTGTCTTGGGAATTCTCTACACCAAAGATCTTTCGGCATCCAACGCTGATGCCACCATCTTGCTCTTACCGCACAGTGTCTTTGACGGGGTCCTTGCAGATTTATTGACCGCCGTGGTGGTGGGGGGCGCGTTTGCCGCGTTCTTGTCTACCACCTCCGGGTTGGCAGTCTCATTGGCCGGAGCACTTTCACAGGAGTTCTTCAATGGCACCGTGCGCGGTTTTAGGATCTCCACGGTACTTGCCACAGCGATTCCGGTAGTTGTGGCCTTACTAACTAGCTCGTTGGCGCTAGCCGGTGCTATTGGCAACGTCTTCGCGTTTACCGCGTCGACGATCTGCCCGCTGCTACTACTGGGCATCTGGTGGCGTTCTTTGACTGCGCGCGGGGCGATTGCCGGCATGTTGGCAGGTGCTGCAAGCTGTGGGCTCGCTCTGCTCGGTTCAAGCATGATGCCGAACAACGACTCGTTCTGGGTGTTGATGCTCCGCCAGCCGGCCGCATGGAGCGTCCCACTAGCCTTTGTGGTGATGATCTTGGTATCCAAAAAATCCACACGGAAGATTCCCACGAATGTCGACCGCGTCATGGCATTACTGCACGTGCCAGAACGCAGCTACAAGTAGCCTGTTTCAGACCCAAAAGTTCGCCCAGACCAGCCGGTACGAGTCGCTAACGAGCTTTCCGTAGTGCAACCAAGCAGGCATCGTTACGCCCCCCTAGTACTTAAGGACGATGTACTGATTTCAGTGAGACTGTTAGCCTCGAATAAATAGTTCATCTAACGAAAGTTCGCGTAATCCGCATGTCGAAGTTGAGATGTAAGAATCTGCTTTGAGCGTTGCTCACGTATCGGCTGTCAGAGGGAGAGGACAGGAATGTACGTTTTTATTGGAATTTTTTTAATGATAGTCGTTGCCTTTGGGAGCCCATATTTTTGGAATTCCTCTGCTGATCCTTCACTGTACTCAGCGATCACGACCTCAGTTGCTTCGGTACTGTTCATTGGAACAGGGTGGCTCATTGACCGGCGGATACAGCAGAACAAGGCCAAACGCGCAGCGGCTGAGATTTAGGGGGCCACGGCCCCGTTTTGATGGCTATGTACTAGCGCAGTCAGATCTCAGGGATCCTAAACTGAAACCAGAAAATCTCTACTGACTCACAGGGAGGATCACCGATGCCCACAGAACACCCTGTTAACGACCCCGCATGGACTCCGCCCCGACTGATCCACACATTCACCGGTCATTTGTTCACCGGAACACTGAAACTATTGGTTGTTGCGCAGCTTTTCTGGGTGTCCACCCTATTCGGTGACTCTATGACCGCAAGTTTGGGAACTAGCATAGGCGTGCTGGTGGCGACTCTGCTCCTCGGAGAGCTTCTCGCCGTAGGTATTGAACGTCCCTTTGTGATTCGAGGAAGACTCAACGAACCTGGCGGCTGGGGTTATAGCGTACTGCCGTTGCTCGCATACCTTCTGACCGGGGCCGTGTTTGCCTTCATTGCGTGGGGCAATTCAGTCACCGCAGTGGTCTTTGGAATTATTCATGCGGCGGTGAACATGGGTTTATTTTTCCTGATTAGGCCCTGGCAGGCAGGTGAAACTCAGCAGGAGACCGACGCGAAGTTGGCCGAGTTCAAAGCCATGACTAAGGAGCACTTCGCAGAGGACATCGTGGAAATCAAAACACGAGCCCGGGAACGAACTAAAAACGCCTACTACGCTACAAAAGACAAAAAACGACGCCAGTCAAAATCTGAAGACCAAGACTAAACGCTTAAACTACATCGCGGCCGCTACGGAACATCTGTTCCCTAGCGGCCGCGGCGTGTTTTGTGCGTGAAAATCTAGTCTATCGAGGCCATCAGCTCGACCACACGGTCCAAGAAGGCATCCACCTGCGACTCTTCATAGCCTTCTGTACCCACCGCAGAGCGGAACTCCACGCGACGTACCGAGTCGACTGCCATAGGCACGTCACGCTCGAAGTAATCGATGAGCTGATCACACAAGCGGTCAACGTCCTCAATGTTGTAGCTCGCTGCGTTTGCTCGAGAAGGGCGACGGAAACGCTCACCCTTAGAACGGTGCAAACGTCCGCGTAAGATCGCTGCGAGGCGGCCGACCTGTTGCAGCCACACTTCTTCACCTTGGTGGGCAATCAGGTCATCACGCTCGCGCTTAGCAAAGACGTCTTCTAGACGGTCCAATGCACCATCAACTTCGCGGGCCTGGTAGCCGCCCTTTTGCGGCGCAAAGGTAGTGCGACGGATTAGGTGGCTAGTCACCACGGCATCATCGTTTCCGCCGCCGTTGAAGGTGGCACGCGCCCGGCTCAGAAACGCATCAACCTGCTTAACGTTGTAGCCGAAGTCCTTTTCCGGGACCCGGGAGAACGGAGCATCTTGTTGCTGCGACACGACTATTCCTTAGTTCTAGACGAAAAGTCATCAGGCGTACCGCGATGACGCGGCACCCTTCAATCTTATGTGTTGTGAAATATTTTGGTGCCATAGGCACACCGAATGGTGCAGATCCGTGTGCGGGTCCACACCATTCGGGTTTAGAAGACTGCGACGCTCCACTCCAAGAAGTGCGAGACAAGGTAGGCCAACGGGATAGCGAAGAGCAACGAATCGAGTCGATCCATAATGCCGCCGTGACCCGGCAACAGGTTACTCATATCCTTGATCCCCAGTTCACGCTTAACCATCGACTCGGCGAAGTCGCCAGTTGTCGCTGCGATGGTCGTGAAGCAAGCGAGAATGACACCAGACCACCAAGGCATGTCCAGCCAGTAGTTCGCGGCCAGCGCGCCAATGACCATGGAACCAACCATGGATCCGGCAAAGCCTTCCCAAGACTTCTTGGGAGAAATCTTTGGAGCCATAGGATGTTTACCGAAGAGCACGCCCACCGCGTAGCCAAAGGTGTCGTTACTGACCACAAGCAACAAAATGGTGGTAATCAGTAGGTTGCCGTTATCCCCGCGCATCACCAGCAAGGCGAAACTAAGTAGTAATGGCACCCAACTGATAATGAAGACACTGCTCATCACCGAGGCCACGGCGCCCTTGAGTCCATCCAAAATTCGGAAGACCAAAGCAAGGACCAGACTACCTAAGTAGGCAAAGCTCAACGCATCTAGTCCCCCGAGGATCGCGCTTACGGGAAGGAGCACAGAGGCCAGATACAGCGGGAACTGCTGCACCTCAGTTTTCGCATAGGTTGTCGCACGAGCGACTTCCCACGAGCCGATGCCCGCCAAGACCACGATGAGGGCAACCAGTAAGGCAGGTACCCAGAAAAGTCCCACCATGGCCAGGCCAAGCATGCCCAAACCTACGCCGATGGCAGCTGGCAGGTTTCGTCCCGCCCGCGACTTCTTCGGCGGTCCACCGATGAGTAGTTCGGCTGGAATCTCAGCTTCTTCAGGCTCGGCATGTCCAGTTTCGGCTAAGTCTTTGCTATCCGAGTGCGGCGGAGCCGGTTGAGCTTCTGCCGGTGACTTTGAAGCCTGAGTTTTTTCAACGGACCGTCCGGTGGCCGGTACCGGGGCGAGAAGTTGAGCTTTCGCCTCGGCCTTCGCCTTCGATTTGGACGCATCACTTGCCGGTGTCGGAGCCTGAACCGGCTCCGGCGTTGCTACTGGCGTTGCTGACTGCTGCGTCTTTCCTACAGGCTTGGATGTACCTGGCGTATCAACCGGCGCCTTCACATTAGCCGGACGGATCACCGGCACCGGCTTTGGTGCGACGTGATCCATCGGCTTTGACTTTTCCCCTACCGGGATCTTTGCCTTGGCTTCTGCCTGAGGTTCGATACTTTTTGGGGTCGCCACAGGAGTTTGAGGCGGCACTGTCTCGGGGGTGTTCGGTGCTGAAGCCTGTGGCTGCACGCTCTCGGACTTCTCCCCCGACAAAGCACGCTTAAGTTTCGAGGCGCGGGAATTTCCGCGTTCGGCGGCTTCGCGCTGTGCGCGAGCTTCTCGCCGAGTCATAGGCTGGTTTTCGCCGGATGCCACTGAGGGCACCGCCGAAGCGTTGCCCTCAGTGTTGTCTGTCGAGCCTGGCATTAGACTTCCAGCAGCTCTGCTTCTTTTTTCTTCAGAATCTCATCGACCGAATCAACGTGTGACTTGGTCAGTGCGTCGAGTTCCTTTTCAGCGCGGCTGCCGTCATCTTCACCAATTTCGCCATCCTTGACGAACTTATCGATGCTGTCCTTGGCCTTGCGACGGTGGCTACGCACCGCAACCTTGGCATCTTCGCCCTTGGAGCGAGCCAGCTTGACGTATTCTTTACGACGTTCCTCGGTCAGTACCGGAAGCGTAACGCGAATCATCTTGCCATCGCTCGATGGGTTAGCACCGACCTCTGGGTCACCCAAGGCCTTTTCGATAGCTCGCATTGCGGAGATATCGAACGGGCTGATGGTGATGGTGCGTGCTTCAGGCACAGCAAAGGATGCCAGCTGCATCAGTGGGGTTGGGGAACCGTAGTAGTCCACCATGACCTTGGAATACATGCCTGGGTGGGCGCGACCGGTACGGATCGTCGCGAAGTCCTCCTTGGCGGCTTCAATGGTGCGGTCCATCTTTTCGGCGGCTTCCGCCAACGTTTCGTCAATCACCGGTACTCCTCAGTACTTTTACCTTGTGTTCCACGCTCCCCGACCCCCGCAGCACGGGCGATCCTAGGAGCGCAGAACAACTACATCTAATTCAATCCTATGTCACGAACACCCTTATGGGGTGACGGTGGTGCCAATCCGCTCGCCGCGAATGGCGCGGGCCACATTTCCTTCGCCTTCCATGCCGAAGACCAGCATGTTCAAGGCATTGTCTTGGCACATGGTCATAGCGGTCTGGTCCATCACGCGGATGTCGCGTTGTAGCGCCTCGGAGTAGGTCAGGGTGTCCAGCTTCTTAGCGTTTGGATCCTTCTTTGGGTCTGCGGTGTAGACACCATCTACGCCGCTCTTGGCCATCAGCACCTCGTCAGCATCAACTTCGAGGGCACGCTGAGCGGCCACGGTGTCGGTGGAGAAATATGGCAGGCCGGCGCCGGCACCGAAGATGACTACGCGGTCTTTTTCCATGTGGCGGATGGCGCGACGTGGAATGTAGTTCTCCGCCACCTGAGCCATGGCAATGGCGGACTGGACGCGAGTTTCTACTCCGCACTGTTCCAAGAAGTCCTGCAGCGCCAGACAGTTCATGACGGTGCCAAGCATGCCCATGTAGTCCGCGCGGGAGCGATCCATACCAGCGGCTGATAGCTCGGCGCCACGGAAGAAGTTTCCGCCACCGACAACGATGGCTACTTCTACTTCACCAACGGTCGCTGCAATCTGTTCTGCAATTCCGCGCACGGTGGTCGGGTCAACACCGACGTTACCTCCGCCGAAGACCTCTCCGGAAAGCTTTAGCAGGACGCGGCGTCGTTTAGTTTCTGGACTGGTAGGCATGGAATCTATCTCCTGAGGGTTGAGAATTCTATTTCCGGATCTCAAAACTATCTTGCCATCCGGGCTCAAGAAAAGGGAGGTGAGTCACCGAGTATGCTCGGTGGCTCACCTCCCTTATCTTGGTTAGCCGCCGTTCAACGGCGACTGTCGCTTACTGTGTGGCTGAACCCTTAGGCACCAACACGGAAACGTGCGAAGGCAACTGGCTTGGTGCCAGCTTCTTCGAAGACCTTGGCTACGGACTTCTTTGCGTCCTTAGCGAATGCCTGGTCAACCAATACGATTTCCTTGAAGAAGCCGGTCAAACGGCCTTCAACGATCTTGGTAAGGGCAGCTTCTGGCTTGCCCTCTGCGCGTGCGGTCTCATCAGCGATGCGACGCTCGTCAGCAACCTTGTCCGCAGGAACTTCTTCGCGGGACAGGTAGATTGGCGACATTGCTGCGGTGTGCACTGCAACATCGTGTGCAACGGTTGCTGCAGCTTCGCTGTCAGCGTCAACAGCCATCAAAACGCCAACCTGTGCTGGCAGGTCCTTGCTGGTCTTGTGCAGGTAAGCTGCAACCTTTGCACCCTCAATGCGGGCGACACGGCGGACAACGATCTTCTCGCCGAGGATTGCGCCCTCTTCGATAACGATCTCAGAAACAGGCTTGCCGTCTAGCTCGTAAGCCAACAGGGCTTCGGCATCTGCCGCGCCGGAAGCCACAGCGGCATCCAGAACCTTGTTTGCCAGCTCGATGAACTTCTCGTTCTTGGCGACGAAGTCGGTCTCGCAGTTGATCTCGACCATGACACCAACGGTGCCATCGACCTTGGCGGCGACAAGGCCTTCTGCGGTCGAACGGCCTTCGCGCTTGGTAGCGCCCTTCAGACCCTTGACGCGGATGATCTCGATGGCCTTCTCGGCATTGCCGTCAGCCTCGTCGAGAGCCTTCTTCACGTCCATCATGCCTGCGCCGGTACGTTCGCGCAGAGCCTTGATATCAGCAGCGGTGTAGTTTGCCACGTGCATCCCCGTTCACTAGGAGGTTTCAAGTTTATGTCGCTCGTGGGACGGGTCGGATAACCAACCCGTCCCACGAGACTTTTTGAGTATCCTTCCGCCCACGCTAGCGCGCGGAAGCAAACTCTAAGAGATAGTCAGATGACTACTTGGCTTCTGGAGCCTCTTCAGCAGCAGCCTCGGCTGGCGCTTCGGTTGCAGCCTCGGTTGCGGCTTCGGCAGGAGCCTCAGCCTTTGCCTTTGCCTTTTCGCCTTCGAGAAGCTCGCGCTCCCACTCAGCCATTGGCTCTGCTGCACCCTCGGTCTTGCCGGTTGCCTTGTTGTTCTTGGCGATGAGGCCTTCAGCAACGGCGTCTGCAACAACGCGGGTCAACAGGTTGACGGAGCGGATTGCGTCGTCGTTGCCTGGGATTGGGTAGGTTACTTCGTCTGGATCGCAGTTGGTGTCCAAGATGGCAACAACTGGGATGCCCAGCTTGCGAGCTTCGTCGATAGCCAAGTGTTCCTTCTTGGTGTCAACGATCCAGATAGCGGAAGGGGTACGGGTCAGGTTGCGGATACCACCGAGGTTGTTCTGCAGCTTGGTCAGCTCGCGCTTGAGCAGCAGAAGTTCCTTCTTGGTGTGGCCCGAACCGGCAACGTCCTCGAAGTTGATCTCTTCCAGTTCCTTCATGCGCTGAACGCGCTTGGAGACGGTCTGGAAGTTGGTCAGCATACCGCCGAGCCAACGCTGGTTCACGTATGGCTGGCCAACGCGGTTAGCCTGCTCAGCGATCGATTCCTGAGCCTGCTTCTTGGTACCGACGAACAGTACGGTGCCACCGTGGGCAACGGTCTGCTTGACGAACTCGTAAGCGCGGTCAATGAACGACAGCGACTGCTGCAGGTCAATGATGTAGATGCCGTTGCGCTCGGTGAAAATGAAGCGCTTCATCTTTGGGTTCCAACGACGGGTCTGGTGGCCGAAGTGGACGCCGCTGTCTAGCAGCTCTCGCATGGTTACGACTGGCATGTCGCAACTCCTCTCAGCAGTGGCGGACCGGACGCGTGCGCGTCCGCGGTAACTGCTCTTAGTTGTTTGGGTTGTACGCAGATTTTCATTTTGAATATCCGCCCTAGTGCGCGATCCTGACTGCTTAGCAGCCTGTCTAAGTCCACCGATTCTCTCGGACCACTGGAACTTATGACCACTTCCTCAAAAAGGATGTGGAACCTCGCACGCGAAGTCAATCCCTTGGGAGGTGAACCAATTTTGGACACACCTCTGACAAGAAACTGCAGTTTCAAGTGTACTACACCGACTTCGCTCCAGAGACCGTGATCTATGGTGATCTAGCGCCTAAAACCCGACCAACGAAGTTACCCACATCTTGCGGTCAATCACCAAAATTCCGCACCTCGTTGCCACAGGCTGAACTTATGAAACCCAAACGACTTTTATTGCTACTCCCGGCACTACTGATTCTGACTTTGGCCCCGCTGGGTGCCCGCGCAGAAACCACACAGAACTATGCGCAACCTGCAGCCGCAGCTCAGTGGCGCTGGCCGCTAGCCGGAGAGCCGAAGATCCTCAAGGCTTTTGATAAGCCGGCCGAGCAGTGGTCGGCCGGTCATCGTGGTGTGGATCTGGCGGCATCTGTTGGTAACCAAGTCGTTGCCCCGAATCGTGGACGTATCACCTTCCGGGGTGTGGTCGTTGACCGCCCCGTGGTTGTGATTGACCACGGATATGGGTTCAAGACCAGTTTGGAACCTGTGACCAGCGAGCTCTCGGTGGGTAGCTGGGTGGAATCTGGAGCCAAGCTCGGAACCGTGTCGACGGGTGCTCATTGCTCAAATCGCTGTATTCACTGGGGCGTCCGGTTAGATGGAGAATATATCGACCCAGCACTTCTCATCGAAGATTTGCGCCCCTCGATCTTGCTGCCGTTGAACGACTGAATGAGTGAAAACTATGGTTAAACCGTGATCTGAGATTTAAATAGAAGAACGCCGGGTCACTTGTTCATACAGGTGACCCGGCGTTTTCATACTGTAGGGCGTGTCGGACTTGAACCGACGACCAAGGAATTATGAGTTCCCTGCTCTAACCAACTGAGCTAACGCCCCACTATGAGAATTACCGCCGAAGCAGTAACCACACTCGAAATATTCTAGGGCATGACCAGCCAAAATCTCGATTCGAGGTCCTTGCGGCGTCGCCAAGTGCTAATGCGTAGTGACGCTCTGCCCACGATAGAGCGCTTCGAAGGAGTTCATGGTTTTCTCCTGCGCATGATTCATGACCTTTCGGTGCCCCGCAGATCCTAGGCGTTCACGTTCCTGAGGTTCGAGACTTAACACCTTGTCCAGCTTCTGCGCCAGATCTTCTCGGTTACCAGGTTCAAACATATAACCGTTCACACCGACGTCGACAAGGTGTGGCAACGCCATCGCGTTGGCTAGGATCACGGGCTTCGAGGCTGAAAGCGCTTCGAGCGTCACCAAGGACTGCAATTCCGCGGTTCCTGGTTGGCAGAAGACGTCACAGCGCAGATAAGCCTCGCGAAGCTCCTCTTCGCTGACATGCCCAAGGAATCGAACACGGTCACGCACACCTTTTTCATTGGCAATCTTCTCCAACAGTGAACGTTGCTCGCCACCGCCAACAACTTCGAGAATCGAGTTAGGTACCTGCTTCATCAATGCCAGGGCCTCGATTAGCTCGTTTACGTTTTTCTCGACGGCTAGTCGACCAACAAAAAGTATGGTTGGTGCTTCGTTGCGAACAATTTCTTCCTCGTTGCCCAGCTCATAGTTGCCAACTTCGATTCCATTGGATAAAGGCAGCACCTTCGTCAGCCCCGCGTGCTCCTTCATGGCTTTCGCAGCCAACGGAGTCGGAGTGGTCACCGCATCCGCTCTTCCGAAAACCTTCCCCATATCTCGCCACGAGTTGCGGGCAACGATCTTCTTAAACCACTTAGGAAAGGGTAAGAAAGGATCAAGATTCTCCGGCATAAAATGGTTCGTCGCGACGGCTCGCACCCCATGTTTACGTGCGTAAGCCAAGGTCTGCTGGCCAATCATGTAGTGGCTCTGCGCGTGCACGACGTCAGGTTTGATGTCTGCCAAGATCTTGTTGATTTGCGAATTAACTTCCCAAGGAAATGCGATACGGAAATACTCGTGGGTTGGTACCCCGTGTGATTGCAGTCGGTGCACGATGGCTTCGGGGCGAACCTCAGTGTAGGTCTTGCCCTTTTCGCCGCGTACCGCCAATACGTGCACTCGGTGTCCGCGTTCTTTCATGGCACTAGCCAATCGGTAGCAGAACATTGCCGCACCATTAATATCAGGCAGGTAAGTATCGGCGGCGATGACTATCGTCAGCGGTTTTTCCTCGGCCACGTATTGTCCTTGTTCGTTCAACATATTGTCTTGTGGAAGATTTTCTACTGCTTTTATGCATCTTTATGAGACATTTTTTGTGAATGTCTTGCTTTAGCTTTGCGTTCTAGAACATCCGGGTGGTGGCGAGATAACGCCACCACGCCGATGATGGCCAGCACGGCGGCTACCACCATCAAGATCGCCAACACCGCAGGAACATCTGGGCGAAGCTCTCCAAGAATAGAGATGCCGATGGCAATGCCGACCATCGGATCGATCACGGTCAGTCCGGCGATCACCAAATCTGGTGGCCCCTTCGAATAAGCCGTTTGTACAAAATATGACCCGAGTAAACCTGCCACTACCACTGCGGCCAGTGCAATCCACGGTAGCGACTTCCAATCTTGTACTTCGAAATTCAATATCGCAATCGCGATGGTGCGCACGAGCACCGCTACAAACCCAAAAAGTACGCCCGCCCCGACGATATAAAAGAAGGCTCCCAGTTTGTGCCGGAAGAGAAGCACAAGAATTCCAAAGAGCACAACCACGACGGCCAGAATCATCTCAATGAGTAATGCCTCGGCGTTATTTACAAGGTGCTGCTCGCCAGTGACGTTGATAGCCATCAAAACGAATGCGGCCGAACCGACCATGCAACTAATAATTGCCAGCACCGTCGGCCTGTTCATGGTGAGCTTGTGTTCTCGCGAATTCACCACGGTGGTTACCACCAGGGCAATAGCCCCAATGGGTTGCACCACGGTCAACGGGGCGCTTGCCAGAGCAAATACGTTAAGCACCATACCCAGCCCCAGCAAGAGCAACCCGCTCATCCACCGCCTGTTGCCCGCCAGCTTCCCCAAGTTTTTCAGGGTGAGCTCTAGCCCGCCCGAAGCTTTCCTCACCGCGCTCGATTGAAATTGAGCTCCAAAGGCAAGGCAAAAGGCACCGCATAGTGCCGCTGTAATAGCGATCCAAACCATGTCAGTGCCTTTCCCAAGAGTTCTTTATTGTCCGAGAGGTCATGCCGCCGGATGGCGTGAAGTCTGCGCGTCACCTCATCGGTTCAGGAACCTAGGAACGCTTGATCCACTTACGGATAATTGCAACAAGCGCAGCCGCCGAGGCAGCGATGATCGCGAAAGGCTTAGCTTTTTCTGCCCGTTCTTGGCCTGCCCGACCAGCCTCGTTATTTTCTCCGGTATTTGCGGAAGGTGTGACGAAGCTACGTGCCTTAGCAGCAGCGTTGGTCACTGATTCTCCGGCATTCTCGGCAAAATGACGTGCTTTATCCAATTTTGCTTTGGGACCCAGAACGCTCTGGCCCAAGTTGTCACGCAGTGCCTGAATCTGACGGCGGCGACGCTTGGTACGAAGAATCAGTTCGTCCGCGCTTGGAGCAGGAGGTTTAGGCTCCTTCTTCTTGTCCTTCGCGTCCTTGTCTTCCTCGTCCTTCTTACGCATAGGCTCATCCAAGGTGCTGACGTCAAAGTTGCTACCGTCCTTGAGCACACCAATATCGTGGCGGATGCCTCGAATTGCTGCATCAGGAGTCAGTGGCAAGGCCTTCTTGATCTTCAGGTACATCACTAGCGCCAGAATTAATGCCACGATCAGGAAGAACCCGGCAACTATCAATCCTGCGGCCCAGCCAAGGAACCAAATTTCTAAAACATTCACTAGAGTGACGACTACCGCAATCACGAATAGTAAAACAACGACGAGCGCGCCAGCGCCCAAACCCGCTGCCATGCCCAGGCTGATGCCTTTTTTCTTGAGCAGGGTGGTGCCAAGCTTGAGCTCGTCCGTCAGCTGCTGTGGGACAAGCTCTTTGAGTCCATCAACTTGAGCCTTGGCACTCTTCACGCTTGACTTCAGGCTTTCATCTGCTTGCGTCGATTCAGCTTCAGACATGGTTTCTCCATATTCTCGATCGCTCGGCAACCGGTGTTTCCACGCTAGCACCCCGGTTACCGTCTACGTATCAGTCTTCAGGCGTAAACCCCACAGCTCTATCTCATGCCACGGGTGTAAGTGTTAACGATTTGAAAGTCTATCGTCTATTCACTTGAGCTTATAGGAAGCGACCCAATCAATATGTGCGCTTCATTGTTCATAAGCTGTTCATGGCTAATCTGCAGACTAATCGTGTTGTAGAGAAGACAAGCTTTCACCTGATCAATACCTTCATCACGCTGAATGAAGGAAAGTATTAGTACTATTCCCATCAGTCGTCTCCACCTAGCAAGCGGATCAACCAAAACCCACGTGCACTGAAACTGGCGATTATCTAGTAAATATCCTAGCCAACTCGATATGGGCAGTGATATCCGGGTTCCCCCTGATTTTTTGCGGGAAAACCCTAGGCAGCCGAACTCTGAGCTACGCTGCAGCGTTAAGAAAAATAAAACCCCAACCGTTCGAAACGGTTGGGGTTTTACGAGAGCTCCTCCAACTGGACTTGAACCAGTAACCCTTCGATTAACAGTCGAATGCTCTGCCAATTGAGCTATGGAGGAATGCAACGTGTAATACCTTAGCACTGGCCAAGATGGGTTTTCAAATCGACCAACTTCTACGCTTGAAGACGTAAATAGCCCCGACGTTCAAGGGGTTCGGCAGCGATTTTGGACGTTTGGTTCCGCAACACCTCAGTAATTCACTTAGTGATGCGCAGCATAAAAAGAAACGATCATATAGGTCAAGAAGTTGCACCAGCCATGGTTCATCTAGGCTTGTCTCCATGTCTAACAGACTGGTGAACTCCTCAGCTACAAACGAACCACACTTGCAGCGCAATAATCAGTTAATGCTCGCCAGGACGTATTTCGCGGTTCAGGGGGTTGGCGGGTTGTTATGGTGGTTCGCGGTTTTCGTAAGCCCGACCGTCACCATGTTGACGCTTGGCGATCTGCCGCCGCTCTTATTGGCATGGTTCGACATCCCTTTGTTTGCTCTCGCCTCACTGCTAATCGCCTGCAATATACGTGCGGCATTATGGGTGGCGATACCGTGGACCTGGCTCATGACAGGGTTGATGCTTGTCTACGCCCTGATATCCACCAATGCCGGCTGGGGCGCCTTGATCATGCTGGCCGCAAGCTTTGCTTCCGGAGCAGCCGGTCTGGTCTTATGGTTCGGGCGGTTTCCCTCGCAGTGGTTTGCATCTGGCCCTTTTCGCTTCAGGACTGCACGATCCAAACGTACCCGAGCCCACATACGTCAGACCTTCGCCCAGCTACTTTGTTTTTGGTTTGTGTTCCTTGCGCTCTTTCCTTCGCTCATAATCTTTGCTGAACACCGATTCGCAGTGCACGTGAGCTTTGCTGACTGGGTTCGTTTGACTGGTTATGTCTTGCTCTTACTCGCCAGCGCGTTGGGTGTTTGGTCGGCAACCATTATGGCCAAATTGGGACAGGGCACTCCCCTGCCCTCTGCAATGCCACAGTATCTGGTGGTCCGTGGCCCTTACCGATATGTTCGCAATCCTATGGCGGTTGCAGGCATCGTACAGGGAGTCAGTGTAGGGCTGATCGCAAATTCATGGCTCATAATCCTCTATTCTTTGAGCGGCTCAATCATCTGGAATTTGATTGTACGCCCACTGGAGGAAAGGGACTTGGAAGAAAAGTTCGGTGAAAGTTTCACTCGCTACTGCGCAGAGGTTTCTTGCTGGTTGCCAAAGTTCAGACATACTTCAAAACGAGGATAAACAAAATCACCCTGTTGCTAGCTTTCACAAGCTGACAACAGGGTGATTCTTCGGCTCCTCCAACTGGACTTGAACCAGTAACCCTTCGATTAACAGTCGAATGCTCTGCCAATTGAGCTATGGAGGAATGCTACGAGAACAACCTTAGCACTAGCCAAGTCCCGTTTTGAAATCCACTCTTAGGTGCTGCTCCAGTTAATGCTTGAAGGCTAGTTTGTGGTCTTTGCTGAGTTGTTGATGGCAAACTGTGCCAGCTCAATCAACTGGTGCGCAGAGGTTTCCCATGAGTAGTGCGCGGCACGGCGCAGTGCACGCTCTGAGTACTTCCGCCATTCTTCTGGTGCTGAGAGCTGGTGCACCCGGTCTGCGAAGGCCTGGGCGCTATCGGGATGCGCGTAGAGCGCCGCGTCCTGAGCTACTTCTCTAAAAATGGGCATGTCGGTAACGACCACAGGTGTTCCCATGCTCATCGCTTCAACCAGTGGAAGACCGTAGCCCTCTTCGCGAGAAAGCGTCACCAGCGCGGTGCACTCGCCGAGCATCTTCGCATACTGCTCGTCGCTGACCCCATTGTGGAAGATTATTTGGGTACTATCAGGGGTTTTCGCTTCCAACTCCGCGCGACGCTCCGCGCTGATACCGCTAAGCAAATGCAGCTGATATTCAGGAAGCAAACTCATGGCTTGAATCAAGGTCTCGACATTTTTGTATTCCATGAACGAGCCCATATATAGCAACGTCTTGGCCGCGACACGATTTTGGTCACGAACAGAGGTTTGTGCCGAGGCGGCATTTGAAACTAAACCAATATGTCGTTTAGTCAACCGATGCTCTCGCATGAGTGTGGCCGTGGTATTTGAAACTGTCGCGACGGCGTCCGCGCGGTTCAGCAACAGTCGTTGAGGGAAGTAGACCTGATGAAACAGGAACCATCCCCATCGAATCGGGGCAGGCAAGAATTTTGGCGCATTCGGGTGCGAATAGTAGATCAGATCATGCAGGGTGAGGATTACCGGAAATTTTCGTCCCAGTGTTCCCATGGTCTGCATCGGGGAGAAAACCACGTCTGGTTGCAACTTATTAATCTGCAGGGCAACGAAGGGTTCTAGGACGCTGGTCGGACCGGAAATTTTTAGGTACGGGACCTCTGGCAGGAGTGCAAGCTGTCGCATGTCATTGATCAGCATCGTTACATCGGCAATTTTCGAGGTAGCCTCAATGAGTCCTGCGGTGTAACGGCTAATTCCATCGTGATGGGTGACCCTGGTATATCGGGCATCAATGACGAGTTTCACGGGCGTATTAGCCTTCTGTTGAGGACGTAGTACTCCAAGCCTATCGGTTACCGCCGGCGCACTTGCGCTACCTCGAGCTGCACTTTGCTGGGCCGAACAATCAAGTAACCGATGAGTCCTACGGCAATAGATAGTGGCCACAGCGCGAGCGCAGCCGGCAGCCCGAACGCTGAACCAATGGCGCCACCAGCCAAGCTTCCTATCGGAACCGCGCCAAAGGTAAACAACCGGCGAGCGCTACTAACCCTACCTAGCAGGTACTCGGGAGTAATATCAGCAACCCACGCAGTGACCGCGACGTTAAAAATGATCAAAGCAACGCCCCAAAATACTGATTGCACCGCGAGCAGGGTCATAGAAATTGCAGGAGTGGTAAAGGCCGCCAAAAATACCATTGTGGCCAACGCAAGTTTGATCATCATGGTGACCGTAGTCAGTTGGGTCGTACTGAAACGAACAGCGATCCGCGTGGCTAGTGCAGCTCCGAGTAGTCCCCCAGCACCGCCAAGACCAGCGAGGATACCAAAGCCGAAGGCTCCAAAGCCTAGATAGTTGATAATGAACAGCGCTTCAACCGCACTGCCTAAGGCCAAACCGAAGTTTGAGCACATCATTGCCAAAGTTACGGCGATCAATATTCGGTTATGGCGAAGGTATGTGAGGCCGGAGCGCCAATGGGTGTCGTGCTCGGCGTTCTGCCCCGTATCTTCCTCCCTCCGCTGGCCGTCTTGGCGAGGAAGTTTGACCAGACAGGCCAAACTCAGCGCGATCAGCGCCAAGACTGCGCTCACGGTCAAGAGTGCTGAGGCCCCGAGGAGAGTAAATGCGGTGCCTGCGGCCACTGGAACGATGATCGCCAATGACTGATCCGCAGCCGTCAGCCGGGCGATCAACGCGCTGATGGAGCTGGAGCGCTGGGCACCCGAGACCGCATTGAGTTGTGGGACTGCGGAAACTTGAGCGGTTTCCCCTACGACATTGCACATTCCCAGTATCGTCACCAGCAAAAATCCGTAACCGATACTCAACGTGCCGGTGACGGTCAGCAGGAAAAGGCAAACGGTGAGCACGACCTTCACTGCGAGTCCAATGCGCAACAGTCGCAAAGGTCGATAACGGTCCACCAAATAGCCGATGGGAATTGTCGCCACGAGGAAGGCCAGGGAACCCAAGGTGTTCAGAAGCCCCATTTGCCATGCGCTCGCACCCAAGGTGGTGACAAAAATAAGGTCCACAGTGAAATCCGTCAGTGAACGGCTGGCCGCATCACCTGCATTCGAATAAAGGAAACGACGCTCGCTTCGCACATTAGATTTCACCACAGCTCCTGAAAAAGTGTTAGGAAGCTCACCTGAGCCGAGATTGGCAACGATACCGCATTTCCTCTTAAGCGAATAAGAGTTTTGGTAGGTCACTAGTTGTTTTAGGTTGCATCTGATCAATAATTCTAAAAACTTTTCCCCCTCGAGCGCTGAACCCACCCTGCCGAATTCTCGGTTTTTTTGAATTACTTCAACAGCGTCCACCGGCCAGTCAAATACACACTGGGGTTGCAATACATTACTTACTTGTGATGTTAATAGTCTGCAGTTAGGGAAGACTAACCAAACTACATAATTACCATGCGAGGAGTATCCGTGGGAACCTCACTTGAGACCCTGCACATCCCCCAGTCTGAATCACAGCTTTTTGATAATTCATTACTCTGCTCAGACACCTTAGACCACTACGAAGCCGAAGCACGCGAAGCATTATTGCGCGTCACCGACCAACTGGCAGCCGTCGAGTCTCCCACCACGGGACCGAGTCCACACGACCTTCAGAAGCTGGTGTCGGGGATTGACCTCGACGCACCGTTGGGAAACCACGCCGACTCCTTTGATGAACTGAAGAAGATTTACCTCCGTGACGCCGTCTACTTCCATCATCCGAAGTACGCCGCTCATTTGAACTGCCCGGTGGCCATTCCCGCAGTCGCTGCCGAAGCGTTTGTCACCAGCTTGAATACCTCCATGGATACCTTTGACCAGAGTGCCGGAGCAACATTGATTGAGCGCCGACTCATCGACTGGACCACACGGCTCATCGGATACTCAGCAAACACCGCCGATGGTATCTTCACCTCCGGCGGAACCCAGTCCAATCTGCAAGCGATGCTCATTGCGCGCAATATCGCGGTATCCAAAATGACAGGTTCGCTACCGCAACGCCTACAGAATTTGCGTATCTACACCTCCCAGGACGCACACTTCAGCATCTCCAACGCAGCGATGATGATGGGTCTCGGCCATGAAGCCGTGATCGCTATCGGCACCGATGCGTGGCACCGCATGGACGCAGACGCACTTCGCACACAGCTCACCAATGACTTACAGGCCGGCCTGGTCCCCATGGCCATTTCTGCCACCGCGGGAACTACCGACTTCGGTTCCATCGACCCGCTTGCGCCGATAGCTGCCTTGGCTAAAGAAACCGGCGCCTGGTTCCATGTCGATGCCGCTTACGGTGGCGGACTGCTGCTTTCGGCGGTGCATCGCCAGCGATTAGACAATATTGAACTGGCAGACTCGGTCACCGTGGACTTCCATAAGTCCTTCTTCCAGCCCATCGGCTCCAGCGCACTGCTCCTCAAGGACGCGCACTCTTTTGAATCAATCACGCATTACGCTGAATACCTCAATCCGCGGTCGCAAGCGCAACAGACACCGAACCAGGTAGATAAATCGCTGCAGACCACCAGAAGATTTGATGCGCTGAAACTTTGGGTCACTCTGCGCACCCTTGGCGCGCAACGCCTAGGTGCCATGTTCGACCAAGTCCTCAAACTCGCAGAAAGTTTGGAGGCTGAAATTTCGCTGAGACCACAGCTAACGCTGGAAGCCCCGGTGCAGCTAAGCACCCTAGTCTTCAGATTCGCTGTCCCCAATGCCCAGTTGAACCAAGCCGAGCATAACGAGCTGACAAATCAGATTCGTCACCGGCTCTACCAAACCGGTGAAGCAATGATCGCGGCAACCACCGTCCGCGGGGAACGCATGCTCAAACTGACCTTGTTGAATCCAAACACCACTATGAAAGACCTCACCGAGATACTCGACGCGATCTGCCGGGTCGGCAACGACCTACTGTTCGAACGCACAGAAGGAGCCCGCGCATGACCCGTGCACTAGCCCAAGAACACTTTGACGTCATTGCCATTGGCGCTGGGCCGTTTAATCTCGGATTTGCTGCCCTCACCGCTCCGCTCCCGGAGCTGAAGGTCGCGGTATTAGACGCCAGCGACCACTTCGTCTGGCACCCCGGCATGATGCTCGATGGTGCACATCTTCAGGTGCCGTTCATGGCAGACCTCGTCACCCTCGCAGACCCCACCAATAAATTTTCCTTCCTGAACTATCTGAAGGAACAGGGGAGAATTTACCCGTTCTATATTCGCGATAATTTCTACGCCTTACGCAACGAATATAGTAACTATCTCGCTTGGGCTTCGCGCCTACTGCCCAGCGTCCGATTCGGACATCGCGTGCTCTCGGCCGAATACACGGACGGGGCTTACCAGCTATCGGTGCTCACCGCTCAAGGGGTTACCCATTTCAGTGCAGACAAGCTAGTCCTTGGCACCGGATCCAAGCCTTACCTCCCACCGATTATTGACGAAGCAGCCCAAGCAACGGGCAAGGTCATGCATTCAAGTGATTACATGTTCCATCGCGAAGAAATCTTCGCTCCACGCCAACAAGCATCCCGCCCGCAGATCGCCTGCGTGCTGGGCAGCGGACAGAGCGCAGCCGAGATCTTTTTGGACCTGCTGCGTAATTTGCCCGAGGAAGACCATCTAATTTGGGCCACCCGCTCGGAACGCTATTTTCCACTGGAATACACCAAACTCACCTTGGAAATGACATCCCCGGAATATATCGACCACTTTCATGCGCTGCCCGTGGAAAAGCGTGACGCGCTCAGCGCCGAACAAAAGGGACTCTACAAGGGCATCAATGCGGATCTGATTGATGAAATCTACGAAGAGCTCTACCAGCGCAGCATCAGCAAAGCGGCCAATGTCCACCTGCGTACCGGCTGCAGTGCAAGCGGTATCGGTGCACTAGGCAAGGGCCTGTCGGTCAGCTTGCGCCACGAACGTACCGAAGAAAACTTGGAGTTCTGCGCCGATACTTTGGTAATGGCTACCGGCTACCGCTCCCGAACCCCTGACTTCCTCAATGGAATCACCCAGCGGATAACATACCTCGCCGACGGGCGGGTCGACGTGGACCGTGAATACTCCATCGGGGCCTGTGAAGATATTTTTGTGCAAAACGCGGAACTGCATACTCATGGGTTTACGGCCCCTGATCTGGGTATGGGCGCCTACCGAAACTCGGTGATCATCAACCGAATCACCGGCCGTGAGGTCTACCCGGTCGAAGAGCGCATTGCTTTCCAACGATTCGGCGCGGCAAAACTGACCGACCTGCCGACCGTAACCAACTCCAGCTCGCGCGACTAAGGAAAGAAGAACCATGACCACCTACACCTTCCGCACGCTCATCCTGCCCGAAGATACCGCGTTGCTCCACGCGTGGATCGCTACCGAACATGCCACCTACTGGGGGATGCCCACCGCAACCGCGACAGAAATAGCTGCCGAATACCGTGGCCTGCTGTCCACAGCGGACTACCAAGTATTGCTGGGCCTTGATGAGACCGGCACCGAAAAATTTCTGCTCGAGCTTTACAACCCGGAGAGCGCTGCGTTGGGCGAAGCCTACAATTACGTTCGCGGAGATCGCGGCTTGCACTTCTTAGCGCCGCAAACCAGCGAACCGCAACCGGGCTTCACATTGGAAGCACTCACCCAAGCAATGCGCCACGCCTTCACCCGCCCCGGAGTCGAACGCGTCATCGTGGAACCAGACCTACGCAATAAAGCCATCCAGGCTCTCAACGCTCGGGTGGGTTTCCGCCCGGTCCGCCCGATAGCTCTGTCAGAACCAGACGGATCAATCAAGCAGGCGTTGCTTTCCGTCTGTACCCGAAATGATTTTGAACAAGCAACCGGCCACAGCCTAGGTTCCTCATTCCTCACTCCACCACGCTGGGAGGCCGCCAATCGTCATGTGCTGGCCAAAGCACTCGGCGAATTCTGTCACGAACGCCTCCTTGATCCGGTCGAATACGGCGAGCGGCGCTACTGCGTGCAGAAAGATGGACACCGCTTGATCTTCTCCGCCGGCCGCTACCAACTTAATCACTGGCTTGTCGCCGCAGAATCACTGCAATACCAGCAGCTCGTCAATGATTCATGGCACGAAGCGGAGGTTGATGTCATTGATTTCATCACCTTGTTCTACCGTGAGTTGACGCTCTCCGAAGCTCAGCTGCCGGTCTATCTGGAAGAGCTCTCTTCCACCTTGTCTAGCTACTGCTACAAGCAGGCGCACGCCACCCATACCTCGGCCCAGCTAGCCCAGTTCCCGGGCAGCGCGGCCCAGTCCTTCCAGCTTGTGGAATCTTCGATGACCGAGGGCCACCCCTGCTTTGTGGCTAACAATGGCCGCATGGGTGTAGGCCGCAGCGACTATCTGCGTTACGCTCCGGAAACTGGCTCGGCCCTGAAGCTCGGGTGGGTCGCGGCACACACGTCGCGTGCCCAATTTGATGCCATCGACACCCTCGATTACGAGACACTATTGGCTACACAGTTAGACCCGGAGGAACGCCAATACCTTGATGAAACTCTTGACAGTGCACTGTTCGGTACCGGATTGTCGCCGAGCGACTACATTTACATGCCCGTTCACCCTTGGCAGTGGGAAAACCGTTTATCAATCACTTTCGCGAATGACATTGCGCGCAAGCACCTGATCTGGCTCGGCTATAGCCAGGACGAATACCAGGCACAACAATCGATTCGCACCTTCTTCAATCTTTCTGACCCCACACGTCACTACGTCAAGACCGCGATGTCGATCCTGAATATGGGCTTCATGCGTGGGTTGAGCGCGGAATATATGAAGGTCACCCCCGCTATCAACCAGTGGCTGGGTGAATTGTTTGACAACGACCCGGTGCTCTCCACAGCACCGGTGGCTCTGTTGCGCGAAATCGCCGCGGTGGGCTATCGCAACCCACAGTTTGAAGCAGCTACTAATAAAACCGCACCGCAGCGCAAGATGCTCGCGGCACTTTGGCGCGAGTCGCCCATCAGTATGCTCAAATCTGAAGAAAAACTGGCCACGATGGCCAGTCTGCTCCATGTAGATTTCTCCGGGAACTCCTTCGCCGGGGCGCTAATCCGCCGCAGTGGTTTAGCGCCGGCCGACTGGTTGACCCGCTATCTAGATGCTTATCTGGTGCCCTTGGTTCATTGCCTGGCCGCTTATGACTTAGTCTTCATGCCACATGGCGAGAACGTGATTATGGTGTTGGAAAACGGTGTAGTCAAGAAGGTCCTGCTGAAGGACTTGGGAGAAGAGATTGCGATTTTATCCGATCGTGTCGAGCTTCCAGAGGAAATCCGTCGGGTGCGCACCGGCGGAGATCCAGTGTTGTCGGTATTCACCGATGTCTTCGACTCCTTCTTCCGTTTCCTTGCACCGTTGCTAGACACCGAGGGGCTCCTGGCGGAGGGGGAATTCTGGACTATCGTCGCGGAACGCTTGTTGGAGTACAGGACGCAGCATCCACAGTTCGCGCAGCACTTTGATGACTTGGGCTTGTTTATCCCAAGCTTCCCGCTGTCTTGCCTGAACCGTTTACAGCTTCGCAATAATCAGCAGATGTTAGATCTCACGGATCAATCCGGCGGCCTGCTCTACGCCGGTGATTTGGATAATCCGTTGGTTCGGGTGGTTTCCCCGGTTTAGCGGACGTAGGACAATGCTCGCGTCGTTTGGCCTGTGCCGAATGACGCGAGCATTCTTGATTAACCTTGCAGCCTTATTACTGAACAGTGTTCAATGGTTGAAGAATTCCCTGTACAGTGAAGTCAAACATTCTTGAACACCGTTCAATTGGAGATTTCTCATGGCTACTATGACCGCACCAAAACGCATCCCGGTTGACCCTTTTGCCCTAGTCTCAAGGATCAGCGCGGGACATCGACTCACCGTCGCCGAAGCCCACATGATCATCTCGACCTCAGATGAGCAGACACTCACGCTGGTGTCCGCCGCAGGCCTCCTGCGCCGCAAGCACTTCGCCAATACCGTCAAGGTGAACTACTTGGTCAACCTCAAGTCCGGACTATGCCCCGAGGACTGCACCTACTGCTCCCAACGACTGGGGTCCAAAGCAGAAATCCTGAAATACACCTGGCTCAAACCAGAGGAAGCGGTCCGCCAAGCAGGGCTTGGAATTGCCGGTGGGGCCTCGCGGGTTTGCCTCGTGGCCTCGGGCAAGGGACCCAGCAACCAGGACGTCAATCGTGTGTCCACCATGATCGACCAGCTCAAAACCGAGCATCCCCAGATCGAAGTCTGCGCATGCCTCGGCATCCTAAAGGACGGGCAGGCCGCACAGCTTAGGTCCGCCGGAGCCGATGCCTATAACCACAATCTGAACACTGCGGAATCCCTCTACCCTCAGATCTGTAGCACCCACAGTTACCAGGAGCGCGTGGAAACCGTCGAGCAAGCGAAGACAGCCGGATTGTCCCCCTGCTCCGGATTAATTGTCGGAATGGGCGAAAGCACCGACCAACTCATCGAAGCCGTCTTCGCGCTGCGCGCCCTGAACTCGGATTCAATCCCGGTCAACTTCCTCATGCCTTTTGACGGCACTCCTTTGGAAGGCACTTGGAATCTCAGCCCGCTCGCTTGCCTGCGCATCCTCGCGCTAGTACGACTAGCTTGCCCAGACAAGGAGCTGCGTATTGCTGGTGGCCGGGAAATGCACTTGCGTTCGATGCAAGCCACAGCCCTAGAAGTAGCCAACTCAATTTTCTTGGGCGACTACCTGACCAGCGAAGGGCAAGATGCCCGCACCGACCTAGCGATGATCGCCGATGCCGGATTTGTAGTACTCGGGCAGGAAGGCCAGGATTCAGCGCAGATCGCCCAAGCGCTGCACGAAGCCGCTGACCATGCCTCCCGCCAGCCGAGCGATGCCGGCAATGCCAACTCCTCCGGGTGCGCAGGATCCTGCTGTTCCGGTGCGACCGCCGGTTGCGGCACTGGCAAGGCCGAGCCGGTGCTGCGCCGTCGCGGCGCCGGAACTCCAGAAATTCCCAACGCGTGATGGTCAAACAAGAGAGTCTACTCACCGGTAAGACCGGGGTGCTCTGGCTGCCCTTTGCCGCTCCAGATTCGGTGGCACATTTACTCACCGCGGTACACGGCTTCGAGTTGATCTGACCACCAGCACCCAAGGAATAATGATCAGAAACTAGTTGTTGGATCAAGTATGAAGAACATCGGATTTCTGTCCTTCGGACACTGGACTGACCACCCACAGTCAGGAACTCGCAATGCCTCGGACGCGTTGCTGCAAGCCATAGATCTTTCGGTCGCGGCCGAGGAGCTCGGAGCGGATGGCGCGTATTTCCGAGTGCATCATTTCGCTCAGCAATACGCTTCCCCATTCCCACTGCTCGCGGCAATTGGGGCCCGCACTAGCCGCATTGAAATCGGTACCGGTGTGATCGATATGCGCTACGAAAACCCGTTGTACATGGCCGAGGACGCGGGCTCCGCAGACCTCATCTCTAATCGTCGCCTACAGCTGGGCATCAGCCGTGGTTCACCGGAGCAGGTGATCGATGGTTGGCGTCATTTCGGCTTTGAACCGCGTGATGGTGAGTCGGACGCAGATATGGGACGCCGTCATACCGAACGCCTCCTTGAAGTGCTTTCCGGCGAAGGGTTTGCCCAGCCTAGCCCTAAACCAATGTTCCCTAATCCCCCGGGACTGCTACGCATCGAACCGCATTCGGAAGGATTACGCGAACGTATCTGGTGGGGGTCCGGCTCTAATTCCACTGCTGTGTGGGCCGCGAAGCTTGGCATGAATTTGCAAAGCTCTACGCTCAAGGACGACGAATCTGGCAAGCCGTTCCATGTTCAGCAGGCCGAACAGATTGAACTGTACCGTCAGGCATGGAAGGACGCCGGCCACCAGCGCGAACCACGCGTCTCGGTGAGCCGAAGCATTTTTGCACTCACCGATGAACGCGACTGGCAGTACTTCGGGCGTGACCGATACAGCTCAGACCAGGTCGGCAACATTGATGCAAAAACTCGTGCGGTCTTCGGCAAATCCTACGCTGGTGAACCCGACGAACTGGCAAAGAAGCTCGCCGAGGATGAGGCCATTGCCGCGGCAGACACCTTGCTACTCACCGTTCCTAACCAGCTGGGCGTTGACTATAACGCGCACGTCATCGAATCGATCTTGAAACATGTGGCTCCGCTACTTGGTTGGCGCTAAGCCAAAGCGCATTGCAGCCCAGCAACTGAAATGATCAAGCGATAATGACGTGGGTTGTCGACGCCGTTAAGCCAATGAGATGCAGGACACTAAGCTGTCATTGGTGAGCCAAAAATTTAGCTATCAAAAGACCTGACCTACGGAGAATTATATGAGCAAGCAACTCAACGTCGCGTTTATCAAGGCGAGCTGGCATGCAGATATTGTCGACCAAGCTTTAGCCGGCTTCGAAGCCGATATGGACGAGTCCGGCACCGACTACACGCTGAACGTGGTCACCGTACCGGGTGCCTATGAAATGCCGCTTCAGGCGAAGCGCCTCGCACAGAGCGAAAAGTACGATGCCGTAGTGGCTGCCGCACTTGTGGTGGATGGCGGCATTTATCGCCATGATTTTGTTGCCCAAGCAGTGGTCGACGGGTTGATGCGAGTTCAGTTGGACACGAATGTGCCAACGTTCTCGGTGAGCCTGACCCCACATCATTTCCACTCAAATGACGAGCACCAGACGTTCTACTTTGAGCACTTCGTCAAGAAGGGTGCAGAGGCTGCGCGCGCGGTGCGTGCCATCGCTGCGTTAGATCAGTAGCGCTAACAAATTATTCAAAAACATTGAAGGTGGAGCCGCGCTTGCAGAGCGCCGCTTCACCTTCTTTGCTTTTAGCTATTTGAATACCAGACCTTTAAGGTCTCATACATACTGCGACGGCGGTTCAGTGAGAACGGGCATGCGACGCATAGTTCGAGACTAAAGTGTTCCCGACAAGCTCAGATGCCACAATTTTCCGCCACGGCACGCTTCAAACCTACTTGACAGTAGCTGAAGAAACAGTGTGTTCTTACCAAGGGTAAACAGCTGTTTACCCTTATTTGATTCAGCTATTTTGTTAGGCCACCGCCGTGCCGATTCGTTCCGTCCCCTCATGGGCTACCACCACCGTCCTAGCCCTGTGCGGAATGGTAGTGGCGCTCCAGCAAACCCTTGTTGTCCCGCTCCTACCGGATTTTCCGGTGATCCTCGGTGTCTCCGCAGAAGACTCATCGTGGCTGGTCACCGCCACACTGCTCAGCGCCGCAATTTTCACCCCGGTCATCTCACGCATGGCCGACATGTACGGCAAACGCAAGATGCTGATACTGGCGCTGGCCGTCATGACCGCGGGCTCGCTAGTGGCAGCAATTGGCGGAAGTTTTGGCTCACTGATCGCAGGCCGAGCAATGCAGGGATTTGCATCTTCCTTAATTCCTGTCGGCATCTCAGTACTCCGTGATGAACTACCCAAGGAAAAAGTAGCCTCCGCCGTCGCATTGATGAGTGCAACCTTGGGCATCGGTTCGGCCTTAGGCATGCCAATGTCGGGCTTACTTTACAACGCCTACGGTTGGGAATCCCTGTTCTGGGTTTCCGCCGCACTGGGACTAGTTTTCCTCGTGGGCGTGCTGCTGCTGGTCAAAGAATCAAAGATCACCACACCGGGCCGCTTCGACATCGCCGGCGCGCTAGTGCTCTCAGTTCTTTTGACCGCCGCATTGCTCGCAATTTCCAAGGGTGCCAGCTGGGGTTGGACCAGCCCTCTCACGCTGGGTCTTTTTGCCCTTTCGCTCGCATTGCTTGCAGGCTGGATTCCGTTGCAGTTACGCGTCAACCAACCCATGATTGACCTGCGCACCGCCGTCAAACGCCCAGTGTTACTAACCAACGTTTCCTCGTTTTTCCTCTGCGTGGCGATGTTCGTTAACATGCTCATCACGACTCAGCAGCTACAGATCCCCGAACAAACGGGCTATGGCTTTGGCCTCTCGGTATTAGTTGCAGGTTTGGCCATGGTGCCCTCGGGATTGGCCATGGTTGCGCTCTCCGGCGCGGCCGGAGCAATGCTCAATCGTTGGGGCGGCAAACCTACCATTATCTTTGGTGGCGCCATCATGGCGTTAACCTATATTGCCAGAGTCTTCCTCGATGATGCAGTTTGGCAGATCATTGTGGGAGCCACACTGGTCAACGTTGGCGTCGCGTTCTCCTACGCGGCGATGCCAACACTGATCATGAGTGCGGTACCAATTACCGAAACCGCCTCCGCCAACGGCGTGAACGCACTGATCCGCTCGCTAGGCACCACGGTGGCCAGTGCTTTGACCGGACTAATCCTTGCCACGATGGTCGTGGAGTACAACGGCGTTCCCTTGCCCTCGCTTAACGCAATGCACTTATCCTTTTGGCTCGCCGCGTTGGCCGCCATCATCGGTATCGGTATTGCGCTGTTTATCCCTAGTAGCAGCCCAGTGCCTAAAATTGAGACCGATGTCGAAGAGACCATGGTTCATGGCCGGGTCATCATGACTCCGCGACCCGGGACCCAACAACCTGCCATCGTGACTTTTGTCCGCGAGGATGGAGTACCTGGCGACTGGGCTCGTACCGACCACGAAGGTCAATTTAGCGCGGTACTGCCTGGACCTGGCCGTTATGTGGTGGTCGCCAACGCCGCTGGATGGGTTCCCAGCTCCCATTTAGTAACATTCTCCGAAGGCATCACGGAACATGACATTGAACTGCACCATGTGCTCTCGCTCAGTGGCGTGGTAGCTTCCGGTGAAACCGTCGTAGCCGGTGCGCTGGTAAGCCTCAGTGCAGGCGCCGGTGACTTCATCGCTGCGACCCACACCGATGATCTAGGTAGTTACACCTTAGATCTTCCTCCGGTGGGTACCTATGTGCTCACGGCAGCTTCGCCGCAGACCGAGACAGCTGCGTCAGTCAAGGTCATTTTGCGTGCCCGGACCGAACGGGTTGATATCGAGCTCCCAGCATGAGCACGGACAATGGGCGGGCACGAATTCGCAAAGCCGCTGCCGGGCTCTTTGGCGAACGCGGATTCCACGATGTCACCGTGCGCGAGATCGCCGAAATTGCCGAAGTCTCCCCCGCGTTGGTGATCAAGCTTTTTGGATCCAAGGCCGAGTTATATACGGTCGCGAACACGGTCACGGTTCCACTCGCAGATTTGGATCTTCCGCGTGAGAGTCTTGGCCGGGCCATGGTGCAGCAGATCCTGAATCGTCGCGAGGATGACGTTATCGATCCGTGGCAAACGCTAGTTCCACGGATCAGACAATCCCCTACCCCGAAAATCACACAACAGGAGTTGCGTGAAAAGTACCTCAATGGGGTCGCTCGGATCATTGGAGACACCACCGAAGACCGTCGCCATGCCTCCGCCGTGGCCTGTCAACTGCTTGGGTTGGCTGAAGGGCTACGAGTGTTGGGATATTTCCCGTCCGAAGAATTTGATCCTGATGAAGTGGTTGAACAGTACGCATACACTGTGCAGATCCACATCGATAGAGCAGCTACTGCGGGCTAATACAGAGATGGGCCAGGCCGCACGGGATATCCGTGCGGCCTGGCCCATGCTCATTAGCAGATTTCGCTAGATTACTTGGTAGCCCAAAGTCCTGCAGCATCATCAAATGACAGGCTCTCAGTGACACGAATTTTCGCGTCGCTCAGTGCCTTTTCAGGCACGTCGAAGACGACCTGGTAAACACCCTTGCCACCATTAGTCAGGGTCGGGACATCCATCGCCGGCTTGGCTGGCGTGGCCATCGAGGTGGTGGTGCTATAGATACGCGAGTCGGCTCCCACAAGTTCTGCTTGCAGGTCAATCCATGCGTCGCCCTCTTCGTCCCCGTTGTAGACCACCGAAAGGTCTACCAGGACGTACTGTCCCTCGGCTTTGTCGTTGTACGGGTTCGCCTTGGCGATTGCCGCGTCAGCGTTCAGATTTACCGAACTAACGTTGACGGAATATTCGCCTATCGTTATTGCCTCGCCCACCTTGAGCACAGCGGATTCATCCGCTGCCTGCTCGATAACCTTCTCAGGGGCTGCGACCTCACCGTCCGCAGCATCTTCAATGGCTGCTGAGACACCATCTATGGCTTTGACGTAGGCGGCCTGTGTAACAAAAACCAGGATGATTGCCACGATAGCGATCACGCTTGAGGCAATACCCAGTCCTTTGCTGCCGTGACGCTTGGCAGCGAGGACCAGTGAAACAATACCCAAGATTAGGGCGACAAAGCCGAGCACCGCAGCAAAATTATTAACAATCGGGACCCAGCACAGGGTTAAGGCAACAATCGCGATGACCAAGGCTGCAATGCCTAGACCTTTACCTGCGGTGGACTTAGCCGGCGGGACCGGCGAGTGTGGTGCGGGCTCCAATGGAGTTCCAACAGTCATGATTTTTCCTCAAGTGATGGCAACGCTAAGAAAAGCGTTGAGGTGAACCGCTCACTACCCCATGGTCGTGAGACGATTTGAATCTTGGTTGATCCATCAATGACATTACGGTCAGGCTCCGACACTTTAGCCTGAGCGAGCTTTGAAAGAGCAGATGCTGGATGATACGTCGCATAGGAAATCACACACTGACCAAGGCAATAGGGGCCAGGAATCAACGCCGTACGTGATGATCAGCTGCGCTGGTGGCATCGGCATCAACGAAGCCGCAGGTGGACACTTTATGGCGTGCTCCCAGCTCTGTTAGGCAACGTACAGCACCACTGTAGCTAGCGCTTTCTAAGGCCTCGGGCGGTGAATGCGGCGGCCAATTGTTCAACTGTTGGTGCACCTTGCAGACCAAGCGGGGTCGAATAGACACGGCAGGTTAGCTCTTCGGTTGGGGTACTTGGGAAAAGGTCTAAACCATCGACGGTAATCGTTGGAGATCCGGCAAATTCGGTGCCAAGCACGTCTGCGCGCGTTTTCATCACACGGTGCACCACTGAGGCTCCATCGATTCCTAGCAACTTGAACGCCGCCTCAAGGCGATTAGATGCCACGGCGGAATTGGGACAGTCCTCAATGACCAGCAATTGAACACGCAAAGTTTGATCTTCCTCGAAAAGTCCTTGGTGGATAACTAGTTACTGAGTCCATCTTCGGCCATGGATGGGCCGGAAGTTGATTCCTGACACCGCAACTCCTGCAAACTATCGCCACGCCGACACGCTGAGTTGCAAACAATTCCTAGCCAACGCAGCGGCTGTTGCAGAATTCAAGTATGAGTAGCGCAGACGAAATCCTCTACGGCCGAGACACCCTACGCTATGTCAGGCTGGCCCTACTGGTGGTTCCGCTACTGCTCATGGTGGCCATCGTGATCTATGGTCTGTTAAACGGAAAAGTCGAGGACTCGATTAGTTCCTACTATCTGGGTCCCAGCCGAGATCTCTTCGTCGCGATGCTCGTTTCCACCGGAGTCCTGCTGGTGGTCTACAAGGGCGCTCCCCTAGAAGACTACGCACTAAACCTCGCCGGATTCTACGCAATCTTTGTGGCGTTAGTACCGACAAGACTCGGCCAAACGCTGTCGTCGCTAACCTCATCCGCGCAAATTCAGCTCATTCGGTCAGTGCAAATCTCGATAGTCGCGGTCTTAGTCGTATCTGCGGTGTTTGTCTGGCTTGAATGGAAAACCAAGAAGTGGACTCCACGCGCGCTGCACACGAGTAAACTCAGTACGATTCTGAGCCTTTCGAGCACCGTGGCGCTAGTTGCATTCATCGGCTTGTTGTTTTGGCGAAGCATAGAAGGCACGGACTTTGCCGGCGTTCATTACGCTGCAGCCTTGTTGCTGATCCTCAGCATGGGCGTTGCGATTGCCAGCCATCTTGGACGAGAAGACCTCTGCGAGGTAGATACCAGCGGCGGACGCCCAATACATTATGCGGTGTTACTGATCCTGATGGCACTGGGCATCATCGGTTGGTTTGTACTCAATGCTTTAGGGATAGCCCAGGCGTTATTCATCGTCGAATGGTACGAAATCGGCCTGTTTAGCTACTTTTGGTATTTAGAGTCCCGCAGGTTGTGGGAAGCTCCCACGCCCCGAGAAAAACTTGGTGACTAACCCTCGGATCCAGGATCCCAAACTTGCGTGCAAATGTGAAAAGTCCCGATCCGCAGTGCGGATCGGGACTTCGTAAGCTCCTCCAACTGGACTTGAACCAGTAACCCTTCGATTAACAGTCGAATGCTCTGCCAATTGAGCTATGGAGGAATGCAACGAGATATAACTTTACCCGAAGCTCAACTAAAAACCAAAACCAGATACTTAGGTGCCCCGGAGTATTCGCCGGCGCATTTCAAGTTCCATTAGTTCCCTGTTGATCTGGGCGTATTCCTCACCCTCGGGTTCCATTTCGGCACGTTGCAACCGCCCAATAAGCTCCGCCTTGCGGTGTGTGATTTGAAGCTCAATCAGACCATTGATGATGTCGGAGCAATAGCGTGCAAGGTTATGTTCATCCGATGCCGGAATACTCGTCACCGCGACCTCGGAGACGTAGGAACGCAGCTGCTCCGGAACCTCATCACGAATGACTTCAACCCATGACGAAGCAGAAGCTCCGGCGGCGCTGGCGGCCACGATGCCGTCATGCACTGCTGCATGCACTGGAGCCATGAAACGAGCCTCGTAGAAGGCCTGCCACTGTTCTTCGTTGAGCCGGTGCGGCTGCTGAATCACTACTTCCAGTGCCTGTCGTTCTAATCGCATGACCGGGTCGCGACTATCGGGACGCTCAAAAGCGTTAGCCGATGCTTGTTGCCCCTGTCCTTCGCTCTGGTTACCCCGCGTATCTGGCGGGGTATTTTTTGGCAGCCTGGCTCGCTTGATGGAGGCCGCCACCGAACGGTTGACGTCTTCGTTGTTCATTCCCAACCAGCCGGCAAGTTCCCTCGCGTAGGCCGGGCGAATCGACGAATCACGAATTTGTGCAACGATGGGTGCGGTCTGCCGCAAGGCCTGCACTCGTCCCTCGACGGTGTTCAAATTGAACTTCTTCAGCTCGGCACGGATCGCAAATTCAAAGAGCGGGCGTTTTAGTTCTATGAGTTCGCGGACGGCCTCATCACCGCGATGCAATCGTAGATCGCAGGGGTCTGCGCCATTTGGCTCCACGCACACGTAGGTCTGCGCGATAAAACGCTGGTCTTCGTCGAAGGCACGCAATGCGGCTTTCTGTCCGGCGGCGTCACCATCAAAGGTGAAGATGACTTCACCACCGGTGCCATCATCTTGCAGGAGTCTTCTGGCTATTTTGATGTGGTCGGTACCAAAGGCCGTGCCACAGGTAGCGACCGCCGTTGTGATGCCCGCAAGATGGCAAGCCATCACGTCCGTGTACCCTTCAACCACCACGATCTGTCTGGTCTTGGAAATCTGCTTTTTTGCCAGATCCAGGCCATAAAGAACTTGAGACTTCTTATACAACTGTGTTTCAGGGGTGTTCAGGTATTTAGGTCCCTGATCATCGTCGTAGAGTTTACGTGCACCAAAACCGATGGTGGCTCCGGACAGGTCGCGGATGGGCCACACTAAACGCCCACGGAAACGGTCATAAATTCCGCGGTTTCCTTCCGCGAACATGCCAGTTAGTTTCAATTCTTCGTCAACGAAGCCTTGAGCACGCAGGTGCTTGAGCAATGCGTCCCAACCCTTGGGTGCATATCCGACGGAGAAGTCCGCAGCAGCCTGTGGTTCAAAACCACGCCCACTGAGGAAGTCACGGGCGGTCTGAGCTTCTTCGGAGGCCAGCTGGGCCTGGAAGAATTCCTCAGCTACCTTGTGTGCATCGACCAGGCGCTGACGCTTGCCATAGTCTTCGCGGCGTGGCCCGGTGCCACCATCTTCGTAGTGCAGTTCGTAGTTGATACGAGCGGCCAGTGACTCGACGGTTTCGGAGAAAGATGAGTGATCCATCTTTTGAATGAACGCGAACACGTCGCCCGATTCACCACAGCCAAAGCAGTGAAAGGTTCCCAGCTGGGGACGAATGTGGAAGGACGGACTGCGTTCGTCGTGGAACGGGCACAGTCCTTTATAGGAGCCCACGCCCGCAGATTTGAGCGTGACGTAGGATTCGACGACCTCGCGGAGGTCGATGCGGTTACGCACCTCGTCGATGTCTTCTCGTTTAATCAGCCCTGCCATGATTCCCATTCTAAGAAGTTGCGCTCGGCATAGGCCGAGCGCGTCACGGGCTGTGCATGAAGCTCAGCCTAGAAAAGCTTTGGTTCGTAACTTTCGCCTTTGACCAGCGACGCATGCCATTCCAGCGCCGAAGCGTCGGTCAGTGAGGCCACCTGGTCGATGACCACGCGCAGTCGTCCTTGTTCATTCGCGGCATCCTTGTAGTCCGCAGCGAAGATCGGTTCGAGGTATTTATCTTCATTATCCGACAATAGATCCACTAGATCAGTCAGTATTTGCCGTTGATTCAAATACATCGGCTGAAGCTCTTCTTTAGTCATCACGAAGTTTGCGGCAATACCCTTCATCACCGCAATCTCGTGTTCGGTCTCCTCCGGGACGATCAGCTGTGCGTTGTACCGGGTGAGGTTTCCCTGCCCAAACTCGCTGCGCGTGGCATCCATTGCTGCCTGACAGAACCGTCCAATAAATTGGCTGGTCATGTCTTTGAGCGCGGCCCGTGCTCGGCGCGAACCATCTGCATGGGAAACCCATTCTGCTGATGCTTCTAGCCGCGTCAGGGCCGCATCGATATCCGACTCATCCGTGGTGGGCAGGTACCAATCCTTGGTCACCTGCAACGCACGGTCACGTACCGAAGATTCCAACAACCAACGCAGCTGAAAGCGTCCGCCGACAATCGCGTCTTCCACGTCATGGACCGAATAAGAAATATCATCGGCCAAGTCCATCACTTGGCCTTCCATGCACACTCGTCCAGGGACCGAATCCGGTCCACTACGCAACCAATCAAAAACCGGCTGGTCATCGGTGTACACACCAAACTTCTTGGTCTGCTTTCCATTGCGCAGCGGTGCCTCTTCGCGTAACCAAGGGTATTTACACGACGCGTCCAAGGCTGCCCGTGACAGGTTTAATCCTGCCGAGTGTCCGTTGTGCCGAAAAGTTTTAGTTTCCAAGCGGGTCAGCAAGCGCAGGGTCTGCGCGTTGCCTTCAAAACCGCCAATGTCTTTGGCCAGTTTATTTAATGCTTTTTCACCGTTATGTCCGAAGGGTGGGTGCCCCAGGTCATGGGCAAGACAGGCGGTATCAACGATGTCTGGATCACAGCCCAATGCCGCGCCGAGTTCGCGTCCCACTTGCGCTACTTCCAAGGAATGAGTCAGCCTGGTGCGCACAAAATCGTTGAGCGTCGGAGAGACCACCTGGGTCTTGGCGCCCAGCCGGCGTAGCGCCGAAGAGTGCAAAACCCGAGCGCGATCACGTGCGAACGCGGTGCGATACGACTTCTTAGCCGGCTCGGGTACCCAACGTTCCTGATCAGCTTCGGTATATCCGTTGATCTGGGTCATATTACGAGTCTAGTGACCTTTTGGGTCACTCGCTGACTTATCCACCGGAGATGTCTAACTCAGCGGCCTTAATCATCACTCGGTGCTCGTCACTCATCTCCCGAGTGGACAACCATCCGTCGGGTAGGTGAGTTTTCTTCGGCGTTCCGGCGCGGCCGCGAGTTCCTTCTGCGGCCGTACCCGGGTAACCCAGATCGAGATCGAGTTCATTCAGCAGTTCACGCAGTCGTTCCAAGGAAGGCACCTGCGCCAGCTGTGAGCGAATGTCGCCACCGACCGGGTAGCCCTTAAAGTACCAGGCGATGTGCTTGCGAATATCGCGCATCCCTTTGCCTTCATCTTCAAAGAATTCGGCCAGCAGTTCCCCGTGACGGTACACGGTATCGGCGACCTCACGTACACCGGGACGGAACCGATCGGCGCGGCCTTCGAAGGCTGCCTGTAGGTCACCAAACAGCCACGGACGACCCTGGCAACCACGGCCAATGACCACTCCGTCTACACCGGTCTGTTCGACCATCTCGATCGCGTCTTCGGCACTGAAAATGTCGCCATTGCCCAAGATTGGCATATCGGGTATTGCTTCACGCAGGGTGGCGATGGCTTCCCAATCAGCCTTGCCCGCATAGTACTGACGCGAGGTGCGCCCGTGCAGGGTTACTGCGGCGGCGCCGTGGTCACGAGCGATCTTGGCTGACTCGATATACGTCAGGTGATCGTCGTCGATGCCTTTGCGCATCTTGATGGTCAACGGCACCTCGCCCTTGGCGGCCTCCGAGGTGGCAGCTTCAATGATGGAGGTGAACAGATCCGTTTTCCACGGCAGCGCCGCTCCCCCGCCCTTGCGGGTCACCTTGGGCACCGGGCAACCGAAGTTCAGGTCAATGTGGTCCGCTCGGTTCTCGTCGATCACCATGCGCACCGCGGCGCGCACGGTGATCGGATCCACCCCGTAAATCTGGATGGAACGGAAGTCTTCATCCGCGTCATGGGAGATGATGCGCATCGACTCGGTATTACGTTCTACCAAAGCGCGTGCGGTCACCATTTCGGTGACATACACGCCACCACCGTATTCGCGGCACAGTCGACGGAACGCCCGGTTGGTAATGCCTGCCATCGGAGCCAAGATCACCGGTGTTTCAATGGTGTGCTTGCCCAGTTGCAATGGAGGCAGTTCGAGGGTCGGAACGTCGGTCGACGTACTAGTTTGGGTGGGAGAAAGAATCGTCACTAAACAAGTATCTCAAATATGAGCAAATCGCGGGTGAGATCTTTATCAATTCGGAACATTTCATTGCTAGGTTATTCACCTTGGAAACGGCAAAATGAGGGTATGACAAGTAATTTTTCACGAGTGCGCTGGGTCTTAGCAGGCTTAGCGGCGCTATGTGTGGCGTTGGTTATAGCCGCGCTGATCTCGGTGGCACTGCGCCCCACTGCTCCGCTACTTCCACCGAATACCCCCGAGGGGACCATCCAGCGTTATGTGATGGCCATCGCGGATGGAGATTTCGCCGAAGCGAAGGGGTATGTGAAAAATTCTGCCGCCACCGGGCTGTGCGACCCCTACTCGGTGGACAGTCAAGACCTGAACCTTGACCTGGTCAATACGTCGGTCAACGGAAACGGTGCCGTGGTCACCGTGCACTTTGTGGAAAGCTCCAGCGCCTTTGGTTCCCTGCTCGGCATGGGAAATTATCCAGAAACCTTTGAACTGTCCAAGAGTGGAAATGAATGGCGGATTACCTCCGCCCCGTGGCAGGTCACCCTGTGCACCGACGAAGAAATGTCCGGGTACTGAGCATGAGCACGTTATCCGCCCCCCGCTCAAATCAGGTAGTCACCAGCCTGCGTCAGCTCATCTTGCATGGGTTGTTATTCGTATTGCTGATGGTGCTCGGTTCGGGCCTGTCCACCCTGATCACCATGGCTCTTCGGGGGTTTGTCCCCACCTATCCCGGCTCCTCCGAAATCGCGATCGGCCTGTCCTTCACTCTCATTGCCGGGCCGTTGGCCTGGCTCTTATGGCGAGACCTGAAGGAAAAAATTGCTACGTTGCAACCGGCCGATTCGGCGATCTGGACGCTACAGGCCGCGTCGGTCTACGTCATCTCCCTGGCCATGTCAGCGGTGTCCTTCCTGCGTCTTTGTTCCGAACTGATCAGTCCGACACGCGCCGCCGACTGGCAACCACTACTCGGTGCCACCCTTGGCTGGGCGTTGATTTTCATCTGGCAATACCGGATCCTGAAAAGCCCCAAATTTGCGCCGACTCAGCTGCCTTCCCTGCCCGGGGCTTTGGGCAGCGCCTTCGCTCTGGTGCTGTTCGCCCTGTCAGCGGTGGTGCTGGTGGAGCTAGCTTTGGACGAAATCATCTCACCGCAACCAACGCTGATCGGCCCGGCCTCGGCACTGCCAAGCCTCTTCAGTGCCACCGCGTGGACTGCAGGCGCCGGGTTGTTGTGGTGGTGGTTATGGATCGTTCAGCGGGTTCATCAGGCAGTGGACGAATTCACCGACTTCCTCTTTGTTTTGCTCTTCCTCGCGATCCCGGGGGTTCTGACCCTCTTGAGCGCGTGTCTGCTGCTCGGGCTGGTACTCCCACTACCGGGTACAGCCGGTCTCTTCTCCGAAAACTTGTCGACCCGAGCCCCGCTCCTGCTCGCTGCAGTTCTGGTTGGCCTGATGGTTTGGACCTATCATCAGGCCAAAGGCGCCTCGCGGCCCGCACGAGTCGCCGAGGCTTCACGCCAGCTCATCAGCGGTGGGGCGCTGGCGCTCGGTGCCAGCGGTCTTGGCATGGTGATCAACGCCCTGCTCGCCGGCCTGGCGACCAGCTATGCATCGGAAACTTCAAACAACGTCCTGCGCTATGGCCTCGGCCTGCTGATTGTCGGCGCTATCGCGTGGGTCTATTTCTTCCGCCCTCAGCGAGCGTCAGACCCCGCCAGCCGGCGGGTATATCTGGTGCTGTTCTTCGGTTGCAGCGCCGTGGTGGCGTTAATTTCCTTGCTGGTCATCGCCTACCGAGTATTTGAATTCTTGCTGGTCACCACCGGCTCGGGAAGCTTGCTGGACTTAGTTCGCGCACCCTTCGGTTGGCTGATCGCCACCGTGGCCGTGGCCGTGTATCACTTCGCTTTGTGGCGCTCGGACCGCGCACGCATGTCTACCGAAACTCCGCAGATTCCCACACCGTCCGCGGCATCTACGCCATTAAAGACCTTGATGATTGTGGCGCCATATGGCTGTGAGCCGCTGATGGATGAACTTCTAAAATTGCATTCCGCGCAGCTTCACTGGATACCCAGGGTCGGCCAGCCACCTGAAAAAGAGAAATTACTGGCGCTGATTTCCGAGATCTCCACATCGTTCACTACCGAACCGTCCGGTTTGATGGCGGTGATTAGCCCCTCTGGCGACATTGAGTTCATCTCTCTTGCCTCGCCGCCGGTTCTAGCTGAATAAAATTTCGCCAAGGTTTTCTCCTAACGACCACCCGTCATCGCTGCCATAAGGCTGCGATGGCGGGTTTCGTTTTCTCCAGCTGGCTATTCACCTCCCATCAGCGAGCAAAGAGTTGGCGTTTTTCGGACTGTTCTTGGGTTGGTCTTCTTGAGCAAGTTGCCATAAATCAGGAAACTTGACGCTCCTTTTGGCGCAGGATCCAATTCACCGATCGCCGACACTGCGTACTCCCTCCACGCATTCCCGCTCATTAAACCCATAGGTCTTTGGTCTGACGGCCGTAATCGTGAAATACAAAATAATAAAGAGATGATATCGTGTGCTTTTGTGCCACTAAATAGGTGAGCATAACCTAACCGAAGGGGCACGATGCGCGCTCAACTGCAGATCTCCAGCGGCTCTATGGCCGGCCGGGGCGAGGACCCGACTGCTCTGAGTGCCATTGATGATCCGTCACGAACAGAGCCTCCAAGTGCCCCCGAAACCGACTTCGAACCAGAACATGCCGGTCTAGCCACCAGCAATGCAAAACGAATGCTTGGATTTGTCCTGGCTATGCTGGCCCTCAGCTTCTGCGTAGTTCTGTCGCTCGCAGTCGGAGCCAAGTGGATTGCCCCCGTGGATGTCTTAAACAGTGTTCGTGGCATCGGCACACCAGAAAATATGGTCATAGTTAACGATTTGAGAGTCCCCCGTACCCTGGTTGGGCTCCTGACCGGATTGGCGCTGGCCGTAGCAGGAGCTTTAATTCAGGCACTGACACGCAATCCCCTTGCCGATCCGGGGATCCTTGGAGTCAACGCTGGTGCCGCATTCGCAGTGGTGATCGCCGTTGCCGTTTTCGGACTCGTGAGTATCACCGATTACATCTGGTTCTCATTTGGCGGGGCAATCATCTCAACGGTGCTGGTGTATCTCATCAGTTCGCGTGGCGGTGCCGGAGCTACCCCGATTAAGCTCACGCTCGCGGGAGTCGCGCTGGGAGCTGTACTAGGCGGTGTCTCAAGCGGTATTACCTTGCTCAACCCAGAGGCTTTCGACCGAATGAGATATTGGGGCGCTGGGACATTAAATAACCGGAGCATGGAGATGGTTCTGGTGGTACTGCCATTTATTCTTCTCGGCATCTGCCTGGCGTTTTTCTGCACCAGGTCGTTAAACGCGATTTCCCTGGGCGATGATCTGGCCCAGGCGTTGGGGAGCAACGTGCAACGGACCCGAATAACGGTCATCGTTGCCGTCACCTTGCTGTGCGGCGCGGCAACGGCCGCGGCTGGCCCCATAGGCTTTGTTGGATTGATGATTCCGCACATTGCTCGCTGGATCGTCGGTGCAGATCAGCGTTGGATACTGAGCTACAGCCTGGCGTTGGGTCCGGTTTTACTGTTGCTCGCGGATGTCATTGGCCGCATAGCGGTTCCACCGGGCGAATTGCAGGTAGGCATCGTGACCGCGTTTGTCGGCGCCCCGGTACTAATTTTGCTGGTCCGGCGTAAGAAAGTTAGTGGGCTATGAGCATCGAGCCGAGCATCAAATATCAGGCGCAACGGGTAAATTTCGGTCCCAGCCAAATTATTCTTGCATCGCCTAAGGGCCGCTTTTCCATCCGAATGCAGCGTCGTTCCGTGGTTGCCGGCGTCGTAATTGCCGCGGTCGGCATGGTGCTAGCGCTGTGGTCCTTGGCTATGGGGGAAATTAGTTTCACGGCCGCCGAGCTGCTGAACACGATCTTCGGCAATGGCACCGCAGCAAGCGAACGAGTGGTGCTCTCGTGGCGCCTGCCACGGGTTGTCATGGCCCTAGCCCTCGGCGCGGCCTTGGGTGCTAGCGGAGCCATTTTCCAATCGCTGACTCGAAATCCTTTGGGCAGCCCGGACATCATCGGTTTTAACACCGGAGCATATACCGGCGCTCTGGCAGTTATTTTTCTTGCCGGCGGAGGGTACTTCCAGATCGCTGCCGGAGCCTTAGCCGGTGGCCTGATCACTGCGGCGCTGGTTTACCTGCTGGCCTACCGCCGCGGGTCACAAGGTTTTAGATTAATCATCGTCGGCATTGCGTTTAGCGCGCTCCTTGCATCATTTAATTCTTGGCTGATTATTCGTTCGGAGCTGGAAGAAGCGATGTCTGCCGCCGTTTGGGGTGCGGGCTCGCTTAATGCCATCGGGTGGGAACAGGCAAAGCCTGCGTTGCTCGCAGCCATCGTATTTTTTATTGCGGCCGCCATGATTGCCCCGAGAATGCACATGCTGGAGTTGGGAGACGATGCTGCCAACGCCCTGGGTATCCGGGTTGAACGATCCCGTCTACTGCTAATGGTTGTCGGTGTAGGACTCACCGCACTGGCGACAGCTGCGGCCGGGCCCATCTCTTTTATTGCCCTCGCGGCGCCCCAAGTTGCCCGTCGGATAACTCGCAGCGCGGGTGTCCAGCTGGGTTCTTCGGCCATTCTGGGTGCAGTATTTCTGCTCCTCAGCGATGTGATCGCCCAACGCATTGTCCCTGATACGTCGCTGCCGGTTGGGGTCGTCACGGTCAGCGTTGGTGGGGCTTATTTGATCTGGCTATTGCTCCGGGAAGCGAAACGAAATTGAGAAAGACGAGTGAATTGATACAAGCTGATCTGCCGAAGGTAAAGAGCCACCAGCACATCATTAATGCGGAGAATCATGAGGATTTAAGTACTTCCCGGTTGAATGGGCACGATCTGACTCTGGGCTACGAACAGCGAATTGTCTCCCAAGGACTCGACGTGAACATTCCCGATGGTTCTTTTACCGTCATTATTGGGCCAAATGCCTGTGGGAAATCAACGCTTTTACGCGCGCTTTCGCGTCTGCTTAAACCAGTGGCGGGACAGGTGATCCTGGATGGAAAACCCATCCACAGGTTGCCGGCCAAAGAAGTAGCCAAACGATTGGGATTGCTACCCCAATCCTCAATTGCCCCGGAAGGAATCACCGTCGCAGATCTCGTTGCGCGCGGCCGGTACCCGCATCAGAAATTGCTCTCGCAGTGGTCAGCGGCCGATGAGCAGGCGGTATTGGAGGCCCTGCAGGCCACCAAAACCGGCCCCCTGTCCCACCGACTGGTCGATGAACTTTCCGGCGGGCAACGTCAACGAGTCTGGGTTGCGATGGTGCTCGCGCAGCAGACTCCCCTGCTGCTTCTGGATGAACCGACCACATACCTGGATATCGCTCATCAAATAGAGATCATGGAGCTATGCCGACAGCTCAACCGCGGCAATGGGCACACCGTCGTTGCGGTACTGCACGATTTGAACCACGCCTGCCGCTATGCCAGTCATCTGATCGCCATGAAAGACGGCAACGTCGTGGCAGCGGGGGCACCTCGAGAGATTGTTACCGAAGAACTCATTCACGAAGTCTTCGGGCTTCACAGCCAGATCATCGAGGATCCCGTTTCACGGACTCCCCTGGTGATCCCCTTGGGCGAATCCGGCAGCTGGGATTAAGCACACATCTAGAAAACAAGCCACACATCAGGCGGTCCCAAAAAACCGCATCGCATCACATGAAGGAAATACCGAACATGAATGGTTCCACCCGAGTCAAGCTACTCGCAACTCTTGGCCTTGCCGCCGTCATCGGGCTAACCAGCTGCGGGGCGCAAAGCATGAGCTCCACGCAGGACGACCCGTCGTCAAAGGCTTCGCAGGACGCTTGGTCATTTACCGACTCGTCCTATCAAAAGACAACCACCCTGGAGCAGGCACCGGATTCGATCGTCGTCGATTCCTACTCTGCTGCCGCCTTGTGGGATTACGGGGTCCGTCCAACGGGCGTCTTCGGATACGGTCTGACCGAAGACGGCGGACTATCGGTAGGCAATGCGGACGTCAGCCAGATGACCATCATCGGCAAAGACGCAGAATTTAATCTGGAGAAGCTGCTGTCTTTGGACCCCGACGTGATCATCGGCTACGGCAATGCCGAGGGCACGGGTTGGACGTGGTGGGATGGAAAAGTACAGTCCGAAGCCACCTCCACTGCTCCATACCTGCCCATCAAATCGGGTGGACGCCCCGTCCAAGCGGTCATTGAAGACTACGCAGAGCTCGCAAAAGCCCTTGGCGGAGACACCAATTCCGCGTCAGCCGTGCAAGATAAAAAGGAGTTCACCGATCGGCTTAGCACCCTAAAAGAGATTGCGGAGCAAAAGCCCGGGCTGAAAATCATTGCACTGAACGGTTACGACGACCTGTATGTCGGACAGAAAACCATCGGCCAGCTGGCCCTGCTGGAAGACCTCGGATTCGAGATCACCGGCCCAACTGACACGAGCGCATGGGCCTCACTCAGTTGGGAAAAGGTCGGCGATTTTCCCGCAGACGTGGTGCTGAGCTATTCCGGGACGGCGGAACAGGTTAAAGATCATCCGGTGTTCTCCTCACTTCCAGCCGTAAAGGCTCAACAAGTTGTGGAGTGGGATGACAAACGCCCATATACCTATGGAAGTTACGTGCAATGGTTCGATCAGCTGATCGATGTCCTCCAAGACGCCAAGGCTCTGAACTCCTAACGGCTAGGGGGCCCAGCTTTTGCTGAGATCAAGGCAGTGGCGGTTCCCGAGCGGGTCAGCGCTGAACCGTTCCGGAATCGCCACTCGTTGCTGGCATATCCCCTGCCACCTGTCCGGTTTTGCGCCTCGATGACTGGCTGCCCCAAACGCACAAGCCGGCACGCTACATCATCGATGAAGTAAAAAACTGATAGCCCCGCAACGGAAAACCCGGCCAACTTCATTCGAACCGAGAAGCCAAAAGTCAGCCTAGCGGCGGCGTGTCTTGGCACTTCCGCCGCCGCTGACCGAAGCCAGGCCAACCGCCAGCAGGGTGAGCACGGTACCGGCAACGGTGGCAAAACCTATCTGCGAACCTGCGGTAGGCACCACCACATCAAGCAGCAGCGACCCGAGCAGCTGACCGCAAATCATGCACAGGCCGGTAAAAAGCACTCCCAAATGCCGGACCATAAAGGCCGAGACTCCAATAAACACGCAGCCAAGAAGCCCTCCGATGTAGTACCACCACCCAGTGGGGAAGGCCCCGTCGGTCGAGACCAGAGGCAACCGGACCAGCAAGATCAGCCCCAACATCAGCGTGCCGACCACAAAGTTCATCAGGGTTGCGGTCAACGGATTTCCATAGGCTTGGGCTTGCACCCCATTGGACGCCGATTGATAGCCCATGAGCACTCCGACGATAAGAGTAAAAATCATCGGAAACAGCAGCGAGCCAAGTTCCACGTCGGTGATGATTCGGGGACTGACCGCCCACAGCACCCCCACCAGGGTCAATAGCGCACCGATCAGCCGCAAGGCACTAATTTTCCGCGGGCCCGCCGGCCCAAATCCAAACCGATCCACAACCATTGACCCCATGGTTTGACCGGTCACCAGACTCACCGTAAACAGCGCCACACCAACTATGGGCACCGCAGTGGACTGACTGACCACCACAAAGGCACCGACGGCTCCAGCGCCCAAATACCACCAAGGAAACCGACGCTGCGCAATGACCCTCGGGATGGATTGGGCGGCCCGGCGAGGCCCGGGAAACACCAAGTGAATGAGCGTTAATGCCACAAGCCCCACCACAAAACTGACAAGCGCCGCGGCAAAGGGGTCGTCAAGCTGCACCCCCAACGCACCATTAACGCGGCTTTGAATCGGCATCAGCAACCCGGTAGCCACCGCGATGATCAGATATGCCAGCTTTGTCCCTGGGCGCAAGGCCGGGCTTGCCGTTTGATTCACTACTCAGTCTTCCTCAAATTTGCTACACAAATTTTGTGCAGGGAGAACAAAAACGGGACCAGTTCACACAATGAATTGGTCCCGTTTTTGGTTGGTTTAGCTACTGTGGTCGCTCGCCAGAATATGCGTCGTCGAGATGACCGTCGCCTGCTCCACGCTTGCCAGTGCATCCACCAAGGAAGAGAGCACAAACATCGAGGAGTCGACTTCGAGCTTGACCGGGTATTGGTACACCAGCATGGCTACCAGGTCACGGATCGACTCGGCAACCTGATCATCGCTGTATTCCGGGTTGAAGCCCACCAACACGTCGGTTGGTGACTCTTCGCGCGCCGGAATGTAGCTGATCGCGAAGGCCAAGATCTTGCCGCCGTCAACACGTGGCCGGTCACGCAACACTATAGCCCCCTGGGCACCGGTGCGGTCATCCAGCAACATCTTCTGTGCCGAGCCCAAGGTCATCTTCGCCGGGTCCCACTGGTGAGTGGCGTTATAGAAGTCCATCACCAGTTTGGTCAGCTCGACGCTGCCGGTGGCGATGTCCTCGATCACGCGGTCATTGGTGTCAAACACCGGTTCGGCCAGCGCACCGGGTTCAACAATCACGTCACGCGAAACCTGAATCTCACCCAAACCCAGCGCGGCGCAGAAGCCCTGTGCCGCGGTTGCCGGGTCCCCGGCAGTAACCGTGTAACGCGACTTCAGCTCGGTGCTCTGCCCCGCAGGAATCAGTTCACGTAAACGTGCCACCAAAGCCGTGCCCACACCTTGTCGACGCTGCCCCGGAGCCACCTCAACATAAAGCCACAAACGCTGCGGGTGCAACGAGGAAGCAAAAATGACGCCGGCGCCGATGGCTACCGATTCACTGGTCGCCACCAACGTGCGGGAAAACGGCGAATCGCTGTTCTCGCGCAGCATCGTGCGGTCCTGATGGGCGTGCGGGGACAGCGGATCACCAAAGAGCTGCAGCAGTTCGAGGTCATCGCCCGAACGCCAGGGACGAATCTCTAGGTCGCTCATGCGCTCTAGGCTCCGTTCAGACGCTCGGATAGGTAGGTCGTGACCTGGTCCAAGGCCACGCGTTCCTGCGCCATGGTGTCGCGTGATCGGATGGTCACGGCCTGGTCTTCGAGGGTGTCGAAGTCCACGGTGATGCAGAACGGAGTACCGATCTCATCCTGACGGCGGTAACGACGGCCAATAGCCCCGGCATCATCAAAGTCGATATTCCAGCGCTTGCGCAGCTCCGCGGCCAGGTCCTTAGCCTTTGGCGACAACGATTCGTTGCGCGAGAGCGGCAGCACGGCGGCCTTGACCGGAGCCAGACGTGGGTCCAGCTTCAGCACGGTGCGCTTGTCCACGCCACCCTTGGTGTTCGGTGCTTCGTCCTCGGTGTAGGCATCCACCAAGAAAGCCATCATGGAACGGGTCAGACCGAAGGAAGGCTCAATGACAAAAGGTACGTAGCGTTCGCCCGATGCCTGGTTGAAGTAGGACAGGTCGGTGCCCGAAGCGTCCTTGTGGCTGGTCAGGTCGTAATCGGTACGGTTGGCGACGCCCATCAGCTCGCCCCATTCCGAACCCTGGAAGCCAAAGCGGTATTCGAAGTCGATGGTGCCGGCAGAGTAGTGCGCACGATCATCTTCGGGCACATCAAACTGGCGCAGGTTTTCTGGGTTCAGGCCTAGATCCAAGAACCAAGCCCAGCAAGCATCCACCCAGTGCTTGAACCATTCATCGGCTTCTTCTGGTGCGGTGAAGAACTCGATTTCCATCTGTTCAAACTCGCGGGTGCGGAAGATGAAGTTACCTGGGGTAATTTCGTTACGGAAGGCCTTGCCAATCTGGCCGATGCCAAAGGGTGGCTTCTTGCGGCTGGCGTTGAGCACGTTGGCGAAGTTCACAAAGATACCCTGGGCGGTTTCCGGGCGCATGTACGCCATGCCAGCCTCGGTATCCAGCGGACCCAAGAAGGTCTTCATTAGGCCGGAGAACTGCTGTGGCTCGGTGAACTGGCCTTTAGTTCCGCAATCTGGGCAGGCGATTTCGCTCATGCCGTCTTTTGGATCGCGACCCTTCTTCGCAACGAATGCCTCGATGAGGTGATCCTCGCGGTGGCGCTTGTGGCACTGGGTGCACTCAATGAGTGGATCGGTGAAGGTCTTCACGTGGCCGGAGGCTTCCCATACTGCCTTAGGCAGGATGATGGACGAGTCCAGTCCCACCATATCTTCGCGCCCACGCACAAAGGACTGCCACCATTCGCGCTTGATGTTTTCTTTCAGCTCGGTGCCTAGTGGCCCGTAATCCCATGCGGAACGGGAACCACCGTAAATTTCACCAGCCTGAAAAACGAATCCGCGACGTTTCGCGAGGGAAATAACCTGATCAAGCTTGGACTGTGGCGCCATCTTCAACTCCAAAGGAAAGTACGAGGCCGCTGGTTGCGGTCCGTAGGAAACACATACCGCTTAAGCCTATCGCGTCCATCTCGTGGGGCGCACCCTTCTCGGGTGACTCAGCACCGTCTGTACTGTGTTTGATCCGCCACAAAAGCCGGTGCGTGGCTGAAAAGCATTCACAGTCCCTCCTCGATGCGAGATGATGGAACCATGGCAAACTCCGAGGTATTCCCCATTCAGATCCGTGACGAATCGATTCGCCTAGGACAGCTACTGAAGCTGGCGTCCTTAGCCGAAGACGGAATTCACGCCAAACAGTTGATCGAAGACGGTCAGGTACTGGTTAACGGCAAGATCGAAACTCGCCGCGGTGCCCAGATGCGCAATGGAGACACGATCTCCGTACGCGGCGAATCGGTAGTTGTCGAAACCGCGTAGTTCAATTTATATTCTGCGCTTGTGGCGGTGTCTTGTTTTATTGGAGACACCGCCACAAGTTTTTGTAAGATTAAACTTCTTGCTCGGCCTCGGTTTTCAGGACCACGGCGCTGAGAAATTCATGTACGTGAGCCATCTCCTGCGCATTGACCGAGTGCAACATATTTGAGTAGAGCACCTTGGTGAGATGAACGTCGGTGGTTGCCCATCCATGGGTGTACTCAACTTTTTCCGCCGTAATCACCGGATCTTCTTGATCGCGTCCCCAGAAAAGTGGCTTGCGCAGCTGGCGAAGCTTTTCGTCGTTAAAGAAGCCTGTTCCTTCTTCGGGAACGGCAAAACCGGAGAGTCCCACGACGGTTTTGATGGCCTCCGGCTGATAACGCAGCAACGAAGTTGCCACGGCCATGCCCATAGAGAACCCAAGCAAGCTCACCGAGGAATGTTGCTTGCTAATTGGCTCTAGCCAACTCCACAAATCCGTGATTGCTGATTTCACTTCATTAAAGGAGTAATCCAGATCTTGCATCAGTGGGAACCAGGTGAAACCCGGCCCCAGTGCTTGAGGTGCACGCACGGAGACAATCGTGAATTCCTTGGGCAGCATAGGAGCCAACCCCATGAGGTCTTCTTCATTGGATAGGTAGCCGTGCAAGAGCACGAGCAACGGTGTACCCGCCCGTTCTTCCTCGGGACGAGACCAGATAACTGTAGGATTCCAAGTTTTTTCGTTCACCCAACAAGTCAACCAGAATCTTGCGCACTTTGATCCGCAATAGTGGTCACAAGTCTTTTGTTGCAATAGCGTAAACTTCAAAAATCATCTTACATTCTGTTCATAAACATGTTTGACTAGTGATAATTATTCAAATACGCAGCACCAGCGGTCATAGATCTTTGTGGTCGACAGGGGCCAACTCGCAGAATTACGGGACTCATGGACGAGATGGATATAACACAGCTGATCGATTCTAATGAATTGCAGGATTTCGGTTTCATCGACGAAGACCCACTGGGTGGTTCAACTTTCGTGGAAACGACCTTTAGCGCTATTCCGTTACTAACGGGAATATTTGCCGTGCTCTTTATCCTTTTCGTGGGCTTCATCATTTACATCGCAGTTCGAAATTACAAGGCAACCAGAAAAGCGGGATTTGATCCATTCACCCTACAGACAGACGTCGCCACCCGGTTGGCTCGCTCGCAGATGCTAGCTCCGAAGAAAACTACGGAACAGAAACTATCCGAGCTAGACGATCTGCTTACACGCGGAATCATTTCTCGCGAAGAATATACGCAAGCGCGAAGCCAAGCGCTGCGCGATTAATTGTTCTCATCCGTTGACATAAAGTTACCCAAGAGTAACAATGTAGGAGTGTCTGAAAACCCAATCTCCGGCCCGGCAGCCCCACCCCAAGAAGTACATCATCCATGGCGGCGTTACGTTGCGCTCGGAGATTCTTTTACAGAGGGAATAGGTGACCCCGATCCGCACAATCCGGGAAGACATCGTGGGTGGGCTGACCGCGTCGCCCAGCAATTAAGTACCACCGTTCCGGATTTCGCCTATGCAAACTTAGCCATCCGCGGACGGCTAATCAATCAAATAGTTGCAGAACAGCTTGAACCAGCAATCGCGCTTAAACCGGATTTGATCAGCATTTGCGCGGGCGGAAATGATGTCATCCGGCCCGGCGGCGACCCGGATAAAATCGCCGAAAAGCTAGATGGCGCCATCAATGAGTTAAGTGGCACTGGGGCCACCATTGTTTTACTGACCGGCCCGGACATTCGCGACACCCCGGTACTTGGTGGGATTCGTGGCAAGGTCGCAATTTACAACGAAAACGTCCGTGCCATCGCCCAACGTCATGACGCAGTCGTGGGAGATCTCTGGGCATTGAGCGAGCTGCGCCAAACACAAATGTGGGATCCGGATCGCTTGCACTTTTCCCCCGCGGGCCACCAAGTGATCTCCGCAATGGTGCTCGATGCACTGAACGTTCCCCACGAACGCGTCATGGACGCGCAATTAGAACACGCAACCCGAAGCTGGCGCGAAGCACGAATTGAAGACCTGCAATGGGCTCGCGAGTACTTTGGTCCGTGGATCCTGCGCAGGATTCGCCACCAGTCTTCCGGTGATGGAGTTAGCGCAAAAAGACCGCTTCCCACGCCCTTCGCCGTGCAGCCGCCGAATGCCTCGCTGGGTGCTGGAGATAGCGCTCCCGGACAAAAATAAAGACACAAAACAAATGGGACGTGGTTTGTTGCACCGATTACTGGTGCGACAATCCACGTCCCAAATGTATATGACTGCTTAGTTTTTAGCCCTTAGTCATCAAAGACTAGGGCGGTCAGTACCGGTCCAAGTTGCTTGGCGTCCGTCAGGAAACCGTCATGTCCAATCGGTGAATCGATGTAATGCACCGGCTTAGGCTTCGGCAACGAGGCGGCGAGCAGTTCAGACTGCGCCGGGAAGTACAACCGGTCGCTGTTGACCGCGGCGACCACCACATTCACCTTCTCCAGTCGAGCCAGCGCAACCGTGAGCGATTCGTAACCGCGCGCCACGTCATGGCTCATCAAAGCCTCGGTGAGCACCAGGTAGCTATTCGCGTCAAAACGATGAACCAGCTTGGTCGCCTGGTGATCAAGATAGCTTTCCACCTGGTATCGGCCGCGTGGGCCGCGTGTTGTAACAAACGGCTGTTCGCCGGTCTGCGCATTACGCGCAAACCGCGCTTCAAGCTCAGCCTCCGAACGATAGGTAATATGCGCCAGGCGTCGAGCCAGGCCCAATCCGGCATCCGGGCGCACTCCGTTGGCATAGTAGTCGCCCTGCGCAAAGTTGGGATCGAGGCGAATGGCCTCGGTCTGCACCTGCGCAAAAGCGATCTGTTCTGCCGTGGCTTGCGCCGTGGAGGCCATCACCACCACGTTCTTTACGCGTTGCGGGAATTCAACCGCCCATTCAAGGGCTCGTGCCCCACCCATGGAACCGCCGATGACCGTATGCCAGGAGTGCACCCCGAGCAGGTCGGCCAACCGCGCTTCGAGGCGCACGGAATCCTTGATGGTAATAAAGGGGAAGCGTGAACCCCAGGCGTTGCCGTGCTCATCTGGCGAACTAGGTCCGGTGGACCCATTGCAACCACCGATGATGTTGATGGCCACGACAAAATACTTGTCGGTATCAACAGTTAGCCCGGGGCCGACAAAATCTTCCCACCAGCCCGGGGTCTGCGAATCTCCGCGCGATACGTGCGCATCACCGGTCAACGCGTGCTTCACCAGCACCGCGTTGGTCCCCTCCGCGTTAAGCTGGCCCCATGTTTCGTAGGCCAACTCGATCTGCGGTAGGTAGCCACCGGTTTCGAAGGTGTACTCCCCCACGAACGCACGACGCAAAATGCCGTCTTGCCCGTCGGTAAGTTCCTGCGATGGCAGAGTTTCTTCGGTAGTCACTATGGATGCCATGCCTAAAGGGTTTCCTGCAATTCCTGGTGAGAGAGCTGCTTAGTGGCAGCAAAACCAAGTTGCAGATCAGCGAGAATATCCTTGATGTTTTCAAGTCCCACACTCAACCGAACGAGGCCCGGACGCACACCGGCGGCCAGACGTTCGTCTTCGGTCAATTGCGCGTGGGTGGTCGACGCCGGGTGGATGACGAGCGAACGAACGTCACCGAGGTTGGCCACATGTGAATGCAGCTCCAGCGCATCCACAAAAGCCTTGCCAGCTTCGAGTCCACCAGCAATATCGAAGGCAATAATCGCGCCGACACCCTTTGCCGAGTACTTCTGTCCGCGTTCAAACCACGGCGAGGAAGGCAGGCCAGCGTAAGCGACCTTTTCAACCTGCTCCTGGCTTTCAAGCCAGACGGCTACTTCCTTCGCGTTTTGCACGTGACGCTCGATACGCAGAGACAAAGTCTCCAGACCTTGAGCAATAAGGAAAGCATTAAACGGTGCGACAGCCGCGCCCAGATCGCGGAGCAACTGCACGCGAGCCTTCAGAATGTAGGCAAGATTGGCACCAAGGATGCCATCAACGCCCAGATCGCGGGCGAACACCAAACCGTTGTAGGACTCATCGGGGGTGTTGAAGTCCGGGAAACGTTCCGGATCCTTCGCAAAATCAAATTTGCCCGAGTCCACGATTACGCCGGCAATGGCGGTGCCGTGACCACCGAGGTACTTGGTGGCCGAGTGGATGACGATATCCGCGCCCCACTCGATGGGGCGGATCAGATATGGGGTTGCCAAGGTGTTATCAACCAGCAGTGGAACCCCGACCTCATGGGCAATCTGTGAGACTCCCTCGATGTCCAAAATGTCTTGGCGCGGGTTGGAGACGACTTCACCGAAGAAGGCCTTGGTATTTGGCTTCACCGCTGCACGCCACTGATCCAAGTTGTCTGGATCCGCCACGAAGGTGACCTCGATACCGAGCTTGCGCAGCGTGTGCTTGAGCAGGTTCTGCGTTCCACCGTAGAGGCTCGGGCTGGCCACCAAGTGGTCTCCAGACTGAGCCAAGTTGAGAATTGCGAGGGTGGTTGCTGCCTGCCCCGAGGCGACCAGCAGTGCGCCGACGCCGCCTTCAAGATCCGCGATACGGTTTTCGACCGCTTCCTGCGTTGGATTACCGATACGGGTGTAAATCGGCTCCAGCTCCTGCAGTGCGAAGCGAGCCGCGGCGCTCTCGGCGTTCGGGAAAACAAAAGACGTGGTTTGGAAAATCGGCAGGGCACGCGCACCGGTGACCGGATCTGGTTGCTGCCCGGAATGGATCTGGCGTGTTTCAAAAGACCAGTTGTTACTCATGGTTTCCTCCATATTGTTTGTCGACTATGGGGGTACACCACTCAAAAACACACCGACGGCAAATTCCTCGTCGAGGAGCTTTCGAAGGGGGTAACCCGCGCTTGTCCTCAACGCTTGGTGCGTCGAGGGCCAGGTCTTCACCCGGGGCACCCCACCGCGGCGGAGGGTTGCCGCCCAGTAAGCCGGGGCTTGTTACTGGGACTCATGACCTGACTCAAGTCTGCCCGATAGCCGAAGAATTTGGCAATATGAGATAGCTTAACGTGACTCAATCGGTCATATAGATCTTTAATGAAGAAATTTATGCAGACTGTTCGATCCCACCATTACCACTTAGGGTCGCCTAAGTCGAGACTGAGATCACATAGTGACATGATGGGGCACATGATGAGGCTAGATCACGTTAGTTACGCATGTGGCCCCGATGGGCTCATGCCAACCGCCGAAAGAATCTCCAAGGCTTTGGGCCTGGAATTCGTCAAGGGGGGCGTACATCCGCGTTTTGGAACGCGGAATGTAATTTTCCCGCTCAAGCACAACCAGTACCTAGAAGTTGTTGAAGTTCTAAACCACCCTTCCAGCGACAAAGCACCGTTTGGGCAGGCAGTACGAGCCCGCTCCGAGCTTGGCGGCGGCTGGATGGGATGGTGCGTTTCCGTTGAAGACCTCTCCAGCGCCGAAGAGCGGCTGGGACGTAAATCTGTTCCGGGAAACCGCAAGTTCCCAGACGGCCGCGAACTCACCTGGCAGCAAGTTGGAATCAAGGGGCTCATCGCTGATCCGCAGGTTCCGTATTTGCTTCGCTGGGACGCAGGAACGGAGGATTTGCACCCTTCGAAGGCTCTAGAGCCTGTAGGTGCGATTCAAAGCATCACTATCGCTGGTTCCCGCGACCGCGTCCTAGACTGGCTAGGCCAGCCAGAGAACGTCAATCTTGGCGCGGTGAGCATGGAATACGAAGCACCCAACGGCACTCCGGGCATCTTGTCGGTCACCTTTGAAACCGACAATGGTTTGGTCACGCTATAACAAAGAACGTCGAAATAAAGGGTAGGTGCGGACGGCAACGTCCTCGCCTACCCTTTGTCGTTCCAACTATCCAAGCCTTTTGCCTAGGACCACCACTTCTTGAGCTTCGTAGCCTAGCCGCTCGTAAAATCCGATCACATCAGTGTTCTCGGTACGCACCATGAGCTGTACTTTGGGCACCCCTTGTTCAGCAAGCCAACGCGACGCTGCCCCCATAATCTCCTGTCCAAACCCCTGGCCCTGCATGCCGGGTTGGACCGCCACGTAATATAGCCAGCCTCGGTGTCCGTCGAACCCAACCATGGCTGTAGCTACCAGTCTTTGCTCATGACGTCCCGCAAGAATCGTAGAGCTCTGATTCTCCAGTGTTTTACGTGCATCTGCCTCCGGATCATTCCATGGCCGCGTAAGCTCGACGCTCCGCCACAGGGCTGTTGCTTCGCCTATTTCGGTCAGTTTGAGTTCACTGATTTGCATAAGTAAAACGTACCGTTGAAAACGTCGTTTATTGCCATTGCGCAATGCTTGCCGTTGTGGGGTTAGCCTCCGATACCGATAGCGGGGCCGAAGAGCATGAACCCGACAAATCCCACTGCGTCCAACAAGAAGTGCGCGATCACCAACGGCATCACTCGCCCATATTTCTGGTAAATCCAACCGAAAATCACACCCATGGCTATGTTTCCCAGCATCGGGCCGACGCCTTGGTAGAGGTGGTAGCTACCGCGGATCAGCGCAGATCCGAGAATCAGCGTCCACGGTCCCAGGTTCAGCTTCTTACCGTAGGTAAACAGGAAACCGAGCATGATCACTTCTTCAAGCACCGCGTGGCGTACGGCAGAAAGCAGCAGCACCGGCACGCTCCACCAATAGTCACCAAGATTAGCCGTGGACAACGCGGTGGTTACTCCCAAGGCACGGCCTGCGGCATATACGCCCAGGGTTCCAAGGCCCATGGCAAGAAACAATCCGGCCCCAAGTAACAGATCTTTACCCGGACGGCGGAAGTCGAACCCTACATCCTTCACGCTTCGGCCCAGGGTGCGGTGCATCAAATACAGTGCGAGAAGAACCGGAATCAGTGCGAAGAAAATATCCAGCAACTGATAGGACAGGTCAAAGTATTCGCGCGTGTTTAACGGATTATTCATCGACGTGGTCTGGTCACGCAACGGCGCACGGCTCACCTTGTCGGCGAAACTAATCAGTGAATACACCGCGCTCTGCCCCAAAGACAGGGCTAGAACCAAGATGATCTCAAACCTGAGAGTTTTGCGGGTTGCTGTCTGCTCAATTTGTTCAGCGTTCACATTTTCGATCATAGGCTGATCTGACTGTGCGCGTGCTGAGGAGCCTCATGACTAACCTGCGACAACCTGAAGTTGAGACCACCAGCAAGCTGAACAAAAAGAGTGCGAGTGAGTCGTCCTGTGGCATCGGAGGAAAAGGCGGGAAAGGCAATTTGTCGCGTTCAGTCACCGCCTCAGCTAGCTTGTCTGCAGGTGGAGGTGTGGGCATCAAAGCATTCAACGCAAATACGAACTTCACGGTCCAAAGCTCGCTAACTACAATTTTGTCTTCCGCGTCGTCTAAAATGAACTCACGTCAAATGTATGTTGCTCGCCCACAAAGCACTTTCTACATCTTCAAATGGCGGCAGTACACTGCGGGATTCAAAACTTCGAGCGGATCAGGGACTGCAATTTCTCCTACGGGAATCCAGTTCCGAGTAGTTGCTGCCTAACAAGGAATTAATCTTGAGATCAAAAAGCACTCTAATTTTCGCAACAATCGTTGCACTTGCCCTCTCATTCACAGGTTGCTCCGTTGGCAAATCAGAAATCTCCACACCATCAACAGGACCGTCGCTAGTGCCGATGCAAAAAAATGAAATTGCGGCGACCAAAACGACCATCGAAGAAAAGATCCAAACTGTCTCAGTTGGAATTCCACTGAATGGTGGCCAATATTCGCCGGTACTTGGACGCAAAGGCGAAGACACCTCGTCCACCGTGGTATGGCAGGATGACAAGCACCAGGATCAGGGAAAGATCAAAGTCATTTGCACGCCTGAAGGTGGGACTGTTCAGGAACAGATTGATGTCAACGGCTTTTCAAGCTCGCTAAGCTTCATCGTTAATGAATTGCAGGGGCGAGATTTATCGGTTTCGATCGCCCCTACTCACTCTCTAAAAGCTAGTAAGACTGCTTAACCAATCAGCCAAACCCGCAACTCGCCGAATAAGCGAGATCTCATTCGATGTTTTACGTCCGATTCAGATCATAAACGTCTGCCGAAGTATGCGTGGAGCAAACGGTAGTCATTGACCCCATTTATTGTTTAGACGCAAAATGCCCACCCGAGCACGGGTGGGCATTTTCTGCGCATCATTATCGATGCGAACAAGCGACTAGCTCAGAGCTGCAATTGCAGCATCGTAATCTGGCTCGGTGGTGATTTCCGGAACGATCTGGGTGTAAACGACCTTGCCGGTCTCGTCCAAGACGACGACGGAACGTGCCAAGAGGCCCGCTAGTGGCCCATCTACCTGGGTCACGCCGTAGTCCGAGCCAAAGTCCGAGCGGAACACGGAAGCAGCGGTCACATTTTCGATGTTCTCTGCACCGCAGAAGCGGCCCAAGGCGAATGGCAGGTCAGCGGAAACGCACACTACGGTGGTGTTTTCCAGGCCGGCAGCCAGTTCGTTGAAACGGCGAACGCTGGCAGCGCAGACACCGGTATCGACCGATGGGAAGATGTTCAGGACTACGCGGCGGCCAGCCAGCGACTCGCTGGTGACATCTGCAAGGCCGGTGTCGGTGAGGGTGAATGCTGGAGCCTGCGAGCCTACGGCTGGCAGTTCACCAATGGTCTGTACGGGAGTTCCCTTAAAAGCAGTATTAGCCATAGGTCTTGTTTATCATGGATGCCTAATCCGGAGCCATATTTTCAGCCAACAAGCGCAAACAAGTCGCTCACGCCTTGTGCTCATGCAAGACTGTGGAGATGGGCACGAACTACGATGCATATGCGGCCAAGATGCGAGCGCTGACTCTGGACGGTACTGATTTGGAAGTAGTCGCCCGATTCACTGACATGCTATGCCACCGTGAATCACAGGTTCTGGACATCGGCTGCGGCGTGGGCAATACGGTCAATGCGCTGCGCCGCATGGGACACCATGCCTACGGCATAGACCCCACACCCCAAGTCCTGGAGGTAGCTGCAGAGCTATTCGACGGGACCTGGTTCAGGCAGCTGTCAGCGAATCAGCTGGAGAGCGCCTCTTTGCGCAGCCATGGCCTGCCCGAACAGTACGACGCCATTTTGCTGGCCGGCAATGTTCCGGCATTCATCCCACGCGAACAGCTACGGGGAATTTTCAGTTTGGCCGATCAGGTGCTCAGTTCTTCGGGCGTGCTCATTATCGGCACCACCAGCCATACCAAAGGCGGGTCAGCAGACCAGGACGAGCTTCGCCAAGGTACTTCGCTGCAACTGATGCAACGATTCTCCGACTGGCATTTATCTCCCTACCAGTCAGATTCCCCGTGGTCGGTCAGCGTCTACGCGCACATCAAGCAGCGTTCCGGGTTCCCGAGCCCAGACGGAATATTCGTATTGCCGTCCTAGTCTCATGGACAGTGAGAGTCGAAATGGCGGCTACCATTTCATCGGCTTCCTCACTCGCCGGCGGGAATCCCCGAGCATAGTGTCCGGTGCAGCACGGTTCTCGGTGGCCTGCGGCAAACCGCTAGATTGCTTTGCCGGCCCGATATACGCTGTGGGTCAGGTTCATTCCGGGACGGTATGCCAGATGCGCAGCAACCGGAGCGTCAAGCACATGCAGATCAGCACGTTTGCCTACCTCGATGGAACCGGTTTGGCCGGCAACTCCGAGGGCCAAGGCGCCGCCGTAGGTTGCCGCTTCGATTGCCTCAGCCAGCGACAGGTTCATTTGGAGCACTGCGGTAGCCACGCAGAAGTTCATATTGCTCGTGTAGCTGGTACCCGGATTGCAGTTGCTGGCCAAAGCAATTCGCACACCTGCATCAAGCAGTTCGCGGCCCGGTGCAAGCGGCTGTCGCGTAGACAGGTCGCAGGCGGGCAAGCAGGTTGCTACCGTGCCCGGAGTTCCTGTCCGTGTGGCTGAGTCCCAGCCGGCCCAACTTCCGGCGAGCGCCTGGATGTCCTCTTCCTCCAGATAATTCACGTGGTCTACAGAGTGGCTGCCGAACTCCACTGCCAGCTGCACTCCTGGGCCAGGACCCAGCTGGTTTCCGTGGACCTTGGTCGCCAGTCCCTTTGCCCTTGCCGCTTCCAGGACCCGGCGCGATTGTTCTTCAGTGAAAGCTCCGCGTTCGCAGAAGACATCGACGAAGTCAACGTTATCTGCCACGGCATCCAGCATCGGGCCAGTTACCAACTCCGTGTACTCATCGGCATCCCATCCTGCAGGTACCAAGTGCGCACCGAGGAAGGTCAAGGAATCAACCAGCGGTTTGCCCAGCACCGAATGCCGGGTCTCTTCATCCACTGCCAGGCCATAACCGGTCTTGGTTTCCATCCATGTGGTGCCCATTGCCAGAGCTTCCGCCCGGCGTGCAGCCACAGCTTCGTTCAGCTCGTTATCGGAAAGCTGGCTGGTAGCTGAAGTGGTGACCGCGATGCCGCCGGCGGCATACGACTGCCCGGCCATGCGCGCCACGAATTCTTCGGCCCGGTCGCCCCCGAAAATCAGGTGGCTGTGGGAGTCAACCCAGCCGGGCAAAACCGCACGCCCGCCGAGATCAATCGATTCATCGGCTTGCGGTGCCTGGCCCATGTCACCGACCCATGCGATCAGGCTGTCTTGGATCAGCACCGCGGCGTGTTCCAGCACCCGGGCGTTTTGGTCAACCGTAGTCAGCTGTCCAATGTTGGTAAGCAACAGGGTTGCCATGAGAATTCCGCCTTCGTGGTGTTGCTGGTCCTTTAGGCATGAGCCTACCTAGGATTCATGGCTTGGGAACAGAGAACCAGAGGGTGTCCGTCTGAGATTTCAGACGGACACCCTCTGGTTCTGGAACGAGCTCGACTTAGCCCTTGCTGGCTCCTGCCAGCAAACCTCGCACGAAGAATCGTTGCAGTGCGAAGAAGACAACCAGCGGAATGATCATCGAGATGAACGCTCCGGCTGTGAGCAGCTCCCACGATTGGCCATAAGAACCTGAGAGGTCTTGAAGCGCCTTGGTAATCGGAAGTTCCCCACCGGAGGTGAAGACCGTGGCCACCAGCAAGTCATTCCATACCCAGAGGAATTGGAAAATTCCAAACGACGCGATGGCAGGAGTCGCCAGCGGAAGGACGATACGAGTGAATATAGTTCCGTGCCCGGCACCGTCTACTCGTGCAGCTTCAATGACTTCTTCCGGGATTTCCGAAATGAAGTTATGCAGCATGAAGATCGCCAGAGGCAAGGCGAAAATCGTATGGGCAATCCAAACCTTGGCATAGGCCCCGTCGAGCCCATTAACGCCTAGCCCGGGAAGGATATACAACCCACCGATTTTCACGCCATCGGAAAACATCTGCAGCAGTGGAACCAGCGCCATCTGGATCGGGACAATCTGCAATGCAAAGACCAAGATGAATAGAGTGTTGCGCCCTTTGAAATTGATCCAGGCAAAAGCGTAGGCCGCCAAGCTGGCAATGATGATCGGGATGATGGCAGCCGGGATCGTAATGACCAAGGAGTTCAAGAACGCCTTGGACAGCGGCAAGCTGTCGCCCGAGACGAACGCTTGCGCGTAGTTCTCCAGCGTAAATGACGGGTTGGACAGGGCCGTCCACCAACCAGTGGTTTTGATGTCGTTGGCTTCACGGAATGAGGAGACAAAAAGCCCAAATGTCGGGATGGTCCAGATCGCGGCGATAAGGAACGCAGCGGCCGTGGCAATTCGAGACGAACTGGCCTTGCGCAGTTTCCCGCCGGTTTTTTCGGTGGCTTTAAGCAAGCGGCGCGAGGAATCACTGACCGTACTCATCGAGTGCCTCCTTGTTTCTTTTGCTGGCGAACGTTGTAGATGATGATCGGAAGCACTAGGACAAACAGGACTACTGCCAATGCGGAGCTGTAACCGGTGCGGCTGCCAAGCTGGAACTGCCGGACCATTTCGTAGGCCAGAACCGTGGTCTCGGAGCGTCCACCGGTCATGGAGGACACGATGTCATAGACCTTCAGCGAAGCAATGGAAATGGTGGTCAGCACAACGATGACCGATGAGCGGATTCCCGGCAGCGTGACATTCATGAAGCTCTGCCACGGGGTGGTACCGTCCAAGGCAGCTGCTTCAAGCTGTTCGGCAGGGACCGCTTTAATTGCCGCGGACAGAATCACCATGGCGAAGCCAGCTTGGGTCCAGATCAGGATGATGACCAGGAACAGGGTGTTCCATGGTTCCAGTCCTAGCCAGTCCACCGGTTTCGCCCCGAAGGCGGTGATGATTGCGTTCAATACGCCAATTTGTTCGCCTTGCCGCGCATCATAGAAGAATTTGAAGATGATCGACGCGCCAACAAATGAAATTGCCATCGGCATGAAAACGAGCAGCTTGAAGAACTTCTCACCACGGCTCTTGTCGATGAAGGCGGCGTAGGCCAAGCCGATAATCGTTGAAACCACCGGGGCTACCAAGACCCAGACCAGCGTATTGAGCAGGGCGGTCAAGCCATCGGGGCTGGTAAAGACCCAGGCGAAGTTCGCCAGCCCGGCAAATCCGGAGCCGTCGTTGGTCATGAAAGCACTAATTGCTGTTCGGATGGTTGGGTAAATCAGCCCTATTGCCAGCAAGATCATGGCCGGGGCCAGGAATCCTGTTAGCTGAAGAAAAGTGCCGGCCCCCGACCGTGAGCGGCGGTCATAGAAATACACGGCAAGACCGAGAACGGCAGCCACTGCGGCGACCCACATGACCGAGGCATATAGCCCGAGCAATAAGAGTATTACTACAGGAACGAGCACGGCGGCGAGCAAACGAAGAATTGCGAAGCCACGTCCACGGTTCGTAGAAACCTCAACGAACGCAAGTACCAGGCCGATCACCACGGCAAAGGAAAGCAAAATTACCGGTATTTGAAGAAGCGGTGACAAGCCGGCAAGCCACTGGAAAAAATCAGACACGAATCATATCTCCTTTAAAGCTGGAGAAGGCCGGTTGAACCGGCCTCCCCCACTTATTCACTGGTGACTAAGAGTCGTAACCGGCTTGGATGTTCTCTAGAACTTCATTGGTGGGCTTCCCATCGATCCAGTCCACAATTCCCTTCCAGAAGGAATCGGCACCGACGCTCTTTGGCATCAGGTCAGATCCGTCGAAACGGAAAGTGGTGCTTGGATCCTGCAGCAGTTCCACCGCAGAGCGCAGCAGATCACTGCTGGCATTTTCTGGATCAAGGCCGGAGTTTGCCGAGATCACGCCACCGAGCTTAACTCGGCTATTGGCCCAGTCTGCACTGGCCAGGTATTCCTGCACCTTCGCAGTGTCTTCGTCGTTCGAGAAGGCCGCGACGAATTCGCCACCGCCGACAACCGAAGTTGGATCACCCTCGTTGAATTGTGGTGCGATGAATGCCCAGACATCTCCGTCAGGAGCTACCGTAGGTGTTTCACCGTCTGCGTTCTTGGCATCAAGGATGAAGCCTTCGAGGAATGAAGCCTGGTGGGTCAGCGGGCAAGTGCCCTTGGCAACTGCGGTGCCGATGTCACCAAACGCGGTGGCATTAATGGACTTTACATCTCCATAGCCTGCGTTGACCTGTTTCGGATCCAGCAAGATCTCGCCAACTGAATCAAATGCGCTGGTGATTTCTGGCGAGGTGAATTCCAGTTCTCCGGACACCCATTTGTCATAGGCTTCGGTGCCCGACTGGCGCAGGACAGCGTCCTCAATCCAGTCAGTGCCTGGCCAACCCGATGCTTCGCCCGAGGCAAATCCTGCACACCAGGCAGGCTCATCGGTCTTCTTGGTAATTTCGGTTCCCAGGGCGGTCATTTCGTCCCAAGTCTCGGGAACGCTGACGCCCCATTCCTCGAACTGTTTGGGCGAATACCAGATGTAGCCCTTGACGCTGGCCATCAGCGGTGCACCATACTGGACGCCGTCCACCTTGCCGTAGTTCTGCCAGTCCTCAGACCAGTTCTTCCCCACTTCAGCTTGGGCGCCTTCAGGAAGTTTCTGCACCTTGCCCGAGGCTACGGTAGCTTCCAGCAAACCTGGCTGAGGGAAGACTGCTAGGTCAGGCGTATCTCCGCCCTGGACCTTGATGCCCAACTGGGATTCGAAGTTCTTGTCGCCGGTGTAGCGGATCTTGATGCCGTTCTCTTCAGACCAGTCGGCCCAGGACTTCTCGAGCAGCTCAGCTTCGGTGCCAGTGACTGGTCCGTAGACATCCACCACGCCGTCGGATTCGGCAACCTGGGTCTCCCCGCCTTGGGCATTGGGATCATTGGGATCTGCTCCCCCGGAGCAACCGGCCAGCAGCAAACCGATTGAGACCACGGAAAGGGCGGGAACGAGCTTCAACCCACGTTTTGTTTTCTTCATGATGCCTTCCACTTTTGAGTTGTACCCTGCGGGAAGTTCCAGCTTGGCACGAGTGATCCCCTCCATAGTGACGCAGATCATCGACGCGCGTCAACAGCTGAGCGCACGAGACCCGGAGAAAATCCTCAAGAGGGGGCTAAACGGGAGCTATTCCAGAACTTTCCCTGATCACCATGACGGGAGTGACGAGCTGTTGAATGACGTCGCTGGATCGGCCTTCGATTTGTTCCACCAGCGCGTCAACCGCGGTGTGGGCAATAACTTCACCGGAAGGTGCCACCGTGGTCAGCGCAGGCGAAACCATTTCTGCCGAACGGTCACCGATTCCCAAAGCGACAACCGAGACGTCCGCTGGAATCGACAAGCCAGCCATTCCTGCAGCATTCAGGAAACCAGCAGTGGCGAACTCTTTGAGTCCTACCACCGCACTCGGGCGCGGGTTGAATTTCAGGTAGCCGTCCAAGGCTTGCCGGCCACCGCGGGCGTTATTCTCCACGGGCATCTCAACAATTGACATATTCTGTGCCTGCGCTGATTCGGTGATGGCTCGTGCGGTACGGATTGCCGGGCCATTGCCAGCGGCCTGATCTTGTTGCGAAACATTGATGTACATGATGGATCGGTGACCCAATTCGGCCAGATGCTCTATTGCTAGGCGTCCTGCTTCAGCGAAATCATTGTCAACATAAATCACGTCATCGCTGTCATCGGGCCGGCCAATGGAAGCGAAAGGAATTTTGGCGCGACGCAGAACATCAAAGCGCGGATCAGAAATTGAAACCTCCATGAGCAGCACTCCGGCCACTAATTTCTGCGCAACAAGGCTTTCCATGCCCATGACGTCGGTCATCGGGTTGGACCAGAGCAGCATGTGATAGCCCAGGGCACGAGCCCGCTCCATGGCCGCAGTGACATACTCGAACTCAGTGGATGAGTAGCCGTCAACACTGGTTGGAAAATGCAATGCAAGGATGCCGCGACGTGCGCCCGCCAGCCCCTGAGCAAAAGCGTTCGGGGTGTAATTCAAGTCCCGCATGGCGGCCAAGACCCTGGCCTTGGTCGCATCTGAGATGGTGCGCCGTCCACTGATCACGTAGGAAACGGTACTGGGAGATACGCCGGCAAGGCGTGCAACATCGTCCCTTGTAGCCATTTGTCCTCCGCTTCAACATGCAGTTACGTAGCTTCTATTGAAACACGTCAGTGAACGGGCGCACTGTCAACAGCTGTGCAAATGCCGGCTACCGGCTGGCTACGAATGCCTGCACGCAGGCTTCGATATCCTCAGCCGAATGCGCAGCAGAAAGCTGGACTCGGATACGCGCGGCACCCTTTGGCACCACAGGGAAGCTGAAGGCGGTCACGAAGACGCCCTGCTCCAGCATCTTGCCTGCAACTTCTGCGGCCTTGACCGCATCGCCGAACATCACCGGAATGATGGCGTGCTCGCCGTCAAGCAGATCAAAACCTTCCTCGGTCATCCGGCGGCGGAAGTGCGCCGCGTTTTCGAAGAGCTTCTCGCGCAGATCACCTGAACCTTCCACCAGGTCCAGTGCGGTCAGCGTGGCAGCCACGATGGACGGAGCAAGTGAGTTGGAGAACAGGTAGGGGCGGGCTTTCTGGCGAAGCATCGCCACGATCTCGCCACGGCCGGAAACGTAACCGCCCGAGGCTCCGCCTAATGCCTTGCCGAAGGTGCCGGTGTAGATATCTACACGGTCAGAGACCCCTGCGTGTTCCGGAGTTCCGGCGCCGGTGGCTCCCATGAAGCCCACCGCGTGAGAATCATCCACCATGACCAATGCGCCATACTTGTCAGCCAGATCGCAGATGGCTTCCAGGGGAGCCAAGAAGCCGTCCATGGAGAACACACCGTCGGTGACGATGATGGTGCGGCGTGCACCTGCCCCATCATTTAGCTGCGCGGCGGCCTGCAGCTGAGTTTCCAGATCCGCCATATCCTGGTTGGCATAGCGGAAACGTGCTGCCTTGGACAAACGAATGCCATCGATGATCGATGCGTGGTTCAGCGCATCGGAGATGATCGCATCTTCCTTGCCGAACAAGGATTCAAAAACTCCGCCATTGGCATCGAAGCAGCTGGAGAACAAGATGGTGTCCTCGGTGCCCAGGAACTCGGAGAGCTTGGCTTCCAATTCCAGGTGCAAATCCTGGGTACCGCAGATGAATCGGACCGAGGCCATGCCGAAGCCACGTTCGTCCATGGCGTTTTTCGCCGCGTCAATGATGCGCGCGTCATCTGCCAAACCGAGGTAGTTGTTCGCGCAGAAGTTCAGTACCTTACGCGATTCACTGCCCAGGGAACCAGCCATGATCGAGGCCGACTGCGCCGAGTCGATGTGGCGTTCTGCTTTAAAAAGTCCTGCTTCTTTGAGCTGTTCCAGTTCCGCGGACAGCTGGTCTTTCATATCTGTGTACATGTCATATCTCCTAGAAAACTGTCCAGTCCAAAACAACCTTGCCGCCGTGCCCACCGCGTGCGGCGGTGAATCCGTCCTGCCATTCGGTGGCAGGGATGAAGTCGGTAACTACCGAAGCTACGCGTTCGCGCAAAACGTCCGAGGTGGTGAGCATGGCGCTCATGGCGTACCAAGTTTCAAACATTTCGCGCCCATAGATCCCCTTCAAGGTGAGCATGTGGGTGACAACCTTGCCCCAGTTGATGTCGATCGATTCGCTGGGAAGTCCCAGCATGCTGATCTTGCCGCCGTGGTTCATGTTTTCGATCATTTCTGGCAATGCGGTCTTGTGCCCCGACATTTCCATGCCGAAGTCGAAACCTTCGCGCATGCCCAGTTCCTTCTGAGCGTCGGCGACGCGCTGCTTAGAAACGTTGATGGCGAGGTTTACGCCCATGCTGCGGGCCAGTTCCAGGCGTTGCTCGGAGACGTCGGTGATGGCGATGTTGCGCGCTCCGGCATGGCGGGCTACCGCTGCCGCCATCAAACCGATGGGTCCCGCTCCGGTGATCAGGACATCCTCGCCGACCATGGGGAACTGCAGCGCGGTGTGTACCGCATTGCCGAACGGATCAAAAATTGCGCCGAGCAGCGGGGTGATGCGCTCGTCGCGGTGAATGTACACATTGCTTGCCGGAATTACCACGTATTCGGCGAACGCGCCATCGCGCTGCACGCCAACGGAATTGACGTTGATGCACATGTGCGGGCGTCCGGCGCGGCAATTTCTGCAGATACCGCAGACCACGTGGCCCTCGCCGGAAACGCGGTCTCCGACTTTAACGCCGTGTGCGAAGGATCCAACCTCCACGACTTCGCCGTAAAACTCGTGCCCCGGGACCAGCGGTGTGTTGATCATGGCCTGCGCGGCCTCATCATAGGCTTCAATATGCAGGTCGGTGCCGCAGATGCCAGCGGTCATGACGCGGATTTTCACGTCATGGGCTCCGGTCTCTGGCTCAGGCCGGTCAACGAGTTCCAGTCCGGCGTGTGGGCCGGACTTATATAGAGCTTTCATGCTGGTTCCTTTGAGATCGGGCACCGAGGTGCGCACGACAGACTTGGCGTTGCTTCAAGTGTCGCACCCAACACCGCGGGATAAAACCTTAGAAGAACTTCGATTTCCTGATCTAACGATTTAGTATTTACTTCATGGAATTACATCAGTTGCGAATTCTTCGCGAGCTAGCGGACTTAGGTAGCGTCAACGCCGTGGCCAAGGCCCTCTACGTCTCGCCTTCGGCGGTGTCCCAACACCTCGCGCAGTTGCAACGCGGCTTCCCGACTCCGCTGACTCAAAAGGATGGACGCAGGTTGGTGTTAACGGCAGAGGGTAAATTATTGGCATCAGCTGCCGCGTCGGTCGCCTCAACGTTGGCTGAGGTTTCAGCAAAAATCCGCACCCAGGATCAGGACCGCGATGCCCCCGTTCGCATCGCCGGGTTCCACTCTATCGGGCAGACGCTCTTCGCTCCGTTGCTGGCCTACCCGCAAGGCAGCCTACCCCCGCTGCGGTTCTCGGATGAAGACGTATCCCAGCAGGACTTTCCGGCATTGACCTCCGCCTACGATCTGGTCCTCGCCCACCGCATGCCGCATACCGCTCCGTGGCCTGAAAACCAGATCACCGTCATCCCCTTGGCCTTCGAACCACTGGACATCGCGATTCACCGGGAGCACCCGCTGGCAGCCTTCGAGGAATTGACCCCGCAACAGCTGATCGGCGAACGCTGGGTGGTCTCCCGTGCGGGCTACTCCCCCGCCGATGTGCTGGAAACTATTGCCGCTCTGGCCGGCAGCGCACCGGTGGTTGAGCATCGAGTCAACGACTATGCCACCGCCGGTGCGCTAGTGCAGGCCAGTAGCTGCCTAGGAATCCTTCCGCGATATACGGCGCGCAAATCGCTGGACGAGTCGGTGACTTTACGACCCATTAAAGGGCTGAACTCCGGACGACAAATCGACCTGCTGCTGCGCGCCGAACATCTGCACCGTGCACCGGTCAACGAGGTGATCGAGGCTATACGCAGTACCGTGCGACGTCTGATGCTCAGCTAATGCCCGCGCACAGCAAGCACGCTTGAACATGGTGCTGGTCGATGCGCTGACCGTGGAAGCTGGCAGGATCATCGAGCCGATCATCTACTTCATATCGCCGGTAGGCTCGGCGGGCCCTGAGTCCGCCGAGCCTACCGGCGAAAGGTTCTAGATACAGCACCGCCCGCCCTCAAACCAGAGGACGGGCGGTGCTTGCGAATGCTGCAGATCAGCCGTTGAAGCTGTCAGGATCCGGGCCGGTGCGGCCGCCGCGATCCAGCGCGTCAATCGCGGCTAGTTCTTCGGCGGACAGCTCGAAGCCGAACAGATCCAGGTTCTGCACGATGCGCGATTCGGTGACCGACTTCGGGATGATCACCCGGCCCCGCTGCAGGTGCCAGCGCAGAATTACCTGCGCGGCGGTGACCTGGTGCGCTTCGCCGATCGCCAGGATCGATGCGTCGTTCAGCAGCGCCCCCTGGGCCAGCGGGCTCCACGCCTCGGTGGCAATGCCATGCCCGGCATTGGCGGCGCTGACTTCAGCATTCTGCAAGGCAGGATGCAGCTCAACCTGGTTGACCGCAGGAACAACATCCGTGGCATCAATCAGCTTCTGCAGGTGAGTCGGCTGGAAATTAGAGACGCCGATAGCGCGGATCTTCTTCTCGGCATACAGCTTCTCCAGCGCCTTCCAGGTCTCCACATACAGTTCCTTCTCCGGAGCCGGCCAGTGGATCAGGAACAAGTCCAGGTAATCCAGGCCCAGGCGCTGCAGGCTCTCGTCAAATGCTTTTAAGGTCTGCTCGTAGCCCATGTCCGAGATCCAGATCTTGGACGTGATGAACAGTTCCTCACGGTTAATGCCGGACTCGGCCAACGCCTTGCCCACGCCTTCTTCGTTACCGTAGATCGCTGCGGTGTCAATACTGCGGTAGCCGGCCTTCAGTGCGGCGGCCACGGCGGTGGTGGTTTCTTCGTTCGGAACCTGGAAGACACCGAAGCCGATCTGCGGCATCTGCACGCCGTTATTCAGGGTAACGGCGGGAATAACTGTCGTCATTTCTAACTCCTTAAATTGTGTGGTGGATCAGTGAAAATTGGGGGTTCAGTTAGCCGGGGTCAGTTCCGCCACGACCGGGGCCTTCTTGGCCAGGTTCATGGCCAACAGCATCAGCAGCAGCGCGGCGACGGTGATCGCGGCGCCAATCCAGATTGGCGAGGTATAGCCCAGTCCCGCGGCGATGCCCATGCCGCCGGCCCAGGCACCCAGGGCGTTGCCGACATTAAAGGCGCCGATGTTTGCGCCGGAGGCCAAGGTGGGTGCTGAGCCTGCGTAGCGCATGATGCGGCTTTGCAGGCCAGGCACGGTACCGAAGCCAAAACCACCCATGAGGAACAACGCCACGATGGTGGCCACCTGACTGGTAGCCAGCGCGCCGAAGGCAATGAGGACCACGAGCAATGCGCCAATGAAGATCAGCAGGGTGCGGTCGATGTTCTTGTCGGCCATGCGTCCACCTAGCCAGTTGCCGGCGAACAGACCGGCACCGAAGAGGACCAGCAGCCACGGCACGGTATGGGAATTAAATCCGGAGACTTCGGTCAGGGTGTAAGCGATATAAGTGAAGGCACCAAACATGCCGCCGTAACCGAGCACCGTCACACCCAGCGACAGCCAGACCTGCCGGGATTTGAAGGCTCCCAGCTCGCTGCGCAGCGAGATTGCCTCAGCCGCCTGCTTAAGTACCGGTACCAGCGCCAGGATGCCGATCAGCGCGATCACGCCGATGCCTGAGATCGCCCAGAAGGTGGAACGCCACCCTGCCTGCTGGCCTAGGAAAGTGCCAAAAGGCACGCCCAGTACGTTGGCTGCGGTGAGTCCGGTGAACATGATGGCAATAGCACCCGCCTTCTTATTGGCGGGAACCAGATCGGCGGCGACCACGGACCCGATGCCGAAGAAGGCGCCATGGCACAGGGCGGCGATGACGCGGCCAAGCATGGCGACCTCGTAGGTCGCGGCGACGGCCGTGAGCGTATTACCGATGATGAACAGCAGCAGCAGGCCGGCCAGCACGGGTTTGCGCGGCAATCGCACGGTAGCTGCAGTTAGTCCGAGCGCACCGACCACCACGCTGAGCGCGTAGCCGGAGATCAGCCAGCCGGCGGCTGCCTCGCTGACGGCGAAGTCCGCAGCCACCTCCGGAAGCAGGCCCATGATCACAAATTCGGTGAGCCCGATGCCGAAGGCACCGAGGGCCAACGCAATAAGTCCGAGCGGCATGACGTTACTCCTGATAAGCTGGAAGAAATTAGTTGCAGACGCTTGTTATTGCGTCGATGAATATAATAGTTGCACACGCAAGTAATGAGCGCAAGCAACAAATATGGGAGTTGTTATGGGAATCGCAGATGACGCCGTTGAAATCCGCTCACGCGGATGGCGCACTTTGGCGGCATTGCACGGAATAATCGAGGCCGCACTGGAAAAGGATCTCACCGCTCACGCCGGCCTTTCCGTGGTCGAGTTCACACTGCTGGACGCGCTGAACCGGCAAGACGGATGGCATATGCGCATGGCGCAGTTAGCCCGAGCCACCGCATTAAGCCCGAGCGCCACCACCAGGCTGGTCACCCGTCTGGAGGACCGGCACCTGCTCTCGCGCGTGCTGTGCGCCGATGACCGGCGCGGCATTTACACCGAACTGACCGAAGCTGGCCAGGAGCTGTACCTGAGGGCCAAACCGATTCACGATGAAACGCTGGAACGAGTGCTCAACGATGCCGAGAAACTACCCGAGCTGGCCCCGCTGGCCCGGACCCTGCATCAGCTCCCCGTCTCCTAGCCTTCGCATTCGGATTCAAAAAGGAACCACCGATGAACCCAAAATTCTCCGCTCTGCTCTTTGACTGCGACGGGGTCCTGGTGGACTCCGAATCCCTCACTAACGCGGTGCTGCGCCAGATGCTGATCGAGCTTGGATGGAATCTCAGCCAGGAAGAATGCATCCAGATTTTCATCGGCAAGGCATTGAAAGATCAATGGCAGCCAATTCTCGCCCACACCGGATTCCGCATCGACGACGCCTGGATCTCCCGGTTCCGGACACGACGCGACGAGGCGCTGCGCGCGAACCTGCAGCCCATTCCCGGCGCCCTGGAAGCAGTCGCGCAAATTTCCGGGAGCTACGGCAACAAGATCGCCTGCGCCACCGGGGCCGATCGCGGCAAGGTGGAAATGCAGCTCTCGCTCACCGGGCTGGCACCGTTTTTCGGCGACCGGGTGTTCAGCGGCATGGAATACCCGCGCAGTAAACCGGCACCGGATGTCTATCTGGCGGCTGCAGCTGCGCTCGGGGTCGATCCGCGTCAGGCGCTGGTAATCGAAGATACCGCCACCGGAGTCACCGCAGGTGTCGCCGCCGGGGCCACCGTGTACGGATATTGCTCGGGCGGCCCGACCAGCACCAGCCCTCAGGCGCTGACCGCCGCGGGTGCCAGCCACATTTTCACCAGCATGGGCGAACTCCCCGCGCTAGTCTCGTCGAATTAGCGCCCCAGAAAACCCCCGGCAGGGACGATCCGTGGTGCCTCCGGAAACGGCCGTTTTGGCATCAACATCTAAGATCCGGATCAGCCGCTCCGGCACACTCACCTCTTCAGCAGCATATTCAGGGTATCCAAGCCGATTCGTCCCAAGGGGTCGGCGGTGCCCAGCGGCGCGGTGAGCATGGCGTAGCGCAGTGCCCAACCACGCGCCCGCAGCCACATTGCTGTCCCGCGATCTGCAGCGTACCGACGCAACTCTTGATCACGCACCGGCTCGGTAAAGTGCATCCACAGCATTCCCAGATCCGAAGCGGGATCTCCGGCGCAGAGGTCTCCAAAATCCACCAATGCGGACAGTTCAGCCTTGCCACCACCGGTGGTCACAATCGTATTGTGCGGATGCGGATCGCCGTGGAGCCAGCGTGGCGGCCCGCCGTAGGCATCAGCTTCTAATGACTGTTCCCAGATGAATTGCGCACCGCGTCGGTACGTCGTTGGAAGCTGGGAGATCTGCTCTCTGGTGCGTTGATCCACTACTTGCAATTCGCAGCCTCTGAATTCACTGCGTGGCGCATCTTCGGGGGCAGGGCCATGCACCACCGACAAATAGTCGGTAAAAGCCGGCGCATAGGCATCACGTTGCCTTCGCCCCAGCGTCGCCGCGCTGATGCCAGGGACGTAACGGCAGATCGAAAAGGTGAACGGGTAGTCCGCTGACGGCTCCCCGATGAATACCGGAGCCCCCACATCCAAGCCGCTGTCGGACGACAGGCGAGGCAACCATTTCCGCTCCTTGTGCCCGATCTTCTCGGCGAGTGCACGACGAGGCAGTCGCACCAGTAAATCATCACCCAAACGGTAAACCTCGTTGTCCCACCCGGTAGCCAGATAAGTCAGAGTTCTTCCGGACCACTGACTCGCTTGCGCGCAGATCAATTCGCGCACCAACGCCCGATCAATAGACACTTCCGCCGCAGGTTTTGCCGAAACGGCCATTTCTTGGAAGGTCATTGCTCCATGCTAAATCAATCCCGCCAAAGCGATCGCGCGCATTCCGCTCGGTACGAGAATCCGAGACTAGATCTGGGAGATTTTTCATCCACTTTTCGCGGCAAAATCATCCGTGTCATCTGTTCGGTAATAGCGTGCGTGGAAACAACGTGCGGGACAATCGTGCTTTCCGCTACCTTGCGGTTTTCGTTCAGTGCGCTCGAGTTCTAGATGCGGACCTCATGACTAGTACCGCGTTTCTGTCTTCAGTTTGGCTTGGCAGCTCGGCATAGGCCTAGGCAAGTGACTGATTTTCGCGTTGTGTGAATAGGAAATTTAGGATTTGCTGTCCGGCATAGTATTAGCGTCGTGAAGGGAGGCCTATTTCCTTCGTCGATTGGCGGGTTCTCTTTTTCGTTTTTCAGAAACAGTACAAAGCCCCCTAGAACGCGTGCTCGAACACTGGAGCTTAAGGCCACTGGCTGCATAATTCCGAGAAATAACCCCCTTCACCGAACACTCAAAGGGATGTTAATCATCCAAATTGACGATAGCCGTGGCCGCCAAAGCAACGTACTGTGAAGATGGTAGTTCTAATAGGAACCAGTCAGTTTGAACTTGGATTGAATTACCTGACATGCACAGAAGGGCTTCGTGAGTCGCATGCTTGCTTGGTTTGGCTTGGAAGAAAAGGCTAAAAACGAATCGGAACCAGACGATGGCGTGAGCGAAAAAACTAAATGGGGATCCCTGCTCCTCTGCCTCGCTTTGGCATTTGCGGTTTTTGCCGTAACTCATTGGCTACTTAGCGGCGCTTCCGGCTTTGCATCCTATGTGCCCGGAATATGCGCCGCAGGCACCCTGCTCATTGGTTCGCTCATTTCCGAACACTCCCTAGCCCGCGGTGAAGACCATTCCCCGGACCCACGCTCCGGCAAAAACTAAATCCCGTAACGTCAATCGCGTGTCGCGCGCGTTGGCCGCATCCTGAGGTCAAATGTTGATCTGGGCCGGCTCCGGCAACGCGGGTGCCAGCGAGTTGAACTTCGAAGCTCTTCTCCACTATCCCACCGCTCCCGCCCACGCTATAAGATTCACCATTCTAAAAAACGGCACCGTCTGGCGAGCGCCGCCACACGAAACCGCCCGCAGAGGCGGCGATGGCCAGACTGATCCGAGTATTACTTCCGAACTCTGGCAACGCCCGCGAGCGATCACCGGAACATCGTGGCTTATGAAGAAAAACAGCGAACCCCGAATTCCTTTGAAAGGAATTCGGGGTTCGCTGTTTTAGTACCGAAGGATGAGTCTTACAGACCCAACTTCTCGATCACGATTTCGCGCACGCGACCGGCATCGGCCTGACCGCGGGTGGCTTTCATAACCGGTCCCATCAGGGCGCCGATGGCCTGCATCTTGCCGCCCTTGATCTTCTCGACCACGTCCGGCATGGCGGCCATAGCTTCATCCACGGCCTTGCCCAACGCATCATCGTCGTTGACCACAGCTAGGCTGCGCTTCTCAACGATCTCGTTTGGAGTTCCTTCGCCATCAACCACAAATTCCAGCACCTGGCGGGCGATCTTGTCATTGATCTTCTTCGAGGTGATCAGCGAATTCAGCTCAACGATGGTTGCCGGGGTGACCCCCAGATCCGCAATTTCCTTGTCCGCAGCCTTGGCCAGACGGGCGATCTCGCCCATCCACCACTTGCGGGCTACCGCGGCACTGGTACCGGCGGCAATGGTTGCCTCGATCTCGTCGAGCACGCCCGCGTTGACCACGTCGCGGAATTCCTTGTCCGCATAACCCCAGTCGGCCTTCAGTCGCTTGCGGCGATCTGCCGGCGGCTCGGGCAGACGCGAACGCAGTTCCTCAACCCATTCGGCAGTGGTGACGATTGGCACCAGGTCCGGCTCCGGGAAGTAACGGTAGTCATCGGCATCCGACTTCGGACGGCCCGAGGTGGTGCTGCGAGTGTCTTCGTGCCAGTGACGGGTTTCCTGAACGATCTTCGCTCCGGAATCGAGCACCGCTGCGTGGCGTTCAATTTCGAAGTGCACCGCGTGCTCCACGGCACGCAACGAGTTTACGTTCTTGGTTTCGGTACGGGTACCGAACTTGTCCGCTCCCTTGAGCATCAGCGAAACGTTGGCGTCGCAACGCACGTTGCCGCGCTCCATTTTCGCATCCGATACCCCGAGGTTCTTCACGATTTCACGGATGGCGGCCACGTAGGCCTTGGCCAGCTCCGGCGCCCGCTTGCCGGCGCCCTCGATGGTCTTGGTGACGATTTCAACCAGCGGCACACCTGAACGGTTGTAATCAACCAGCGAGTAGTCCGCACCCTGGATACGTCCGGTGGATCCACCCATGTGGGTTAGCTTTCCGGCGTCTTCCTCCATGTGAGCGCGTTCAATCTCCACACGGAAGATCTCTCCGTCTTCCAGTTCGATGTCGATCCAGCCGTCGTACGCGATCGGATCGTCATACTGGGAGGTCTGGAAGTTCTTCGGGGTGTCCGGGTAGAAGTAGTTCTTCCGGGCGAAACCGCAGCGCTCGGCGATCTTGCAGTTCAGTGCCAGGCCGATCAGGATGGAGTACTCCACCGCGGTCTTATTGACCACCGGCAGCACGCCTGGCAGACCCAGGTCTACCGGGGTGACGTTGGTGTTCGGGGCGTCGCCGAAGGCATTCGGGGCGTCCGAGAACATCTTGGTTTTGGTATTGAGCTCTACGTGGACCTCAAAGCCGAGCACCGGATCATACTTTTCCAGTGCCACATCAAAGTCGACTAGTTCATCGGTGTAGTTAGACATGTGCTCCCCTTAGGCCTTTGGCGCGATCGACGCGGAATCAATGGCAGGTGCCTGCGAGATCAGGGTGTGGCCCCAGCTCTTTTCCAGCAGTGCTTCCAATGCGGCACCCGCGCGGTACACGCGGGCGTCTTCGAAAGCAGGCGCCAAGAACTGGATACCCACCGGCAGGTCCTCAGACAATCCGCCGGGCACGGTGATGCCCGGGATGCCGGCGAGGTTAGCCGGGATGGTTGCCACGTCGTTGAGGTACATAGCCAATGGATCGTTGTCGTTCTCGCCCAGTTCGAAGGCGACGGTTGGTGCCGTTGGAGACACCAGTACGTCTGCTTGTTCAAATGCTGCGGCGAAGTCGCGCTGAATCAGTGTGCGAACCTTCTGTGCCGAGCCGTAGTACGCATCGTAGTAACCGGCGCTCAATGCGTAGGTGCCCAAGATGATGCGGCGCTTTACCTCATCGCCAAAACCTGCGGCGCGGGTGGAGCCCATGACGCGTTCAATGGTCATTGGGCCGGATTCTGGCAGCACGCGTTTGCCGAAGCGCACGCCGTCGAACTTGGCCAGGTTGGAAGAGACTTCCGAAGGCATGATCAGGTAGTAGGCGCCCAGCGCGTACTTCAGGTTAGGGCAAGAAACCTCGACGATTTCTGCGCCCGCACCCTTGAGCAATTCCAGAGATTCTTCGAAGCGTGCCTGCACGCCAGCTTGGTAGCCTTCACCCTGCAATTCTTTAACCACACCAATGCGCAGACCCTTCAGATCTCCGGTGGCACCAGCTTCCGCGGCAGCAACCAGACCTTCAAGGGCTTTTGGCAGCGAGGTTGAATCCTTCGGGTCGTGCCCGCCGATCAGTTCCTGCAAGTATGCCGAGTCAAGCACGGTACGGGAGACCGGGCCGATCTGGTCCAGCGAGGAAGCCATGGCGATCGCACCATAGCGCGAAACACCGCCATAGGTTGGCTTCACACCCACGGTGCCGGTGACGGCGCCCGGCTGGCGGATGGAGCCACCGGTATCCGTACCCAGTGCGAGTGGGGCTTCGAAGGAGGCAACTGCAGCGGCCGAGCCACCGCCGGAACCACCGGGGATGCGGTTCAGATTCCACGGATTGCGAGTCACACCGTAGGCGGAGTGCTCGGTGGACGAACCCATGGCAAATTCGTCCAGGTTGGTCTTGCCCAACATTGGAAGCTTTGCCGCGCGGATCTTTTCGATCACGGTCGCGTCATATGGGCTCATCCAGCCTTCGAGCATCTTCGATGCTGCGGTGGTGGGCTGGCCCTTGGTGACGATCAGGTCCTTGATGGCAATTGGTACACCGGCAAGTGGGTGCAGCGCTTCGGCTTCGGCTCCGCCGGCTGCGCGAATCGCGTCCACCTCGGCCGCTACGGCGAGCGCCTCTTCGGCGTTCACGTGCAGGAAGGCGTTTAGTGCACCATCAACTTCGGCGATACGGTCCAGGTGAGCCTGGACTGCCTGGACGGAGGTTACGTCGCCAGCGCGCAGCTTTTCTGCCAGTGCGGTGGCGGAAAGACGAATCAGATCAGACACAGAATTATTCACCATCCAAAATTGCTGGGACCCTAAAGCGGTCCGAGTCCGAGTCAGGCGCGTTGAGCAGAACTTCATCGATGCTCAGCGTCTGCCCCACCACGTCTTCACGCAACACGTTGGTCAACGGGATTGGGTGGCTGGTGGCTGGAATATCGGAAGAGGCGACTTCGCTGACAGATGCGATGGCATCGACGATCACGCCGAGCTCACCGGTCATCTTATCCAGCTCTGCGCCGCTCATCTCGATGTGGGCCAATTGTGCCAAATGCACAAGGTCCTCACGGCTGATGGCAGACATATATCTCCCTAAAGTGGGCGGATGGGTTTCACAGACAAGTCTATCCCTTGCCCGCCCTCAGCTAGGTCGATTTGGTCTTCAAGCGGTTATGCTATGCGCAATACCAGACCACTGAGCGGTTGGCCTAGCGCGTTTTCCCACGAACCGACCACACCTTGCCCGCTTACTTCGCCTGCGACTGGGCGACGAATCACTTCAAGCGTGCCGCTAACCCCGTTACCTAAGACCCGGACATTTGAGTCTTCTTCGAAGGAATTGTTCTGATGTTGTGGGACAGCCCGGCCGGCAAGAAGTTCATTGAGCTGCGCAGTAAAAACCGGGTCACCGGTCGCGTCATAGATGTAACGCAAGCCGAGAATCCCGTGATCGCTGGTGCCCACGAGATATGCCTCGGCGCCTTCCAGCGCTTCGGCTCGGTAGCTGAAAGGCACGTGGTAAATCACCTCGGTGCGATCGGCACGGTCTGCGACTAAGCGCAGTTCCATACCCACTTCTCCGGCTGGATCCTCCAAACGGAAGCCACCGACGTCCTGTAAGTCTGGTGCGCCCTGACCGTCATAAAAATCCTGCGTCACCAGCCACTTAGCGAGCAACTCATTTTTTGAAGGATTCATGGAGGTGTTGTAGATAATGCCCATGGGCTCAGTCTGCCAAGCGCGCGCTGAGCACACAAGAGCCTAGGGCTAGTGTTGTTCACACTTCTTTGACAAATAGTTTGTTTTTCTCTTTACTAACAAACTTCCGCGTCGACTAGATAGCATGGGTTTCATGTTCGGTGAGGCGCAGTGGAATCAAATGGAACAGGCCCAAGACTATGGAAAGAGCCTGCTCTGTGATGAGCAGGTGGATTTGCGCGAAGTGGAACCAGAGGATCTTGCGCAACTTGCCCAATGGTGGAATGACCCGCGTTGGGCAGTGTTACAACAACGCATTATCAAACCCCGTCCTGCCCAATCGGTGACGGAAATGCTTGCTAGTTGGAGCGTAAATAAACCCCACAGCGGTGATGCTGGGTTTAGCATTTTTGAATGCCAGGATGGACGGCTTATCGGGCACATCACGCTCAGTGGTGGATCCTTACCGCACCGAGCCGCCGAGTTAGCGATCATGCTCGGCGGTGACCAGGTAAACCGAGGTTACGGCACCCGTGCCATCGGCCTAATGCTCAAATACGGCTTCGCGGAGATGGGTCTAAACCGTATAGGGCTGAAAGTCGCCGCCTTTAACACTCGCGCGGTACGCACTTATGAAAAAGCAGGCTTCATCCTTGAAGGACGAGAACGAGAGATCTATTTCCATCAGGGGCGTTTCCACGACCAGCTAATTTTCAGCGTTCTCTCCCGCGATTATTTCGCGGCAGTTACCCCCGCAAGCTAAACAGTGATTACTTACCAACTTTGGTAAGGAAGTCGGCAACTAACGGTCCGGCAGTCTGCGCGCCCCCATCACCGTCTTCGACAAAGGCTGCGACGGCCAGATCCCCTTGGGCGGCAATCACCCAGGCGTGCGCGTTTCGTTCGGCGTCGTATTCGGCGGTACCACTCTTGCCGATAATTTTTGCCCCAGGAACCGACTTTAATGCTTTGAGCGTTCCGTGGTCCACCGTGCCGGCCATCATTTCTTGCAACTGCTCAGCTTCTTTTTCAGTCAGCGCGCTCTTAGCCTTGGCCGGTTCTTTGACCTTCGGGTTCAGCACGAGTTGTGGATGCACGGTGCTGGCGTTAGCAATGGAAGCCATCACTGTTGCCATGCCCAATGGAGAGGATTCCACCACGCCCTGTCCAATCATGTTTGCAGCCAACTCGGTACCTTCGGAGTCATCTGGCACCGAACCGATAAATGCTTCGGCTCCAGTTCCATCATCTGCTAGTAGCCCTAATGAGCTGGCAGCGTCGGCCACCGCTTTGGCGCCAAGTCCCTTACCTGCATTGACGAAAACCGTGTTGCAAGACTCTGCAATGGCTTCTGCGAATGGAATCGTACCCACCGCTTTGGTTGGGTAACCGTCATAGTTTTTGAAACTTTTGCCATCAACCTCGGTACTTGCCGGGCACTGCACCTTGCTCTGGGGTGTTTCGCCGTCACGCAGCATTGCTAGGGCACCGACTACTTTGAAGACAGATCCCGGTGCGTAGCGTCCTTTGAGCGCCGTATTCAGCCCGTTGGTTTCCGGTCCGGATGCGGCCGCGAGAATTTGGCCGGTGGAAGGTTTAATGGCCACGATGGAGGAGGCTGAATCAGTTTCAGCAACCAACGACTCTGCAACGGTCTGCATATTTTCATTGAGCGTCAGTTTGAGGTCTTCGCCCGCGACCGGTTCACTGCTCAGCAGTTCTGCCACGGCCTCGTGGTCCGCGTTGTAGCGGGAAACGGTGACGCCTGAGGCCCCCGCTAATGACTCGTTATAGGCCGATTGCAGACCGGAAAGACCCACCTGGTCACCGGCCTGAATTTTACCTTCAGACTTTTTGATAATTTCAGCGGTGGCTTGTCCGACGCTTCCAAGGATTGGTCGGGCGAAGGTACGCGTGGGCGCCAAGGGCATCTCATCAGGTTGCGCGACGGCACCTGGGATCCCGGTAATTTCGTCATCGCTCACCTCGCGGCTGGCGTCATCACGCAATACGATGGCCTGCACCCACGCCTTGGCCCCAGATTTTTCGACCCGATTTGCGAACGAATCTTCATCGATCTCTAGCAATTTGGCCAGACTCCGTGCCGAGGAGTCCCACTGATCTGCCTCGGTGCGGGTCTTGTCGATTCCTACCCGTACCACCGGACGATTCTTTACTAGGGCATTGCCGTTACCACCCAGAATCTGTCCACGTTTAGCTTCGCTAAATCGTGCGTCAAGATATTCTCCGGCGACCAAGTCGGGTGCGAGAATCGCCGGGTCAAAGCGCAGCTTCCACTGCTCGGCGTCCTGATCAAATTCCATGACCGCTTGAGTTTCATAGGTGAGGTCGTTCTCGGAGGAGTCAACATCCCACGTGGTCTGCACTGTTGCGGTAGCCGTTTTCACCCCGTCTTGGGCTTCTTCGTCTTCCACTGTATTCAGCACGGTGTGGGTATGCTTGATGTCGCCCATCGGACCGAATGCTGTTTCGACGCTTTTGTTCGCGGCGCTAGCGTCGCTTCCAGCGAGTGGCACCTGACTAAAGTCCCCGGAACCGAGCGCGGCTGTTAAGGCCTCGGCCGCGGGTTTTGGGTCCGGCGTTGCTGCGCTGCACGCAGTAAAGGTACTGGCAACGAGCGCGGCGACAGACAGGACAACAACACTTCGGGGGAAACGACGCATGGCGTCAGTCTATGCACTTCGAACTGCAGCACGCTAGAACGGCTCGCCACATGTCAGCGTTCGATATGCGGCTTAGTCAGCTAAGTTCAGCGAATACACCACAAGGCGGATATCGGTATTTGGCACTACCCAATCACGTTCGGCTCGGTGGATAAATCCCAGTGACTCGTAAAGACTTCGTGCTGCTAACCAACGTTCACCGGTGGTTAGCGAGACAGTATGTACATCGGCAAGTTGGCGGGCAAAGTTAATCGCAGCCACCACCATCGCTTTGCCAGCACCGGTGCGTTGTACGCCCGGATCAACGCTGAGCATACGGATTTCTAGCTCGCCTTCAAGCGCAATGTCAGCATATTCATTACCGGCTTGAATGAGGGTCATTGAGGCAACAAGATGACCATCCTTGCGCGCTACCAAAATGTCGCAGTATTTATCCCTTCGTGCAACCTGGCGAACAAACTTTAGGTATTCGTGCTGCGGATCAGCAAAGTGCCCGGCCTGCACGTACGCATCAACCGTTAGCTGGCCAATTCGTTCATAGTCGGCCACGGTAGCGGCTTCGATCAGTAATGGGCTACTGGTAACTTTGGCATCGTCAATTTCAGACATAGTTCTACTATTTTGTCACCATTTCTGAATCTTCAGAGCCCTTTGTGCGGGTTCTGTCGCCACTTCGAATTCTGTTTAGTGAAGTCTTTCCGCGTGAATTCACGGATGAGCGACCCGGTGCCGAAGGCATGAAGAAGTTGTGATGGTTTGACATGAAATAAAAGACAGCGTTGCTGTGCTGTCTGCCAGCAACCAGTAAACTAGTAAGCATTGCCCTCGGGCATATGGTCTTTCTCTTTGATCACAATGTTGTGCTCGCCTACACCACGTCAATGGCTGAGGAAGTAACTTTCCTTCTAATCACCCCTAATCGGATTGATTTTTAGCTGTCTTCGGTGCGGTGAGAAGTTTTAGAGAAGTACAGACACAACCCAATAATTTCAATTTGTAAGGGACAACATTTTGGTTCAGATCCAAAGATTTGCGCTGCGGCGCGTAGCCTGCCCTCACTAATTTTATTTTTCACTATCAGATCGGAGAGTGAACGACTTGCGCGTTCTCATTGGTTCATCCGCGGAACATGTTGCTCGCATTGCAGCAGATAACGTCCTTGCTGGGTTAGCACACCACGGGCATGGAAAAAATCCCGTACTCGGTGTCGCTACGGGCTCATCCCCCTTGGGCCTATATCGCGAGTTACGTGTGGCGGTTGCCGAAGGACGAGCAGATTTCTCCAACGCGCAAGGCTTCGCCTTGGACGAATACATCGGCATCCCCGATACCCATGAGCTCTCCTACCGTCAGACTCTGATCACCGAAGTGTGCAACACTTTTGGCTTGCCCGTCAGCGGTCTACACACTCCTCGCGGAATGGCAGATTCTGTCGAGGAAATCGAAGCCGCAGCACATGCGTATGACCAGGCTATCAAGGCTTCCGGTGGCGTACAGGTCCAGATTCTTGGCATTGGTAGCAACGGCCACGTGGGGTTTAACGAACCGGGAAGCGCTTTACGAAGCCGTACCCGTATCAAGCGTTTAGCCGCGCAAACCCGTATCGACAATGCACGCTTTTTCGACGGCATCGAACACGTTCCTACCCATTGCGTGACCCAAGGTCTGGGTACTGTTTTGGAAGCTGGACGTCTAGTCCTCGTGGCTACGGGAGAAGCTAAAGCAGAAGCCGTGGCGCTAGCCGTCGAAGGGCCACTGTCCGCGTCGTGCCCGGGGTCGGTTCTGCAACTTCACCAAGACGCTGTGGTTGTTCTCGACGAAGCCGCCGCGGCCGGTCTTAAGAAACGTGCCTACTACGATGATGCGGCGGAAGGAATCAGCTTAGAGAACCTGCGGGTCCACTAGGCCTATTCAATACGGTCATTGGCCTACCGGGAGTGCAAGACTAAGAACTATGGCAGTCTATTTCGAATGCGTCACCCAAACTCAGATGAGTCGAACCGAACTTTTTGACCGTTCACGGAGCATCGACGCGCACCTAGGTTCAATGTCTCAGACAAAGGAACAAGCTGTCGCTGGAGTGCAAAGTGGCTTAATCTCATTCGGTGAGCAGGTCACGTGGAAGGCCCGACATTTTGGGATACCGTTTCGGCTCACCACGAAAATCACGGCTATGGATCCAGCTCGCATGTTCATTGATGAACAGTTGCGTGGACCGTTTAAGTCATTCCATCATGTCCATGAATTCTTTGACGTAGACGGCAAGACAATGATGATTGATCGGGTCAGTTTTGCGGCCCCTTTCGGCCCCCTTGGGTGGGTGGCCGAAAGGTTAGTTTTAGGCTGGTACATGCCTCAGCTGATCAGGCAGCGAAATAAATTTCTTTTGGAAAATTAAGGCTCAAACAACAGAGTATCTAGATGATCAAGGACGCTCGGTGCTGACTCGTCCTCGTCGGCAGTAACTGTGAACGAGTGAGAGTATGCGGCGCAGGAGTCTAAGTCCCCACACTCGTCATATGGACTACCTGAAATTAGCAATATGGCTGCCCCTTGGGGGAACTCCACAGGGATCGGGACTTCGTCGCTGAAAGAACCATCGGTATTCACACGAATTTCTCGCGCCTTGATTGGATCTTTTTCGGAGTACTCCGAAATTAGCTGGAGTGTATATTCCTTGCCCTCTGCGTAACCCAGATCGCACTTGGCAGCGGGCGCTGCGACGGTAATCGTCGCTCCTGGCCGGGCCGTCGTTTCAGAAAGAGACATGGCTTCAGGTAAACACTGATCTTGGGCCTTGGAACAACCTGTAGCTAAAAGTAGAGGCACCATCAGCGTGATAGCACCTGCTAAAGCATAAATTCTCTTCGGACTGCTCTTCAAGATTTTTACCTTTCCAGCGCCTGCCACTCCGTCTGAATGTCCATGACGCAGAATCTCGGAACGGTCGCAGGCAATAGACACTTTACTTTCGAGGATCACGACTGTGACCTGATAACTCTTTTATTCAATCCTACGCATAAAAAGAATTGATAGCTAGGATTCAGCCGTGACAGGAAGTAATTATTTTCCTCGCGTGTCCCAACGGCGCGGTTTCTTAGACGCTACTTATAGGCTTAAGGTCGCCCGCATTTAGACTCGCAGGGCAGAGCCAACAGAGCCAACAAGCAAGGGACCGTCTCATTACCGCTCAAAATCAGCGACTCGATTCCCGTAATGACCGTATCGGAAAAATTGCGCTTTTCCTCTCGCATATTTTCACCCCAGTGATCTTAGCCAGCTTGCTGTTGCTTTCTACGCCCTTGCGGCACAGCGAAGTCTCCTGGGTTGAAGTATGCGTTGCCACAGCTTTCACCATGGTTCTTCCGTGGCTGTATCTGCTGTGGTCCACCTACCGCGGAACAGTGACCGATTTACACGTCACCAGGCGCGGCCAACGCCATAAAATATTCGCCCTCACCGCGGTATCGATTGGGCTCGGACTCCTATTGCTTAGCCTGATGGGCGCGAGCCAGCGGATATTTGTTGAAGTACTCTCCATCTTGGCCGGGCTGCTAATGGTGGCAGTGATTAACCTGTGGTGGAAGGTCTCTGTGCACATGGCGGTCGGCTGCTACGTGGCGCTACAACTTTGTACGAGTTTGGCATTGGTCCCACCCGTCCTGGCGTTTATCGCGGTGCTCTCGTGGTCCCGCATTCGTAGCCAACAACATACCCCCTCGCAGGTCTGCGGCGGCGTCATTGTTGGCATAGCCGTGAGCTACCTTAGCGGTTGGATAGCAATGCTCAGCTAACCGCTCCAAAAACACTTCTGGCTCGTACCGCTACCTTTAGAAGGGGCGCAGGTACGAGCCAGAAATGTTTAACTACACTTTAGGGCTAACCAGTTTGCTGGTATCAACCAGTCCGGCATATTGCCAACCGGGGTATCCCACCGGTCGTCCCACCGGGGTGCCAGTTTCTTCAGCGATCAAGGCACCGGCAGCCCAATCGTATTCTTGAGTTCCAAATTCCGCGTAGGCGTCCAAAGACCCCTCGGCGACCAAACACAAGTCCAAGGCTGCCGAACCAATCCGGCGAATATTGACAAAATCTGGCAGCAGTTCGGTCAGTACGCTTAGTTGGAACTCACGGCGTTCTGCGTCGTAGCCAAAGCCGGTACCCAACAATTTGGCATCCGACTCGACCGGGCCGGTGAGCTGGGTGATCTTCTTGGTACGTAGATCATGCTTCCAAGCTCCCTGCCCCCGTCCGGCGAAGTATTCGACCTGCAGCGCGGGCGCAACGATAGCTGCTGCCACCCATAAGTCGGTACCATCATCTTGTCTCTGGCATACGCCTACCGAGGAGCAGTAATACGCGATGTTGCGCACGAAGTTTGTCGTGCCATCCAGTGGGTCAATACTCCAGCGGTAGCCGCTGGGATTAGCCGGCTTCTGACTGGGGAATTCTTCACCTGTCAGTTCGTCGTTAGGACGTGCGGTGAAAATCGTGGCACGGATGGCTTCTTCCGCCGCGCGGTCAAAATCGGTAACCCAGTCCCCCGCAGCCGACTTTTCATCCGTATTAAACTTTTCCTCATCACGGCCGGAAAGTACCTGGGCACCGGCAGCAGCAGCACGACGTGCCAAAAGTACCAGTGGGTCATGCGCTATCTTTTTGTTCTCCACTTAGGCTCCTTCACTTGCCTTTATTGCGACCTCGCGCGCAGCATCCGGTCCTTGTTCAATCAACACCACAAAGCCAGCCTCATCCAGTACAGGCACGCCTAGGGACTGCGCCTTATCAAGCTTTGACCCGGCGGCCTCGCCGGCCACCAGAAAATCTGTCTTCTTGGAAACGCTCCCGGTGGCTTTTCCACCGCGAATAATGATTGCTTCTTTAGCGGTGTCCCGGGAGAAGTTCTCCAACGTACCGGTGACCACAATGGCCAATGAATCTAGATGCTTGATGACATTTTCGTCTTGCTCATCTTCCATCTTCACCCCGGCGGCTTGCCACTGGGTGACGATGTCACGATGCCAATCAACCTTGAACCAGTCGACCAAGGCTTCGGCAATAATTGAGCCCACCGAATCGATCTGACTCAGCTCATCCACTGCCGTCGGTGATTTCAAGGCTTCCAGGATAGCGTCCATAGACCCGTAGCGGGTTGCAATGGCGCGTGAAGCGTTGGGTCCAACATGACGAATCGACAGGGCGACCAAGACGCGCCAGAGTGGATTGCTCTTAGCCTTTTCCAGTTCTTCGAAGAGCTTTAATGTGCTCTTGGTAGGTGCCGACGGCTTTTTCGCCGTGGCCTTGGTGTAGAAGTATGGAACCAGCTCGAATTTTCCGGTGCCTTCACCCTTGGAGCGTTTTTCGCGCCAGACTTTCACCTCGGCAAGCTGCTCAAGCTTTTCTTTCAGATCAAAAAGTTCGGCTTCGTTGTGGAGCGGACCTGCGCCAGCCGGCAAAATCAATCCGCCCTGAGTGGCGGGGTCTTCACCCGGCCCACTGGTCAACGCCGCGGCAGCCTCGTAGCCCAGCGCCTCGATGTCCAATGCGCTGCGCCCACCGAGGTAGGCTACTCGTTCGGTGAGCTGTACCGAGCACGATTCAGCGTTGAGGCAACGAATATCTACGTCGCCTTCCTTAGCCGGCGCCAGTGGTTGACCACAAGACGGGCAAGAAGTAGGCATCACGAATTCACGCAGTTCCGTATTGCCCTCACGCAAGGCGAGCACTGGACCAACAATCTCTGGGATCACGTCTCCGGCTTTACGCAGGATCACGGTATCGCCGATCAACACGTTTTTAGCCTTAACAACTTCTTGGTTGTGCAAGGTGGCGCGCGCGACGGTGGAACCGGCCACGAGCACCGGCTCCATCACGCCGAAGGGAGTCACTCGTCCGGTGCGACCGACCTGCACCTGGATATCGAGTAGTTTGGTGTGTACTTCTTCCGGCGGATATTTGTAGGCCACCGCCCAGCGTGGCACACGCGAGGTGTAACCTAGCTGTTCTTGTGTGGCCAGGTCATCAACCTTGATGACAATTCCATCAATGTCGTGGATCAGCTCATGGCGTTTTTGACCATTCTCGGCGATAAAGTCGGTGACCTCGGAAAGTGAGGTGACTACCCGACCGTAAGGAGAAACTGGTAGACCCCAATCGCGCATCAGCTCATAGGCTTCGGACTGGTGCGTCATTGCAAAGTCTTTACTGCGACCAAGACCATGGACAAACATCCGCAGTGGGCGCTTTGCGGTCTGTGCCGGGTCCTTTTGGCGCAGCGAACCGGCGGCTGCGTTGCGGGGGTTCGCCAACGGCGCCTTGCCGTCTGCGATCAGCATCTCGTTGTAGGCGTTAAAATCATCGGTGCCGATGTAAACCTCACCGCGGACTTCAAATTCTTGCGGGTATCCATTGCCGCTCAGTTCTTGCGGGATATCGGCGATGGTCAGCGCGTTATGTGTCACGTCTTCACCGGTAGTGCCGTCGCCTCGGGTGACCGCACGCAACAGCTTTCCGTCACGATAGGTCAGGTTCAGCGCCAACCCATCGATTTTTACTTCGCACAACCACTTCATGGGCGATTCGGGATGAAGCTTTAATGCGTTGGCTTGGGCCCGTTCCAGCCACACGGTGAGCTCTTCGAGCGAAAAGACGTCCTCTAACGAGTACATTCGGCTGGCATGGGTTACCGGAGCAAAAGCGCTGCTGACCTCACCGCCGACTTCTAACGTGGGTGAGTCCTGGCCCATCAGAATCGGGTACTGGCTCTCCACAAGCTGCAGATCGTGGAACAGCTGGTCATACTCGGCGTCCGAGACCATCGGAGCGTCTTGCAGGTAGTAGGCCTCGCGATGTGCACGCACTTGTTCCACCAGCGTCGCATAGCGCTCGCGAACGCTATCCGGCGGGGTCATCGTGGAGTCTGTTGGTGTTACTGGATTTTCACTCACGTATCCAATTGTGCCCCAACCAAGCGACGCTTTGACTCTTGCGAGCACCGCGTGTTTAAGAGTCCGCGGCGGGTAACACGTCGATGACTACCACCGCGATATTATCCCGGCCTCCAGCTTCCAGCGCAGCCTGAGTCAAAACTTGAGAAGCCGCTTCTCGTTCCGGGTAGCCAACAAGAATTTCTTGAATTGCTTCTTCGGTCAATTCCCCGCTTAACCCGTCACTGCACAGCAGATAACGATCACCGATGCGCGGCTGCAATACGGTTAAATCCGGTTGGCTGTCGGCCCCGGCACCTAAGGCGCGGGTGATCAGGTTGCGGTGTGGGTGGCTACGTGCCTCGGCCTCGGTAATCTGACCGGCGTCCACCATTTCTTGCACTGCGGAGTGGTCCCGGGTAAGTTGACGCAGTTCCTTGCCCCGTAGACGATAACCGCGCGAATCACCGACGTTGACCAACAGCAAGCTGGTGTACTCGGCGCTACTTTGGGTTTCGGCACTGACCTTTTCGGTCCGTGCCCGATGTTCGGCCAGCATTTCGGGGGTAATCTTGCTGAGCACATCGGTGTTTTGGCTCATTTTAAAGCTACCGGTCCACGGTGGGATCACCATTGGCTGGCTCACCTGGTCACGGCCTGGCCCTGCACTACGGATCAAAGCCAGTGCGCAAAGCGTAGTGCCACCACGCGATTCCAGCACATCTCGGATGCGGTCATCGGCCAGTTGCACCTGTTTTTGAACTTGCTCAACGGTCGGTAACCGGCGCGCTATGGTTTTCAGGCTGAAGGTGTTCAGCTCTTCGAGGGTTTCTACTGCCAGTTGACTGGCTACCTCGCCCGCCTCATGTCCGCCCATCCCATCGGCCACCGCCTGGACCACGTCAGTGATCAGGATGCGGTCTTGATTGTCCTGGCGTTTGAGCCCGACATCTGTTTGACCGCAGACGGCCAGGCGGAAGCTTTCGAAGTTCTCTTCGGAATCCATTTAGTCCAGCACCAGCCTGCCACCCTCACCAGCGGAGAGCTCATAGGGTTGAATTTCACCAAAACCACGCACTGAGGTTATTTCTTGAGCAGTGAGGATAAAGCGTGCGTCTTGTTTCAGCGTGTTCGCGGTAACCGCGTCGGTTAGTACCATTCCGGGCTCCGCCAACGAGGTCAGTCGAGCTGCCAAGTTAACCGTGGGACCGTAAATATCTCCCAGCCGGGAGAGCAAACGTCCCCAGACCACCGCAACACGAGTGCGCGGCAACAGTTCGTCAGCTTCAAATTCACGCGAAAGCGCCAAGGAGATTTGGGCTCCCGCCTGCGGAGTTTCGGCCACGAATAAGACTTCGTCACCAATGGTTTTGACGAGTCGGCCGCCACCAACGGAAATGATTTCGGCGCTCTTAGATTCAAAGCGCTGCACCATTTGGGCGAGGGTGCGTTCGTTCATCCGACGCGACAAGGAGGTGTAAGAAACTAGGTCGGCAAAGCCGACCGCGCGGGCCAGCGGCAGTGGAGTTCCGTCGTCGTCACCCGAATCTTGGTTATAGGCCGCCACTCCGGCTTCGGCGCGTAGTGCAAGACGGTGAATTCCGGCGTTGAGCTGGCGACGCCAGGAGTAAACCAGCAAATCTTCCAACGGACCGATGAGATCAGGCAGACTTTCCAAGAGTTGCCGGCGTGCTTGTCGGTCGCTCATATTCTGGTTGGCGACCATATCCTCGACGATCGCCTCGACCTGCCAGACCACCATGCGGTCTGTCATTTGCCCTACCGAACGCATCAGCGAGATGGCGGTTTCGTCGGTGAGTTTTCCTTCGCGCACCAGGTCAACCATGGTCTTGAGGGCTTCGGTGTCTCGTCCACTGAAAAAGACTTCGTCGTCGCCGAGCTCCGGAAAGCCCATGGCGCGCCAAAGTTTGCGGGCCGAGAGTAGTGAAACACCGGCGTCGGCGGCTACCTCACGACGTTTAAACTCGCGTTGCCCGCCAATGAGACGGTGCTCCAAATCGGCCATGTGGTTTTTGACCGCGTCCGAGGCATGATGTGGAACCTGGAGCGGACTCTTCATGGCTTGGGCCAATTCGGCGATGGGGTCTAGCTCCGCCGGGTTCTCAGGATTAGGGGTGTGCTCGCGGGCTTCTTTGACTGCCTCAGAAGCCGCCTGCGGGGTGTCTGGACGTGATGGATTGGAGTTGTCGGTGCTCATTGTCCAATGCCCTCACTGTTCGATGTATCTACCGCGGCGTTTGTTCTCTGATGCTGGTGCACGTTGTTCATCGTCTCGATGGCTAAGGTGCGGAAATAGGATACTGCGGGCACATGCATGATACGCACATGTCCATGGCTTAATACAACGTCTAAGGTCCCGGGTTTCGTGCTTACCGCCTGTTGCTTGGTGTGCGCAATCAAATCACGCACGGAATAAAGACCAATAGATTCTAGGTCCGAGCGACCATAGGAAGTCCGGAATAAGATCCGCTCGGTGGTCAACACGATGCAGGTGCGTAACCAACGAACCCACGGTGTAACACACCAGATCAGCACAAGTATGAACCACAGTACGGCGGATAAAATCATCCAGAGCTCGGATTCGTTCGTGAGCCAATCAGAAAGGTCTTCACGGGAGAGATAACCGAGTAGAAACGCGCACCCAGCGGTGAGGAATAAAAAGACGGCAAAAGGCTGGCGTAACACTCGGGAATGTTCTCGGGTCTTGATGACCACGCGCTCCCTGTCATGTAACGGCACCTTCATCGTCGAGTTCCTCGCCCCTCCTACCGTAAGTTCTTCCGAACAGTCACCTCACCTAATACTAGTCCGCGTACTCTGCGCTTGGCTCGTTAAGCGTATTTACCGTCGGCGCGCCGCACATGGTGTACGTCGCCGGCCAGAATCCGGTGGCTTTGGCCCGTAGCGTCTTGCACGACAAGTGCGCCATCCTCAGCCAGTTGCACTGCCTTACCCAACAGAGTTGATCCATCGGGGAATTCCACACGTACTTCTTGGCCTAAGGTCGCCAGTCGTTCCGCCACCAGTTCGCGCAGTGAGTGGTTCCCAAAGGGCTCCATGGCCACGTCACTTTGCCCGCCTACCGCTCGGAATGCTGCGTCGAGGGCAACAAACTGACGCAGGTATTCGGCAAGCAATGCCGAGCGATCCACCCGGTGACCGCCGGCTAGGCGAAGCGAGGTCGCTGTTTCTACAGGTAACTCAGCTGGCTCTTGGTCTACGTTCATACCGGTGCCCACCACCACGGCAAAGCCTTGGGGAGTTTGCACCATTTGGGCCAAAATCCCGCAGATTTTCCGGTCACCTGCAAGTAAGTCATTGGGCCATTTGATCCGCGCATTAACCGGAACTAGCTCTTGGACTGCGTGAGACCAAGCCAGCGCCGCCAGCATCGTGTACCAGCTCAACGACTGAGGCTCCATCGCAGTGCCCGGTGAGGCCAAAATGCTCACGGTGATCGCAGACCCGGCCGGTGTCACCCATTCGCGCCCCAAACGCCCCTTGCCCTGTTGCTGGTGCTCGCTGAAGTACACGCTCAGGTGGCTAGCTAGTCCGTCGCTTGCAAGTTGGGCAAGTTCGGTGTTGGTGGAGCCAGAGCTGGTCACTACCTTGATGAAGCCCAGCCGCAGTTGCGCGGCCAGCTCTTCTAAGGGGGCTGAGTCCAGCGCTGCCCGTGCCGCCGAGGTTTCAGGGTTCATCCTTTAACCCTATGACATCTCTTCCGTGGGGAACCTGTTTTTAGAGGAAGATGTCCTCGATGAGTTCAGCCTGCGGATTTACCGCATACTTCTCCAGGTCGCTGATTCCGCACCTTTCGAGCACCTGCACGTCGGTGAAGAAATTCCCACTAACTCCTTGTGGCTCACTGGCAAGAATGCACACCGCGGCGTCCGCCACGATATCGGTGGTGCGAGCGGCTTGGATCATCTTCATCCCACCGGGCATAGCTCGAATGGCGGCGGTATCAATCAACGTTGCCGGCCACAGCGAATTCACCGCAATTCCCTCGTTTTTGAGTTCTTCGGCTAGTCCCAACGTGGTCAGTGACATTCCATATTTGGCCATGGTGTAGCCCAGGTGAAGTCCCGCCCAATGTGGATCTAGATTCAGCGGTGGTGAGAGGGTCAGAATATGCGCGTGTGAGGATTTACGCAGGTATGGCAACGCTGTTTTTGATAACAGGAACGTCCCCCGCACGTTGATGTCTTGCATCAGGTCGTAGCGCTTCATGTCCAGATCATCGGTTTTTGCCAGGTTGATAGCCGAAGCATTGTTGATGACGATGTCGATGCCGCCGAATTTTTCGACCGCCGCATCCACCGCGCGCTGTACGTCCGCGTCTTCACGCACGTCGCCGGCAACCGCCAAGCCGTGCCCGCCGGCCGCATTAATCTGCTCGACGGCCGTGTGAATGGTGCCTTCCAAGCTGGGGTGTGGCTTATCGGTTTTGGACAGCAAGACTACGTTGGCTCCGGCCTTAGCTGCGGCGAGCGCGATGGCCAGTCCGATGCCGCGGCTACCTCCGCTCATCAACACGGTGCGGCCCTTGAGCCGAGTTATTTCTGGGGCGATCTCACTACGCGATTCATTAGTCATGTGACCTAGGTTACGCGATGTTCCCGCGCTAAGCTACTCATGAGTAACTTATTCTGGTGTGCTTCATGTTCACACCACGGGCGTTTTGTGAGTTTCCTACAACAAAAACCGCAAATAACCCGGTTAGACTGACTTAGTTGGCATTTTTCTTGTGCCATTCCTACACATCAGCAGAACCCGAGGGAGCCGAAGGTATGACGCAGGGCCACACCGAGACGGACGAAGTGACCGATCTGTCCACCACCGCTGGCAAGCTTGCCGAATTCCGCCGCCGCCAGAACTTGGCGCAGGCACCTTCGGGCGAGGTAGCCATCGAAAAGCAGCACGCACGCGGCAAGCACACCGCCCGCGAACGCATTAACATGCTGATGGATGAAGATTCCTTCGTCGAATTTGATGCCCTGGCGACACACCGTTCCACTGCTTTCGGCATGGAGAAGAAGAAACCACTGGGTGACGGACTGGTCTCCGGTTATGGCACAGTAGACGGCCGATTGGTCGCCGTCTACTCACAAGATTTCACCGTATACGGTGGCTCACTTTCCCAGGTTAACGGCGAAAAAATCGTCAAGGTTCAGGAATTCGCCCTGCGCAATGGTTGCCCTATCGTAGGTATCCTCGACGGCGGCGGAGCACGCATCCAAGAGGGCGTCGCCTCGCTGGCGATGTTTGCCGACATCTTCCGCAATAACGTTCATGCCTCAGGTGTTGTGCCACAGATTTCTTTGATCATGGGTCCTAGCGCCGGAGGGGCCGCCTACTCCCCCGCGCTCACCGACTACGTCATCATGGTCGACAAGACCAGCCACATGTTCATCACCGGTCCAGATGTCATCAAGACGGTCACCGGCGAAGAGATCGACATGGAGTCCTTGGGTGGTGCACGCCAGCACAACGCCAACACCGGCACCTCCACGTACCTAGCCACCGATGAGGAAGACGCGGTGGAGTTCTGCAAGGAACTGCTGGACTTCCTCCCATCCTCAAACCTCGCCGACGGATTGACCGCGGAATTTGATGAAGATCTAGAAATCAATGAAGATGATCTCTCCCTAGATGCGCTGATCCCCGATTCGGCAAACCAGCCATATGACATGCGCAAGGTTATTGAATCCGTAGTTGACGACGAGCACTTCTTTGAGATGCAGTCACTCTACGCACCGAACGTGATGATTGGTTATGCGCGCGTCGAAGGCCGCACGGTAGGCATTGTGGCTAACCAGCCGATGCAGTTTGCTGGCACCTTGGATATCGCCGCCTCTGAGAAGGCCGCACGCTTCGTACGCAACTGCGACGCTTTTAACGTCCCACTGCTCACCTTCGTGGACGTGCCGGGCTTCCTGCCTGGCAAGGACCAAGAATTCCAGGGAATTATCCGCCGCGGAGCGAAGCTGCTCTATGCCTATGCAGAAGCCACCGTGCCCAAGCTAACCGTAATCACCCGCAAGGCTTACGGTGGCGCGTATATCGTGATGGGTTCCAAGAAGCTTGGAGCGGACCTGAACTTGGCATGGCCTACCGCGCAGATTGGCGTGATGGGCGCACAGGGTGCGGTCAACATTCTTTACCGTCGTGATCTGGCCGCAGTGGAAGCCGAGGGCGGAGACGTCGAGGCGCGCCGCAAGCAGATCATTGAAGATTATGAGGCAGAGCTTCTTAATCCTTATCAGGCTGCAGAGTTGGGCTACATTGACGCGGTCATTGCGCCGAGCGAGACCCGTCTACAGCTAGTCCGCGGATTGCGCGCACTGCGTGAAAAGCATGCCACCTTGCCTCCGAAGAAGCATGGCAATATCCCGCTGTAAAGCCGGATTCCGCAGCCAGCATCCACCTTTGAAGGAGTAGCCAGTGACCGAGCAAAGCACCGCACCTGCGGCCGCACAGATTCAGGTGACCAAGGGTAAACCCACCGCAGAAGAACTCGCGGCGGTAACCGCCCTACTCACCGCCATGGGGAGCGCCACGTCTGAGGAGATTGAAGTTCCTGCGGTGCCCGAGCGTATGACTCGACTTCGCAAACGTCGGGCGCTGTCTCCACGTTTGGGCTGGAGCCTAGGCCGACGCTAAGCGATTCGACCCGCAATTCCCCGGTGTTCTACCTTTGGGTAGATCACCGGGGAATTTCATTTTAAGAAGTAGCTTCCAGCAAAAAACCTAAAAGTCTTCAACAAATCTTTCATATCAATTACTGTTAGCTACATGACATCTCCCACAGCGCAGCGCATACCTTCGCGCATCGACGCCATTGCCGAAAACTTCTTTGCTAAGACCCTAGAGCTTGCCCCGGAATACGGCGTTTCTTTTGGGTTACCCGGATACGAAGCCGCTTACTCTGATTACTCCCCCAGGGGAACCGAAGCGCAGATTGAATTAATACGCGAAACCCTCGCCGCGCTGGAGACGACTACGCCCCAAGATGACATCGATGCGGTCACCCTCGATGCCATGCAAGAAAGGCTTGGATTAGATCTAGAGATTGCGCTTTCTGGTCGCACAGAATTAAACAACATTGCCTGCGCCGCGCAGGAAATCCGTTCGATCTTTGACCTCATGCCGCAAGAGCGCGTGGAGGACTTCGAATTTATCGGCATGCGCCTAGTTAACGTTCCACAAGCCATCGACGGATACATCGCATCGCTGCGAGATTCCGCTTCTAAGGGATTGGTCTCTGCCAAGCGTCAGGTCAATATCGTCATGGGTCAATGCGCAGACTACGCCAAGGACGGTGGATTCTTTGACAAGTTAGCTAGCGCAGGAGCTGCCTTAGATCCGTCCCTTTCTGTTTCATTGGACGCTGGAGCAAATCTCGCAAAAGATGCATACCGAAAGCTCGCGCAGGTACTCAACGATGAGTTGCTTTCCCAAGCACCAGAAGCCGATGCGGTGGGCCGCGAATACTATTCACTAATGTCGCGCCGCTTCCTGGGCTCCGCAGTAGATCTTGAAGAAACCTACGCGTGGGGCGTAGCCGAACTGGACGCGATCATCGCCGAACAGCAGCGCGTGGCTGAAAAGATCAAACCCACAGCCAGCATCGAAGAAGCCAAAAAGATCCTCAATGCCGACCCGAAACGCACCCTCGACGGTACCGATGCGCTTAAGTCATGGATGCAGGAAAAGGCCGATGCGGCCATCGTGGCACTACGCGACGTGCACTTCGAGATTCCCGCGCCAATGGACCGTATCGAATGCATGATTGCTCCAACCGAAGACGGCGGGATCTACTACACCGGCCCTTCCGAAGACTTTGAACGCCCCGGACGGATGTGGTGGTCGGTACCTCCTGGCGAGGACCAGTTCACCACCTGGGCCGAGCTGACCACCGTGTATCACGAAGGTGTTCCGGGTCATCATCTGCAAATCGCGACCGCACAGCTGCAGGCCGATACGCTTAACAGCTGGCGCCGACTACTGTGCTGGGTTTCCGGTCATGGCGAAGGTTGGGCACTATATTCCGAACGCTTGATGCACCAACTGGGCTACCTCGACGACCCGGGCGATTACATGGGCATGCTCGATGCGCAACGATTGCGTGCTGCTCGCGTGGTCTTCGACATCGGCGTACACCTTGGATTAGAAGTACCCTCCCAGTGGGGCACCGGAACGTGGAACGCGGACAAGGGCTACGAATTCCTCAAACAGAATCTGGATATCTCCGAGGGACAGCTGGACTTCGAATACAACCGCTACCTTGGTTGGCCGGGCCAAGCTCCGAGCTACAAGATTGGTCAGCGCCTCTGGGAACAGGCACGCGACCAGGTGGCCGCGCGTGAAGGTGAAAACTTTGAGCTCAAGGATTTCCACACCCGCGCGCTGAAGCTTGGGTCCGTAGGACTCGATACCCTCAACCGCGCGTTATTAGGCTAACCCTGCCCCGAGCGAATCAAATATGTTGGCTGTCAGATCTTCTGGCAGCCAACAGTTTTAACCACCCAACCTCACGGCGTATAGGTGGACAACTGGATCAAATTGCCACAGGTGTCATCAAATACCGCGGTACTCACCGGTCCCATCTGCGTTGGTTCTTGGGTAAATCTCACGCCCAAGGCTGACAATCGTTCGAATTCGCCCTGCAGATCCTGAACCGAGAATGAGGTCAGCGGAACACCATCGGCAAACAAGGCTTCTTGGAACGGACGCGCGGCCGGATGCGCCACCGGTTCCAACAAAATTTCGACCCCACCTTGATCCTCCGGTGAAACCAGGGTTAACCACTTATATTCACCCATGGGTACATCGTGCTTCTTCACAAAGCCGAGTAGCTCGGTGTAGAACTTCTCGGCCTTAGCCTGATCATCAACCAAGACACTGGTGATATAAACCTTCATCTAAACCCTCCATCTTGTTGCTCTTGCTCGTCATCGGCAGATCCGGTGCTTTCAGTTAATGCATATTTGGTACCCAAAAGCCATCAACTCGGTTAGTCCCCTGCGCGCTGCGCTTTCTGAGCGCAGCTTCAAAAAGAAAACTATGCATCGGTTTATTCCAAGATTTCTCTAGAATTCGGCTCATTCCAGTGACCCTTCACACAAAATGGCCACCCTTTCGTTGGAATAACCGCCGCGCGTCATGTTGCGTAACATTAACTGCAATGGTTCCGCTTTTCCCCCCTACCGTTTTACTCATGTCTAACTCCGCACCATCATCGAGACTGCCTCGTTGGATGACCAGCTTCGGTCCGCAGATTATCGCTGCGTTGATCGTTGGTCTGATCCTCGGCCTAGTCGCAAAGTACACCGGCAGCACCGCCGACGCACCCAATGCCCTGGGTGAAGCACTGCAGATTATAGGATCCAGCTACGTAGCCTTACTGCGCACCGCTGTCATTCCACTGATCTTCTTTGCCGTGGTCGCTTCCATCGCAAATCTGGCCCAGGTCACCAATGCCGCACGCCTCGCGTGGCAGACCCTGCTCTGGTTCGGCATCACCGCACTCATCTCGGTGACCATCGGCATGGGGTTGGGCGCGTTCATGCAGCCTGGCGCCAATACCGGCCAAAGTGCCCCGGCCGAATACGACGGCAAGACCGGGGACTGGCTCGGCTTCCTCACCGGGCTGATCCCAGCAAACTTCTTAGGCCTAGGTGCCAGCACCAAGATGACCGAGGGCGTTGCTACCACCTCGATCAGCTTTAACGTGTTGCAGATCTTGGTCATTGCGATCGCCGTGGGCATTGCAGCCCTGAAGGTCGGCAAACAGGCCGAACCATTCCTCGCATTCTCCGCCTCGATGCTTTCTATCATTCAGAAGGTGCTGTGGTGGATCATCCGCATTGCACCACTGGGCACCGTGGGTTTGATCGGTAACGCGGTAGCCAGCTACGGCTGGGACACCATTGGCGCACTGGGCAAGTTCACCGCAGCCATCTACATTGGCTTGGCCCTTGTACTCTTTGCGCTGTACCCGGTCCTGGTGCGCAGCCACGGACTGTCGATTAAGCAGTACTTCTCCGGGGTTTGGCCTGCGGTCCAGCTCGGCTTTGTGTCGCGCTCCTCGATCGGCACGCTGCCACTGACCCAGCGGGTCACCGAACGCAACCTTGGCGTACCTTCGGCTTACGCTTCCTTCGCAGTGCCATTGGGCGCCACCACCAAGATGGACGGCTGCGCCGCGATCTACCCGGCCATTGCCGCGACCTTCGTCGCTCAGTTCTTCGGCATTGATCTTGGCCTCACCGATTACCTGCTGATCGCCTTGGTTTCGGTATTGGGCTCGGCCGCTACCGCCGGAACCACCGGCGCCGTCGTGATGCTGACCTTGACCCTTTCAACCCTGGGTCTGCCATTGGCTGGCGTGGGTCTACTGCTCGCAGTTGATCCAATTGTCGATATGGGCCGTACCGCAGTGAACGTCGCCGGTCAGGCCTTAGTGCCAACCATCGTCGCCAAGCGCGAAGGCATCCTGAATATGGAGCTCTACAACGCACCGCGTAACGGCGATCCCTTCGCCGACGACTCCGTGGCGGCAACTGCTAGCCAGTCTGAAGCAAACTCGGTAACCAGCTAGTTCGTTCCCCGGTTTAGTTACCGGAGTACCCAAGCGGTCAGCATTCACCCATCGCGGTGCGTACTGGCCGCTTGTTTTTAATGCACAACCTAATTCGTGGCGCAGAACACGCATTTCATTTTGCACAGCGTGCAAGTTTGCACGTAGTGTAATTATGTGACTTCTCAAAGTACCGGCACACGCCGCGAACTCAATAAGCAGGCGACGCATCAAGCGATCGTCGACGCGGCGTTGCAGCTGCTACGCGAGGGCCACGGCACCGCCATGACTGCCACCCAAATCGCCGAAGCCGCCGGCATCTCCCGGCGCACGCTGTTTAATTACTTCCCCTCCGTGGATGCAATCCTCTCCTATCCGCTGCATGCGGTGCTCGAACATATGGTGGAGACGCTATCGCCACTGACCGAGCATCTTCCGCTCATGCAAGCGGTGGTGCGCGCACTTCAATCCGAGCGGGCCACCGAACTTTTAGGCCAGGTCGCCCAATTTGGGGCTTATCTTCGCCAGCAGGCCAGCGGCGGCTGCTACCCCCAAAATTTCATCGCCTGGCAAAGCGCCACCGGCGAGGTCATCGCAAAGGTAGTCTCGCGCTACCCCCAGGCAGATGCCTACTCAATCCGCGTGTTTACCCACGCGACCTTGGGCGCCGGGCAGGCAGCCTTCGACACCTGGATTGACCAGCTACCCGAGCCTGGTGCCTCGGGACTCCATATCTCCGATGAACTCATCGATTCCTTCCACCGGCTAATTACCCGCGCCATGGAAACGCTCGACGCGGGTTTTAACTCGCTGCTCTTAACTGCCTCAACCTCGCTTCAGGAAGACTAAGCCATGGCTACATACCTCTACCGCCTCGCCTCGTGGGCGCATAAAAACCGTCTACGCATGCTAGCCATGTGGATTGCTGCCTTCATCGCTATCGGCGTGTGCGCCTCCCTCTTCATGGGACAGCTATCTAATACCTTCACCCTGCCGGGCACCGAAACCCAGCGCACCATGGACCGGATGAAAAATGAGTTGCCTGATTTGGCCGGCGGCCAAGGCACCATCGTCTTCCGTGAAGGTTCCAACCGGGCGCTGAACGCAGATCAAAAGTCCGCGATTCAGGATTCCTTGGAGCAGCTGGCGTTGCACCCACAGGTTGTCGAGGCCATGAGTCCCTTCGAGCTGCAAAAGCAGCTTGATGATGCCAAACCGGAACTGGATAAGGCTCAGCAAAAACTGGTTGACGGACAGCAAGACCTTGACAAGGCTAAAGAGCAGATAGCCGACGGCAAGGTGCAGCTGGCCGATGGTAAAGAGCAGATCACTGAAGGGTGGTCCCAGCTCTTTGACGGCACCAAGGAAATCGAGGATGCCCAGCCACAGATTGACGCGGCAGAAAAGAAACTTGCCGCCGGGTGGAGTGAACTTCGCGCAGGCGAGGCCCAGCTGAAAAGCGGTCAGGCACAATTTGATGCGGGTGAAAAGAAATACCAGTCAGGTCTGGCAGAGTACAACGCTGGATACAAGAAGTACCAGTCAGGCAGCAGCCAGTTTGCTGCCGGAGAAAAACAACTTGATCAGGCCGATGCCAAGCTCGCCCAGGGCGAGAAGGAATACCAAAATGGTCTGAAACAGCTTCTAGATGGCAAGTCGCGTGGTGCCTTGGAAAAGGAACTTACCGCCGGCAAAAAGCAGGCCACCGAGGGCCTGGCGAAGGCTGAAGAGGGTCTTAAAACCATCGAGCCGCAAATCTCGGAATTGAACACCCAAATCACCGGTGTTCAGCAGCTGCTGAAGCAGGCCGAAGCCGAGGGTAACGACGCAGATATTGCTAAACACCAGGCCACCTTGCAAGACATGCAGGCGGGTCTTGACCAGCTCACCGCTGCGAAGACTAAGGCCACCGAAGGCAAGACGCAGGCCAACGCCGCGCTGAAACAGATTGCCCAAGCCCAGTCCGGGCTCAGGCAGTTAGATGGCGCCCGTAAGGAACTGGATGCCGGTGCTAAAAAGGCCACCGAGGGACGCAAGGAACTCGAAGCCAACCGTAGCCATCTAACTTCCGCAAAAAAGCAGCTTGATCAGGCAAAAGCCCAGCTTGCCTCGGGCAAAAAAGAACTTGATGCGAATAAGGCAAAACTTGCCCAAGCCCGGGTGCAGCTTGCTTCCGGTCGTGCAGAATTGAACTCCGGACAGGCACAGTTCGATAAACAAAAAGCCACGTTTGAAGCGGGCAAGGCCCAGCTGGTGACCGCAGAGAAGACACTGCGCGACTCTGAGATCACGCTCAAGGAAAAGACCAAGGAGCTGGAAGACGGAGAAAAAGAAATTGTCACCGGCGAAAAGGAGCTAGAACGCGGACGCGCAGAACTAGAGTTCGCCTCCCGTCAGGTCGGCGCCAGCGGAGACATGCGCTTCGTCTCCAAGGACGCCTCCACCGCCGTCTCCCAGGTCAGCTTCCGTATCCAAACCGACGCGTTGACCGCCTCTGACCGTGAAGCAATCACCGCGATTGCCGCAGGCCCACAGGCCACCGGGGTTGAAGTACTTTTCTCCAAGGAGATCCTGCAAGATATTTCCGAGGTCTTTGGTACCGCAGAAATCATCGGTGTGGTCATCGCCGCCGTGGTGCTGCTGGTCATGCTCGGCACGCTCATCGCGGCCGGGCTGCCACTGCTCTTGGCCCTTCTTGGCGTAGGCGCAGGTGTAGGCACCACGCTGGCCTTCTCTTCAATGTTCTCGATGGCCTCAATTACCCCGGCGCTGGCGTTGATGTTGGGCCTGGCCGTCGGTATTGACTACGCACTGTTCATTATTCACCGCCACCGTACCCAGCTGCTGTCCGGTATGGAGGTCGGCGAATCTATCGCCCGTGCGGTAGGCACCAGCGGCAACGCGGTAGTCTTCGCAGGCTTAACGGTCATTATTGCGCTGGCCGCGCTGGCCGTACCAGGCTTGCCATTCCTCACCGTACTGGGGCTGTCCGCGGCCTTCACCGTGCTCTGCTCGGTACTGCTGAACATCACCTTGCTGCCGGCCCTGCTCTCCTTTGCCGGTAACAAGCTGGTCTCCAAACGTGCCCGGAAGCACGCGAAAAAACCGGTGACCAAGGAACCGATCTCAGCACGCTGGGTGCGCATGGTTACCAAGATCGCGATTCCCGTCTCCCTATTAGTGATCGTAGTGCTCGGAGCTATTGCACTGCCGGTCTCACAGATGCGCACCGCCCTGCCCGATGGCAGCGCCGAAGCCGCCGATTCGCAAGCCTTCCAGGCCTACCAACAGACCAGTGACAAGTTTGGCGCCGGCTACAACGGCCCGCTGCTGGTACTCGCTGACCTGCCCGAAGGACTCTCCCAACGTCAGGCAGATACTAAGTCGCTAGACATCGCCGACATGCTGCGCGAATACCACGGCGTGGCGGCTGCCATCCCGGTCACCATGACCGATGACCGCTCACTATCGGCCATTCAGGTGATCCCGGAAGGTGGTCCGGCCTCCGCCGAGACCGAGGCACTGGTCCACGAATTGCGTGACAATGCCGGAAAGTTCACCGAGGCCACCGGAGCGAAGATCGCGGTCACCGGTCAGGTTGCTGCGCAGATTGATGTGTCGGAGAAGGTCACCAGTGCGTTGCCACCATATCTGGCCATCGTGGTAGGACTTTCACTGATCTTGCTGTTGCTGGTCTTCCGTTCGGTGGTGGTCCCACTGCTAGCCACCGGCGGCTTCCTGCTTTCCCTAGCCGCCGCCTTCGGCGCCAGCGTGATGGTTTACCAGTTCGGTTGGATGTCTTCGGCCTTCGACGTCAATGTCCCTGGCCCGCTGCTCAGCTTCCTGCCGATCTTGCTCACCGGTATCCTTTTTGGCCTGGCCATGGACTACCAGGTGTTTTTGGTTTCGGCGATGCGCGAGCATTACGCCCACGGTGTATCGGCTCGTGATGCGGTACGTTCTGGGTTCTCCATGGCGGCCCCGGTGGTCACCGCGGCGGCGCTGATCATGATTGCGGTCTTCGCCGGCTTCATCTTCTCGCACCTGTCGATGATCCGCCCGCTGGGCTTTGCACTGGCAACCGGAGTACTCTTTGACGCCTTTGTGGTCCGTATGACGCTGATCCCAGCGGTCATGCACCTGCTCGGCGACAAGGCTTGGTACCTTCCCAAGTGGCTGGATAAGATCCTTCCAGACGTTGACGTTGAAGGCGCTAAGCTCAACGCAATGCTTGAACGCAAGGCCGAAGAAAACGCAGCTCACAACCCCACCAAGGAGACCGCCAGCGTATGAGCACCACGATAAGCACGCCGCGATTGCTACTTGCCTCCGCCAGCGCCGGAAGGCAGAAGTTGCTCCGCGACGCCGGCTTGGCTTTCACCACGCAGGTCTCCAGGGTGGACGAAGATGCGGTGCTGAGCGCTGCCGAAGCGGAGCATGGGCCACAAAGCCCGTCGGCCACGGCGTTGCTGCTAGCCAAAGCGAAGGCAGAAAATGTCGCCGGGGACGCCCATCTTGAGGGCACTCTAGTGCTCGGTTGCGACTCGGTCTTCGAGCTTAATTCCCTGGCCTACGGCAAACCTCATACCGCACAGGTTGCCCGCGAACGCTGGCAACAACTGAGCGGCGCTACCGGGATCCTGCATTCGGGACATTGGCTGATCGATACTGCCAATCCGGAAGCTGCTACCGGAGAGATCTCCTCAACCACGGTGCACTTCGCCACCGTGAGCGACGCGGAAATCGAAGCCTACGTGGCCAGCGGAGAACCGTTGCCCTGCGCCGGTGCGTTTACCATCGACGGTTTGGCCTCGGCCTTTATCGAATCCATCGAAGGCAATTTCCAAAACGTGGTGGGTCTCGATATTTTTGTGCTTCGCAAATTGCTGACCCAGTCAGGTATCAGCATCACCGAGCTATGGAAATAGTCTCCATACATCGTGCTGAACGGCGCTTGGCGCGGCATCCCCTGCAGCAAGCGCCGTTCGCTTACCGCTAGACCGAGAGAACTTAGATCATTGAGTGTCCAACGACGTTTCACCTTGCCCGCAGTGGCCACCGCCGCAGCGTTAGTCTTATCCAGTTGCGCTTCGGATGCCGGCTCTAATTCAGGCTTCGAGTCCACCCCAGAAGACACGGTTTACTGTGTTGATCAAGACAACGTCGTAGTTGACGAAGCACAGTGCAATGACGCTCAAGGCTCCTCCGCGCACCATGGCGGCTCGGGCATCGGCACCGCACTCATGTTCTTCATGATCGGCCGCTACGCCGGCGGACTGCGCCCGGGCACCAGGCTTGATCCTACTCAGTCCACGCAGCGTTTTAGCACCACAGACAATGCTGCCCGGACCAAGGCTGGATTATCAGGCACCTTCCGCAATGGCTATTCGGCATCCACCGGAAAACCGGCAGGTTTTGGCTCCAGCAACAAGCAGCGCAGCGGCACCGGTCATTCCGGTGGCTTCGGCGGCGGACACACCGGAGGCTAAGCACAGTGCAACGCAAGATGACCACCGCACGTCCAGATTATCTTTCCAAGGTCCAAGCCGCAGGGCTGGTGTACACACACGATGATGCCCACAGTTCCGCACCGCAGCTCTACAGATACTGGCGCGATGACGCCTACTACGAGCTGACCCCTCAAGAAATCGAGGTGCTGCACCAGGCAGCCACCGCGGTGTTTTCCATGATGGAGGAAGCCGGAGACTATCTGCTCTCTCCCGCTGGCGCCTCGGATCTAGCACGCTTTGGCATCCCGCACCGCGCCATGCGCGCTATCCGCGATAGCTGGAATGAAGAGCCAGCTGCCGGATCTGTCTACGGCCGTTTCGACTTCCGTTTTGGCGGGCTGACCCACCCCGAGCCGGACCAGCGCATCCCCAAACTTTACGAGTTTAATGCCGACACCCCCACCTCACTGGTCGAGTCCCTAGTGCAATGGCAATGGTTCGAGGATCAGCCTCAGCTAGGCTCCAGCCAATGGACCAATATGTATGAGGACCTGGTGGCGGCCTGGCAGCGAAACCTTGAAATTATCTCGCGCAAGATTGGTGCCGTGCCCACCGTCTACTTTGCCTGCAGTGAAGAAGATACCTCCCACGAGGATCAGATGAATACCCTGGTGTTGCGCGATACCTGCGCCGCGGCCGGATACCGTACCGAAACCATCTATATCGAGAATCTCTGGGTCGATGAGCAGGGACGCTATTGCGCGGGCGAAAACGGCCCGCACATCCAGGTCATTTTTAAGCTGTACCCCTGGGAGCATATGGTGCACAGCGAGAATGCCGATGAGCTTTTCGAGGATATGCGTGACTCGGGATTCGACGGTGCCAGCTACCGTGGTGGCACCATCTGGATCGAACCACCGTACAAGATACTGTGGAGCACCAAGGCTATCTTGCCGGTGCTGTGGAAGCTCTTCGGCGAGGATCCGGATCGCTCCCAGTATCTGCTCCCAGCATGGTTTGACGGCCAGGCCCCGTACTACATCCAACGCCTTGGCTACGTGCGCAAACCATTACTCAGCCGCGAAGGTGCCGACATCACCATCTACCTGCCAGACGGTGGCCTCACCCTAGGTGAAGCTCAAGGTTATGGCGAGGAAGGGTTCATCATTCAAGAGCTCGCCTTGCCTCCGGTGTTCCGCCGCGCGGATGAAGCAACGGATGTCAGCACGGTGTTGGGCATCTGGATGATCGATGGCGAGCCTTCTGGTCTCGCGGTGCGTGAAAGTCAGGGACCGATTACCGATAATTTCGCCAACTTCATCCCGCATGTGATTTCCCACTAGCCGGTCCGGATTAAATGCCCCACGTTTTTGTAGGAACCCTCTAAAATTTTTGGTCTAACACCCCGGAATTTGCGGATAAGTACATATAGTTCCCACAAAACCGATAGGCTCCTAGGTGAGAAACCGTAACTTTTTAAAGACAAGGTTCACCCATGAATCCATTGACGAAGGTGCTGGTCGCCAACCGCGGCGAGATTGCAGTGCGAATTATCCGTGCGGCACGCGACGAAGGAATCGAGTCGGTCGCTATCTACGCCGATTCGGACCGCGATGCACTGCACGTGCGACTGGCCGATGAGGCCTACGCACTGGGCGGCACCACGGCCGCCGAATCCTACCTTCGTATCGAGAAGATTCTGGACATCGCGCAGCGCTCCGGCGCCGACGCGGTACACCCCGGCTACGGCTTCCTGGCCGAGAATGCCGACTTCGCGCAAGCGGTTATCGATGCCGGGCTGACCTGGATTGGGCCAAGCCCACAGGCCATTGACCAGCTTGGTGACAAGGTCAAGGCGCGTCATATCGCTGAAAAGGTCGGCGCTCCACTGGTTCCAGGCACCAAGGATCCGGTGGCCTCGGCCGAAGAGGTATACGCTTTTGCCGACGAATTCGGTTTGCCGCTGGCCATCAAGGCCGCCTACGGCGGCGGTGGCCGCGGAATCAAGGTAGTGCGCAACCGCGAGGACATCGGCGAGATGTACGAGTCCGCAGTCCGTGAAGCCATTGCGGCCTTTGGCCGCGGTGAATGCTTTGTCGAACGGTTCTTAGATGCCCCGCGCCACGTCGAAACCCAGTGCCTAGCAGATAACCAAGGCAACGTCGTGGTCGTTTCCACCCGCGACTGCTCCTTGCAGCGTCGCAACCAGAAGCTCGTCGAGGAGGCTCCGGCTCCCTTCTTGAGCGAGGAGCAGGTCACCCGACTCTACGAAGCTTCCAAGGCGATCCTGCGCGAAGCAAACTACACAGGTGCCGGCACCTGTGAGTTCCTCGTCGGACAAGACGGCGTCATCTCCTTCCTCGAGGTCAACACCCGACTGCAGGTCGAGCACACGGTATCCGAGGAAGTTACCGGTCTTGATCTGGTGCGCGAACAGTTCCGCATTGCCCGCGGCGAAGAGCTGGGCTACACCGACCCTGAGGTCCGCGGCCACTCTTTCGAATTCCGAATTAATGGCGAAGACGCCGGCCGCGGCTTCGTGCCAACCCCTGGCACCATCACCAAGATGAGCCTGCCTACCGGTCCTGGCGTCCGCGTAGATTCGGGTATCGAAGCCGGCGAGAGTGTCTCAGGAAACTTTGACTCGATGATCTCCAAGCTGATCATCACCGGCGCCACCCGGGAGATCGCCGCCGCCCGTGCACGCCGTGCGCTGGAAGAATTTAAGCTCGAAGGAATGGCAACGGTATTGCCATTCCACCGTGCGGTCATGTCAGATGCCGCGTTCGTTCCAGAATCAGGCCCCTTCAAGGTCCACACCCGCTGGATTGAAACCGAATTTGCCACCGTCATTGAACCGCACCCATTGCCGATGGCAGAAGCGGAAGAAGCCGACGAACGCACCTCGGTGACCGTGGAGGTTGCCGGCAAGCGTCTGGAAGTCACTCTACCTTCCTCGCTGGGGTCGGTATCGGCCACCGCAGATAAGGGTGCCAAGAAAAAGCGTAAGCCAGGGCGCAAGGCCGGGGCTGCCGCCGCTGGCAACAGTGCAGAGCTGCGTTCGCCGATGCAGGGCACTATCGTGAAGGTTGCGGTGGCCAACGGGGATACCGTCGCCGCCGGAGATCTGATCGTAGTACTTGAAGCAATGAAGATGGAACAGCCAATTACCGCACACCGTGCAGGTACCGTCCAAGGCCTAGAGGTGAGCCCCGGAGAGTCACTGTCCTCCGGAGCGGTGATCGCCTCGATCATCGAAGCGGACTAAGTACCCACCGCCAATTTGGGCCGTTCAAACGTTACGCGTTTGGACGGCCCTGGGCGTTTAACCAGTCGGAAAAGGTTTCGCTACCCAGCCGCGCGCCCGGCCCGGGAAGCAAAGAGCCATCACGCATGGCGCGGCTCATCGGCCCGGGTAACGGTATTTCGAACACCCGTTTGGCCCGCCCGGTATCGTGTGCCAACTGGGCCCGCATCAGATCAGCCATGCGTTCCTCACGGGGTCCGGCCAGATCTGCCACCACTCCTTGGGGCTCCCCCGTCGCTAGCCTTACCAGTTCAGCGGCGACCTCGGCGCTGGAGACTGGCTGCGAACGCATGAGTGGGGCAAAGTGCAACGCCCCGATTCCCATCCGTTCCGTCAGCTGTCCGGCAAACTCGTGAAATTGCGAAGCACGCAGCAAGGAGAATCCTCCTGTCTGGTCCATCAGCAAACGCTCTTGGGCTGCCTTACCTGCGTAGTACTGTGCGTCAACAGCCAACGCACCAATTATCGATAGTGCAACGTGGTGAGTACTCCCCACCAGGCGTCCTGCTTCCAGTAAATTTTTGGTGGCCTGGGTAAAAAACTCCACCGCGGCCTTTGTGCGCATACTGGAGGTGCTCGACAAGTCAATGACTGAATCAACACCACTCATAGCGTCAACCAGCCCGACACCGGCCACCACATCGATTCCGGTGCGTCGCGACAGAACCAAGGGAATATGCCCGGCTGATTCAACCGCCGAAACGACTTGACGACCAATGGTCCCAGTTCCACCTGCGATAGCGATTTTCATGGGCTCAACCTATCTTGGGGTCTTACACGACACCGTAAATATGAGGCCTTATATTTCTCTTCAGACTGTACGTCGCACCAAGATTGTTTCGCAAGGCAACCGCCAGCCTCGTGTGCGCAAACAACTTTCAAATGCGAAACAGGTTCGTTTCCTGGCCCTTGGAGACGATTTCTATTCCTATAAGAAGACTTAAAGCTAGGATGACATCATGCTAAAAGATCTACGATGCAGAGATATAACATCTTTACCATCGATGCCATTATTTTTGGTTGCCTTCGGCGTAGCTGCATCCATGAGCACAACGGTTACTTGGTGGGCGCCAGGGCTCGGGCTTCTTGCTAGCTGCGGCGTTTGGATGTTAGCCAAGATTTTTTCGCTTTCGAAGAATGATGGAAACAGTGCACCCGCACTAATAGCCAAGCAGCATGCTCTTTTGTGCGCGTTGGCGGGGCCGCTTGCTGTTATCGCCGGTTATTACTGCTTTAACGCTTCGATTTCGCTGATTGCTGTATTGCCAATATCTTCGATATTTGGGGGCGCTTTCATAAGTCGACTACTCGATGACTCGACAGCACTCAAAGCTGGTTATGCTTGCGCACTTGCTGGCGTGCTGGTTCTAATTATTGAATCCGCGGGAGTCGTGGAAAGTTTTAATCTACTCATACAAGGATCAATAGTTTCGTTTGTCGCCATGGCATTTGCGGGAGTGTCGTTCATTTTAGTCCGCAAAGTTTTTGTCGATCACCAATAACACAGAGTACGGCGAAAGTGGATTTTGGTGTTTTGGATATGCAGCCCACCAGCTTCCCTTTGATTTGGAACCCTTGCATTTTAGTGAGACTTGGAGAATATTCGTTTGGTCGAAAGTGGCTTGTCTAAAGTACGCCTCTTGACATGGCTTCCGCAGATCCCCCAGCCAAACACGGTCCCCAGAGAGTACATAATGATGTCAGTTACGGTGAGCGCACGTCCCCAGTTCGTGAGTAACTGAGAAATCTCGATGAGCCCACCGAATCCGATAAGAAAGATGAATGCGGCACTGGTTCTCATTTTTGTGAACCACAAGGTAAGAATCATGCCAGGTACAAAAAGAATCGCGTTGAGCGCGGATTCTCGTACAGCAGTTAGATTCAGGCCATACTGGTCAAACCATCCATCAAGGGGAACTAATGAGAATCTTGCCCTGTCCTCTCCTTCGAATTGAATCGGAGCACTTCCACCGTTGGGAATGATGGTAATCATGACGACACCGATATACCAGCAAGCTAAGCACCATAAACCCAGGGGTTCCCGAACGTCTCGTTTGTTTGGCCGCTTCGAAAATCGGCTAACAAAGAGCATCACAATTAACACGATGACGCTAACGAGAAAGAACCAGGGAACGAGCCAACCAAAAGCCCGAATTGCGTTTGTCACGTGTTAGTAGCCTTATCTCCGGTGTAACAATTTTTCCATTGACAGTAACATATCCGACGTTGTCAAACGCATAAATATGGAATTTGAAGGACCACTTTCGCGTGTCGTCAAAGCGTCTTGCACCCGCAGAACCGCAATTCAATGTGAAGTCACCGTTGTTGCGCCGGATAAGACCCGTGGGTTGATTGCTGATTCTCTAGATCTGTACTTTGAGTGAACGAAAAACTCCGTCAGCGTCAGAACGTTTAGGCTCTGGCTGGATACTGAAAGCTGGCATAAGTGAATGAAATTTTCGTTCACTTATATGCCCGATCCCTTTAGAATCCTGTTGCTGGCTAAAGCCAGCGCGGGCGGCTTGTTTCGGGTATTTCATCGTTGCGTACGTTACTGGTTCTAGGTTTCTAACCCGAACGAAAATATGGCCGGGTCCCTTCTCCCCCACCTAAAACAACCTGTTCGGCTATCAGCCCTGGATATAAGTTCGAACCTGCGGTTGATAGTGAATGAAATTTTCGTTCACGAAATTCTCTGAACCGGAGGCAGACCCGCAGCAGCCGTTTTGCCCTCTAGCCACGCCCAGGACAAATGAAAGATGGCGTGTAATGCGAATCCTTGCGGACTGCCTTACACGCCACCTTGAAGATTTTTCAGCCGTTATTACTCGACGAATTCTTCCATATCTACATCTTTAGTATCGCGGGTAAGGAACAGTGCCACCAAGGTGAGCACAGCGGCAATTGCCAGGTAGATGCCCACGCCCGTCGTGCTGCCATTTCCAGCGCTCCACAATGCGATTGCCACGAATGAAGCCGGGGCTGCACCAATGACCGAGGACAGGTTGTAAGCAACCGCGGATCCGGTGTAACGCACGTTGGAGGGAAAAAGCTCCGGCAAGTACGAGGCCATCGGACCGAAGGTCAGACCCATGAGGGTGAAACCGACAATCAGACCTGCCATCGCTGCGGCCTGTCCAGGGCCGAAGAATAGCGTCCAGGCTAAACCGAAAATTAGAATTCCAATGGTAACCCAAATCAAGAACTTGCGACGGCCATATTTCTCGGCCAACGGTCCCGAAACCATAGTGAAAATACCGAAGAATACGACGCCGATAATCAGCATGGTGAGGAAGGTCGGGCGGTCAATTCCCAGACCTGGAACGAATCCTTCAGCGTTAAAGGTTTTGCCGGCCGCTTTCGCAGTAGCCTGCCCTTGTTCAACGGATGATGCTGTAGTGCCGTATGTCAGGGTGAACGAGGTCATTAGGTAGAACAGCACGTAGGTGGCCAACATGATGAAGGTACCGGCCAGAGTTGGACGCCAGTGATGTTTCATCGTGACCGAGAAAGGTGACTTTACGACCTTCTTCTCGTTAAGTACCTTCTGGAATGACAAGGATTCAACGAGCTTCAAACGTACCCACAGGCCAATGATCACCATGACAGCGGAGAAGTAGAACGGTACGCGCCAGCCCCATGCTAAGAACTGTTCTGCGGTCAGGGTGGTCTGCAGGACCACGAAGATCAGGTTAGAAAGAATAAAGCCGACCGGTGCCCCCAATTGCGGGAAGGTGCCGTAGATAGCTCTCTTATTCTTTGGAGCGTTCTCCGTCGCAAGCAATGCCGCGCCAGACCATTCACCACCAAGCGCCAGTCCTTGAGCGAATCGCAAAATCACCAAAGCCAGAGGAGCGAGGACCGTCCAGTGCCCCTGCGCAGCAGGTAGGAAGCCCATCAGGAAGGTAGCGATACCCATCAATAGCAATGACGCAACCAGAGTTCCCTTACGTCCCAACCTGTCGCCGTAGTGGCCGAAGATTATGGAGCCAAGCGGACGCGCAACGAATGCCACACCAAAGATGGCAAAGGAGGACAAGATTGCGTTAATCGGCGTTGCGTTAGGGAAGAACAGCGTAGGGAAAACCAATACCGACGCGGTGGCGTAAGCATAAAAGTCGAAGAATTCGACGGTGGTGCCGATCATGCTGGCGAACAGCACGCGACCTCTGGTGTTTTCCTTTGGCGCTACTGTCTGGTTAGCCTGCGACATGCTGGCGGCTCCTTCTAAGATGCGAATAAAGGCTCGTTTATGACTTCATAATGGTACGTCGAACTGACCAGCATGTGGATATTTGTGTCCAACATTCGGACACATTTCTTCCATCAAGTCATTTTGAACCTGAGTTCGGACACTGACCTGCAGAAAAAGCGCTTCCAAATAATGAGACTAATGAACCTAGATCTCTGCGGCACTTGTACCAAAGATAGAACTTCCTGTGAGGTGATTCGCAAAAGTTGCTTCAAATCCGTCCGTGGCTAGCAACGCGGAACACCATAGAACCTAAAACCGAACAAGCCGAGCTTCCCGATCAAAATCAGGAAGCCCGGCTTTTGCTCGGAACGGGTAAAGCTACATGCGGCGGTGCAACCGTCGAGCAGCTTCGGCCAACGAACCTGACAAGGATGGGTAAACCGAGAAGGTTTCCGCGACATCGTCTACGTGCAAGCTATTTTGCACGGCGAGCGCGAGCGAGAAGATGAGCTCACTGGCACGTGGTGCAACGACAACGCCACCAATAACGGTTCCCGAACCCTTGCGTGAAACGATTTTCACGAAGCCCTTTTCAACGTTCATCATCTTCGCACGAGCGTTCGTGTTCAGATCTACCTTGATGATGTTGGCCTGGTATTTACCTTCAGCTACTGCACGCTGGGAAACACCAACAGTGGCAATTTCCGGCGAGGTAAAGACGTTCGAGGAGACCAGATTCAAATCCAGTGGCTTCACCGAGTCACCTAGCAAGTGAGCTACGGCGATACGCCCCTGCATAGCCGCTACCGAGGCCAGTGCGAAGACTCCGGTGCAGTCACCGGCAGAGTAAATGTTGGTCACGGTGGTGCGCGAAACGCCATCAACCTTGATATGGCCAGAATCAGTCAACTGCACGCCAACTTCTTCTAGTCCCAGACCTTCGGTGTTAGGGATACCGCCAACTGCAATCAAGCAGTGGCTTCCTTCAAGCACTCGTCCGTCTGCCAGCGAAACGAAGACCTTATCGCCCTTACGCTCAACACCCTCGGCGCGAGCCTGCGAGACAACGTTGACACCGTTTTCTTTAAAGGTGTCTTCAAGTACCGCCGCGGCATCTGCGTCTTCGCCCGGAAGCACACGATCACGCGAGGAGACTAAGGTCACCTTGGCGCCAAGAAGATTGTAGGCGGAAGCGAACTCGGCACCGGTGACACCGGAACCAACGACGATCAGGTGCTCTGGCACCTCGTTCATGTTATAAATCTGAGTCCAGTTGAAGATACGCTCGCCATCTGGTTTGGCGGTAGGAAGTTCACGCGGATGGGCACCGACAGCCAACAGGATTGCGTCTGCTTCGATGGTCTGTTCCGAACCATCAGGGTGACTTACGGCGATGTTTTTACGGTCTAGGAGACGGCCTTCGCCGACCACAATACGCACTCCGGCACGTTCTAGGCCGGTACGGATGTCACTGGACTGCTCCTTGGCAAGTTCCAGCAATCGGTGGTTGACCACCGAGAAGTCGGTTTGCGCGTCATCGATCCCCTCGATGTGGACACCGAAGGTTTCCGCGTGCTGTACACGGCGTACCGCGTCAGCGGTGGCAATGAGGGTTTTTGACGGCACGACGTCGGTTAGAACCGCCGAACCACCCATCCCTGCACGTTCCACCACAGTGACATTGGCACCTAGTTGGGCGGCTCCCATGGCAGCTTCATAGCCACCTGGTCCACCACCGAGGATTACTAAACGGGTTGCTTTATTCCTAGGATCTGCGCTCACATTTTCCATTGTTCCCCATGCACAGCTTTTGCGCACATCACGATCGAGTGAATTTCCTCCATTTGCCACGGGTTCCACCTGACAAAGGGGCTACCTACCGGTAGCGTATTTCACGTGAATGATATGCAAAATGACCCACAGGCGTTGGCGGCACAGGCCGCCCAGGTAATTGCCGAGCAAACTAATGTCGAAAAGCACGACATTGCTCTGGTCCTCGGCTCCGGCTGGGGCGAAGCCGCTGAGCTAATTGGCGAGCGAACCCACACACTCGATGCCACCACCATCCCTGGCTTCCACGCTGCGGCGGTACCTGGCCACCGCGGCACTATTTCCTCGATTCTGACCGAATCGGGCAAGCGCATTCTCGTACTTGGCGCGCGCACCCACTACTACGAGGGACGCGGTGTGCGTTCGGTAGTGCACCCTATCCGTACCGCAGCTGCCGCCGGTTGCACCCAACTGGTGCTGACCAACGGTTGCGGTGGGCTGAACCCGAATTGGACCCCGGGCACCCCGGTCCTGATCTCAGATCACATCAACCTCACGGCGACTTCTCCGTTGGAAGGCGCCACATTTGTGGATCTAACCGACCTATATTCTTCGCGTCTACGCGAGGTGGCTCGTGAAGTTGACCCAACTCTGGACGAGGGCGTCTACGCACAGTTCACCGGCCCACATTACGAAACCCCGGCAGAGGTGCAGTATGCCAAAACCATTGGCGCCGATCTGGTAGGCATGTCCACCGCGTTGGAAGCCATTGCTGCCCGCCACGCTGGAATGGAAATTTTCGGTATTTCTTTGGTCACTAATTTGGCTGCCGGTATTAGCCCCATCCCGCTAAGCCATGAAGAGGTCATTGAAGCCGGTCAGACCGCCGGGCCACGCATCTCCAAGCTACTGGCACAAATCATCGCCCGCCTCTAGGCGAGAAACACTTTCACCTGTAGAGCCAAGGAAAACGATGAATCAAACCGAGAAAAACCAACTCCTCGCGCAGGCAGCCGACTGGGCCGCTCAGGATCCTGATCCGGCCACCGCTCAAGAGCTTCGTGCACTGATCTCCACCGTTGAGTCCGGCGATGGACCTGCCCTGGAAGATCTAGCCGATCGTTTCAGCGGAGTACTCGAATTCGGTACCGCCGGGTTGCGAGCCGAGCTTGGTGCCGGCCCAATGCGGATGAACCGGGTAGTGGTGATGCGCACCGCCGCCGGAATCTCCCGCTTTTTGTCCGAGCGTGCCGCCGGGGAGTACACCCCTAAGGTGGTGATCGGTTTTGACGCACGTTATAACTCGGATGTGTTCGCCACGGATTCGGCTGCGGTGTTTACCGCGGCCGGATTTGAGGTTTTGCTGATGCCCTCGGCTCTGCCAACACCCGTATTGGCGTGGGCAGTGCGCACCTTTGGAGCCGAAGCCGGCGTCATGGTCACTGCCAGCCACAATCCGCCGCGTGATAACGGTTATAAGGTCTACGTCGGAGGAAAGGTCGCCGACGAGGTGGGCCGCGGCGCACAGATCGTCTCCCCCATCGACGCACAGATCGCCGCGTTGATCGATGCAGATCAACCCGTAGCGGACATTAAACGCGTCGACTCGGGCTGGACGGTACTGCCGGGGGCCGCAGAGGATGGCGACATCGAAGCGTCCTACCTCGATTCAATCGGCAACGTCATTCCGCGCGCCGATGGTTCGCTTGCCGCCGCGCGAAAGAACTTGAAGGTGGTAGTCACCGCGATGCACGGCGTCGGCGGGCACACCATGCGTTTAGCACTGCTCAACTCCGGGTTCAGCGACGTACATATGGTCCCGGAGCAGGAACATCCGGATCCAGATTTCCCGACGGTGAAGTTCCCTAACCCAGAGGAGCCAGGGGCCATTGACTTGTCCCTTGAACTAGCTCGGAAGCTCGGAGCGGATCTGGTCATCGCTAATGACCCGGATGCAGATCGTTGTGCCGCAGCCATTCACGACGGTAGCGCTTGGCGGATGTTGCGCGGCGACGAGGTCGGATGGTTGCTTGGAGACCAGCTTTCGCGCATCCTCCCGGCCGAGCAGAAGTTGGCAAATTCCATCGTTTCGTCTCGCATGTTGGCGGCTATCGCCAAGGACAGCGGAAGAGAACATGAGGAAACGCTCACCGGATTTAAATGGATCGCGCGCGTGGAAAACCTCGGGTTCGGCTACGAAGAAGCGTTGGGCTACGCGGTGGCCCCTTCGTTGGTGCGTGATAAGGACGGCATGTCCGCGGCGTTAGTTCTCGCAGATCTTGCGGCGGAGCTGAAGGCTGGCTCAAACAGTATCCAGGGCAGGTTAGACGAGCTCGCGGCAAAACACGGCGTACATGTCACTGACCAGCTCTCGATGCGCTTCACCGACCTGTCGCAGATCCCGGTACTGATGGAAAAGATCCGTACTCAGGCTCCGGCGCAGCTTGCCGGAGCGGAAGTTACCGAGGTCACCGACCTTTCTCAAGGCACCGAGAAGCTGCCTGCCACCAACGCCATGGTGCTACACACCTTCACCGGCGCACGCGTTATTGTGCGCCCCTCGGGAACCGAACCAAAACTGAAATGCTACCTGGAAACCGTGGAGCACGCCGAGGATCTGGCCGACGTTCCGGCGGCTCGCGCACGGGCCACGGCGCAGTGCCAAGCGATCAAGACTGAACTTGAAGCATTCCTCACAAACTAATCCGAACCTACGAACGAACAAAAGAGGATCACGATGTCCGAATTAAGTACTCGCGAAATCGCTGGCTACATTGACCACACCCTGCTAGCGCAGAATGCCTCCCGCGAACAGATCATCACGATCTGCGAAGAAGCGAAGAAGTACGAATTTAAATCAGTCTGCGTCAACCCACTGTGGGTATCAACGGTCTCGCGCGAACTGGCAGAGTCCAACGTGTTGACTTGTTCGGTCATTGGATTCCCACTGGGCACCTCCACCACCGCAACCAAGGTCTTTGAAACCCGCACCGCGGTATCCGACGGAGCCGACGAAATCGACATGGTCATCGATGTGGCCGCAGCGCTGCGCGGAGATCGTGATTCCCTGGTCAACGAGATCTTCGCCATTGCACAGGCAGCCCATGAGGGTGGCGCAATCTTGAAGGTCATCATCGAAACCTGCCTGCTCACCGACGAGGCAAAGGTGCTGGCTTGCGAGGCAGCGAAGGCCGCCGGAGCCGATTTTGTGAAGACTTCAACCGGATTCTCTACCGGTGGCGCGACCGTTGAAGATGTCGCGTTGATGCGTCAAACCGTTGGCCCAGATCTCGGAGTGAAGGCCTCGGGCGGTGTGCGCAGCGTCGAAACCGCGCGGGCAATGATTGCTGCCGGCGCAACACGTCTCGGTTCTAGCTCAGGAGTTGCTATCCTAGAGGGAGAGCAAAGCGGATCCGTTTACTAAGATCCCGCACCCATTCGTTTCCTCAAGGAGAAAAAGTGTACTCGAACGGCAAGAACACCGCCCACTCAGGTGAAGGTCGCCTCGTTGGCAACATCGTTAATACCCTAATCTTCACGGTGATGTTCGCAGCCGGTCTTTACGCCCTGTCTTACTGGACGTTGGAGACCGCTTGGTGGCCAACCATTGCATGCTTCGCGCTGTGCTTCTTGGCCTTTGCGATTCCAATGCACCTGATGGGTCGCGCGGACTCTATCGAAGAGGCAGCCGCAGCAAACGCTGCCCTGTAATTTACGCTTGAACATTGTGGGGAGGCCGAGAGGCCTCCCCACAATTCGTTAACCGGGCGTTCTGCCCTTGCCCGAGATTATTACGCGCACTAGCCTCGACTTATGATCGGCACCCTCAATGAACAGATCGAAGCCTTCTGGCGCAGCGCCAAGGGGAAAAGCTCGCAGAAGCTACGCGAAGAACTCGATGAACTACTCGCTCAGCGGCCAGCCGGCGACGCGGTGGTACTTTTTGAGCGAGCCTCACTCCACGACTATCTCGGCGATGAAGCCCAAGCGGTGGAACCCTACCGGGCGGCGATAGCCACCGGCCTTGATCCAGAAAAACTGGACGAAGCGCGTATTCAACTTGCCAGCACGCTACGCAACTTAGGCGAAACCGGCCAGGCCGTTCAACTGTTGCAATTGATCCAGACACCAAGCCACGTGTACCGCGATGCTCAGGCGTTCCTTGCGCTCGCCCTACACGACGCAGGAGATCACCAGCAGGCGCTGCGTGTAGCTTTACAGACGCTGGCGCCCACCCTCAGCCTTTATGGGCGCCCGGTACATGACTACGCCAAGGAACTGGCGGGCACCACTTAATCGGCACCCGCCACCGGCTACTTAGCGTTGCCCTGCACCACCGGAGCAGGTTCGAAGATCCCGTAGAGCAGACGCTCGGCCCATTCAAGGATTGCTTCGTCCGCTAGGTCCTTTCCACCCACAGGAGAGGTGCGCGGCTTCGGAATGAAGATCGCGTTGAGCGCAGGCTTGTTGACGGAGCCCGGGTAGAGACGCTCCAAACGAACCTGACGGCTGGCCGGAAGATCCTCAATCTTCGCCGGGGACACCTTGATATGGTTACCGATCTGCTGAATATCACGCAACCCCAAGGCCCTGGCACGCACGCGTAACGCCGCCACCCGCATCAGATTCTCTACCGGCTGCGGAAGCTTGCCGTAGCGATCTTCGAGTTCTTCTTGGACTTCGGCCAGCGCCTCCGTACTTTCGGCGGCTGCAATATTTCGGTAGGCCTCTAACCGCAAGCGTTCGCCAGGCACGTACTCGTGCGGCAGGTGAGCATTCACCGGGAGCTCAATCTTCATCTCGGTGGCTTCTTCTTCGCCCTCACCCTTAAAGTCTGCGACGGCCTCGCCGACAAGACGCAGGTACAAGTCGAAGCCAACCCCGGCGATATGCCCGGACTGTTCGCCACCGAGCATATTGCCCGCCCCACGCAACTCCAGATCCTTCATGGCCAGCTGGTAGCCGGAGCCTAGTTCGTTGTGCGCCGCGACGGCTTTCAACCGTTCCAACGCTACCTCCCCCAATGGCTTCTCCACGTCCCAGAGGAAGTAGGCGTAGGCACGCTCGCGGGCACGTCCCACACGGCCGCGCAACTGATGCAGCTGGGACAAGCCATAGTTATTCGCCCGGTCCACAATCAACGTGTTGGCGTTCGAAATATCCAGCCCGGTCTCGATGATGGTGGTGGACACCAGCACGTCAAATTTCTTCTCCCAGAAATCCTGGATGATCCGTTCCAACCGTGTTTCGCTCATTTTGCCGTGAGCCACCTCAACGCGTGCCTCGGGAACCAGCTCGCGCAGTTCGGCGGCAACACGGTCGATGGACGATACCCGGTTGTGCACAAAGAACACCTGGCCATCACGCATCAGCTCGCGCTTAATAGCCGCAGAAATCTGCTTGTCGCTACGTGGCCCGACGAAGGTGAGCACCGGATGGCGTTCTTCGGGCGGGGTGGCAAGCGTGGAGGTTTCACGGATGCCGGTAAGGCTCATTTCTAGGGTGCGCGGAATCGGGGTGGCGCTCATGGCCAACACGTCCACGTTGGTGCGCATCTTTTTCAGCTCTTCCTTGTGCTCTACACCGAAGCGCTGTTCCTCATCGATAATCACCAACCCAAGGTTCTTAAACTGCACGGTCTTGGACAGCAACCGGTGGGTACCGATGACGATGTCTACCGAACCGTCCTTAAGTCCGGCAAGGATTTCCTTGGATTCCTTGGCGGTTTGGAAACGTGAAAGAGTGCGTACGCGCAGTGGGAAACCCGAGTACCTTTCAGTGAATGTTTGGTGGTGCTGTGAGGCAAGCAGCGTGGTGGGTACCAAGATGGCAACCTGTTTTGAATCCTGTACTGCCTTAAACGCCGCACGCACCGCAATTTCGGTTTTGCCGAAGCCGACGTCGCCGGAGATGAGCCGGTCCATCGGGACCTCGCGTTCCATATCCTGCTTAACTTCATTAATAGCCGTCAGCTGGTCCGGGGTTTCGACATAGGCGAAAGCTTCTTCCAGCTCGTTCTGCCACGGGGTGTCCGGACCAAAGGCGTGACCACGGCTGGCCATACGCGCCGAATACAGCTTGATCAGATCCCCTGCGATCTCCTTGACCGCCTTGCGCGCCTTGGACTTAGTGCTCGCCCAATCTGAACCACCCATCTTGGACATGCTCGGGGCTTCACCACCCACATATCGGGTAATGAGATCCAGCTGTTCCATGGGGACAAAGAGTCGGTCCCCCGGTGCCCCACGTTTGGACGGCGCGTATTCCACCACCAGGTATTCGCGCTTTGAATCCTTGGACGAACCTGAGACCTTACGGGCGACCAATTCCACGAACTTACCGATACCGTGCTGTTCATGCACGATGTAGTCCCCGGTCTGCAACGACAGCGGGTCCACGGCGTTACGCTTGCGCTTGGCACTGAGCTTACGGGTTTTACGGTTTCCGTAGGCACTGGAGCGGCCTAACAGGTCCGCCTCGGTGAGCAACCCGAATTTCAGTGCTTCGAAGACGAACCCGCGTCCGGCGGTCGCCTGGGTGATTTCGATCAGGCCGGCGGTGGGGGCTTCAGTGAGCAGTTCTACCCGGTGCGCAGGGATCTGGTATTCCTGGAATAGCTCGGAGAGCCGGGCCGCCGGGCCTGGACCTTCGGTGGCAACAACAATCCGCCATTGGTCTTTGATGCGGCCGGAGATGAATTCCATCATCGCCTCGACATCACCTTGGTAACCGCGCGGTTCGCGTGCCTCGACGCGGATTATTGCAGCGCCTAGGTCCAGATCCTCATCGGCACCCAATGAGGTTAATGACCACCAGGAGACCTGCGCGTTTTTGGCATTTTCCACTGTTTGCGCAAGTGACGCAAAATCACCGGATGCGAGCTTGCGCCCCGACTCGGCGGTACTTAAATCTAAAGGCGCGGCAGCCCCATCTGAAGCCGAAGCCCAGGCGGCGGCGAGGAACTCGGCGTTAGTCTCATTGAGGTCGTGGGCACGGGTGCGCACGCGCTCGGGTTCCATTACCAAGGCAATGGAGGACTGCGGAAGTAATGACAGCAGTGGGACCATTTCATCGACCAGCAGCGGGGCCAACGATTCCATTCCCTCTACCGCGATACCGCCGGCAATTTTAGTGAGCATCTCGGTGGCCGCTGGGAAATGTGCTTTCAGATTTGCCGCACGGCCCATCACCTGTGGGGTGATCAGCATTTCACGGCAGGGGGTAGCAATAATTTTTGTTGGGCCCGCGCCATCTAGCGAACGTTGATCAGCGATAGAGAAGTAGCGCATAGAGTCGATTTGTTCACCGAAGAAATCGATACGTATCGGATGCTCGAGCGTCGGCGGGAACACATCGATAATGCCACCGCGTACGGCAAACTCGCCGCGGTGAGTCACCATATCCACGCGTGCATAGGCGGCCGCCGCCAAATCCCGGATGACTTTTTCGAAACCCGGCTCGGCGTCTAGTTCCAGCAGCACCGGACGCAGCTGTCCGAGTCCGGCCACCAAGGGCTGGAGTACGGCGCGGATGGGGGCGATGATGACCTTCAGGTCACGGTCTTGATCGTTGAGCCTACGTAAAACCTCCAACCGACGTCCCACCGTATCGCTGCGTGGTGAGAGCCGTTCATGCGGCAAAGTCTCCCAGGAGGGGAACTCGGCGATCTGAGATTGTGGCATATAGGCGCTCAGCGAGGCCGATACTTCTTCTGCTTCGCGTCCCGTGGCCGTGACAATGAGCATCACCGCGTGGTTGTTCCCCGCGATAAGTCCTTCGGTTGCGTGGGCCCCAAGAATGGCGCGCATGCCTTGCGGCGCAGCAATCTCTAATTCTTCGCTACGCATTGCGAAGGGTTGGGAGGCGCTTTGCTGGATTCGCCTAAATGACGGTTCCTCGCGCAGGAAATCATGAAGTCCGGATAGGCTCATGTTGCAAAAGTTCCTCTCACTGAAGGCAAAACAGCTACGTGGCGCACCACAAACAGCAACCGCAAAATCTTTCCGCGGTCGGCGCAATGCCAATATGTTGTTTTATGTTGCCTTCCTAGCCTACCTAACCGGTGAGAGCAGATAGGGTTAATACCGACCAGAAACGGCACGGAACCTAAGTATGTTCCGCACGACCGCCGAACCTTTTTAGATTGGGATTCGCATTCATGGCATTGAACGCAAGCACGCAGATCGCCCACCGCGCGGACCAGGTCATTGCGACCCTAGCCGACCGTGGTTTCGCCGAGCACCTCACCTCGCTCGCCAAGGGCAGCTTAAGCAGCTTCACCGTGGACGGTGACACCGCAGGGGCATTTACCCTGACCACGGTCCGTGCGCTACCCACCGACCGCGTACCAGACTTCGCCCGCAAGTTTGTTGGTGCCTCCATCGACGTCACGCAGGTTGAGCAGTGGAGCGCACCGGATGCTGCAGGAAACCGTTCGGCGACAGTGAAGATCACCGTGGCAGGTGTCCCGGTGACTGTTTCCGGAACTGAATCTTTAAAAGCGGCAGGCGAGAGCACCAACTTCGCAATTGATGCGAAAGTTTCTTCGTCGATTCCCTTCATTGGCGGCAAAATTGCTTCGGCAGCCGAGCCCTACCTGGGCAAGGCACTGAACATGCAGGCCGCACAGGTCAACGAATGGCTTTCTAAGTAAGCAAGCCGTAGTTCAGCACAAATTCCCGGGACAGTGTGAGGATGCACTGGCCCGGGATTTGTGGTTCCAACCACTTTTCACGTTAGGGTGGAACTTAGGTGTGCCGGGAAGTCTGGTCGGCGAACAATTTGTCATTTAACGAAGTAAGCGAGTTTAGCTATGACTCAAACGCCATCTTCGGGTTCGCCAAAGAACCTGTTTTCGCGCCCAAGTTACAAAGAATCTGTGCGTATCGGAGATATCCTACGCAAAGAAACAGTCGGCGGCATGGTTCTCATTGCCGGTGCAATCCTGGCCCTGATCTGGGCCAACACTCCAATGCGAGATTCTTATTTTGCGTTGCGTGATTTCCACTTCGGACCCACCTTATTCGGTGTGGATCTGAATCTCTCCATCGGCCACTGGGCCGCGGACGCCCTCTTAGCGGTGTTCTTCTTCCTGACCGGCTTGGAGTTGAAGAAAGAATTCGCCATTGGCGACCTGCACAACATCAAAACCGCTGCCGTTCCAGTGGCCGCTGCCTTTGGCGGTGTTTTAGTTCCGGCACTGATCTTCGTGGCCATTGCCGCCGGGTCCGGCGGAGGCACCGAGCTACTGCGTGGCTGGGCTATTCCCACGGCAACGGATATTGCCTTTGCCGTCGCGGTCCTCGCGGTAATCGGTTCGGCGCTACCAGCCTCCCTGCGTATTTTCCTGCTGACTCTCGCCGTGGTCGATGACCTGATCGCGATCGTCATTATCGCCTTTGTTTTCACCGATGACCTGAAATTTGAATACCTCGGGCTGGCCATCATTCCGATTATTCTCTTCACGATTCTTGCCCGTTACCTTGGCAAGTTCTTCGCAAAGCGAGCCTGGGCCGCATGGCTGATCCTGTTGCCGCTGGGCATTTTGACCTGGATCTTCGTCTTTGGTTCGGGTATTCACGCAACAATTGCCGGTGTAGTTTTGGGCTTCTGTGTGCCGGTGAAACGCACCGATGGTCGCGAAGGAATAGGTCTAGCCGAACGCTTTGAACACCGATTCCGACCATTGTCCTCGGGCTTCTGTATCCCCATCTTCGCCTTCTTCGCCGCCGGAGTCACCGTCATTTCTCCCGACAAGGGCAGCGGAGGGTTACTAACAGATCCAGTCTTCTGGGGAATTGTCTTGGGCCTGATCTTCGGCAAGCCGATAGGCATCATGGGCTCTACCTGGCTCTTGACCAAGTTCACTAAGGCTTCGTTGGATAAGGACGCACGATGGGGTGACCTCTTCGGGGTGACGCTGCTGGCCGGTATCGGTTTCACCGTCTCGTTGTTGGTCTCCGAGCTATCATTCGGCTTGGAGTCGGCGCATTACGAGCATGCGAAGGTCGCGATTTTGGCCGGTTCATTTTTAGCCGCGATCCTAGGTGCCATCTGGTTGGTTCCACGTAACCGCCGCTATAAGGAGATCGCCGCGCGAGAATCGCGTGATGATGACCAAGACGGCATTCCTGATGTTTATCAGTCGGACGACAAATAACCCACTGACTACGAAAACGGCTTGGGCCTTCACACAAGTGAAGGCCCAAGCCGTTTTATTTTAAATACTAAGTTGCTAGGTCTTGGCCTGTTTAGGCGCTTGCACCGAGCATAGCGGCCTCTGCCGCAACCCAAGCGAGCATTGCGCACTTGACTCGTGCAGGGAATTTAGAGACCCCCACAAAGGCCGCAGCGTCTTCGAGCACCTCTTCATCGGGCACCATGGCCCCACGCGAACGCATCATTTCACGGAAGACTTCCAGCTTGTCCAAAAACTCGTCTTTGGTAAGTTCCGGAAGCATCTCGCTGAGCACCGAGGCGGAAGCCATAGAGATCGAACAGCCGTCGCCTTCCCAACTCATCGCGGTGAAATGATCATTTTCGCCGACTGCCACCCGGACTCGAATCTGGTCACCGCAGATTGGGTTGTGCTGGTGCGATTCACCATGCAGCTCACCGGCGGCAGGGTCCACCAGAGGTGACCCAATGCGCCTCTTGGCGTGATCGAGAATTACTTGCTGGTACAGCTGATCTAATTCATTCATTTAGACTCCAAAGTATTCACGCACGGAGGCAACTGCCTCGATCAGTGCAGTAATGTCTTGCTCGGTGTTGTAAAGGTAGGTGCTCGCACGAGTTGTAGCCGAAACGCCTAAGGCTCGGTGCAACGGCTGGGCGCAATGGTGTCCCACACGCACCGCGATACCGCGCGAATCCAGGTATTGCCCCACATCATGCGGGTGCACTCCGATCACTTCAAAAGGCACCGTGCCAATACGTGCAATGTCTGAGGGTCCAAAAACGCGGACTCCCTCGATGTTGGAGAGTCCTTCAAAGAGCATCGCGCCGAGGTGTTCTTCCCAGCTGGCAATGCGATCCATGCCGACCTCATCCAGGTAGCTGGCGGCGGTAGCCAATCCGTGAGCCTGTGCCACACGCTGGGTTCCTGCTTCGAAACGCTGCGGAGAGGGGAGGAATTCTGCATGTTCCATATCAACGACGGTGATCATCGAACCACCGGTGAGGAACGGTGGCATAGCGTCCAACAGTTCAGCACGGCCATACAAGGCGCCGATGCCTGTGGGGCCTAGCATCTTGTGACCGGAGAACGCCATGAAGTCTACGTCCAAAGATTTCACATCGATCGGCATATGCGGGACCGACTGGCACCCGTCCAATACAGTCAATGCGCCGACCGCTTTAGCGGCGGAAACAAATCGTGCTACATCGGTGATGGTGCCCAAAACGTTCGATACGTGGGTGAAGGCCACCAACTTAGTCTTGCTGTTAATTAGTTCATCAAGCATCTCGTAGCGTAGTGCGCCCTGTTCATCGACCGGGACGTAACGCAGCGTTGCTCCGGTGCGAAAAGCCAGTTCCTGCCAGGGGATGAGGTTTGCGTGGTGTTCAAGTTCGGTGACTAAAATTTCATCGCCAGCCCCCAAACGGAAGCGTTGCGCTTCGTCCCCACCGCGGCCGAGCGACGCGTTGGACATGGAGTACGAGATGAGATTTAACGCTTCGGTGGCGTTGGAGGTCCACACCAGTTCATTGCTGCGCGCACCGATGAACTTCGCTACCGTTTCACGGGCCTGTTCAAAAATATCGGTGGCTTCCACCGCAAGGCTATGAGCCCCACGATGCACCGCAGAGTTGGCATTCTCGTAGTAGTGCTGTTCGGCTTCGTAAACACAACGAGGCTTTTGGCTCGTCGCTCCAGAATCCAGATATACGAGATCCGTGCCGTTGACTTGGTGCTCCAGGATTTCGAAGTCTGCTTTGATGCGCTCAACCTCTGAAAGAGAGAGCGCCTCGGTTGCTTCTGGGTGACCGATTACCGTGTGCACTTGGTCCTCCGAGGTGATGGATATGATTTGCCCGCTCAGATTTAGCGATTAGGCAATGGGTACATTAGCTAATTATTCCACTCTAGATCCCGAATCTCATCTAAGTTAGGCCTTAGTAAGCAATGCCTCATCCAAAAAGAACAGCGCCCGGTGCACTGCCCACTAGGGGAAGTGCACGGGCGCTGTGTCTAAGTTAACTTTACGAAGTGTGAAATTTGCCCTGTGCGGTTTCTAAACCGGAGGAAATCAACAGTTCGACGGCGTCAGCCGAATTATCGATCAGGAAAGGCAAATTTTGTTTCTCTAATTTGGAGAAGTCTTGTAATACCCAGTCGGCAGTATCCATACGACCGGTAGGCCGTCCAACACCTGCGCGAACTCGCAAGTAGTCTTTAGAGCCCATGGCTTTAGAGATATCGCGCAGTCCGTTGTGGCCGCCTTCTCCCCCGCCTCGCTTGAGCTTGACGGTGTCAAAAGCAATGTCGATTTCATCGTGCACCACGATCAAATTCTCGACACCGATGCCGAAAAATTTTGCAAGATTCGCAACCGGGCCACCGGAAAGGTTCATGTAGGTCATAGGTTTGGCCAGCACCACACGTGGTCCACCAACGTTTATTCGTCCCTGAATGATCTGGGCACGCGATGGATGCGTCTTAAATTTCGACCCGACGCGTTTGGCCAATTCGTCGAGCACCATCTGCCCGACATTGTGTCTATTGCCAGCGTAGCCGGGCCCAGGATTCCCGAGCCCGGCTACCAGCCAAGTATCACTACTCATATGTTTTAGCTACTAAAAGCTGTATTCGCTCCGAAGACCGAACTTACGCAGCGATCAGTAGGTCCATGTGATCAACGGTGCGGTTGATTGCGTGGATCTGGATGTCCTTGATGGAGGTCTTAACTTCCTTGCCATCGATGTTCAGAACCAGCTGAACGCCGCGGTCACGGATAGCCAAGGTGGTCTCGTGGATTGGCAGCAAGATGTGCTGTGGCTCGGAGCCTGCACCGTAGATTACTGCTGGGATCAGGCCGTCGCGACGAGCCTGACGGGCTGCGCCCTTGCCGAAATCGGAACGAACTACGGCGTCAAGGTTGACAGATGCCATGATGAATCTCCTTATAGTGATTGAATGCTTCTTTTTACGCCCTGCGTGGACCTGGGAAGCATCCATCATCTGGAGATGAAAGAGCTTTTCCGGCCTTGTCGATAACGGTCACATCAAAAATGATGATTCCCTCGCCTGAGCACAAGTAGAAATTCTACCAGCAAGCGGGCGAGAGTAAAAAATCTGTACCCTACGCCACAACCCTGAAAGACCCCGGCGGCGTTAGCAACAATGCCCGGTAGTGTGGCACGAAAGATCATTCTTCGGTGGCGTCAAGCCATCCGATATAAAGGAGTACAAATGAGCGTCAAACAACCAGCGATGTCACCGTCCGAAATGCCCGTTGCCGAGGTACTCTCCCGTGCCCCGGGCACACGTCGTGACGAAGCCGAGCAGCTACTGGCACTCTTCCAGGAAATCACTGGCTTACCCCCGGTCGTCTGGGCGGAGCGCATCATCGGCTTCGGTGACTACGAATACCGTTACGACAGCGGACATAGTGGACACGCCCCGTTGATGGCGTTTGCGCCAGGCTCTGCAAAACACACTATTTATCTGCAAAGTGATTTCGCGGTAAAATGGCCCGAGCTTCTTGGCGCGCTTGGCCCGCACAAGGCCAGCAAAGCATGCCTTTATCTAGGCCGCTTGTCCAAAGTTAATCTGGAAGCACTGCGCGAGCTACTGGCGGCTTCCTACGCCTTGGCCCTCACCGAAGCCGGTCAGTAACTTACTTGTGGTGGCGCATTAGCCAAAACGGGGAGATCAGATGAACGCTAGTCTGCATACGGTCGCTATTGGCGGTTTGAGCCGGAGCGCACTGAAATCTAAATTACGCGACCGAGGAATTCAGCTTAACGACTTTGCCAACCAGTTAGTGCAGCATCCGGTATTCAATAACGTGCAAGCTCCGATAGTGAAGCACTTTGCCATCCGCAGGCTCGCGGATCTGGGCTTGAACGACGGAGCATCCTTGTCTGAGGTTTTTTCTGCCGCACAACGCCAACAGCTGAGTTTGTGCCCGGTAACCGCGGGGCCATATTTACGCCTGGCCTATACGAACCAGCCCATGTCTAAGCACAGCGTGCTCAACGTTGGGAAAGCTCCGAATAGCTCGCTCACGGTAGCTTCTGTGGCACTAGGCGACGATGAATTCCCCAAGGGATTTTATCTTCGTACAGTCGATGACCAACAGTGGCTACGCGGTTACCGATGCACCGACGAACACCTTTTCTCCGCCGACGACCATTTTATTTTTGTCGCAGGCAGTTAGCCCGATCATCACGGAATGACCGCCGGGAATCAGTGTTTTCAGAATCCCGTTAAATGACCAATGGCCGGCACCCGAAGGTGCCGGCCATTAGCTTGCGAAACGAGAACTACTAGGCGCGACCGTCGAATAGGTTCGTGACAGAACCCTCGTGGAAGACCTCGGAGATGGCGCGTGCCAACATCGGAGCGATCGAAAGAACCGTGAGGTTTGCGAAGCGCTTCTCTTCTGGGATTGGCAGGGTATTGGTGACCACAACTTCGGTGGCACCGCACTCGGCCAGACGCTGCGCGGCAGGGTCTGAGAAGACTGCGTGAGTCGCCGCGATGATGACATCCTTCGCGCCGGCTTCCTTCAACACGCGCACTGCGCCTGCAATGGTTCCACCGGTGTCGATCATGTCATCGATCAGTACCGCGGTACGGCCGGCAACCTGGCCTACTACGGTCTTGGACTCGGCCATATTAGGCACGGTCAAGTCACGGGACTTGTGCACGAATGCTAGTGGGGCGCCGCCGAGGCGTTCGGCCCACTGCTCAGCCACACGCACACGACCGGTGTCTGGTGAGACCACGGTGATTGGGTCATCGCCCACACGGTCACGGATGTAGTCCGCCAACAGTGGGAAGGCGAATAGGTGGTCCACCGGACCATCAAAGAAGCCCTGGATCTGCGCGGTGTGCAGATCGCAAGAAATAATACGGTCGGCACCAGCGGTCTTGAACAGGTCCGCTACCAGACGAGCCGAGATTGGCTCGCGGCCACGGCCCTTCTTGTCCTGACGAGCGTATGGGTAGAACGGTGCAACCACGGTGATACGACGCGCCGAGGCACGCTTCATCGAATCAATCATGATCAGCTGTTCCATCAGCCAATTGTTTAGTGGGGCTGGGTAGGACTGCAACAAGAAGACTTCCTTGCCACGTACCGACTCGTCCGAACGCACATAGATCTCGCCGTTAGCGAAGTCGTAGGCGTTCAGCGGGAGCAGTTCGGTGTCCAGTTCCTTAGCAACTTCTGCTGCTAGTTCCGGGTGTGCCCGGCCGGTGGCCAGGACCAGCTTTTTATCGACATTATGGCTGATTTCACTCATGGGGTTTGCTTTCTCGCTCGCTTCGCTAGCACGTATGAGGTGGTCTGAGGAAATGAATTCCTCGAATGAATTATTCGGAAGCCGAGTTATTCAACGAGGACTTGAATGCGGCATCGGCCGAAGGGGTGCCTGGACGCTTTTCCAGCGTCCAACCTTCGGTGTTCCGCTGCGGAGCCACGGACAACGCTAGTGCGCCAGCCGGGACGTTTTTACGGACGATGGCACCAGCACCGGTGTATGCGCCGTCCCCGAGTTCCACCGGTGCGATGAACACGGTGTTCGAGCTGGTGCGTACATGTGAACCAATCTTGGTTCGGTGCTTCTTTTCACCGTCGTAGTTTGCGGTGATATTGCCACACCCAATATTGGTGTACTCACCGATTTCAGCATCCCCGGCATAACCCAGGTGCGAGAGCTTAGAGCCGCGACCAATGGTCACGTTCTTGGTTTCGTAGAAAGCGCCAATCTTGCCGTCCGGACCCAAGTCGGTTCCGGGACGCAGGTAAGCGAAGGGACCAACGCTGGCGCCTTCGGAGATCCGCGAGTCGGTAGCGTCGGTGCGCTTGACCGTAGCGTTCTGGCCAACAACCACGTTGGTCAAGGTGGTGTCTGGACCAACCACGGCGTTGCTGCCGATGATGGTTTCGCCGTGTAGCTGGGTACCTGGCTTCAGAGTGACATCTTGGCCGATGATGACCGTGGCGTCGATCCACGTGGTCGCCGGGTCAATGATGGTCACACCTTGGCGCATCCAGGATTCGGTCTTGCGCTCGTTGTAGATGCGGGCCAGGTTGGAAACCTGAACGCGATCGTTCGCTCCCTCGATCTGCCAGCGGTCGGCAATCTGCGAGGACGCGACTCGGCCACCGCGGGCACGGGCAATGGCCAGTACATCGGTCAGGTACATTTCGCCCTGCGCGTTGTCGGTGGTGACCTCGGTCAGCGCCGAACGCAGCATGGCTGCATCAAAGGCATAAATACCGGAGTTGATTTCCTTGACCGCAAGTTCAGCCTCGTTGGCATCCTTCTGCTCGCGGATCCCGGAAACTTCACCGTTCTCATCACGCAAGATTCGACCGTAACCCGATGGGTCATCCAGCTCGGTGGTCAACACGGTGACAGCGTTACCGCTCGCTTCGTGGGTGACCACGAGGCCTGCCAGCACTTCACTGGTGAGCAATGGCACATCACCATAGGTCACGACGACGGTGCCTTCGAGGTCTGGATCGACTGCGTCGAGGCCCTGCTGCACAGCACGGCCGGTGCCAGGAATGTCATCCTGATCGGCGATGGTGATGCTTGGGAACTGCTCAACGATATGAGCTGCAACGAGGTCACGTTGGTGACGCACCACGGCGACCAAGCTCTTCGGTTCCAGCGCGGAAGCGGCGTGCAATGCGTGAGAAATCATTGAACGACCTGCAATTTCGTGCATGATCTTCGGCTTAGCCGATTTCATCCGGGTTCCTGCGCCTGCGGCGAGGACGATAACGGCTACTGGTGCGTTGACCTGATCGCTCAAGTGCTTTCTCCTGCGAAGTCGAGTATGAGATTTCTGGCATCAAAATAAAACCCCGCTGACAGTCTATCGCGATGAGGAAGATCGGCTTAACTGGCGTTCAAAAAGAAAAGCGCCCACGAGGGGCGCTGAGAGCTAAATGGTTCCGCCCGTAGGATTCGAACCTACAATGCACAGCTCCAAAGGCTGGCGTGTTGCCATTACACCAGGGCGGAAAACGTACCTGACGAGCATCACCCGTTAAGCACGCTAATTATTCTGCCACGATCTAGAGTCTGAGTGAAATCGCACAACACGTTAGCAAAAGATATTCTCCTCTGCGGCGTTCAGATCGGTACTAAATAGTTCTCGATTTGCGTCGCTTCGTAAACTAGAGGTGTGGCTCATTTACTCGGAGGCGAAGCCCTCCATCTCGAATATCCCACCCACGTCGTATTTGACTCGGTCACCATCGGTATTTCCGAAGGCGACCGTATCGGTCTGGTGGGACGCAATGGCGAAGGCAAATCCTCGCTACTACGCATGCTCGCGGGCAAAATCGAACCTCACTCAGGGCGTGTGACCCGACGTGGAGACGTAACCGTCGGGGTACTCGATCAGAGTGACACCCTCGATTCAGACTCCACCGTGCATTACGCACTGGTAGGAGACATGGAAGCTCATGAATGGGCCGGTGAGGCTCGCATTCGTGATGTCATCGGTGGACTTGTTGCAGACCTGGATTGGGAAGCACAGATTTCAACGCTCTCCGGTGGACAGCGACGCCGTGTCGCCTTGGCTGCACTGCTAGTTCAAGACTGGGATGTGGTCATCCTCGACGAGCCAACTAACCATTTGGACGTCGAAGGCATCTCCTGGCTGGCGACGCACCTGAACAATCGTTGGTCCAAGAGCTCCGGCGGACTGATGGTTGTCACTCACGACCGTTGGTTCCTCGACGAAGTCTGCACCAATACCTGGGAGGTGCATGACCGCTTAGTTGAACCTTTCGAGGGTGGCTATGCGGCCTACGTACTGCAGCGTGTGGAGCGTGACCGCATTGCGGCGGTCACCGAGGGCAAGCGCCAGAACATGATGAAGAAGGAACTTGCTTGGCTGCGTCGTGGTGCCCCTGCGCGTACGGCCAAACCAAAGTTCCGTATTGAAGCAGCCAACCAGCTGATTGCCGATGTCCCTCCGGTTCGCAACCCGTTGGAATTGAAGAAGATGGCCACCACCCGTTTGGGCAAAGACGTGGTGGATTTGCTGGATACCGAGGTCAGCTTCGGCGACAAGCGCATCTTGAAGCCGTTCACCTGGCGTATTGCTCCAGGTGAACGTACCGGACTGCTCGGTGCCAATGGTGCTGGTAAATCAACCTTGTTGGGGTTGATTGCAGGCACCGTGGTACCTACCGGCGGTACCATCAAGCGCGGTCAGACCGTGAAGCTGGCAGTGCTCGATCAGCAGTTCCGTGAGTTGGAGAAGATCGGTGAAGACCGCGTTCGCGAAGTCTTGGCTGGATTCCGCACCACTTTTAATGTGGACGGCAAAGATCTGACCCCAGCGCAGCTGCTGGAACGTTTGGGATTCTCCTCCGCGCACCTGTCCACCAAGATCAACGAACTTTCCGGTGGCCAGCGCCGCCGCTTGCAGTTGCTGATGATCTTGATGAATGAACCGAACGTCATGATTCTCGATGAGCCAACGAACGACGTCGATACCGACATGTTGGCTGCTTTGGAAGACCTGCTTGACTCCTGGCCTGGCACGCTCATCGTAGTGTCGCACGACCGCTACCTGCTGGAACGCGTCACCGATCAGCAGTACGCGATCCTAGACGGCAATTTCCGTCATGTGCCAGGCGGCGTGGACGAGTACTTGAAGTTGCGTAGCGCCGAAGGTGTCAAGGGGTCAGGCAATCCAGCTGCTGCGTCCTCGAACGGTACTTCTGCCAACTCCAAGGGTCTCAGTGCCGCGGAGCTTCGCGCCACACAGAAGGAACTGAACGCTAACGAGCGCAAGGTCGGTCAGCTGCGGGACAAGGTTGAGAAGACTCATAGCAAGATGGCCGCACACGACCAGAGTGATTACGAGGCCTTGGGCAAACTAACTGCCAGAATTAACGACCTTCAGTCTCAGATTGATGAACTCGAAGAACGCTGGCTGGAGCTCACCGAAATCCTCAGCTAGGCATAGCTAGTGGTGCAGTAACTAGGTATTTCGATTGAAGTGGTGGTCCAGAAAGTAATTTCTGGACCACCATTTTTTCGTCGCGCCACTGCGTCGATGTTCCTGGGGATGTTCTCAAAGATCATCTTTGACGATTACTCAAATTCGTTCGGTTCATCTGCTACTAAGCTAGTGACGCAATCACTAAATCTCGGCTATCCACGTAGGCTCCGGTAAATGCACACAGCAGAAGGTTCGGTCTCGCTAGAGGCGATAGTTGAGGCAGCCGTTTCAGAGCTGCCACTTCGGATTCGACGCGCGCAACGAACAATCATCAATGAGGGTTCAGCTCATGTTGTTGTTCTTCTGGAGGACTACGCGGCCGTTCGAGTGACCCGCGATTTGTTTACTGCTAATAAGCTTCGCCGAAGGCAACAACTCGTTGATTCAATTCCAAGCGACCTTGGGCTGACTTTGCCGCGCTCGCTCGGGCCGGTAGTCGAAATCGAGGAACATGCGGCGGTGGCTACGGAATTTGTCTCCGGCGCTCCTTGCCCTGCCGGTGAAGGCGAACCGGAGGAACTTCAACGCCTGCTGGAAGCAGTTTCTTCAATCGATCCCGGCCCACTTCAGTCGATGCTCAACGAGCCGTTATCGTTCTGTGGCGGCGCGAATTGGTATTCCGTTCAAATTGAAGAGGTCATTCCAAGAATTGATCAGCAATTTAGAAATCTTGCTCGCGAGGCAATTGCGGCACTCGCACATCTTGAACCCGAAGAGCAGGTGTTCTCCCACGGTGATCTAGGCGGATACAACGTCATGTGGCATCGGGGGCAGGCAACCGGAATTCTCGATTGGGATTTATCCTCCATGAGCGATCGATCTACCGACCTTGCTTCTTTGGGGGTTTGGCACGGATGGGAGAAACTCTCAAAAATCGCCGGCGCTGATCAGGTTACTCGAGCCGGCATACGGCGAAATACCTTTCGACTCCAACAACTCGGTTTTTTGATCATCGCTCACAGGCCAGAGTCGGAAGTCTCAGCTGCTATCGGCAGGGCCAATAGTTGGATCGCCGAAAATCTCGCCTAAGACTAAATCTAGCTTCGTAGGTTGTGCAATGGTTCTTCGTAATTTTGGTGAGCCAGATGGTAGTTGCCTGTAATTGTGAGCTCTACTTGGCGGCTATCCTCGAACAACGCTGGCGGTTTTTCTCCCCCTAAAGGCGGGCCTCTTGCGGGACAGTCCTGATTAGTTCTTTCCAGACTCGCTGATCTTCTGAAGGAGCACAAGTTCTTCCGTTCGACTGAGACCTGAACGCCGGACTCTATCCAGTCCGCGCGCACGTTCATCGGTCAGCACGTCCTCAAGAGTCTGTTCCAGGCTTCGTTCGCTCCCACCGGCGGCTTTGAACCGTTCGCCACTACGTTGGGCGAAGGCTGCATCGTCTAAAGGGAGCCATAGCGGCAACGAATGAGGCCCTGCCCAGTAGTTGACATCCTGTTCTTTCAACCAGACATCGTCAGCCGCGATAAATTCACCGGTATAGCCCGCGACCTTCGCGGCAGAAAGCAGAACATCAGAAAAATTGCGTTCACTGCCAACTACGTTGTAGGTTCCGGTGAGTCCGCGGAAACCCGCGTCAAGAACCCATGCTGCCAGATCGCGGACGTCAATGAACTGGACATAACGACCCTCGGTCTGCGGCACAAGGACATTGCCATTCGCTGCAAGGGCAAAGCGTGAGACCCAATAGGAAAAACGATCGCTGGTGTCTCCCGGTCCCGCAATAAGTCCGGGTCTGGCAATTAACAGGCGGTCCCCGACCGCATGCTGGGTGATCTGCTCAGCAACAACTTTGGCGTGCGCATAATCGTCTAGGTCTGTGGGAGCGACGAGTTTGGCGTCTTCTGACGCTCCGGGTTCATCGTTGCCCTCATAAACAGACACGGATGAAACGAGTGTCCAATGCTTCGTTCGATTGGACAAAGCTTCCAGCGCACCCTCAACGAGATCCCGTGCGTAGGACAGCTCTATAACCTCATCCCAATCAACGTTTTTGACCTGGTCGTACGCGCCAGGCAGTCTTCTGTCTGAGGCGACGAATGTGGCCCCTTGTGGGGCCGTGCCTGATACACCGCGAGCCAAGACGGTTACATCTTTGCCTTTGGCCACCAGTTGTTCCGCGAGTTCGCGACCGAGCCATGCAGTACCGCCAAGGATGAGTGTCCGTGTCATGATGCCAGTCAACCGCACAAGTGACGCCGATAACAGAAAGTTCACGCGGAGCGCAGATTCCAGACGCGAACAGCAATGAGTCTTTGCACCAGTGAGTTGACGCAGCCGGCCGACTGCCCGTTTCAGTTAGCCATAACTGGAGACGGATTAGACGAGCTTTCTGAAATAGCCCAAATTGTTTCCTTCGAGGAACGTTATGCGGGAGACAGCGGTCAAGCCAACGACTTTAGGACGGAGTGGCCTTAGCTGGGCAGATTGGCTTCGATAGCCTCAATGATGGCTGGATCATCCGGCACCGTCCGAGGGCGGAATCGCATTGTTTCGCCGGAGGGAAAAATCAAGAACTTCTCAAAGTTCCAGCTCACGCGGCCCGATTTTCCTGCGGCGTCCTCGGTCTTCTTTAGTTCTGTGTACAGCGGGTGCTCGTTTCTGCCGTTAACACGTATTCGGTCGAAGACCGGAAAGCTCACCCCGTAAGTGGTGGAACAAAATTGCTCAATCGCCTCATTGCTGCCTAGCTCCTGCAAGAACTGATTGCTGGGGAACCCCAGCACGGTGAAGCCACGGTCCTTGTAGGTACGTTGGAGTGTTTCAAGGGTGGCATATTGCGGTGCCAGTCCACAGCGGGAAGCAACGTTCACCACGAGGATGACCTTCCCAGAGTAGTCAGTCAGGGAGGTTGTGCTTCCGTCCATCTTCACGATGGGAATGGCGTTGATGTTCATACCAGATTCAGCAATCTGCGGTCCTATTACATTCCCGGCGCGCTAGATTGTTCGGTGCCGCCGGGCGGAGGCCGGCGCGGGCTTGGTGCCCGGGAACCCTATCTGTAGACTCCGGGTAGCCAACCCGCTGATAGCCTTTCATTATGCGGATACTGCTTACCCTTCTCGGAATCGTTGCAATAGTCGCATACTCCGTTCTCGGAGCATTTTTGATGAATGACTGGGCTGTGGTGGCCGCGAGCGGGATGCCACTCGATACGACGATCGCTGACATGAAGGCAGCGGACCAGCAGTACAGCACCATTCCAGGTCTGGTCTTCGCTGCGCTGGGCATCCTGATCGCCCTGGTCTGGGGTGCGATAACGATGTGGTGCCGGGCCATACTGCCGGGCTGGGCGAGCTTGGCGCTATGGGCCGGAATCTTGGCATTTGGCGCGCCCGCATACTTTTTCACCTCGTTCGCCAATCTGAACTCTGTAGGCGATACCTATGCCGATTGGAACTCCGGGGCGGCATTCACGCTGGAAGCACCCCTGTATGCAATCAGCGGATTCGCATTCCTGATCGCTGTGGGGGCATTGACTGTACCGCTGGCCAAGACAGTGGCAAGGAAGACATCGACGGGTCAGTGGCATGGCGACAAGAAATCCGCTTAGTTCTAATAGTGCCGTCGCTGGCGATGCAGAACGAACGTCTAGGATCCGGGCCAGATGTACGGGGACGATAGAAGAGCATTACCAGCTCAGACGCGTGTAGGTCTCTCGTTGGGAAGCCCCGATACCCTGACCTGCAACGTATCAACCGTTGGAAGAGCTATCGGTTAAATTTTTTGCATCACAGTGCCTTGGGGGCTCCGGCTCAATCGACTTGTGAGGTGGAAAGATCGAATGTATGACTATTGAGATTGAATATGCACGGGACCCGCACGCTGTCCGGAACATCTTAGAATCACTTCCGGAGTGGTTTGCAGATCTGGAATCGATTGACAGCTATGTTGTCGACGCTGCCAATGAAAATTTCGTGAGCATACTCGCACGCGACTCTGGGGCTACCGTTGGTGTTTCTTTGATACGTCGACACTTTTCAGAATCCGCGGAATTACACTTGATCGCAATGTCTCCGGAAGCGCGTGGCCTTGGAATCGGACGAGCACTTATCGAGAAGATTACTGCAGACCTAGCCGACGACGGATGTGTGCACCTATCGGTTCATACGGTAGGACCGTCATTCGACAATGACGCATATGCCCAGACACGTTCCTTCTATCGAGCAATAGGCTTTTACCCCTTAGAAGAGCACAGCAACATGGACTGGTCAGGACCGACACTTATCCTCGTCCGCCCAATTACGCCTGCCACATAAGCTAAACCCTCTGCGGGTTCTACAGTTCAACGTTGGCTGGTTAATCACAGGTACGAACAAGTCTCCGGTCAATCTGACAATTCTGGAACCACTATTCAGATGAATTTACGTTGATTTGCTGTCTACGGCTGACCAGCTAGCGGACTCACGAGGGGTCAGCTGCTAGCGGCAGTGTTCACAGAGAACGTCGTAGCATACGTGAATTCGATAGACAGCGCTTTGAGCGATCCCGATGCTTGGCGCGGTTTTCGTTCCTATCTGGAAACGGCATTCGAGATGCAGGCCGAGAACTGCGCGTTCACTGACATACTCACCATGAGTGCTCCTGAGGCCCCGGGACGTCTGCGCCCGGACTTCGTCCACCAGGACGTGGCGCTATTGCTCCTAGCAATCGCGGGCGTCATTAATGCGACTCGCGAAAGCGCACCGGAAGCCTGGAGACGGGTTGCAGCAATATCGATCGAGGCACTGCAGTCTCAACGCGAGCAGCTACCGCCGGCGCCAAGCACCCAACAGCTCTATCGCACCTTCGCACTCGAACGGGTCCAGAGCCGAAAGACGGAAAGTCACAGCAACTCACACTGAGCCGCATCGTCCTGCAAGGGGTTGTCCGGACAGAGGTACGGCCGTGTTCCGCTAGAGGAGCGCCCGCAAAGGGAACGCTCGCCGGGACTGTACGAGGTGGATGCAGAGCGCCACCCGATTGCTGAGGCGAGTCGGCATCGGACCCTAGTCGAGTTTCCCGAAGGGGCCGGCAGCGTCGAGTGGAATCCGCTCTGGCTTCCTGGACATGATCAAGAAACCCACCCCCACGAGCAGCACAGCAATGGCAAGGCCAAGGAGGGACGTATCGCCTGATGTCGCAGGGCAGCCCGCAGAACTGTCATCAATCTCAGGACAGCTCCTCCATGGCTGCAAGAACATCACGAAACCACCTGCCGCTCCTGCGAGAGTCAGCAGGAGGCCCAACGTCATGTAAACAATGTTCTTAGAAGCTTTCACGCTTCATTCAAACACAGCAACGCTACTTTCTCAGTCGTCCCGTATGCCGAATGTTCTACGGGACATCATGAACTGTCCCGTCTGTCAGGTTATCGAGAAATTAGTTTGGCAGCTTCAGCGATAATATTATCGCTTAATGCACGCGGTTCTGCAGGTTGAAGGATAGGCTCTGCAAATGGAGACGAATAAGAAGGTGCTACCCCTGCTAACAGCCATATTGCTGCCTACTTTTGTCTTAGCAGGCTGCACCGATGGGGACAAAGCATCAGATCCGTCCCAAGAGCCGGCGAAAGCCGAGCTCCATCAGGACGGAGCAGAGATCTTCGAGCAACAAAAATTGAATGTTGAAGGTCCTGCCATGTCAGGTGTAGTCCTGAAACAGTTTAACGGCATGGGGCCCTCAATCATACAAACCGAGCCACTCCCTGAGGGATATACGCAATTAGGTTGGACCGTGGCTTGTACTGGAGCGGGTGAATGGCGAGCTTCAATAGTTCAAAAGGAACCTGCATGGAGCGAGAGTGCATGTTCGTTAGAACCGTTAACTGCTGCCACCTACTTGTTGGATGAATCTATCAACGAGCCTGCGCTGGAAGTCAAGGTCGAGGACGATGCGCAAATCTGGGTCACGATTTATGCAGCAAAATAGTCAAGTCGTCACTGTAGGGATTTCTAAGCGGACTGTGATAGCTATCCGAAGTTCGTTGCACCGCAATTGTGCGTCCGTAAGCCGAACCTTGAACGGGACGTTGGTTGACATGCCGTGACCATAGCGGTCTCTCAGTTTCTGGCGCTGAATAGCGCCAAGGAGAGTCAGCAACAGGGCGAGTCATGGAAATCGGTTTAGGCTCGTCGTATGGATGATTTCGAAGTATCCGTTGATCACGAGCTGTTCCGTATCAGCGAGAGGTACCAGCCTGACGGCAGGCTCAGTTACGACTTTTCCTGGCTCAATGGGCCTGCGGACGGAACCTACGGGTTCACGATCGCTCGTAGCGGTGGTGAGGCGGCGCCAAATGATCCAGACAGTGCTTCACGGATATCAGAGGAGGCCCTGGTTGAGGAGGCCCGCGTATTCATTGATTCGTTCTACGCGGCTGGGAGCATAGGGGAAGAAGACTTCCCAGACCATATTCCAGCGCGGACGCGTGGAAACAGCGACGAGTAGTTGCCCGAATGTAGGCGGGCCTCTCAGTCGTAGAAATGACCAACGAAGGAACCTTCAAATGGGGAACCTTCAGCGGGACACCCGCCGCTTGTCTGCTGTCCCCCTGGCTCTGATTGCGCGATTCTGACCAAAACGACAGATTCTCACGCTGGCGCTAAATCACTTACTCACCCGGATACGTAGGAGCGACCTCACCACTTCCCAAAACCTCGACACCATCAATGATCATTGGAGCGGATGGGGTGGTTCGAGCATTCTCTTCAATCATCCCCTCCGGGACCGTAATCTGAGTAACCTCGTAATTCGAGATTGCTGAAACCCCAGCAATTCCGCCGAGTGTCAGAACACTAGCAATAAGGGCAGTGGGTAACAGAATTTTCATTGCTCTTTCCTCTTTGAATAGGGCGGGGTTGGACAACGAAGCAAGTCCATGGGCAATTCGCAAACGTGTGCCGGCAATAAGAGCACCGGCAACGACATCAGCAGACGGGATATCCAACTCACTGCAATCCCGAAGATCCGCCCTCCATTGCTCAGAGCGCACTTGCCGCAGATGCGCCGGGGTTACGAAAAGCGATAGTCGCAACAGCGCTCGTACCAGCCAGGCCTGGCTCATGCGAGTCTCCTGGATTGAAAAGCAGCACCCACGGATGGTTTCGGCCTCTGGGTGGAAATGTACTCCTGGGCATATGGAACAGCCTTCGCGTCCAACTTAAAGTACCGCCGGCGGGGCCCCTTGCGAGTCAGATCTGTATCCCACTCGCTAGTAATCCAGCCAGCATCCTCCAAACGTTCCAGAATCGGGTAAACCGTTCCTGTCTTCAACCCGGTCATCTTCACGATCTGGAGACCCCAGATTGACTCGGATGATTCCATGAGCGCACCAACAACAGCAGCTGTAGCAGGGGTATGCCTTGTCAAACGCTCCATACTCTAATGCTACCTATGTAGATTTAGACGGTCAAGCTTCGGGCTCATTCATCTTCAACTTTGGAGGCTCTCAACGTGTCAGGGCAGGTTGTTTCGCAAGCCGAACCCTCATCGGGACAGAGTGTTGCGAGTTTGGCGCGGAATCAACCAACGAGCGGAAATCGCATGGCAACACGAGGCCACTGATCTAATCCAATGGAGGCCTCATGCTTTCGGATTCTCCTCAGACCTGGGGACAGCTGACTCGTCGGAACAATATCAAAGCCCAAACGAGCATAGTAGGGCGCGTTCCAGGGAACTTCGGCAAAGGTGGTTAGCGTCAGCGCGGCATAACCCTGTTGCCTCGCCCATTTTGCTGCCATCTCGATGAGCTGGCGGCCTATCCGGAGGCCCGCATGAGTCGGATGTACTGAGACTTGCTCTATATGAGCAACGTCGTCTATTAGATCCAGAAGAAGGTAGGCAATGGGCTGATCGAAATTATCTGTGTACACCCATGCTCTACCCTGACTTTGATACCGAAGGAAATCATGAATGGGCATCGTTTCACCGTCGGCAATTGATGCCATGCCTTCGCCGACGAAGACAGCATCAGCAGCACGCTCAATGTCGGGGAGCAAGCGAACATCATCGACCTGTGCAGCGCGGATCATGAAAGCCATTAAAGCACACGGCACTTCAACGCCTTCCGTCCTACAAGTCGTTCCGGAGGGGGGAAAGCTTAGCGGCCATATTAATGGCATGGAACGCGTTTTGTTCTCCATATTCGGCAGACCGTGCCTGCATTACTGCCGGAAATAGGGGTCACTGGCAGAAGGCGAGCCCGCCCCTGTTGGTTCCCACCCGCGCAGCCGAGCCATGCCGATTCCGCCTTCATAGATGTACTCGACCCAGATCACGACGTAGCGACCGCGCCGGTTAGCTTCTGCCCATGCAAGCACGTCGTCTATGCTTTCCGCATTCTCCAGACGGTTCTCGTCGCTGGCGCGGGTTTCGTCCCAGAAATCCACCCGATATACGGGGTGGTGCTCTTCCTCGTTGACATATCGTGGGTCAACACCAGTAACCTTCATGTTTTTCGTGCCCATGAGCACACTCTACGTGCGTGGCCCGGCATTCATCAGAGACCCACGCACTTCAATTGAGGAACCTCCTGTGGGACACCCGCCACAATGTATATGGGCTGTCCTGCATTGGTCAGTCTCAGTATCGCCGGGGCGTCCACCCGGATGGCAGCATGCCAGTTATCTTTCCCCGTTCAGAATCAACCTCGGCTGACCAGCCTTGCGCTGCCTGTTCATCATCGAAAGCACCCCGCGCAATGCGCAGGCCAACGTCTGGGTGGCTCATCCCAGGCGCACCACCGCGACGCGTCGAAGCCCGCACGCTCCACGACTTATCAGCAAAACCTCCCCCGCGGAAGACTCGGTAATCGTCGTAGCGGGCCGGATCGAGTAGATCCCAGCACCATTCCCAGACGTTTCCAAGGGTGTCGTGGAGTCCGAAGGCATTGGGTAGTTTTTGGCCAACTTCTTTCGGGTTCTCTAGCTTGTCATCCGCTGTCCACCCAATGGCATCGAGGGGGCCATAGTGTGGCCCCACTGTGCCAGCGCGGCACGCGTATTCCCATTCGGCTTCGGTGGGCAGGCGGTACCCGGAGGCATTGGTCTGCCAACTCACCTCGCCTGCCTCGAAGATGTATGCAGGGGCAAGCCCTTCATTCATTGACGCTGCATTGCAAAATTTGATGGCTTCCAACCAATTGATATCTACCAGAGGTGCTTGGGAGCCTGTTTCGCTATGACCCATCAATTGCGCGTACTGCGCCGTGGTGACGGAGATGGCCCCAATCTCGAAAGGTTCTAGATCGACGGTCCAGCGGCGTTTCCGTCGAGCGTCGTGCAATTCCACTTGTCCGGCCGTTAACGGACGGAGGTCAAAGGTAGGCATTCCATAATGTTCCCATACCGTCCCATAAGACGGTCCCCGAGAGGAACGCCCGTAAGAGGAACCCTCTACGGGGCAGGACTGCTGAGCATGACTTGCATAGTCAATTCTGGCCGCAACCCTAACTTTTCGACATTTATGATTTCGCCCGGTTAGGCGAAGCAAAAAAGCGACCTATGCAGAATTCAGCTAATGCGGTAACTCCAGCCCCAACCAATGCATAGATAAAGAAAAAAGGGACTGTCAAAACAAGCCAGCCCAGCAGAAGTTCATTCATAGCAGGCAAGTCCGTACCGTCCAGAAAATTCCAGCAAAGCTCGAAAATGCTAAGTCCGATGAATAACAGTGATGTTTCGCGAAGCAGTGATTTCTTCCTTGTGATCCAAGTAGGAAGAACCGCGCAGAAGAGAGTCGATGCGATTACGAGTGAGCTTACCCAAATAGCCCATTCCAGGCTGCCAATGCGGTTGCCAGATACTACTACTGGTACAAAACACAGTACAACTGTTAAAATTGCTGTAGTCACCCACGCAAATAAACGTGTACCCAAATTCGATGTCTTCGAATTGGCTCCAATTTCCGCACGGTTCATGTTCAACGGTTTCATTTCAAGTCATTGTATAGCTCATAGATCAACCAGAACAGCGGTCCTGCAATAGTCAACAGGAGTCCCAACGTCATGTAAACAGTGTTCATGGAAGCTTTCACGATTCATTTGAACGCAGCAACGCTAAATTCTCAGACACCCGTATGCCCAACGCTGAGCGGGCGCCATAGTGGCCTGAACGTGTTTTGTTTGCCATAGGTCAGTATGACTGTGAAGTCATTGCCGGAAGTAGGGGTCCTCGGCCGAGGGTGAGCCTTCCTGTGTTGGTTCCCACCCGCGCAGCCGAGCCATGCCGGTGCCGCCTTCGTAGCTGTACTCGACCCAGATCACGACGTAGCGACCGCGCCGGTTAGCTTCTGCCCATGCAAGCACGTTGTCTATGCTTTCCGCATTCTCCAGACGGTTCTCGTCGCTGGCGCGGGTTTCGTCCCAGAAATCCACCCGATATACGGGGTGGTGCTCTTCCTCGTTGACATATCGTGGGTCAACACCAGTAACCTTCATGTTTTTCGTGCCCATGAGCACACTCTACGTGCGTGGCCCGGCATTCATCAGAGACCCACGCACTTCAATTGAGGAACCTTCTGCGGGACGCCGCGCTCCACACATTTCTTTTTGCAGACCCATCAACCTTGGATCCTCATCGGCGCTACAAACATCGCTGGATTGCCAGTTGTTAGCATGAGACCATGCGAACCGCCACAGCTATATCCACCATTGCACTTTTAAGCTTGCTTCTTTGCTCGTGTTCGCCAGGTGGAGTGAGCATACCGTTGGGTCATGAAGACCTTCCGCAATGCCCTCCAGCTTTGATTGAAGCAAATGGCCTGCGCGATCTCGGAGAACCTGGCTGTAACTTGCAAGGGTCTTCTCTCGTTCTTCCAGATGGAACAACCTTAGAAGTTGGCGAAGTTGGAGCAGTCCAAAGCCAACAGTTCATTTCGAGCGAGGGGTCTCAAAACTCAGAGTATTTGGTGGTGAATTGGGGTGTTCCTGGCGTAGGAGTCAGCAAAATTACGTCTGGGGAAACCGTCAGTTGGGCAACTAGCGATGCTGCACGATACCTTCAAGAGCAACAGCTACGACTTTAGGCTTTCAAGGCGCCCGGGCACTAACGCTCTACGGAACATATTCCGTAAACGAATCACTTCTGCTGCTCTGGAGTCCCAGACGCTTCGCTTGGTGCAGGTCCAGAGTAACGGCCGTGCGGGCGCATCCGCATAGGAGCGCGTCCGTACTCATCTGCCATGTGGGCAATCCATCCTGCCGACCGCGCGATAGCAAAAATCGCCGGCCCTGCGTCAGGTGCCATCCCTTTAACATGGAGCAACGCTGCTAAAGCCAAATCAATGTTGGGACCAAGCCGTGTGCGGTTTTCCATCACACGGGCCAACGAGCCAACAGCTCGAAGAACAGGTGAATCGGGAACTTCCTGATGCAATATATCCAAGAGAATTCTGGCGCGTGGGTCACCTTCTGGATACAAAGCATGCCCGAATCCTGGAACCATGCGCCCATTAGCAGCGATCGATTCCGCCAGCGCCTTTTCTGGTGAATCATATTTAAGTGCCATTCTGATTAGTTCTGCCGCATCTTGGCTGGCGTTGCCATGGAGCTTGGAATCCAGTGCGCCAATTGCACTGCTGATTCCTCCGTAGATCGTTGCACGGGCAGACGCTGCCGCTCTAGCCGCCAAAGTGGAAATAGCCAAGTCGTGGTCAACCAGCAACACCAGCGCAGCATTAATCGCGCGAACGCTCTTAGACTTTGCATCTTGCGTTGGCCCGAAGGCTGCGCGTATCCCATCGGCAACACTTGGATGATCCGTAGATCGACAGGTTTTGTGCCTTGCTTGGTTCAAACTGCTGACGATTCCTGAAATCAATCCAGCACCCAACTCCGCGACGTTGTTCTGCGAGGCATGGCGCAACGGATCAGCAGCACCCAGAGCTAACAGTGCGGCAGACACTTTGTCCAAGGGCGAGGCGAAGCGAGGCAATGCAGCCACGAAGTTTGCTGCGTTTCGCGTGTCCTCGGCGTTGGCTTTGAATCTATGGGAACTGTTCAGCGGTTCTCCCCAGAGCCAGGCGGCGACAGACTCAAAGTGATAACGCGATACGAGTTCTTCTACGGCTACGCCCCGGAAGTAAAGCTGTCCATCGATGACTTGGGAAATGTTGGTATCCAGGATCATCAAAGGCGCACCGTGGGAAGAGTACCTCGAACCGTCTTCTCGCGAGGTCGACGAAACAGGGGCTCGTCCGCGTTGCTGTGCGAACGCCTCGACCTCCAGCGCGTCCAGTGTTGAGCCGCCACTGGATCGCTGGCTGCTCAACAGGCCACGGGAAATGTAGGAATAAACCGTTTCGGGCTTCACATTCAACCGGATCGAAGTCTGGCCCACAGTAAGCCTCGGAATGTCAGACATTGCAACCCTTACTTGATTCAATCAACATTGATGAATCTAGCATCGATGTTGATACTTGGGAACATGCGCAAATCATCTGCATCGACGACCTCGACTGCCAACGCATCATCGCTGACCAACCATGGCAGTGTCGCTTTTCGGCGAGTCTACATATGGATCTCTATCGGCAATGGGGCCACTACTCAAGCCGTATTCTTCCTGCTTGCTGGACTGGCAGTGCTCAGGGCAGAAGATCCTCAAGCCGTCGGGTTGCAGCTAGCAGCACAATCTCTTCCAGCCTTGGCATTGCTGCTGCTGGTCCGCAGCGCCGCTTCAAAATTCAATTTCCGCTCAGCCCTGGTGCTGAGTTTATGGCTACAGGCAGCAAGCGCAATAATTTTTGGCATCACATCACTGGTGTTCGGCTACAACCTTGTCTCGGCGCTGATCATGAGCTTGGTCTATGCGACAGCTTCAACGGTGCAAGCGCCAGGGCGTCGGACGGTGATGGCTGATCTCTATCCCGAGGAAGTACGCCGACGCGCGATCTCTAGTATCACCGCGTACAGCAATGGTGCTCGATTGGTTGCTCCAGCCGCAGCAGGATTTGCGCTAGCAACTGGGTACTGGCAGGTTTGGTTCATTTTGGACGCAGTCGTATGCGTAGTTGCCGCTCTTCTCTCATCAAGAGCCATCAAGCTCCTCAATATCTCCCAGAAAGAGAATCTTGGGAAAGAGGGTGAGACCGGTTGGAGCCCTACTTTGAATACAAGGTCTGTGAGAGCGTTTCTTGTTGCGTTTGCGGCGGTCTGCGTCTTCGGCTTCAACATCCAGGTCATTGCGCCGTTGGCTGCCCGGGACTTGCTCAACGGTGCAGAGGAGTACGCCGGGTTGATTGTTTCTTCCCATACGCTCGGTTCACTGCTCGGTGCCGTGCTAGTTGCTCGTGCTGACCGGCATCTAAGAGGTTGCTATGCCGGGGGAAGCGTACTTCTTGGACTCGGATTGATCGCGTTCGTTATTCCTTCCAACGCGATGGAGACCATGATCCTTGTTTGCTCGTTGATTGCTGGTGTCGGACGAGGACTCACTTTGACCGCTTCGTCGACGATGGCTTCCACGTGGGGTGAGTCAACTGTTTTTCGTGAACGTCTCATTGCGTTGACTTCGATCATTTTTACGGCGAGCAATCTTGTAAGCGCGGGGATTATAAGCATGTCTTTGGCGTTAGGCAGTTCCACGCTCACCTTGTGGGTTTGCGGGGCCGGCTCCGTTGCAGCTGGGCTTTGCGCCATGATGATGCGATCGAAGTGGGACTCGGAAAATCGGTCTGAACCATCGGGACCCTAGAACCGATGATGACTACTTCGATAGTTCTAGCGCTCTTCCAGGGCCAAGAACTCATTGCTTTGTTGCCCACAGGGGAACGCTGTACCGGGCAAACAATCCCAGACCGAACGTTAATCTATAGTTTCGTCAGGAGAAGGTTTCTAACGCCTTCTGCTTGTGCTCAAGTTCCCTTGATGACCTGCATTTACCGGACGGTTTCTCCCTGCACGCTGGGGATGAGGATGTTCTCATGAATTCTGGTCCATCCTTGGGATTCCAAAGTGCGGGTATCAGCGTTATCTCGAACCAAGGAAGCTGACATGTTGCTTGGCATGGTCGAGGCAGTGACAATCAGGTCTGCTGCTCTCATGCCGCCGCAACCTGCAAACCATTGAGGGTCTGTTCCTGGTGGAACGACAATTATGCAACCTACCGAAGAATCATGGGACGCAGCAGCAAAATATCGTACCTGTTTGTGGGTTGTCAGAAGTCGTGAACTTTCCGCGTCAACAGTGTCGTCGAGCTCAACTCCCGTAGGCAGGACGTCGGCCGGCGTGCTCTGTGTCTCCAACGCCCGAATCCCGGTGTGCGATGAACATGCGCCGAGTGGCAACAATAAGCCGATACAAATGGCTCCGGAGAAAATCCTGCGAATACTCATTTTCATACCCCTTCAAACGGACATTATTGCAAGGGTATCTCAGTATCGGATTGGTAAGCCGAAGAATCCAATCGCGTGATTCGGGACGGAAGGGGATGCTTGGGAAAATGTTATCCATGACCCAATCCTGCCAGAAGCGCGGATCTAATACTGCGTGACAGAGATGAAAATTCAAGTGTCCCATATGCCGGTCGTTATACGGGACACTAGATCCGTTGACTTGGTAAATTTTCGAAACTCCGAGTTTTCAAAGATTTCAGATTCCCATATACCCCGCCCGAGAAAATGCCCGGTGAAGGGGCCTTATACGGGACACCAAAAACCACCGCTATTTGGAACAGTCGTACCCTCCGAATATGAAACGGAGGGCACGACTCAAACATGGTTGCAATCCATTGCTTACTCGGTAGTTAGATATTGAGTTTTAGCTCGTTGCACCCAGCCAAGAATCACATCAATAACGAGGAACACTGCAAGGCTGATCCCCATGAGCGGTAGAAAAGACCCCACAGTCACGGCCGCAAACAACACCAGAAGAATCCCCCACCATGGGGCGCGTGTCACCCCGCCGCGGGCAGGTGTTTTGCCCATGCGTCGTGTGGGATTCTTTGTTGGGCGGCGCTTCCACCACATCACATACCCCAGCACCACCATAGTGGCGATAGCGGATGCGATAAGGAACAACAAGATCTGGTTGGGGAGTCCGAACATGGAACCCATATGTATGTCGATTCCCCAGCGCGAGAGTTTCGCAGTGAGGCTGAAGTCCTTAAAATCAACCCGGTCAACAACTTCTAATGTTTGACCGTTCATAGAGGTTGCATCAACCTCAGTGGGGTAGGACCGCTGTATTTCCTGGACCACCCATGCTTTCCCTTCCGCTGCAGGGGGCCTGATCTCGACCAGCCCGGTGTTGACGTTGCTTTCCCGGGCGATGGAGAGCATGGTGTCGAAAGCTGCCGGGTTTACCGACTCACCGGTGGGGGCAGTGGCGGCCCCGTGGTGGTGGGCATGCTCATCCCCTGGGCTATCCTCAGCGGCAGATAAATCTGTGGCCACCGAGGGGGTACTCCAGTTCAGTGCGGTACGCAGCTCACTGACGTTCGCTCCGCCATAGGTCGACCAGGTGATACCGGTAGCCGAAAGGAAGAAGGCGCCAAGCAAGACCCAGATGCCAAGGGATCCATGCCAGCTGGCCAGGCGACGATAGCCGGTGGCTTTGATATTGGGGCGGATAAGATCCTTTTTACGTTTGGTTCGCTTGATCCTCAAGATCCACAAACCCAATCCAGCAAGGGCGATGATGCCAAGCCAAGAGGCTGCCAGTTCGCTATACAGGCGCCCTGGTTCACCAAGCTGCAGGTTGCGGTGCAACTGGTCAATCCAGGTTCTCATCGGCAGGGCGCCGCTGGTCCCATAGACGGTGAGGTCTCCACGGATTTCGGCGGTAGCAGGGTCAACGAAAATGGCTCTGGTTTCGCTGGCGCCAAGGTTCTCATCGGCATACATCACCCTGGTGGTGTCTCCGGGATTTGGTGCCGGGCGGACCGCCACCAGCGCGTCACCACCTCCCATATAGGTATTGGCTGTCTCCACTTGATCAGCCAGCGGCAAGTAGGAATCAGCAACGGGCGCGTGAAGCTCCTTGGTGTAGACAGCTTGTTCGATCTGCGGCGTAATCGCATACAAGGCACCGCTGACGGCAGCCACGAGGATGAACGGGCCGATGAAGATTCCTGCGTAGAAATGCAGCCGAAGTAGTAGTTGCCCGAACCAGCCTTTGCGGGCAGTCCGTGGCGGGGTGGAGGGCCGTTGTGGTTCTGGGGTCGTGGTTTCCAGAAGCGTCATGAAAGATCCTTGAGATAAAAGTATGAAGAGTGCGAATGACTAGGCCATGAAGAGGGTTTCACCGATGAACCCTCCTTCAGCGCATCCCGGTGGGATAAGAAAAACGGCGGAGCCTATGGGTGTAGTCCATTGGTTCAGCGCGTCAAGGTCCGCTAAGCGCTGTTGCATCGGGGCATATTGCTTAGTCACGCTCTTTTGGTAGGACACGAAGATCAGCCCCGAATTGGAGATCTCGCTCCCGCTGGGTAGGTCATCGTAGTTGTATCCGCGGCGGAAAATCCGCTCAGTGGTGTTCTCCGAGCGGGCTCGTCGAATATGCGAATGAGCGGCGATAACGGTCAGTCCCAGGGCATCAGTCGCCTCAAAATCAGGCTCATCATGTTCCTTGGTTCCAGTGGTCGGTGCCCCATTTGCCAAGGTTCGGCCCACACTGAACTCCCTGCCAGAGCGGTCCACCTCATCCCAAGTATCAACGTCCATGCGGATACGTCGAATCACCATGGTGGTGCTCCCATCCGCGTTCCACACCAGAGTATTGAAGTCCTCAGTCTCGGTTGAGGGGTTGACGGTTCCATCGATTTGTCCGAACAGGTTGCGCATTGTGGTGCCACTGGTTTCGGATCCCCGGGCGCGGCGGAACCCGGTTTGCACCCATTTCACCGAAGCATACCGGCGGGCATCCTTGAGCAGCATCCGCTGAGCATGGGCAACGGTTAGAGGATCGTCGGAAGCGATATGCAGCAGCAGGTCCCCATCATTCCAACTCTCTTCAAGCTGATCGATGGTGAACTTCTGTAACGGCTGGATCGCTGTAGCGGAAGACCCGGCAAGTTCCACGAGCTTCGGTCCGAATCCGAAGGTCACGGTCAGTCGTGCGGGAACCGCGCCCAGTTCAGGTTCGGTGTCTGCCAAGGCTGCTTGGCCTTGAGCCAGCCTTGCCGCGTCGTCACTGAGTAAGCGCAGCAGGCGGCCTAGGGACTCACAGTCAAGAGCGTCACGCAGGTTCAATGCGATGTAGGTCGCGTGGGTTTGAGGCTCGGTGGTGATCCCTGCTTGATGGGCACCGTAGAAGGGAATCATGGTGTGGCCGTGCAGTGGCTCCGAAGCACCAGCCGGCGCAGCAGTGCTGGTCAGCGAATCGATCCCGAGAGCAGCAATCGCCCCTAGGCCTGCGGCGGCCCCGCCGAACAGTACCCCTCGCCGGCTAGGGCGTGACGTGGTGGATGTCTTTGCATGGGGCATTAGTGATCGTGAGCGCTTTCCGAAGCCGAGTCATCCATCTTCATCTCGTTATGCTCCATGCCCTCGTGCTCGGAGCCTTCATAGTTTTCATTCGCTCCTGCGAAGTCCTTCACCGGCGCGGTGATATCAAAGGTGGACTCATCAGAGAATGTCAGGGTCATACGCACCTCACTGCCGGGTTGCAGCGGTTCGGTCAGATCCATGAGCATGATGTGATTCCCTCCTGGCTCCAGGTGTAATTCACTGTGGGCTGCGATGGTGAAACCACCAGTCTTTTCACGCATCACCATGGCTCCGGATTCGTTAGCCACGGTTTCGTGTAGTTCCAAATCAGTGGAGGCGGGACTGGTCACCGAGGTGACAGTAACATCTTGATCTCCGGTGTTTTCGATGGTGCCGAATCCTGCGGACATTCCTTCATCGGCAGCTTTCACCCACGGATCGGTCATTGTGATGGAGGCACCGGCCGGGGTGGAACTGCTGTTTTCAGCGGGATTGGCAGCGCAACCTGCCAAGGCGATTAATACGGCAGAGGACAGGGCAATGCTGGGCAGGACAAAAGAGGTTTTCACGGTTTTTCCTAAGAAAATGAGGGAAGCGCCAGTAGGGTGCTTCAAAGCAGTGGTGCTGCGCAGTTGCAAACCAGGGAGATGCCCACAGGTTGGTAAGGCATCTGGCGCTGGGCACAGCAAAGTACAAGAGCGGCCTTGATCAAGAGGCCGTGTAAAAGTGCGATGTAAGAACCTTCGGCATACGCCCCTCGGCTGGTCCGCGAGGCTCTAGAAATACCAGCTCATGTCGCTGGTGGCTAGAGCGAGAATCGTTGCGGCCCAAGTACGTATCGGGGCCGTGCTAGAGGAGAAGAATCAGCAAATCATCCATTGAAGGGCATTAAAAATAACCCGCCGGTTCACTAGAAAGTGGGAGCGGAACGGGTCACAGACCGTATGTCGTACGCAAGGGTGGCCTTACACCGTTGTTAGTGCCGGTGGTCCTCTGCGAACGACAGACGTTGCATACACGGCCACCGTGTATACGGGGATTTCGCGCGGTTCGGTAGGAACTGGCCCTGGGCAAACCGGCTGATAGACGAATTTAACGAGCTGCCATAGCAGTTTCCAGGTGAACAGATCAACGATGTCAGAGGCCACAATGAAGAGTTGTTCACTGCGGTGCAGGACGAGAACTGTAGCTAGGCCGGCCATAAGGTGGGCCAGGAGCATGGTGTTGTCACCATGGCTCATGGCGGCAATGTTAGTTGAAGTGGTTACATCGACGGTCATGGACATTCCATGATGCGCATGCAGGGCTTGCTCAGCGGTGGATATCGAGGAGTGCCCGGCACCCATCGAGAACAGAAGATGGAAAATCACCTGACTGAACCCAACCATGCCAGCTAGTCGCCAGAGCGTGAACCTTTTGCCGCTAAGCAACATGCATACGAGGACCGAAAGCGATAAAGGTAATGCGACATTCAGGATTTCCGGTACAGCTCCTCCCGCGAGCACGTGGGAGGTCAGAGAAACGAACGTCGCGAAAAACGCGGCGGCGGTGCCTCTGAGAGCACGTGTTGAGCGGGAAGATCTTTGCACACCCCTAAGTATTCCAGACCGAACCCTGTATTTCTACATCTCGTAAAACTATTCCGATGCTGGAAGCACAGCTCGGTTGTAAACGGACTGACAACGTTCGTCCTTGACACACTCGCTACGGTGGATGGGCCGCTCAGCTTGTCCGGTACGTGGCTTCCTTAGGGGTCCAAGCCACCACCGGTTTGCTTGGCCGGCCTACCACTCAGGGAAAGAACGAGCACTTCCATCAGGTCTTGTTCAAGTGGTTAGGCAAGCAGCCAAACGTGCAGCGCCTTGATCAGCCGCAAGAATTCGTGGATAGCTTCGACCTGATCCGCAACCTTCAGTGTCCCCACCAGGCCGTCTTGGGGAGAATTACTCCTCAACAATCGTGGGATGCCACAGCTCAAATTGTTGCCGCATATGCCGAGCAGGTTGATGATGCGATCAGCAATTCAGAAGCTGTTACACGAACGGAACATTGAGTCAGGGTGACACCATGTTCTACCTGACTTCCCGCAAGGGTTCCTGCGTGTTGTTAGTTGATTGGGATCTGGAGAATATCCGCCTCTCAGCTGAACACGGTGAGCTGATAGCAGATTTTCTCCGACCTGCTCCAGGAACGAAGTATGTCGGTATGGCTCAAGCAGCTGTCAGCTTTCGAAGCAGCTCCGAAAAGGGGTATGGGTTACCGAAATTTTGAGACAAGACCGGTCTAATTTTTCACGAGTCCCATGGCGAGGAAAGCTCGCTGATAAATTTCTCTGATGACAGCTTCTTTGCGCGCGTTGTACTGCATCGTGTGTTCCCCCGCTTCAGTAGCCCGCGCTGCGGCATCGCGTTTCGCTTCGGCGTAAAGAATTCTCTCGCTTGGGTGTTCGCGCAACCAGTCGCGGAAAATTCGATGTTTGATGATCTCCGGGCTGTCGTACCCGAACACATGTAAGTTGCATTCCGGACCCGAGTTCCGCAGGACGCGATGCCCATACCACCAGGGTTCGCGGACAACCAGTTGGAAGCCAGCGCTTTCGAGTGCCGGAATATAAAGCTGTTCTTTATTCGGATCGGCAACTACCAGATCTATATCGATGATGGGTTTCGCCGGAAGTCCCCGCACTGCCGTGGAACCGACATGTTCAATGACCAGAGCGCGCCATCCCAGCACGTCCCTGATTTGCCTTGCAAGCAGCTGGAATTGCCCGGCCCACTGCCGGCTCCAATCTGCAATCTCAACGTGTTGAAGTGGTCCAGTTCCAGGTAAGTAGGGAGACTGACCTTCAGGGGGTGCCGGTTCATGGAATGAGATGATCTTGGCAAGTTCTGGCATAACAACTATTGTCATCGATTCTCGAACTCATGTCATGCAGGTTGACAGAAATCCAAACCCCGAACTCCGAATTCCGAATTCCGAATTCCGACACAACGCTAGCTATCGACGCCGCGACTTTTCCGTACATGGATGGGCACTCATAGCATCCGCCTCGGTTCTCGGAGCTTTAACTCGTGGATACCTAAATTTTCGGGACCGATCAGCATGACTCTAATGGTGAGTGCAAGAACTACCACAATAGGCAGAACATCAGGCGGGAGAAGTATGGATTCCTGACAGCAGAAGCTGCAAACCCAGTCCCACTCCGAACTTCCCTATTCATGCGATCATGGCCGTATGGATCGAAGCAGAATTTGGGAAGAGATCGACACCGAGCGCACCGCTTTGGCTCACCAATTAGCGTCCATCGATGCGGAGGCTTGGCAAACGGAGTCCCTCTGCACTGGGCTAACGGTACGTGAGGTGTTGGCTCATCTAACAGTCAGCGGGACTTTATCCGGTTCACGCTGGTTTCTCGGTGTCCTGCGTGCTCGCTTCGATTTTGACCAGCAAGTGGTAGACCGTTTACGCGAACAGCTTGGCTTCAGTCCCCTCGATACGTTGAACCGGTTCCGCGCAACCGTTGGTAGCAGAGTCTCTCCCCCACTTCCTAAGTTGGCGTTATTGGGCGAGATCGTTGTCCATGGCCAAGATATTCGACAACCGCTCGGGCTCCGTCGCGCCTACCCGCAGGAGACTCTTAATTCACTGCTTCGATACTATGCGGGAACCGATCAAGTTGTTGTTGCCAAGAAGAGAGTCAAGGGCTTGCAGCTGGAGGCCCTGGACAGTGGCATCACCATTGGGCAAGGCCAACCGGTACGTGGCACAACTTTGGCGTTGCTTATGGCGATGACCGGGAGAGGATCGTATTGCTCAGAACTAAGCGGAAGCGGAGCGTCTGTACTTGCCTCACGTTGTGACTGATCCGCTTTCCAAGCTTGTTAGACGGATAGTTGCCTAATTCAAGACTGTGCCGTGAAGGGCTACCGGTCCCGGCCGTTGATGGGCAGGGCACAATGAAGTGCGTCAGGCGCTATCGCCCGAAAAGCCGTGCGAAGAAACCCTTGCCCGGCTTGGATTCTTGAGGTGCCTTCGGGTCACAAGTGCATAGTTCGTTGCGTGGCACGTGAGCCATGACTTGTTGCACGTGCTGTCCACACCCGGCCCAGGTGGTTTTCTGGCATTTGCGGCATTTCGCAGCACGGCACATCTGTTGTCTCCCTAAAATCTGCACTTCATTCACCAACGAGTTAGTAGTCATGGACCACGTTGATGATACCCCTAGGGGTATCACCCCAAACTCTATCACAGCTCGTATAAACCCCTAGGGGTATAAGATCAGAGAAACTTCAACGCTGGGAAAGGTTCGCCATGCAGTTAGAAACAGAAACCATGAAGCCTGCAATTAACAGGCTCAAAAGAGCGCAGGGGCAACTTAATGCTGTCATTAGGATGCTCGAAGAAGGTAGCGACTGCCGTGCGGTAGTCACTCAACTTTCCGCCGCGTCGAAAGCCATCGACCGAGCGGGTTTCTCCATCATCGCTACCGGTTTAGAAAAATGCCTAGAGTCAGATGACCCCACGGTAGACCGCGCCGAAATGGAAAAGCTCTTCCTTTCATTGGCTTAGCAATACATCGCACGGGTTCCCGATATACCGTCTGCCAGTACAAAAAGTGCCGGTCTCTTCCCATTAGGAAAAAACCGGCACTTTTCACTACGGTTCGCCAATACCGGCAATCGTCACTTACGTCCAAACCCACGCAGTCGCAGCGAGTTGGCGACAACCAGTACGGAACTGGCGGCCATGGCGGCGCCTGCAATCATCGGATTTAAGAACCCCAGAGCTGCCACCGGGATACCGGCGGTGTTGTAGATGAACGCCCAGAAAAGGTTCATCTTGATGGTTCCCAGAGTCTTGCGGGAAAGTTCGATGGACTGGGCCACCTGATCGATATCGTTGCCCATGATGGTCACGTCCGCGGCCTCAATCGCCACATCGGTGCCGGATCCCATCGCGATGCCCAGGTCAGCCTGAGCCAAGGCAGGTGCGTCATTAACGCCGTCACCCACCATGGCCACAACTTTGCCTTGCGCTTGGAGCTTACGCACGGCTTCGGCTTTCCCTTCGGGGAAGACGTCTGCAAAGACATCTTCGGGCGCAATGCCCACCTTGGCTGCCACGAGTTCGGCCACCGCCCTATTGTCACCGGTGAGCAGCACCGGGCGCAGTCCCAAATCCTTGAGCCTAGCGATAGCGGCCGCAGAGGATTCCTTGATCGTATCGGTCAAGTTAACCAACCCCGCGAAGGCCCCATCAACGCCGACCATGATCGAGGTAGCTCCAGCTTGTTGGGCAGCGGCCAGGTCCGCATGTTGCCCCTCGGTCAGCTCAATACCATTCTCTTTTAACCAGCTGACGCGACCTGCTACCACCGTCTGTCCGTCAACTACGGCGCGAACGCCTCCGCCAGCAGCCGCGCTGAAATCGCTTGACCCCAACAGGTCACCCTCAGCTTTTGCGGCCTCAACAATAGCCCGGGCGATCGGGTGCTCGGAGTTGGACTCGGCAGCACCCGCCAGTGCCAAAACAGTGCTTTCAGCAAACCCTTCAGCCGCGTTGGTGGAGCTGACTGCGAGGTTTCCCTCGGTGACGGTTCCGGTCTTATCCAACAGAACCGTGTCGACTTTACGTGTGTCCTCTAGAACTTGCGGACCACGAATCAGGATACCTAGCTGGGCTCCTCGCCCAGTGCCGACCAACAATCCAATGGGAGTTGCTAGACCTAATGCACAGGGGCAAGCGATCACCAATACCGCAACGGAGGCAGCAACAGCCGCGCCCATATCTCCGGTAACAAGTAGCCAACTGACAAAGGTGCCGAGAGCGATAACCAGCACAATAGGTACAAATACCGAAGAGATCCTGTCCGCCAGTCGAGCAATCGGAGCCTTGCCGGTCTGCGCCTCGGAGACCAAGCGGCCCATTTGCGCCAGTGTGGTGTCCTTACCCACGCGGGTAGCGCGAATAATTAGGGCACCTGAGGTGTTGATCGTAGCGCCAGTGACTGTGTCATCCGGGCCAACTTCTACGGGGACCGATTCACCAGTCACCAGCGCGGTATCTACCGCCGAGTGCCCGGAGACCACAAAACCGTCTGTGGCGATCTTCTCCCCTGGACGCACAATGAACTCATCTCCGGGAACCAGAGTGGCGGCCGAAACCTTCGTTTCCACTCCGTCACGGATCAGGGTAGCTTCTTTGGCCCCCAGATCCAGTAGCGTTTTTAATGCGTCACCCGCGCGAGCTTTGGCGCGTGCTTCCAACCATCGTCCAAGCAGCAGGAAAGTCGCTACCACGCCGGCAGTTTCAAAGTACAAGGCATGCTCGCTCATCGACATGCCAGTGTGGGCGGTGATATTAGGATCTGCAATCAACTGCCACAGCGAATAGAAGTATGCGGCCAATACACCGATGGACACCAAGGTATCCATGGTGGAGGCGAAGTGGCGTGCATTTATTGCGGTTGCTCGGTGAAATGGCCAGGCCGACCAGAAGGCGACAGGCGTGGCTAGGACCAGCGCTACCCAACCCCAGTGCGGAAATTGGGCACCGGGAATCATGGAAATGACAAATAGTGGAGTTGTGAAGATGGCAGCTACAATCAGCCGTTTCTTCAGCTCCGCACCGACCGCTGACGTTGCCTTCTTTTGGATTGGTTCAAGCTGTGCCGGAGATTCAAAAAGGTCTTGATCACCGTCATGCAGCACTGGAACCGATGGCTTCGCGTACTGATCAACCTTGAGATTGGCCGTATAACCGGCCGACTCCACAGTTGAGATCAACATTTCGTCGCTCACGTGTTGTGGAACGGTGATGCGCGCCGATTCCAACGGCAAGTTGACCAACGCTTCAACGCCTTCAATCTTGCCCAGTTTGCGCTCGACTCGACCCACGCAAGAGGCACAGGTCATTCCCTGAATATCTAACTCGACTATGCGCTGGTTAGCGGGGAATGCAGTGTCGTTACTCATGATTCCATTTCTTTCTCACATCTGGCTGCGGATTAACGCACTGATCTTCGCCCCGTGGGGCCACCCTTTAGGCGTCAACAGAGACGAGGTTATATCCGGCTTCAGCAATAGTTGCTTCGAATGCAGAGCTCTCCACCTGCGTCTCGGTAGCAACCGTCGCAGTAGAGGTTCCGCCAACAACAAGGTCAACCTCGACAGTACTAACTCCGGCTATTTCCTGCAGCTCTTCAGTGACTGATGAGACACAGTGCCCACAGGTCAAACCGTCAATTTTCAAAATGATGTTGGAGCTCATAGTTTCCTCCGCACGTCGTATCTTGCTCGTAATTTCTTCGTTTACGAGTTCTAACCTAAGCAACTGGAGACGAATGATCGCCAGCTTGCCTACGCCTAGATCATATACCCCTAGAGGGTATACTTCAAGTACCCCCTAAGGGTATAGGGAGACGGCAAATAAATGATCGGGTCACATCCGCGACAACAAGATTAGGTAAAAAGTGCGCAGCAATGAGACCCCGGTCCATGATCTGGGATCAGTTCCGCTCGTAGCACCCTGACACGACTAGAGTGCGAGGTCAATGCTTTAGCGCTTGCCTGTCACCAGATCCGCGAAATGAGCAATCGGCGAAGTATGCGAACTACCTTTAGCCTCTTGCCGGTCCGCCAGCCCATATGCGGCATAGAGCCCTTTTGTGGCAATCCATCGCAAAGGTTCGGGTTCCCATAGTCTTGCTTGATGGTTTACCCACGGCAGGTCAACTAGGTCAGAATTCCGCCCTAACACCAAGTCTCGCAAGGTACGACCCGCAAGATTAGTGGTGGCCACCCCGGTGCCCACATATCCTCCTGCCCACGCGATTCCGCTGTGTGAATCGAGCCCAACAGTTGCCGCCCAATCACGCGGAACCTCAAGCACCCCGGACCAGGCATGATCGATATTGGTAAGCCGTGTTTGCGGGAAGAGAGTATGCAAAATTTCTTGTAACCCTTTAACGCTCGCTTCTGGCGTCTGGCCATCAAGATCCGTGCGGGAACCATATTTGTATGGGACGCCGCGCCCGCCGATGGCAATGCGGTCATCCGCCGTGCGTTGCGCGTACATGTAAACGTGGGCGAAGTCGCCAAGTACTTCGCCTTGGCTCCAGTTCACTTCATCCCAAAAATCTGCCCCTAAAGGCTCGGTGGCGATCATTGACGAATTCATCGGAAGCCAGAGCCGCTTATGCCCCTTGAGCCCGGCAGTAAAACCCTCTGTCGCTCGGATGACAAATTCCGCAGTCACCTGACCGCCCACAAAATCTAGTTGATGGGGTCGAATTTCGGTCACAAGGGTATTCTCATAAATTTCTATGCCAAGAGACTCGACTACCCGCGCTAAGCCACTGACCAGTTTCGCCGGCTGAATCCGTGCGGCATGCGGATGCCAGGCAGCACCCAGAGCACCTTCCACACCGATTCTCTCTGTTGCATCACTTTGCGTCAGCAGTTGTACGTCGGTGTGTTCCCAGGAATTTTCGTCCTTGACGAATTCACGCAGTCGGGTAAATTGTGCTGCGTTGTAGGCGACTTCAAATTCACCACCAGGCAAGATATCTGCCTCGATTTGCTCAGACTGGCAGACCCGGATCACTTCAGCGACGGTTCGGTTCATAGTCAACTGAAAGTCTGTAGCCGCCTGACGGCCATGGGATTTGAGATATTGTTCGCGCCCGCCGGTAATAGTGTTGGTTAACCAACCACCGTTCCGTCCCGAGGCACCATAACCAACGTGCCGTTGTTCCAAAATTGCGATTCGCAGGGATGGATCCGCCTGCTTCAAATAATAAGCGGTCCATAGACCGGTAAATCCAGCGCCTACGATCGCTACATCAACTTCGAGCGATTCGTTCAGCGTTGGGCGGGCGGCGGGCAACCCAATTTGTTCCCACCAATGAGAAACCTGGCCATTGATCATGTGATTCTTTCGTCCGCAACGAATAAATGAACCACGCTCACTTTATGGTTCTGGAATCACTCTAGGGTCAGCCCGATACTCTGGCAAGGCTCTGGACTTTTACTCGGAAAGTTCCACCCGAGCGCCCGGAGCAGGGGCAGTGACCATCAGTGTAGCAACGCCTACCTCGTCGCCAAGCTGCGTCATCACCTGCTGGGCATGGTCTGAATCTCGCACCAGTAACGCGAGAGTTGGGCCCGAACCGGAGACCATTGCGCGCAGCGCTCCCGCGCCTTCGGCGAGGTCTCGCACAGTTCCTAACTCGGGAGCCAAAGCCAACGAAGCTTGAGTCAGATCATTGACCAGCAATTGCGACAGCGCTTCGGCATCTGAGGCCATCAGCGCCTTGATCACCTGCGGATCTATCTCTTGCGGGACCTCAACGTCTTGCCCTGCGCGCAATCGGTCTAGCATCGAGTAGACCCGAGGAGTAGACAGTCCAAAGCTTGCGGGAATCAATACCCATTGAGTTTTTGCTCGGGTGAGCAAGGGGGCAAGCTGGTCACCGATACCCAAACCAATAGCGGCCCCACCCATCAGGGCGAAGGGAACGTCGGCTCCTAGTCGCGCTCCCAGTCGTCCAAGTTCCTCGCGGTCTAGCCCGGTCCCCCACAACTCATTGCAAGCCACCAATGCGGCTGCCGCATCTGCGGAACCACCACCCATACCCCCGGCAATGGGAACGCGTTTGGTGATGTGCAGATTAGCTCCCAAAGTGCACCCGGTATGCTCGCGCAGAAGCTGCGCAGCTTTCCACACTAGGTTGTTTGGGCCCAACGGGAAATTATCAGGATCAGAGACCACAGGAGAACCAGGTTCAAGGCTCAGCTGTAATTCGCCGTCTTCACGCAGCGTCGCTTCAATCTGCTCCAGCAAGGAGACCGCCACATAGAGGCTAGCGACCTCGTGGTAGCCATCTTCACGAGGCGGTCCCACCCGGAAGTAACAGTTGATCTTCCCTGGGGCAGTAGTGATGACACGTTGTTTGACCATTATTATTTTTCGGTCTTTTCTAGCGCCGGCACTGTGTGGGCGGCCCGAGCGATCAAGATGAAGCCTTCAACGTCCAGCTTCTCGCCACGTTCCTTCGGATCAATACCCGCGGCCAGCAAAATTTGTTCGGCGCGAGCACCTGAACCTGCCCAGCCAGACAACGCAGCACGCAAAGTCTTGCGACGTTGGGCAAAAGCCGCATCAATAATGGCAAAAACTTCTTTGCGGTCTGGCGCTTCACTGCGGTCTTTATCGCGGGTGAAAGCCACCAGTCCAGAATGAATCTTAGGTGCTGGCCAAAAGACGTTCATACCAATGACGCCAGCTTTGCGCATGGTGCCATACCAGGCGCCCTTCACCGAAGGGACGCCGTAGGTCTTATTACCGGGCGCAGCGCACATTCGGTCTGCAACCTCGTCTTGGACCATTACCAGACCGTGTTTGATGGATTCAAAGTGTTCCATCAGGTGCAGCACCACAGGCACCGCGACGTTATATGGCAAGTTGGCAACCAACGCGGTTGGGTTTCCGGGAAGTTCGCTGATCTTCATGGCATCGTTGAGGATCACCGTTAGGTCTTCCTCACGGCCCGGGCGCATTTCCGCTATGGTCTGTGGCAACCGTTTAGCAAGCGGCGGATCGATCTCGACTGCCACCACCTTTGCGGCGGCGTCCATGATGCCGAGGGTCAACGAACCGAGGCCCGGACCGACCTCAAGAACTGTCTCGTCTGGCGAGACATTCGCGGTGGCTACGATCCTGCGGATCGTGTTTCCATCAATCACAAAGTTCTGCCCGAGAGTTTTAGTGGGACGAATCCCAAGTTCCTCGGCCAGTCGACGGATTTCGGTAGCCCCAAGCAGTGGCAAAGATTCCTTAGACATCACAGCTACAATTCTAGTTCAGTCCGCGAGCACTGCGAACGCGACGCGACGCGCCCACCCCGGTGAGGGTGGACGCGTCGCGTCAAAAGTTATTTCAGGGCTTAGCGCAGTCCAAGCTTGGACGAGCAGTGTGGCCAGTGACCCCATCCGCCGTTAGCGCGTAGCTTCTCTGCGGTTGCAATCTGCTCCTGGGCACTTGCCTGGTGTGGCAACGGCGCGTACTTTGTACCGCCGGCTCCACGCCATGAGGAAGCGGAGAACTGTAGGCCACCGTAGTAACCATTACCGGTGTTGATTGACCAGTTGCCACCCGACTCGCACTTGGCCAAGGCTGCCCATGTGGAGGAGATACTTCCGGTTGGTGCCTTTGACTTAGAATCAGAGCTCTTAGAATCCGACTTCGATTCTTCCTTCTTGGTACCAACCTTGATGATCTCGGCGACCGGTTTCTTGGTGACCTTCGACTTCAGGACTTCTTCCTCGCCCTTTTTGCCGTTTCGAGTTTCTTGGCGAAGAGTGAGTTCTCGTTCACCCTTCTCACCCTCGGTCTTTACCTTGGTCTTGCCCTTTTCAAGCTTCGAATCCTTGACCTTCTCGGTCTCAAAATCGATCTTTCGGGTTTCATCCCAGGTCTTCACCGAAACTTCAATGACCTCGATCTTGGCATCTTCCTCGATCTTGGTGCTGGTCTTCGCGTTCTTATCGGTATCCTTACCGATCTGAACGTTGACCTCATCGTCCTTATCTAGCGTGACCTTCTGTTCGTCAAGTAGTTCCTTGACGGTCTGCGCGGTGGTCGAAATCTTCTGCTTTTTCTTATCCGCAACCAGCGTGATGGCCTTGGGGGTGATGATTTCGATTTCTTCGCTGAGGCTCACAAGCTGAATCTCTTCACCGAGTGAAATCTCAGATTTCGCATCAACCTTCAGTTCGTCCATTACATCCGCCACGGTCATCCCGGTGGTGTGTACAACGCGGTCTGTTCCGTCGATACTGACCTGAACCGACTTATTTCGGTTGATCTCGATGCGCTGGTCATCGGAAAGTTCCGAGTCCGCAGGAACATTCAACTCGTCGCGAGCATCTACACTGATACCTTCTTGCTCAAGGGCAGCCTGCACGGTAGCGGCGCGAGTGGTGAAGCTCTGATCCTGCCCATCGATGGCAACAGTCACGGACTTCTGGCCGGAAATATAAAATACTGCTCCGGCGATAACCACAGCAACAGCTACGGCCTGGGCCAGATATTTGACCCAGCTTTTTTTGAGCAAGTGCATCACGGTAGTGAGGTCTCCATCGTTTGTAGGTTGAACGCCGAGGAGATGATCCCGGTACATCTTGCTCAACCTTGGCGGACAATTCCGCCAATCTAAAATTTGGTGTTGGCTTTGCTCGACCTTCAGACCAAAGGACGTGGTCCGCCGATAGGGCAACTCTTTATAGTGCGAACGACACGAAGGCGCGCTCGCAACTCAACGCATTCTGTTAACCGTAACCGAATTGTAATAATTGGCGCAACCTTTATATGGCCGAAAGCACATCCGGCGGTACTACAATTCTCCGTAAACTGCGCCGGTATTCTGAGAAATCTGCTCACAGAACTGCGCGAGATCCATCGCTCGGGCCTCAGCCATAAAACGAGTCGTATACGGGATCATGTAACTCGCATTAGGCCTTCCCCTAAATGGGTGAGGGGTCAAAAATGGTGCGTCGGTCTCCACTAGCAGGAGCTGTGGGTCCGCTAAGCGTAAGGCCTCCTGCAGGTCAATCGAGTTTTTGAAGGTAACAGTTCCCGAGAACGACATGTACCACCCGTTGTCATTGCAGATCCGCGCCAATTCTGCGTCACCCGAAAAGCAATGGAAGACCACGCGCTCTGGTAACACCGCATCTTTGAGCACTCGCACTACATCGCTGTGTGCGTCACGGTCATGAATTTGTACGGCATTTCCATGCTCCACCGCAATCCGCAGGTGCTCACGGAAGGAATCTTCCTGAGCTTGGTGACCTTCTTCTCCGGTACGGAAATAGTCCAGGCCGGTCTCACCAATGGCCCGCACCCGCTCTTCAGATGCCAAAGCCTCGATTTGTTCGATTGCGGTTTGAAGTTCTCCAGCCTCGGCAAGTCGGGCAGCATCATTGGGGTGGATAGCAATAGCAGCCAGAACATTTGGATATTCCTTTGCTGCTTGCACCGCAAAGCGTGAGGATTCAACATCGCACCCCACTTGGATCAGCCCTTCGACACCCACCGCAGCCGCAGCATCAAGCGCTTGTTGCACAGTGACGTTGAGCGAACCATCCCGGAAGTCTAAATGAGTGTGGTTATCAATCACTGGATACGGCAAAGGCTCCGGTGCGTCCGGATAGCGGGTGTTCCTTTTATTGCCGCCCTTTTCATTCTTAGGTGAGCGGGTACGGTCATTCAACAGTGTGCTGTCACCCTCCGGGAGCGGACGATAGCCCTCCGGAATTGCCGAAAAATCTGAATCGCTCATCTGCTCACCGATATCTTTCATCAAAATGCTGTCAGTTCTTGGGTCTAATTCTTCCACCACCGCCTTAGCAGCAAAGAATCAATACATTAAGATGCTGTTGGTGGAGAAAAGAACCCCATATGATGTGAACACAAGCTATGGAAATCGCTTGGCGTGTCAACGACAACCTCGGCACGATAAGTTGCCCAGCCAGGAGGATGCGCATGAGTGCCCACCCAACACTGCCCTCAGTTGATTCGACCTTTAGGTCGAATTACCAGCGGATGTTTGATGCAATTCAAGAAGTCATCACCGGCAAACCGGAGGCGATTACGAACACCATCGTGGTGCTGCTTGCCCAGGGCCATCTGCTGCTGGAGGACGTGCCCGGGGTTGGCAAAACGATGCTCGCCAAATCACTGGCGCGTAGTGTTAATGGAAGCGTGCATCGAATTCAGTTCACCCCGGACCTATTACCTAGCGACGTCACCGGAGTTTCGGTGTTCTCCCCGCAGGATCATAAGTTCACTTTTCACCCGGGCCCCATTTTCGCAAATATCGTAATCGCAGACGAGATCAACCGTGCCAACGCCAAGACGCAATCCGCGCTGCTTGAATGCATGGAAGAACAACAGGTAACGGTCGATTCCATCACCCATCCGCTGCAAAAACCATTTATGGTCGTAGCTACGCAAAACCCAATCGATTCCGAAGGAACCTTCGCGTTGCCCGAGGCGCAACGAGACAGATTTATGGGTCGGATTTCATTGGGCTACCCCGACAGGGAAGCGGAAATCTCAATGCTTTCCACCCATCACATCTCCGAACCGCTAGATGCGCTCACCCCAGTTCTCGAACTTGATCAGCTTCATCAGATGATTGAGCAAGTAAAACAGGTTACCGTTACCCAGCGGCTGAGCAGCTATATCGTCGATTTGGGCCGTGCCACCCGTGAACACCCATATATTTCCCTCGGCGCATCACCCCGAGCACTCGTGCAGTGGGTTCGAGCCGCAAAATCCCATGCTGCTATTAACGGACGCGACCATGTTCTGCCCGAAGACGTGCGAGCAGTAGCACCGATGATTTTGTCCCACCGTCTGATCCTCACCCGCAGGGCATTATCAGAGGGTGTGGAACCGCTGGCATTGATCCAAGATCTCGTGTCCACTACACCTGTCGGATAGCTGAGTTTTCTCATGGCTCAGATACCACGGTTCGATTCCAAAGACTCACTGTCGTGGGCGCGTACCGTCTCGGCACCACAAAACTTAAAAAAGTTCCGCCTGGACTTACTCACCCGGCGTGGTTGGTGCACCGTATTGGGCGGGGCCGCTCTCATTTTTCTTGCCTACATTCTGGGACGTCACGAAATGATGGCTCTCGGAACCGGGCTCATTGCCTTGGTTCTGGTTAGTTGGTTGTTGGTATTGCGTTTGCGAAATTCTTCCACCCTGACGCGCACGCTGCTCAGCCCAAACCCGGTAGTTGGAGACATCACCAGAGTGCAACTAAGTTGCGCGGATCAGGCCACCGTTCAAGAGGGGCTACCAGAGGAATTCGGACCGGGCCCAGAATTTACCGGTCCCGGTGGAAGCACCTACGAATTGGTCTTCCGCAACCGAGGCTTCCACCTGGTGGGTCCAGCAAAACAGATCTTGGCAGACCCTTTAGGCCTGATCTACGGTCTGGTCGACACCGGTCAGGCCACGCCGATACCCGTCTGTGCCCAAATCCACCCGTTGGAACGCTTTGCCGCACTGGGTGAAAAGATGCTCACCGGCGATGCTCGTTTCTCCCGCAGCACCACCGCCGACTACTACGATGTGGCCACCCGTGAATACCAGCAGGGTGACTCAATTCGCCAGGTGCATTGGAAGGCTACCGCCCGCCAAGGAAAACTCATGGTCCGCCAAGAAAACCATGTGGCCACAGCCCAAGCGCTGTTGGTCTTAGACCGAACCTTTGAACACTGGCACAGCAACGGCGCAGATCTACGGCTAAGCATTCCGCAGGGTGAGAAGCCCGCACTTCAAAGCAGCCGCCGCTTCGAAACAGCATTGAGCCTAGCGTGCAGCATCGGTCAGCGTTACGCGTCCAACGGCTATCAGCTGCTCTTTCGAGATTTGTCCGGCGAGCAACTCTTAGACGCTACCAGCGCCTCACTGTCCGGGGCTTCCGCGCGCAGTGGATTTGAAGACTTTCACTCGGCGAGCGCGCAGATGTCCTTAAGGGCGCCGAGCACCGTCGTCCCAGGAGCTGAGATCTTGGGCGAAGAACTTCGCAAGTTACTGCAGGGATTGCCTGATGAACCGGTCATCATGATTCTTGGGGAAATTCACAGCACGCAGGCTGCTTGGCTAGCAACACTTTCACGGTCGGTCAGACATGTAGAACTATTCCTTCTCGTTTCTCACCCGGAGCGCTACCAAGAAATGCAACATATTCTGTCGCACACCGGTTGGAAGGTGCACTGCCTGGCAGCCAACACAAATATTGACGACTTATGGTCCCGCTCATGAGCGCCACGATCACTGACATTCCTGCTTCGAGCCCACCGCCGAAGGCGAAAGAGCCTGTGGTCCCGGAGGCGACAAATAATCTCACTGCGCGTTTACTTGCTGCCAGCACCTTAGCGCTCGCAATGCTCGCGGGTTTCGCGTCGCTTAGTGGTGTGGTTCAAGGTGCTGCTTGGTTGCAGGCGCTGATTTGGCCGGTCTTTTTAATTCATTTCTGTGCCGGATTGCTCCGTGGGGTGCATCGGGTGCGCTGGCTTGCGCTACCGGTTGCAGTGCTCATTGCTGGTGGTGCGGTATTTTTGCATCCAACCATGCGCACCACCATCCCGGGGTTGGGTCTTTTTGATTGGTTCGGCGCGGTGCTTTCCGAGGGCACGTTGCAGTTCTCCACGCAGGTTCCACCGGTTGCTTACTCACGTTATGTCGAGTTTGTACTGTTGCTGCTTGCGGTCTTACTCAGCGTCATGGTGGAGGTTTTGGCGACCTTCAGACGTTTGGCACCGTTAGTGCTCTTACCGATATCTTTTGCACCGGTGATCGCTTCCTTGTTCAAACAAGAGGGCGCCGGGATCGGGTATGTGGTTCTGCTGATACTCGCGCTGCTCGGTTATTTTGCGTTACTCCCCTACATCTTTCCGGCGAAGGGTACGGGCCCCGGGCTTCCTTCCAAACGTCAGTTGAATATTTTGTTGCTCACCGCGATGGTCTGCGCCTTGGTGATGGTACTTAGCAGTGCGTTCATGCCGGGGTTTCGCAAAGGCATGCTCCCTGAAGGTACTCGGCCCTCAGGAGACCTTCTAGCAAGTAACGTCGATCCATTGCTGAATCTCGGACGAGACCTGCGAGCAAATAATGGCTCCGTGGCTTTTAGCTACCTGACGACCTCTAACGAGCCGGTATATCTGCGTACCTCGGTGATCGAGGATCTAAGCGCCACCCGGTGGGAACCGGACGAGGGGCTACTGAAATCGGCTTACTTTGGTGACACCGCCATGGACACGGACTCCGATGTTTTTAACGGCAGCGCACAGGTCACCCAACTACGCTGGAACGACCGGGTGAGCAGTCCGAGTCTGCCGATACCGGATCGAAGTTTTTTCATTTCCGGCATTAATGGCCCGTGGAATTGGACCAAGGAAACTTCTGTGGCGCGACTTGGCGGTGACGCGTTAACAAACACCGAAGAGGTGACTGTCGGGCACACACAAATGAATTTGAGTCCGCAGATCGCGCGTAGCCTTGGCTACTACGGCGACGGCATGCAGTCAGAGATCGATGACGTGTACCTGTCAATGCCAGAAGATTTGGATGGACAGTTCGGCCAGTTACTTCAACGCACTCTCGCGGAGGCTTACGAACCACTCCAGGGACCGCCGACCAATGATTTTGACATTGCCGTTGCGATTCAAGATTTCCTGCGCTCGGCAACTTTTGGGTATTCCGAACGTACTCCCCTACGCGAAGGCTATGACGGAGCCAACCGTCAGGTGGTCAAGGCATTCTTAGAACGCCGTCAAGGCTACTGCGTGCATTTTGCGTCCACGATGGCCCTACTGGCTCGGGCCGCGGGAATCCCCTCACGCATCGTTGTCGGATATGCGCCGGGTGAGCCTACGGGAGAAACACTGGAGGCTGGAGATCTGCCGGGCTTCGCAGGGAACGGACTTCCGGCAGATACAGAGCTGACCAAATTTGAGGTGACCGGGCAGCAGGCCCACGCCTGGCCGGAACTATTCCTGCCAGGTATCGGCTGGGTACCTTTTGAACCTACCCCCGGGCAAGGCCAAGCCCCAGATTATGCCCCGGAGCCCACTTCCAGTCAGCCGCCGGCTGAAGTACCCGAGGAACAGAACCCGACAGGCGCTCCGACCGTGGATGATCCCGAAACCCAAGAAAGCCCGGGAGCCAACGTCGAGGAGCCCATGGCAGATACGGCGCAGGATTATGGTTGGTTTATTTTCGCCGGCCTGCTGATCATCGCGCTTATTCTTGCGGCTATCCCTTGGCAGCGCACACGTTTGCGTCACCGCCGAATAGATCGGGTCAGAGTTGGCGGTCAATCAGCTGCCCAAGCACTATGGGATGAATTGTGTGCGGTCGGTGCCGATACGGGCACCCCCGCTACAGAACATGAATCGGTTGGCGACTACACCAGACGCCTGAGCTCCACTCACCCGCAGCACGGCCAGCAATTGCAACTGCTGAGGTCGGTCATCGAAGCGAGCTTTTACGCTCAGCGGCACCCAGATCCAGAAGATACACCGGCTTTCGTCGAGGCGTTAGCGCAGGTGCGCACACAGTTACACCATGAGCTTCCGCTCGGCAAACGCATGCTGGGCTTCTGTTTCCCTGCGTCATTACGTCAGCGGCGGTTACGTCAGGTGGCGTCGGCTCAAACAGTTCGCTGAGTTATCCAATGTAAAAGCTGTGGCCCCAACATCTAGTCAGATGTTGGGGCCACAGCTTACTGTCCTACCGCTGAGCTCAGCGGTTAGTCTTGCGTTGGTATTACTTTACCGGTGCGTATGGATCGGCAATACCGATGTACTGCACGGTGGTGTATTCGCCCAGTCCTTCGGCGCCGCCTTCGCGGCCCAATCCGGACTGCTTCACGCCACCGAATGGTGCTGCAGCGTTGGAGATGACCCCAGCGTTAAAGCCAACCAGACCAAACTCAATCTGCTCCGAGACGCGGAACATCCGGTTGAAGTCACGCGAGTAAATGTATGATGCCAGACCGTACTCGCTGGCGTTGGCCAGACGAATTGCGTCGGCTTCATCCTTAAACGTGGTCACCGGGGCAACCGGGCCGAAGATCTCCTGTGTGAGGATCTTGGCATCATTAGCCACATTGGCCAACACGGTTGGCTGGTAGAAGTAGCCAGGGCCATCCACCGGGGCGCCACCGGTAACGGCGGTTGCGCCATCGGCGATTGCAGCTTCAACCAGTGCGTGGACTTCGTCGCGTGCCTTTTCCTCAACCAGTGGGCCCACGGTGGAGCTTGGGTCGGTGCCTCGGCCTGGCTTCAGGGTCTTCATAGCTGCTGCGAACTTTGCGGTGAATTCCTCGGCAACGTCCTCGTGCACTAAGAATCGGTTAGCCGCGGTGCAGGCCTCGCCCATGTTGCGCATCTTCGCAGCCATGGCGCCTTCAACCGCTGCGTCGAGGTCTGCATCCTCAAAGACCAGGAATGGTGCGTTACCGCCCAATTCCATCGAGGTGCGCAGAACATTCTCCGTAGCATCCTTCATTAACTGCTTACCCACTGGGGTGGAGCCGGTGAAGGAGACTTTACGCAGACGGCTATCTTTCATCAATGGTCCGGAGATCTTCGAAGCAGAAGCACCCGACACCACGTTGAGCACGCCTGCTGGAAGACCAGCTTCCATCATGGTTGCTGCGAAAAGCTGGGTGGTCAGCGGGGTGAGCTTCGCTGGTTTGAGCACCATGGTGCAACCGGCAGCAATGGCCGGGCCGACCTTGCGAGTTGCCATAGCCAGTGGGAAGTTCCACGGGGTGATTAGCAGGCACGGGCCTACCGGCTTGTGGTGCACCAGAAGCTTATTTTTGCCTTCTGGAGAGGTGATGTAGCGGCCGTAGTGGCGCACGGTCTCTTCGGAGAACCAGCGCAGGAATTCGGCGCCATAGGTAACCTCGCCGCGGGCCTCGGCCAGTGGCTTACCCATTTCAAGGCTCATTAATAGCGCAAAATCATCGGCACGCGAGGTGACCAGGTCAAAACCGCGGCGCAGGATTTCGGCGCGTTCACGTGGCGCGGTCAAAGCCCATTCGGCCTGTACGGCATCTGCCGCGTCCAAAGCAGCTAGCGCGTCTTCACTGGTAGCACTAGCCAGCGTCGCCAGCTTTTCACCGGTGGCAGGGTCCAACACGTCAAAGGTGCTGCCGTCTGAGGAATCTCGCCATTCACCGTTAATAAGTAATCCGGTAGGTACCTTGGCGAGCAGTTCTGCTTCGCGCTCAGCGGTAATCGACATAACGCGGTTCTCCTGAAATTCGTAAATGAAAAAAATCTTCGTTGATCACAACGCTAGTGCTGGATCCAACGGACTGTATATCGCCCGGTGCACTACAACTTGGTTGTTTCATTGTGCATTCAGCCTAAATGATTGCGGCTATTTTTTCGCTTCATGACGTTCGGCAAGGACCGCTTCATACAGCTCGCGCTTCTTCACGCCAGCGGACTCGGCTACTTCAGCGACCGCTTGTTTCATCCGCATCCCTTCGCCAATCAGTGCAGATACCTGAGGAAGTAAATCATCAATGGAAGGAGCTTGAGGAGCAGAAGCTCCCGAAATTACCACCACAATCTCACCGCGCACCCCTTCATCTGCCCAGACTTTGAGTACACCAAGTTCATCGCGGCGCACCTCTTCGAACTTTTTAGTGAGCTCGCGTGCCACGGCGGCCTGGCGTTGGGCGCCGAAAACCTCGACGGCAGAGCCCAAAAATTCAGCGACTCGGTGAGGGGATTCGAAGAACACCATGGTGCGCTCCTCATGCAGCAAGGCGTTCAGACGTTTACGTCGTTCTCCCGCTTTACGCGGCAAGAATCCTTCAAAGGTGAACCGTCCGGTGGGAAGCCCGGAGAGAGCCAACGCGGTTAATACCGCAGAGGGGCCCGGTACCGCCGTCACTCGGATGCCCTCTTGCATTGCCGCTGCCACCAACGGGTATCCCGGATCTGAGACTGCTGGCATGCCGGCATCGGAGACCACAAGCACTGTGGAGCCTTGGCGGGCCAATTCGATGACCTCGCCGAGCTTATGCGCCTCATTGTGTTCATGCAGGCTCATTACTCGCCCTGAGGGTTTGATTCCCAGCGCGTGCGCCAAGTGATGGAAGTTGCGAGTGTCCTCCGCGGCGATCACATCTGCGCTTTGCATGATCTCGCGTAGCCGCGGGGATGCATCTGACAAGTTGCCTATTGGGGTGGCGCCCAGGACGATTACGCCCTCTTCGTCTGAATTCTGCACACCCTTTAGCCTACGCGAAGTACCAAAAGCACACATTCTGGTGGTTACGCCGGTAGCATGAACAACGATGAGCACCACTGCAGCAAAGACCCCAGACACCGGCCACGTGCGCTCTGCGCGCGTTGCCTTCACCTTTGAGAGCCTGAAACAACGGTTATTACCGGTGGCAGCACCCTCGGGTGCGTTGATGTGGATTGTGCCGCTGGTGGTGACAATCATCGGCGGCTTGTTGCGGTTCGTGCATCTGTCCCACCCGAATATGTTGATCTTTGACGAGACTTACTATGTCAAGGACGCCTACTCATTGATGCATTTCGGTTATGAAATGGAATGGGTGGACGATAGCAATGACCAGTTTGTTGCAGGAGACCCACAACTCAAAGACACCGCTTCCTTTGTGGTGCACCCGCCCCTAGGTAAATGGCTCATCGCCTTTGGCATGATGGCTTTTGGGGAATTTGACGGGTTTGGTTGGCGTTTTGCCACCGCATTATTTGGTACGCTCGCGGTGCTTTTGACCACACTCTGTGCACGGTTGCTGTTCGGGTCACACCTGTTAGCAGGTATCGCGGGGCTGTTGATCGCTATCGATGGACACTCAATTGTCATGTCGCGCACGGCATTGTTGGACATCTTCTTGATGTTCTTCGTGCTCGCTGCTTTTTACGCACTGCTCAAAGACCGGGTCCACGGGCGTACCCAATTGGCCAAAAAACTCTCGGTTCCTTTAGGGAACCGACCCGATGAATTTTTGCTGGATCTTGGCCCCATGCTTTGGTGGCGGCCGTGGCGTTTAGTCGCAGCTCTCATGCTCGGTGGCGCGGTAGGTATCAAATGGTCGGCCTTAGCCTTCGTTGCGGTGTTCTGTCTCATGGCAGTGTTGTGGGACTTTGGCGCGCGACGTACCGCGGGAATCCAGCGTTGGCAGTCTGCCGCATTCACACGTGATGGTATCTACTCCTTCGTGACCATGATGCCGGTAGTGCTCCTGACCTACCTGGCCACGTGGACCGGGTGGCTGATCACCGCAGGAGGCCGTTACCGCCAGTGGGCCGTGGAAAACCCTGGTGAGGGTGTTACTTGGTTGCCTGCGACGCTGCGTAGCCTCTGGCACTACCATCAGGCAGCATATGACTTCCATTCGGGTCTGAGCTCCGAACATGGTTGGGCTTCGGCCCCGTGGACTTGGTTATTTTCTGGACGCCCCGTACTGATGTATTTCGAGGGCTACGACAACGGCCAAAATGGGTGTGCACTGGATCGCTGCACCGAAGTGATCATGGACATGCCCAACCCGGTGATGTGGTGGGCCTGCACGATCAGCATGATCCTATTAGTTTTCTGGTGGCTTGGTGCCCGCGATTGGCGCGCTGGCGCGCTTCTTTCTAGCGTTGTCGCCGGTTTCCTTCCGTGGCTGATGTACCCCGAACGCACCATGTTTTTCTTCTACACCCTGCCGCTGGTGCCATTTATGGTGCTCGCATTGACCTATATGATTGGCAGGTTCATTCCTCGCAAACCGCGCTCCGACGCGGGCTATCGAACGAGGATCATTTTAGTCGCTGTGTCGTTAGCCTTGCTGTTGCTAGTTTCAGCCTTCTTCTGGTCGGTCTGGTCTGGAGAGCTCACTTCGGATGACTATTACCGCATGCACGTATGGATCCCAAGCTGGGGATAAACCTTCGCGCGACGGTGTCTAGCGCTCTACAGTCGGCGGCCCCTCTTCAGATTTTTAAGAGGGTTCAGGCATTAGTTAACCGTCAGGCATCCGCCTGGCTTCTGCCCTGAAACGAAAGCTACTGTCCTGATGCTTTAGCTGTAGCCTTCCTTCCGTAAAGAACCCCAGCCCATGCTGTCACGCCCTCGGACAGTACGGGACGGGTGCAGAAGCGTTTCTCTAGGTTCTGAAGCTAACGGCTCCGTTGGACAACTGTGGGTTCCGACAGTTTTAGTAGACCAGGCACAGGCTCTGACGAGAAGAATCAAATAGCCTCCGCAGTTGAAGCTGCGCTGTTCCTCCCCCGGTATACAACTGGTGAGGCACCGACCGGTACAGCTAACCGAAAGCACCACACCAGTCACCGGCAACCAATCGCATTGGACTCGTGGAGCCCTAGAACATCCACTATCCGGAGACGAATTCACGACAATAGATATCGAAAAATCCTGCGCAAGCTAGCCGTGCCTTCGCCAAACAGCAAGGCTACTCTCGGACTCTGAATCGAGAATCAGGAATTTTAGCGGCGGCGGAAGACCGTAGCATGAACAAAACCTCGGGTCCCGCATCAAACGGAACCCGAGGTTTAGTTGTTTCTCGCTTAGTTGCTTAGTTGCTTAGTCCGAAGACCCTAGCTTCTTGGCGTAGACGTGAGCCTTCGCGACGACGTGCCGTTGGCCAGCAGGTAATGAGCACCATGAGCACGGTCAGCACCATCAGCACACCAATAGCCACGGCCGAGTCCATCCAAAATTGTTCTGGGTAGAGTCGAATGAGCGTGTCACTGACGCTGAAGGTCCAAGTCCCTTCGGCGAAGAACAGGCTGTGGAATCCTGAGAAGAAGGTGTTCCACCCGGTAATTGCAAGGGCCGCGACCGCTGCGAAGAGCACCACCGTCACGATAGCCCCGGCGAACAGTGCACGGCGAACTCCCCCGGCGTATCGGTTAGCTAGGTACACGATGAAAACTATTGCTAAGACAGCAAGCACCGCTCCGATCACATAGCCCAGTCCGATTAAGTTCTTCACGTCTAGCATGTGCTGAACTTCTTGGCTACTGAACATACTTGAACCGGTGGGCAATTTGAGTCCGGACAGGTATTCAGGACCAGCAAAGTTATTGAGGTAGTCCACCCCGTAGCTACCGTAGGTCAACCGTTCGGGGTCTGTGAAGCCAAACCGATCGCTTGGGAAACCGGGACGTGCGTAAGCCATGGCCAAGAATGCCGGGGTGGCGACCAAACGAATCGCCGCGATTAAGGTAAGTACGGGAAAGATGATGGCGAGAAGCACCTGGGCGGTACGCGCCATCGGTGGTTTGGAGTTCAACGCACGTTCCCGGGCGACACGACGCTTTACCGCGGCTTCCGAGGGCACGGACTCGGGGGTGTAATTACCAAAGACGCGAGTACGAGCTTGGGCCACAGCTGCCGAGGAAGTCTCTGGGTTGTCCTTTTGCGGTGCTGCGCTCACCGGAGGGACGCCTTGTTTGGCCTGCGCGACCGGTGCTTTAGCGGTGGCTGCAGGCTTCGAATCTGGCGTAGCCACCTTTTTTTCTGCCTCAATCTCATGCGGAAGTTTGATCGCACGGATGACATCTTCTACAGGTTCCTCAACCTTTGGCTTGGCCGCGCTGGCTGCTACCGGCTTAGAAGGTGCAGGTTTGGTAGCATCAGGCTTCGCGGCAACAGGCTTCTTCACCGCCGGTTTGGAAGCGGCAGGAGCGGTTGCAGGCTTATCCGCAGCAGGTTTAGCCGGCGCAGCAGCAGGAGCGGTCGCAGGCTTAACCGCAGCAGGTTTGCTGACGGCAGGTTTAGCGGCAACTGGCTTACTGGCAGGTTGAACCGTGGTTGGAGGTGCGGCGGGGCTCGGCTGGGCAACGGTTGCTGCTGATTTATTTTCAGCCGGCTTAGTTTCTGCCGTTTTGGACTGCGCAGGCGTAGCCCCTGTGGGATTCAAAAATGCGGCCTTCGCGGCAGCTGCAGCCTTGGCGGCACGCTCATCTTGAGCAGCCTTAGCCTGTTTTTTGTGCTCTTCTAAACGTGCCGACAATTCCTCGGCCCGCTGGCTCAGTGAGCCTTTACTGGCTTGGTCGCTCGATTCCGAAGGAGTGGCCGCGATGGGCTTATCTGAACCTTCTGGCCCCTTAGCACCGGGGGTGTTCTTCGCCGCCTCAGCCATGAGGAGTCCTCCTGCAAATCGCGCGATTTCTGATTAACATCAATAGACGAAACCTGCAGTACAGGCTCCGCGGTTTCAGCTTATCCAGCAAGCCGTGTCAATCCGCGCATTACCACACCTAAATTAGGACCGTGGTGCGGGAAACGGCTTATTGCACCATTCTCATCCGATTGGTAGGAAGGCAGTCTTTTTCGAGAATTAACGTCGCGGCTTCAAATAGTTCTAGCCGCTTACCGTTCGCTACCGATTTCTTGGCTTAGCGCTCATCGGTTTCAGGTGGAAGCATCGCCAGACGCGGACGCGCATCAAATCGGGTTCCACGTAGCTCACGCGGAGCAGGAGTTTCTGTCGCTTCTCGAGGCTTTCGGTCCTCGCGCACCGCGTTCATCAAGGCATGCAGTTCATCTTCATTTTCAATCACGTCTGGCAACGCGCCACGCAATAAATTCCAGCCACTGGGCACGGTCAATCGGTTAGCGTGCCGAGCACACAAGTCATAACAGTGCGGCTCAGGGTATTGCGCCAACGGGCCAAGCACTGCCGTCGAGTCGGCATAGTTGTAGGTAAGCGTTGCGCGGGCCGATTCACGGCACGCAGGGCGAGAGCAAAGACGAAGACTTTCCACGGCTTCAAGTCTACTCTCGTATCGGTCCCGAGCTCGGTAATCTGGACCCAACGGCCACGTTCGCCAGCACGAACCATTACTCTGGAGCCATGGAGCACAACCAGCACACACCGCCGCAACGTTCACGGCGTAACCGGCATGGCCGTGGACGGCGAGGTCCGCTGATGCCCATGCATTTACCGGCCTATCGAACTCGTCCTGAACGCTTCGATGACGCGGTGATGGCCAGCGCGCAACGCTTGGGTGAACGCTGGGGCAGCAAACTTGCAATCATCGATTTTCGTATCATTCCGGTGCCGGGCGAAAAAGTGATGACGCAGGCGGCGGCCGTCGGAGACCGGATGCCGTTGTCTTCAGCTCGCCCAGCCACCGCGCAACGCCGAGCGCGGATATCCGTTTACCGGTTGCCCTTAGAGCAAGCCAGTCACAATCACACGGAACTAGTCGACCTCGTACACCAGTGTGTGGTGCACGAGGTCGCTAATTTGTGGATGCTGACGCCCCACGATGTTGATCCCGAATATTTTCCCAAAGACCCGGATTTTTAGTTTGTTCAGCCTCCGACGTTGACCACAATGCCGTCACGACCGGCATTTGCCGGTGGCATCGCGGCCCAAGCCAGCGAACGATCCGAACCGAAAATCAACTGACCGATGTAGGCGTTGGCATCTGATGAGAAGATCACCGCTTGGGCCTCTGCGCTGACATCCTTGGGCTTGAAGACCATGCTCTGCCCGGTCTTGACCGTGAGTTTGGTTGGTTTGGACAGCTTGCCATCCTTATCAACAACAACTGCCTCTACCGAAGCATCGGCCGTTGGGGCCGCAATACTAAATTCACCGGTACCGTTGGCCGAAATCGGTGCGACCTGCGTGCCAGCAAGTGGCATCGTGCTTGCTGCCCAGGCAGTATCCGAGGACTGCTTTGGATCTGCGCCACGCACCATACGCACGCTGCTGGTCACTGGGGCATCGGCTTCTACGACCACTGAATACGCGCCAGCGTCCAAGCCGTTGAGGCTGATGATGCTGGTGGCGTCGGAGGAGACTGCGAGGTTAGAACCTAGGTCTGCGGCGACTTCACCGTCGGCACCTAATATTTTCACCTTAAATCCTGCACCCTGCGCGCCAGTGGCCGAGACATGGAGTTGCGGAACAAGTTTCTTATCGGCTTTGCTCAACTTGTCTCGGTCATTCTTGTTACCAATCCATACGCCGGGAATCACCTGGGTATTGGAGGCCGAAGCATTCGCAGCAACCAAGTCCACGCCAGCCGGGGTCAAACCACGCAGGGCAGCTTGTTGTACCGAAGCGGTGATCTTTCCGCCTAAGCTCGTGATATCTGCGGAGACCGAATCTAGGTTCTGGGCGTATCCGCCAAGCACTAGTGCACGCGAAGTGCCCGGGGCGAGCACCACATTTTGCAAGGTGGAGGTATCTATCATTCCTTCTGGACCACGCAAATCTACGGAGACTTGAGCCGTCGTATGTGTGGGGTTCGACAGGTGCAAGACGCTGGTTGCCCCGGTATGGGTCTGTAAGCCGGTGAAGCGCCAATTTGAGGCTGGTGCCTGGCAGGTTGCTGCCGCAAGACCGGCTAGGTCTCCGTCCTTGGCAAGGAAGCTACGCATCGCACTGCCCCACGACGGCAGTTCGCCCAGTGGCTGAAGTGCCAATATTTGCGCCTTGTCTCGGCCGTTGGAAGTATCAACTTTGCCAACTCGACCGGTTAGGCCTTGTTCGTCGGCTCCCAACGATTTACTGGCTTCATCTTCGGCGATCCGCTTAGTCAGCTCGTTTGCTTCTGAACTTCCGAGCTCACTGAGCGTGGCTCCGGGAATTCGCTTGCCTAAATCAGAGATCACGGCCACACGGATATTGCTTGAAATCTTCTTCGCACCGGCGGCGAACTGTGGATCGGTGCCGTCGACACCCTTCAACAGCTGCGGTGTGGCGGCGCAAACTGCTTGGGCATCTCCGGCCGGGAGGCTGGTTACCGCGGCCGGCAGTGCAGTTTGAGCTGGTTGCGGGGCAAGAACCGAACCGGCAGCGACCACTGCGCCGGCAGCTACGACGGCTACCACTCCGAGCAATACGGCACCGGTACGGCGGCGCACCACGGCGGATTCTTGGTCCTTACGCGCAGCCTTGGTGGCTTGGGCTAACTTACGGCGTCGACGGTTCGCCGTGGCGTCCGTCGCGGTCGGTTCCACTGTGCTTGCTATAGCGCCGGTAGCCACCGGTACAGGCTCAGCCTTGTGGTCCTCACTAGGTTCCGTTTTAGTAGCCGCGGTGGCCATCGCATCGGTCTTAGGCCGGGTTTTGTTCCGATCCTTGGCCTCTGCCTTGGCTGTGGCCTTGGCTTCAGCCGCCGTTTTGGCGTCAGCTTTGGCTGAAGCCTTTGCAGCGGCTTTGGCCTCTGCTGCAGCTTCTTTCTCTGCCTTGGCCTCAGCACGAAGATCCGACTTGCTCTTCGCGCGACCATCCGCGCGAGCAGGTTCTTTAGCTGCAGAAGCTGGCGGTGTCTGGGCGGCTACCGGTTGTGGCGCAGGTTTCTCAGGCTCCGTGGCGGAGTCTGTTCCCGGCTTGGCATCTTCGGGCTTTACCGTTTTGTCAGCCGCGGAAGTGCCCGGCTCCGATTCCGGTTTGGCAGCATGGGTTCCATGAGGTGCGGGTTGGTTTGCAGCATCATCGGCGGCCGGGGTCTTCTCGTCACTCACTACTTTTTCTCCTGCTCGGTGTCGGTGTCCGAAATACGGTCACCGAGCTTCGGGGTCAAGTTTTCTCGGATCTCGTGATCCCGTTCGCGTGCTTCGCGACGACTCAACGGTGTGGAGTTGGTTGCTGGTTCCGTCTCTTGCTCAACGTCAACGGTGTCGATGGGCTGCTCGGCTAGTAGCTCGTTGTCATCCACCGGTTCTTCGGCGGCACGAAAACGATACTCAGTGTTGCGGTAGCTTGCCAGACGGCGGGTACTTGGTACCGGTATCGCCAGCAAGATGGCAACTAGCAACACTAATCCGCCAAGGATCAGCAGAGGCAAAGCCAATGGTTCTTCGTGTGTCAGCGTCAGTTTTCCACCCTCGGCAGGGACCTCGTAGGCCTGAGCCCAGCGGGTATCCGAGTCTTGTGGGTAAGCTACCGAACGCAGCGCAGTACCATCGATACTCGCACGTATTTTAGGATCTTGGGCGGTGGACAAGACCAGGGTTCGCGAGGCGTCTGCCGCGGGAATTTCAAGATTCTGAATCTTCCCGCGTTGTGTTGGCACTACCTGTACCCGGTCAGATTCATCGATCAAGCGAGCGAAACCTGCTCCGGAGTTTTGGTCCGAATCCTGATAGTTCACTCGCCATAGCCAACCATTATCGGTCTGGCCTACGGCGGCTAAACCAGTCGCAGCGTCTAACACTCGGACGCTAGCAGAAACGGATTCTCCGGTTTCGTTGAGCACCACAAATCCAACGCCCAGATCCGCTAATGCCTCACGTGAGTCCAAAGCAGATTCGGAGAGCAACATTGCCGCTGCTTCGCGCTGTAGGTTGTTGGTGACCGACTGCTCATTACGCGCTGGTTTCAGCAGCGAACCGGTCAGCTGAGCTACCTGCGAGGAACGAGACATCGAGTCCAGAGTTTCCCCGGCACCCGAGAGCAGCACGCTATCGATTTCCCCCGAGGAGCGTGGAGTGAGTACCAAGGTACGCTCCGCGGTATCCGAGCGTCCTGCGTCTGCTGCCGTGGCAGGAATCGTGCGCTCTTGTGAAGCCGCGACTCGTTGTTCAGCAGTCAGCGAGGTCAACTCGCCATCCGGATTTTGCGAATTCAATTGCGCAGCCAGACCCACCGAACCGGCGGCCAGCAAACTCACAACGCTCAACGCACTCATCAGGCTCAGCGCACCACGATTAGCCGGACGGCGCAGTGCGCGTGGCTGATTTTCATGTCGCAGAGCCGCTAGCGCGTTGGCCGCGGCGGCAAGCATCGCGAAGATCGCGAAGGAAACAAATGGTGCGGTGTACGCACTGACGGTAGTTGAGGAGTCCAACGAGACCGGGATGAACCCAATCCCCCAACCTGCAACCAAGGACAACGCCGCCGCCCAAATAAGTTTGCGCGAGTTGCGGCGCATGGTGGCATCGAGGCTGAAAGCAGATCCAAGTGCACCCAAGACCGCCAAAATTACCAGCGGTGCACCAACAAGAAGTGCAGCGACCAGGGCCCATGGACCGGCCGGTAGAATTCCCCAACCCAGTGGGCTGAGCATCGCGTCAAAAGCCTCGGGAAAACCTAGAACCATCTGCCACAGCGGTGCCGGGTCAAACGCCAAAGGCGCTCCGGGTTCGGTGAACAACAGCCGCGGATTTCCCAACGCTTCGAAGAGCAACGGCAGGTTCCACACCACTGCTGGCAATGGAACCCACCAGAGGGTGCGTGCCCGGCGTGGCGCGGAAATCGCCAGAATGTAAATGAGCACCAAAAGAGTGAGGAAGAACGGCATTGAACCGGTCGAAATAACCCACATGATCAATGCTGCGCAAGCCGAAGCGGTCCACGCGGACGTTTTACGCTGCCCCTCAGTTGCTGCGGGTTTACCTTCGGGAAGCACCTGGGCGTTGAGCGCACGAAGCATAGCCAGGAAGAACAATGGCAACATCACGTGAATCAAAACCGATCCCACGCGACCCGAAGCCAACGCCGAGAACAGCGCTGGTTGCAGTGCCCAAATCACGGCCGCAAAAAAACGTACGGCTCGTGAACGGCTAACGACACCTACACCCCACCAGGCGCTCAACGCAGCCAACGGCATGGCTGCGATGAACAGGATCACGAGGGCTTGGTTGGCGTGGTTGAAACTCACGACAGAAAGTAACCAATAAACAACGTCGGTGTTATCCGGTGCGGCGCTCAGGCCGGTGCCCACATTCTGCCACCAGGATGTGGCGTTGGCGCCGATCTCACTTAGTGAGCGTGATAGTGGGCGGATAGCACCACCGCTGAGTGCGCTAGCACCGATCACCGTGCGCCAAGCTATCAGTGAGGTCGCGGTGGTGATCAGCAAGGCAAGAATAAGTGAAAGCACTGCTGTGGTTCGTGGCGGACGGGCAATACGAACGAAGTCCGAGAAGTTCTCACCACTCGGTTCCACCATGCCCTCGGCCCCGGAGCCATCACCAAATACCTGCGAGTCGTCCTGACCGCTTGAAATGTTGCGACGGTATTCGCGGACCTCGGTATTTGAGGTCATCAACTTGCGCACCTGACGGCGCGGAACCTGACGAGTTTCCTTGACCTGACGCCGCGACGCACCCAACTTCACCGGAGAGAACAAGCCTTTAAGCGTGGCAGCTAAATGGCTAAATCCATGTCCCGGGTCTTTGGCTAACAAGGCTAAAAGGAAATGCCCAATACCGCCGAAGAGAATCCCTAACCAGATAAATGGCAGGCCTATTGGGGAGGCGAACTTAAGACGCTGGAACACCTCGGCACGGCGTGCCTCACCTGGTCCGGCCAGTGAATCGACAACATCGATCTGATGATAAATTTTTGCTGCCGGAACCACTACTACGCGGTGTCCAGCAAGTCGGTTACGCCAGCACAGATCCACATCGTCGCCGCGGCCAGGAAGAGCCGGGTCAAAACCACCGAGCTCTTCGAAAACCTCGCGACGAATGAACATTCCGGCAGAGGACACGGCGAAGTAGTCGCTACGTCCGTCGTACTGGCCTTGATCAACCTCGTCCATGTCGATCATCGTCAGGCGCTGTGCCCTACGGTCGACGCTGAGTCCCACCTCGGCCAAGCGGCGCGGGTTGTCGATGTCTAAAATCTTGCAACCAGCAATACTTACAGATTCGGAGGCTTCAACCGTGCGTGTGAGATGTTCTAACGCATCGGGAGCCGGCATCGAATCATCGTGGATAATCCATATCCACTCATCGCGATCGGTGCGTGCTTCGGGCAGCGCATCCACTGCTTCTTGAACTGAAAGCCCCAATGATCCGGCAGGAGCCGAAAGCAAAGTGGCATTAGAAGGAAGATTTGCTTTTAATACCTGATGTGACGCGTCTTGTGAGGACGCGTCCACCCCGAGGTACCGTTCAATCGGCCGCGACTGATTTCGCAGTGCAGCTAAAGTGCGTGGTAAAAAGTCAGCGCCATCGTGCGCAGCAACGATGGCGGTGACATGAATTGGCGGTCGAATTAGATTGCTCGTTTCCGTAGTCGGCGGCGTTCGCGCTCGGAGAGCCCTCCCCAGATGCCAAAGCGCTCGTCGTTGCTCAACGCGTATTCCAAACATTCTGAACGTACAACACAGGCCCCGCAGACACGCTTAGCGTCGCGGGTCGAACCGCCCTTTTCTGGGAAAAATGCTTCGGGGTCAGTTTGTGCACACAGGGCACGGGCCTGCCAACCCAGCTCACCTTCGTCGACTTCTCCGCCGACGCCGAGCCATACCGCCTTGATACTTTCGCGGACCTGCTCGTCTTCATCCAGCTCAGGAGCCCACGAACCGGCACTCGAGCCACCTTCGGTCTCTGCCGGCGCATGCTCACGGAGGAAGTCCTCTGCAGCTGTCTCCAAATCTGTGGCTACCGCTACCCGTGCGGATTCCCCAGCTTGTGGATCGACAAACCAATCCGACGGTGCGCCTTCAACCCCGTATTGGGCGGATGCCACTGCCGATGTCGAAAAATCGGAGTACCTCTGCTCCAGCTTCGTCATGTTGATGTTGACCTTTCGCTTGGTTTGAGAAGATCGAGCCATCAATGCTCCCGATCCATACGTCTCTCTTTATTCCATCGAAGTAGTGAAATGATGGACGAGCCGAACTCACCATCTAATTACAGCCGTGTAACTCGGTCATAGTCAAGCGGGGAGGTTATTCTATGGAGGGTTCACAGCAAACTCCCGGCACAACACGCCACGAAAAGACACCAATGAATCCGGCGAGTCGCAACTTCCGCGAATTGTCGGTAAATTCTCAGTAAATAAATTAAGGTGGAAAATGCCGTTCAACTCCGCTACCGGAACCTTCGCTGAAGGCTTACTGGCGCCGCGCCGCTCCGATGCCACACCGTGGCTCACCTGGTACTCACAATCCGGAGAACGCATCGAGCTCTCGGGCAAGGTCTTTGACAATTGGGTTGCCAAAAGTGCGAACCTATTGGGCGAGTGTTTCGATCTTGAACAAGAGTCCCTCATCGTTCTAGATTTGCCGTCTCATTGGAAATCACTGGTGCTCGGCTTGGCCGTATTGCATCACGGGGCGACGCTACTGGATGCTGATGATGATCAGGCCGCTAACGCCACCTTATGGATCACCCAAGACCCTAATGATCAATGCATACCCGGGTCATCCGAGATTCTTGCGGTTAATCCCGCCGCCATGGCGTTGTCATTTGGCGCCGGCCTAGGCCCGGTCGCCGAGGATTACAACGCAAATGTGCGCACTTACGGGGACCAGTTTTACCCCTCGGCAGTATCGGGGGAAACTACCGCGTTGCGCAACAGCGCAGGCAATGCCCTGTCCTTAGCCGAGCTTTTTGCCCCCGAGGTCAACGCCTTGGGCACTATCTTGGTTCGCGCAGATATCCCGGTATTGCAACTATTGCCCTATGCGGTCGCCCAGTGGAAGGCTGGAGACTCCATCGTGCTTGTTGAGGCGCAAATGGAAGTCAGTGACCGGCTCCGTCAAGGAGAAAAGATCAGTCACGACTACGTGCCAGCTGTTTAGCTCTTGGCGGTAGGAATGGTGCCGGTATCCGGAGTAACACTCTGGGTATCGGCTCCGTTTTCGCGCAGGGTCAGCAGTTCGTGGTCGTGGGCGAATTCTGCGTCTTGGTCCATTTCTGCGCCGAAGACCCAGAAACGGTAGGCAAAGAATCGGAAGATTGTTCCCAACACCAGACCAACCACGGAACCGGCAATAAAGACGCTGGTCGGGTCCGTCATATTTAGTACGTATTTGGTGAACCAAACACAGGCTGCGGCGATACCCAAACCGATGGCATTCATAATCAGGAACATCACCAATTCACGGGCCACATTAGCTTGGCGACGATGACGGAACGTCCAATAGCGGTTGGCCACCCAGGAGAACAGGGTCGCCACGATGCCAGCAATGATCTTCGCTTTAACCTGTGAATCGCTCATTGGGCCATGAAGCAACCAGACATAAATTCCAGAGTCGATGATGAACGCGATTCCGCCGACAACGCCGAACTTTGCCACTTCGCGCCACAGCATCGAAATAAGTCCGGTTAGTTTTTGTGTAATGCGCTCGAACATTTTCCTCCAGACAAATCAACGTGGCTCGCGTGTCGATGCAGACATCGATACGACCACAAGATCGTCAGAATCTTGGGAAGTTCAGTTCCCTAGGTCAGTAGTTTGGTGGTGCCCTTTTACGCCAAGGCGCAGGAACACTAGCTACCTATTTTATCCGCATTTCCTGACAAAACCCCGGATTTCGTGAGTAATCAGTCAACGCGAAGACGGGAAGCTGGAACTCTTTCGCTAACCTAGGAGAGTGAGCTTCCCTAAAATTGGTGTGATTGGTGGCGGGCAATTAGCCCGAATGATGGCCCCTGAGGCCCTAAACCTCGGATTTGAACTGCATGTTCTCGCCGAAGGTCCGGACGTATCGGCGGCACGTTGTGTGCCCGATGCGCCCGTTGGTGACTACAAAGACTTGGCCACCCTGCGCGCTTTTGCCCAGGGTAAAGATGTCGTGACCTTTGATCATGAGCATGTTCCTAATGAGTTCCTCACCACACTGATCAATGAGGGAGTCAACGTCCAGCCACGTCCCGAAGCTCTGATCCATGCCCAGGACAAGCTGGTGATGCGTGCGGCAATCGAAAAGCTTGGACTGCCAAATCCAGCGTGGGCGAAGGTAAAGAATGTTGCCCAGTTACTTGCCTTTGGCGAGCAAACCGGATGGCCGATTGTGCTCAAAACCCCACGCGGTGGTTACGACGGCAAGGGCGTACGCATGCTCGATAACGCAGAACAGGCCAAAGACTGCGAGGACTGGTTCGCGCACGGTGCCTTATTGGCCGAAGACAAGGTGGAATTCACCCGCGAGCTGTCAGCCATGGTGGCACGCACTCCCTCGGGCGAAACCAAAGCCTGGCCGGTAGTCCACACCATTCAGGTGGCAGGCGTCTGCGACGAAGTCATTGCCCCCGCCCAAGACATCTCCGATGAAACTGCGGCCACGGCCTCACAGGCTGCCATACGTATCGCCGAAGAATTCGGCGTTACTGGCGTCATGGCCGCAGAGCTCTTCGAAACTCCCGGACAGGGTGCCGGCTTCGTGATTAACGAGTTGGCCATGCGCCCACACAACACCGGGCACTGGACCATGAGCGGTTCGGTCACCAGCCAGTTTGAACAGCACCTGCGCGCGGTCTTGGATTTGCCACTGGGCGAAACCCGCGAGCTCGGGGTCACCGTAATGAAGAATTTCTTGGGTGGAGCAAATCAAGATTTGTTCTCCTCCTACCAAGCCGCATTGGCTGCCGCACCCGAAGTTAAGGTGCATTCCTACGGGAAATCTGTGCGTCCCGGACGCAAGATCGGACACGTGAACGTCGTTGGCACGAAGACGCAGAGCGTCGCCGAACTACGCGAACGCGCCGACGCAGTGGCCAGCTTAATCCGAGATGGTCTGCCCGAGACCGCTTAGGATTTCACCTAGGCTCATTGAACCGGGCCACGACATTCAAGGATTTTAATTCAAATGACTCAAGCACCACTTGTCGGACTCGTCATGGGCTCAGACTCGGACTGGCCCGTCATGCGCCTAGCCGCCGAGGCACTGACCGAATTCGGCATTCCCTTTGAGGCCGATGTCGTCTCGGCGCACCGCATGCCGACCGAAATGATCGAGTACGGCCAGCAGGCCCACGCTCGTGGCCTGCGCGTGATCATCGCCGGTGCCGGCGGCGCCGCTCACCTGCCGGGAATGCTCGCTTCGGTGACGCCACTTCCGGTGGTCGGTGTTCCGGTACCATTAGCCAAGCTTGATGGAATGGATTCTTTGCTGTCCATCGTGCAGATGCCAGCCGGAGTTCCGGTGGCTACGGTCTCCATCGGTGGTGCCCGCAATGCCGGCTTGTTAGCTGTGCGTATGCTGGCGTCGGGAACCGATGAGCTTGCTAAGTCGTTACAGGTTAAGTTGCTAGCCTTTGCAGACTCGCTGCGCGAGTCTGCCTACGCCAAGGGCGCCGCGTTGCGTGCCGAGGTTGCCAACGAGAACTTCTCTTCCTAAGGAAAGTCACTAAGTACATGGGTTCTGCCAGTCACCGCGCTCCAAGTCCGCTTCGGAACCCGGAGAGCATTTCCTCTCCGGCCCGGAGCAAACGCGCCATAATTCTGGTCATTCTGACCATAATTTTCCCCGGTAGCGCTCAGCTCATCGCAGGAAACCGCAAGCTGGGACGGATCGCGGTCACGGTCACCATGCTGTGCTGGGCAGTGCTCATCCTGCTCGCGGCCCTGTACTTTATTAACCGCTCAATCCTGCTTGGCTGGGCGGCACATCCTAACTTCCAGTTGTTCCTGATTGTGGTGCTCTCGGTACTCGCCGTGGGCTGGCTGATCATGTTCATCAACACGCTGTTCATCATCAGGCCACGCATGCTGGCTCCCGGGATGCGCGCGATCGTCACGATCTTCACGCTGGCGGCGGTCATCGCCACCAGCGGCATCTTCGTTTATGGTGCGTCCATCCTGAATACCGGTCGCGAAACCATCGTTAAAGTCTTTGACGAAGGTCCTGCCTTTGACCCGGTCAACGGGCGTTACAACATTGCGGTGCTCGGCGCAGACTCCGGTTCAAACCGTGACGGGGTACGTACCGACTCGATAGCGCTGCTTTCGGTAGACGCCAAAACCGGCAAATCGCTGATGATCTCCGTACCGCGTAACTTCCAGAAGGCCCGCTTCGCCAAGGATTCCCCGATGGCCGAGGTCTACCCTGACGGTTATGACTGCGGCGACGAATGCCTGTTCAACGCCATTTATCGCGATGCGGTAGACAAACACGCCGATGCTTTCCCAGACTCGGTGAAAAACGTTGGCGCCCAGGCGGTCATGGACGCACTATCGGGAACCACCGATCTCAAGGTTCAGGGTTACGTCATGGTTGACATGGCCGGCTTTGCGAACTTCGTTGACGCCTTGGGCGGGGTAACCATCGATTCCGGTGGCTGGGTCCCTTACAACGGGAAGAAGTGGGAAAACTCGCTAGTCAACACCCACTGGTTCGCTCCAGGGGTGCAGACCTTCAACGGCAAGGACGCACTCTGGTTTGCTCGTTCGCGTGATTTCACCGACGACTACCACCGCATCAAGCGCCAGCAGTGCCTGCAGCAGGCAATTATCAAGCAGTTCACCCCGCAGACCATCCTGACAAACTTCAGCAGCATCATGCAGGCCGGCGAGCAGCTGGTTGAAACGAACATTCCTGCAAGCCAGCTCAGTTCCTTCGTTTCAGTCGCCGACAAGGTCGCTGGTACACCATTTAGCCGCCTGACTCTTGGTTCTCCGGACTTCGAACGTTCCTTCTCCACGTACCCTGACTTTGATAAGATTCATGATCGCATCAACGGAATCATCGAAAAGCAGAACGCACCAAAGAAGCCCAAGGAATCCAAGAAGTCCCAAGACCCAGAGAAGTCCAAGGAGACTACCGAGGCTAGTGGCTCGGCAGAACCCACTGAGGAAGCCCCGGAAGAAGCCACAGACATCAACGATGCCCCGAAGCTATCCAACGGTGATGAAGTACCAATGACCAAGCGCGATGGCTCCCCTATCGATGAGCAGTACCTGGTAGAGCTTGAAATGATTGGCCAGAATACGCGTCTGGCTCAGATCGCCGCAAACAACGACGAATGCTCGGTTCCATAAAGAGCCTTCACGGTTACGCCACGGTTACGACCCCCCGACCGTTTTGAAACCATGATCGTTAGTGAAAGTTAAGGGTACAAAACGTGTTTGAGTTGAAAAATTCCATTCGGGATTACCATTGGGGTTCAACGCAAGAAATCACCGAGTTGTTGGGACAACCAGCAACCATCAGCCCTCAGGCTGAACTGTGGCTCGGCGCCCACCCCGGGTGCCCGAGCACGGTGCTGGACAGTGGCGAGCCATTGCACGAGGTTATTGCCGCGAACTCGGCGGCAATGCTTGGTGCGGACCTCGAAGCACGCTATGGCCGGTTGCCATTCCTGTTCAAGGTGCTCTCCGCTTCCCAGCCGTTGTCGATTCAAGTTCACCCGACCCTAGACCAAGCCCGTGAACGTTTCGCCAAGGAAGAAGCAGCAGGCGTCGCCCGCGACGCGGCGAATCGAAACTACAAAGATGACAACCACAAACCGGAAATGCTGTACGCACTCACCGATTTTGTGGCGTTATCAGGCTTCCGTGTTCCACAGGACATCGTTGCTGACTTACGGCTTTTCCTGCCCCGACTTTCTACCAACGACACAAAACTTGTCAACGAACTGATTCGCTTACTGGAGGGTGGCGAACCGCTGGGGCACTCGCTGCGCTACGTGCTTACCGGTGGTCGCGGAATCAGCGATCTAGTGCTCAACCTTTGTGGCGCTATCTCGGCCGATCCGGCACTGCAAGAGAACGTCCAGCTTGCCGAGTTGGTCAGGATCAACGAGATCTATCCAGGCGACGCTGGCGTCTTGGTGGCGCTGCTACTGAATTTGGTGTTCTTAAAGCCTGGCGAGGCAATCAGCCTCGGCGCCGGTAATGTCCACGCTTACCTGCGCGGGCTTGGTATCGAGGTGATGGCAAATTCAGACAACGTGTTACGCGGCGGGCTGACCAGCAAACACATCGATGTTCCCGAACTATTGGAGATCTCCATCGCCGAACCCTCCGCGGCTCCGCTGTTGGCAGGCCTCAAGGTTTCAGATCATTCGCAATTGTTCCAGCCAAACTTTGACGAATTTCAGTTGCAGGTTACCCAAACTCACCAGGCGCAAGTGCGTACCGAGTTGCAGCTCCACGGTGCATCGGTGGTGCTCTGCACCGCCGGGGAGTTCACCTTGGAATCTGCCACGCAGTCCTTGCAGCTGTCCCGCGGTGATTCGGCATTCATCACTGCCGAAGATTTGCCGGTCGGAGCGATTTCTCGCAGTTCCGAACCAGCCACACTTTTTGCCGCCAGTGCACAGGAAAAATCGAACTAATCAGTCATTAAACAATTCAAGCCGCTGGCTTCCTCTCAAGGGAAGCCAGCGGCTTGAATGGTTAACTCGTTTTTAGCGGGTGTAAGCTTCCCACTTGTCTTGCTGGTGCTCACCATCAACAAAGCGGATGGTGCCAGACTTGGCACGAGTCACGATCGACTGGGTGTGGATGCGACCATTCTTGTAACGTACTCCGCGCAACAGATCACCATCGGTGATGCCGGTGGCTGCGAAGTAGCAGTTATCGGAAGTGACCAGATCATTGGTGGTCAAAACGCGGCCTAGTTCGTGGCCAGCGTCGATCGCCTTCTGCTTCTCGTCATCATCGGTTGGCCACAGACGGCCCTGAATCACGCCACCCATTGCCTTGATGGCACATGCGGTGACGATACCCTCAGGAGTGCCGCCGATACCCATCAAGGCATCAACGCCGGTACCTTCACGGGTTGCCGCGATGGCGCCTGCAACGTCGCCGTCCATCAAAAGCTTGGTGCGAGCGCCGGCAGCACGAATTTCTTCGATGAGTCCGGCATGGCGCGGGCGGTCCAGCAAGGTGACGGTGATCTGGCTGATCTTCTTGCCCTTGGCCTTAGCGATCAGGTGCAAGTTCTGCTTGACCGGCAAACGCAGATCAACCAGGTCGGCCGCTTCGGGACCGGTAACGAGCTTTTCCATGTAGAACACGGCAGAAGGATCAAACATCGAACCGCGGTCGGCCACAGCCAGAACCGACAGGGCGTTGTTCAGACCAAGTGCGGTCAAACGGGTGCCATCGATTGGGTCAACAGCAACATCGCATTCGGCTCCGGAGCCGTTGCCAACCTGTTCGCCGTTGAACAGCATCGGGGCTTCGTCTTTTTCGCCTTCGCCGATTACCACGACGCCGTTGAAGTTCACTGTGGATAGTAGGCCACGCATGGCATCTACTGCTGCGCCGTCGGCGGCATTCTTGTCACCGAATCCAACCCACGGGGATGAAGCGATGGCTGCCGCTTCCGTTGCGCGCACCAGCTCCAGTGCGAGGTTGCGGTCCGGTTCCGCGTCGGTTACCGACAGTCGCGGAGATAGGTGGGCATAATTGTTGTCTTCGGTCACGAAAGATCCCATCACTGAGTCGTAGTCATTGCGCCTATGCAAACACCTCCATCATATCCCCATCGTTTTTCTGCTTGTAATTCATGTCGCATAAACTGAGCAAGCGTCTACGTGTGATTGGGCACCTCGGTTCGATTTGCACAGGAACTTCGGGGAGAATGGGGATTGTGCAGCCAGAGAATACTTCCCAGAATGATGTCCCGGTAGGCGAACAGCCGATACGTCGTGATTTGAACGACCCCGAAGCAACCTTTGAGGATCTGCCATTCACGCCGCTGCTGACCGAAAAGCAGTCAAAGCGTGCAAACCAAACTTTCAAAGGCATGCTCTTATCGGTAGGCTTCACCATTGCGGTGATCATTCCGTTGTTGCTGCTGAACCCGGCGAACAAGGAAGAATCCTTTCAGCATCCGGTAGATTTGCAGGCCGTGGCCAGCGAGGTATCGGGCGTTGCCGACTTTAAAGTTTTTGCGCCACAGGTTTCTGGCGATGAATACGCAAACTTCGCTCGCTGGAAGAGCAACCAGATCCAGGACGTCTCCTACTGGGAATTCGGTTTGGTGATGGATGAGACAAACTTCGTTTATGTTCGCCAGAGCGCAGATGCGAACCCTACATGGATCGCACTGGTAACCGACAACGCGATTCCAAGCGACGAACGAGTCATCAACGGCCATAATTGGGAAGTCCGCAAGAAGGATCAAACCGTTTACATGATTTCCAATTTCAAGGATTCAACGTTGATTATTTCCAGCGACACCGGCGAGGAAGAATTGATGACGGTCGTTCAGGCCGCCGAAGCTCAGGGTCTGTAATTTTTGCATCTGCGATGTCATTAGGTGGAAAGAACTTCTTGGCACCGGCGTAGAATTCGAATTATGGAATCTGAACACGGCAAATCGGCACTAACACCACAGCAGGCTTGGGAAAAGCTGACCAATGGTAACCAGCGATTCATCCTCGGCAACACTCAGCACCCCAACCAGGATGGCGCTCGGCGAGAGTCCTTGGTCGCCGGCCAGGAACCCTTTGCAGTAATTTTCGGTTGCTCCGATTCACGTCTTGCAGCAGAGATCATTTTTGATGTGGGCTTGGGAGATGTCTTCGTGGTGCGTACCGCCGGTCACGTGCTTGATCCCGCCAGCCTGGGATCTTTGGAATTCGCCGTTGATATCCTCAATATTCCGCTGATCGTCATTCTGGGTCATGACAGCTGTGGCGCGGTAACCGCGGCCATTGATGCCAAAGAGTCAGGCAATATGCCCAAGGGCTTCGTGCGAGACCTCGTGGAGCACATCATCCCGTCGGTATTTGCCGCAGAACGATCAAATATTACCGACGTTAACGGCACCGTTGTCGAACACGTCAAACAGACCACCTCGCGTCTGGTAGATCTTTCCAGCATCATCGAAACCGCCATTGCTGAGGGACGAACTGCTGTAGCAGGCGTGGCCTATAAGCTTGCCGAAGGTGAAGCTCAGTTAGTTTCAAGCATGGGCCTTGAGTAAATTTCAAGCCAAGCAGTAAGTGGTCCGCGGTTCACCCGCGGACCACTTTTGTTTAACCCTAAATTTATTCCCACTCTCTCTAACATCACTAGTGGTTGTGATGTTAGAGGCAGATCCCTTTTGGACATCGTCTTCTCGGCGTAGTGTGAGCCTCATGAGCAACAACGACGAATTCCGCATTGAGCACGACACTATGGGCGAAGTCCGGGTTCCGGCACAAGCTCTCTATCGGGCACAGACCCAACGCGCCGTGGAGAACTTTCCGATCTCTGGGAAAAAACTCGAATCGGCCCACATCAAGGCGCTCGCGCAGGTTAAAAAGGCTGCTGCCCATGCCAATCAGGCCTTGGGCGTTTTGGATGCCGAACGTGCAGACGCAATTGTGGCCGCCGCCGATCTGGTCGCCACCGGCGACTTTGACGAACATTTCCCCATCGACGTTTTTCAAACCGGCTCGGGCACCAGCTCGAATATGAACACCAATGAGGTTCTCGCCGAATTAGCTACCCGTGCTTTGAAAGAGGCAGGCAGCTCGACCGAGGTTCATCCCAACGATCATGTGAACGCCTCACAGTCGTCAAATGATGTTTTCCCGACCTCAGTACACGTAGCCGCCACCAATGCACTGGTTAACGAGCTTATTCCAGCCTTGGAATCATTGGCGATCTCACTTGAGTCCAAGAAAGCGGAGTTCAAGGATGTGGTGAAGTCCGGGCGTACACACCTTATGGATGCAACCCCGGTGACCCTCGGACAGGAATTTGGTGGGTATGCAGCACAGATCCGTTACGGTGTGGAACGAATTGAGGCTGCACTTCCCCGGGTAGCTGAGGTCCCGCTCGGCGGCACCGCCGTCGGTACCGGGATCAACACCCCCGAAGGTTTCCCAGCTCAAGTTCTGGAGTTCTTGCGCGAAGACACCGGGTTAGAGATCACCGAGGCACGCAATCACTTTGAAGCTCAGGCGAACCGTGACGGACTTGTCGAAGGTTCCGCTGCATTGCGGACCATTGCGATCTCGCTCATCAAAATCGCCAATGACCTTCGTTGGATGGGTTCAGGCCCCAATACCGGGCTAGGCGAAATCTCCATCCCCGACCTCCAGCCGGGCTCATCCATCATGCCGGGCAAGGTCAACCCGGTCATTTCCGAGGCCGCCATTCAGGTGGCCGCACAGGTAATCGGCAACGACACCACCATCGCGTGGGCAGGAACCAATGGGGCCTTCGAGCTGAATGTGGGCATCCCGGTGATGGCTTCGAACCTGCTCGAATCCATTCGTCTGCTGTCAAATGTATCGCGCGTGATGGCTGAGAAAATGATCGATGGGATTACCGCAAATGTGGAACGTGCTCGTTTCCTCGCCGAAGCATCACCGTCAATCGTGACTCCATTAAACAAGCTCATCGGGTATGAGAATGCTGCGAAGATTGCCAAGAAGGCTGTGGCCGAGGGTCTGACGGTGCGTGAAGCGACCATTGCTTTAGGGTTCGTAGAACGTGGCGAAGTCACCGAAGCACAGCTTGATGAGCTGCTAGACGTTTCGACGATGACCGGAAAGTACTAAAACCGCATTCCGCATTACCGCAAAGACTAAAAGTTGCTACGAGCCGGCCACCCTGGGACTTCCTAGTGTGGCCGGCTTGACGCGTTGGTCAACGGCACCGGCTTAGAGATCGATCCAATATCTTCGAACGGGCGCAACAGAACCAAATTGGGCGGCGAGCTCCTCGACTGGGAGAATTCTTTCGAGCCGTCCCCCGCAGGCCACAATCGTTTTTGCTGAACCAATATTTGAATCGTCGCAGGTCAGCAGCACCTGTCGCATCCCGCGGGTTCTAGCCACTTCAAGTATTGCCTTGAGTGCTTGTGCGGCAAGGCCTTCCCCGCGGGCACTCGGACGAATTCCATAACCAATATGCCCGCCGACGACTTGAAGGAAATCGTTGATCAGCGCATACCGCAGGCTTACCGCACCGAGGTATTCTTCATCCCGTTCCAGCCAGAGCGTGCACTGGTTAACAAATCCAGTCGGTGGCTGATGCTGTGTATCGGCAAGGTCGTTGAGCAAACGCACCCAGCGCGAGAAATCTTTAGGGCTCTTCAGGTCCCAACCGTATTTATCTGCCAAGAAGACCGAAGCGCCCTGTTGGTCCGCTCCATCCCATTCTTCCGTATTGCGAAGCCACGATTCATGCAGATGAGCGCTGGGCGGGAGCAGTCGTAGCGAGGTCATGGATCACAGCCTATTACGAGGCAACACACTCGCGCGAGCGTTCGGCTAACGAGCTGAGATTGTGTTCCCGATAACATAATTTGCACTGAGGTGCCAGTAGGTGCAAAACTGCATCTTGTGAACAATAGTGCAACTACCGGTACTGTCCCGGCTACCGCTCCAGCCGGGCTCAGCGCACGCATGCAAAAAACACGCCTGTCGATCACCCAACATGCACGCGAACTGACCGCAGAACACGGCTTTGCCGGGTTCACCGTCGACCAGCTCTGCGCTGGGGTGGGAATCTCACGGCGGACTTTTTTTAATTACTTCGCTGCAAAAATCGACGCCGTTTTCGGTCACGACGACGACGGAATCCCAGCCGATGCTTTAGACCGGTTCATGGCCTCGCGTCCGGCCGGAATCCAAGGGATCTCCCCTACCCTGCAGGCAGATCTTGTCGCCTTGTTCGTCGAACTGCTCAATCGAGACGAACAGGCCATCGGTAGCACCCAAGGATTCTTCGCCGCGGTACACCGTGAACCGGAGCTCTTAGAGCGGATGATCAAGGTCGGTCCCGAACGCCAGGCCGAATTCATGAAACTCATCGCCCAACGTGAAGGCGTTGAGGCTTCACACCCGGGACTTGAACTACTGGTTCATTCCCTGCAGTTCGCCACGTTCAAAGCCGTCGACCGGTATTTGGCCTCGGACAGCGAACGTTCATTGGCCGAGGAATATCTCGCGGTGCTCACTATGGGACGCGAGATTTACAGCCAGCCACTGACCCGCTCTTAACCGAGCGCCACCCCGCCCGACTCTCATATCTTGCAAGGATCCCACGCATGACTTCAACCACCGAATCCCGGAAATCCCCGGAATCGGCACCGTTGCTCCTGACGCAACGAAGGATTTGGATCATTTTCTCCGCGCTCATCGCCGGAATGATGCTTTCCTCCTTAGACCAGACCATCGTGTCCACCGCAATGCCAACCATCGTTGGACAGCTCGGCGGCGTCGAGCACCAGGCCTGGATCACCACCGCCTACCTGCTGGCCACCACCATTGTGATGCCGATTTACGGCAAGTTCGGTGACGTCCTTGGCCGTCGTAATCTCTTCCTTATTGCCATCGCGCTGTTCACCTTAGCTTCCGTAGGCGCAGCCTTCGCCGGAACATTCTGGACCTTCGTCTTCTTCCGCGCCATGCAGGGCCTGGGCGGCGGTGGCCTGATGATCCTCTCGCAGGCAATCATTGCCGACATCGTCCCGGCATCCCAGCGCGGCAAGTACATGGGCCCGCTCGGTGCTATCTTTGGCCTCTCGGCGGTTGCCGGTCCGTTGCTCGGTGGATTCTTTGTCGACCATCTGACCTGGCAGTGGGCTTTCTACATCAACATCCCTATCGGCATCGGCGCGTTCTTGATTGCTTGGTTTGCGCTGACCATCCCGAATAAGAAGTCCACCAAGAAAATCGACATTCTTGGTGTGCTGTTGCTGTCGATCGCAACTACCTGCCTGATCTTCTTCACCGACTTTGGTGGGTCGAAAAACCACGGCTGGACTGCTTTGGAAACCTGGGGTTGGGGCCTTGGCATGCTCACCGCGGCGGTGCTGTTCATCATCGTTGAAGCCCGCGCCGAAGATCCAATCATCCCGCTGTCGCTATTCAAAAACCGCATCTTCATCAACGCTACGGCGATCGGCTTTACGCTGGGTCTAGGCATGTTCGCGGCCATCGCCTTCGTGCCGACCTTCTTGCAGATGTCCTCCGGGACCTCGGCGGCCGTATCGGGTCTGTTAATGCTTCCAATGATGGTGGGCATGATGGGTACCAGCATTTGGTCTGGTATCGCCATCACCAAATCCGGCAAGTATAAGGGCTACCCGATTGCCGGTGCCCTGGTCACCGCCTTGGCCATGCTCGCATTCACCTCATTGAGCGCAAGCACCCCGTTGTGGCTTATCTGCGTGTACCTGTTTGTCTTCGGCACAGGCCTGGGCCTGATCATGCAAGTGGTAGTGCTTGTGGTGCAGAATGCGGTAGATCCGGCGATGGTCGGAACCGCCACGTCGACTAACAACTACTTCCGTGAAGTTGGCGCATCCTTGGGTGTGGCGATCTTCGGTGCGATGTTCACCAATAGACTTTCGGAGAATCTCACCGAGGTCTTTACGGCGTCCGGCGCGAGCGCGGCCGATGCGGGCAACGCGACGGCAACCTTGGACCCGCAGACCTTGGCCCAGCTTCCTGAGCAGCTACGCGATGGCATTGTCACCGCTTACGCTGACTCGTTGGCCCCGGTGTTCTGGTACCTGATTCCGTTTATTCTTCTAGCCTTCGTACTGGCACTGTTCCTCAAGCAGGTTCCGCTCTCGGACACCGCCGGTATGGTGGCACGTGGTGAGGCGATCGGCGGGCTGGAAGCCAAGGAACTTGAAGAGGCCGAGCGCGCTGCCAAACACGGTGGTGGAGTTCTGCTTACTGATCATGACTCACCAGCTAGTGACTCATCGGTGGAACATCCCAAGGAGTAGTCTGCTCTCAGCGGTTCATCGCCCCGTACGAGCGTCGCTATCCCCCAAAATTATTGGGTGGATGCGAACCGCTTCGTGCGGGGCGTTGGCGTTTATCTCAGGCGAAATATCCGCCGGGCTTCGGATTCAGTGCCCAGTCAATGGCTCGCTCATGCAGTGGTGGCAGGCTCGGGCGGTCGGAAAGTTCAAAATAACCGACTTCTAAATTCTCGTCATCGTTGATTCGTGCTTCGCCGCCCAGATGTATGGCCCGAAATACGATATCTAAATACTGCGCGTGGTCACCATTTGGATAGGTCGCTGGGGCGGTCACTCCCACTCCTAATAAATGCGTCAGCTCACAGCGCACCCCGGTCTCCTCCAAAACTTCACGGACCGCGGTATGCGAGGCTTCGTCACCTGGTTCAATGATTCCCGCAGGCAAGGTCCACAGTCCGTTGTCCACCCTGCGCACCAGCAACACCTGAGATCCGTTAAAAACCACGACCTTCACCCCGCTCAACCAGAGCAGGTCATGTCCAATACGAGTGCGCAGATCGGTGATGAATTCCGGAGTTGTCATGGCCCTATGGTGTCATAAGCAAAGCAAGTGCTGCACCTAGGATCATGAACGGGCCAAAGGCCACCGCGGACTTCGCGTTCAGTTTGCCAGCAATCATTCCACTCAGCACCACTAGGCTAGCCAGCACAAACGCGAACACACTGGCCAAGAATAGGGCAGATAAGGAAAAGTAGCCGACGTTCAGACCCAGCACTATCGCAAGCTTCACGTCGCCCATGCCCATGGCTCCACGCGAAATCAGTGCAAGTAGCAGATACGCCCCACCCAAAATGAGCGCTCCCAGCCCGGCATTGAGCAATGGAAGGTACTGCCCACGCACTATGCTCAGCCCCAGTAGAAGCACCGCACTCATTACTACCCAGCGAAGTAACAACCTGTTCGGTAGCCGGTGCTCTTTGATATCTGTTAGCGACAAAAGCACTCCGAAACAAAGGAAACTTGCGCAGAACAGCACCAGAGGTAGAGCGGTCCACAAAGATTCTTGCCAGAGCGTGATCATGTTTAGAGCATAGGGCCAGTACCTCAGGTGCTCTAGTACGATGTGCTGGGTTGTGAATAACGCGGGTGCTTCTACACTGGAAATATGATCACGTCAGCTTCCGAGCAGTTATTTCCCGATCACCCGGCACCTGATTCTGCCGCCCGGCGACGTTTCCGTGCGCTGGCCCGCTCCGCACCATGGTTGAGCACTTCCCTGCGACTGGAGCTAAATGTTCCTGAACACTTGGCCCAATCTGGTCTGCACGGCACGTTGGGTCTAATACTGCGTGGGCGCGAAGCCATCGCGATCAGCAACCACGAAGATACCGTCTGCTATCAACGTGAACTTTTTACTGCAGAACGAGGCCAAGACTACGTGGCTGCCACCGGCTCCTCCTGGTCCTTACCTGCCTCGCTAACGTCCCCGGTCTATACCGAGGACCATCTCATTGCCAGACGCCCGCAAATCGACGGCTATCAAGACTTGTTGCCCCTGGATTTCTTGGCATCCGTACTTGATCCCTATGAACTGGCGGGCACCGAGCCAGCTTCCCTGGATCTAGCTTTTGAACACCCGACCTACATTCATGAGCTCGCCGAAACGCGTAGCTCGCACGGACGCGCGCAACTTTCGGCGGTGCTCACCGCCGGGCATAATTACCATCCACGGAGCCCGGTGTTCGCTTTGGTTCCGGCTGGGACCCAAACACTGATCGTGCTGGATCTTGACACCGGAATATGTGTTGAACGCAGGGTCTTAGGCAGCAGCGAGGCCCCGCTGGGTATCACGGTGTTGGCGAAAAATGAGTACTATATTGACTCTCTGTTTACCAGCCCCACCCCAACGATGACCGATGTGCGCGCACACATCCCGTGGACGGTGCGCGCCGCACCTTAGGTCAGCGGACCGTCCAGCATTTCGGTGACCAGCGCGGCGATAGCCGAGCGTTCCGAACGCATCAGGGTCACATGCCCGAAGAGGCTATGGCCCTTAAGCTGCTCAACCACCGCGGAGACCCCATCATGTCGTCCAACATGCAGGTTATCTCGCTGTGCCACGTCATGGGTGAGCACTACCTTCGAGTTCTGCCCGATCCGGGAAAGGACCGTCAGCAGCACATTGCGTTCCAGCGACTGCGCTTCGTCGACAATCACAAAAGAATCGTGCAAGGAGCGCCCACGAATGTGGGTCAGTGGCAACACTTCGAGCATGCCGCGTTCGAGTACCTCATCTATGACGTTCTTAGACACGATGGATCCGAGAGTATCAAAGACCGCTTGGGCCCAAGGCCCCATCTTCTCCCCTTCGGAACCAGGCAAATAACCAAGCTCCTGGCCACCGACCGCATAGAGCGGGCGGAACACCGTGATCTTACGGTGTTCGCGGCGTTCGAGCACCGCTTCCATCCCGGCACACAACGCAAGCGCGGATTTTCCGGTACCTGCGCTGCCACCCATCGACACGATTCCCACGTTGGGATCCATCAACAGGTCCAGAGCAATACGCTGCTCGGCGCTTCTTCCATGCAAGCCGAATGCCTGAAGGTCGCCACGGACCAGCTTAACGGTGTCAGCCGTGACCTTGCGCGCCAACGCGCTGCCTCTAGGCGAGGTAATGACAAAGCCGGTATTGATCGGGCTTTGGCTGGCTTCGGGGAGATTGATGAGCTTTTCGGACTCATACAGCGTGGCCATGCTCGCCTCGTCCAGCTCCAGTGATTGCACCCCGCTCCATCCGGTGGAGGCGATCAATTCATTACGATAAACCTCGGCGTGGATACCAATCGCGGAGGCCTTGATGCGCATCGGCAGGTCCTTGGTCACCAGGGCCACGTCCTGGCCCTCATCAAGCAGGTGCTTGGCCACCGCAAGGATGCGCGTGTCGTTCTCCCCCGACCGCATTCCCACGGGCAAGACATTGGCGGCAATATTGTTCAGTTCAATGCGCAGCGTGCCTCCGGCGTCGGAAACCGGAACGGCTTGGGAAAGTCCCCCGTGGCTGGCGATCAGTTCATCGAGCAGGCGCAATGCTTGGCGGGCAAAAAAGCCCAGGTCCGGGTCTTTGCGCTTGTGTTCCAGCTCGGTAATGACTGTCAACGGGATCACCACGTGGTGCTCCTCGAAGTGGAACATCGCTTTCGGGTCCGACAACAACACCGAGGTGTCAATGACGTATGTGCGGACGGCCGAGTTGGTAGTTCGGGTCATAACAGCGCACCCATTCTCGAATCCGGCGTGGGGAATCTCCCCACGCTTTAGTGGGAAGTCCCGCTACCGGATGCCAAGGGTGAACCACGAATCGCTTCGTGAGTACGCCGCATCTTGTCATCTAGTGAGGAACCTTTCGGTCTGCCGGGACTGTGATGTCCCGCCATATGCTCACCATAGACCGCTTACTGCTCCAACAGGTTACAGCAAAGTATCATTTTCGGAAACGATCAATACTTGCCAACTCAGCGGACGTTTTAAGCGCCGAAACGACGCTGCCGATCGGCAAAGTCACGAAGCGCGCGTAAGAAATCGACGCGGCGGAAGTCCGGCCAGAGGGCCTCGCAGAAATAAAACTCCGAGTAGGCGCTTTGCCACGTCAAGAAGCCGCTCAGGCGTTGCTCACCGCTGGTGCGAATCACCAGATCCGGATCCGGCTGGCCTTTGGTGTACAAGTACGATTCAAGTTCATCGATGCACAGCGATTCGCCCACCGAATCCAACGAACGCCCATGTTCTGAGGCATCGCGCAGCAAGGACTTGATCGCGTCGATGATTTCACGTCGCCCGCCGTAGCCAATGGCCACGTTGACGTGGACTCCGGTCCGTTGAGCGGTGCTTGCTTCCAGCGCTGCAAGCTTCGCCGCGAGCTCCTCGGGCAGCACGTCCACCGCACCAACTTGCTGCACCTTCACCTGGTTCGTTTCGCCCAACCGATCCAGCGTGTTGCCGATGACTTCCAGCAAATCACGCAGCTCACTGGGTTCGCGGTTGAGGTTGTCGGTGGAAAGCATGTAGAGGGTGACTACCTTGATGCCAAGGTCCTCACACCATTCGAGGAACTCAAGGATCTTATCCGCGCCGGCCTGATGGCCTGCCATGGTGGGGCTACCTGCTAATTTCGCCCAGCGGCGATTGCCATCAACCATGACACCAATGTGGTGGGGCAACTTGTCACCGGGTAGCGACTTCGCTAGGCGCCGTTCGTAGAAACGGTATACAAGAGAGGGAAGACGCACCGGGTTCCTCGCTTTCGCACACGTTCAAAAGTTTTCTTGAAACTAAATCTATCGTGTTTCCCCCACAACACCGTGCAGCCAAGCATCCGCAGCTAAGGCTTATTCACCTGCCAACAAAGTCAACAACGAGGAAACATCGTGCACCGGAAGATTACATTGCGACAGCCGGCAAGGCTGAATTTCTAGGTCTTGTGTCCCGGAAGTGGTCTGCGCAGAGCTCCGGACTTCGATCCCCAGGCCCCGGCATAAGCTCAGCAAATGGTGGCGCTCGGCTGAGCCTGCGCCGTTTAACTTCACATAATGAACCGCCGAGCCGAGTACCGACTGCACCTCAAGTGCGGTCGCTACCTGGGTGGGAGCCTGACCGGCGAGCGCCACACCGTGAGCGCTAAGCCGGTGTGCCAGGTCAAATTGTTCCTGGCCCGAATCATCAAAATTTTCGTCGGCCATCCGCTGGATAGCTAACCGGCTCAATGCCTTGGCATAGAGCGCGGCCGCAGCAGGAATAGCGTCGTCGAGTACCGTCACCGGGGCAATCTGTGAACGTTGTTTGCTCAAGCGGTCATCCAAGGCCAAGGCGTCGCGAGGAATCCCGGTCTCCAGATCGATGAAGCATGCGGTCTTTTCGATCAAGATGCCAGCGCGTTCCTGCCACACGCTGTAGCGCGGACTCTGGGTCAGCGCTAAGAACCCCAGGGTAAGCCCGGCATAGTCTTCTAAGGTCCCCTCATTATTTGCCGAACGTTGACCGGCAAAGCTCACTCGCGCCAGCGTTTGGCTCTGCGCATCCCAGTGCACCTCCCATAGCGTGGTGGCAACCTGTTCGGCTAGCTGGGCGAGCTGTGGTTCATCGAGTAGCTCTCCTGCTTCGGCGAGCGCTTCAATGGCGAGACCATTCCATCCGGCGATGATCTTCTCATCGCGTCCCGGGCTTGGCCTGGTGGCGCGCACGGTGCGCAGTTCGGCTCTGAAGGCATCCCAAATTTGTCTCTCGCCGTCAACCGGGATCCGGGTCAACGAGACGTGGTAGTACCCCGGATCTTCGGCGATGCCAGCTAATCGCACCAGGTCCGCGGGCAGCTCGACACCTGCTCGGCGCACCGCCTGAAGGCATTCTTCTCTGGTGAACGTATAGGCTGCACCTTCGACGCTCGACGTGCCGCGCAGCGAGTCTGCGTCCAGCGAAGCGGCAAAAGCGCGGTGGGGCGCACCGGCTTCGGAAGTCAAGAGGTCGTTGCTCAAGAAGCTCGCCGTATCCAGAGCCGCTTGGCGGGCTAACTGCGCTAACTGTGTGGCTCGCTGCGACTGCTGGGGATGCTGCTGCGCAAACTGCGTCGCGAAGACCGCGGTCCGCGCGCATAAAGAAAGCAAGCCGGCGTTGTCGTAGAGCATTTTTTCAAAGTGCGGGATCGTCCAATTTTCATCCACACAATATCGGGCGAAGCCTCCGGAGAGATGATCTCGCAGACCCCCCAGCAGTATCGCTTCTAAGCTTGTCGCCAGAGGTTCAAAGGCTTCGGCACCGAGTTCGCCGTCCAGGAGCACCGTGCGCCACATGGTCTTCAGTGCCCAGGTGGGTGGGAACTTTGGTGCAGGGGTGAAGCCGCCCTCGGCTTTGCTCGTTGCGATCCAGTGACGGCTAGCCTGGCGCAGGGCCTTGGCAGCTGTGGAGTCCATGCTCATCGTCAGCAGGGCACCTTGCCGTGACCCCAGTTCGGCGAGGTGCTCAGCGAGCATCTGGGCTTGCTCTTCGAGTCCCTCTCGGTGCTCTTCCCACCCCTGATGGACGGCGTCTACTACTTGGGTGAAGGACGGAACTTTTCCGCGAGGCTCACTCGGATAATAGGTGCCCGTATGGAAAGCGCGTCCGTCGGGCATCGCGAAGATCGTCATGGGCCACCCTCCGGCCCCCGTCAGCGCCTGGGTTGCCATCATGTAGGTGTCGTCGACCAACGGGTGTTCTTCGCGGTCCACCTTGATGGAAATAAAGTTATCGTTGAGTTTCCGGGCGATCTGCGGGTCATCAAAAGATTCATGGCTCATCACGTGGCACCAGTGGCAGGCCGCGTAGCCGATGGAAAGCATCACCGGCACGTCACGCAGGCGAGCCTGTTCGAAGGCTTCATCTCCATAGGGCCACCAGTCAACCTCTTGATGCGAGTGCTGGCGGAGGTAGGCGCTGGAGCTATTGGCGATTCTTTGTCCCATAGCGCCATTCTGCCTCACCACGCCGCCAAGGTGTCCTTGCTCACCTCCAATTCGGCCGAAGGCTGAGCGATTGATGTACCTCGCGGGAAAAAACAGGCCCCATGCTGACCTTTCACAACGCGGTGGGTCAGCATGAGGCCTGTTCCAGGCTCTGTGGCCTAGCTGTCTTCGGAGGTTTTCGGATCCACTGGATCGCTAGGCTCTTGAACTGGTTGGTTCTCGCCCTTGAGCATCAGCTCATTCTGCTTGGATTCGGCTTCCGAGGCGTAACGGACACGACGGACGCGGCGCACCATGTCACGAATCAGGAAGATCACTGCCAGTGCCAGAAACGCGGTGAACACAAAGCCGAGGAAACCCGGGCCATAGCTGTTCTCCTCCAGCGCTTCGTTCTGTACGTTGGTACTCGCAACCATCATGGTCGCGTAAATCGCATTCACGGTGTGGGGACAACTCTTTTCTGGAACTGGAAGGTACGTGGTTCTATCTTAGTCCGGCAAACAGATCTGTCTCGGGCAGCTGTGTCGCAACCTTCGACGAGATCAGCGTGTAATCCTCCCACGGCCATGACTCGGCATAAATATGCTCTGGCACCGCGAAGAAGAATCCCTCCGGGTCAATCTGCGTTCGGTGCGCTAAGAGTGCCTGATCTCGCAAGGTGAAATAATCTGCGCAGTGCACCTGGGTGGTCGTGGTGTGTGGCGAAACCCACTTGAACATTTCGTTCTCTTCGTCATTTTCCCACTTTGCGACGCGCTCGGTGTAGGGGGATTCGTAGCCGCCTTCCAACATCGCGTAGTGCAGGGTACGCAAGCGATCCGACGAAAACGCGCGGTCGTAGTAAAGCTTGTCGACCTCCCACGGCTCCCCCAGCTCGGGATACAACTGCGCGTTGCCAGCCTGTTCGAAAGCGAAAGCTGAGACCTTATGACAGTGGATATGGTCCGGGTGAGGGTACCCGCCGTTTTCGTCATAGGTGGTGATGACGTGCGGGCGGAACTCGCGAATCAACTTGATGATGCCGGCCGCAGCGATTTCTACCGGCTGCAAGGCAAAAGCACCAAATGGGAGTTCCGGCAGCGGGTCACCCTCGGGCAGGCCCGAGTCGACATAACCCAGCCAACGGTGCTTGATGCCCAAGACCGAGGCAGCTTCAGCCATTTCGGTGCGGCGGACCCCCGGTAGATCACGATGCGCGTGCGCGAGTTCGCCAACGGCAGCGTTCAGGATGTCCCCGCGTTCGCCACCGGTGCAGCTGACAACCATCACCTCTGCGCCGGCATCAACATAGGCGGCCATGGTGGCAGCACCCTTTGATGACTCGTCATCTGGGTGGGCATGAATCGCCATGAGACGCAGCCCCTGGGACGGCGCTAACTTCTTCACGTCGTGAATCTCCACGTAAACTCTTCCTTCTGCACTGTGAACAGGCCGGCATGCCGGCATGGCATGCCATCAATGACAACTCTCACGTAGCCCTACGTTATTCCCTGAAGGCCCGGCCGGTAGACTAGAGACACCTCATAGTCGACGGCAGAGAGTAGTACAGGGCAAGCAATGTCTGATCCAAGCTTAACGGCTCGCTACAACAACCCCAACAAACGCCCGCTGGCTAAGCGCACCCGTAATTTGCTCATCGGTGGCGCGTTGAGCCTCGGAGTCGTCGGAGCGGCCTGGGTTGGCTTCAGTAATTTTAGTGCCATCACCGCCCAAGACATCAATTTTTCGGTGCAATCCCCCTCGCAAGCCACAGCGGTCTTCGAGGTCGAATACAACTCCAAGCACCGACTGCAGTGCGATGTCCGCGCAATGAATGAGTCAAAGGCCACCGTGGGGTTTAATACCGTCCTGCTTGAAGCGACCGACCCCGGGGTACTGACCACCAAGCGTCTGACGGTGCCGATGCACACCGATAATCTTGCGGTAACCGCCGGCGTTGAGTCTTGCTACAAGGTGCCGAACGAGTTCACCAAGTAATAAAGCAGGCAATCTTCAACCTCAGAGCTGAACGCATTGGGATTATTTCCCAATCGCGACTATTATCGTGGGAAAGTACGTTTCACCCCGCATCGGTTTGTGCGCCCAGTTGAAGATCAACTGGAACAGGAGCCTAGCGGGGTCTTTGCTTGCATCCGCCGAATTTCGACAGATCACTAATTCGTACCGAATCTGATTTCTTCAACGCCACCGCAGGGTGGCGTTTGGCTTTACCGCCCAACATGGACGGTACACATAAGAAATCCCTGACTGACCAAAGGAAGTACAACGTGAGCACCAACAGCAACGAACCTGTCGTGTGGCTGACTCAGGAGGCCTTCGACCGCCTTCAGACTGAACTGACCTTCCTCTCCGGTCCAGGTCGCACCGAAATCGTCGCCCGCATCGAGCAGGCACGTTCGGAGGGCGACCTCAAGGAGAACGGTGGCTACCACGCTGCTCGTGAAGAGCAAGGCAAGGCCGAGGCCCGTATCTTGTACCTGAAGGATCTACTACGCCGCGCCCATGTTGGCGACGCGCCTGCAGATGACGGAGTCGTCGAGCCAGGCATGCTGGTAGTTGCCACCATCGCCGGCGATGAGACCACCTTCTTGTTTGGTTCCCGCGAGGTTGCTGGCGACAGCGACCTCGAGGTCTACTCCGAGCAGTCCCCTATCGGCCAGGCTGTTCATGGCAAGAAGGTTGGCGACAAGCTGACTTACACCGCGCCTAACGGACGCGAGATCGCCGTGGAGATTGTTTCTGCGACACCTTTCGAGGGCTAATCCTCCTCCTATTAAATGAGTGGCTCGACACCCCGGGGTGTCGAGCCACTTTTTTAGGCTAATTTTGTTCTGCTAGGCGACCGAACCACCGGCACTATTGGTGATGTGCGGATCAAAGCCCTCTGCCCGCAAGTTATCCAGTACCTGCTCGGAGTGCTTATGCCCCTTGGTTTCCAAGTCGATGGTGATGGCCACGTCCCCCATGGACAGCGAGCCGCCGATCCGCGTGTGGTCCAAACGCGTCACGTTGGCATCGGATTCGGCAATCACCCGGGAGATGGTGGCCAGTGCGCCGGGGCGATCTGGCAGCATGATGCGCACGGTGAGGAATCGTCCCGCGGCGTTCAAACCACGCTGGATTACCTTGAGCATCAGCAGTGGATCAATATTGCCGCCGGAGAGGATCACCACGGTCGTGGCCGGGTTGATTCCATGCTCCTGCAAGCGGTCTTCCAAGAGCGCGGCAACTCCCACGGCTCCAGCTGGCTCCACGACGAGCTTGTTGCGCTCCAGCAGTACTACCAGTGCTTGTGCAAGCGCGTCCTCGGAGACCGTAACAACCTCGTCAACGAGTTCCTTGATGATCGCGAAGGGCAGCTGGCCTGGCTTGCCGACGGCAATGCCGTCGGCAATGGTGTGCACGGTATCCAACGGGACCAGCGCATCGGCGGCCAACGACGGCGGGTAGGCTGCGGCGTTTTCGGCCTGCACACCCACAACCTTGATTTCGCGGCCAAGCTGGCGGGCCTTTTCCTTGATCGCAATGGCAACACCGGCAAGTAAACCGCCGCCGCCGACACCCATCAGCACGGTCTCCACCTGGGGAAGCTGCTCCAGGATCTCCAGGCCAATGGTGCCCTGTCCGGCAATGATGTCCGGGTGGTCAAAGGGATGCACAAACACGGCACCGGTTTCATCAGCGAATTTCTGCGCCTCGGCCAAGGCCTCATCGACGGTGTCACCGTGCAGTACCACCTGCGCTCCGTGGTCTTCGGTGGCCGCCAATTTTGGCAATGCCACCCCTCGGGGCATGTAAATGCGTGCCTTGATCCCCAGATGCGATGCCGCTTGAGCCACACCTTGGGCGTGGTTGCCCGCCGAGGCAGCAACCACGCCACGGGCGCGCTCTTCGTCGGTTAGTTTGGCCATGCGTACGTATGCGCCGCGGATCTTGAAGGAGCCTGCACGCTGCAGGTTCTCGCACTTCAAGAATACTTCCGCTCCCGCGTGCAGAGAGAGGACTCGGGAGTGCTCAATGGGGGTGCGGGCGATCACTGGCTGGAGCACCTTCGCGGCTTGTTCAATATCGGCCAATGTCACAGGTAGTTCCGGCTTGCTACTCATCTATCTAGTCCTCAGTTGCGATGTGCTCTGGGCGCTCACGCGCCGGCAAAAGTTCGGGGGATTTTTCGGTGGATGGCTCCGGAGGGGCGTGAGGGTCTTCGCCTACCCCATATTGATCGCGGACGAACGGGTCATCGTCCCATCCGCGTCGAGCCAGATATTTCACCACCGCATTTAATACGGCCATAATGGGTACCGCGAAAAGGGCGCCGGGAATGCCAGCAACCATGGTGCCTCCGGCGACAGCCAGGACAACCGCCAGCGGGTGCAGGCTCACCGCTTTACCCATAATCAGCGGTTGCAGGATATTTGATTCAGCCTGCTGCACCAGCAAAACTACGCCGAGCATGATCAGGGCATTGACCCAGCCGTTGGCTACCAGCGCCAGCAGGACAGCTAGGGCGCCGGTTACCAGTGCACCGATAATTGGAATGAAGGAGCCGATAAAAACGATGATTCCCAACGGCATGGCCAAAGGTACGCCCAGGAAGAAGGCACCAAAGCCAATGCCGACCGCGTCAATGAATGCCACCAAGAGCTGCACTCGGACATAACTGACCAATGCGGACCAACCGCGGGTCATCGCGCCGTCCATGGCAGGCCGCGCACGGCGTGGCAGGAGGTTGATCAGGAAAAGTCCAATCTTCCGGCCGTCGAGAAGCAGGAAGATCAAGGTAAACAGCGCCAGCAATACGCCGGTGAGGATCTGGCCTAAGGCCGAGCCCCAGCTAATGGCTTCGCTGAGGATATTTGTCGCGTTGGAACGCAGTTCTCGCAGTGCATCGTCGAAGACGTTTTGCAGGTCAGCGTTGGTTAGTTGCAGAGGTCCGGTGAAGAGCCACGTTTGAATCTGTTCCACGCCGACAATGGCTTGATTCCACAGCGCAGCAAATCCGGCGGTAAGCCGTTGTCCTGCCATCGACAGTCCGCTGATCACCAGCGCCAGGAAAGCAATGACGGTGATCGCTACGGAAAGTACACGCGGTAGCGCCAGTTTGCGGTTCAGCACGTGGACGACAGGTGAAAGCAGGCCAGTGATTAGCGCCGCAATCATTACCGGGATGAGCAGCAAGGACAGCTTTGAAAGCAACCATACGAGCACGCCAACGGCGGCAACCACCACGAGGAAACGCCAAGACCACCAGGCCGCTAAACGCATCCCGTAGGGTGTATCTTCGGCCTCGCGGAAATCCAGGTTCGCCGATACAGGGGCCGGATGCCCAGCCGTTTTGGCCGGCAACACCACGCGGAACCGACGCAGTCGAGACAGCCGATTACTCTTCATCCCTCTAAGTTACCGTGACTTCGACACCCAACCGGGATCCATGTCGGAATTGTGACATAAAAAATAGAACCAGTGCCCTTATTGGGCACTGGTTCTAGAAATTTATTTCAATATGCTTATTCGTCGCCACGCAGAATAGCCAGAATGCGCAGAATCTCCAAGTAGAGCCAGACCAAGGTCATGGTCAGGCCGAAAGCACCGCGCCAAGCCATGATGGCCGGGGCTCCCTCACGGGAAAGCTGCTCAATCATGGTGAAGTCCGAGACCAACGCATAGGTTGCCAGCAGTACAGCCACAGCTCCAATGACCAGACCCAAGACACCGCTGCGCATGCCGAACATGCCGTCGACGGTGCCGGTCATCATCATGACCATGTTGGCCAGCGAGAAGACAACCATGCCGATCATCGCGATCATGAACATCTTGTTCAGTTTCGGCGTCATCCGGTACTTACCCGAGCGGTACAGGGCCAGGGTCACGCCGGCGACACAGAAGGTCGCGACGATTGCTTGGATAGCGATGCCCTCGTACATCCGCTCAAGGAACCCGGACAGTCCACCCAGGAACAGGCCTTCGGCTGCCGCGTAAAGAAGAATCAAAGCCGGTGACGGCTTTTTCTTGAAGACGTTCACCAGACCGAGTACGAAGCCAATCAATGCACCTGGCAGCATCAGTGCTGGTACGGTCCAACCTACGGCGGCACCTACAACAACCAGCGCCAAGCACAGGATGGTCTTGTTGATGGTGTCGCCAATGGTCATGCGACCGGTGTCTTGGCTGTTGGCCGACGGCTGCTGGTACATTCCCTGCAACTGTTCGGCGCTGAGGTTGCCGGATTCGTGGAATCCGACCGGGCTGCCTGCATTGGAGCCGGTGCCCCAGCTTGCAGACTGGTTCTTGGAACCGAAGATCGGGTTACCGCTCAACCTAAATTCCCCCATAAGTCGTAAGTTTAAGTGCAGAATGGTGTTCTGCTGTGTATAGATGATCTTATTTGGGTTTGCTGTGAATCGGCTCAGCCATAGGGATGATATCGATATATTTCAAGCGAATTATGCCTAGAGCGTGCCAGTGAGTCACGCTCGGAAGAAATCCTGCCCGCAGCACTTGATCATGAGTCTATTCCGGGCAAAGCAAAAGACCTCTGCATCCTTATAAACAAAGGGATGCAGAGGCCTTTTTCACAAGTGCCCCCAGTGGGACTCGAACCCACAAGCCTTTCGGCAGCTGATTTTAAGTCAGCCGTGTATGCCAATTCCACCATGAGGGCAAGACTCTAAAATCTTACGCGATAACTTCGCAATTTCTGAAATTACCGCACCGCTTGATGCCACAGGAGCCAGAATTCCTTCCGGCTCCTGCGGCCAGCGATCGTCGATCAGCGAAACTTATTTAGCGGCTGGAGCCTTTTTTGGCTTAGCCGATTCTTCGAAAGCCGCACGCGGGGTCTCAAGGTTGTTCAGCTGCAGTGCATCGCGCGAGAAGAACCACGCAACCATCCAGTCGCCTACGACGCGGAATTTGCGTTCGAAGGTTGGCATGGCCATACCGTGGTAACCGCGGTGAGCCATCCATGCTGGCCAGCCCTTGAGCTTCAGGCCAAGAACCTTTGCCACGCCCTTGTTGCGGCCAAAGCCTGCAACTGCGCCGAGGTTCTTGTGCTTGTATTCCTTGACGGTGCCCACACCGTAACGCAAAGCGTAGAGGTTCTTCGCCAGCAACTTCGCCTGGCGTACCGCGTGCTGTGCGTTTGGCACGCAGGTACCGTCCGGCAGGCCGCCGGTGACGTCCTTGACGGCCGAGATGTCGCCGGCAGCCCATGCGCCTTCCAGCGGGTTGCCGTTCTCGTCCTTGATACGCAGGTCGGTGCGGGTCTCGATGCGGCCGCGCTGCTCGATCGGGAAGTCGGTGGAACGGACCATTGGGTTCGCCATCACACCGGCGCACCAGATCAAGGTGTCTGATCCGAAGGTTCCTGCTGGGGACTTGTCAGCCATGTTGATCAGCTGCAGGACACCGTCGGTGGCATCTGCCAGCGAGGTGTTCAGCAGAACCTCGATACCGCGGCTACGCAAGTGGTCAACAACCCACAGTGCCTGCTCTTCGGTAACTTCTGGCATGATGCGGCCCATGGCCTCAACAAGAACGAAGCGTGCTTCCTTCTCATCGATGCGATCGTTGAGCTTGATCAGGTGACGAGCCATGTCTTCCAGCTCGGCGATGGTCTCGATGCCGGCGAAGCCGCCACCGACCACTACGAAGGTCAGGGCACGCTTGCGCGCTACCGGATCAGTCATGTTCGATGCGGATTCGATACGCTCGGCAACCTGGTTGCGCAGCGCTACGGCCTCTTCGATGGTCTTCAGGCCGATACCCGCGTCGCCTAGTCCCGGAATCGGGAAGGTACGAGTGATCGCACCTGCAGACATCACAATATCGGTGTACTCCAGCTCGAATTCTTCGCCACTCACGGGAGCGACGACTGCCTTCTTTGCTGCGTGGTCAATACTCAGCACCCGACCGTTAACCAGTTCGGAGTGCTTCAAGTGCGCACGGTGGGAAACCACAACGTGACGCGGTTCAATCTGGCCACCTGCAACTTCTGGCAGGAATGGCTGGTAAGTCATGTATGGGTTCGGGTCTACGACGGTGACAATGCCACCGTGATCCTTGACCTTCTTCTGCAATTTCATCGCGACGTAAAGGCCAACATAGCCACCGCCAACGACAAGAATGCGCGGACGCTTCTGGGAGCTTTCGATGATCGACATATTCCTTATTCTACGCGGGTTTTCGGAGTTAGTGAAAACATTCACTAACTTTCTGTGTTGGCTTCGTCTCCAGCCACGCACACGGTCTGCACGCAGTCCGGCCCAACCTACTTTTAGTTCATCACGCACACGAGGTTTTCTGCTGATTTCGGCTCCCCCTGCACCACCGTTTTCACGGCGGTTAACGCATCGTGGCGACAGACAAACGAGGAATATTTCTACGTTTATCTGCCGCCACAACGTTGCGTCAACTATTTTTCATCTTCGGGAATCTCGTCGAAGAAATCACGCCCATCGTTTGGTTCATCCACCGGGAGTTTACTCAACGCGGCAAGTTCAACCTCACGAATCTTCTTCTGCCGGCGCGCACTGACCCCTATTTGAGTTCCGCCGAGCAGAAGCGCGAGCAGTAGCAACACACTGCCGCCAACAACGATTACCGGCTGCAAGACCGGAGTCGAGTCATCAGGAAGGATAGGTTTTGGTGCGGCCACCGGGTTGAGTGTGGACTTCTCCATGGACACGCCCGGATCTGGGGCCTCGGTGGTGCTATCGACATTGCGACGGTGAATTCGAATCCATTCAGTAATGGTATTCAACGGGTTTTCTTTAGCCACCGGCACATTCGCGGTCACGGCTGCATGGGCATCAATAATTCCGTAGCCATACAGGTTATCCACGCCCGGTGCCCCGGTGTCCTTAGCGGTCTGCAAGATTCGATTGATCACCTGCGGGGCTTTCATCTGTGGATGCTCCGCACGGATCAAGGCAGCCACTCCGGCGACTAACGGAGCTGCACCGGATGTTCCGGACCAGCGGGCATAACCACCGCCTGGCAAACCACCGACAAGTTGTTCAGCCGGAGCGGCGACACCGATGGAGATGCCCTCCGTGGAGGAATCTTTCGATGCCTTGCCCGACTCGTCGACACCAGCGACGGTCAACACGCCTGGGATTGTCGCCGGGGCGCCAACCTGGCTCATTCCACCGGAACGGTTACCGGCGGCGGCCACGATCACCACGTCCTTATCTTCGGCGTATTTGAACGCGTCGTCCCAGCTCTCGGGCCATGCCGGAGAGGTTGATCCCAGAGACATATTGATCACCTTAGCGCCGGAATCAACCGCCCAACGCACTGCCTTAGGAATCTGTTCTTCCACCGGAATGCCCGCAGGGTTGTCCCCGCCCATCCACAACGAGACCGAAAGTAGTTCCGCCTCCGGAGCCACGCCAAGTACCCCATCGTTACCTGCGCGCAGAGCAGGGATCTTCTCGTATTCGGGTTCCTTGGGGACCTCTACCTTTTCTTCGTCGTCCTCTTTGTCTTTATTTTCATCTTCGGCGTGTTTCTTCGCCTTTTCCCACGCGGTCTTTAACCGTTCGTTCTCGGATTTAACCCGTTCAATTTCTTGCTTGTTATTTCCGCGGCCGCCCAGCAGCGTAGCCACGAGCGTGCCGTGTTCGCTCATCACGCCGATCGGTTTGTCACCTTGTGGTCCGCCGGAACCGGACATATCGGCGCCACCGGTGACCGCCCCCTTCAGATCGGGGTGACTGGTATCAATACCAGTGTCAATGATGGCGACTTTAACGCCTTTGCCCTTGGTGACCTTGTGCGCTTCGCTAATTCCGCGTGCTTTGAGCCAGTACTCGCTACTGCGAATGTCGTCTGCATGAGCCGGAACGGCACCAACAAAGGTTGCGCTGATCAGCAACGCCGCGAGTACGGCGGCTATCCAAGTCCGCGCCACAACGGGTTTACCGGTTCTCATGTAACCCACAATCATCTCCTCGCAAGGGGGCTCCGGCACACCTAGCCGGTAGGGCAAAGTGTTGCAGTTGACTAGTTTCTCGCGGCCGAAGCCGCAATTCCATCGAGAATATCGTGTTCTGAAGCAATCAACGTCATTGGACGCTGCGCGCTAGCTCGTTCAAGGTAATCCAAGATGCGTTCCACGATTAGCGCTCCCGCCTGAATCACATCAACGCGTCCAGGATGCATGAACCCTAAGGCTTCGCGCTGTTCTCGGTTATAGGAGAGCATTTGCTTGGTGGCACGACGCATGTCACTAAAGCTCAGTTCGGCTCCGTGAATGGCAGCCGAGTCATAAGCGCTGAGTCCCAGGGCCTGCGCGGTCAGCGTGGTAAACGTCCCCGCCACCACAATCACCGCGTCAACTTCTGACACATCAACACGATTTTCCAGGGTGGACAGCGTCTGATCGATAAACTCGACCGCGTCGCTGAGCTGGGCAAAGCGTTCGGTAACCCGCACGCAACCCATATCCAGGGAGGTAGCCGCCAACATTCCAGATCCGTCACCGAGCACAAACTCGGTCGATCCTCCGCCTAAGTCGATGACCAGTATCTTGCCATCTTTGGCTTCGCGGACCGAGGCGGCACCGGCGAATGACAGGTTTGCTTCCTCATCTCCGGTGATCACCTCCGGGGTGACACCTAGCAGGTCGGTGATGGTGGAGAGGAAAACATCACGGTTTGACGCGTCACGGGCGGCGCTCGTCGCAGCAAAACGAATCTGCTGGACTTCATGCTCATCACACAGTGCCTTGTATTCGCGAACCGCTGCAAAGGTACGTTCCAAAGCCTCGGGGGCAAAGCCGCCGGTCGCATCAACGTCTTGGCCCAGACGTACTATGCGCATGGTGCGAAGCACGTCGCTTAGCTGCATACCGCTGTCGGTTTCGACAGAGTCGGCGATCAGCAGACGGATGGAGTTGGTACCGCAATCAATTCCCGCGACACGCATTAGGCTTGATCCGCTTCGTTGGCTTCATGCTCTGCACGCTTACGTGCACGTTCGGCCCGTTTGACGGAAGGGTCAACCTTTTCCTGAGTCTTCACATGACGTGAACGATCCTGGCTCGGCGCCTGGCCAGTAGTCTCCCACGCACCTTCACAGAAGCATTTGTCTTTAGTCCACCACTCGGCGATCTGAGCGATTGCCTCATCTCCGAGTGGGTTAACACCTTCGCCAGAGGCCAAAGCGTGACCGACCAGTACGTGCAAACATTTAACTCGGGTTGGCATGCCACCAGCAGAGACGCCGGCGATCTCCGGGACCTCACCGGTGCCCGAGCGTGCGCCGATAGCATCACGGTTTGCTAGGTAAGCCTCATGGGCCAACTCGTAGTCGGCAGCCAGCTGTGTGTCATCACCTAGGCGTTCGTTCATTGTGCCCATCAGTCCCGCTGCTTCCAGCCGAGACACCGCGGCGGTAATCACCGGGTGCGTCAGGTAGTAGGTGGTGGGGAACGGGATGCCACTGGAAAGCCGTGGTGCCGTGGTCGCTACCAAGGGGTTGCCACAAACGCAGCGTGCACCAATTTCCACCACGTCACGTACCGGACGGTTGAGTTGGCGGCTGAGCGTGTCTAGGTCCTGTTCGCTCGGAACTCGTCCGGCGGCGTCGAGGGCTTCGCGGATGGGCTTATCAGTCAAGTTTTTGTCTTTTCGCGTCGTGTGGTTCGGCTTGGGTATGTTTGCTTATTAGTCGGTCGCTGAGCGGTGTACCGAATCAAGCAGCGCATCAACCCAAGGAAGATCTGCGCGCACCTCATAGGTGCTGCCGTTAGGCGTTGCGGTAGCTTCCTCGGTAGGAAGTTCACCGACAACCTTGTAAAGCTTTTCACCCGGCATGACCAAGTTTATCCGCTCACGAGCCTGCTGCTTGATGTACAACGGATCATCCCACCGTGCGATCTCTGCATTCAGCTCATCACGCTGCGCCTCTTTTTCACTGATTGAGGCTCGCAGTTCACTAATCTCGGTCATTTGTGTCCGGTAAAAATTCACCGTAGGTACCAGCATCACAGCAAAAAACGCGAGTACCACTAGCAGCGCAGCAACGCGTCCGGAAAAACGGTGGGCCGCTACCGGAGCTCCGGCCGGAGTCTCATGTGGGGTCTGCGCCTTCTCACCCGGCTTGCGGCGTACCGCTGCGGAGAACTTCATCCGGTCATCACGGCGGCGTTCGTTTTGCTTCTTTTTAGCACGCTCCCGCAAAGGTGTTTTCGACTTATTTTCCTGAGCGCCTTGGCTCTTGGCCGTAGTGCTGCGCGAATTGGCTTTGGGCGCGCCAAAAGAAGATGTTCTAGGTGTTTTGCGCTCTTCGGAAGGCAACTGCCGAACCCGGCGTGCGCTAGGGGTGCTCGGCGACGCTGTGGGCACAATGTGCAACGCATCGGTGCTTGGATCGGCTTCGTGTGCTCCGCGTGGGGCATGAGGCGTATGCTCGGCCGAAGTGTGGCCCTGTGGATCCGTGTGCGTCGCGGCCACCTCAGGTGGCTGATCACCTGTAGGGGTATTTCGCCGCGGCATGCGCGGTGGTCGCTGCGCCATACTCCCCCATTCAAACTTGTACTTCCAACGTTGTCTTCATTAAATAACGAAAAGCTCGTCGGTATCCACTACCGACGAGCTTATGCGTTTTACCTGAATATTAGCTGTTGAAACGCGGGAACGCGCTGGTTCCAGCGTAAACTGCTGCCTCGCCCAGGTCCTCTTCGATGCGTAGCAGCTGGTTGTACTTTGCTACGCGCTCGCTTCGGGCTGGAGCACCGGTCTTGATCTGACCCGCGTTGGTTGCCACGCAGATCTCTGCGATGGTGACATCCTCGGTCTCGCCCGAACGGTGCGAGGTGATCGTGGTGTAACCGGCGCGCTGAGCCATCGAGATGGCGTCCAGGGTTTCGGTCAGGGTGCCAATCTGGTTAACCTTCACCAGCAACGAGTTAGCGGTGTCGGACTTAATGCCCTGTGCCAAACGCACTGGGTTGGTGACGAACAAGTCATCACCGACCAGCTGAACCTTGTCGCCGATGTTTTCGGTGAGGGTCTTCCAACCCTCCCAGTCGTTCTCATCGAGTGGATCTTCGATGGAAACCAGTGGGAAGTCTGCAACGAGCTGCGCATAGTAGTCGCTCATCTGCTGGGCGCTGCGAGCTTCGCCCTCGAACTGGTAAGCGCCGTTCTCGTAGAACTCCGAGGAAGCAACGTCCAACGCCAGGGCGATGTCCTTGCCCGGGGTGTACCCGGCGCGCTTAATCGCTTCGGTGATCAGTTCCAGTGCCGCACGGTTGCTTGGCAGGTTCGGCGCGAAGCCGCCCTCGTCGCCCAGGCCGGTGGACAGCTTCTTTTCCTGCAGTACGGCCTTGAGGTTGTGGTAAACCTCGACGCCCCAGCGCAGACCCTCGGAGAACGTTTCCGCCCCCAGTGGAGCGATCATGAATTCCTGGATGTCCACATCGGAGTCGGCATGGGAGCCACCGTTGAGGATGTTCATCAGTGGCACCGGCAGTACGTGTGCGTTCGGGCCACCCAGGTACTTGAACAGTGGCAGGTTGGCGCTGGCGGCTGCGGCGTTAGCCACGGCCAGGGAAACACCCAAGATGGCGTTGGCGCCGAGCTTTGACTTATTCTCGGTACCGTCCAACTCGATCATTGCCTGGTCGATGGAGCGCTGGTCGGTGGCGTCAAGGCCCTCCAACTCGTCGGCGATCTCTTCGATGACCGATGCAACAGCGCCTAACACGCCCTTGCCTAGGTAACGCTTCTTGTCCCCGTCGCGACGTTCCGCGGCTTCGAACTGGCCGGTGGATGCACCGGATGGAACCGCGGCACGGCCGTGGGCACCATCGGTGAGTAGGACCTCGACCTCAACGGTCGGATTTCCGCGGGAATCGAGAATTTCGCGCGCGTGAATGGCGTCAATCAATGCCATGAGTAAGGACTCCTTGTATAAAGGGGTTGTCTAAGGGCTGGTCGATCCAGCGGTCCGATCGACCGTTGGCACCATTGCCTGTTCCTAGCCTAGCGCGTCACACCTTGTTAGGGCGACGTTGTTTCGTTCTTCATCCCTGCATATTTTTTCGTCAACGCATCACGCAGCACCGATTCGGCGTCTAATCCCAGCTCTTCGGCCCGGGCAGACAGGGCCAGTAATTCTGCACCAAGACCCTGCTCATCATGCACCCGGGCGCGCATTTGCTCCGTCGCTTCGGGAAGATTTGAGGCACCTGAGCGATGGTGTCGATCCAATAGCTTTTGTGACAAGGTCAGTGCTGGAAGACCAGCGGGAAGGCCTGCATTATTTCGTTTTGGTGCCCCGTCACGCTCGGCTTGTTTGGCCGCATCCCAAATGCGAATAATCTCCGCAACGTCGTCCGTGATCGCCGGCTCAAGGTTTCCCTGAGCATCAAAGACGTGGCGGTTGCGCCGCAGAAGTTTATCGGCCAGCGCTTTAGCCACGTCCTGTAGACCGAAGTGTTCCTGCTCGCTCGCGATTTGTGCATGCAATAAAATCTGGAAGAGCAAGTCGCCAAGTTCTTCGCACAACAGCTGCGGATCCTTCGCCCCAATAGCGTCGAGCACCTCATAGGATTCCTCAACTAGATAGGTACGCAGCGACTCATGAGTCAGTGCGCCGGTCCAGGCACAACGCTCTCGCAAGGTCTCAATAATCCCGATGAGCCGGTCTAGTTCGCTCTCACTTCGCATAAAGACAAGCTAATCACATCGGTGAGTCCAGCCCCGGCAGGCCATCGATGCTCAACGAATTCTTCTGACCACGATATTCGTTCAGCCCAGCTTCGCCCTTTTTCTGTGCCCAAAGGTCCATGGTGTCGCGTTCACCGGTCAGCTCCATTTGCGGAACGCCCCATCCGCAAGAGTCACTGATCCGAGTCACTTCAACCTCGATGACCGCGCGTGTACCCAAATTTTTGGGGTGCAAGGCAACGACCTCGTCGAAAATTTGATCACCCGGGACATGCACCGTTCCACGACCATGTAGCCGAACAATGCGTGGTCGTTGCTCGAAGGAGTTAAACATCAGGCAGATCCGACCGTTTTCGCGCAGGTGCGCAATCGTTTCTACGCCACTCCCGGTGAAATCCACCCAGGCGACCCGGTTGGGTCCCAAAATCGAAAAAGAATCCAAACCCCGCGGCGACATGTTCACATGCCCTTGGGCGGAAAGTGGCGCTGTGGCCACAAACCACATTGGGTGTTGCCCGATCCAAGCCTTCAGGTTCTCGTCGATTTCCTCGTATATTTTACCCACGCTACGAGCATAGTTGACGCAGAAATCTAAGGCGCGAGGTCATCCCAGTCAAAAGTGGTGACGGTGTTATTTGCCCAGTCTTGGCGCAAGATGGTGTAAGCCACCGAGGCGAGGTATCGCCCATCGCTGGTCGGCCACCCCATACGATAATGTGCTTCTTTCACAAACCCCGCACGCACGAACGTCTTTCTCATCGCGATGTTGTCCTCACGCGTCTGACCTTCGAAACGCAACACCTGAGGCATGGTCTCAAAAACTAGGTCACACAGCGCGCGAAGGACTTTTAACCCAAGTCCATTGCCTCGCTGGTCTTCGGCCAACCGCAGATCAAACACTGGAGAGTCCTCATCTTGCAGGTCTTCCAGAGCAACCATTCCAACCCGGCGCGCATCATCATTGATCCAGTAGCCTTGGGTATCGTCGTTCCAGAAACGTCCCGCAGAAACTTTTGCTCTGGCCTCCTGCTCTTGTGGAGCGGGCTGAACATGAAAAGGAAATGAATTGGATACCAAGAAGTCGACGACTTCGTCGGTATCGGTTTCATTCAGGGCGACAAAAGTGATGGGCATGAGTCGACCCTATCTGCTGAAGCTGGAACCGTGGCTAAAAGATGCAGAAGAATAGTCTGCCAAGGGTCGTTTCCGTTTTCTTACGCTTGCCCACAGGGCAGCAAAGCCACGAGCGAGAATTTATGACAGGTAACGTGCGAATCAGCTTAGTCTCTGCGTCATGGTGATGCTCGCTGAGGCCATCACCGGTCGTTACTCCTAAATTCTTTGTCGGCGTTGGTATTCGAAGTTAACCGCTGATCGCGATAAATCCGCAACGGGGTTCGGAAATGTAATATTTCCACGCCTAATGCAGGTTTTTAAACACCACAAGGGCCACCGTCTAGGTGACCCTTGTGGTCAAAAGTATGCGTCGAGAATTAGATCTCTTCGTATTCCACATCGTCATCATCGTCGTCTTCGTCGAGCAGGTCGGCGTAGTAATCGTTGATGTATTCAACCAGCAGTTCACGCATTTCCAACGGTACGAAGGCAGCCTCTGCTGCGTTCAATGTCAGATCCAGCAGATCTTCGAGGTCATAGTCGAAAGCTTCGACCAGAAGTTCGAACTCGTCTGACAGACTGGTGCCACTCATCAGTCGGTTATCCGGGGAGATCGTGACGTTAAAACCTGTCTGCACCAGCAGGTCGATCGGGTGGGATTCAATTCCCTCACCGAAGGCGGCGGTAGCACCGGTCTGAAGGTTTGAAGATGGGCAGATTTCCAGTGGGATTCCACGTTCACGAACCCAGTTGGCCACTGGGCCCAAGGCAACCAGTCCGGTGTCCTGGTCCAGGGTTTCCCCGTCATCATCAACGCCACCGAATTCAATTTCGATATCTTCGGCAACGCGTACGCCATGGCCCAAACGGGTGGCACGGCCAACCAAGATCGCGTCCTTGATCGAGTCTAGGCCGGCACCTTCGCCAGCGTGCACCGTCGTCGGGAAGAGATTTTCCGCCAGCAGATCGAAGGCTTCCTTCATCCGCGAGGCAGGGAATCCTTCCTCCGGCCCGGCAATGTCGAACCCCACAACACCGTGCCCACGGTGACGCAAAGCCAGCTGTGCGATCTCCAGACCGCGGTCAGCCTGACGCATCGCCGAGATTACCTGACCAACCTGAATCGGGTGACCCTCATTGTTTAGCGCCTCAACGGCCTGCTCCATGCCTTCCTGCACGGCGTCAACGACGTCGTCCAGGCTCAGACCTTCGCGTAGGTGTTGTTCTGGTGCATAGCGTACTTCGCCGTAGATCACGCCATCGGCGGCGAGGTCCTCTACGAATTCGCGAGCCACACGGATCAACGCGTCACGCGTCTGCATGACCGCAAGGGTGTGTTCGAAGGTCTCTAAGTAGCGTGGCAATGAACCAGAATCAGCCGATTCATGGAACCAGTCAGCCAGGGCTTCAGCCTCGGTGGCAGGCAGCTCATGGCCGACCTCCGCCGACAACTCAATGATGGTTTGCGGGCGCAAGCCACCGTCTAGGTGGTCATGTAGCGAAACTTTGGGCAGATCCCGGAAGTCGAACTCTGGATCATAGGCAAGATGAATCATTTCTTCAGTCACAGGTCGAGCCTAGTCGCATTTTGCCCGCACAGATAGTTCTAATGGGTAAAGATCTGCGAGCCTGTATGTGACCATCGTCAAGCCAGCAGGTTAACCCTGCTCACGCTCTGGCGGAACAAGTTCCAATACCCCGGTCGATTGCACGGTATCAGCCTTTTGCGGACGCTTACCGTACTTGCTCAACACACGATTAACCAACAAATCAATAAGGTAACCCAAGACCACGGCAATCACTACTGAGGCGATAATTCCGACCAGTTTGTTGTGTGCCAGCCAGTTGCCCGCCAAAGCTCCGATACCCACCGAATAGGCACCCCAAGTCACACAGCCGATCACGTCGAAGAGCGTAAACCGGCGGTGGCTGAAACCGGTAGCCCCGGCAGTCAGGTTCACCGCCACACGACCAATGGGGATATATCTTGCGGTGAAGATCAAAAGTGCGCCGGAGGTTTCAAGTTTTCGCGCGGAGAACCGCAGCACCCGCTGGGCCCTCGCACCACGCATCCAACGGAAACCTTTCGCACCAAGCTTGCGCCCGATGAAGAAAGTAATTTGATCGCCCAGGATGGCTCCGGCGATGCCGAGCAACGCGACGAGGAACAAGTTGGGCGTACCGGTGCTAATACCCACGGCAGCAAGCGACACAAGAAAAGATTCGGAAGGCACTATCGGGAAAAAAGCATCAATCATGCAGAACAAGAACAGCAGCGGCAAAACCCACCACGCACTGGCAGCCTGCGTGATTGCCTCGTTGATCAGTTCCATTAATCCTTACTTCTTCCCCGAGCATGTGCGTGAGCACTGATAATCCATTCTCACTCGAGGATCGGCGCCTTGGCATCCAACCTTCGTCGTATTATGGAATTCTTTGAGACACACCTCCCGGCGGACTCATCAAATCAACGATTGACTATGTCATTTTGGTTCCCACGAGTTTACTGGGAGTTACTGGTGAACATTGCGATTGGCTTCGTGGAAGAAGCTACTTGAACTGGCTAGCGATCATCAAGCCGAAGTTTTGGGATAAAAATACTGCCGCGGCAAACCTCGTGTGTTTTAAGAAGGTCGCAGCTGTTTCAAGGAGCCCACGATTGCCTCGCCGGCCCCGATGCGCAGGCCACCAATCTCACCCACCAGTCTAAAAAGCCTGAGTTTCTGAGCATTCAACGCTATCTGTTCGCAGCTGGTTGGCCCAAATCAGCGAGTAAAAAACCGGCGACAGCAGGAAACCAATTCCATTGCTGTCGCCGGAAATGAATCACGTCAAAGAGTATTCGACCTAATTCAGCGAAATTATTTTGCTGCGATCCGACCCAAGATCAGTCGGGTATCTGCACGGTCAGTATCCGAACCGATCAGGATCGCCTTTTCCACCAGTTCGATAGCACGCGGGAACTTCTCCGGGGTATCGGTGAGCAGGGTAGCAATTGGCTGACCACGGCGCACCAGGGCACCTGGCTTCACGTGCAGGCGCACACCGGCTCCGGCCTGCACCGAATCTTCCTTGCGTGCACGTCCAGCACCCAGGCTCCACGCAGCCAGACCAATATCCATGGCATCGAGCTTTAACAACGCACCTTCAGCCTGCGCGTACACGGTGTGCGACTCTTTGGCCACCGGCAACTTCACATCCGGATCGCCGCCCTGAGCGATGATCATCTGACGCCAGCGGTCCATGGCCTGTCCATTATTTAGCGCACCTCGCACATCCACGTCGGTGATCCCGGCTCCTGCCAGCATCTCGGTGGCCAAAGCGACGGTCAGCTCGATCACGTCTTCGGGTCCCCCACCGGCGAGCACCTCAACGGATTCATCCACCTCGATCGCGTTACCGGCGGTCAAGCCCAGCGGGGTGTCCATATTTGTCAGCAACGCCACGGTATTCACCCCGGCGTCCGTACCTAGGTACACCATCGTTTCGGCCAGCTCGCGAGCCATGGCCTCGTCCTTCATGAACGCGCCGGAACCGACCTTCACGTCCAAGATCAGGGTGCCGGTGCCTTCGGCGATCTTCTTGCTCATAATCGACGAGGCGATCAGTGGCAAAGAATCTACCGTGGCGGTCACATCACGCAGGGCGTAAAGTTTTTTATCGGCCGGAGCTAACCCGGTTCCCGCCGCGCAAATGACCGCTCCGGCACCGGAAAGCTGAGCAAACATTTCCTCGTTGGATAGCGCCGCGCGCCAGCCCGGGATCGCTTCGAGCTTGTCCAAGGTACCGCCGGTGTGGCCCAGTCCACGGCCTGAAAGCTGCGGAACCGCAACCCCAAAGCTGGCGACCAATGGTGCCAGAGGCAAGGTGATTTTGTCCCCTACCCCACCGGTGGAGTGCTTATCGGTGGTGGCCAAAATCTTCCCGGTGGTGTCCTTGAGTCCGGAGAAATCCATGCGCTCACCGGAGTTGATCATCGCGTGGGTCCAGCGCGAGATTTCCTTGCGATTCATGCCTTGGAAAAAGATCGCCATATTCAGCGCGGACATCTGCTCTTCGGCGATGGCCCCGCGGGTGTAGGCGTCGATGGTCCAGTCGATCATCTCATCGCTGAGGATTCCGCCATCGCGTTTGGTACGAATGATGTCAACGGTGCTGAATGCTTCGGTAGCCACTTTCGGCTCCTTACTGGTGAAAATCGTCGGTGTTTGAGACCGCTGGGAAACTACGGCTTAGAGTGAAATATCGTTGGGTCCAAAGGCATAGGGCAACAGCTGCTCCATGCTCAGTACACCGGTATCGGTTTGTACTTCCATACCCGGTGCGCGATGTTCAAAGAGCAATTGCCGGCAGCGGCCACAAGGGGTGATCAGCTGAACCGCACCATCTTCGAGCTGGCCCAAGCACAAAAAGTGCTGGAGCTTGCCGCCGCCGGTGGCAAATAATTCGCCGACCATCGCGCATTCGGCGCACAGGGTCACCCCGTAGGCGGCATTTTCGATATTGCAACCGGAGATCAACCGTCCATCGGTGGTCATCGCCGCGGCACCCACCCGGAACTTCGAATAGGGTGCGTACGCCTTGGACAGCGCCGCCGCGGCCGCAGCTTCAAGCTGCGACCACGGCGCGGTGTTGTTTTCCATGGGAAATGTCATTCCTTCACATAGGGTTCGCCGGCGGCGGCAGGTCCGCGTGAGCGGCCCACCAGACCGGCGACGGCGAAGATCGTCACCAGGTACGGCATCATTGCCATGAACTGGCTTGGCACCGGGGTGCCGATGATCGTGAGGATCACCTGGAGGTTGTCCGCGAAGCCGAAGAGCAACGCGGCGGCGAAGGCGCCAATCGGGTTCCAGCGGCCAAAGATCACCGCGGCCAACGCGATGAAGCCGCGTCCGCCGGAGATTTCCTTGGTGAAGGAGTCGATGGCCACCAGGGTGAAGAAGGAGCCACCAATACCGGCGATGATGCCGCCCAAGGTGACATTCCAAAAGCGGGTGGCGTTAACCTTGATGCCTAGGGTGTCGGCCGCCTTCGGGTGTTCACCGACCGCACGCACGCGCAGACCCCAACGGGTTTTGAACAACCCGAACCAGACCAGGAAGACCGCCAGGTACATCAGGTAGCCGATGACCGACTGCTTGAACAGGATCGGGCCCAGCACCGGAATGGCGCTCAGCCCGGGGATCGCAATGACCGGAAGGTGCGCCGGGGAGTTAAACAGTTCCGGATCTTCCTGCATCACCGTGGTGAACAGGAACCCGGTGATGCCCGAGACGAGCACGTTGAGCACCACACCGACGATGATCTGGTTGACCAGGTACTTGATCGCAAATAACGCGAGCACCAGGGAGACCAGTGCGCCGGCGATGCCTGCGGCGATCAACCCGGCAAAGGCGTTCTTGGTGATCGAAGCGACGATCGCCGCGGTGAATGCACCACCGAGTAGTTGGCCTTCGATGGCGATGTTGACCACGCCGGCACGCTCACAGAGCACCCCGGACAGCGAACCGAACACCAGTGGGACGGCGAGCACTACCGCACCGGCCAGCAGGCTGGCCAGAGAAATACTGTTGATGTTCGCGCCAGAGACCACCCAAATCAGGAAGCCGAGCACAAAAAGCACCGCGCAGAGCACTACAGCGTAGGTGGGCAATGTGCGTCCCTTGGAACGTAGCCACCAGGAGTAGCCAGCGACCGCGAGCAGCAGCACACCGAAGACGATATTTGTCGCCATACCTGGGAAGACCAGGTCAGGGATCTTAAACGCATCGGTGTTGGTGCTCAACGAGAAGTTCGCGGCCTGGCTGCTGCCTAGGAAACCGAAGCTGATTAGCGTGATCAAAGCGATCACACTAAGCACTATTGGAGTCTTTTTGCTAGGTAACAGGGAGATCGACGGCTGCAGGGCCGCTGAGGTCGTGGTGGTCACTTGGCACCTGCCTTGATGGTTTCGGTTTTGCGGACGCGCTTTTTAGAATTCATCCCAAAGATCGACTTCACCAGTGGTGGGGCGGCGATGAACAGGACGATCAGTGACTGCACCACCAAGACAATGTCGATCGGGGTTCCGGTGGAAATCTGCATGTTGACCGCACCGGCGCGGAAGGCGCCGAAGAGCAACCCAGCGAAGAAGGTTCCCCACGGGGTGGAGCGGCCAAGGAGCGCGACGGTGATCGCGTCAAAGCCCAACGAACCGGCCACACCAACGGTGAGCACCTTCTCGGTGCCGGCTACCTGTGCAACACCAGCGGCGCCTGCCAACGCACCAGCGAAGGCCATCGCCAAGATGGTGGTGCGCGCGACGTTCACGCCGGCGGTACGGGCGGCTTCAGGGTTATGCCCTACCGCACGGAATTCGAAGCCCAGCGTGGAGCGTTTAAGCATCCAGGCCACCAGCACCGTCAACAAGATCGCCATCACAAAACCAAGGTGCAAGCGCGAGCCAGTCAGTGCCGGGAAGGTCGCATTGGCATCCAGAATCGGGGAGATCGGGTTAGTCTCACCGGGACGACGGAAGGCGGTGGTATTCATCAAGAAATCCAACAGGTACAGCGCCACGTAGTTGAACATGATCGTCAAGATCACTTCGTGTGCGCCGGTGCGAGCCTTAAGCAGGCCTACCAGTCCGCCCCATAACGCGCCGCCGAGCAGACCGAAGAGCACCACCAAGAGCAGGTGCAGCACCAGCGGCAGGTGCCAAGCGAAGCCGACATATCCGGCCATGGTGGCGCCGATGATGATCTGACCTTGGGCGCCGATGTTGAACATGCCGGCGCGGAAGGCCAAAGCAACGCCCAAACCTGCACAGATCAGCGGTGTGGAGACCGTAAGCGTCTCCAAGAAGGGGGAAAAACCCTGTGCGGAGTTGTAGATGGAGCCGTTAAACAGCGCCACGTAGCTCTCGGTTCCGGCACGCCACAGCTGGGTGAAAAAATCGCTGGGGCGGGCGAAGACGTAGCCGGCGGTCTCGATAACTTTTTTGTCGGTGACAGCCACCAACAGTCCGCCGATGACCAGCGCGACAAAAACACCCAGCACCGAGACGAGGCCCGGACCCTGCGTGATTTTGCGAAATAGCTCGTTATTCGAGTTTTTGCCCTCGGGCGGCGCTACGGGCTTGTCGCCGGCAGGCGGCTGACCGATGGTTTGCTCACTCACTGCGCATCTCCTTCCGCTGTGGTGCTGTGCTTAGGTTTGTGGGTGACCTGCGGTGCTTGGGCAGGTACCGGTTGTGCTTCTACTGGTTCGGCGTCGGCCTTAACATGATCGGCCTGGCTGATCGCATCGGCTTGGGAGACTCCGGCCATCATCAGGCCGAGCACCTCGCGGGAGGTATTGCCCGGCACGATGCCGTTGATCTTGCCCTTGTAGAGCACCGCAATGCGGTCCGCGAGCTCCATGACCTCGTCCAGTTCGGTGGAGACGATCATTACCGGGGTTCCCTTGTCGCGTTCGGCGACGATGCGCCGGTGCAGGAATTCAATCGAGCCCACGTCCACGCCGCGGGTAGGCTGCGAGGCGATGAACAGCTTCAAGTCACGGCTCAGCTCGCGGGCCATCACGACCTTTTGCTGGTTGCCGCCGGACAGGCTGGAGGCCGGGTTCAACGCGTTGTCGGTACGCACGTCGAAGTCCGCGATCTGCTTGGTCGCGTTCTTCTTCATCGCGTCCAGGTTCATCGAAATACCCTTGCCGAAGGGTTTGCGGTCATACAGGTCCAAGATCAGGTTCTCTTCGATGGAGAACTGGGTGACCAGTCCGTGCACCGAGCGGTCCTCGGGGACAAAGCCGACGCCGGCGCGCAAAACCTGCTTGACCGATTTGCCAACAAGTTCCAAACCGTCAAGCTTGATCGATCCGGCGGTCACCGGCTGGGTGCCTAGAATCGCCTCGGTCAGCTCGGTTTGTCCGTTGCCCTGAACACCTGCCACGGCGAGGATTTCGCCCTGGTGGATTTCGAAGGAGACATGGTCCAAGGTGGTGGTGCCGGCGGCGTTGACCACACTGACATCGCGGACCACCAAGCTCGCTGCACCCGGAGTTGCGGCTTCCTTGTTCAGATTTAGCTGCACCGCACGGCCCACCATCAGGTTAGCCAGGTCGGTGGTGGAAGTTTCGGGGGCCACCGAATCGATCACCAGACCGCGGCGCACTACGGTGATCACATCGGAGACCGCACGGACCTCGCGCAGCTTGTGTGAGATAAACACGATCGAGGTGCCATTGGCTTTGAGCTGGCGCATGATGTCCAACAGCTCGTCGGTTTCCTGCGGGGTCAGCACCGCGGTCGGCTCATCAAGAATGAGCACCTTCGCCTCACGGACCAGGGCCTTGATAATTTCCACGCGCTGTTGCACGCCGACCGGCAAATCCTCGACGATCGCGTCGGGGTCAACGTCGAACCCGTAGCGATCGGAGATTTCACGGATCTTCTTGCGCGTAACTTGAAGGTCCAGGACGCCGCCGGCCTTCGTGGCCTCGGCTCCCAGAGCAATGTTTTCGGCGACGGTGAAGACCGGGATCAGCATAAAGTGCTGGTGCACCATGCCGATGCCGGCTGCCATCGCATCGCCTGGCCCGGAGAATTGTACGGGCTTGTCGTCGATCAGGATTTGACCCTCGGTCGGCTGATACAGGCCGTAGAGCACGTTCATCAGCGTGGACTTTCCCGCGCCATTTTCACCGAGCAAACAGTGGATTTGGGCATTATCGACCACGAGGTCGATATCCTTATTGGCGTAGAAAGAACCGAAGGCCTTCGAGATTCCTCGTAGTTCGAGTTTCACGATTCCACCATCTTTGTTGTTCGGTTGTTGGGCGGTGGGCAGTCATAGAGCGCGTCACCAGTTCACCGCTCAGGCGGTGAGCGGTGACGCGCTCGGATGACTTATTCTGTGGTGGTGCAAACCCTACTTAGGGCTGGCCTTCGATTCAACCTTCAGGTCACCGGAGATGATCGATGCCTTCAGTGCGTCCAGTTCGGACTTGGTCTCATCGGAGATCTTGGAGTCAAAATCGTGGAATGGGGCCAGTGCCACACCCTCGTTCTCCAGGGTTCCCACGTAAGGGGTTGCGTCGAAATTGCCGTCAGCGTCGGTGACGATGACTTCTTCGACTGCCTTGTCCATGGTCTTGACCACGGAAGTCAGCATGACGGCCTTGTAGTCTGGAGCGGTTTCGTAACCGTCGGAGTCAACCCAAATCAGTTTGACGTCCTTGCCGCCCTTATTTGCGTCAACCACTGCAGCACCGGCGCCCTTGCCTACGGGGCCTGCAACCGGCATGACCACGTCTGCACCGTTGTCGATGAAGTTCTTGGTCACCTGCTTGCCCTTATCCTGCTTTTCGAAGTCGCCGGTGAAGGTACCATCCTGCTTCTTCTTATCCCAGCCAAGGAGCTTGACGTTTTCGCCCTTGTCTTCGTTGAACTTTGCGACGCCGTCGGCGAAGCCGTCCATGAAGATGGTCACGGTAGGGATCTTGACGCCGCCGAAGGTGGCTACGGTGCCGGTCTCGGAGGCTGCTGCAGCTGCGTAGCCTGCCAAGAAGGCAGCCTGAGCCGTGTCATAGATGATCGGCTTGACGTTTTCGATCGGCTTCTCGTACTGGAAGTCGACGATCGCGAAGTGCTTTTCAGGGTTAGCGGCAGCGGCCTGCGCAGTCGCATCGCCAAGCAGGAAGCCAACGGTGACGGTCAGATTACAACCGGCATTCATCATGCCAGTGAGGTTAGTGGCGAAGTCCGAGTTGGACTTCGACTCTGCCTCGCGTGGCTTAAAACCAATATCATCGGCAGCGGCCATCAGGCCACGGTGCGATGACTCGTTGAAGGACTGGTCATCAAATCCGCCGGAGTCGGAAACGATGCAGCCAATGTAGTCAGAGTTTCCGGCGGCTTTGTCGGAATCTTCTGGGGCAGCGCCACAGGCGCTTAATGCCAAAGCTGAAATGCCGAGCATGGCCGCGGCCACACCGGTCTTGCGCGATAAGAAGCGCATCTAAACCTCCATGAGTGAAGTGCGAGATTACCGGGAGGCGAGGAACCTTTAGATTCGTGAAGTTGACCTTCGCGAGTGGCACAAAAGTACTAGCTTTCCCATCGTTTCCATAGCCTATCGGAGATACGCCGTAGGTAAAGACGTTGAAGATTACAAACCGGTAACTTCCAGACCACAAGACGGCAAGCGCTTAACGCCAACACCCAAGTCAGATGACAGTTTGTTAAAGCGTCAAACAAGTGTTAAAAATTTTCGGGTTTCCCCTAGTTGGCCAGCGCTTCGTCGATGGCTTGAATGGCCGCCGCTGCCATCAGCCGGACGCCAACAGAAATACTGCGCTCGTCCGGGTTGTAGTCCCCCCGATGCAGGTCAAAGGTTTTGCCACCCGGGGTACGGGTACCCAAGCGCAACATCGCCCCAGAAACCTTCTGCGTCATCCACGCAAAATCTTCCCCGCCCATGGACTGCGGAGTCAGCTCAATAGCGGCAGCACCGAATTCACGACGCGCCGCGTCTTCGATCAAGGCCGTCTCCGCCGGGGCATTAATTACCGGCGGAACCCCGCGGGTATGCTGCATTTTAATTTCAACGCCATAGGGCGCGGCCACCTGACGAACGGTCGCATCCAGTAGCTCTCCGGCGGCGTACCACACCTCACCGTCGAGGCAACGCATGGTGCCAGCAAGGTAGCCGGTGGCCGGAATCGCGTTCGGCGCGCTCCCGGCGTGAATTTGCCCCCACACCACCGATACCGCTGAACGTACATCAAGCTTGCGTCCGAGCACCGCCGGGACCTGGGTGGCGATCTGGCTCATCGCAAAGACAATATCTTCGGTCAGATGTGGCCGTGAGGTATGTCCTCCCCGACCATTAACCTCGATGCGGATGGTGTCGCTGGCAGAGGTGATCGCTCCGATACGAGTACCGATCTTTCCCACGTCGATGCGCGGATCACAGTGCAATGCGAGCACGCGGGGAACCTCGTCCAAAATGCCCTGTTCGATCACCGAGAGCGCACCGCCAGGTAGCTTTTCTTCGGCAGGTTGGAAGATCACCCGGATTTTGCCGTGCAGTGCACCGGCATCGTCCATGGATTTGAGCGCCAAGGCCACCCCGAGCATCACCGTCGTGTGAATGTCGTGGCCGCACGCGTGGGCTACCCCGTCGGTCATTGAGGCGAATTCCAGTCCGGTTTCTTCGAGCACCGGCAAGGCATCAATGTCGGCGCGCAGCCCCAAACGAATCGGACCCTGCCCCACATCAACAAACGCTCCGGTTTGCTCCATCGGCACCGGGTCCAATCCGGCTTCACGCAACGTGTTAAGGATCCGTGCGGTGCTCTGGAACTCGGCGAAGGAAAGCTCCGGGTTGCGGTGTAGCTCGCGGCGGAACTCCAGCAGCGCAGGCAGTAACGGCTCGGTCCACTGCTGGACGGATGCTAACTTGCCATTTTCATTCATCGAAGACACCTTAACGAAGATACGCCCCGAGCCATGCGCTTCCTAGCCAGCACGTAACTTTTGAACACCCGATGAAATAGTCTTGCGCTCTGCCCGACCTAGAGGACCGAGGTATCCCCGCGCTCCTTGAGCTGTTCCACGGTCGCTTTGACCTTTTGCGCGTGCTCCTTGGTGGTCACCAACAACGCATCGGCGGTATCCACCACGATCACGTCATCGATGCCGATCAGTGCAACCACTCGTGGTCGATCGCTGTAGACCACGCCGGTGGCGTTGTCGGCGTACACCCGCACTGCCTCACCGAGGGTGATGACGCCCTCTTCGGCGTCTTCGCTGTTCAAACGGCCGATGGCGGCGAAGTCTCCGACATCATCCCAGTTGAAAATACCCGGGATCACCGCGACGTCACCGGCGGCCGCGGCCGGCTCGGCCACCGCGTAGTCAATCGCGGTCTTTGGCAGGTTTTCCCACACCTCGGTCATGACCTCGTCGCGCTGCTCGGTATCCCACGCGTCGGCGATGCGCATCAGTCCCGTATAGAGGTCCGGTTCATTAGCTTCGAGATGTTTGAGCATCAATCCCACCGGTGCGACAAACATTCCGGCGTTCCAGAGGAATCCGCCCCCGGCTAGATAACGCCGGGCGGTATCTTCGTCCGGCTTCTCCACGAACTCCACCACACCACGCGCACTGGGCGCGTTAACTACGTCCAGAGATTCACCGGCCTTGATATAGCCAAAGGCGGTGGAGGCGTGGGTGGGGTGAATACCGATGGTGACGATCTTGCCGGTGGCCGCGGTATGGATCGCTTCGACCAGCGCCTGCTGGAAGATTTCTACCGGACCGATAACCTGGTCCGCCGCGAAGGAACCCATGATGATGTTGGGGTCGCGGCGGTAAAGAATTGCGGCAGCCAAACCGATAGCTGCGGCCGAATCGCGTGGTGCCGGTTCGAGCACCAGGTTTTCATCGGAGATTTCGGGCAGTTGGGCTACGACCGCTCCACGGTGCGCCTTGCCGGTGACGACCATAATCCGTTCGCCGGCCAGCGGGACCAGACGATCAAAGGTCGCACGAATCAGCGTCGAGCCCGATCCGGTGAGATCGTGCAGGAATTTGGGAGCCGAGGCTCGGGAGAGGGGCCACAATCGGGTTCCGACGCCACCGGCCGGGATGACGCCATGGAAGCGCGCTAAAAGGTCTGCATTCACACGGTCTACACTAATTCATTCGGTGGGCAAACCCCGTCATTGAGACACTTCGCCACCAATAAATACGCCATGCAACTATGCGTTATTACGCGCGTATTCCCGGCCGTTAAGCGCAAAAATGCCACTATTCGGTGAACATACTCACAAGCACAAGACTCAAGATAGAACCAAGGCTCATTTGTGGTTTAGACTCGCACAAGGAACGCTCGCACAAGTGCGTCAAATCTCATTGTGTGCAATATACACATGCGCCGTTGCGAGCCTTGGAGGTTTAGTTCAGTGTCGAAGACTTCGTCAGGCACCCTATACCGCGGCCGTGAAGGCATGTGGTCCTGGGTGGGACACCGGGTCACCGGTGTCGTTATTTTCCTTTTTCTTTTAGTGCACGTGCTTGATACAGCACTTGTACGCGTCGATGCCAGTGCATACGACGCAGTGATTGCCACGTACAAAAACCCCTTGATGGCATTGGGCGAAACCGCTTTGGTCGCTGCCATCCTTTTCCACGCGTTTAATGGTCTGCGTTTGATCTTGGTTGACTTCTGGAAACAGGGCACCAAGTACCAGCGTCAGCTGTTGTGGGGTGTCATCGGCGTTTGGGTAGTTGTATTCGCCGGCTTCGCAATCCGTCACCTCTCGCTTGCATTCGGAGGACACTAAACCATGAGCGCAGAAATTGCTGAACCACGTAGCCAGCGTCTAGATCCGAAGTATGTTCGCGGACCAAAGTCGCGCGGCAACTTCGAGATGCTTGCATGGCTGTTTATGCGCCTCTCGGGCGTAGTGCTGGTCATCCTGATTTTCGGGCACCTCATCGCTAACCTGCTCACCGGCGAGGGCGTAAACGGCCTCTCCTTCGGCTTTGTTGCCGGCAAGTGGGCCGATCCAGTATGGCAGTTCTGGGATTTGGCACTGCTGTGGTTGTCGATGCTGCACGGCACTAACGGTGTGCGTACCATCATCAACGATTACGCCGAAAAGCACGCAACCCGTGCGTGGCTAAAGGGTCTGCTCTACGTAGCAACGATCTTCATCATCGTGCTTGGCTCCCTGGTGATCTTCACCTTCGATCCATGCATCGTGAACAGCCCGTTGCCACAGTGCTAGAACCCGTTTTTTAGTCACAAAGATTTTTTAGAAAAGAGAGCATCAAGAATGCAGGTACACAAGTACGACGTAGTCATCGTCGGTGCCGGTGGTGCAGGTATGCGTGCGGCGATCGAATCCGGTCAGCGCGCACACACCGCAGTGCTAACCAAGCTTTACCCAACCCGTTCGCACACCGGTGCGGCCCAGGGCGGCATGTGTGCAGCACTTGCCAACGTCGAGGAAGACAACTGGGAGTGGCACACCTTCGACACCGTTAAGGGTGGCGACTACCTGGTTGACCAGGACGCAGCGGAGGTCATGGCGAAGGAAGCCATCGACGCCGTGCTCGACCTGGAAAAAATGGGTCTGCCATTCAACCGCACCCCAGAGGGCAAGATTGACCAGCGTCGCTTCGGCGGTCACACCCGTGACCACGGCAAGGCAGCGGTTCGCCGTGCTTGCTACGCAGCAGACCGCACCGGTCACATGATCTTGCAGACCCTCTACCAAAACTGCGTCAAGCACAACGTTGAGTTCTACAACGAGTACTACGTGCTGGACATGCTGATGGTTGAAGAAGATGCCTACCGCGAGGATGGCACCGCCTACAAGCAGAAGCGCGTTGCTGGCGTCGTATCTTACGATCTGGCTACCGGCGAGCTACACATCTTCCAGGCCAAGTCGGTTGTCTTCGCAACCGGTGGCGCCGGCAAGGTCTTCAAGACCACCTCCAACGCCCACACCCTCACCGGTGACGGCATGGGCATCGCCTTCCGCAAGGGCATCCCGCTGGAAGATATGGAATTTGTGCAGTTCCACCCGACCGGCTTGGCCGGGCTGGGCATCCTGCTTTCCGAGGCTGCTCGTGGCGAAGGCGCAATCCTGCGTAACTCCGAAGGTGAGCGCTTCATGGAGCGCTACGCACCAACCATTAAGGACCTCGCACCGCGTGACATTGTCGCGCGTTCGATGGCCAACGAGGTGCGCGAAGGCCGCGGCTGTGGTCCTAACAAGGATTACGTACTGCTTGACCTCACCCACCTGGAACCAGCGCACATCGATGCGAAGCTTCCGGACATCACCGAGTTCGCCCGTACCTACCTGGGTGTAGAGCCATACACCGAGCCGGTACCGGTCTTCCCGACCGCGCACTACGTGATGGGTGGCATCCCTACCAACATCGATGCCGAGGTCCTGCAGGACAACGACACCGTGATCCCAGGGCTTTACGCGGCCGGCGAAGTCGCCTGCGTCTCGGTCCACGGATCAAACCGTCTGGGCACCAACTCGCTGTTGGACATCAATGTCTTCGGTAAGCGCGCCGGCCTCTCGGCAGCGAAGTACGCGGCTACCGCTGACTTCGTCGCACTTCCAGAAGATCCAGAGAAGTTCACCAGCACCCAGATCGATGCGATGCTGAACTCCACCGGTACCGAGCGTGTTGCGGTACTGCGTAAGGAACTTCAGGACATCATGGACGCTAACGTTCAGGTATTCCGCGATAAGGATTCGCTGGATCGCGCACTGGTTGTCATCGAAGAACTACGCGAGCGTTATAAGAACGTTTCGGTCCAGGATAAGGGCAAGCGCTTCAACCTTGACCTTCTGGAAGCCATCGAGCTTGGCTTCTTGCTGGACATGGCAGAGGTTATGACCGCTGCCGCCATGCACCGCAAGGAATCACGCGGTGGTCACTACCGCGAGGACTTCCCGAACCGCGACGACGAGAACTTCATGAAGCACTCGATGTCCTACCGCGACGCAACGGCTACCACCGAGGGCATTTCAGGCATTCGCATGGAAACCAAGCCCGTCATCTTTACCCGTTACCAGCCGATGGAGCGTAAGTACTAATGAGCACGGAACTTCCGGAACCAGCATCAAAGATCGAGCTGAAGCCAGGTGTCGGCGGTGGCGGAGAAATCCCTACCTTCAACATCACCCTGCGCGTTCGCCGTTACACCCCGGAGAGCACCGCTGACGCGTACTGGGAAGACTTCAAGCTGACCATGTACGGCACCGACCGCGTGCTGGACGCCCTGCACAAGGTCAAGTGGGAGCACGACGGTTCACTGTCCTTCCGTCGCTCTTGCGCACACGGCGTCTGCGGTTCGGATGCCATGCGCATCAACGGCCGCAACCGTCTTGCTTGCAAGACCCTGCTCAAGGATCTAGACACTTCCAAGCCGATCACCGTTGAAGCCATCAAGGGCCTGCCCCTTGAAAAGGACCTCATCGTCGACATGGAACCGTTCTTCCAGTCCTACCGCGAGATCATGCCGTTCTTGATCAACGATGGCCACGAGCCATCGGGCGAGCGTTACCAGTCGGCAGCGGACCACGCTAAGTTCGAGGACACCACCAAGTGCATTCTTTGCGCTGCGTGCACCTCGTCTTGCCCGGTCTTCTGGACCGATGGCCAGTACTTCGGCCCGGCAGCAATCGTCAACGCTCACCGCTTCATCTTCGACTCGCGCGATGATGCAGGCGATATGCGTTTGGAGATCCTGAACGACAAGGAAGGTGTGTGGCGTTGCCGCACCACCTTCAACTGCACCGAAGCATGCCCACGTGGCATCCAGGTGACCCAGGCTATCGCCGAGGTCAAGCAGGCAATCTTGTCGCGCACCGTCTAAGGATTAGTCCTTAGTCCTCCCAAAGAGGCTCGAACCACTTGGTTCGAGCCTCTTTGTGCGTTAACCAGGCAATTAACGCCTAGCAACAATGCGGTAAATTCCACATTCCCTATTTGGATCCATTCAAATTTATGGCATGATGGGAGCTATGGGCTTCACCGGTTATTTGTACCAGTTTGCACACCACGCCTCTGGGCGTAGGCAAACTCTGAGCCGTCCGGAACCCAAAAATTTCACAGACCTCTACGGTGCGTTCCGCGCCCGTGGATGAGGCCCTTGCCAGGGCGAAGCACAGCGGAGTCAATCCCCGCCACACTCTTCCTGACAAAAATGTAGGATCCATGCAAAGGAGAAACAATGGCTGAGAATCAGAACGTGAACCCTGGCGGTTCGACCACCCAGGCAGGTATCCCAGCGGTCAGTGACCGCAACTCCCTGACCGTAGGCGCAGATGGCCCGATCGTCCTGCACGACCACCACCTGGTCGAAACCCTGCAGCACTTCAACCGCATGAACGTGCCCGAACGCCGCCCGCACGCTAAGGGCGCCGGCGCATTCGGCGAATTCGAAACCACCGAAGACATTTCGCAGTACACCAAGGCTGCACTGTTCCAGCCAGGCGTGAAAACCGAAACCCTGATGCGCTTCTCCACCGTCGCCGGTGAGCTTGGCTCCCCCGACACCTGGCGCGACGTGCGTGGCTTCTCAATGAAGTTCTACACCACCGAAGGCAACTTTGACCTGGTCGGCAACAACACCCCGGTCTTCTTCCTGCGCGACCCAATGAAGTTCCCACACTTCATCCGCTCGCAGAAGCGCCTGCCAGATTCTGGCCTTCGCGACGGCACCATGCAGTGGGACTTCTGGACGCAGAACCCCGAATCAGCTCACCAGGTCACCTACATCATGGGCCAGCGCGGCCTACCTAAGACCTGGCGCGAAATGAACGGCTACGGCTCGCACACCTATATGTGGGTCAACGCTGCCGGTGAGAAGTTCTGGGTTAAGTACCACTTCCTGAACAAGCAGTCCGACAAGTTCGAGACCATGCCTGGCGCCGAGGCCGAGGCACTGGCTGGATCGGACGCCGAATTCCACCGCCGCGACTTGTTCGACAACATTAAGGCCGGCAATTTCCCCAAGTGGGACCTCTACGTACAGATCATGCCGTACGACGAGGCAAAGACCTACCGCTATAACCCGTTTGACCTGACCAAGGTCTGGTCCAAGAAGGATTACCCGCGTATCAAGGTCGGCACCCTGACCCTGAACCGTAACCCGGAGAACTTCTTCGCGCAGATCGAGCAGGCAGCCTTCTCGCCGGGCAACATGGTCCCAGGTATGGGCATGAGCCCGGACAAGATGTTGCTGGGCCGTAACTTCGCCTACGCCGATGCACAGCGCTACCGCATCGGCACCAACTTCCAGCAGCTGCCGGTCAACAAGCCAAAGTGCCCGGTCAACTCGTACAACTTCGAGGGCAATATGACCTTCGAGCACACCGGGGACCGCAGCGTCTACGCGCCAAACTCCTTCGGCGATTCCTACAGCGACCAGACCGGACCGGTGGATAACTCCTTCGAGTCCGATGGTGAGCTGGTCCGTGCGGCCTACACGCTGCGCGAGGATGACGGCGACTTCGTCCAGCCAGGCATCCTGGTCCGCGAGGTCATGGACGACGCCCAGCGCGCCGAACTGGTCAACACCGTCACCGGTGCCCTCGACGGGGTTGCCGAGCCGGTGCTGAGCAATGCGTTGGAGTACTGGAAGAACATCGACGCGGACACCGGCGCGAAGATCGAAGCCAACGTACGCGCCAAGTAATTCAGATGCCGCTACGTTAGGGCAATAAAAATCCCGTGGAACATTTTTGTTCCACGGGATTTTTTGGCTTCTGCACTGAGGGATGCAGGTTCAGCGGCCCAACGCGATTTGTTCGCAGAAGTTCCACGCCCCATTCCGAGTATCGAACAGCTGCACGCTGTGCACCTCGAAGCGCAGATCCACCTCCTGCAACGCGGTGTACGCGGCAGCCAAATCGGCCTCCGCCACATTCTGTGCGATCGTCAGGTGCGGATGATAGTCGAACTTCGACTCGTGACGCAGCGGCCCGGCAAGTAGTGCCTCATGCAACGCCCAACAACGCTCTGCACCCGCAGCCAACGGCAGATACACTACGTCACTGGCGGGCTGGAAAGAACGCGCCGCGGCAAGCCGAACGGTAAAGCGCGAACTTTCCTGCGCCACTTCACGCACCCGTGCCGCGGCTTGCGCCCACGATTTAAGGTAGCCCCCGGAGATCAGCGTGATATGAGGGTCGATCGACTCGGTGTCCGCTCCCCCAAATTTCCTGCGCCATTCACGCAAGACGCTGCGCTGCGGTTCGGGCACGGGAATGACGACCCCCAAGGTGAACTGGGGGTCGCTAATTTCCGTGGCCTGATCGCTCACGATTAGCTGTGGCTTCCCAATGGCGGCAGGAAGCCGACCTTCTGGTAGACATCGGCCACGGTGGCCGAGGCGACTTCGCGGGCCTTCGTCGCGCCGGCCAGCAGCAACCGGTCAAGCTCCGCCGGATCATCGAGCAGTTCCAGGGTGCGCGTGCGGATCGGGGTCAGGCGTTCGACCACCGCTTCGGCCACCGCAACCTTCAGGTGTCCGTACATCTTGCCTTCAAATTCGGTGACCAGTTCCGGGACGTGCCTGCCGGTCATCGCCGCGAGGATGTTCAGCAAGTTGGACACCCCAGGCTTTTCTTCCTTGTCGTAGGCCACGACGCTGCCCGCATCGGTGACCGCGGACTTGATGCGCTTGGCGATCAGCTTCGGCTCGTCGAGCACATTAATCAGGCCAGCAGGCGACTCGGAGGACTTGGACATCTTCGAGGTCGGGCTCTGCAGGTCGTAAATGCGTGCGCCCTCCTTGGGAATGAACGCCTCGGGCACCACAAAGGTCTCACCAAAGCGGTGGTTAAAACGCTTCGCCAGATCGCGGGCCAACTCCACATGCTGACGCTGGTCATCACCGACCGGCACACCCTGCGGCTGGTAGAGCAAGATGTCCGCTGCCATCAGCACCGGGTAGGTGAACAAACCAACGCTGGCAGCATCGGCGCCACCCTTGGAGGACTTGTCTTTAAACTGGGTCATTCGGCTGGCTTCACCAAAACCCGTGATGCAGTTGAGCACCCAGGCCAGCTGCGCATGTTCGGGTACCTGGGACTGGACGAAGAGCGTGGACTTGTCCAGATCGATGCCCCCGGCGATAAACTGCGCCGCGGTTTTACGAGTACGTGCACGCAACTCGGCGGGGTCCTGCGAGACGGTGATCGCGTGCATATCTGGAATGAAGAAGAACGCGTCGTGGTCATCCTGAGTTTTGACCCAGTTGACCAAGGCGCCCAGATAGTTACCTAGGTGTAGCGAGTCGCCAGAAGGCTGCATGCCGGACAGGACGCGGGGACGAAGTGTTTCCATGAATTGTGGTTCCTTTTAGAACTGGTAGTCGACAACCAACGGTGCGTGGTCGGAGAAGCGCAGATCGTAGGCCGAGGCGCGGTCTACGTGAGACTTGATCGCCTTCGCGGCAAGATCCGCGGTGGCCATCTGGTAGTCGATACGCCAACCGGCATCGTTATCGAAGGCCTGCCCGCGGAAAGACCACCAGGTGTATGGGCCCTGAGCTTCGGGACCGGCAAGCTGCCGGGCCACATCCGTGTAGCCGATCTGCGGACCGAAGAACCCGTCGAAGTAGGCGATCTCCTCATCCATCACACCGGCGCGCTTATTGTGGTTCGGCTTCCAGTTCTTAATGTCCTTATGTGTGTGCACGACGTTCAAATCGCCCACCACCAGCACATGGTCCTTCTCGTTTTTCAGCTCCACCAGGCGCACGTTCATGCGCTCTAGGAAACGGTACTTATCTTCTTGCTTTTGCGTGTTCAGCTCACCGGAGTGTACGTAGGCGGAGACCACGCACAGGGTGGATCCGTCGGCCATGGTGAAATCGGCTTCCACCCAGCGACCTGATTGCGCGAAGTACTCCTCGCCAATATGTTCACGCACGGCGGTTGGTTCGGCACGCGAGAGCACGGCCACCCCGGCACGGCCCTTGTCCTTGGCTTCGGCGTGCAAAATGAACCAACCCTCACCGATCAGCTCGCGCAGGATCGCATCCGGTGCGCGCACCTCCTGCAGGCAGAGGATGTCCGCGTCACGCGCGTCGATCCAGTCGGGCATATTACGCTTGTAGGCCGCACGTATGCCGTTGACGTTGACCGAAGCCACACGCACGGCGCCGGCATTCTTGCTCAAAATTTCCACGCTGGTAGGTATCACAATTCCACCTTACAAAAAGACAGCGCAACGTTCTGCCTGAACGTTGCGCTGCGCGGTAACAAATTTATTTAGTTCACGATTTCGCCGTCGATAGCGTCCCCGGAAGGCTTCATCATGTCGCGGGCGTTTGTCGCGGTCATCTGAATAGTTTCCAAGGCGCGGTCGATCATCTCGGCGGAGCCGGCATCGTTCTTTGCGCGCTGCTCGTCGATCACCCGGGTCTGCACCTGAATGATCTTGAAGGAGTGGTCCAGCTTCATATCGCGCTGGCTGGTGCCCTCGTCGACGACCACGGTGGAGGCGCCCTGTGCGCGGCCAGTGGCCGCCGCGGTCGCTTCACGCAACGAATTGTTGATCTTATCCGCGCCGCGCTTGAGGCCGAACATCATAAATGCTGCCAGCAGCAGCCAACCGGCAGAGATCGCGACGATGAACCAGCCGACGACCTGATTGGAGTTAGCGGCGAAGACTACCGCCACCAGAAGGACGACAACCATCACGGCCATGGCCAAAGTTGATGCGTTCAGGGTAACTTTTTTGCCCTGCTTCGCGGTGCTGCCTAGAGGTTCCATACTGACAATTATCTCACCTTGTCTCACCGGTGACCAATTAGATGAGCCCGGTTCGCCCACAGCGTGCCCCCGCTCGCTAAGAGTTAAACGCCCGTTCAAACAAGGACTGCAGATCCGTCCCGCTCAGCGCGCTGCGGATCAGCAGATAACCGGCGATCCCCACCACCCAACCCAGCGTTTCCTGCGCATAACGACCAAGCTTGACCCCGACCCGTTGCAGCCAGCCATCAAGCCGTTCCCCGGCCAGCGCACGAACCCCCACCAACAGCAGCGCCGGCAGGATCATCACCAGGCAGTACAGTCCCAGCGCGATGAGCTGCGTCGGCTCCGCCCAGCCGGAGTTTTTCAGCACCGTCATTGCCCCAAGGTAGGGAAGCATCGTGGGAAGTTCAAGCAACCCCGCCACCAACGCCAACACCAGCACCCCGAATTTAGTGTCCAACGCACCGGCCAACAGCCCGCGAAGGTTCTTCGGCACATCGGGTTGAACCGTTGTTGTGGGGTCGGCCTGGGTTCGCGGCACCCCGGTATCTGCGGCGGCACCAGTTTTTGCACCGGTTTTTGCTAGGGCCGCTTCCTTCTGCGCATCGGTTTTGTAGGTCAGCGCCCAAATAATCATGCCAGCCCCGAGCACCAAGCCCAGCAGCCTCAGCGCCGGTTGCTGGAAGAACCCTTCGGGAATCAGGGCCGCACCAAGATCCCAGCCGGAGCGAAGCAACAATCCAACGACCGCATAGAAAAACGCCAAAATCGCCAAATAGGCGATCACTCGGGGGATCGCGCGCCGATACTCGCTGCGTAGCAGCAACCAGATCGGGATGATCAGCGTACCGATGGAGGTCGCATCGATCAGCGCCAGAATGAAAAGTGTCAGGCCCGGAGCCTGTGTCATGAGGTCCATAGTTCCAGTGTGATGCCCGCTGACGTGAGGGAACATCGGGCAACGGGCCACCGGTTCTCCTACTAAAGGAGGACGCGCCGGGACTAAGTTTCTGCGCATAATTAATTGGTGAGAAAAAATCTAGCCACGTTGCTTCGGCGTTTGAGCCGCGGTGATCAGGAACCCGAAACTGCCGGTATGTACGTGGTGCTCACGCTCGTGCTTCATCTTTCCCAACTGGTCAACCCACCCTGGCCGATGTTCCAGCCGCTGGCCGGCTGGTGGTTCCCGGTGCTGCTGCTTGGTGTCGCGGCGATGTTCACCCGGCGCAGGGCACCGACGCTCAGCGCACTGTGGATGACGGCGTTCGCCCTACTGCTGTTGGGGCAGGGCAGCATCGGCGGCTACTTTTTGCTCTTCGAAGCGGTGTTCACCATCTACCTGCTTGCCGCAGAGCCGGTGCGGCGTTGGACGCTGATCATCCTATGCCTGCTCACCCTGCTTGCCGCCGGATATGTGTGGTCGCGTACCGGTTCGTCCAGCGAGGCGGTACTGGTGGTGTTTGTTGCCGGTTTCATCCTCTTTACCCCGATGTTGTGGGCGCAGAATGTGCGCACCGCCAAGGAGCTGGCCAGCAGCGAATCGGCGCGCGCCACCGCGGTCAGTGCCGCCGCCGCGAACCGCGAAGAGCTGCTGGTCGCCGAACATCGTGCGCAGAGCATCGAGGAACGCACGGCCCTCGCCCGGGAGATGCATGATGTGCTCTCCGCCCGGTTATCCTCGATCGCACTGCTCAGCGGGGCGTTGCTGGAACGTGAACCGGTGATCGCGCAGGGAGCCTTGCGGGCCCCGCTGGAAAGTATTCGCAGCGAATCGGTGGCCGGATTGGAAGAAATGACCGCGATGGTGCGCATGCTGCATGCCGGCCAAAGCTCCATGCTGCGCGCCGATCTGAGTGGACTACCCGAACTGGTCCAATCTTTCCAAGCGGCCGGCCAACATATTAACTTCACCATCACGCCGGGTTTTGGTCTGTCGCAGGTGCCCGAGCAAACCCAGACGGCGATCTACCGTACGGTGCGTGAGCTGCTGGTTAACCACGCAAAACATGCGCCGGGCACGCCGCTGACGCTCGAACTTTTCCGCCAGGCAGAGGTCCTGGTGGTCCGCGCGCACAATCCGCTGCCCACAAGGCCGCAACACACAACGTCGGTGACCGGGGCCGGTAGCGGGCTGAAGAACATTCGGGCGCGCGCCGAGATGCTCGACGGGCACTTCGATTGTGACGGCGACACCGACTTTTGGGTGCGTTGCGAATTCCCGCTCACGGCCACCACGGCACCGACCACAGCCACTTTGCAGGAAGACGACGGACAACCATGAGTTTGAAGGTTTTGATAGTGGATGACCACTCGACGGTGCGCATGGGGATCCGCATGATTCTCGAGGCGGACCCGGAATTAGAGGTGGTCGGCGAGGCCGCCGATGGGCGCCAGGCGGTGAGCATGACCCGCGCGCTGCGACCGGATGTGGTGCTGATGGATCTGCGCATGCCGGTTCTCGACGGGGTGGCTGCCACCGGGCAAATCACCGACGCGCAGCTGTCTCGCGTGCTGGTATTGACCACCTTCGACGATGACGACTACCTCTTCGGTGCGCTGCAGGCCGGGGCGCACGGTTTCCTGCTCAAAAGCTCCACGCCGACGCAGATTCTCGCCGGCGTCAAAACCGCTGCCAGTGGGAATTCGGTACTCGATCCGGCGGTGACGGCCCGGGTTGTCGCGCAGGCGATGAGCGCGCTGAGCGAAGCGACACCGCCGGCCAGCGCACTACCTGAGACGCTCACCGGTCGCGAAATTCAGGTGCTTCAAGGTCTGGGCCAGGGGCTGAGCAATCCGCAGATCGCCCAAGATTTAGGTATTGGGGAGACCACCGTCAAAACGCATGTGTCCCGGGTGATGGCCAAATTAGGTGTCGTCTCACGGTTGCAGGCGGCGAAGATCGCCTTCACGCACTGGGGTTAGGCGCATACCTCTGGCAGTTGGCTACCAACTGACCAGGCAGAAGGGATGCTGCTGCGGGTCATGGTACACACGAAAGGTTTCCGAGCCCTCCCCCGTCACCGTCGCCCCGAGTGCGAGCACCTGCTCCTCGGCCAGATCCAGGTCTTTAACCTTCACGTCCACGTGGGCTTGCGCCGGGGAAATATGCCCCGGCCATGCTGGGGCGACATACGGAGTGACGGCCGCAAACGCGAGCCCCGGACGATCTGGCGCATCGCCAATACTCACCCAATCGGGCTGATCGTCCAGTCGAATCATGCCGAGCAGTTGCTCGTAAAATGTTGCCAACGCGCTGGGATCTTCACAGTCGATGACCATCGCCTGCCATGTGCCAATCATGTCCTTAGCCCCTTCGGTATGTAGCTCCTACGGCGTGCTTCGGTTCACCTCCCATTATGCCCAGCACGGTGTCTGGGCGATAGCCCCGAAATCTCATCGTGCTGCGCCCGACGAGGTGAGCCGGGGTATCGGCTGGCCAGCTAGGTCTAATTACCCGGTGAGCTCTCACGCCACGAATCGTTCATCGCGATGATGGCGTAGTCGATCAGCGCCAGCACGCGGGCCGGAAGCTGCGCCGTGCCCGGCCAGATGGCCACCACGGCGCTGGGGTAATTGGGCGCACGCAGCGGGCGGAAGGCGAGTTTGCGTCCTTCCAGGGAAAGTTCGGCATTGTTCGGACGCGACATCAGCAGGCCGTAGCCCAGCCCCCGGCCGACCATCGCGTTGACCAGGATCATCTGCGGCACCGAGGCGGTGATCTTCGGGACCAGCCCCTGCGCGGCAAAAAGCTGCATCACATAACCGGTGCTGGGCGTGGAGTCATACATGATCAGCGGTTCGTCCACCAGGTCGCTCAGCTCCAAGGGCCGCTGCAGCTGCGCCAGCCGATGGCCGGGGTGCAGCACTACCTGCATTTCGGTTTCGTAGATCACCTGCTTGCCCAGCTGCGCGGGCAGCAGCAGGTCGTAAACGAAGGCCACGTCCAGCTCCCCGGAGTTCAGCGCCGGAATCAGCTCGTCGTGGGTGCCTACGCGGACGCTGACATCCAGATCCGGGTGCAGTGGCGGGAAGCCCTCAAGCAGTGCGGGAATCACATGCGGGGACAGCGAGGCAAAGCAGCCAAAGCGGACCGGGCCGCGCAGCTGGCCATCCTGGTGCGGGAAGGTGGCCTGCAGTTCGTCGACCTGGGCAATAATTTTGCGTGCCATCAACGCGAAGTACTCCCCCGAGGCGGTCATTGTGATGCCATGGGCCTTGCGGCGCAGGCACAGCGGTTCCCGAGCGATTTTTTCGATTGCGGTAATGGACTGAGACAGGGCCGATTCCGAAATTCTCAGTTCGCTGGCCGCCGAGCCCAGGGTCGTGTGCTCGGGCAGCTCGGCCATGATTTCCAGATGCCGTAGGGAGAACTTCGACATACTCTTAAGCTCACCTTCACTTGTTCTGCAGATCTTTGAAGTTTACCTTAGGTTTGTGCGGTGCAACACTTGGTAGTGACTTACAACTCACGCAGTAACGGCCATGGGGTCCGCTACGGCTCAGCGAGGAGCATCATGGGTACCACCGCAGCATCAGCAGGACGGAGCGCCAAGTCCAATCAACGGCGCGTCGCCTTCGCCACCATCATCGGCACCACCGTTGAATGGTACGACTTCTTCATCTACGCGACCGCCGCCGGCCTGGTCTTCAGCCACCTGTTCTTTGAACCGGCAGGCAAGGACATCGCGCTACTGATCTCCTTCGCTTCGGTGGGCTTGTCCTTCCTCTTCCGCCCGCTGGGCGCGTTCCTCGCCGGGCACTATGGCGACAAGATCGGCCGCCGCGCCATGCTGGTCCTGACACTGAGCCTGATGGGAGCGGCCACGATGCTCATCGGCGTGCTGCCAACCTATGAGACCGCCGGCATCTGGGCGCCAATCCTGTTGTTGCTGCTGCGCATCGTGCAGGGCATCTCCGCGGGCGGCGAATGGGGCGGCGCGGTACTGATGGCCGTGGAACACGCGCCGGATACGCATCGCGGACGTGCCGGCTCCTACCCGCAGATCGGTGTGCCGCTGGGCATGCTGCTCGCCTCGGGCACCATGGCGCTGATGACCGGCGTCATCTCCCCGGGCGAAGAATTTGTGCAGTGGGGCTGGCGCGTACCGTTCCTGGCCTCGATCGTACTGATCGCTATTGGCTACTTTGTGCGCCGTGCCGTTGATGAGTCCCCGGTCTTTGAGGAAATCGCCGAGCAGAAGGCACAGACCAAGGTCCCGGTCGTGGAACTGTTCCGCAAGCACTGGCGTCTGGTTCTGGTGGCCGCGCTGGTCTTCGCTGGCAACAACGCTGCCGGCTACATGACTACCGGTGGGTTCTTCCAGTCCTACACCACCGACCCCGACGGCCCGATCGGGCTGGAGCGTACCGACGTGCTGCTCGCGGTGGTCTTCGGCGCAACGATCTGGTTAATCTTCACGATGGTCGCCGGCGTGCTGGCGGACCTACTGGGCCGCGTGCGTACCTACCAGTTAGGGTTCGTGATCCTCGGGCTCTCGCTCTTCCCAGTCTTTGCGCTGGTCAACTCCGGTTCACTGGGTCTGCTCTATCTGGCCTTCGGAATCTTCGGCATCGGATTAGGCCTGACCTACGGCGCACAGTCCGCGCTCTACTCCGAGATGTTCCCCGCCTCGGTGCGCTTCTCCGGGGTGTCGATCTCCTACGCGATCGGCGCAATCGTCGGCGGTGCCTTCGCCCCAACCATCGCTCAGGCGCTGGTGCAGGCCACCGGCGGCACCAATGCGGTGGCCGTGTACCTGCTGATCGTCGTGGTCATCTCGCTGACCGCGGTCAGCCTGATCCGCGATCGCCAGGGCATCGATCTGTCCTTCCGCAACCAGGCAGAGCAGGAAGTTGGTGCGCTGATCTTTGACAAGCGCACCGCGGAACCAGCGAAGAAGCGGGCCAATCACTAGGCAGCACCGCTAACAACGCCCCGGCAAGAACTTTCGGTTCTTGCCGGGGCTTCGCTGTGCCCGGAGCACGAATAGGGATCTGCGCATTCCTCTTGGATCCGCGTCAGCTAGCCGGTGCACTTGAGGTTAAGCGAGCGGCCCGTGGGGCCATCTTCGCCGCGGCGCAGATGGCCCCACGGGCCGCTTGGTTGTGCTGTGCGTTGAACCTAGTTGGAGGTTTTGACGGCGTTGGCGGCGTTGCGTTCGGCGGCTTCAACCACGTTGTTCAGCAGCATCGCGCGGGTCATCGGACCCACGCCGCCCGGGTTCGGCGAAATCCAGCTGGCGACCTCGGCAACCGCCGGATCCACGTCGCCGGTGACCTTGCCATCCACGCGGGAGACTCCCACGTCGAGCACGATCGCCCCGGCCTTGACGTCCTGCGGCTTGATGATGTGCGGCACCCCGGCGGCGGCGATGATCACGTCGGCCCGGGCCAGCAGCTCGGGCAGGTTGGTGGTTCCGGTGTGCGCCAAGGTGACCGTCGCGTTGATCTCGCGGCGGGTGAGCAACAACCCGACCGGACGGCCGATGGTCACGCCGCGGCCGACCACCAAAACGTGCTTGCCGGCCAGTTCGATGCCGTGGCGTTCGAGCAGCTCCACGCAGCCCAGCGGGGTGCAGGGAAGCGGTGAGGTCATCGGGCGGTTCACGTTCGCGACCAGGCGGCCCAGGTTCATCGGGTGCAGCCCGTCCGCGTCCTTGGCCGGGTCCATCGCCTCCAGGATGACGTCCTGGTCGATGTGCTTGGGCAGCGGCAGCTGCACGATGTAGCCGGTGCAGTCAGGGTTTTCGTTGAGCTGGCGCACCTGGGCGAGCAGCTCATCCTGGGTGGTATCTTCGGGCAGATCCACGCGGATCGACTCGATGCCGACCTGCGCGCAGTCCTTGTGCTTGCCGCCGACGTACCACTTCGATCCCGGGTCCTCGCCCACCAGAATGGTGCCCAATCCGGTGGTGTGGCCCTGCTCCTTGAGCTTGGCCACGCGCTGGGTCAACTCGGCCTTGATGGTTGCCGCGGTGGCCTTGCCATCGAGAATACGTGCGCTCATGCTGTTCCTTCCGGTGGCGTCCCGCGGTGACTGCGGGACTCACGATGCTGATCGGTACAAGACCCAGGCGCGCGGTCCGTATTCACAATGGTTGATCGCTCCCCGGTGGTATTCCACCCAACGCCAGTCACGATACTTACGCGCTTAAGTCTAACGAACTTCACCGGCCGCGCGCAGGTGGATGACGGAGGAAAAATGTGATCTGCCCGGTGCCGCGCGGGTGAGCCAAACCCGTGGTGTTTCCGCTCACCCGCGGAATGCCCGGCGCGCTGAGCGTGTTGCACCAGATAACAGGACAGCGAGTACCCCGCGAAGAGAGAAGACCGCGTGATCTACCAGAGCATCGTGATCGGCGCAGGTCAAGCAGGTCTTTCAGCCGCCTACCAGTTGCAACGGCGCGATCTGGTGTCCGGAAAAGATTTTTTGGTGCTCGACGCGAACGCGCACCCCGGCGGCGCCTGGCAGCACCGTTGGGACAGCCTCACGCTCGGCGCGGCACACCATATCCACCCGCTGCCAGATTTCCCCTTCGAGCATCAAGACCCCACTCGTCCTGCCTCCGAAGTGGTGTCCGCCTACTATGCGGACTTTGAAAAGCAGATGGGTCTGGCCGTACGGCACGGCGCGGCGGTGCGATCGCTGAGCCACGACGGTTCGGTCTTCACCGTGGAGCTCACCACCGGGGAAACCCTTGACGCGCTCACCATCATCAATGCGACCGGCACCTGGACCAACCCGTTCTGGCCCGTCTACCCCGGGATACAAAATTTCGCCGGCCCCCAGGTACACACCGCAACCTATGCCGCGCCGGAACAATTTGCCGGCCAACGTGTGCTGGTGGTCGGCGGCGGCGCGAGCGCCACCCAGTTCATCGTGCAACTTCGAGCCGCCGGAATCGACACGCTGTGGTCCACCCGGCGCGCCCCAGATTGGCGTGAGGTGGGCAATGACCCCGAATGGGGTGTGGCGGTGGAACGCGAAGTTAACGAACGCACCCGCGCCGGGCTGCCACCCAAATCGGTGGTCGGCACCACCGGGCTGATCCTGTCCGATTCGATGAAGACCGGCATCAACTCCGGAGCGTTGGTTTCGCGCGGGCAAATCAGCTGCCTCGGTGCCCAGTCGGTGCGTTTTGCCGACGGCACGCAGGAAAAAATCGACGCGATCCTCTGGGCCACCGGCTTCCGGCACGCCCACCGGCACCTGCGCGGGCTGAAACTACACACCAAAGACGGCGGAATCCGGGTGCTGGAAGACTCGGTCAGCGCCGCCGACGTGCCGGGATTGTATTTTGTCGGCTACGGGGCCTCGGCCTCCACCATTGGCGCCACCCGCGCGGGGCGCAAGGCAGCCCTCGCGGCGGTGCGCCGGTTACGCACCGTAGCCGCCACCGCGCACTCATCGGGCCCGGAATCCACGGACCGGCGCGAGACGGCGAGCGCGTAAGGAAAGTTAAGGATTCGGTGCTGGGGCCTTGCGGAGGTTAACCTCGAACCATGAGCAACCAGTACATCGTGACCCTATCCTGCCTCGACCAACCGGGCATCGTGCATGCAATTTCCGGCGGATTGCTGGGCGCTGGTTGCAATATCACCGAATCCCAGCAGTATGAATCCCCCGATTCGCGCACCTTTTTCATGCGCATCGAGGTGGCCACCGAACAGTCACTCATGCAGGTGCGTGCCGCGCTAGCGCCCATCCGTGAACAATTTGTGATGTCGCTGCGGGTGGACGACGCCGCCAAACGCACCCGCACCATGATCATGTGCTCCAAGGCCGGGCATGCGCTCAACGATCTGCTCTTCGCCCAGCGTGCCGGGAATCTGGCCATCGAGGTGCCGGTGATCGTCTCCAACCACCTGGATCTGAAGCCGATGGCCGACTTCTACGGGGTGGACTTTGTGCACCTGCCGGTGACCGCGGCGAATAAGTCGCAGGCCGAGGCGGAGCTGCTGGCCCTGGCCGATGAGTACAACATCGAACTGGTGGTGCTCGCACGCTACATGCAGATCCTCTCCGACGCGTTGTGCGAGCGGATGAGTGGGCGAGTGATCAACATCCACCACTCCTTCCTGCCCTCCTTCAAAGGGGCGAAGCCGTACCACCAGGCTCATGCCCGCGGGGTGAAGCTGATCGGCGCGACCGCGCACTATGTGACCGCGGATCTCGACGAGGGCCCGATCATCGATCAGGAGGTCACCTCCGTCACCCACGCACGCACACCGGCGCAGCTGGTGAACTTGGGGCGCAGCGTCGAGGGGCGCACGCTGACCCGAGCGGTGCAGTGGCATGCCGAGCACCGGGTGATGCTTGACGGGCAGCGCACCATCGTCTTTTCCTAGGCTTTACGGTGGCACGCGGTATTGCACACCGGGCCGGATCAATTCGCTGCAGTGCACACTGGCGATAGGATGGGTGCCATGGCTCACATAATTACCATTGACGGCGCCACCCCTACCGTGGGCGCCGAAGTTTTCCTTGCCCCTACCGCGACGCTCAGCGCCGACGTAACATTTGGCGACCGCGCCAGCGCCTTCTACGGCGTCTCGGTGCGCGGTGATTCGGCGCCGATCCGGGTGGGCTCGGGCACAAACCTTCAAGACAACGTGGTGCTGCACGCGGACAAGGGATTTCCCTGCACCATCGGCACCGGGGTCTCCGTCGGGCACAGCGCGGTGGTTCACGGGGCTACCGTGGGCGATGGCTGCCTGGTCGGAATGAGCGCCACCATCATGAACGGTGCGGTCATCGGCGAAAAGTCGCTGGTAGCGGCCGGGGCGCTGGTGCTCGAAGGCACCCAGGTGCCGCCACGCTCGCTGGTGGCCGGTGTGCCGGCGAAGGTCCGCCGCGAACTGAGCGATGAGGAAGTTCGCAGCCTCAACGTCAACGCCGAGCACTACCTGGTGCTCGCCGCCAAGCATTTGGCCGCGAACGCCTCCTAGCCCATCCCGGCCTCTTCCCCGCTAGCCAAAGGATCGTATCCTCCCGTGAAGTCCCATATCCTTACCCCGCCCGTCGCCCAGCCGGGCGCAGCACCATCGCAGGCCGCGACCGGACGAACGCTGAATTGGGGCGTGGTGGCCACCGGGCGGATCGTCGCCAAGGTCCTGGGCGACCTGCAAGCCCTGGAGGATGCAAACGTGTGCGCGGTATCCTCCCGCGACGTGGTTAAGGCACGCGCCTTCGCCGACGAGCACGGCATCGAACGCGCCTACGGTTCCTACCAGGAGCTTTTGGCCGATGCCCAGCTGGACGCCGTTTACATTGCGACCCCGCATGGGCAGCACTTCGAGATCGCGATGGCCGCGTTGGCCGCCGGCAAGCATGTGATCTGCGAGAAGTCACTGACCATCAACGCCGCCGAGGCGCGCACCCTTGTTAACTTCGCCGGCGAACGCTCGCTGTTCCTCATGGAGGCACTCTGGGCGCGGTTCACCCCCGCTTTCGCCCGGGCACTGGCGATTATCGAATCCGGGGAACTGGGCGAGATCAGCTGGGTACAAGCGGACCTCGGATTCCTTGCTCAATACGATCCGGCCTGGCGTCTCTTTGACCCGAAGGCCGGCGGAGGGGCGCTATTGGATTTAGCGGTGTACCCGTTGACTTGGGCCGTCGGTGCGCTAGGATTCCCGGATTCGGTGCAGGCGGTAGCGCAGCTCAACGCAGACGGGGTGGATACTCAAACCGCGATCAACCTGGGGTACGCAGCCGGTGGGCACGCGCAACTCATGGTGACGCTGACCGGCAATGCACCCCAGCAGGCGCGGGTGGTCGGTTCGGCCGGATGGCTGGCGACCAACACGCCGCTGCATAACGCCAGTCAACTGATCGTTCACCCCACCGACGGGCCGGCACGCGTGGAAGAGTTCGAGGCGGTAGGCGAGAACTACGGGTACGAGTTCCGTGAGGCGACCCGCTGCATTCAGCAGGGACTCACCGCGTCCCCCACCATGCCGTGGGAGCACTCGGTGAAAACCATGGAACTCTTCGATACGATCCGCGCATCGGTGGGGGTCCGCTACCCGAACGATCTGCTCACCCACTAAACCACCACGTTTTAAACCGCGCAGCGCCGGCCCCAGAATTTCTGGGGCCGGCGCTGCGTGCATGGTGCGCAGGGGCTTGGTTACTTCACCGTTTGCGCCTCCGCGGCCGCACGTTGAGCATTCTTTGCGCTGCTGCGACGCCAGTACGCTGCGATCAGCGCGCCGGACAGGTTGTGCCAGACGGAGAACACGGCGCCGGGAAGGGCAGCCTCGGGGGTGAAGAACTGCTTGGCCAGACCGGAGGCCAGACCAGAATTCTGCATCCCCACCTCGACGGCCATGGTGCGGCGGCTGGCGATCGGCTGCTTGAAGAGTTTTGCGGTGCCGTAGCCCAGCGCGATGCCGCCGGCGTTGTGCAGGATGACCGCCAGCAGGATCAGCAGGCCGGCACTGAAAATCGCCGCCGAGCTGCCGGCGACCACGATGACCACCACAAACGTGATCGCGATGACCGAAACCCATGGAAGGGCCGGCAGCACCGCGTTGACCAGACGCGGAATGATCGCACGCAGCACCAGTCCGAGCACTACCGGGATCAGGACGATCTGCACGATGGACAGTGCCATGGTGCCGGCGTCCACCGGCAGGTACTGTCCGGCCAGCCACAAGGTGAGCAGCGGGGTGAAGATCGGGGCGAGCAGGGTGGAGATCGAGGTCATCGTTACCGACAGTGCGACGTCGCCCTTGGCGAGGTAGGTGACGACGTTTGATGCCGTGCCGCCCGGGGCGCAGCCGACCAGGATCACGCCGGCGGCCAGTGCTGGTGGCAATTGCAGCAACATCGCGATGCCCAGGCCCAGCAGCGGCATGATGACGTACTGGGCGATGACGCCCAGGACCACCGGCAGCGGCTTGCGCACTACCAGGGCGAAGTCCGGCCAGGTCAGCGTGAGTCCCATGCCGAACATGATGACCATCAGCAACGGATTGATCAGCTTGGAGAAGCCGGTGAAGGTTTCGGGGGTGAGTAGTGCGATGGCTCCGCCGGCGAGAACCAGCAGCGGGAAGAGGGTGACGGCAACCTTGGCGTTGCGTTCCTCGCCGGCCGACTCGGGTGCGGAGTGAACAGGAAGATCAGAAGACATGAACTCATCTTGGCAAAACGATCACCCTCGCGCCAATTATGACGACAAAACGATCAAGATTCGCACGCTCAACATGATTACGCCGCATGATTTTCCGGACGCGGCCACCGGGCATTGTCTGGAGGCCGGGAGCGCCGGGTGGCAAGGGCCGCGCAGCTTTGGCGGTTCGAGGCGATTCGTTGCTTAGGGGTCGACTATTTCTACATCGAGCTTCCCTGCACGCCACAACCTGGTCATGGAATCGGCCAATGCATTTGCCTCCAAGGCTTCATCGGGTGTCAGGAAAAACGTGTTCACCCGCAAACGCTGCTCCGGATCCAGCTCCTGAGACAGCAACACCATCGGACGGCATCCTGGAATTTTTACCGCGTGGAAGAAGCCGCAGTGCCGTTCAATATGGTGCACAGGACAGCCCAGGTCCGAGGAGCAGAGATCGGTATTTCCGCCCTTCTCCCATGCATCTAAATGATCCAGCTCGCACCGTTCGGCAGGCATACTGCACCCCGGATATGAACAACCCCGGTAGGCGGCACGGATCGCACGACCCTGCGCCTTGGAATATAACCGTTGAGTCCGCCCCAAATCCAACGGAAGGCTCTTGCCATTGAGCACCAACGGATACACTCCCGCATTGCACAACGCCGCGCGCGTCTCGCCCACCGATAAGGCCAGGCCAGAGGAAGTCACCGCGAAGTCCTTGCCGCGTTCGACCATCTTCTCGTAGTCAATGATGATGCTCACCTGCGGGGTGGCCAACCCGGGTTGTTTACCTGGCGAACCCCCTGAACCTGTGCGATCGATCATCAGCAGCGCCATGAACCCGATCAGATGTCTCCGCTCGGGGCTCAGATTTTCCCATGGTGCGTCCATTTGCTCAGGGCGCGGTGTGCGGGCCGCCGGTTCTGCGGTCGGTTCATTGTTGACCTGCCCTGCGGGCTGCTCGTCAGGTTCCTCGGCGGTGGATGAAAGAAGTTCCCCGTCGCCGGCTTCCTCCGACTGTGTGGCGTCGGCTCGCGCCCAGTCGGGCATGGAACTGACATCGTCCCATTGACTGGCTGGTTCTCCGGTTAGCTCAGAATCCAGCTCCCGGAGCGCGTCGCGATTCCCCGCGATCGTCTTCGGGTTGTTTAGCTGCTGCCGGAACGCCTCGATGACCGCGGCCTGCGCGGGCAGTACGCGAAGTAGATATTCCACTAGTCCGTTGCGGGTGCCGACTTTGAAAAAACCGATTTCCGCAAGCAGCGCCTCCATTTCACGGGTTCCAGACTTGACCTCCGCCACCAGATCCGACAGATGCTTCCGCGCGGTCTCCGGCTCGTTTTTGATGAAGTGAACCGCGTCGGCCTGTAATTTTGTCTTCGCCGCTTCGCGCACGTGGTCCTGGCCTAAGTCATTACGCACGGCATGGATCTTCTTTGAGGCGGCCACGACCAGCCGCGGGTCCGTGTTCGCGTCGGTAAACTGCTTGGCGAGTTCAGGCAGCCATGGTGCGGTGAGTTGGCCGGCATCGTTGACCCCGGCGATCAGGCAATCGGCCTGCACCAAGCGATCCCGTGCGGTAGACAACGGGATACCCAACCAGCCATGCAAGAGGTCCGCGGTGTGCCTAAAGTGTGTGCGTCCGCTGGTGGTGCGCCCCACGGTGGCGTCCACATCCTGCGCGGTGGGTTTCGGGCCCGCGTCGCTGATCGCTTGGAGAGACTCTTGGTCGAGTTTGTGTGCACCGGTGCGGCGTGCCGCTTCGGCGGCGTGAATCTGTGCGCGGGTGAGCTGTTGCCCGAGGTGTTCGGTGAGCATCGCAAAGTAGGCGGCGTGCCCAGCGGGAAGATCTGGCTGGGCGAGCGCTGCCGTGGCGGAGGCGACCAAGCTGGCTGCCTCCGCCAGCTGCCTCAAGGCTGCGTTCATGGATGCTGTCATGAACACAGCATGGTGCCTTCGCGCAATGTTGGGGTTGTGCTGCTGACGAATGTGGATAACTAGGCGGAAGCCATGGCGGGGCGTGGGACGTTCATGACAGCGGAGCGTGCGGCGGCCAGCCCGGCGGTGAGATCGTTGATGAGGTCCTCCGGTTCCTCGATGCCCACCGAAAGGCGGACCAGGTTGGCCGGGATTTCCAGCTCGGTGCCGATCAGTGAGGCGTGGGTCATTTCGCGCGGGTAGCAGACCAGGGATTCGACGCCGCCCAGAGAGACCGAGAGCTGGAAGTACTCCATGGATTCGGCGAAGGCGCGGGCCGCTGCTTCATTGGTGAGTTGCAGCGAGACGATGCCTCCAAAACCACGCTGCTGGCGCTTGGCCAGCTCGTGGCCGGGGTGGCTTTCCAGCCCCGGGTAGTAGACCCGGGTGACCTCGGGCTGCGCATCGAGCCAGCGGGCCAGCTTGTCCGCCGAAGCGCAGTGGCGTTCCATGCGCAGGCCCAAGGTCTTCAAGCCGCGGGCTGCCAGGTAGGAATCCTGCGGTCCGGCCACCGCGCCGCCGGCGAACTGCTGATAGCCCACCGCTTCGGCCAGGGATTGGCCGCGGAAGAGGTGGTCGGCCACGATGATGGCCCCGCCGAGCACATCGGAGTGCCCGCCGATGTACTTGGTGGTGGAGTGGACCACCGCGTGGGCTCCGAAATCCAGCGGCCGCTGCAGGTACGGGGTGGCGAAGGTGTTGTCCACGACCAGCAGGGCGCCGTGTTCGCGGGCGATGTCCGCCCAGCCGGCCAGGTCGGCGATGCCCAGCAGCGGGTTGGAGGGAGTCTCCACCCAGAGCAGCGCGGTATTCGGGCGCACCGCGGCGCGCACCGAATCCAGGCTGGTGATGTCCACCGCCGAAGAGGTGATCCCCCATTTGCTGTGCAGCTTGGAGATCAGCCGGTTGGTGCCGCCGTAGCCGTCGGCGCCCAGGATGATGTGGTCGCCCGGTTCCAGCACTGCGCGCAGCAGCGCGTCTTCGGCCGCGATCCCCGAGGCGAAGGAGAAGCCGGCGGTGCCGCCTTCCAGCGCGGTGAGCTGGGATTCGAACCCGTTGCGGGTGGGGTTCGAGCCGCGGGAGTATTCATGCCCGGAACGCAGCACGTTGATGCCGTCCTGGATGAAGGTGCTGGTCTGGTAGATCGGGGGCACGACCGCCCCGGTGTGCGGATCCTTGTGCTGGCCGGCGTGCACGGCGAGGGTGTTGAAGCCAGTCATCATGCTCCTTGGGTTTGTGGGGCCAGGGCCTGGTCCAATGCCAGATCCAGTGCCTGGGTGAGGTCGGCGAGCAGGTCGGCGGGGTCTTCCAGCCCGACCGACAGGCGCAGGGTGGAGGTGTTCAGGCCGGCGTCGGCCAGCTGCTGCTCCGAGAGCCGGCAGTGCGTCATGGTCGCCGGGTGGGAGACCATGGTGCGGGTGTCCCCCACATTCGCGGCCAGGGAAATCAGCTTGAGCCCATCGATTACCGGGGAAACCAGGGCCGGGTGGGCCAGCTCGATGGCCAGCACGCAGCCGGTGCCCTTCGGCGCCAGCGCCCGGGCCAGCTCGTGGCTGGGGTGCTCGGGCAGCGCAGGGTGGTGGATGGCGGCAATGCCCGGATACTCGGCAAGCGCGTCGATCAGCCTGGTGACGCTGCGCTGCACGTGGGCGGCGCGCACCGGCAGCGTCTCGATGCCTGCAAGGATGCCCTGGGCGCTGGCCGGGGCCAGGGTCGGGCCCAGATCGTGCAGGAACTTGGAACGCACCAGCATCGCATAGGCGGTCGGTCCGTGGCGCTCAAGCAGCGAGGTGTTGTTCAGACGCACCCGCGGGGCGGCGATCTGCGGCCAGCGGGCGGCATCGGAGAAGTCGAATTTCCCCGAGTCCACCACTACCCCGCCGAGCACCGAGCCGTGACCGGCCAGGCCCTTGGTGGCCGAGTGCACCACGATGTCGGCACCGAGTTCCAGAGGCCGAATATTCAGCGGGGTGGCCAGGGTGTTGTCGACCACCACCGGGATGTTGTGCTCGTGGGCGATCGCCGCGATGGCGGGCAGATCGGCCACGGTGCACAGCGGGTTGGAGACGGACTCCAAGAAGAACGCCCGGGTGTCCGACTCAATGGCAGCGGCCCAGGCGGACGGGTCGGCCTGGTCGACAAAGCTGATGCGGATGCCGAAGTCGGCGAAGGTGTCGGTGAACAGGTCCACGGTGCCGCCGTACAGCGAGGAAGAGGCCACAATGTGCTTGGGTCCCTGGGTCAGGGCCAGCAGGGACAAGGCCACGGCTGCCTGCCCGGTGGCGGTGGCCACCGCGTGGGCCCCGCCTTCCAGGGCGGCCACGCGCTGTTCGAGAATCGAAACGGTGGGGTTGCCGGTGCGCGAGTAGGTGAAGCCGGCCTGGCGCAGGGCGAACTTCTCGATCGCTTCGGCATGCGATGCGAATTGGTAGGCTGCGGAATTGTGCAGCGGCGGCAGCATCGGGCGGAAGTCTCCGCTCGGGCGGTACCCTGCGTGCACCGCGTCGGTTTCCTGGCTCATGGCTCCTCCTCGATTATCTGCGAGGGAGTGCACCGATTGGCATCGTGCGGCGGCACGAAGCACAGTACGCAAAAACGCGTTCGGAACTGCTCCATCGTTCCTGGCATTAGCACCTTTCGGTTTCCCGATGGTTGCTGCGACGTCAACGAGCCAGATCTCTTAGTCGCTCTTGATGGTTTGTTGTTCCTCCATGGTTGGCCATGGGACGCAAACGGTGCAAGCGGTATCGGGCGGCCGGCTTCATACAAGGCCGCCAGGCTTCATATGACTTCTCGTTGTCATGATGACGAGGTGGCCGGCAGCACTTTATGACGCGACCTTTTGAGATGAATCGGCGTGATGTAGAGGTTTTGTTGGAAGTTTGTGACGATGTGCCGGTGCTCGATGACCGGGGGTTACGCTGCTGGCGGCTCAGCCAAGCACTTCTACCCCGAAGCTGGCGACCACCGTTCGCACTTCTTGCAGGTAGCGCTGGGCCTGGTCGGTGAGCGGAATGGCAGCGTGATCAATCCAGCCGATCTCGATGCGCTCCTCGATCGCTAGCGGGATGGCCACGATGGAGGGGTCCAGCTCGTCGCTGATGATGCCGGTGGAGATCGTGTACCCGCCCAAGCCGATCATGAGGTTGAAGATGGTGGCGCGGTCCGAGACCTGGATTTCGCGTTGGCTGGAGCGCGTGGAGAGCACCTCCTCGGCGAAGTAGAAGGAATTATTCGCGCCCTGGTCGAAGGTCAGCCGGGGCAGGTCTTCGAGGTCTTCGAGCGTGACCTGGGTTCGGGTGGCCAGCGGGTTGCTGCGCGAGATGAAAATGTGCGGATCGGCCAGGAACAGCGGGTGGAAGACCAGCCGCGATTCGCGCAGCAGCTTGTCGATGACCTTCCGGTTGAAGTCGTTGCGGTACAGGATCCCGATGTCGCTGCGCAGCGTGCGCACGTCCTCGATGATCTGCTCGGTGCGGGTCTCGCGCAGCGAAAACTGGTACTCCTCGGCCCCGCTGGCCTGCACCATCCGCACGAAAGCGTCCACCGAAAAGGAGTAGTGCTGAGTGGAGACGCCCAGCAGCCGCCGGGCCGAGGGGCGACCGAGATAGCGGTGCTCAAGAAGCTCCACCTGTTCCAGGACCTGCCGGGCGTAGCCGAGGAATTCGGCGCCTTCGGCGGTGAGTGTCACTCCCCTGGCCGAGCGCATCAGCAAGGTGCGCCCCACCCGTGATTCAAGCTCCTTCATCGCTGAGGACATGCTGGGCTGTGCGACGTAAATCAGGTCGGCGGCAGCGGAGATCGAGCCCTCCGAGGCGACCGCCACGAAATAGCGAAGTTGCTGCAGTGTCAGACCATTCGTTCCCTGAACCATAGCCAGAGTCTATATGAATCCATAGTTATATCGAGTTACCCGATATCAAGAATCACCCTGCATGATTGACGCAACGACATCCCCTCGGCCTGCCCAGGCCTCCCAAATACAGATTGGCCGTCATGGCAGACGCATTAAATTTCAGCATTAGCACCACCAGATTCGACGAGAATTACTCCCCTTCGGCGAATTCTCGAACCACGACAAACTTCGCCAATTTGGCACGCGGAGAGCGTCGCGAAGAGAACCTTCGCAATGCCCTGACGATGATCAACCGTCGCTTCAATTCCCTGGCTCACTGGGACAATCCCCAGGGCGACCGTTACTCTCTGGAATTGGAAATCATTTCAGCAAATGTGCATTTTTCTGCCGATAATAACGATCAGGAATTCCCGCTTTTAGAAGTGCTTGAAACCACGATCGTGGATAAACTCACGGGTACTCGGTCCCAGGGCATGGTCGGCAATAATTTCTCTTCTTACGTCCGCGATTACGACTTCAGCGTCGTGCTCCCAGCATCTTGCAATGACAGCGGAGCTCCGGTGCTTCCAGAAGATTTTGGCGATCTCCACGGACAGCTCTTCCAGCATTTCTTGAACTCACAGGCATACCGTGAGCGTTTTGCCCAGCTGCCAGTGGTCTGCATCAGCGTCTCGACTTCCAAGACCTATTTCCGCACCGGCAATAGCCATCCGGTGCTCGGTTTGGAATACCAGCAGGATGAGAATTCATTGACCGATGCGTACTTCGGGAAAATGGGCTTGAGCGTCCGTTACTTCATGCCACCAGGTGCTGTTGCGCCACTGGCTTTCTACTTCCGTGGCGACCTGCTCAACGACTACACAAACCTTCAGCTGATCAGCCTCATCAGCACCATGGAGACCTTCCAGAAGATCTACCGCCCGGAGATCTACAACGCCAATTCGGCTGCACCTTCCGTGTACCACCCAAGCCTGGGCGCCGAGGACTTCTCCCCCACCCGTGTCTTTTATGACCGCGAAGAACGAACTCAGTTGGGCAAGGTCCAAGGCAAGTTCACCGAAGAGCACTTCATCATCCCGAATCGCCAACTGCTCGATCAGTGGTCTTCTTCCTACCCGACTCCTGTCGCCTAAGAATCCGAAAGATAACTTATGACTTCCCCACTTATCCCCACGTCAATTGTCGGCAGCCTGCCCAAGCCTTCATGGCTTGCCGAACCTGAAAAGCTCTGGTCCCCATGGAAGCTTGAAGGCGAGCAATTGCGCGAAGGCCAGCAAGACGCCATGCGTGCCGCGGTCCTCGAACAGACCCAACGCGGCATCGACATCATCAGCGATGGCGAACAGACCCGTCAGCACTTTGTCACCACGTTCATTGAGCACCTGAGCGGTGTCGACTTCGAAAAACGCGAGACCGTGCGCATTCGTAACCGCTACGACGCGAGCGTGCCTACCGTCGTTAGTGCCGTAGAACGTGAAAAGCCGGTATTCGTTCAGGACGCAAAGTTCCTGCGTTCCTGTACCGACAAGCAGATCAAGTGGACCCTTCCTGGCCCCATGACCATGGTCGACACCTTGTACGATGCGCACTACCGCAGCCGCGAGAAGCTGGCCTGGGAATTCGCGACCATCCTGAACCAGGAAGCCCGCGAACTTGAAGCCGCCGGGGTGGATGTCATCCAGTTCGACGAGCCTGCCTTCAACGTCTTTTTTGATGAGGTCGCCGACTGGGGCATTGCTGCCTTGGAGCGTGCCTGCGAGGGGCTCAAAGCCGAGACCGTCGTCCACATCTGCTTTGGCTATGGCATCAAGGCTAACAATGACTGGAAAGCCACTCTCGGCGCGCAGTGGCGCCACTACGAGAAGTCCTTCCCGCTATTGCAGGCTTCAACCATCGACACCGTTTCTTTGGAATCTCACCATTCCAACGTGCCGCTTGAAGTAGTTGAGATGGTTCGCGGCAAGAAGGTCATGCTCGGTGCCATCGACGTAGCCAATGTTGCCATTGAGACCCCACAAGAAGTCGCACAGACCCTACGTAAGGCGCTGGAATTTGTTGACGCAGACAAGCTCATTGCCAGCACCAACTGTGGCATGGCTCCATTCCCTCGCGATGTCTCGCTGGCAAAGCTCAGTGCTTTAAGCGCCGGAGCCGGAATCCTGCGCGAGGAGCTCGTCGGTGCCAGTGTCTAAAGTCTCGATAGACGCAACCGACTCCCTGCCCGCAGAAGACTTCAAAGCAGTCTTTCGAGGGCACCCGGGTGGGGTCAGTGTCATCACTGCCGATGCTGGCCAGGGCCCAGTTGCCCTCACCGCAACATCGGTTGCCTCCATCAGCGTAGATCCGCCATTGCTAGTCTTCTCAATTTCGGCTCTCTCTTCTGCCTCTGACGTACTCTCTCGTGCTCAGACGGTCGTTGTTCATTTCTTGGATGTCCACGACATTGAATTGGCAAAGCTGGGTGCTGCCAGCGGGGTAGATCGTTTTGCTCAGGACCAGACATGGACTCGTTTGAGCACCGGAGAAACGGTCTTTGATAACGTGCGCGCTTGGGTACGGTGTGAGGTCATTGAACGAGTGCAGGCGGGCACGTCCACGGTTTTTGTGGCCCGGGCGCTCCAGTCGCACATTGAACGCGATAGCGAACCTGGCCAACCCAGCCACGGTTTGGTGTATCACAACCGTGCCTGGCACCGACTGGATGAAAACTCGCTGCTAACCAGCTGAGACTGTTCGGCTTCTGTGCCTTGGGACAGAAGCCGAACAGCCTCAGCTACTGCTTCCAGTCTTTGTCTTGGCGCGGTTTATTGGCGAACAGGAGAATGGTGCATCGTCCTAAATGACTGACGCGGCTGACAGTACCGTAGATTGTCGAAGTTCCGCATTGACACATTGGGAAGCGAAGACCATCTGATGGTGAACGACATGGCGACGTTCGCCGATTACGATCGCGAACTTATCCACGAGCGCGTCCAGGCAGGCGTCTACTCAGCCGGGACCCGCGGCCTGAGGTTCGGCCCACCGGCTCCGGGCGCAGCGAAGTTCGCGCGGAACCCTCGCACGGTCAAGCATCTCATCGAGGAAGGAGGACTAGTCGTCATGGAAGCTGAAAAAACGGTTGGCTGGTCGAAAGCTACCTAATACAGGCATCGGTCGACGACCAGTAGGAGATAGACATATTCTTAATCCGGCCGTCATCCAACGAGCATCGCGCAGGCAATGCGCAATGGTGAGCTTATGAGCAGTCAAATGAATCATTGGGGTCGCGGTCGCGGGCTAAGTCGTCTCCTCGCGCGGGAAACGAACATTTCGGATCTTATCCAGTTCCTCAGTGACCGCGATCCTTCTCCATGGGCCGAGGTCGTCGGCTTCGTTCCCGACGAGATCAAACGTGAGGGGTCCAAAACCGAGAATTACGCGGATTTGGTGTTGAAATCCGGTTCTGACAGTGCCGCGGTTGAAGTAAAGCTCGGACACTCAATGAGCAAAGAGCAACAGGCTGCATACGAGTCCCGACCAGGCCGATCCCCCTATCTCGCGGCACTTAGCTTCGATGAAGGGCGCCTCACGGAAACCGACAAGGAACTGTGGCAGTTCCTCAGTTTGAGCAATCTGGTTGGCAAGTGGGAACAGTCCAACGACGAGCTCGCACGACTCCTCGCCCGCGAGGCAGCCACCGTTTTGCGAGACTGGGACGACATGATTTCAGGAGTCTTTGAACCACCGACATCAAGTCAGGCGTTGCCCTTGGCCATTCTCGGCGAAAAGTTCTTGGCGAGAGTGGTCACTCGTAGGATTGCCGTCGACCTGAGTACGGCAGGCAAGTGGGCGTGGGCCGGCGTCACGAGTGGTGGCGGCCTGCCCATAGTTCAGGCGTGGACTCCTATCCACGGCGAAACCATAGATCGAGCATTCATCGCAGAGATCCGCTGGAGTAGTAATCGGCTCCGTGGAGAGCTGCGGTTCGGCGTTGACTTCGATCCGCGGCATCGATTCAAATGATTGCGTTCAGCAGCCTCTCAATAAGTCGGACCGTTCTGAGACAATCTGAGACATGAGTATTCTGAGATCCCGTCGCCTTGAATCCGTATTTGGCGCTTCATTCGACCACGTCACGGCCGACAATATTCGGTCTCTCGTGTCCAACGGCGTTACCGAAGAGTTCGACCTCGACTTCAAACGAGAACTGTACGGTAATACGGACAAGGCAAAACGGGACCTGGCTGGAGACGTGGCCGCCCTCGCCAACACGGCAGGCGGCGTTATCGTCATCGGAGTAGCCGAGGATGACCAAGCCCGAGCCATTGACGCTGACGGCGTCGTTCTCACGGATACTGAGAAGGGCAGAATGCTCCAGATCGTCGCTTCAGGAGTCTCGCCATTGCCGGCCATCGACATCATCGCTGTTCCAGAAACACTTGACTCTTCGAATGGAATGTCGGACCGCGACAACGAGCCGACACGAGGCTTTTACCTCGTCGCAGTTCCGAAGTCCGCTTCAATGCCACACGCAGTGATCATCAACGACGCGTTCCGATTTCCAACGCGCAATGGATCCACGACAAGGTACCTGTCCGAACCTGAGGTCGCTGGCACATACCGCGAGCGGTTTGCACACATGACCGCGCTTGATGACCGCCTAGAGCAAGTGGAGCAAGATCTCCGATCTCAACTAGAACCGTGCGATTCCCCTTGGCTCGTTGTTTCGCTTGTGCCAAGCGCCCCCGGGCATTTGGAACTCACCGACGTTGTGCAACGACAATTTACGGCGGAAGTGCTTCGTAAAGACCTCGGGATCGTCACTGAGGTGGGGATCTCCTTCCACCGAACCAGTGTTCGCCGCCGCCGTCTCATTGCCGATGATCGGTTCCACGCCCGGGAGATCAAAACACCTGTATACGTCTACGCAGAGTTTCATTGCGACGGATCAGGTGCCTTCGCCCTTCGGCTGATCGAACAAGCTCCTAGCAGCCGTGCCACACCGGCGGAATCCGAGGATCTCCTTATCGTAGGCGACAGTTTGATTTCGTCTGTGTTGTCAGGGCTCAAGCATCTCGGCAGCCACACGAGAGACCGAACTGGCACGTCAGGAAACGCTCTTATTAGGGCGTCGCTGATGCCGCCAACTGACCGTGCCGTCCAGCTTGGTAGCATCCGTCATCACTGGTGCGACCCGAGAGGTGAATCGGTTTTCAGTCAGAAGATCACTGCCGAAACGGTTGCAGACATTGACGGCCTCGCCTCACCCGGCCCCGAACTCGTATCCACGGCGGCACGGCTGGCCGGTGAAGTCGCGCAGGGCTTCGGCATTGCCGAAATCGGGCATATCACCAAGGACGGCGAGGTTCGCCTCTCGGATTGGTATCAGGATTCTCAGGTTCAAGTGCGCAGTTGGGCTACAGGTAATGGGATCGCCGTAGTTGAACGCAATCGATAGTCAAGAGACAGTTACCTTGTTGGCCGCTATGGCGATATCATTCGTGGAATCATGCCAGCACCGGCACCCATCCGTATCCGCAAAGGGAACAGACCCGCATCTCACCTGGAGAAGCGGGCCTGCCGTGATGTTCTATTGATATGGGTGCTCTCGGAGAATTGCGAGCGACACAGCGTATTGCAACGCTAGCATCTCTGTCCAGAGCAATCTTATCCACAGGTCGCAGTGCGGACGCCTACACCACTCGTATAATGGCCGTTGCCGTGATGCCCAGCACCAACGTGCGTACGTTGATTGTGATTACCTGTCGGTTCCTGGTTATCGATTTACCGAGAAATGTTCGTTGCCGGCACCTCAAGCTTCTTTTGTAGTGACCCTTGGGTGCCCGCTAAGCTCCTGCCGAGACAAGATCCGAAAGCGAGTTCGGGTTGTCGATGCGCACCCGGGTGAGGTCTTCCTCTGCTTCAATCTGAGCAAGATTTTTGATGCACACAAGAAATCTCGGAACATGAACCGGATTTTCAATCCTGCCCATTGCCAAATGAAAACCGCGGCTGGGCTCTGGGAACGAGCCCGCGGTTTCTTCGCTGAAGCGCCACTGCCATTACCGCAGTGTGCGCCCAGGTGCCGGGTCCAGACGTGAAGCAACGCCGCACTAATCCGTACAGGCCACAGGCCAATCAGTAGGCCGAACGGTTCAACCGAACACCGGCGCAAGAATAGGCCTATGCCACCCTCATGGCAGCAATGAAGCCAGGGCCGCAACCTGCAGCACCTGGCTTCATCGCATGTTCATCGTCAACCCCACCAGGATCGGTGGCGTTTCTCCGCCAGGTCGTATTCACAACCCGGCGGGTACTATTCCTAGACCAGTGCGGCCTGCAGTTCCTTGGCTGCCTGTGCCGGGTCGGCGGCGGAGTAGATGGCACCGCCAGCTACGGCTACCTGCGCGCCGGACTTCTGGACGTTGGCGATCGTGCTGATGCTGACACCTCCAGCCACCGAGAACGGCACCTGGGATGCCGTGCCTGCGCTCAGCAGCACGTCCAGGTCGTAGCCCGGCTGCGCCTGCTCGTCCAGGCCAGCATGGAATTCGACAAATTGGACGCCCATCGCAGCAACTTCGCGGGCCCGGGCTGGCTTGTCAGCGATGCCGATCAGATCCACGACGATGCCCTTGCCGCGCTCGGTGGCGGCCTTGACTGCGCCGGCGATCGTGGAATTATCGGCCGCCCCGAGGATGGAGACCAGATCCGCGCCAGCGGCGAAAGCGATATCCGCTTCCAGTTCACCGGCGTCCATGGTCTTCATATCCGCGAAGACGGTCTTGTCCGGGTGGGCCTGCTTGATGGCGGTGATCACCGAAAGCCCTTCGGCCTTGATCAGCGGGGTGCCCAGCTCGATGATGTCCACATACGGGGCGACTTTTCCAGCCAGCTCCAGCGCTTCGGCGGTGCTGAGCAGATCGATGGCAACTTGGATTTTCATGATGTTCCCTTTCAGGGGTTATTAATGGTGGGTTGGTATTGGCGCCAAAAGCGCCGCTCTACTCCAGGTTCGCGTGGCGCTGCCACAGCTGCTGGGCGGTGGCATCATCCGCGCTCCAGAGCGTGTGGAACACGATTTCAGTGATCAGGAACAGCGCCTGCTCGAACAGGCTGCCGGAGTATTGGCGGGTAATGGACGATCCGTGGTCCGTTTTCCCTGCGGCCGGGACTTCTACGAGAACGTGGGCAGCCGACCCGATGGGGCTGGATGGATCGGTGGTGATGGCCGCGATCCGGGCACCGACCCGTTGGGCGGTGCGGACGCTCTGGACCACGCCCGCGGTGGTTCCGGATCCGGAGGCCACGAGCAGCAGGTCCCCCTCGTCGATGGCCGGCGTGGTGGCATCCCCGGCGACGTGCACGGCCAGGCCCAGATGCATCAGGCGCATCGCCGCCATGCGCAAGGCCAGCCCGCTGCGTCCGGCGCCGGCTACGAACACCCTCGGTGCAGCGCGCAGCTGCGCTGCGAGCTCGATGACCTGCCGCGGCTTCACGCCCCGCACGGTTGCCTCGATCTCCGAGTGGACCAGGTTCATGGTGTCCAGCACGTCCTGCTGGGATATCGCTTCGGTGAGGGGTTCGGCCATGGTGTTCATGCCATTCCTTTCGACAGCGCCTCCCGGCGGACCGGGTCGGCTTTGATGGGCATGAGTCAATTCTCCGGCCAGAAAGGGGTGGCCGCTACGCCATTTACAGGCAGTTGAACCTATCCTTTCGGATAGTGGCTGGTCCCCCGAGCTGCGATACACTGGCCTGCATGAGCATTCTGGACTCCTCTATCGCCCCTGGCCTGCAAGCTGCGGCACCGGCACCAGGGGTGCTCGAATCGATCGCGCTGCTGGCCACGGCTGCGCTGCCGCAGATCGCCGTTCGCCTGCGTGATGCCCTGGCTCCGGAAATCCGTTGCGCGGCCCTGGCCATTTTCACCGAGGAGTGCACCGATAGGCCCAGGAAGCTCGCCGGCGACCAGCACATCACGGATCTGGTGGGCATAGCGGAACTGGATCGGATCCGCGGTTCCCATCCCGGTGAGAACCGCTGGAGCGAGCGTGCCGAGATCGGCGGAGCTCCGCGGGAGATCCTTGCCCTGCGCTACCCGCCCAGCAATGCGTTGCTAGTGCTCATCGAGCCCCGCCCCGCCGGTGGCCAGCCCGAGTTGGTCGAATACCTGTGGAATCTGGCCGCCAACCGGATCCGCGAGAAGGTGGCCGATGCCCCTCCGTCCTATCTGCGGGAATCGCGCGCGGTCTCGGCAGAGCGGGTCCGGGTGACCGGCGAGCTGGTGGAACAGTATGCGACGAGCCTCGATATCCTGCTGGCGACCTTGCGCTCCACGCAATTGGACGATGCGGCCGCGCGCGTTGCCGCCATCAACCTTGCGGCCAAGACCCTGGTCGGGCTCAAGACCGTGGATGACCGCACCAATAGCATCGTGGAGGAACCGGTTGCTTCGGCTTTCACCCGCTTGCGCGATGACCTGCGCCCGTTGACCACTTTGAGCGGCGTGGACCTGCAATTCGTCGAGCCGCCCAAGAACGGCAGGGCGTTGCCCGGCGAGGTGGCTCATGCCGCCCGGGCCATCGTGCGCGGCCTGGCCTTGGCGATGATGGAGCAGGAAGACATCCAGCGGATCCGGGTGCAGTGGGACTGCGACGGTGAGAATTTGCTGATCAACGTCCGCGACGATGCACGCGGCGGCATCGATCCCTCCGCGGCGGCCTTGAACCGCCTCGTGCGGCGCGTGGAGGCGTTGAACGGGCTGATCGAGATCGAGGTCATGGGCGGATGGGGCACGGAAGTCTCGGTGAGGCTCCCGCTGGACGCCCCGCCGTCAGACGCGGCGGACATCGCCGAATGGAGCCTGGGCGGCCGGGAATTCGAGGTCCTGCAGCTTCTGGCAGCGGGGCAGCGCAACCGGGCTATTTCGCAGGCGCTGGGGATCAGCGAGAACACGGTGAAATTCCACGTGCGCAATCTCTTCAAGAAGATGGGCGTCGGCTCCCGCGCCCAAGCTGTCGCGCTGGCGCACAGCCATGGTGTGGCAAGCTCCACTTAGCCTCCCGGCATTGATGCTGGGCTTGGCGATGACCAGGACTGCGGACACAAACTGGTGCAGGGAAAATGCCGCACTCGAGCCCTCATCGCTATGGCCGGCCGACGGCTGACCGCGCTATTCGCCATGATCCGTGGCGTGTCATTTCATGATGTTCCGGAGCAGGAAATTGCTCCACGGTCTCCGGCCACGTCCCGCCGTGCTTGGGGCAAGCAATGGCAGGCACCATCCCGACGGCGAGTCCAGGCTCTAGCAACTATGGGCAACGAGGTGCAGGATAGGTTCCATGGATCCACAAGATGCTTTGATTCTTCCTGATGCCACCGCTTGGCGCGCTTGGCTCGACGAACACGAAGAAACCAGCGACGGCGTATGGCTGGTTGTAGCGAAGAAAGGGACTACAACTCCGACTTCGCTGACGGTCACCCAAGCCTTGCCCGAGGCGCTTTGCAGCGGATGGATCGATGCCATCCGCCGCAAACGCGATGAGACGACCTTCCTCCAGCGCTACACTCCCCGCCGGAAGAACTCTGTCTGGTCCCAGAAGAACACTGAATTCGCCCAGGAATTGATTGATCAAGGACGCATGCGGCCACGGGGCTTCGCGGAAATCCAGAAGGCCAAGGAAGATGGACGGTGGGAGCGTGCCTACCAAGGCCAAGCCACCGCACAGGTACCGCAAGATCTCCAAGATGCGCTGGACCGATCTCCTCTTGCTGCCAAAAATTTCGCCGCGTTGAAGTCCCAGCCGCGCTATCACATCCTGCATCAGCTGATGATTTCCCGGACCCAGAAGACCCGCAGCGCGCGGCTCGCCAAGTTCCTGGCCGAGCTGGAAGCCACGGACTCGGAGGGCTGAGCCGCCAACTCCCTGTCCACGATGTGCAAAACGGTCGGCGCTGCTATTGTGTGCGGCTCGCCTCGGTGATGGCGGTTCAGACGAAGGGCGCGGCACTGGTGCGAGGTATCAGAGCACCGGCGATTCTGTCATTTCATCTGGTTCCCTGGGTTATCAAGTTATTGAGCGGAACGTGTAGTTAGAAGGAGCGCAGTCATTAGTTGAGCGCCGAGGAGCAAATGTAGCGCCGATGAGTCCTTGCGCGAACGGCGTTGGCCCCAACCGTCGGTAGGACATGTCAGCATTTATTAGAACCTCGATCGAAGGATGTCAATTGGACTCTCAGCTTCCTCTGCGAATACTTGAAGCCGTTGGGCTGCTGCACCGTTTGGGCTACTACGCTCTGCGTATTTTGCCCGGAATCAATGCCTCAGGTACGGCCTGGCGGATTGTTATTTTCAACGTCACGGAATGGAATTTCGAGGATGAGTTCGGCGACCCCTATAACGCGGAAGAGCGCTGCCTGTACTCCACGGCTGGCCAAAACGTTTTCAATAATGACGTCCAATTTCCCGAAGACGTCAGCCATGTGAGCGTTGCGGAAGCAATTCTTGAGGCGATGCCCTCGCTGCAGCGCAGTACGGGTCAAGAGAGCGGAAACCAGCAATACACCAACTGGTACGCGATGCTTTTGTCCCAAGTTCATAGCCTGGCTGATCTCCCCGTTGCCTATGCCGATTACTTCGACGATTCACTCGGCTGGGAGCTGGGGTGGGGAAGCACGCGGCGTGTGCCCGAGCCACCGAAGCATCTGCCGGCACCCAAGCCCAGTAAACGTGCCGACAGCGACGAGCACTACGTGCTCGAGCTCTGCGATCAGGTGCTGGCGGCAAAGCGGACAGGCCAGCAAACGTTCCCCTGGCTGGTCGGCGACCCATCGATAACGAACGGAAAAGTTAAGCCACTTCCGGTGGACGGTTATTGGGCTGAACTCGGAATAGTCGTGGAATATCACGAAAGGCAGCACACCGAATCGGTGCCATTTTTCGACGACAAGATGACGGCGAGCGGACGGCGACGCGGCGACCAGCGCAGGATCTACGATGCCCGTAAAGCAGAACTCATCCCGGAGCACAATTTGAATCTTGTCATCATTGATTTTAAGAACTTCAGCAACAAGCGCGGCAAGATCGTTCGGAAGCCGAGCGAAGATTTGAAAATCGTCGAATCGATGCTCTCACAGGTTATGGAAGATTCCGCAGGAGATATCACAAGATAAAGATCGCAGAACTACCTGCAGGGCCAATCAGAACGGCAAGGCTGGGATGACACTTCCGGATCTGTGTTTTAGTTGGTCGGTGCGAGTACCTGCGGCGACTGAGCCGCTCCCCCGGCCACGATGTGCCACACGGTCGGCGTTGCTATTTGGTGCGTATTGCCTCGGTGATAGTGGTTCCCACATAGAGCACAGCGCCGGAAAGAAGTACCAGTCCACCGGTGATTCCACCGCCCAAGATGAGGCTGGCGAGGCCGAGAACCATCACTGTGCATCCCAAATACATGAAGATCGACGAGCTGGTATTCGCCTGAGTTTTTCCGGACATTTTCACGTTTTCTACAGGCTGCGACATGCCTAAACTCTAACATCTTGATAATCAGATTGTCCTCATGAAGCGACCGATTCGCCTAATCAACTCGTGCTTCACACTAGGACTGGGCACTTGCACGGCGGGGCAAAGATGCGCAGAATGAACTTTGAGGCTCACCCCGGACAACTACGGCACCGGTGCGATCCATACGGGAGGAACCCTTTGACTTTACGCGTGCTCGTCCCCAATGGCCGGCTCTTGGCGAAACTCGACGTACCCGGCGTCACTCCGATCTACTGGCACCTCAACGACTCGGTCGAGGAAGCCCCGGAAGCAGATGTGCTGATTACCGAACGTCCGTTGTTGGTCGAACGGCGCGCTCGGGTCTCTCGAATTCCGGGATTGCGCCACGTGCATCTGCTCTCCCTCGGGTACGAATGGGTTCTGGAACATCTGACTCCCGACGTTAGTTTGAGCAATTCCCGCGGTGCGGTAGAAGATGCCACTGCTGAGCACACGCTGGCTCTGGTGTTGGCTTCTCTGCGCGAGCTTCCCGCAGCAGGAGTTCAACAACAAAAGCAAGTTTGGAATCCGCTGTGGGGTGGCACTCTGCACGGAGCCACCGTTTTATTGTTGGGATTTGGCGGGGTTGGACAAGAGATCTACCAACGCCTTCTGCCCTTCAAACCCAAGGAGGTGTTCGCGGTAGCCAGCAGTGCTCGGCAGCTCGACGACGGCACACAGGTCCATGGGATCGATGAGATGCCAGATCTTCTGCCACAAGCGCAGCTCGTGATCGTGGCCCTGCCAGACGCCCCGTCCACGCGCGGAATCGTCGATGATAAATTTTTAGCGAGCATGCCAGATCGATCCCTGCTGGTGAATGTCGGACGCGGACCCGTGGTCGACACCGAGGCACTGCTCTTCGAGCTCCAGTCAGAAAGACTGTGCGCGGCGCTGGATGTCACCGACCCGGAACCGCTACCCGAAGCACACCCCTTGTGGACGGCACCAAATTGCTTGATCACCCCGCATATAGCTGGAAATACGTCGAAGTTCATCGATCTTGCGATGAACTTGGCCGTGGAACAGGTCAAGCGCTTGGCCGTCGGGCAGGAACCACTTCATCTGGTGCGTGTGGTTGGTCCGGCGAATTAGAAACTCCCAATCACCGGTTTTACCTGCTCGTTTGGGGTGCATGACTTAGGCTAGTTCCTACGATGGATATCAGGCAGAAAACTCATGACACCGGCGGCCGAGAACGCGCAATCATCGAGCAGAATCGTACCGACGAGGACGATTTCCGCATCGATATCGAACGCATCCGCTTTTCCCCGTACTTTTCACGCCTCTCCGCGGTCACCCAGGTTATTCCGCAGGCCGGCTCGGGCACCACGGTGCATAACCGGCTGACTCACTCATTGAAGGTTTCCGCCGTGGCACGCAGCATCGCCATCCGGTTGCGCACCGCAGACGAGGAGACCCGCAACCTTGTCGCGGAACTAGGCGGTTGCGATCCGGTCGTCGTCCAGGCGGCGGCTGCCGCCCACGATTTGGGCCACCCTCCTTTCGGACATTTGGGCGAACAAGAACTGGACCGGGTGGCCCGCAACATTTTGGGGTTGCCCGACGGTTTTGAGGGCAACGCGCAAACCTTCCGTATTTTGACCGCGCTGGATAGTTGTGGTGCTACGGCGCGTGGGATGAATCTGACCCGTGCGGTGCGTGCCGCGGTGCTGAAATATCCTTGGACGCGAAACGAGTGGCGCACCATGGCACCGATTTCCTCGGAGTTGCTTCCCCGCGGGGTGGGTACCGATCCAGCGGCAGGCGCCATCAAGTATTCTGCCTACGATATTGAAGCCGCCGAGATGCGTGACGTGCTCTCGGTGTTCCCCGCCGTCGCCAAGTACCAGCAGACCGTTGAAAGTTCGGTCATGGATATCGCCGATGACATCGCCTACGCGGTTCATGATCTGGATGATTTTTACCGCGCGGGAATTTTGCAGTACACCACGGTGTCCGCCGAATTCCGGGCCTGGCTGGAGCAGACCGAACAGTTGGCCGCCTTGCGCCAAGCAGATCTGGACCAGCGCAAGCCGGGCCATGCACTGGAAATGACCTGGCGTCGCGCCTTCGCCAAGGATCCATGGATTGCCGACGCGGATGCTTTCCGTGACTCGGTGCAGCGTGTAGGACATGACCTGGTTGAGGGGCTGCTGGCGGTTCCTTACGATGGAGGGTTAGAAGCTGACCGCGCCGTGACCGCATTTACCCGCCGGTGGATCGACCGGTTGCAAGAATCGGTGACCGTGGAACGTACGCCAACGATCCGCAGCGGACATGTGCGGCTCACCAAGGAGGCGTGGCATGATGTGGGCGTGCTGAAGTTTGTGCACTCGCGCTTCGTCTTGGATCGCTCGGACTTAGCCGTGTACCAGCGCGGGCAGACTCGCATCATCAAGTCCTTGGCCGAAGGATTTAACTCATGGCTTAATGACCCCGATGATGCGGCGCGTGCGCCGCGCCGCCTTCTGGACTCCGTTCAGGCCGCCACCGAGGAATACCGGCAGTTGCGCGCGCACTCCCCCGAGCTGTTCTTGCAGGCCGGCCCGAATGAGGTGCAGCGCTTAGGCCAGGCCCGCGCGATCGTGGATTACATTGCCTCGTTTACCGATGCGCAGGCGGTCTCGTTGAACGCCCTGTTGGCGGGTACGGCAGATAATTTGTGGGAGGCCGGCCGCGGGCTTTAAGCCCGCGCGGCTCCTCGGATGTTTGGACCTAAGGATCAGATAAAGGCGACGCCGGGGCCGTGTATAGAACCTCTTCGTTCCTCACGCCCGGTAACCAGCATCAACAGTTCAATCAGCGGGCCCCTAATTTCCATCCCAGTGCCAAGGTTGAAGTTGTCATCCTCGGCGACCAAGGTGACCCGGCGCGCCAACTCTTTTGCGCCACCGAAGGCTTTGCTCGTGCGCGTCTGGTAGCTAATGGCTAGTTGCACTGACTGTGGCGGGTAGTTGCGTTCAATTCCCAGCGGACGCCGGATGTCTTCGCCGTGCGCGATTTCTTCTACCAAGCGGCTGGCGAGTGGGGCCGGTGGCCCGCTGCGTCGTTCGGCCACTTCGCGGAGTGCTGCGAGGGTCTCCTGGGCGCTCGCGCCTTTTTCTGCGGCGACACCGTTTGCGTTCTGTTGGTCAAAATCAAAGCGGGCTTTTGCCATGGCTATCGCAAGTCGAGGCGTTGTAGTGCGCGCGTTATCAATCAGATGCGCGGCAACATCTTGAACCGTCCAGCCGGCGCATAAGGACGGTGTGGCCCATTGTTCCTCGCTCAGTTCGGCGAGATCCTTGATCAGTGCTTTGCGTTCGGCATCTACTAGTTCCCAGATCTGACTCATAAATTGAGTCTTCCAGTTCGGCCGACCAGAGACAACATCAGGCTCTGCGCGCATTGGCTGACTACACGGATAAGCTCTCAACAAAATGACATTGAACGGGTGGCCCAAGTGATTTGCAAATGTTAACGACGAAGGCCGCGTAACTACCAATCGGTAGTTACGCGGCCCTCGTTGACTAGCTTGAGACTACTTGGTCAGCAATTCCAGAGCCTTGTTCAAGGTAGCGCTTGGACGCATGATGGCCGCGGTCTTTGCCTCGTCCGGACGGTAGTAACCAGCGATATCCACTGCCTTGCCCTGGACCTGGGCGAGCTCGGAAACGATGGCTTCCTCATTCTCGTCCAGTGCCTTGGCTACAGCGGAGAAGGCCTGCGCAAGCGCAGCATCCTTGTCCTGCTTGGAAAGCTCTTCGGCCCAGAACTTAGCTAGGTAGAAGTGGCTGCCACGGTTGTCCAACTCGCCAACCTTACGCTTAGGCGACTTGTCTTCCAGCAGGAAGGTGCCGGTTGCGGCATCCAAGGTATCTGCCAGAATCTGTGCGCGAGCGTTGTCAGTGGTGTTGGCCAGGTGTTCGAAGGAAGCACCCAGAGCCATGAATTCACCCAGTGAATCCCAGCGCAGGTGGTTTTCGTTCACCAGCTGCTGCACATGCTTTGGAGCCGAACCACCGGCGCCGGTCTCGAACAGTCCACCACCGGCAAGCAGTGGGACGATCGAAAGCATCTTGGCCGAGGTACCCAGTTCCAGAATTGGGAACAGGTCGGTCAGGTAGTCGCGAAGCACGTTACCGGTCACCGAGATGGTGTCCTCGCCCTTGCGGATACGCTCGATGGTGTACTTGGTAGCCTCGATCGGATTCAGGATTTCGATGGTCAGGCCATCGGTGTCGTATTCCTTGAGGTACTCGTTGACCTTGGTGATCAGCACGGCGTCGTGTGCGCGCTTCTCATCCAACCAGAAGACCGCTGGGGTCTGCGAGGCGCGGGCACGGTTTACAGCAAGCTTGACCCAGTCACGGATGGCAACATCCTTGGCCTGGCAGGCACGCCAGATGTCGCCGGCGAAGACCTGGTGTTCGATCAGCACGGTGTCGTTCTCGTCCAAGATCTGCACGTGGCCGTCGGCAGCCAGCTCGAAGGTCTTGTCGTGGGAACCGTATTCTTCGGCCTTCTGAGCCATCAGGCCCACGTTTGGTACGGTGCCCATGGTGGTTGGATCGTAGGCGCCATTTGCACGGCAATCATCGATAACCGCCTGGTATACGCCCGAGTAGGACGAGTCCGGCAGGACGGCCAAGGTTTCGGCTTCCTTACCGTCTGGGCCCCACATTTTTCCGCCGAGGCGGATCATTGCTGGCATCGAAGCGTCAACGATGACATCCGATGGAACGTGCAGGTTGGTGATGCCCTTGTCGGAATCGACCATGGCAACGGCGGGGCCTTCTTCCAGACCCTTAGCGATCAGCTTCTCCACCCCGGCGCGAACGTCATCAGAGAGTTCATCTAGTCCGCCAAGGATGGCAGCTAGGCCGTTGTTTGGGTTCAGACCCGCGGCCTTTAGCTCGTCACCGTAGGTAGCGAACAGCTCGGAGAAGTACGCCTTGACGACGTGACCGAAGATGATTGGGTCCGAAACCTTCATCATGGTGGCCTTCAGGTGAGCCGAGAAGAGCACACCGTCTTCCTTCGCACGGGCTACTGCGTTCTTCAGGAACTCGGTCAGTGCAGCGACGTGCATGACGGTACCGTCGATAACTTCGCCTTCAAGAACCTTGAATGGCTTCTTCAGAACTTTAACCGCTCCGTCTTCGCCAACGAAGCGGATGGAGATGGACTTGTCCTTGTCGATGACGATGGACTTCTCATTGGAGGCGAAGTCATCGGCTGCCATGGTGGCAACGTTGGTCTTTGAGTCCGAGGCCCAGGCACCCATGGAGTGTGGGTACTTGCGTGCGTAGTTCTTCACGCTCAATGGTGCGCGGCGATCCGAGTTACCTTCACGTAGCACTGGGTTCACGGCAGAGCCCTTGAGCTTGTCGTAACGTGCTCGGACATCGGTGTCCTCATCCGAGGATGGGTTCTCCGGGTAATCTGGCAATGCGTAGCCAGCTGCCTGAAGTTCGGTGATGGCAGCCTTGAGCTGTGGGATCGATGCCGAGATGTTTGGAAGCTTGATGATGTTTGCTTCCGGGGTCTTGGCTAGGTCGCCAAGCTCGCTCAGTGCATCGGCGATGCGCTGTTCTTCGGTGACATAATCCGGGAAAGTGGCGATGATGCGCCCTGCCAGCGAAATGTCGCGGGTCTCAAGTTCAACACCGGCGGTTGACGCGAAGGCCTCCACGATCGGCAGGAACGAGTGCGTTGCCAGCATCGGGGCTTCGTCGGTGTGGGTGTAAATAATCTTGGCCATAAGTGTGGCGTCTCCCTGAACGTCGTGCGGAAGCGGGCTATCCGCCCTAAACTCAACGTTCTCAACTTACCTGATTTTGTCCTGCACCACACTTTTGGGCGTTTACTTTATAGCTAAATTTCACGCTTTTTCCCTGAAATACCGCGATGAATAGTGCCCGAGCACTTTGTCACACTTAAGTTAATGAGCAGTAACTCAATGTGCAAACGAGAAGGTTTAGGCCCCACGGGAATCTATCGACGCTATCTGCGAGAGACTAATGATTGCCTTCTCGAAAAGTTCAGCTGGCGTTGAGGTCAGCCCAGCAGCTTCTTCATACGCAAAACACTGCCACGCAACACGCCAAGCAGTTGCCACCAATTCAGCGACCAGCATCGCCTGCATCACGTCTAGCACTTCGCGTTCGATCAATGACTGACTCAGTGAAACGACTAGTTCTTGCTCGCGGCGCGTGGCGATCACCAGCAATTTGGGGTCTTGACGCATGAGCCGGGAGATCCGTCGGATTTCATGGTGACGAACCTCGACACTGAAATGCATTCGACACACTTCAAGCAGTGCATGGAAAATTTCAGAGGAGGATTTTCCTGCCACAATTTCAGCTCCGGCGAGCGCGGCGATGAGATCGCCTTGGCCCGGGACGATGGCCGATTCTTTCGAATCGAAGTAACGGAAAAATGTACGCTCGGAGATTCCCGCGCGTTCGGCAATTCGCGCCACGGTAGTTGCCTCAAGCCCCAAAGATTCAATGAGATCTAGGGTCGCTGCCTGAATAGCCTGCTTGGTAGCGGCTTTATGATCGTCACGAATTCCCATTAAATTTCCTACTTGTTGTTCTGCCTCTAGTCATCATCCTACGACCCTCCAGCGCAGAGTTGTTTTCTGTCACACTCTGCCAGTTTCGCTTACGAAATTGTGTCACCTTGTGCCAAAATTTGAAAGTTGAACAATTCTAGAAAGAGGAATCCGTGGCTCCTGAGCGCACCGAAATCAAGGCCGAAACCGCGCCTTCACGACCCAAAAATCCGGTACTGCCCACTAAGCAGCTCACCGGAATCATCGGAGCACTGGCGCTAGCCGCGTTCTTGATGATTATGAACGAAACTGTCCTGACGGTGGCTCTCCCAGCCATTATGGCGGATATGGATATTTCGGCTTCGGCCGGGCAGTGGCTCACCACAGGATTCCTCGTGACAATGTCCGTAGTTATCCCGACCACCGGCTTCCTACTGCAGCGCTTCAGCAGTCGTTCGTTGTTCGTCTTCGCGCTGTCCAGCTTCTTGGTCGGCACATTGATTGCAATTTTCGCCCCGAGTTTCGCTTTCTTGCTGCTCGCTCGAATCATTCAGGCCGTTGGCACCGCTATCGTCTTGCCATTGTTGATGACTACCACCTTGTCCTTAACTCCAGTGCACAAGCGCGGCATGGTCATGGGCCTGAACTCCATCGTGATCTCAGTCGGTCCTGCCGTTGGCCCGACCGTCTCCGGCGCAATTGTTCACGCGTGGGGATGGCACTACATCTTCGTACTGATGGCTCCGTTGGCAGTGATCACCTTATTCTTGGGCATTATTTTCATCAAGCTTCCATCAAACGCACGCAAGCTTCCGGTCGATATTTTCTCGGTGATCCTTTCCGCGCTCGCCTTTGGTTTGCTGGTCTACGGCATCGCCAGCATTGAAAAGGCCAGCGAAAATATGGGCTTGACCGTGGCAACCTTTGTTGTCGGCCTGGCCTCCTTGGCACTGTTCATCAAGCGTCAGATTCGCTTGACCCGCGAGGGGAAGGAACTACTGAACCTCACCCCCTTCGCCTCGCGCAACTTCACCTTTGCAATCGTGCTGATCATGATTGCCTTCGGCACATTGCTCGGCACGATCATGATGGTTCCCATCATTCTCGAATCAGGCAAGGGCATTAGCGCTCTAGCCATTGGCATGATGTTATTGCCAGGCGGTCTCGCACAGGCCATCGTTTCACCAATTTTCGGCCGCATTTACGACAAGCACGGCCCTCGCCCAGTCTTGATCCCCGGCGCCATCATGCTGGCCTTGGGCCAGTGGATGTACGTCACGGTCACCACCGAAACCGAACTGTGGATGTTCATGATCTGCCACGTCATCTTCTCGATCGGTCTGGCATTGCTGATGACCGGGCTGATGTCCTCGGCTATGGCCTCGGTCAATCCCCGCCTTCACGGACACGGTTCGGCGATCTTCAGCACCGGTCAGCAACTCGGCGGCGCCATCGGCACCACGATCTTCATCACCGTGATGTCGGTGCTGTCCAACAAAGATCTCGCGCAGGGTTCCGACTTGGCGCAGTCGCTCTTCACCGGTGCGCATGCCGCCTTTATCGTGGGCGCATTGTTGGGCACAATCGGCGTGGTGCTCTCGTTCTTCATCAAGGTCGAAAAGCGCGCCTAATGTGGGCTAGCACCTTCGGTTGAAGCGCTGAATAGGGGTCCGCAGCCAGTGGCTGCGGACCCCTGCTGCGTTTAATAATTGCCTTCACCTGGCTACGCATTAATATTTTGCGCGAAGCCAAGAAAGATTGTTGAACAATATGCGTTTTTGGTGCATGCTTAGATAAACGACGTGGAGAGACGGGGATCACAGATGACGTATATCGACCTTAATTCTGATGTAGGCGAGTCCTTTGGCAACTGGGCCATGGGTGATGATGCAGCAATCTTCACCTCGGTCTCCTCGGCTAATGTGGCCTGTGGTTTCCACGCAGGCGATCCAAGCGGTATCGCGCAGACCTGTCGTGACGCGGTCAGCGCGGGAGTCACCATTGGCGCTCACGTCGGTTACCGGGATTTGGCCGGATTCGGCCGTCGCTTCCTAGACTGCTCGGCCACCGAGCTAGCAGACGATGTGCTCTACCAGCTCGGGGCGCTCCAGGCCCTGGCGCGCGCAGCAGGTTCCAATATCAAATACGTCAAACCCCATGGGGCGTTGTACAACACGATTGTTCATCATGAGGTTCATGCCCAGGCCGTCATCGATGCAATTAAGGCCTTTGGCGAAGATCTCCCGGTGCTCTTACTTCCTGGTTCGGTGGCGTTAGCGAAGGCAGAACACGCCGGATTGCGCCCAGTAGCCGAAGCTTTTGCGGACCGTAATTACAACCCCGACGGCACCTTGGTTTCTCGTCGCGAAGCCAATGCGGTGCTCCATGACAGTGCCCAGGTGACCGAAAATATGATTCGTCTGGCAAGTGAGGGCACGCTCAAAGCCATCGACGGATCGGTTATCCAGATGCCGGCCGAATCCATCTGCGTTCACGGAGATACCGCCGGATCCGTAGCCATGGCCGCGGCGGTGCGCGCCGGGCTAGAATCCGCCGGAGTGCAGATCAAGAGCTTCGTATGAGCATTACCAATGTATTTGCCGCCGGAAGCCATGATGTCCTTGTCGAGTTAGAAGACCTCGACTCGGTCCTAGCTCTCGACGCCTGCCTACAAGCCCAGCCGCTACCTGGCCAACGCGATGTTTTGGCTGCAGCCCAAACGGTGATGGTGAAGTTTGAAACCACCGAGCAGGCTCGAGCCGCCGTCAAACATCTGCCCCAGCTGAAGCTCAACACGGCAGCTGTGGCTTCCGGAAAACTTGTCACTATCGAGGTCTACTATGACGGCGAAGACCTCGATACCGTCGCTCAGCTCACCGGTTTGAGCGCACAGGCCGTGGTCAATGCGCACACCGGCCAGCAGTGGCGGGCCGCTTTTGGTGGCTTCGCTCCTGGCTTCGCTTACCTGCTCGGTGAAAATAAGGTACTGGAAGTGCCTCGCCGTGAAACGCCACGCACTTCGGTACCCACCGGATCGGTCGCTCTGGCTGGGGAATACTCCGCCGTATACCCGCGTCAATCCCCCGGAGGTTGGCAGCTACTAGGCCACACCGACTCGGCGCTGTGGGATTTGGACCGGGAGAACCCGGCCCTTATCCGTCCACAGGATCGGGTGCAGTTTGTCGCCTCGCGCAACGCCTTAAATCTCCACACCGAAACACCCACCGCCCAAGTCGCCGACGCGCCTCGTGGCGATGGACTCGAAGTGCTCGATTCCGGTTTGCAAAGTTTGCTACAAGACGCCGGCCGCTACGGCTTTGGTGCGCTTGGCGTACCTGCCAGTGGCGCCGCAGATACAACCTCGCTGTATCAGGCAAACAGGCTGGTCGGGAATACCCCCAACCAAGCGTGTATTGAAAATTTGACTGGCCGTATGAGCTTGCAAGCCCATGGAGATCAAGTCCTAGCGGTCAGCGGCGCGGAAGCTAAACTGAGCGTCACTCCAGCACCCGAGGATCTCGTCCGCACCGAACGTGAAGCCTATATGGACGCACCATTCGCGCTGTTGAACGGCGAGCGCTTGGATTTAGCACCTACAGGTAACGGTTTACGCAGCTACATCTCGGTACGCGGCACCATCCAACTGCCGAAAATTCTCGGTTCTTTAGCTACCGACACACTCTCCGGTGTTGGTCCTGCCCCATTGACTACAGGAACTTTCCTGCCGGTTGCACCACCAGAGAATCTCCAAGTAGTCGGAGAGCGCGAGCCTAGTACCTTACCGATTCAAGACACCGATGGGTGCTTCGTCTTACGCGTCAGCGTGGGGCCTAGAGATGACTGGTTTGGCCCGGTGGGTGTGGAGAAACTGCTCAATCAGCAGTGGTTGGTTACTAGTGAATCGAACCGCATCGGAGTGCGCTTAGGCGTGGAAGGTGAAGCAAGCGCCCTGGAACGAGTCCGCACTGGAGAACTTTCCAGTGAGGGTGTAGCTCTGGGCTCGCTACAGGTCCCACCATCCGGATTGCCGGTCTTATTCCTCGCCGACCATCCGGTCACCGGAGGTTACCCGGTCATTGCTACCGTGATCGCCGAAGACTTATCTGCTGCCGCACAACTACCGCCGGGTAGCCATATCCGTTTTGAACTTTCCGAATCCGCTCCACGCACCGAAGGAAACTAGGCATGAAAAAGGTCTTGATCGCCAACCGCGGCGAAATCGCTGTTCGTATCGCCCGCGCCGCCTCCGACGCCAACCTAAAATCGGTTGCCATCTACTCTGATCCGGACGCCGACGCATTGCATGTGCGTCGCGCCGATGAAGCATATTCCCTTGAAGGGTCTTCGAGTGCCGAAACGTACTTGGATATTTCCAAGATCATCGCCATTGCCCAGCGCGCCGGTGCGGATGCGGTTCACCCAGGTTATGGTTTCCTTTCCGAAAACGCCGACTTTGCTCGTGCAGTCATCGACGCCGGAATGACTTGGATTGGCCCGTCACCACAAGCCATTGAGCTTTTGGGCAATAAGGTCACCGCGCGTGAAATCGCGGTTCGTGCCGGCGCTCCCTTGGTGCCCGGCACCGATGCCCCAGCAGCTAACGCTGGTGAGGTTCGAGCCTTTGCCGAAAAGTATGGAGTACCTGTTGCCATCAAGGCAGCCTTCGGTGGTGGCGGACGTGGCCTGAAGGTCGCGCACACCATGGAAGACATAGAAGATTCTTTCGAATCTGCGGTCCGTGAAGCCACCGTCGCGTTCGGTCGGGGTGAATGCTTTGTGGAGCGCTTCCTTGACAAGCCACGTCACGTGGAAGCTCAGGTTCTTGCAGATACCCATGGCAATGTCATTGTGGTGGGTACCCGCGATTGCTCCCTGCAGCGTCGTCACCAAAAGTTAGTGGAAGAAGCCCCTGCACCGTTCCTCTCCGATGAGCAGCGCAGCGAAATCCACGAGTCAGCCAAGCGGATCTGCCGTGAAGCCAGTTATGTGGGCGCAGGTACCGTTGAATACTTAGTAGCCCCCGATGGCCTCATCTCATTCCTTGAGGTCAATACTCGATTGCAAGTTGAGCACCCGGTCAGCGAAGAGACCTCCGGTCTGGACCTAGTCATCGAACAGTTCCGTATTGCGGATGGTAAGGAACTCTCGGTATTCGAAGACCCTACCCCGGTGGGTCATGCTTTCGAGTTTCGTATCAATGCCGAAGATCCCGCTCGTGGTTTCTTGCCAGGGCCTGGCACCATCACCCGGTTCGAGGCGCCTACCGGCTCCGGCATCCGCGTGGACGCCGGAGTGCGCAGCAACTCAGTGATCCCTGGCCAGTACGACTCGCTAATGGCCAAGCTGATTGTTCACGGCGCTACCCGCGAACAGGCCTTACGTCGTGCCCAGGTGGCGTTGGCAGAGTTCACCATTGAGGGGGTTCCTACGGTTCTACCGTTCCACCGTGCAGTGTCTAAGCATCCGGATTTCGTCGCCGAACAACGTTTTGGCGTCTACACGACGTGGATTGAATCAGAGTTCGCTGATGAACTGGCTAATAGCGATGAAATTGCTACCACCGAGGCCGGTGCGGAACGCGAGGTACTAACCATTGACCTTGATGGCAAGGCCATGGCTCTTGGCTTGCCCGTTGCCTTGGTCAATGCAATCCGTCACGGCGGATCAACCTCGGCGGATTCAGCAGCCGTGCAGGGTGCCGACACCGATGAGGGTTCCATCGTGTCCCCTATGGCCGGTAATTTGGTCTCATTCTCAGCACAGGATGGCGAGTCGGTGAGCAAAGGACAAACCGTGGCCGTCTTAGAAGCTATGAAGATGGAATCCCCGGTGACCGCCCACCGCGATGGCATCTTCACTTCCGCAGATCTCAGCCCCGGACAAAGCGTGCTTCGTGGCGATGTGATGGGAACTATCTCTTAGTCAATGCGAGGTTTGCCGAGATGCTGAACTAAATTAGGGGAATGAACGTGAGCGAGATTTACACTTCAATTCCGTTAGGCGACGGGTCCACCCATGCGCACACCAGCACTTGGGTGGCCTCGACCTTGCGCCAAGAAATCGCCGAAGGGCGATTACTTCCAGGTTCTAAGCTCTCCGAACAAGCGTTGTCCAGCGCGCTGGGAGTCTCGCGCAATACGTTGCGCGAAGGATTCACACTCTTAGATAGTGACCTGATTATTTCGCGCATTCCGAATCGCGGGGTCTTCGTCGCTTCCCCAGACGCAGCGGATATCAGGGAAATCTACGCGGTTCGTCGAACTATCGAACCCGCCGCGTTAGCTTGGGGCCCAGAGCTAGATGTTGATGAGCTATCGCGGATCATTGAGCAGGCCCGTGCCGCCGCTGAAGCCGAAAATATTGCCCTCATGGCAGACGCCAATCAGCAATTCCACGAAACTATAGTGCGTGCTACCGGAAGCGTTCACCTGCTCGAATTAATGAGCCGGGTACTGGCAAAAATGCGGCTGGTGTTCCATGCGATGAGCGATGCCCCTGACTTTCATTCACACTACGTCTCACGAAACAGTGCCTTGGTTGACCTGCTTAGTTCCGGTCAACGGATGGAAGCGGCCGATACCCTGCAGCTTTATTTGAATACCGCTGAGACCGAACTCCTAGAACACTACGAGTCCTCGCAACCCCGCTAGGAGCACCATGACTGATTCTTCATTGCCCGTCATCGCTGAAGCTATTGCTCGCCGTGCCCATCGCGGCCAAGTAGACAAGTCCGGAGCAGATTATATTACTCATCCCGCTCGCGTGGCAGCGACGGTTCACGAGCAGGGCGGTACCGACACTGCTGTTGCTGCGGCATGGCTTCATGACGTGATCGAAGACTGCGAGTTCACTGCTTCGGATCTCTTGGCCGCGGGAATCTCTCAGGACGTCGTTATGGCGGTCGATTCAGTGACTAAACGTCAAGGCGAAAGCATCGAGGACTACTGTGCGCGGGTCCGTTCAAATCCCATAGGACTACTCGTCAAGCATGCAGATCTTGCCGATAATACTTCCCCTGAACGCACCGCACTATTAGCCGAAGCGACCCGTGAACGGTTGGCGAAAAAGTACAGCTATGTACGTTCACTCCTTGCACTTTAGTCAGCTATTCGCTTCAAAATGCGTATAGCATCAGAGCATGGAGTCCTAGAGGACGTGACGACATGTTTGAGAAGTTCACTGAACGGGCACGCTTGGTACTCATATTGGCTCAGCAAGCGGCCATTGCTCGCAACGAGGACCATCTAGGCACCGAGCATCTACTGGTAGCTTTGCACCGCGAAGGGCACGGAGTAGCCGCGCAAGCCCTACGGGCCCTCGACATTTCCCTTGACGTGATCCTCGCCCAGCTACAAACAGTGCCTAAGGCCAGTTCACTTGAACCGGGCGACGAAGTCCGGCTAACCGTGCATGCCAAAAAGCTCCTTCGACTTTCGCTACGCGAAGCCAAGGGGCTAGGTCATGAACTAGTAGATACCGAGCATCTACTTTTGGCATTGCTCCGCGCGGGTGAAGGACTGGCATTCCAATGCCTTAAAGACCTTGGCGTAAATCCACATCAATTACGTCAGCGAATCATTATGATCCTGTCAGGAGTCTAAAATAGGCCTCTTCAAGTCCACGGTTTCTCTCTGAGACGGTGAGGAGCACCGCATGATAATGCCGCTGGTCCTGATCAATCACACGGGTATCGTTAAAATAGACTGATGGGGACTTCGATTCGTTTCTCTCCTCGAAGCGTTGCCATCTCGTGCCAATAATTCATCGCATCCAAAACGCATCAGACCCAGGTATTCAAAATTGTGATTCCTTGGAAGGAACCTTCGTGATATTGCCCCTTGCTGAATTACATATCCATTTGGAAGGATCTCTGGAACCGGAGACTATTTTCGCTTTGGCTTCCAAGAATGGGATAGACCTGCCCTATGAGTCCGTCGAAGAACTACGCGCACACTACGAATTCAACAACCTGCAGTCGTTCCTCGATCTTTTCTACGCCAATATGGCAGTACTACGCACAAGCGAAGATTTCAAAGAAATCACGACCGCGTACCTGAACCGCGCGCACGCTTCCCGGGTGCGGCATGTGGAACTATTTTTTGATCCGCAGGCACACATTGAACGCGGCCTGTCGCTGTCCGAGGTCATTTCCGGGATACGCGCTGGGCTCGAAGAGGCCGAGCAACGATGGGGTGTGACCCATAAACTTATCGCCTGCTTCTGGCGTCATGCTCCGGCTGCTTCAGCCATGGAAATCCTGAAAATGATTGTCACCGAAAACCATGCCATCGACGGGATCGGCTTGGACTCCTCCGAGCTGGGATTCCCGCCAGAGCTCTTCGAAGAGGTCTTCAGCTACGCACGCGAGCACGGCCTGCATGTCGTGGCCCATGCCGGCGAAGAAGGCCCAGCTGATTACATCCGCCAAGCACTGGACGTCTTGAAGGTTGAGCGTGTCGACCACGGTATCCGCTGCATGGACGATCCTGAGCTGGTGGCTCGCTTGGTCAAAGAGCAGATGCCACTGACCGTATGCCCCTTGTCTAATGTGCGTTTGCGTGCGGTAGAGACTCTAGCCGATCATCCCTTGCCACAGATGCTCGAAGCTGGTTTAAAGGTTTCCTTGCACTCCGATGACCCGGCCTACTTTGGTGGCTATTTAGACGCCAATATTTCTGCGGTGGCCGAACAGTTCAGCCTGACTGTCAGCGATCTGGCTACGCTGGCCCGCAACTCCTTTGAAGGCTCATTTCTTGATGAGGCTGCAAGGAAGTCACGTTTAGCTGAAGTGGATGCTTGGTTGGCTCTGCAATTGGATACCACGCGCAGAGACTAAGCGTTCAAATTAGAAGTGCCGCGATTCCTTGGGGGCGGAATCGCGGCACTGGACTCAATCCGTTGCTAGTACTTGGGGTTACGGCACCTGATATTGCGAGTCCCTGGCGTCGGTGATTAGCATATGCCCGGGGGCATGTCCGATCGCCAGCGTAGGACGGGATTCCATGACAGCGGCCTGTGGGGACACGCCGCATGCCCAGAAAACTGGAATCGCTCCGTCCGGCATAAGGGGGGCATCGCCGAAGTCTGGTTTTCCCAGATCTGTGATGCCGATTTCTTCGGGGTTTCCCACGTGAACTGGGGCCCCATGAACCGCTGGATAGCGGGAGGTAATGCGCACTGCGTCGGCCACCTGAGCGGCCGGAATCGGACGCATTGAAACCACCATCGGCCCGGTGAGGCTCCCGGCCGAAGCGCTGCGGATGCTCGACTTATACATAGGCACGTTAGTGCCGTGGTCGATGTGCGCAATACTGATGCCATTTTCGATCAGGGCTGCTTCGAAAGTGAAGGAGCACCCGACAATGAATGTCACCAGATCATCCCGCCAGTATTCGGTGAGATCTGTCGGTTCGGCAATCTTCTCGCCGTTTTCATAGACCGTGTACTTGGGCAGGTCGGTGCGGATATCTCCGTCAACCAGTAGTTCATTACTGGTCTGCCCTGCTTCAAGTACTCCCAGAATGGGGCATGATTTGGGATTGCGCTGGGCGAAGAGGAGGACATCAAATGCCAGGTCTTTCGGAACGATGATCAGGTTAGCTTGTGCGTAGCCGGCACTGTAGCCAGCTGTTGGTACGCTCAGACCCGCTCGGAATAGCTCACGCGCTTCCTCAGGTGTCAGTCCTGCTCGTGTGCTGCGTTCTGGTTGTTCGAGTTTCATGATGTCTGCCTCTCCGAGTTAGTTGGTTTTTAGACCCAGAGCTTGGCTAGGCCGGTTAGTGACATCCACCCAAGATAGATGGTCAGCACCCAAGTCAATGCACCGATGATCAGTAGCCATGCCGGGTATTTGTAGTTGTCCAGAAGGTCGCGGCGACGCCAGGCAACCCAGAGGAGAACCGCAAATCCGACGGGCAGGATCAGTCCGTTGAAAGCCCCGGCGAAGATCAGCAGGGTCTGTGGAGCCTGTCCGAGGAACAGGTAGATTACCGCGCAGACTGCAATGAATGCGACAGTGATCAGGTTGCGAGTGCGTTCGTTGGTCGTGGACTTGGTGACGAAGGATACCGACGTATATGCGGCACCGATAACTGATGTCAGCGCAGCAGACCAGAGGATCACGCCGAAAGTCCGTATGCCGATTTCTCCGGCAGCTGCTCCGAATGCCTCTGCTGCTTTGTTATCACTGGTCAATGCGACACCACCGGCGACTACGCCGAAGATCGCGAGGAACAGCAGAACTCGCATGACGCCGGTGATGATGATACTGACTACCGAGGTGCGGCTGACTGCTTTGACGTGCTCAACACCGGAGGTGCCCGAATCGATCATGCGGTGCGCTCCGGCGTATGTAATATAACCGCCCACGGTGCCACCGATCAGCGTGGTGATGACCAAGAAGTCAATATTTTCAGGCATCACGGTGTTCTTCAATGCTTCACCAACAGGTGGCGCGGCAACGATTGCTACGTAAAGCATCAAGAGAATCATCAACGCTCCGAGGAGCACTACAATCCGGTCCAGTGCCATCCCGGCTTTTTTAGACAAGAAGACGAGAATGGCGATAAGCGCCGAGATTGCTCCACCGATTTTCGCGTCAACGCCCAGCATCGCGTTCAGCCCAAGGCCGGTTCCGGCGATATTTCCGATGTTGAAGACCACACCGCCGACAAAGACGAGTGCTGCGAGGAACCATCCAACGCCTGGAAGTACCTTATTGCCCAGTTCTTGGGCACGCATTCCGGAGACGCCAATAACACGCCAGACGTTGAGCTGGACTGCAATATCAACCAAAATCGAAACGACAATCGCGAAGGCGAAGGACGCGCCGAGCTTGACCGTGAATTCCGACGTCTGGGTGATGAAACCCGGCCCAATGGCGCTTGTGGCCATGAGGAACATTGCCCCCATAAGGGCGGTCCGCCGAGCTTTGGAGCTCATCTGCGGCTTGATCTCTGAATTTGCCATGGTTCCATCCATAACTATCGGTGGTGATTGCGCTCACCTTCGCGAGTGATGAGTAGTACATTACAGGTTGTTGAACAATCTGCGCAAGGGGTTGTTGAACAATCCTATTCCGGGCAACTCGAAGCACCCGTCTGACCAGAACCTACATACCAAAAACAATCGCACAAGAATCGTTTAAAAACGACACCTCGGCACGCAAAAGCACATTTTCTGGCTTTCGAGAACCGAGGTGTTTCCCGGATGGATTTAGCCCTGGCGAGCCTTCATCCGTGGATTCTTCTTATTGATCACAAATATCCTGCCGCGGCGGCGGACCACTTGAGCACCGGGCATCTTTTTCAGCGCCCGGATCGAATTCCTAACTTTCATTCATTTTCACCTCGCTTCCATTCATTGTGCTGTTGCTGCCCTGGATCCAATGCACCCGAAGCACCATGCAGAGCCAAGAGCTGCCTATCGCTGAGTTCACAAGGCTCCAGCAGCGCCCTCACCTCGGCTTCGCAGTGCTCCGAACCAGTCAGCTCAAGGTGGGTGCAGGCAATATCGCCTTCCCAGGCGCCGGTTGATTCCAGCCAGATTCGAGGTCCGGCCCCAGTGAGGGCCACGCGCACACCGGGACAACTGGCCATCCAGAGCGTCCCTCGAATACACATGCACGTAGCTGCAAGATCCGGCAGTACCTCACGGAACCGATCGGCATCTAGCGGCCGTTCAACCTTGATGAGGATCTTTGTACCACCCACATCCGTGGCGCCAGAGCCGTGCTGAAAGTGGCCGGGGCGGGATCTGCGAAGCGCGTCGTCACGGTCATAGGCACCCAACGCGACCTTGCCCTGCGCGGAGGTGAGCGTGGCGTGCGGTGCCAAATCACGTATTAGCTTCATTCCACGCCTGAATTGCTCGCCGGAAGAATTCAAGTGCCCGGCGGATTCGCCTAGTAGTGCAACACTCAACCCTTCGACGAACAACAGGCTGTCAGCCAGCGCAATTTCGCGGATCAGGAACTCTCCGGCAGTGCGCTCATCATTGGCCATGGCATTAAATCCCGACTCCCACAGGTTCCTGCGGTCCCAGAACTGGTCTTCCACGGCGGCGGGATCCAGAGCCAGAGCAACTTGGTCGATCGCAACGCCACGCCCTTCGAGCTCGGTGCTCACGATGTCCAAAACTTGATCACTATGCCAAGTCGCCGGCAACGACTGAATGATTACCGCATCCTCGTTCTGGGGCAACAGGCGCAATAGGGTCGGAAGGATTTCAAACCGGACCGCGCAACCGACGCATCCATGTTCGAGCACGGATTCTGCGCGTTCACTGGCGTTGATGTTTCCTTCCACCCGGCGCAGTACACGATTTCCCTCGAGGAGATCGTGGCTGATCACCAGCGCCTGGGGGTACTCGCTCAGCAGGCGCTGGACCGCTGCATCACGGCAGTGAACTTCTAAGGATGAGACAAAAATAAGCTTCATAGCACTAGAGCTTACATGAGAATGATTCTCAATATTAGTAATGCGTAACCTGTGTTAAAAGACGACGGGCCGCTCAAGTCATCGTCTACCGATAACTTGAGCGGCCCGTGCCGCGGGGAACCTCTTAGTGGAAGAAGTGGCGTGCCCCGGTGAAGTACATGGTGATGCCGGCCGCGTTAGCGGCGGCAACTACTTCCTCGTCGCGAACCGATCCACCTGGCTGCACGACTGCCGTAACACCGGCATCCAAGAGAATCTGCAGACCGTCAGCGAATGGGAAGAACGCATCCGAAGCCGCGACGGCTCCCTGACTGCGCTGCTCAGACTGTGCGCCGTCGACGTTTTCTGCGCCGCCGGCTGCATCTGCACCTGATTCAACTTTCACCCCGAGGGTGTTAGCACGCTCGACCGCAAGCTTGCACGAATCCACGCGGTTGACCTGGCCCATACCAATACCAACGGCTGCGCCGTCCTTAGCAATCAGAATTGCGTTGGACTTCGCTGCGCGCACCGCACGCCAAGCAAAGGCCAAGTCTGCCAAAGTTTTTTCATCCGCTGCCGCGCCGGCTGCAAGAGTCCAGTTAGCCACGTCGTCACCGGCTGCGGTGATCTGATCCCCAGCTTGTACCAGCATGCCACCGGAAACCTGACGGAATTCATTGGCATTACGTGCATAACCTTCTGGCAGGGCCAGCAGGCGGATGTTTTTCTTAGCCGAAAGGATTTCCACGGCTTCTGGCTCGAAGTTAGGTGCGATAACAACCTCGGTGAAGATGCCCTTAACCGTTTCTGCCATCGCCATGGTGACGGTGCGGTTGGCGGCGATAACGCCACCAAAGGCCGAAACCGGGTCGGTGGCATGTGCCTTGGCGTGCGCGTCAGCAATTGGATCTACGGCATCTGGGGAAGCTACCGCGACACCACAAGGGTTCGCGTGCTTGATGACCGCTACCGCTGGCTGCTCAAAATCAAAAGCCGCACGCAATGCCGCATCGGCATCCACATAGTTGTTGTAGCTCATCGGCTTGCCGTGCAACTGGTCAGCCTGTGCGATGCCGGCAGGAGCTGCCTCATCAACATACAAGGCTGCCTGCTGGTGTGGGTTTTCGCCGTAGCGCAGCACCTCGGCGCGCTGCAAGGCAACACCGGAGTAAGCTGGCCAATCGATCACGCCGTCGCCGTCTTCATCCAAGAACTGGCTGGCGGTCCATGATGCCACTGCGGTGTCGTAGGCTGCGGTGTGTGCGTAAGCCTTAGCGGCGAGACGCTGACGGGTCTTCAGATCGAAGCCACCCTCTGCAGCGGCCTCGACGACCTGTGAGTAGAACGATGGGTCAACCACGATGGACACTGCTGCGTGATTCTTTGCAGCCGAGCGGACCATAGCTGGACCGCCAATATCGATCTGCTCAACCACTTCGTCCTGGCTGGCGCCCGAGGCGACGGTCTGCACGAAGGGGTAGAGGTTCACCACGACTAGGTCGATCTGGTCGATGTCCATGGAGGACAGGGTGTCCATGTGCTCGCTCACGCGGCGGTCGGCAAGAATGCCACCATGGATGCGTGGGTGCAAGGTCTTCACCCGGCCATCGAGCATTTCCGGGGAGCCGGTAACCTGCTCTACTTCGGTGACTGGAATTCCTGCCGCCGCGATCTTCTTCGCGGTCGAACCGGTGGAGACCAACTGCACGCCAGCTTTATGCAACCCAGCGGCCAGTTCCTCCAGCCCAGTCTTGTCATACACGGAAATCAACGCGCGGCGAATAGCTACACGGTCCAAGACGGTCTTACTCACGAAAATGCTCTCCCGGCGGTGAGATGAAAAGGGGCGGGCGGCCATAGACCGCCGCACCTATTCTAGCGCCGGAAGCTAAAGACTGAGCAGTTCATGTCGGGGCTATTGAACTGGCTGTTCTAGCTGCGGAAAATGCTCATCAAGTTGTTGTGGGGTCAGACAGAGTTCTAGGAGTTTTTCTGCATGATCATCATCGGCAACGTAGGCAACCAGATCCACCTTGGTGCGTTCATTCAACTCTTCACGAATCGAATGAGCTACCGCGACGAGGGTGTGATAATAACGTTTGATCGTATTTTCCCATCCCTCTTGCGTGGCTTGCTCGGTCATTGCATCAGACCAGATTTGTGCCGCAGGATCTTGGCATAATTCAATGGAAGACCAGTGCCAATCGCTTGGCTCCCACTTATCCGAGTAGAAACTGTCGTTGTCGTCGGCTTCGAGATCCGCTTCGATAGCTTCTAAGACCTGGTCAAGGTCTTCAGTGTCTTCTTCACTATCGTCTGCTGATTGTGCGGACTCATCATCCTGCTCGTTATCGGAATCTATGAGTCCTTCACCGCGCAGTTGTTCCTCGCTTTGCGCATCCGATCGGTCCTCGTAGTCGGCATCCTCATCGAGGTCTTCGCCGCGCTCCACGAGAAGCTCTCGCGACTCGCTTTGTCGGTCCCGCTCGAGTGCTTCCACAGAATTAAGCGCCAGCAACGGCATGGAGATATTTTCACTCTCTGTGGTGCTGACCCCATGCAGGGCGATGGCATAAAAATTCTGCTCCGGGTGCTCAGCAATCACTTCTGCCGCGTGTCGAAGGGCAGCCACCCGTATTGCCTCTTCGAGAGCGGTCCAATCTACTCCCATGACCAGAGAATACTCCCATATGCCTTGTCATAACAGGTCTTGACGAAGCTACGGAATAAGCGTAATGAGGTGCATGGGACTCAAGGTTTCGGTATGCTTCGTGGCGAACGTGCCACACTTTGTGAGGCCCATAGGAAAGGCTACTCAAGGTGCCAACTGCCACCATTCCCTCCGGTACACAAGTTGTGCAGGAACTGCCCTTTAAATGGAAGGTCCAGGGCACCATCTTCATCATCGGTGGCCTAGGTTTCATGTTTGATGCCTGGGACGTGACCCTCAACGGCGCCCTGATCCCATTGGTGGCCGCCGAATGGGGTCTGGATCGACCCACCGCAGCGTTGCTGGGAACCTCAAATTTGGTGGGTATGGCCATTGGCGCCTTCCTTTGGGGCGGTATCGCGGACAAGTACGGACGCAAGAATGCTTTTTCGCTGACCTTACTGATGTTCTCGGTATTTACCGTGCTCGGTGCGCTCTCCCCCAATTTTGGATTTTTTGTGGCCTTCCGGTTCCTCGCAGGAGTTGGCTTAGGCGGCTGCATTCCGGTGGATTATGCGTTAGTCGGGGAGTTCACGCCAGCAAAACTGCGCGGTCGGGTACTGACCGCAATGGATGGCTGGTGGCCTATCGGTGCCGCGTTGTCCTTCTTTGTTTCCGGATGGGTGATGGCTACGTCTGGGAACTGGCGACTCATTCTTGGGGTCATGATTCTGCCTGCGTTTATGGTGTTCTTGGTTCGGCTGAAAATGCCCGAGTCACCCTTGTTCCTCGCCGCAAAGGGTCGCGAGGCCGAAGCCCGTGAAGTCATCGATGATCTGGTGCGGCGTACCGGAGCGACACCACGGGACTACGCCATCGAAGCCATCCCGCCAGGCAAGGGCACCCGCTGGTGGGAGCAAGTTGTTGAATTGTGGCGTTATTCGGCAAAACTGACCGCAACAAGCTGGCTTTTGTTCATCACCGTCTTACTTGTCTACTACCTTGCACTGACGTGGCTGCCTACCATTCTGACCGAAGCAGGCATGGCGCAGTCCGCCTCCTTCTTCGCCACCGCGGTGATGGCGCTCATGGGTCTGCTCGGAGTGGTGGTTGCTGCCGTGCTGGTTGAGCGGGTAGGGCGCAAATGGTTGCTCGGAATCTCGGCACCACTCTCGGGATTGATCCTGGTTGTAGTGGCGCTCAGCCTTGACGCACCAGCCACCGCGGTAGCTTGGATTCTCGTCTTTGGTGTCATCGTGCAAATTGCTATCCCGGTGCTTTATGCCTATGTTTCCGAGCTCTACCCCACCGAACTGCGAGCTAGCGGCTTTGGCTGGGCTTCAACGATGTCGCGTTTTGCCGCTGGTTTTGGCCCACTACTTTTTGCTGCCTTGTGGCCAATCGTTGGACTGCCGTGGCTCTTCGCGGGGGCTACCGTGTTGGTCATCGTGGCCATGTTGGTGATGGCGCGTTTCGCTCCGGAAACTCGAGGGCTTCAACTGGACTAGCTGTGCTGGCAACCGCCGAGATCTTTGGACTGCCTTTGTCCCTAGGACACGTGGGCCGGTGAGGCCTTTGTTGTTGCTGTCCCCTACGGTGTGGATTGGTGCGACGATACCGGGACGAACAACCGAGTTGATGGTGCGTTAACGATCGCTCGCACCTCAATCGTCCTACCGAGCGAACCTTTAGGTATTACCGACTAATCCGGCCAGGAACGCCACCCCATAAACCGGACTTTGATCCAAGAATCGTAGGTCATGGAATCCTGCGGAACCTAGTTCCGCGCGTAACCGTTGCTGATAAATCCTCTGGTGTTCAATCACTCCCCCGCCAAGCACAATGGGTCCGGTGAGTTCTAGCTGTTTGGCGACCTCACTGATGCTTGCCACGACGTAAGTGGCGGCGCGATCAAGAATTTCTTCGGCCGCCGCATCTCCCGCAGTGATGGCGTCAAAAACTACCGAGGCACATTGCGCCCAGTATTCGCGAGTGGTTTGACCGTGAAAGAGCGCAATGAGTTCTTCCCGATGCTCGCAACCGCAGTGCTCTAGTAGCAGAGATGTCAGCACAGAACGCTGCTGTCCGCGGTTAAACTCATCCAAAGCATGGCGTACCGCTTCACGCCCAAACCAGTAGCCTGCGCCTTCATCACCTAAGAGATATCCCCAACCGCCGTAGCGAGCGGTTCGCTCAAAAGAGTTCACACCCCAAATTGCAGAGCCGGTACCGAGGATCACCGCAATTCCGGTCTGCGCGTAACCTGCGGCAAGGATCAGCCTCGTATCGTGCACGATACGCACCTCGGCTTTCGGAGCGAACCGTTCGATCAGCCCGCTCAGTGCCAGTTCATCGGCGTCCGTATCTATTCCCCCGGAGCCGGCAATTACCAAATCAACGGGCTCATCGCCGAGCGCAGTGAATGCTTCACGCAGCGCTTGTTGGGCTTGCTCCACGCTCACGTTTTGCACATTTGCGCTGCCGGTTCGAGCCTCGGCCACTACCTGATCTCCTAGGTAACGCACCGCATGGGTTTTAGTTCCGCCGATATCCAACGCGACTAAGCGCAGGGGTGCCACGGGGGCGGGATGCCTTAATTCCATGCAGTCGTCTACCGTCAAATCGTGGATGTCCTTGTTTCGTCTAATCTTGGCACATTTATTCATTGCCGGAGCAGGAAATATCATTACTTAACGGATACCTGATTTTCTCGAACCGGGCATGTGAGAGTGCGGTGGACACTGAATACGGCAACTTATTCGATAGTCTGAAAGCAAGCTTATTCTTCTCAAGGAACGTCGTTTCCGCGAAAGGCATTCATGCATGATGACATCTCTTTGACCACCGGGCGCGTCAAGCGCGTGCTCGATGAACGTATCCGCCCTATGGTCTACTCGGATTCAATTCCCTTAGAGGTGTCATGGCATGAGCTCACCGGCGAACCAATCCCGGCGTTAGAAGGCATTGCCCTGGATTACACAGAAACTCAGGTCGGCACCCAATGGGGCGCTGCCTGGGGTACTACGTGGTTTAAATTACGTGGTCAGGTTCCTGAACATTGGGCAGGACGCCGTGTGGAAGCCGTCATTGATCTCGGATTTGATATCAATATGAGCGGATTTCAATGCGAAGGGCTCATCTATCGTCCCGACGGCGTTACTATCAAAGCGTTGAACCCACGCAACCAATGGGTGCCGGTAAGCGAGAGCGCCGACGGTGGGGAGCAACTCGAGCTATTCCTAGAAGCAGCTTCTAACCCGGTACTTCTTGACTACCATCCCTTCCTGCCCACCGAACAGGGCGACATCCTCACCTCTTCTCCGCGCAAGCTCTACACCATCCGTCGCATGGACCTGGCTGTCTTCGAGCCAACAGTCCACGACCTAGTGCTTGACCTTGAAGTCTTGCTGGATCTGCAAGCCCAGTTGCCTGAGGGGCCGCGCCGCATGCAGATTCTGCAAGCGCTAGATAACTCGATGGATGTGCTGGATTTGCAGCACATTGTGCAGACCGCGCAGGCCGCGCGTGACCAGCTGGTTCAGGTACTGGCAGCACCGGCAGAACATAGTGCTCATAAGATTTCTGCCATCGGCCACTCGCATATCGATTCGGCATGGCTCTGGCCACTGCGCGAAACCATTCGAAAGGTCTCACGGACCTGCTCATCCATGGTGGAACTGCTAGATTACGATGAGGAATTCATCTACGGCATGTCGAGCGCACAACAGTACGCTTGGCTCAAAGAGCACCGCCCCGAGGTCTGGGAACGGGTGAAGAAGGCAGTAGCCGACGGACGTTTCCTCCCCTTGGGTGGAATGTGGGTGGAATCTGACACCGTCATGCCCTCGGGTGAATCCTTAGTACGACAGTTCCTCTACGGACAGAAATTCTTCCGTGACGAATTTGGCATCACTTCGGCAGGCGTCTGGTTACCTGATTCCTTCGGCTATTCTCCGGCGTTGCCGCAGCTAATGCGCCGGGCAGGATTTGAATGGTTCTTCACTCAGAAAATTTCTTGGAACCAACAGAACAAGTTCCCCCACCACAGTTTCCTTTGGGAAGGAATTGATGGCTCACGAATTTTCAGCCACTTCCCCTCGATGGATACCTATAATTCCCAGCTCTCCGGTGAAGAAGTTGCTAAAGCTTCCCGCCAGTTCCGCGAAGCCCGCGTCACCAACAATTCAATCGCACCAGTTGGCTGGGGAGATGGAGGTGGCGGAACCACACGCGAAATGACAGGCAAAGCCCGCCGTCTGGCGAACCTTGAAGGCAGCGCCATGGTGAAGTGGGAGCATCCAAATGACTTCTTCGACCGTGCGCAACAAGAAATGCCGTCTCCACCGGTGTGGGTCGGCGAGCTCTATCTTGAGCTTCACCGCGCGACACTCACCAGTCAGCATCAAACCAAACAGGGAAACCGTCGCACCGAGCAACTACTCGTTGAAGCGGAACTGTGGGCTGCGACGGCCAGCATTTATGCAGGCACTCAGTACCCTTATGAGCAGATCGATTCGATGTGGCAAACAGTTCTGCTACATCAGTTCCATGACATCCTCCCGGGCACCTCGATCGCCTGGGTGCACCGTGAGGTCGTAGCGCGTTACGCGCAGGTTATCGAACAAGCTGAGGCGCTGATTGCCGCATCTCAGCAGGCACTTGCCGGTACCGGTTCAAGGACGCTGACCTTTAACTCAGCTCCCTACGAGCGCTCTGGGCTTCCTTTCGGCGCGGCCGGCGTAGTCGAAACGACCAGTGGCGAGGCAGTTCACGCGGTCCAGCAGAACAACGGATATCTGCTCGAAAATTCGCTCGTACGCATTTTTGTGACCTCCGAAGGGTTAGTCACCTCAGCGGTAGATTTGTCGACCGGACGCGATGTGATCGCCCAAGGACAAGAAGCGAACTTACTGCAGCTACATCAGGACTTCCCGAATATGTGGGATGCCTGGGATGTAGATAAGTACTACCGCAATCAGGTCACCGACCTGCGCGAGATTGAGTCGATTCAGCTTTCTCAAGATTCCGATGGAAGCGCGAAGTTGAGCATTGTGCGAAGCTTCTCAAACTCCAAGGTGGTGCAGGAACTGGTGCTGGCCCCTGGATCACGCACGCTGCAGATCACGCAGAGCACCGACTGGCATGAGGCGGAGAAATTCCTTAAGGTCGCCTTCCCGTTGGATATTCGTGCAGAGCACACCATCGCGGAGACCCAGTTTGGATATCACCAACGCGTCACACATGTGAACACCAGTTGGGAAGCTGCGAAGTTCGAGACCTCCATGCATCGTTTTGTACTTGCACAGGAAACGGGCTTCGGTGCAGCTCTGATCAACGATTCAATTTACGGTTTTGATGTCACCCGTGATTCCACCGAGGCCGGGATCTCAACCACGCTTAGGCTATCGCTACTGCGCGCTCCACGGTTCCCAGATCCGCATACTGACCAGGGCCTTCAGTCTCACCGTTATGGGTTGGTCATTGGCGCCGATATCGCTTCGGCCACCGAAGCGGGTGCGCTGCTAAATAGCGCAGAGCATGTCATTAGCGGAGCTCGGTCTGTAGACCCATTGGTGCGCCTCGAAGGTGCGGGCCTCGTGGTGTCCAGCGTGAAGCTAGCTTCGGACCAGTCCGGAGACTTAGTAGTGCGCGTATACGAGTCACTCGGACGCAGAGCGCGCGGAACCCTGCAGATCAATACGCAGTTCACCTCTGTAAAAACTGTGACGCTGCTAGAAGACCCGTTGGCAGATGAAACAACCAAGGTAGTAGATGACGCTGTTCAACTGACCTTAGGCGCCTTCGAGGTACGAACCGTACGATTTAAACTTTAGGTTCAATCACCAAGAGAGTAGGGTTCCAGCCACCGGCTGGGACCCTACTCTCTTGGTCAGTTACGTCGGGTCTTACTCACCACGGGGACGGTTCGTAATCCTTGAGAAAACAGCCGTACAGATCAATACCGCGTTCGCCATCAACTATCGGCTGGTAAACACGTGCCGCACCATCGATCAGATCCAACGGTGCATGCCACCCTTCGGCCACCATACGAACCTTTGAATCGTGAGGCCGCTCATCGGTAATCCACCCGGTATCCACGGCAGACATCAAAATTCGATCGGTCTGCAGCATTTCTTCCGCGCTCGTGCGGGTGAGCATATTTAGCGAGGCTTTGGCCATGTTGGTATGCGGGTGGCCTGCACCCTTGTAGCGGCGCGAAAACTGCCCCTCCATAGCGGAGACATTCACAATATATTTACGGTGCGCGTCCGAAGCCGCTAGTGCCGGACGCAGCCTGGAGGCCAGCAAGAAGGGAGCGGTCACATTGCACAACTGCACTTCGAGCATCTCTAGAGCATCCACATTTCCAAGGATCTGAGTCCAAGAATTTTCGGTGACCACGTCGGGGACCAAACCACCAGCATCGATGGCAGTTCCAGCGCTGATGCGTTCTAAGCTTGCCGACCCAGCGGTCATCGCAGCCTCGGCGAGCGCTTGCGCGTCATAGTAGGAGTTTTCCGAAGCCGCGAGCAGCGCGGAGTCTTCGAGTCCCAGAGCGCTGGCTAGCGCCTTGGGGTGCTCGGACGGCGGGTTGGCTTCGCCCCAGATTTCAGGGCCACCCTGGGAAAATTCAAGTTCTGCAGGTAGTTGCTGATCTTCCGCTTCGATCAGGTGCTGATAGGAGTTCGAGGTGCGGCGCACCGTCTGAGCGGCGTTGTTGATCAAGATGTCTAAGGCCCCCTCGCCAGCAACTCGGTCAGCCAGCGAGATCACCTGGGCGGGGTCACGCAGATCAATGCCGACGATCCGCAGCCGGTGGATCCAGTGAGCAGCGTCTTCCACTGCGGCAAAGCGTCGGGCGGCGTCTCTGGGGAAGCGGGTGGTGATGGTCGTATGCGCGCCATCACGTAATAGGCGAAGCGCAATGTGCATACCAATTTTTGCCCGTCCGCCGGTTAGTAGCGCACGTTTACCACTGAGGTCTGCCCGAGCGTCTCGGCGTTCCCGGCCTGCAGCCGCGCACTCGGGACACAGGTAGTGGTGGAAGGCGTCAACTGTGGTGTACCGCCTTTTACAGATATAGCATCCGCGCGGTCGTAAGTACTCCCCGGCGGTAAGATCTTCGGTGCCGGAGCTCAGATCAAGGCCGAGGGTCTCGTCATCCAGGCGTTGTGGGGAGCCAGTGGCGGTGCGTTCAATGGCTGCGCGATCTGCCGCGGTGATCTCTGCGCGCTTTTGCGACTTCCGGTAACGCTTGGCTGCCTTGAACATATTGCTCGTGGCACGGCGCACAGCAATATGCCGCTCGTCTTCACTGGGAAGTCGATGCACTATCCCCAGGACTTTCAGCGCCGTCATCAATTCGGCGTCGGTGAAGAGGGGCTCATTGCCAGCCGGTTCGGCCAAGTCTGAATGTTCGCTCATATCGCCATCCATTCTACGTTGACCTACGGTTAGCTATTTGTTCCGAGCCAAGTCGCCTAGGGTGGCAATGAGCAGGCGGCGTTCGACCACTTTGATGCGCTCATGCAAGGTTTCTTCGGTGTCTTCATCTAGAACTGCCACGGATTCTTGGCGCAGAATCGGGCCGGTGTCCACCCCTGCATCGGCAATATGTACCGTGCACCCAGTGACCTTAACACCGTACGCAAGCGCGTCACGCACTCCGTGCGCACCTGGGAACGAGGGAAGCAATGCCGGATGAGTGTTGATGTAGGTACCGTCAAATGCGTTAATGAACTCTTCGCCTACGATGCGCATGAATCCCGAGGAAACCACATAGTCAGGCTGGTATGACTGGCATTTTTGAGTCAATGCGTGGTTCCATTCGGCACGGTCTTCGTAGTCTTTGAAATTAACCACAAATGTTTCGATGCCGGCAGCTTCGGAACGCTCGACACCGTAGGTCCCATGCTTGTCAGCACCAACCGCTGCGATCTCTACATCAGCTAATTCCTTGCTGGCGACGGCGTCGATAACCGACTGAAGATTCGAACCAGTTCCGGAGACAAGTACAACAATGCGCATAGTAGCCATTCTACGGTTCACGGTGCCCTCACTTTACATACCGCACGGCAGGTGAAGTAACAGTGCTCACACACGCCAATTCACTGCGCCTAGACTGTGCTCAAGAGCAACCAGCATAGGAGCTTGTCATGACCGAGATCATCCCAGATGAGAAGAACTGGACCTTCGTTCTGGAATCTATCTGCACCCAATGCCATCATGATGTGCGTGCGGTTTCCCCTGCACAGGTGATTGAGCAACTACCCCAGTTCGTAGACCGCTATTTACTTGCTTTACACCGTCCGCAAGCGAAAGTTCGAACCGACCCTGCGCGCTGGAGTGATCAAGAGTATGTGGTTCATGTCGCCGAGATGTTAATAACGATGACCGCACGCCTGAAGCTGATGACGAGCAAAGATGATCCGACCTTCCCTGATTGGGATCAGGATCAAGCAGCCGAAAAAGGTCACTACAACGAGCTGGATACCTATACAGCTGCCACCCGGTTGCGAACTTCTGCGTCGCTTTACATTCAGAATTTGGCGGCAATCGATCCGACTGCCTATTACCGTCAAGGATTGCGCTCAAATGGTGCCGCATTTACCGTCGCAACCCTAAACCAATATGCCTGGCACGACGTATTGCACCATATGTGGGACTTGAAGGCATAGAGATTTACTAGGTCATATTTATTTCATTCGATATTTTGGTTCGGCGAATCTCGGTGTTTAGACTTCTAGCTAGGCACCTAGTCCGTCACCGATCAAGGAACTGAAAAATATGAAGATTCGACACAGCGCTAAGGTCTTCGCGTTAACACTCACCGGCCTCATGATGGTTTCCGGGTGTTCTAGCCAGGATTCTAAAGTCGAAGAATCACAATCTCCACCTTCCGCGGCCGAGCTCATGCCGCGACTCGTTGACGAAGCGACCGACAAGGATCAACTTCCCGAAGGATTTGAGGCCAGCGGCACCTACACTGCGGACTCGCTACGCCACCTTGCCAATTCGGGATATGGAGAGCATTTTGTGGCGGAGGGCGAAGACGGTGAGCTGTGCCTGCTCACCGTCGCAGCTCCCAAGGAACAAGGTGTCGACCCCGAGGTTGCTTCGTCCACCTGTCCACCTGTTCAGCACGTGTTGGACAACGGCATTCTGTTAGAAGTCACCGGGGGTGAATCAAGCTTTGATGTTGTCAGCTACTTACTGCCACCGGATATTTCCGAGCAGAGCGCTACGGAAGCTATTAAGGAGCTGGTCCCCGACAATCACAGCGAGCTACGCCCTCCGGTCGAGATCATCTCCGCGGATTCAGCGGTCTTGCTCGTGATGACTTCGCAGACTTCTCAGCAACTTGGCGAGTTTCAGCTCCCGCGGGCCAACGGTGATTCGTTGACATTACGTCCGATCCGTTAATGCTTCGCCTACGCGTAAGAGTAGTTAGCCTTCCAGTACTGGATCGGTTTCGAACAGTGGTGCCACCAGATAGCCAATAGCTGTACCTAGTCCGATTTGTAATGCTAGGGCACCGGCCGTGACCCACATATGTGGCCCTAACTCGGTCAGCCTCCCTATGGCTAAAGAACCCGAGGACAGCCACGAACCGGCTAGACTCACCAGACCTGCAGCGATTCCGGTGAACACTGCTAAGCACAGTGTCGAGACGCCAAGCGAAAGAATGTTGAAGGGGATGCGACGGGCAAACCAATCCTCAAGGTGGTTTTCACCCACGCGAAGGAAGTACCAACCAGCAACGATTCCCGCGAGCACCGGCAACAACAGGAATAACCATTGATTTCCTGCCTCGCCCGATGGCAATGCGGCGAATAGCGGCATCGAAGGTAGCGGACCCACGGTCGTTTCGAGCGTTGAGAGGGTACTGCCAGCTCCAATGCTGAACCCGCCACCGCTAATCCAGGAAAGTACCCAGAACACGGCGTTCGGGATGAGTCCGAGCTGCAGTAAGGTGAGCGCGAAGGATCCGATAGGCCCTGGGCGCAGCTCTTGGTAAATATTTGCGACATCGGCCCAGTGCAAGCCTACGGTGATGCTCATGAGAATTCCGGAAATGGCTACCGCGGCCATATATCCAATGAACCCTGCCACGATCACGTGCCATACATAGGTTCCGGCCCATCGGCGGTGCGGGGAAATGCGCGAAATATGCGCCGCGACGTCTACACCGATCAGTCTGCCCCAAGAACCTGCTTCACGGCGTGCACCAAAAATCAGTCCGACAAAAGCGATGATCAAAGGGATAAACGTAGCCGATATGAGGTTGGCCTTGGCGTAAGAATTACTAGCCAAAAATGCCACTCCGGTGCCGATAGCTCCGTAGGTGATAAAGGCTCCGGCCAAACCTTGCCACAGCTGGTCGGTGTAGGAGGCTCTGGCGATACGCCGGCCGGCACGCCAACAAAAGATGAAGGGCAATAGGCTCAACCCCAAAGGCAGCAAAGTTAATATACCTGAAACCGCGCTCGGGTCCGCTTCCGGACCGAGGTTTAGCACTTCAAGTGGCACCCCATGAATGAGAAGCCACAGCAACCCACCAAATTGCAGGATCGTCTCAAATGAATTTTCGAGGAATCCACCGCTGAAATACACCGCGACCAGAGGCACGGTTAACAGTGCCATGCAGAAAACGATGGACTGTACAATTTCGAATACACCCTGCAGGGCAAGAGGCATTGGCCATCCGTTGCGTAGACGCAACATCACGGCTTTCATGGGTTTCTTTTCGCGGCTCATCATCTTCAATGGTGCCACCATTGGCGTCGCCCGTTGAGAATCGACGCGCAACGGTGACACATCACCTCCCCGATGCAGGTATCAGTAGCTCGCTGGGGCGGAGCTTTGTGATTCACCCTTAAAACTTGCTGCGAGTGCCTCGGTAGCTCGGGCCAACAGTGCAACATCGGCACCGACGCCCACATAGTCGGCACCGGCTTCGATGTACTTGCGTGCGCTGGCTTGATCGAAAGCATTAACGCCTGCGTATTTTCCGGCAGACTTTGCGGCCTGAATCGATTTTATTACCCCGGCGACCACGTCTGGGTGGCCCTGTTGTCCAATAACCCCCATGGAGGCGGCAAGGTCTGACGGGCCGATAAAGATCCCGTCGATTCCTTCGGTGGCCACGATATCCGCAACATTGCTTACAGCCTCGGCCGATTCGATCTGCACCATCACGGTGATAGTCTCCGCCGCACGGGTGAGGTAGTCCGGTATGCGGTTCCAGCGGGCCGAACGAGCCAACGCCGAACCGACACCACGGACGCCCAATGGTGGGTAATTGCAGGCCGCTACCGCCGCTGCGGCTTGCTGCGCGTCATTAACCATCGGGATGATTAGTGACTGCACGCCAAGATCTAAGAACTGCTTGATAACTACCGGATCATTAACCGGCGGGCGAACCACTGGAATTGTAGGGTAACCGCGGACCGCCTGGAGCTGTGCAAGCACATTTTGCAGATCGTTTGGCGAATGCTCGGCATCAATGAAGAGCCAGTCAAAGCCGGCACCCGCACAGATCTCTGCATTTAGTGCTGAGGCAGAGCAGACCCAGATACCGGTTAAAGCATGATCAGCACCGCGCAAGGCGTCTTTCAGCGATGGGTCTGGCTCTACTCGAAATGACATGTCACTGTTCCCATCGGTCCGTAGTCGGCAAAGACTGTGTCATTTTCATTGACCCACATAGGTCGGGTGAATGAACCGGCCAAGATGATCTCTCCGGCTTTGAGTTTGTCTCCGTGTGGCGCGATTTTGTTGGCCAGCCAGTACACGCCGGCGGCCGGGTGGTTAAGCACACCTGCGGCGACGCCGGTTTCTTCCACCGTCTGGTTCTTGAAGAGAATGCCCGAGACCCAACGCAGGTCGATTGCATCAGGCTTCATGGGATTTCCGCCCATGACCATCGCACCCATGGCCGCGTTGTCGCTAATGGTGTCGACGATGGTACGCCCTTCCATCTCCACGCGAGCATCGAGGATTTCTAAGGCTGGAATGACATATTCGGTGGCTTCAAGTACATCGAAAATATTCGCGTTCGGGCCCTCAATATCCTTCTTCAGCTTGAAGGCAAGTTCCATCTCGACGCGTGCACCGGTAAAGTCAGACCATTTAAAACTGGCGCCCGAGTCGTAGAGCATGTCATCGAAGATGATCCCGTAATCTGGCTCGGTAATACCCGTAGCCATCTGCATGGCCCGCGAGGTCAACCCGATCTTGCGTCCTACGAGTTTGCGTCCGGCGGCTTCCGAGCGCTGACGCCAGAGGTTCTGGACGCGGTAAGAATCTTCCACCGTCATCTCTGGGTAGCGCGCAGTTAGTCGCGGAACCGGAGTGCGAGTGGCTCCTGCTTCGACAAGTTCATCGGCAATAGCCGTGATAGTTTCCTCGGATAGCATCGACGGCTACACCTTTCGCTTTCGAGTTACACCTGCGTGAGCACCGTGGATGATGTAGCTCACAAGGAATAATGCTATCGAGCTTCAAGGCTTCTGGCACATCGTACTAACATTCATACCCCTAATATTTAGCGCAGTGATGCCAAATCTATGCTTTAGCTTCTGCTTCCTTGCACGCTTGCTAGCAAGGCTTCAAAAGGAAGAGTTGTCAGCGGATCGTTGGGATTAGCGGTATCGCTGACCGATGGCGCAATCGAACGCGTATCACCTAAATCGCTATCTGACTGCAAGGCTCCCCCATCGGCAGACAAGGCTACAACGACTTCGCGAGCTGCTCGGCGGGTTCGCTCGGACAGGGTTCCGGCAAGCCCTTGGCCGCCAAAGTCTTCGGAGGCGGCAAATACAGTGGTCGGCATAACCTGAGTACGCAGGTAGGAGAAAATTGGCCGCATGGCGTAATCAACGGCGAGCTGATGACGCTGCGAACCGGCGGTTGCGGCCAGAACAACTGGTTTTGCTTCTAATGACCGCGGATCCAGAATATCGATAAAGGATTTAAACAGTCCCGATACTGAAGCAGAGAAGACCGGAGTGACGGACACCAATACATCCGATGCGACCACCGCATCGATAATCTTCTGCAGCGCCGGAGGAGCGAAGCCGGTGAGCATGTTGTTTACAATCTCGTGGGCGTACTCACGTAGTTCTACGTTAAGCACATCAGCTTGGATGCCAGCGACGGCAAGTTCAGTAGCGACACTTTCGCCAATCTGACGCCCCAAAAGTGAAGTGCTCGAAGGGTTACCCAGACCACCAGAGATGACCACGATTGACTTGCTCATTTTCTCATCCTCGATTCAACTTTATATGCGTATGCATGTAATAACGAGAGTATCGCAGAATCTATTCCAGAATTCCGGAAAGTTTGCGAACTCACATTCACTGATTTTCAGTATTGTGACGCTCGCCAAGGAATTGATATGATCTACCTCATGAGCAATGAACAAGCTAAGCCCGCAAATCAACGCGACATCGAGTCCGGTGTCCGTACCGACTTCCGAAATGCCATGTCCTACGGAAGCTACCTGGATCTGGAACGAATTCTCTCCGCACAGCATCCGGTAAGCGTTCCAGAGCACCACGATGAAATGCTGTTCATCATCCAGCACCAAACCAGCGAGCTCTGGCTCAAGTTGATGCTGCATGAAATGCTCGAAGCGCGCCGGCTGATCGAGGCCGATGACCTAAGCAAGGCACTCAAATGCCTCGCCCGCGTAAAGCACATTCAGAAAACCCTGACCGAGCAATGGTCCGTACTGGCCACACTGACGCCGCGCGAATATGCACAGTTCCGCGGGTTCCTTGGCTCGTCATCAGGCTTTCAGTCATTCCAATACCGGGCTGTGGAATTCATCCTCGGCAACAAACACGAAGGAATGCTCAAAGTACACGAGGCAGATCCACAGGCCCATGCGACACTCACGCAACTGTTGCACGAGCCGACACTGTACGACGCGTTCTTAGCCGCACTCTCCCGCCAAGGATATAAAATTCCTGCCGAAATCCTCGAACGCGATGTCACCAAACCCTGGGAATACCAAGAATCCCTACTCCCGGTGTTCAAGGAAATCTACGAGTCCGAAGATACCGCGTGGAACCTCTATCAGGCCTGTGAAGATTTGGTCGATGTCGAAGACAACTTCCAGGCTTGGCGCTTCCGCCATATGCGCGTGGTGCAACGAACCATTGGTTTCAAAACAGGTACCGGAGGATCCTCCGGCGTGAGCTTCCTTAAACGAGCCCTCGACCTGACGTTCTTCCCAGAACTATTTGCGGTGCGCACCGAAATTGGCGCCAGCTAACTCCCTAGCCGCGTTCGCTCTCGACGATTTTGAGTCACGCTTTGGTAGCGCAGCATCGGTGGTGCGAACCATCGCCGGCCTATACCTTCGCCACCAGAGCGCGCCTATCCCCCGACCTCGGATTATCGAGCTCGCCTGCGCGGTAGGAATTTCCTCTCCCGCAGCACAAACAGCCATCTCTCGGCTCATCGAACGTGGACTGTTAGAAACGGTGCAATCGGGCGAGCTGACAGTCACTGTTCCCGCCAAGGCGATGTTTGCCCGCGGCAATAGACGGATCTTTACGCCACGGCACATGTCGAACGCAGATCGCTGGGTATTAGTTGCCTTCTCCGTGCCTGAATCACTGCGCGCACTACGCCATCAGCTACGCAAACATTTCATTCAGCTCGGTGGCGGACTGGTCTCGGCAGGCCTTTGGATCTTTCCCGAATACCTTCATGCCGAGGTATTAGAAGTGCTCAATGCGCTCAAGGCTCGAACGTACGCGACTCTTTTTGTTACTCAAACTCCTCAGTACCCCGGGGATGCCCAACAAGCCGCGGCGCAGTGGTGGGATCTAGCAAAGATTTCAAAGCTGCATCATGCATTCCTTACAGCTACCGCAGGACTCGACGCAACCTCAGGTGACGAACGCGTTGCCTACCGAAGCTACGTCACTCTCATCGATGCGTGGCGCGCTATACCTTACCTAGACCCAGGGCTTCCCGAAACGATGCTTCCAGAGGACTGGCCAGGACAGGAAAGCCGACAGCGTTTCTTGGAAATATCAGGATCCTACGAGGGCCGGGCGCGGAGGTACGCTTCCTTACTACTAGGTCACTAACTATACGTAGCGAACTTGGCTTATGACCAAACTGGAGCGTTGGCGCCGTAAGCCGGCGGAGGTGACAAATAGTCCATTGCAGTTCCCAAGGCACGGAATGGTGGCGGGACGTAGCTCAGCGTTCCGAAGGTGCTGCTCATGGTCCGCAGAATGGGTTTCCGTAGCGGTTCAAGTGGAGCCTTCGTGACGGGTAGGTCAAGCAAGCTTGCGGCGGTGCGTGCCAGCGAAAAGCGCACATGTCCAGTTCGCCTTTGGACACGTCGGGCATCGGCTAAGGCGATGATGGCTGCAGCCAACCCGTAACCGACCGAATGGTCCAACGCTTGTACCGGCAAAGCTCCCGGTTCCCCACGGACATCCTGGTAAATTTCGGCGATTCCAGAGGCGGCTTGCACGATACTGTCGAATCCCCGATTAAACGCGTAAGGGCCCTCATACCCCCAAGCGCAAAGCTCACCAATGATGAGGTTCGGATACTTTTCTCGCAGCAAATGCGCATTTAGTCCAAAGGGCTCTAACGCTCTTGGTCGATATCCGAGCAATACAACATCAGCACCTGCAAGCAGGTTGTGGACCTCACTAAGCTGGTGTGCCTCGCGCAGATCCGCCTCAATACTCTTCTTGCCGAATCCCGTCACAATATATTGACCACTGAGTTCGGGCATGTGCGGCGGGTCTACCCGGAGCACCTCGGCGCCCCACATGGCCAAGGTGCGCGACGCCGTCGGGCCGGCGATTACGCGCGTAAAGTCCAAGACGCGCAGCCCTCGAAGTGGTTTAACTGGGTCATCAGAGTACGTCCAAAGCCGCCCTTGGGTCACTTCACTCATTGTGAAGTCCGCCCAGGGGCCACGCGACGCGCATTTTCCCATCTCAGTATTGTTCCACTGCACCCTTGACCGAACGCTGGCGGCAATTCCGCCATGTTCGGTAATATCTGCCGCCGCATCTTCAGCCGACCGAGTCAGAAGGTACTTCGATAAATTTTCCGATGGCTCAAAATTTATCGCTCGATGCAATGCCCGCTGATGATGTTCATAGTTAGCATGAGTGCGTATCCACCCATCACGAGTGCGAAAGAATCTGGAGTTCACGCCGAACGATGGTATTTGCCGACCATCAACGCTCAGATGCTCGGATGAAGCAAAAACTTGAGCAACCCCGTGAGCATCGACCGAGTACATACCCTCGACATCGATCAATTTATTAATCGCTGCGACGCACAGTTCGGTAGCCGCCAGCGCTAATCCTTCAACATCCAGCGGGCCACCCCACCAGCGACGAGGTCCTTGCCAGTGCTGAGCCCGCTGCCCATCAACGAGACCCTCATGAACAAAATCCGTGTCGAGGCGCGGCAATCGCCCTGAGCCTTCGGTGAACTGATGTGTCGGAAACCGCTTAGGAGGCATTCATCTAGGATGTCATCAGGATCCAGAGCAAGCAAGCAATTCCTGGTAGTCAGGCAAGAGAAATTCTTTCACCGATTAAACACTTTGAGCTCATGTCATTCCCCAACCGGGGAATGACATGAGCTCAATGCGGAAAGCGAACTTAGTTCGCTGGAACGTTCAAGGTCTGTCCGACCATGATCACGTCTGGGTTGGTCAGCTGATCATCGTTCAAGACAAACAGGCCACGCCAGTCCTTTACGCCCAAGCTGTCAGCAATCTCTGCCAAGGTATCGCCGGACTTCACAGTGTAGTTCTTACCCGAGTCGGAAACCTTGATATTGAACACTGGTGCCTTTGGAGCTGCTTCGACATGCTTGCCCGCGTTTGGCTGAGCAACCTTCTTAGAGCTGGTGGTGCGCTCCAGCGACTGCGATGGGGCAGCCTTCTGGGTGCTCTGCTTTGGAGCGGCCTTCTGAGTGCTCTGCTGCTTCGGAGCAGCCTGCTGCTTAGGAGCGGACTGCTTCGGCGCTGACTGGGTCGAGCTGCCCGAAGGGGAACCGCTAATACCTAGCTTCGCGGTACATGCTGGCCATGCACCCCAACCCTGGGCTTTTTGAACCTTGCTTGCAACACGGATCTGCTCGGCCTTCGAAGCCTGGTGGGCCATACCTGAGCCACCAAATGCCTTCCAAGTCGAAGCTGAGAACTGCAGACCACCGTAGTAACCGTTGCCGGTATTGATGGACCAGTTTCCGCCGGACTCACACTGAGCCAACTTGTCCCAGGTGCTTGCAGCCGAGGCTGGCACGGTCGAAGCGACTACCGCGGTGCTTGCAACTGCCACGGCAGCCAAGGTGGCTCCGCCACGACGAATGATGTTCTTGGTCTTCTGCTGGATCATGATTCTCCAGTGCTCTTCCACGCTCAGGCCTTCCTAGGCCATCCTCGTGCACCGCTCAGCGTCGCATTTCGACTTTTCTGAAGCACTGCCATGGCGAGCGGTTTGGAAGTCCCCGCAGTGCGTGTTTCCCCATAACACAGCGAGTGTTATCGAAACGTTATAAATGACCATAGCGCATGACCCCACACCCAACGCAACTCAGGAACCACCCAGAAAGACCGTATTTACAGGTCAAAACACTCAAAAAAATTTTCAGAGAACCAGTTTTTGGATCAACTTCGAGGGTTCTGCCGACCAAAACGTTACGCTCTTTAGGTGGAAATCGATCAGCTGTTTGTGATACCAGTTGCATTATTTTCTCAGCATTCACACCGGCCTCTTAAAACTTTAGATAATACGTCGCTCAGGAACGAAAACTGCTGGACAAGCAATCCGGCAAATACCGTCAGCTCCTTTCACGATGATCAGGAAGATGGCAATCGGCTTTCAACTCGCGCCCCACCGCACACTATTTAGGTAGTCTGGAACGCAGAAGGATGAAATGTGCTTCTGCAAGCCGATACTCAAAGGGATCCGATGGCACTGAGAGACCGATTCACCAAGCAACGAATGAGCGAAGCGATGAGTTGTTACCCACGCGCTATGCGTGAGTTCTTCCGTAACGACGGGCTCGACGGTGCAGCTTCGCTTTCTTACTATATGGTGCTTGCAATGTTCCCCGGACTCTTGGCATTAATATCTCTGCTGTCACTAGTGGGAGCCAGCGAGAGCAGTACTCAGTGGATGTTGGATTTGTTGCAACAGAGCCTCGCTGCGAGCGGACAACAAACTAGCGACTCACAGCAACTTGTGGAAACAGCCGAACAACTTCTTACGGGGCTTGCTACCTCCACCCAAGGTACTTTCTGGGCCATTCTCATCGGTTCACTCGGTGCGCTGTGGAGCACTTCCGGTTACGTCACTGCGTTTAGCCGACAAATGAACCGGCTATATGGGGTTCGTGAGGGACGACCCCAATGGAAGCGCCGACCACAGATGTTCGCCATCACTGTGCTCATCATGATAGTCGCAGTCATTTCGCTAGCGTTACTAGTAACTTCTGGTTCCGTCGCACACGGCATTGGAAATATTTTTGGTTTGGGTGACAGCTTTGTACTGATCCTCAACCTTGCTAAACCGCCAGTGCTCTTTGTCATGATCTTATTGGTTCTGGCTTTGCTCTATCACTTCACTCCCAACGTTAAACGCCTGAAATTTCGTTGGTTCTCCCCGGGAACTTTCACCGCGCTGATTGTACTGGGTCTTTCGGCGGTTGGCTTCGCCGTTTACCTTTCCACGTTTGCAAGTTACTCAGCTACCTACGGCGCAATCGGTGGCGTCATCGTTCTTGTACTTGCCTGCTGGATCAGTAATATCGCTTTGATCATTGGAGCGCTAGTCGACATTGAGTTCACTCGCCTGCGGCAATTGCGAACTGGAATGGCTTCCGCAGAAGAAGTACAGCTTCCACTACGCGATGACACTATGGTGGCTCGTGAACAACTCGCTGTATATAAGGACTTGGTTCGCGCTCAAGACATTCGAATTAGTCACGGTGGCGATCCTCTGCAGGACATGGAAATTGACCCATTCGGGCGTACCAAGCGGAAGGCCAAATGGCTTCCTATTGGCATCGCAGCATCTGCAGCTTGGCTCATTTCACGCCGTCGAGTGGTCAAAAATCTACAGCAGCCTCACGATACTTTGGAATCCTAGAAATATTCCGATGGCCCCAAGAAGCATAATGACCAGTAACCACAGGGTGGCAAAAGTTCCGGTAGAACGCGCAATTAAATAGGCGTCGGATTGCTCAATATCTTGGCGCCGCCAGGTATGCACTGCGAGAAGTTTGATGAAATCGCGCAATCCTGAGCAGAAGAGAAAACCGCCCAGGAGTAGAGCCAGATAAATATAGGCACTGGAAGGCGCAAAGAAAACCACTCCGAGTGCAATCACTGCACTTGCACTACACACCACAAATGCTGGCCAATTACGTACGAACACCAGAGCGAGCACGAAGAATAAGGCGTAAATCCCTAAGGCCCTGCCTGCATATCCTGTGGCAGTAGCCCAGAGTAATGCAGCTGAGATTAACAGCGGCGCGGGGTACCCAAAGATCCCTGAGATGATAATCGAGGCTTTGCCACGGCCTCTACTCACCACTTCTCCAGAGTGATCCCATCCCAAACGGAGTCCGGTGACAAAGCGTCCGGTAAACAACGCACTGATGACATGGCCCAATTCATGTACCAAAGTTGAATACATTCCAGTGATACGCCAAATCGGTCGTGGAAGAACCAGTCCCAGCACCAAGACTAAAAGTACAACCCACTGTCCGGTAGCCAAGTCGACAATCTGCGGTTGCCACAAACGGTCCCAGGCATCGTTGAAGTTTACGGTCATGTCCATTCCCAAAGTCCTTCGCTCGCCAAGTGTCACCATTCTTTCAATCCCCGCACGATTCGCCCGGTTGCCACTTCGTCTATGTCGAAACTTCTGGGGATCGTCACAGGTGACGGTCATAGCCTTGAGCACGTCAATGTAAGAGTTTTATCTATGGAGGTTTTGATGTCTCGTTTGGCTTCTACCGCTATTGCAGTCACCGGTTTGACCGGCGGCTACGCCACTGGCCGCATCACCGAGAAGCGCCCGCTGGCTGCGGTGGTCCTGGCAGTTGCTGGTACTGGAGCATTTTTGCTCTGGAAGAAGGATGCTGGAACTGTGAAAGCAACCGCCCTAGTCACGACCTATCTCGTTGCTTTTGGCGCATCACATCCACTGTCTAAGAAAATTGGCGCATGGCCAGCGGTTAACTCGGTAACTGCAGCTGTAGGCGTGCTTTCGTTGATCTTGGGTGGAGCTAAGAAGGGCCAGTAAGTCGGGGCAATATACCTCAAACTGTCGGGGCCGAGTGCTACGTTGACTAGGTAAGCATTCAGTCTGTGAAAGGCACCGGCCCCGTGTTCTTCCTTGGTGATCAGTTCGTCTTTTCCGCTAGTGATCTAACGGTCGCCGTCGAGTGCCAGTATCAGTCGTTGTTCCTACTCGATGTGAGGCTCGGACGTCGTGAAAAGCCTGCGAAGGTCACCGATCAGATGCTTCAACGAACTGCCGAGCTTGGCGACGTTCACGAGCATAAGGTGCTCGCTGAACTGATCGAAAAGTATGGCGATTACGACCCTCATACCGGCACGGGTGTGAAACAGTTCTTGGGCCGGCCCGAGATCAATGAAGCAGCGCTTAAAGCGGCGCACCGCGAAACTATTCAGACCATGCGTCAGGGTGCTGACGTAATTTTCCAGGCCACTTTTTTTGACGGAAACTTCATCGGATTTGCTGACTTCTTAGTCCGTCAGCCAGATGGCAGTTGGGCCGTGTGGGACACCAAACTTGCACGCCATGCCAGGGTCTCAGCGTTACTGCAGGTCGCTGCATATGCCGATCAGCTTCAAGCAGAAAACATCGACGTACATCCCCAAACCACTCTGGTCCTAGGTGACGGCACCCATTCGGTGCATCGCATCGACGAGATCTTGCCTGTGTTCCGCGCCCAGCGGCAACGATTCACCACTCTGGTCAAAAACCATATCGAGTCCAACCATCAAGCCGATTGGGACTCAGATTCAGTTCGGCTGTGTGGACGCTGCGATTTCTGTGCCGAGCAGGTCGCTGCTACACGCGACGTATTACTGGTAGCCAACATGTCCATGGTGCAACGTGAAAAGTTACGCCGCCAAGGTGTCTACACCATTGACCAACTGGCCGGTCTCACTGCGATGGAAGGCACATCTCTGGCGCGCACTGTAGATCAAGCACGGATGCAACTGGGTATTGGCGAAATCGATGGAACCGAACATGGCGTCTCGTACCGGGTGAAATCTACCCAAACGATTACTGCCCTGCCCAATCCGGATCAAGGAGATATCTTCTTCGACTTCGAAGGGGATCCGTTATATCAGGAACCCGTGGATCAGACCTGGGGTCTGGAATATCTTTTTGGCGTCGTTGAACATGACACGGGTTCGCCGGTATTCCGTCCGTTTTGGGCGCACAGCCGAGCCGAAGAACGACAGGCATTCCTCGACTTCATTGAGTATGTTCAACAACGCCGCCAACAATTCCCGCATATGAAGATCTACCATTACGCTGCCTACGAAAAAAGTGCATTGCGTAAACTCTCCCAGATCCATATTGCTGGCGAAGAAGAAGTTGACCAATGGCTGCGTGAAAATTTACTGATTGATCTCTACGAGACAGTTCGCAACTCGCTGGTGGTTTCTACCCGTTCTTATTCGATCAAGAAGCTCGAACCCCTGTATATGAAAGAGCATCTGCGTTCCGGTGACGTCACCGATGCTGGGGCCTCGGTGGTGGCTTACGCCCAATACATGTCAGCGTTGGACTCTTCTTCAGATCAACAGGCCGCCCAAATTCTCGAATCTATTGCCGATTACAACGAATACGATTGCCTCTCAACACTGCGCCTGCGTGATTGGCTTCTCTCACTGGTCAACTTCCAGCCCCAGACCCTCCCTGAGGTTTCGCTTTTAGATGAGGTCACAGATGAATACGAACCCACCGAAGAAGAAGTACGCCTCCAAGACTATTTAGCTCAACTTCCGCCGAACCAAGTACTAAGCAATGATGACCGCGCCATCGCCATGGTGGCTGCGGCCACCGGATATAACCGACGTGAAAAGAAGCAATTCTGGTGGGAGCACTTCGATCGCTTGTCCGCGCCCATGGACGATTGGTCCGATGTGCGTGGAGTGTTCCTCGTAGACTCAGCCGAAATTCTCGAAGATTGGCACAAAGCAACGGATCGTGCTCGCACCCTAACGCGCGTGAGTAAGATCTATGGAACTCTTGCCGAAGGTTCACTGCTTAGCCCGGGGTCCGGAGTCTTTGCGATGTACGCCGGACCTCTACCCGAGGGCATGGAAGTAGACGAGGATGCATTACGTGGAGGTGCCTTCAACGCCACGGTCGTAGAGGTCGGTGAAGGATGGATCAGTCTGGCAGAAAAGACTAGTGGCAAGATCCCCGAGTATGGGTCCTTCCCGGTGGCACTGACCCCGGGACAACCCATTGCGACCAAAAGTATCGACGAAGCACTCACCCAAATCGCCCAAGAAGTTGGATCGATGGTTCCTGCGCTGCCCCAACAGCCAGGGATCGATATTCTGCGGCGCATCCCGCCACGCCTGAAAACTCTTCCGGCACCAGCCGCCCCTTTGCTCATGGAGGGTAACGCTCAGGTATACCCCGCTGTGGTTCAAACCCTCAAGGATCTTGATCACTCATATCTTGCCGTTCAAGGTCCCCCAGGCACCGGAAAGACTTTTGTTGCTTCACATGTGATCCATGCGCTGGTCAATGAAGGATGGAAGATTGGCGTTGTCGCCCAATCCCACGCCGTGGTTGAGAACGTCCTACGTAAAGCCATTGAGGCTGGTGTGCACCCGGATCAGGTAGCTAAGGAAGTCAAACATAAAGATCCAGTTCCGTGGACGGGTATAAGCCCTGCCTCACTTGATGAGGCTTTGAGTTCACCGGACGGTGCTTTAGTCGGTGGCACGTCGTGGACCATGACAGGCAAGCGAATACCCGCCGGAAGTTTAGATCTGCTCGTTATCGACGAGGCCGGACAGTTTTCCTTGGCCAATACCCTGGCGGTCTCGAGGGCAGCCCGGAACCTGTTACTGCTCGGTGATCCACAGCAGTTACCTCAGGTCACCCAAGGGACTCACCCACAACCGGTAGATGAGTCGGCTTTAGGTTGGCTCTCTGAGGGCCGTGCGGTCCTCCCTGAAGAGTTGGGATATTTCCTAGCAACCTCTTGGCGGATGCATCCAGAACTATGCCAAAAAGTCTCGGCATTGAGCTACGACCACAAGTTGTTTTCCGCACCAGCCGCCGGGCGCCGTGAGCTTGACGAATCGCTTCCAGGCGTTGAAACACATTTTGTGCACCACCAAGGCAATACGACCAGCAGCATCGAAGAAGCTACTGCCATCGTGGAGCTTGTTCGGGAACAGCTGGGCAAAACGTGGAATCCTGGTAGCGCCGAACCAGCACGGGCGCTGGCCCCGCGCGATATTCTCGTCGTCGCTGCCTACAATGCACAAGTAAATTTGGTGCGTGATGTGCTGGAGGCCGAAAATCTTGCTGAGGTGAGAGTCGGCACGGTGGATAAATTCCAAGGCCAGGAGGCCCCGGTAGTACTGGTGACTATGGCTTGTTCCAGCGCCCAAGACGCGTCCCGAGGCATCGAGTTCTTGCTCAACCGAAACCGTATCAACGTGGCGATCTCGCGCGGTCAATGGAAAGCAGTGATTGTACGTAGCGAACGATTGACGGATTTCCTTCCCTCAAATCCTGCGGCGCTCTCACAGCTTGGCGCATTTATGGCGCTTTAGCCAATACGGCACGGATCGACCCTGCTCACTGCCTAGCGTGCTGGGTCGATCACTTTTTCAACGTCGAAGAAGCTATCCAACACCGGGCGGTCTCCACGTTGTTCTTTGGCGAATTGCAAACCATCAATGTTGATTCGCATTTGTCGTTGATAGTCATCTCGTTGTTGCATCCAAGCAGTAACGGTCCCATCAACTCCGTAGAAATATTTGAACCCTTCTTCTTTCAGCAGCTCGTATTTAGCCCCTGAATAAGATCCGGTACGCGCAATATCTGAACCGAAGGGGTAAATAAACTGGTCTGTTTTGCCTATGATCGGTTCAACTTCGTCTTTCCACAGCTTCATATCCCGTTTAAAACGTCCGAGGTCAACTGTGCCCGTCGCAATGTGCCCCCACGAATGTGAAGCAAAGACCCAGCCTTCTTCCTTCATTGCGTCGGCGATCTTGATTGCAGTTTCGCGATCCTTCTTAAGATTTTTGTTATCAGGATATTGGCTTGGTGAGGTACGGTAACCGAAAACTCCGTTGTATCCAGTCATAGCGATAATTCCGCGAGCATCTCGATAGGAGAAGTCAGGATGTTCAGTAACGAAGTCGTCTAGGATCGTAGTCATGTCGTAGGCGCCAACGTGTTTTTTCCCGGAAGCATCTACATATTCGTTACGGACTTTGCCCTTCTTGTCCAAGACCAACCGGTCTGCGAATCCATCACCCTGCATATATTCGTAATAGCTCAAATCATCGAGCGATAGGACGATGGGCTTCTTCCCGGCCGGAATCATGATCTTTCGGTAACTCATGTTCTTCTTCTTATCCAAGCCCGCAAAATCAGCCGGATTCACCAGAACAAAATCACGGCTGTAAAGCTCGTCAAGGATGGCTTCGAACTCTCTTTGCGTCACCATGTAATCTTCATAACCCTGAGCCGTGCTTTCATCGTCAAAGGCGCGCTTTGGATCAACCACTAATGAATGGAAGAACAAATGCGGGATTTGATCCGGATGTTCCCACGCATGAGCGTCTTTCTTTTCCGTTTCTAACCCGCGCACAAGCTCGTTAAGTTTTTTGCTGGGGTCGTCTTTGGCAAGCTTGATCGCCTTGGCATAGTCATAACCGTCTGCCAGCTTATTGATCTGCGCCAAAATGCTTTGTTCGCGCTTCGCTTCCGCTTCGGCCTTCTGTGAGGCTTCGGCCTCCTGAGATGCACTGTTCATTGAAACTTCGGGGTCACTTTGGTCACTACAACCGGCTAAAGCCAAGATGACTGCAGCCACCATCGCGATCTTGATGAGCTTCACTATGCGCCCCTTCCTTGAAGACGACGATCCCCGTGGATCAACGATTTATCCATGCCATCACCTTGTTTTTGACCTTACACACTCTTCTCAAAGCATTGAACCCTGTGACGTGAATCCTAGGGCAACAACTTGATTACATTTTTTGATGCAGAAATTCTCATATGAACCTTCACGCTCAATGACTTAGAATTAGTAGGTTAGGCGTCGAAAGATCAAGGATGTACATGCAGCCCTCGCATCGCGCGAATAGCTTGTGGCTTCAGTCCCAGCAGTTCAAGAGTTCGGCATCATATCGGCTTCTCACCGCGCAGCCTTGGGCCGTGGCCTTTATTCGCTCGGAATTTACTGCAGACAAGCCACGTGTCGCCATGGAACTTTTCCATGCTTCGTTGGATTCGTTTCTGAAATTAGCTCGTACCAGTGATGAACAGATCCCGCAGACTTACTCTGCCCAAGACTTCGCGGAGTCATGGGTTAAACAAGGGCTCTTGACCCGACCCTTGATTGACGGACGTTTTGTGTATGAGCCAAGTGCCCAGACCTTACGAACATTGCGCTTCTTAGCGGACTTTTCTACCGATGACTCACATCTGAACTCCTCTCGACTGAACACGTTGTTGTCTTCGCTGGAATCTTTGGCCCACGAAACAGACCCAGATCCACAAGCGCGAATCCGAGCTTTAGAATCGCAGATTGCCCTACGCCAGGCACAAATTGATGAGTTGCGCACCGGGGATGACCCGGCCGTGTTGTCTCGTGCCACCGCCCTCTCGGCTGCACGATCTGTCCTTGATTTGGCTTCTAGCCTTCCGGCAGATTTCCGTCGTATGCGCGACGGCGTTCAGGAGATGCTGTATTCCTTACGTGAAGATATCTTGGATGCGTCCACTGCTAAGGGTGTAGCCATCGGTCAGGTGCTGGAAGCCGACCGGCAACTTCGTTCTACCTCCGAAGGCGAAACCTTCCGCGGATTCACCGAGTTCCTCAACTCTCCGGATGCACAACAGCGGTTCCGTGCCGCACTCTCCGAAGTACTTGAGCGCGATTTTGTTGACGACCTCGACACCCCTGAACGTCAGATTCTCACCAATTTGTTGCGTGAATTGCGTCGCCAAGCGGCCGAAGTTCATACTTCCTACGGCAAACTCTCCGAATCTTTGCATGCCTTCGTGCAATCAGAGGATTACCAACAGGCGCAATTGCTACGCCACGCGGTACGTAACGCGGAGACTGCGATCATGAAGTCAGTGACGCTCAAACCGCGCAGTGGTTTGGCACCGCTTGAGTTATTCGCCCCGCAATTTATGACCCTAGCGGGACTCGGAGTATTCGACCCTTCCGAGCATGTGGCCCCACCGCCATTGGCGGCGGCACCGGAATACAGTGTCTCCGATATCGTGCGTACACCGTCGACTCCCGAAGCAGATATGTCGTTCCTGCGCGAAGCGGTCACCGAGCATCTCGGTGCTAGCCCGCACGAACGAGTACCGCTAGATAAGCTGTTCCACGTTCTGCCTGAGACGCATCGCCATTTGAATACGGTGCGAGCCTTAATTGAGATTGGCCGTACAAATGGCGAATCGGTGAGTGAAACACAAATGATGACCCTCAGCTTCAAACAGGTTGATGGCACCGAACGTACCGCTATTCTTCCCGCCCTGACTTTCACGAAGGAGCCGCTATGACCAGCACCAGCTCGTATGCTGCACCCATCACCGATCCGCTCTTCGACGGGGATCTCGGAAATTTCTCCTTAGAGTTACGTCAGTTGCTAGTGCGTCTATTGCGCGGCCCGTATCTGGATGGGTCAGTCGATCCGGCTGCATGGCAGTTGTTGCTGGATCAGCAAGAGGTCGTCAGCGCTTATGTTTCGGAAATCTTCCTCTCCGTAACCTTGGATACGGATCGAAAAATCGCGATGCTCACCCCTGCACAGATCGATCAGGTGCATACCACCCCGATCGCCCCACGCCGCGCGCTCAAACGAGACGAAACATTGCTGGCACTGCGTCTTCGTCTGCTATTGGAACAGCATTCTGGTACCGGAAGTGACGCTGTCCTTTCCCGGAATGCAATGCATGAAATTTTGGCTGAGCACCGAAGCGCCTCGGACCGTGATGATAAGCGGTTTGCTGAATCTTGCGATGCCGCGATAGCTCGCCTTAGCGCCTTACGGTTGCTGACCGGAACCGAATTGGTTGACGAATTTCGCATTTCCCCGGCGCTGGCAATGGCACTTCCTATTACACGGATCGAAGATATCCCCCGATACATTGCCGCTATTGATGCCAATGAATCGACTCTAAATCTGTTATCTGAGGGCTCCGATGAGCTGTCCTTAGACTCGACCGAACTGGTGCAGGAGTAATCCATGAGTATTGAAATGACGCTCCCGCTCGGTGGGGCGACTAATCCCGGACAGCATCGACTATCGCGGATTCAAATCGTTAACTGGGGCACTTTTCACGGCCTACACAATCTAGCCATTGACAGAGCCGGAACTCTAGTGACCGGTCATCCAGGCGTGGGTAAATCCACCTTGTTTGATGCCATGGGACACGTATTCTTCGCAACACCAAAACTCAACGAGTCAGCCAACGACGCGACAGCGCGTGCTGACCGTCGAACAACTTTCTCCTACATGCGTGGACGCAAGTTCAAAACCAGCTCGGGTACCGTATATCAACGCCCCGGCGCCACGTGGAGCGCGATCTTGTTGGGCTACGAGGACGGTTTAGGCAATACCGTGAGCCTTGGTGCCGTCTTCGATCTACCTGATGCTGGTCTAGAGAATCAGGTGTCCAAGCATTACCTGCTTTCCGAGTCCTCGCTAGATATTGCACAACTGGAACACCACGGTCCTCGACGTTTTACTGTCTCCTCGTTGTCTAAATCTTTAGAACCAACCGAAGCATTCGACACACATAAGGCTTTTATCGAGCGTGTGCGCCGTCGCCTAGGTGTCGAAAGTGATAAGGCCTTTGCTCTGCTCCGCACCTTACAAAACGGTAAGGGCCTGGCCAAGGGCGTTAACCAGTTCTTCCGCCATGAAGTATTAGAAGAACCCACCACATTAAAAGCGGCCGCCGCCGCGGTCGAAGACTTCGCGCACCTGCGCGGCATCTATCGCCAGTTGGATACTGCACGCGCGCAACGCGATGTCTTGGCGCAGGTACCGGCACAAGACAAAACCTATCGCACCCTGGCCGAGCGCATCGGAGCAACCGAGCAGTTGCTCCACAACGACATTCAGGAACTTGAAACTAAGGTTCGTCACCACCTATTGCGCAACGACATGTCGCGCCATCAGGATGAGTTGTCACAGCTTAAGGACCAAGAACAAGACCTCCTGGAGCGGAAGAGCCAGACCGAAGGGCAGCTTCGAACCCTTGAAGCGGCTCATGACTCTACTGGTTCTGCCTCGCTCATGCTTTTGGAACGCGAAGCCGATTCGGCCCGTAAAGCACTGTCTGAGAAAGAGTCAGCATTACGCGCACTTCAGGAACAGGCGGCCGAAGCGGGCCTGAATTTGGAATTCAGCGCCACCGGACTTGATGACCTACGTGCCAACGCGACCCGGACCATGCAGCAACTTGCCTCCATCACCAAGGACGCGCAAACCGTCGAATACGAGGCTATGGCTTCGCTGATGTCGCTGCGCAAACGAGCAGAGACCCTAGACGAACAGATTCGTTCCTATCAACGTCGTGGCACCAACATCGATGATCGTTCGGTGGCAGCCCGCCGCGCGATCGCTTCGGCCTGCTCGCTGAGCGAAGAGCAGCTACCGTTCGCTGGCGAATTGATGGATGTAGCAGCCGATTCCACCATTTGGAGATTAGCTGCGGAAAAGGCCTTACAGTCTTTGGCCCGAACGATTTTAGTTCCCGGCGAATTCCTGAACCAAGTCACGCACGCTATCGATGAGCTCGATGGGTTGGGACGAGTCCGTTGGGCTGATATTTCCGTCAAGCCTCGGCAAACCGAAGCTGGACCAGCCGATCTAGTAGCTAAGCTAGATTTTGCTTCCGGTGAAGCTGGTAGGTGGTTGCGTGCCAAGATCACCGCCGATTACCCGTTGGTTTGTGTTAAAAATGATGCGGCAATGCACGTCCATCCCAAAGCCATCACCCCTGCAGGAACAATAAAAACCGGCACAGGCAGCTTTGAACGCGATACCCGCAATCTTCCGGCTTCGGACTACCTGCTCGGTTTCACTAATGAATCCAAAATCTCGGAACTGCAAAATAAAGCTGTACTCCTTCAGGAGAAGATCCAGAAGGCTCACCAGTCCGCGGATGAACGGACCGCGGCAAAAGATAAGGTGCTCGCTAAGTCCCAGAGCTTGGCAGCTATCGTGGCGGACGAACGTAATTTCGCCCAGCTCGATGCCTCGCCGGCTTTAGAAACACTTCGCCGAAGTGAGCAGAAGCTCGGTGATGCGCTAGTACTTTCAGGAGATTCTTCAAAGATCCGGCAACAGATTGACAGCGCCAAGGCTACGTCGGATCAGTTAGTTGGCGAACTCGCGTTGGTTCGTTCGCGGGTTGGTGATTTGGAACTTCAGATAGACCGAGCCAAGCAGTTGCTCGCCTCAATTGATGTCGCAGAAGCGACCAGTGACTGGGTCCAGTCAGTGCCTAGCCACTTACGCGAACATGCAATTCTTGGTCCGGTTCTGCACCAAGTTGCCGCAGGTGAATGCCCACCCGCTGACGCCATCGCTGAAGCCTTCGCTGAAGTAAAGATCCAACTCGGCGGCCAGCTCAATGACCTCAGCTCGCAACGCCATGAAGTCGGCGGGGTATTGAGCGAAACCTTTAAACGGTTTGCTCGCGAGTTTGGAACTTCCCACGCTCAAACACACGGTACGAGCCCGGAGGCGGCGGAACACTACGCCACCCTGCACGGGCAGATTGTCGCGGACGGGTTACCGCACCATGAGGCACAGTTCCGTGAATACTTCGCGAATCGTTCCTACGAGCGTTTCAGCGATTTATTGCAGTTGCTCGATGAGGAACGTCGGATGATTTCTGAGCGTATCAAGCCGTTGAACCAGATTCTTGCTGACGTCACCTTCGAACACGGTTCTATTCTGCGTCTGGAGGTTGAAAACTCCATACCTGTCGAGGCAGGGACGTTCCGCAAGGAATTGAAGGCAGCGCTCTACGATGCTTACACGACGAAGGAAGAAAGCACGTTGGCGAAGTCCTATCAGGCTCTTGAGTCGTTGGTTTCGGCGCTAAGCGACCCTGGACTCAATGCATGGCGTTCAACGGTCTTGGATGTTCGTCAACACGTGGTGATTAGCTGTAACGAGCACAAACCGAACGGTGAAATCGAAACAGGGTTGGAACCGGGCACGCTTTCCGGTGGTGAGGGTCAACGCTTTACCTCCTTCATTATGGGCGCTGCCTTGGCTTATCAGTTGGGGTTCGCCTCGGCTGGTTTCACTTCCTATGGCACGGTAATGATTGATGAGGCGTTCATTCAGGCTAACTCCGAATATGCCGCGGCCGGCATACGAGCCTTGCAAGAGTTCGGTTTTCATCTGGTGCTTGCGGCACCAGAGGACAAGATCGATTTGAGCCGTCATTTGGGTTCTATTACCGACATCATCAAGCATCCTGGTTCTAACATTTCTGGTTTTGTCACCACCGGACGGTCCCCCGCCATGGCGACAAGTATTACCTTGCGTAATTAGTCAGGGACGAAAAAGGGAGGCAACGCAATTGCGTTGCCTCCCTTTTTACTTCCTTGACTATGTCAGGTGTTCGCGTAGGTGCACTGAAATCAGAGAAACTCGAAGGTGTAGATCATCAGTTGTATCCAGTCGAACCTAGCAATATTCCACCGTGACAGTGACTAGTTTGCACGAATAGTCTTATCCGTCAGCAGAGGGCCGAGCGAACTGATTTGCAACTCATCCGGCCCCCTTTTGCTCGCCATTTATTATTCGGTGGCGAGTCCCTCTACTGGGGAAAGCTTCGCCGCTCGACGCCCTGGGGTAATCGAGGCAAGCAACGCCGCAACCAAGCTCACAGCTAGAACTGCTGCCAGCTGAGCCCACGGGATTTCATACTGCATGCTTCCCAAACTGGACAGGGCCGAATGTGCTCCGAGCAGGCCGTAGATGGCGCCCAAGATCAATCCCAATAATGCCGCAACTCCGCCGATGAGTACTGCTTCAGTAGCGAGCATGGAACGCAACTGCTTCTTTTTCAGACCCAGTGCCCGAAGGAGTGCGTTCTCTCGTGTTCGCTCAAGTACCGAAAGGCTCAGTGTGTTGGCCACGCCAATCAACGCGATGAGCACGGCTACAGCTAGAAGCCCCGAGACAATCATCAGCAACACATCGATAACCTGGGAGAACATGAATTTTTCCATGACGCCTCCGCTGACCCGAGAGTTTTCGACATTAGCGACATCGGCGATGGTCTCCACCAGCGTATTAATTTCCGTGTTGGACAGCGATGGGTCAACTTTGATTGCCACCCCGGACATTCCGTCTTTGTCTGAAATTCCCAGATTCTTTGCTGTTGCTTCGGTCAAGGTATTTTCGACAAAACTGGCCGAGGTAGTTTTCAGTTTCACTTCGTTGCCGTTCACTTCGGCAAATTTTGATTCGTTCTGCCACCAGGTGGAGAGCAGTTCGCCATCCTTCGGAACGATCTTTTGGTCAAGCACCACCGATGAGTATGACTGTGGATCAACGATCATTGCGTATTCTTCGCTCGTCGAACCGTTTAGGAAGTCGATATTGACTGTGCGCATTTGGTAAGCAGCGGCGTATTCAATACCCTCGACGTTGGCGAGCTTAGCTGCCAACTCATCACTATTTTTCGTATCTTGCTGTACTTGCAAATCAATAGGGTATTCACCGCTAATGCTGCCGTTGAGCGTGGCTTTTGCACTCTGTCCTCCGACCATAATCATCGACACCAGGGTGACTCCGATCAACAATGCTGTGGCAGTCGCGGTGGTTCTTCCAGGGTTTCGAACTGCGTTAAGCGAAGCTAATCTTCCAGCTACTGAACGCCCAGCTAATAACTTGCCTACGCCGAAGACGGTGGCAGGGACAAACAGTGAGGCAAGCATGAGGATGCCTGGGAAAGAAAGCAGTCCTCCGGCAAAAGCGATGAGCAGGTCACCTTTGTACGCTCCGAAGCCCAATAGTGCCACCCCGGCCAAAGTAAGTAACGCTCCAAAGATTATTCGAACTAGTCCCGCACGATTCTTCACGCTCGCCGCATCGAATGGACGCAACGCCGCAAGCGGTGCCAGGCCCATAGCGCGGCGTGCAGGTACCCATGCAGCCAACACCGTCATGAGGATTGCGACTACGAGCGGAACGATAATACCGCGTGCGTCCAAGGCTAATGTGGCGTAGGACATTTCCGGCACGAAACTGCGCAATAGCTGGATCAACCCAGCCATGAGCGCAATGGCCATCATCATGCCGATTACCGAAGCAATGATGCCGATCAGCAACGCCTCGATCAGTACCGACTTTCGAATCTGTGCACGTTTTGCGCCAAGAGTACGAAGAAGCGCGAGCTCACGGGTGCGCTGAGCGATAACTACCGAGAATGTATTCATGACGACTAAGCCGGTGACCACCAAGGCCACCAAAGCAAAGACCAGGAGGATGATGGTCAGCTGATCGGTTCCACCGGTCATGCTCGCCACATCTTTCAGCACCTGCTCGTCGGCGGTATTGACCACCACGTCAGCCATACCCTTGTCACTAAAATACTGTGCGATCGTGGATTTCGTCTGAGCGATGTCCCCCTTCGCATCGATCATGAGCAGGTTCATTCCAAAATCTTTGCCTGCTAGTCGCTCCCAGGCGCTTTCTTCCATGGCTAGTTGCGCATAGGAAGAAAACATTGGGTCTGTGGTCGTCTCAACGATCCCGACCACCTTCAGTTCACGCGTCTTGTTCGCCTCATCCATCGCGGTGACCGCCACGGTATCGGAGATCGAGACACCCATTTGCTCTGCATGTTTCTCATCGAGAACCACTTCCTCCGCTCCCAGTGGAGCGCGGCCTTCAAGCATAGTCATACCCGAAAGTTTGTGCTCGGGAGAGATCGGCTGCATCATCACGCTGTAGCTGTTTTCCCCGGTGTGGAGGTCCGCGCCGAAGAAACCGTTGCCGTAGACCCCGGAAGTGTCCGGAAGTTTACGAACCTCACGAACCACATCCATGGTCAGACTGCTCGTCTCAGCATCCGCAGGCGTCAATTGCCAATCTACGGAGGCGACTAAATCGGCGTTTTTGTAGGCATCGCCGACGCTGTTTTTGAGTGTTGCACGAGTAGAGGAATCTACCGCGAGGGTAGCACCGAGGAAGGCGGTACCAATGGCTACTGCGAGAAGCACAGCGATATATCGCCGAGCATAAGTTTTGATGTTGGCTAAAGCTACCTGAAGCATGGTCCTACTCCGCTAGGGAGGCGAGTGCCTCGGTGACGCTGGCGACGGTGGGATTTTCTAGAGAACCGACGAGGGTTCCATCCTTCATAAGCAACACGGTGTCAGCGTAGGATGCTGCTGCCGGGTCGTGGGTCACCATAATGATGGTTTGTCCCATTTCACGGGTAGAGGTGCGCATCAAGGAGAGCACTTCCGCGCCGGTTCGGGAATCCAGATTTCCGGTAGGTTCATCGCCAAAGACTACCTCTGGGCGAGTGAGCAGGGCTCGGGCCACCGCTACACGTTGTTGCTGACCACCGGAAAGCTCATGTGGTTTGTGTGTGAGACGGTCGCGTAAGCCCAGCGCATCGATGACCACATTGAACCATGAACGATCGTGCTTTTTGCCGGCTAGCGACAATGGAAGCAGGATGTTGTCTTTGGCATTAAGCGTGGGAACCAAGTTGAAGGACTGAAAGACGAAGCCGATCTGTTCACGGCGCATGGTGGTTAACTGATCATCATTTAGCTCGGTGAGGTTCTTGCCACCAATGATGATTTCTCCAGCATCGGCGTTGTCCAAGCCTGCCAGGCAATGCATCAAGGTCGATTTACCGGAGCCGGAGGGCCCCATGATGGCAGTAAAGCGTGAGCGAGCAAATGCCACGTCAACTCCGCGTAGTGCCTCTACTCGGGTGCTGTCGTGCCCATAGGTTTTAGTAAGTCCTCGCGCTTGAACTGCGTAGTCGGTTACTTGGTGCGTTTCTGATGTCATGACTCAATTATATAAATCTCCTAGCCAATTCAGGATCGGCCAGAAGGTCTGTATCTTCGGTAGGCAAATCATACCCAGGGATGAGAACGCATGGCCTTAACTCAACATCTAGCATTTACAGCCGCTAGCATTGCGAGTGATACGACGAGTCTCGGTGGCTTTTCGGTTCAATTTGGAAAGTTGAATGCTCAATACTTACCTCAAAATGGTCGGCAACACATTGCTGCAGATCGCGAAGTAGTTGGCCCGTGGCGCCGGCGGTAAACATTCGGTCTTCGGCAACGATGTGCGCGGTCAGTACCGGCAGGTTTGACGCAATCTGGCTAGCATGGAGATCGTGGACCGCGATCACTCCGCCCTGTTGTTCCAAGTGCGCCCGAACAGCTTCCAGATCCAACCCTCGCGGAGTCGATTCAAGCAAAATATGTGTGGTCTCGCCCAGTAGTTTAACCGCTCGTGGCACGATCAATGCTGCGATGACGATCGCGGCGACCGAGTCGGCACTCGTCCAGCCAGTGAAATGGATTACTAGCGCGGCAATGATGACCGCAACCGACCCCAAAGCATCATTGAGTACTTCAAGAAACGCTGCACGCATATTCAGGTTTGCTTCGCGTCCACCGGAGATAATCCACATGGCAATGAGGTTTCCAACCAGGCCGATGATGCCGAAGATGAGCAGCCCTTCAGCGTGTACTTGTGTCGGTATAAAGAGCCGGCGCACCGCGTCGACTGCTGCGTAGATTCCGACAGCAAGTAACAGCGCAGACTGCACGGTCGCGGAGAGCACCTCGGCTCGGCGGAACCCCCAAGTGCGTTTGAGCGTTGGTTTTCGCAAGACAAGGTTAGCCGCGGTCAAGGCGAGTAATAGTCCGAATGAATCAGTCAGCATGTGCGCCGCATCAACAAGCAATGCCAACGAATTTGTCAGCAACGCGCCGACCACCTCGGCGACCAGAATGGTTGCAGTAATGACGAATGCCCAGGTAAGCCTGGTGCGGTTCACCGTCGAGTGGTCATGACTATGCCCGTGCCCAGACCCGTGATCGTGTGCCATGGTTAGACCTCCTCTGGCTGATTCGGGTGCTCTTCATGCCAATGATGTTCACTGCCGGTGACGCTTGCCAATGCCACCGCTTGGGTGAGGAGCAAAGAAAGTTGTGTGCTTTCTGTTCGTGAATAAAGGCTGGCCCTGCCTTGAGTGCGTACGGAGACTAAATCGCTTTCGCGCAGGCAGGCTAAATGTGCGCTGACGGTGCTTTGGGCCAGCCCCAGATGTTCGGTGAGCTCTTTGACTTTGTGCTCGCCAGTTTTAAGGTGTTCCAGGATGAGCAGCCGAGTAGGGTCGGCCAGCGCATGAAATAGCGCGGCCATTTTTTTGCGCTGTGTTGCCTGATCTGCTGCATCGTCAACTGACATTATCATCGCCATCTGACGATGATATCCCAGAAGCTCGCCTTTAGCGATTAATGTGACGCCATCTCATACAGCCCGAAAGTGGCAAGATGAAAGGATGAGTGAAGATCTAGTCATTGGCGTAGATGGTCTCGCGCGCCCATTTTGGGCTTCGACCAATGCGATGCTCCGCGATTATTACGACTCCGAGTGGGGTATGCCAGTCACCGGAGAACAGGCGCTCTTCGAACGCCTTTGCTTAGAAGGTTTCCAATCGGGCTTGTCTTGGTCGACAATTCTGGCCAAACGAGAAAATTTTCGCGCCGCTTTCTGCGACTTCGACCCGCAACTGGTTGCCGGGTTTACCGAGCATGATTATCAGCGACTCATGAGCAATCCTGGCATCGTGCGAAATAAACTCAAGATCCGCGCCACCATCAACAACGCCCAGGCAACACTCGATTTACGCAAGTCTGGCGGCTTGTCCGAATTCATCTGGTCTTTCAAACCCGATTCCACCCCCGAGCCGACGACCTATACCGAAATCCCGACTCAGAGCATTGAGTCAAAAGCGCTAGCTAACGCATTAAAAAAGCGTGGATTTAAGTTTGTTGGTCCCACAACCATGTTCGCCCTCATGGAAGCAGTGGGCATAGTCGACACGCATCTAGTCGGTTCGCATCGGCGTGGGTCCTCTGGAATATGGACGGCATAGATGATTTTCACGTTGCCAGTATCAGGGGTACTGGATATCGCGCATACGCTCTCGGTTCTCAGGGTGCATTCGTTGGCAAATCAAGAGATATTAGATTTTCGTGAGGCGACCATCAAACGGGTGCTACGACTTGGCCGTGAATGCTACGCAACTAAGCTATGGTTCAGCGCCACCGAGATAACCGTTGAGACTCAGGCCCCGCAGAGGTTACAAACTGAGCTCGTAAAAATTATCAATAGTTGGTTGGGGCTAGAGCAGGCCCAACAGCAAGACTACGCGAAACTAGAAACTCTCGACGCACTAAAGCCTGCAGTTCAACGGTTCCCTCACCTACGACTCATCGGCTATCCAGATCTTTTTGAGGCTTTGATGACTACTGTCCTAGGGCAGCAAATATCAACAAGCGCAGCCCGCACCTTGGCAACTCGTTATGTCCAAGAAATCGGTCAACTTCACGAGTGCGGTCTTCACGTATTTCCTGATGCACTTAGCACCTCCGAACATACGGCCGAAGAACTGCAACAAATAATCCGCTGCCCATTATCGCGCGCACAAACCGTACAACGTGTTGCTCATTGGTATGTCCACACTGGGCAATACTTGGCCGCGAACCAGGAGAATTTTCTCGACGATTTACAGACGCTGAAAGGCGTCGGCCCTTGGACACGTGATTACGTGGCGTTACGCGGGCTGAGGCAGAATTCCATCTTTCTCCGGACGGATCTAGTGGTAAAACGGTCATTGACCGCGCTAGGGGTCAAGCACAACGACACACTTCAAATCCCCGATGGTGCCGGATCACTAGCCACCGTTTTACTTTGGGCTCTGGATGCAAAGAAAAACTGAGACATGCCTCGAAGAACGTTCTCGGCATGTCTCAGTTTTGGGTTCGTCTGAATGAGCAATTCAGGCGCTCCACATTATTCGCTTTTTCGGTGTATTTGGTACCGCCACGGTGAGCAGTCCGTGCTAGTAATTCCAAACGACCGATGCAAGCTTTTTGTTCGCCTTCTTCGACCACACACGAAGAAGGCGTTGATCTCAGCTTACCTGATAGAGACCTAATAAGGTCAAGGTGTAGTCGCCTAATTTATCAAATTAATCTTTAGGCATACCTAATGACGTAAGGTCTTTACTTCCACCAGTCGCGTCATGCGTTTATTTAGAAGCCTGCGGCTCGTCAAAAATCTGTCCGACCGGCGATCGCTTTTCTGCTTGGAAAGCATCCTCGGCGCGACCATAGGCCCAGTACGCCGACAATGACATGTCTCGCCTGTCCACGCCACGTTCATCATAAAAGTAGGAACGCAAGGCTTTCACCACTTCTCGCTCACCGTGCGCAAACACCTGCACTCGCCCTGCAGGCCAAGGAAACTGGCGTACTTCAGGCTCTAAGATCGATGATTCTGGAGTGAATTCAGCGCCACGATGAATCCAACGAATTCCCACGCCGCTTGGCGCCGAGAGTTCAATTTCGTCCCCCGCATCCGCAACTTCTATAAGCACCTGTCCAACCATGCCTTCTTCCATGGCCTCAAGAGATGCCGCAATAGCGGGGATTGCCGTTTCATCGCCAGCAAACAAGTGAAAATCGAAGTCGCTTTGCGGTGCGAACATACCGCCTGGCCCCGAGAAGCAGACCGAATCGCCAATCTGGGCATCGCGAGCCCAAGGTCCCGCCAAACCATCACTTCCATGCACCACAAAGTCAACCTCTATGGTGCGTGATTCGGCATCCGAACGGCGTACCGTATAAGTTCTTCGCACCGGAAGGTCTTCACCCGGCAAGTGTTCACGCAGCGCATCCAAGTCATAGGGAGGCGTTAAGCCAAGCTCTGGCTTCGCAAAAAGTATCTTGATATAACGGTCAGTTGCCGACTTATCAACAAAATTTTCATATCCAGGACCACCAAAGGTGAGACGCACTAGATGATCAGAAATTTGTTGACGCTTAACAACCTGCAAAACTACCTGTGGGCGCACTGGACGCACACCTTCTGGTCGTGCCACAAAACCACTCCCCCATCGAATAAGGCTAGATACATCTATCCTATTTGATTAGTCGTTGAATGTTTACCGCACAAATGTCGAAACGCCTTCCATCGTGGCCAGCGAACTCCGCTCGTCGCTACTGAGCCTCTGCACTCGACCGGCCACGGGATCGAAGTAGGCAAGCGTCGTTAGCGCCTTAACGCAGACGTGATCACTCACCGGATCTCGAAATTCATAACAGATATCGAAGCTTGCAGGTTTGATATTAGCTACCCACAAATCAACGTTGACCGGAACATTTCGGTATTCTAAGGGTTTGGAATACCGCACCCGGTGCTCCACTACAAGAATCTGCACGCCGTCGGGAACCGCGGAAAAAATATTTACTTTCGGCATAACGCCCGGTGCGCCGGTGCCCCCTGGCACCCCAAATCCAGCGATCCTCGCTTCCTCCATAAGCCTGATCAAATTTACGTTGTTGACATGGCCATATGCATCCATGTCACCCCAACGCATGGGTATCTCTACACGCAAAACAGAACCGGTCATCAGTTCGCCTCCGGCATGCGTTCTTCAGGGCTTATCAATTTGTACTCAGATAGCTGTTCAAGAATTTGCGATCCATCTGGTTCATAGGTCCAGCGAATACCAGGCGTGGTGCGTCGTAGATCCGTCGAACGGCCACCTGCAAGCACTGCTTCTGAAGGGGTCAGCTGACGAATGACAATGGTGCGCACATGCTCCGGATAGCGACGCGCAAACTCAGCATAGATTGTCGGATCATGCTGCCCATCATCACCGATGAGCATCCACTCGATGTTGGGAAATTCTTCGGCGAGCCTACGCAACTGATCAACTTTATGTTGCATACCGCTACGGAACCACGCGCGATCGGTAGGTCCCCAGTCCGTTAACAGTAATGGTCCTCGCGGATAAAGATTGCGCGATATGAATCTCTCTAAAGTCTGCGCGACATTCCACGCACCGGTGGACAGATAAATCGTGGGACTCGTAGGATGCTCAGCCAGCACACGTTGCATCATTACCGCCATGCCAGGTGTCGCAACGCGGGCATGTTCGGAAAGAACAAATGAATTCCATGCCGCGAGGAGAGGTCTAGGCAATGCGGTGACCACAACGGTGTCGTCAACGTCGCTAATAATGCCAAAGCGCTGTTTCTCGTCGATCACAAGAACCTGCGCGGTCGCCGATTGCCCATTGTGCGCGATCAGTTCAATATCGTTCCACCCAACCGGCAGATCGACCGCGAGCTTAACGTCGAGGACCCCACCACGATCTGCGTGAACTTCGAAGTGTTGGCCGGCAGCTAATACCGTGACCTTACCGAAAGGTAGTACCGCGGAAGTGAAGTTTCGAAAACCACGGATACCATCTTCGACAACTTTGGCTTTATGCTTTCCACCTTCAAAGGCGCCGGGTTTAGCCATTACGACTCGTGCCAGGACACGCACCCATCCACCGTTTGTAGAGGCGTAGCCATATCCGTTATAGGGAAGGATTACTGGGTCTAGACCCTTGTCTATGGCTCGGCGTGCCCGAAATTGCAGGAACTGATCTTCAATACGCGACGCTACGTGGCGCGCGACCCCATCATTTGCAGCATGGCTCATATTCCTAGTCTTTCACGTTCAACGGCTTCGGTAAGCCTCAAAACAAAAGCCGCTACCCTCTTGCCTTTTTCTACATAACGTAGAAAACTTAGGTTATGAGATTCGACCACGAAACCGGTGCACCCGTATTGGTGCTCAACGATGAACAGTCTTGGGAACTACTCACGCATACAGCACATGGCCGAGTAGCCACCACTGTTGCAGGGATGATCGATATCGTCCCCGTAAATTACGCGGTTCATAAGGGAAATATCTATCTTCGAACCGCGCCAGGCAATAAGCTCGCCTCGATGGTGGTTAATTCTTCCATCGCGTTGGAGGCGGATGGAATCTTATCTGATGAGGCTTGGTCCGTAGTAGTCCATGGGACCGCGGAAATCCTAGAACACGAAGCCGATATCAATGAGGCGCGTGAAAGTGGCGTCACCCCGTGGGCTCAGACGGTCAAAGATTTCTGGATCAGAGTTACCGTCGACTCGATTTCGGGACGACACTTTATTCTGGGCGAACAACCAGAAATGATCTAGCGTCTCACTAAATACACGCAAGTGATGGTTGTGATGGCCGCCCTAGGCATCGGGCATCACAACCAGTACGAACGCTATTTCTCTTGGTCGTAGAGGTAGAATCCTTGACCGCTCTTACGTCCGAGCTTTCCCTCGCCGACCTTTTCGGTGATCATCGGATGCGGTTGATCGCTCGGCTCACCAGTTTCCGCGTAGGTTGCCTGCGCGATGAAATCAATAACGTCCAAACCCACCAGGTCCATCAGTTCAAAGGGGCCCATAGGATGACCTAGTGCGGTACGAGCTGTGGTATCAATATCTTCGATGCTCGCTACCCCTTTCGATGCCAGGTCCAGGGCTTCTTGCTGAATAGCGCCCATCATACGGTTCGCGATAAACCCTGGAACCTCTTTATTCACCAGCACCGGTTCCTTGCCTAATGCTCGTGCCACCTCTGTGACCGTAGCAATCGTCGCGTCGCTAGTCTGCGCATTTCGCACAATCTCCACGCACTTCATCACCAGAGCCGGATTGAAGAAGTGCATGTTGCAAACTTGGGCCGCCCGACCACTAGCTTCAGCCACATGGGATGATGCCAAGGTCGACGAATTCGTTGCAAGAATTGCGTGGGCTGGTGCATGCTCGCCCAACTCGGCGAAGATGGCGCGCTTGATATCCAGCCGTTCGGTTGCAGCCTCGATCACGAGATCCGACCGAGCCGCACTGGTAGCTAATTCGGTGGATTGGGTCAGTCGAGATAGGGCCAGTTCAACGTCTTCAGCGCGCAACTTACCCTTTGAGATTCTCCCAGCCGCCCAATTTTCCAATTCGGTGCGAGCCGCTCGCAAGGTCGAGTCGGAGATATCCTGCAAGATTGTGCTGAAGCCGCTCAGGGCACAGCTCATGGCAATCTGACGTCCCATGGTGCCGGCGCCAATGACAAGAATATTGTTGATACTCAACGTTCCTTCTTCCTAACCTCGTAAATAAACTGTCGTGGTGTGAGTATAGAACTCTCTCGCCGCTGCTCCTTGCTCTTTCGGACCATAGGCCGAAGCTTTGGCGCCACCAAACGGTACATGCGGATCGGCTCCGGCAGACTCCGAGTTCACATGGAGAATGCCGACATCCAGGCGTTGCTGCGCATCGATAGCCGTAGCTAAATCTCGGGTGAACAAGGCTAGGCTCAACCCAAATTCTGAGTCCTCGGCAGCGAAAAAAGCTTCTTCGGTTCCCGAGACTCGCAATAAGGTGAGTACCGGGGCGAAAAATTCTTCGCGCCATGCCGTGTTTTCTCGGCCTCGGACATCATTGCTGATACCCAGAATTGTGGGCGCGATATACGTTGCACACTTCGGGGCGATACCTTCAAAAATGACCTCGGCGCCTTCAGACTTCGCCTTCTTAATCCCGTTCCGGACAGCGTTGGCTGATCTAATATCAACGACGGGGCCCATGTGTACTGCTGGGTCCAGCGGGTCACCGGTAACCCATTGGGACAATCGTAGGATGAGTTTTCTCAGAAATTCATCGGCAATAGACTCATCGAGGATGAGCCTGCTGCTGGCGGTGCATTTTTGTCCGCTGGATCGAAAAGCGCCGAACAGCACCTGTTCGCTGGCAAGGTCCAGATCCGCATCGGCAAGCACTACCGAGGCATTTTTACCGCCCATTTCTGCTTGCACCGGTATCCCTCGAGCAGCTCCCAGTGCACAAAGTTTGCGTCCAACACCTGTAGACCCAGTGAACGACAAGCCTGCTAGCTGCGGCTGATCCATTATTGAGTCCCCCAGCGAGCCAGGACCGATGATCAGATTAAGCACTCCCTCCGGCAGGCCCGCATGTTCGAATGCCTGAACCAACCGCGTCGCCAACAATGGGACGAGACTTGCAGGTTTGAACACGACGGTGTTTCCAAAAATCAGTGCCGGTGCAATTTTCCATGCGGGGATAGCTATCGGGAAGTTGAACGGGGTTACGATACCCACCACACCCAAAGGCTTATGGGACACCAGGATCTGTTCTCCCACCCGGGGAGAGTGGAAGGTACTTCCGCTGGTTCGTTCAGACTCCGCTGCGTAATAGGACAGTATTTGTCCTGACCTACGTACCTCGCCTATCCCTTCGGGCAGAGTCTTGCCCTCTTCTGTAGCCAGCTCGGCTCCAAATTGCTCCGCGTGCTCATTAAGGTAAGCCGAGGCTCTAAGGAGATATCCTGCGCGTTCGGCCATTGGCATGGCGGACCAGCTAGCTCTGGCACCCTCAGCTGCTATGAAAGCCTCGGTGACCTGTGCGGTATCTGCGGCTTTTCCGGAGGCCACACGAATCTCTGGGTCGACCGCACTGGTCGAAACGAGCTCGTCGGCATTGCCGGGGATCCAGTGGCCATTTATGAATTGGTGGAGAGTTGCTGCGGTCTGCTGTGTCATATTTTTTGGCTTTTCTTGTACAGAAGATCTTTAGCGGAAGGCCGGAATGCCGGTAAGCTTATTACCCAGTATCAGCGTGTGCACTTCATCGGTTCCTTCGTAGGTACGCACGGATTCTAGGTTGTTGGCATGACGCAATGGCGAGTAGTCCAAGGTAATGCCGTTACCGCCCAAAATCGTTCGAGCTTCTCGACAGATTGCGATGGCCTCACGGCAGTTATTGAGTTTGCCCACGGAAATCTGATGCAGATCTAGAGCTCCGGCATCCTTCTGACGTCCAATATGAAGAGCCAGCAGGAAGCCCTTGTTAATCTCCAAAGCCATATCAACCAGCTTCTGCTGTGTCATTTGGTAGCCAGCCAGCGGCTTATCAAACTGCAATCGTTCTTGCGAATATTTCAACGCTACTTCAAAGGAGTCACGTGCAGCGCCCATAGCACCCCAGATAATTCCGTAGCGAGCCTCATTTAAACAAGAGAATGGGCCTTTAAGTCCGACCACGTTGGGAAGCACTGCGGTTGCTGGCAGACGAACGTCGGTCATTTCAATTTCACACTGGACAGAGGCACGCATTGAAAGTTTAGGTTCAATGGGCGTGGCCTTGAAACCAGCAGTCTTGGTAGGCACCACAAATCCGCGGATACCTTCGTCGGTCTGTGCCCAAATTACCGCCACCTGGGCAACATTGGCTAGGCCGATCCAACGCTTCAGGCCATTTAGTACCCAATCATCCCCATCCCGGCGGGCGAACGTTGTCATGCTAGAAGGGTCCGAACCCGCGGTCGGCTCGGTCAAACCAAAACAGCCAATCGCTTGGCCCGCTGCCATCTGTGGCAACCATTCTTGTTTTTGCTCCTCCGAACCGTGCTTGTAAATGGCGCTCATGGCCAGTGATCCTTGGACCGAGACGAAGGTGCGCAGTCCGGAATCTCCGGCTTCCAATTCGGCACCAGCTAGACCATATTCAACGGCTGAACGTCCTGCACAGCCGTAGCCGTCAAGGTGCATTCCAAGCAGGCCTAGCTTCGCCATCTCCGGTACGATTTCCAAGGGGAAAATGGCATTTTCATACCAGTTGGCAATATTCGGCTTGATGCTTTCATTAACAAATGAGCGCACGTTGTTTCGTAAGGCGAGTTCTTCACCGCTGAGTAACGCATCAAAGTTGATCAGATCGGCTGGGTCTAGGGCAGCGGTCGATAGTGAATCATTCATGGAATTATCTCCTTTAGAGTTTGGCGGTGCCAAGAAAAGTCTGCTGGTGTTCGCCTAAGGCAGGGGGCACAAGACGGTATTCTGCTTTACTTCGCGAGAGGTTAATCGGGCTTGCCACCTGCGTTGAACGCCGTCCGGTAGCTGAGTCCTCGATACTCACCAAAGGTTCCAGCCCGAGCGTTACCGCGAGCTCTAAGGCTTCTGCGACAGAGTTGACCTTGCCTGCTGGAACTCCAGCCTGCATTAGGCGACTTGTCCAGCGGATGGCGCTGTCTTGAACCGTGATTTCTTCAATGAGCTCCTTGAGCTCTCGTCGATGTTTTACACGCTCCAGGTTTTCAACAAAACGTTTGTCACTGGCAAGCTCAGGCACCCCTAGTTCTGAAACCAGAGCCGAGAATTGGCGGTTATTTCCGACAGCGATCACCATCACTCCGTCCGCTGTTGCGAAGGTTTCATACGGCGCGATACTCGGATGTGCATTGCCCAAGCGTGGCGGCGACTCACCAGTCGCTACGGTACTGCTGGCTTGATTCGTGAGTCCTGCCAGCATGGATGTCATCAGCGAAATATCTACCTTTTGCCCTAGGCCGCTTTGCTCGCGTTCGCGCAGGGCAAGCAGGATTCCGGTTGTCGCATTCTGGGCGGCAAGCACATCAACCAAAGCCACACCTACTTTGCTCGGTGTCCCCTCGGGTTCTCCGGTGATGCTCATCAGTCCTCCGACAGCCTGAACCAGAAGATCAAACCCAGGAAGGCTGGCACCTGCCCGGTCACCGAATCCGGAAATCGAGCAATACACTAGGCGGGGGTTCGTTTCCTTGACAGATTCGTAGTCAAGTCCGAATTGGGTGAGCACACCGGGACGAAAGTTTTGTACGAGCACATCTGCGTCGTCAATAATCTTGCGTAGTTCGTGCAGTTCGTCGGAGTTCTTGAAGTCGACGATAATTGCCTGCTTATTACGATTCACCGCCGAGTAGTACGTGCTCACACCATCGCTGGTGACAGGCGGCAACCACCCGCGTGTTTCATCTCCCGCGCGACTTTCAATTTTCAGCACCTCGGCCCCGAAGTCGCCCAGCGTCATGGTAGATAACGGACCGGCAAGGATCCGTGACAGGTCTACGACCTTAACTCCTTGCATTGGTTGAGCCATGAGCCACCTACGATCTAATCCCAAAATGAACAGTTACATGTTGCATGCAACTGTATGGCAATTAGTTCCAGTGTTCAATAGCACGGGGAATAATCGAGGCTAAAAGATGAGCTCTTCCAACCGAGACAGGTACTGCTCATCATTCAGCCCTGGCGTGCGCGCGCACACCGCTCGCACGAGCATCTGCGCGGTGCGCAAAACGTGATTTTGCATGGCGATCTGCGCACCGGATGGATCGCGTTTCAGGATTGCGTTCATGAGCTCATCGCGGTCACCGGCTAGATCTTGGCTCGTTCGGGCCTGTGGAATCGTGACCTGCCCATGGGCCAACACCAAATTGCGCAGTTCCCCGACAATGCCGTCAAGTTTCGCGTTACGCGCCAGCCCGAGTAAGTAAAGATGGAACTTTTTATCCGCCTCTAAGGTGGCACGCCCGTCCCCGGTCTGCCCCACCAAGATCATTTCGTGGTGCAGTTCGCGTAAAATCTCAAGATCAGCCTCGCTGGCGTTGAGTACCGCACGGGCCGCGGCCGGGGGCTCCACAACCAAACGAAGTTGGAATACCTCGACAATGTCGTCCAAGGAAATCTGATTCACGCGCACACCACGATTTTTCGCGACGGTCACAATGCCTTCCTTTTCGAGCAACTGCAACGCTTCGCGTACCGGAGTACGCGAAACTCCGAGCTTCTCAGAAATAGCAATCGCCGAGTAATGATTGCCCGGCGTCATTTCACCGGACACAATCGCCGCGCGAATCTTCGTAGTGACTTGATCCGTCAATGACTCTTTGGGCAAAATCGGTTGCATGCTACTCATACTGGAAGTCTAACTGTTCGGTCTTCAATAACCCCACAAACAAACCGGTGACCGCGCACCGAGTAGGGTTAAACCGTGACCTCACACAAAATAGCTTCAATGCCGGAACTGGCTGAGACTCTTCGACTCACGGCGCTGAACGCCGCACTGCAGGCGGCGCCCGCAATACAAGGTGCATTTCGCAACAAAATCACCTTCGAAGAGAAAACTAACAGTCATGATCTAGTCACCGCCGTGGACAAGCAAAGCCAGGAGATCATCACCAACTCGCTGCGTACCGCTTTTCCGGGCTCTTGGGTTCTTGGTGAAGAAAATATCGACATGGATTCGGGAACACCGGCGGCCGCTCAAGTGCAGTGGATCGTTGATCCGATCGATGGGACCAGCAACTTCGTACACGGCATCGCGTTTTTCTGCGTCTCTATCGCTGCGGCCATCGACAATCAGTTGGTTGCCGCGGTGATTGTCGACCCGATCTCTGGAGATCAATTTAGCGCTAACTCCGAGGCTGCATACCTCAACAACCAGCGCCTTACCCCGAGCCAACGTCCCGAGCAGGCACGCGCAAATCTGATGACCGACTACCCGGGCGCAGAATCCCTGTTTAAGGATGGACCGCTGGCTTTGGAAGTATTCGGAGCATGGATTCAAGACTTTGCCACGGTACGTCGCAAAGTGTCGGCCGCGCTGGGGCTCGCGCATGTGGCGGCTGGATGGTGTGACGCTAGTATCGGTTTTGATACCAAACCGTGGGACATCGCAGCCGGAGCACACCTAATTCGGATGGCTGGAGGGACTTATCAAGGTTTGGCTTTCGGTAAACAGGTAGCTGCCGATCACTTCTGCGATGGGTTCATCGCCCAAGGCCCCGGAGCTAATTACGAATCATTAAACAATGCGGCGTTGCGAGTACATCAGCTGCGCACTCAGACGCGCTCCAATCAAATCTGACAATATCGAACTATTTGCCAAAGCAGGGTAATTCCGCTGGCTTCGGTCGTACCATGAGGGCATGACACCACATATCCAAAGGACTGCACATTCCGCCGTGCAGCATCATGGTGGCGGAGGGGTGATCTTCGGAGGTATTGGGGCAATATTGCTCTTCACGGCCTTCGCAGTGATGTTGGCGATTCAGTCTCTGGACTGGGAGCCACTGCTCATCGGTATAAGCATGGGCGTCTCCACATTGCTATTCGGAGTGGTTTACCACTTCACGCATTAGCTCAGACACCTTCGGCGCCCCCTTTCGAGGGCGCCGAAACTATGTGCTATTCCCCTAGGTGGGTCGGCGCGAACATGCGCAGAAGCGTCTGTACAACGATCACATTAGGCCCTTCGCCCGCAAATGATTCACGTAGCGCCTCACCAATCTGATCCGCTTCCACCAGCCGCGCTGGAACTCCGAAGGATTGAGCCAGCGCCACAAAATCGGGCCGGGTTAGCTCGGTAGCTGTTGCCTTGCCAAAGGCACCTTCCATATATTCGCGTAGAATTCCGTACCCGCCATCGTCAACGATTAGCCATGTCACAGGCACGTTGTGTTGCTTCGCGGTGGCAAGCTCAGCAATTGAATACATAGATGAACCATCGCCCGATACCGCAAGAACTCGCGCTTGCGCGGCCGAGGCGCCCTTGATTTGCAGGCCAATGGAACCGCCAATGGCCGAAGGGAACCCAAACCCTAATCCACCGGCACCCTGCGCCGAGTGGAATTCACCATCGCGAGAATCCCAGCAGCTCCAGCCCCAATAGGCCGCAATCGTCATATCCCAGAAGGTCTGCATATCCGCTGGCACCGCTTCGCGGATATCGGCCATGAACTTCTGCTCGAGATCCAGCCCTTGGCCTCGCAGTCGGTTCTGCACCTTGCCCAGGGTTTGAGCGACCAGCTGCGCTGGACTTTGTCCGTGCCAGTCAGGGCTACTAGACAGTTGAGTTGTGTTGAGTTTCGAGACCAGGAATTCCAAAGCAGTCTTGGCATCAGCGCGGATTCCCAGGGCCGGGGTGTTTGACTCAAGCACCCGTGGCTCGGCATCGATTTGAATCATGTGTCCACGAGGAGCCAGAGTGAAGTAGTTACTGGACACTTCGCCCAGTGATGAGCCCACAACGACCAAGACGTCTGCGTCTTCCAAGACCTCGGTGACGTATCGGTCTTCTACCCAAGACTGCAAAGAAAGCTCATGTTCCCATGGGAACGCACCGTTACCTCCAGGAGTACACAGCACTGGGGCATTAAGCTTCTCGGCGACCTGGAGCAGTTCGCTTTCCGCTCCGGCCCGTCGCACTCCACCACCGGCGACGATGACTGGTCGTTTAGCATCTGAGAGCCAGCGAACTGCCTCGTCAATCAGTTCTACCCGGGGTGGGTGCTCATAAGCCTCGGCCAAGGCATCATGCACGGGTGGAACAAAGACCGGTGCCAGTAAGACGTCCTGCGGCACTTCAACCCACACCGGTCCCATTGGCACGGTTACCGCCTGCGCCCAAGCGTCTTGGATCGCCGAAGGTATGCCGGAGGCGTGATGCACCGTTTGCTGGAACTTGGTGACGTTCGCAGCCGAGGCCTTCTGGTCATCAAGTTGGTGCAACATGCCTTTACGTCGTGCACCTAAGCCATCCAGCGGGATCTGGCTTGCAATAACCACCATTGGCACACCGGTGGCATAGGCTTCCTGCAACCCTGCCAGAGAGGTCAGTGCGCCGGGGCCCGTGGAAAGGAAAAGTACTCCTACCTCACCGGTGGCGCGGCTATAACCATCCGCGGCGAATGCAGAGTTGTTTTCCACCCGCGAAGAAATGAACTGCAGATTGGAACGAGACAACGCGTCAAAAAGACCCAACGCATGTTGCCCGGGAATCCCGAAGACCGTTTTAGCTCCGAGAGCACTGAGCGTTTCAACAACGAGGTCACCACCGTTACGCTGCACTTCGTTGCTCATTAGTTGTTCTGTCCATTCAGCTGACGGTATTCACTGATCAGGCTGATCAGGTCATAGGTGACGTGCGAGGCAGCAACGCCTGTGAGCTCTGCATGATCATAGGCAGGTGCCACCTCAACAATATCGGCGCCCACAATTTTCAGTCCACGCAAGCCGCGCAAGATTTCCAACAGTTCGCGGCTAGTAATACCGCCGGCTTCTGGCGTGCCGGTGCCAGGCGCATGTGCTGGGTCAAGAACGTCGATATCTACTGAGATATAGAGCGGACGATTGCCGATACGATCACGCAGTTTAGCAACAATTTCTTTAACGCCCTGATAGTAGACATCTGAGCTTGTAACGATGCCAAAACCGAAACGCTTGTCATCTTCGAGGTCTTTCTTACCGTAGAGAGGACCGCGGGTTCCCACATGGCAGATCGCCTCAGTATCGAGGATGCCCTCCTCGACAGCGCGACGGAATGGTGTGCCGTGGGTATATTCGGCGCCGAAGTAGGTATCCCAGGTGTCCAAGTGCGCATCGAAGTGCAACATTGCTACCGGTGCCCCAGCGCGCTGCGAAGCGGCACGCAGTAAAGGCAGCGCAATGGTGTGATCACCACCGATAGTCACCAAAGTTGCACCATCCTCGGTCAGTTCTAGTGCGTTGTGTTCGATTGTTTCAATGGCTTCATTGATATTGAACGGGTTGACTGCCATATCTCCAGCGTCGGAGACCTGGCTCAAAGCGAAAGGTGAAACGTCGACGGCTGGGTTATAGGGACGGATCAATCGCGACGATTCACGCACGTGGTTTGCGCCGAAGCGGGCCCCAGGGCGGTAAGAAACACCGGTGTCAAAGGGAACGCCAACAATTTTAATATCGGACTTTGATACCTGATCTAGGCGTGGCAACCGTGCGTAGGTTCCACCGCCTGCGTAACGGGGAATGACGGCGGCATTGATGGGGCCGATGTTCCCATTTTCTTCGATCCGTACTTCTTTCATGAACGCTTCCTCCCGGCACACCCAATCAAGAGTTGCCTAATATGAAACATGAGTTTCCTCCCATGCTATTTATTGGCACGCCTACCGTCAAGGTGTATTCGTCCATAATGAGGCACGTTTGTGAAGAATGAGAGCCCCACCCTCCCGTTCTAACGGAAAGTGAGACTCTCAAACACTCAACTAGGTAAATTTTTAGCCACGTTCATAATTTCCTGCTTTGGAAAATTCTGCTCGTCACGCAGTCGACGCCACGACCACACCTTTCGGGAAAACGAGGTGGATCACCCTGCGAAAAGACTGAGATTCTATCTTGGATAACACATCTGAACTACTGGCCGTTTTGCCCAGCTGTAAGCTATTTAGCGGTCATGTCGTGCTAAATCCGCGGCACCGATCAACCCTGCATCCGCGCCGAGTTGCGCACGGACAATGCGGGCGTAGGGGCGGTATCCACGTCCCGGAAGGAGTTTGCGGTACGTCGCCTCGGCCGTTGCAATCAGGGAAGTAGAAGCGGATCCCAGTCCCCCTCCAATCACCACGACACCAGGATCCAGAACTGCTGCAAGGTTTGAGATTCCCATTCCCAACCAACCTCCCATCTCTTCAATGAGTTCCATACAGGCGAGATCGCCATTAGCGGCCAAAGATGTCACCATCGCGCCCGTGACCAGCGCTGGGTCCGCGGAGCAGGCCTCACGAAGATTATGCGCTCGGGGAGAATTGAGCCGGACAAGCTCTGCGGCTTCGCGTCCCAGCGCGTTACCTGAGGCATATTGCTCCCAACACCCACGGTTGCCACAGGGGCAACGATGCCCCTCGACTACTAAGGTTTGATGACCGAACTCGCCGGCAACACCAAAGCTGCCCCGTAAAATTCGATTATCAAAAATAATTGCGCCGCCAATGCCGGTGCCGAGAGTTAGGCAAACACTGAGCTCTTCGCCGCGCGCGGAACCAAAACGGTGTTCCGCCCATCCAGCGGCATCCGCGTCATTGTTTAAGTTGACCTTGCGGTTCATTTTTGCTTCGAGACGTTCTAGCACCGGCTCATCGCGCCAGGCAAGATGAGGCGAGAAAAGAACGTGAGAGCCACTGCGATTGATCCACCCGGCGGCTCCGATACCTACTGGTAGCTGCTGGTTACCATCGCTCAGCTCGTTAACTACGGCGGCGATAGCATCTTCGGTCAAGGCTGCATTCTGCCCCGGAGTGGGACGGAAACTTCGGCGCAGGATCTGGCCATTACCATCTACTATGCCCCCGGCAATTTTAGTTCCCCCGATGTCGATTCCGATCGCGAGGTTCTCGGCGGACATCGCATCCTCCCTATGAGTGAGCACTGCCTAGCGTTTAAGCTTTGAAGGACTTCTTACTGCTATCAACTATGGCCCGGTCCACTTCATGGAACCCCAGGGTGAAACCCACCGAGAGAACTAACGACTTGATGGCAATTTCGTCGAGTTCGTCCGCCACGTATATGAGCTGTACCGGGCCAGCAAGCACCAGCAACAACACGGCCCAAAGCCCATAAACCCATGAAGTTTTAGCCTGAGCCATCTGTGGGTAGCGTGAGCGCCGATAAATAGTGCGAAGTCCCAACACTAAGATTACGCCGGCAAGAATCGCGGCACCTAGAATGAAAAAATTACGTTGGGTGCGAATCAACGTCATGGTCACACCAATGAGGACACCGAGAATTGCAGACATCCACCAATTGGCAGAGCGTAGTTCCGACTGTTCAGCCCGTGGCTCACTTTCCGTCACGGAGCTCCCTTCGGTTATTTAGCGGCGTCGATTAACGTTGTTGACACTATTTCAAGGATACGCTTTGAAATTTATCTAGCTAAAACGGTCAGCCGCTCGTGGCTAAAATTTTCCCGAACGAACCGCTCACTGTCATTCAGAGTAAGAGAGTCCACGTGACTACGGCTGTCTGATCAGTCGTATTTTCCCAGCTGTGTGGCTCGCGGCCCGGAAAAGTCACGGTATCTCCTGCGTGCAATTCGATACGGTCCTCGGGCAACACCAAAGTGAATCCGCCAGAAATCACATGAAGCACTTCCACCTTGCAGTCCACCGAATATAGTTCGGCTTCACCCGAACCCTGTGGCGCAACCTCGGCCCTAATCATTTGCACACGTGTTTCGGTGCGTGGGGTGACAAGTTGTTCGGTGATTCCCTCACCACCTAGGGCAATGCGTGGTGCTTCTTGAAGCCTGACTAGTTTTGTTTCGGGCACAGAAAAAAGTTGGCCAATTTCTATTCCCAACACATCGCAGAGCTTGAGCAATGTCGACACGGATGGGCTTGTCAGGTCCCGTTCGACCCGAGACAAGAAACCTTTAGTCAGCCCAGACATTTCGGCGACTTGGTCGATTGTTAGCCGGCGCGTTTGTCGTACGCCTCGCAAACGGGCGCCAATATTGATCGCTGCGCCGGTGGGTTCTACGGGCAGTGTTTTCATGAGCTCCCACCATTTTTGTTGCCAAGACGCCACGGGTTGGTGGTCCTCGGTCACAGATGTGGCCAAACCATTCTGATCCGACCCTTACATTGGGCAAGTTTACCAATATGCAACCGGGCCCCGACTTAAGCAGTCGCTGTTCAGATAACCTCACGATCTTAATGTCGTTTCAGCCCTGTCCATTGGACGCGACTGAAATTAGACTCGGCGCATGGACACCATCAATGATCCGTCCGCCCAAAGGCTTCGCGCCTATTTAAATGAGGCACGTAGCACCGTGCTTTGGAAGTGCGAGGCGCTGAGCGAAGAATTGGCCCGCCGTCCGATGACGCCTACCGGCACCCATATGCTTGGCATCGTGCACCACCTAGCTGTGACCGAATATGGTTACTTTGGTGAATGCTTGGGGCTACTCCCTAACGATGATCATGTACTCGAATTGCTGCAAAGTGAGGATTCACAAATCGATTTTTTGCCTCCGGCAGATTATTCGGTTCAAGACGTGCTAGAGCTGTACCGAAAATCCGTCGCCTTCGCCGAAGCGGCGTTGGATAATTTAGAGTTAGCTTCTCCGGCCGTCATCCCTTGGTGGTCCATTCATCGCCACAGCACCGTAGAACATCTCATCGTGCATATGATCGCGGAGACCTCCAGGCACGCCGGACAGCTTGATATAGTTCGTGAGCTGCTCGACGGTCAGGTCGGCCTTCGTGAACAGGCTCTAAATCTCCCAAGTTACAGTTCCGCTCAATGGCAAGAGCAATATTCGCATTTGCAACAGCTTTCGCAAGAGGTAGTCCAGCGTAAGTAGAGCGCTGAGCGGTTCGTCCTCGGCGAGCGCAGGGCCGGTAAACCTAGTATTACGTAGCACTACGTGGGCGCAGCTGGTCGGTGTAGCATCGTAATGTTGCTTCACGAGATGCGGCGCCAAGCTCCGACTGGCCGCGCACCAACCCCAGGTTCATGGGTGGTTCGGATGAAGAAGCGGTCCGTGCGCCGACCGGCTGCGGGCAAGAGCTCTCTTGAGGGTACGTGTTGCCATGAGTATCAATGTTCTTCCGATTATCGATCTGCAAACCGGTCAAGTGCAGTTTCCACTGCATGGTCTCTGGGTTAGTTATTTTGTCACCAATCCTCGACGGCTGGCCGAATCCCTGACTCGTACCGTACGAACCCCCAGTTTTGATGTGTCCCGAGAAGAACTCTCTGTTTTTATCGCCGTCACCGGGCATAATCACGGTATCCCCCACGTATTTAGCCTTGCCAAATTCCCAGCTTTCACTTCGCTCACTAAACTGAACAGTTGAACCTACCTCGGATCATTAGCCTGCCCGCTAGATCCACTCTGTCTCAGGAGACTCATCCCCGTGATGACCCAAAGCTCAACACCCCAGCCCACCAAGGTACAAATACGTCGTTGGCGTAAATATATGGCCGACGAAGTCGCCGAAGGTGCGATTTACCGTGAACTAGCGGTAAAACGCACCGGGCAAGAACACCAGATTCTGCGCGGACTGGCGGAAGCCGAAGAACGCCATGAAAACTACTGGCGTGCAAAACTAGGCGAACACGCCCGCCCGGTCCGCCCCTCGTTGCGACGGACTATGTTGCGTTTCATGGCCCGCCATTTTGGTTCCGTCTTTGTCCTGGCGCTAGCCCAGCGCGCCGAAGGAAATTCTCCTTACGCCACCGATCAAGATGCGGCCCCGCAAATGGCTGCAGATGAACAGGTCCATGAGGAGGTTGTTCGGGCCTTGGCAACCGCGGGTCGCACCCGACTATCTGGCAACTTCCGCGCAGCAGTTTTCGGAGCCAACGATGGTCTCGTTTCAAATTTGGCGTTGGTTATGGGTATTGGCGCTACCGGGGTGGCGTCTTCGTTTGTGCTCTTCTCCGGTATTGCCGGTTTGCTGGCAGGTGCGCTGTCCATGGCAGCCGGCGAGTTCGTCTCGGTGCGTTCCCAGCGCGAGCTGCTCTCCGCATCACGTCCCACTCAGGTCACACTCTCTGCGGCTCAGAATCTAGATTTGGACGCGAACGAATTGGTCTTGATTTATAAGGCCCGAGGAATGAATGATGAGGATGCAGAGCACCGTGCCGCCGAACGCATGGGTCTGTTCACCTGTGACTGCAACCCCTCGTTCTCGCTCCACCCGGAAGTGCGCTCGGCTGAACTTGAACGCGAACATGAGGAACTTGGTTCGGCTCCGGGAGCGGCCATGTCTTCCTTTATGTTCTTTGCCTCTGGCGCAGTCATCCCAATTCTTCCCTATATCTTTGGACTCTCCGGTCTTCCTGCGGTGATTGTTGCCGTGGTCTTGGTCGGCATTGCGTTGCTTCTCACCGGAGGTATCGTTGGTTTGCTCTCCGGGGCTTCCCCAGTAAAACGTGGCATGCGCCAGCTCGCCATTGGTTTGGGTGCTGCTGCGGTTACGTACTGTCTGGGTCTGCTCTTTGGAACCTCGGTAGCGTAGCGCTCACTGCCTATCTGGCCGCCGCCCAAGGTGGCTGCGGCCAGAAGCTTTTTTAGAACCGTGTGCGGCGACGCAACGGGGTCATGGTTTCAATGAATGCGACCGCTTCGTCCACGGTGTCTACCAACGCAATTCGGTCTTCCATGGCCCGGCCAACTGCCAGCGCTTGGAGCAGTGGCCAGACCGGTAGTTCTTCGCGCCAATGTTTTTCTCCGACCAAAACGATAGGGGTGACGCGCGCACCGGTCGCATAATAGTTCTCGCAGGCATCTTGGAATATTTCTTGGACGGTCCCGGCAGCGCCTGGCAACACTATGATTCCGCCGTTTGATTGTTCGAGCAAGATCGCTTCGCGAATGGAATTCGTGAAGAACTTGGCAATATGTGTGGCAAAGAGGTTTGGTGGCTCATGTCCATAGAACCAGGTGGGCACGCCCAACGAATGATTCTTGCTAGGAAATTGCTCACGCACTCGTACCGCCGCGCGCGCCCACATAGTGCGATGGCGGATAGCGTCGGGTGCCTGCGCCAAAATATCCAAGGCGGCAACGATGTCTTGGGGCTCATAATCGGCAAGCCAAGCACCTGCATTAGCTGCTTCCATCGCACCGGGGCCCCCACCGGTCACAATCGAGTAACCCTTACGCGTGAGAGTGGTCCCAAGCTGAACGGCATCGGCAAATTCTTGGGTTCCTCGTTGTACCGCATGCCCACCCATGACACCAATCATCGGGGTGTTGGCGAAAACTCCGTCGTACACCGCATTTATCATTGCCTGCCCAATATGGTGGTCATGCAATGTGGTAGCCATAGCGGTGTCGTCGGTAGCAAATTTCAGCGGTGGTTTAGATTGTGAATAGGTGTATATCTGCGCGTCAGGTACCTGCGCATAGGGCACTTCTTTGATCCCTGAATACAGTTCATACGGGGTATATAAATCGCGTTCGGAAATATCAAAAGGCAGTTGCACTCCACTACTCATGCAAAGCCCACCGGTAGCTTCAACCAGAGCACGCCCCTGGGAGGAGAACACACAATCGATAAAAAGACAGTCGGCTAGATCGAGGGTACCCAGGAGCGAATCTCTTGTCTGCAAATCAACCCGGTGTACACGCCAGTTCCTGGCACGTGCCATCTGGGTCTCGAGAGCTTCGGCGGCTAGCCTGTCGAATTCCACCAGAGTGGTGATATTTACTGTACGGGCGGGGATATAAGGCCACACTTGAGACATGTAACTAAGCTACCGCGAATACGGGTGATTGTTCACAGTTAGGGTTCTCAACTTCCACCAGCGCGCTGAACGTGAAACGATGAGAGGATGACTGATTCTGTGCCACCACTCATCGACGCAAGGCACCTACTGGCGTACTTGGGCGACGTTCCATTCTTCTTCGGGCAACAGCTCGCTAAAAAAGACGAATCGGTAGTTGACGTCGCTTTTGATGAAAGTAGCAGCGTCATCTCCGGCACTATCTTGGAAGATGACCAGCAGTTTGTCTCCACTATCACCGTAGTTCGAAGCGCAACTGGCTGGACCGTGGAAAGTACCGACTGCAGTTGTAACAAAGGATCGGTCTGCCCTCATGTCGCGGCTCTTGCGCTGACTGCGAATAAGATTGCGAACCAACCACGTCCTTCAATGGCCGAGACGAAAAGAACCGCTTCCGCTTGGTCGACTCAGGTCAATACTTGGTTTGAGGAACCGGAGCCAGGACCTTCCGAGGGACTTTTAGGTTCCCCCAATGATCCTGTAGTGGCTATGGCCCTGCAGTTCATGGTTTTTGACTCTAAAAATACTTCTCAGCAGCAACAGTGGATGCCCTCCGGTTCGGTGCCACACCCCACTCGGAACAAGCGATTCCGCTTAGGCGTTCGCCCCATGGTGCGTAATTCCGAGGGTCGCTGGGTTCGTGGCCAGCTACGGTGGACCACCATCGCCTTTAAGACTTACGGCTGGAACTTGCTTCGCGGCCAGCACCATTGGTTTACTCGCTTTGCAGCCCTGGCCCGGGGCAATACACAGCTGCAGTTCAAGGTCGATGAAGATTGGCTGTTTTTAGACGAGTACGCTTCCAACTTGTTATGGCCAATGCTCGACGAGGCGCAAGAGCTTGGAATCGAGCTCATTACCACCCGCCACGAGACCACTGTAAATGTTGATCGTCAGTCTCGGTTTGAACTGCTGGCAAGCCTGACAGAAGACCGGTCTCTCAACGTTGCTGGCCAGCTACACATTGCTGGACAAAGCTTAAGCCTTAACGCAGAATCCCCTGCGGGAACCATCGCTGATCATGGTTTTTACGTCGAACTTGAAGCTCCAGACCAAATATGGTTGGCACCTAGCGACGAAATAATCCCTGCCCAGCACCGCCGTTGGTTCCAGAATCGTGAACCTCTGCAGATCCCCTCGGACCAAATGCAGGACTTCTTTAACGAGTCGTACGCTCGACTCGCGCGCCGCTTTAGCCTGCGCAGCATTAGTGAAGGGCTGGTGCTTCCCGCGCTGGCGCCACCTGAGGTTCATGCCACCGTGAATTTCAGTCGCGAAGAACAAGCCGACGGCACAGTCAAAGATTCGGCCGCCATTTACTTCCAGGTCCGATACCCGGGGGTCCCATACGACCACGAAGTATATGATGCGCAGGCCGAGCAAGCGTTATACCGGACCGTTAACGACGTTTTTGAGAAGCACACGGACACTAGCAACCACGATCTGTCGTCAAGGTTCTTCGCCGGAGAACATATGATCACGTTCGTTTCGGATCTGCTTCCTGCGCTGCGGGGCCTGTCCATTATGAAAATTACTGAGGAAGGAATCCGCCCGGTATACCGTCAGCTGCGTGAACTTCCACAGCTGAAAATCAATGCCGTGAGCCACGAACGTAATGACTGGCTGGACTTGGGCTTGCTCATCACCGTTGGTGACCACGAGGTTCCTTTCTCTACCATCATGGAGGCGCTGACCAGCGGTTCCATGAAGGTTAAGCTTCCCGACAACACCTGGTTCTCATTGGACCATCCCCTGTTTGCCAAGCTGAAGTCGCTTGTCGACGAAGCACAATCGCTCAATGACAAACCAAAAGACGCGGATTTGAAGCTCTCAGTCTTCCAAGTTTCACTCTTTGATGAGTTTGATGAGCTGGCTGAAGGTATCGACGGGGCTGATCTCTTTATAGGGCGTATGCGCTCGCTGCTACGTGTGGCAGAAGGCGAAGAAGCCCAAGTACCAGACACCCTTGACGCTACGCTTCGCCCTTATCAGGTTGAGGGATTCCAATGGCTCGCACGTCTGTATCAAGGCGGATTTGGCGGGATCCTCGCCGATGATATGGGTCTAGGTAAAACCTTGCAGACCATTGCGCTGATGCTTCATGCCCGCAAACTGTGGGACGACCCAGAGCATATGGCCACGCTTCCCGCAGCACAGCGCATGAGCGCACCATTCCTTGTCGTCGCTCCAAGCTCGGTCGTATCGAACTGGGAGATGGAGATTAAGCGATTCGCCCCAAGTTTGAGGGTGATCACGGTGGAAGGAACTTTCGGTTCAGAAGATGAGCTAAAAGAACTGGTGGCTAACTACGATGTCATCCTTACGACCTACACCTTGCTTCGTCTGAACGATGAAGTCTATGAGGGGCAACGCTTTGCTGGCCTGATTCTCGATGAGGCACAGTTCGTGAAGAACCGCTCAACGAAGGCTCACCGCAGTGCGGTCAATATCCAGACAAACTTCAAGCTAGCTGTGACGGGTACTCCTATGGAGAATAACCTCTCTGAACTAGGCGCACTATTGTCCCTGACCTCACCGTCACTGTTCATGAACTCCAGTCGTTTCAACCGTCAGTTTGCTCGACCTATCGAGGTGCTCGGCGATCGCGAAACGTTGCAGCTTTTACAGCGTCGTGTGAAGCCATTCATGCTGCGCCGCACCAAGGAATCTGTAGTGCTGGACCTTCCTGCTAAACAGGAACAGCAGGTCCTGGTTCGTTTGAGCGATGAACACCAGCATGTCTATGACACTCATCTGAACCGAGAACGCCAGAAAATTCTGCACTTGGTTGAAGACCTGGATCGCAACCGCTTTACGATTTTCCAGTCGCTCACTCACCTGCGAATGCTTGCGTTGGAACCGTCACTTGTGGATCCTGAGCTTGCAGAGATTCCAGGGTCGAAATTGGAGGCCCTCTTTGAGCAACTTGAGGATGTGCTTAGCGAAAATCACCGCGCCTTGGTCTTCTCGCAGTTCACCTCTTATTTGAAGATCTTTGCCGCGAAGCTAGAAGCGCAGGGTATTCCCTATGTGTATCTTGACGGCAATACTCGAAACCGCGCCAAGGTAATCGAGCAGTTCAAGGACGGCGAAGCTCCATTGTTCTTGATCTCGCTGAAAGCCGGTGGTTTCGGTTTGAACCTGACCGAGGCTGATTACTGCTTCCTTCTTGATCCATGGTGGAACCCTGCCGTAGAGGCTCAAGCCATTGACCGCACACACCGCATCGGACAGACCCGTCAGGTGATGGTCTATCGCATGATTGCTCAGGGAACCATTGAGGAAAAGGTTGTGGCCTTGCAGGACACCAAACGGAAGCTGATCTCTACCGTGATGGATGAGGCCGATGGTTTTTCCAAGGCTTTGACGGCTCAGGATATTCGCGGGCTGCTTGAGTAACAGCTTGGTTACATCTGAGCCGTTTGACGGGCTTTTACCAGCGAATCGCGCTATATTCAATATGTCTCGTTGTGTGTTCTCTGCCACACTGAGTGCAAGCAAAGAGAGTAGCCTCGGAGGTCTTCTCCGGTGGCGTAACGCAAGATGAAGGCGGTTATAACCGTGTCCCTGATTAAATCGGAGACTCTGAGTGCACCGAGTGACGACTGGATGTGCGCGTCGGTGAGCACCGAACAAGACCGTGTGGTGATTGAAACCGAACAGGAACGACTATCCCTAGACAACGAACGGCTCCTAGAAAAAATCCGGCGAGTGATCGCTTCGCCGCTCGAGGAGATTTTCTATAACCCGAAGCACCGAATGTTGTTAATTCCGGGAGCCTTCGCTGTTATTGGCTCCTCCTTTTTGAGGGTCGACACCGACGCGGCGGCTGGCCTACGCGGCTAGTATTCTTCCCAGCGCATGCCCCAAGATACCTACAGGCAGTCTTGGGGCATCTTTTTGCCCTGAACCTTCCTGTACAACGGTGATACCCGGAGCTTACGGTGGGGAGATTTTGGCACTGCCCAATTTAGAACACTGCTAATCTTCTTTTTTTCAACGTTTTCGCCAGGTATCCAACCTGTTATCCCAAGTATTGACTATCGTTGAACTTTGATTCGCCGTGGCAGAAATCGACCACGAGACCATGAAGCTGCGCAGACCTCAGTTTGATATGTGTTATATATCGCAAATCCTCCACAGGTGGACTGCACTGCACCTGATGTTTCTCGGCTAACATCCACTCCGGAACGCTAGTAATTCAACGTGGTTGATCCTAAAATTTCGAAGTGAAACTGGCACCGAAAATCGATTGCATTATGCAACTAATCGCCTAGTCAGGCTATATTCCCCGAGGTTCTTCCTAACTGCAGCTGGACGCATTGAGCATGGCTCTACACTGGAGCCTCTCGGGCTCGGACGCATTAACCTCCGAATCCACTGCAAATACTTGACTCCACGCACAAGTGCCATTTCACGTTTTGCTAGTCTTGTTGCTTGTCCGATTATGCACTTCATCGTTCGTTGAGCAATCGTCGCCAGTGATCTGGGGAGAAGTCATTGAAGCCTGCAGAAAGTCTCTGAGGCTAGACCACCAAGTGGCACGATTCCCCGAAGCCCTTCAGCACAGGAAAGCTGAGCGACCTAGAGCATACGAGAAGATTAAGAAAGATATGAGGAGTGAAGCTTATGGAAGCAGCGAATACTCGTGGGCCGAAATTTTTAAGGAAACGCCGGTTGAAGGTAGAGGACGTCAACGTTGTTGACGATTCGATGCTCAAAAAAGCAATCGGCGGTACCGTTGTCGGTAACTTGATGGAATGGTACGACGTCGGGGTCTACGGATACCTAGCGGTAATTATCGGCGAGCTATTCATGCCGGCCACCCTCGATCCAGCCCTCAAAACGCTATTTAGCCTTGGAATCTTCGCCGTAACCTTCGTGGCACGCCCACTAGGCGGCGTCATCCTTGGACAGTTAGGCGACCGAGTCGGCCGCCAAAAGATTCTTGTCTTCACACTCCTCATGATGGCCTTGGCAACGTTTGGCATCGGTATCTTGCCAGACTACTCGGCTTGGGGCATCGCAGCGCCAATACTTCTCGTCGTTCTGAAGCTCATTCAGGGCTTTTCCACCGGTGGTGAATACGCCGGCGCCACAACCTTTATCACCGAGTACGCACCGGATAAGCGCCGCGGTTACTATGCATCACTTCTGGATCTCGGCTCGTATATGGGCTTTGCCGTGGGTGCCGCCTTCGTCTCGATCCTCCAGCTAACTCTCACTGAAGACGTGATGGAAGGCTTCGCTTGGCGTATCCCGTTCTTAGTTGCCTTGCCTCTTGGCGTCATCGCCCTGTGGTTCCGCACCAAGATCGAGGACACTCCGGCGTTTAAGGAAGCTCAGGAAGCCGCAAATCGTGCCAGCGAGGATGCCAAGAGCTCTGCAGATGCTCCGAAGGGTGTCATCGACCTGGTCAAAGCCTACTGGCGTGAACTGCTCACCGGCTTCGTTTTGGTTTCAGCCGCAAACACCGCAGGCTACGCACTAACCAGTTATATGCCGACGTACCTGACCCAAACGCTGAAGTATGATCCGGTGCACGGTAACTTGCTGACCTTGCCCATTCTGGTGGGCATGTCCTTGTGCATCCCGTTAGCAGGCCACTTATCGGACAAGATCGGGCGCCGTCGCGTACTCTTCATCGGTTCGGTCTCCGCCGTGCTACTAGCCACTCCGGCGTTCTTGTTCATGATGCACGGAGCTATCTGGTCCACCTTGCTTGGTCTTGCCCTGCTGGCGATCCCAGTAACGTTCTACGTCTCTAACCTTGCCTCCTCACTACCGGCACTGTTCCCTACCTCTTCGCGCTATGGCGGAATGGGAATCTCTTATAACTTTGCAGTCGCTATTTTTGGTGGCTTCGCTCCGTTCATCATGCAAGCCCTTGTAACAATGTCCGGGTCTTCGCTGGCTCCTGCCTTCTGGGTGATGGGCATGTCCGTAGCCGGCTTCATCGCCGTGTGTTTCCTCAAGGAATCAGCACGCAAACCACTTCCGGGTTCTATGCCGTCGGTGGCTACCGACGCTGAAGCCGTCGAACTGGTGAAAACTCAGGATGAAAATCCCGATCTTGACGTTGATTCGCTTTTTGATGAGGCACCAGCGAGCCACTAACCCACTGGTTTTTGATTGACCAACGGCCACCGTCCCAGAGATCTGGGACGGTGGCCGTTGCTTTGTACTCTGTCTATTACGGTCGGCTCCCGTAGCACTACGAACCCGATAGAATCTTCACAGAATACGGAAAGGGCCTGACTGCGGATCGTTACCGATCTGCAGTCAGGCCCTCAACTTAGCTTCAGCTTAGAGAGCAGCGAAAACTTCGCGCAGCAAGCGAGCGGTCTCCGAAGGAGTCTTGCCCACCTTCACGCCTGCAGCTTCCAAAGCTTCCTTCTTAGCCTGAGCGGTACCGGCCGAGCCGGAGACGATGGCGCCTGCGTGGCCCATGGTCTTACCTTCTGGAGCGGTGAAGCCAGCGACGTAGCCAACAACTGGCTTCGTGACGTTAGCCTTGATGTAATCAGCTGCGCGCTCTTCAGCGTCACCACCGATTTCACCGATCATGACGATGGCCTTGGTCTCTGGATCGGCTTCGAAAGCTGCCAGTGCATCGATATGGGTGGTGCCGATCACTGGGTCACCGCCGATACCAATTGCGGTCGAGAAGCCCAGATCGCGCAGTTCGTACATCATCTGGTAAGTCAGGGTACCAGACTTGGAAACCAAGCCGATTGGGCCCTTCTGGGTGATGTTGTTCGGGGTAATGCCGACCAACGCTTCACCTGGGGTGATGATACCTGGGCAGTTAGGACCGATGATGCGGGTGATCTGGTTACCGTCGGCGTCAACCTTCGACTGTGCCAGTGCCCAGAACTCAGCGGAGTCCTGTACTGGAACACCTTCGGTGATGACAACAACGAGGCCAACTTCAGCCTCGATAGCCTCAACTACAGCGTCCTTGGTGAACTTAGGTGGCACGAAGACGATCGATACGTCTGCGCCGGTTTCAGCCTTGGCCTCAGCCACGGTGCCGTACACCTTGATGTCCTGGTCACCGTGGGTGACGGTGGTGCCAGCCTTGCGGGCGTTCACGCCGCCGACAATGTTGGTGCCAGCCTTGAGCATCAGGGCGGTGTGCTTGGTGCCTTCGCCGCCGGTGATGCCCTGGACGATGACCTTAGAGTCCTTGTTCAGGTAAATGCTCATTGTTCGCTTATCCCTCTTACTTCGCTGCGTTGGCGAGCTCGGCAGCCTTATCGGCGCCCTCATCCATGGTTGCTGCCAGGGTCACCAATGGGTGGTTGGCTTCGGCCAAGATGGCGCGACCCTCTTCAACGTTGTTGCCGTCCAGACGGACAACCAGTGGCTTGTTCGCTGCGTCACCCAAGGTGTTCAGCGCGCCGACGATGCCGTTTGCGACAGCGTCACAAGCGGTAATGCCACCGAAGACGTTAACGAAGACCGACTTGACCTGTGGGTCGTTCAGGATGACGTCAAGGCCGTTAGCCATGACCTCAGCTGATGCTCCACCACCGATGTCCAAGAAGTTAGCAGGCTTGACCGAACCGTGGTTCTCGCCAGCGTAGGCAACAACGTCAAGGGTCGACATAACTAGGCCAGCACCGTTACCGATGATGCCTACTTCACCGTCCAACTTGACGTAGTTTAGGCCTGCTGCTGCAGCCTTGGCTTCCAGTGGATCAGCCGCTTCTTTGTCTTCCAGAGCTTCGTGATCTGGGTGACGAACCTCGGAGGCGTTCTCATCCAGGGACACCTTGCCATCAAGGGCAACAATGTCACCGGCACCGGTCTTCACCAGTGGGTTGACCTCAACGAGAGTGGCGTCTTCTTCCTTGAATACAACCCAGAGCTTCTGGATGGTATCTGCGACCTTAGCGCGCAGTTCTTCAGGGAAGTTAGCTTCAGCGACAATCTCCGCAGCCTTAGCTGCATCGATGCCGACCAACGGGTCAACGGCGACCTTAGCCAAAGCGTCGGGGCGCTCGACAGCGAGCACCTCGATCTCCATGCCGCCTTCTACCGAGCACATGGCCAGGTAGTTTCGGTTTGCACGGTCCAGCAGTACCGAGAAGTAGAACTCCTCAGCAATGTCGGCGCCCTGAGCGATCATGACCTTATTAACGGTGTGGCCCTTGATGTCCATACCGAGAATGTTGGTAGCGTGCTCGAAAGCTTCGTCTGCGGTCTTGGCAACTTTAACGCCGCCAGCCTTACCGCGGCCGCCAACCTTGACCTGTGCCTTAACTACAACTACGCCGCCAATCTTCTCAGCTGCGGCTTTAGCTTCTTCCGGGGTGTAAGCGACGATGCCGGCAAGCACGGGAACGCCGTGTGCCTCGAATAGATCGCGCGCCTGGTACTCATACAGGTCCACGGGTTTGTGTCCTTCGTTCGAAGTTCATGCTGACTCGCGACATGGCCATAGATCGAAACCTATGCCATGCCTTAGAGAGCGCACCGCAACTATCGGCAGTCATACGGCGCCGTAGCCGTGCGCACTTCTCAGACTATCCCTAGTTTTGCAAACTTCCCACTTTTACAGCATGTAGAGAACTTTCCATGAAGTTTCCACGGAAGCGAAAACTGCATTGCTTACCCTAAAGAATTCGCGATTATTCGACGATTTCCAATGGCGCATAGCGCAGTAAGAGCCGTTTTTCAGAATCCACAAATTGCACTTTTGCAACCGTCTTATCTCCGGCTCCTTCTATAGCAATGACAACTCCCAAGCCAAAGCCTGAATGTTTTACGTTTTGTCCAACCTTTGGAACCACAATCTCTTTGTTTTGCTGTACACGCTGTTTCGCAACGGGTGCGGCGTTATGCCCCCGTGAGATTGCATTGGACGAGGTACCGGCTGCCCAATGTGATCCACGATCATATCGACTGGTGGCGAAATTCACCGTTCCGCTACCCGATCCCCACCCGGAAGACATTGACCCTTCACGTTTCCACTCAAGTAAGTGGGACGGAATTTCGTCGAGGAACTGGCTTGCAGGGTTGTACTGCGATTGTCCCCAGAGGCTACGCTGTTCAGCCCGAGTGAGGTACAACCGTTCTCTGGCACGAGTTAAACCTACATAGGCCAATCGACGCTCTTCAGCCAGTTCTTTGGCATCGGTCATGGACCGCTGGTGCGGAAAAACACCGTGTTCCATACCGGTCAAGAAGACCACAGGAAATTCTAGACCCTTAGCAGTATGCAAGGTCATCAAGGTGACCACACCTTCGCGAGCAGCCATTGCGGCACCCTCGTCATCTGCGGGAGCTTCAGGGATCTGGTCAGCGTCGGCTACCAATGCCACACGTTCCAAAAACCCTTCTAGTCCACCTTCTGGTTCATCTTTGACATAGTCTCGAACTACCGCGACCAGCTCCGCGAGGTTCTCCACCCGTGATTCATCCTGAGGGTCATTGGACGTGCGAAGTATCTCTAGATAACCGGTCTGTTCCAAGACAGCTTCGAGCGCCTCGGCAGGACTGGAACCTTCAGCTACGACCTTGAGGTCATCCATCAATGACACGAAGGCCGCTGTCATTTTTATGCCGCGAGTACCTAGCCCCGGGGCTTCATCCGAGCGTCGCAAGGCATCCATGAACGAAATTCGATCCCGTTCAGCAAGTGCTGCCACGGCACCTTCAGCTCGGTCACCAATACCGCGCTTGGGCTCATTGAGAATTCGGCGGACGTTTATGTCATCTTCCGGATTAACTAGCGCACGGAGATAGGACAGTGCGTCTTTAATTTCCTTACGGTCGTAGAATCGGGTTCCTCCCACGACCCGGTATTTTAGGTCCACGCGCATTAATTGTTCTTCCAATGCACGCGATTGAGCGTTGGTCCGGTAGAAGATAGCGACATCGCCGGGGCGCACGCTTTCCTCATCGTTGAGTCGCAGAATTTCTTCAGCAATCCAACGGGCTTCATCACCTTCGGATTCGCCGACGTACCCAATGATGGGCTCGCCATCTCCACTGGCGGTCCATAGACGTTTGTCGTTGCGTTCAGGGTTGCGCTTGATAACCTCATTGGCTGCAGAGAGGATGTTCTGCGTCGAACGGTAGTTCTGTTCGAGTTTGATCGTTGCGGCGTCCGCATAGTCTTTTTCGAATTCCACAATATTGCGGATGTCCGCCCCGCGGAAAGCATAAATTGACTGGTCGGAGTCGCCAACCACGGTGAGCTCCCCGGGGGTGGTTAATCCATCTGGGCCGGTGAGCTCACGCACCAGCGAGTACTGCGCGTGGTTTGTATCCTGATACTCATCGATTAAGACATGGCGAAAACGGCGACGGTAGTTATCCGCCACGGCGGGGAACGCCCGGAACATGTACACAACCTGGCCGATCAGGTCGTCGAAGTCCATGGCATTCGCGGCACGCAACCGGCGAGTATAGCCTCGGTAAACCTCGGCCACGGCCAGGGCGAACGGGTCATGGGTGTTAATCGTGGAGGAATAATCTTCTTCATCAATCAGTTCATTTTTGAGTGAAGAAATCTTATGCGCGATAGCCTTTGGGGCAAATCGTTTGGGGTCGATATCTAGACCCTTGGCTATTAATGTAATAAGCCTCAGTGAGTCCGCAGAATCGTAGATCGAGAAGTTCGACTTCAGACCAATAGTCGCCGCTTCCCGGCGCAAGATGCGTACACAGGAGGAGTGAAAGGTCGAAATCCACATTTTCTTTGCTTGCGTCTCACCAATCAATTCAGCGGCTCGCTCACGCATTTCTGCGGCTGCTTTATTCGTGAAGGTGATGGCTAGAATTTCGTGCGGCCGTGCCCGGCCGGTAGCAAGCAAGTAGGCAATGCGGTGAGTGAGTACGCGAGTCTTTCCAGAACCCGCACCGGCAATGATTAGAAGCGGTCCACCGTGATAACGAACCGCTTGATCTTGCTGTTCGTTCATCCCCACCAACAGTTCTTCTGGAGTTGGTATGGTGCGCTGTGCCGGCTCCGCGGCGAAGTCATCGTTAAGGAAATCCATGGTGTAGTCAGTCTACGTGGGCTCATCGACGGTTTCATTGAACTACCCGGCATAATGGAAGGTATGGCAAAGAACGTTAAGAAGAGTAAAGAGTATCGTAAGCCTTCACAGTTCCAGGACCATCAGGTCAAGGGAATGCAAGCGGCTGCGCAGAAACGCGAATCCTCATCAAACCCAATGTTGCTCATCACGGCGGGTCTAGTCACCTGTGCTTTCCTCTTTGTCTACTATCACTTGCTGGTAATGCACCAGATGACCGACCTCAGCAATGGACTCACCATGCCTGACCAACGCGTCTTTGGCTATACAGTCGCTGACGTTGAGGCACTACGTGGGGCCATGGATGCAGATGCCACCGGTCAATTGAACTACCTGCACAAGACTGCTGGGCTGCTATTCCCCCTGTTGACCGCTTTGTTTTCCATGCTAATTTTTATTCGCTGGATCCCGAATCGCCAGATGCGCTGGCTTGCCTGGGCCGCACCACTGCTCTTCGCTGTCACCGATCTTTGGGAGAATTTCGCCATTGACTCGCTCTTTGGAGCGGATCTCAACGAAGGGACGGTTGCCCTGGCTTCGGTACTGACCACCATTCGATGGGTAACACTATTTATTACCGCTGCGCTGATCATTGGCCTCGGAGCTCGCCGGGCTAATATGGCGCTGATTAATAAAATGGCCGAGGTTCGTAACCAAGAATCATGAAAAATTCATCATCAACTTCCTTGTAGGATAGTGTTGATGTGGCGCTTAGCGCCTTCGCCTCTGTAGCTCAGTTGGATAGAGCGACCCTCTCCTAAAGGGTAGGCCAGCGGTTCAATTCCGCTCAGGGGCACCACATAGAATACCGAGGCTTCCCCAACCGTAGTGGGCAGTCGTCGGTTTTCTTTTTCTCGGCGATGGTGTCTCAAACGAATTCTGAGTGCCGCCTCTTCGCATCGTCTGTCGAACATGACAGTTTTTGGCGATTGTCTGACTGGTTACCAAGCCATTAGCCAGAAGCTTGCCTTTATCTAAAAAGACCGTGGTTCCCTTCCTCGGAGGAAGGGAACCACGGTCTTTAGTCTTGCGGAAATGCCTAGCGCAATAGTAACGCGGTGGCCTTCGGTGAAAGTGAGGCATCCATGACTACGCATGCGCCACCAATGGCGCCGACTTGCGAGCCAAGAGTTGAGCTTCGAGTACCAAGCTCGTGCACTCCGCGTAGGCCAAAGCGACGCTTTACGGCCGCATCAACGTCGTCGGAGACTAGCTCGCGCACCTTGTCCCACTGTGGGCCGCCAAAAACAACTTCGCTTACGTCTAAGGCGTTTGCTAGTTGACCGGCAACTTCACCAACGCGAACCATTGACTCTACGATAAGTTCCTTGGCAACAGTGTTGCCTTCCAGAGCAAGTTCGGTGAGTCGGTTCAGGCCCTCTGAGCGCTGCTCTGGGCCCATGATCTCGTACGAAGGCAATTCCAGGCCGCGCTCCTTGGCCTGTGCGGCCATGAACTCGTATGAGGTGCCTGCGGCCAAGCAATCATCTGCACCGCATTCTTCGCAGGAAACCGACTTCTGCCCGGTGGAGAAGTGCCCAATTTCGCCAGCGTTATTGCTTGATCCGTGGTGGACTTCGCCATCGATGACAATGCCTGCACCGAATCCATGTCCGCAGTAGACGAAGACGAAGTCATCGGACTTCTCTTCCTTGGACTGCCATAGCTCGCCGACAGCGGAAGCTATGGTGTCTTTCTCAATGATGACCTGTAGGCGCAACAGCTTACGCAACGGAGTTACCAGCTCAACGTCTGCCCAACCGTCCAGTAGTGGTGGGTTTAGTACCACGCCGTCTTCAACGTTGACCGGCCCTGGCACGGCGATACCCACACCAACGATGTGCTTTTTAGGTATGCGAATCTCGGCGATCATTTCCTTGACCGTGTCAGCCATCAGCTGGATGGTCTCGGTAGCTACCTCAAGGTTTGGTAGATCGATACTGCGCTCGCGCAGGACTTCACCGCGCAGGTTCATCGCGACAAAGGTCAGAACGCTAGGGTCAAGGTGAATACCGATAGAAACTAGGCGGTTTCCCTCTAGTTCAAGAACGGTACGTGGCTTACCCGGTCCGGAAACGATGGTGCGATCTTCGCGAACGATGCCGTCGTCAAGCAGACGACGTACTACGTTTGAGATTGTCTGTGGTGAAAGTCCAGTCGAACCTGCAAGCTCCACACGGCTGATGCCGTCTGGGGCTCGTCGGATGGACTCTAGAATTACCGCCTGATTAAAATCGCCTAGGCGGCCTAAGTTTGTACCCCGTCGCATTAATGCTCCATAGATCTATAAAGTTGATGGATCGATCTCTCCATTCCAACGTACTGCCAAGATTCCGACACATGATTCGAAACTGCGAGTTGTCGAATCGTAGTGCCTCTCAACTAAAAACGTTGGAGATCCATTAATGCACGTTACCATTGGTCATACGTTTTCACACGCGATATTGTGTTTTGATGATGAAAACTTTAACTATTTCTGCAGCGTGTTTAATCAACGACCAAGGACAAATACTCCTGGTTCGCAAGCGCGGAACAACAAAATTTATGCAGCCTGGCGGGAAACCTGAACCCGGAGAAACACCTATAGAGGCCGTAATGCGCGAAGTCTCCGAAGAATTAGGCGTGGATTTTGAAGCAAAGGACCTCGAACCATATGGAGAATGGAGTGGTCCTGCGGCGAATGAAGAAGATACGTCAATCCAAGCTTATTTATTCGCCGCAAGATTTAATGGTTCACCCGAACCGTTAGCCGAACTCGAAGAGCTCTTGTGGATTGATCCGCGGGATGCCCTATTACGCAATGACATTGCACCACTGTTAAGAGAACACGTTTTACCTACCTTGTTGGCCAACGCGAATGACATGGGTGCCTAGTTTCATCAACGATTTCCAAGTGATGATATGCCTAACGTAGTTCGCATCGTTTCCGCGGGCACTTTGACCGGGAGATTCTACTGAGGTTCCGCACCGTGATCAGAGCTGAACTGCGTCTGATAAAACTTTGCGTAGGCACCGTTTTCGCCTAGCAAACTTAGATGAGTGCCACGTTCGACAATTCGCCCACCATCAATCACAAGGATTTGGTCAGCCTGGCGGATAGTGGACAAGCGGTGAGCAATCACTAACGCTGTGCGGTTTTCCAAAGCCCTGCTCAATGCCAGTTGCACTGCAAGTTCACTTCGTGAGTCCAAGGCAGCAGTGGCCTCGTCCAGTATCACCAGCCCTGGATTGGCCAGAATCATACGAGCGATAGTCATACGTTGACGCTCCCCGCCCGAAAGGCGGTACCCGCGTTCTCCGACCACGGTTTCCAGCCCATCCGGTAAGGATTCGATCTGCGTTCTTAACTGCGCGTCTTCCAAAGCTGCCCAGAGCTGCGCTTCCTCAGCTTCCGGGTTGGCCAACAGGAGGTTTGAACGTACCGTCTCGTGAAGCAGATGCCCGTCTTGGGTCACCATTCCCAACTCGTGATAAAGAGATGCGAGCTTAAGCTGGCGTAGATCATACCCGTTAAGGGTAATAGCTCCCCCGCGCACATCGTAGAGTCGAGCGAGCAGCTGCGCAATGGTGGATTTACCCGCACCGGATGAACCCACAAGCGCCACCGTTTGCCCTGGTTGAATCTCGAAGGAAATATCATGCAAAATTTCCTCACCGCCACGTCCGTCTAATACCGCGGTCTCCTCCAGCGATGCGAGGGATACTTCCTCGGCACTCGGATACGCGAACGTCACCCGATCAAATTTCACTGCCACCGGTTCGCTGGGTAAAGCGATCGCATCTGGAGCATCCTTGATCAACGGTTCAAGATCCAGTACCTCGAAGACACGGTCGAAGCTGACCAAAGCGCTGGTAATTTCCACTCGCGCGTTCGCAAGCCCTGTGAGCGGTGTGTAGAGCCGAATAATGAGCATTCCGAGCACCACCACGTCGCCGGCGGCCATGTCTCCACGCAGGGCATAAAAACCACCAAGTCCGTAGACCAGAGCCAATGACAGCGCCGCGACGAATCCCAGTACCGTTACGAACGCAAATTGCCGCAAGGTCATCTTGATACCGATATCGCGAACACGTGCGGCGCGCAGACCAAACTGCGTTGATTCCTCGTGCGGACGGCCATAAAGTTTGATCAGCGTCGCCCCGGGCGCCGAAAAGCGCTCGGTCATCTGTGTGCTCATTGAGGCGTTCAGATCCGCCGATTCCTTACGTAAACCCGCCAAGGATTTACCGAAACGTCGGGCCGGGAGCAAGAATATCGGGAAGAGTACCAAAGCCAGCAGCGTAACTTGCCAAGAGGTTGTGAGCATTACGATCGCAGTCAAGACCAGCGCCACCGCGTTGGAAACGATCCCTGACAGTGTTCCCGCGAAAGCGGCCTGCGCACCGATTACATCGGAATTAAGCCGTGATGTCAGCGCACCAGTTCTTGTCCGTGCGAAGAAAGCGATCGGCATCTTTTGTACGTGGTCGAACACCTTCGTACGAAGGTCATAGATGATCTGTTCGCCGAGGGTTGATGATTGCCAGCGGACTAACATTGCAAAAATGGAATCCAAGACTGCGACTATCACCATAGCAATGGCTAGATTGCGAATTGTCGCCCAGTTCCCCTGACCCACAATTGCGTCCACGACTCGTCCGGCGAGTACTGGAGTGATCACTGCTATCGCAGCAGAAAGTACGGAGAAAAACACGAAGACTATGAGCCTGGCTTTGTAACTAAGCGCGAATCTAAAAACGCGTCCCGGGGTATCGGGCCGATAAGCCCGTCGCTGCTCACTTTTAGACAACTGCCACAGCGTGCTCCACGCCGCGCCTTCCATGCTCACAAGTTACCTCCGTGAATTGTTCAGATAGTACTAACGTCTCAACATCTCACGGAGTGTAGATATTTCCTAGCTGGCATGAAGATATTGATTCCACGAAGCATCAATATGTTCTAACCCGGAGACTAGGTGTCCGCCCACGCGCGGCTGATGTGGTGTGAGTAGCAATTGCCAACCGAGCTGAGCGAGCATTTTGTCTGCCTTGCGACTATTGCACGACAGACACGCTGCTACTAGGTTTTCCCAGGTGTTCTGTCCTCCCCTACTGCGCGGGATCACGTGGTCGATTGTATTGGCAGTTTTCCCACAGTATGCACAACGAAAGTGGTCCCTACGAAGAACGCCCCTACGGGTCACATGGATCATGTTCCTGTAGGGGCGTCGTACATATCGTTTTAACACGATCACGGTGGGTCGGGGTAACTCCCTGTCAGTTCCTCGAACCGGTGAATCATCGTCTTGCAAGATGATCGTTGCTTTTTCTGTAAGCACAAGAATAAGCGCTCTACGAAAAGTCACCACTGCCAGTGGCTCAAATCCTGCGTTCAAAACCAACGTTCTCATGCGCATACTTCCTTCAATGAATTCGTACGCATCACTTGAAGTTGATGACGACGAGCTCGTCTCGGTTAGTCCTCTTGCCGTTAGCCTATGCGATGTGTCGCATATTCGGGGCTAAAAATAGGAAGATATTCGCTGATTTTCATCGCGAAGTAGCATGGAGTTCACTGTGTTAAACGACCATTGGCCACCGAACTTTACGTTCGATGGCCAATGGGAGCAGGCTGTTTAGCGAGCTAGGGTGTAGTACCCGTACAACGGGTTGCGTGTTACCGAGTGGATCATGGTACCGACGCTTGGGTTCTGTGCGCCGATCATCTGGCCACCACCGAGGTAGATGCCTACGTGGCCTCCACCGTTCTGGAACACCAAGTCGCCAGGCTTCGGGCTGCTGGTGCGCTTGAACTGGCCGGAGCCTAGAATCGCGGAGGTACCGCGAGCAATGTTGATGCCGTGCTGCGCGTAAACATACTTTACGAAGCCGGAGCAATCCCAGCCGCTTGGAGTGTTGCCGCCCCAGACGTATGGAACGCCTGAGTACTTGGCTGCAGTTCCTGCAATACCAGTCAGGTTCGAGCTAGGAGCCGAAGTTTCCTTCTTGGTTTCCTGCTTCTGGGTCTGAGTTGGTGCGCTCTGCTGGCCGTTGCCGCCACGGTTCTGGCGGGTCATTGGTGCCATGGAGTCAGCACTTCCCGAAGAATCGGAGCTACCCGAGTTCTGACGGGTGGTTGGCTCAATGCTGTCAGCAACAGCGATAACGACTGGCTCTGGCTCAGGCTTTGGTTCAGCGGTGAAGCTGGCGCGCTCGATGTCGACCTTGTCGGCCTTCTTGGTGTCGACCTTGACGGTCTTTACCGACACACGCTCAGGGTTGATGGTATCAACTGGCGCCGCGGATACATCGCGGGGCGCGGTAGCCTGGCCTGGAACGCCTAAGGTGACGATCAAACCGGACGCAGCAGCAACAACGGCTGCCTGTCGGCCAACTGAGCCCGCGTTAGACGCTACGGCCTGAGAAATCGCCTCTAGCGAGTTAGTGCGTGGCACGTCGGCGCGGCGACGTCCATGAGTTTGACGCTTGGTCACAATAATGCCTCTCCTTGATTCCTACGAGGTAAGCTGTCGGGTTCGAAGTGGAGTTACCTCGGTGGATTTGAAGTTTCCTTCTTGTCCACTTAACCCCTAGGGTTGTTAGTCAAAACTAACGACCCGATGTTGGTTCCCCCGTCACTGCCGTACGAGTTGTGTATAACTGCTCATTGCATGCTGGCAGTGCTCGGATCACACGCAATGTTGCTCAGGGCTTCCCCCTGGCACGCAGATAAGCCTATAGGACTATCTTTCAAATGTCACGTTTTGATCACGGTAAGGTGACGTTCAACGTTATAACCAGCCTGCTGGGTCTTTGAACTGCCCATCAACGATGACCTCAAAGTGCACATGTGGGCCCGTCGAGTTACCGGTACTGCCGGCCAGAGCGATCACATCGCCTCGCTGAACCTTGTCACCGACCTTGACTAGGAGTTTGGAGTTGTGGCTATAGCCAGTTTCCAGCCCATTTCCGTGACCTAAGGTAACTCGTTGACCGGAGTGACCGGCCCATCCAGAGACCTCCACGGTGCCCGAGGCAGCCGCGTAAACCTTTGTGCCGCTCGGCACACCGTAATCTGTGCCACTGTGGACCATGAAGCCGGCGCCGGTTGGATTCTTGCGATGCCCGAAGGGCGAAGTAATGCGGTTGCTATCCACGGGACGCTCAAGCAGACCGCCCGTCGAACCGATCTTCTGGATATTTCCACCGGAAGCGGTAAGAATTTCCGAAAGCTTGTTTTCGTCGGCGACACTTGGATTGATATCCGACTTCAGTGCGGCACGCTGAACCTCTAGCCCGGCATTTTCCGGTGCCTTAACATCAACAACAGCGGAAGTCGCGGTGCGCTGAGCACTAGCTACGGAAGCTGGCTCGTCCGGCTCGGCTCCATTGAGTTGCGGGGAAACCGCTGCGAGGGCCAAACCTGATACCGCGGCAACGGCCGCGATCTTATGTGTGAACCCTAGTCGGGAAACTTTTTTAGGTGATGCGTGGAGACTCTGAACGAGCTCCCCATTACTGGCTACGGCACCTTCGGAAGCCATAACTGGCTTGGCCGTGGGTAGGGCAATGACGTTTCCGTCAACATCCTGAGCCGCAAGAATTTTCGACGTTGGTGCGATACCGTAACGCTGTCCCGATGTGAATCGGCGTCCAACATAGTCGGCACACACTGGTGCGATAATTTCTAATGCTTCGACAGTAGCTTCGCGCGATGCGCGGCGACCAACGGGTCGTTCGGTAGCAGCTGTTGCGATTTCAGCGATCGCGTCGATTTCGACATCTGCTGCGCGACGTCGACCCGTCGTCCTGGTTTCTGCCAAAACATTCCTCTCACATCTACACCTGCGAAGTTAGCTGTCGGGTTCGGCCCTGTGATTGGTCCGGTCTTGCTTATTGGCATGACTTCACCCCAAGACGAATGACTCGTCAGATGAGTGGGTTCCCCGCTATTGCCCTAAAAGTTCTTGTCACATCCGGAAGGCAGGGCAATACTCGGTGTTTGCGCTTTCGGAATCGGCATTAGATAAACCTCTAACGCCCTCGCATAACCCTACCGGTCGATCGGAAAAGTTACAATTTCGTTATCTTTGATTTGTACGAACAAAGACGTGTGCACTGACCTCGACTGGCAACTCTAGGGCGCCTTCGATGCCTTGCACACGGACCACAACGTAATCATCGGCGCGCTCTAGATTGACTATCGCTCCGGGACGGATTCCGCCCTCATTCAGTTGTCCGAGCAGGATTGGGTCCGTTTGGATCGGCTCAGCCAAGCGGTCGATCGCCAGCGGCCCGACGTTTCCGGAGAGCAATGCGTTATCCAGGTTCTCAACCTCAGATGAGATTTCCGTTACTTTCGGTCCACCTAAGACTTCAAGGCCCGGGATCGGATTACCGTAAGGAGAAACTGTTGGCTTGCCCAGCAAGTCATAAAGCCGACGCTCAACACGCTCACTCATGACATGCTCCCAGCGACAAGCCTCGTCATGTACGTACTCCCACTCAAGGCCAATCATGTCCGAAAGTAGGCGCTCAGCTAGACGATGCTTGCGCATCACGCCGGTAGCCAGTTCGTGACCTTTTTCAGTCAAAGCCAAATGACGGTCGGTGGAGACTACAACGAGTCCGTCGCGTTCCATCCGAGCGACAGTTTGCGACACAGTAGGCCCCGAATGCCCAAGACGTTCCGCGATTCGCGCACGCAAGGCCACGATCTCTTCTTCTTGAAGTTCAAGAATGGTGCGCAGGTACATCTCAGTTGTATCGATAAGGTCAGACACGTTAGCCACTCCTGGAAGTCACAACAGTTAGGTTCGTTTGAAAAAACGGAACGTCAGTATGCAACTCTACTTGGTTGTGGAGGCGTTCCCTGCGACCACAGCATAAATTGCATGTCGTAACCGACGGTCCGGTTTTTCTCTCATCCCCTCGCAATTTGCGAAGATGTTAACTGAAACGTCGAAACTATCCTGAACTATTCCATATTTACGGAACACCGTCGGGATACCAGCACTTTCAACCAAACGCTAAAGAGGAGCGCGATGAGCACCGGCATCAACATTCCAAAGAACCTTCTGCCTGCCGACGGAAGATTCGGCGCAGGCCCTTCAAAGGTTCGCCCGGAACAAATTCAGGCAATCGTGGACGCGAGCGCCAACCTATTGGGCACCTCCCACCGTCAGGCGCCAGTCAAAAACCTGGTTGCGTCCGTGCAAGACGGTCTTAAAGAAATGTTCAGCGCCCCTGAGGGCTACGAAGTGCTTCTGGGCGTCGGGGGATCCACAGCCTTCTGGGATGCCGCCGCATTCTCTCTGGTCCGCAATAAGGCACAGCACCTGTCCTTTGGCGAGTTCGGCTCGAAGTTCGCCAAGGCCACCGATAAAGCGCCATTCCTTGCCGCTTCATCGATTATCACCGCCGAGCCGGGCTCAGTGCCGACTCCTGTTGCCGAAGCTGACGTAGATCTCTACGCATGGCCTCAAAACGAAACCTCCACCGGAGCCGCTGCCCCGATTCTGCGAGTAGCAGACGCCAATGAGGATGCACTTGTGGTTATCGATGCCACCAGCGCTGCGGGCGGATTAGATGTAGATCTGTCACAGACCGATGTCTACTACTTTGCGCCACAAAAGAACTTTGCCTCCGATGGCGGACTGTGGCTAGCTTTCTTCTCCCCCGCCGCAATGGCTCGCATTGAGGAAATCGCAGCGACCGACCGCTGGATCCCGGACTTCTTGAACCTGAAGACCGCTCTAGATAACTCGCTGAAAAACCAGACCTACAACACCCCATCGCTGACCACGTTGGTCACCTTGGACGCTCAGATCAAGTGGATAAATTCAAATGGCGGTCTCAAGTGGGCTGTGAAACGTACCGCGGAGTCTGCAGGGAAGATTTATGCCTGGGCAGAAGCTTCTGAGTTTGCAACGCCCTACGTCACCAACCCGGAACACCGCTCCAATGTCATCTCGACCATTGACTTTGATGACTCGATTGATGCCACGGCCATCTCCAAGGTCTTGCGCGCTCACGGCGTGGTCGATGTTGAGCCTTATCGCAAGCTAGGCCGCAATCAGCTGCGCATTGCTACATTTGTGGCGATCGACCCAAGCGATGTTGCCGCCTTGCTGCAGAGCATCGACTACGTCGTCGAACAGCTCTAACCACGCAGTTAGCACAACGGTCCGCGGATGAATCCTTCAAGGATTCATCCGCGGACCGTTGTGTAATGCCTCGGTTTTGTTCAGTCCAAGTTGTCTTTACGTGGACGACTGCGCTGCGCTGCGCGGCGACGAGCAGCAGTGCGCTGTGCTGTACGACGTCGACGGACCTGACGTCGCGCAGGTGTCTTGATGCTCTCCACAACATTTGCTTCAGCAGGCGCAGTCGACTCTTGCTGCGTAGCACCGTCAGCTGATTCCTCGAAACCGCTCTCCACTGGTTCGTTGGTAGCTGCCGAATTCTTTTCAGTAGACGCGCTCGGTTGCCCATCGAGGCTTCCCTGACCGGATTCATCCGTCGCGCTGTCAGCCTCGGCTGCTTCGATTTCTTCCTTTGCTAATCGATCTGCCCAAGGCAACCATGCTGGAGCGAGAAGAGCGTCTTCGCCGGCAACAATGCCTGCTTCACAAACGGTGAGATCTTTGGCTTTCGCCCGTGGCACCCGTGCGAGTGTCGCGAACCACGTCCAGCCTCGGTAACCCTTTTTCTGGGAGACAAATCTATGGGTGACTAATCGCTCACCTTCGGACGTAGCTCCGAGATACTCACCGATTTCCGTGTCTACCGCGATCTCCGTGAGCGCATTTCGCGCTACATCAACCGCGTCAGCAAGGATGGTGTCTAATTTGGGTTTACGGGCCATTATTTAAACGTCCAGATCATCGGCTACCGCGCGAAGCACGGTAGCAACCTTTTTGCCATGCGCTTGTTCAGGGTATCGCCCCTTGCGCAGGGTATTAGATACTTGATCAAGGACCTTGATCAGATCCTCAATCATTGCGGCTTGCTGCTCCGGGTTTTTGCGCTTTGCTCGCGCTACCGAAGGAGCTTCATCCAAGATACGCAGGCTCAGCGCCTGCGGTCCTCGACGACCTTCTGCCACTCCGAACTCCAAACGCATTCCTGGGCGCAGGTCATGAACACCTTCCGGCAGTGCCGTGGCGTTCACATATATTTCTTTGCCGTCCTCGGTAGTAATGAAACCGAAGCCCTTGGACTTTTCGTACCACTTAACCTTGCCGCTAGGCATGATCCTCTACCTCGTTCGTTTCTCGTGCTGTAGCGCGTACTGTGCAATTTACCTCACGTCACGCTTTTTTATGTCTCCGAATCCATGGAGCATTCAGCCGGGTTAACAATTGTTCGTTCACCGGGTGCTCGACGTACGGATTCGAATAAAGTCCAATACCTAAGATTATGACACTTTGACGCCCGTAACTTCACCTTGAGTCACGGGAGCGGCTTCAGATCCGCTGTATCGTTAAGAGGCGTGAGCTCTTCTTCGATTACCTTGTCCGTCATTTCGCGCACAGCTATCGTTCTTGCGATACTTTCGGCGCTATCGCTGGTGGCGGTATTAGTTTTGTACTTCCAGGAAAATTCCATCCCGCCGCTAGTCATGGCGTTCGGCATTTTTGGTCTACCCATCGCTTTCATCTTGGCCGGTGTCGTAGTGGTGGCAAACATCCTTAAGCGGCGCAGCAGCTAATCACGGCACTCAGTTTGCTCTCAGGCGACTCCCAGATTTCCGGTGCACACTGGGATTTATGAGTGCAAAAACCCCAGAGGCCAAACTTCTTGTTGTGGATGATGAGCCAAACATCCGCGAACTCCTTTCCACTTCCCTGCGTTTTGCGGGCTTCGAAGTGGTCGCCGCAGCCAATGGTCGCGAAGCTCTGGCAGCCGTCGAAGCAGAAGAGCCAGACCTTGCCGTATTAGACGTCATGCTTCCGGACATGGATGGTTTTACCATCACCCGCAAGCTACGCGCCGCGGGGCGTCACTTCCCAGTACTATTTCTGACCGCACGTGATGACACCACTGACAAGGTCACCGGCCTGACCGTCGGCGGCGATGACTACGTCACCAAGCCATTTAGCCTCGATGAGGTAGTGGCCCGCATTCGTGCCGTATTACGTCGCACCGCGTCGGGCGAAGACGAGAATGCCACCATCGTGGTTTCAGATCTAGAGCTTGATGATGATGCCCATGAAGTACGTCGCGCGGGAGAGGTCATTGACCTTTCGCCGACCGAATTCAAATTATTGCGCTACCTCATGATGAACCCGAACCGGGTGCTGTCCAAGTCGCAGATCCTAGATCACGTCTGGGAGTACGACTTCAACGGTGACGCGTCGATTGTGGAATCTTACATCTCCTATTTGCGTCGTAAAGTTGACCGCCCAGAGTGGCCCGCCCTGATTCAGACTAAGCGCGGCGTTGGTTACCTCATGCGCACTCCCGACCGACGCTAGGCACAATGCCCACTTGCGGCCCAACGGATTGTAAAGTCATTACATGCAGGCTTTAAGAACACTGTGGCGTCGTACATCCTTGCGCACCAAATTGGTGATGCTGATGTGCGCCTTGATGATTTGTGGCATCGGCGCCACAGCGTTCGGTTCAGCACACACACTTCGTATTTCGATGACTAATCAAATCGATGATCAGCTCAATGTCTCGGGACCCACGATGGGATTCGGCCTGAATAAGGCCTACCAGTATTCCTTGGATAATGATCAGTCCGGCGAAAACGACGGCATTGATCCGACTTTGCTCGGGCTCAACCGCTCGTACGCTGATATTCGTGATGAAAACGGCAAAATCGTTTACATCATGCCACGTAGTCGCGTTACCCCCGGAAACAACGCTGACACTCCCTTGTTGGCACCGGAGCAAATGGCTGAATTAGCCAAAACCCCCTGGTCCCCCGTCACCGTCCCGGGTATGCATTCGGGTTCCGCAGGGTGGCGCGCGATGGTAGTTCCGCTGCCCACCAGCGGATTAAATGTTTTTATCTCCTTACCCCTTGAAAACGTCAATGATACGGTCCAAAAAACCGCAATTCTCGTTTTATCCACCGGCCTGCTTGCCACATTACTCATGTCAATGATCGCCTATGGTCTGACTTCGCGATCACTGCTTCCACTCATTCGCGTTGAGCGTACCGCCGCAATGATTGCCGACGGTGATCTGTCCCAACGTGTACGAAATTACCCTCCAGAAACAGAAGTCGGCAGGCTCTCGCGTTCATTGAATGCCATGCTTGCGCAAATTGAGCGAGCCTTCCGCGACCGCGAGGCCTCGGAAACCAAAATGCGCCGGTTCATCCAAGATGCTTCTCATGAGTTGCGGACTCCCTTGGTTACCATTCAGGGCTATTCGGAGTTCTATCGTCATGGAGGACTGGCAGATCCAGAAGCCTTGGGCTCGGCTATGGGCCGCATTGAAGCTGAATCCAAACGCATGGCGCACCTGGTCGAAGATCTGTTGATGCTCGCTCGTCTCGATGAACAGCGCCCACTGGAAAAACAATCTGTAGACCTCTTAGTTCTCGGCCAGGACGCTGTGGAAGACACCAAGGTCCGTGCACCGCTGCGCAAGGTGACCCTGGTCGGTCTAGACACGAAATATCCAGCGCCTGCCAGCACCGTCGGTGACGACGCACGAATCCGCCAGGTAATCGCAAACCTGATCACCAATGCGCTGCGCTACACCCCGGAAGAATCAGCGATTGAGATCGCGGTGGGTGTTCGTTCGCTCGTGGCCGGTGCATTAGACGCGGTACTTGAAATTCGTGACCATGGGCCGGGTATTCCGGAAGAGGACGCACACCGGATCTTCGAACGCTTCTACCGAGCAGACAGCTCACGACAACGCGAGACCGGCGGCTCGGGTCTTGGCCTAGCTATAGTCGTGGCGATCGTGCAGCAACACGGTGGCTCGGTAGCGCTCAGCGAAACTGCTGGAGGCGGAGCCACTATGGCGATCTGCTTGCCATACGTGCCACTCCAAGAACCTCGCGAAATTGACGAGGACGACCAGTAGGAATCAACGGCTCCTAGTTGTCCACAAAGGGCTCATGAAAGCTACGCTGCTGCTCCTGCCGGATTTATGGTGATCTCACCAATCCGATCTCCCCAAAGGCAGGATCTCCCATGAGCACCTTCTCAACCAACACCGGCGAAATGCAGGTCAAGTCCCAGGCCGTCATGAACACCATCGACCGGTTGCGGTCCGAAGTCTCCACGATGCAGATGAACCTAGACCAATTGCAGAGCACCTGGCAGGGTTCCGCCGCCACCTCGTTCCAATCCATCGTTGCCGAGTGGCGCAGCACCCATGTACGCATCGAGGAAGCGCTAAGTAGCATCGCCACGGCGCTGAACCACGCCTCCATGCAGTACGAAGAAGTCGAACAGGTTAACACCTCACTGTTCCGTTACTGATCGGTGTAGGCGGGCGCTCGGTACGCTTAGTCCATGAGCTTATTGATCGACCCGCCGCGCTGGCCCGCTCACGGCACCGTCTTTTCCCATTTGGTCTCTGACTCGTCCTTAGACGAGCTACATCAATTCGCCCTCGCACTGGGCATTAGTCGCAGGGCCTTCGATAGGGATCATTACGATGTGCCCCGCGAACGCTATGCCGAAATTGTCGCCGCGGGTGCTCACGAGGTCAGCGGTGGAGAACTTGCTCGGGCGCTCGCGCGCTCGGGACTGCGGATAGCCGCACGCTTGCGTCCGGAACGGCTGGACCCGGCCTTGCGTAAACGCTGGGAACGCACTTTTCCCGGGCAATCTGAACTTGCGACGGCTCTTTTATCCAAATGGAGTCAGGAACATCGTTATTATCACGATCGTGTGCATCTGCTCGCCGTACTTGAAGCACTAGATTCGCTGTGTGGTACGCAGGTCTCGGAGCAGGACCGGCAAATACTCGAATTAGCCGCATGGTTTCACGACGCGGTTTATGAAGGTCAGAGCACCGACGAGCAGGACTCGGCGCAGCTCGCAGGTCAATGCTTGCAAGGTCTCTTGCCCGACCACACGGTGGCTTCAATTCAACGGCTGATTATGCTGACCAGCACCCACCAGCCGCAGGCTGGGGACCTGCTCGGCGCGCTACTGTGCGACGCAGATTTAGAAGTTCTGGCTCGCCCTGCAACCGCCTATCAGCGTTATACGCAGGCCGTTCGGGCCGAGTACGCTCACGTGTCGGAGCCAGACTTCGCCCGTGGTCGGTCCAAGATACTTCGTGAGTTACTCGACAAGGACCAGTTGTTCGGCACTGCACAGGCCCGGCAGCGTTGGGAAAGTGTTGCACGCAGTAATTTGTCCGCTGAACTGGAACAGTTGTCCACACAGTTCTAACTACGCGCCGACCGAGATGTCGGGGTTAACGGCCCGAGGGCCTGCTTCATAATGAAGCAGGCCCTCGGGTTTGCTAGTACCGCCAGAGCGGTCGCTCAGCGAGGTGCGGGGAGCTTAGAAGCCGCCCATACCGCCCATGCCACCCATGTCGTCGCCACCTGGCATGGCAGCGCCAGCAGGAGCTGGCTTATCTGCAACGACTGCCTCGGTGGTCAAGAACAGGCCAGCGATCGACGCAGCGTTCTGCAGAGCCGAACGGGTCACCTTCACTGGGTCGTTCACGCCTGCTTCAAGCAGGTCTACGTACTGGCCGGTTGCGGCGTTCAGGCCATGGCCTGCTGGCAAGCCCTTGACCTTGTCGGCGACAACGCCTGGCTCCATGCCAGCGTTCAGTGCGATCTGCTTCAGTGGGGCTTCGATGCCAACGCGAACAATGTTCGCACCGGTGGCTTCGTCGCCTTCCAGCTCAAGCTTTGCAAACGCTAGGGCGCCAGCCTGGATCAGAGCCACGCCGCCGCCGGCGACGATGCCCTCTTCAACTGCTGCCTTGGCGTTACGCACTGCATCTTCGATGCGGTGCTTGCGCTCCTTGAGCTCCACCTCGGTTGCGGCGCCGGCCTTGAGCACAGCGACACCACCGGAAAGCTTTGCGTGACGTTCCTGCAGCTTCTCGCGGTCGTAGTCCGAGTCGGTGTTCTTGATCTCGGCTGCGATCTGAGCCTTGCGGCCTTCGATGGCGTCGGCGTCGCCGCCGCCTTCAACGATGGTGGTCTCGTCCTTGGTGATAACGACCTTGCGGGCGGTACCCAGAACTTCGAGGCCAACGGTGTCTAGCGACAGACCGATTTCCTCGGAAACAACCTGACCACCGGTGAGCAGTGCGATGTCGGTCAGCATAGCCTTGCGACGGTCGCCGAAGCCCGGAGCCTTGACGGCAACGGATTTGAACAGACCACGGATCTTGTTCAAGATCAGGGTAGCCAGTGCTTCGCCTTCAACGTCTTCGGCGATGATCAGCAGCGACTTGTTCGACTGCATGACCTTCTCCAGCAAGGAAACCATGTCCTTGACCGAGGAGATCTTCGAATTGACGATCAGGATGTAAGGATCTTCCAGCACGGTCTCCTGACGCTCAGCGTCGGTGACGAAGTATGCGGAGATGTAACCCTTGTCGAAGCGCATGCCCTCGGCCAGCTCCAGCTCAAGGCCGAAGGTGTTGGACTCTTCAACGGTGATAACGCCCTGCTCGCCGACCTTGTCCAGTGCTTCGGCGATCAATGCGCCGATTTCTGGATCGCCAGCGGAGATCGAAGCGGTAGCAGCGATCTGCTCCTTGGATTCGATCTTCTTTGCAGCGGCAAGCAGCTCTGCGGTGACGGCTTCTACTGCCTTGTCGATACCGCGGCGCAATGCGATTGGGTCGGCGCCGGCAGCAACGTTGCGCAGGCCTTCCTTGACCAGAGCCTGAGCGAGCACGGTTGCGGTGGTGGTGCCGTCACCGGCGACGTCGTCAGTCTTCTTGGCTACTTCTTTGACGAGCTCGGCGCCGATCTTCTCGTATGGATCTTCGAGCTCGATTTCCTTGGCGATGGACACACCGTCGTTGGTGATAGTAGGTGCGCCCCACTTCTTCTCCAGAACAACGTTGCGACCGCGTGGGCCTAGGGTTACCTTTACGGCGTCCGCCAGAATGTTCAGGCCGCGCTCAAGTCCGCGGCGTGCTTCCTCGTCAAATGCAATCATCTTGGCCATAGTGGCTTTCGGTCCTTTCGGGACGATCTTGCGAAAATGCAACCGACAGACAGCGCCCGCGACGGACGAGCGCACCGGTATCGGCATCGGGCCGACAACCAAGATGAGCTCTCGCTATCTGAGGTATTCTTCACGCTCCGTGCGTTAACAAACCGCGAGGGTCGAAAGGGTTCGATTTTAAAACGAACAGCCGATCGGCATTAGCAGTCGTAACGCATGAGTGCTAATACAAATATTGGCACTCTCGCATGGCGAGTGCAAGCTGATCGGCTGTGAGCGAAGCGAAATATTACTTGGAGTTCAACGTATCGTCGGCACCAAGGACCACCGTGACGCGGTTAGGAATGTTCTGAGTCTGCAAAACCTCGTCGATACCTAAGACCTCGGCGGCTTTTTCTGCGGTGGTCCGGTAGGCCTCGGACATGTAATAGACGGTCGAGGTTTCCGCATCTCGGGTCCAATTATCCGTCACGATGTTCGTAAATTCGGCCTCAGTCAATAATTCTTCACCTGCACCGGCTGTGCCTGCAATACTCGCACCGTTGTACACGCCAATGAGCTGACCGTACAACACGTCCGCATCATCAATGGTGCTTGAGGGGGTAGCGCTTTCGGAAGGTTCGGCGCTAAGACTTTGCGAAGTTTCGGTTGCTGTCGCTTCGGTATTCTGCGTCGATTCGGAACCGCTGAGACGATCAGCGATACTCGGACCGTAGAAGAAGCCCACACCACCGATGAGCAACACCGCAATTGCGGTCAGGACTACCCAACGAAGCTTGCTGTCCTTGCCCTTGGCGGCGGCAGACTGCGCCCACCCATGGGCATGATGCGACCCCACACGGGTACTAAACTCCGGAACGCGATCGAATTCGTCACGTGGGTAGTTGGTCATTCTTGTCCTTGCTCGAGGTCTGGCTGGCCGAGGCCGGCTAAGAACTTAACGTTCTCCGCCGACGGTACCGCTCACACGACGCTTGGTAGATCGAAGTCTACGCAACCGCTTTACCAGCATTGGGTCGTAGGCCATCGCCGCGTCCGTGTCGATCAGCTGGTTGAGCAACTGATAGTAGTTCGTCGGCGAAATTGAGAACTGCTTAGTGATGGCCTGTTCCTTGGCTCCGGCATATTTCCACCACAGTTTTTCCATGTTCAAGATTTGCTGTGAACGCTCATCGAGCTCTGAGTCGGGATTCATTACAAAATCCACCAAAACCTCATTGCCTGCCATGCGTCTCACCTCTTCCTTGAACACCGATTAGTCGGGCCTCTTTATGCTTTCATATCCACACATGGTGGACACACCACCGATATTCTAACCAATCAATGAACTCGATGCCGTGTAACGCGGCACAACCGCGCCGAAAACGGGCAGAATAGTTGTTATGAACAACCAACAGCCAGCGCTCTTTGAGGCTCCCGCCGCTCAGCCTCTGCCGGAGTATTCAGCCGCTGACTTCCCGTTCTATTTTGGCGCAAAATCACTAGCCAGCAACGGGTTTATCGCAGAGGACTGGGTATCGACATTGGAGCCGCTTGATGGCGTGTTGCAGGATATAGCCCAACAATTAGCGCTGCGTTCGCAGGCGGGCGAGCAGATCCTGCCGGTCCCAGAGGTGATGTTGCGCGCACTGTTGCTTCCCCTAGCCAAAACCAAAGTTCTGATTATCGGCCAAGACCCTTATCCGACCCCAGGACATGCAAATGGTTTGGCCTTCGCCGCTGAGAAAAATGTTCGGCCGCTGCCTCGCAGTTTACGAAATATCTATAAGGAGCTCAGCTCCGACCTCGCGGTGCCCGAAGCCCCACATCCGGACCTCAGCCCCTGGCACGAGCAAGGGGTCTTGTTACTCAATCAGGTTTTCTCGGTGACCGCCGGGCAGGCAGGAAGCCATCAAAAGCTTGGTTGGACACCGGTTGTCGAAGCGATTATTGGCGCCCTCAATTCACGCAAAAATCCGGTAGTCGCCGTTCTCTGGGGAGCCCACGCGCAAAAACTGAGTCCACTGATGGGCAATATGCCGCACGTGCACAGCGTCCACCCTTCTCCGTTATCGGCCAGCCGGGGCTTCTTTGGTTCAAAACCCTTCTCTCAAATCAATAGGCACCTGACCGATTCTGGTCAGGCGCCTATCAATTGGAAGTTACCGACCGCCTAACGGCGGCGGATCCAGCGACGTTCACGTCGAGCATTTGAGGTCAAAGGCCGACAGAGCGTATCGCCGAAAACCACGCCGCCGGCGATAGACAGCATGATGGCAAATGCGTTGAACATCTCCACCAAACTAGAGAACATATCTTCCACATCGAAAACGATGCCGTACATTGCACGGAATATCATCAGGCCTGGAAGCATGAACATGACAGCAGGCGCTGCAATCACTAGCTGCGGTGAGCGTAACTTGTCCGCCAAGAAACGCGCCGCAAAACCGATGACTGTCGCCACGACGGCCGGCGTAGCTCGAGAGCCCAATCCGATTTGTTCGGCCAACAACAAGACGAGGTAGCCGCCCACAGCTAACAACGCAGTAGGGATCAGCAGCCGCTTCGCGGTCTGCTCGGTCACCGCACCGGCAAGGATAGCCACTGCTACTAAACCAACAAGCATCCATGTTGGATAGTTGATTGCAACGATCCGGTGAACGTCCACCTTGTCGCCTCCGAAGACCGAAGAGACAACCAAGGCTGATGAAATTCCCGACAAGATGGCCGTATAGGTCAACCCGGCGGAAAATAGGCGCCCGACGGCCGTCACAGGGAACCCATTGATCGCATCTTGTAGCGCCGAGACAAATCTGCCCGAAGGCAAGAGCAACAAGATACCACCGGAAACGACCAACGCAGGGTCCAGCGGGGCGTGCACTCGGTGGCTTAGCAGCGCAATGACGGTCACGGTAAAGGTTGCAGTGGCGACGGAGAAGAACTCCGGAACGCGCCAGCGTGAGCCATAGCGCCCGATCTGCGAGATCAACCACGATGAGGCCATCGCGACCAGGGCGCCAAGCCACGAACCACCAATGAAGAGCACAAAGGCTGCCGCGAATATCGACTGTCCCGAGGCCACAACCCAGCGTGGGAACGGTTTCGGTTTCCGCGTAATTGCTTTCAGCTGTTTAGCCGAAGAAGTCCGTGACACACCGCCGGCAATAATATCCGAGACCAACTCGTGAACCATCACAAGACCCGCATAGTTGGTGGTGTAGGAACGCACCACGCGCAAAATCGAATAGCTTTCAGCGTCCGGTGGGCTGTAGTTCAGGTGTAACGACTGGTTAGTGATATCAACATCTAGATGACTAAGCCCCAGGGCGGCGGTTACCGCGATGATGCTGGTTTCGACTTCCAGTGCACCAGCACCATAACGAATCAGCGTTTCGCCGAGATCTAGGGCGAATTCCATGGTCCGTCGGGCCGATGCATCTTGATCGACGTTCACCTTTGGATTGGCGTACGGGGTTCCGCGTAACCGGTCAACCACTTTCAGAGCTTCGGTTGGTGGTGTATCTGAAATCCACATTTTTGCCAACAGACGACGTGCTACCGGGTTGGCGCGCGTTGGCATTAACGTGATGCCGTCATCCGAGGTAAGAACCTGACCGGTGCGTGACTCGATATCGGTAGCGTCAGCTGCCGCGACGCTTGCACTTACTGCGGTATTTAACGGAAGCTCTGAAGCCATCGTCGTCTCAACGGACACCGTTTCTGGTAGGTGTCCCATGTTGATTTCGCTCGTCAAAATACGAGGCAGCGACCCGGCCAATGGCGATGGATCTTCTCCCGCATCTTTCGACTCCACGGACTTCTCGCCATGGTCTTGCTGCGCCACGAATCACTCCCCCTGAGGCTCTTGTTTTACTCGTATTCCTCACGATACAACCATGGCCTGTCAACCGGCAGAGAGGAACCCCCATCGACTGAGTATCCCTGAACACATCTGTCATTTTTTGTTCTCGGAAATAAAATTTGACTCCAGCGAGTTACCTAATTAGATGCAATTGCATGAATTTTTTGGAGAAGAGGAAAGTCATGACTTCTGTCGCACCGACGCCAGAGACGCCCGAGATTGGCGTGGAAACCTTCGGCGATATCACCGAAGACTTACAGGGCAGATCGCTGTCCCATGCACAGGTAATCCGCAACGTCATAGTCGAAGGTCAGCGGGCCGAGCAGGTTGGACTGGATTTCTTTGGCATAGGCGAACACCACCGCGATGACTATTCAGTGTCGGCTCCGGAAATTGTTCTCGCCGCTCTGGCTCAAGCCACCGAAAAAATCCGTTTGGGAACCGCGGTGACCGTCCTGTCGAGTGACGACCCAGTACGCGTCTACGAACGATTTGCAACCTTGGACGCCATTTCCCATGGCCGTACCGAAATCATCGCAGGTCGAGGATCCTTCATCGAGTCGTTCCCGCTTTTCGGGCTCAACCTTGATGACTACGAATCGCTCTTCGAAGAAAAACTTGAACTCTTAGCAAAGGTCCGCACCGGCCTACCGGTGACCTGGGCCGGTGAGCATCGCACAGCACTTGAAGATCAACAGCTCTACCCACTGCTAGAACAAGATCCAATCACCACCTGGGTTGGTGTTGGCGGTAGCCCACAGTCGGTAATTCGAGCCGCCCGGCACGGGTTGCCCTTATTCATGGCGATCATTGGCGGACAGCCGGCCGCCTTTGAACAACTTGTACAGCTCTATCACCGCGCATTGAAGCAGTTCGGACAGCCAACACAGCGGGTAGGCGCACACTTCCACGGGCTTGTCGCCCCGACCGACAAGGAAGCCTTGGAATTGTTGTGGCCGCACTACCAGCGCACCATGAACCGTTTGGGCGCAGAACGAGGATGGCCTCCTGCAAGCAAGATGCGCTTGGAGGCTTCCATGGGACTAGATGGATCCATGATGGCAGGTAGCCCACAGACCGTGGCCACCAAAATGGCCAAGGTCGCCAAGACCTTAGGCCTCAGCCGGGTGGACATCAAGTATTCGGCAGGTTCGTTGCCACACGAGACGATGCTGGACAGCATCGAACTTCTTGGTCGGGAAGTCAAACCGCTCGTACACGAGATGCTCGCCAAGTAAACCCGAACAAAAGAACCCCGCACAAAGTAGAACGAGGAAGCCATCGCATTGATGCGGTGGCTTCCTCGTTCTTTGGTGGATCTTACTGGACTCGAACCAGCGACCTTTCGCGTGTGAGGCGAACGCTCTAACCAACTGAGCTAAAGATCCCTCTGCGCGCTGACCTGCCGGTCAAGCACCTAAACGATCTTAGCGGTCTTTGCCCAACGCACAAAATCGATTTCACCACCATAACCGTCCGGACTGCATTGTCGCTCCCAAATTATCGAGCACTGCCACACTAGTCAACTGAAAAAGAGCGGATGACAAGCACAAAAATATGGAGTCATTTCGTTTATCTAGATTTAACATTTTGGTCGCTTTTTTGGCTTGCTAAACAGCCCCGCTAAACCGCATAATTTTTCTAGCTCATCGAGCTCAAGCTGGGCCCTACAAGGAAGCTACCGGAACCCACCGGTACCGGTCCCCTGAAGGCCAACGAAATCCGCCGACCGGCATACCGCCACAAAGCAAAAGCCATATCTTTCGTTCGTCTTAGCCTTAGGACCGATCCCAGTGCACTCTTTCCTGCGCTATTCCCTCTCCACTTCCACACCACTTGGTGCTGCTCGTTCCGAACTGGAAAGCCTGTACCCAGTGATTGATGACCGCTGGAATCAGAAAATCGACCGTGCCCGTTATATTGTCTCGGTCTACGATTCACACCTGCTCATAGCTGCAGGAATCGTGCACGACTCGGTGATTGCACCGACTAGCGTCATGGGTGCGCTCGAGCTCGGTTGCATGAGTGTGCGTCCGGAGTACCGACGTCGAGGAATCCGTCAGCAGATCACCAAGCTACGTCTGGATTTTGTACTCAGAACCGGAAGCACCCCCATCACCGTCATTGACTCAGCTAATCCGGGATCTTGGGCTGCCTACGAACGGTCAGAGGTGTGGGAGCGCGAACGTAGCTTTGAATATCAGGGACAGGTCAAATATATTTACCGTGGTGTTCCAGCTCTAACGGAACTGACAGCTACTACATCCAATCTCGAATTGCCGATGCTGGCTGCACAAAGAAATTCCACTCCACTTCCCGCAGTGTGGGGCTTTGATGAGCCCAGTGAAGTCAAACAGATGAGCTAAAAGAGCGCTTCTTGTAGCTCGTCTACTGGGTCATGCCCTGGAAGCGGGGCAACTTCGCCGGCCCGGCGAGCGCGTGCTGCTTCATGCAGGTCGATGGGCGTGACCTTCAGGACTGTATCGACCATTGCATTCATGAACTGAGCGGTTCCAATATCATCCGGCACCGGGCTGTGCACAACTTTTACCTCGGGCTTCTCAGCATGGTCATCCCAGTCCACCAGTAAGAGTCCTGTGGCGCTGTATCCAAAGCCGTCACCGAAGTCGCGTAGTTTCCGGATCATATCAACGGTACGTCGGAATGCTGCCGGCTCGGAATCAAGGATCGTCGCGCGTTGCACGAAATAGAATCCGACGGCCGCCAGAGGGTAGCGGGCACGGAGGTTTGCCGCGTCTCCATAGGCTTCTTCGTATCGATTGGCGAGGTTCTTTCCAAATGAGGAAGTCATGGCCTTAGTGCTCAACAGCAGTTCTGGCCCGGTGGACCAATGGGTCATCACCACGTCGGTTTGTTTCATATAGGCGCGGCCTAGGATTCTTGCGTCGGTACTTCCTGCTTTACCTGCCAAGATCGCGTCATGTAGCTCCTCAGAGAGCCGTTCGGGTAATTTCCGCAGCAGTTCAAGAATGTCTGAGGAAAGCACCCGTGGTGCTTCGGCGCGTGGCCAGACTACATCTGCATCAAACCCAGCTCTGCGCAGTTCATGCGCTAACCAGGCGTCCACGCCTTGCGCGAAGCGTCCTGAGCGCGTCACTGCTTTGGAACGCACCGGAATGCTCAATAACCGCTCTAAGGTCTCAAAGGACGGGTTAAACTCCTGGGTGACGGCCCCGTTGCGGATCCAGGGAGAATCTTTCGGTGCAGATAATAAAGTCGCATCATATTCTGCAAAGGCTAAGGTTTTTTCGACTGCGCCAGTTCCCACGCTTAGTTCTCCACTGCCTTCGCTCGTGACTTCCGTCGTTCTAACATGTCTTGGCGGGCTCCGTGTAGTGCATTGAGTGCCGCTTCATCTAAGCCCAGCATTTGACCCAGCACAATCTCGTCAACTAACGCAGTGGCTTCCTGCTTTTTACCTTGCTCCAGATAAGCACGAACGTCCTCTTTGATACTTAGCAACTGTTGCTCGTAGTGGGCCACAAGATGTGCCGCGGGCACCGGGAGCTTATCGGCTTCGCTCGGTTCCAGCTTCAAAATTCCTCCACCGTAGGAGCGTCCCACCATTTCGGCACCGAGCATCGTTAAGGTATTGAGCGAGGCTAAGGGCAGTAAGCCACGTCCCAACTCGCGCACTTCTGCGCCCAGGTACACGCCATGGATCGAGTTAATGTGGTGCACCCCCGCATGGTTAGTTGTCAGGCGAGGTGTGTCGGCATTCATATAGGTCATGAACAAGTCTGGAACTGACAGCAACGGGACCCTCCACCATGGGGTGCGCATCCGGCATTTGTAGGCTTGATCCACCAGATCTAGTTCGCCACTGTTAATCAGTTCTTCCCCGGCGGCGGAGGCCTCAGCCAAGGGACGGAACATCAAGGTCGACAGGCCGTGCTCACCCAAGCGTTGCCATTGGTCCTCGTTCAGCTCCAAACCACGAAGGTGCCGTGATCCAGGTGGCGAAATCTTCACTAGTTCAGCCTCGGTCAGGCCTAGCTCTTCGGCCCGTGCGGGGCTGAGCGTAAACCACTTGTTATTGCCGGTAACAGCGCCCAAGGATGTTTCGCCCCAGCTTTGGAGGTTGCTAAACGCTGCACTGGACAAGGCATGATTCAAGATCCCTTGCGCTTCAAGGGTCACCAGTGAGCCGGTCCACCGGTCGCTGGGTGAAGTTGGTGTGTGCTTGCTACCCTCGGTCAGTTGGGTCAGGTCATCGGCGTTACGGAATTGGTGCAAGCTAAAGGAAGCACTAGAGCCACTGCGATATCCCTCGGCTAGTAGTAGCACCACTTCTTCTTGTGCATCAGCAAAGAGCCGCTGTTCAAAGACGGCTAGGTGCACATTTGCGAATCGTTCGAGCAACATAGCTCGAACCGGTCCCGCGTAGTTGACGAACATCAGTTCAGCTGGAAGAACTAAGGCGAGCCGTCCACCAGTTTTCAGAAAACTCGTAGCATGAACTACAAAGGCCGCCCAGACGGAGGCTAGCTCATTAAGCTCCACTCCGCTCCTTCGGGCGGCTTCACGTGAAAGCTGTCGCTGGGCACCGCGGTGCAATTGGTAACGCACGTAGGGTGGGTTGCCAATGACGGCATCCATATCTGCGGTGCCAGGGACATCAAAAAAGTTTGCGTGCCGAATTTTAGCCTGAGCGCCTTGCGCGTCCAGGAGTGCCCGTGCGGCGAGTACGGAAGCTTCGTGAAGTTCTACTCCCCAAAGTTCAACGTCGCCACGGCCGTCGTTGGTTACTTGATGTGCCGTGGTCAAAAATTGTGCTTCTCCGCAAGAGGGTTCAAGCACACGGCGGCCCTGCTCACCGAGCGCCCACTGGGCCATAAAACGGGCCACAGGTTCTGGGGTGAAATACGCGCCGCGCTCATGCCGGGCGGTATCTTTCACGCTACTATTTTTGCTCTTCAACACACATCGATCTTTCCATGGCCGGCAGACGTTTTAGCCAGTCAGCAACGGGGGTCATCCACCGGGCTCAGTCCCAGCGTGTTTCGCTGGCTCGCAGATGCACGGCGGGAAGGTTTCTCTCACCTTCTATTCTACGGGCAGGGATACAAAGACCGCTTAGTGCTTGGCGCGCAGCTTGTTGATGCCCACAACCACCAATGCAATCACGCAACCAATCAAGAATCCGGCGACACAGGAGAACGCGGTATTTGTCAGCCACCCCAAGACGGCACCTGCCGAACCTGTCGCGTCGTGAACCAAAAGTTCCATGTGGTGCACAAAACCATAGGGGGCATGCCACCCAAGTTCATCCATACCCACAAGGATCAGGTGACCACCAACCCACAACATGGCCACAACGCCGACCTTGCTCAAGATCGACATCACGATCGGCATACCCTTGACTAGGCCACGGCCTACCTTCTGCGAAAGCGTAGAAGTTTTTTGAGCCAGTTGTAGCCCAATATCGTCCATCTTAACTATTAGTCCCACCGCGCCATAGACGACTACCGTCATGAGAACGGCAATGACAATTAAGATCAATGCTCGATTCAGGAATGGTTCATGAGACACCTCGTTGAGCGAGATGACCATGATCTCCGCGGAGAGCACTAGGTCGGTGCGGACTGCGGAGCCAATAATTGCTTTCTCGTCCCGGCCACCGTCCTTGCCACCAGGGCTGTGATGCTTGATCACCCCCATGGCTTCGAGTAGCTTCTCGGCACCCTCAAAAACGAGATACGCTCCGCCGAGCATCAAAATAGGGGTCAGTGCCCACGGCGCAAACTGAGAAAGAATCAAGGCGACCGGCAAGATGATCAGGAGTTTATTCCGGATGGAACCTACCGCGATCTTCCAGATTATTGGAAGCTCGCGTTTAGGCGATAGACCCTTCACATACTGAGGTGTGACTGCGGCGTCGTCAATGACCACGCCTAGGGACTTAGTGCTCGCCTTCGCAGCTCCCAAGGCGATGTCATCTAATGATGCCGCGGTGACCTTTACTAGGGCTGCGACATCATCGAGAAGGGCTACGAGTCCACCGGCCATGCCAAACTCCTTGAATTGTTATGTTGTCTTTTGTCTTGCCATGTTCCAGCTATGGAAACAACAGCAGAACTCATCTGAAGTTTAGCGCCCTGAACGACAAAAAACCTGACTAAACCAAGCCTTTGCGGAATGCCCAGCGCACTGGCACCACGTGTCGAACGGGTAATGTGAAAAAGACCCTCGTCATCGTTCATTTCAAACGTTGACGAGGGTCATTCGAGCCCCCTATCGGATTCGAACCGATGACCTACGCTTTACAAGAGCGTTGCTCTGGCCAGCTGAGCTAAGGAGGCGTACTAAGTAAGAATATCCGAAGACTAGGCTCTACTGCGAATCGAGCGGCCGAGGGTGTTAACGCAAGCAAGGCAGCGCCTCACGAATGAGACACTACCTTGCGTTAGCGCAGGAAGTCGTTTAGCGAACTAGCTACTTACTGCCTGCTCTTTGCGTCTGTTTAGGCATTAGCTTTGATAGCCGATTCGACTGCTTCAACGAAGTCCTTCGAGGCAAGATCAACGCTCTTACCCTGGACGAAGATGCTCGGGGTGCCACCCACGCCTTCATTCTGCGCGGTCACTGTGGTCTTTTCAACGAAGGGACGGAAAGTCCCCTTATCGATGCAGCTCTTCACCGAGTCAGAGGCGCCGGCAGCAACCGCCATGTCAGAAAGCTCAGCATTCTTCAACTCACCCTGGTCATAATGCCCCCACAGTGCGGTAGCAAAGTCCAAGTAAGCCGCTGGGCTCTGGTCAGCAACACATGCCAAGGCGTTGGCACCGCGTGAAGAGAAGTTCGATGGTGAGCCACCGTCGAGGAATCCGACGTTGCGGTATTCCAAGGTGATCTTGCCATCGGCTAGCCACTGCTTGAGCTGTGGCCCATAAGTGCTTTCAAACTCTGCACAGTGAACGCAGTTCGCATCTACGTACAAGGTGACGTTGACTGGTTCGCCCTTGCCCCCCACGGTCAGCTCGCTAGGTTCCGGGGTCGTAGGCCGATCATCTTTAAGAACAAGATTGGTGTTGTCGATCTTGATCCCGGAGGTATCTGCCACCGTGGTAGGTGAGGTCAGCAGGATGCCGCCGGCAGCGTTACCACCCTGAGGAGCCGAACCAGTCGCGGAGATCTTCGCGTTGTTATTTTGCACGATGAGCACAACGACGAGCGCCACGACCACCACGACCGCTGCCAGCACACCGAGCTTAACCATCAATGATTTTCGCTTCTGAGCGGCAGCCTGAGTTGCCTGCATCTGCGCAGCCTTTTCGCGAGCGCTAGCGCTGCGCTCCGCTTTGGACGGACGCGAGTTGTTTGTCGACATAAGTTTGATTGTTCCTTGGCTCAACGGAAATACTGTAATCTGCCTTCAAGCTTAGCCAATGCAATGGCTCAAATACCCCGTAACCCGCACTTTTTCCAACCTTCACAGGATGCGCATAACATTCACCAACACAGTGCAAAGCCCCTTTCCTTTGTTATTTGAGACTTCAACCAAGTCATCGCACGATAGTTCATTATTCGTCGTGAGCATGGGTTAAAAGAGCAATAGGGAGCCTTGTCACGTACATTGAGTGGTAGAACACGGTTTCACCCGGATTCCAGACTTGATCCGAAAAACAAGGACAAAAGCGATGTTGGTTCACTAAGACCACCATTTGCTGATAACCGAAAAATCTGCGGTGTTTCCATTCGCAGTAGTTACGTGGCCAGGAGGTTTACGGTGGGCAATGAACTAACAGTCGCTAGCGAGAACAATCCCTACGATTTTGTGGTGGTAGCTAACCGGCTGCCGGTCGACAGGATTACGCTGCCCGATGGGACTCAAGGTTTTCAGCGTGCACCAGGCGGCTTAGTAACAGCGTTGGAACCCGTGATGGCCGCGTCCGAAGGTGCTTGGGTGGGCTGGCATGGCGGTATCGATGAAGAACTCGCCGAATTCGACAAAGACGATATTCATCTCGTCCCCGTTCCGCTCAGCGAACAAGACCTCAATCTCTACTACGAGGGGTTTTCAAACTCCACCCTCTGGCCGCTCTATCACGATGTTATTGTGCCACCGGAATACCACCGCACCTGGTGGGACCGGTATAAGAAGATCAACCAACGTTTTGCCGACGCAGTGGCTCGGACGGCCGCACAACACGCCACCGTGTGGGTCCACGATTATCAGCTGCAGCTAGTGCCACAGATGCTCCGCTTGGCCCGGCCAGATTTGAAGATTGGATTCTTCCTACATATTCCGTTCCCGGCCGCCAGCTTGTTCTCTCAGCTGCCATGGCGCACCCAGATCCTCGAAGGACTCGCAGGAGCCGATTTGGTTGGCTTCCAGCGTGAGACCGATGCCTCGAATTTCCTGCGCTGTCTACGCCGCTTCACCGACTACTCCACAAAGGGCCACGAAGCCACACCATCGGCCACACATGGAATTCAAAACTTGTGCAGGGCCGAAGCGCATCCAATTTCGATCGATACGAAAGAAATTGCGAAGCTTTCACGCGATCCACAGATTATTGCCCGGGCAGCGCAGATCCGCTTGGAATTGGGCAACCCAAAAACCATCATGCTCGGCGTAGACCGACTCGATTACACCAAAGGTATTCGGCACCGGCTCAAGGCCTATGGAGAGCTGCTCAACGATCAGTCGCTTCGCGCCGGAGATGTCTGCCTGATTCAGGTCGCCAGTCCGAGCCGTGAAAATGTCGGCTCGTATATGGAACTGCGTGACCAGGTAGAACTAATGGTCGGGCAGATCACCGGGCAGCACGATACCTTGAGCCACACGACCCTTCGCTATCTGCACCACTCCTACCCGCTGCGCGAAATGATCGCCTTGTACCTTGCCGCTGATGTACTGCTGGTCACGGCATTACGCGACGGCATGAACCTTGTCGCGAAGGAATTTGTGGCTGCGCATCAAGACGGACGAGGGGTCTTGGTGCTCTCGGAATATACCGGGGCAGCGGATCAGCTGACCCAGGCAGTGCTAGTGAACCCGCATGACATCGATGGGATGAAAGCGAAGATCATCGAAGCGGTCAAGATGGACCAAAATGAACAAGCCCGACGTATGCGACGAATGAACCGTCATCTGTTAGATAACGACGTCACGGGTTGGTCCGCACACTTCCTCGCAGAGCTGGCGGAAATCAATTCACGGGCAAACCAGATTAGCCCCAGCCCTACCCACTAAATACCACGCCTAGTTTGAACGGAACGATCGTGCCAAAACTTGCCCCGGAGCTCTATGCTGCGCTGTCCACCTTCGCCGGGCATCGCAGAATTTTGGTCGCCCTAGATTTTGACGGAACACTTTCGCCACTAGTGGACCGGCCAGAAGATGCCAGGCCAACCCCGCAGGCAGCTCAGGTTTTTGAGGAACTCTCACAACAATATGGTGTGCGAACTGCCGTGGTCTCAGGCCGAAACCTCGATTCACTCACCGAAGTTTATCCAGCTCCCCGCCCCGAGAACCTCATTGGTTCCCATGGCGCGGAGCGGCGAGTACCCTCCGTGTCCAGCGACTCCCCTGAGCAGCCTGATCTGTCCGCATCGCAACGCGCTAATCTCAAAGAATTGACCGCAAAACTCAGCGAAGTAGCGCAGCGATATGAAGGGGTCAGCTTAGAATATAAGCCCTCGGCGACCGTGCTTCACGTGCGTCAGGCACCCAGTATCGAGGTGGCCGATGCAGCTATCATCGAGGGGCAGCAAGCCCTTGCACATCTAGACGAACTACGTCTCATGGCAGGCAAATCGGTGTTAGAGGCTTCGGTTCATTCTGGTAACAAGGGACAGGCTTTGCAGTGGCTCCGTGAGGTCCTTGACGTAGATGCATTGCTTTTCATTGGCGACGATGTCACCGACGAAGATGGCTTTCGAATATTGAACCGCGAGGATCTCGGAATTAAGGTGGGCGAGGGTCCAACTCTGGCCGCACATCGTATCGAAACTCCAGAAATGTTGCCAGAACTTTTGGAATTTCTGCTTTCCATGCGAAACTAGAGTGTCCCATATCACTTTCACTATGGATCGTCGGGCACGTACCTGCCCGTGAAAGGATTGTCATCATGGCAACTGTGACCTTTGAAAAGGCCACCCGAATTTACCCGGGCGCACTTGTGCCCTCCGTCGATGCAATTGATTTGCAGATCGAAGACGGTGAATTCCTGGTATTAGTTGGCCCCTCGGGCTGTGGAAAATCAACCACCTTGCGAATGCTTGCTGGACTTGAGGAAGTTAACTCAGGGCGCATTCTCATTGGCGATAAGGACGTAACCAACGTTCCGCCTAAGGATCGCGATATTGCGATGGTCTTCCAAAACTATGCGCTTTACCCGCATATGACCGTCGCCGAAAATATGGGCTTTGCGCTCAAAATTGCAGGCATAGACAAGGAAGAGCGCAATAAGCGTGTCCTTGAAGCTGCAAAGCTACTGGATCTTGAACAGTATTTGAGTCGTAAGCCCAAAGCCCTCTCCGGTGGCCAACGTCAGCGCGTGGCCATGGGCCGTGCAATCGTTCGCTCCCCTCAGGTATTCCTCATGGATGAGCCACTGTCTAACCTCGACGCCAAGCTCCGTGTGCAGACCCGCACGCAGATCGCCTCGCTGACCCGTCGCTTAGGCGTCACCACCGTGTACGTCACCCACGATCAGGTTGAAGCCCTCACCATGGGCGATCGGGTTGCGGTTCTGAAAGACGGCGAAATTCAGCAGGTGGGAACACCACGCGAGCTTTACGATCGCCCGCAAAATGTTTTTGTTGCCGGATTTATCGGTTCGCCGGCAATGAACCTGGTAGAGCTGGAAGCTGCTAACGGACAGGTTCTCTTTGGCGACTCGTCCTTGCCAGTATTGGGCGCTCAGGGCGCAACAACCTTGGGCATTCGTCCCGAAGACCTGACGCTCGGTTCTTCCACGGAAGGCGTAGAGCTAATAGTGGATGTGGTTGAAGAGCTCGGTGCCGACGCATACGTTTACGGTACGGCGCACTTGGCTGGCAAAGACCAGACCATCGTGGTTCGAGTCAACGGCCGCACCCCACCGGCCCGTGGACAGAAACTGAACATCGTGCCCAAAGTTGAACACATGCATCTCTTTGATACCGAGTCGGGACTGCGTCTAGCAGACTGACCAACGGCAAAACAGCAAGCCCCGATCCAAAATACCTAAGGGGAATGGATCGGGGCTTGCTGTCACCGTCCGCAGGATCTAAGTTAAACATCGAGGGCCCCGAGATAATCTCGGGGCCCTCGGCAAAATATGCCCGGCGATGACCTACTCTCCCACACCCTCCCGAGTGCAGTACCATCGGCGCAGTGGGTCTTAGCTTCCGGGTTCGGTATGGGACCGGGCGTTTCCCCCACGCTATGATCGCCGTAACTCTAACCCTCACGGTTGAACCGTGGGAAAATTACAGTGTCATCCGCAGTTGCGATAACTCAATAACTATAACAGGAACCATGACGCTCGCGCCAATCGATTGGCGCCAATGACTAGTGTCCTTCGCCATACTTATTTGGTCACCGCTGCTGGCAATAATTGCCAGCTGACTTCAGTTGATATTCACTAAAAAGGCAAGCGCTGATGGGACGTGTAGACAAACCGCAACTCACCGAAGGTCGCCAGAACCGCGGAGGGGCCGAGCCAACCGCACCTACTGAAAGGCGCATAGCGCAACAGACGGTTCCACCCGATCATGGGCTTCTGGCAGCTCTCGTGAGTACGCAAAACACACAACGCTGCGTGCCCCTACGTTTCCATGCCGGCAGAACGCGCTGGCAGGGCCTGCTGTCGTGTCATCTACAACCAGTGCCGACAAACCGATCAGGCCGTTTGCCACATCTAGATAATTGAACTGAGTACGTCTCAGCGCGGTGATACTGGCAGCTGAAAGTCGTCGGGCATCTCGACACGATAATTCATCGAGACATAGCCGCCGAGCCGTAAGACCACAGGCTCGTTGGCCTCATGGACCAGCTACTATCTGTTTCTAAAAAATACGGCCGATTGTGTTCGCCGATTCACTTTCCGAAGCTATCCAACCCTTCATTCACCTTGAGATGTGGCATGGAAGTTTCTGAATATGCTGCCGTATTCTTTTTACCTCAGCCACCGTGAACCAAAAGCGCGTGGACCTAACCGATCAGTGCTCTCGTGGATCAGTGTCCTTAAACAGAAAAAGGGTCCCACCCTTCCAGGCAGAACCCCACACCACAACCACCCACGCAACCGGCAATCCAACCGGCAGCCGGCAACACCCCACCCAGCCGGCAACCAGCAACCAAAGCTAGTGGTTAAACAGGTGAGGCCCCGAACACCATAAGTGTCCAGGGCCTCAAACCATCATCATTACTGACATAACTACTTCAAGTTAAGTCCGGCGGTGACCTACTCTCCCACACCCTCACGAGTGCAGTACCATCGGCGCAGTGGGCCTTAGCTTCCGGGTTCGGTATGGGACCGGGCGTTTCCCCCACGCTATGACCGCCGTAACAGTCTCGAAACAACATCAGGCATCCCAATGCTCATCCAAAAAATGTGTACCAACACCCCGCCAAAGCAAGCCAACCACACACCAAACCCACCAAGAGTGGATCCAATGAACAGCCAACCCCCTTCTACAAGGAATCAGTGTGTTACAAGGTTGTTGTCTCGTAACCGTATAGTGAACGCGAACAATAATTGTCTCAAATAATTGCTTTACAGTGTGTTGTAAGTCATCGGCCTATTAGTACAGGTCAGCTACACAAGTCTTTAGTCCTTGCTTCCACATCCTGCCTATCAACCCAGTGGTCTAGCTGGGGGCCTCTCACACTCAAGGTGCATGGAAATCTCATCTCGAAGCAGGCTTCCCGCTTAGATGCTTTCAGCGGTTATCCCTTCCAAACGTAGCTAATCAGCGGTGCACTTGGCAGTACAACTGACACACCAGAGGTTTGTCCGTCCCGGTCCTCTCGTACTAAGGACAGCCCTTCTCAAATTTCCAACGCGCGCAGCGGATAGGGACCGAACTGTCTCACGACGTTCTAAACCCAGCTCGCGTACCGCTTTAATGGGCGAACAGCCCAACCCTTGGGACCTACTCCAGCCCCAGGATGCGACGAGCCGACATCGAGGTGCCAAACCATGCCGTCGATATGGACTCTTGGGCAAGATCAGCCTGTTATCCCCGAGGTACCTTTTATCCGTTGAGCGACGGCCCTTCCACGAGGTGCCGCCGGATCACTAGTCCCGACTTTCGTCCCTGCTCGAGCTGTCACTCTCACAGTCAAGCTCCCTTGTGCACTTACACTCGACACCTGATTGCCAACCAGGCTGAGGGAACCTTTGGGCGCCTCCGTTACATTTTAGGAGGCAACCGCCCCAGTTAAACTACCCATCAGGCACTGTCCCTGAACCAGATCATGGTCCGAAGTTAGGTGACCGGTACAGCCAGAGTGGTATTTCAACGATGACTCCACCCGAACTAGCGTCCGAGCTTCACAGTCTCCCACCTATCCTACACAAGCTGCACCGAACACCAATACCAAACTATAGTAAAGGTCTCGGGGTCTTTCCGTCCTGCTGCGCGTAACGAGCATCTTTACTCGTACTGCAATTTCGCCGAGTTCATGGTTGAGACAGCGGGGAAGTCGTTACTCCATTCGTGCAGGTCGGAACTTACCCGACAAGGAATTTCGCTACCTTAGGATGGTTATAGTTACCACCGCCGTTTACTGGGGCTTAAATTCTCAGCTTCGCAACAAGTTGCTAACCGGTCCTCTTAACCTTCCAGCACCGGGCAGGAGTCAGTCCGTATACATCGTCTTGCGACTTCGCACGGACCTGTGTTTTTAGTAAACAGTCGCTTCCCCCTGGTCTCTGCGGCCCACACCCGCAAAAGAAGAGCAAGTCTTCTCCACGGGGCAGGCCCCCCTTCTTCCGAAGTTACGGGGGCATTTTGCCGAGTTCCTTAACCATGATTCTCTCGATCGCCTTAGTATTCTCTACCTGATCACCTGTGTCGGTTTGGGGTACGGGCGACTAGAACCTCGCGCCGATGCTTTTCTAGGCAGCATAGGATCACCAAATCACCCACCAAAGTGGGCGCCTATCAGGTCTCAGGCTATATGAGTCACGGATTTGCCTATGACTCGCCCTACACCCTTGGACCAGGTCAATTCCATTGCCTGGCTCGGCTACCTTCCTGCGTCACACCTGTTAATACGCTGACCTCACAACATCGGTTCCCAACACCTCACACAACAAACAACCCGAAGGTCGCAACAGTCATGCTCAACACTGGTTAGCATCAATCGCTCAGTATGGGCGGTTCTTCGCCGGTACGGGAATATCAACCCGTTGTCCATCGACTACGCCTGTCGGCCTCGCCTTAGGTCCCGACTCACCCAGGGCAGATTAGCTTGACCCTGGAACCCTTGATCATTCGGCGGACGGGTTTCTCACCCGTCATTCGCTACTCATGCCTGCATTCTCACTCGTGTGGTCTCCACCGCTGGTTTACACCGCGACTTCACCGTCCACACGACGCTCCCCTACCCATCCAAACACCCAATCGAAACCGGGTAAATATCTGAATGACGCAACTTCGGCGGTGTGCTTGAGCCCCGCTACATTATCGGCGCGGAATCACTTGACCAGTGAGCTATTACGCACTCTTTCAAGGGTGGCTGCTTCTAAGCCAACCTCCTGGTTGTCACAGCAACTCCACATCCTTTTCCACTTAGCACACGCTTAGGGGCCTTAGTTGGCGTTCTGGGCTGTTTCCCTCTCGACTATGAAGCTTATCCCCCACAGTCTCACTGCTACGCTCTCACTTACCGGCATTCGGAGTTTGGCTAACGTCAGTAACCTTTTAGGGCCCATTAGCTATCCAGTAGCTCTACCTCCGGTAAGAAACACATAACGCTGCACCTAAATGCATTTCGGGGAGAACCAGCTATCACGAAGTTTGATTGGCCTTTCACCCCTACCCACAGCTCATCCCCTCCATTTTCAACTGAAGTGGGTTCGGTCCTCCACGCGCTCTTACACACGCTTCAACCTGGCCATGGGTAGATCACTTCGCTTCGGGTCTAGACCGTGCCACTCAAACGCCCTATTCAGACTCGCTTTCGCTACGGCTTCCCCACACGGGTTAACCTCGCGACACAGCACTAACTCGCAGGCTCATTCTTCAAAAGGCACGCCATCACACAACCACAAGGGTCATGCTCTAACGGATTGTAAGCGCACGGTTTCAGGTACTATTTCACTCCCCTCCCGGGGTACTTTTCACCATTCCCTCACGGTACTGATTCACTATCGGTCATCAGGTAGTATTCAGGCTTACCAGGTGGTCCTGGCAGATTCACACAAGATTTCTCGAGCCCCGTGCTACTCGGGTACCCACACTAGAACGGCAGACACGCATTACACCTACGGGACTATCACCCTCTCTGGTCCGGCATTCCAACCGATTCACCTATACGCCTGCACCTCATCCCGCCAACCAGATAGGGTTGGCACATGTGGGCCCCACAACCCCGGTGATGCAACGCCTATCCGCTATCACACACCAACCGGTTTAGCCCCATCCGCGTTCGCTCGCCACTACTAACGGAATCACTATTGTTTTCTCTTCCTGCGGGTACTGAGATGTTTCACTTCCCCGCGTTCCCTCCACGCAACCTATACATTCAGCTGCGGGTCATACGGCATGACACCGTACGGGGTTTCCCCATTCGGAAATCCTGGTCTCAACGTCAGGTTATCGACTCCACCAGGCTTATCGCAGATTCCCACGTCCTTCATCGGCTCCTGATGCCAAGGCATCCACCGTGCGCCCTTAAAAACTTCAACACAAAACAAGTTCTCAAGTTTGAGCTATAAAACAATCAACAAAATCACAAAACAACCACACCAAAAAACCCCAAAAGGCTCTCTAACATGGTCATCTTATAAGATGCTCGCGTTCACTATACAGTTCCCAAACAACAACCCCACACCCCCACACAAACCACCAACAACCCACCCCCTAAAGAGCGAACCATCACGATGACCGTGCAAAGACACAGGACAAACACTGAAACACCAAACCCCTCAACAAAAGGGGGCTTGTTGCCTCAAAACCCAACAGCATGCCAAACCATACAAACCACCTGGCCCCCACACCCTCATTCCAACACCCACAACCCCCAAAGGAGAAGCAAACGCGTACTAAGAAAGCATGAACACCATGCAGCCACAGCCAATACCACCAAACACAACATGAGCTGCATCTGTTTTTCCGGTATTGAGTTCATTGATATTCCACCCATGAGCAACCCGCCTGCCAACACTCGTGACAGAAACGGGCAACCAATAATTGGTTAGCTCCTTAGAAAGGAGGTGATCCAGCCGCACCTTCCGGTACGGCTACCTTGTTACGACTTAGTCCCAATCGCCAGTCCCACCTTCGACGACTCCCTCCACACAAGGTGGTTAGGCCATCGGCTTCGGGTGTTACCAACTTTCGTGACTTGACGGGCGGTGTGTACAAGGCCCGGGAACGTATTCACCGCAGCGTTGCTGATCTGCGATTACTAGCGACTCCGACTTCATGGGGTCGAGTTGCAGACCCCAATCCGAACTGAGACCGGCTTTTAGGGATTAGCTCCACCTCACAGTATCGCAACCCATTGTACCGGCCATTGTAGCATGCGTGAAGCCCAAGACATAAGGGGCATGATGATTTGACGTCATCCCCACCTTCCTCCGAGTTGACCCCGGCAGTCTCCCATGAGTCCCCACCTTTACGTGCTGGCAACATGGAACGAGGGTTGCGCTCGTTGCGGGACTTAACCCAACATCTCACGACACGAGCTGACGACAACCATGCACCACCTGTGAACCAGCCCCGAAGGGAAACCCCATCTCTGAGGCGGTCTGGAACATGTCAAGCCTTGGTAAGGTTCTTCGCGTTGCATCGAATTAATCCGCATGCTCCGCCGCTTGTGCGGGCCCCCGTCAATTCCTTTGAGTTTTAGCCTTGCGGCCGTACTCCCCAGGCGGGGCACTTAATGCGTTAGCTACGGCGCGGAAAACGTGGAATGTTCCCCACACCTAGTGCCCAACGTTTACGGCATGGACTACCAGGGTATCTAATCCTGTTCGCTCCCCATGCTTTCGCTCCTCAGCGTCAGTAGATGCCCAGAGACCTGCCTTCGCCATCGGTGTTCCTCCTGATATCTGCGCATTTCACCGCTACACCAGGAATTCCAGTCTCCCCTACATCACTCTAGTCTGCCCGTACCCACCGCAGATCCGAGGTTGAGCCTCGGACTTTCACGGCAGACGCGACAAACCGCCTACGAGCTCTTTACGCCCAATAAATCCGGATAACGCTTGCGCCCTACGTATTACCGCGGCTGCTGGCACGTAGTTAGCCGGCGCTTCTTCTGCAGGTACCGTCACTTTCGCTTCTTCCCTACTGAAAGAGGTTTACAACCCGAAGGCCGTCATCCCTCACGCGGCGTCGCTGCATCAGGCTTTCGCCCATTGTGCAATATTCCCCACTGCTGCCTCCCGTAGGAGTCTGGGCCGTGTCTCAGTCCCAGTGTGGCCGGTCACCCTCTCAGGCCGGCTACCCGTCGTCGCCTTGGTGAGCCATTACCTCACCAACAAGCTGATAGGCCGCGAGTCCATCCCCAACCGATAAATCTTTCCACCAAAAACCATGCGGTTAAAGGTCATATCCAGTATTAGACCCAGTTTCCCGGGCTTATCCCAGAGTCAGGGGCAGGTTACTCACGTGTTACTCACCCGTTCGCCACTAATCACCCGTGCAAGCACGGGGTCATCGTTCGACTTGCATGTGTTAAGCACGCCGCCAGCGTTCATCCTGAGCCAGGATCAAACTCTCCATAAAAAACAAAAAGCCACCGAAACCCCTTGGAAAATAAGGGAAGAATCGATGATAAAATCCTGGCGAATAAAAACACTTGAAACAACACACGGGGGTGCATCATTCCAAGCAAATGTTATATATCCACCAAATTAAAAATAATTCGGTATCAACAAACTTGGCACACTATTGAGTTCTCAAACAACAAACACTTACCGGTTCTTTACCAGCCTTATTCAAGCGGTAATATCGTCCAGCGTTATATTCATATTCTATAACTTTGAATTCCTGAAAGTCAAATCAATTCAATGTGATTTGAAACGGTATTCTCAGTTCCCATTGATCTTCGTTTATCCACAGTGACCTGTGTAAAACTCTTGATTTTCTGGGGATTATCCCCGAATTTTGTACCGGTTTTTGTTCCGGCCTTGTTTCGGCGACAGATAAAAACTATACACAGTTTTGGGGGATGTTTCAAATCGGTGGCCTCTTTTCCACAGTGACCGTGCACACACGTATTCTGAGGAGCTTTCGACAGCTGCGCACTCCCCTCTACGGCATCAATGAATTGAATTTCTGCGATAAGGAATCTAGGTAATAGCTGTACACAACGTCCATAGCCAGTTGCGCTGAGCCTTCGACAGCAACTGCATTACAACGGAGCGGATGCCCCCGGCGACATGAGCTCAGAATTTCAATACTCGTGACTCGTTATTAGAAGTATGGGTTGCTCATAATTGAGTTCCATTGGGGGCAGCCTCTTACTAGATGGGGACACGAAGCGACCAGCAAATATTTCACAGCCAGAGAGCCCTAGTCCCTATAGAGGGAAGGCAAACGCAAACATTCAGCGTTGTCGCGTAGGCGGCTTCACTTTAGACCGCTTAATTCTGCTTGCGGGGTATCTCCGATTCGTATCCACTGACCAAGCACCAGGAATTGCTCTGGTCTACAACTTGCTGCGGTCATACCTTTCCAGTGCTCAGCCGTAACTTCTACAATTTGCAGTCGCCCCGTCATCAACCTACAGAAGTCTCCGTTTCGCACACAGCAATGGCAACGGCATTGCAGAATGAAGTGCCGAAGTTCTCGCGCCGCGTGACAGGCGCTTGTCGGCACTGGCTTAGCCAGCTGATTATTTGACTCGTTCATAGCATTCAGCGATTCTTCTAGATAGCCGATTCACGAGCTTTCGACTCCGGTATAAGCCGTATTGAACCGTCCCGGAAATCATGCCGCCGTCTTATGTGCGGCAGCGTCGGGAAACGAGCCTGTCATTTCATCATAGTAGGCACGCTCAAATTCCTCGGGAGTTTGTTGATCCAGCGAGGAATGCAAGCGATCATTGTTGTACCAAAAGACCCAGTCGAAAACGACCTCAACGACATCTGATTCGGTCTTCAACGCACCACTACGGAAGGGAGAACCCTTGGCCACGGCTTCATTCTTGAATAATCCCATGACCGTTTCGGCAGCCGCATTGTCGTAAGCATCCCCGACACTGCCAATCGACGGAACCAGCCCCTCAATTTCTAAGGTGTCGGTGTAACGGATCGAGGTATATTGCGAGCCAGCGTCCGAATGATGTAGAAGTCCCTTGTCAACTGGTCTTTTGGTGTGTTTTCGGCGCCATAAAGCCATCTTCAAGCACTGTTCCACGAAGGCGGTGTCTTTCACCGTGGAGGTTTCCCACCCGACGATCGCCCGTGAATACAGATCGATCACCAAGGCCACGTAGACGAACCCGGAATACACCGGCACGTAAGTGAAATCTGTGACCCAAATACGGTTAGGGGCACTGGCGCTGAAGTTCCGATTCAGTAGGTCGCCAGCTCGTTTGCCGTCCTTGCCAGGGATCGTGGTGCGGGTCTTACGTCCACGAATCAGGCCGTTCATGCCCTCGTCACGCATGAGTCGGTCAACGGTGTGTTTGGAGACCTCGGGGAAGCCGTTGCGCCGCAGCCAAGCGGTCATCTTTCGCCGGCCATAAAGGATTTCTGGCTTCGGTCTTCCTTTAGCGTCTAACACTTTGAGGCTGCGTAACGTGTCAATGACCTTGGCATCTTCAACTGCTCGCAGGGCCGGAATCCTTATTTTCCAGGCCCGGTAGGTTCGTGCGGCGACCTGCACGCCCTGCTCACGCAGGACGGCGCAGATCGACTCGACCGCATGACCTTCGGCCCGCTGCTCATCAACGAATCGGCAGATTAGCGGCGGCGAGGGTCGAGTTCCCTCGCGAAGAAAATCGATGCTGCTTTCAAGATTTCGTTGGCTTCCTTCAAATCCCGATTCTCCGCCCGCAACGTCTTGAGCTCATCGAGTTCGGTAGTGGTTGGGCCGTCCTTCTCACCGGTGTCGACCTGGGCTTGGAGCACCCAGCGACGCAATGATTCGGGACCGACATCCAGCTTCGGAGCCAGAGCCTTGCACGCTGCATACACGGAAGGATATTCAGAGAGCCGGTCCACAACCATCGCTACGGCGCGGTCACGAACTTCGGCAGGATACTTCTTGGGCATGGTTTCTATCTTTCTCTCGAAAGACAGCGGCATCAAATCAGGGACGGTTCATATAGAACGAAACCGTCATGTATCGGCCGATGAGACTAGTGCTTCCAGGCAAGAGTCAGCACACTTATTCGAGACCGTAGCTAGCTAATCTGGACACCAGTGCGCTCAGTGACAAGGATGAAGAATCGGTGTCTTCTTGGATGTCTGTCATGCAGTATCACCCTAGGCAACTCGTGCGGCTCGTTAACGAAAGACAACTGATCACTGTTATTTGGCTCCACGATTCTGGTCCAAGTTGATAGGTCCTGTGGTCATGGCCGTTCTAGAATGACGCCGGCAGGCAGAAAGCTACTGGCCTTTTAGCTCCGTCAATAAACTCAAAGGGATAGTTGCTGTCCAAGAAGTGCATGAGTGAGCACGCCCTTTAGAGTCCTGTTAAGGATTGGGTTCTAGACCGGGCAGCGAGGACGTACGCTCCTAAGCAACATTCTGGCCGCAGGATCGGATCCTTGGCCATGCTCAAGGTAGCGGGCCTACGGGTTACGAGACAAGACTGGATCCAGGTACTTAGTTAAAGCAAAAACGCGGAACCGTAGTTCCGCGTTTTGAATATGTGACCCCAACGGGATTCGAACCCGTGTTGCCGCCGTGAGAGGGCGGAGTACTAGGCCGCTATACGATGGGGCCGTACGCTGAAGATTTCTCTTCAACTCACCGAATCCCTCCGGTGAAGCGCTGGGATACCAGGACTCGAACCTAGAATGACGGAACCAGAAACCGTTGTGTTGCCAATTACACCATATCCCAATGTGACTTGGTATCCCTCAGGGAAGATATCGCTATCTCCTTCAATGGAATGCCTTAGCACGAGATATAACTATACATAAGAAAACCAGTTAAGGCATCTTTTGAGCCCTCATCCTCGAGTGATCTGCAGCTCTATTACAGATTCGAATGTTTTCAGCGCCAAAATACGGTAGTCAGCATCCCTCAGTGGCCTGAACCGTGGATCGCGTAAACGGTAGTTGAACTTAGTACTGCGATCTAAATTCTCTTACCCATAGTTCCTCTATCGCGATCTGACCATGACGGACGCTTCAGGAGCACACCGTATCTAGACGTCGAGCCATCCTACACGCGGAGCCAACTTGAAATTTCTACCGCAAAGACAATGCTGGTCAAAGTTCGTTGGCAGCCACAAACGATGATTTTGGGACGGTCAAGCACGGAGGCGCTTTTATGGCGTTCAGCAGCGGTGCTTATTCTAGATTCATTGATTTGATGGGTCATTGTCGCCAGAGGGTCTGCGCAACAGCTGGCCTCGCCCATAGTCACGAAGATGTTCATGGTTTTGCAAGCACAAGGATTGCTCTGGGAAGTGACGATTACTTGTTATATCGGCCGGGTCTCCTGTTGGATGATCGCGTCTTGGAGTGCCATCACGATCCGAGAAGCCGGGTGCGCACGATCCAACTCACCAGCCCGATAGGGGGATGGTGTAAAACGGCAAGCTGATAGTCCGAGTTGACAACGATGAGTGGCTGTCAAACTTGCATCAACCGTGCCTACATGATGTTTCGAAACTTTGCCCCGGTCGTTCGTTTATTTCTGAACATCTCACTGCTCAGAATTACGTTGATCGGCAATCTGCACGTGCCTAGAACAAAACCAATCGATAGGCAGCGAGCGGCAGGATCGTTATCCCGGGACGTCGCACTGCGTGGTCTATCGTCGATGTTCGACATACAACACCACCTGAGCCAGTTACGCACAAGCCTCTAATGTAGAACGTGAGGCAAGGTTTAAAGTGTCAACTCCCGGAAACGAACTGTTTCCGGGAGTATTTAGCTTGGTCGGGATAACAGGATTTGAACCTGCGACCTCGTCGTCCCGAACGACGCGCGCTACCAAGCTGCGCTATATCCCGTTGTTCACTAACGTTTAAACACTACACCCGCGCTTGGGCTCCCACGAAATCTGTAATTGCGCCTTACATGGCCAACTAAGCTTCGCGCTCATTACAGTCAAATAGCCTTGCCAGGATTCAGAATATTCTTCTCATCAAGCAACGACTTTATGTCATGCTGAATTTGGATGACATCCTGGCTCTGTTCCCATGTCAACCATTCACGTTTGATAAGTCCAACGCCATGTTCACCCGTAATCGTTCCACCCATATCGATCGCGACCCGAATTGACTCTTCTAGGGCTTCCGATAATCGGATCAAAGGATTTTCACCGGACTCGGGTTCCACAGAAAATGTCGGATGTAAATTACCATCGCCTGCGTGAGCGATAACTCGTACATCGACGTCATGAGCCGTGGCAATCTTTCGGAGCTCTTGCACGTACTTAGCCATCAGACTCTTAGGAACAGCAACATCCTCGCCCATCCGATATGCGTCGTCCTTCGTATCCCCACGACTGGTACGACGCATTTCAATCAATTGTGTTGCTTCCGGAGCACCTGAGGAACTAAGTGTCATTGGTCCGTCTGAGAATGCTTCTCTGATTACGGTCTCTTCTTTTTCTGCGCCGTACCCGTCCAGACGAACCAAGAGCATCGCACCTCCACGGGATGCATAGTCTGTTTGGTACTGCTCATCAAGAATCCTGATCGTCGGCAAATCCAGCAATTCTAAGATCGCAGGTTGCACACGAGCCCGTGCGATGCTTTGTACACCAATAACTGCTGCTTCAAGACTAGGGAAGACTATCGATACATCTCGTTCATCAACGGGCTGATAGCGCAGACGGAGCACCGCCCGAACTACGACTCCTAGGGTCCCCTCGGATCCAGTAAATAAGGAAGTCAGATCATATCCTGCAACGCCTTTGAACGTATTCTTCCCGACACGAATCAACCTGCCATCGGCGAGAACAATGTCAAGGCCGAGGACCGACTCACGAGTCACGCCGTACTTCGCACAGCGGAGTCCGCCGGCATTGGTGGCAATGTTCCCGCCAACGGTGGACATCTTGTAGCTGGCGGGATCGGGCGCATACATCAACCCAAATTCCGCCACAGCCTCGTTGAGGTCATAGTTGATGACCCCTGGCTCTACAACGGCAACTTCGTCTTCAGGCCGGATCTCAATTATTCGATTCAGCTGCATTAGGTTCATTACAATACATAGGCCAGTTACATGAGCAGCGCCGGAGACTCCAGTGCCAGCGCCACGCGATATCACTGGCATGCCATGTTCATAAGACAGTCGCATAATGTTTTGAACGTCAGCCACCGTTTGTGGGTACACGACAGCCAACGGCAAGACTGGCTCACCGACAAGCTGTCCAAAATCCCTTGAGTTCTCCAACAGCGCTTCTCTGCGATCTTCGATTTTCGCCGCCATTGGGAGCGCTTCGCGCAGCTGCTTAAGAAATTCGAGCTGAGAATCCGACATTGAAACGACCTCGTCATGTGATGCGATGGTTAGCTAGGAACAAAGTTTCATGTAATGGCCACTAAGCTCCATAATGAAGCCTAACCGGTCAGCGGACGCTACCACATACCAAGTGAGGAACCAGGTCCTTTTAAACAGCACAAGGGCCCCACCCTTCCAGGCAAAACCCGAAAACCCCGCACACCACCCACACCAACCCAGCCAGCAGCAACCACGCAGCCGGCAACCAGCAGCAGCAACAGCAACAGCAACAGCAACCAAAGCTAGTGGTTAAACAGGTGAGGCCCCGAACACCATAAGTGTCCAGGGCCTCAAACCATCATCATTACTGACATAACTACTTCAAGTTAAGTCCGGCGGTGACCTACTCTCCCACACCCTCACGAGTGCAGTACCATCGGCGCAGTGGGCCTTAGCTTCCGGGTTCGGTATGGGACCGGGCGTTTCCCCCACGCTATGACCGCCGTAACAGTCTCGAAACAACATCAGGCATCCCAATGCTCATCCAAAAAATGTGTACCAACACCCCGCCAAAGCAAGCCAACCACACACCAAACCCACCAAGAGTGGATCCAATGAACAGCCAACCCCCTTCTACAAGGAATCAGTGTGTTACAAGGTTGTTGTCTCGTAACCGTATAGTGAACGCGAACAATAATTGTCTCAAATAATTGCTTTACAGTGTGTTGTAAGTCATCGGCCTATTAGTACAGGTCAGCTACACAAGTCTTTAGTCCTTGCTTCCACATCCTGCCTATCAACCCAGTGGTCTAGCTGGGGGCCTCTCACACTCAAGGTGCATGGAAATCTCATCTCGAAGCAGGCTTCCCGCTTAGATGCTTTCAGCGGTTATCCCTTCCAAACGTAGCTAATCAGCGGTGCACTTGGCAGTACAACTGACACACCAGAGGTTTGTCCGTCCCGGTCCTCTCGTACTAAGGACAGCCCTTCTCAAATTTCCAACGCGCGCAGCGGATAGGGACCGAACTGTCTCACGACGTTCTAAACCCAGCTCGCGTACCGCTTTAATGGGCGAACAGCCCAACCCTTGGGACCTACTCCAGCCCCAGGATGCGACGAGCCGACATCGAGGTGCCAAACCATGCCGTCGATATGGACTCTTGGGCAAGATCAGCCTGTTATCCCCGAGGTACCTTTTATCCGTTGAGCGACGGCCCTTCCACGAGGTGCCGCCGGATCACTAGTCCCGACTTTCGTCCCTGCTCGAGCTGTCACTCTCACAGTCAAGCTCCCTTGTGCACTTACACTCGACACCTGATTGCCAACCAGGCTGAGGGAACCTTTGGGCGCCTCCGTTACATTTTAGGAGGCAACCGCCCCAGTTAAACTACCCATCAGGCACTGTCCCTGAACCAGATCATGGTCCGAAGTTAGGTGACCGGTACAGCCAGAGTGGTATTTCAACGATGACTCCACCCGAACTAGCGTCCGAGCTTCACAGTCTCCCACCTATCCTACACAAGCTGCACCGAACACCAATACCAAACTATAGTAAAGGTCTCGGGGTCTTTCCGTCCTGCTGCGCGTAACGAGCATCTTTACTCGTACTGCAATTTCGCCGAGTTCATGGTTGAGACAGCGGGGAAGTCGTTACTCCATTCGTGCAGGTCGGAACTTACCCGACAAGGAATTTCGCTACCTTAGGATGGTTATAGTTACCACCGCCGTTTACTGGGGCTTAAATTCTCAGCTTCGCAACAAGTTGCTAACCGGTCCTCTTAACCTTCCAGCACCGGGCAGGAGTCAGTCCGTATACATCGTCTTGCGACTTCGCACGGACCTGTGTTTTTAGTAAACAGTCGCTTCCCCCTGGTCTCTGCGGCCCACACCCGCAAAAGAAGAGCAAGTCTTCTCCACGGGGCAGGCCCCCCTTCTTCCGAAGTTACGGGGGCATTTTGCCGAGTTCCTTAACCATGATTCTCTCGATCGCCTTAGTATTCTCTACCTGATCACCTGTGTCGGTTTGGGGTACGGGCGACTAGAACCTCGCGCCGATGCTTTTCTAGGCAGCATAGGATCACCAAATCACCCACCAAAGTGGGCGCCTATCAGGTCTCAGGCTATATGAGTCACGGATTTGCCTATGACTCGCCCTACACCCTTGGACCAGGTCAATTCCATTGCCTGGCTCGGCTACCTTCCTGCGTCACACCTGTTAATACGCTGACCTCACAACATCGGTTCCCAACACCTCACACAACAAACAACCCGAAGGTCGCAACAGTCATGCTCAACACTGGTTAGCATCAATCGCTCAGTATGGGCGGTTCTTCGCCGGTACGGGAATATCAACCCGTTGTCCATCGACTACGCCTGTCGGCCTCGCCTTAGGTCCCGACTCACCCAGGGCAGATTAGCTTGACCCTGGAACCCTTGATCATTCGGCGGACGGGTTTCTCACCCGTCATTCGCTACTCATGCCTGCATTCTCACTCGTGTGGTCTCCACCGCTGGTTTACACCGCGACTTCACCGTCCACACGACGCTCCCCTACCCATCCAAACACCCAATCGAAACCGGGTAAATATCTGAATGACGCAACTTCGGCGGTGTGCTTGAGCCCCGCTACATTATCGGCGCGGAATCACTTGACCAGTGAGCTATTACGCACTCTTTCAAGGGTGGCTGCTTCTAAGCCAACCTCCTGGTTGTCACAGCAACTCCACATCCTTTTCCACTTAGCACACGCTTAGGGGCCTTAGTTGGCGTTCTGGGCTGTTTCCCTCTCGACTATGAAGCTTATCCCCCACAGTCTCACTGCTACGCTCTCACTTACCGGCATTCGGAGTTTGGCTAACGTCAGTAACCTTTTAGGGCCCATTAGCTATCCAGTAGCTCTACCTCCGGTAAGAAACACATAACGCTGCACCTAAATGCATTTCGGGGAGAACCAGCTATCACGAAGTTTGATTGGCCTTTCACCCCTACCCACAGCTCATCCCCTCCATTTTCAACTGAAGTGGGTTCGGTCCTCCACGCGCTCTTACACACGCTTCAACCTGGCCATGGGTAGATCACTTCGCTTCGGGTCTAGACCGTGCCACTCAAACGCCCTATTCAGACTCGCTTTCGCTACGGCTTCCCCACACGGGTTAACCTCGCGACACAGCACTAACTCGCAGGCTCATTCTTCAAAAGGCACGCCATCACACAACCACAAGGGTCATGCTCTAACGGATTGTAAGCGCACGGTTTCAGGTACTATTTCACTCCCCTCCCGGGGTACTTTTCACCATTCCCTCACGGTACTGATTCACTATCGGTCATCAGGTAGTATTCAGGCTTACCAGGTGGTCCTGGCAGATTCACACAAGATTTCTCGAGCCCCGTGCTACTCGGGTACCCACACTAGAACGGCAGACACGCATTACACCTACGGGACTATCACCCTCTCTGGTCCGGCATTCCAACCGATTCACCTATACGCCTGCACCTCATCCCGCCAACCAGATAGGGTTGGCACATGTGGGCCCCACAACCCCGGTGATGCAACGCCTATCCGCTATCACACACCAACCGGTTTAGCCCCATCCGCGTTCGCTCGCCACTACTAACGGAATCACTATTGTTTTCTCTTCCTGCGGGTACTGAGATGTTTCACTTCCCCGCGTTCCCTCCACGCAACCTATACATTCAGCTGCGGGTCATACGGCATGACACCGTACGGGGTTTCCCCATTCGGAAATCCTGGTCTCAACGTCAGGTTATCGACTCCACCAGGCTTATCGCAGATTCCCACGTCCTTCATCGGCTCCTGATGCCAAGGCATCCACCGTGCGCCCTTAAAAACTTCAACACAAAACAAGTTCTCAAGTTTGAGCTATAAAACAATCAACAAAATCACAAAACAACCACACCAAAAAACCCCAAAAGGCTCTCTAACATGGTCATCTTATAAGATGCTCGCGTTCACTATACAGTTCCCAAACAACAACCCCACACCCCCACACAAACCACCAACAACCCACCCCCTAAAGAGCGAACCATCACGATGACCGTGCAAAGACACAGGACAAACACTGAAACACCAAACCCCTCAACAAAAGGGGGCTTGTTGCCTCAAAACCCAACAGCATGCCAAACCATACAAACCACCTGGCCCCCACACCCTCATTCCAACACCCACAACCCCCAAAGGAGAAGCAAACGCGTACTAAGAAAGCATGAACACCATGCAGCCACAGCCAATACCACCAAACACAACATGAGCTGCATCTGTTTTTCCGGTATTGAGTTCATTGATATTCCACCCATGAGCAACCCGCCTGCCAACACTCGTGACAGAAACGGGCAACCAATAATTGGTTAGCTCCTTAGAAAGGAGGTGATCCAGCCGCACCTTCCGGTACGGCTACCTTGTTACGACTTAGTCCCAATCGCCAGTCCCACCTTCGACGACTCCCTCCACACAAGGTGGTTAGGCCATCGGCTTCGGGTGTTACCAACTTTCGTGACTTGACGGGCGGTGTGTACAAGGCCCGGGAACGTATTCACCGCAGCGTTGCTGATCTGCGATTACTAGCGACTCCGACTTCATGGGGTCGAGTTGCAGACCCCAATCCGAACTGAGACCGGCTTTTAGGGATTAGCTCCACCTCACAGTATCGCAACCCATTGTACCGGCCATTGTAGCATGCGTGAAGCCCAAGACATAAGGGGCATGATGATTTGACGTCATCCCCACCTTCCTCCGAGTTGACCCCGGCAGTCTCCCATGAGTCCCCACCTTTACGTGCTGGCAACATGGAACGAGGGTTGCGCTCGTTGCGGGACTTAACCCAACATCTCACGACACGAGCTGACGACAACCATGCACCACCTGTGAACCAGCCCCGAAGGGAAACCCCATCTCTGAGGCGGTCTGGAACATGTCAAGCCTTGGTAAGGTTCTTCGCGTTGCATCGAATTAATCCGCATGCTCCGCCGCTTGTGCGGGCCCCCGTCAATTCCTTTGAGTTTTAGCCTTGCGGCCGTACTCCCCAGGCGGGGCACTTAATGCGTTAGCTACGGCGCGGAAAACGTGGAATGTTCCCCACACCTAGTGCCCAACGTTTACGGCATGGACTACCAGGGTATCTAATCCTGTTCGCTCCCCATGCTTTCGCTCCTCAGCGTCAGTAGATGCCCAGAGACCTGCCTTCGCCATCGGTGTTCCTCCTGATATCTGCGCATTTCACCGCTACACCAGGAATTCCAGTCTCCCCTACATCACTCTAGTCTGCCCGTACCCACCGCAGATCCGAGGTTGAGCCTCGGACTTTCACGGCAGACGCGACAAACCGCCTACGAGCTCTTTACGCCCAATAAATCCGGATAACGCTTGCGCCCTACGTATTACCGCGGCTGCTGGCACGTAGTTAGCCGGCGCTTCTTCTGCAGGTACCGTCACTTTCGCTTCTTCCCTACTGAAAGAGGTTTACAACCCGAAGGCCGTCATCCCTCACGCGGCGTCGCTGCATCAGGCTTTCGCCCATTGTGCAATATTCCCCACTGCTGCCTCCCGTAGGAGTCTGGGCCGTGTCTCAGTCCCAGTGTGGCCGGTCACCCTCTCAGGCCGGCTACCCGTCGTCGCCTTGGTGAGCCATTACCTCACCAACAAGCTGATAGGCCGCGAGTCCATCCCCAACCGATAAATCTTTCCACCAAAAACCATGCGGTTAAAGGTCATATCCAGTATTAGACCCAGTTTCCCGGGCTTATCCCAGAGTCAGGGGCAGGTTACTCACGTGTTACTCACCCGTTCGCCACTAATCACCCGTGCAAGCACGGGGTCATCGTTCGACTTGCATGTGTTAAGCACGCCGCCAGCGTTCATCCTGAGCCAGGATCAAACTCTCCATAAAAAACAAAAAGCCACCGAAACCCCTTGGAAAATAAGGGAAGAATCGATGATAAAATCCTGGCGAATAAAAACACTTGAAACAACACACGGGGGTGCATCATTCCAAGCAAATGTTATATATCCACCAAATTAAAAATAATTCGGTATCAACAAACTTGGCACACTATTGAGTTCTCAAACAACAAACACTCTCGACACCACAACCACCAAAACTCGGTGACTGCTTCGCTCCGGAGCAACTTTACAAGCTTACCACCTTGTTGACTATTGTCAACTCGATGTTTCCGACTTGTTCACGTCCCTTGAATTCGTATCCCTTGCGGGCAATCCGTTCAAGCGGCGCGAGAAGTAACTCTACACGTCTTGCGGGTGAACGCAAAATCGTCCATTACATCAGCTATTCATCCAGAGTTCCCCGCGCTTCCGGGAAATTCTTGGGCATTCGGTCTCTTAGCTTGGCGCAATTGGCAAAAAAGTTTCTTATGAAGCAGCTCACGGTTAAAGTAGTTGGGCTGGTTTCCCCGTCAAATGACGGGGAAACCAGCCCAACTGTAATTTATGCGCTTACTTGCTTTCGGCGTTACGCAAACGAGAAACCTCGTATAGAGAGATGCCCACAGCCATCGAAGCGTTCAATGACTCCATCGCGGAGTCGATAGGGATCGAAACGATCGCATCGCAATTTTCGCGAACCAAGCGGGATAGGCCCTTACCTTCGGAACCGACAACGATGCACAGTGGACCGGTGGCTAGTTCCAGATTTGGCAGATCCATATTGCCGCCAGCGTCCAGACCAATCACGAAGATTCCGGCAGACTTGATTTCTTTCAAGGCATTGGTCAGGTTGCTGCACTTAGCAACTGGTACGCGTACCGCAGCACCAGCACTGGTCTTCCAAGCCGAAGCGGTCATCCCGACACTGCGACGTTCTGGGATGATCACACCGTCAGCGCCGAAGGCCGAGGCGGAACGAATGATGGCGCCAAGGTTACGAGGATCGGTAATACCGTCCAAAGCAATGAACAGTGGCTGGGTGCGCTTGTAGCCGCGGGCATAATCCTTCACGGATTTCTGTGCCAGCTGTACGGCGTCCTTGTACTCATACGGTGGGATCTGCAGGGCGAGGCCCTGGTGGATTGCACCGTCGGTCATCCGCTCAAGTTCTACCTTGTTTGCTTCCATCAATGGGATGCCAAGCTCGTTAGCAAGCTTCAACGACTCACGTACGCGGTCATCAACCTCGATACGAATAGCAACGTGCAACGCCTTGGCTGGAATTCCAGCGCGCAAAGCTTCAACAACCGAGTTACGGCCGGTAACCATTTCCGCATTAACCTTGATGCGGTCGTTGCGCTTAGCTGCGGTGCGCTTGTTAGCAGCACGTTCGGCCAGCTCCTTGGTGCGGTATGCCTTGTGGTAAGGACGATCCTCGGCTTTCGGGGTGGGGCCCTTGCCCTCTAGGGAACGACGGCCCTTGCCGCCACTGCCCTTAGTTGGGCCCTTTTTGCCCTTACGAACCGCTCCCGCGCGTTCTTGAGGAGTACTCATTTGATCTGTCCTTTGTTATAAATTCTTATATTGGCCGCGGGTGCGGTTATTTGGTCAGTGTCCAGCGGGCACCGTCGGCTGAATCAGCAACGGTAATACCCGCGGAAGCCAGCGCGTCTCGAATAGCATCCGAACGCGCCCAGTCTTTCGCGGCTCGCGCTTGAGTTCGCTCCGCTAGTTGCGCTTGGATCAGAGTGTCTAACACTTCCGCTTCCGCGCTGTGCGCAGCGTTGGAGCTGCTACGTGCATCATCAAGTCCAAGAACTTCAGTCATGGCCAGCACCTGGCCGAGGGCTTCGAACACGATTGCGTCATCATTCGCATCCAGCCCGGCATTTCCGCGGCGCACCGCTTCGTGTAATGCGGCCAGCGCCATGGGCACGTTGAGGTCATCGTCCATCGCCGCACCGAAGGCTTCGGGCACCGAGGTTGCTTGCACCGTGCTATCGGTGTTTGCTGCCCGGTAGTTAGCGTTAGAAATGAAAGTATCGATACGTTCTACCGCGGCGGCTGCCTCGGTCAGCGAGTCTGGGCGGTAATCCAACTGTGAACGGTATTGAGCCTGACCCAGGAAGTATCGAACGACTCGGGCTTCGGCCAACTGCAACATTTCTTCCGGAGAAATCGTATTGCCAATGGACTTGCTCATCTTTTCTCCGGCATAGGTGACCATGCCGTTGTGCATCCAGTAGTTGGCAAATCCTTGGCCGGCGGCAGTTGACTGTGCCAACTCGTTTTCGTGATGCGGGAAGCGTAGGTCTAGTCCCCCACCATGAATGTCGAAGTGAGTACCGAGATATTTAGCCGCCATGGCCGAGCATTCCAAGTGCCATCCGGGACGTCCGCGTCCCCATGGGCTGGTCCATGATGCGGTGATCGGGTCGCTTTCCTTATGCCCCTTCCACAGTGCGAAGTCACGCGGGTCCCGCTTGCCACGCGGATCTGCGTCGGTTGCAGCCTGCATGTCATCAATCTTCTGTCGGGTCAATGAACCGTAGGCTTCGAAGGAACGCACGTCGAAGTACACATCCCCGGAGTGATCGGTCGCCGGGTAGGCATGCCCCCGGGAGATCAACGTTTCGATCAGCTCATGCATTTCCGTAATATGCCCGGTTGCACGTGGCTCGTAAGTTGGTCTGCGTACCCCAAGTGCCGCATAAGCGTTAGCAAACTCTTGTTCAAAGCGGTAGGCCAGCGCGTACCAGGCTTCGCGTGGCTGGTAATGCTGATCAGCGGTAAAGCCGTCGGCGAAGGAGTTCGCCGACTTTTCCAGAATCTTGTCATCGATATCCGTGACGTTACGCACGGTGGTGACGTTAAATCCACGGTATTCGAGCCAACGGACCAAGATGTCATAGGCAATAGCACTACGCACGTGACCCACGTGCGGCATTCCCTGCACGGTTGCGCCACAGTAGTACAACTTCACTTCGCCGTCGGTTAACGGCTTAAAGTCTCGTACGGACGCAGTCTTGGTGTCATAAAATCGCAGGCTCACATCTTTAAGGTTATCCGAAGAAACCCATGGTTGTGCAGGGATGCGATAAGGAACGCATCGAAGTGTTGACTACTGGCCCTCTGGAACCACCGGATAGACCAGTGCAGTGGCATACGCGGTGACCCCGATTCCTTCACCTTCGTAGCCCAATCCGTCGCTCGTTGTTGCGGTGACGCTCACCGGGGCACCAAGCACGTCGGAAAGCAATTGGTTAGCTTCCTCGCGGCGGGCCGCGAAGCGTGGTCTGCGGGCCACAAACTGTACTGCGACGTTCCCAATTTCGAATCCCGCCTCGCGAACTAGGCGTGCGGCTTCTGCAAGCAGGCTCACACCGCTGGCACCAGCAAATTCTGGTCGATCCACCCCGAAGTGCGTGCCTAGATCACCTATACCGCTGGCGGAGAACAATGCGTCGCAGGCTGCGTGGGCTACCGCGTCCCCATCCGAATGCCCGGATAACCCAATGTCATCTGGGAAGAACAGCCCCGCAAGCCACATTTGTCGTGTCGGATCGGTGCTGACCGCGTGAACATCGATGCCGTTGCCGATACGTGGGATGACCATGTTTTGCTCCAGTTGATTCCGCTGTGCTGGCTCGAATAGCCGGTTGACCGCATCTAGATCCTCTGGGTGGGTGACCTTGAGTGACCGCGCGTCGCCGGGAACAATATGTACTTCGATGTCACAGGCGCGAACAATCGACGCATCGTCGGTGACTCGCTCTAAATCCTTAAGGCTGTAATGATCCAGTCGTGAGTGAGCTGCCAGCAGAGTTTGCGCGGCAAATCCTTGCGGAGTTTGTACCGCACGCAGAGTACTTCGGTCCGGGGTCTGAACCACGATCTGACTGCCGGTCTCTGGGTCGCTGGCCACCACACTGATGGTGTCAGTAACCGCCAATGCAGGGATGACCGCTTGCACACCGGGCTTACCCAGTTCAGCAAGGATTAACTCATATTGGGCAACAGATGCGAAGGCTCGTGCAGCGTCATGCACCAGAATGTGACTGACGTCCGCGCTCACCTTGGCAAGACCCTTACGTACTGAGGCAGCTCGGCTGCTTCCTCCGGGGACCGTGCGCACCAGCTGCGGATAGCCGGATAGTCTCTCGGTCAGCCGGGAATCCTCCGGGGGTACCACCACGATAATTTCTTTGACCTGAGGAACACAAAGCATGCTATCTAATGCGTGCTCGGCTAAAGATTTTCCGCGCACCTGCACTAACGCTTTGGGCATCCCGGCACCTAGACGGGTTCCCGTCCCTGCTGCCACGAGGATTACTGCTACAGATTGTTCTTGTTGCTCGCTCACGAGGCTCAGCCTATCGCGCAACGCGGAACTGATTAAATGACTAAACCGTGGGTCGCTTTGCGGCGTCCCACGGTTAATTGTCTTTAAGCATCTGCTGCTACTGACTTAACAAAATTTAGGCGGAAGCCAAAACTTCGTCCAGTAGAACTTCTGCCTTGGTCTCATCCAGGTCCTTGGCCAGAGCCAATTCGCTGATCAATACCTGACGGGCTTTGGAGAGCATACGCTTTTCGCCTGCGGACAGGCCACGGTCATTCTCACGACGCCAAAGGTCGCGAACGACCTCTGCCACCTTGATGACATCACCGGAGGCTAGCTTTTCCAAGTTTGCCTTGTAACGGCGCGACCAGTTGGTCGGCTCTTCAGTAAATTCAGCACGAAGGACATCGAACACATGGTCCAAGCCTTCCTGACCTACCACGTCACGCACGCCAACCAGATCAACGTTCTCTGCTGGAACCTCAATGGTCAGGTCGCCCTGAGCCACTTTGAGCTTGAGATACATTTTCTCTTCGCCCTTGATCTTGCGCATTTTGATCTCTTCGATCATTGCCGCGCCGTGGTGCGGGTAGACAACAGTCTCGCCAACCTCAAAAACCATGTGAATAAACCCCTTTCCCACCTCCCAGTCTACCACGAGCAGGCTTGCGAAAATCTTCACTATGGCCCAAATAACCCCGAAAAGACGCGGAAGAACCTCTTCCACTTGCGGGAGAAACGTGGTATGAAGTTAACAGGTTGAGCGGACCACCCCTTTCCCACAAACCGCAACAACCTACTACAACTTGTCGAAATCGATGTGTTGCACGTCGCTAAATCACGTTCTAAGCCGAATTACGGTTAGGCTTAGTACTAGTCGTGGTCTTCGTGTTCCCCCGCGCCTTGGGTGCGGAACACCGAAAATGGCCGCGAATCCGCAACTCATTATTCTCACCGAGGAGTTAGTGCCGTGATCACCGCACGCATGACCGCTGGACGTCGTATCGCTACGTCCCTAGCCGTGGCTGCCCTGGCATTCGGTGTCACCAGCTGTGGCGCCATCAACCAGCAGTCGACTACCGACCAGTACAACGCATCCGATGGCATCCATGTTGATGTTGCCAATGCCGAGGTTCGCAACCTGATGTTCGTCGCAAACACCGACGACTCCAAAGCTCGCCTCATCGGCTCGGTAGTCAACGATTCAGATAGCGCAGTCAGCGTGCAGATCAAGGCCGGCTCAGCCGCAGCCGTGAGCATCGATGTTCCTGCCAACCAGGTCGTCAAGCTGGAAGATGACAAGAACGAAAAAGTCATCTCCTCGCTGGGTGTCAAACCAGGTGAGCATGCAGAGACTACCTTCACCGCCGCCGGCGAAAACGTAAACTTCAGCGTTCCAGTTGTCGATGGCACCCTCGCCGAATACCGTGACTTCGTTCCGGGCGGTTACGATTCAACCACTACCGAGCACCTGAAGCCGGTCGAGCACGAGTCAACCTCGGGCCACTAAGCAATTCAAGCAATAAATAAAGGCTTCGGCCTTCGACGATTCTCTCCTAGAGTGAATCAGTCGAAGACCGAAGCCTTTGTTGTTTCTCGGTGTTGCTCGGGTGGTTAGGCTACGAACTTATAGCCGAGGCCACGCACGGTTACCAGGTGTTCCGGTATCGCCGGATCCGCCTCAATCTTTGAACGCAGTCGCTTCACATGCACGTCAAGAGTTTTAGTGTCCCCCACATAATCACTGCCCCACACGCGATCGATCAACTGACCACGGGTAAGTACCCGGCCGGCGTTGCGCAGTAACATTTCTAGCAGCTCAAACTCCTTCAAAGGCATGGCCACCTCGGCGTTACTCACCGAGACCACATGGCGTTCAACGTCCATGCGTACCGGGCCGGCGGTGACCACATTGGTGATCAATTCTTCGGCCTCACCTTGACGGCGAAGTACCGCACGGATGCGAGCCAGGAGTTCACGTGAGGAGTAGGGCTTGGTGACGTAGTCATCCGCGCCGAGCTCAAGGCCCACCACCTTGTCGATTTCCGAATCCTTGGCGGTGAGCATGATGACAGGGACTTGGCTGGTGGCGCGGATCTGCCGAATCACCTCGGTGCCCGGCTGTCCGGGAAGCATCAAGTCAAGCAGCACCAGATCAGCGCCGTGGCGCTCAAAATCGGTGACAGCCACAATACCGTCGTCGGCGATGCGCACCTCAAAACCTTCACGTTCCAACAGGTAGGAAAGTGGGTCTGAGAGCGACTCTTCGTCCTCGACGATCAAAATGCGGGTCATCGGCGTTCTCCTTCACGATCCGCCACGCTTGTGGCGCTCGCTTTATCATTCGTCGTATCGGTGGCCAATTCCGAGGGCTCGGCCCCTTCTTCATCCACTATGGGAAGCCTGAGTGTGAACGTGGATCCCTGTCCGGGCTGCGACCACAACGACACTTCGCCGCCATGGTTTGCGAGCACGTGCTTGACGATGCTCAGCCCCAGGCCGGTACCGCCGGTTTGCCTCGAACGCGCACCATCCACCCGGTAGAAGCGTTCAAAGACGCGTTCCTGTTCCTCGGCGGAGATCCCCGGGCCCTGGTCGGTGACCGAAATCTGTGCGTAGCCATCGCGCTGACGCAACCCTACCCCGACGGTAGTATTTGGCGGCGAGTAGCGGATCGCGTTGTCGATCAGGTTACGCAGGGCCGTCATCAGCAGATCACCGTCGCCGTGGATCGCCACGTCGAGCTTCCCACCCACGGTAATGCTGATTCCCTTTTCCTCGGCCAGTAGCTTATTGCGATCAACAGCCTCACTGATCACCGATTCGATCGCTACGTCCTCACCGTGCAGGATCGAATCACTGGACTGTAGCCGGGACAATTCGATAATGTCCTGGACCAAAGCTGCCAGACGTTTAGATTCCTTTTGCATACGGGTAGAGAAGCGGCGTACCGCAACCGGGTCATCCGCGCCGTCATTGATTGCCTCAGCCAGCAACGACATCGCACCGACCGGGGTCTTCAGCTCGTGAGATACGTTCGCCACAAAGTCGTTACGCATCGCCTCGGTGCGGGTGATATCGGTGCGATCATCGGCCAGCAGCAGGATATATTCTTCGCCTAGCGGGGCCACACGAACATGCACGATTAGTTGTCCCGCACCTAAGGTGGCACGTTGCAGCTCATATTGGCTTTCGGCGATAACCCCATCGGCGCGTACCTGACGCACTAACGTGGCCAGTTCCTCATGGACCAGCGTGTGTCCGCGTACCAGCCCATAAGCATAGGAGGCAGGGTTGGCACGAACCACGCCGTCCACGTCATCCAGGATCACAAACGCGCGGCCAATGACCGATAGTACCGAGGCGGCACCTTCGGGCAGTATCGGTTCGTCAACATCGGGAAGCCCGGAGGCACGCCGCTGCGAAAAGCGGTAGGCGGCCAGCCCAACTAGTCCCAAGGCCAAACCGATCAGGCCGGCGAGCAGGGTCGAAATCACTTCGTTCACATTATTAGACTAGCTTCCATGACACGTGGTGAAGGTGCCAGATGACGCTAATTAGCGCTTTTCTGTAGGCTGTTCACCAAACGTTCACTTTCCGTGGGATATTCGTTAATAACCCGCTGGCAAGGTGGAAGCAGACCCTCCGCCATGCCCAAAAACAGGGGCATAGGATTCCGTAACTCGAAAGGACCTTCAATGCGTAAGGTATTTCAGGCAGATCTGCAGCAAATCGGCGAAGAGCTGATCGAAATGTCCCGGCTAGTGGCCATCGCCATGGACCGCGCTTGGGACTCGCTGGCCAACGCCGACGTTGATCTGGCACAGGAAGTCATCGCGGCCGACGCGAAAATCGACTTCCTTCAGAACCAGCTCGACGAGCGCGCCATCGACACCCTCGCTTTGCAGGGGCCGGTTGCCTCGGACCTGCGCATGATTGTTGGTTCGTTGCGCATGAGCGCTTCACTGGAGCGCATGGGCGACCTCGCACGCCACTTAGCTCAGCTAACCCGACTGCGTTTCCCTAATCACGCAATCCCGGAGCGGATTTCTGAGACCTTCGCACAGATGGCGGAGGTAGATATTCAGATTGCCAAGGAAGTAGGGCGTCTGCTTGATACCCGTGATCTGGCGATCGCAAGGGCAATCATTGAACTGAACCACAAGCTGGACGGGTTGCACGCCAGCGTATTCACCGTGATTGCTGACGAATCCTGGGATGCCACGGCGCCAACCACCGTAGATGTCTCGCTGACCAGCCGCTACCTTGAACGGTTCGGTGATCATGGGGTATCCGTAGCCCGCAAGGTGACCTACCTAGTAACCGGCGAATGGGATCCGGCCGAGTTTTAAACTCAATCCATTCGGACCCTAAAATTCAACGGCGGTGCGTGCTTTCGGTTCATTCCGATAGCACGCACCGCCGTTTTTTTGCCCGTGCGCGGCGTAGGGAAAGTCGTTTACGAAAGATGACCAAGGCAAACTTCAAGATATGCGCCCTAGGGTCGTGTAGGTCCATTTCCCGGCCATGCACCCCCACTAGGCGCCCGTTGCCCACGCAGGGTCTACGCGTCGATGACACGGCATTGAACGCTGGAATGGTTACTGCCTAATGTTGCGTCTTATTCGCTGGCCGATTCAGAGCCTTAAAGCGTTAAGGGATGGCGCATCAGTAGATGCTCCATCCCTTAATTACTTTTGGTTCACCTGAAGTGGACCAATATTAAGATTGGGTATTAGCCTTCGCACTCAACGCAGAAACCTACGTTGCCCTCTTCACGAACTAGCTGTGAGCGGTGACGAATCAAGAAGCACGAGCCACAGATGAACTCGTCTTCCTTCTGCGGAACAACCGTAACGGTTAGTTCCTCGTTGGACAGGTCTGCACCTGGCAGGTCCATACCGTCGGTGTGATCGGCCTCGTCGAGTTCGCGCACAACGCTCTTGGCGTCTGGTGCGTTTGCGGACTTAACCGCGTCTAGAGAAGCCTTACGCGCCTCGGCAACGTCCGGGCGGACTTCATCGTAATCAGTTGCCACGAATTGCATTCCTAACGTGAGCCATTGAGCCTATTCGAAATAGGAGATTACAGCATACTAATACCAGAAACACAATCGTGTGGCGTTGTTTCGCTCACAGCCTGTCATTCATTTGGATTTTAGGCTTAAGAAACAACGAGGCGGACCGGTGCTTTCATGAAAAATGAGAGCACCGGTCCGCCACAGAAAAAATCGAATAAGGACTACTTACGGCCCTGATTCGCTACAGCCTTGATCGCATCGGCAGCAGCATCTGGGTCCAAATAAGTTCCACCAACGGTGATTGGCTGGAAGTTTTCATCCAGTTCGTAAACCAGTGGGATGCCCGTAGGAATATTCAGGCCGGCGATGGCCTCATCGCTGATTCCGTCCAGGTGTTTAACCAACGCACGCAACGAGTTACCGTGCGCTGTGACTAAGACGGTTTTCCCTGCGGACAGGTCAGACTTAATCTCGTTTTCCCAGTACGGGAGCATCCGCTCAAGTACGTCCTTGAGGCACTCGGTGCGTGGAGCGTTCTCGCCTAGTTCGGCGTAACGCTCATCGTTAGCCTGACTGAATTCCGAGGCATCGTCCAAGGCCGGTGGCGGAGTGTCGTAGCTACGACGCCACTGCATGAACTGCTCTTCGCCGAACTCGGCCAAAGTTTGCGCCTTATCCTTGCCCTGCAACGCACCGTAGTGACGTTCGTTCAGACGCCAGTCACGATGCACTGGGATCCACCCGCGACCGGCAGCCTCAAGTGCGAGGTTGGCGGTGGTGATCGCGCGGGTCAGCAACGAGGTATGTAGCACCTCAGGCTTGTAACCGGCTTCAGTCAGCAGCTCGCCACCGCGTGCGGCTTCGGCACGACCCTTTTCAGTTAGGTTCACGTCGTACCATCCGGTGAACAGGTTCTTTTCGTTCCATTCGCTCTGCCCGTGGCGAAGCAAGATCAAAGTATGGGTCATAGTCTCCATCCTAGCCAATCGCACACAACTACTGCGCGAAAGTTAAGCTGCCGCGGAAAAAAAATAACACCCCGAACTTCATCTGGCGAAGTTAGGGGTGTCAAAAGTTTCATCTGTAAAGCCGGATTAGTTGTACCAGTTGCCGCTCTGGCCGCTCACCGCAGGCTTGACGTCAGCCAGGTACACGCAAGCGACACAGGCGGAGATTAGCTGCAGGAACCCTCCACTGCTCGCCGGGCCGGAGACCACGGTAAGTACCGAAATGATCGTGGCACCACCGGTCAACGCCATCCACCAGCCCTTGGTGCGCTTACCCTCTTGGGTGTAGCGTGCCGCCTGGTGACGCACGCAGTCAGCTAATGCCCAGATGGCGATTATGCCAACAACAATGCTGAGCGCATACATCATGTACGCCTCAATTAATAATGCTAAGCCCATGTCTACACTCTACCTTTTGTGCAGGTAGACGAGGCAACCACTATTGAGCGAGTCTTCAGATCAATTCCAAGGCTTGATGAAGATCTAGCCACAGGTCTTCTACCGCTTCGATGCCTACCGAGAGGCGAATCAGATTGTCAGGAACGCTGTCAGGTTCATTAGCATGGCGGGCTCTGCGCTCGGCCAGAGTTTCTACCCCGCCCAGTGAGGTAGCACCGGTAATCAAGGCAAGCTCATCGATGAGTTTGTCCGCGTCAGCGGCAGTTGCACCTACGGTAAAGGAAATCACCGATCCGTAACCACTCATCTGCTCGGTAGCGCGCTGATGTCCGGGATCAGAGGGCAGCCCCGGATATCGCACCGAGGTCACCTTTGAGTGCTCCGCAAGACGCTCGGCCAAGATCTGGCTGTTTGCCTGAGACCGTTCGATTCGCACCGAGAGCGTACGCACACCACGCAAAGCCAAGAAGACATCCATCGGCGAGGCAATAGCACCATGCAAGGTGCGGTGCCCATGTAATTTGCTACGTAATTGTTCATCGCTGGTGACTACCGCGCCGAGGATCAAATCCGAATGCCCCGAAAGGTACTTAGTCACCGAATGGACCACTAGATCTGCCCCTAAGGTCAACGGCTGTTGCAGCAGGGGTGTGGCGAAGGTGTTATCCACAATGCTCAACACTCCTGCGGCCTTCGCCGCGGCCAACAAGGCAGGAAGATCCGCGACTTCCAACATAGGGTTGGTTGGAGATTCCAGCCAGAGCACGTCGGCGCCAGTCATCGCGCTGAGCACCTCATCGGTATTAGCGACATCGACCGGACGGACGGTGAATCGGCCTGCCGCTTGCAGTTCTGCGCTCAAGCCCAGTGATCCGTTATACGAATGTTTTGGTAATACAAGCACGCCACCCTCGGGAACCAGAGTCAACGCCGCGGAGATGGCCGCCATCCCAGAGGAAAAGACTAAAGCCGGATAATCTGCTTGCTCTAGCTGACCTAACACTTCCTCGAAAGGATCCCAGCTAGGGTTCGAGAATCGTGCATAGACACGATCTCCCGCGCCCGCCAAACCATGCGAGTGATAGGTCGAGGTAAAGGTAATCGGATGATTGACCGGACCATCGTTAGTATGCGCAGGGCGTCCCCCAGCGACGATCAGCGTCTTGGGGTCCCATGATGGCGTTGGTGTCGAAAGATCTTGCTGTTCACTCATGAGCACCAGATTACGCCCGTCAACCACTGCATCGCACAAGCGCTAACGCTGGAAGCACACGTTATGACTCGGCTTGTTCGTCACTCTTAGGTCCGTGGCCCGCTAAAGTACCTTTTTACTCGGCCATGTTAGCTAGGGTAGAGGGGTGAGTATCGATTCGACTGCATCCCAGCGTGGCCTGTTCATCGTCTTTGAAGGCGGCGACGGTGCCGGCAAATCCACTCAAGTGGACATGACCCGCCAGTGGTTGGAAAATCGTGGCTCCCGCGTGGCCACCACACGGGAGCCCGGCGGCACCCAAATCGGTGAGAAGTTACGTTCTTTAGTGCTTGAGCATGGTCACGGCGAGATTGATTCGCGGACCGAAGCGCTGATGTATGCCGCTGCGCGCGCGGCTCACGTACAACAGTTCATTAAACCAAAGCTAGAATCCGGGACTCATGTCATCTGCGATCGCTTTGTCGATTCCTCATTGGCCTACCAAGGCATGGGACGGGCGTTAGGCTTTGATGCCGTCGCCTCCATCAACGATTTTGCGACCTCCGGGCTGAAGCCAGATGTCACGATCATCTTGGATATTTCCGCTGCTGATGGCCGCGCCCGGCGGATCGCAGCTACCGACGGCGTGGAGCAGGCCGATCGACTAGAAGCCGAGCCAGATGAATTTCATGAGCGTATCCGCAACGCATTCTTGGAACTGGCAGCGAAAGACCCGCAGCGCTACTTGGTTATTGATGCCACCGGCGGCATTGCGCAGCTCCAAGAGCAAATAACTACGCACCTTGCAGGCTTGTTGTGAGCCGGCCGGTCTTTGCCGAGCTCGCCGGCCAACAGCGAGTGGCCGACTCACTGATAGCTGAAGTAGATCAAGGAAACCCGACTCATGCATGGCTGGTGACCGGCCCGCCGGGCTCCGGACGAACCACCGCGGCGCGGGCGTTCGCTGCGGCATTGCAATGCACCCAAACTCCAGCAGGGTGCGGTCAGTGCGAAGCCTGCAAGCAGGTAATGGCAGGCAACCACCCTGATGTGTCCTTTGTGTCGACGAATAAGGTCGCATATCAAATCGAAGATGTTCGCCATTTGATTACTCGCGCCCAAGAACGCGCAGGAAAAGGTAAGTGGCGCATCATCATCATTGAAGATGCCGACCGGATGACTGAACGAACGACCAATGTTTTGTTGAAGGCCATTGAAGAACCACCAGCAATGATGATCTGGATTCTCTGCGCCCCCTCGCCTGCTGACGTGCTGGTCACCATTCGTTCTCGCTGCCGAGCAGTTAATCTGTCGGTGCCCTCCGCCACCGACGTGGCAGACCTCTTAGTTCGACGTGACGGTTTAGACCCGCAGATGGCACAGTTTGCGGCTCGTGTTTCACAATCGCATATCGGCGTAGCGCGGCTATTGGCTCGCGATGAAAAAGCTCGCGAGCGCCGCGAAAAGGTTGTCACGCTGCCGCTGCGACTTTCTACCCTTCCGCAAGCAATGGCGGCCGCCGCGGAAATCTCGACTCTGGCTAGTGAACAAGCCGAGGCAATGACCGGTTCGCAACTCAACGCACAAATAGCAGAGTTACGCCATGCAAATGGGCTAGGTGAAGAGGAAAATATTCCACCTGGATTACGTGGCCAGTTTAAATCTTTGGAAGAAAACGCCAAGCGTTTCGCCAGGCGTGCCACTTTTGATGCCCTTGACCGGACGCTGATAGATTTGACCACTTTCTTCCGAGATGTGCTCAGCTTGCAACTACATTCGGGGATTGGGTTAATCAACGAGCATCTGCGCGACAAGCTAGAGCCTTATGCTGCTTCCCAACGCAGCGAAAAGACCTTGGCTCAGCTGGACGCCATTAACGAAACCAGGCAGCGACTGGCGGCCAACGTTAATCAGCTTATTGCGCTGGAGGCCCTGATGGCTCGGTTGCTCTCTAAACCGGGACGCCGCTAGTCCTGCCACCACTCATTTCTCACATTCCTTCTAATCAGGAGACGCAACAGTGCCTGCACGTTCTTCATTGCTCCGCTTAGCGTCCGCCGGCGCAGTCTTATCCCTCGCCTTGGTTTCCTGTGTCGGAGGCGAGCCGACTAACAGCACGCCCGATTCATCGGTATCTCAGAATCAACCTAGCGCTTCTCCGGAAGTCCAAGGCGACTTGGTCACGTACTACGAGCAGGACATCCAGTGGGAGCCATGCGAAAACGGCGTCGAGTGCGCTACGGTTCAGGTCCCATTGGACTACGCCAACCCCGAGGATCAAAACATTGATCTAGCGCTCAACCGGCGCGTATCCGAGGGTGCAAAGCGAAATCTTCTGATTAATCCGGGTGGCCCAGGCATATCTGGGATGGAGATGCTTACCGAAACAGCACCCTACATTTTTAGCGACAAGGTAAAGCGCGAATTTAACACTGTCGGGTTCGATCCTCGAGGAGTGGGCGAAAGCTCCCCGGTTCAGTGCGAAACGGATGAGGAGAAAGACCAGAGCCGGCAAGAGAATTTGCGAGCATGGGTTCCCGAAGACCGCGAAGAGCTCGTTGAGCAGAGTAAAGATTATGCCAAGGACTGCGCACAAAATACTGGCGACCTCCTTGGACATGTAGATACCGTCTCCGCAGCCAAGGATCTAGATATCATTCGCGCAGTGTTGGGGAACGAAAAACTAGATTATCTAGGCTTTTCTTACGGCACATTCCTTGGTGCTACCTACGCAGATCTCTTTCCGCAACGCGTGGGTAGTTTAGTTCTAGACGGCGCGATGGATCCCACGATTACCACGGCAGAGCTAGATAAAGAGCAAGCAATTGGCTTTGAAGGAGAAATCGATGCCTGGCTTCAAAGTTGTTTGGACGGCGAGCAATGCCCCTTCGACGGAACGCTTGAAGAAGCCAAGATGCAGTTGCAGCTCTTCTTTACTCAGATTGAGAATGAGCCGCTAGTATCCAGCGATGGACGAACTGTTCCCATCATCGACTTCGTCAATGGGTTCATCATTCCGCTCTACGACAACTCCAGCTGGCCAATGCTGAGCACCGCCATGACCGAAGCCATGTCCGGCAACGTTGACCCGATTCTGTACTTTTCAGACCTTTCCAACAGCCGGGACCAAGATGGGGTGTACACCTCAAACGCGGATGAAGCCTTCGTTGCAATCAATTGCCTTGACCGGCCCATGGATTCGGATCCCGAGACCATGCAGGCACAGGCTACTGAGCTTATGCGCGTCGCCCCAACACTTGGAAAATATTTTTCCTACTACGCACTAAATTGCAAGGAATGGGAATACCCAGCAACTGGTACTCCTCAGAAGCTTGAGGCAAAGGGCTCAGATAAAATTCTTGTCGTCGGTACCACCGAGGATCCTGCCACCCCTTACAAGTGGTCGCAATCGCTTGCCGACCAGCTATCTAATGCCACCTTGTTAACTTATGAAGGGCATGGGCACACTGCCTACGGTCGTTCTAACGACTGCATTGACCATGCAGTGGAGAGCTACCTCATCGAGGGCAAAGCACCCAAAGAGGGAACTCAATGCTGAGCATCTCAGCTTCACAGCCAGGACTCGTTTTGACGATCTCCGACGTACTCAGATAAAGTTACGAGGTGCCTGTTTACAGGTATCGGCCTCCTTAGCTCAGGGGTAGAGCAGCTCCCTCGTAAAGAGCAGGTCGGCGGTTCAAATCCGCCAGGGGGCTCGGCTGAAGAAAAACCCCGGAACCGTGTAAAACACGTGGTTCCGGGGTTTTTCGTTTTCTTCTTCGCTTAGCGACTTCGCGCATGCACCAAATGGATCATCATGGCGATGATTTTGTGTGTGACAACGATTCCAAAAATGAAGGAGACTAAGAAACAGCCATATCCGGCGATTTCGAAGCCTGAAAGCGCCAGAATATTGCTCCCGCCGTCCTGATACGACCGCTGTAGGCCAATGGCTTGCAATAGGAATCCGATCACGCTGAGCACAATCATTAGCCAAAAATAGATTAAAGTATCGTTGCCTGGTTTTTTATTTATCAACTCGTCACTTTCGAATAAGCATGTTTGATTAGATTAATCATAATCCATCTCTATGCTATACGCCTCAAAATAGGCTTCGATTCAACGTGGGTGATTCGCGGCCCTACATAGTTAATCCGATATCGGATTCGGGCGATGACTGCTGACTTGATGATGTCGCCACGCTGGAAGCGCCGAGGTTTGGGTCTAGAAACGCCCGCATGACCGTTCAACGAATAAGCCAAGGCCTAAGCTTCTGAGCGAAGTTCAGGCCTTGGCTTAAGTTGGGACAGACTAGGAATTACTCGAAATCAGAAACAGCGGGGTCTGCTGCGATACGACCCTCTGCACCTCGATCTAAGCCGTTGATCGCTGCAAGATCCTCGTCATCAAGCTTCAGCTCAATCGCTTCGAAGTTCTCGATGATCCGTGAATCGGTGACCGACTTAGGAATCACTACGTTACCCACGGCCAGGTGCCAAGCGATTACTACCTGCGCTGCGCTGGCTTGATGCTTTTCCGCGATCTCAACAATGACTGGGTCCGTTAGCAATTCCCCGCCATGGCCTAGAGGAGACCATGACTCGTGCGCGATGCCATGCTTAGCTTCGTACACACGTAGTTCGGTCTGTGGGAAGTACGGGTGGGTTTCCACCTGGTTTATCACCGGACGTACTCCGGTCTGCTCGTAGAGTTCTTCTAACGCCTCAACGGTGAAGTTGCAGACGCCGATCGAGGTAGCTTTTTCGTCCTTCTGAAGCTGGATCAGCGCCTTCCAGGTGTCCACGTAGGTGCCACGCTGCGGCTGCAACCAGTGAATCAGATATAGATCGACATAGTCCAAGCCCAACCGCTCTAGAGAAGCCTCGGCTGCGGCGATCGTTTTGTCGTAACCCTGATCAGAGTTCCAGACTTTGGTAGTTACGAAGATTTCACTACGCGGAATGCCACTGCTAGCAATAGCCCGTCCGACGCCTTCTTCGTTTCCGTAGATACGTGCGGTGTCAATATGTCGGTATCCGGCATTCAATGCCTTACCTACCGCGACTTCAGCCTCAGCGTCTGCGACCTTCCAGACGCCGTAGCCGATCTGGTCGATGCAGTTACCATCATGGAAATTAGTTTGTGGAACAGTTTGGATCATGCAACTAATTTAGTGCATGAATCTGGATGGACGGGTGACTGGCACCACGATTTTCCCTTTTACTTAACGTCAGCAAGCAATTTAGCCGCCTGCGAAACATCATCTTTAACGATTTGGGCCCTGTGCTCAACAGGCTTCAGATTAGTTTCTTCGCCATCTTTAGCTTGCATGCGCATCATCGCAATCACCTGCGCAGTGGTCGCCAAGTCATTGGCTGACTTTGTCAGTGCTCGGTGTACTTGAGATGTCGCCTGCGGGATGTGCTCATCTTCGCTGGGAGTCAGCTTCTGCGAATCGATGCAAAGCTGGCGCACCTGCGGGAGCAAGTCGGCTAGTTCATTAGCGCGCACAACAACTTCGTTGTACAAGTCGTTGTCTTCGATTCCTTCTAGAACCTGAAAAACACGGTCCAAGGAGCGCACAAACCTATCGTGGGCACGGCGCCAGACACCTTGCCCAAGATCACGGCTAATTGCACGTTGATCGCGTAAACGCGAGAAAAAACCCATCACACTCTTTTTGCTAGGTCGCTACCAAATAAACTAATACCAGACTACCGGCCACCGCCAAATCTTCCCCGGTCTGTGGCATCGCATAACACCAAAGGAGCCTTGGAATTCGAATTATTTCGAATTCCAAGGCTCCTTGACTGAAGCGACTTACCGGTTAGCAGCAACGCCCTTGCGGGTTGTTCTCTTGCCAGTCGGTGTAGTCAACCCAAAACTCACGTTCCGACATCGGTTCAGCGTCCGGATGGGTTTTAGCTAGATGCTCAAGATACTGCCGATACTTGTCAGCACCCATCACACCTTCCATAAAGCGCGCCACCTGATCCAGCCTTGCGCGAAGTCCGAGCATGCTAGTGCCCACCACGATTTACGTTCTGCTCTGGAGCAACGTTTTTCCACTGAGCTTCAAGAGCCTTTTCTGCCGGCGAGGAAATGATCCCCTGCGGTGCGAAGATCTTTGAATCTACATATGGATCCTCGGTATTCACTCCACCGCCTCGCTTCTTAGCCTTGATAGTTTCAACAACGGCAGCGGCGATCACGATCACCGTGAGGACCAGGAAGATGACCGAAAGCCAGCCTTGAACTCCGGTGTTATACACAACGGCTTCCATGGCTTCGATGTTCTTCGCCGAGCCGAAGGAGGTTTCTCCATTAGCTAAGGCGTCCTTGAACGCATTGTGGTTGGAGAAGTAACCCACCTTGGTATCCGGGGAGAAAATCTTTTGCCATGAGGCAATAAAGGTAACCACGACGGTGAAGACCAGCGGCAGCACAATGACCCAGAGGTGCTTGAAGTTGCCACGCTTGGCAACAATCGTCATCACCACGGCCAAGGCGATCGCAGCGAGCAACTGGTTAGCGATACCGAACAGTGGGAAGAACGTATTGATTCCTCCCAGCGGGTCAGTCACTCCGAGGATGAGAATATACCCCCACCCGGCCACCATTATTAACGTACATAACCAGGCTCCGGGCCGCCACGAAGTGTCCTTGAACTTAGGGATGAAGTTACCGATAGTGTCTTGCAGCATGAAGCGAGCTACACGTGTGCCCGCATCTACAGCGGTCAAAATGAATAGTGCTTCAAACATGATGGCGAAGTGGTACCAGAACCCCATCATGGACACGCCACCGAACCACTGATTCATGATCACGGCAATGCCCACGGCGAGCGTTGGCGCGCCACCGGTGCGCGATACCACCGATGGTTCGCCCACATTTGCTGCGAGTTCGGTCAGCTGGCTTGGAATCAAGTCGACACCTGCCAGACCCAAGGAGTTCACGAACGCGACAGCAGTTTCTACGGTGCCACCGGTAGCCGCAGCCGAGGAGTTCATGGCGAAGTAAATTCCACGGTCAATAGAGATCGCGGCGACCAGCGCCATGATGGCCACCATCGATTCCATGAGCATGCCACCGTAACCGAGAAAGCGGGTTTGGCGTTCCTTCTGGACCAGTTTCGGGGTGGTTCCCGAAGCGATAAGCGCATGGAAGCCGGAGAGCGCACCACAGGCGATGGTGACAAACAAGAATGGGAACAAGGAGCCCGATACTACCGGGCCGTCAGAACGCGAGGCGTACTCGGAGAATGCCGGAACGTCGATCTCTGGTCGGACCACGATGATGGCCGCGGCTAACAGACCGATGACGCCGATCTTCATGAAGGTCGAGAGGTAGTCACGCGGAGCAAGCAGCAACCAGACCGGTAGCACGGCCGCGATCACACCGTAAATGATGATCGCCCACGCGATGGTGGTGCGTTCTAGGTGGAAGAATTCTGCTCCCCAAGCCGATTCGGCGATCCAGCGACCCGAGACGATGGCAAACATCAGCAAGGCAAAACCGATAAGCGAAATCTCTAGGATCTTGCCTGGGCGTATAAAGCGCAGGTAGATGCCCATGAAGAGGGCGATGGGGATCGTTAGACCCACGGAGTAGACGCCCCAAGCCGATTCACCCAGCGCGTTCACAACCACCAGAGCCAAAATCGCCACGATGATGATCATGATAGCCAGAGTCGCAATCAGTGCCGCGGTACCACCAATTAGTCCCAACTCTTCGCGAGCCATCTGACCCAGCGAACGTCCTCCACGACGCATGGAGAAGAACAAGACCAGATAGTCCTGGACGGCACCGGCAAGAATAACACCCAAGATGATCCAGATGGTTCCCGGCAGGTAACCCATCTGGGCAGCGAGGATCGGACCGACCAGCGGCCCGGCTCCGGCGATCGCTGCGAAGTGGTGCCCGAACAGCACCCGACGGTCGGTTGGGATAAAGTCTCGACCGTTGTTCATGTATTCGCCCGGCGTGGCCCGGAAGTCATCTGGCTTAGCAATCTTGCGCTCAATGTATTTCGCGTAGAAGCGGTAGGCAATGAGATAGGTTGCTACGGCAGCGAACACAAACCAGATCGCGTTGATAGTCTCGCCACGGGAAAAGGCCAGCATGGACCAGGCCACGGCGCCAATCAAAGCGATGACAACCCAGATTGCGATACGCAACGGAGTCCAACGCTTATCCTCGCGTTCGGCGACTTCTGGGTCCACACCAGATGGCGGAAGTGCTTGTTGGGTACTCACTAAGAGCAGCCTCCTCGGAAAGTTTCAAGTGATGTTGATGACCAGCCCCTGTGGAACGAGTCACGTGGTACTACCACAGGGTCACTTTACGCGAAGAGGGCACTAGTAAATCAAGCCCTAACTACAATTTTTCCCACATGCGTTCCCGAATCAAAATATTCATGCGCCGAGATCAGATCCTCAAAATCGAATTTTTTGGTGACGTTCAGGTGTAGTTTCCCCGAGCCCAAAAGCGGTGCGATACGTTGCGCGGTTTCGGCAACTATTGCGGTCTTTTCCGCTGCCGGGCGGGCACGAAGTGTCGTACCAATAACCCGAGCTCGCTTACCCATCAACGTGCCCAGGTCCAGCTCGGCCTTTGCTCCACCTTGCAATCCGATGATTACAAGGCGCCCACCGACGGCGAGCGCCTTGAGGTTCATCGCCAAGTATTTGGCTCCCACCACGTCAAGAATGAGGTCTGCTCCCTTTGCATCGGTCAGTTCGCGAATTCGTTGAAGTACGTCTTCTTCGCGATAATTGATCCCCTCGTCGGCACCCAACGATTTGCAATAGTCGATCTTCTCTTCTGAGGAGGCGGTGACGATCACCGTCGCCCCGGCATCCTTAGCTAATTGAATGGCCATCGAACCAATACCTCCGGAGCCACCGTGAATCAGCAACGTTTCGCCTGCTTGGAGCTGGCCTTCAAGGAAAATATTTGAAACAACAGTGGAAGCCACTTCAGGCAGTCCGGCCGCTTCGACTAAGTCCAGCTGTTCTGGAATATCCAGTAAGTGGGATGCATCCACGCTGACGTACTGGGCATATCCGCCGCTGGCCAACAGTGCCGCCACGTGGTCACCTTCTGCGAACCCGGTAACTTGCTTTCCGACCCTAGCGATAACGCCTGAAACTTCGAGTCCTGGAATATCGCTTTCCCCTGGAGGCGGCGGGTACACACCCTTGCGTTGCTGCACATCAGCACGGTTCAATCCGAACGCGGCCACCTTGATCAATACCTCGTGGTCAGCGGGCTCTGGAATAGGGCGAGTTTGGCTTTCAAGCACCTCCGGACCACCTGCGCTGGCGTAGATGTAGGACTTCATCGTGTTGCTCATCTGAGTCGATTCCTCTCTTGGCTTGTTCATAGCGTATAATTTTTCGGGTTGGATGGTTGTCCGAGCGGCCTAAGGAGCTGGTCTTGAAAACCAGTGTGCGGTAACCCCGTACCAAGAGTTCAAATCTCTTACCATCCGCGTAACAGTCTGGGCGGGTAGATCAAATGATCTACCCGCCCAGACTTTCTTATTTAGCGCTTCCTGCCAAGAGCTCTTCCAAATTAACTCCGGCCATGCGCGCAATTTCTATGACTATTTGCTCCGCATCGCGCAAGGTTTGCGCCGCCGGGTCTGTGGTGTCTCCCGCCTGAGCTGCAATGGCGGTGCCCCACTGTGCGGATGATAGTTGCAGCCCGAGGACAAAGACTCCGCGGTGGGCCAAACCCTCTCCGTTGATGAGCCGATATGGCTCCCCAACAACATCAAATCCAGACCCTGTCATCCGCTCACCTTCCGCGTTGCGCCAGGTATGCGCACGTGCAACCTTTTCCGCTAGAAGTTGAGTAATCAGCGCCGTGTTGTTTTGCAATACTCGGTTGGCTGGCATCATTGCTTCACATAACACTTTGGCCTCGTAGACGTCAGTGTCGACCCATGGTGAGGAGGCGGTGAATTTGCCGCTCAGATCATTAAAACCAAATTCCGGCTCCGGCCCAATGAAGTGCACCAGTGAGGCGCGGGACAACGCCAGTAGCTGTTCGATCCGTTCTAGGGGCGGACCGGAAGACAACCCCTCGACCAGTGGTTCGAAGTGTGCCTGTACCTCTTCAATTCGCGACTGTTCGTCCAAGATCCCCTTAGTGACCAAATCCTTGATCACCATGCGCCCTGCGTTCATAGTCATGATCGCTCGTGACAGTGGGTCTGACAGTCCCCCAGTGCTATGCCGAGCGTTGCCAGCCAGATACTCTCGCACTGTATGTTGATACTCCTCGTGGGAGCCAAAACCAATCTGGTCAAACGGTCGAGCTAGTGACGGAATATCTAACCAGCTTAGATGCGGGAATTGCTCAATGTAGGTCCGCAATTCGCTAAGCCATACTTGGTTTCCTTCGTGGTGCTCGGCTTCGAGGATATCTTCCACTCCAACTAGGAATGCCGTGGGGTCCTCGATCGGGTTGGCGGCTTCGATACTCGCACATTGTGAGTAATACGCCCACAAAATATCGCGGTGCAGCTGCGGCCAAATATGTCGGGCGAAACTTAGGGCTGCTTCTGGGTTTGAGCGACGGGCTTCGACGACTTTAATAATCAGATCCTCGGCATGGAAAAAGCGCAAGCTGATTTCGGCTGGGATGAATTCATCGACTACAGGTTTGCCCCAATACGGTGTTCCTCGACGCGAGGCTGCAATGAGTTGCGGTTCTTGTCCCGAGGCAATGTATTCAAAGCGTTGCCCGGGCTGGTCACTGACTTCCTTGAAGATTCCGCCACGGCCTAGGGTCAGCTCTGCCATTGCGTCAAAGAAATTAAGTCCCATGCCACGAAGGAGTGCGGGCTCGCCTGCGTGGAAATTCGAGTAATCGACGTCAGCCGGCACAGCGGGGGGCAGATAGATAGCTTCTGCCTGTTCCGCAGCGCGTTGTAACTGCTTTTGCCAGGGGTTCAATTCAGAGCTTTGGTGGCCTAAGGCCAGGACTACCGTATCGACTGTTACTTGTTCCGTACCGTGATTGGCAGGGCCCGAAACCTCGTACTCGAGTTGGTATCCAATACCTTGTGGTCGAACCGCGATAACTTCGGCAGGAACGTAATTCACCACAATGTTTGGATGTGCATCGAGTACCTGAACACAGGAGTCGTATACATGCTCTAGGTAGCATCCGTAGATTGCTCGTGGCGGATAGGTGCCGCGGCGAGTGTTGCGTAAGGTTGTAGCTTCCCGTTCATCTAGTGGATGTCCGTCGCCATGGTTGTCAACAAACTGCTGGAAGCTAAGTCCAGGCTCGGTCACGACTCGTTCTGGAGCCACCGTAGGGAATGAGGCTGGTGTATTCATCAGAAAGTGCGGAGACTGTTTAGGGCTCCATACGTGCCCGGAACCCGGGCGGTACGGGTCAAATACGGTCACACGCACCATCGTTGCTAGTTCAGGCACTTTGATGGCCAGTTTGGCAAGGCGTTCAATGACGCTGGTACCGCGCGGGCCAGCACCAATGATAGCGATGTTGTACTGCGGCTGGGTTTCTTCCGACAAGATGCTCACCTTCCAAGATTATTACCTCCTAGCAAATTCATGGGTCTGCTCTGGGGCCATCTCTGCAGCAACCGATCGGAACCTGCCGCCTACCACGTGACCGGTTCACTTCCGCGGTCCAATGCATAGACTGTGTTTATGACTTCATTCTCCTCCGATTCTCTGGCAACGACAGATCAATACGCTTGGCTCGAGGGCATCCATGATGCTGCCGCTTTAGATTGGGTACGCACTCAAACTCAGCGAACGGAGGCTGAGCTTCACGATGAAGATTACGCCCAGAGTGTTGTGGCCATCCGTAAGGTTTTGGACTCGACGGACCGCATTGCGATGGTTACCAAACGTGGCGACTTCTACTACAACTTTTGGCGTGATGCCGAGCATCGGTTAGGAATCTGGCGTCGCACCACCTGGGACTCCTACTGCAGTGAGAGCCCTGTTTGGGAGCTACTACTCGATATGGATCAGTACGCCACTACACAGGGTGCACAGTGGCATTTCGCTGGGTCTTCATTCCTGCGCCCCACACCCGGTGAACCCCACCGTAAGGCGCTGATCAGGTTGAGCCCCGATGGTGGAGACCAGGTGAGAATTCGTGAATTCGACCTGGAAAATCTACGCTTCATCGAGGACGGATTTGACCTAGCAGTTGCTAAAACCTCGGCTAGCTGGATCGACGAAGACACCTTACTTGTCACCTCGGCCACCGACGAAACCAATACGACGCGTTCCACCTACGCTTCCACAGCACGAGAGCTAACCCGCGGCGCATCCTTAGCTGACGCCGACGTTGTTTTTGAAGTTGATCAGGAGCATGTGGCGGCATTTTGTTATTACGACTCAACTCCGGGTTTTGAACGTATCGTCACCACTGATGCCATCGATTTTTACAACTCCCACACCGGCATCATTGTCGACGGAACCCACCATAAAATTGACGTGCCCACCGATGTTCAGGTCAGTCTGCACCGCCAATGGGTACTCTTTGCGCCACAGACCGATTGGACGCATCAGGGCCAGCTGATCCCGGCAGGCTCCCTAGCGCTGAGCCACCTTGCTGATTTCTTAGACGATGGACGCATTGCACAAGTGGTGTTCGTTCCTGACGCAAAGACTTCCTTACAAGGGCTGGACTTTACCGCTAACTATTTACTCGTCTCGGTGCTGCACGATGTCGCCGCCCAGATTTTAGTCTTTGACCTGCGCAATAATTTTGCGCAGTCCACGTTGCCTGTGGAAGACCCGATGCTCAGCGTATCGGTGAGCGCGGTGGACGATGAGGACACGGCAACGGCCGACGACTACTGGATGACTATTACCGGTTTCACCACCCCGACCACGCTGCTTCGCGGTTCTGTCGGCGAACCGGCTACTGTGCTGAAGCGTTCACCAGAACGATTTGATGCCAGTGGTTTCGCGGTGACCCAACACTTTGCGCGTTCAAAGGATGGTACGCGTGTTCCATATTTTCAGATAGCCGATGCGCAGCTGGAACTCGACGGTGAAAATTCGGTATTGATGGACGGCTACGGAGGCTTCCAACACAGCATGACTCCTGGGTACTCCCCTGCAATGGGAGTTGGCTGGTTGAGCAAACGCTCAGCCAACGGGCGGCGTCCAGTTTATGTCATGACGAATATTCGCGGCGGCGGGGAATACGGGCCCGGGTGGCACCGGGCGGCATTACGCGAAAAGCGACACCGTGCTTATGAGGACTTTGCTGCCATTGCCGAAGACCTCGTGACCCGCGGTGTGACCAAACGTGAACGTCTCGCGGCCACCGGTCGCTCCAATGGTGGTTTGTTGATGGGCAATATGATCACCGGCTACCCACAGCTGTTTGGTGCCATCTCCTGCGGGGTACCGCTGCTAGATATGCGCCGCTATACCCAGCTCGCTGCCGGGCATTCCTGGATTGCTGAGTATGGAGACCCAGATGTTCCCGAAGACTGGGAGTTCGTGCGCACCTTTTCCCCGCTACACCGTTTGACCGATCAACCGCACCCCATCGGGGACTACCCTGCATCGCTGATCTGGACTACCACCACCGATGACCGTGTGGGTCCGTCACAAGCGCGGAAGATGGCCGCAAAGATGATGGACCTAGGAATCTCCAATGTTCGTTACCATGAGCCTGAGAATGGCGGCCACGCCGGATCCACAGATAATGATTCCACTGCGCGAATGCTAGCTACTAGCTACGAATTCCTGTGGCGACAGGTACGTTAACACCCTCGTTTTGGAACACTCGGCTATGTTCAGGTAGGCTAGATTCTGCTGGAAACAGCGGATGGATACGTGCCAGAGCGGCCGAATGGGCTTCACTGCTAATGAAGTGTCGGGGTTAAACTCGACCGGGAGTTCGAATCTCCCCGTGTCCGCCAAAACCCCCTAGGAAACTAGGGGGTTTTACTTTTTCTCTTGGCAGTTCATACAACATAGTTCCGGGATGCGGTTTAACGCACTAACCCCCAAACTTCGGCATTTATTGCCATCAGTTCAGGGGTTTTCAAACTTTATTTCAGACCGCGTTCCACATCATGAGCGACCTCTTTGATGCGTTCTTCCGCTTCGCGCAGCTTCTGCGCTATATCTGCATTATGTTGTTCGTTCTGACGTTCATCGTCACCGATGGGCGGTACAGTCTGGTCCGTATTCTTATTACTCGGTTCCATCGTCAGGTTCCTTTCGTGAGCGAAGACACAAGGCCGGTAGTCCCTCACGATAGCCAACTGTCTCTACCGAAGCAACGTTCAAATGCGAAACCTAGTCTTTGCGTTTCACGAAGGTGCGCAGCATATTCTGCACAATATCTTCGGGTAGTTGCGTGTGCCGCACGATAATCTCTGACATCCGTTCTAGATCAGTATCGGCGATAGCATCAAAGAGTGCTTCACGCTCCAGTTCGGGAAGATCTGCTGCGTCGAAGTGCACAGGACCTTCTGGGCCCTGACCTTCAAAACGGAAATCCGCAACGTTTCCGTGCGAACTTTGTCCCGCCATCGGCGAGGTCGAGATCATTCGTTCAAGGTCTTCGACGGGTAGTCCGGTGTGTCCATGAAGGATTTGCGCGGCACCGGAGAAATTCTCGTCGCGCAGCATCGAAAACAGTTGATCGTACTCGTTCGGAGGCAACTGTTCACTGGAGAACTCGTGCGATTCTCCCTCAACTTCAAATGCCATTTTAAAATGTGTGGCATTCTGTTCCTGCTCCGAGCCGAACTGGTTACTCCACTCTTCGGGCACCACCCAGAGGTCATCAGACTTTTCCAGGTCGACGTCCGGCGCTACAGCACCAGAAGTCGCTACCCCTGAGTCGTCGTCAGAATCGGTGATCTGCGCTTCGAGTTTGTCACGAAGCGCCTGAATCTCGGCTTCGTCTACCGGTAGTTCTTTGGCCTGAGCAGTCTGCGGGTAAGCGTCAAGGCTACGCACGGCAATCACACAGTTTTTGACGGTGTCACCGGTGACGGCACGGTAGTTCTGAACAGCACCCATTACGTCGCCTTTAGCGAGGTTGCGGTAAATCGCCTTGCGGGAGGTGTCATCCAACTTCGCATTTGCTTCCTGCGCCGCCTCGCGGTTAATGGCTTGTGAAATCTGTGCCGTATTTTTCTTCCGGACAGACTGAAGCCACACGTATCCGAGGGCAACAACAGCAATAGCAACAACGAGCCAGATGACGATCTCCATATCTCCAGACTACTTTGTTTAACTGTGCGATTATCCTGCTATGCCCAGAGTGAAAGGCAAAACACCCGGTGCCCCAGCAATCCGTACTGCCCGACCGGCCATTGCCAAGGACCAACGCGAGTCAGCCAAATCATCAACGAGCATCACCGGTCCCGGTGCTGTCGCCAGCATTTGATCGATTTGTGCAGGGATTTCAAATGCATCAGCCACCGCGGCAATGCGGAAGGCCGAATTGCCGCCAGGACCACCCTGTGGAGGTGCCCCACGGTACTCAAGCTGGCCCAAATAGCGAAGCTGACCAATCTGGGCCAGCCCCTGCGCTAGCGAAGTAATCAGCTGTGGGCGCTTGGTTGAAGGCATCGCCAAGACTGCTACTGGTCGTTGTTCCCAATTCCATTCGGCCAGCACCCTGGTGCAGGCTTCAAGCATCGCCGGGTCAACTGGATTATCCACCGGGTCAGCGAATAGTTGACGCAGTCTGTTGCCCCACCCCAAATCTGTCAGTCGCGCCAACGCACGTCCGGTGGATAATTGCTCATCTACCGGGATTTTCCCTTTTAGAGAATGTCCCAGGCGTTGTAGGCCAGACGGATAGAGCTTGCGAGGTTCAATTTGGACACCAGCCCGAACCAGAGCTGCTTGGGCGTTGTCTTTTGACTCGTCTGGAATGTGGTCATCGAACCATGTTCCGGCACAATTGTCGCAACGTCCGCAGGGCGCCGACTTTGGGTCATCCAGTGCCTTCGTAAGAAATTCCATGCGACAGCCACGAGTATTCTCATAATCGATCATCAGTGTCTGTTCGTGCACCCGACTCTGTGCCACACGCTTGTAGCGTTCTGCATCGTAGGCCCAAGGCATGTCGGTGCGCATCCAACCTCCGGCTACGCGTTCCACCGCCCCGTCGACAGCCAGGACTTTCAGCAGCAGTTCTAACGGCGACCTGCGCAGGTTAACGGCACTTTCAAGTGCTGGAACGCTCATTGCTCCGTCGGTTTGCCCTAGAGCTTCCAGTACTTGATTCGCGCGTTGCTGATCGGGCATGGAACTGGTGGCGAAGTACTCCCAGATTTCGGAATCATCTTGTCCTGGTAGCAAGAGGACGTCGGCATCGATACTTCCACGACCTGCACGGCCCACCTGTTGGTAGTAGGCCACCGGTGAACTGGGCGCCCCGACATGGATAACAAATCCTAGGTCTGGCTTATCAAATCCCATTCCCAACGCACTAGTAGCGATCAAGGCTTTTACTTCATTGGCTTTCAGCGCTTGTTCTAGCTTTTCGCGTTCTTCTAGGTCGGTACGTCCGGTATAGGCGGCGACCGGATGACCGGCATCGCGTAGCAACCGTGCGATATCTTCCGCAGCCGAGACGGTCAGCGTGTAAATAATACCCGAACCGTGGAAATCATTGATGTGGCTGAGCAACCAAGCCAATTGCATACGTGGCGAGGGCAGACGCAGTACGCCTAACCGCAACGAGTCACGGGCCAGTGTGCCACTTAAGGTGAAGACTTCCTGAGTTCCGCCGGAGAGCTGCTCTGCGACGTCTTGCACTACGCGTGTGTTCGCAGTTGCGGTGGTAGCGAGCACCGGAAGTCCCTGTGGCAGACGATTTATCAAATCGCGGATGCGTCGGTAATCGGGGCGGAAGTCGTGACCCCAATCGGAGATGCAATGCGCTTCATCGATCACCAGAAGTCCCAGACGCTTCATCAGCATTGGAAGTTGGTGCTCACGGAAAGAGGGATTGTTCAGTCTTTCTGGGGATACCAGCAATACGTCAATTTCATCGCGTTCCAGCTTTGAAAGAATTTCGCGCCATTCAAGCACGTTGGCCGAGTTGATGGCAGCTGCCCGTACTCCGGCACGTTCGGCCGCGGCCACCTGGTCACGCATCAGAGCTAGCAACGGAGACACGATGAGGGTCGGTCCATAGCCTTGCTGACGGAGCAACAACGACGAAATGAAATAGACCGCGGATTTGCCCCAGCCGGTACGTTGCACCACCAGCGCCCGACGGCGTTCTTGGACCAGCGCGCTAATCGCTTCAAACTGGCCGTCGTGAAACTGCGCCTCTGGGTGCTGAACCAGGGCACGCAACTTCTGCAGCGCGAGATTCTTCAGATCGTTGTGCTCGTTGGCTTCCATGGTCATAGTATTTCAGTATCGGCCGACGTTTGGCTTGCCTCACGGCACGCATTGGGGACAACCGCGGGTAAGTGTAAGCCATTTCCCATGTACTAACTGGCCATTCGCCACCATCTCGTAGCAGCAAACCGGTAGTCTGAATGCTGTGAGTGAAGAAATTGACCTGAACCAAAGTTTCAAGGCCTATGACGTGCGTGGCGTAGTTGGCGAAAGCATCAACGCCGAAGCAGTCGAGGCCATTGGCGCCGCTTTTGTCGACGTGTTGTCCCTGGCTGGGAAGGACGTCCTAGTTGGTGGCGATATGCGCCCGACCAGTACGACCTTCGCGCAGGCGTTCGCCCGCGGCGCCACCTACCGTGGCGCGAACGTGGTGATGCTAGGACTAATTTCCACCGACGAACTTTATTTTGCTTCTGGCAAGCACAATGCTGCCGGGGTGGTGTTTACCGCCAGCCACAACCCGGCCCAGTACAACGGCATTAAGATGTCTAAGGCCGGCGCCCGTCCGGTCTCTTCGGACACCGGACTATTTGATATTCGCGACCTGGCTCAGCAGTACCTCGATGAGGGATTGCCGGTGTCGGGCGACGGTGAGCAGGGGCGCATCAGCGAGCGCGACGTCTTGGCAGATTATGCAGCGTACCTGCGTGAATTAGTTGACTTATCGACTATTCGTCCGCTGAAGCTTGTAGTGGATGCGGGCAACGGCATGGGTGGTTTGACCACTCCTGCGGTGCTTGGCGATACTGTTCTCCCCGGATTACCGCTGGATATTGTGCCGTTGTATTTTGAACTTGATGGTACTTTCCCGAATCACCCGGCGAATCCGCTGGAACCAGAAAATCTCAAAGATTTGCAGGCCGCGGTGCTGGCTCATGGAGCGGACCTGGGTCTGGCATTTGATGGGGACGCGGATCGTTGCTTCGTGATCGATGAGCGTGGTTTGCCGTTGTCGCCAAGTGCGATCACCGCATTGGTTGCGGTGCGTGAAATCGCTCGGGTACAGGCCGAGGGCGAGGAACATCCGGTGATCATTCACAACTTGATCACGTCCAAGGCCGTGCCTGAATTTGTTGAGAAGTCTGGTGGCATGGCGGTGATGACCCGTGTGGGTCACTCATTTATCAAGGCTGAAATGGCTGCACAGGGCGCGGTGTTCGGTGGTGAGCATTCGGCACACTATTACTTCCGTGATTTTTACAATGCGGATACCGGCATGCTTGCCGCGATGCATGTGCTGGCCGCGCTGGGTGGTCAGGATCTTCCGTTGTCGGAACTGGGCCGAGAATTTGAGCCGTATGTTGCTACCGGTGAGATTAACTCCGAGGTTGAAGATAAGGCTGGGGCTGTTGCCCGCGTTGTCGAGCATTTTGCTGGTCAGCCGGTGGATGTCACGACGCTGGATGGCACCACATTTACTGCCAAGGATGGTAGCTGGTGGATCAACTTGCGTCCGTCGAATACCGAACCTTTCCTGCGCTTTAACGGCGAAGGTGCCACGGCACAGATTATCGAACCAATTCGCGATACGGTTTTAGCAATCGTGCGTGAAGCACACATCACCAACTAAGGGGTTAGCACCGTGAATCTCGAAGATCTCGACGAGTCCGTTAAGGACGCATTGAACAAAGTTTTGGGCACCGCACTAGGTGTGGCCCGCGAACAGCTTGAGGAACAGGGTGTCTTCCTGCCTTTCGCCATCGCTTTGGAACCTAAGGAAGCCGATGGCGAGCCTGAACTGCGTTTGATCGCCGTTCCGCCCACGGACAATCCTGAAGATCCGGATGCTGACATTGATACCGAGGCGATGGCTGCGGATCTAGTACAGGTACTGAACGAGCAAGGAACTCACTTCGAAGCGATCGCTATCGCCTCGGATGTCTTGCTCGAAGCCGATGACCGCGACGCTATTCATGTGGTCGCTGAGCACAAGGTCGGTGCCGCACTAGCGATCGTCCAGCCATACTCGATGCCAGCCGAGCCTGGTGGCGATTGGACCTTCGAGGAGCCTTCGGCGGAGTCCGCCGAATCTATCTGGGCCAACACACAGCAGTAGACTGGGTTTATGAAACTCAGTGCCTTCGCCGACGTGTGCCTACGAACCGTGATGGTTCTAGGCGCACCCGGTGTCGGCCAATTGACCAGTCGTGAGATTTCCGAACTGGTCGGTGTCCCCTATAACCATGTGGCCAAGGCAGTCGTAGAATTACGTACTTTGGGACTCCTGGAGGTCACTCGCGGTCGCCATGGCGGTGCGCAAATCACCGAACGTGGTTTGGCCTATTCAGTCGGTACACTCTTGCGCTCGCTGGACTGGCGCGAAGATGTGGTCGACTGCACCACCCATGACGCAGTGGGAAATTGTCCGCTCTCGGCAGGGTGCCGTTTACGTTCGGCATTGAAGAGCGCCAGAGAGGCTTTTTACGCTTCACTAGACTCTTTAACGGTCACAGATATTTGTGAGAACTCTCCTGCGATCACGTTGTTGCCCTTCCCCACCGTGCGTCATAACGCGTAATCAACGCCTAAAATCCCGATAGCGGGACCTTCGATTTGCATTCTTCTTCTACGGGGCGTAGAACTTAACTCATAATCTTGCATTTCAAATACAAGATACATTTACCCTCTAAGGAGACAAGATGCTTTCAACCCAGTCCCGCCCAGTCATCGAAGCGACTCTGCCGATCATTGGCGCTCGCATCTCCAGCATTACCCCAAACTTCTATGACCGTCTCTTTGCCGCTCACCCACAGCTGCTCGACGGAATCTTCTCCCGCTCAAACCAGAAAAACGGAACCCAGCAGCAAGCACTGGCCGGCTCCATCGCGGTGTTCGCCACCCACCTGATCAATTCACCAGAAACTCTGCCAGAAACGATGTTGGCACGCATCGCCCACAAGCACACCTCACTGGGTGTCGTCGAAGAGCAGTACCCCATCGTGTACGAGCACCTCTTCGCCGCCATCGCCGAAGACCTAGGCGACGCGCTGACCCAAGAGATCGCAGATGCCTGGAGCGAGGTCTACTGGCTGATGGCTCACGCACTGATCAAGATCGAAAAGGGCCTCTACTCACAGCAGGCAAACGACGTCGTTTACAGCCAGTGGAAGCTCGCCGAGCGTACCGAAGAAGCCAACAACTCGGTCACCTTCAGCTTCGAACCAGCCGACGATATTGTCGCTTCGACCGCCAAGGCAGGACAGTTCGTTTCGGTTCGCATGCCGATGACCGATGGTTTGCGCCAGGTGCGCCAATACACCCTCAGCGGGGATGTCGAGAACACCGCACGCCGTACCGTAACCGTGAAGCTTGATGTGGATGGCGAGTTCACTCCGGTCATGCACAATTCGCTGAAAGTTGGCGACATCGTTGAACTTTCAAACCCCTACGGTGACCTGACCATCGATGAGTCCGGAGCACCACTGGTGATCGCTACCGCAGGTATTGGTTGCACCCCAAGTGCCGCAGCGCTGAGCACCCTGGCAGCACGTGGCTCCACCCGCAAACTCACCGTATTGCACGCCGACCAGGAATACACTGCCTGGCCACTACGTGAGCAAATGATCGAGTCGCTGAGCAAGCTGCCACAGGCCACGCTGAGCACCTGGTTCGAACGCGGCGAACTGCCAGAGCACATCGAGGCCAAGTCCGGTTACATGGATCTCAGCGATACCTTGACCGCCGACAGCCACGTCTACCTGTGTGGCCCGCTGCCGTTCATGCACGCGGTACGCGGCCAGGCTCTAGCCGCCGGTGTCCCTGCCCAGCACATCCACTATGAGGTCTTCGGCCCAGATGTATGGCTAGCAGCCTAACCATAAACTAGCTAAGCGCGACGCAGATTCGAATTATGGGGGAATCTGCATCGCGCTTAGCTATATTTAATGGCTATTTATTTTTGTTCGGCTTCGGTATTTCTGGCTTACGCTTGGGAACCGCAGGTTTAGGATCAACCTGGCGCGGCTGACTTTCAGCCGATTCTGGCTGTGCACCTGACAGCTTCGTCGGCTTAGCTGGCTTCTCCTGTTTTGCCGCCTGTGGGTCCACTAAAATCTGATGAATCCTCGCGTCGCTGATCCACCGCCGCACTACCGAGTTGAACAGTAGCGGGTTCTCAATATTCCACTGGTGGTGCATGCCTGGCACGACCCGAGTTACCGCCTGCGGAAGGCCATGGCGTAACGCTTCAAAAGACTTCTGCACATGCTTAGGTTCCTTGCCCCCTGCCAATGCCAGCACCGGCCCACGATAGTTTGCCAGCTTGTCGGGAAGTCCGCCGGGATCCAGATCATCCATGATGGCGCGTAAATTCTCTGACTTCAGCAGCACACCATGTTCTGCGAACAACTCCCGTTCGTCATCCACCATGCCATAGGCGCCGGCCTGGAAACGCCAGTACCATTCACTGCCAATCAGTTTCAGCGCCATCCGGTTCATTGCGCGTGCGGCTGCCGGCACGCCGGTGACCGGGGTACCTGTCAGCAGCAAGGAATCGACCAGTTCTGGATGTCGCGCAGCCACATGCAGGGCAATCACCCCGCCTAAGGAAATACCTACCAGGTGCACCCCACCTTCGGAGACCTCATCGGCGATAAGCGCCGCCACGTCATCGGCGGCCGAGTCTAAACCCTGCCAAGTCTCTTCGCTGCGCGCGCCGAAAGCGGGAAGATGCAAGGTCAGCACATTGAAGTCGCCAAAGGCTAGAACCTGCGGATCCCAGCTCCAATTACCAACATTTCCGCCATGTAAAAAAACCAGCGTTTGGGCGGGTTTATCTCTTCCGGACGCACGACGTGCTGGATGTAGTTCGGGATAGTCGGTTGCGTCCCTGCTGAACTTCTTCTCAGTGGAACCGGCGTCTTTGCCTGGTGTCATGGCAGATGCTCCATTACTGCGTCAAGCCATTCCAGCTCGGCGGCCTGCTGTCGAATTGCATGGTCCAAGGTGGCGGCCATGAGGAAGCTGCGGCGATCCGCCGCCGCTCGCATGTCGATGCCTTCACGTTGGGAGAGATAGTCATCTAAAACGGCCTGAGTTTTGACCCGACGTTCGGTCAGAAGCTGATCAATATCCTCACGGGGTAGCTCGGCCGCGAAAAATACCTGTCCCATGAAGGGGTCCCGCTCAGTGCCCTGGGCCGCTCCGTCGGAAAGCCATCCAACCAGGGCCTGCCGACCGGCATCGGTAATGTGATGCTCTTGGCGGTCAGGATAGTTTGACTGCGCCACAGTGGTCACCGTCGCGTAGCCCTTATCAACTAGCTGAGCCAACGTGCGGTAGATCTGCGCTTTATCTGCGTTCCAAAAGTGATTAATGGAGGAGTCAAAATGTTTCTTGAGCTCATAACCAGTCATCGGTGCCAAACAGAGCAACCCTAGGATCAATCGTGCCAAAACCATGGATTCATCTTTTCATATTTAGTTGATTTTGCACCCACTTACTTGGCCGTAGCCACGAACTGAACCCAGATTGTGACAATTTTCCGCCGTATTCTTGGCTAACTGACCTGCATACTCTTCAATCAGAGAGTTCCCCAAACTCAAAAAGGTCGCCTCACGCCATGAATTCTCAGCCCGCAAAACAAATTGCCAGCCTCCCACCAGCAGGTGGGCGAGCAGCATTATTTGTGCTGGTTGGTTCCATCGGGGTGCAAAGCTCTTCGGCAATCTCGGCTTCCATGTTTGCTTCTCTAGGCTCCCCCGCAGTCAGCTCGTTACGACTAGCTTTGGCTGCCGTAGTCTTATGGCTTTTCTTGCGGCCAACCTTGCGCGGAAGGAACCGCGCAAATTGGTCCGCAATCATTTTCTACGGCGTCGTGATGGCCGCGATGAATCTGCTGCTTTATAAGGCAATCGAACACCTGCCCCTAGGGATTGCCGTGACGCTGGACTTCCTGGGTCCGGCGGTAGTCGCTTTGGTGTTCTCTCGGCGCTTGCGTGAAGCCGCCTGGGCTTTGCTCGCCTTGGCTGGAGTGATTCTCATCGCCGGACCCGGAGGTCACTTTGATGCGGTGGGCTTTGCCTTTGGACTCGGTGCGGGCCTTTGCTTTGCGCTCTACACACTGCTGGCAGAAAAAGTAGGTAAAGCCGACGATTCTTCGGTCAGTTCCTTAGCATTGTCCGTGTCCATTGCCGCCCTCGTTTCACTACCTTTTGGTACCCCTAAAGTGGCCGAAGTTTCCGCGCCTCAATGGGGTTTATTGGCGCTGAGCGGCGTTATAGGTGTAGCAATCCCCTATCTGGTCGATACGTTGGCGGCCCGAATTTCCTCGGCTCGTGTGGTGGGCACCTTATTTGCCATCGATCCGGCGATGGGGACACTCATCGGATGGCTGATTCTTGGCGAACAGCTGGGCTGGTTGTCGTTGCTCGGTATTCTTTGCGTAGCGCTGGCCGGTGCCGGGGTGACCTGGTTTGCGGCCAAACCAGCGGGACCGTTACAAGAGGTGTCCGACGATAATCAGGTGACACCCCCGGAGAGCTAAGAATACTTGTCAGACTCATAGACTAGTTTCATGCCTTCAGCACCCGAACGTTCGCGGCTAACTCCGCCGCTCTTTGCGCTCCTGATCATTCTTGGCACCACCGGCCCGCTAGCCACGGATATGTATCTTCCATCATTTCCAGAAATGACGGCGGAATTCTCCGCCTCTGCCTCCGCCATCCAACTCACGCTGACTTTCTTCTTAGTCGGTATGGGTATGGGACAGTTCTTATGGGGCGCCCTCTCGGATCGTTTAGGTCGAGCTCGGCCATTGCGATGGGGAACGATATTATTTGTGCTTGCCTCGGTGGCCGCCGCGCTCGCTCCGACGTTGGAAACACTGAGTATTGCACGAGCATTGCAGGGGTTTGGTGGGGCAGCCGGAGTGGTGATTTCTAAGGCGATCGTTGCCGATACGACCAAGGGCGTGCAGACCGCAAGAATCTTCAGCATCCTCATGACCATCGGCGCGGTGGCCCCTGCCGTGGCACCGCTTCTAGGAGCGAATTTGGGCGCACTGGGAGGATTCCGCCTGGTGTTATGGGTGTTGGCCGTCGCAGCACTGCTGATGGTTGTTGGTGCGTTAGTTATCTATCGCGAAACACACGCTATATCGGCGCGCTCCACCGGTAACTTTTTTGCGCCACTGAAGGTAGCTCTGGGTCGCCGTCGTTTTGTCGGTTATTTGGTCCAGTTCGGCTTCACATTTGGTGCCATGATGGCCTACGTTTCCGCTTCGCCTTTCCTTTATCAGACGGTGATGGGGTTGAGCGCCCAAGACTACGCGCTGTGCTTTGGCATCAACGCGGTGGGCCTAATACTCTCCGGGCTGGTCTCCGCACGGCTGGTGGGCCGTGTTCCGTTGCGCCAGACCATTACGGTGGCCTTGAGCGTACTGCTCAGCTCGGCTGTCCTGCTGTTAGTACTGGCGCTGCTACAGGTGAGCAGTCTGCTTCTCGCCGCGGTGATTTTTGTGTTCGTCTCTGCCATCGGTTTCACCATGGGTAATACCACCGGGCTGGCGCTAAATGAGGTCCGCGAAGTTTCCGGCTCTGGCTCTGCACTGCTAGGCGCCGCGCAGTTTCTCATTGGCGCTTTAGCCACGCCGTTAGTGGGCCTGTCCGGGGCCGATTCGGCGCTAGCCTTTGCACTGACCGCGCTGGTCAGCGCTTTGCTCGCATTTGGCGCACTGATTTACACTTCGGATCGATTCCATCCCGGCAGCACAGCATCTGTTTAGTGCTGAACGACAAAAAGATCCTTTGGGAACCGAAAGTGCGGTTCCCAAAGGATCTTTAGTGAGTCAGACTTAGGCGTTCAGGCGAGCCTTCAAGCCATCAAGCTCTGCACGCAGCGAGACTGGCAGCGCGTCACCGAAGTTTGCGTACCATTCTTCGATGCCTTCGACCTCGGTGGCCCATTCGTCCTTGTTGACCGCTACCGCGGCTTCAACGTCTGCCGGGGTGAAGTTCTCCAGACCACTGATGTCCAGGGCTTCACCGGTCGGCACGTTGCCGATGATGGTTTCCTTGGCATCTGCGGTGCCTTCAATACGCTCGATGGCCCACTTGAGTACGCGCGAGTTATCGCCGAACCCTGGCCATGCGAATCCGCCTTCTGCGTTGCGACGGAACCAGTTGACCAAGAAGATTTTTGGCATTTGCTCTGGGTTGAGCTTCGCCGAAATCTTGTCCCAGTGGTTGAGGTAATCGCCAGCGTTGTAACCGATGAATGGCAACATTGCCATTGGGTCGCGGCGGATCACACCGGTGGCACCGGAGGCAGCAGCGGTGGTCTCCGAGGACAGAGTTGAGCCCATGAAGATACCGTTGGTCCAGCTGCGCGCCTCGGTGACCAATGGAATGGTGGTCTTGCGGCGTCCGCCGAAGAGGATCGCGTCGATCTTCACACCGTTAGGCGAGAAGTAATCCTCGGAGAGCATGTCAACCTGGTCGATTGGAGTGCAGAAGCGCGAGTTAGGGTGCGCTGCCGGACGGCCGGACTCAGGAGTCCAGTCATTGCCCAACCAGTCGATCAGGTGTGCCGGAGTTTCATCGGTCATACCTTCCCACCACACGCCACCTTCGTCGGTCAACGCAACGTTGGTGAAGATTGAGTTGCCCTTGGTGATCGCGCGCATGGCGTTCGGGTTGGTGGACCAACCGGTGCCAGGTGCAACACCGAATAGGCCGTACTCCGGGTTCACACCGCGCAGCTCGCCGTCCTTGCCAATACGCATCCAGTTGATGTCATCGCCCAGGGTTTCGGTCTTCCAGCCTTCAATGGTTGGATCCAGCAGAGCCAGGTTGGTCTTACCGCAAGCCGATGGGAAGGCCGCAGCAATATGGTAGGCCTTATTCTGTGGGCTGATCAGCTTCAAAATGAGCATGTGCTCGGCAAGCCAGCCTTCGTCACGAGCCATCACAGAGGCGATACGTAGCGAGTAGCACTTTTTACCCAGTAGTGCGTTGCCGCCGTAGCCCGAACCGTAGGACATGATGGCGCGCTCTTCAGGGAAGTGTACGATCCACTTGTCTTCGTTGCATGGCCAGGTAACATCTTCCTGCCCTGGCTCAAGCGGTGCACCGACCGAGTGCAATGCTGGAACGAAGAACGCTTCTTCGGCTTCCATCTTGCGCAGCACTTCGTTACCGATCTTGGCCATGATGCGCATCGAGGCGACAACGTAAGCCGAGTCGCTGATTTCGACACCGTAGGCCGGCTCATCGGCGTTCAATGGGCCCATGACGAATGGGATGACGTACATGGTGCGTCCGCGCATCGAACCGTCAAACAGCCCGTTGAGCATCGACTTCATCTTTTCTGGGTCTTCCCAGTTATTAGTGAAGCCTGCGTCTTCTTCCTTCTTCGAGCAGATGAAGGTGCGCTCTTCGACTCGGGCCACATCTTTGGGATCCGAAGCGCCAGCGTAAGAATTTGGGAAGTTCGGGTCGGTCAATTTGACCAGCGTGCCTGCCTCAACCAGTTCGGCGGTCAGACGGTCGTTCTCTTCAACGGACCCGTCGACCCAATAAACACGATCGGGCTTCGTCAGCGCGGCAACTTCTTCAACCCAGGCTGCCAACTTTGCGTGCGTGGTTGGTGCTGCGTTGATAACGTTCTGATCGGAGCTCGTGCTCATTATCCATTCCCTCCATTGGGCTGAATTTGTCAATAAATCAAGGCTAGGGGTTGAGAACCAATCAATTTGTGTGATCCAATCCTCAGCAAGGACTAAATGCTAGAATTGGTAAGATAAATTTCCCGAAATTTCGGGGGTTTTAGTATGAACAATACCCTTTTTCTGTGATCAAGGTCACGTATACCGGTACCCTTTTGAATTCTTCACATAACCTTCTGTTCATCTACCTCCGATAGGTTCCGGTGTCGATTTGTCGGGATTCAAATTCCTCTGTATAGTTATTTGAGGTTCGTGAGAGCGAAACAAACTAACTAAATATGCGCCCATAGCTCAGCTGGATAGAGCGCCTGTCTACGGAACAGGAGGCCGGGGGTTCGAATCCCTCTGGGCGCACAAAAATCAAAGGCTCCACTTCGGTGGGGCCTTTGCTCGTTAACTTTCTCGCTCCTGGGTATGCACTTTGACGGCCTGCACCAATCCACCCAATGATGACTAGCAGTTGACCAAAAGTCACCGCTTCACGTTTCTCCCTTTGCCGGTCAGCCTCCGCTTAAAGGGCCAGCGGGACGTTTTTGTGAATCACCGCACTTTACTATCAAATGGTTTTTTCTGGCAGAAAATCTGGTGTAAAGTTACTGGAGTCGTCAAGGCGACAAGTAATTGAATATGCGCCCATAGCTCAGCTGGATAGAGCGCCTGTCTACGGAACAGGAGGCCGGGGGTTCGAATCCCTCTGGGCGCACCAAAGAAAATTCCCACTCAATCGAGTGGGAATTTTTGTTTAAGTATGTGAACTTATTTAGACACCGTGGGATCCACGCAAAATAAGTTTCGTGGGCATGATAATTCGCTCGGGCACAGATTCCCCATTGATTCGTTGGACAACTACCTCTGCCATTTTCGCTCCCTGCTCCTCTGCATTCTGCGCCACGGTGGTCAGTGCAGGCGAAGCATTTCGCGCAAATGAGTCATCATCGATGGTGGCAATAGCAATGTCACTCGGCACCATCAGCCCGGCATCAGCGATCACTTTCATCGCACCAAAGGCCATCTGCGCGCTGGCAGCAAATAGCGAATCGATTTTTGCTCCGCTTGCCAACAATTCGCGCATGGCACTTTCTCCACTATCGGGGGTGAAATCACCGACTGCTACTGGGCCAGCAGGCAAACCCGCTTCATGAACCGCTTGCTCAAAACCTCGTTGGCGATCAATGGCGGCGCCCATATTTTGTGGTCCGGAAATCGTAACTGGATGTTTGCGCCCGGTTTTTAACATCGCCTCGGTTGCCTTGCGGGCAGCTGCAGCATTATCCACGTCCACAACGAAGACGTTTCCATTTTCGTTACTCATCGGGCGGCCACCAAAAACCAGCGGCAATGAGCCGGCCAATTCGCTATAGGAACTATCGTCGGCATGATGCGAAAGTATCAACGCACCATCAACATTTCCGCCACGCAAATACCGGCTGGTTTTTGTCGGATCTGACTCCGTGGCAATGAGCAAAGAAAGCGTGAATTCTGTAGTGCTCAGGTACATTGCAGCACCTTGGATCACCGAGGCGAAATATGGGTCTGCGAAAAATTTGGCTGTGCTCTCCGGGATCACCAAAGCAATGGAATTAGTCCGTCCCTGTGCCAAAGAACGAGCCGCCCTATTGGGAACGTAGTTTAGTTCCGCGATGGCTTTCTCTACGGCGCGCACGACATCTGCTTTGACCTTGTCAGAACCGTTGACCACGCGTGAAACGGTTGCTCGTGAAACTCCTGCGCGTTCTGCGACGAGTTCCAGCGTTGGCTGTTGTTTACGTGGTTCGGGCATCATGACTTCTTCGCGGTAGCTGGGTTATTCCTTATTACTTGTGTGTGGCGCGTGGCGCTTGAGTAAACGCCACGCACCGATGCTATGCCATTGTACGGTTGGCTGCGATCAGTCCTGCGTAGGCCCGACCACTGTCCTTAATAATGCGCTCCTGCGTTTCATAATCCACATAGATAATGCCAAATCTCTTCTGATATCCCCAAGCCCATTCGAAGTTATCTAACAAGGACCATACGAAATACCCACGAACGCTCACGCCGTCTTCGATAGCACCAGCGACGGCGTCGAGATGGTCAAAGATGTACTCGCTGCGTTCCGTGTCTGCCACTGTTCCATCCGGCGACAACTCATCGGTGTAAGAAGCTCCGTTTTCGGTGATATATAGCGCTGGAAGATCCGAATAATCTGCCTTCAACCGGTTCAGCAGCACCCGCAGGCCCTGCGGGTTTACCTCCCAGCCCATAGCTGTACGCGGTAAGTCCCGGCTCGGGAACGTGACGTATTCACTGCCAACAAAGGGTGAGGATTTAGGAGCGTCGGTGGGCACGACAGCTTCAGGTCCATCGCCTGCCAATGGATGTCCCGAGACATTGTCATCGTGATAGTGGTTCACACCCAAAAAATCGATGGGCTGGTGGATGATTTCCAAGTCACCTGGCTGAATAACTTCGGCCAGTCCCAGCCCGGAGACATCTTGTAAAAGATCCTCAGGATATGAACCACGGAGCAACGGATCTAAGAACATCCGATTCCATAGTGCGTCAATCCGACGTGCCGCTTCTAAATCCACGGGATCAGTAGGATCGTTGGGCACCGCGTTGGTGAGGTTCAAGGTGATACCAAGTTCTTGAGCACCAAGTTCACGCAATCGCTGCGTCGCTAGCCCATGGCCCAGATGCTGATGATGCACCGCTGCCAGGGCCGCCGCCGGTTCTTGGCGTCCAGGTGCGTGCTCGCCTGCAGCGTATCCAATGAGCGAAGAACATAAAGGTTCATTAAACGTCGTCCAGTGGTTCACCCGGTCACCGAGCTTTGCATAGATCGCTTCCGCATACTCGACAAACTTATAGGCGGTATCTCGGTTGGTCCAACCACCTTGGTCTTCAAGTGCTTGTGGCATATCCCAGTGGTAAAGGGTCAGCCACGGCAGGATCCCGTTCTCCAACAGTTCGTCTACTAACCTTGAATAGAAATCGAGACCTTCCCTGTTAACGCTTCGCCCTCCTGGAACGACTCGGGCCCAGCTGGTAGAGAATCGGTAGGAGTCTAGACCGAGTTCACGCATCAGCCCCACGTCTTCTTGATACCGGTGGTAATGATCCACTGCTACTTTGAGATTGTCCCCTCCTGCGATCACCCCTTCTTTACGTGCGAATGCATCCCAGACGGAGTCTTCCTTACCGTAGCTGTGACTCGCTCCCTCAATTTGCGCGGCCGCGGTGGCCGAGCCCCAAAGAAATTCTTTAGGCCAAGCAAAGTTTTCAGATAGATGTTTCGTCATTAGCCCTTTACAGCTCCTGCCATAATTCCAGATACAAGTTGTTTGCCCGCCACTACGAATAGCAATAACAGCGGGATGGTGGCCATCAAGGCCCCGGACATCACAATCGTGTAGTCCACATACTTTGCGGATTGCAGTTGGCTCAGTGCCACCTGCAAGGTGGGGTTTTGCGGTGCTACAAGCATTGGCCAGAGATAGTCGGTCCATGCGGTCATGAAAGTGAAGAGAGCCAGAATAGCCATTGCTGGGCGCGCTGCCGGCACGCCTACATGCCAGAAGGTTCCGATCATGCTCGCCCCATCAATACGGGCAGCCTCGATCAATTCATCGGGCACTACATCCACCAAATATTGGCGCATGAAGAACACTCCGAAAGCGGTAACCAAGGTGGGCACCATGACTGCCCCCAGGGAGCCGGTCCAACCGAATTCCTTCATGACCATGAACAGCGGAATAATACCCAGCTGCGTTGGTACAGCCAGAGTCGCGATCACGAAGACTAGTAGTCCCTGACGCCCACGGAAGCGTAGCTTAGCGAACGCGTATCCGGCCAAGGTGGAAAACGTGACCACCGAAAGCGTGATGACCGAGGAAACGAGGACGCTATTTGCTAGAGCACCCCAGAAATCAATGGTGTTAAAAACCTCGGCAACATTCGTCCAGAAAGCGCCGCCAGGTAGTAGCGGTGGGTAGGTGGAGGCGAACACCGCTCCTGTATTTGAACCGATCAACAGCGAATACCACAACGGGTAGGTGCTGCCCAGGAAAAATGCGATCAATAATCCATAAGTAAGAAATCCAGGACGGCGATCCATCGAGAAATTTTTACCTTTGGCACCAGATTTTTTAGCTGCCGTAGTTTTAGCTAACGTTGCGCTACTCATGGGATTCTCCGCCCTTTTCGCCGGCCGTTACATTCGAGCCGGACATACGGTTTGAAGCAATCTTTGACTGAGCCATTTGCACCGCATGTTTGTGCGCTCTGCGTTGCTGGCGACGGTTTTTACGACTTCCCCCTTCGGAAGATGAAGCAATTGAACCCGACAGGAAGAAGTTGATCAGTCCGATCAGGATGATGATCAAGAACAACATCCACGCGACCGCAGAGGCACGGCCAAAGTCGCCACGGTTGAATGCCAGATCCCACAGGTAGAGCACCGTGGTCTGGTATTCGCGTTCGGGGCCACCAGGCACCGAACTACTGGGGTTGAATAGTTTTGGTTCGGTAAAAATTTGTAGTCCACCGATGGTTGCGGTGATGACGACAAAGATCATTGTGGGTCTGATACTTGGCAAAGTAATTGCAAAGAATCTGCGCAGTGAACCGGCCCCGTCGATAGCTGCCGATTCGTGCAGTTCGCGGGGAACTGCCTGCATGGCTGCCAAAAGAATCAGAGCGTTATAGCCGGTCCAACGCCAGTTCACCATGGTCGCGATGGCTAGATGGGAGGGAATTACTTCACTTTTCCAGGCCACCGGATCAATATTGATGGTTTGGAGCAGGTTGTTGATTAGCCCGTATTTCTCATCAAAAGCAGAGGAGAAGATGAGCGTGACTGCAACAGGGGTGACCACGTAGGGAATCAGCACGCTCATTCGCCAGAATGTTTTCGCCCGGATGTTCTGGTCCAGAATGGCCGCGATGAAGGTTGCTACGAGCAACTGCGGAATCGCCGAGAGCAGGAAGATGCTGAACGTATTGAACAGCGAGTTCCAAAAGAGCGGAGAGCTGATTTCGGCCACGTAGTTATCTAGGCCCACCCATTCGCCGGCTCCTCCGAGCAGATCCCAGTCATTGATGGAAACTACGAAGGTGTAGATCAGCGGAAAGAGTCCGACCAGTGCGAACAGAATAAAGAACGGCGAGACATAGAGATAAGGCGAGTATTTGAAATCAAACTGTCCCCAGCGGTGCCGGCGACGCATTTTCTTCTCCTGCACCGGATCACCGGCGCGATAAGTCGCGTCTGGGGTTGGCTCCCCCGGTGGCACAGTATCTCCTGTGGCATCCGAAGCATTGTTGGTCATGATGCTCATTATCGATTTCTCTTTCCCAGAAGGCCGGCCGATGATTCAGCCGGCCTACCGGCGGTGATTACTTGATGTCCAAGTTCTTCATGGTCGACATAGCTTCATCCCATGCGGCTTGTCCATCCTTGCCACCATCCAAAGCGATCGTCGCTGGACCAAAAACCTGCTCTTGGATGACCGAATCATCGGCCCCCTTGAACTGTGCTTTCACACCTTCTGCACGTTCTGCCAGTAGTTGACCAATCGGAGCATCGTTGAAAAATTTGGTCAGTTCGTTGCTTCCAAGGACCTGTTCGGAGCTCTGCGCTTCAAGGTTGCTTGGGAAAGTTCCGGCTGCTTCGAATGCTGCCGCCTGAGACTGTGCGTTGGTCAGCCAAGTAGCGAGTTTGGCTGCTTCGACTGGATTCTTCGAGGTTGTTGGAATGGTGAGGAAGGTTCCTCCCCAGTTCGCTGGTCCACCAGGGAAGACCCCGGCGAAGTCCCAACCCGATGTTGCGTCGCCGCCTGCACCTTCAACTTGACCCTTGACGTTACCTAGCATCCACCCCGGGCAAGGCATGGTAGCGAAAGAACCATCCAAGAAGGCTTGCCCTTTACCCCAGTCCCATTGAGTCTGTCCGGACGACAACCCTGCTTCAGTAGCATCTGCCAACATCTTCCAGCGGTTGCTAAGTTCGGCGTTGCCGTCAATATTCAACGATCCGTCCTTTTTGTAATACCCTTCGTCGAGTTGGTTGACCATGGCGTTCCAGACAAAACCGGACTGATCAAACCAAGCCTTTCCGGTTTTTTCCTCGTATTTTTTACCAGCGGCGAAGTAGTCTTCCCAAGTGGAATCCTGTCCACCGATGAATTCAGCAAATTCGCTACGCTCTGAAGGCATACCGGCTTTTTCAAGGAGCTTCGAGTTAAAGCAAATTCCTTCCGGGCCAATATCGGTACCGTAGCCAATGATGCGTCCGTCTTTGTCAGTTGCCTGCTCAACTTTCCAGTCGACCCACTGGGACTTGAGATCTTCTATTCCGTAGTCACGCAGATCGCTAAAGGAATCAGAGACGGCCATAACCTGTCCTAGCCAACCCTCTTCGACTGCCTGGATGTCAGGAAGACCTGCGCCTGAAGCCTGCTTGGTTTTCCAATCGACCAGCGCATTGCCACCGGTGTCGATGTTGGTTGCCTCAATAGTGACGCCCGGATTTTCCTTTTCATACTTTTCGTACAAGTCATCTAGACCCATGGCGCCGAAAGTCGTGACCGTCAGGGTGACCGGATTGTCTGCGGAGGCCGGGTCCGCCTTCGCGGCATCGTCCGCGTTGCTGCAACCTGTCGCTAGCAAGGCAAGAGTGCCTAGCAGTGCGACCGATTGCGCGAGCTTTGTTTTGCTCGAGGTTTTCATCTTGTCTCCAGTGTGAGTGCGGGTATGAGAGGTCGAGAGGCTCCGTCACATCCAAAATGAGAGCGCTCTCAGGGTAGAACAGGTATCCACCTTTCGGGTTTCTACCGGACTATGAAGCATAAAAGCGCCTAAAATAAACACCGTGTGAGCGCTCTCACACATCATCTTCCCCATATTCTGCCCGATCACAAACCGTTGTCAAGGCCGAGCCCCAGAACGATGCGCAAACGAATACCTTTTGGAGATTCTTTATTTTCAGCTAACGACTAAAAGAAGACAGGTCAAATTGTTCATTCAATCTCGGTCTTCGACTGTTGGCGGTAAATTTTTTCTCCAAAGAAAATCCGGCGAATCAACTTCGATCCGCCGGATTCACCACGTCTACTTCTTGTTCAGCTGAAGCCCAACAAGCACCGGATCATGATCCGAAGAGCGGAACTGGTCAGGGGAGAACAGCTGAGCCACGTTGTTGTTGTAACGGCTGTACTCATAAGCGACGGACTCCGTCGCGTTGATATTCCAGATTGTTTCACCGGTCACCGTCGATGCAATTTCCGCCGATCCAAGTACATGATCCAGCGACCCGGTTCGACCTCCAAAGAGGTAGCTTTGAGTACTCGCCTCGGCGCCCAAATCAACATAACCAGCCCGAGTCATCACCTTGATAGGATCCTCTGCCGAATAGGAATTGAAGTCACCGGCCAATAGCACCTTATTAGTGTTTCGTTTCTTCTTCAGTCCTTCGGCGAAATCTACTAAGGCTTCGGCTTGTTCGACGCGTGCGGCGTTCCATGCTCCTGCACCATCACCCTGATCTGCGTTCTCGGAGCCATCTTTAGGGTCAGAGCCTTTGGACTTGAAGTGATTAGCCACCACAAGGAAACGAGTCTTAGAGTTGCCACCTACGCGTTGGAACGCCTGTGCTAGCGGGTCACGCGCATTATCAAAGGCAGCGTCATCAAGCACTACCGATTCATCAATGAGCTTCACCGCATCACGCTGGTAAATCATGGCAGTACGAATGACATCTTCGTCAGCCGGAATTTCCTCTGGGCTCGGGGCGAAGCTCCAGCGCTTTTCGCCAGCAGCCTTGTTCAACGCATCCACTAAGATTTGCAGGGCTGCGTCTCGGTCTTGACCGAGACGAGCCGAATTTTCAATTTCTTCAAGAACCACCACGTCTGCATCAAATTTGTTCAATGCCGTAACGATCTTGGACTGCTGACGCGCGAGGTTGTCGGCATTTGCAGCACCACGAGCATCACAACCACTGCGTACCGAAATCGGGTTGCCTTCACGATCGGTGTAGTAGGTGCAACCCTGAAGCTGGTCTCCGGTGGTGGTGAAGAAATTCAGCACGTTGAAGCTACCCACACTTACGTTTCCGCCAACTTCAGCCGGGGCTTCGTTCATGACTTGCTCAAAGCTCACCGGAATGTCGGAATCCTGAGCACCTACTACCTGCCCCTGTGGCTGCAGTCGCCACAGGTCGTAGCGGTAATCCATGATGACCGGAGCGGTAAAGGTAGCCCTTTTGCCTACTGTGACATGCTCGGACGCCGAAATATACGGTACTTCAACGAGCTTGTTCGCCGCGGCACCCAAGAAATTCAAAGTGGCACCGTCATCTAGAACCAGTGCGCGAGATTCGTTTTCGGCCTCCAAGGCCTTGGCTTCATCGCTTCCAGGCGTGAAAACGTCGGTGGCCTGGCGCAGGGTGCGCTCTCCGTCGAGTATCGAGCTGGTGCCTTCAGCCAAGGTAATTTCGCCGTACTGATTCAAACTGTAGTTATCAGCAACGGTCCATTGCCCCTGTGGGTCAATCAGCATTCCTTCAAATCGTTCACGTGCAGCATCAGTGTCAGGAATATCGATAGCCAGTGGCTTGATCGCTTCCGCCGGCTCAGTGAGCACTTCAACACCCTGTGCCGTAGCGCTAATTTGAGTCATTCCGTAGTATTCATCAACTTCACCAGAGACCTGAACATGATCACCTACCGCCACCTTTGCGACACCAGCCGAATACACAAAAATCGCTGAGCTGCCGGTCGGAGAGATCTCGCTTCCCGAACCAGCCGTCTGGACGTAGAAACCTCGGATTCCACCTTCTGCGTATGCCCCGGTGACTATTCCTCGAACACTTACCTGTGTGCCGGCCATTTCTGTGGCGCTTCCGGTGCCCTGAATTTCTTCGATCTCGGTCAGCTCATTCCCGGTTCCGGCCGCTGAGGCGGGCGCCATCATTCCAGCAACCAATGCGGTTCCTAGACAGGTAGCCGCAAAGGCTGTCGTGGTGCGTTTCTTCATGGAAAGTCCTAGTTCGTTGTCAGTACCGCAGCGCGGTAGCGCTCGGTTGGCCCGCAATCGATTCAATCAGCCAATAATGAATTCATGATGAATCATCAGATGGTTTCCGGTTGTTGGTCCATGAACCATCCAAGACCATGACGCACGTCACGTCTACTGGTGAGTAAATAAACTTCCGCACTAATTGAACTGACCGGTCAGTTCAATTAGTGTTAAGGGGTGTTAATTGCTAATTCATTGAGCTTCAAAGGGCGCCACGGCCAACTCGTCGACGAGACCTCTCTGGCAGTCGAGCGCGGAGCGCTATTGCTTGTAGTTGCCGATGCGCAGCTTGAGCGCACCGCTCTCGCCCTGATGCTTTCTGGGCGCATGAGCCCCAGCTCGGGGACGGTCCATTGGTCTACAGCGCCTGGCATTAAAACGCTACGCACACACAGCGCGATCGTTGACTCTCCGCAAGTCAATGAACCCGAGGCTCACCTGAAGGTTCGAGACGTAGTCAGCGAGGACCTATCTCTTATACCCGGGCCTTTCTGGCGCCGACCGCAAAGTAAAAAATGGTTAGCCAGACATGGTTTTGACCACCTCGCCGGAGACTGGATCGACACTATCGACCCACAGATCCGTCTAGACCTTCTCACTCGGCTTGCCTTGGAAAACCACGACACCGATTGCCTAGTTTTTGATTCTCCGGATCGCCACGGCATCGATGAACCAACATGGCTGGAATCGTTGGAAGAACTAACCCATACCCGTCGCCAGCTCACCGTCATCGCCGTCGTTTCTAGAGTCCCCGATAGCTGGGAGGGGCCGGTCGTCTTCGCAGGACAAACAGTCACCACCGAAGATTCGGCACCACGGACCGAGGCCGTCCCGCAGATCGAAAACGGTCCGGATGCCCTCGAAGTCGATGTCGAGAACGAGCCAGCCCAGGAACTGCCGGCGAACGAACCCACTAACACCGAGATCGTAGAAACACCTAGCTCAGCGGAGTCTGTGGCGGTGGAAGCTTATACCCCTCCAACGGATACCACCTCTGAAATCGCGAAAGAACCCGAGCCGCCCAATGCTGCCGAGCTCGTGGAACCGTCATCGATCCACCACGAAGCACCTGAAGCTCCCGAACTACCTGAAGCTCCCGAACTACCTGAACCTCCTGCGCAAGACGAAGCCGAGCTTGCAGCAAAATCATCCACCCCAAAGGACTAACTCATGACGACTCTGGGCCTTGCTCTCTCCGAGCTCAAGCGCATGACCCGTGGAACCTTGCCCAAATTGGCACTGATCGCCGTAACCTGTGTACCGCTGCTCTACGGGGCTCTTTACCTCTATGGCAACTGGGATCCGCAATCAAACCTCAGTGGCATCAAAACCGCGTTGGTGAACCTCGATGACGGGGCCGAACGAGACGGGAAAGCCACGAAGGTTGGTGACGAGGTAGTCGATTCCCTCTTGGAAGACTCAACTTTCGATTGGGAAATAGTTGACTCACAGCAAGCTGCCGCTGAGGGTGTTGCCCATGGCGACTATGCCTTCGCCATGACCATCCCCCAAGATTTCTCTGCTTCCCTCACTTCCCCCGCCGAGATGAAAAAAGCCAATGCAGCAAACCTCGAGCTAACCACAAATGATGCCAATAACTTCATGGCCAGTAACTTCGCCAAAACTCTGGCCACCGAGGTACGAGATTCGGTGTCCAAAGAAGTTGGCACCGAAACTGCCGAAGGCATGATTGCGGGCTTTGTCGACATCCACAAATCAATGGGTGAAGCTGCCGATGGGGCCAAGAAACTCTACGACGGCACCATTACACTCTCCGATGGTGTGGTCACAGTACAAGATGGCACCGCGCAATTAGTCACCGGCGGAGCCAAACTTGAAGATGGCGCACGCGCACTCCATGAAGGTACCGGCAGCCTGTCCAGTGGCTTAGGAAAATTGACCGACGGCCAAAAGAAGCTCGTCTCTGGAACCCAGGAGCTGTCCAAGGGCAGCACCGAGCTGAATTCTGGAGCCCAGACACTGAGCAAGGGTCTAAACACCTTGGAATCAAAAACATCTAGCCTGCCTAGCTCGGTGTCTATGCTTAACGACGGAACCCAGAAAGCGGCTTCCTCGGCTGACCAATTAGCAACAGGCTCACGGCAGGTAGCCGACGGGAACGCGAAGCTCAGCGCCACCGCAAACGACGCTATAAGCGTGATCCAAGATTTGCAGACCGATGCCGAAACACGACTGGATCAAGTAGAAAAAGACACCGCTGATTTCCTGAATGCTCAAGTCACAGCCGGCACCCTGACTCAAGAACAGGCAGATCAGATCTCCGCGAAGCTGAAATCCACCGTAAAAAATTCTACGGTTACCCAGCAGCTTGATAGCAAGGTCAAGGATGTCAACGCAAAACTTAGCTCCACACAAGAGGACCTGAACCAGCTCGCCGAGGGGTCCGAGAAAGTTGCCGACGGCAATAAACAGTTAGCAAGCGGATTACACACCCTCGCGCAGGGCACCAAAAAATTGGATGGCTCCGTGCCAGCTCTTGTAGACGGAATCTCCTCCGCAGCAAGCGGTGGTAGCCAGCTTGCCGATGGCTCGCAAAAACTAGCCGCTGGAACCTCGACCCTAGAAGAAGGGCAAAAATCCGCTCTGTCTGGAACCAAAGAAGCCGCAAAAGGTAGCAATAAACTTGATGCAGGTGCCCAGGAACTCGCGACGGGAACAGGTACCTTGCATGACTCGTTGATCAGCCTTGATGAAGGTGTTGGCAAGCTCGGCGACGGCGCTCACGAGCTTACGGATGGCTCCGGCGACCTGTCCAAGGGACTAGACAGCGGCGTGGACCAGGTACCAAATCCTGATTCGACTGCTTCTGATCAATTAGCAAACGTGATTGGCGACCCGCTTCGGGTGAACTCGAACGCCCAGACCAAAGCAGGAGCATACGGCGCAGGGCTGGCACCGTTCTTCATGACCCTAGCCACCTGGATTGGCACATTCATCCTCACCCAGGTCATGCGCCCGGTCAATAATCGTGCGTTGGCATCTAATGGTAAAAGTTGGAAAATCGCCCTCGGGGCGTGGCTTCCCTTTGCTTTCATCTCCCTCATTCAGTGCACAGCCTTGTATGCGGTGGTAGTTTTCGCTGTCGGTTTGGATCCGGTACACCCGTGGCTGACATGGGCTCTGCTGCTGCTAGCTTCGCTTTGCTTCAGTGCATTGATTCAAGGCATCTGCGCCCTATTAGGTGCAGCAGGTAAATTTGTGGTGCTGCTGCTGATGGTTCTCCAGTTGGTGACTGCCGGAGGCACGTTCCCGTGGGAAACACTTCCGACCCCCTTGCAGTTCTTGCACCAGATCCTGCCGATGAGCAATGTGGTGACGGCGTTAAGGCATGTGATCTACGGTGCTGATCTGAGCATGCTTGTTAGTACTATCCTCCCGGTGATCGGATACATGGTTCTGGGGCTATTGTTGAGTTTCTTGGCAGTGCGCAAGCACAAGACCTGGACGCTGAAGACGCTACAACCGGAGCTGACGGTATGACCACCTCACCTAACTCGCGCCCCCGTACCCGGGCTACTGCTTCCAAGAAGCGACTATTTGCGGCATCAATGCAGCTACTCGGGGCACGCGGCCCCAACGCAGTTTCGGTAGACGAGATCGCACAAATTGCTGGTGTCTCCAAGGGAACCGTGTATTACAACTTTGGCTCCAAAGACAAGATGATTGGTCAAGTTTTGGAGTTCGGTGCTGACATGCTGGTTGCCGAGCTAGTCGAGGCATCCACACTTCCCGAGCCTCGGGATGCCTTACGCACCATGGCAAGCATTGCCATTGATTTTGTCGAGAAATATCCTTCATTTGCACAAATCTGGATCAGTGAACAGCTACGCCCCGAAAGCGACTGGGGAGATCAAATCACCCCGGTCTATACCCGGGTGACCTCAACAATTATTGAAGTTATAGACCGGATAGTTGTTTTGGCCCAAGAAGAAAAACAACCGGTGGCTACCGCAATATTTGGTGCGGCGCTATTCTCAGCGCGGCTACGTGCCGCCTCGGAGAACCCAGAGAACCGCGAAACTATCTTGAACTCCGTACTGTTCATTGTTGACGGGCTGATAGCCACTCACGAACCGGTGACGGATCACTAGCCAGCCTTTGAATTGTTCTCATCGGTTCTACTCTTCGTCAACCCCGGCCGTCTGCAATACCGCAACGTCTTGTGCCACTGTTGGTTCCCACGTGCCGGTGGCTTTGATCCCGGTCATTTCACCGTGAAAAATTACCACGCCTGGGTAGTCGTTGAGCCGCGTAGCTAATCTGTCTTGGGCTTCGCGCGGTAACCGGTTAATGACCGAATCGACAATGAGAACTGCCGGTTGTCGCAACAGGGCACGCGCCATGATCAGCGAGGCTCGCTGAGCGGAGTCCAAAGGTTCTCCTCCACGACGCAACATGGTGCTTTCGCCCTCGGGAAGACTAGTCACCTCAAGACCGCACTCATTGGCCATACGTAGCGCCCGTTTGGCCGAGGAGCCGGGGTGTCGATAAGTCAGTGCGCGAAGTACTGTGCCGCGTTCCAGGACCATCGTGTTCAAGGCTGCGCCTACCAGTTTGCGCCGTTCGGTAGCCGGCAAATCCTCGCTTCGGCCTTCGGCAATCCATAGCCCGTCTAGCCGCTGAGCATCAGTTCCAACCCGGCCGGTCGCTAACGCTTCAAGTAGGGCATGAGCTTGTGCCCCAGTGCCCAGAAGCTGTATTCGCTCTCCTCCCTGTGCCCGCAGGGAGGGCCAGTTTTCTAGACCTTCGGCCGTGGGGCGAATCCGCACCGCCAACGTCTCGAGGTTCAAATCTTTGGCCACTCGGGTAGAGGTTAGTTGCTGTTCGGCTTCACGCCAAGATTTTTCCTGCTCAAGCAGTGGGGCAATAATCCGCCGGCCAGCTCGATAGTTTTGCCGATATTCAACAATCCGGCCCCACTCCCCCATAGTTCCAGCACAGATCCCCATCAGCGTTAATGCGCTGGCTAAGAGACCCGGACCTAATCCTGCCCATGAGCCAGCGGCTACGACAAGTGCGGTGCCCACCAGCGGTACGGTCAATGCGCCGGCTCGCAGCGCTCCGGCATATTTTGCCCGGTGCACTGAGGCATGCACAACCTTTTGCGCGCTCTGATCCACACGTTGCACCTCGCGGTGTACCCCGCCGGCCGCGCTAATGGTGGTGGACGCTGACACCGTGTCTGCGATGCGCGCCGCAAGATTGCCCCGGTGCCGACGTAGTACTCGTGCGGTGCGCAAGGCGCCTCGGGCCAGGCCGGCGAGCAAACTTATCTCCAACAGCACTGGAATCACTAGGGCTACGGCCAAGAGCGGAGATAAGAGCCCCAACCCGAAGGCACCAAAAATAATCAGCGGGATTCCCGCAATTAATGGCACGATTCCCTGAGTGACCCAGTTCCGGATGGAGGACAAGTCATTGCTGGAGCGAGCTACGGTAATTCCTACCGATGGTCCCCGGCTCGTCTTAAGCGCGTGGGATATCAAGGACACCCGTAGCTGAGCCACATAGTGCTGACCGAGTTTTTCTGCCTGCACCCGCTCGGCAAATTTTCCACCGAAAAAAACCGCCGACAACACGATCACCCAAAGCAGCGACCCCAGTGAGAAAGCTGCCGCGAGTTGCCCTACCTGCCATGCAATGATCACCGAGAGCACACCGACGGCCAAGGCCAGTAGCAATAGCGTCGCTAGCAGCATGCGCCGCCCGGGTGCTATCAGCGCTGGTAGCGCGGGTTCACGCTCCACTTGGTGTTCGGAATACGTGCCGGACATGGATGCTCCTAACGAGTTGGCAACAGTGCGCTAGCCACCTGGGGGTCACACAGGTCGAAGGTGTCGATGATTTCGCTCTCCATATGTGCACGAGCTTCCGCGGCAGCCAACGGGGATGCTGTGAGCACACCGGAAACTGCGGCGAGGTCAAGGCCTGCGTCAAGAAGAATTTTCTCTCCTGCTTTGGCGCCTAGCGCGTCTTGAGCGCTGAATAGTACCCGGTCAACGTGTTCCTTGAAGATTGGGTCGCATAAGAGACGTGAGGTTTCACCTTGGAAAAGTCCATCGGCGATCTCGATGATTACCGCGTCGGCACCGGTGGCACTTTGCTCTTGGATCATGCTGACTAGTAGCTCGCGCACCGTGTCATAGTCCAGTCGATAGGTGGTTGGGTAACCGAAGTCGGTGAAGTCGCAGACGCTGAAGGCTCCGGCATCGGTGAACAGGTTTGGGTCGTTCCCGGCTCCGGTACCGGTGGCTTTACCGGCAGCAACACGCAGCCCCGCGTTACTCAGACCATTAACCAGGCAGCCTAGAGTCGTTGATTTTCCGGAGTTCATGGAGGTTCCGAGGACCGCGATCACCGGTACACGATGCCCCTGGACTTGGGCGCTGGCATTGACCGAGGGATTGTCTATGCTCAGTGGGGCAAAGTCACTGAGGGTCACGACTTTGCCTCCGCGCATTAGCAGTCCAACTGGCTCCAGCTCGGTGGCCCGATCGATGGACGCGTGCTGCTGCTCGACCAGCGAGGCGACGCCGCCGCCGGCCACCAACTGGCATGGCCCGAGGTTCGCTGGAACGTGTGCCAGGAACTGATCCGGGGCATACCGATCCCCGTACGCGACCATGACTTCTTGACCAACGAAAAGCTTCTGACGCCGCGAGTGTGGTGACTGTAACGCCGTGTGCTTGCCGATTTCGGTGACCTTCGCGATGACCACGTCACCGGCGCGGGGAGCCATGGTTGAGCTGGCCACGATATTGAAGTCCTGGGGGTTGCGGTTTAGCTCGGCCGAAACAAAGCGAGTGGTGTAGGCCGCCTTGATGGTTGTGGCACGCAAAGAGTCGAGAGTCAGCCGGGTATCGCCGACGGTGTAGCTCTCGGTGTTTTCATTAGAGATGATCTGTGTGTCAATGCCCATGGTCTTAACCTTTCTCGCAACGGTTCCCCCGAGAGGAAACTGTGATCTTCATTCGGCCCTGTGCCGCGATGAATCTCAGTCAAGCGAGTGAAGATGAACCAAAGATGAACCGTTCCTAAGCCAATGAGGAGAATTTGATGAGGAGACTCTCATCAACAATTCATAAGGCCAGACCATCGTGGATTATCCACTTGACTTGGATCTTTGAAAATACTTGATGAGAATGTTCTCATGCTTAGCGCGGGACATTAAAATGTGTGACCCGCGCATCACGTGCGTCCAAATTCGAGTAAGAATTCTCGGTCTCTAACACCGTGGTACCCAAGGTGGGATAGTTCATGGCCAATTCATACACTGCTTCCTCGTCGGATTGCGCCGAAGCTAAACGCAGGGCAAGTTCTTGCAAAATTGGTTGATGCCCAATGACTAGCAATGTCGAGACGGTATCTGGCACCTCGTTGACGATGGAACATAGCGCCGACACTCCAGCTCCATAAACTCGTGAGTCGACATATGGGGTGGGCCCCTTTTCCCCCAGCTCCGACAGCACCCAGGCGCAGGTCGAGCGGGCACGCAAGGCGTCTGAACAAATAATGTAATCAGGAATCAGGTCGTTTTCCACCAACCAGGCTCCAGCCAACGGTGCTTCCCGGTGACCGCGAGCCGCCAGCGGTCGGTCATGATCACTGATACCTAAAGGGTAATCAGACTTTCCGTGACGCATGAGTATCAGTCGACGCCGTTGCACAGTATTCATAGCTCAAGCTTAGACGTGTTGCGGTTAAACGACCGAGGCGAGTAAACCTTGCGGTTCACTCGCCTCGGCGATAAAAGATCTACTTAGATGGAGTATTCCGGGGCTGCCCAGACGACAACCTCTGGGTGCTCGTAGAAACGGTAACCCTGGCCGCGTACGGTGCGCACGGTGTTAGCCAGACGGCCCAACTTCGAACGCAGACGGCGGATGTGCACGTCAATGGTTCGCTCGTTTGGGATCTCCTCGGCATTGCGCCACAGGTTTTCCAGCAGTTCTTCACGTCCCACGGTGCGGGTCCCGTTTTCCACCAAGAAGTTCAGTAGTTCAAATTCCTTGAAGGTCAGGTTCAGCGTTTCACCGTCAAGGTAAACCTCGCGACGGGACAGGTCGATCAGTACGCCAGATGGACGAGGTGCGCTTGGGCGCGCTTCGGCACGAGGGCGGCGCGACAAAGTCGGATCACCCAGTGCTTGACGAACTACGTCAATTGGCTCACCCTGTGCACTGGTCGGTGCCAGCGCTACTGCCGCATGGGTCTGCGCCTGTGGAGACAGGGTAGCTAAGAATGCGCGAACCTGAGTTGCGAGCTTGCCTAGTGAAGTACCCTGTGCCTGAGCTGCAGCCTCGTCTAGTCCGACGTAAAGGACAAAGCCGCGAGCGCTGGTGTCTACGCTTGGCGTACCCGCGGTCTGCACTGGCGCACTGGAGGCCTGATGCATCGGTTCACGTGTCTCATGAACGTTGTTGACCGCGCGCAGTGGACGGTAGCCCGCAGGGGCATAGCTTCCGCTACCGGCGGCTGCGCGTTGCGCCGCCGCAGCTCGATTCTGAGCGTTGCGAATTGAAACGTGTACGTATCCGGATCCAGCCGACATGATGACTTCCTTTTTGTGCGAAGGCCAAGTGATTTGGCGTTAATGCTTCGGGTTTTGCTTGCGCCGCCCATGACCTTCATTCACGAACAGCAGTTGGGTTTCCCGTCGATGCCTCTGAGTTAGACAGCTTTTTTTCTTTAGCTTTCCCACTCAACTTCACCGACGCCGAGCATTCGACAACAGCACGCAAGCGTACCGTCAGGGCCTTGACTCTGACTGCTGTTGTTGATCTGCGCCGTACTCACACAACAAGTATTCCCCGTAACATTCGAAACTTGCAAGTAACAAAGGTCACCGCTGTTCACTATGTGAGACGAATGTGTCCAAAAGTGACGGAGCGCACTTTAGTCATTTCTCGGAAATCTAAGCGCTTAACTAAGCGTATTGATCAACTCCAACACAGGAAGTTGGCAGTTTGACTATGTCATTCATGGCTGTGAATAATCATTCAGCCGGTACGGCGGTCCACGGTTCAAACATTCGCAGAAGTTGCCCCTTGACCAAATTATCCGTTTACTGAATGGGTTTTTCCTGCATAAACTCGACTTGGAAGCATAGGATTTGCACAGCTAAAACATAAAGAAGCCCTATGGCAATAGGAGAAGCTGGTTAACATGAACGATTCACGATTTTCTCCCGCCCAACTACCTCGACTCACCCACCCAGATGGCACTCCCATCAAAGTCCTCGTGGTGGACGATGAACCGTCATTGGCGGAACTAGTTGCTATGGGAACCCGCATGCTCGGCTGGGAAGCAACGATGGCGCATGATGGCCCCGAAGCTGTGGCTACCGCGCGTTCGCTATCCCCCGACGTGTTGGTCTTAGACTGGATGCTCCCGGGCTACGACGGACCGGAGGTACTGCGTAAGGTACGCACCTATCTCCCCGAGGTTCCAGTCTTATTCCTTACCGCCAAAGATGCTGTAGAAGATCGCATTGAAGGCCTTGGCGCCGGTGCCGACGACTACGTGGCTAAACCCTTCAGCCTCGAAGAAGTTCTGATCCGTCTTCACCGTCTGGTGGAGCGCTCTGGCGCTTCGACCGCTGACTCTGCAGAACTGGTAGTAGGAGATCTGGTGCTAAACCTTGACTCACACGATGTCTCGCGCGCCGGGCGTTCCATCTCGCTCACCGCCACGGAGTTTGATCTACTGAGCTACCTCATGAATAACGCTCGCCGAGTCGTTTCCAAGTCGCAGATTTTAGATAATGTCTGGCATTACGATTTTGACGGCCAAGCAAATATCGTCGAGCTGTACATCTCCTACCTGCGCAAGAAGATCGATGTTGATGCCGAATCGATGATCCACACGGTGCGTGGCGTGGGCTACGTCCTCAAGCCTGCTGCATGAGTTCGTTTCACACCGGCCTAAGGCCCAGCTCACCCCACGCATTACAGCGAAAGCTGCTGATTATTCTGCTCGGTTCGCTGACTGCCGTCTGCGTGCTACTCGGCTTGCTCTACAACGCCGGCATGCGCCAAACGCTCATGGACCAGCTGCATGAACAACTCAACGCCTCCGTCGAACGCGCCAGCAGCTACTCGGTCGGCCTAGCTCGGCCCGATCAACGCCTGTATGCCCCCGGCCAAGCCGCGGGTACGCTCACCGCCCGATTTGTGGACCGCTATGTTTTCTCCGGCGATGTGCTCGATCAACACGGCGAACGAGTGATGCTCACCCAGGATGATGCGATCCATCTCGTGACCATCGACGTGAACTCTGAGCCCGTGCGACGTTCCTTGTCCGTGGGAGACTATCTACTCTCGGCTGTTCCCGATCCTGGTTCCGGCGGCGTGCTCATCGTTGGCCTACCACTGGACTCCACCGATCGCACTCTGCTTGAAATGGCCTGGCTGACGTTGTTCATCGCGATTAGCTTAGTGCTTGGTACAGGCTTGGTAGGAACCTGGCTAATTAGCCGCTCCTTGGCACCATTAAAACGTGTAGCCGCGGTAGCGTCCTCCGTGGCCGCCGAAGAACTTGATTCAGGCAAAGTGGAGCTGACTCAGCGTGTGGCCATAGCCGATGCGGTGCCAGGCACCGAGGTCGGGAATGTGGGACGTGCGCTCAATGCCATGCTCGACAACGTGTCGACCGCACTGACCGCACGCGAAAAATCCCAAGATCAAATGCGCCAATTTGTGGCCGATGCATCCCACGAGCTGCGTACCCCCCTGTCAGCAATTCGTGGATACACCGAGTTGCTCTCCGCCACCGAACATTTCTCGCCGGACGGTCGTCGCTCCGTGGACCGGGTACTGCAACAAAGCCACCGCATGGGTTCCTTAGTGGAAAACCTATTGCTGTTGGCCCGTTTAGACGAAGAAAACTCGTTCACTATGAAACGTTTAGATCTCTGCGTACTGACTGCGGACATCACCGAGGACTTTAAAGTCACCGCGGATGATCATCAATGGGAATTTGAGTGCCAGGCGCCGGGAACTTTTGTTGACGCCGACTCGTCGTCGCTACGTAGGGTGATTACAAACCTGCTAGCCAACGCCCGCAAACACACTTCGGCGGGTAACAGTGTGACCGTTAGTGTGGGACAAGACGTGGAAAATAATGAAGCTGTCTTGCAAGTACATGACACCGGTGAGGGGATCTCTGAAGACTTCCTACCCAAGGTGTTTGAACGGTTTACCCGCGCAGATAAGGCGCGTTCAGGCTCCGACGGCACCACCGGACTGGGGTTGCCGATTGCTAAAAGTATTGTCGAAGCGCACCACGGCACCATTACGGTGACTTCTCAGCCCGGTAATACGCTCTTCGAGGTGCGGTTGCCGCTGGCCGACGAAATGCCAGCCAGCGACAAACCAGAAACCCTCGGATAAGTGGATTTAGCTTAGCCGATGGGTGCGGTGACACCGTAGAGGCGGTCACCAGCATCTCCCAGACCCGGGATGATGTAAGACTTCTCGTCGAGCTTCTCGTCCATGGCTGCCAGCACGATGTGAACGCGATCGTCGCCGCCGTGGATTTCCTTCAGACGTTCAACGCCTTCCGGAGCTGCGATCAGGCAGATGCAGGTCACCGATTCGGCGCCTCGGGCGAAGATGAACTTAATTGCCTCGGCCAGGGTGCCGCCGGTGGCCAGCATCGGATCCAGCACAAAGACCTGACGACCGGTCAGGTCATTCGGGACGCGGTCTGCGTAGGTGATGATATCCAGGGTTTCTTCGTTACGGGCCATGCCCAAGAAACCAACCTCGGCGGTAGGTACCAAACGGGTCATGCCTTCGAGCATGCCCAAACCCGCACGCAGGATTGGAACCACCAATGGGGTGGGCTTAGCAAAAGTAATACCCGTAGTGGTGGCTACCGGGGTGACGACCTGAACTTCCTCGGTCTTCACCTCACGGGTTGCTTCATAGGCCAGCAGGGTGACCAGTTCGTCGGTCAGCTGACGAAAAATCGGGGACGGAGTGTTTTTGTCTCGAAGAACTGAAACCTTGTGTGCCACCAATGGGTGGTCGACTACCTGTACGCGCATAGGTAGAAATCTATCAGCCCACCGGGCCCGCAAACGAGAGAAAAGCCCGAAATTCCGGCGGAAAAACTCGTTGATGTGCCCAAGTAAACAGGAATCAGCGAATATTTGCTTGCTGGAACTACTCTGCCGGCACATTTTCTTCGTCGCGATCTAGCGAAGTGGTTCCTGCTCCGGCCAGATCACGTAAAGTAAAAGCACTATGGAGCACGTACATAACAGTTGGATGGATCTGGCCTTGGCGGAGGCACGAGCCGCATTAAAGACCGACGATGTCCCTATCGGCGCGATCATCATCTCCCCCGAAGGCAAGCTGCTCTCCACCGGCCGCAACGAACGCGAAGCCGGCTCAGATCCCACGGCGCATGCCGAGGTCCTGGCCATCCGAAATGCGGTAAAGGCGCTACAGGCAGAAGGCAACGCTGACGGGTGGCGACTGGAAGACTGCACCCTCGTAGTCACTTTAGAACCCTGTGCCATGTGTGCCGGGGCAATTGTGCTCGCACGCATCCCGCGTTTGGTCTTCGGAGCCTGGGATGCGAAAGCCGGGGCATGCGGTTCCGTCTTTGACATCGTGAGAGAACCACGACTGAACCACTGGGTTGAGGTCTACCCCCAGGTGAAAGAAGAAGAATGCGCACAACTATTGCGCGATTTTTTCCTTTCCAAACGCACCTAATCCCAACCTACAATGTGTTTCGAACCACTAACTGCGCATTGGACCCCTTTCGTTTTGGTGTTCTCTAAAGGTTCGTTATAGAGTTATCAGGTCTGGTGACGTGTCCGAGCGGCCGAAGGTGCAACACTCGAAATGTTGTGTACGGTAACCCCGTACCGTGGGTTCAAATCCCACCGTCACCGCCAGAAAAACCCCGGGAATCATTGATTCCCGGGGTTTTGCTTTACCTAAAACCTTTTTGGGCTTATAGGCCCCTTTTGCGAAGGTATCTGCGAGCTTGCCTTCACTTTCCCCGAAGGGACTTTAGCCCAAAGGCTGAGTTAAATCTGAGATTAGGCTTTACTTCTGGATTTCGTGCTCACTGATCTGGGTCTCCATACTGGTCCCGTTCAGTTCGAGGTAGATCTGCCCCTCGGTGACCGAGACAGACATGGTGTTGCGGCGGGTCAGCGCCTGCGCTGCCGCGTCAATGAACTTGGGCTCGAAGGAGCGAACCACAATGTCTTCTGACTGGTGGATCGTCTTGCCTCGCCATGCGGACAAGAGCTTGGCAGGATCGCGGTGGGTGTAGACGGCAGTCCGATCGGCACGCTTGCTGCCAAGGTGCAACCGCTGTGCGTCGGGAGCTCCAACTTCAATCCATGCGGTGATGCGGCCGGTCAAATCCTTGACCAAAATGGCAGGTTCTTCACCGGTAGAAACACCACCGGCCGAGAACGTAATACCCTCTTCCAGCTCGAGGCAGTAGGCCAACACCCGGGTGACCATGTACATACCGGTTTCCGATGGATGCTGCGCAACGCGCAGTGAGAGATCCTCGTAAACCCCGCGATCTACATCAGCAAGTTGAACTTCAAAGGTGTGCATTGTCGCGCCGATAGCCATAGTTCACGAGTTTACCGTTAGCGCAGTGCCCTTACTTACGCGCCGCTAGCTCTTTCAAGCTTTCGCTTCCGCTTTTCGCGCAATGAAGTAACCGGCCAGCGAGCTGAGGCTGGCCAGGCTCGCTAGGATTCCCACTGCTAGGTTATTGCCCAAGGAAAGCCCGGCAACAGACAGAAACAGGAGGAATGAAACCATATAAAGATTCTTCATGGCCACAGTCTATTTGATACAGGAAGCAGATAAAAGACGTACTGGATTATGTGCAAGTGCATGCAGGTGCTCCTCGGCGTCCTGGCGACGCTGGATTGCCACGCCTTCGGTGAAACGAATTCGCCAAGGGCTCGCAAGCTGATCAGTTTCCGGGCTGAAAGGAAAGTGCTGGCGGAAGTTCCGCTCTTTGTCCAGCAGCATGTTGCTACTGCCTGCCTGCTGTGTGCGCTATGGCCATTCACCCGCTTGTTTGCCTCATCCATGTACGATTCTGGAATGAAGCTTGCCCGTTTTCCGCTGGCTCGATCCCGGTGGGACGCAGTCACCGCCGCCGTGCTCATCGGCTTGTCCTTCGTACCGGGGCTAGCGCAGCAAGGACTTGAACTGGCCGCGTCGCCCGATCGCCCGCTGAACCTGCTCGGCATAACGCTGATCGTGCTCCAGGGCGGCTCGGTTGCGATACTGCGCCGGTGGCCGCAGTGGTCCTTGGCGCTGGCCTTTTCGGCTTTCTCGGCGTACCAATTGTTCGGGTTCCCGACGACGTTTGCTGCGCTCGGCCTACTTGTCGCCGTGGTAGGCGCAGGGGCAATGCTCCAGCGGCACCGGATGCTGGTTTCGATACTCGCCTTAGGCTGCTACGCAACTCTTGTCGCGGCACTGATACCGATCGACGCCACACTCACCGTGCCCGACGCATTGGCTTTCGGTGCGCTTCTGGCGGCGCTGTGGATCTTCGGCTCATGGCTCCGAACGCAGGCCACCATGCGCCGCGACCGCGCCGGGCAGGCTGAGCGGGAAGCGATCTCGGCCGAACGGGCACGCATCGCGCACGAGCTGCACGACGTGGTCACCCACCATGTGACGGCGATTCTCGTGCAGGCCGAAGCCGGGCAGTACCATCCGGATCTTGATCGGCGGACGCTGGACCTGCTGGCATCCATCGCCGACGGGGGCCGGAAAACGCTCGCGGACTTGCGCAGCCTGCTCGGGGCGCTGGATGGGAAAGCAGAAAACACGCGTGCTCCCGCCGAGCAACAGGCGGCCGAGGTCATTGCCCGAGCCCAGGCTGCCGGCCAACGGGTGAAATTTGTGGAGCAAGGCCAGCGCTACCCGCTCACCGGCGCTACGGGACTGGTAGTGGTTCGGGTAGTCCAAGAAGGCCTCACCAACGCGCTGAAGTATGCACGCGAAGGCGCCGCAACGGTGGCCATCAGCTACGGCAAGCGTGAGATTATGATCGAGGTGGCCAGTTCCGGGCGCAGTGCCAAGGGCTCGGCATCAAAATCAGGAGGTCGAGGGATCATCGGGATGCGAGAACGGGTGGAACTGCGAGCAAGGATTCCCCGATGACCACGACCCCAACGAACACGCCAATCCGCGTGCTCATCTGCGATGACCAGGAGCTGGTGCGCACCGGATTCTCCACCATCATCAATGCCCAACCCGATCTTGTGGTTGTCGGCGAGGCGGCGGACGGCGAAGAAGCCGTGCGGGTCACCCGACGCGAGCGCCCAGATGTTGTGGTGATGGATATCCGCATGCCACTGCTGGACGGAATCGAAGCGACCAGAAAAATCGCAGGGCCACAAGCCAGCGATGCGGCGCGAGTCCTGGTGGTGACGACCTTTTCTCTGGACGGCCTGGTGTATGACGCACTGCGCGCCGGCGCGAGCGGCTTCCTGCTCAAAGATGCCAGGCCCGCCGAGCTGGCATCGGCCATCCGGAGCATTGCCGCCGGGGACTCGCTGATCGCACCGGCGCTGACCCGCTCCTTGATCGGCCGCTTCGGCGACCGGCTGCGGCCCTCGGCAAAAGATTCTGCAATCTTCGACGCGCTGACCGCGCGGGAACGTGAAGTGCTGCGGCTGATCGCCGAGGGGCTGTCCAACGCGGAGATCGCTGGGTTACTTGTCATCAGCCACGAGACGGTGAAAACCTACGTGTCCCGCATTCTGGCCAAGCTGGGCGTGCGCGACCGGGTGCAGGCCGTAGTTCTCGCGCACAGATTGGGATTCGCCGCCGGGTTCTGAACCCCCGCGGTTCACCGGTCACCGGCCGGCCCAGGTCCCCCGAGCGAGGGATCCCAAGTGTCTGCCCGCGGGTGATTTGCCGGAACCGCAATCCCCGTAACGTCATGCTCACACCCCGAAAAAGTAGTGAAAAGGAGCAAAAATGACAAAGTCCACGCAGCATCTCACGCCGTCAGCCAGACAAGGTACCCCCGCCTCCGGACAAGGATCCTGGATCAAAATGACCATGATGGTCACCGGATTAGCCGTGGCAATGCTGGCTACTAACGCCATCGCCGCCTGGCCGCGCAGCCCAGTGGCCGCGCTGGCCATCGGTCCCATATTGGCGGCCGCCATGATCTGCCTGTACATCTTCACGGGTCGACGAGTCGAACGCCGCAAGGTAGAAGAATTCCCAGCGCACCACGCAGTGCGCCATCTGCTTCTCGGAACAGGGCTCGGGGTGCTGATGTCCGGCGCGACGGTGGGCATCCTCGCCCTCTTCGGCGCGTACACGATCACCGGCTGGGGGTCCATTGCCGGCATGCTGGCCGTCGCCGGAATGATGTGCGCGATCGCCGTTTCGGAGGAAGTATTCTTCCGCGGTGTCGTGTTCCGCCTGCTGCGCGGCCGTTGGGGCACACCCGTGGCGCTCGGCGTTTCGGCGATCATCTTTGGGCTCGTTCACCTCGTGAATCCGGATGCTTCGCTGTGGGGCGCTTTTGCCATCATGATCGAAGCCGGAATCATGCTGGGTGCCGCATACCTCGCCACCGGATCGCTGTGGCTGGCGATCGGAGTGCACTTCGGCTGGAACTTTGCGACAACGGGCCTTTTCGGATCGATCACCTCGGGTTCCGAGGCCCGCGATTCGCTGGTCACCGCGGTGACCAGCGGATCTGACTGGCTTTCCGGAGGAAGGTTTGGGCCGGAAGCCAGCATCATCGCCATCTTGGTGTGCTCGATAGCCACAGTGGTATTCCTGGTTATTGCACGGCGACGCAACCGGCAGTTGCCGCAACGCAGCTGACGGCGGAAGGCAATGAGATATCCCGAGCCACGCGGCTCGGGATATCACCGCTTAATCGGTACCTTCAGGATGTTCCTCGGCCCAGAGATGGGCACGCGAAACCAACTGCTCTGACAGCCCGGATAAGTTTCCCTTGCCGCTGCCCATGGCCAGGCCAAGCAGGAAAGTGCTCAAGGGTGCTGCCGGGCGGGCCACCTCGTGAGCTACATGCTTGGCAACATCAAGCACGGTAGCGATATCCACTTCGCCGGGGTCCAAACCCAACTCCTTGGTGGCTGCTTCAAGCCAATCGTTCAGTGCCTCCGGCGGCAGATGCTGTGCCATGGCTTTCCTTTCATTTTGGCGGGCGCTTTCCAGCGCCTGCGGGGTATCAATGTCTTTGCTAATTTCGTCGAGAACCGGTACCCGCGCCAGCTGAAGCTGATTCAGGGCCCGGCGCACCGGGGCGTTGACCAGGTTCTCCCCTAATTCTTCGCAGACCGAAGCCAGTGCCGAAGTGCGGTAGATTCCTGCCAGCCACTGGGTATGGCCTTCAGCGTCAACCAGCAACAGGCCGTCGGCCGCGCGTTGTCCAAAGTTATTGATCAACGCGGTCGCAACGGCGAGGGGCCGTTGCAGGTCGCACGCCAGGACCATGGACCATTCGCTGTTTTCACTGCCAATTAGCTCACCAAGTCCGGCGGAGATAGCCGCCAAAGGGCCGGCAAAGGGTGGATCCTCTCGAATGACGGCATCGGCCTTGGAGCCAGCGGATTGCGGACCGAGAACAACTACCCGCTGCGCGCCGACCTTTCGGGCCGCGGCGACCACCCGGTCAACCAGGCGCTGGCCATGCAGCACTATTTCGGCTTTGCCTTCGCCACCAAGGCGAGTGCCTCGGCCACCGGCCAGGATCAGTGCGTTAAAACCGCCGAGTTTCGGCGCACTCATGGGAGCATCCTCAGTACTTCAACCTCGTCACCGGGGTTGACCTGATTGATGCCAGCCGGGATCAATCCATAACCTTGGGCCGCACCGAACCCACCGACCGAGTGGGAGATGCTCTGTGCCTGCACCGCAGGGGCACAGCGCAGCTGGTCACCATGTTCAAAGACCACCGGGATGACCTGCATGCGTCCAGCCGCGGCTTTCCAGCCCACTGCGGCAATGGCGCGCAAAGTGGGACGAAGCACCTCGCGGTGGCCTTGCATGGATCTCAGGCACGGGCGCACGAACAGCTCAAAACTGACCGCTGCGCTCACCGGATTGCCGGGCAGTGCAAAGACCATCGCGCCGGCCTCCAAGCGGCCTGCGCACTGCGGCTGGCCGGGGCGGATCTTCACCCGGGCTGCCTGCACTGCCGGTTCTGCTTCCAGCACCTGGCGCATCACGTCATAGGCCCCAGGGCCTACTCCCCCGGTGCTCAGCACGACGTCATGTGTGGAGCCAAGCAGATCCAGCTGCTCGCGCACGGCTTCGATGTCATCCACGCAGTGCACCACGGTGGCGGCCTGAATTCCGGATTCAGCAAGCAGCCCGGCCATCAACAAGGAATTGGTTTCCGGGATTTGCCCACGCGACAGCTGATCACCGGGCGTACGCAATTCTGCCCCGGTGATCAGCACGGCCACCTTGGGCATGGTGCGCACCGTCAACGTGCTGGCACCGGCTGCAGCCAATGCAGAAAGTAGGGCAGCGGTGAGCTGCTCACCGGCGTAGGCCATCAGGTCACCGGCATTCTTGTCTTCCCCGCTGCGGCGGATATCCTTACCCGCTGGCACCTGCACGTTGATCTGCACGGTACTGGCATCCCAACCATCTACCGCAGCCGACGTATCTTCGATACGCACCACGGCATCAGCATCAGTGGGAATTGGGGCACCGGTCATGATCTTCACGCACTGGCCAGGCTTCAACGCCGGATCCCAGCCACTTCCGGCCGGAACCTCGCCAATGACCTGCAGGCTCTTCGGAGCATCAGCGATATCAGCCGAACGTACCGCATAACCATCCATGGCCGAGTTATCCCACAGCGGCAGCGGGTGCGAGGAGGTGACATCTTCTGCGAGTACCGCACCATGCAAAGTACTGAAACCACCAGCCACCTCAATGCGCTGCGGCGCCAAAGGCAACACCTGCGACAGCAACTGTTCGCGGTGCACTTCAAAATCTACGGGTTCATTGCCGGTGTTCATCATTGCTCTTCCTGAATACTTCTCGGATGCTGTGCTGGCAACGTCGCCACCACGGCACGCACAAAGCGGTTGGCCGGGTCAGCAAAGACCTGCGAAACGGTCCCCTGCGCAATAATCTGTCCACGTTCCAGCACCAGCAAATCGTCGGCGAGCGCCAAGGTATCGGCGGCCGAATGCGAAACGACAATCGCGCTGGTGCCGGTGCGTTCCAGCTCTTCGCGCACCAGGGCACGCATATCCATGGCGGCCTCGACATCCAGCGAGGCAAAGGGCTCGTCAATCAGCAAGATCTTCGGCTTGGCAGCCAGTGCACGGGCCAAGGCGATGCGCTGGCGCTGGCCCCCGGAGAGCGCTTCGGGACGGTGCGTGGCAATCTCTTCGAGCCCCAAACGCTGAATCCATTCGGAGGCCGCAGCCTTAGCCGTATGCAGATCTTGTCCCCCGGCACGGGCACCAAAGGCGATATTCTTCGCCGCATCCAGGTGCGGGAACAGGTGCGGATCTTGGCCCAGCAATCCGACCTCTCGCAGGTGCGGCGGGCGGTGCTGTTTCGCGTCAGCCAGAACCGTTCCTGAAAGCTCTATACGGCCCTCGGCAATCTTTTGGATCCCGGCAATGGCATGCACAATCGTGGACTTGCCTGAACCGCTGGGACCCATCATTGCCAGCGTGCTGCCAGCGGGGACCTCGAATGAAACATCTACGTCGAATCCGGTGCGCGGTACGCGCAGCGCTACCTTGAGCGTCATTTCAGTGCCCCCGGACGCCAGGCACGCACCAGCAACAACACCAGAACGGCGGTAGCCAGCAGGAGCAGGGACAGTGCGACGGCCGAGTCCCGCCCAGCACCCGCGCCATTAAATGCGGTGTAGATGGCCAGCGGCATCGTCTGGGTGACCCCCGGAGCGTTGCCGGCAAACAGGGCGGTAGCCCCGAATTCTCCGATGGCCCGGGCGAAGCACAAGATGATTCCGGCGACCAGACCGGGTGTGGCCAGCGGCAGGGTGATGCGGGTGAGCACCATCCAGCGTCCGGCGCCCAGGGTTGCGGCGGCTTGCTCGTAGCCGGCCCCGGCCGCACGCAGCGAGCCTTCCACCGCGAGCACCAGAAACGGCAGGGCGACGAAGCTCTGGGCAATGACTACCGCGGCGGTGGAGAAGGGCAGGGTAATCCCCCACAGCGAATCAATGAACTGGCCAATCGGGCTGGTGCGTCCGAAGAGGAACAGCAGTGCGACGCCGCCGACCATTGGCGGCAGCACCAGCGGAACCGCGATCAGCGCCCGCAACAGCTGGGCGACGCGGGCGGAGCTGCGGGCGATTAATACCGCCAGGGGAACTCCGAGCACTACGCACAGCGCGGTGGCAGCCACCCCGGTACGCAAGCTCAGCCACAGTGCGGACAGCGCCTCTTCGCTGGTGGCATCGGCCAGCAGCGTGGACCAGCTCGCCCGGGCGATGAGCGCGAGCAGGGGCAGAACGAGCAACGCAATGCCCAGCAGTGCCGGGGCGATGGCGAACCCCGGAACCCGTACCCCGGTATCGCTAGCCATTGACGTGCCCGGTCCCGGTGCCAAAACCGTGCTCGGCCAGGATCTGCTGGCCGCGCTCGCTAATCACAAAGTCAACGAAGGCCTGGGCGCCGGGATTCTCACCCAGGGTGGCAATCGGGTAGCTGTTGACGATTTTTTCGGCGCCTTCGGGCACGATCGCTGCAACGCTGGCATCATCTTGGACATCGGTGGCATAAACCAGTCCTGCGTCTGCCTCCCCGGCAGCAACCTTTTGCAATACGGCGGTGACGTTCTGCTCCTCGCTGGCGGCAATGACTTTCACGTCCTGGGCTTCGAGCAGCCGTAACGAAGCCGCTCCGCATGGCACCTGTTGCGCACACAGTACGGTGGTGGCATCAGCTAAGTCTTCAAGGGAATCAATATTCGCCGGGTTGTCCTGCGGCACCGCAATCACCAGGGTGTTGCTGGCAAAGATGACTGGTTCATCGCCAATGCCGGCCTCGGTCACCTCGGACATATTGCGCTCGTCAGCCGAGGCGAAAACATCCACGTTGGCGCCTTCAAGGATTTGTGTGGCCAGGGTCGAAGAGCCGTCGTAGGAGATGGCGTTGATCTGTACTTCCGGGTTCTCAGTGGTGAATTCTTCGGAGATCTGTTCGAAGGATCCCTGCAGGGAGGCCGCCGCGGAAATGGTGATTGGCTCCGCGGATTCTTCTGCAGAAGTACCGGTGGCCGAACAGCCTGCCAAAGCCAGCACGGTCACCACTGCCCCGGTAAGGGCTCGGAACCGCAAAAACGGGCGGTGCTGCATTGGTTCTCCTTAGATTTACTGCTGGAGCCAATGCTACCTGCGTGCTCACTCGGCCTAACCCATTTTACGTACCTGATTTGTTACTTTCTAGTTAACCGTCTTTCCAGCGAGAGTACTGGGGTCTACTGTGGAGAGTATGAAAGCTCCATTAGCAGGGGACGTCCTTGATGCCCGTTCACGCCCCCTGCATGACTTGCGGATTTCGGTCACGGACCGCTGCAATTTCCGGTGCGTGTACTGCATGCCCAAGGAAATTTTCGGCCGTGACTTCGTCTTCCGTGAGCGCTCAGAGCTGCTCAGTTTCGAGGAGATTGAACGTCTGGCTCGCGTTTCGGTGTCCCTTGGTGTCACCAAGCTGCGTTTGACCGGTGGTGAACCATTGCTGCGTCGCGGCATCGTGGACCTGGTGGCGATGCTGTCCAAGCTGCGCACCCCCGAGGGCCAGCCGGTGGATCTGGCGATGACTACCAACGGCTCTGCTTTGCCGGTGCTCGCCCCCGCATTAAAAGCAGCCGGCCTGAACCGCGTCACCATCTCCCTGGATTCCTTGGATGATGAAAAGTTCAAGGCCATCAACGACGTGGATTTCCCGGTCTCCAAGGTTCTGCAAGCGATTGAGGTGGCCCGCGAAGTCGGCCTGGGACCGGTCAAGGTTAACACTGTCATCAAACGCGGTGTCAACGACGGTGAAATCCTTTCCCTGGCGGAGCACTTCCGTGGCACCGGAACCATCCTGCGCTTCATTGAATTCATGGATGTGGGCACCACCAACGGCTGGAAGCTCGATGAGGTGCTGCCCTCGGCAGAAGTCGTCTCCATGATCAACGAGCGCTGGGCGCTGGAGCCGGTGACAAAGAGTGAACCGGGCGAAACCGCCAACCGCTGGCGCTACGCAGACGGCGCCGGAGAGATCGGCGTGATCTCCAGCGTCACCAATGCCTTCTGCGGCAACTGCTCACGCGCCCGGGTTTCGGCCGAGGGCCAGCTATACACCTGCCTTTTTGCCGGCTCCGGCTATGACTTGCGCCAACTGATGCGCGACGGGATCAGCGATGAAGATCTTGCTGCCGCGTTGACCGGACACTGGCGCAAGCGCGATGACAACTACTCGGAGCTGCGTGCCGCGCTGAGCCCGGGCAACCGCAAGCGCATCGAGATGTCCTACATCGGCGGCTAGCCCATCGTTTTCTGCCCGTCCAAGGATTCGCGGATGATGTCCGCATGCCCGGAATGCTGGGTGGTTTCGGCGATGATGTGCAGCAGCGTACGGCGTACCGACCAGTGGGTGTCGACAAACCACGGAGCTACGGGCAGTTCGTGGACCGTATCCAGATCCACGTCGGCTAGCAACGCATCGGTGCGGTTAGCTACCTGCGTATAGTTTTCCAGCAGCTCGTCCAGGCGTTCTCCGGGCAACATCCGCAATTCGTCCTGGAAGGACTCAATTGCTTCAGGTGGCATCTTGCTGAAGTCTGTCCCGTCCCAAGCCATGGCGGCCCGTCCCTTGACGATGAATTCCTGCCACTGCTTCTCCACTGCGGTTACATGCTTGACCAATCCTCCGAGGGTCAGTTCGCTGTCGGTGGTGCGCTGCGCCGCCTGCTCGTCGCTGAGTCCGCGGACGGTGAAGCGCAGGAAATGACGGGCGTTGGCTAGCGCCTGGAACAGGTCCGCGCGTTCCCCTGTCAGGACGGTTTCGGTGATGGCCATGGTGTTCATAGTTGCCTCCTGGCATAAGCTGCTGCCGGTATTTCCGGCTGTTATTACCAGAGTAGAAACAATAAGTGCCAGTTTTTGTCCGCAATTGAGGCAGACTTGTTGCATGAGTACCAGCACCAGATTTTTGCGTTTGCTCTCCTTGCTGCAGACCCACCGCTACTGGTCCGGCGACGAGCTGGCGCAGCGGCTGGACGTCAGCTTGCGCACCGTACGCCGGGACATCGACCGGCTGCGCGATCTGGGCTATCCAGTACAGGCAGATCGTGGGGTGGGCGGCGGCTATCAGCTGGCGTCCGGCGCTGCCCTGCCCCCACTGGTGCTTGATGATGAAGAGGCCGTGGCGCTGGTGGCCGCGTTGCAATCCACCGTTCACTCAGGTTCTTCCGTACTGGCCGAGGCCGCGCTGCGGGCGATGGGCAAAGTTGTGCCGGTGCTTCCGGCCAGGTTGAGACAGCGGGCGCAGGCACTGACTGCGAGCACAGTCCCGCTGGATTCGCAGTCACCCGCACCCGATCCTGTGGATCCCGCGGTGCTGGTGGCCTTTGCCCAAGCATGCCGCGACCATGAACGAATCGCGTTCGACTACCGGGATGCCAAAGGAGCCCCCAGCTCGCGCAGGGTCGAGCCGGTACAGCTGGTGAATGTGGGCAACCGCTATTATCTGGTGGCTTTTGATCTGGATCGCGATGATTGGCGCAGCTTCCGAGTAGACCGTGCACAGAACCCCTCACCCAGGGCGTTGCGGTTTACGCCCAAACAGGTGCCTGGTGGCGATGCTGCTGGTTTTGTCCGAGCTGGACTGCGCGGGAGCGGCCATCCCGAGGTGAGTGCTCGGATTCACGCCAGCGTCGAAAAGCTGGAGCCCTTGATCGGCCGGTGGTTCGAGATCCAGCAGATCGATGCGGATAGTTGCCTAGTGCGCACCGAGAATATGGATCTGCGCTGGGCGTCGTTCGGACTGGCAATGAGTGAGGCGCGGATCAGCGATGTTCAGCCGAAGGAACTGCGCGATCTGCTGAACTCGTGGTCAAAGAATTTGGTACAGGGCTCCGAAGAGTAACGGTGGAATGCCATGCTCAAAGTTGTTGAAGATAAGCAGGTCCGCCATTCGCGGAGCAACAAGCCTTTGTCCTACTGAGTCTGGCGATCCCGAGTTGCCGACCGTGGATGACTGACGTGGTTTCCTCTATCAAGGCCGGGAAATAATGTCCAAGTAACCCAAGAAACGAGCCTGCACCGTGAATATAGTGGATAGTGCCGTAGTTTCTCTCTGAAGAGTGAACTAATTGCCGGACTTAGGGGACCAGAGTTCCATGAGCATTTGCTGTGCTTGCTGGTCAGTGAACCTTAAGATCTCGTGCGCAGGATGATGGAGTTGCTATGAAGGGCTGGTCTCACTCGAGCCTGACAGCTGGGGAGGCGCTCTTCGGCAACCCGCCTGCAGACGCTTCTCGCACCGTAGGCAACCAGATGACCATCTGGTCAGTCACTTGCCCTCCCTCTTGGTACTCGGTGACCAGTGCGACGAATTCTATGCGCAGTTTTTCACGGTGTTCATCGCCTTCGAAGCCGAACGCCTGCAGTTTTCCGGCTTGCTCGTCGGCTTCGCGCTCGAGCCGGTCATCATAGGCGGGAATATCTGCCGCGTTCATCGTTGGCTTCTGCATGTGGAAGTGCGCTTCCAACCCAACAGGCGAGACATCCACGGTGCTCCAGTGCCCTGCATCGGTGACCAGAAACGACCTGCGGATCGGCGTGCCGATGCGTGCCAGCTGGTAACCGAGCTCCTCATACTGTCGTGGCTTTGTCATCTTCGAAGCTGATCAGAATCACGCCGGTGACATTTTCGATGCGTTCAACGATGCTGACGACTTGATGAACCCATAGTGCTGTGCCCCCGGTTTCGGCGACGTCCACCCGCAACGAGGTGAGAAGCTTCCACTCGTCCAGCAGTTGCAAGGCTAATGAGGAGGTCGGGGTGAAGCCCAAGGAGGTGATCAGGTGGGCGACGAGGTCGGTCTGGTTGGTGATTTTTGCGTGAGACATGGTGGTGTCCTTTCGTGGGGTGAGGGGGACGTGTTGCCAGCCACCGTCCCAAGCCCTCCCCCAGTTGTTTTTTGCCTGCTGGCGAAATGAAATGAAGCGGGGCCAGCCGCAAAACCCATCAACCCGTCAGGGGTGCGAAATCCACGAAAATCTTTGACCGGAATAAGCGACGCAGGAGCGCGGGCCAAGAATTTCTGGGTGCAGCACGCCCGAAGCGCAGCGAGTGGCTTGTGGGTTTGGAGGTGGACCGTACACTCCGAAGGACAGCAGCAAAAAACAGAAAAGAAGAACGGACGGAGTCCGGGCAACAGCCGGCCGCGCCAGCGGACGCCGATTACTCTGTGTGCGAGCTTGCGAGGATGCAGAGCTCTGTGGGTCAAGACTGCGGGGCAACGTCCGGTTCTCAAGATTTGTTACTGCGTTGATCCGTGGTATTGGCCCACCGCGAGTAAAAGATAGCAGGGCAGGCGGTGCTCTGGGCGCCTCATCACGAGGCACCCAGAGAACATGATGTATCGGCCTAATGACCTACTTGCCGAAATCTGGGTTGAACGGTTCGCAGAGTCCATCGATCGGCCGGAATTCCTGTGGGTTCAGCCCTTCCAGAGCGCTTCCCGGTTCCGGTACCAGCGCGCGGCCACATCCCCTTCAACATAGGTGCAGTAGCCGAACAGTTCCCCCGCCTCATCTTCCGTCTTCGTGACGGCGAAGATAATGTACGGCCACGACCCTAGATCCCACCCGTCACGTCCCCACGAGGACAGCTCGTGCCAACCGGTACCGGTCAACCTGGCCATCCAGTCATACCCTTCACCATAGATATCCCGATGGGGCGTATCCAAGACAGTGACGGTTTCCTTGGTGCTAACCACCTGCCCAACGTCTCCCCCAGTTGTTTTTTGCCTGCTGGCGAAATGAAATGAAGCGGGGCCAGCCGCAAAACCCATCAACCCGACAGGGGTGCGGAAACCAGAAAATCTTTGGCCGGAAGAAGCGACGAAGGAGCGCGGACCTAAGAATTTGTGGGTGGAGCACGCCCGAAGCGCAGCGAGTGGCTTGTGGGTTTGGAGGTGGCCCGTACACTCCGAAGGACAGCAGCAAAAACAGAAAATAAGACCGGACGAAGTCCGGGCAACAGCCGGCCGCGCCAGCGGACGCCCGATTCAGGAAAATGAGCAACAAGGTAAAATGAAGAATCAGGGCGGCGAGCGGAACCCTTTAGCTCAGTCTCGCCGCCCCTTTCCAACCTATGAGACCGTTCACACCTTGCACAACGCCTGTGCTGATCCAATAGATACATGCAGCAACCCCGTTCTTGCATGTGCTGCAATCATTATCCTGTGTAATCCCTGAACCTCCCGAATAGGCCTGTATTGCTCCACCTGCTCGGTTTATGATCGAAGTGCGAACTCACAATGCGCACACAACTGAATAACCTTTTCGCGAGGTCGAGCAAGACGTTCCGGGATATCCTGGAACGTCTTCTCACATTGTTGGCACCCGGCAACGGAACCGATGAAAAGGAACCCACGATCGGATTCAGAGCTTTGACGCAAAAGCTCTCCGGCTCGCGTTATGATTCCCCTCCCGCTGATGAATAAAAGCGCGATTCGCCTACCAACACCGCAGCCCGAAAGCATTATTGCGGTTCAGAAACGCAGCATTGCAAGTATTTCCGACTCGCCCAAACGGTACACCGTAGAGCTCCATCTGCGAAGATCGCACTGCTCCTGCCCGCTCGAGACTTTCAAGTACTCACAGTGCGCTGCTCATCGCCGCTACAAACGGGCGAAAGCCGATCCCGGTCCTCGAAACCGAGCTGTTAACGACGATCGGCTAGTGACTCAAGGGTTAGTGACGAGGCATTCGGTTGGCTTGTGACTGGTAGTAGTGTCGATTGAAATCTTTTTGCCATCGATGGAGATGCTGCAAGCAATCTCGTCTGTCTGCCCGTCCGTGTATTTTGCCAACACCAGGATCTTCGTAATGCTCTCCCCTGCAGTAAGCTCGATAGTTTCCTCGAAAGGAAGGGATTGCGAAGTCATATTCCCGCTGCTCTTCTTGCCAGCGGAGGTAATGACCAGAGTCTTGACTAGGGCTTGTGCCTTGGCACCGTTCACTTGTAGTGCGACACTTTGAGTCTTTGCCGTTGGGCTACTCGATGAGCTGGGGTTGCTCGAGATGGCCTTGGGTGCTTGCGTAGGCTGTATCGGGGAAGGGCTAGCAGATGTGGAGGTCAGGGACGTCTGCGCAGGGGGTTGCTCTGACGTAGTGCAGGCGCTCAGTCCGAGGCCGGCGGCAAGGAGCATAATGCTGATGGCGAGAGATTTTGTCTTAGAACTCTTCAGATGAATCACCTGTTAACATTTTCAGAATGGCCGATGGAATGCGAGTCAGATCGGTGAGTTTTTTGACTCCTAGGAAAACTTCTTATCCACAAGGCAACAGATAACAACCTCACGTGGCACTCTGGCTGCTTCAGGATGCACTGTGACTGCGGTTTCATCGCGCGCCACACAGGAAGATAGCGCTGCTTCCCGCGTATGACCTTCGCGTCCTAGTGATGAACGAACCACACTCTTCGTGTAAGTCGCCAACTAAGAACCGCGTATACGAATACTATGGCAGTCCTAATCGCGGCGGCGATCCGCGCCCTGGAATAAATGATGGGGGTCGACGCTGATGATCGGTCCACCCACGGTTAGCTAAGGGTGTTGTGGGATTTTCCGGAGGAGAAAATGGCAAAAGACGAGGTGGAAAACAGCACAACGCGCAGTGCCCGATGAGACTAGAACCTCATCGAGTACTGCGCGTCGTGATGTGATCATGCGGTTACTTCGCGTACTTCACCAACTTGCGGTTCACGAATTCCTCCATACCGTACTTACCTAGTTCACGACCGATGCCTGAACGTTTCACGCCACCGAAAGGTAGCTCCGCTGCGGTACCAGAGGGCTCATTGATGCTCACCATGCCACTTTCCAGGCGATTGGCGATGCGCGCCGCACGCTGCTGATCAGCACTGTGCACCGATGCTCCCAAACCGTACTCCGAACCATTGGCAAGAGCTACGGCCTCATCTTCGTTGGCGACCTTATACAGAACTGCCACAGGGCCGAACAGCTCCTCCGAGTAGGCGCGCATCTCTGCGGTCACGTCAGATAGGATGGTGGGCTCGAAATAAGCGCCATTGCCTTCTACCGACTTACCACCAGCAAGCACTGTGGCACCCTTGTCGATAGCATCCTGTACCTGAGCATTCAGTCCTTCTCGGGCGGCCGGTGAGGACATCGGTCCGATGAAGGTTTCGGCCTGCGTTGGATCTCCGACTTTCAAACCTCCGACCAGTTCGGTGAACTGGGCGCTGAAGGAGTCGAACACGGAGTCATCCACGATGAAGCGTTTGGCCGCGTTGCAGGCCTGACCGGTGTTTCCGAAACGGCCGAACAGCGCGTGGCGGACTGCTGCCCCGATATCGGCATCGTCCAAGACAATGAAGGGGTCAGAACCGCCGAGCTCTAATACCACTTTTTTCAGGTTGCGCCCGGCGATCTCGGCAACCGCAGCCCCCGCACGTTCCGAACCGGTCAATGAGACCCCCTGAACCCGACGGTCGGCGATCATATCAGCCACCTGCTCGTTGCTGGCAAAAACATTCACATAGGCACCTTCAGGTGCCCCAGCATCTTTGAAGATTTGTTCCATGGCCAGCGCAGACTCCGGACATTGCGGGGCATGCTTAAGCAGAATGGTATTACCGATCATCAGGTTAGGTGCCGCGAAACGGGCTACCTGGTAGTACGGGAAGTTCCAAGGCATAATTCCCAGCAGCACGCCCACCGCTTCCTTGCGAACCAGCGCTGTGCCTCCGCTAGCCACATCCAACTGCTCATCGGCCAGGAAATTCGGTCCTTGCTCCGCGTAGTAGCGGTAGATGGAGACGACGATATCGATCTCGATCCCTGCCTGGAAGACTGGTTTGCCCATCTCCCGGGTAATGATTGCGGCAAGTTCGTTGCGGCGCTGGGAATAGAGGTCCGCCACTCGGTGTAGCAATGCCGAACGCTGGTCCACGGCCATGTCAGTGAGGACCGGTCCGCTGGCGGCGGCCAGTTCCAAGGCCTGCTGGATCTGTGGATCGGTGTGCTGTGGGTACTGCTTTTCTACCAGGCCGGTGGCCGGGTTGGTGACCGCGTATATAGTCATGGATGCTCCTTGCGGGAATCGGGATGCTGGAAAGGTCGCGGCGTAGATGCCTAAGGCAGCGCGATCGCTTGGTCCACCACAATATGGATGACACAGGGCTGGCCGCTGGCCACTGCTTGTAGCGCACGTTCAACGGCCAGCGGGATTTGTTCGTCGCTGGTAATGTGCTCGCCATGGGCACCGAAGGCACGGCCAAAGGCAGCGAAATCAGGGTTACACAGCTGAGTACCAGAAACTCTTCCTGGGTAGTGGGATTCCTGGTGATCGCGGATGGTGGCGAACTGGCTGTTGTCCATCACCACGGCCAGGATCGGCGCCCCATACTGCACTGCGCCGGCCAATTCCTGACCATTCATCAGGAACTCCCCATCACCGCAGATGGCCACGACCATGCGCTGGGGACTGTGCTTGGCGGCAGCCACGGCCGCCGGGATCGAGTAGCCCATAGACCCGTTGCGGGTGCCCAAAGCCGAGGGGAAGACATTGGTCGGCATGTACCACTGCGCCCAAGCGGTGTGGTTACCAGCACCGACCGTGTTCACTACGTCAGCGGGCAGCTTCGCAATCAACTCACGCATCAGCACCGACATATGGGCAGTGCCTTCGCGCGTAGGAGGTAGCTGGTCATCTGAGGCAATGGTGCTTAGTTCCTGCTGTGCTCGACGCCCTGCCTCTCGCCAGCGGTCCCACAGGGCGGCGCGGCCCAGCTCGATACCCTGCACACTGCGCGCGAAGGCAACCGGAGAAGCCAGCACGTGGGCACTGACATTCCCGGAACGCCCGCGCAGGGACGCATCGGCAGTGATCAGGAAGTTGACTGCGTCAGGATTCTGGCGCAAAGTGAAACCATCGGTGCTCACATCTCCAAGCACAGCACCAACGCACACTAGTACATCAGCGTCCTTCAGCATGCCTGCAGCCACGTTGGAACGCCCATATCCCAGCGAGCCGACGTTGACCGGGGAGCCAAATGGAATACGGTCGGAGGCATGCCAGTCCTGGACCACAGGAATGCCATTGGCTTCAGCGAAAGCAGTGACCTGCGCAGCGGCGGCTGGGGTCCACCGCTGACCGCCGACCATGATCAGCGGCCGCTGAGCCCCGTCTAAGGCCTGAATGATCTGCTGCAGTTCTTCAGTGGAGACCGCGCCCTCGGTGACCGGAATCGGTGCGGTCAATTCACCGGTGAAATTCTGGGCAATGATGTCCTCGGGCAGACCTACGACGACCGGCCCGGGGCGCCCTGAGGAAGCGGCGAAGAAGGCCTCCGCGACCACTTCAGAAGCACGGCTGGCTTCGTCAAGCACGAAGACACGCTTGGTTTGGGTACCGAACCAGGCATGCGGATCGAACTCCTGGAAGGATTCGCGCATCCGGTCGGCCACAGGAATCAGCCCGACGAAGAGCACCATGGGGGTGCCGTCCTGCCAAGCCGAATGTACCGCAACGAAGGCGTTGGAAGCGCCAGGGCCACGAGTAACCATGGCAACCCCGGGCTGGCCGGTGAACTTGCCGTGAGCCTCAGCCATATAAGCAGCGCCGCCTTCCTGCCGGGCCACCACGTTCTCGATCCTCGCCTGATGCAATCCGTCCAGAACGGCTAGGTAAGACTCTCCAGGCACGCTAAAGACGCGTTCTACCCCGTGCAGGGCCAGAGAATCAACGATCGCTTGACCCGCATGCCGAGGAGTGTTCATGGAACGGGTTTCACCGGCGGATGAAAGAATTTCATTTGTGGTCTTAGAGGGTGCCATGGGACACCTCACCTCCAACTACTGTGGCCAGGACCTTGGTCTTGGCGATATCTGCGGAATGGATTTTGTACAGGTCTTGGGACAGCACCACGAAGTCAGCCAAATAGCCAGGTAGCAACTTGCCTTTGTAGGTTTCCTCGTGCACCGCGTAGGCGCTGCCCACCGTGTAGGCATAAACCGCTTCGGCCACGGTCAACCGCTCGGCATCGGTAAATGGCTGACCGCTGCTGGTGGTGCGATTGACCAGTGCATCGATGTTCAAGATCGGGTCCGCACTGACCACCGGCGCATCGGTGGAACCGGGGATGACCAGGCCAGCATCCAAGAACCCCCTGGCACGATAAGCCAGTGGCTGACGTTCCTCCCCTACTGCTGCTCGCACCCCGTCGCCTAGCTCATGGATGAATCGGCCCTGCGGAACTGGGACCAGTCCGAGCTGGACCATCCGGGCGATCTGTCGATCTGAGCTCATTGAAGCATGCTCAATGCGGTGGCGAGCATCAGGACGTGGCATCAGCTGCTGGGCCTCGGCCACGATGTCCATGATGACCTCCAATGCAGCATCACCAATGGCGTGCATGGCTAGTTGCCAACCAGCCAGGTGAGCACCTATGAGCCGTTCGCGCAGGGTCTGCTCCGGGAACTGCAGATATCCGCGGTTACCCTCATCAATCTCGTAGTCACAACACATGAAGGCGCTACGCCCGATCAACGATCCATCGGAAAGGACCTTGGTGGGGCCAATTCGGAGGAACTCATCACCCATACCTGAACGCAAACCCAAATCCAGCGAATAGAGCGGATGGCCCTGGACGTTACTGTCATCCAATGGGTGCAAGGTAGTCAGATATGGCATCACAGTGGAGCGCACACCCAAAAGCCCGCGGTCCTTGGCCAGCTGGTAACCTGCTACATCAAAACGAGACATGCCAATATGGTCCGGAGCACCCAAACCCGGTTCAGTAATCGAAGTGACCCCGAGCTTCAACAGCTCCCGGGATCCCGCGGCAACCAGATCGGCAACGTCCTGGAGATCTTTGCCTGGGATGTGGTCTTGGATCAATGAGCGGGCGGTTTCCTGCAACAACCCTACGGCACGGCCCTCGTCATCTTGCGGCACGGCTCCCCCATCTGGAACCTGGATACCGCGTCGCTGCGGATATCCGGCCAGTTCGAAGGCAGCGGTGTTGGCCACCCCCATATGGCGGGAGACGTGAATCAGATAGACGGGATGGCCGTGGCTCACTGCGTCCAATTGCTCAGCGCTTGGGTGGCAGTTGCCCAGAAAGTTCTGATCATACCCGGCACCGATGATCCATTGCCCAGGTGCAGCGACCTCTGCGGCGGACTCAATGGCGGAGAGCAACTTCTGCATCGAAGAAACTGTGCTCGGACGCAGGTCCACTTGCGTGCTCATTTCGCCTATATGAGTCATGTGGCAATGAGCGTCATTGAAGCCCGGCACCACCGGAGCTCCTCCCAGGTCAACTACACGTTTAAACATGCTTTTCGCAACCTGGTCATCCACGCTAATGACCCTTCCCCGGTGGATTCCGAGGGCATTTACCACCGGACGCCGGGAATCCTGGGTATAAAACTTCCCGTTTGTGTACAAGACATCAAACATTTTGCTTCCTCCATTGGGTAAAGAACGTCTCTCCCCAGTATCGGAACCCAATCCCATGCTGTCTAATGCATATAAATTCTATTATCTATGCCAATAAAGCATGATCATTGCGATTGAGACCACATGTCGCCAATCAGCGGAGCACAGGGCATAAAAATTTAGCAGACGGCAAGACTTAGGACGCCGTTTCGTCGTAATGCTGGCGATTGGAAACCATTTCACTTAAACGTCCAGCCAGTTCACGAATCTTCTGCTCCGCGTGGTGCCCCCGACGCCAAGCCAAATACATGCGCAACGACAAGGGTTTGGCACTGGCTTCCCCAGAATTCTCCATTATGGGAATGCCACGCACACCGAAGGCCGGATATTCGGTACTGACCCCCACCCCACGCCCAGCAGCCACAAGTGCATGGGAGACCAACCCGTCATCACATTCCTCATAATGGCCATGCTGCAGCCCGGCACGACCCATAGCCTCATCAAAAATTCGCCGACTAACCGTCCGGTGCGGCGGCAGAATTAGTCGCTGGCTGGCTACATCAGCCAACGTGACGGACTGCAGTTGCTCCTGACTCCATGGGTGCGCCGCGGGCACCTGCGCCCGTAACGCCACCTCACCCAACATTACCGAGATAAGGTCCCCCGAGGGCACCGTCGGACTGATAATGAAGTCCAAGCCCTGGTCTAGTTCATCCTCCAACCCGAAGTGCCCTGCCTCACGGGCCACAATGGTCGGATCTTCAGAGCCCAATTGGGAAATGAAGTGCGAGAAAAAACCGCGCAGCGATGCCGCAGTGGCTGCGCAAGCCAATCGTCGAACCTTCCCGGTTCGCAGTTCCTCAACAGACTCCGCCAAATCCCGTGTCTGGACCATGAGTTTGCGGGCCATCGGCACGAATGCTCGGCCACTGCTAGTGAGCACCAGTCGATTGCCACGAGTTTCAAATAGTTCCAGACCCAACTCGCGTTCCAAGGTTTTGAGTTGTCGGCTCAAGGCAGGTTGTGCGATATGCAACTCTTCGGCGGCAGCAGTGACTGTGCCATGGTCGACCACACTGATGAAATACTGGAGACGACGGAAGTTCATGCCTTAAAGATATCAACTACCACCCCGCCCGGGCAGCCACCAGACGCGCCAGCTTGGTCCTGCACAGGACCAAGCTGGCGCAATAAGCACCCGCAATGCTGGCACCGAAACCGGGGCCATGACGGGCCTCGGCTTCTAACCTACAAAATGGGAAAACCACCTTATTTCATTCAACATCGCGGGAGGATTACCTCTGAGTATTCCATTTCGGCATGATTTTCAACCCAAACTGGTCTTAGACGGAATACCTTCCCGGGGAGGAGCATGGAGTCAAGAAATCACCGTGGTGCGCCTCACAGCCACCTCCACCGCAAGGAATCACCTATGAGCACTCCCAGCAGCTTGACGCCGCGACAGCGTCAGACCCGGGCGACCGCCGGCGCCTTCGTCGGCACCGCCATTGAATGGTATGACTTCTTCATTTTCGGTACCGCAGCCGCCCTCGTTTTTGGTAAAGTCTTCTACCCGGAAGCAAGCACAGCGACTGGCCTATTAGCATCCTTCGCCACCTTCTGGGTCGGCTTCTTAGCCCGGCCACTCGGCGGGGTGCTCTTCGGCCACTTAGGAGACCGCTTCGGCCGCAAGAACGTCCTAGTGGCGACACTCTTCCTCATGGGAACAGCCACCACGCTGATTGGCTTACTACCCAGCTACAGCACCATTGGTGTGGCTGCGCCCATCGCCCTAGTCGTCCTGCGCGCGGCACAGGGCCTAGCCGTGGGCGGTGAGTGGGCCGGCGCCACACTCATGGCAACCGAGAATGCCAGTGAAGGCAAACGCGGCATGGCCGGCGCTTGGGTCCAGCAAGGATCGCCAGCAGGCTCAATCATGGCGACACTTGCTTTCTTGATGGTAGGCACGCTGGACGATGAAGCTTTCCTTAGCTGGGGGTGGCGCCTACCGTTCCTCTTCTCCGCCGTACTGGTAATTGTTGGCCTAGTGATCCGCGCAAAGGTGGAGGAATCAGCTGACTTCATGAAGTCCCGCACCGACCAGGAAGTAGTCAAGGTTCCGGTAGTGGAAGTATTCCGTACTGCCTCAGGCTACGTCTGGCTCGGAGTCTTGGCCTCGGTGCTCGGTATTGCCATCGCCTTCTTCAACAATACTTTCCTGTTGTCCTGGACCACTTCCCCGGCGGAGGCAGGGGGCATGGGCATGGACCGCCAGCTCATCTTGAACATCCTGCTATTCGTTGCGGTGTTGCAGTTCATCTGGCAGCCAATCGCCGCGAAGATCGCCGAACGAGTAGGCGGGGTACGTGTCATGGTCGCTGGCTTGTTACTGTCTATGGCTAGCATCATCCCATTGTTCCTGGCCATCATGAGTGCCAGCGCCGTAGCCATCGCGGTTGCCTTGGGCATCTCTGTGCTCGGTGGCACTGCCTATTACGCGATGCTCGCTAGTTTCCTATCGCACGCATTCCCAGTCAACGTCCGTTTTACTGGCGTGGCCTTGGCTAATGGCCTATGCGCCTCATTGATCGGCGGCTCCACCCCGCTGATCGCACAATCGATTCTTGGGGCAGCTGGCCCGTGGGGCGTGGCCGTATTCTACGCGGTGATCGCGGTTGCTACGATCATCGGGGTCGTTGGCCTAAACCGTAAAATGACGCGCCGAGACCAAGATCTCCCCGCAATGCATCACTAAATAATTAACTCCTAAATCCTGCCCCGCGCAAGCCTCAACGGACATAAACACTCCATAGTGGCTTCCGCGGGGCATCGTTCTTCCAATGATGCCAACTCGTCGAGGCCTCCTTCTACAGTCCGCGCCGGAGAGCTACTGACCGACGGGGAGAATCTCCTGAGGTTGCGTTAGACTCACCCACATCAACAGAGGCTTGCATCATCATTCTGGCCGACAAATTGACCCCACGTCAGTGGTTCATTTTCGCCCTTTCGTTAAAGTCCCCCTTGGCAGGACGTTCGCATAGGGGTGGCCCAAAAACTCTTGTAGTTACATCCGGGCCTCAATTGAGCTATCCGTTTTCTACGTGAATTGGCACCACTGTCCCACAGGCTGTGGGACTTTTACCTGGGGGCACATCCGATTCCTGCTCGACAAAACTAGCCGCCGATACCCGGGACTGCTCCGCCAGCGCAGCCGGCAAACATGGCTGGTCCAGGAACGTACTCCTATACATGGTCATGAACAAGACCCTTGAACGCACAGGAGCGGCATCTACCCGCCCTGATTCAGATCTTGTACAAAAAATGGCCAAGAATCCCTACGCGCTGGAATTCCTAGGGCTAACCGTAGACGTGGCCGAAAGCGATCTCGAGCAAGCACTCATGGACCTGATTATCGAGACACTACGAGAGCTTGGCCCTGGATTCGCTTTCGTCGGCAGACAGCTACATTTCGACGTTGACGGCGACGACTTCTACCTGGATCAACTGTTCTTCCCTGTGGGGCAGCTACATTACGTCGTTGTTGAACTCAAAACAGGAAAGTTCCAGCTCGGATACGTGGGCAAGCTGCAGTTCAATATCGCCTTGGTAGATGACAAACTACGCAGATCCGCACGCTCCCTACCGCAGGAATTCTCATTTGCGGAATCCGGAACGAGCACACAGTGCGCTACGCATTGAACAGGTCCAGCACTCCCATTGCGATAGCAACTTACACTTAAGAAACGTTGACCGCCCCAGAGCAACAAGCACTACCCGACGCAGAGGACGTCGTCGCAGCCTTGGACTGGACCACCCCCAGATGACTGATAATGCCCTAGGTTCGCGCTGATAAGGACTCGGGCTACCGCCTGCACGAGATGGCAAATTGTCCAGCCACTGACTGGACAATTAATGAACACCACCCTTCACTTCATACAATGCATAGCACAATGCTTCAAGGTGAACTTAATGAAGTGTCAATAACGTTCGTTTAAGACACACTTAGAGCAGGCTCCCATGGAGTGCGACGGTTCGCAAAGTGCTCACCTGCAACGCGACGCGTGTCTGGCCCCTTGCCCAATACGTCGAACCTCTATGAGGTCTAACTCAACCAGTCCGGAGACCAACCAGACTGGTTGAGTTGCCGTTCCGTTGCACTGGCTCCCTGCCATGAAATATTCAGAGGCGAGAGGAACCTCTGAAGGGCTTGGAAGGAATCAAACCTATATTCCACCTCCGATGCAGGCTGGAAAGTCTGATGATCACTCGTTCTGAGCGCAACTACCCAGAACCCGGTGATTTGTTGCAGCATCTCTTCTTTCGAGACGTGAATCCAATCATCAGACTTTTCACGGAGCTGGCCAAAAGACGGAAGATCTTCAACTTCAACAACGATGTATCTACTCGGAAAATCACCGCTTTCGGTTCTCCCCAAAAATTCTGACTGACCCAGCCCCATATTCCATTCCGATGGCCCGATGTCATCATGTGCGGCACTCAGCGCATCAATTTCCTGCAACCGCTGAACATAAGCCAGTTCCAGCGCGTCCGTCCTGGCTCTTTTCTTCTTCTTCCCCCACATGCGCTGTTCCGCCCCGATATTGATCGTTGTTATTAGAAATCGACTGTAGCGGATTCCCATGAACAGGTGCTCATGAGTCGCAGTTCCGTTTATGGAACGCACAGTGGGATGCCGCGTCCGCGTTTTTTACCAGTGGCGACGGGAGCGCCTCGTCCAGGTAGCTCGCGAGTCGTGGCGACACGGTACGACCTTGAACCTCGCCTGGAAGTAACGCGGCGATAATGGTCTGCATGAGCGAAATTCAAGGGTTGCGCGTAGATTTCCCTATCAAACGCCAAGCGGTCGGACTGGGCGTCCTCGGTTTGGTGCTGTCAGCGGGAGCCCTGACGGGTTGCTCGGTATTTCAAGATTATTCGGGCGATACCTGTGACGGGCGTAAACCTGTTGAGTCCATTGAGCAAGCCGGCACGGATCTGGTGACCGCGGTTTATGCCGGTGACCGCAACGGGGTATGCCGGGTCACTAATGCATTCCATGATGTGGATCTGGATGATGCAATGGTGGCCAAAACAAGGGAGCTGCTGGCCATTCGGGGAATTACCCCACAAAACGTCACGGTGGTGGTGCGCGAACAGTTGGGAAGCGGCGTTTTTGCCGAACTGACAGATGGCAGCAACAACAAAGCCCATTCGATCAAGGTGGATGGCATAGCTGTCCGCGGTGACGGGTACACGATCCTTCTGCCACAAGAGGTGTATCCGGAGATTCCCGAAAATGCGACATCACCGTCAGCTTCGACGAGTACTTCTCGCTAAGAACGTCGACGCCGTATGGGGAACCTCCTATGGGACGGTCGGTTCTCTAGGGGAATTTGCGGGGCAGTTTGCTGATGGCCACCGCTTCTGCCGGGATCCCAGACCACGTTGTGCGGCTATCTATTTGCAGATTTGACCGGTTGGAAGCACCTCGAGCGTGGTCATCATCGTGACGGAGGCAGTGTCTTTTTCATCCGGATTGTTGTAGGTCACTTTGAGGGATTTCGCGTTCCCTGGTTCTGCTGTGTTGCTTAGTCCTAGTTCGACCTGAATCGCTGCGGTGTCTCCATCGGCAATGACACGATTCGTGTCTAGCTGCAGATCATCCCCAGGCCCTCGAGTTGCCACGTTCTCGTTGCTGAGAATTCCGAACCCTTGCAGTTCAAGGTTGGTGGCGTCAACGAGCTCCACCTGGGTGATTTCTGCCGGGGTTTTTCCTTCGTTTTGCAGGTAATTCAGGGCACCAAAAAATTTCCCACTGGTGCTCGCTGGCCCGCATACAGACGCGGGGGCATCCTCTGAGATGGCAAGTTTGGACTGAGTGGAGCTGCAACCGGTGACCAGGAGCAAGCCAGCAATTATTAGCGGCAGGATTTTCGAAGGTCTCATGTCATATTTCTATCATGTGGATGACTTGGCCTTTCAAAATATCTGATGCTGTTCAACATGCACGCGGCAGGAACCGCAACCGGGACGCTGTTGACCGGCTTTGATAGTCGAAGGTAACTAGGGCGACAAGATTTCCCAATAGCGTACTGGTGCATGCTTGTATATTGGTCCCATGCGCGCCATAGAAACAGTTCACGCTGAACCACGCGACTCAGATGATTCGCCCTGCTATCGAGTCAATTTTTGGGAACAACCTCGTCCTGGGTACGGATGGAACTTAGATGCTTTTGTACTGGTTGAGGTGAAGGACGTGTCAGAGGCACTCCGTTGGGTGGAGGAACACGCGAATGGGAGGCTCTTCGAACTGTTCGCAGAAATGGACTCCGAGCCCGAGAAACCGTTCGACGCTCCGCGAAAAGCAACTCTTGTACGTTTGCTCGGAAACAACCCCAATGCCGGTTAAACCTGTGAAGGTATCAATATTTGACGTTTGGTATTAGCCCTAAATGATGTTTCGAGCGGTCCCAGTAGAAGAACCTTCTGCGGGACGCCGCGCTCCACACATTTCTTTTTGCAGACCCATCAACCTTGGATCCTCATCGGCGCTACAAACATCGCTGGATTGCCAGTTGTTAGCATGAGACCATGCGAACCGCCACAGCTATATCCACCATTGCACTTTTAAGCTTGCTTCTTTGCTCGTGTTCGCCAGGTGGAGTGAGCATACCGTTGGGTCATGAAGACCTTCCGCAATGCCCTCCAGCTTTGATTGAAGCAAATGGCCTGCGCGATCTCGGAGAACCTGGCTGTAACTTGCAAGGGTCTTCTCTCGTTCTTCCAGGTGGAACAACCTTAGAAGTTGGCGAAGTTGGAGCAGTCCAAAGCCAACAGTTCATTTCGAGCGAGGGGTCTCAAAACTCAGAGTATTTGGTGGTGAATTGGGGTGTTCCTGGCGTAGGAGTCAGCAAAATTACGTCTGGGGAAACCGTCAGTTGGGCAACTAGCGATGCTGCACGATACCTTCAAGAGCAACAGCTACGACTTTAGGCTTTCAAGGCGCCCGGGCACTAACCTCATACGGCACACCAACGGACAGAACTTCGCTTTCTATCTGCGTTGTTTTGTAACATCACGGCTTTTCGTATTGCCTCTATTTGGATACTAACCCGGAAATGAGGACAGCAACCGCCAATCCGTCATGGCCTGTTAGTCGCGAAAATGGTAACCCAAGCCTTTACTTCTTTACTGAGTTCAAGTTGCACTTCTTTAGCACCAAGGTCTGTCCTCAATACGGATATATTGCTCATTACACTTGAATCGTCTCCGCAGTCACTACCACCGAGTTTAGTACCACTGCTAAGCGCTATGTCCCAGGTCGAGGAACCCTCGCAGGAAACCATGAACCCAACTGAATCGAATCCAGCGGGCACCTCACGGATAGGCAACTTACCTGATCCGTCGCTCTCCACCTCGCTGAGTATTTGACTTGGCCTGGCGAGTTTCTGCAGAGATTCTGCATGCATTTTATAAGTTTCAGTTGCAGTTCGATTCTGCGCGCTAGACGTTAAAGAGGAACTATCCGTCTTTATTGCAGGCTCTGTAGCTCCTGGAGTAGAACCGCCCGTGCAGGCACCCAATAGAAGAGCGGCGGCCGATAATACTGAAGCTACTCCAAGGATACGCATTGTCATGAACAAAGATTATCCTTCTCTCAGATAAAAGCAAGACTTCTTGGAAACTTTCTCAGAATAAATTTCTTTAGATAAATAAGTTCACAACATCGGTTCTTTTCGATCAGATTGATCAGAAATTTTTTGGTTCCTGATCTGCAGTGGTGCTGACCATCGCATATCAGCCGCTGGTGCCAGTGGCACCTGTCTATAAAATCGTCTTACATAGCACCAATAGAGGAACGGTCTACGGGACGGGAGCGTTGCATCCAGACTTGGGTATGCTAGGAAATCTTTGATTCAACAGGGACGGCGGAAATGCGAAAAATGAGTACGTTGGCAATCAGGGGCTGGATCAGATTCGTTACAGGATGCCTTGGTATGGGTGTCGGGTGGATCATTTGGTCGGCGCTCTGGGCCAATTTCACAGCCGAGGTGTCGCCAGAGACTTTCGAGAGCGTACGTAGCTCAGGCACGTTTGGTGCCATGTGCGGACTTCTTGCTGCGTTCCTTATTGTCGGCTCCGGGCTGTTCATATCGATTCTGGCTGATCAGGTAGTAATCCGGGTCAACCGCGCTAAAGTCACAAGTTCAGATTCATAAGTTCTGCAGAGACGCCTCCATCGCCAGTTCGGGAGCTGAAAGTCCACTGCCTCGTGCCGGCAATCCGCTGGTAGCTCGTTGCAGAACGACACGTAAGTCCGGGCGGGCTCGGCCAAGCGAGTTCACATATCCGGTTTCGATGGAAAGTGCTTAGCTTGCCAACAGCGAGTCACGCGGGGATGCAATTGCGTGGTCGTATGTGGAACCCTGACCGGGACGGATCTTGTTCGGAGGCTTGTCATGCGAGTACCAAGTTGCTTAACCAGAAGTAAAGTGATTGACTCAACCGCATGGAAAGTAAATCGGAGAATCCACGGAACCCAGCATCCGTGCGTGAGTCGCTCAAGGCGATCAGTACCGACCGTGGTCGGATCGGTGAACGAATCACTGCAGAAACGTGGTGGGGTGCACCTGCGCAGGGCTTGGGCGCTGCGCTTATCATCGTGGCCCCCGCGGCCGGGCTGGCATGGGCATGGCTGCCCTTTGTGCTCAGCGTCGGGATCTTCATCGGTGTTGAGGTGCTTTTTCGCAAGCGCAGTGGCCTCCGCATTACCCGACCGGCGGGTCCTCGCGGGCTCTGGTTAGTGGTTGCGCTCTTCTTGAGCACCTTCTTTGCGCTGATGATCAGCCTGGTGCTCGCGCTGCTCGGTTTGATCGGGTGGGTTGTCGCCGTAGCTGCGGCCGCGGGTATCGCCACCGCGCTCATCGTCGTGGAATATGACCGCGCGTATGCGGCCGAGGTGCGTCATGCGGGCTGAGCCTTACTTTAATGAGGCGATCCACGCACCAACCCGGCTGCGTCTGTGTGCACTGCTGCGCCCGCTTGCCGAGGCGGACTTTGCTGTAATTGCCGCAACACTGGAGCTCAGCGAGGCCAACCTGTCAAAGACCGTAAGAAACCTCGTCGAAATCGGCTATCTCGTCACAAGCAAACAGGCGTCCCCCCAGCGTACGGACGCGCGCCAGACGACAAAGGTCAAGCTCACCGCGCAGGGTCGCCGGGCCTTCGATGGGCACCTCGCGGCGCTGCGGTCGATGGCGGGCGACTAGGGCATTTCTCCCATATGTGCCGTGATTGACGCACGAGCTTGGGCATGACCCTTCTGTTCCGGGGTTTTCGTCGTTTGAGTGATGCGCATCGGGCGGTGACCACCCCGTTGTTCCCGTCGGATCAGGGGTGGTGTTCTCATCCGTTTGGTGAGGGCCTTCATTTCGTGGACGGGATCATTTGCACGGGACGAACACCATGCACCCGGCCAGGGCGCCTCAGGGTCCCGTAAGCCGGTCCTTATACGGGATAGCATTTCGCTTGACTTGAGCGGTTTTTGAAACTTCGAATTCTCAACGATTTGAGATTCCCGTATACCCCGCCCGAGAAAATGCCCGGTGAAGGGACCTTATACGGACGCCACCCAGACCATCCTCATCACCAGACGATCAAGTTGCCGATTTGTTCGAAGGATCGCAGCCTGTGGAGTCCGTGTTAGGCATCATGGTCTTCGCATCACAAACGGTCGTTTTTGACACGCTCGAAACGCAATCTCTCAGAATTTTCGTGACAGTTGAAAACTCAAGAGAATTTCGACGCGAGATCGTCGCTAAACTCAGTGCCACAATCTATGTAGCGAAAATACTCCCATTTCGCGAGTATCGATACACCTAACAGTTGCAAATGAACCCGGTCAATGAATTTTTCTAACGATATCGCTCCTGCATTAGCGATCGGTTACTGAGAACGTAACGCCAATAAAACCAACCGATACCAAGGACCACTAGTGCAGTACCGGGGGCGATTGCCCAAATGAGCCCACTGCCTAGCCCGTCCTTGGCACTAACCAGCCATGCCACGAAGAGTCCACCGGCAGAACCTGAGGCAATTGCAGCCACCCATAAACCAATGACGGTAGCCGTGAGGCGTCTTTTTATTCTCTGCGAAGCAGAGAATAAGCTCATCACTCCACGCGTTTCACGCATCAACGAAAGAGCAAATCTTATGCCTGCAACGACGCACACAGTTGCCAAAAAAGCTGCACCCATAGATACGACAATGAGGAACCTCATCCACTGCCCGGACCCATCGGCCTCGATTTCCACCATTTCCGCGCCCGGAGCAATACGTGCAATGTAGCTTCTCAGCTCGGCTCGCTCGCGTCCTTCCAAGGTCCCAAAATCCGTGAAGACCAGCTGACGAAGTTCGCAAGGCTTTAGACCCAGCTCTTGCACAAGCGACGAACCTCGCCCAATAACGGCCCCCGCTAGAGGTTGAACAAGCGAGTCATCAGATGATGCATTTCTAATACTCAGCTCCTTGCTGGCGAAGCTTTCCCCGGCTTGAAATAAAAGGAAAGTTGCTTCGCCAGCATTAGTGAGCTCACTGGAGACTCGAACTGTCTCTGTGCTGTCCGCAGAGAGCACAACGTACCGGAGTACTGGTTCTAAACCACACAAATCACCGGCGATAAAAGGATCAGCTTCATCGTGTTCACTCATACACAAGGCAATTTCGGGGCTTGTAATACGAGTATCAGCCACATCTTCCAAAGGAAGAGAATAGCGGGTTGGCTGGATCCCGCCTTTTTCTAAGTAGCGTTGGGTGACAGCGTCTGCCTGATCCGCAGGAATAGAATCCAACGCCATGCTGCCGGCAGGAAGCGTCGGCGATTGATGCACCGTTGCGGTACGTTCATTGTGCACCGCACGCGCTGTAAAGGCGACTGACATAGCCAGCAAAGTTGAAACAAATAAAGCAAAGCATAAAGTCAGCGCGGCGGCAGCCTTCGTAGCCTTTCTTAGCGCAGGAGGGAGCAGAAAGCGACGTAGTAGAGACGAAAAAGCCCAAGGAAAAACCGCGAAGGCGGTCACTACGATAAAGACCGCTGATTCCGGCGGAATCATCCTTTGTGCCGCAGCGAGGATCGCCAGTCCAGAAAGTACTATGAGGACCGTTGAGGTCAGAACTGCTCCACGGGGCTGATCAAAACCGAGGCGTAGAGCCAAGTCCTGGATTCGGGAAGACCCATGACGATATTTGGGGCGAGCTCCGATGGTTGCCGCTAGCAGCACCGAAGATACAGGAAGAAGGATCAAAGTTGCGTTGAGACTAACGCCAGACCACGCTTGTAAAAATATGCTGGACACTGCGTTTCGACCGATCCAAAGCCCGGCTATCGAAATAAACACTCCCAACAGAGAAGCGACCGCCACAGATGTTCCCAAAAGAAGTAGTATCAGCGCAGTTCGTTGACGAGCAGTGACTCCCGAAGAAGCCAGCCCCTTCAAAGGCGCGTTGAGAGCTCGCATAAGTACTGCTACGCCAAGCCCCAAAACGATCAGATACGCCAGCCATAGTCCAATAAGCAAAGTACCCGCTTGAGGGAAATATGTTGCAGAAGCATCAGCGATGGTTATTTTCTTCAGTGATTCCAAAGAATTGTATGTAAATAATTTTTGCTCAAATAAGGTTGCTGTCGACGTATCAAGGAAGGGATCTGTTTCGCTGAGGAACCCGCTAATTTCGGGTAGGGCAACCGACGTAAGCAGATAGGATTGCTTGTCGTCGATTTTCGCTGAGTCCTGGACCAGGCCACTGACCTTAGCGGCAAAAGATTTATTGTCTGCTACTTGGACAGATACAGGATCTCCGACGGCTAATCCCAGATCATTGGCAATCCCAACAGGCAGCAGGATCTGTCCAGACTCTTCAGGCGAAGCTCCCTCGATGAGTTGTCCGAAGGATAGTTCCGAATCCTCATAGGAACGCACATCTCCTTGAACCAGCTTTGCATCCGTGCTAAAGGACGCACTGGAATCAGAGATGGGGGCCCACCCAGCGACCTCAGTCCCTGCCTGAAGACTCTCCGTGGTGGTGGGCTGCATTAGATGCTGCATATTGGTGAAATGAGAAGCAACACCTGTAGCGGCCGCATTTTCTACCGAAGATTTGGCAATCGATATTGAACTGAGAGCTACTGAGAAAACGAATGCGCATATAAGCAAAGGAATGAGCGATCGCCAGTAGTAACGGCCGATCCGGATCGCTAAATGTCGAGGAGTGAAGATCTTCGTCATCGAATTTTTTGCACCTTGCCCGACTGAATGGAAAGGACTGAATCGGCGACATCAACAAGCGCTGAATCGTGCGTAGCAACAATCACGCATCGCTGATCACTGTGAGCGATTTCCCTGAGAAGAGCGGCGATACCTTGACTCGTCTCACTATCCAGAGACCCTGTCGGTTCATCAGGCAAGAGCACGGGAGCTTGAACCGTTAGAGCGCGTGCAAGAGCCAGGCGTTGTTGCTGTCCTCCGGAAAGTTCTTCAGGTACCCGCTTGGCTAGACCCTGCAGACCGACAATTTTTAGCAGGATCTCTGGATCGTTGACGTTGCGTCCACGCATCTCGGCTGCAAGTTGCAGATTCTCCGCAGCTGAGAGAAAAGGTACGAGCTGAAAATCCTGGGGAACATAAATAGACTGCGCAGTTCCAGCATCATGCTTGGAAGAATCAATGCAATATTCTCCGACGCATACCGTGCCTTGGTCAGCGATCTGAAGGCCAGCAATCACCCTCAGTAAGGTTGATTTGCCAGTTCCGCTAGGTCCAACAACTGCAGTGAGGCCGCTAGGAACTTCAAAGGTGACATCTTTGAGTACGGTAAGTACGTCTTGCCCGTCTGGGTAGGTCAGTGAAACATGGTCAACGGTCAGCATAACTCTGCTTTCAGGACAGACAGATGGCCCGCACTGACTCACAGTGCGGGCCATCAACCGATTGGTATTTAGACGTTGCGTACGGTGTAGTAAGCACCACGAGTCAACGTCGACTGGTTGGTGCTGTAAGTGGTGTTAGTCCGAGTGAACCATGAGGTGTGGTAATCAAAATCGGCAATCCGATCGAGACTGATGCGAACCTTTTTGTTGCCGTCAATCTTGCTGCAACGACCGGTAGCCTTATGGCTATCTGGAAGCCAGCCACGATCATCGACAAGTACACGATTCGCGGAACAAGCAGTCGCAGCATTCGCTGCGGGTGCAGCCACAAGGGCTCCACCTGCCAGAAGCCCAACAGCCGATGCCGTAGCCACCACTAACTTGAGAACCTTATTCATAATAACTTCCTCTGATGGATGGATAGGAGGAGACTATCGCTTACGATCAGGGGTGTCAAGCATCACAAAAAACGTTTAGAAATAAACCACCGACCTCGCATGCTCTCCTCTTAAGCGAACTAGCACACTGAGTGCGCAGCTAGGGCGCGTCCAAAAAATGCCACACGGCAAAAGCGCGGCTTCGCGGTACTTTCCTTCCTTTCGAATTCTAGGGATTGCGTAATCGAGACTTCTGCGCCGAGGTAAAGCCCGTCATGGGCCACTTTGAAACGCCTCCCCAAAAAAACAAGGTTGCCAAATCTGACCAAAAGAGCAGGATGCGAGCCCGAATTCAATACACGCATGCGTCTTACAACCCATAGGTTGCAAGACGTCTCACCACCTACCACTCCCCTGATGAAAAATCCGCGGAAACTCAATGGTCTGAAATTCTCGCAACTATGTGTTGCAACTAATGTCATAGAATCGTGTTGGCACCATTAGTTGCGAGACACTTTCGAAGGACCGATGACCAAACTGATCGGATACGCCCGCGTATCAACCAAAGCCCAAGACACCGACCGGCAGATCCAAGATTTACTCGCCGCAGGGGTCCGGCGCGATGACCTCTACATCGACCATGGGCTCTCAGGTGCATTAGCCAAGCGCCCCGGCCTTAATGAAGCACTCAACGCGCTGCACCCAGATGACACTTTGGTGATCACTACCCTGGACCGGCTAGGGCGATCCACTCAGAAAATGCTCGAACTAGCAGAAGTACTCCGAGATCGCGATAACGGACTGCGTGTACTGAATCTTGGCGGCGGCGACGTCGATACCAAAACCCCAATGGGTGCCATGGTCTTTACCGTCATGGCAGCTCTGGCCCAAATGGAGTTGGAGATCAAACGAGAACGCATCAACGACTCCGTGACCAAACGCCGCACCATTGGCGGGGACCTTGGCGGTCGGCGTCCCACCTTCACTGAGTCTCAGATCCGTACCGCGGCAAAACTCCTCCAGGCCGGCGAACCAGCAACCCAAGTTGCCAGAGATTTGGGCATGTCTCGGGCAACGCTTTACCGACGCGTCACAGAATTAGATCTTTAGATCACTATGAATACCATGAAGCTCGCTTGAGAACCAGAGCGCATACGGACTAGGCCACAGCCCTACTGCGATTGGTTCAAATGCCTCTCGCTGACTTTGCAGACGCCCTGATTCTTCCACAGGTGTTGATTGCAAAACCCGACTGGCCGGTGACCCGTTTTGGAGAATTAGAGCCAGGGGTTACTCAATGCGAAGAGCATCTGAGTGCTTCGAGGGTCATTCCTGAAAATTCGCATAAATTCACTGTTGCCAAAGAAGAAGCCATATTGATCATTTACAACAAATTGATAACAAAAGGATATTCTTCAGCAATTTGGCAAATTCTCCACAGGTGATGAAATAAGATCCATGTAAGTCACATCACAGATGGTTCTAGATTTATGGGATCGCTTATTGAATGGCTGACTTGAACAATCTCTCATCTCATCTCATCGCATCTTTAGGTGGAAATTTGAAAAACGGAAAACGTCGCATCGCTGCATTCCTCAGCGCTATCTGCCTAGCATCTGGAACTGCAATGATCGCTACACCGGCTCTCGCGGTCGGAGATGAGTCGAACTTAGCAATAGCCACTCCCGCCGCGATAAGTTGCGGTGGCTACTCAGGAACCTACTACGACGTTACTAATGTTACGAAGGTCAAGAAGGTCACTCACGCCAGCAAGCACTACAACGGCACCAGTAGCAATTCAACGGCAACTTACACTTCAGCGAAGCAATTGACCTTGACCGCCGGCCTAACTTATTCAACAGGCGGTTCAGCTAGCTTTAATACGGTCGTAGCTAAGTTTGAAGGCACCACCGGCTTATCTTTGGCTGCCTCAGGGGCTAGAACCAGTGGAAGCACCCTCTCAATTTCGGCCACTATTAAGCCAAAAAAGTATGTCGTCGTAGCAGCTGGTAACTCTGAAGTCACAGGCAAATGGAAGAAGAACTACTGCGCTTCTGGAAACTCGGGGCTTATTGTCCAGGCCACCGGTACCGGCAAATCACACGCCATCCGTGAAACAGCTACGGTGCAATGTGACTTGACTCAACCGTCAGGATCACTAGCGGGAACAGTTAAATCTAAATACTGCTAAAACGAGGAGACGCTCAATGAAGCGAAGTATCATCGCCGCATCTGCTTTCTTCCTAATCATAGGGGCTGCCTCTTGCACTAGTCCGGGGAATATTCAAAGTGAAGTGACCCCGGCAGCACCTCCAAAACCAACTACCACATGCGATCGACCCTATGTAGTCAACGATGGGGAATCCGAAGGAGAACCGACATTTATTCGAATCGACAAGTTCTCTGATCAGGATCTAAGTAAAACACTGCTCGATAAGAAGGCCGCTTCATCTATCACATGGGATCCGCAGCCAGAATGGGGTAACCAAGATGAAGTGATCAAATCTGTCGATGAAGTCTCAGCGGACACCATTGAAGAACAGCCCTTCCCGTATGTCGAAGGGCTTGAAACAATGATCAAGAATTCTGAACAATCCCCTGGTTTACTGGGGTACTACGCAGCAACACCTCTGACCTATACGTTTAGTATTCAATGCCAGAATGATCAGGACAAATGGTACAAGTTGAGCTTCTCAACGTGGACTGACTCGGATCTGGGACTTCTGGACTGTAACTTGAAGCTAGACTCTGAAGCTCCGGACGTGGCACGCAAGGCTTACGGTGAGTACTGCCAGAAGTCGTAGATTGCAACTCCTCCTTGCTACATAGAAAAGGGAACGGCTCTCCAAACTGGAGGCCGTTCTCTTTTTGTATCTGACGAATGAAGATTTTGCATCTGTCGATCCTGGAATAATTGGATTACAAAAAGCCGCAGAAGTTCTCTGAGCTGCGGATAGAATCTGGACTCCTAGGATCGATCAGTTCTAAAACGTTCTCTCTGGAGGATGTGGGTCGAAGAATTATGGGACGAAGTTTTGGGAGCCTAAAATCGTGGAAAACGTGCAGCTCGAGCAGACGACCGAACTTCACGTTTTCAATTTCCCAGAAACCATCATTTTTGGAAAGGTGCGCATACAGACCCAATCGTAAGGACAACACACATTCAGACTGACATAGAAAACCGCTGCCGTAATTAGCATCCATCCAGGAATACCAATCACCGCAGCGGTTCTCACAAATGCAACAAAAAACTACGAGCTTAGTGGTTCAACGAAGAATCACGTGAACGAGCTTTGAAATGTGGAAATAGTGAAACAACTGAAGATCCAACCCCCAGTACGAGCAACACCATTCCAGCCCAAAAAAACCTCCACTGTGCGTCCCTGCATTCGTATCCACCATAGGAAGGAGGATTAACCCAGCCTGTAGCACCAGCTCCCAGACCGCACGTTGCAGCACCGTTGGTGACAGGGTATGCCAACACCACTAGAGAAGCTGCAATGAGAAGCGTCCCCACAACCGCGAGTATTTTGCCGCTGCGATTCGACTTAGAGAAAGACCAAAGTAGCGGGCCGACTGAAAGCAACCCGATTCCGCACACTCCAGCGAGGACCCAAAAAGAGAGCGGCTGGCTATTCCACAAATCGCTCATTCTGACCGCTTTCTACCGTAGATCCAGTCCGTACCAGGTGTATTTCTTACCCTGCTGCTTGGCTAAGGCTACCGTTGTTTCGAGGGAAATATTCGAACGGTTCGATGACTTTTGTGAAATTCTTGGGGCATAGTTTGCTCGTCCTGTGACAGCCATCACGTGATCAATGTACCCGTCTGGGTAACCATTTGGATCCCAATCTACAAAGATCAAGTCTCCTGAACTTGCATTCCAGACGTTCGATAGAAACTTGTACCTACCGGTGTTCAGCGCATATGAATAGAGATTGCTGGACTTCGACCAAGTTCTCGTTGCCCCTGCAATACCGGCAAGGTTGAAAGTCCACTTCGTCTTTTCATGAATCTGAGTAGAATTGCCTCCGGTCAGGTACCATCCCGCCTGATCCAGCACCTGAGAAACGAAATTAGAGCAGTTATTGTCATAGCTCGGATATGTGCCGTTGACATAGGCCTTTCTGTCTTTTGCGTAGCTTCCGGAAGTGCGGCTAATCGCGTAAGAGACGAACTTTTGAACATTAATGCTGTTCTGCTTTCAGTATCCTGCGGCTGGTACTCCGATTGTTCCACCACCTGGTTGTGCAATGTCTTCAATCGGAATGCCGGGCTTATCATCATCCGACTTCAGATCAGGAGACACCGGAATTTCCCCTGGCTCGGGCGTAGGGTCGCTCTCATCGGCAGCCAGGCTGCTCACTTCATAAGGAACCACTTCGTCAGCAACGACAGCCCAACCTCCACTACCTTTCTCCAAGGTCAACAGATGTTCATCTGTCCAAGAAGACGGGCCAGAGTATCCATTGTCATCCGGCTGAAGATAGTAGCTAAAAGTCACCATCGCACTTACGTTTTGCTGGGTCTCAGTTGAGGACACCAATTTTGGAGACTCAATTTCTACGCTTGAGTTGTAACCACCGTCGGCAGGTTCGCCTAAGGTGAGTGAAATTTCGCCCAATTCTTCTTGTGCGACTGAAACAGACTCTTCGGCCGTATCAGAAAGGGGCTTTGCCATTCTAGCGAGCGATGCCGAAGATGCTCCTGGCGCATCTAGCACCAGTTCCGCAGCATCGCCATAAGCCTCGATTGCGCCAAGCTGAACCACTGTTTCTTCATGCGAACTAGCAGTCGCAGACTTTGATGAAGAAACACTGGGAACGAGATTTGGCTGAGCTACTGCGGAAATTGAAGGCAGTACCACCAATGACAGGGTTACAGCTCCGCACAAAAGCATTTTGCCTTTGCGTCGGTCTTGAAAAGGATTCACAAGATGCTCCATGCTCTATAAGCTGGGATACGCATTATTTATGCATATCGATTATTATTTGTAGAGAAAATTGAAAAGTCAAGAAACTTTTTGACCCGTAGCAATTTTGAATCCATTACTTTCTGAAGTAAGAAATAAATTAGAAAAGTCTTGACAGGTTCGACTTTGATGGCGGCTCAGAAATGGGCGTGATCCTACAGGCAGGTCGATTGGACAGATCCATACCCGTTGACACAAACCGATCGTTTTAGGTATCCCGTAAGAGGAATGCTCTGCGGGACAGCTATCCTCGATCGCTGAGCAAAGGTCGGTATCACGCGAAAAGTTGATCATCGGTACAAAAGATCGATCTAGTCACTCGATGAGGAGCAGCCCGTAGTCTATGAGAATGACAATTAGCAATAATCCAGCTAGACCGGCAACCGAAGCTGATATTGATTGTCTTTACGAATTGACGACCATGTTCACGCCGGGACTACAAACATGCATTGAGGAATTCGAAACTCGATGTAGAGGATTGCTAAATGATCCCCGGTGGTTTGTAGCCGTAGCAGACGGGCCGAATGCTCTCAGTGGATATGTTGCAGTTCAAGACTTCGGGCTTGGGCTCCGGGGTTCATTTTGCGTTGGACGAATACATGACCTGTTCGTCACGCCAACAGCTCGCAGAAGCGGAACCGGTCGTGGACTGGTGGAATCAGCATTCGCATGGGCTAAAGATCGCCCAATTCCGATGATTCTGGATTGGCAGGCGACCCCCGAGTCTGTTTTGTTCTACGAATCTTTGGGGTTCGAGGCTGACTACGTCGGTGATTTCCCTAAATGCCCCGGATTTACACTCGACTTACGTCAAAATTGAACGCGAGACCTACAGAACCTTTATCGCGTAGGGTTTGAAATCTGACTCGTATATAACTCCCTCGTGTCCTGCCTATTAGGGAACCTTGACCGGGCATGTTGAGGAAATCGCTGTATGGAGTCTTATGGTGGTGTCATGCCTCGCTATCCGACGCATGTCACCACCGTTATTCGGTTAGGCCAATTCGCGGAACCCAAGTCTCTTATATAGCTCCAGAGCAGCACCGGAAGTTCCATCACCGATTCGCAGACTCAGTGTATCCGCTCCATGCTTCTTACACGCAGACATGGCAGCGGCAATCAGGGTGCGACCCAGTCCATGCCCCTGATGCCGAGGATCAACAAAAAGATCAATAATGAATGGGCCGAGTAAGCCTTCGTCCCAGATCGATTTCTTGACAACAAAGATCGCCCCAATCGGCGTTCCTTGTTGTAGTGCGACAAAAGAAGCATTTTCGAGGAGCTGCCCAAATTCGTGAGCGAAGGTTTCTTCCATCTCGGATTGTGCTTCTTCAAGAGTTCCGGCCGCAATGCCAGGTGGGTATGCTGCGAAATACGCGTCAGCTAGTGCTGCCGAGGATGATGATTCTGCTTGGCAAATATCCGCATATGAAGAAACGGCGGGAGTGAAATCTGCGTGTTGAAGATCAGCCCGTAAAACGTCGGAGGGCATGACAAATCCATTCGTAGGTCTTCTGAACTGGTTGCGAGAAAACTTCATGAATGGAACATAGCTCGAATTTATCACCAAAAAAATTGATGGTCTACAGGAAATTTTCTAATGCTTTTGACGCGTTGAGGAAGCCCAGCTGACTTTCGATGGAAGTGTCCCGTAAGACGGTCTTTATACGGGACACTTGATCTGTTGACTTGGTAAATTTTCGAAACTCCGAGTTTTCAAAGATTTCAGATTCCCTTATACCCCGCCAGAGAAAATGCCCGGTGACGCGGGCCATATACGGGACACCAAAAATGGTCGTTTACGTGACACCGGAATTTCAGAAAAACATATCACGGTCAAAATTTGTCACTTATCCCGTTATACATTCTAAGTCACGCAGAGGGTTCATTCCTTTTCAAAGATGACAAAGTGAAGAGACTCGGAATGACGTGCTGAAGGCACCACGCAAACGCGAAAAACATAAAGTTTAACAGACAAAAAATCTCTATTCTTTATTAAAAGCGTGTTACTCTCTAGTTCTTGCTCATTCTCCCCCATGAAGGAACCATGAAAATAAAAATTTTCACCCGCTTCTTAGCAGCGGGCTTTTTAGGAGCATCCCTATTAGTAACCGCTCCAGTGATTGCCAACGCGGATCTAGAAGGCCAACACGTCGTTCTTTCCAACGGTGTAATCGTTCCAGTAGATTCATCCCAACGCACCGAGGAACAAGAAGCCCAGTTTCGAGACGAAATATCCCTGTTGGTTTCTTTAGACAAGTTCACTCCTGAACGCATGGCCGCGCTTGGTCTGACGGATGCCGAAGATTCTTTAGAACCAATTCCTGTCACAGAGAAACCTTCTGATGCTCTCTTACAAATTGCAGAGCCTGCACGCATAGGCTGCAAAGTAACGAGGCCTGCAAGTAGCGCCAATGACATCACAGTCTCCCGACCTCAGATAGTAAAAGTCTGGCAGTAAAATTTACGCTTACGCGCGATATAACTGGAAGAACCCGCCTTTCTCAGAATGTCCGAGGGCACAATCTCAAATTGGTGGCGCTGATGGGCTTGCCATCACTTTCAATCGTGCCGTGACTAACAAGGGCGTTTCTTTCGTAGGGTGCAATTCGTACAATTCGTGCGCCAAAACTGGCTGGCTCGAAACCAACAACCAGTACGGAGCAGGGTGGGCTTTCCAGGACTGGGGGTACGCCATGCTATATGGTCACGGTCCGACTTACAAGGGGACTCTGACCTACACATTAACTACCAACTCTACTAAGTGCCTCCAAGCATTCGCGAAATATGGGCATTCATGGAATTCCACCAAACTTACCGGTTTCAGTGTCGGCAATTATTCAATTGGCATCTCTTGGAACACGAGCTCTAATATGTGGCAAAAGAGTAGTCAGGCAGGTTCCTATAAGTGCTAAGAAATAAGCTGATATGGACGCTTCTCGGAGCCTCCATCATTCTTTCCGGATGTACTGCACAAAGCACTGAGCCCGAGCTAAGCGTAGAAACAGTAATCGATGTTTGTAATGCCCAAGAGTGCTTCACAACACGGGTACCTGCGCAGATCTATGGCACGATCGGCAACACAAATATCGATTTTCATGCTGAGAATGGATACGGATCTTCGAAGCTCGAACAAACAGGACAGGTAGAAGTCACTGCGAAGTGGGCAGGTCTCGAACGTAAAGTAACCACCAGCACCAATGCTGATGGCTACCAATCGCTCACTGTAAAATTCACCGAACAAGCGACCATTCCAATCAACAAGCGCTAGCCCAATGATTTCATTGGATGTTCAGGACTATTAATTTTCGGTTTTTCCTGGATCGCGCGGGATCCTTATGTCGAAGATGCAAAGCATTCTGTCACCGAAACCGCCTAATAATTTCATATAAAGGCCGACAGTAAGATAGATATGCACCCCGACACAGCAGCACCCAACGCGGACGCTTCATCAAACGCTTCCCAGTATGGTGTCACCAGTAATTCTGGCACAGATGGGTTTCGGGACACGGTTTCGGGAAAATGAGAACATTGAAAAACCGCCGGTTTGCGCTACTGCATGAATCGGCGGTTTTCTTGTCGCGTAAACGATCGTTTATGAGTTCTTGAGATTGTTGGAGATCCAGGTACCGGTTTACCCTCCAACCAACCGCATCCCCTGATTGCCCTGTGAAATTGATGAACTTTGACACTGAATTCCCGCTGTCTGATTAACAGTTCGTTCCGTCTCCCACATACGCTTTTATTCTTTTTATAGGGATCTATAACAAATGTGTTACAAAATCAGAAAAAGAGAAATTTTTCAACACCCTTGACTAGCATCGATGTATTGTTCAGGTAGTCGATCGAATTTATCAACTTTCAGAATTCAGCGAAATTCATCGTTCCATCCGACTAGTCCCTTTTGTCAGAAAGCAAAGCAGGATGATCATGCAAAAATCAAGAACCGACAGGCAAACTATGAACATGGGCAGAAAACTGAAGCTGCTTATTGCCGCACTGGCCTCAATGTTGCTAGTGCTAACAAGTGTTCCAGCAGCAAATGCAACATACTTTTCAGGGGGAATGTACACTACAAAGTTTTCAGTTCGATATGTCGGTGCGAATTCAACGATGAGCTCCCTGTTCGATCAAAGTAGAGGCAACTGGAATTCCGCGGGTGTAGGGGCTGGAATCTCGAAGAACCTCTCATCGGCACACGCGATGCGCGCCGGAAGCTACACCAATGAATGGTATGGGCTGTACTCCTCAACCGGGAACCGCGCACTCAAGACAACCAAATTCAACGTCTACGTCAACACTCGCACCCTGTACAGGGACATGCCAAACAAAGTAAGTACAACTTGGTACCTGAGCACCGGCACACATGAGCTTGGACATGCCTTGAGCTTGGCTGATAATCCGAGCACAAGTTCTGCATCTTTGATGAAACACAGCCGAAATCGATCTACTATTTATAAACCACAGACTTACGACAAAAATGAAGTGAAGAGGATCTACTAATGAGAAAGCTTCTGCCCCTAGCTGCCATTGCTGGAAGCCTTATGCTGGCTCTCACTTCGTGTTCTGGTGGTTCGACAACAGCGACCCCTCAATCGTCAGGTCAGGAAACCATCCAAGAGACGGTTCACATGAATGCTGATTATCCTTCGTACGGGTCTCCATTAGCAGCAGCTGCTAAAAGTGACCTCGTTGTAGTCGGGGTCCCCGTGAAGTCGTGGGATGAGATGATCTATCCTGACCGCGTTGATTCGGATGATCCAATCAAGAACCCACAAGCTGGGTTATCTGAGGAAGAGATCAATGAATTTATCGCAGATTCTGGGGTGCCCATTACAGTTACGGAGTTCGAAGTAACTGAGGTTGTCAGTGGTGAAGCCAAGGTTGGCGATAGGATTCTTGTGGATCAGCTGGGTGGCGCTAGCGGTGGAGTTACCTACGATGAAGAGAACACAACGAATATGCGCAATTTCTCTGCGTCAACTCTGCGTAGCGACAAAACTCGCATCATGCTGTCACTCGGCGAAAACCATAGCGGTCGTCGCGAACTTGTGAATCCCGAAGAAGGATTCAACTTCGTTTCCACCACCGGGGAAATCGATACAGTTGACGGCAAAAGTATCGGCAAGACTATAAAGTCGTTCAAGAAATCTTTGAATAAGGGAAATAACTAGCTTTCCCAATTGTTCTTAAATGATCAGTTCTAGCTACCCAACAGCGGTGCGCATGTTGGGCCGTATCGTAAGACCCGGTTATTGATCTCCGAGCAATTTTTGCGGTTTTCTTCCCCGGACAAATCAGTACACATGTGTAAGTTGTGACCCTCAGCCGCATTTGGCTGGGGGTCACGGGCCGGAGTTTTCGTGGTCATATCGACCTTTCCACAAATGATCGTTTGTGGGTTGTTGTTTGTGCTGTAGAGATATCGTTCAGTACAACGGCGAGGTCCAAAGTCGAACCCCTCTACCTTCCGGATATTCGCTAGGACCCATCCAACTGAATGGCCCCCCTAATAATTTTTGAATCAGCTTTCCATGATTGCGTCGATATGAGACTTCTAATGAAGTTCCAAGCTGGCTGCCCCTGATGTACAAAACCTCGCCGTAGACGTCCCGCTCGGGCATGGCTGGGACGGCGACAGTTTCCTGGGTGTCTTTGGTTTTGGCCTGCATCTTTTGGTTCCTTTCGCCTTGGGTGAGAGGGACAGGGAACTAACCACCTGCCCAACGTCTCCCCCAGTTGTTTTTTGCCTGCTGGCGAAATGAAATGAAGCGGGGCCAGCCGCAAAACCCATCAACCCGACAGGGGTGCGGAAACCAGAAAATCTTTGGCCGGAAGAAGCGACGAAGGAGTGCGGCCCTATGAATTTGTGGGTGGAGCACGCCCGAAGCGCAGCGAGTGGCTTGTGGGTTTGGAGGTGGCCCGTACACTCCGAAGGACAGCAGCAAAAACTGAAAAGAAGACCGGCCGCCAGGCCGGTCCGCAGCCGGCCGCGCCAGCGGACGCCCGATTCAGGAAAATGAGCAACAAGGTAAAATGAAGAATCAGGGCGGCGAGCGGAACCCTTTAGCTCAGTCTCGCCGCCCTCTTCAACCCATGAAACTTTTCAGACCTTGCACGGTAACTATCCCGATCCAATAGATACATGCAGCAACAGCGTTCTTGCACGTGCTGCAACTAGAATTCTGAGAGTTACCTGAATCTCCCCGAGTAGACCTGTGTTGCTCCACCTGCTCGGCTTATGATCGAGATGCGAACTCACACGGCGCACATAACTGAATAACCTTTTCGCGAGGTCGAGCAAAGCGTTCCGGGCCACCCGGAACGCTTTCTCATGTTTTCTGCCAAACAAAGCAAAATAAACCGGCAACGAGCCCCTCGACTATACGAACTGGGGTGAATGCCAACATGTCAGAAAATCGTGCTCGCGTAGGCCTGATTCTTGTGGCTTTAATGGCCAAGTTAGGGTTGACTGAACACAATAGCAAGTTAGTCTTTAATAAAACCGAATTGATGTGAATAAAGGAGACCGAACTGTGCTGAAGATTAAGAAGATGGTGACCGCCGGGGCGACAGCGCTCTGCCTGACCGCCGGGATGGTGGCTTTAGCTCCTGCAGCCCAAGCGGACACCCAGACTCGGTGGTACAACAACCTGCAAATTTGCAAAGCTGAAACCAATGCTCGGGTGAAGCACCTCCGAAACAAGGGTTACACGGTCAGTATTCAGCGGTATTGCAAGGGCGAGCAATACATCGGTTACATGCCTCAGTATCAAACGGTTCTTTACGTCAACTGACGCTCATCTGAGGAACAGCGGGTCTGCTGAAGGTTTGGTTGACGCTAAGGTTCATCAAGCAACCGTGATGCAAACAGAGCATCAGAGTAATCATTGGGTAGTTCTCGTTCGATCTGGGACATGTATCAACCACAAGTGCCGATGATGAAGCTCCTCGAAATTGTCCAGTCACCAACTGGACAATTAATGCGCCGCATCCGTTACTTCACACAATACAGGGCACAATATGTCGGGGCGTAGCTCTCACTGTGTGAATATCGTTCGTTTTTGACACACTTAAAGCAGATTCCTAGGGCGATGCACCGGGTATTTTCATCGGTCACTTGTGCCGCACCGTTATTTAACGATTCAGGTGTCCCGTAAGCGGAACCTTCTACGGGACATTCGCATCCATGCACAAACGCATAGTCTGAAAACACTCCAATATGCACCGGAGATCCTCAACCGGAAGTCTGAAATTCCTACTTTTCCGTCCGGCAAGACAGAGCAACTAACAATGCGGCTGCGACACCGAACAATCCATGCGATCTAAGTAGCACTCATTTCTCATAGGTGTCGTTTTCCTGCGGCAAACGACTTTTGCGCCACCGAAAACCGTTTTTAGACGATGAGTAGACTACGTGTCCAGATCCCAGCTGCGTGACTTACACATGTACGCTTTGGATCATTTAGTAGACGAATACTTGAAAGGTTCAAAATGTCAGATACTGATTTCTCACTACTGGTCGAACTCGTGGGTTTATTGCGTGAAGCTGACGAGCGCCCTGGCATTAAGGCCACGGTGGAAATCAAGGGTAGTGGCCACGCTAATTTCAAAACTTATATCGTTGAAGCTCGCGTCGAAGAATCCACCTACCGGACAGTGCGAAACGATGACTGGTCGAAATTCGAGATCGTATACCAGACAGGTACACGCCAAACTCTAATTATTGAGGCCAACGATTCGCCTGTCATCCGAGATGACGAGTGGAGAATCCCGGTAGCTACCCCCGAACTAGCTATGTTTCGTCCGCTCGATTTGCCCATTTGGGGTGGTCCGACAGACACACACAAAATAATCTCAGTTGCACGAGGCAACGAAAACGAATTCATCTTAGAAATAACGATGCTTGGTCCAGATGGTGATAGCGACGGATCATATGAAGTGGTGGTTGACAGCCAGCTTTGCTACGTCACTCGAATGACATGGAATTACAAAAATTACACTGTCAAGAATCTTGAAATCGTGGAGAATCCGATACTTTACTGATCGGAATGTAACACTTTATAAGCATTCCTCTCAATGTTCAAAGCCGCCTGAGCTTCTGCCCGTAGTCGTCAACAATCGGGTTGCAGAGTGTAGCGGGTAGCCTAGTTTGACGGTTTAATTGCAGCAGTAAAAGGCGGTTTTGTCCGCCCGTAAGCCGAAGCCTCTGCGGGATGGTTTGAGCCGTGCAGATTCCATATTCGGCCTGTGCCGGTGCACTGGGCCCGCAAGGTGCGAGCATGTCGTTCCTGTGCTGCGCGTCGCTCAATAATGACGCGCCCGCCAAAGCTGAGGAAGGAATAACGCAACCAAGGCCTAGGATTTGCTTATGGTACCGGTCCCAGCTCAAAAATTGTCCACGTTGTTCTTCCCGATGCTCATTGTGGCCTTGCTGGCAGGAGCACTCATGGGTGCCCTCGGCGGCGGGCTTTCGGTGTTGCCGGACATCCTCGACAGCTCCGGCGATTCTGACGGGCTTAGCGCATGGGGAGGCCCCGTGGGCTATGCCCTGATACCCATCCTTTATGGCACGGTGTTTGGAACGATCATAGCTCTTATCCCAGGCACAGGCTCATTCATCAGCTTGGCCATTCAAGATCTTCGGCATCCGACTTCATCAGGGAACCGCCAAGCCTTGGCCGCTGGAGTAGGTGCAGCCGTCGCAGGATTTATACCGGCTATTGCCCTTGTCTGGGGCGTTGAAGAGGTGCCCAAAGAAATCGTGGTGACCGGCGGGATTTTTATCGTTGTTTGCTTCGTCATCGCGTTCCTGGCCCTCAGAGTAATACTGCGTTTCATAGACAAGCGGGATGCAGTGCTCAGCAAGGCTAACTAGCAGTCGCAGCAGAAAACGAGAAAAATCGTAAGCTAAGGCTTTGCTGAGGCACATGCTTAACGGCGCGCAGCTTGTTGTTGGAAGATATGGCAACACCCGTCCGCAAGGGGAACGTCTACTGGGACACCGAGGCGTTGTCGTTATCTACGACTTCTAGACACCTGATGCAGGTGCCATTGTCTGGTAGCTGAATACGCTACCGCGGACTATTAGGCCTCAGAATCTTCGTCTTTCATGGTCGGCGAAATCTCGTCGGCCGACTTTGAAGCCTTAGAAGCATTCTTGCAAACCTTGACGAGCACCCAAACGATGAGGATAAAGAAGGCGGCTCCTACGATATAGAGGATGATCTCGTATGCGTTTGGTTCCAGGGGATTCATCTGACTAGCGTATCTAGTCGGGGTGCGTTTCGTCGAGAAGACCGTTTACGAATCGAGCGGACCAGTTCACCGGCTCTCTAGAACCGTTCTCCATTTCTGCTTCATCAAGAACAGAACCAATTGGCATGGCCTAATTACTGCCTGTCCGTAAGCGGAACCACCAAGAGCACCCCGTGACCTTCTGAACAGTCGCGTCGTCCCGATAGGGGTTTGTCCGGATTGGCATTTCGGACCGTACCGTAAGAGGGTCCTCAAATGGAACGCACCCACGTCTGACTTCCAATTTAAGATTTTTTGGATTCACAGGAAAGTCGACCGTCCCGTTTGCCTTATCCGGTGAAACGACCGATGACGGGGCATGAATCGGAACGCTGTCAGGGACGCAATTCGCGGATCAAAGCGGCGGCGCCAGCCGCTGTTTGTGCGGGCGGGTCTACTGCGACTTCAGGAGCTTCACTCCGTCGGACCGCAGCTCGCCCGTCGGAGAAACATGCCGATAGAGGGTTTGGCGGGTCACTCCGAGTTCCGCACACAGTGCGCCGACCTTCGTTTCGGGTTGGCCCATGGCTGTCATAGCCAGGCGGACCTTAGCTGGTGTCATCTTGTAGGGGCGGCCCCCGGTGCGTCCGCGGGCCCGGGCCGATGCCAAGCCGGCGACAGTGCGCTCGGAGATCAGCGCGCGTTCGAACTCGGCCAGGGCGGCGAAGATCCCAAAGACAAGCTTGCCCGAGGCCGTGGTGGTGTCGATGGCCGTGCCCTCGCCGGTGAGGACCTTGAGTCCGATGCCCCGCTCGGTGAGGTTGTGGACCGTGTTCACCAGGTGGCGCAGGTCCCGGCCCAGACGATCAAGTTTCCACACCAACAAGGTGTCTCCCGCATTCATCCCCTTCAAGCAGGAAGCCAATTCCGGCCGATCGTCTTTCTTCCCCGAGGCGTGGTCCTCGTAGAGCTTCGACGGATCGACTCCTGCGGCCAAGAGCGCGTCGCGCTGCAGGTCGGTGCTTTGCGATCCGTCGGCCTTGGACACTCGCATGTAGCCGATTTTCATGGCTTGGACCCCTTGTCATTTATACGGTCATTTACGTGACAAGGAAAAAATACTATGACTGTTAGGTTCGTTTGACGGCTAAATCGCATCTCCAAGTGGCGGTTTTAGCCGGCCATAAACGGGACTTTATATGTGAGCGCCGAGAAACGCGAGGGCACGGTCCAAAATCTCGAAGCTAAAGGCATCGACCGTGAGATGGAGAGCATGCGCGTCGAGGTGACGTCAGCTCAGGAAGCCTGCAATCAGGGCCGTCAAGGGCATCAGAAAGTCCAAAGTTCCTAAGGACCACACACCCCGCGGCCTTGGCGCTCAAATTCAATGACCTGGCTTGGCTTGGATCAATAGTGATCTCGCCTGTCACCGTTCTAATTTCTTCGATAGGTCGCAATGCCGCACCTGACCGATGCCTCGAATCAGCCCTTACCGAAGACTATGAACTTTCAGCCTGCTGTTAAGGTGCATCGTGGTAAAACTCTAGGCAAGAAGTTACACTATTGAAGATAATAAAAATATTGAGCCCAGAACCAAAAGTTTAAACTACAAGCGTCAGGCATAACGATGAATTTTACTTTTGTAACATTACCCCTTGCGTTGTCTTTGGTAGCTGTATTACCGGGGATGGCGCAGGCTGTTGAAATTCCTGTTAGCGACACCCATACGGTGCAGCAGTCTTCGGAATATGCCCTTTCAACGAAAGATTTCTTCCCCGAGAAAACCCCTACGGAATCGAACTACATCGAAGCGGAATCGCCTGCCGATGCAGTAGCCAAGATGGATAAGATGGACGAACTACGCAAAGCTGGATTCAATGTGGGTGCCATGGCAAAAGTGAATTATGGGCCTTGCAAGATCGTTGCCGCAGGTTTTCACACCAGAAAATCTGGGAACTATAGTACGGGTGGCTTCAAATCCACCACCTATTGCACCACGAAAGTCACCGCGATCAAGCATTCTTCACAGGCGCGATTTAAGCGGTTAGCCTGGTGGGTCAAGGGTGGCCCTGATATTAGCCAGTCAGCCCAAAAGATAAAAGCCGGTAAACATAACGGCACTTATTACTCTGCTGTCTTCGAGCAGACAAATCACGCACTGTCATGTAAATCTGCGAAAAAAACCACTTGGTCAGGTCGCGCTCTCGGAACTATTGTCTACAAAGGCAAGACTTACTATGCTGATGCCTACGCTCCTGTACAGAAGGGGGTTCCATGCCGTCTCTAAGCAGCATCCTGACAAAAATCAAGATTCGCCTTGGCTCGAAATATTCAGAGGAACTGATGGTCTACGTCGTCTATGGGAAACAACCCAGCCCATTTCCAGATATTGAATACATAGAGCCAATAATTGCGATCGTGGCCAGTGAACGTGAATGCTTTGCGATTCAGGAAAAGTATCCAGACACTAAAGTCAGCTGGGAAGCCCGAAAGGTGCAGGATGCCGAAAGCATAGACTTGGTAGATGGCTGCGTTTTGTATCTGACGCATACTACTTTGTCATCGTACGATGAGGACGCCGATGGGAATCCAATCTTCGGGATCATGGAGAATCCACAGCCCACGGCTCTATATTGCAGTCGGGACGCCGCTGAGCAGCAAGCACCGGAACAATACCTGCACATCGTTACCCTCGGTGAAATAAACCTTCGTGGCGTCGGAGAGCTTTTGGAATAAGTATCCAGCACCCTACGCCAATACCTGAAGTTGCCAGACATGACGGGGCCGCACCTACCAGGTGCGGCCCCTCTTCATGTTGCTTGCCACGTTGCAGGAGATGGTATCGGGTTAGATGCCTGCTTGATCCTATCCGTGTTGTCTCAACAAACTAAAGTTTTTTGAGACACTGCACAGAGACCAAATCTGTCGTTTCACATAGTGTCATTTTCAGAAGTCGACTGCAGAAAATGACAGAGTGCATATCGTCGCAAAACCCCAGTGCAGCAAATTACGACTCGAAACGATCCCTCGACTTCAGACACAAAATGTCGGCAGCTCCAGGTACCTTCTGTATACGACTATTTGGCCACGCGATAACTACACGGGCCCAGGCGGCGGGCAATATTCAGGACCGCAGCGAGGCCCCTCCACTGGCACCGGTGGAGGCATGTCCACAGTGTCCCGGCGGAGGACTCTCTGCCGGGCCAGGCCGTGGCCAAGGACAAAAGGGCTACAGCCCAACCCATTCGGAGCTGCCGGAGGTGAAGTGCTGCTTCTTCCAGATCGGCACCTCGGCCTTGATGCGCTCCACCAGGTTCTCAATGGCGTCAAATGCTTCCTTGCGGTGAGCCGCCGCCGAGGCAGCCACCAACGCGGCGTCACCAATCTTCAGCGGACCCACCCGGTGCACTGCCGAGAGCTTCAGCCCGGTGCGTTCTTCTTCCTCGGCGATGACCTTCTCCAAGAAGTCCTGAGCTTGCGGGTGGTGCGAATAATCCAGTGAGTTCACCGCTTGGCCGCCGTCATGGTTGCGGATGATCCCGTGGAAGAGCACCACGGCCCCGGCGGTATCGGACTGCACCGCGTCGCGCACGGCCGCCTCGTCGATGGGTTCTTCGGTAATCAGGGCGTAGCTCATAATCAGGCTCCTTCAGTCTTCGAGGGTTCGGCCAGCAGATTCGGGGCCACCGCGGCCAAGGCCGGGATGCCGCCGTCAAGATAATTTGCGTCTATGCCGCGGCCGGCCAGCAATGCTGCGGCTCGCTGCGAGCGCGGCCCGCGGGCACAGTACACGGTGACGTGCTCGGGAATCTGATTCAGTGCCGCGCCAGCTTCAATGGCTGCTTCTAAGTCAGGCAAAGGCATGAACAGCGAACCGGCAATGTGCCGCTCGACGCGTTCATCTTCATTGCGCACATCGAGCAGCACCGGCACATCGGTGCCAGCCAGTTCTTCGGCGAGCGCAGCGGCATCGATTCCCTGCACCTCGGGCAGCGCTCCGGCGCAGAACAGCACATAGTCGATCAGCTCGGTGACTTCTGTGGCCTGCGGGTCACGCGAATATTCTAGGGTGCGGGTACTGGCGGCCAGCGCATCATAGATCAGTACCTTGCCCACCAGCGGTGTCCCGATGCCGGCGATCAGCTTCAGCGCTTCGGTGGCCAGCAGCGATCCGATGGTTCCGCACAATCCGGGCAGCACTCCCCCGGCGGCGCAGTCCGGCACCGTGCCCGGGGCGGGCGGCACCGGGAACAGGTCGCGGTAGCCCGGGCCGTGCTCGTGCCAGGCGACGGATACCTGGCCGTGGTGCTGCAAGATGGATCCCCAGATCAGCGGGATGCCGTAAAGCTGTGCTGCGTCATTGGACAGGTAGCGGGTGGGGAAGTTGTCGCTGCCATCAATCACCAGGTCATAGTTCGCAAAGATCGATAGCGCGTTGGATGAATCAAGGCGCAGGTTGTGCTCGATAATCTGTACGTTCGGATCCAGCGCCTTGGCCGCTTCAGCCAGCGAGGCCGTTTTGGCCACCCCGATATTCGCGGTGGTGTGGGTGATCTGGCGGTGCAGATTGGACAGCTCCACCACGTCATCATCCACGATACCGATGGTGCCCACCCCGGCCCCGACCAGATACGGGATGCACGCGCTGCCCAGCCCGCCGGCGCCGATCACCAGCACCCGGGCTGCGGCCAACCGGCGCTGGGAGACGGAGTCGAATCCGGGCAGCGAGAGCTGGCGCGCGGCGCGTTGGGCCTGCTCGTCGCTCAGTTCGACCCCCGGGGCAACGAGGGCGGGAAAGTAGCCTTCGCTCATAATCGGATCCTCCGCCCGCTGGCGCGATAGCATGAAGTCATGTCGAAGATTACGATACGCTACTTCGCGGCCGCCGCGGCGGCCGCGGGCACCGAACAGGAGACCTGGGATCGGCCCGAAACCCTGTCCCAGCTGCGTGCGCAGCTCACCGAAGCCTATGGCCCGGCGATGGCCCAGGTGCTGCGTGCCGGAAGCTTCCTGATCAACGGCGTGGTGCGCCGCGATGCCGGCGAGCTGGGCTCGGCCGACGAACTGACAGTGGATGTGCTTCCCCCGTTTGCGGGCGGATAATCCATGTCCTGCACCCTTAAAAACCATCGCGCCGAGCTCGCAGAACTACTCGGCCCGGTCTTCAGCAATCTCGGCACGCAGTTGCTTACGGTGACCAGCACCGAACTCTGCGATCGGGTCACCAGCGAAGACCTGTTCGCTGCCCTGCCCATCCCTGCCTTCACCAATTCGCAGATGGATGGCTATGCCGCACGCAGCGCAGAGTTGGCTTCTGCTTCCGCTGATTGCCCGGTGATCCTGCCCCTAGGATTCACCGCAGCCGCCGGGGATCGCCGGATCACCCTGCTACCGGGCAGCGTCAGCCCGGTCATGACGGGGGCAATGATTCCCGAGGGCGCGGACACCATCATCCCCGTGGAAGAAAGCAGTACCGGAAGCTTCCCGGATCTGGTTCGGGCGCACCAAGGCACCCCGTCCGGGCAGGCTACGTTCACCGCGCCGAGTAAACCAGGCCGGTTCATCCGCGAGGCCGGCGAGGATCTGGGCGCCGGAGCCTTGGTAGCCTCTGCGGGCACCCGGCTAACCCCCACCATGATCGCCGCACTGGCCTCCAGCGGCCTCTCCGAAATCCCGGTGCGCCGGACACTGAAGGTAGCACTGTGCACCACCGGGGACGAGCTGGGCGGCCCCAACCCGGCCGAAGGCCAGATCCCTGATGCGAACTCCCCGATGCTCGCGGCCCTGCTGCGCCGCTACGGTGTGGATGTGCGCACCCTCCAGCTGCCCGATGCCCCAGACCGGTTCGCGGTGGCTATCGACCAGCTCCAAGAACAAGTCGATCTGATACTCACCGTTGGTGGGATCAGCGCGGGGGCTTACGAAGTGGTCCGGCAGGCGCTCGCCGGACGCGGAGGCAATTTCCACCATGTGGCCATCCAGCCAGGCGGGCCACAGGGCTTCGCCCGGCTGGAGCACTCCGTAGTGCTGTGTTTCCCGGGCAACCCGGTCAGCGCACTACTCTCGGTTGAACTATTCCTCACCCCGTTACTGCGCGTGCTCAATGGATTGCCTGAACCACAACCGGAGCACTATCCATTGGCACAATCGGTGAGCTCCCCGGAACATAAACACCAGATGCGCCGAGCACTGCTCCGCGAGGGTCAGGTCACCATCTTGGATCCAGGCTCCCATCTGGTTCACGACCTGGCCCGCGCCGACGCGCTGGTGCACATCCCGGTAGGAGTCAGCGAACTGACCGCCGGGCAAAGTGTTGAAATTTGGAGAATGAATGTCTGAGAAACTCACCCACCTACGCGAAGACGGCAGCGCCCATATGGTCGATGTCAGCGACAAAGCTGTCACTAAGCGTGTAGCTACCGCCGAGGCCATCTTCGTTACCCGCCCGGAAGTCATTAAAATGCTGATGACCGGAAACCTGCCCAAGGGCGAAGCACTAGGCACCGCCCGAGTCGCCGGCATCATGGCCGCCAAGCGCACCTGGGAACTGATCCCGCTGTGCCACCCACTACCCATCTCCAAAGTGTCCATTGATTTCACAGCAGAGGATTCGGCCGTGCGCGTTTCCGCACAGGTGACCACCAAGGGTGTCACCGGGGTGGAAATGGAAGCCTTAACCGCCGCCAGCGTGGCCGCCTTGACCCTCTATGACATGGTCAAGGCCGTGGACAAGCATGCCGAGGTCCGCTCGGTGAAGGTAGTCGCTAAGTCTGGTGGCAAGAGCGGTGACTGGGTTCGTGGAGACTGACCGTAGCGCTGCGGTGGTTGTCGCCTCCACCGGTGCCGCAGCAGGAACCGCGGCGGATAAGACCGGGCCACTGATTACCGAGTGGCTGACCGAGCATGGTTTTGAAACCGGTGAACCACAGGTAGTTGCCGATGGGCAGCCGGTGCGTTTTGCCGTAGATGAGTTGCTGGCTCGTGGCGTCCAAGTAGTGATCATCACCGGCGGGACAGGGGTCTCCCCCGATGACCAGTCCCCCGAAATGGTGGCTCCGTTGCTCGACGTGCAGTTGCCCGGAATTATCGAGGCCATTCGCCGCCGCGGCGAAGCCTCAACACCGCTGTCCATCATTACCCGCGGGGTCGCCGGGTTCGCCGGGGACTGCTTCGTGATCACCTTGCCAGGTTCCACCGGCGGGGTGAAGGACGGGTTGGCCGTGCTGGACCCAATTTTGGAGCACCTGCTGACTCAGCGCAGCGGCGGCACCGGCCACGGTCCACGCTAATGATCTTTGCACTAGGAAGGCTGAACGATGAGCGTTGAAGCTGGTATCTACCAACATTTTAAGGGCCAACGCTATGAGGTGCTGGCCGTGGGCCGGCATAGCGAAACCGAAGAGCCACTGGTCTTCTACCGCAAGCTCTACGATGACTACAGCTTCTGGGCACGCCCCTTGTCGATGTTCGACGAAGTGATTGAACGTGATGGCTATAAAGGTCCACGCTTCACCCGGATCGCTTAGTCAACCCGTTGGTAAGGCATACTCGTGGCTACTGCGAATCAGCCACGTTGTAACGGCTTAATGCGGCGGCGAATGAGGAAATCTGCTCTTCACTCCAGTCTTTCAAGCGTTCGCTGACCGCGGCCCGATGCACGGCGGCGGATTCCGCTAACCGGTTGCGCCCTAAATCCGTTAGTTCTAGCACCCGACCGCGGCCCGCTTCGGCATCGTCATAGGCGGCATAGCCCAGGTCCAGCAGCGTGCCAACCTGCCGGGAGACCGTCGAGCGGTTCAGTGCGAACGCCTCGGCAATATCGGTGGCCCTGGTTCCGGGAGTATCGGCGATAAATCGCAGGAGTGAATGTTCCACCAGGCTCAGCGGTTCGGCTAGGTGCCGGGCACGCGCATTGGCACGTCGGGTGATCATTTGCATGTGGTGGTAGACGGATTGAATATCGGTCTCGCGCTGTTCCCTGCCCATAGTTCGAGTCTAGTACGTGGCGCAAAGATCAAATCTCAATGTTGCATAATGCAACATTAAGAGTAATCTTTAATTCTGATGACTCTCACCGATACCACCCCGCCTAAAATTCCTTCCTCCAAGCACGCAGGCACGCCCGCACCGAAGAAGTCCCCCGCAGCTAAGCCCGCGAAGCTTGGTTGGGGAAAGCTAGTCTTGACCATGCTGATCCCATTCTTCCTCTGCGCGGTGATGGGCTTGTTCTACTTGGGCGCATTCCATGCACCCACCCCTAACAACGTACAGGTGGCGGTGGTTGGCGACTCCGCGCAGATCAAGGTCTTCGCCCAGTCCCTCCAGGACAAGGCTGACGGAGCTCTGAACGTGCGCACCGTCGCCGACGCGCAGACCGCCAAGGAACTTGTCGCACAGCGAGAAATCGTGGCGGCCTACGAAACCAAGGATTCCACGGCAACGCTCTTTGCCTCCAGCGCGGCGTCGGAAACCTCGCTCAATATTGCCCAGAAGATCTTCATGAATCTAGCCTTTGAGCAGAACCAGCGATTCCACATCGAAGATGTGGTTCCTACCGGGGAACAAGACACCACCGGACAGGGGCTATTCTTCTTGTTAGTGGCGCTCAGTATCGGCGGTTATGCCAGCGCGGTTCCGCTCGCTGGCTTCATGGGCAAGGTCAAGCTTCCGATTCGCTTTCTTATGGCCGCCGTCGCGGCTGCCGTGGTAGCCACGATTGCGGTGGTAATTGCAGGACCGGTATATCAGATCATCAACAGTCACTTTGCCGGCATCTGGCTGATTTCATGGGTCTACGCGGCAGGCATCACCCTGCTAGGCCTAGGCCTGCATCCACTTTTGCGGCACTGGACCACACCGGCACTGACCCTGTGCTTCGTCGCCTTGAATTTCACCAGTTCTGGCGGGATTTTTCAACCAGAAATGCAGCCGGGGTTCTACGGCGCACTGAACACTTTCTGGAACGGGGCGGGGTGGTTGCACGCGGTGCAGACCCTAGTCTATTTCCCAGACCAAGCACTTGGCATGGATATTTTGCGACTCATCTTGTGGCTCGTTCCCGGTGCGGCCTTGATTATTTTGACCCACACTTGGAGCGTGCGCAATACCCGCTTGGCCAACGAGAAGGCCACGATCAAGGAAGTCGAAGAGACCGTCGCGGTCTAGCTGAACTCATCCAAGTGCATATTCAATAGCCGGTTCACCCCAAGGTGGCCAGCTACGCGGTTAGTTGCGCAGCGCCGCCGAACGGGCGGCACCCAAAGCAGCGTGCAGCCCGTCTACGGCCTGGGCCATCACGGCAGTACCCACGTCCTGAAATGACCCCATGCCTCCGCGGTAAAGCTTCAAGGCTTCGTTAGCCGATTCGCGCAGCTGCGCAGGGGTTTCGATGTCCGCGAAAAGTGAATCGAGCCAATCGGCCGTGTGGGAGCGCCGCGAATCCCGGTCGTGCACCACTGCGCGGTGCAGTGTTGCGATCGCCTCGCGTACTTCGTCCAGCGTTTGATTCAGCGTAGCCATGGCACCAGATTACCCTTGCGACTGGCGCCGAAGCTGGGAATGCCATTCACCAAAAGAGGCGACCGGCTCAGGCCTCGTCGCCCTGCAGCGCACCTAGGCGCGAGGCGACATGATTGCGCACGTCGTTCAGCTCATCCATGTTGATACCGTGAGCCAACCCAGGGTAAGTCCGCTGCGTCAAGGTCGAGTGCCGAGGCAAGAATTCGGTGGTGCGCTCGATAGCTATCGGAGCGATCACGCGGTCTTCGGTGCCGCGGCCCCAAAATACGGGCGGAAGCTGTTCGGCGAGTATAGCGTCCGCCGGCTGCTCGCCGCCGAGGACAAAACCGCCAAGGATCGTAGTGGCCAGCACGCGTTCCGGACGAGTTCGCAGCAGCTGGCTTGCCATCAAGCCACCTTGCGAGAAGCCGATGGGGATGATCTTCGTTGTCTGATCCAGATTGGCGTCGATCCAAGCCCAGATAGCCTCGGTAGCGGCTTCTACCGGGGCCACATCGGGCACTCCCGGGGTGGTGATCTGGAACCAGGCCGCGCCGCCTTGCCCCAGTTCCACGGGGGCTCGCAGCGAAGCCCACTGCAAGTTCAGACCTAGCGGTGCCTCAAGCGAGCAGAGGTCACTTTCGTTGGAGCCGAAACCATGCAGAAAAATCAACACTGCTCCGGAATCCGGGGTGCGATTCCACTTTTCGGATCGCACGTCGCTCAACATTTTGCCCATGGCGGGTCAACTCCTCATAATGACGTCCGGGTCGCGCCCGGAAAATGCAAAGATCGCACAGGCACGTCGCCACGGAAAATCTCCGGCATAACAACCATACAGGAATTAGTTGAAGATACAATCAATTTCCTGAAAGTCTGTCGATCACCTGGCTCAAAGGCAAAGCGAACGGTAGCGCTCAGCGGCTTGCCGCCAACGCTTCACGCACCTGTTGAGCCGCGTTTAATAGCTCAGGCAAGAACTTCTGCGCGGACTGCTCGGCCGTTTCCGTCATATTCGGGCGCACACTCATGGACACGTTTAATGCGGCCAGCACCGTGTGCTCCGAACCAAAAACGGGCACAGCCACCGAACGCAACCCAATTTCCAGTTCTTGATCTACCACCGCGAAACCTTGCGTGCGAATCTTTTCCAATTCCTGGAGCATTTCCTCACGGTTATCGATCCCCAATCCGGTGACCGAGTGGATGCCTGCGGTCAGCACGGATTGTTGCACCTGTGCAGGCTGGTAAGCCAAATGCACCCTGCCCATGGAGGTGTTCACCGCCGGGAAGCGGGTACCGACCGAGATACCCACGCGCATTATCGAGCGGGTGTGGACGCGGGCAATATAAACAATGTCAGAACCGTCAAGCACCGAGGCCGAGGCCGATTCATGCACCTTGGCCGACAGTTCTTCCAACACCGGCTCGATCAGCTGCGGCAAGGTAGCACTGGATAGATAGGCGTATCCCAGTTGCAAGACCTTGGAGGTTAGTTCGAAGTACTTGCCGTCCGAGCGAACATAACCAAGATCTTGCAAGGTCAGCAAAAATCGGCGCGCGGTGGCGCGCGACAGCCCGGTCAGCACGGCAACTTCTGAGAGCGTCATTGACGGGTGCTCAGCATCAAAGCTGCTGATCACCTGAAGTCCGCGCGCTAAAGACTGCACGGACGTAGTAGTTGCGGCCTGCTCGCTCACGGGACTCCTTGCACAAGCCGTGATCACGACCCGCTAGTATTGAAAAAGTGGGGGTGCCTTACACAAAATATTGGTAAAGCACCCCCACTAATCTACTGTGTTTTTAGGCTTTGGTCAGTTCAACCGGCAGCTTGGACTGCAGTTCTTCGAAGCTGATTCCGTGCGAGGAACGCACGAAGACCTTCCCGCCGCGCAATTCAAAAATTGCCACTTCGGTGTAGATCCGCGAGACACAACCCAGACCGGTGACCGGGTAGCTCAGTGCTTCGACAAGCTTTGATTCACCGGTCTTGGTGAACAGGCTCATCATCACCCAGGTCTGCTTCGCACCGATGGCTAGATCCATGGCGCCACCGACGGCAGGGATCGCGCCCTCGGCACCGGTGTGCCAGTTGGCCAGGTCGCCAGCCTCGGAAACTTGGAAGGCTCCAAGTACGCAGACATCCAAGTGTCCGCCGCGCATCATCGCGAAGGAATCTGCGTGATGGAAGAAGGAAGCTCCGGGAAGCTCAGTCACCGGAATTTTGCCCGCATTGATCAGATCTTCATCGATATCATCCCCGGTGGCTACCGGCCCCATACCCAACATCCCGTTTTCGGTGTGCAGGGTCACGCCCTGCTCACTGGTCAGGAAGTTGGACACGTTGGTCGGCTGGCCGATGCCCAGGTTCACAAAGGCGCCGGACGGAATATCCGCGGCAACCGTCTGAGCCATGTCGTCGCGGCTGAGTTTTTCTTGCGTGTTGGAGTAGTTGCTCATTATTTGTTCCCTCCAAGTGCCACAACGGTATCTACATAGATGCCCGGGGTGATGACGTTCTCCGGATCCAGGTCGCCAGCTTGGACGACCTCGTCCACCTGCACAATGGCCTGCTTGGCGGCGGTGGCCATGATCGGACCGAAGTTACGCGCGGTCTTGCGGTACACCAGGTTGCCCATGGTGTCGGCCTTCAGCGCCTTGATCAGTGCGAAGTCCGCATTGATCGGGGTTTCGAGCACATAGCCCTTGCCGTCGATGACGCGGGTTTCCTTGCCTTCGGCCAGCAGCGTGCCGTAACCGGTCGGGGTGAAGAAACCACCGATGCCGGCACCTGCGGCGCGGATACGCTCGGCCAAGTTGCCCTGCGGAACCAGTTCCAGCTCGATTTCACCGGCGCGGTAAGCCTCATCAAAGTGCCACGAGTCCGACTGGCGCGGGAAGGAGCAGATAATCTTCTTCACCCGGCGTTCCTTGATCAACAACGCGAGGCCTGCATCAGCCTGCCCGGCATTGTTGTTCACGACCGTCAAGTCCTTGGCGCCGCACTCCATGAGTGCATCGATCAGTTCCATCGGCTGGCCGGCGTTGCCGAAGCCACCGATCAGGACGGTAGAGCCGTCCTTGATTTCGGCGACGGCGTCCGCCGCCGAGCTGGCTATACGTGGTGCCATGTTTCTGCCTTTCTAAAGATTTGGGGACCGAAGCAGTTGGACTACTTGGTAGCGTTTTCGTTCTCGATGACTACTGCCAGCCCCTGGCCAACACCGATGCAGATTGCTGCGACACCGTAGCGCTGACCGGATTCCTGCAAACGGCGTGCCGCGGTACCGAGGATGCGCAATCCCGAAGCACCCAGCGGGTGGCCGATCGAGATAGCCCCTCCCCAAGCATTGACGATGGTTGGGTCGATATCCCAAGCGCGGATGCAGGCAAGGGACTGCGCGGCAAAGGCTTCGTTGAGCTCAACTACGGAAATATCGGTCCATTTCAGACCGGCCTTGGCCAATGCCTTATTTGCTGCCTCTACCGGGGCAAAGCCGAAGAACTGTGGATCCAAGGCAAAAGAAGCGTTGGAGACGATGCGCGCCAACGGCGCTGCGCCCAGTAGCTCGCCGCCGCGGGCGGACCCGATGAAGGCTGCCGAGGCGCCGTCGTTCATTGGCGAGGCGTTGCCCGCGGTGACCGTGGCATTCTCGCCGGTGCGGAACACCGTGCGTAGCTTGGACAGGGATTCTGCGGTGGAATCCGCGCGAATGGTCTCATCGCGGGTCAGCTCGGTTCCACGCTTGTTCGCTGGTGGAACCGAAACGACGAGGTTGTCATACTTACCGGCGTCCCATGCGGCCGCTGCCTGCTGGTGGGACAGGGCCGAGAATGCGTCCTGGTCTTCACGGGAGATGTTGTGCTTTTCGCGCAACTGTTCGGTGGCTTCACCCAAGGACACGGTCCACTCACCGGGCATGGCCGGGTTAACCAGGCGCCAGCCCAAGGTCGTATTGGCCAGCTCGAGGTTGGACATCGGGAAGGGACGCTCGGTCTTTGGCAGTACCCATGGGGCACGGCTCATGGATTCGACTCCGCCAAGCAGTACCAGGTCCGCGTCGCCGGTGGCGATCTGGCGGGAGGCTGCGATGGCTGCGTCCAGCGATGAACCGCACAGGCGATTCATGGTGGTGCCCGGCAGGGAGGTAGGCAAACCTGCCAGCAAGGTACTCATGCGTGCAACGTTACGGTTTTCTTCGCCGGCACCGTTGGCGTTACCGAAGATTGCCTCGTCAATGGAGCTGGTATCGAGCTTGGGCGCGCGTGCCACGAGCTCGCGCACCACGTGCGCGGCCAAGTCATCGGGGCGGTGGGAGGAAAGCGCTCCGCCAATTTTTCCGAAGGGGGTTCGAATTGCGTCGTATAGGTAGGCCTGCTGCATGTATCCACTGCTCCATCGCTATATCTTGTTCACATCGTGAACTTAAGTTCGTGATATGAACTTTAGCAGTTGATTGTCTTCGTTTTCAAGAGGTTTGAGCAAAGAGCTTCTACGGAAGCCATCGCTGAGCAACGGCAGACTGAGCGGGTTTCCAGGTGTTGCGTGGATTAATCCACCTTCGGTTTGTCCTGGTCTTCAGGCTCAGCACCGTGAGGTTGCCCGGCAGCATCAACGCGTGGCACCACGCCGGTCGCCGGCCTTGGCGGGGTCAGCACCGAGGCGGAATCATGTTCGGTGGAGTACTTCAAGAACGACAGGTGCGCTTCATAACGGTCAAGTACGTCATTGATGACCTGCTCGCGGTCCAAGCCCATCACGTCATAACCTTCGGTTCCGGTTTGAGTGAACACTTCAAGCCTGAAGTACACGTCGATTTCTCGCGACATCGAACGCGCGCCAAACATTGGGACCGGAGCTTCCACCGCTGCCACCTGATAATGGAAATTACGGTGTTCCGGAATATAGACAACCAGCGCATGCTCGGCGATCTGGGTCTGCTCGTTAGGGGTGGTGGTCAGCTCGGCGTGGTAACCGAGCTTCATGAATTCCTGGGCCACATCCTCCAAAGCAGGATGAACTACCTTGTCCACGTAGCGTGCGACCTGCTTATTGGATGGGTAGGAACGCAGCTGCGCCAGACGCTGACGCCAAGTCTTATCCGGGGCCGCCCCGCCATGCGCGGCAGTAGCCCGCCGGCGATTCATCCGGCCCTCACGTTCGGCTCGTTCCATGCGCAATACCTTGGAGAACGAAGCCATCACCAAGTAGGCAATAATCGTCACCGGCAACGCAAAGATCAGCGTGGCATGTTCCATGGTGGTGACGCCCCCGGCCACGAGCATGGCTACGGTAAGCAACGCGGTCAGCAGAGCCCAGAAGATCCGCAGCCATTTGGGTCCGTCTTGTGACGGGTCGGGAATCGTTGAAGAGAAGTTAGACATCACCATCGCGCCCGAGTTGGCGCTGGTCAGATAAAAAAGCAGGCCGGAGAGCGTGGCAAGACCAATCAAGAAGGGAGCTCCGGGGAACATTTCCAAAAGACTGTACCAACCATGTTCTGGAGAGTCGATGGCTACTTGGGCGAACCCGCTATTGCCGTCCATCACCACCTTCAACGCACTATTGCCGAAAATGGACACGATCAGGAAATCACAGAGCACCGGCGCGGTAATCGCTGCGATCACGAATTCTCGTAACGTGCGTCCACGCGAGATACGCGCCAGGAACATGCCCACGAAGGGACCCCACGCCAACCAGAAGGCCCAGAAGAATAGCGTCCAGCTGGCCATCCATTCAGAACCATCGTCCTGATAGGCGAAGGTCTGCAAGGTTCGTTCGGGAAAAGTGAAGATAAAACGGCCAATGTTCTCCACCAAGGCGGTCAGCAGGAACGAAGTTTTTCCCGTCACCAATATGTAAAGCATCATTGCCGCGGCAGACCAAAGGTTCAACTCGGAGATAATCCGGATGCCCTTATCAACCCCCGAGGTGCATGCGGCAATCGTCATCACCACGGCGACCACCACCAAGGCAATCTGCAGGCCCAACCCTTCGGAAAACCCGAAAATCGAGGCGAACCCCACGTTGAGCAGCACCACGCCGATACCCATGGAGGTCGCTACACCGAAGACCGTCCCGACCAGCGCAAAGATATCAATAACATCCCCGGTGGCACCGCGCACCCGTTTCCCCAACAGAGGGTAGAGCGCCGCACGGATGGATAGCGGCATTCCCCAGCGATAGGCGAAATAGCCCATGGCCATGCCCAATAGCGCGTACATGGACCAGCCGGCCACACCGTAATGGAACATGGTCCAGACCACCGCGTCCTGGGCCGCGGCCGCGGATTCAGGGTCAGCCGCAGGCGGAGCAATGAATTGGGTAATCGGCCCGGTGACCGAATAGAACAACATGTCGATACCCACACCGGCAGCAAAAAGCATCGCGACCCAGGTGACTAAGTTGTATTGCGGACGAGAATGGTCCGGCCCCAGACGGACGCTACCTTCCTTCGAGAACGCCACCCACAGAACGAAGAGCACCACCAAGGTGACGGTTAGGACGTAATACCAGCCGAGATTAGTCGAAATCCATGCAACGGTAGTGGCCATCGTCGAAGCGGCATGATCCGGGGTGAGCATCGCCCAAGCGGAAAATGCAATGATGAGCAATGACGAAATCACAAAAACGCGCCAGTTGACCTTCGTGCCGCGTTGCTCCGTGAGTTCTTCAGGCCCTTTGCTCAGTTCTGAGCTGGTCATCGGGGCTCGAAATTCTTCGACAACAGGATTTTTAGGCTTCTTGCTGACGCCAAATTGGCTGCGTTCCACCGTGGGCTGAAGCTCGTCTTTGAATTCGTCCGAAGCGTCGTGGTGATCAGCCATGCAGTCCTCCTAAAGTCAGAGTCCACACTGTGGCTAACGACCCGCATATCTAACTAGCGCGGCATTGGGTCATACAATGCGGACACGATGGCACAGTACACCGTTGGGTCTCTGCAATTTTTATCGTAGGCGGTGCCAATGCCAGGCACCAGCGACCATCAATAAATATCGCTCGCTTTGACTGTTCCGAGAAAAATCCATTTTTCTCCCATAACCACGCCGGCAAGGAGTTTGAGACACCAGCCCGCAACGGTTACGGTGCTCCAACGTTCAAGGAATAAATCTTCCGACATGAGAGTACACCCCTTCACGAGCAACTGCCCTGCTTTTTATTGGACGATTCCTCGGTTCGATACGCACCCTCCACTCCGGCGCAAACGCTGCCGTTGAATATCAATAGCCTCCGTCCCGCTTGCAGGTCTGCCTTTCCCCGAACGGCAACGTCAGGCTCGCGAAATCACAGGTCTCGTCGGCTCAACCCTTCTCATCGAAGTGGCTGGAACGCCGAGACCCGACCACGAAAGAAAATAATTGAACCGAGATCCAAGTCATACCCGGATCTCGGTTCAGAAGCTTACCCACATTCCAGTTCGTGGATATTGATCGGCAAACATGCTCTGAGGCGAAGCAGATATTTCGCCTGCTACTGGGCGCTGTATGCGAGATTGAGTGGCTTCCATCCGGTGTCATGATCAAATTCCGCATCCGATACAGCAAGCCCACAGATCGAGCCAATGAAATTACCATCCTTGTCGAAGACGATTTCGTTCCAGTTCGCGATGGCTTCCTTGTAGGACACAGCCTCAAACTTATGCGAGGGCTCACCGACCGAGTCATAGGCAGTCCCTGCTTTTCGCAAACTGAACACCCCCTTCGCGCGCATCACGGACGTGTTTTGATACTCCCCCACTCAAAGGTAAGGCTCCACGTCGCTCTACCTCACGCGAAATACATCGATCCGGACCCCCTGGGCAAGGCGTTCACCGGTGCCAAGGAATAACGTGCGGTTCAGCCATGCATAGGGTCCGGATTCATCGGCAGAAAGAGCCGGCACACAACGGAAATAAACACGGGACGGGTCCACGTGCTCTCCCGACATCATGCGCTCAAGGTCCGCAGGGTCAGCCGTGCGTACAGCACGGTTCTCGACCAAAATTCGGTGCCCATCATCGAGCTCAAGCACGTAGTTCGCTTCGAGCAGGGCAAGATCTGCGCTTGGATAGCGTTGGAAGTCTGCCCCGGCATCTAATACGCGTCCCCTCATCCGAGGACCGCTAACGCTACCACCACGAATCGGAGCGACCCGGCGCACGCCTTGCGCGGTGTTGCCGATGGTGATCGTCTCGCTTACCGCAACTTCGATGGTTGCCACGAAGTCCAGACTAGGCGGAGTGGGAGTAATTTCCACGGTTGATCCTTTCGCTTACTTGGGTTCAGCCTACTGCTGGCGCTTCGAGGCGAACTCAAATTCACTGAGAATAACGTACTAAGAAAATGTCAGCTAGCCGTATGGTTACCTCGTCGTGTTACAGCAAAAGGCACTCGTCAAAACCCTGGTTTACAGTAGAGTCATGGCCAATTCGCGCAGCGGGGATTCAATGCTGGATCGCTTAGTGCGGATCCTGGATTCATTTGACTCAGAAAATCAGTCACTGAGCGTCATCGCACTGGCCCGCCGGGCAGAAATTCCCAAAGCCACCATGTATCGGCTACTCGATGAGCTGGTTGGCCATGGTCTGCTGGCGCGGGACAAAGACGGGCAAGTGCGCCTCGGACTGCGGTTGTGGGAGCTGGCCAACCGCAGCACCACCACGCAAGATCTGCGCAAGACCGCGTTACCTTTTATGGAAGACATCAACCAGCTTCTAGGGCAGAACACGCAGCTATCAATGCTCCACCAAGACGAAGTGCTGATCATTGAACGATTGTCCCGTCCTGGCTCCGTAGTCAACCAAGCCAGCGTGGCAGGCCGAATGCCTGTGCACAGCACTTCCATGGGGATGGCACTTCTAGCATTTTCCCGCCCAGAAGTGATCCGCGAGTTCCTGGACCGCCATCGTGAAATCATGAATTCAACCCACCCGAACTTCCGCGCCGAGATGGCAGAGATCAGACGCAACGGATACGCCTCGTTTGACGGGTTCATCGATCCCGAGACCACCGGCGCGGCGGCACCGATCCTGGATAATTCCGGTTACCAAGTTGCCGTGCTTTCGGTGGTAGTTCCCCGCGATTCAACGTCTCTGCAGCCTGCAGCGATGGCGCTACGCACCGCGGCCCGAGGTATTTCCCGAGCGCTGCTTTTGACTAATACCCCTTAGCGCCCCTAGCCTCGGCGCCATGCGATGATCGGCCAAGATCGATGACCGTTCACCGAATCACTCAAGGCCGGTGCGCCGATTTTGACTTCGGAATTCCGGCAGGACTGCTCTGGCGTGTAGCACTGAGCCGCGAAGCGTAACCAACCATTCACTTTTCTCATTCATTGAGACTCTTGGTGCCGGCCCGCCGGGTTCCACAGCATTCTTGAGGAAGTTCCACATCCTCGACCACCAAGGGGAATCCGGCAATGCTGCCGAATTCTTATACTGCTGGTCCCGCACAGACAGGCAGGATCCCATGGTTCAGAGTCCACGCATCATCAAGACCAAGGTCGGCATCATCGGTGGCGGCCCCGCAGGCCTGATGCTCTCGCATCTGCTTTCTAAATCCGGCATCGACAACTTGGTAGTCGAAATGCGCGACCATGAGACAATTCGCAACACCCACCGCGCGGGCATTCTCGAAGCGCAAGCAGTTAAGATGCTCTCCGACTCTGGAGTCAACGGGCGAGTACTCACCCACGGAGACGAGCACGCCGGAATCGACCTTCGTTTCAACGGTGAGTCGCATCCGTTGGATTTCCGCGATCTCGTTAACGCCACGGTCACCCTGTACGCACAGAACGAGGTTTTCGTAGATCTGGCAGCAGCCCGCCAGCGCGACGGTGGTGACGTTCGCTTTAACTGCGAAGTCACCGAGATCCTGGATATGGAAACCTCCACCCCGAAGTTCCGCTTCACCGACGCGCAAGGCACCCTCTTCGAGGTTCACGCCGACGTAATCGTCGGCGCCGACGGGTCACGCTCCTTTGCCCGCAGGCAAATGCCAGAAACGGTGCGCAAAGACTTTAAAGTCACTTACCCCTTCGCCTGGTTTGGCATCCTCACCGAGGCACCAAAATCTGCACCTGAACTGATCTACGCCAACTCACCGCACGGGTTTGCGCTTATTTCCCAGCGAAGCGAAACCGTGCAGCGCATGTATTTCCAGTGCGACCCCAACGAAGATGTGAACGCGTGGAGCGATGACCGCATCTGGTCGGAACTGCAAAAACGCGTGGATGGCCCCGATAATTTCCAGCTGAAAACCGGCGAGATCTTCGACAAGACCATATTGGGCTTTCGTTCCTTCGTGCGCGAGCCGCTCTCCCACGGGCGCATGTTCTTGATCGGCGATGCCGGGCACACCGTGCCGCCGACCGGAGCCAAGGGATTAAACTTGGCCTTCGCCGATGTGAAGGTGCTCTTCGAAGCACTCGATTCGTTCTTCTCCACGGGTAGCGAGAAGTTGCTAGGCGGCTATTCGGATCTGGCTCTGAAACGGGTTTGGAAGGCACAGAACTTCTCCTACTGGGTGACGTCAATGCTGCATACTCCGGTGGGCGCCGACCCGTTCATGGCCAAGCGTGCACTAGGCGAACTGGAAACCGTCACCTCTTCGCGCTACGGGCAGCAGTACCTGGCAGAGTCATACACCGGCTGGCCACACTCTTAAACCACAGGCATAACAACAACCCTCCATTCCGAAAGGAGCACGTAGTGAGCACCGAAACCACCAAGGACGAATCGTTCGAGAATTCGCACGTCCTAGACCCTGCGGCCACCGCCGACTCGCAGGAAAAAATCACCGACGAGATCACCAGCATTCACGAGGCTTACCGCCAAGAAGTGGTGTCCGGGAAGAAGGCTGAAACTCAGCCACGCATCAACTTTGCCCCGTATCGTTCCTCGCTGCTGCGCCATCCCACCAAGAACCTGCACCATGTGGATCCGGAAACCATTGAGCTGTACTCCCCTGCCTTCGGTCAGCGCGACGTCCACGCACTGGAATCGGATCTGACCATTCAGCACAACGGTGAACCAGTCGGCGAACGCATCGTCGTGGCCGGCCGCGTGCTCGACGGCGACGGCCGTCCGGTCGCCGGCCAGCTGGTGGAAATCTGGCAGGCCAACGCCGCCGGACGCTACATCCACAAACGTGACCAGCACCCCGCTCCGATCGATCCGAACTTCACCGGTGTGGGCCGTGCGATCACCGGACCCAACGGCGAATACTCGTTCACCACCATCAAGCCGGCACCGTACCCGTGGAAGAACCACCACAACGCCTGGCGCCCGGCACATATCCACTTCTCGCTATTCGGCACGGACTTCACCCAGCGGATGATCACCCAGATGTATTTCCCCGGTGATCCGCTCTTCAGCCTGGACCCGATCTATCAGGCCATCACCGATCAGGATGCCCGCGACCGTTTGGTCGCAACCTATGACCACTCGATTACCAGCCACGAATGGGCCACCGGATACAACTGGGACATCGTCCTGACCGGCTCAAACCGTACGTGGATGGAAGACGAAAAGGGAGATCACTAAATGCCTCAGGCACCAGAACTTAAACTCGCTCCCACCCCGGGACAGACAATTGGCCCGTTCTACGGCTATGCGTTGCCTTTTGAAAAGGACAACGAACTGGTCAATCAGGCCAACCCGAATTCGGTGCGCCTCCATGGGGTTATCACCGACGGCAAGGGTGAGGTTATCCCGGATGCACTGCTAGAAATTTGGCAGGCAGACGAGAACGGAAGCGTGGTTTCCCGCGACGGCTCGCTGGTTCGTGACGGGTACACCTTCACCGGCTGGGGCCGCACCGCGGTGGACAACGTCGGCCACTACACCTTCACCACGGTAAATCCGGGCGCCACCGAAGACGGCAAAGCCCCGTTCATCATGCTGACCGTGTTCGCCCGCGGGCTGCTCAACCGTCTGTTCACCCGCATCTATCTGCCCGAGGACACACGGGCTCTGGACAATGACCCGTTGTTGTCCTCGCTGACTGAAGCACAGCGTAAAACCTTGATTGCTACCCGCGAAAAAGACGGCTCATTACGTTTTGATATCCGCTTGCAAGGCGAGGACGAAACCGTGTTCCTCGCCTACCCACGCGAGAGTTAAGCACTCATGACAGGCCCCGTGTCAGCGCACCGGCATCCGAAGAAATTCGGTGCTGGTGCGCCCACGGGGTTTTGCCCGTTGTCGGGCACTAAAGTTTGAGACCTACCCACCAAAGAATTGAGGGACGTGTGGACACCGTGGATTATGGCCTGCTCTCTCCGGCTTGGGCCGGAACTGGTGCTTCCGCTACCGCCAGCGACGTGGCGTTCGTGCAGGCCATGTTGGATACCGAAGCCGGATGGGTGCAGGTGCAAGCAGATGCCGGCTTATGTTCCGCCCAAGACGCACAAGCCGTGCGCTTAGTCGCGCAGGTACAACGATATGACCTAGCCCTGCTTGCCGAAAAAACCCCCGATGGTGCTAATGCGCTGATCCCGTTGCTCGGGATGATGCGCGAGCTGCTGAGCACTGATGGCGCCCCGACAACGGCTAGTGCCGCGTTGCACCGTGGTGCCACCAGCCAAGACATCATCGACACCGCCCTGATGCTAGTGCTCGCACGCACCATGGTCGGGACACTCACTAATTTACGCAACACCGCCACCGGGTTAGCCGCGCTTGCTCAGGCTCACCGTGACACTGTCTGCATTGCCCGCTCGCTGACCCAGCATGCGTTGCCAACGACCTTCGGATGGAAGGCCGCCAGCTGGCTAAGCGCGGTATTGAGCGCCGAAACCCAGCTGGATGCCGCCTCGAAGCAACTGTCCCTGCAGTGGGGCGGTGCGGTAGGGACGCTGGCATCACTCGAACAGTTCCTTGTTGATCATCCCGAGGTTTCGGCCACCAGCGCGAGCCTGACCGCCGATCTTGCAAGCCTGTTGGGTCTGTCCAATCCCGGCGTCCCCTGGCATACCAACCGCATGCCCATTGTTCAGGTTGGTTCCGTCTTAGCCGCATCCGTTGCGGCACTGGGAACCTTCGGTGCGGACGTACTCACCGCCTCCCGACCTGAAATAGGTGAATTATCCGAACCCCGAGAAGCGGGCAAGGGTGGTTCCTCAGCCATGCCGCAGAAGCAGAACCCGGTACGTTCGGTGTTGCTGCGCAACGCTGCATTGAGCGCCCCAGGGCTGGTGAACACGTTGTTTACCGCCGCGGGAACTGCTGTAGACGAACGCCCGGACGGCGGCTGGCACGCCGAGTGGAGTGCGTTGCGTGAACTTGCCCGGCTGGCGGCCGGAGCTGCGGCCCACGGCGCATTTTTGGCACATGGCCTGAACGTAAACCAACCAGCCATTGCAAAAAACCTTGCCTTGGGTGGCGACGCGATACTTTCCGAACGTTTGGCCACGGTGCTGACACCATTAGTGCCCGGCGGCAAGGCGACCATCCAGGCTCTGGTGCGTCGCAGTCTGAGCGAGGATCTGCCGCTGCGTGAGCTTTTGCGTTTGGAAATCGCCTCGCACGATCTGAGCGATAAAGACCTTTCCGATTTACTTGATCCGGCCGGCTACCTTGGTGCCGCGGATCGTTTCACTACAACCGTTCTCGCCGAATATTCGGCACGGAAGGAATTATGGCAGTCCCACAACTAACTCCATCGGTGCTTCACACCAACAAAGAACTCCCAACCCTTATCGTTGGCCCTTCGCTAGGTACCGCTTCCCTGCAACTATGGGGACCGGCGGTGCCATATCTGAAGGATCACTTCCAGCTTATTGCGTGGGATCTTCCCGGACATGGTGCAAGCAAGCCCTCCACCGAAGAGTTCTCCATGAGCCAGCTGGCCACCGGAGTGACCACCATGATCGATGCGTTGCGCACCGACGGGGTCATCACCGATGGCAGCAAGCTGTTCTACGCCGGAGTTTCCGTTGGAGGCGCGGTCGCATTGCAGCTGGCGGTCGATTACCCAGGTACTTTTAACGGACTGTCGAGCATCTGCGCCGCGGCAAAGATTGGCACTCCCGAAGGTTGGATGGAGCGAGCAGAACTCGTAGCTAAGGCCGGTACCCCCACCATGGTGACGGGTTCCGCGCAGCGTTGGTTTGCCCCTGGCTTCATCGAGAAGGAGCCGGTCATCTCCACCGACCTGCTGCACAATCTGCAGGACGCGGATCGTTTTGCGTACGCCCATGTATGTGGTGCGCTGGCAGGATTTGATGTCCGCGAGCAGCTGGCAACGACGACCGACCCAATTATCGCCATCAACGGCGCCCAGGATCAGGTCTGTCCTCCGGCGGATGCCCAATTTATTGCCGAGAACGCACCGAAGGCCACGGCGGCCGTTGTTGACTCCGCCGCGCACCTAGCCCCGGCCGAAGCACCCGAGGAAACCGCCGCCATTCTGGTCGATTTCTTCACCAGCAACTAGGGAAAGGTCAAAAACTTATGTCAGATTCTCAGCGTCAGCCCGGCGACACCTATGATGCAGGCATGGTCGTCCGTCGCGAGGTGCTCGGTAGTGAACACGTAGATCGCTCCACCAACAATTCGAACGAGTTCACCGACGAATTCCAGGAAATGATTACCCGCTACGCATGGGGCACCATTTGGACCCGCGATGGCCTGCCGCGCACCACCCGCAGTGCCATCACGCTGACCGCCATGATTGCCGGCGGTTACTGGGAAGAGCTGGAAATGCATGTGCATGCCGCACTGCGCAACGGCATGACCGCAGAGGAGATCAAAGAAGTCTTCTTGCAGTGTGCCATCTACTGTTCGGTTCCTGCAGCAAACGTTGCCTTCAAGATCGGCAAAAAAGTCTTGGACGAGTACGCCGCGGAAGAAACCAAGTAGCAAAGTTTCCCAACCGCCAAAAACCAGTGACCCCGAAAGAATCAGCTGATTCTTTCGGGGTCACTGGTTTTCAGTGGGCAAGGCTTAACTGCGCGCTGGAATCAGCGACTCCCCCAGCCAGCCACGTTCAATATCGTTGAGCGGGCGTGAGGATTTGCCATCTTGAGCTAACGGAACCATGACCGTGGTTGAATCGAAGACCTGCTCGCCATCCTGATAACCGATCCCGCGCACGGTAAAGGATTTGTTTCCCACGCGGCTAATTCCCATGCGGATCAGCATTTCTGGCTGGTAATAGAGCGGGCGCAGGTAATCGATATTAATCGAGGCGACCACCGTCCCATATTCAAAACGTCCGGTGTTGCCGTCTTCGCGCGTCCACCTAATTCGCGCTTCTTCCATCAGCGTGACGATGCGGGCATTATTAACATGCCCGAGGGCATCCTGATCAGACCAGCGAAGTTGCAAAAGTACCTCGGTAGCTGCGGCTAAATCCTGCTGGCTTGCTTCACTCATGACATCCATTTCATCAAAATTTGGCCTGTGCACCTAGTTGGGTGACGTGCTATCTTGTGTCAGTTTTTTGAAATGCGTTCCCAACGACAATCTTCGTTGTAAGCGTCAAGACAGTTCCAAATGTCCGGCTCCGCATAAAATCTCAGCTCATCGGTGAACCAGTAGGTTTGATCGGGATCCCATCCGGCAATCAGGGTGGCAAAGTTTTCGTCTACGACCAAGCATTCTCCGGCGAGCGCCAAGTAACCGGCAATGCTCAGATGTACACCGTCATAGTCTTTGGATACCGCAAACCAGTCGGGCATCACCCACGCTCCGTCTCGTCCGGTGGTCCGATACCATTCGTGGCGTTTATGGGCGGTGACCTCGATGCCGTAGTCCCGGCATAGTTGCACCCAATCGTTGGCTGTGGAGATTTCTAGAACTTTGACAGAAGGAGGAACGCTAGCTTTCCGTGTGACTGCTTGCTCCCAGGTGAAGGCATCTTCAACGCAGCTCACTCCTATTGGTTGCTGGTTAGTGAACACCCCTGTAGTGGCCCGCAAGTCCCAACTAGGCCTGGACCACCATTCACCTCCAATCATGGCGGTGACCGGTGTTGGCTTTTCTGCGCGCGCACGTGCCTCGGTGAGGATCAAGTTCTCTTTCCATCGCAGCAGCTTGTCAAAGACGCTTGACCCGGTGCTCGTCATCGAGCCGGCGGGATCAGGCTGGTCAAATTCCACATGAAACTGTGTGCGCAGATCAACCGGGGCTAACCACTGCTGCGTGAGACCAGAGGCCACAATATACTCGGCAACCCGACACAAGGCGTTGCGCAGCGCGGGCGCAGCTAACAAGGTGTCCTCCCCATCTGGTTCTTGCCAGTATCTGGCATGGACAACAGTACTTTCCAGCGACTTTTGCAAGAGCTGATCGGTGACCGGCAACAGCGTGGTGGCGCTTATCAGCTTGGCAAGTTCCTCCACGCTCACGGTGACGGTGCGTCCTTCGTCCGCACCCGGACCAAACGTGATGACCGAATCACCACGGCATGCCTCTACTTGGTACGACGCATAATACATTGCCGAATGCAGCGGGTGATCAGCGAATTCAGACAGCGCCTGGGCTTCACTGTCCAACGCAAATTCCCAAAGCACACGACGCCCCCGCCGACCACTAAGCAACAGCTCGACGATATCCATGGCTTACTCCTGCAATCGGCGAATCAAAACGATAAATCTTCCCAAGACACCGGGTTAGTTTTTACGAGATCGATTATTAGACATCACCCCAGAGCTCACTGCTATTTACCTCCGGCTGACAACGTTGGCTCTGGCTGGTCAACAGACTGACCGAATGTCACCACCCCGGAGGAACGTTCGTGAAATCATTCGCTCAACCCGGCAAGACCAATCGTTGCACCCCACTTCGGATCACCGCAGGTTCACTTGTCCTTCTCGCAACCTCGGCCGCCCTCACCGCGGCGAATTCCGCACCCGTTCCAGAACAAGCCAGTACTTCCGCCGCCAGCTGGAAAAGCACCGCCTACCGTGGCAGCGTCCAAGTGGTTCCCGCCAACGCTGAGCAGACGAATATCACTCCCGAGTCCATCGATGGCGTGGTGTTTGATGACCGTAACAAGAACTCCGCACGGGATGTTAACGAACCAGGCAGACCAGGTGTCACGGTGTCCAACGGACGCGAGGTGACCACCACCGATGGCCAAGGCCGCTATGAACTTCCTGCATTTGAGAACATGACCATATTCGTTACCCAGCCTCGTGGCTATCAGGTCCCAGTCGATGAACATAACGTCGCGCAGTTCTTCTATACTCATCTTCCCCAAGGGTCACCGGAGCTCAAATACGGTGGGATCGCGCCAACCGGCCACCTGCCTGAAGCCGTCAACTTCCCGCTCACCCAAAGCTCCGCCACCCAAAACCCAGAACAGAGCTGCCTGATCGGCGCGGACGTGCAAACCTACAATCAAAGGGAAGTTGAGTTCGCTCGCAATGGTGTGTTCACCGATCTGGCGCAGCGCACCGACTACACCGGATGCGGGGCACTGTTCATCGGCGACTTGGTGGGCGACGAGCTGTCCTTGTTCACCGCGACGCGCGAACTAACTTCCATGCTCAACGGGCCGGCGCGTTTCCTTCCCGGCAATCACGACATCGACTATGACTCCTTGGATGGGGAGCACGAATTCGATAGCTTCCGCGCCCAGTTTGGGCCAGAATATTACTCCTACGACACAGGAAAAACACACGTCGTTGCGCTGAGCACCATCGCCTACCCCACCAAGGTTCCAGCCAAAAAAGGCGACTACACCTATGACCTTGGTGAACAACAACTGCAGTGGTTGCGCGCCGACATTGCAAAGGTTCCTAAGAACAAAGCCATTGTCTTAGCCGGGCACAGCCCCTTATTGGAATTCTTCTACAGCGATGAGCACACCACTAAACAGATTAAAGAAATCTATAAGATCCTCGAAGGCCGCGAAGTTGTTTCCCTCGGTGGACACACCCACATGTCGGAGAATCTACGTGCCGGTGATTTGATGGCCGGATGGCAGGATGAAGTGGGCGCCGATGGGTTGCCGTTCACCCATCTGACAGTTCCAGCGGTTTCCGGACAGTGGTATGAGGGGCGGGTCACCGGCAATGGTTATCCAACATCCATCCAGCGTGATGGCACCCCGCCAGGAGTCTTGACCCTAGATATCAAAAACACCAAGATCACCGAACGCTTCACGATTACCGGAGGCGATACCTCAAAACAAATGTCGCTGGGACTTAACACCCCGCTCTACCGCACGTGGTACGAGCAAAACATCACCAAGCCACGTGGCACCGTGAGCGCACTGGAAGATCCGCTAACGGTCAGCCAAGCAGATCTGTCCAAGGACACCTGGCTCACCACAAACTTCTGGATGGGAAGTACCGGCTCAAAAGTTGAGGTGAGCCTTGATGGCGCAACATCAGCCACTGCTAAACGTACCCAGCAATTGAACGGTGAACGTCCACGCGTAGGCGCCGAGTTCTCCGATCCGGTAGCTATCGCCGAACAGTTCGTGCATGGTGGCGGTCTGGCCGAGAAGACCACCCACCTGTGGCGGTTTGAAGTACCTTCGGATCTTGCGGTGGGGTCGCACATGGCAACGGTGAAAGCCACCGACGTCCACGGACGTACCTTCACCGACCAACTGACCTTTGAAGTCACTTCGTAAGCGAGCGTAGGTCTTCGCGGTGCCAGCTTAGGTCAGCTGGGCACCGCCATATTCATGACTCATAGGCTCCCTATCGGGCCCTAAGGGCCATGGGACGCATAGGATGAGACCATGCGTATTGCTATCTTGGATGACTATCAGAACGCGGCTCGCGACTTCGCAGATTTTGATGCACTGGCTGCAGAGCTCAACGCCGATCTCACGGTGTTCAACGAACACCTCGGCCACGAAGACGACGTGGTCTGCGCGGCGCTAGAACCCTTCGACGTCATCGTGGCGATGCGCGAACGCACCCCGTTCACCCGGGCACGTTTCGAAAAGCTGCCCAACCTGAAAATGCTTGTTTCTACCGGGCGACGCAACGGTTCGATCGATTTGGCCGCCGCAGGACTGCATAATGTGGTGGTTTCACATACTGGCTATTCACCAACCGACGCCGTGGAACACACCTGGGCGCTCATCCTGGCTGCCGCGCGCAGGCTTGACGTGGAGCTGTTCTCTGCACAGTCTCCACGTGGTGAGGCAGAGCCTTGGCAGTCAACCTTCGGAATGGGTTTGGCAGGCAAAACCCTCGGCGTTTACGGTCTAGGTAATCTTGGGTCGCGCGTGGCCAAGGTCGGCCTTGCCTTCGGTATGCGGGTTATTGCTTACAGCCAGAATCTGACCAAAGCTCGGGCTACAGAGGTGGGTGTCGAGCTGGTTTCGGAAGCTGAGCTCTTCGCAACTAGCGACGTATTGACCATCCACCTGAAGCTTTCCGATCGGAGCACCGGAGTGGTCGGTGCCAAGCAACTATCTTGGATGAAACCCGAGGCCATTTTGGTGAACACCTCACGTAGCCGCATTGTTGAAACCCCGGCGTTGATCACCGCAATGGAGAACCGGTTGCTGCGTTTGGCAGCGGTGGATGTCTTTGATGTTGAGCCATTGCCGGTGCTTGATCAGCTGTCCCGTACCCGCGGGCTGATCGCTACACCGCATATTGGTTATGTAACTGCCGAACAGTTTGAAATGTTCTATCAGGATTCGGCTGAGAATATTCGTGCGTGGGCTAAGGGTTCACCGATCCGCGTGATGGGTCTCTAACCACGGGTTTCCGAGGCACAAAGTAGAAGTGCAAGATTGCGACTACCGCGGCCCAAGCGGCACCGATCAGCAGTCCTACCACTACGTCTGACACCCAGTGGTGCCCAATGTAGATGCGTGATGCGCCCATGGCGAGTATAAAGAGCGCCGCGATGATGCTGATCAGGTATGCGTATCTTTGCAGACCGTAAACAATGGCCAGGTAGCTGGCAATACCAATTAGCGCGGCCGCGTTGAGTGTATGGCCGCTGGGAAATGAAAACGATTCCGGCGGTGCAGGTCCACCGGGAATCCCCTGCGGACGGATGACTTGAAGGCTCGCTTTGAGAATGACCGTAAGCAGCACCGAGACCAGCGCGGTGAAAGCAACCGTTGCCAATGGCCATACGCTGCGCGTCCACCAACAGAGTAAGCCGGTCAGCACGAGCATGATCATCGTCATTCCGGGGGTGGACCCCCAGAAATATAGGAAGTCAGAAATACCTTGTAGTGCTGGAGTTTGATGATCTAAAACCCACTGGTATGTGGGTTGGTCCATGTCTTTAGCCCAACCACCGACATGCAAGGAAACTAGCACTCGTCGGGTGAAAAAGAACATCGCAACCACAAGACCAAAAATGATCCACAATATTTGTGTGCCACGAGGCTTTTGCCCCTGACGGAAGTTCCAAGACGATCTCATAGCTTCCATCGTAGTGGGCACGTCGCTACGCAGCTTCCGCCCCGGGCTATACGGAACAATAGAACTATGACGATCAAGATTTTGGCCATCGGCAAAAAACATGAATCCTGGGTAGACGAGGGAATCGCTCGCTACGAAAAGCGCCTGAAGAAGCCTTTTGACCTGTCGTGGCAGTTGCTTAACCATTCATCGCGTGAGAACGATGCGGCGCGTATCGAGGAATCTGCACGAATCCTCGCGAAGATCGATGACCGTGATTTTGTGGTGTTGCTCGACGAACGTGGCAAGAACGTGGACTCCCCTGCTCTAGCGAACACACTACGAGCCCCAATTGATTCTTCACGCAACGTCGTCATCATCATTGGCGGGGCTTACGGCGTAGACGCCTCGGTTCATCAGCGCGCGAACTTTGAGTGGTCCTTGTCTAAGCTGGTCTTTCCGCATCAGCTGGTGCGACTCATCCTCACCGAGCAGCTCTACCGGGCCCAAGATATTCTCGCCGGTGGCAAATACCACCACGTTTAAACGCTCCTCTTTCTCGGAGACCAGAATCTGCCTCACGTGAACAGTCCCCAATATCAATCAATGCAGCTTCCGTACGTTCTCGGCTCTCCACGTAGCAATGAGTTGCGGTCTGAGCCATCCACGATCAAGTTGTCTGTTGACTCAAGTAGAGTAATTCTGGAAACAAGCTGGATTAAACCATATAGTTTCCTGAATGCTTGCACTTATCGACTAGGACGTACATCATGGACCAGGTTCCAACTGACGAAAAAATTGACACTCAAACGCCAAAACCCAAGCTTAAACGCGCCTTCAACCTGAACATCTATCGCGCCTTGGTTTGGATCATTGTCGCGGTTTGTTCGCTTTTCACTCTCGGCGGGCTTTCCACTGTCGGAGACCCTACCTTGGCTGAAGATCAAATTAGTGTTGCCGAAGCTACAAAGTCGAGCAACGATCTAATGACCGAAGGAGCCCCGCAGCAACAAGTCGTGAATGGCTGGTTTGTTGTCGATGCGCTACCGATCGTATCGGAACAGTTATCTGGCATTCATCAAGCTGGAGTCTACAACTCGCGTTTGTACTACCTAGGGCTGATTGTCACCCTCGGTGTCGCCGCCGACATCATTGGTCGTAGTTTCGGAGCACAGCAAAATACACGCACGAAAAATGAGGCTCAGTCCTCCGAATAGTCTCTCAACAATGGCTATCCAAAGTCGGGTAGCTCCTTTCAATTCTGGGCGTTCCATCCGGTGAACGAGATCCGTGAGAACTCGTGCTGGCAGTTGTCTGCACACAGCGTGTCAACTGTCGGCATCAGAACGTAGTATCAATTCCATGAACGAGATTCTTTCCAGGTTTAGCGCGGCGACCCGTCAGTGGTTCACGGACGTTTTCACCGAACCAACGGCAGCCCAAGTAGGCGCCTGGGATTCAATCTCCAGTGGCCACCACACGCTGGTCATCGCGCCCACTGGTTCGGGTAAAACCCTAGCGGCGTTCCTCTGGGCATTAGACCGGCTACACCAAGCCGAAGTTCCCAAACCAGCACTGCCAGGGCTGGAACCTGAAACCACGCAAGGCTCTGGTGCCGGCACTAAAGTGCTTTATATTTCACCGCTCAAGGCCCTGGGTGTGGACGTTGAACGCAACCTGCGTTCCCCACTGGCGGGGATCCGCGCCACCGCGCATGAATTGGGGATCACTCAACCCTCGGTTTCCGTGGGGGTGCGCTCCGGTGATACTCCCCCGAACGTGCGCAGGCAGCTGTTAAAGAACCCGCCGGACATCCTGATCACGACACCCGAATCTTTGTATCTGATGCTGACGAGCCAGGCACGGCAGACCTTGACCAGTGTGCACACCATCATCATCGATGAGGTGCACGCAATCGCTAGTTCCAAGCGCGGCACCCACTTAGCTTTGTCCCTAGAACGCCTCGATTCGCTCTTGTCGGTGCCTGCCCAACGCATTGGGCTTTCGGCCACCGTTGAGCCACCCGAAGAGGTAGCTAGATTCCTTGCAGGTTCTGCGCCAGCAAATATTGTGCGCCCAAAATCCACTAAAAAATGGGAACTAGCGGTCCGCGTTCCGGTGGAGGACATGACAGACCTTCCTGCTGCGGCAGGAGCCCACGATCTCGGTCCAGGTTCCTCGCCCACAGCAGGGGCAAGTATCTGGCCGCATGTGGAAAACCAACTCGTTGATCTGGTCCTGGAGAACCACTCGACAATTATCTTCGCCAACTCGCGCCGTCTGGCCGAACGGCTCACCGGCAGACTAAATGAAATTTACGCCGAACGTGAGGGATTCGCTGCCGAAAACGCCGCAACTTCCAGCCCGGCAGCAATGATGGCTCAGGCAGGATCCAGCGCGGCCAGCGACCCTCAAGCACCACTGCTCGCGCGAGCGCACCACGGTTCGGTGTCCAAGGATTCTCGCGCCCAAATTGAAGAAGACCTCAAACTTGGCAGGCTACGTGCGGTAGTTGCCACCAGCTCACTGGAATTGGGCATCGATATGGGACTGGTTGACTTGGTCATCCAGGTCGAATCCCCCAACTCTGTCTCCTCCGGATTACAACGCGTAGGACGTGCCGGACACCAGGTGGGTTCCGTTTCCAAGGGTATTTTCTTCCCCAAACACCGCGCAGATCTGCTCTCTACCGCGCTTGTAGTCACCCGTATGCGAGATGGCGCCATTGAAAAAATGGTCATCCCCGCCAACCCGCTAGATGTGCTGGCCCAACAAACCCTCGCGGCGGTCGCCATGGATGAACTGGACGTCGAGGCCTGGTTTGATACGGTTCGCCGGGCAGCCCCCTACCAGCAGCTGCCACGCAGCGTCTACCTCGCCACCTTAGATATGCTCTCGGGCAAGTACCCCTCCGATGAGTTCGCCACGCTGAAGCCACGACTGGTCTGGGACCGTGATGCCGGAACCCTCACCGCCCGCCCCGGGGCCCAACGCCTTGCAGTGATTTCCGGAGGCACCATTCCGGACCGCGGACTGTTCGGTGTATTCCTCGCCGGCTCGGAAGATGACAAAGCCCCCAAACGAGTGGGCGAACTTGACGAAGAGATGGTCTATGAATCACGGGTGGGAGACGTCTTCGCACTCGGTGCTACCAGCTGGCGTATCGAGAACATCACCCACGACAGGGTGCTTGTCACCCCAGCCTTCGGCCAGCCAGGCAAACTACCGTTCTGGCATGGCGATGGGCTAGGCCGCCCGGTAGAGCTGGGCGCCGAACTAGGCAAATTTACCGCCGGGCTGCTCGCCGAAGAACGCGGGGAGGCCGCCTCACGGCTGGAACATAGCGGACTGGACTCGTACGCCGCTAATAACCTGTTGAATTATTTGGGCGAACAACAACGCGCCACCGGTCAGGTGCCGAACCATCAAAACTTTGTCATCGAACGCTTCTACGACGAACTGGGCGACTGGCGCGTGATGCTGCACTCCCCCTTCGGGCTGTCCGTCCACGCACCGTGGGCCTTGGCCATCGGCGCCCGAGTACGTGAACGCTGGGGGCTGGATGCCTCGGCGATGGCAGCCGATGACGGGATTGTTTTGCGCATTCCCGCGATGGATGATGAACCGCCAGGGGCTGAACTCTTCGCTTTCGAAGCAGATGAAATCGTTGACGTAGTTACCTCCCAGGTAGCGAACTCCGCGTTATTTGCCGCCCGCTTCCGTGAGTGTGCCGCGCGTGCTTTGTTGCTGCCACGGATCAATCCCACCAAACGCACTCCCTTATGGCAGCAACGCCAACGCGCCAGTCAGCTACTAGACGTAGCGCGTAACTACCCGGACTTCCCGATCATCTTGGAAACCGTTCGCGAATGCCTGAACGACGTCTATGACCTACCTGCGCTGCGTGAAATCCTCTCCCACGTTTCTTCCCGCGCCATCCGGCTGGTGGAGGTACAAACAGAACTCCCGTCCCCTTTCGCGCAATCCTTGCTCTTTGGCTACGTAGCTCAATTCCTCTACGAATCCGATGCGCCTTTAGCTGAGCGCCGTGCCGCGGCACTCAGCCTAGACCCGGTACTGCTTGGTGAACTACTAGGCCGCAACGACGTTCGCGAGGTCCTCGACGCACAGGTGATCGCGCAACTTGGCGACCAGTTGCAACATTTAGCGCCAACCCGCCGCTTCAGCGGCGTTGAAGGAGTGGCGGATCTGTTGCGTCTACTCGGACCGATGAGTGCAGCCCAGCTTGCACTGCGCTTACGCCATCCGGAGCACGAGGATGAAGCACTTGATGAGCAGACCGCCCGAATCCACGCCGAAGCTTTGGTGGCCACCCGCCGCGCATTCACCCTACGTTTGGGAGGCAAGCACTCTTACGCAGCCATCGAAGATGCCGCTAATCTTCGTGATGCTTTAGGCACCCCGCTACCCACTGGAATTCCCGCCTCGTTCTTGGAACCCGCAACACAACCGGTTCAGGACCTGGTCTCTCGGTACGCGCGCACTCACACCCCATTTACGGCCGGCGAATTAGCAACAGCATTGGGGCTGGGTGTTGCGATGCTGCGTCCGGTGATGGACCAACTCGTGGCCGCCGGACGATTATCGCTAGGAGCTTTCCGTCCTTTAGAGCTAGTCCCGGACGGTGTTTCGGGGGATGAATATACCGATATCCAGGTATTGCGCACTATCCGCACCCGCTCGTTAGCGGCTTTGCGTGCCGAGGTGGAACCGGTAGACCAAGCCACCTATGCCCGGTTCTTACCCACCTGGCAGCAGGTCGCCTCCCAGCTGACCGGAAGCGATGGAGTCTACGAAGTGATTGCTCAATTAGCTGGCGCAGATCTTCCTGCCTCCGCGCTTGAGTCCTTCATTCTTCCAGCCCGACTACGCAATTATCAGAGTGCTTGGTTAGATGAATTAACTAGCTCCGGTGATGTTCTGATTTGTGGTGCGGGAGCCGCCGGAGGCAAGGACGGATGGCTGTCCTTACACACCGCCGAACATGCGGCGCTCACCCTGCCCGGGGGAAATACCAGCGAGTTGAGCGCGCTGGACTTAAAGGTGCTGAACTCATTTCAAAGTACCGGTGCTTATTTCACCGAAGAAATTGCGGCGCTACTACACCACAGCGAAGAGGTGCCACCGAGCAACCAAGAAATCACCGAGTCCTGTTGGAACCTGTTCTGGGCCGGTTTCATCTCCCCGGACACACTCACTCCGGTGCGTGGTTACCTTGCAGGTGGCAGCACCGCGCATAAAATCGCTAAGCCTGCCCCGCGAGCACGCGCGGCAAGACTTAACAGGTTATCGGGATTAAACCGCTTGGCTCGCGAACAAGCAGGGCAGTCCGCTCGTTCGGTCCGTGGTGGTGCAAGGTGGGCTTTACTCCCGCCTCCGGTCACGGACCTGACCATCGCCGCCCATGCCACCGCCGAGGTGCTCCTAGAGCGCTACGGCGTTCTCACCCGGGGTTCGGTCGCTGCCGAAGCTGTGCCCGGAGGATTTGGACAGCTGTACCGCGTGCTGTCCAAACTCGAAGAAGCAGGCCACGCCCGCCGCGGATACTTCATCGAGAAACTCGGTGCCGCCCAGTTCTCCACTTCCAATACCATCGACCGTTTACGCGGTTTTGTGTTAGCTGATGATCCACGCCGCAAACCCACGGCCACTGTCTTAGCTTCCACAGACCCGGCGAATCCCTATGGTGGCGCGTTGCCTTGGCCGGTGGGCGATACCGGGCACCGTCCGGGACGTAAGGCTGGCGCTTTAGTCGGATTGCTCGACGGTTCGCTCTGTTTCTATTTGGAACGTGGGGGCCGAACCGTACTAACCTTTGGTGAGCATTCAGAAGATGCGTGGCAGCTGCTCGCATCTGAACTTGTGACGACGTTGCGCACCGCAAAGGTAGACAAGATTGCCATGGCCACGGTCAATGGCGAATCGGTCAGTTCACATCCTTTGGCAGCTCCGCTACTTGCCGCAGGATTTTATTCCACTCCACAGGGAATTCGGTTCCGCCGCTAATCACTACAAGTTCAGGAGGGTTCATGCCCGAAGGCGATTCCGTCTATCGTGCCACCGCTCGGTTGCATCATGCCCTGGCCGGCCACAAGCTACTACGCAGTGACTTTCGAGTTCCTCAGTTAGCCACCACGGATCTGAGAGACTATACGATTGACGCGGTCCGCCCGCGAGGCAAACACCTGCTGATGCGCCTAGTCCCACCTGCCGGTAGCGATTTTCAGCCGGTGACGCTACATTCTCATTTATTAATGGAGGGCCGTTGGGATGTGTATTCTCCTGCCGAGCGTTGGAAACGTCCAGCGCATACGGCCCGAGTAGTTCTCTATACCGAATATGCCACCGCCGTCGGTTTTGATATTGCTCAGGTGGATTTGATTCCTACCGACCAAGAGCAAGACCTAGTCGACCACCTTGGACCGGATCTGTTAGGCGCTGATTGGGATTCTAAGCAGGCGAGAAAGAACCTATTGGCTGACCCCGAGCGAAGCATTGGCGACGCATTGTTGGACCAACGTTTGCTGGCCGGAATCGGTAACGTATACCGCTGTGAAGTGCTGTTTCTAGCCAGGACCCACCCGTTGACGCCGGTAGGTAGGGTCAAGAATTTAGCGCGGATTGTTGAGCTCTCCCACCGGCTGCTACAGGTTAACAAAGATCGTGGCAAACGGGTCACTACCGGGGATCCGCACAGCAGAGAGCCGCTGTGGGTTTATGGGCGTGCAGCAAAACCGTGTCTACGCTGCGGAACTAAAATTCAGCTGTTTAAACTTGCCGCACAGAATACCGGGCTAGAACGAGACTGCTATTACTGCCCCGCGTGCCAGGAAATGAAAGAATAGCCCTTATGGCTATGCTCTCCCCACTCCCGGTACGTAACGGCGTCAATGCAACACGTTTGCGTGTGCCCAAGGTTGGGCCATGGGACACCGTCGCAGACTACCTGCTGGAACGCTTCGGCCATGTGGATCCGGACGGTCTCATGCGCCGCTTTGACGAGCAGGAAATCGTTGGTCTCGGTGGGGTTCCACTGAACATCAACACCACACTGGGAGAACACGAGTTCATTTGGTATTACCGGTCATTGCCGGCAGAAACTCCGATCCCCTTTGAAGCAAAAATCTTGCATCAAGATGAACACCTTATAGCCTTGGATAAACCGCATTTTTTGCCTTCCACTCCCGGAGGTCGGTTCATCCAGGAATCCGCGTTGGTCCGCCTGCGAAACCAAGTAGGGAACCCGGATCTGGTTCCCATGCACCGATTGGATCGTGCCACCGCCGGCGTGATCTTGTTCGCGGCAAACCCGCAAACTCGCGGCGCCTATCAACTGCTTTTTGAAAATCGGAAGATCTCCAAAAAATATCAGGCGGTCGTTGCTCTAGAACCTGGGACAGGCCTAGAGACCGGTCGGGTGCTCGAAGCTAATGGAGAACACCCCAACGTCCGCACTGCCCAAGAATTAGATGCGCTGTTGCAGTCAATGCCTTTGGTCTTTGAAAACCGGATGGCCAAGCTTAAGGGCCAACTTCGTTCCTCGGTTGAAGAGGGCGTACCCAACGCACAAACCAAAATTTCTTTGGGGGCCATCGGCACTAGCAAGGGTCACCATACGGGCCTGAAGGTAGCCATGATGGATCTGGACCCGCTCTCCGGCAAAACCCACCAGTTACGTGTCCATCTAGCTTCTCTGGGGCTGGGCATCATCAATGATGCGTTTTATCCGCGACTGTGGGATTTGGCTCCCGATGACTACTCTCGCCCATTACAGCTGCTGGCCCACACAATTTCTTTTACCGACCCACTCACCGGAAAACCGCGTAGTTTCAGCTCGCAACAACGTCTAATAGAAGCGCCATAGACCAAGCCCCTCTTCTAAAAGCCAGTGGATTATCCTAGGCTGTTGCACACACCTGACGAGTAGCGTCAGGGGTCTTGAAGCACACAGCTAAGGACGGTAACCGATGGCAGAGCCGCAGCCCACCGAGAATTTACGTTCGCTAGTGGACTCAGCCCAACAGGCTATTGCCGCCGCCTCACAAAAGCAGAGCCTGCAATTGCCCTACGCCGCTCCTGACCGTCGTCCAAATCCTGCAGTAGAAACCTTTGACAAGGTTCGTTCCGGACTTTTTGGACTAGCCGCAGTCCTCTTACTGATCACTTCCTTAAATGCTGCGCTGGATACCAGCTTTGGTTCCCGAACAAACATTTTGGACACCTCGCAAATTTTGGCATTCATCTGGCCAGCCATTGCGGTGCTGATGATCGCCAGCGCCATTTATTCGGTGTTGCCGCATCAGCTTTCCTCACGGAGGCAACGAGCCATCACCGTCTATGGCCTCTCCGCCGCAGCGTTGATGGCCTGTGCACTGACCTTTACCGCCGGTTTTTTGCTTTGGCCAGGAGCGATACTTGCAACTTTGGCTACCGGCTTCGGGTTGTATGGGATGCTCCAAATGAATCGACATACCGCGCGTAATCATTTAGAGCGCATCGCCACCGATCTACCCGTGAGCTTATTCAGTGGTTTTTCGCTGGTATTCACCGTGCAGCTGTGGCTCTCCGCCGCCGGCTGGAACAGCTCAGGACACTTACTGTGGATCAGTATCGTAAGTGTTGTGGTGACACTGCTGGCGGCAGCATTCGCGCAGACAGAACGCGGCCGTCACGCCTTCGCCGCAGGTTTCGGCCTCGGCATGTTATCGGCCGCGTTCAGTGCTTGGCGCCAAGAAAGCGCACCTCTATGGTTTGCCGCGTTATTGGTCTTCATGGCAATAATCGTCTTTATCTGTGCCGAAAGCCGACGGTTCCACATAGCTCACGCAGAACATCGAATCCAGCGTGGGCTACGCGCCGAAGCTTAACGTGGGGCCATCCGAATGGCACCATCGAGTCGGATCGTTTCACCGTTGAGCATTGGGTTGGCAACAATGTGCGCCACTAGATCCGCGTACTCGTCGGGACGTCCCAGCCTAGACGGATGAGGCACCTGTGCGCCCAACGAATCCTGAGCCGCTTGCGGTAGTCCATCCATCATGGGCGTGTGGAAGATTCCCGGTGCTATAGTCATCACTCGAATTTGGTGAGCTGCCAGTTCGCGAGCCAAAGGCAGCGTCATTGCGGCCACCGCACCCTTAGAAGCAGCATAGGCGGGCTGACCAATCTGACCATCAAAAGCGGCCACCGACGCGGTATTGATTATCACTCCGCGTTCACTGGTGCCGTTTGCGTCGACAACCGCTTCGCTGTGTGCCATAGCTTCAGCCGCCAGACGCACCACGTTAAAGGTACCGGTGACGTTAATTTCCAAGACCTTAGCGAATTTCTGCAGTGGAATAACGCCTTCGCGTCCGAGCACCTTTCCTGGAGTGGCCACTCCTGCGCAGTTCACCACGGTTCTCAGGTGCCCGAGTTCGGTGGCTCGTTGCACCGCAGCAGCCACATCTTCTGCTTGGGTCACATCAGCAGGAACATAGCGAACATTTGCAGCAATCTGTGCCGCAATTTCATCACCATCTTCACGAGGAAGATCCAGCACCACCACGTGCGTGGCCCTCTCGGCAAGTTTTTGTGCTGTAGCTCGTCCCAGACCGGATAGTCCTCCGGTGACGAGCGCGACGGTATCTCGCAGTTCCATCAAATCCCCTTTTGAGCGTTGTTGACGTGAAATTTAGCCTAACCTTCGCGAGGAGATTTGAGAAGTATCCGTTAGTTGAGATGGCAAAACGCCGAAGCCATCGTTGGATCCCTAACGGTTGCACAAGATCCTCAACAACTACCGGCGTATACCCCAGCTCTCAGGTTAACCAAAAAAATTGGCGGTCAGAAGTTTACCTTCCGACCACCAATTACATGTTTAGGCGAGTTTTGCGCGAACAAGCGTTGAAAGAGTTTTACCATCGTAGCGACCAGCGACCTGAGCGTTGATTAGCTTCATTGCGGAGCCCATATCTTTCATCGTCAGCTCACGTTCGGCAGACAACTCAGCAATCACCGAATCAACAATCGAACGAGCCTCATCATCACTCAATGCTTGAGGTAAATATCCTTCAAGGAACGTTGCCTCAGCTATTTCAGCCGCAGCTCGATCGGAGATCCCCTTGTCGGTGTAGGTCTTCGCGGTTTCATGGCGATTAGCAACCTGTTTGCGGATGAGCGCTTCCACCTCCGCGTCGTTCAGTTCCGTAGGAGTCTTGCCAGACTTTTCACGAGTTTCAATTTCGCCCAAGACATTGCGCAAGGTGGTCAGTTCCATCTTGTTACCTGCCTTCAGCTGCGTGATGCTGTCTGTTCGAAGCTGCTCTTTGAGTGACATTTTCTTTCCTATTCCTCAGAGTGTGACGCCGGTGTATACGTCAACACTATTCCTGTTCATCAGGTATTTTGGTACTGCCATTCAAACTCGTTCATGAGGTACGAGCGAGCTCCAGCACTAAACACCTAAACTGCCCGCTTGAATGAGCCTGGCCGCTTTTTCATCAGGCCAGGCTGTCCCAGTGGCGTCTAGGATACCTAGCATTTGTTCAGACGGAAATGGCCACCAGTTTCCGGGAAACCCGGAATCCGATGGCCATTGGCACCGCCATAAAAACTGAATTAGTGCATTGCCGGAGCGTTTTCAGGCTCCTGAGCCGCAAGCTCTTTTTTGCCACCCATCAGGAAACCGATGACCAGGATTCCCACGCCGCAAGCAGCTCCCACGAAGAAACCAGGAGCGAATCCCTCCACCGTTGCGACAAGCTCGTCGCTTCCGGCAGCAAGCTTTGAAGCTGTGGTCGCAGCAACCACGCCGACTACCAACGCGGTACCCATCGCGCCACCGAGTTGCTGCAAGGTTGAGAGCAGGGCCGAACCATGGGAGTGCAAGTGGTGTGGCAGTGGGTTGAGCGCCGTGGTGAAGGCCGGGGTGAAGATCAGTGCCATACCTAGGCTCATCGCCAGGTGCAGCACTACCAGTAGCCAGATTGGCGTGGTGGAATCCAGAATCAATGCATAGGCAAATAACACCGCGGTGAGCACCAGCGCACCGGGAACTACCAGTGGACGAGGACCAACTTTGTCATACATTCTGCCGACAAATGGAGCCAGAATACCCATCAACAAGCCACCAGGAAGCATGATCAGTCCGGTAGTCAGAGTCTCCATTCCAAGCACATTGGTGAAGAACATTGGAAGCAGAATGATTACGCCGAATAATGCCACCATCGCAAACATCATCAGCACCAGCGACAGCGTGAAATCGCGGTAGGTCAGTGGGCGTAGGTCCAATAGCGCTTTATCTTCGCGCTGCAATCGGCCCTGCAAGAATGCGAATGCTGCCAAGCACAACACCGCAAGAATAAGGATTCCCACATTTAGTGCCGAGGCGCCACCGGCAGACAACCGGCTCAGCCCGAAGACTAGGCCACCGAAGCCGGGTACCGCCAATAAGATTGAAAGCCCGGACAATGGGGTCTTTGCCTGCCCGGATTCATTACCCAATCGTGGGGTGCCGATAACCAGCGCCAAGATAGCAATTGGGATGATCACGATGAACATGAAACGCCAGGACAGGTACTGCAGAATCAAACCGGACAGCGTCGGGCCAATGGCTGGTGCCACGGAAATGACGATGGAGACGTTGCCCATCAGTACGCCACGTCGTGCTGGCGGAACCAGATCAAGAATCGTGGTCATCAGCAATGGCATCATCACCGCGGTACCGCAGGCTTGGATGACGCGGGCTACCAGCAGTACTCCGAAACCTGGCGCCAACGCGGCCAGTGTGGTGCCTAAGGCGAACATGCCCATCGCCAAGAGGAAAACCTTGCGGGTGCTCAGCACCTGCAAGAGGAAGCCTGTCATTGGGATAACTACGGCCATGGTGAGCATGAAGATAGTTGCCAGCCACTGGATCGCGTCAGCGGTGACGTCAAATTCGACCATCAGCACAGGCAGTGCCACATTCATGATGGTCTCGTTGAGGATGACCACGAAGCTAGATACGATCAGTACCGCAATCGTGGTGAAATTCTTTTTGCTCAAGCGCTCTGGGGCGTTCGTCAAGGCAGGACACTGCTTCCGAGAGAAGTCGGGGGAGAGAAGCCGCCAAATTTGATGAGACGACTCAACTAATCCTACAGTTCACACTTTTTACGCACTAGAGCGGGTGGTGCGCATTGGCAGTGAATTACGCAACACAGCGCCAAGTTCACCACACACAAGCAATTATGTATGAAGATGGTTCTATGAATGTGCGTACGCCCGACCCATATCCAGGCTGGCTCAACGAAGAAGACCTCTACGAAGCCCGCCAACGTCTTCCGATGCTCTATGTTGAGGCTATCCCCGTGCGCCTCGATCCACTGGGCTATGTCAACGAGGTGGGCCTGCTACTGACCGGGGATGAGTCCGGGCAGATGTTACGCACCTTCGTTTCCGGCCGTGTGATGTACCGAGAAACGATTCGGGCGGCGTTGATCCGTCACATTGAAAAGGATCTGGGCACCATGGTGCTCCCCCAGCTCCCAGCGTCTCCGGTACCTTTCACCGTTGCTGAGTATTTCCCCTCGCCCAGTGAAACTGGACTGACTGACGACCGTCAGCATGCCGTAGCGATGTGCTATATCGTTCCGGTACGTGGTGAATCAACTCCGCGTCAAGACGCCCTCGAACTGACTTGGCTCTCCCCCGCCGAAGCGCTGAGCGAAGACATTCAAGGTGAGTTCGCCGGGGGTCGAGAAAATATTCTCCGACAGGCATTAGCCCATGTCGGAATCAATATTTAAGTAGATCATTATTAACCCTGCTCGGAAACACCTAGGCGCGGGCGCATGCGCTTGCCGAACCAGCTACCAACGAGCACACCAAGGATGCCCACCGCGGAACCGATGACCGTTTCAACTACACGGTCATACATCACCGCGGTGGACAACCCGGTGATCAGACTGGTGCCTACCAGAGCCAGTGGGGTAATAAATACCTGAGCAAGGAAGTAGTTGCGCATTACCAGCATTTCGGCCAAGAACTGAAATAGCCCAATGAAGACCACGAGGATCCACATGGCTGGGTTCAGCACGATAAGCAGCGCGATGAGCAGCATGCCCGCCAACGTGCCGAGCACACGGTGTACGCCGCGACGTACGCGCAGAGCCGTAGTGTGCCCTGCCAACGGCACCACAGCGGCGACCATTGCCCAATAATTGTGGCCAGCTTCAAGTTGACTACCGACAATATTCGCTAATGCGCCAGCTACGCCGGCGGTGAGCACATAGAACAAACCCTCCCACCAGATCGCCTTGCGTACGTTATCTGACAGCGGTGGCAAGGGTGTGCGTTTCCACAGACTTGACCACTGACCCAAGGCCCCACTGGCGCCAATGAACAGCGCCAACAAAATCGTAGCTGCCGCAGCAAACATGGCTTCGCCAAAGGGCGCCGGCTTAGCAATCGAGGCAATTGCGGCGAAGGCGAAGATGTGAAACAGAGAGCCGCCTGGACGCAACCGCAGATATCCCGTAATTACGGAGCAGATACCGGCTACCAACGTGGTGGCTCCGACAATCTGCCAGGCCTTGAACTCGGGGTTATCGTGGTCGATCCAGAAAGTGGAGGCACACAGCGCCAACCCAATCACGACGAAGAAGAGCAATCCGGAACGGCTCTGCATGCGCAACCGATTCCAGTACCCATCAACACGACCGTAAACGCCGGTGAACGCACCAAAGACCACAAAGACCATCAGGTCTAACCGGTTGATGAGGAGTAAAAAAATCAGTGGCGCGAAGACGCCGATACCTGTGCGTAGACCGATCCAGTGATCTTTCCGAGCAGGACCCAAGGTCACCAAGGAACGTGCGGATTCCTTAAAATTTTGGAAATTCACTAGATCCTTCCGTCGTTTACGACACAGTGCCGTTAACAGTATTATTCGTCTTTGACCAAGTCGAACGCTAGGTTTTGGCTCACTTTTGGGCTGTCGTTTTCCTCACCCGGCACCTGATACGGCACACTGGTTACGTGTCCGAGAAGAACTTTAACCCCAGCACCCCGCATTCCCGCCAAGCCGAGTTCGGTTTTGAGGTGGGTACACGCCTGACCTCTCCGGAGGGTGAGCCGATGTTGGGCCGTACCGGCGTGATCAATACCCCGCATGGTCAAATCAAAACCCCTGCCTTTATTGCGGTCGGCACCAAAGCCACCGTCAAGGCGCTAACCCCGGTACAGGTTGAAGAGCTCGGCGCGCAAGCGGTGCTTGCCAATGCATACCACCTCTACTTGCAGCCCGGTTCCGACATCCTCGACGAAGCCGGTGGCCTAGGCAAGTTCATGAGCTGGGAAGGTCCTACCTTCACCGATTCCGGTGGTTTCCAGGTAATGAGCCTCGGGTCGGGTTTCAAGAAGGTCATCGATATGAAATCCGTGGACCAATCTGGCCCGGATGACGCGGTTGCTCCAGGCAAAGAACGCCTAGCAAATGTTGATGATGATGGGGTCTGGTTCAAGTCCCACCTTGATGGCAGCAAACACCGTTTCTCCCCAGAAATTTCGATGAACGTCCAGCACCAGATTGGTGCCGACATCATGTTCGCTTTTGACGAGCTGACCACCTTACAGAACTCCCGCGGTTATCAGGTGGAGTCCTTGGAACGCACCCGATTGTGGGCTCAACGTTGCATTGCTGAGCATTTTTCCCTGACCGATTCACGTGCGGGCAAAAAGTACCAAGCTCTGTTTGGTGTGATTCAAGGTGCTCAATATGAAGACCTGCGCCGTAAGGCCTGCCAAGATCTCGGGGCAATGGCTTTTGACGGTTTCGGTATTGGCGGCGCCCTAGAGAAAGAAAACCTTGGCACCATCGTGGGGTGGTGTTCCGAAGAACTTCCGGAAAACAAGCCACGCCACCTGTTGGGAATTTCCGAGCCAGATGACATTTTTACGGCTATCGAAAATGGCGCAGACACTTTTGATTGTGTTTCTCCCACTCGTGTGGCCCGGAACTCCGCCTTCTACACGCCACACGGACGGTTTAATCTCTCCGGTGCCCGGTACAAGCGCGATTTCACCCCGTTGGTTGAAGACTGCTCCTGCTACACCTGCCAGAACTTCACTCGCGCCTACATTCACCACCTGCACAAGTCCAAAGAACTGCTCAGCCACACGCTCATTTCGATCCACAACGAGCACTTCACTGTCAGCTTGGTAGATTCGGCACGCAACGCTATTGAAGACGGTAGCTTCTTCGAGCTGAAGGCAAAGGTCATGTCGGAGTACTACGCCGGCAACCCCGATCCACAAGGACTGCCTGCCTAACTTTTAACTGCATTCTTTGATAACGGCGGGTATCGATGAAATTTAGTAATCATCGATACCCGCCGTTGCGCTTTATTGGCCGTTAGTTACCGGATGTGAGGTTGCTGATTCACCGGCTCGTCGCAGCGCCGCGTAGCCCGGGTAAGCGCACAGCAATCCGAACGCCCAGATTCCCCATGGCACGGTTGAGACTGGTGTTAGCAACAGCAGGATCAGGGGCAGCCCCGAGGCTACCGCTTGGAGGAAATACCTGAGTTCGATAAGCATCAGCGAACCGGTGTTTATCTCATTGCTGGCACCAAGAATCAGTGCTTCCCAGTCACGTTCTCCACGCGTGGCTCGGCCCCAGGCAGCAGCACTCGTACCGCTGGCGGCCACCAATACGCCAAGGACCCAAAATCCAAGGTTCGCTGTGGGGATCATGCCTAGTGCTAACGGAAGCAACGAACAGATGCTCAAAATTACGAGAATCATGCAGAGCGTGAATCCAATGGCCGGGCGGACTAAGGCGGTGCGCGGCTGGCTCAACATCTGTGCCAACCCTGGCGCGCTGGCCAGTGGGCGGTTCAACCGGCCGAAGCTCTCCGTCAGCACCCATAACAGCAACACAAAAAATCCGGTCACTGCCAGTGGGTTAGCGATGGAACGTACCGCTAAAACCAGTGCGACAGTCAGCAATACCAAGTTTCCTGGTGCACGCCAATATCCTCCGCGCAGATATCGCAATAGAAGAATCTGGAGAACCACTGGCAGGTGGCGCAACGGCCGATGCCAAGAATTTCTTGATCGGGGACCTACGGATTCTGTAGCCGGTAGCATCCCGCTCAATTCCATTTGAGCCAAAGAACCGACAAGCTCATTCTGTTTCTGCCCCGCCAGTCGTAGGCTATTGGCCTTCACTTGGTCTATTTTGCGCGTTGCCTGCCAAATAACTATGGTTGCCAGCAGCAGTGCCCCCACGCAGCCAGAGGCCCAGAAACCTGGGTCAAAGGCCAGGTCTCCAAGCAGCCCATAAGCACCTTGGGCCCATGCGTTCTCAGTTAGTAACAGGCTCCACGAAATGCTCAGTCCCATAGCAAAGAGCGTCAAGAGCAGACGGCAGATTCTGCGTACTACCCGCGCCTGCGCAGCTATTTGCGCATGAGTTGCAATCGCGCTGAGCAAAGTTCCCGTCACGGCGAAGAAAACTAAACCAAAGAAGAACACCTGAACTTCAAAACGACCAGAAAGAGTAAAGAGGCCTGCCAGCCACAAGATTCCGATAAAGCTGTTGAGCAGAGCGCCGAGGATGAGTGCATTATAAAATGAACGTTTTCGTATCCCTCTGAGATCCACCGCTAGTGGTAACCACCAGGCGGCTTTGTCGGGCCGCAGACCACAGGGGCCCAGATATAATAGTCCCCTAAAACAACTCAGCAGCATGACTGGGAGTAGGGCCACCGTCAGTTCCTGTAAATCCCAGACGGCGCTGGGCAGTCGCGTTGCATTTCCCGCTGCACCTTGCAGCGCGAAGATCACCCCGGAAAGTGCGCTAAACAAATAGACCAGTGCGACAACCGCTAACAGCACCCAGATATACCCATCGGAGAATGCGTCGATGCGGGCTGAGCGATCCCGAAGTTTCTTGACTGTGCGGATCAGTTCTCTGGGGTCATAGGTTTGTTCTACCTCGGAGGCTCGTTTAGCGTTCAAGCCACAACGCCCCTGACTGCGCGTCAATCGTTTGCACCTGATCGCCATCCAACAGCACTACTTCGTCAAGACATTCACGAATCAGCTGGGGGTCGTGGGTAACCACGAGCAGGGTTACCTGTTTGGCACGCAATTGACGAAGCCTTCGATAGAGCTTAGTTCGAATGCGCTGGTCTAGCCGTTGCTCCGGTTCATCCAAGATGAGTAAGCTCGCCGGGCGGATCAAGGCGGCCGCCAACAGTAGTTTGCGCCGTTGGCCAGACGATAACTCCTGAGGTAGATGCTGCGTCACTTCAGTGAGTTCAAAAAATTCTAGCTCGTTGTCGACCGCTGCCTGCCACGCTTTGATCCGATGACCACGGGCCACCATTTCAAGATGTTCAGCCACCGTCAATTCTTCAAAAAACACACCGTCGGTGACCTGGACGGCGACTGCCTGACGAAACCGCGCCGAACCTTCATCTAAGGGGGAACCACAATAAATGACAGTCCCGGAAACCGCTGGTTGCAGTCCTAACACGGTTCGAATGAGGCTCGATTTACCGCTCCCGTTTGGACCGATAATCCCCAACCCGGCTCCGGTTTGCACGGAGAAACTAATTGGTTCACAAAGAGCCTGCCCTGCATAGCCAATCAGCAGTTCGTCGGTTTCGATTTGCCTGTCGCCTGAGCTCATTTATTTAGCTTAGCGAGCACGAGGTTACTTGGCTGTCATCCTAACTGCTGATTGAAAATCGAGTTTAGACACCTGGTGCGGGTGCTGCATAACTTGGTTCACGCTTCTTGAACCAACGAATTACTAGCGCAGTGACCGGTACAAAGATGATTTCCACCGCCGTCTTGTAGACGAATCCGACCACTACATAGTTGATGAAGTTAGGCATATCGGTGATTCCGATGACAGGTGCCGCCACGGCACAAAAAATCAAGGTATCAAGGAATTCTCCGACACCACTTGACCCGATGAGCCTGCCTACCAGTCCACGTTCGCCAAATCGTTGCTTCATACGGACCAAGACCCACGAGTTGGCCAGCTGTCCGACGAGAAAGCCCAAGCCTGATGCCAGAACAATCTGCCAGATAGGTCCTAGCGTACGTTCGAGAGCTTCTTGCCCGTCGTAAAATTCGGCCGACGGCAACTGAATCATGATCCAAAAGGCGAACACCGCAAAGAACGCTAGTACAAACGTGACCAGGATAGACCACCTAGCAGCTTTGAGCCCATAGACTTCCGAAATCACATCGCCAAGAATGTAGGCCAGGGGAAAAAGGAAGAAACCGCCATCGGTGATGAACGGCCCGATAGTCACGCCCTTTGAGGCTCCGATATTGGAGAGTATGACTATGGCGCCCATGAGCGCGAGCACTGCAGAAAAATATGGAGATCCGGCGCTGGCAAATATCGCTTTGGAGGCTCGGGTACTTATTGGTTTGGCGTTCGGTTCGCCCATAAAAATTTCCTCGTTAAAAGTGGTTCGCCAAGACTCCGCATGGACCGACACCTGATTAATCAACAATAGTTTGCTGACCTGTCATGATGTGCCGGAGCGCTGTCCCGCTGTATTAGCACTTACCTAGTAAGTATCCCATGAAGACCTCAACCCACTCCAGTGACCTACTTCACGGTAACTAGGTTTATTGAAGCACAAAATACTTAATCTTCCATCTCACCTTGCACTCTTCAAAATATGAAATCGAGGAAAGAAAAATGGTCGTGACTCGACCCGCATCATTTGCAGCAAATTAGAGAGCTTTTTGAACGCGTTCAATATTTAGATACACTCAATAGAGTATGGGAACTCTTAGCCAGCCAACTCCGCTGAATCAGCCACGCACCGGCAAAGGACAACAAACCAAAGCCAAACTACTGCGCACGGCTTTGGACGCGTTTGCCGAAGACGGATATCAGGCCGCCAGCATGCGTGCTATCGCGCTGCGTGCCGGAGTTTCACTTTCACACGCTTATTACTACTTCGGGTCAAAAGAAGACATAGTTCTTGAACTGCTCATCGCGCTGCGGACCGAGCAATTTGAGTTATGCAGTGCACAACTCGACGAAGGCAACACCTTAGAGGCGAATATCCGCATTGCCTTCGACGCCAGCGTGCAGGTGATGGAGAAATACCACGATTTCGGGCCATCCTTTCTCAAGGTTTTACTCTCAAGAGACCTCGAAAATAGCGAACTCACACAGATCGAGATGACTTTATGGGAAAGCGTTGTTGTTGGAGCACGTCCGCTTCCCCCGCTGGCAATCCGGCGTGATTTACCCCGATTTCTCTGGCTGCTGTCACGGCAGATCTTTTCGACTTGGGCCTACGACAGTTCTCCCAATCAGCGCCGTTCACGTGCGCTGATGCGCAGCATAGCCCCGGTTATTGGCAAATTCGCCATCCTCTGCCGACTGCCGGTAGTACGTTCGCTCTTTGAAGATGTGCTCTCCCTAATGGATTCAGGTGCGAGTTCCATACAGGAACGAACAACCTCGACCGTTGAATCTGCCTATGAACATCGGTCCAGCAAAGCCAAAGCCTCTTAGCTACCATTTCCGTAGGCGCACACGGGTCTTCCCAGCTACCTGCCCCTTGCGCAATAGACCCTGCGCTAGCTCACGATAAGTACCTATCAGCACGCGGGCTTCGCCGTTGCATATTCACGATCTTTAAGGCGTAAAGTCGAAGGTACCGATCCATTATTTTCAAGGTGTTTAGGAGCTAATGTCACTATGAGCGGAAACGCGACTCCCCTGCCGCAGTGGACCGAGAGTTATGCCCTGCTCCGCGATCGCATTGCCACATTCCCGAGTACCGGTCAGCTACGCTCCGTTGACATCAATGGTGAAGACCCGGAACTTCTACGTTATTGGCCGACCAGCGGTTGGAGCCCAAGTAGCGAGTACCGTCGTCTGATCTTGCTCGGGGCACCAAATACGGAGGTTGCAGAATCGCTTAAAGCGGCAGGCTGGAATGAAACTTCCGCGATGAATCTGCTGGCTGCAAAACCAGATGATGTTGAGCAGGTAGTCAAACTCGCGGAAACCTCAAGCGTTTTTGAAGCGCCCATGGACAATTACGACGTCGTGGAAGTCGCTGAATTCGACCGCCCGGTAGCCCGTGGACGCATGCATTACGGATCGACTTATGGGCTTCTTTCAGACCCTGATTTGCAGGCGCCAACCAATCCGGACTTGGTACGTCGTGCGGTACTTGCAAACTTTGCCGGGGCTGCCTACAGTCACGGACTGCCGTGGATTTTGCTCGTTGCTAGTGCGGACCAGCTGGGTTCGATGACCGAGGGCTGGTCAAAAGCTACTAGTATCAGCATCTGGCAGCAAAGCTAAACACCAATACATTCCGTACTATCTTCAAATGGGACTATGACTACTTCATCAAATACCTCAGGCCCAGCCCTGACCTTGACTATTGCCGGTTCGGAAGCAACCGGAGGCGCCGGAGCGCAAGCAGATCTGAAAACCTTTCAGGAGCTCGGCACCTTCGGCATTGTTGCGCTGACATGCATCGTTTCCTTTGATCCAAAGGACTCTTGGAACCACCGCTTCGTTCCAGTAGATCAGCAGGTCATTGCAGATCAGCTCGAAGCCATTCAGACCTGTTACGAAGGTCAGCTTGGCACTGTCAAGCTCGGTATGATGGGCTCACCAGCCACGATCAACACTGTCGCCACCGCGTTGCAGTCCCAGAAATGGAACAACGTACTGCTTGACCCAGTGTTGATCTGTAAGGGTCAGGAGCCAGGCCATGCGTTAGATACTGACCAAGCTCTGAAATCGACGTTACTTCCATTGGCTAGCTTCGTCACCCCGAATCACTTCGAAGCCGAACAGCTCTCCGGGCTTTCGATCGATAACGAGGATGACCTCATTGCTGCTGCCAAGAAAATCCATGAGATTTCGGGAGCAGCCGTACTCGCCAAGGGCGGCGTACGCATTGCCGGCGAGGACGCTATTGACGTCTTCTACGACGGAACCACGCTCGAAGTACTCCGTGAGAAAAAGATCGGCGAAGTTGCTGTGTCCGGAGCAGGCTGCTCACTGGCCGCCGCGGTTACCGCCGAATTAGCGAAGGGCGCAACTCCGTTGGAAGCTGCACGCACCGCGAAAACCTTTGTCACCGAGGGTATCCGAAACCGCGTCTCAGGAAACACCCCCTTTGACGCGCTATGGCAGGGCGGCCGGCGCTAAGGCGCCTGGCACCGCAAGCGACAAAGGCCACATCCGGTTGGGTGTGGCCTTTGTTATGATTAAAAGATCACGACTCCAGATTTAACTCTGGAGCTCACACTGTCAAGACGTTGTGTGCCCGGGCACGCGGTAGGGAGGTCGGCTATGCAAGCCACTTTGACACCTGCCCCGTTCGTCCCCTCGACGGACGGGTAGCTTCCAAAACTCCACTGCCAACGCCGCCGGCGTTGCTGGTGCTTATTTGTGCTACCTTCTGTGAATTCGTTGCTGATGGGACATTCTTCTTCCACACAACTTTCCTGTGCCCTGAGTGCGCGCAGCACATTTTAAGGACCTGCCTTGCAGCCACTGTCAGAAAAAACCATTCGCTCCGCCTTCGTTAATGCCTCTCGCAGTGAAACGAAGAAGCTAACGTTGCCAGAAAATTTTGCGACGTTGGACTGGGACAATCTTGAGTACCTTGGATGGCGCGATCCCAAAATGCCACAGCGTGGTTATCTTGTCCACAGCAACGCTGCTGGCCAAACGCGGGCACTATTGCTGCGTTCAGCAGATGGGACACGAAAGCGTAGCAGCCTGGCCATGTGCGACATGTGCCGAGACGTGAATATTCCTTGTTACGTCGGGGTGTTCAGCACCCGGCGGGCAGGCCAACCAGGACGCGACGGTGACACCTTGGGCACCATGATTTGCTCCAACTTTGAATGCTCAACCAATGTGCGCATTCCACCTCCAAAGAACGCGATTTACCCTGACCCGATGGTAGTTGTTGCCGAACGTATCGAACTGCTCGACGAAAGAGTGAACAGTTTTATCGGCCGTGTTTAACCGCCACTTCAGTTAGCTGATTTAAGTTCATTTAGCGGGCGCAGCATGCTCTAGCGGAGTATGTGGCGCCCGCTATTTCTAAATTCACGACCCCGCCCCGCGATCTCTGCGCACATTTGAACGCGACTAAGCAATGAAACCATTACCCACTGGTAACAATCGATTAAAAATATCTAAAAAGTCCTCGACCACTAGGTGCTGAGTAGGCGCTGTTTTGCTTGGTGATTCGCGGTTTTGAATATGAAGCAAGTGCAGAATACTTTTCTTTCCCAAAGATCACTATTCAATAACCCCTTGATATATGACGTGGGTCACCTAAGATTCCACAGTAGGAGACTCGGCGTTTTAGCGGACGTCGGCTCCGGTCATCACTCAATACGCACCTTCATGCTGTGAGTGGAAACCGTTGCATCTTCACATGAAAGCATCCCGCTTTCAGCTCAGCTAGGAGAATCATGGTCACTCGGCGCAATCCACGATTGCCGCGGCTCATCTTGGGCTCAGCCACCGCTTTAGCGTTGGCTGTCACAATGACAGGCCCGGCATCAGCTGCCAACATCCCCCAACCGTCCGACGGTGAAAATGCAGCCTCACTGCCCATCGTCAAAAGCCAGACACTTTCAGGACTAAAAGTCAGCGGGCAACTAGCCAAGGCCACCGGCGAGGTCTCGGTATTCGTTCAGCTCGAAGGCGACGGCGCATACAAAGAGGTAAAAAAGTCCGGTAAGAAAAAAGACAAGGACAAGGTTAAATCTGTCCGTGCCCAGGTTAAGTCCAAGGGTAAAGAGCTGGCCAAGGAAGCTAAATCCGAGGTTATCTACACAACTTCCAACGCATTGAGAGGCGTTGCACTCACCGGTGATGCCAAAGAGCTCCGTGCGCTAGCCGAACGTACAGATGTCGCGAAGATCAGCGCCATCGTGCCCAAGTCTCCTTCTAACCGCGGTGCGGTCATTGACACCGAAGCGTTGGACGCATGGACCGCGCTAGATACTACCGGTGAAGGCGTGAAGATCGCAGTGCTCGATACGGGCATTGACTACACCCACTCAGGCTTTGGTGGACCAGGCACCATTGAGGGCTACAAGAAGGCGCAGGCTTCCAAAGAACTGCCTACCGCGGATTCCGGATTGATTGACAGCAAGAAGTTCATTGGTGGCTGGGATCTTGTCGGCGACGACTACAACGCTGACCCCGACGCCCCGGATTACCAGCCAGTCCCTAACCCAGACCCGAATCCACTGGACTGCGAAGCTGCAGGTCACGGTTCGCACGTTGCAGGCTCGGCGGCCGGCTACGGCGTTAACGCCGACGGTTCCACCTTCACAGGTGACTACTCCTCACTGACCGCCGATGAAGTCGCCAAAATGAAGGTTGGCCCGGGCACCGCTCCCGAAGCTCAACTAATTGGTATCCGCGTCTTCGGTTGCGGTGGTTCATCCTCGGTGGTGGGGCAGGCACTGGACTACGTGCTTGATCCAAACGGTGACGGAGATTTCTCTGACCGCGCCGATGTGGTCAACATGTCCCTCGGCTCGGATCATTCACCGGTTCAAGACCCAGAAAATGACATTGTCGATGCCCTTTCTGAAGCTGGAATCCTTTCGGTCATCGCTTCGGGTAACGCTGGTGATGTCACCGACGTTGGCGGCTCACCTGGTAACTCTCGTTCCTCGTTGACCGTCGCAAACACCGTGGGATCCCAGGTCACCTTGGATAAGGTCCAAGTAGATGCGCCTGACGATGTTGCCGGTACCGCCGCAGGCCAGTACTCGTCAAACTTCAATTACACTTCTGCTGACCCGGCCGACTTGAGCGGTGACGTAGTAATGGCTCCGGCCAACAACGCTTTTGGTTGTACAGAATTTGAATCAGGTTCGCTGGAAGGAAAGTGGGTTTGGCTGCAGTGGAGCGAAGACGGCGAGTTCCCTTGTGGATCCGGCGCACGCTTCAACAACGCCGAAGCCGCCGGTGCCACCGGTGTCCTGTTAGATGCTGAAACTAACCTCTTTGATGCTGGCATCGCAGGCAACGCGAATATCCCAGGTGCACAGTTCACCTTGGACTACTCGAATAAGCTACGCCCAGCCGCCGAGGCAGGAGACCTGAAAGTCACCTTAGATGCTTCCTTCGTTGGCGCTGCTTCCGGCGAATCAGGCGTCAAGGACACCTTAAATTCGTCCTCCTCACGAGGCGTGCACGGCTCTAACGGCGTAGTAAAGCCCGACGTTGCAGCACCTGGCACGCAGATCGGCTCGGTTGGCGTTGGAACCGGTAACGGACCAGCGGTCATGTCCGGCACTTCGATGGCTACCCCAATGGTTGCCGGCGTGGCAGCACTGGTCATGCAGGGCAAGAACCTCACCGCAGCCGAAGCCAAGAGCACCATCATGAACACCGCAGCAGCGGATGTTTTTGCGGCTAATGGCGAGGCTTACGGTCCAAACCGTGTTGGCTCGGGCCGCGTCATGGCCAAGGCAGCACTTGATACCCCAGCCATTGCCTACGATTCGAAGGCAGCAGATCTGACCAGCGTGGTCTTCGGTGTCCTTGAAATTGACGGTAAGAAGAAATTCTCCGACACACGTTCAATCACCGTAGAGAACACCAGCGACAAGGCCCAGACCTACAAGGTCAACTACGTGCCTGCTACGCAGATTCCTGGCACCAGCTTTTCGTTAGATCGCAACAGCGTGCGCTTGGCACCAGGTGCCAAGACTCGGGTCAAGGTTACTCTGCAGGTGGATCCCAAGAAGTGGGTCAAGACTTTGGACCCAACTATGGAGACCGCCCAGCAGGGTCTGGCCCGCGCCTGGGTATCAGATGCTAGTGGTCGCGTTGAGTTGACCAGTTCAACGGCTCCCACCTTGCGTGTTCCAGTGCAGGCAGCACCTAAACTCGCAGCCGATATGACCGCTTCAGTCAAGAAGCTGAAGAAGGGTGCAAACACCACCGAGCTGAAACTCAAGGGTAAGGATATCCGTGTAGGCGAGGGGGCCACCTCGGTCACTTCCCTCCTGGGTGCCTTTGAACTTGGTGCTTCGAGCGAGCGCGGTCCTAAGTCGATGGACAGCGTTCCAGCAGCCCGCGCGATGGATTTGCAGCACGTTGGCGCAGCCAGCACCGCGCCGGTAACCGGTATGGCCGATGGACTACTGAACATCGGCATCTCCACCTGGGATAACTGGGCACACCTTGCCGGCGGTACCGAGTTGGACGTCAACATCGATACGAACGGTGACGGCAAAGCCGACTTCGTAACCTTCACGACCGCACTTGACGGAATCGACCTTGACCTAGCGGCCACCTTCGACCTGACGACCGGTGCACAGGTAGACCTGCAGCCAGTCAATGGAGTGCTTGGAGATGTTGATACCAACAGCTTCGACACCAACGTAGCGATCCTGCCGGTATCACTTGCCGCGCTGGGACTGGATGAAACTTCAGCCGAAATCTCTTACAGTGTTTCGAGCTACTCCTGGTACCACACCAACGATCAGGGCGCGATGATCCCCGTGGATCAGACCGACTGGGTCAAGTTCAACGTTGCCGAACCTCAGGTTGATTTTGGGGCTCAGGGCACCGTCTTCACCGATCTGAAGGGCACCAACATTCCGGTGACCGTGGCGGATCCATCCGTTGCCTCCAAGGCACTTCTGCTGCACCTGCACAACAGCACCGGAAAGCTCGGAAAGAAGAAGAACGAGACCGGCGACCGCGCACAGGTCTTGGACATCACCAAGGGTGATAAGAAAGGCAAAGGAAAAGGCTAATCTTTCCTGAGCTCAGCGTCTGCGTGTAAGCGTGCAGACCAAAAAGCTAGACCCGGGCGTTCCCTAGCGAGTAGGGATCCGCCCGGGTCTTCTCTTTGCCCAAAATAGCTTTATCCGGCAACAAGCCAGACAAAATTTATGAGTTCTCGCGAAGCTTCTCGGCCAGAATCAGCGTTGCCGCCTCGCGGACCTGCGCCGCCAGCTTGTCATCTTTTGCTGCCTGCTTTGCTAGGGCGCTCGCCATGGTCAGCGACTTATTCTCATCCACGCATAAAGGCATCGTGCCTCCGGCTTGAACAAATTTAATCGCACGTTGTCCTACCGGCACCGCGGAAACCTGTTTCGCATCACACAGATCATCGGAGATGATCAAGCGTTCATACCCTAAGTCTTCACGCAGCAGGCCGGTGATGATTTTCTTTGAAAAAGGTGCATCATTGTCTTTATCCAGTTGCGTATATTTGGCGTTTGAAATCATGATCCACGCGAGGTCCTGCTCAATGGCGGCCTTAAAAGGTTCTAGATCGGTGCTTTCTGCCCCGATTTTTGTGTCGGTAACCTGGGCATGGGTATCGGTGTTCAGGCTTACTCTGCCCAATCCCGGGAAGTGTTTGACTACCGGGTGCACTCCGGCATCTCTGAGTTCTTGGTTCACTACCAAAATCGCGGACGCAACATCCGCGGAATTATCGGCGTACTGCCGTCCAAATTTCCCGATGGGTGCGTTGCCCGTGCCCAAACTCTGTGGCACCACGTCGGCTACCGGGGCAAGGTTGACGTTGATCCCGGCCTCGGACAACTCAGTACCGAGCGTGGAAATATTCGACCGTAGTTTTTTCTTGGACCAAGTACCCTGTTCTAATGCGGTGGGTAGCTTGGTGAATCCGGTCCCTTGAAGCACCCGGACAAAGCCACCTTCTTGGTCGGTGGCTACCCAGACAGGTAGTCCATCGGGAACGTTGGTTTCCAAACCTTCGTGGAGTTTGCGCACACTGCCAGAAATCTTGGAGTGCGAGAGCTGCGACCTGCCACGAAGAAAAGCATTAGAGATTCCCGACTTCTTCAGCGAAGCGATGTGTGCCGCTGAGGCGCCGTCTGCCGAGACACCCGCCATGACCAAGCTCCGCGCCTGTTCAGATAGGCTCATCGAGTCGGCGAGCGCCACCGCTTGCTGTTGTAGTTCAGCTTCCGGGTCCGTTTGTGTGGGGCTGGCCGAGCTGGCTGTAGCTGAAGGCTCAATAGCCGATCCGGAGCTCGAGGGGTTTGGTGAACTGGGCTGAGTTGGCCCAGCAGTACTCGGAGTAGGCTGGTCCGCGTTTTCTGCGGGGGCTGTACAACCACTAAGTAGAAGTGTGCCGAGCAAGCTCAGCCCCACCATTCGACGCAGCACAGTAGACATGAACGTTATTGTGTCACCAAAACCTTCATGCTTGCACGGTAAAGAGTTCGTCCCAGTCACTGGTGTAGCGCGGTGACATGTGTTCGCGCTTCATAGACCATTCCGGGGCTTTGGCCAGGCCGGCACTGCCCAGGCCAATAGCCTTTGCGCCAAACCGTTGGGAGACCTGCTGCACGACATCACTGACGTTTACTTTTTCGGATTCTTCAGTCGATATTGAGCCTAGTAGTCCTAGGTCTAGCTCATCGGCTCCGGGGTGTTCACTCAGCCCGGAGAGGATCACTCCGCCACGGACGTAGTCGATTCCTGGCTCCATCAACTCGTTCATCGCTGCTACTGCGATCTTTGTGAGCACAATTGGATCTCGGGTGGGCCTGACTAGTCGTATCTGGGCGCTAGGGAATGATGCGGCCGAGGTAGCAAAGCGGCTGGTTCCTGCAGTGACTGTGAGCAAGCTAGCGTAACGGCCTTCGCTGGCCAGACGGCTTGCTGCTTTCTGTGCGTAAATGGACATCACCTGATCCATCGCTTCACGTGTTCGCACAGGGGTGGAGAAGGAACGGGTGAACATTACTTGGCCCTTATCCGAACGCTCTTCCACCGGCCCGATACAGCGTTGCCCGTTGAGCTCCATCACCGTGCGTTGCAATACGACAGAGAACTTCTTGCGGATTAGTTGCGGGTCGGTGGCCTTGAGCTGGGCAATGCTTTGAACACCCATCCCAGTCAATTTTTGACCGATCTTTTTGCCCACGCCCCACACATCTGTGGCGGGAACCTGCGACATGATTCTGGATACCAGCGCCGGCTCCATCAACTGTTCAATGCACACTCCGTCCATAGACGGATTGTGTTTGGCGATGTGGTTAGAGAATTTAGCAAGGGTTTTAGTCGCAGATACCCCTACGCAGACCGGCACCCCGATCGACTGAGTAATTGCGGCGCGGATCTGCACGGCAGTGTCACGGACTTGTTCCAGCGTTCCGTTGAGGCCGATAAATGATTCGTCGATGGAATACACTTCCTGCCAGGTGCCGAAGCGGCCCAGGAGTTCCATCACCCGTGCCGATATATCCCCGTATAGCTCGTAGTTACTCGAACGCACCGCAAGATTGTGGCTGTCCATGAGGCGGCGTACTTTAAAAAATGGCTCGCCCGTGGCTATTCCTAGGTCTTTGGCTTCCTGTGATCTGGCGACGACGCAACCATCATTATTGGAGAGCACCACTACCGGACGATTACGCAAAGAATAGTCAAAGATGCGTTCGCAAGAGACATAAAAGTTATTCACGTCTACTAAAGCAACGTGATCACTGTGCCCGGATGTTCGCGGTTCAGCGGACATAGTGCAGACACCTAGTGATCACGCCGAAGACCTCAACTTCGTCTCCTTCGGTGAGGAGCACCGGTAACGGTGACTCATCGCTGAGTAATCCCACTTGTGAGCCCTCTGTCTGCCACCGGCGTACCAGCATCTGCCCGTTCAAGCTCACCACAATCATGGTGCCGTGTTTAACCGGCAGGGAACGGTCCACGATGATCTCATCGCCGTCATAAATTCCGGCAGAGTGCATCGAGTGACCCGATACCCGCATGATGAACGTGGCAACCCGATCATGAACGAGCAACCTATTCAGATCCAGCCCGCCATCAAAATAGTCACGCGCTGGGGATGGAAACCCCATCGCGGAAACGGCCTGCACCGGCCCTTGGGCTGCTCCTGGAGGCATCACTGATTCGGCATCCCGCATCTAGACACCACCCTTAGCTAGAACAAACATTCGAATACTAAGAATTGTACAGTGCGTGTGTGATAACTAAACTCAGCTGAGGGTTGGCGCCGAAACAGGCTTGCTGTTCACGATTCTTTTGGTGTTCGCCAGAGCAATCACAAGGCATAAGATTTGGGTGAGCACCGGCACCGCGGGTAATACATAGCACCAGGCGGGCAGTTCTCCATCCGGGAAATATCCGGCAAAAGCCACAATTTGTTTAGAGCCAATCGACAGAATCAGGTAGCTCAGAGCCAACGCACCGAACATCGTGCGTCGCAGTACCGGCTTGAGCTCCAACGCTACGACAACCCACGCAAACGTGATGACCGGCAACCAGACCCAGTGATGGGACCAGCTCACCGGGGATACAAGCAAGGGGCAGGCGGAAGCAATGCCGAGCAACACCACAGGTTTTTGGTGCCCATAGAGCTTCCACAGCAGGGCAACAAAAGAAAGCCCTACACCGAGCGCCAAGATGAGCCACACTAAGGATGGTGCGTTCAGCCGCTCAAGCAGTCCTTGCAGAGATACGTTGTCGATATACCCCACGTTTCCTACCCGCGATGGATCCTGCACCACGTCCAGCCAATAGTCCAAGGTGTTCTGTGTCTGGAAAATTAGGCCTACAAGCTGGGTGCCTATAAAAGTGGCAATTCCAACGAACATCGCACGCCATTTACGCATGGCAAAGGGCAGGATCAAAAACGCGATCGGCGTCAGCTTGATCCCGGCACAGATTCCTACGGCAATCACAAACGGCATCAACGACTTGTAACGCACGAAGGTGAGGTAACAGGCACCGAGAATCAAGATGTTGATCTGTCCAAACCATACGGTGTCGCGGAAGGGAGCCGACATCAGCATTAAGCTGGTCAAGGTCAGCGGCGTGAGCACCGAATTAAGTGCAGGCCATTTTCCCGCCACTCGTGTGGCCAAGTCTTTGGCAACAAAAAAAGTCAGGGTAATCGAGGCAGCCATGGTGAGCGTAACCGACACCCAGTAGGGGAAAAATGCCATCGGCAAGAACAAAATAGCCGCAAATGTCGGGTAAGTAAACGGTAGCCCAGGCGAATTCACCGGACCCACGAACGGTCCATAAAGGGCTTCGGGTTCACGCAATAGCGTCAAGGCACCTTCGCGATATACCGATAGATCCCACCCGGTCGGTTCAATGGCAACCAGCACAACAACTAGTGCCGCGACCATCAGAATTTCAAGGACTGCCGTGCCTGGATGGACCTTACGAAAAATTGAAGAACGAATCTTCTTACACCCCTTATGGTGATCGTTTTGAGCCAATCCGCCCGATTCGGCTTTTTACCCGCACCCCGCGATCATTCGACCGGCGGCCAAAGGCATACAACCACCCTATTTTATCGATTTATCGAGTTTTGTGTTGCACCTTCGGCTTCTTCACGTTTAACGCGCGCCACGTCACGCTTTATGGTTAGAAGGAAGGCACCGTTTCGGGTGTCTCGCTACGTTGGAGGTGCCAGATGAAAATACTTTTGATCAGTTGTGGAGATGTCGCGACCGAGGCAGGACTACGCTTTCATGCCGCCGGACATCAAGTCACCGCGTGGCGTCGTGATAGCTCGAAGCTCCCGGCGGTCTTCACCGGATATAACGTCGACCTACTCAAAGCGGATTCTTGGCCTCAGATTGATCCAGAAACTGATCTTGTCCTCTTCACCCCGGTACCTGCCACCCGTGATGTGACCGGATATGAGCGAGGCTATCTGCATACAGCGCACCGATTAATTGATACTTTAAAAGTCTCCTGCCCACGCCTCAAACGACTCATTTATGTGTCCTCTTCGGCGGTCCTTGGCGGTTCCGAGGGGCAACTGGTCAATGAGACCGCGCCCCTTGCACCGGCCCGTCCTACCGCGCAGGTGCTCGCCGATACCGAGACGTTGCTGGCCGCAAGTGGTTTGCCACTGACAATTCTGCGCGCTCCAGGAATTTATGGGCCGGGACGGACCAGACTGATCGATCTGGTGCGTTCAGGTTCGGCCCAGCTACCGACGCAGTCTCACTGGACTAACCGGATTCACCGCGACGATCTTGCCCAAGCCATCGTCCATGTGGCTTCGCTAGACCAAAAGGCCGAAGCACTGTATTTGGCTACCGACAGCGAACCAGCGCAACTCGCAGACGTTTATCGCTTCCTCGCCGAGGAACTTGGCTCAAAAATCCCCGAAATCTCAACCGAACCTCCAGCGTCGCGAAACGCCTCGGACCGTCGACTAAATAATGCGCGGCTTCTAGCGTCGGGTTTCATTCCACGTTTCCCAAGTTACCGCGAAGGTTACAAATCAATTCTTGCCAATGATTCGTCTCGTCATGCCTAGTTGAACAAGGCCTATGGAAACAATGAGCCCGCTAAACTCGAAGCCCCAGTGAAAGAAGGATCGCAGCGTGAATACTCTGTGGACACCGCGAATCAGCTGGGCGCAGCTTCCTGAACATGTCCGTAATGCGGTTGAAGTCATACTTGGCTCACCGGTCGTTGAAGCGCACGGCCAGCAAGGCGGGTTTTCTCCTGGCACGGCCGACAGGGTGCGTACCGCCGACGGACGTAGGGCGTTTGTTAAAGCCGTCGGTACCTCACTAAATGCTGTCACGCCGCGGCTGCATCGAGCCGAAGCGAAGATCTCTGCCCTACTACCCGGAAGATTGCCGGTCCCGAAGTACCTAGGATCATATGACAAACAGGGCTGGGTGGCACTGGTCCTTGAAGATATTCCGGGCTCCCATCCCAAGACACCGTGGACACGTGTCGAACTTGAACGGGTACTCGATTCGTTGCATGTATTAGGAAGCCATCCGGTACCGAGCACTTTGACTCATCTGCCCGCGTTGCACACCGAGGTGGCTGCTGAGTTCACCGGGTGGGACCGCATCGACATCGATCTGCAATCGAACTTAGATCCGTGGATTGCTGATCATCTCCCGCGACTTCAGGGCAGTGCGCGCACCGGATTATCTTGCCTCGAAGGGCAGTCTTTGGTGCACTCAGACATTCGTTCAGACAATCTTTTGCTGACCGAAGAAGGCGCCTACATCGTCGATTGGCCTTGGGCGTGTATTGGGGCTCCATGGTTTGATGCGTTATCGGTACTCATAAATGTGCGCTTGCATGACGCCGGGTTCGATGTAGCATCCGTCCTGGGTACCCACCCAGTTTTCGTAGGGCTATCGGCAGAAAATATTGATGGGTTTCTTGCCGGGATGTCCGGATATTTCATAGATGGTGCTCGGCAGCCCGCGCCGTCTGGTCTGCCCACCCTACGCAGTTTCCAACAAGCACAGGGTGAAGCGACCATCGGTTGGCTCCGTGAACGCTGGGAACCAACTGCCTAGTCTTCAATGAGTCGTAGCAATACCATTGAAGATTTTGCGCCATCACTTGCGGTTTCGAAAGCCCCGGTTGTAAGTCCACGCTGTTCTGTACAGTTCCCGCTAGTAGGCTCCAGGAATTACCGGACCTAAAATCGCAATGCAAAAGGCTCGGTTTATCATCGATCAACAATGAAAAACCGAGCCCTCAGCGATCAGATGTTTGCGCGGGGTTAGAAACCCTTACGCAAAGGGTTGAAGTGACGCGCCAAGGTGGAAACGGCCTGCCCGGTAATCTGCTCGGCGAGGATCTTGCCGGTCAATGGGCCTAGCGCAACACCCCACATGCCATGGCCACCGCCCACCGAGACGCGTGGAGAGGAGGTCTGTCCAACCAACGGCATGCCGTCGGCGGTGCATGGGCGTCCTCCCACCCACTCTTCTTTGCGGTTTTCCCAATTGATTCCTTGGTATACCGGTGCTGCAGCGGCGACAATTGCTTCGATGCGCTTTGGCTCCAGTTTATGGTTCACGTCGCGGAACTCCATAGTTCCGGCAATGCGGAACCGATCCCCCAATGGCGTGCAAGCAACGCGCTGGGAAGGGAAGTAAATCGGGTGCGTTGGCATGCTTTCTGGCTCAACCGTGAACGAGTAGCCGCGGCCCGCTTGGACCACCACGTTAACACCAAACTTCTTAGCCAGATCGGTCATCCATGCACCGGTAGCCATCACCACATGATCTGCGGTGATCGCCCGTCCCTCGGAGCCAATAACGGTCACCGATCCACCGTTATCGCGCACATCGGTGACGTTGAACGACCCGATGATGTCTCCACCCCGGGCCTCAACGGATTCGGCCAGTGATTCCATGAACTTTGGTGGGTTGAGGTAGCGCTGGTTTTTGATCGCTACGCCAGCTGCAACATTATTGGAGAGAGTCGGCTCGATAGCGCGTAGTTCATCACCGCTGAGCAACTCATAGTCCACGGAACCACCGGTCTTCTGAATCATCTCGAATTCATGCAGGAGCGCATCGCGGTCCTTGAACGAGGTGAAACCGGTAAGGAAAGGATCTGCTGGCTTGGTTTTTTCTGCCACACCAGGACCAGCCGCGGTGCCTTCGGCAAGCTCGTCAAAAGCATCCAACCCGTGGGTACCAATTTCGGAGTAAATACGCATGGCTTCTTCCCACTTTTTAGGAGTGGCGTGCCAGGTGAAACCAAGAAGGAAGCGCAGAAGCTTTCCATCAGCCTTCAACGGAATATATAGCGGTGAGGCCGGGTCAAACATCATCTTCAAACCATTAGAGAAGATTGATGGTTCTGCGATAGGCAAGGTCAATGCCGGAGTCAGCCAGCCCGCATTTCCCCACGACGAACCCGAAGCCACGCCGCCACGGTCCACTACGGTAACTTTGACGCCGGATTCTTGCAGGTACCAAGCCGTCGACAATCCGACGAATCCGGCACCAACAATTACGACATGATCCGGTGCTGGTGTTACCGTCATGGGCTACTCTCCTCAAAAGACTTTTTTAGCTCATCAAAAGAGCCTTATGTCTTCACTGTCGCGCGAACTGCAGGGAAAATCAACGAGCACTGAGGATTCAACGGTGACGGCAACCACATATCTGTGTGACTTGTATTTTTAACTGCGATTCGCACTTTCTACCGTAGAAAATACGGGTCTTTGAAAGTATCCCCTTGCTATCCCCGGCTCGCGATTACGCTGGCTCCCACTGAACAACGTCGATTTGAGCGTCCTGCGTAGACTGGAAGTGACGACCTTTTCCCGTTTAGCGAAGGAACAACAACAGATCATGGCATCACGCAAGCCCGCCAAGAAAAAGGCCTCCTCGGGCCATCCAGCACGCCAAGCTGGGGCTAGTAGCGCACCGTTTGAATCTGAAGTTCGACAGGCCTTACAGCCGTTCAAATCTCAGCTATTCCGCCACTTTCAAGCTGACGACCAACCATCAAGCGAAACACGCGCCGGCTTGGAAGGTCTCACCACCTTGTTGGTCGCTCATGCACAACTACGCAAGAGCGTAGATGTCACCACATTGGACCCCACCATTCTTGGCGAACAGCTGGGGCACCTAGCTTCCATAGGCAAAGAAGTCTCCGAGGCTAGCGCCGCCATCCTCAAGCACTACCTAACTTTCTTGGGCACCACCGCGAATTTTGGCGGCAGCGTTGAGGAATTCAAGGAAGTTTTTGAGTTTCTCTCTCGCATGGCCGGCGATTCACCCATCGTTGTTCCATTCATGGACGACGAGGAAGCCAACTCGGTCTTAGAATCCATGCCATTCGTTTATGCTGCACGTGAACTGATTGAATGGGTCGGCGAAGGCAAGCCGAGTGATCCAACAGGAATGATCAGTGGGCAAACGCTCCAAGAAGCAGCAGAAGCTCTGGGCCTCATGGTCACCGTTGATGAATCCAGTACACCAGAAGCGAATCCGTGGGAGCCCGAAGACGGAACCGTGGTAGCGGACTTGGCATCAATTCCCCGCTTGGCCGCTTACTGGGATGCCTTTATCGGCACTGCCATGCTTCGCTACAGCTCACCGCAGGCTGTACCGACCGATTCACTTCGCGAGGCACTCCTTGCATCCAGCGGAGCTGGCGCTCGTCTGATCAAGGAACTGCTCGCCGAGATCATCTACTCGCATGTGCTGATCAATACCTTGCAGACCCCCGGACAGGCCCAGGTTGCGGAGATGGTCGCCGGACTTCTCACCCACGCTGCCTCTTCGAAGCCGCCGCGCACCGAATTTGCATTGCACATCCCCTCCGAAGACGACCTGCCGATTGAGCAACACCACCTCATCTCGAGCCTTGAGATCGCGGTCCCACAGGTTGAAATCATCCTGCGCACCTTTGAACGCGAAGGCCTGCTGACTCTGGCAGAGGAAATCACCGTACCGGTGATCCTGCGGGCTGCACTTGAGCGCGCACTTTCTAAGGTGTCGGACCACGTTCTTGAAAATGACCCGTCGGGAGCTGGCGAGTAACCCTCGCGCAAAAGGCCAAAAGGTGGTCCTGGGCAGCAATTAAATTTGCTGCCCAGGACCCCCTTTATGTTTTTACAGTGCTTAGATGCTGCGAGTAGCGAACTGTGCGTCGTGGCGCGGAAGCCGGCCAAACCATGCGTCAGCACCTGGCTTACCAACGTTAACTATTAGGAACGACTTGTTGCGGCCATCGGCGTTCACCACGGCGTCAACCGCAGCTGCATCAAAGCCGGCCATTGGGCCAGCGGCTAAACCAACGGCGCGTACTGCCATGATGAAGTATCCGGCCTGCAACCATGCGTTGTTATTTCCGATAGCGGTGCGCGCACCCTGATCTTCAAACATTGCTTTGCGTTCTGGAGCATGTGGGAAGAATGATGGGAATTCTTCGTGCCACTCGGTATCGAACGAAAGAATGGCCAGGGCCGGTGCGGTCAGCGCTTTCTGTGCGTTAGTGCCGGCCATAGTCTCTGAAACCTTTTGACGAGCCTCAGCGCTTTTCACCCAAGTGATGCGCAGTGGCTGGTTATTCATGAGAGTTGGACCCATTTTCATGGTGTCGTAGATTGCATCAAGAACTTCATCTGAGACCGGCTCATCGCTAAAGGCGTTTGCACTACGGGCTTCGAAGAACAGCTGATCCGCCGCGTCCGAGTTAATGCTTAGCATTTCGTATGGCTGGGTTTCAGTCTGAACCGACATGTGATGCTCACTCTCGAAAGTTGATTGTATCCAAGAGGTATAACGGAAAACTCGGCCTAGGACATTCCGCATCAGCCATGTGAGCTGTAACACAACAGGTATCGGTGAGGTTATAAAAGGTACGTCGCGCCACTAACAAACTCAGGCGTGCGATGGGGGCACAACGCCGAAGAAAGATCAGTTCGTCCATGACGCAACGTACCTTTTAATCACTGCGGAACTCTTGATGATGCCACTCGCAAAACATCACCAATTTCCCTGCGGTGATCGGTCTTCACCGATACATCTATAACTTATCGCGATTCCAAGAAAAGCGAAATCATACTTAAGTAGGAGGGTAGGGCCTAGAACGGGATACTGGCAGTGAGTACCCACTGTCCATCTACAACCTCCGCATTGAACCGTCCGCCGAAGGCATTCATCCGGTCTCGCATACCAATAAGGCCAATTCCACCGACCGGCTGGTCACCCTTTATAGGTTTCGACTTCGGTATCTGATTAGTCATTTCAAGGATCGCGTTGGACCCAGAGATCTCTAAACGCAGATCACAGGAACCCTCGCGCTTGCCGTGTTTAATAATATTCGTCGTCGCTTCCTGCATCACTCGATACAACGCAGTCTGTGCAGAACGCGGAAGTTCAGAGATTTTTTCGTCGGTGTGAGAGGTCACAGAAAAACCGGAATCTTTTAGCCGTTGCGAAAAGATCTGCAGGCCTTGAACTGCATAAACAGTGGTTGCCGCGGGCTTATCGGCGCTGCCGCCCGACGAATCACTCATTGTCCCGTCGGTTCGCAATACATTGAGCATCAGTCTTAAGTCGTGGAGCGTCTCGGTACTGAGCTTTGCAATAATGTCGATTGCGTCCATGGCCGCCTGGCCACTGTTAGCAAATTTTGCAGCTTTAGACTGCATAGCCACCACGGTGATGTCATGGGCGACAATATCGTGCAAGTCCCGAGCGATGTTTTTACGTTCGAGTTCAATCGCGACTCGGTTTTGCTCGCGGCTCTCTTCCATCAGCTGAACCGCATTGAGATTGCGTTCGCGGAGGTTGAAAATAATTCGCGCGAGAACAAATGAGAGAACAGACAACGGTACAAGTGCCACCAGAAGGATCGCGTCATCACCGGCGCGAACTCCATATTGACCCATCCAAACGAGCACCAGCACCAGAAACCAATTGCGGATGATTCGAGAATCGACGGTGGCGGCAAAAACACTAAAAATAATCAGCGAAAAAACTAGCCACAAGAAAAGGCCGCCATCCCAAAAACCGAAATACAGGATCGCGAGAAACGCTCCAAGTGAGGTAGACGCCCACCTGAGCCCAATTGCTAATGACACCGACAACAGCAGTCCAACTACCGCACCGCGAATCGACCGTTCCGGAGTATTTTCGATTCCGCTGGTAAGTAGTGTTAGGAATTCAGTGGCGGTAATGCCGATTAGAACCGTCAAACCCGGCAAAACGATTATGCCTTGGCCCGCAAAACATTTGGTCAGGGCAGCCTTGACTCGTGAATTCATACGCCGAATACTTCACCGGAGGGGTGGTGAAGTCAAATAGGTGCTAGTTACACGCCACGTTATAGTTCCGGCAGAGCCAGGTTGAAAAGTCATTTCCCCATCCTGCCGGAGTCGCAACAGCCAGTCCCGAATAGGTAGACTCGGCCACCGGTGCCGCGGTTGCAGGTGCAGCTACAGCCAAAGGCGCCGCTACAAGTGCGGCCACTGCCAAAATCTTTAAAGCTTTCATTTCAAACCCCAAAACTATTGAACTTATATACTTCGATTTAAGGCAGGTTGACTCCTGAGCTGCCTCCCATTCAAAGGAAACCAATGGAACAGATTAAGGTCCTCATCGTTGATGATGAGCCTCTTATTCGGCACGCGCTTAGCACGATCCTAGCAACGGATCAGGGAATTGTAACTGTTAATTCGGTACAAAATGGGCAAGAAGCGGTGACCTACTGTGAAGCACACGAAGTAGATGTCGTACTCATGGATTTACAAATGCCAATCATGGATGGCATTGAAGCTACAAAGAACATTAAATCTTTAGAGGACAGCCCAGAAATCCTTGCAATTACCGCATTTTCCTCGGACGACTACCTAGTCCCGGTCCTTGTTGCGGGCGCCAGCGGTTACCTCGTTAAAGACACTGAACCAGGCGAAATTGTTAAGGCGGTTTATTCCGTTCACAATGGCTCAGCGGCCATCTCACCGTCGGTTTCGGCTGATTTAATCACCGCGGTTAGAAACGTTCAACGAACGCCCCAAGATACGGCGGACCTTATCGATGATCTGGGTCTAACTAATCGTGAAATGCAAATCCTTGGACTTCTCTCCGAGGGGTTCAATAACACGGAGACAAGCCGGCGCTTGAATATCTCCGAGGCTACGGTAAAAACCCATATGGCGAAGATCTTTATGAAATTAGAAGTACGTGACCGAGTCCAGGCACTCATTGCAGCAACACGGCTGGGGCTCATCGAGATCCCTCGTGACGCTTAAAAGCTGTGAACTACCACTCTTCTAGTTGCCTAACTCCACTTTGCGGGAATAGATTCTGTCGTATTACGTTGAACATGAGCATAGACCACTCAAGTTTCTACTAGGAGGCTCATCTTGCCAGCTTTTTTCGGACCACCGTCAGACGGCTCGTTCGAGGAATTCCTCTCCCGGTTCCTCTCCTCACGTGCCCAGGCCGCGCGCCCCATCGACATCACTCGTCTGCTCTCGCAGCGCACCCACGAAGCGGTATCCATCGCCGCCGGATTCGCCCACGAAAACGGACATTCAGAAATTGATGCGTTGCACCTACTTGTCGCGCTGCTCCGCACCGAGCCTGCCGGACAACACCTGAGCGCAATGGGTGTGGATCTTGAAGCCCTATCCAAGGACGCAATTCAGCGCCTGCCACGCCGCGAGGAGTCAACCGAGAAGCCTTCTCGTCTCTCCTCCGCTGCGCAGCGCAGTCTCTTTGATGCTTATCAGGTTGCTCGAAACTACGGTTCGACCTATATCGATCCGGAACACCTATTCCTGGCCTTCGTCTTCTCACCAGACTCCCCCGTGGGTATGTTGCTCGCACAACACGGCATCACTGGCCAAAGCCTGCAACAGGCAGCCATGGAGCAAGCCCAGCGTGCGCAGTCCGGCGAAGCTGAGACTGGCGAAGAACAAGATGTGTCAATGCTCGAACGCTACGGCACCGATTTGACCGCTTTGGCATCTGACGGGCAAATCGATCCGGTCATCGGTCGCGATGACGAATTGGCTCAAGTCGTTGAGATCTTGGCTCGTCGCACCAAAAACAACCCGGTACTTATCGGTGAAGCTGGCGTGGGTAAGACCGCGATCGCCGAAGGACTGGCTCGCGCCATTGTTGCCGGCGAAGTCCCGGAGCAAATCCGCGGAACTCAACTGATCTCCATTGACCTTCCAGGAATGCTCTCTGGAACGCGTTACCGCGGAGACTTTGAACAGCGCTTGACCGGACTGCTCGAGGAAGTCGCTGACGCGGAGGGGCAGACCATCATCTTTATTGATGAAATGCACCTGCTAGTTGGCGCTGGTTCCGGAGAATCCGGGAACATGGATGCAGCTAATATCCTCAAACCACGTCTAGCTCGCGGTGAACTGCACCTGATCGGCGCCACCACACTAGATGAATTCCGCAAGGTTGAAAAAGACTCGGCTCTGGTACGTCGCTTCGGCAAGGTCACCGTGGGAGAACCTTCTCAGGAAGTCGCCCTGGCGATCCTTGAAGGGTTGCAAGAATCATATGAAGATCACCACCAGGTGCAATACACCCCTGAGGCATTAAAAGCTGCGGTCTCGCTGTCGGCGCGCTACCTGACCGACCGTCGGTTGCCGGATAAGGCAATCGATCTGCTCGATATTGCTGGCGCTCGTAGGTCTATCGCCGCTGGTGGCACCGAGGACGTACAGGCACTACGCAATGAGCTGGTCGAGGCAGACCGTGAAAAGGCCCGTGCGATCGGCGAGGAACGTTATGAAGATGCCAGTGCATGGCGCGATCATAATGCCGCTCTCACTGAGCGCATCACCGCTGCCGAAAAGGCCGGTGATTCTGGGATTACTCGTGTAGTTGATGAAGCCCAAATTTCCGAGGTCATCTCTCGCTCCACCGGAATCCCGACCTCCCGGATCAACGGGGATGACAAGAACCGGTTGGCCTCCTTGGAAGAACAGTTGCATGCCTCGGTTATCGGTCAGCACGACGCAGTTGCGGCTGTCTCCCGTGCGGTGCGCCGTAGTCGTACCGGTTTAGCTCCGGCACAACGTCCTATTGGTTCCTTCTTGTTCCTCGGCCCGACCGGCGTGGGTAAAACCGAGCTGGCTAAGGCTCTAGCTAATAACCTGTTCGGTTCAGCCGATGCCTTAGTACGGATCGATATGAGCGAGTACGGAGAAAAGCACACCGTCTCGCGGCTCATCGGTGCCCCTCCAGGCTATGTGGGACACGACGAGCCAGGACAGCTAACCGAAAAGGTACGCCGCAACCCGTACTCGGTGATTTTGCTCGATGAAATCGAAAAGGCTCACCCCGATGTATTCAACGTGCTCTTGCAGGTCTTGGATGACGGACGTTTGACCGATACTGCCGGACGCACCGTCGACTTTTCCAATACCCTGATCTTGATGACCAGTAACCTCGGCGGCGAATACCTCGCGAACAAGGCCGGTAACTTTGGTTTCACCTCGGTCAATGCGAGTAGCGAGAAGGCCGAAATTCGGGCCAAGGTCATGGGCAAGGTGCGTGAGTTCATGCGTCCCGAGTTCCTGAACCGCCTGGACGAGGTACTACTCTTCGGTAAGCTCAGCGAGTCTGAGATTGCGCAGATTGTGAAGCTGGTTCTTGATGAGACCGGCAAGCACCTGGCGGAGCAGGAACTGAAACTTCACGTCACCGATGCTGCTGTTTCATGGTTGGCAAAGGAAGGCTACGATCCAGAATTCGGCGCTCGTCCACTGCGTCGCCTGGTTCAGCGCAAGGTCCAAGATGCCATTGCCGACCTGCTGATCGGTGACGAGCTCAACGCCGGCGACACCGTAGAGGTCGACTTCGCGGCAGGACAGCTAAAGGTTGCCAAGCAGGTCCCAGCCACGGAAATCGCACCAAGCGAACCGGTCATGGACTACTTCGGCAGCTAAGAAATTCCCTCAAGCGGGGCTAACGGATCATTTCGATCCGTTAGCCCCGCTTGTGTTTAATCGTCACTATCAATTCCAAGCTCTATGTCTTTACGGAACAATAAACGCGCATCTTGTCCTGTAGGAAGGCCTCGATAGACTGACAATTGACCAATACTCCGGAGGTTTCATGCGCTCGCGTCTTCTTTTTACCATTGCTGCCGTGTCTTTAGTGTTGGCAGGATGCTCAAGTCAGCCCGACGCGATTGTCTCGGCATCTGAACCGAACGACAAAGAGACTCACGCTCCTGTTGCTTCTACTTCAACTTCAGTTTCAGCTACTTCATCTGTTGAGGCGGCGGCTGTTTCGCCCACGCTAAAGGCAAGCGGACAGGACTGGGCTGATTCGAAAATCCAAGCTTGGTTGGATAATTCGGGCATCAAGTCGGTGAAGGGGTTCTATCCCCCAAACAATTTGATGATCAGTTGGAGCGGTTCAGAACCGGGGCATCTCGAAATAGTCCTTGATAACTCTTATCGATTCAACCAAGACGGAATGCTTCAAAGCTACGAACGTCCCACCGATGAACTTCGAATAATGGGCCTCGTGATGTTCGAAAGCATCGGTGAACAATCACCAGAATTAGAATCAGTAACGTTTGCTACCGAGAATGGGAAATACTCGGGCACTTACTCCCGAGCCCGAACTGGTGCCGATCCTAATGATCGTGACGCTTGGGCTGAAGAGAAGTATGTGCAGTGGCTCGATTCGATGAATGATACTTATGAGTCATTTTGCGGTGCGACCATCAAGAAACTTGCAACTTATCGTAGCTGCATCCCGACCGACCCACACGCGTACATTGATTCCGTAGAATCCCCTGATTTTGGCGAACTAGTAGTGACCTTGGCCCCCGGCAATTGGCAAGACAACACCTACGACACGAAATCACTTCCGGGCGTTAATTTTGTATCCGGAAACATGATGCTCAAGATCAATAGCAAGGCTCATGGAAATGAACAGGTGGAAAAGCTGACCGTTATCGTCGAGGGATCCGATGAAACGAGCACCGAGTTCAAAAATCCTCCCACGGAGTAGGTTCGCCACGGGCACCAGTCCCGACCCCTTGAACACCCCAGAAAGAACTACGCTTGATCCTATGAGCCAGGAAATACTTATCCCAGGGGAAGACGGCCACCTAAGCGCATCTCTAGACGTTGCGGATGATGCATTTGCGTTTCTCATCTTGGCTCACGGGTCAGGCGCTGGGAAAGATCACGACTTTATGACTGGGTTTGCTTCAGCCATAGTGCAGCACAGGGTCTCGGTGTTGCGCTTCAATTTTCCCTACATGGACGCCGGTAAAAAGTTCCCAGACAAGGCGCCGATTGCCGTTGCCGCGTGGAAACAAGTCCACCAGTGGGCCGCGGATAACCTTGCGGCCGGACTTCCCATTTTTACCGCAGGAAAATCTTTCGGTGGACGCATGGCTTCCCTTGCTGTCAGCGAGGGGATGCCCGCCGAAGCATTGATTTTCTTAGGCTACCCACTGCACGCCCCGAAGAAGGAAGACAAGCTCCGCGACGAGCACCTTTACCCACTAACTATTCCCATGCTTTTTCTTGAGGGAACCCGTGATCCATTCGCCAATCCAGCGATCATCAATCGTGTGGTCTCGAACCTGAACGCAGAGAGCCAAATTGTCTGGTTTGAAGGTGGGGACCATTCATTCAAGGTCGCCTACTCGGGCCGTTCGGTAACTCAGGATGGCGCCACATTAGCCGAGCCCACCGCCACGTTTATTCGTAGCCGGCTTAGCTAAGACTTCAAAAAGTCGTGTGGGTCGGACAGAAACTCTCGCCACTGCCTAATGAGTTCAAGTCGATCGTATTCACTTTCGCGCATACCCCACGAACCAATTTCTAAGATCTTCGCGCCAGGGAACGCTGCCAGAATGGGCGAATGAGTGGAAATGATTAGCTGAGAGCCTCGCTCTACTATTCCGCTCAACTTCCGCACCAAGGCAGTACATCCCGCTAAAGACAAAGCTGATTCAGGTTCGTCCAGAAGCCATAGTCCCTTGAGGTTTATTCGCTCATCGACGAGATCCAAGAAAGATTCGCCATGGCTACGCTCATGCAACGCAGAGCCCAACGCCGATTGTTCTAAGTATGTGTAGAAGGAATGCATGGTTTCTGCACGAAGAAAGAACCCCTTTCGCGAGGCAGCCGCACCACGTTGGAGTTTGAGCATTTGCGCGAGGGAAGATTCCGATGCTCGGGTCACGTGCATCGCGCCGGTAGAACCACCTTCCGGGTTCATCCCGTAGGCGATCGCCACCGCTTCGAGCAATGTAGATTTACCGACACCGTTTTCTCCCACGATCACGGTGACTCGACCCAAATCCAGACCTTCGAGAAGCAGTTGTCGCACCGGTGGCAAAACTAACGGCCATTGCACCGCAAGTGGTGCTCCCGGATCCAGCGACTCCACACGACGCACGGGCAAGAACAGGTCACTTTGATTCATCGCCACAGGTTGTCTATCGCTGTTGTTGCAAGAATCGGTAAACCTCGGTTTCATCTACGCCAGGGAACGCTCCGGTGGGCATCGCTGCCAAAAGGTGCGTATTTGCGCGAGTAGACGGCCATGCGTTTCCAAACCATTCGCTGGATAACTCCGCCGGCGGGCGTCTGCAACAGTTTTCATCTGGACACGTCGACTGGCAACGTTCCTTGGTGTCGCGGCCACGAAACCATTTAACATGCTCAAAAGGAACCCCGATGGATAGCGAATACAGCCCCGAAGAGTGCCGTTCGGTACGCGCAGTACACCAGTAGGTGCCATTTACCGTATCGGTGTACTGCTCGAAGGAACGGAATTTATCCATCTGTTCAAAGACCACGCGACTTGTCCAATAACGGCAAATGCTCTGCCCTTCGATAGCGCCGGTGTGATCCGCTGGGAAATTTACTCGGTCGTTTTCATAGGCCTTATGCAATATCCCCGATTCGTGGACCTTCTGAAAATGGCAGGTTACTCCCAGATGTTCTGTTGCCAAGTTGGTAAACCGGTGAGCTGCAGTTTCATAGGAGACCGCAAAGGCGTCGCGCAGATCCTCAATCGCGATTTCTCTTTTGGCCTTCGCCTGCCGCAAGAACTCGGTGGTTGATTTCTCAGGCATCATCAAGGCCGCGGCAAAGTAGTTCGTCGCGACGCGCTGGTCCAAAAAGTTCGCATAGCTGGTGGGGGCTTCGTGGCCCAGAATGTAGTGGCCCAACGCTTGAAGCAGTACCGAACGTGGGTCATGCTCGGAGCGACTGGCCTGTGTTAGATAGATTCTCTTGTTCTTCAAGTCAGTCACCGAGCGGGTGGAATGCGGAAGATTACCAACAAATCGGAGGCTGAATCCAAGGTGTTCAGCGATATCAGCTGCACGGTGATGCGATAGCGGTCCAGCGTCATGGCCCACTGCCGCAAGCACCTTCGAGGCTTCTTGCTCAATTTCCTTGTAGTAGTTATTACGCTGACGCATCTCTTGGCGTAGCGCGGTGTTTGCACGCCGCGCTTCTTCCGGAGTTGCAGCCTGTTCTTCAAGACGGCGTTCTAGTTCATTTTGTAATCCTACGAGTGATTCGAGTACGTCCATGGGTAAACGCGTACCTACGCGCACCTTCGGTAATCCCAATGCCTCATAGAGCGGGCCTCGTTGCGCACGTTCCAGATCAATTTCCAATGCTGCGCGTCGTGTAGGGGGCTCGGATCCCAAAAGATCATCAACTCCCACTTGCAATGCTCTGGCCAATGACTTGAGCAGCGAAAGTTTCGGTTCCCGCTTGCCATTTTCTATCAGTGATAGTTGGCTGGGAGCCGTTCCCACTAGCGCCGAGACATCGTCTAACGTCAACGACTTTGCTTTGCGCAGGTGGCGAATTCGTCGGCCAAGCGCAAGCGTATCGAGCTCCGGGTCCAGAGCAGACTCGGATTCGATGTCAACGGAGAAATTACGATTCCATGTGGATGCAGTCACATTCACAGCCTAAGCGAAGAACAATCAATTTTTCTAGGAATTCGCCCTAAATGACAATAATTGCGTGCGACAAGAACAACCGCGTCAAAAGATTTTCTGTTCTTTCCTCTAAACCGATCGCAGCGTTAGCTGGCTTCTGTTTCACTCAACCAATTATTTCTTCCATTTCATGACTTCAACGTACGCATCATTTGTTGAGTACCCTGTTCCGCGCACGCCCCAGGCAAAGTAGTCGCCGTTGCAGAAGGCCGTGCCTGTTAGCCCTTCCTTTGCAACCTTAGAAAGTTCATTGGTTTCTAGATCCAGTAAGTACTGCCAACCATCACTCGCGCCTCCGCTGTCCACCACCTGCCAGGCAGCATGCTGTCCGCAGATTGCGTAGCCCACAGCGCGTGAATCAGCTGGCAGTGCGACGGCTGTAACATCCTTATTCTGAAGATTAGTCACTAAGAACTTGTCAGCCAGCTGAGCCATCAGAGTTTCCCCTTGCCCAACTAATCCCGTAAATGCCACAGTGTCATCGAGCAACGAGCTTCCGGTGAGTAGAACTTCAGGATCCGCTTGCTTGGTATGAAGCGAAATTGATTTTGCTACGTGTTTCTCGGAATTCTTTTCGGTGCCATTTTCAGTCACCAAATCTAAAACCGCGATCCCCTGATCCAGCACGGCGGGACTGGTGGCATCATCAGCGAAAATCTTGCTTTTGTCATCTTCAGATGGCGAATGCTGGAGGACCGAGGATGAAGTTGACCCGTTGGCTTTGGTGGTCAAAGTTGACCAATATACGGACTTATCGTCCGCCACCGGGACAGCTACCTCGACATTCCACTCATCGTTGCCAAATTCATCATCGTTTTTTGACTTCGCCAATAACTTTGATTGATTCCCTGGGCCGCCGGTGAACAGCCGCCAGGTTCTAGAGGCGGATCCATAATTGGGGCTTTCTACCCAGAGATAACCATCATCCGTGGAAAGCGCGGAGGTGACGGTACGGTTACCATCACCTTCAACCAGCTTCCGAGTACTTCCAAATGCAGTGAACTCTCCATTTTTTGCAAGCCCGATTTCACCATGGTCACTCAATTTGGTATCTGCTTGTGTGGGTCTCATCTGCTGTGACAGCTCGCCTAGGACCTCGCCTTGGCTGCTTAGCCCCAACCCCGAGAGGAAATTCGAGTGCTTTTGCCAGTTATCCGTTGAATCCTGCACGGTGAATTGATCTTCAAACGCGACTTCAGTGGCAGCGCCCAGCTCGACAACTCGTGCGCTGACTTCCTTCCCACTGCCCCATTGGACCTCAGAAAGAGTCTGCGGTTGAGTCACACCGTTGTCAATTGCGCCGGGATTTATCGCGGCCCCATCACTTGAAACACACGACGTGCTCAGACAAAGCGCCGCTGTTAGTAGGCCAAGGCTGAGGAGTCGGGATTTAGGTCGCAAGGTCGATCCATTCTCTGGTCCGGTCACTGACTCAGGCTGCACGACATCAAATTTTCCTCGCCGGCCTGCTGATCTTCATACTAGGTCAGCGCCTTGGCAAACTTCAATAACCCAAGGGATGACATTGGAGAAATTCCTCCACCGCATGTTGTGAATTATCGAGCTCGCGCCCTAGGACTTAAAGGTTTGGATTCACGTGAAACTCTCAGCAACAATTCGCTATCAACACCGGGTACTTGAACGTTGTAGAGATTAAGACATCTACTTAAGGACCTGCGATTATCACCACCGAAATCACACAGCGCCCCGTTCATCACCCCAAAGCTTTACGGTTCAGCGGGACCCTGATTGTGCTCGGCATCGATGGTTCAGGCAAAAGCACCGCCGTCGCCACACTCGTCCACGCACTGAAGCAAGAAGATGTTCTCGCCCAGCGAGTGGCGAATCCAGCAGCGCGTAAATGGTTGAATCACCGAGTCGCCAATTCTCGTTTTGAAATTTCACGCGCCACCCAGGATGGCATCGAATCAATATTCCGACTGTTTAATGTCGCGCGCAATACGATCAAAGCTTCATTGTTCTCCGGAGTCACCGTGATGGATCGTCACGTAGCCTGCCAGCTTGCGCTTCGCCAGGTGCGCGGACTGCCACAAGGTCGATTCTTCCTCTGGCTAGCTCTCGCCTGTGCAAAAGATGCTGACGTGGTTGTGCTGGATGTTGGTGCGGACACGGCGTATTCACGAATTCAACAGCGCGGCGAGGATACCGAAACCAAGGAATTCCTTGAGGCGAGCCGCAACGCATATTTAGAGATGGCGGCGAGACATAAATGGACGGTGATCAGCTCCGCCCAACGCGTTGATGGTGTGGTTGATGAGCTACTAGCAGTTCTGGACAAGTAAACTCGAATTATGAGTGAAGCAGCCGCGCAGTTCGCCCCAGGAACCATCTTCCCACTAGCCCAGAGCAGCAAAAAACAATGGGAGCTGGGGCAGGTACGCCAGATATGCGCCGGCGAGCTAACCACCGAGGGTCAGCTCACCGCCGTCGTGCAAGACTCCGCGAGCTGGAACCTCTCGATTCGTTCAATTGAAAAAGCAGGCTCCTTTCAGGGCTCTGGTATTGCACAGGCGCTAACCCTCATTGCAGGAGATTTCCTCCAGCTTGATGTTGACGGGCAGATTCACGGACTTGAACCGTTGCGCCCACTTAAAATTGAAACGTCCAACCCCGTGACAACCAGCCAGCCCGCTGAGGAATTACTCGTCCTGCACCTAACGACCCAGTCTGGACGCGTGCGCGGCACAGTGCGCATCGTTGAACTGTCCAAGAAACGCGATCAGTACCTGTTCGATGGCCAGCTAGGTGTATTGGTGCAGGGTAACGGCATTCTGAAACTCAACGGCGAAGAACAAAAGCTGGAAGTGCGCGACACCGTCATCGGTGGCGATACGGCCGAACCGACCGTCTCTGGTCGCGGTTTCATGGCAGTCGTCTCACTGGATCTGCCCTAACCGGTAAAACCACTCATTTACGCACCATCCCACACTTTAGCGCGCCCAAGAGTTAGCCAGAGCACGCTCCAGTTTCTGAAAAAACTAACTTCTTTCCTTTCTGCTCTCCACTTTTTGAGCAGTTTTGCCCTAATGACGCGAATTTATGCGAAGAACTTAATATTTTTGAGCTTTGTCAAAGAACTGCAAATCTTTCCTCTAAAGACCCCTATTGCACCCCTTGCATCTGCGGAATAGTCAATGTCACGAAGAAGTTCACCGCATTCGAATGAATACGGACGAACACCAACATGTGGGCGAAGGGGCCAGCACAATGACTGAGCAGAATTCAATTGACAACCGCATCGCAACTATCGAGAACGACTGGGAGAACAACCCACGCTGGAACGGTGTCACCCGTGATTACAGTGCCGCTGATGTCGTAAACCTGCAGGGTCGTGTTCAAGAAGAAAACACGCTAGCCAAGCGTGGTTCGGAGAAACTGTGGAAGCAGCTCACCGAGGAAACCCCCACCGGTGGTTACACCAACGCACTAGGCGCACTGACCGGCAACCAGGCGGTCCAGCAGGTCAAGGCCGGACTTCGAGCCATCTATCTTTCCGGTTGGCAGGTGGCCGCGGATGCAAACCTCTCTGGGCAGACCTACCCAGACCAGTCGCTCTACCCGGCCAACTCGGTTCCACAGGTCGTCCGCCGCATCAATAACGCCTTGCTTCGCGCAGACCAGATCGAATTTTCCGAAGGCATTCAGAGCGTTGAGGACTGGATGGTCCCCATCGTCGCAGATGCCGAGGCAGGCTTCGGTGGACCACTCAACGCTTACGAGCTGATGAAGTCGATGATCACCGCCGGCGCTTCCGGGGTCCACTGGGAAGACCAGCTGGCATCCGAGAAGAAGTGTGGCCACCTCGGTGGCAAGGTGCTCATCCCAACCCAGCAGCACGTTCGCACGCTGAATGCGGCCCGCCTAGCAGCCGACGTGGCGGGAACCCCGTCGGTAGTCATCGCCCGCACCGACGCCGAGGCAGCCACCCTGATCACCTCGGACGTTGATGAACGAGATCAGCAGTTCATCACCGGCGAGCGCACCGCCGAAGGTTTCTACAAGGTTCGCAACGGAATCGAACCATGTATTGCCCGTGCCAAGGCCTACGCTCCGTACTCCGACCTCATCTGGATGGAGACCGGAACCCCGGACCTGGAGTTGGCTCGCAAGTTCGCTGAGTCGGTCAAGGCTGAATTCCCTGATCAGATGCTCTCCTACAACTGCTCACCTTCCTTCAATTGGAAGAAGCACTTGGACGATGCAACGATCGCCAAGTTCCAGCGGGAACTCGGTGCGATGGGCTTCAGCTTCCAGTTCATCACCCTGGCCGGCTTCCACGCACTGAACCACTCGATGTTTGACCTGGCCGAGGGCTACGCCCGAGAGGGCATGAGTGCCTACGTCGAATTGCAGGAACGCGAATTCGCTTCCGAGTCCCGCGGCTACACCGCAACCAAGCACCAGCGCGAGGTAGGTACCGGCTACTTCGACAAGATCGCCACCACGTTGAACCCCAACGCCTCCACCCTGGCTTTGGTTGGTTCCACCGAAGAAGGACAGTTCCACTAAATCAGGACCCCTTGGGGCCCTGACGGTGGGGCCGGCAATGACGCCGGCCCCACCGACCCCAAACTTTTAAGGAAGAACATCATGTTTACCCCCACCTCCCTGAACTCGATCCAGATCACCGCTACCCCAGTTCGTTACCAGGAACAGATCCTCACCGAACAGGCGTTGGATTTCATTTCCAACCTGCACCAGGCTTTTGAGGGCCGCCGTGTTGAGTTAATGCAGCGTCGTCAGCTGAACCGGGCTCGCATTGCCAATGGGCATGACCCGAAGTTCTTGGAGGAAACACGCCACATCCGCGAAGATGCGTCATGGCAGGTTGCGCCTATTGCACCGGGTCTTCAGGACCGCCGCGTAGAAATCACCGGGCCGATTGAACGCAAGATGGCAATCAACGCCTTGAACTCGGGTGCCAACGTCTGGCTGGCAGATATGGAAGATGCTTGCTCCCCTACCTGGCAGAACGTGATCAAGAATCAGGTCAACCTGTTGCGGGTATTGGATGGGGAACTTGATTTCACCGACCCTGATGGCCGGGAATACAAGCTGAACAGCTACGAGCTGAGCGATCTGCCAACCATCGTGGTTCGCCCGCGTGGCCTGCATCTGCCAGAGAAGCACCTGCTGATCAACGGCAAGCCAATTGCCGGCGCATTTGTAGACTTCGGTTTGCACTTCTTCCACAACGCACAGCGTCTGATCGATTCGGGCCGTGGCGCGTACTACTACCTGCCGAAGTTGGAAAATCACCTCGAAGCACGGTTGTGGAACGACGTGTTTGTGCTGGCTCAGGAACTGTTGGGTATCGAGCGCGGCACCATTCGTGCCACGGTACTCATCGAGACCATCACCGCCGCATTTGAGATGGAGGAAATCCTCTACGAGCTGCGTGAGCACTCGGCCGGACTGAACGCAGGACGCTGGGACTACATCTTCTCGATCATCAAGAACTTCCGTTCCCGCGGTCCGCGCTTCGTCTTCCCAGACCGCGAGCTGGTGACCATGACCAGCCCGTTCATGCGGGCTTACACCGAACAGTTGGTCCGTGCCTGCCACCGCCGTGGGGCTACCGCAATCGGCGGAATGAGCGCTTTCGTGCCAAGCCGTAAGGATGCTTCAATCAACCAGATCGCCTTCGAAAAGGTGTCCGAGGACAAGGCCCGCGAAGCCAACGACGGCTTTGACGGTTCATGGGTGGCACACCCGGATCTGGTTCCGGTAGCTCGTGAGGTCTATGACCGGGTATTGGGTGCAAATCCACACCAGATCTCCCGCACCCGTGAGGATGTGGAAGTTTCGGCCAAGGAACTGCTGAACGTGGAGGGCCTGGAAGGTCGAATCACCGAACGCGGTATCCGCGAGAACATCGAGATCGCCATCCGCTACGTTGAGTCGTGGCTGCGCGGCAACGGTGCGGTGGCACTGCGCAACCTGATGGAAGATGCCGCTACCGCGGAAATCTCCCGTTCCCAGTTGTGGCAGTGGATCCACCAGTCGGCAATCACCGACACCGGTGAGGTCATCACCCGGGCCTGGATGCACGAGCTGACCGATGAAACCATCGAGAAGATCGAGCGTTTTGAAGGGGACCGCTTCGAACAAGCGGTAGAAATCTTCGAAGCTTGCGCCCTGCGCGATGACTTCCCCACCTTCTTGACGTCCAACACCTACCAGCGTTACCTGGACACCCCAGCACCGGCCTACGAAATTGCCAGCTAGTCCAGGACAGTAACTCGGCGGTCCGCGCCTAAACTCAACAACTTAATGCGCACTGCCACGAACTGCGGCATTCATCGGATGGTAACCAGCCCATCCGGGGGATGCCGTTTTTCGTGCGCGGTTAGGATATCTTTATGGCCTTCCAATTTCGTTCCCCCACCGAGGAGCTTTGGGGCGCCGATGTACTGGGCGCAGATTATGCCAGTCGCAAGCTACCCCTCACGGACGGTTCCACCGCGACATTGATCCGTCACCGTCCGGTTGGTCGCCGGTTACGCTTTGCCCCACCCTTGCGTGGGTTAGCGATCCTATATGTGCACGGCTGGTCTGACTACTTTTTCCAGACCGAGTTAGCGCAGTTCCTCACCGAGGCCGGAGCCGACTTCTATGCGTTAGATCTGCGTCATTACGGGCGCAACCTCAGCGCCTCCAGCGTGCCGGGGTTCATCACTAACCTGGAAGATTATTTCGAAGAATTTGATGCGGCGCACCGAATTATCTCCAGCGCTCATCCGGGCACACGGTTTGTGATGCTCGGCCATTCCACCGGAGGACTCAGCGCATCACTCTACGCGGCGGCGAATCCCACCAAGGTTGATGCGTTGGCGCTTAATAGTCCGTGGCTGGAATTTCAGGCCTCGGAGCTGGGACGCACCGCATTAGCAAAAATCCTGAAAGCAACCAGCCATCGCAACCCCTACCGAAACCTCCCGGGCATCGACCCGGGGTTTTACACCCGCACGGTATCCAACCGTTTTGAAGGCGAATGGGATTACAACTTAGCTTGGCGTCCGGCCAACGGTTTTCCCTTGCACACCGGGTTCATCTCCGCGGTATTCGCTGCCCAGGCAAAGGTCAAGAAGGGCCTGGATCTGAAGCAACCGGTGCTGGTCATGCTTAGCGCCAAAGACTATCTGCTGCCGCGCTGGAATGACGCCGCTAGCCGCTCCGATGTGGCATTGAACGTGCAGGTGGTCGCGCAACGAAGCATTAATCTAGGCCGCGAACTGCATTTGGTTCGACTACCCAACGCACTGCATGACGTGTTTCTTTCACCAGTTTCGATACGTTCCGACGCATACCTACGGCTGGGATCATGGCTGTCTAACATTAAAAGTCAGCAATCTGACTCGGGTATTGCTCGGGCGGTACAGCGCACCGTAGAACGCGACTAACTACTGGGTTTTGACAGGCGGTTGTGGCATCTGGTCGTTGACCAGTTTTAGTTCCCAACCATCGATTTCATATTCTAGGATCGCTACCGACCCGTTGCGGATAGTGTCCAGCTGGTAACCGGCGAAGTGCGAGAGCGTGTACCGAATAATCGTGCCGTGACAGACTACTGCAACGTTTTTACCCGGGTAATCGGAAGCGATCTGTTCGATGGCGCGCAACCCGCGGTCAACCACCGATTCCAAAGATTCGATGCCACCACCGATTTTACCCGGCCAGCGTTGTGCGGCCTCAGTTTCCAAAACCCCTTCGCCTTCGCCGTAATCACGCTCGATGAGCAGATCATAGGCTGGGCCAACTTCTAGGCCGAGCCCGTCGGCGATGATCTGCGCGGTTTCACGTGCGCGGCTTAGTGGAGAGGAAACAATGACGTCCCAGCGTGCGGAGCCAAGGATCTGCACCGCGTCGCTGGCTTGCGCCCGCCCGGTGTCATTCAGCTCGATATCGCTACTTCCCTGCAAGCGTCCTTCGAGGTTCCAGCGAGTCTGACCGTGTCTGATGAATCCAAGTTCCATAAGTTCATTCTCCCACTCTGCGCCACTGCGCATGCCTGAGATGAGCTATCTCACGATAGATCTTGACCACAAACAACCCCGAGCAACACCGCACAGCACGTAAAATTCTTGAGGCACTCGCTGGCTTAAATTCTTTGAATCACGCGCACAGCCACTGATCACATGCACCTCAAACAAGATCCGAGATTTTCATCGTGACCGATATTAAGGGCTCTCTCGCCCGCGGGCTCACGGCCCGCCACATCCGCTTCATGGCACTTGGCTCTGCCATTGGTACCGGATTGTTCTACGGTTCCTCCGCTGCCATCCAGGCCGCCGGACCGGCAGTACTCTTCGCCTACATGATTGGTGGCGCGGCGGTATTTATCGTCATGCGCGCCATGGGCGAGATGGCGGTGAAACATCCGGTTTCTGGTTCTTTTGCACACTACGCGTCGCGCTATCTAGGCCGCTTCGCCGGGTTTGTCACCGGCTGGACCTTCACCTTCGAGATGGCGATCGTTGCCATTGCCGACGTGACCGCTTTCGGTATTTACATGCGTTTCTGGTTCCCGCAGGTCTCACAGTGGATCTGGGTTCTTGCCGTGGTGCTACTGATCGCGGTCATCAACTTGATGAAGGTTAAGGTCTTTGGCGAAACCGAGTTCTGGTTGGCAGTCATCAAAGTCACCGCAATCGTTGCGATGATCATCGGTGGCGCAGCATTAATCGTCTTCGGTTTCACCGCACCGGGTTCGGAAACAGCTACTGGTTTTGCAACCTTAATGAGCGCCGGCACACTATTTCCTAATGGATTCATGGGGCTACTACTGTCGTTCGCTGTAGTGATGTTCGCCTTCGGTGGCATCGAGACCATCGGGATCACCGCCGGTGAAGCCGAAGATCCAGCGAAGTCTGTACCAGCTGCGATCAACACCGTGCCCTGGCGCATCCTGCTGTTCTACGTAGCATCGCTTGCCGTAGTCATGATGCTCTTCGACTGGCGTCAGATCGATGGATCAGCCTCACCATTCGTGCAGATCTTTGATGCACTGGGCCTGCCTGCTGCTGCACACATATTAAATGCAGTGGTTATTACTGCCGCAGTGTCTGCGATCAATGCCGATACCTTTGGTGCCGGACGCATGATGTTTGCGATGTCACGAGAAGGCCATGCTCCGGCTTCCTTCGCAAAAATCTCCCGCCATGGAGTGCCGTGGATGACGGTAGTCATCATGTCCTTGGTGTTGCTGGTCGGCGTAGTTCTCAACGCCCTGCTGCCAGAATCGCTGTTCATGATCATCGCCTCGATCGCCACCTTCGCGACGGTTTGGGTGTGGATCATGATTCTCACCTCCTACTTGGCGATGCGCCGTGAGGACAAAAAGAGCGTTGCTCTCGAACGTGAATTCACGGTTCCCGGCGGCACCATCAGTGCTTGGATTGCGTTGGTATTTATGGCCTTTGTGGTCGTACTGCTGGCTTTGAGTGCGGAGACTCGCGTCGCACTTTACGCCGGTGCCGGTTGGCTAGTCTTGCTTGGTCTGGCCTATAAATTCCTCGTGCGTACACCGCAAGATGAGCTTGCCTCAAGCAAATAAGCTAAACCGTCTATAACCAAAAAAATCCGCCAAGTCTATGACTTGGCGGATTTTTTGTGCTTAGCGTGTGCCGCTAATCAGACGGCGTTCACGTATTAACCCAAGGCTCGCCCAACCGAGCATGCCCAGAGCCACCAACCACAATGCCGCTAGCCCAAACTGCAAATAGGCAAATGCACCACATACCGAACCGAGGGTAATCATGGCCCAAAGGATCGCGTATGGAACCCACAGAGTTCGATTTGCCCCAGATAAGGCTCCGGCCAGATGCTGACCAAGCTTCACCAGCGTCCCGGTCATATAGGTCAACCCCAACGACACTTCCCCAGAACGGGTATAGCTAACGTTGACTGCCCCCATAGCCGCTGCCAGCAGACAAGCCGTCACCGTTTCTCCCGAAGATCCTAAAATCGCTGCTACCAATAAGAGAGCCCCCGATAGATACATCACCCGGGGTCGCCTGAAGCGTGAGGCTTTGGCAGAAATCAGCGTCGCAAGGACCACCCCAAGAACGAAGCTGGCCACAAAACTCATAGCTAGCAACCAACCACTTACGTCACCAGTTGCTAGCGCGGCGGAGGAACGTGTTGAGTTACCCGACATAAAGGAGAGGAAATATCCGGAGAAGTGCAAGAATCCCACGCCGTCGACAAAACCAGCCATCATAGTGATCCCACCAGCAAAGAATATCCCTTTATAGCTCAACGACTTGGCCATTTTCCTCCTGACTGCACCGAACTTCTTTTGCTTCTATCTTGCCACCTGGTTATCGGGAATGTTGCAGGACTCCAAGTAGTTGAAACTTACATGAGCGAAAAACGAGTCCGTGTGGACATCTGGTCTGATATTGCCTGCCCTTGGTGCTTCATTGGAAAGCGCCGCTTTGAAAAGGGCGTCGAAGAATTTGAGTTCTCCGACAACGTGGATGTTTATTGGCATGCATACCAGCTGGATCCAAGCCTGCCCGAACACTATGACGGTGATGAGGTGCAGTATCTTTCCCAGGTCAAGGGTATGGATCCGGAGCAGGTGAAGGGCATGTTGGAACATGTCACCGAGCAGGCCGCCGGCGAAGGACTCAACTACAGATTTGATCAGTTGCGTCCGGCTAACTCGTTCACCGCGCTGCGCGTACTTGAGCAGGCCAAGACCGAGTCCAAAGGCAGCGAGATGAAAGAGACTCTACTTTCGGCACATTTCGAGCGCGGTCTGGATACCGGGGACCGCCAAGTTCTTGCCAAGCTCGCTACAGAGGTGGGACTCGATGAGGCCGCCACCGCAGAGACGCTGAATTCGCAGAAATATGCCGAAGAAGTCAATGCAGATATCGAGCAGGCTCGTCAGTTGGGCATCAGTGGAGTGCCATTCTTTGTTATTGACGGCAAATACGGCATCTCCGGAGCACAGCCAGCCGAGGCTTTCACCAACGCGCTGGCTCAGGTCCACGCCGAAACCGCCGGCTAGATTTCACCGGTGCTTCGCTGCCGCTATTTTGATTCGGCGCAGCGAAGCTTTCCGGGAGCGTCATTCAACTTGCGTTCCTTTTCCAGCCCTTCGAACTTTGCGCCGACCTCTAAATCTATGCGGTCATCGCGGCGGTCCTTGTCAAAGACGAACACTGCCCCGGGGACCTGCCGTTGAATGCTCAGCGCTTGCGCATAACCTTTGGGACCGGCAATCACCGCACCCACCTCTTCGGCATAGTCACTGGCAGATTCGGTGACCGAGGTGATAGTGAAGCCGCGCTCTTTAAGCCTTTCGGCCGTTGACCCTGCTAATCCTGACTCGCCGGTGGTATTCAGTACGCGGACCATCACTGTCCCCGGGTCTTGTACTTTAAAGTTCACATCAGGGCATACCGGATTTTCGATATTGGCCGGAGCATCGCTTGCTGCCTGTGGTGTTTGGTCTTTATTCCAGGGCCAGTTGCCGGTGAAGATCAGCACTGAAACCACAAAAGCGACCACGACCAGCGCGGCCATGACCGTAAAAACCACGTTCTGTCGACTACGGCGACGCTTTTTGGCCTGCCCATCGGATTGAAAGGCGAGCTCTGCTTCACTGACGATGTGTTGCCCATGCCAGCTACTTGGATCGCGACGATCCTTCGGCTCGGTCATAAACCCACCTTCCCTGCGCACCCTTCGGCCTGCGACGTGAGGCTATCTTGAGTCGAAGCCTACCCGTTAGCCTTCAAGATCCAACACCCTTGCATGGATTATTGCTCGATGGTGCAACGCAGAACGTAAGGCTCTGTGCAACCCATCTTCCAAATACAAGGTGCCCTGCCAGCGCACCACGTGCGGGAACAGATCTCCGTAGAAGGTTGAGTCCTCGGAAAGCAGTGCCGATAAATCAAGCACTGTTTTGGTGGTCACCAGCTCGTCGAGCTTCACCTGCTGTGGAGGGATCTCACTCCACTGCCGAGAGGTGGATAACTCATGCGCTGGGTACGGACGCGAATCGCCCACGGCTCGAAAAATCACTCTCTAAGCATATGTACAACTGCCAGCAAAAACACTTTGCCCTCCACAGAACTCACATTCTTCCACTCTGAAACCGACATGCGAAGAGATGACGGGCCAGATCCCACCCACTACCGAGAAAACCGTTTAGCGAATTGCAATCGCTAATGATGGGACTTTGTTAAGCAAAAAGCAAGGATTGTTACGATGGGTGAAACTTGGCGGAACTCGGCGTAACGGACGCTAGTAACAATTGTGTTTTTGGGTGCACGCTAGATGTATGAACAACGTAGTCACCGAGATCCCAGTCCTCGATATCTCTACCGCACGTAACGTCGATGGAAGCTTTAATGAAGCCTTCGTAGCAGCGCTACGCGATGCTGCGCATCGCGTAGGTTTCTTTCAGATCGTGGGTTACGGCTCCCATGAAAACCAGGATCAGGAACTCTTAGACACCATTGCCGAGTTCTTCAAAAAACCAGTCGAAGAGAAAATCAAACTCGACAACCGGAACAGTGCCCAATTCCGCGGTTACACCCGCATGGGCACCGAGATCACCCGGGGTCGCGCAGACGCCCGCGAACAGATTGATTACGGTCCAGCACGTGAGACTCTCTCCGAGGTGCCGAGCGACAAGCCATTCTTGAATCTACAGGGGCCGAACCAGTTCCCAGAAGATTTCCCACAGCTCGAGGAACGAGCCATGCAGTGGGCGGAACTGATGAATCAGACCGGCCACGAACTACTCTCTGCGCTTGCCGTTGGTATGGGGCTTCCCGAAGATCATTTTGACGAACCCTTTGCCAAGACTCCTTCTTGGATGGGCAAACTAGTACATTATGTCTCAGGCGACGTGGTTCCGGAGTCCGGCAACCAGGGCGTAGGTCTACACGCTGACTACGGTTTTGTAACCCTCCTATTACAAGACCAAGTTGGTGGCCTTCAGGTGCAGCCATACGGCCAAGAAGAGTGGATTGCGGTGCCACCTACCCCCGGCGCTTTAGTGGTCAACCTCGGCGAAATGCTCGAAGTAGCCACCGATGGATACCTGATGGCAACCATTCACCGGGTGATCGCTCCGCCAGCCGGCGTGGACCGTTACTCCGTACCGTTCTTCTATTCCCCACGTTTAGATGCGGTGATCGACAAGGTGCAGCTACCGGCAGCCCTTGCAGCGCAAGCGCGTGGAATCTCCGATGATCCACAGAACCCGATGCTCGCCTCTTATGGTGCCAATGTGCTCAAGGGTTGGTTGCGTGCTCACCCACAAACCGCGGCTATTCACTACCCAGAATTGAGCAGCCCCACGGCATCTGTCTAGTCACCGATCTCCGCTGACGTATGAAGGCTTCGAAATAGTATTGCGCTACTATTTCGAAGCCTTCACTCACTTAAACGGGTAACCATATAGAAAACCGTCCGCTCGACAGTCGATTAGTCCCCCAAGTCCTAACCTGATTCAGCACTTCGCCCGTCTGGCCCAAAGCCATGGACAACATTGTGCTCGATGAGTCTCAAGTTGACGCCATCTACAGCTCAAGATCAGCTCAAGAATTATCCAGCCAGTATTACTCGGTTTCGTGAGGCCCAATCATTCGGTACCCCACACCGCGTACCGTCTCGATCCACCGTTCTTCGCGCGCTGAATCGCCTAGTTTGCGCCTGAGATTTGCAATATGCACTTCAATGCTGCGCACGGCTGCCGGTGACACATATAAGTCCACTGCGTCCAGTTCATCTTCATCACCCAGAATGCGAGCGAGCTCCTTCTTGCTTCGCACATGCCCGGGATACACCAACAGCGCGCGCAACAGCGAAAATTCAGTAGCAGTCAGTTTAACCGGCACGTCGTCAATCGTCACCTGCCAGGTCACAACGTTGAGCGCAAGGTTTCGATGGCGAAGGATCTGGTCCGCACGCCGCTCGCGCAAGGCGAGCAAATTATTGATGTTATCTTGCCGCCGGACGAAGGAATCTACACGCGCCCTAAATTCTCGCTTTTTTATCGGCTTCGCAACTACGCCGTCAGCACCGGAGTCATAGGCGTGAACCACTTCAAACTCATCATTTGTTTCAAGCACCGCTAGTAGCAGCGCATTAACTCGTGCAGAGATCCTCCGCAGAGTTTCGTGCCCGTCAATATCTCGAAGGCCATACCCCACCACAATTACTTCTGGATTACTCCGCGTGGCTAGATCGACGCCTTCCTCGCCTGTTGAGGCTTCTTGAACAACAAATCCCACGTGTTTGAGCATTCGAGACAAGACTGCTCGGGTCTCAAATTCGTGCTCAATGACGACTGCCTTACGATTTTCCCCAACCAAGCCAGCCACACCCCCAATTAGTGATAGCCCTCACTATCCACGTGAGAAACCATGCTACCGGACGGCCTAGGCAGGTTGACCGAGAGCTGGCACTACAGCTCCTGCGATCTGAGGACGCAAAATTCGTTGCCTTCAGGGTCAAGAAGGATAACCCATGAAACATCTCTCGCATCAGCTTCAGGGTACGTTGCGCCCAGCGATAGTAGCCGCTCAACTTCTTCATCTTGCGTGCAGGCAATCGGGCGAACATCTATATGTAGCCGGTTCTTCGCTGACTTTTCTTCTGGAACCTGCGCGAAGGTCAACACAGGGTGTGGACCTAGCGATGCTTTTTCAGCAGGCCCAATAGTCACTAAGCCAGCTTCCTCGGAGAGCACCGAGAAGTCGAGTGCTTCAGCCCAAAACCGGGCAATGAGGACCGGATTTTTACAATCAATGGCGAGTTCTGCGAACCTGCAACTCATAAAAATCCTCCAAACCTACGGCGAAACGACCCATCGTCTCGCGCGAGCACCTCATACTTAGGGATGCTACCCCTGGAATCGAGCTTAAACACGAAAACCCCCGATTTCTCGGGGGTTTTCATCGGCGGAGGATAGGGGATTTGAACCCCTGAGGGCGTTAACCCAACACGCGTTCCAGGCGTGCGCCATAGGCCGCTAGGCGAATCCTCCTCAGTTTGCTCCATGGAGCAGGTACCAGCATATCTAAATATCGCCACAATCACGAATCGAGAACTTCAGCAATCATTATGCGGTTATCCGATACATAAAATTGCCTAACTTTAGGGGATTTTGGCCTTTATCCACATCTGGTAAAAGCTTCCGACTTCAACCCTGGCACCCATTAGACACTTAAAACATGAACAAACGAGAGGTATTTCATAACGACGATGATGCGCATCGTCTCCATATCAGTCCGCCGGGCACCAGAACAGATCCAGGTACCGACGGCATGTGGGCTGCCAATATTGAGCAGGATACGATCTTCGCGCAACTGGCAGCCATCACCAAGGAACTCCATCAATCGGGCAGAGCCATCGAACCTGACGGCGGACTAAACCAGTTAAAGCTCCTTGGCCAAGCGCGCAGCATGCTTGACGCTGCAGAGGCTGTGCTACTAGCCGACACCTACGAATTGGCAACCAAGCAGGCGGCGCAAACAGGTACTCAAGAATTTCTGATCGAGGACCCGCTTCAAACCCAAGCCGCAGAACGCTTTGGTGTAGACCCGCAGTCGGAACCGTTGGTGCGAGCCTCATTTATTGCCGAAGCCGCCGGTGCCTTGCGTCAAAGTGATCGCATTACCCAAAACAGACTTTTCACCGCTGAGGGATTACGTTATCTCTGTAAAGAGACTCTCAACGAGCTGAGCCAAGGCACCATCACTACCAAAAGTGCCACCGAAATCGTCGCTCAGTCTCAAGACCTCGAACCTGATAATGTCCAGCAACTGCAACAGGTACTGCTTCCCATTGCTCGCACCGGTTCGGATCGCTCGGTGAAAGACCGTGCGCGTAAGATGCGCGAACGTTTCTTGCCAGAACCAGTGGATGAGCGTCATGACAGGGGCCGCGAAACCCGTTCGGTCATCTGGTGGCCGGAAGCGGACGGGATGGCGGTGCTCCAACTACGCATTCCCGCAGAGGATGCACTGGCGATCCTCAACACGGTCAACTGGCATGCCCGCAACCACGATGATCCAGAGGATCTGCGTAACGAACAACAACGCCGTGCAGATATCCTTCGCGATGCCATCTTGGACGGCTGGCCAGCCAGCGAGGGCACACCACTTAAGGCTCGCGTATCGTTGACCATTCCAGCCCTGCAGATGCTCGCAGATCCATCTAGGACGCTGGCGGATCTTGAAGGATACGGACCGATTGGCATCGGAGCCGCCTTGCGCGTAGCGAAAGACGCTCCCTCGCTGATGGCAGTACTCACCGACCCGTGGTCGGGTGCGGTAATTGACGTGGGTAGGCGTAGATATCGACCGTCCAAGGCACTCAAAGATTTATTGCGAGAACGCGATAACCACTGCAGGTTCCCCGGATGCAACCGACTACCTGAATCCAGCGAAATCGATCATGTTGATGACTGGGCCAAAGGCGGACATACGAACCGAACTAATTCACAGTTATTGTGCAAACGTCATCAAATGTTTAAACACGCGCTCGGTTGGCAGTCCACATATATGCCCGACGGATCGGTTAATTGGCGCTCACCGAACGGAATCTTGCAGGTGGAACTTCCTGGCAGTGTCACCAGTGTGCAGAACTTCGACTTTGAGCGGAACCAGACTCCGATGCTCCCGGCGTCTGAGTTGCCTGCTCGAATACGGAGAGTACTTGGCTGGTATGACCCGCCGGACGCGGAAGTCGTGTGAGCTGACCTCATCAATCTCTTCCCCGGGTTGAGAGCAAGCGCACGCCTGCCGATTTTTATCCACCCCCAACTCTCGGGTAGTATCTTCTATGACCCCTCGTGTGGTGTCATCCTGTTGAACTCCCCCAGGACCGGAAGGTAGCAAGGGTAGATGGGCTCTGGCAGGTGCATGAGGGGTCTTTTATTTTTCTAGCAAGCCGAATGGAGTTCGCGTGGGCGTTGGTCGTTTCGCCCCAAGCCCGACTGGGCAACTCCACTTGGGCAACTTACGCACGGCTATTCTTGCTTGGCTTTTCGCCAAGTCCACCGATCGCCAATGCTTATTGCGCGTTGAAGACCTAGACCGTGTGCGCTCCGGAGCCGAAGAACAACAGCTTTCCGAGCTTGCCGCTATCGGCCTCGAATTCGATTCACCGCTGGTACGTCAAAGCGAGCGTCTACCCGTCTACCTCGATGCGATTCAATCGCTTCGGGACAAAGACCTACTCTTCGAGTGCTTTTGCACACGTAAAGATATTTCCGAAGCTGCCAGCGCACCGCATGCTGCCCCGGGCGCCTATCCTGGTACTTGCCGAAATCTGAGCCCCGAAGAACGAGCCGAAAAAGCCAAGGAACGTCCAGCAGCACTGCGTCTGCGTGCGGCGGTCGCTCAGTTCACTGTTCACGATGTAATTTTTGGCCAGTACACCGGAGTCGTTGACGATTTTGTGTTGCTACGCAACGACGGGTCCCCTGCCTACAACCTTGCGGTGGTAGTTGATGACGGTGCCTACGGCATCGACCAAGTCGTGCGCGGAGATGACCTTTTGTCTTCCGCCCCACGCCAGGCGTATCTGGCTCAGCTACTCGGAATGCCAATTCCGACCTACGCCCATGTTCCTCTAGCATTGAATTCCCAAGGCCAAAGGCTCGCTAAACGCGATGGTGCCGTAACGCTCGAAGACCTCTCCGAAAAAGGGGTAAATGGTGCCCAGATCCGCGCCTACTTGTTAGAGTCGTTGGGCTTGCCCGGAACGTCTTTGCAGGCCGCTTTGGACTCCTTCAACCCTGATGACTTGCCTCGCGAGCCTTGGGTTGTAGAACCAGAATTTATTGTCGACCAGTTGATGCCTCCGGCATCGCGCAACCGATAGGGTACCGGTGTGAGTACAGCGCTTTATCGCAGATACCGTCCAGACACTTTTGCCGAGGTTATCGGGCAGGAACATGTCACGGCCCCACTGATGACGGCTTTGGAAAAGAACCGTGTCAACCACGCCTATCTCTTTTCCGGACCACGCGGTTGCGGCAAAACCACGAGCGCTCGAATTCTGGCGCGCTGCCTGAACTGCGAACAGGGCCCTACGCCAACCCCATGTGGCACGTGTCCAAGTTGTGTGGAGCTGGCTAATGGTGGCCCAGGTTCTCTCGATGTGATTGAAATTGACGCGGCCAGCCACGGCGGTGTGGAAGACGCACGTGATCTGCGCGAACGCGCTACTTTCGCGCCTACCCGCGACCGCTACAAGATTTTTATTATTGATGAGGCCCATATGGTCACTTCGGCGGGCTTTAACGCCCTGCTGAAAATCGTTGAAGAGCCGCCAGCACATATCAAGTTCATTTTTGCGACTACGGAACCTGAAAAGGTCATTGGCACTATCCGTTCACGCACCCATCATTACCCGTTCCGTTTAGTGCCTCCCGAGGCCCTTTTGGACTATCTCAAGGTGCTCTGCGAGCGCGAAAATGTGGTGGTCGCCGACAGTGTATTGCCCCTGGTAATCCGTGCCGGCGGCGGTTCGGTACGCGACACTCTCTCGGTTCTAGACCAACTTATGGCCGGTGCCCGCGAAGGTGGAGTGGACTACGAGACTGCGATTGCTTTACTCGGCTACACCCATTCGACCCTGCTCGATGAGGTGATTCTCTCCCTGCATGAAAGCAATGGTGCTTCCCTCTTTGGAGCCATTGACCGCATCATCCAGACCGGTTTGGATCCACGCCGTTTCGTTGAAGACCTGCTTGAACGCATGCGAGACCTGATCATTGCCAAAGCGATGCCCGAAGGTCTGGAGAAAATCTTACGTGGCACTCCTGCCGACCAGTTGGAGTCGTTGCATTTACAAGCCTCGCTTGTCGGCGCCGGTGAGCTGAGTCGTTGGGCCGACGTAACAAATCAGGCCCTGAGCGAGATGAACGGGGCAACTTCGCCTCGGTTGCACCTGGAGCTACTGGCGGCACGCTTGATGCTCCCGGGTGCCGAAAATTCGGCAAGCGCCTTTGCTGCCCGGCTCGACCGACTCGAACGCCACGCGATCTCCGGCGGCGCGCTTCCCGAGCTGCCTGAAGGCGAGATGCCAGTTCAGTCTTCATCAGCGACTCCGTCTCCGGCGGCTGCTCGTCAGGGTGCGGCTGCTGTTCGTGAAGCTCTCGCAGCAGCCAAGGGTCGTAACGGCGGGGTAGAAACAGCTGCTGTCTCTGAGCAGTCCCCTGCGCCTCAGCAAGCGGCACCAGCACAGCATGCTGCCAACGTGCAGCAGCAAACGCAGCAAGAAGTTCAGACACAGCCCGAATCGCAGGCTCCGCAACCTGTTGCACCCCAAGAACAGTCACTGGAACAGTCGCCCGAGCAGTCCACGGCCTCACAACCGCAGACTCCGGCCGCGCAGGGCGAGCCAGATATTAACGCTCCGTTAGATCCAGATGCGGCTCGCTCGTTGAATACCGGGGAAGCCGCCGATTGGGGTGCCACGTGGGGCCCTAAGGAAGATCTGCACCCGGTCACCACTCCGGTCCAGCCTGGTCCGAGCGTTCCTGAGGCACGCCCAGAAGGCGTGGCCCCGTTTAGTCTGATTCCAGACCCGGCAGCCGGTGAAGATCTCTCCTTCGGTACGGGGGTTTCCATCGATGATGTGAAGCAAAACCCAGCCATGGCCGAGTTTGCACGCCGTACAGCTGAGAACCGTCAGCAGCCGACTCAGCAACAGACACCGCCGGCGCAGGCTCAGCCACAAGTTCAGCGCGAACCGTTGCAACAACAAGAAGCATCAGCTCCAGCCGCTAACCAGCAACGCCCCGAGGAGCTCCGGCAGGCTGAGGAACAGGCTGCCCGTGAGCAGGCTGAGCAGCGCGAAGCGCAGGAAAAAGCCGCCCGTGAGCAGGCTGAGCAACGTGCCGCCGCCGAGCAGCGCGACGCGCAGGAAAAAGCTGCCCGCGAACAAGCTGAAGCGCAGCAACGAGCGCAAGCTCAGCAGCAGCAGCAGCAGCAGCAGCAGGCCGCACCTCAGCAACAGGCGCCAAATGCCTCAACCCCGGTGCAGAAGTTCCAACAGGCGTGGCCCGCCATCTTGGAGCAGTTGCAGTCAAGCTCACGAGTACTTCACTCGATGGTTGCCAATTATGGTTCGGTGGCAGGATTTGATGGTCGCACGTTGACCCTTGCCTTCAGCAATACCGGCCCCATCGTCAATCTGCGTAATCGCCCAGACATGATGCAAATCTTGGTGGGCGTCCTTTGTCAGGTGGCAGGTCAACAAATTGAGGTCGTACTGACCGAGGGTGGGTCGGCAACCGCCGGTGGTGGTTCCCCAAAAGGTGAACGCCGGCCAACACCGGCGTCCGCCCCAGCAGTAGCCAACAACGTACAGGCTCCGAACGCTGGGGTTACGCCCAACGCTCCTGCACGCCCACAAACACCTCCTTCAGCAGCTCAACCCGCGGTTTCCCGTCCGGAGTCAGCGCGTTCAACAGCACCTATAAACAAGCCGGCTCCGGCTAAGGACAGCGGGTACGTCAGCAACTATGATGACGTCCCGCCACCGCTGGATGAACCATACATGGATGAGCCGCCCTATCCCGATGACGGATATGCGACAAGCGGTCCTACCTCGGCACCGGTTTCCGTGGCTTCACCACGGCCCGAGCCAACCACCGCGCCGCAGGTAAGCGAACCATCTTCGTTATCGCCTGCCGTGGTGGAACCGGTAATCCATGCTCCGCGAGCTACCGAATCACGCTCCTTCGACGGTCCGCCGGTGGCACCTCGCCCTCGGTTGACCGCCGGATTAAGCGCACGCCAGTCCGAGGTGCCGAGCCCGGCGATTTCTCGTCCGGTCTCGGAGACCCCGTTGCATCCAGGCAGCACCACCGATACTTTCGAGTCCAAGGTGATCCGTGAGCCTGAGCCACAGCCGGTAGCCGCGACACCGGTGGCCCCTGCAGTAGCAGCCACAGTTGCGACGCCATCTAAGCCAGCGGTCCAACCGGTGACCGAATCTGCACCAGCTTGGGGTGCCCCAAGCGAATCGGATGAACAGCCCGAAGCCCCAGCCCCGGTAGCTGGCGCTAGGTTGAGCCGTTATCAGCAGCTCATGAGCCAGTCGAAGGACAACGCACCGAGCACTCAGCAGACCAGTTCGGATAATGGTTGGGGTGCACCGGATCGCGTGGCCCGTGCAGCGCCAGCGGAACCCGAAGATTTCTCGCCCAGCGAGGATGATATCGAGGTCGAGGATTCCGCGCTGATCGGAGTGCCCGCGGTGGAACGTTTGCTCGGCGGTTTGGTCATTGAACAACGTGATGTGAATGGCAATGTCGTTGAAATGAAGCGCGGGCTCTAACCGGCATCTTGTCGGAGTGAGACACTAGTGTGTAACACGGTGATTAATAAACGTTTGAACCCTCAGGAAAGTGGGCATTAGGTGTACGAAGGTGCTGTTCAGGAACTGATCGACGAGCTCGGTCGGCTACCCGGCATCGGTCCTAAATCGGCGCAGCGCATCGCTTTTCACATTCTTGATGCCGACGCCGAGGATATGACGCGCCTTGCCGCTTCCATCCAACAGGCCAAGGAGAAGGTTCGCTTCTGCGAAATCTGTTTCAACATTTCCGAGCAGGAAACCTGTGGGATCTGCCGCGACGAACGCCGCGATACCAGCCAAATCTGCATTGTGGAGGAATCCAAGGATGTGCTGGCCATTGAACGTACTCGGGCTTTTAACGGCAAGTACCACGTGCTTGGCGGGTCAATTAACCCAATCGCTGGAATCGGCCCGGAACAGTTACACATTCGTGAGCTAGTTGCGCGTTTAGGAGACAGTTCCATCACCGAACTGATCTTGGCTACGGACCCAAATTTAGAGGGTGAGGCAACTGCAATCTATCTGGTTCGTCAGCTGAGCCCTTTGGGCATCAAAATCACCCGTTTGGCCTCGGGGCTGCCGGTGGGTGGCGATCTGGAGTACGCCGATGAGGTCACCTTGGCACGCGCCTTCGAAGGGCGCCGCAATACCATTGCGCCGAGTTCTTCGCGCGGTTAAGATCAACAGCAAGATTTTTCTTCGCTACAGCCCGGCCAACCTTGTGTTGAGCCGGGCTGACTTGTCTGACGAATGTGCACTCAACCACATTGGTTGATAATGGTCAACCATCGTCATATAGTTGATATCAATCAACCTTATTTTTAGACCTTTGGAGTCGCCATGACCGCAGTAGCGCCGGTCGCAAAACCCAAGATGAGCCACCGGCAGATTATTCAATCACTGACCGGTTTGCTCATGGGCATGTTCGTTTCAATTCTTGCAGGCACCGTGGTGTCCAGCTCCCTTCCGGTCATTGTCTCGGACCTGAATGGTAGCCAGACCGCCTACACCTGGGTGGTCACCGCGACCTTGCTCGCCACCACCATATCAACCCCCATCTGGGGTAAGCTCGCCGACTTGGGCAACCGTAAACTCCTGTTGCAGATCTCCCTTGGACTATTCGTTCTCGCCTCGGCCGCAGCCGGCTTCGCGCAGAACACCGAATTCCTGATCTCCATGCGCGTAATTCAGGGCCTCGCAGGCGGTGGCATGGGCGCATTGAGCCAGATTGTCATGGCCGACATCCTTTCACCACGCGAACGCGGTAAGTACATGGGCCTCTTCGGCGCTGTCATGGCACTGGGTACCGTAGGTGGCCCGCTCATCGGTGGTTTCGTCACCGATACCATCAATTGGCGCTGGAACTTCTTCGTAGCACTTCCCTTTGCCGTCGTCGCCATTATCTTGATCCAACGCACGCTGAATCTTCCTGCCATCGCTAAGCGCAAGGTGCAGATCGACTACTTGGGCATCATGCTTCTTTCCTCCGGCGTGGCACTGTTGCTGATCTGGTTGTCCATGGGTGGTAGCGAATTCGATTGGAACTCAAGCACCAGCTATCTCATGTTGGTCGGCTCGGTCATCTTGCTAGCAATCTTTGTGTTCGTCGAACTCAAGGTCGCAGAACCACTGATCTCCCTTCAGCTATTCAAGAACCGCACCTTCACCTTCGCAGTGATTGCCTCGCTTGCCGTGGGCATCTCAATGTTCGGTACGACGGTATTCCTCAGCCAGTACATGATCATGGCCCGTGGCGCCAGCGCCACACAGGCGGGCTTGATGACATTCCCAATGATGGCCGGCTTGCTTGTCATCTCCACCATCGCCGGTGCGCTAATCTCGCGCTACGGCAAGTGGAAAGCTCTTGTCGTCTCCGGAGCTGCACTTCAGATTGTCGGATTGTACCTACTGGGAACCATTCACTATGACACCCCCTTCTGGCAGGTGGGCTTGTACATGTTCATTCTCGGCGCTGGCGTTGGTTTGGTTATGCAGAACATGGTGCTTGTCGTGCAGAATGCCGTGGAACCTAAGATTCTGGGCGTTGCATCTTCTTCGGTGAACTTCTTCCGTACCCTCGGCGGCACCGCAGGTACCGCAGGACTAGGTGCACTGCTTGCGGTCACCATTCCAAATATGATTGCCGACCGTCAGAGCGAACTATCGTCTGCCATTGCCTCACTGGGCGATAAGGCCGCCGCGGTTGGCGCATCGTTGAGCTCCGGTTCCTTGCCGACCATTTCCACCCTGCCAGAACCAGTGCGCTCGATCCTCGAATCAATCTACGGTGACGGTGTTGCTTCCTTGTTCGCCTTCGCCGCACCACTGGCGCTGATTACCCTGGTCGCAGTGATCCTGTTGCCTAATCAGCACTTGAACGAGAAAACCAATACCGAACGTTTGGCTGAAGAGTCAGAGACTGCTTCCATCACGGAATCCGACGCCTAGTCGCTGTGGAAACTGTGGAAACCGTGAAAGAAACTCAGTCTTGGACTCATCGTAGCCAGCTATTCGAGGCAGCCGAACAGGAACTTTTCACTCTGCTTTCGGTGACCGCAAAGTCCCGCCGCACCATGGCAGCCAAACTCGACGAAAAGCTACCCCCTGCGGCGGTTCCGGTGCTGGGGATGATCCTCAAATTGGGAAACACCACCCAGTCAGATATTTGCGAACATCTCATGACCGATAAGGCCACGCTCTCCCGGCTGGTGACCCGGCTCGAAGAGCTTGAGCTAGTCAAGCGGGAAGTAGACGAGACCGACCGAAGAGTATTCAACCTCTTGCCCACCGAGCTTGCCAAGGAGCGCTGGCATGGCTGGTTACAGAACTGGCGTGATGATTTACGCGAACGGATCACCAAGTGGTCCGATACAGATCTGACCCATCTCACCGGTCTACTTGAACGACTCAACGCGGATCTACGGGAACTGTAAGAAGATCCACGTGGTAGCCACACTCCTTTTTATTGGAGTGTGGCTACACTCATTTTATGGCGATTAAGAGCAGCAACATCGAGGCGATCACCAAGGCCACTAGCAAGCCGTGGGAGCAGTGGATGGAGCAGTTAGATTCTGCCGGCGCTAAAGATCTGTCGCATAAACCGCTTGCTTCAATGATTTACCAGCTCATGCCCGCAGGCCTTGAAAACCCGGGCTGGTGGGCGCAATCGGTAGCCATAGCTTATGAACAGCACATCGGCCGTCGAGTTCCCGGCCAAGCAAGCGATGGAAGTTTTAAAGGCTCGGTTTCTACTACGCTGAACATGGATCTTGAGGGTGCTTTACAAAGCTGGGTCAATACGGTCGCAGAGTTCAGTGAATTTAACGGCGCCCAACTTACGGCAGAACCCACGGTCAATGGCTCCGAGAAGTGGCGCTATTGGAAGGCACAATTTAGCGATGGTAGCCGCGTGAGCGTGAACATCACCATGAAGGGTAACAAGGCAAGCGTAAGCGCTGATCACGCAAAGCTTGCCAACCCTCAGGATCTGGAGGGCTGGAAGTCATTTTGGCGACAAATATTAGCTACGATACGCAGTTGACCGGCCGTTCTAGGCATTCAAAGTGGCAGATATTAGGCAATATGACCAATGGTTACCGTCACAACTAGGTGATGCACCCTTGGTACTGCCACAATTATTAGTGGTAGATATGTCGCATCTGTTCTCACAACACGATGCGCATCAACAACTTTCATCAGTTGGAGTGTGCGCCCATGGGCCTAATAGTTCAAAAATTTGGCGGTTCGTCCGTATCCGATGCCGAAGGCATCAAACGTGTCGCGCGCCGAATTATTGACACCAAGGCGCAGGGTCATGAGGTTGTTGTTGTTGTCTCGGCCATGGGAGATTCCACCGACGAACTCCTTGACCTCGCCGCGCAACTCACCGATGACGCCCCGGCTCGCGAGATGGATATGCTCCTCTCGGCAGGCGAGCGCATTTCCATGTCCTTGCTCGCCATGGCCATCGACCAATTCGGCGAAAGCGCAGTATCCTTCACCGGCTCACAGGCCGGCCTAATCACTGACTCGACTCACGGCATGGCGCGCATCATGGAAGTTTCGCCGCAGCGCATCCGCCGTGCCATCGACCGCGGTTTCATTGCCATCGTCGCCGGCTTCCAAGGCATGAGCAAGGAATCAAAGAACATCACCACCATGGGCCGTGGTGGTTCGGACACCACCGCGGTGGCACTTGCCGCTGCGCTGGGTGCCGATGTCTGCGAAATCTACACCGATGTGGACGGCATCTACACCGCCGACCCACGAGTGGTTCACGCAGCAAAGAAGATCGACACGATTTCAAGCGAGGAAATGTTGGAGATGGCAGCCAGTGGCTCCAAGATCCTGCACCTACGCTGTGTGGAGTATGCTCGCCGCTTTGGTGTGCCACTGCATGTGCGTTCCTCATTCAGCACTAACGAGGGCACCTGGGTGCTCCCGGACCCCAACGACAAGATCAAGATTCAAGAGGGAGAACCCTTGGAACAGCCAATCATCTCCGGTGTTGCCCACGACCATTCCGAAGCAAAGGTCACCATCATCGGTGTACCGGATATTCCGGGTAAGGCAGCACAGATTTTCGGGGTTATCGCGGCCGCGCAAGCCAATATCGACATGATCGTACAGAACATCTCGACCAAGGGCTCGGGTGCCACCGACATCTCCTTCACCTTGCCAATGACCGAGACCAAGCGCGTTCTCGCTGCGCTGGAAACCGCACGCGGTGAAATTGGATTTGAAGACATTGAGCATAACGACGAGGTCGGTAAGCTTTCACTGATTGGCGCCGGCATGCGTTCGAACCCGGGCGTCTCATTCACCTTCTTCGAAGCCCTGCACCAGGCCGGGATCAACGTGGACATGATCTCCACCTCGGAGATTCGCATCTCCGTGGTCACCGACGCCGACAAGCTCAATGATGCGGTTCGAGCCATCCACACCGCATTCAATCTCGATACCGATGTGGAAGCCACCGTGTACGGCGGCACCGGACGCTAAGTCTCTCAAGTAAAAGTAGCGGCGCAGATCTTTGGGATCTGCGCCGCTACTTTTATGCTGTTTGCACTAGCCGTGCGGTTAGCGCACCGGCTCTAGGGTTTTACTGTAGACACTTTCGCCGAGGCCGTTACGCAGCGAAACTGTAAACCTTTGAGATTCGTCGAGGTCAACGTGTCCGAAGAACTGTCCTTTACCATCACGCGGTGATTGGTTACTGGTCCCGGCGAGCGCGAATTCCACCTGAGCTCCGAAGGTGCCATCCATCTTATTGGGACCAAAGGATCCTGCGTTGACCGGACCTGCTACAAACTCCCAGAACTCGTTAAAATCACTGAAGGCGGCGCGTTCCGGTGAGTAGTGGTGAGCGGCGCAGTAATGCACATCCGCGGTTAAGAAGACCACGTTTTTCACGCCACGGTCCTTGATGGCTTTCAGCAATCGAGCCAGTTCCAACTCACGGCCCAACGGTGCACCGTGGTCGGCGTTGGCAATGGATTCCTGAGCTTTACCGTCGGGAACGATAATTCCCAGCGGCAGATCGTTGAGAATGACCTTCCACGTGGCTTTCGACTTGTGCAGCCCATCGAGCAACCACTGCAGTTGTTCTTCGCCGAGGATCGCCGTCTCGTGGCTTTCCAACCCGTCGGTGTTCTCCGATTTGTGGCTCCGCATATCCAATGCGAAGAGGTCTAGTGCTGGGCCGCGAGAAATCTTGCGGTAAATTCGTGTGGGTTCAAAACCGGTTCCTCCTCGCATGGCACGAGGGTCGGCAATTGGCTGGTATTCCTGCCAGGCGCGGCGCCCCCTGACGGCCAAGGTATTGATATCTCGCACCGTGTAACGTTCATCTTCGATAGTTTCCCCGGCCCACCAGTTGTTGTGGGTTTCGTGGTCATCCCACTGGGCAATCACTGGCACTTCGGAGTACATGGCACGCACGTTGGCGTCCATGAGGTTGTAGCGATGCCGGCCACGGAACTCCGCTAAGGTTTCGGCAACCTTGGAGACTTCCTCGGTGACCAGGTTGCGCCAAATTTGGCCGTCAGATTCCACTACCTCGGCGGAGATTGGACCATCGGCGTAAATGGTGTCACCGCTGTGTACGAAGAAATCCGGTTTGGTGGCATGCATCGCGGCATAGGCACGCATGCCACCGATTTCTTCGTTGATTCCCCAGCCTTGTCCCACGGTATCGCCAGACCAGACGAAGCTCTGCGACATCGAAGCTTCGTGATTGCGTCGGCCGGTACCTGAAGCGGCGGTGACAAAGGATCCGCTAGTCGTCTCCCCCAACGTGCCATTTTCATCTTCGAAGCCGATACTCACCGCGAAGCGGGTGCCTGCAGGAAGATTGGAGGCGGCGATTTTGGCGGTGTAGTCGGTTTGTGCGCTGGCTTGGGCTCCGCGCAGGGTTCGTGCAAAGGAACCCCGTCCGCGAATGACCTGACCTGCCTGATCGATGGCGCGCAGCTGTGCGCGTAAGCGGCCCTCCCCGGTAGTACGCGCCCAAAACACCGCGTTATTGGTGGAGACATCTCCCATGGAAAAACCGCTGGTTAACCCGAGTCTGGAACGCACCAGCCGTGGGCTGTTAGCTGCCAGCGCAGTGCCGGCCGGGGTCACCAGGCTCAGAGCCCCGACTCCGAGTGCACCGGTGAGCAGATTTCGTCGAGATATTTGTGTCATGCTCGCCAGTATTTCGTCTCAAGTTTTCCACTTGATGGCAGTCTTATGAACTGCAAACTAAACTCTGCACTAAGAATCGGGGCTTAAACCTAGCTAGCTTTTGATTCCTCACGGGCCGTGCGGATTGCCAAATTCACTACGGAGATCACAAATCCGGCCACGCTCAACAAGACCAGGTACAAACCCCAGGGGTCAGCGATGCGCGAATTCCACGCGAGGCTCATTGAAATCAGAAAGGCGATAAAAAATCCCACCGAATATTTAGCGTGCAGCTGTCTCATTTGTCCTCCTGAGATGAGCTTGCTACCGACGCTACCGCAGTACCAGCATGCCAGGCAAAAAATCTGGAACCGCGCGGAGGACGCGTGGGCAACGCAGGTTCGGGGTGGCTCGGTTTGCTGGTTACCTCGCGAGGTACCGGTGTTCCGGGCGGCCTCTCGTGCCGTATCCCAGCTGCAGGTCAAGGGATTCGCTGGCTACCAGAGCGGCGAGATAGCGTTGGGCCGTCGCCCTTGCAACACCTACAGCCTCGGCAACCTCTGCCACATTCATCGGTTCACGCGACTGGCGTACACAGGCTAAGACCGCTTGTTCGGTGGGAGCGGTGCTGGTCGTGGCCGCGGTATCCTCCGCACCCTGCACGGTGCGATATAGCCGATCCACGCCTTGCTGATCAAAATCGGTGGCTGCCGCCAGCTGTCGGCGGTACCGGGCCCAGCCCTTAAGTTTGGCCGCCAGGGTTTTGGCACCAAACGGTTTGATAATGAAAGCCAGCGCCCCGGCTTGCAAGGCCGCCGCCACATTTTTCGGCTCGGTGGCTGCGGAGATCATGATCGCGTCCACGTGCAGCTCGCGCAGCAATTCCACGCCACTGACATGCGGCAGATAAAGGTCCAGCAGCACAAGGTCCGGTTGCAAGCTGGCGACCAGCTGCGGAACCGTCCGAGGGTCCTGCACCGGGTCCAGAGCCTGGAATCCGGGAATTTCATTAACCATGTCGGCATGCAACTGACCAACCCGAAAGTCGTCGTCTACTATCAATACCCGGTAATCTCCCGCGGCGGTGCTCTGCATCATTGCTGCTCCCCTTATCGTGATTGCTAGTTCTTCGGTTCGGCCAAAACCGCCGGTAGCCTCGCGGCAATCACCGCGCCACCATGTTCGCCTCCGGCATCGGCAATCCAGACCTCACCACTGCGCGAGCGCGCCAGCCGGCGGATCAAGGGTAACCCCACGCCGGATCCATGACCTCCACCTAGCGAAGATCCGGTACTCACTCCGGGAGAGAAAATATCGTCATCGGTCGCTATCCCGGCGCCCGAGTCGGCCACCGCGAGATGCAAGGTGCTTCCCTCGGAAAGCAGATCCACCTCAACCCACGGGTCGTTGCTCCCACACAGGCTGGCGGTGAAGGCATTATCCAAGAGATTCCCAAGCACCGCGGTAACATCTTGCGCGTCGGAGGCCGAGGCGACCTGTTCAAAAAGCATTGATTGTGGCGAGACGCGCAACTCGATGCCCAGCTCGTGGGCGCGTACCCCCTTAGCCGAGAGAAATGCCGACAGGTAAGCGTCCTGGACTAGTTCCAATCCGGGAACCGGGGCAATTATCGGCCCCGAATCCATAACTTCACGCAGGTATTCTTCGGCTTGATCCGTTTTGCCTAGCGTAATCAGACCGAGCACCGCGTGCATCCGGTTGGCAAATTCGTGGCGTTGGGCGCGCAAGGCATCGGCCATATCCTGGACCGCATCAAGTTTGGTGCCCAGCGCCTCGACGGTACTCACGTCGTGGAGCAAAATTACCTGGCCCAGCTCCACCCCGTCACGCACCACATCGGAGACGCGCGCAACGATGGCATTCGAGTTGGCTTCCAGCCTGATCGGGGCACGTTCATGCTCTTTAATCGCTTTCACCAACCGCGAATCCAGTCCCGCCGACTCGTAGTGCCGGCCGATAATATCTGCCAGTTCGGTACGGTGCGGAAGTCCCAGAAGCTGGCGGGCGGCCTTATTGCGCACGGTGATGATGCCATCGGGGCTCAAACCAATCACGCCCTCGCTAACGCCGTAGAGCACCGCCTGCTGGTCGCGGACCAACTGGGCGATTTCGGCTGGTTCCAGACCTAGGGTTTGGCGTTTGAGCGTACGCACGGTGAATCGCCCTGCCAAGGTTGCCAACAGGGCAGCCAGCAAGGCGAAGAGCACAATCCAGCCAAAGGACGCCGCCAACGCACCGGTCAACGATTCGGTGGCTACACCGACAGATACCTCGCCGATCACCTCGCCATTTGCGGTGCGGATCGGCACCTTGGCGCGCACCGATTCGCCCAACGTTCCGTGTTCCCGGGCCACACTTTCAACGCCGGTCAGCGCCACCGGATCGGTGGAGACCAGTTGGCCGATCTCGGCCGGGTTTGGGTGGCTCAAGCGCAGTCCGCGGTCCTCGGTGATCACCACAAAGGCGGCCTGCCCACCGGTGCGCACCGATTCGGCCAACTGTTGCAATGGTCCGTGACGCAGTTTTTCTAGCGCAAGCTTGTCTTGCGCGGAATATACCGACACTTCCTCGATGACCTGTGGCAGTGAGGCGACCGAACGGGCGATACCCAGCGAGGTATCTTCGGCCCGGTCAAAAACCTGATTGTAGCTATTAACCAGCGTCGCCGCGGTGACCAGCACAATGAGCACGCCAAGGACCACAAACTGCAGGCGCATGATGCGCGAGGCGAAGTGGCGGGTGGCTATTGTCTGGGGCATTTGTCCAGCATAAACCGTCAGCGATTTTAATGAGCAAAAAGATTCTAAAAACCTAAAGGGATCACAAGACTTTCAACCCGCCTAACGTGAGCACCGCCACGTAGTTTAGTTCAGTGCCCGCACCCCCGCTGGCATCATCACATGCCACACACTTCAGGAGGTCGGCGCAATGTTAGTTGCTCTCGGATTCCTCATGATCATCACCTTCATGGTGCTGATCATGACCAAAAAAATGACGCCACTGTTGGCGCTCATTCTTGTCCCCACCATTTTTGGCCTTTTCACCGGCGCAGGCTTTGGCCTGGGCGACATGATCATGGACGCGGTCAAGGACATGTCGGGCACCGCGGCTCTACTTATGTTCGCCATCATGTACTTCGGCATCATGATCGACGTGGGGCTCTTCGATCGTCTGGTCTCGGGAATCCAGAAGCTTGTGGGCAACGACCCGGCAAAGGTAGTCATCGGCACCGCCCTGCTCACTGCCGTCATCTCACTGGACGGCGACGGCTCAACGACCTTCATCGTGGTCACCGCCGCACTGCTGCCGATCTACCAGCGTCTGGGCATGAGCCCGGTCGTATTGACCTGTGTGGCCGGCTTGACCAACGGAACCCTGAACATCGTTCCTTGGGGTGGCCCCACCGCCCGCGCTGCGGCCGCCTTGGGCGTTGACGCGGCAGACATCTTCGTACCAATGCTCCCGTCCTTGGGTATTGCCTTGATCGTGATCGCAATCTTCGCCTGGCAGCTGGGTCTGGCTGAGCGCCGCCGGTTGCAACGCGACCGCCCAGAGATCTGGGGCACCGGCTTCGGTGGCGGAAATCTGACCGGCCCCCAGGGCGGTCAGGGCGGCACCGACGCCTCGCCTTCGGGCTCGTCCGTGTCCGTGCTTGAATCGGTGGCCCGCAAGGGTGATGGCTCGGAAGCGGCCACCATGGACGGCACGGTGCTCGATCCACATCGCGATACCCTGCGCCCGAAGATGTTCTACTTCAACCTGGCGCTCACCGTAGCGATCATGGTGTTGCTCATTGTTGACGTGTTGCCACTGTCTTACCTGTTCATGATCGGTACCGCGATCGCTTTAGTAGTGAACTTCCCGAAGGTCAATGACCAGGTGAAGATGATCGCCGCACACTCAAGCGAAATCATCGCCGTAGTTTCCATGGTGCTCGGCGCCGCGGTGCTCACCGGTGTACTCTCCGGAACCGGCATGGTTGACGCGATGAGTCTATGGCTGGTCGATATTATCCCTGACTCGCTGGGCCAATACATGGCGGTCATCACCGGCTTGATTTCAATCCCGGCAACGTTCTTGATGAGTAACGACGCTTTCTACTTTGGTATTCTTCCGGTCCTCACCGAGGCCGGCGCGCACTTCGGAGTTCCAGCGGTGGATATGGCTCGCGCCTCCATCACCGGACAACCGGTGCACATGCAATCTCCGCTCGTCCCGGCAATTCTCTTGCTGGTCTCGCTCTCTCGTGTGGATTTGGGCGATCACCACAAGAAGGTGCTGTGGCGTGCGGCAGTGGTAAGCCTGGTCATGCTCGCTTCGGGCGTGCTCTTCGGCGCGATCCACATGGGCTAAAACCCAAGGACCTACTGGTCCGTCGTCAGCTAAGCTCCGCGTCATTGGGCAGAAATGCCCAATGACGCGGAGCTTAGTGTTTAAACAGTAGAACTCAGCTAGTTCCCGCCAAGGCAGTGGGCCAGTTCCAGTTCAATGTGTTCATGCCGAAATTCATGTCCAGTATCCAACAGCTTCTGCGGGACTACCCGCTGGTCCGCCAAGGCCAACAACTGGGTACCTTCCGTACCGAGCAGCAGCTTCGGCGCTGCCGCGGGCACAGGAATGATGGCTGGACGGCGCACTGCTTTGGCCAGAGCCTTGGTGAATTCGATATTGTTCACCGGGTGAGGTGCCACAGCATTTACCGGACCATCAAGCTGCGTGTCCCACAAAGCCCGGTGGTAAATATCTACTAGATCGTCAAGACCGATCCACGACAGGCATTGGGTACCAGTACCTAGTCGGCCGCCGAGTCCGGCGGTGAAGATTGGCCGAAGCACCGCAAGCATGCCACCGCGGGGGCTGAGCACAATACCTGTACGGATTTGCACTCGGCGCATCGAGGATACTCCGGCACCGGCTGCTTGTTCCCAGCGCTGAACAACGTCGGCTAAAAAATCTGAGCCAACGGGTTGCGGGATCGACTTTTCATCAACCGGGGCGGGCCCACTCTTTGCACCATATATTCCCACGGCAGAGGCGCTGACGAACGTTGACACGTTTGCTCGGGCAGCAAGTTCGGCCAGGGCCTGTGTCGGCTCAATACGACTGGATTCAATCGCCTGACGGTGTTTGTCGCTAAACCTGCCAAAGATGCTAGCTCCAGCGAGGTGAATCACCGCGTCGCACCCGTCAAGCAAGTCATCCGCCGGCGCCATCGAATCCCAACGTCGCTCATCGGCAGACTTCGGGGTGCCGCGCACTAGCTTGATTACGCGATGCCCGCCGGTGGATAAGAACGCACACAATGCTTCCCCGACCATTCCGCTTGAACCGGTCACCGCGATGGTCAATGGCTTCAGCCCTGCGGCGGCGGCTCGCTGGTGGGCGGCAAAGTCTGCGCCGAGCTGACGATGACGATAGGCAAGCATGCGCGCAGTCTGGCGGGCAGGAAGATTCGAATTGATACGGTCGATAACCGTCGTCGCATCTCCGTCGGCAGGTTCGAAGAGGTGCTCATGCTTCCAGTTCACCGCCCGTGTGGCGATGGCTCGCAAACCTTGCGGTTCTACTTCGTCGACAAATTTTCGTTCTGGAATATAACCATCTGGCTGGTGCTGGGCGAACCAACGCAGACCGCCTGGCAATCCCAGCACCGCCGTTCCGTCACGTAACGACTCGGCTTCGGCTACTACTTTCAGCGGAAGCCAGGGCGGCAGGAGTCTGCGAATTGCTCCGGGGCGAGAAAACCACGCAAAAACCTCGGCAGGGGGTGCTTGAATTTCGCTTGAACGCTGGTGTGTCATGGGGCAATACTACGTCGGACCGGGCGCCTGTCTTGCCCCCAAATTTTCTCTATCGTGCATTCATTGACATCTAGATTCAGGCATACCAAGCCGGAAGATAGTCGAAAGGTGCATCCTCGCCGACTCGTCCGTCGATAGCCTCACGCAGTAAGTCCGCATGTCCGGTATGCCGGCCATATTCCTCGATCAGATCACAGATCACCCGACGTACACTGGCGTGCCTGCCTTCAAACTCCAATGCCGACGGTGCATCGAGTCCCCCGGCAGCGACCACTCCGGCTTGTATTCTCCGACTTTTAGCGACCATGGTGTCGTAGCGCTGGTAAAGCGCCGAGGGGTCATCTTTTGGGTTTACCGCAAACTGGTCACGTCCTTCCGCGGTGAGTTCAAGAAGAACCTCTGGACGTTCACGAGCGATGAAGTAAGTGAACTTTTCATCCTCAACGGCCGCAAGATGTTGCAGTAATCCGCCAAGGCTCAACTCACTGCTGGGTAGCCTGAACATCAACTGCTTAATGTCCAGACCGTCGGCCTTATATCTGAAAGTGACTCGCAACCGGTCAAGCATGCCAAGCAGGTGCACTTGCTCGGTTCCACCCATTGGCGGTTCCCACGGGGGAAAGTTTTCCATGTTGCACTCCTTTATCCGAGATGTGAGTTGACGTACCAAACTGGTTTCGTCAGCTAATGAACTGAATAATTAGAAGTATGCTCCCGACCGGAACCACATTGGAAGCCCCGCAGTGGCTAGCACGCGCCGCCGCGCATGAAGAACGCGCGCGGACCTTTGGCGAACCATTTGTGCAACGGCGAATGACCGGAGCAAAACATCCCATCGAAGATTTTCTCTTCACCTATTACGCGCAGAAGCCGGGCCAGCTTTACCGTTGGCACCCCGGAATTGGTGTGGCCTTACTCGGCGAAGAAGCTCAAGAACGTGCCGATTGGAAATTTTATCGCGCGGTACAAACACCTGACGGACCTGGCCTAGAACTTGATATACAGAAGTTCTCCGAGTCGCGAACACGTGTCACCGAATTTGCTCGCATCCTGTTGCGCAATACCGCACAGCGGCCAGCGAACTTTTCCTGTTTTGGATTACATGAGTGGGCAATGGCCTACAAATCTGAGCTCAACGGTATCCGTCATGAATACTTGCCATTACGCTTGGGCGCCAGCGGAACCGATCAGGTGGTTGAAAACCATAAGATTCGCTGCACCCACTTTGATGCGTTCAGGTTTTACACCCCTCAAGCGGTGCCGCTCAACGAATTGCAGCCAACGCGGGACACACAGGTGGACCTTGAACAGCCCGGATGCCTTCATGGAAATATGGACCTCTATAAATGGGCCTATAAGTTGAGCCCTGCGGTACCGACCGATTTAGTCATGGACTGCTTTGAGCTTGCATGGGACATTCGTACCATGGACATGCAAGCTTCCCCCTATGATTTGGCCAAGTGGGGTCATGCTCCCATCCGGATCGAAACTCCCGAGGGCAAGGCGCAGTACGTGAGGTTGCAAAAAGAGTTTGCACAGCGTGCGGATGTGCTTCGTTCCAAACTATTGCAGGTAGCACTTAGCCTGCCAATTGCCCCAAAACACTAGCAAACTCCCATGTTGGCCGAGCACAATGAGCTTATGGGACGACTCAAAGATCAGCTCAGCACCTCTGCTTTAGCGTGTCTAACACCGCTTTTGGCCGGGCTGTTGCTCGCCGGTTGTGCGACGTCGAATCCCCAATCGGCTTCCGCTCCCGCTAGCACATCAGCGGATCTAAAGATCAGCATTAGTTTTGATGGTAAATCTGTGGACAACGAATATCATCTTCAGTGCCGTGGCGCCCGAGCGACCGAATCCAGCACACTTCCGAACGCCAATGATGCCTGCGAATTACTGGTGAAAAATCCCGAATTACTCACCAGCAAACCCTCCGCACAACAAACTTGCACCGAAATCTATGGTGGACCGGTCACCGCGAAAGTTAAAGGAGAAATTGGGGATCAGCCTGTCCAAGCAAACTTTGACCGACACAATGGTTGCGCCATCAGCATCTGGGATTCGCTGGCTCCGTTGCTAGGCGAAGGACTGCGGTAACGAGTTATTTTTCCTCGCAAATACCTTGAGTTATAGATGCCGCGACTAGAATAGGAAGACTATGGAGTTCTTCCTGCTGATCATTGCGCTGTTATTCGCCACTATATTGATTGTCGGACTGGGTGAACGCATCAAGCTGCCCTATCCGATTTTGATGTTGATCGTGGCGACCTTGGCAGGGTTCTTGCCGTTCATCCCCGAACTGCATATAGAACCGGAATTGATCCTCCCAATTTTCCTGCCCCCATTGCTCTTCGCCACAGCGCAACGAAGCTCTTGGTCGGTGTTCCGGCTGCGCTGGAAAGCACTGATCCGACTGGCAGTGGTGTTAATCGTGGTGACTGCCGGTGCAGTCGCGGCTACCTCGCTCGTCTTCGCACCGTTCCTTTCTATTCCTTTAGCTATCGCTCTCGGAGCGATCGTGGCACCACCTGACCCGGTCTCCGTTGATGCCATCGCAACCAAGGTGAAGATGCCACGCAGGCTCACCTCATTATTGGAAACTGAGGGTCTCTTTAACGACGCGATGGCTATCGTGCTCTTCCAGCTTGCGGTCACCGCAATGCTAAACGGCACCGAGGTTGGATTTAATCTTGTCCCAAGCTTCTTGATCGGTGCAGCACTTGCCATACTCGTGGGCTTCATCATGGCCTGGATCGTCGGTGCATTGAACCGCTTCGTGCCTAACCTTGCAGCACGTTGTGCCGCAACCTTGGTGGCACCCTACGCGGTGTACATGCTGGCTGAAGAAATCCATGCCTCGGGCGTGGTCGCCGTCGTAGTTTTGGCCCTAGAACTTGGGCGGCGCGACCGCCCACAGGACTCCCAGGAGCGTCTAACTCGACGCGCGTTCTGGGAAGTACTCGAAATGTTAGCCACCGGTCTGGCCTTCGGAATGATGGGTTTGGAAATGAACTCGGTCATCCAAGAAGAAGGCAGCAACCTAATCCGTTTCATCCCCGGCGTCGCGGCGATCTGTGTGGTGGTGATTTTGGTGCGCACGCTATGGATGTTCGGGACCTATCACTTGCCAAATACCTTGCGGGGAATGAACAAAGTCTCCGCGGCAAAAGACTCCTTGGTGCTCACGTGGTGTGGCATGCGCGGTTTGGCGACGCTGGCGCTAGCCTTGGCGTTGCCGAAGGTCACCGCGGATGGCACACCTATCGAGGGAAGAAACTTCGTAGTCGTCGCAGCGTGCACGGTGTTGCTAGCGACCCTGGTGGTTCCCGGTTTAACGCTTCCGGTACTGATGCGCGTGCTCAAATTGCGGGACAATGACCAAGCGACCAAAAAGGCACGCCGGGCGTTGGCCCGACGTGCCGAAGATGTAGCGGTAAAGACGTTGAAGACAAATATGGATTTGCATGATCTACCGGAAAACTACCGACATGTAGTCACCCGACGCATGCACGATCTACACAACATCCTGCTGTCGGATCCTGATACCCACGATGCGATCACCGATGAGAAGTACACACAGTTGCGCGCGGTAATCACCAAGGCAGACGCGATCCAGTCCACCGCGCTAGCAGCAGCTCGTGATGAGCTGCTTCAGGCCAGGCGTGAACCGGGCGTCGATCCGCACATGGTTGACGAGATCATGCTGCGCATTGATAGGCGCACCGCGACCTTGGATCGCTAAATCGGCGTCTAGCTCGCGATGCGTTCCAGACGAACAATGACCTCATAGTGATTTGTCTGTGGGAACATATCCATCACCCGCGCTTGTTTGGCGCTAAAGCCATCAAGGCGCTCCAAGTCGCGGGCCAGAGAATTAGTGTTGCAACTGGAATACACCAGATGTTGCACGCTGGAAGCATTCAGCCATTGAGCCAGCTCAGCAGAGATGCCGCGGCGCGGAGGGTTAAGTACTACGGCGTCCGGCGCTAGCTCTGCAGCTAATGCGAACTCGGTGGCGTCCATGGCTGTAAAGGTCGTATTTTCTTGACCCAGTTCTTCGGCCGCAAGATTAGCCGCCGCAACCGACTCGGTACTGGTTTCAATTCCTTGAACCCGACGATCGCCTTCGGCACAGTGCAGCGCAAAACCACCGACACCGCAATATAGATCCCAAACGCTGGCCGGGTTCGCGTCGTTAATCCACTGTCGCGCCTGACGGTACAACGCCGCGGCGATTTCGGTATTTGTTTGGAAGAAGCCCTGTGGGCGTAGGTGCATCGGCACCCCATTAAGACCGAATTCCAGGGTAGTGCGACGAGTGAGGATAATTTCTTCCTCGCCTTCCAATACGGCTTTGTGCTCGGGCAGGAAGTTCACCGAGACAACGCTATACCGTGGCAGCAGCTCCAAAAACTGCGGTAATGAATCACGCAGCGCAACAAAATGTTTTTTAGTGCGTAGTACCCAACGCACCATCACAGCACCGGTATCTGACAGCGTGAGAATGACGTGTTTGAGCTCGCCCTTACGCTTCGGCACGCTGTAAGGAATCATTTTCAGTTCCTTGATGAAGCGCTCGATCACGGGGAACAGCGCGCGCAACTCGGGGGCGCATACCCCGCAGTTACGTAGGTCAACGCCGTGTCCATCGGCGTCGAGAATACCGATGGTGGGATTGTCGGTAGTTCCGGAGATCACCATTTTCGCCTTGTTGCGGAATCCTGATTCCGAGCTGGCCTGTGGCGGCAAAAATTGTAGATCGGGGAACTGCGCCAGCGAGGTGGCGCAGTGATCGACTTTGGCTTGGAGCTGATCAGCGTATGGCACCGTCATTTGCGTGCAGGAGTGGCAACGGTCGGCGGAGAAGTAAAGGCATTCCATGGTGTCTTCGATTTTACCGAAGTTCTCTGAACGTTCGGCACAAAGCAATTTCGACGGTTATTGACCGCAAATCTTCAGCTTTCCCCGATATGCTCACTAGCAGATCGATATTAGGTATGAACTACGGTGACTACCCAGAAACTTCCGATTTTCGAAAGGAAAGATGGCACTTCGACACGGGCATTCCACTCAAATGCGTGGTTACGCATTACTAGCGCTCCCCTTGGCAGCCGTAATCGGAGCATGCACGAGTTGCTCTTCCTCAGTTCCTCAAGCTGCGCCCGTCCCGTCGACTGCCTCTTCCAGCGCTCCAGCAAGCCTGCCGGTTCAAAGCCCAGCTGCAGCGCCTTCTGCCACTCAACCTAAAAAAGCCACAGCTTCTAGTGCCCCAGCCAGCGCGGCAACTAAGACTGTCACCAACAACCGGTCTAAGCCAACAACATCACCGACAACCTCCGCTACGCAGGGAGACGTGACCCCGCTGTCCAGCGCCGCGGCCTCCGGTTCTGGTTCGGCTAGCTTCAAGCAACTTCCCGGAAGCACTCCAGCACTTTCGGCTTCTACCACTGCTCTTTATGCGGCGGTTGCCGACCGGAATCCGAAGGCCGCACGCAAGGCCTTAAAAGCCGGCGCCGAGCTGGAAGCACAGGATTCACGGGGGAACACTCCGCTGATGCGTGCGGTACTCAATCGCGATCAGAAGGTCGCAAAGACCTTGATAAACGCTGGTGCCCTACCTGATGCAAAAAATTCTTCCCAAGATTCACCCTTCTTAAAGGCCAGTGCTTTGGGCTTAGAAGAAGTTCTGCGTTCGGCTCTGTCCCACGGAGCGAATGTGAACAGTGTGGACCGCCTCGGCAGTACCGCCCTCTTCTTAGCTAGTGAAGAAGGCCAGGTCGAGTCGGTACGGATCTTGTTACAGCATGACGTTCCATTGGACAAGGTTAATGACCTTGGCTGGAGCGCGTTGCATGTGGCTATCGCCTTGGGGCAAGGATCAAATAGTTCGCTGTCAATCGTCCGTTTGCTCTTAGCAGCCGGAGCCAATCCACACCTGAGCGACCCGTCGGGGTCCAACGCATTTGATTTGGCAGAGAAGCGTAATCTCACCCAGATGCTGTCAACTCTTCGCACTTCAAGCAAGTAGCCTCCAGCGCGTTATAGGGCATCGACGTAAAACCAAGCACCATTTTCGCGCACGAATGAGCTCACTTCACGTTGGCTAGCTTGTCCACGTCCATGGGCGTAATGCGCCTCAAAGTCCACGACCCCTCGTGTAGCGTCCGGACCTCCAGCTCGGGTTTGATGAATTTCCAAGCCCAACCAGCGCATACCGGCATCTAGTTCAAGTTCCTTAGGACGTGTGGTTTCGTGCCAGGTATCAAGTAAATACTGCGTTTTCCCCAGCACAAAGGCGCTATAGCGTGAGCGCATTAATTCTTGGGCGGTCTGTGGCAGATTTTCTCCGTTGGCACGCCCGTCATGAAAACGTTGGCAGCAGTCTAAATATCTGCGCTGTTCGGCGTCGAGCTCACGGCAGGGACAACGGGTTTCCTTGGAGTTTTGCACGTATTTAGTTTACTTGGGAGCTACGGTGGCCCGGCCCACGAGCCGAAGATCACATGACTTATAACGGGCTAGAACTGTGCTTATACACACCTATGCGTTTTACCTCTCGCTTACCCGGTAGACTGATTAAGCAAGCTCGCGGAGCGCCAAATCCCCCTGGTGTGAGACGGCATCTCCGTGTGGCATTTAACTTAACCTCGCCAACAGGAGATATGCCGGATGCCCCGCATCGTTGTAGATGTCATGCTCAAGCCAGAAATCCTTGACCCTCAGGGCAAGGCCATCGCGGGAGCACTTCCCCGCTTAGGCTTCACCTCCTTCGAAGCTGTCCGCCAGGGCAAGCGTTTCGAACTCTTTGTCGATGGCGAGGTGACCGACGAAATTCTCGCCCAGGCGCGCGAAGCTGCAGAAACTCTGCTTTCTAACCCGGTTATCGAAGACGTTGTCAACGTCGAGGTCGTCGCAGACTAATGAGCACCGAACTTCCTTTAATTGGCGACTACTCAACGCCAACTACGCAACTGTCTGGTGCACGCATCGGTGTGGTGACCTTCCCGGGCACCCTCGATGACCGTGACGCCGCTCGTGCGGTTCGCGCTGCCGGTGCCGAAGCGGTGTCCTTGTGGCACGCCGACACCGATTTGCAGGATGTCGACGCCGTGGTGATCCCCGGCGGATTCTCCTATGGCGATTACCTGCGCGCCGGAGCGATCTCCCGCTTCGCACCCATGATGGACAAGATTGTTGATGCCGCAAATTCGGAGGCGAAGCTTCCGGTTCTGGGTATCTGCAATGGTTTCCAGATCCTCACCGAGTCGCATCTGCTACCCGGTTCGATGATTAAAAATGATCACCTGAAGTTCCTCTGCCGTGACCAGCTGTTGCGCGTTGAGAACAATCAGACCGCCTGGACCAACGGCTACGAAGCCGGCCAGGAGATCACCATCGTGCTGAAGAACCAGGACGGCCAGTACGTGGCTGACGAGAAGACCCTGGACATGCTCGAAGCCGAAAACCGCGTGGCATTTAGCTACGTGGGCTGGAACCCTAACGGCTCGCGCCGTTCGATCGCCGGCATCAGCAACGAAGCGGGCAACGTGGTCGGCCTGATGCCGCACCCAGAGCACGCCATCGAAGCCGGTTTCGGTCCAGATCACCGTGGTACCGACGGGCTGACGTTCTTCACCAGTGTTTTGACCCACCTTGTTGGAGGCAAAAAATGAGCCTAGAAGCCACCAAAGAATTTAACATCGACACCGTCGAGAACGCCGCAGCTACCCCAAAGGTGGAACTGCCTTGGGCCGAGCTTGGCCTGAAGGACAATGAGTTTGCCGAGATCGTCAAGATCTTGGGACGCCGTCCAACGGCGGCGGAACTGGCCATGTATTCGGTGATGTGGTCCGAGCACTGCTCGTATAAGTCCACCAAGAACCACCTGCGCCAGTTTGGCCAGAAGGTCACCCCGGAGATGAAGAAGGACCTGATGGTCGGCATGGGCGAAAACGCCGGTGTCACCAACTTGGGCGATGGCTGGGCCGTCACCTTCAAGATCGAATCGCACAACTCCCCTTCGTTTGTTGAGCCGCACCAGGGTGCTGCTACCGGCATCGGCGGTATCGTGCGCGACATCATCTCCATGGGCGCACGCCCCATTGCAGTGATGGATCCATTGCGTTTCGGCGCAATTGACCACCCGGATTCCCAGCGTGTGGTGCACGGCGTGGTTTCCGGTATCGGTAGCTACGGCAACTCACTGGGTCTGCCGAACATCGGCGGCGAAACTGTCTTCGACCCTATTTACCAGGGCAACCCACTGGTGAACGCACTAGCCGTAGGCGCACTGCGCCACGAAGATCTACGCCTGGCTAACGCCTCCGGCGTGGGCAACAAGGTCGTGCTCTTCGGTGCACGCACCGGTGGCGATGGCATTGGTGGCGCCTCGGTGCTGGCTTCGGAATCATTTGATGACACCAAGCCATCCAAGCGCCCAGCGGTACAGGTTGGCGACCCGTTTGCCGAGAAGGTACTCATCGAGTGCTGCCTGGAACTGTTCAAGGCTTCGCTGGTTGAAGGTATCCAGGATCTGGGCGCCGCAGGCATCTCCTGCGCCACCAGTGAATTGGCAGCCAACGGCGACGGCGGCATGAACGTCGAACTGACCAGCGTCCTACTGCGCGATCCAACCCTGACCCCAGGCGAAATCCTGATGTCAGAGTCCCAGGAACGCATGATGGCTGTGGTGACCCCGGATAACGTCAAGGCTTTTGAAGCCGTGATGGATAAGTACGCCGTGGAATACTCCTGGCTAGGCGAGGTCACCGACGATAACCGTCTGACCATCACCTGGAACGGTGAGGTCATCGTAGACGTTGACCCAAGCACCGTGGCAGTAGACGGTCCGGAATATGACCGCCCCTACGCACGCCCACAGTGGCAGGACGCGCTGCAGGCCGACACCTTCAAGGCTTCGGATGCCGGCAAGAACTTGCCAGCTTCCGGGGATGAGATCAAGGCTGCGGTGCTTGAACTCATCGCTAGCCCGAACATGTGCGACAAATCGTGGATTACCCGCCAGTATGACCGTTACGTCGGCGGTAACACCGCGTTGTCTTCCCCGGATGATGCTGGCGTTGTCCGTATCGATGAGGAAACCGGCCTAGGCGTAGCCATCGCTACCGATGCTAACGGCCGCTACACCTACCTGGACCCTTACCTAGGGGCCCAGCTGGCGTTGGCCGAGTCCTACCGTAACGTCGCTACCTCCGGTGCGATCCCGATTGCTGTCTCCGACTGCCTGAACTATGGATCCCCCGAGGATCCTGATGTGATGTGGCAGCTGGCAGAAGGTATCCGCGGACTGTCCGATGCCTGCCAGGTGCTCGGCGTTCCGGTCACCGGCGGTAACGTGTCCCTGTACAACCAGACCGGCACCACTGCGATCCACCCAACCCCGGTGGTTGCGACTCTGGGCAAGCTTGATGACGTAGCACGTCGCACCCCTTCGGGCTGGCGCGAGGATGCAGACGGACAGGCAATCTACCTTATTGGTAAGACCTTCGATGAGCTAGACGGGTCGGAATTCGCCAACCTGCGTGGGCACCTGGGCGGTCTGCCTCCGAAGGTTGACCTGGAAGTTGAGAAGGAACTCGGTGAGATCCTGATCAACGCCAGCCGCGACGGCATGATCGACGCGGCGCACGACCTGTCTGAAGGTGGCCTTGCAGCTGCCTTGTCAGAAATGGTTCTGCGCTACGGCGTCGGCGCCCGTGTGGCCTTGGATGACATCAAGAAGCGTGACGGACTGGATTCCTTCACCACCTTGTTCTCCGAGTCACAGTCACGTGCAGTGGTTGCAGTTCCACGCAGCGAAGAAGTTCGCTTCAACGACATGACCAGCGCCCGCGGAGTTACCGTGGCACGTTTAGGTATCGTCGATGCGCAGTCAAAGTCTCTTGAAGTACAAGGTGAATTCACCGTGTCTGTCGAGGACCTACGCGAAGCGCACGAAGGCACCATGGTCAAGTACTTTGGCTAAGCCATAGTTACTGCTCTGAAACGGTGGTCTTCCTCAATTTGAGGAAGACCACCGTTTTTTGCATACCGGTCATTTGGAACTGAGCGCCTCTTCAATTTTCTCGCCCTCCACCAAGATTTCGGCTTCCCCGGTACCCGCTGCGATCATCGCCGTGTATTTGAGCTGTTCGACAATACGCGGATCATCACAAGTACCACTTGAACTGACGGTACCGTTTAGCTGGACCGTCACCACATCACCGTCCACCATGGACGACACGTATTCGAGGTCCGAGGCGGTCAACGCATTGCGTAGACCAGAACTTCCAAGCTCCTCGGCATCGTTCGCAAGCAGTGCCGCTACCGACGCCTCGACCTGGTTAGTGAATTCTTTCGGACCGGTTTCGGTAGCAACTATCGAGTCACCACAGCCAATTTCGGGTCCTGATTTACCTGCGTCGCCTACCGCTACGTAAAACAGCGTCAGGCTGGCACTCGTCGCCGACGTCGAGCTTCTCGCACCGGCTGGGGCAGAACTGACGGGAGCTGGGGAATCTTGTAACGGGGTTGAGCTCTGGGTAGCGGCTGGAGGCGCAGAGCTTTCGGTCATGCCTTCACCATCGTTTGCGCTGCAACCGGCAGCAAGGAAAAGTATTCCGAGCCCGAACGCTATGGGCAGTTGAGAAATCCGTTGAGGTCGCATGGTTTCCTCCTCAGGAGCCTGCACGAACAGTGCTTCAACTGTAACGACGCGCGTTGGGGTCATACCAGCACGGCTGGATTGCAGTTTGACGCCTTTGCGGCCACCTCTTTCTAACGGGCGCGCACCTAACTGTTGTCGGAAACCACCACGACATTTGGTCTCGTAAAACAGGTCAATGGTGCTCCCCCGCGAAGACGTAGATTCCATTGACAACTAATTAATGCAAAATGGTTCGGGGTGGCAGATAATTATTATCTGCCACCCCGAACCATATTCTAGGTTCTTCTGAAGTGAGAAGCGCGAAGCTAGTTCTCACGAAACGGGAGGTTAGTGTCCCTCGCGTTCCTTATGCGATGAGGATTTCTTGGCGTCATGGGCCGCGCGCAGATCCTCGGAGTCATGCTGCTCAGCGGCCTTTTCCTGATGAATGGCTTCGGCAAAAAGCTTCTCCATCTCTTTCGCCACACCACCGGCCGACGCAGGGTTTTGACCTGTGACTAGGCGCTCGTCGACAACAACTTTTTCTTCAAAGTTCTCGGCTGCCTCATGAGTCGCGCCCTGCTCAACGAGCTTGTCCTGCAAGAGGAATGGAACGATCTTCTCTTTACCAACAGCTACTTCTTCGTCATTCGTGAATGCTGCGACGGTGCGCCCCTCGACGAGCCGCAGACCGTTCTTCAGTTCCACGTTGACCAGTCCTGCTGGACCATGGCAAACGGCTCCAACCAGTCCACCTGAGTCGTAGATGCTGCCCACTAGCTTCTGCAGCCCCTCGTTGTCTGGGAAGTCCCACATGGTGCCGTGCCCACCGACGAGATACACACCGTCGTACTGTTCCGGATCGACAACGTCGATTCGGGCGGTGTTATACAAACCTGCCCGCGTAGTCTCGTCCTGCGTGAAAGCCACCTGGATTGGATCATCTTTATCGACGGTATCTTGTGGCGGCTGACCTCCCTTGATGGAAGCAAAGTCAACAAAATGCCCGGAATCTTTGAAGACTTTCCATGGGTGCGCAGCCTCGGCCACGTTGTACCCGGTCTTCTCTCCGGTCTCTTCAATTTCGGAAACGCTAGTTAGAACCATGAGAATTTTTTTCACGGAATGCTCCTTTCGCCCTTTTTACAGCCTAGGCACGTGATCTCATTCTGGCTAGCAATCTCAGCGACCTTTCAGCCGGGACTCAGCAAAATCATCATGCTTGTTCTACTTTTCCTAAGGTGGCCAAAGTTCAAGATTTGACGCTATCGGTTCGCATAACCGTAGACATCAAGAGCCATGGGCTTGTCAGCTTGCGTGACGTGACGGACACTCAAGGAAAGAGCATTGTCGGAAAATAAAAGCAGCGGGGGCACCGGTCATGTCTAAACACTATAAACATAGTAGGTACGGTCCTCAGCTCGTCGTCGAGGCGCCAGAACATTTCACCTTGCAGGTGCTGAACCAGGCAGAAAAATCTGGTGCCAAAGTTGGGGCTAAAATTGCCAAGCGGGCGCTGAAAAATGCTCGCGGTAGCGGTGCCGAACTCAACGCCCTGCAAACCGATGAGCTACTCCTTGCCGCACAACAAGCAGGAGCCGCTGCTGCGATAGCCGCGGCACGTCGCGTTTTGGGAAAATCCCTGCGCTCAAAGGAACCGATTCCCCAAGTTATCGATATCGGCGATACATCTCTTCGGTCTGAGCGGGAAAGAACGCCGTCTACTAACAACGGATTCGGCCAGCATGTGCTCGTCGTTAAACGTGTTGAAAATCTAAGCCCAGAAATGATTCGCGTTATCGCTGGCGCCAAACAACTTGCTGGATACCGACCGAATGGCAAAGCAGACCAGTACGTCAAGGTTTTCTTTGCCGATCCGGCACTTGCCCTCAACGCACCGTACGACCTCAAAACCTTGCGCCGCTCACTGCCGCGCGAACAGGTTCCTTGCACCCGTTCTTATACGATCCGATGGATCGATCAGGAGGCAGAGGAACTAGCCATCGACTTCGTATTGCACGGTGATGGTGGTCCTGGCAGCGCATGGGCCGCGACTGCTAAGCCAGGAGATCCATTGGTCATCTCTGAATCGCGCGGGAAATTTAGTCTAAGCGGCAGGGTCGATAACTACGTGTTCGCCGCAGACGAGGCCGGGATACCAGCAGTCTCTGTGGCCATGGGGATGCTCCGAAGCGATGCCAAGGGTGTTGCACTTCTTGAAGTTGATGGTCCGGAGAGTGAATTTGATATTGACCATCCGTCGGGAATTGAGTTGCGCTGGGTACATCGTAATGGGCTCCATCCTGGAACCAGTGACGTGCTCGTTAATGCCTTCTCCTTGCTCGCGCCGCCTAACACCAGCACTAGCGTGATGGTGCATGCCGAGCGCTCCACAGCAAAGACAATTTCGCATATGGCCAACAGATGGGAGCTAAACAAGCGAGACGTTCATGTCTCCTCCTACTGGACCTTGCGAACTAAGCGTCCAAGAACCCAACCGCAGTAGTTTCGGGTACGCAGCTCACCCACGAACACTGCGGGCTATCCGTAAAGATGGATTTCATACCGGCCTCGGACGCTTGGTTCTGGGTCGATATTTACACGTAGCGACTCAGCCGATGTCTTTAGTTCAAAACTCTTTTTGACCGTGGATAGCGGCTGTTCGCAAAGGAGTGACGTCGTCATGAGCCGTTTGTCGTCAGCGAAAGCCGAGATTTCAACTTGACCTTCACCCGAGCAAGCTAACAAGACCCCATAGGTTCCTGGTTTATGTTCACCCGATAATTCGAGGGCATCCCCCATGGCCCCGTATTCGGTATCGACGGTAAAATACCCTGCGTTGCTGAGGCCCATCGTGACCCCATCATTATCCAGCGACTCATCGTCAATCAGATCAACCTCCCTGACCGCGTTAAACACCTCTTCCAGAGGAACCTTCGGTTCTACATATGTGCCTGTCTCGATTGCAACCTGCTCCTCTTCCCAGGCACTGAGCTGTTGTTCATGTCGTATCTGGAGCTCTTCTAAGCCTGCTTGCTTCTCCAGCACGGAGGCTGGAGTGCCGGTACAAGCGGTCAAGGCCATCATCGATGCAACCAATACAGATAGCATTCTTCTCAACGGTATCGCTCCTCAATTAGCCACCCTGACCTCGCTCTAGAAAAGATTATTTCATCGGATGAAGTTAAACAATAGGAGTCAGAATGTTTGATTCGCATTACGACGCTCAATCTGGTGCGAAGTTTGAATTGCGCACGCGCTAACGGAGCCATCTCACAATGCCACACGCCTTCGAATGCGTCTTTTCGTCGGTTGCTCAAAATATAGTGCAAAGGGTGGAGCGTATCTCCACGAAATTTAATTTGAGCAGGAGAACCACCCGAGCATGCGCTTGTTGCGTCGCACTTTATCTATTGCATTACTTGCCAGCACCCTCGCATTGGGTGGTTGCGCTTCGCTGGGATCCATCGAATTTTCTGATTTTCAGGCCGAAAGCACTACGCCAGCTACAGCTCCCACGCTGGGCAATCCGGAAGAATTCACGACTTCGCTCAAACAATTAGAGACCATCAGGATTAAAGGTCGCGCCCCAAAAACAGGCTACACGCGTGACCAGTTCGGCAAGGGATGGAAGGATCCAGACCGAAACGGCTGCGACGCCCGCAATGATGTCTTGGCACGCGATCTGGTAAATGTAGTGTTCAAGCAGGCCCGGGTGAACTGCGTAGTTCTCAGTGGTGTTTTCCACGATCCTTATACCGGAGAATCAATCGATTTTCAGCGCGGTCAGACAACCAGCTCGAAGGTTCAAATCGATCACGTAGTCGCACTATCGGACGCCTGGCAAAAGGGAGCTCAAAAATGGGATCCGCAGACTCGGCTCGAATTCGCGAATGACCCGCTGAATCTAATGGCCTCGGATGGTTCTGCCAATGCTTCCAAGGGTGACAAGGACGCGGCAACGTGGCTACCGCCGAACAAACAGTTCCGTTGCGCCTACGTTTCGCGGCAGACGCAGGTCAAAGCAAAGTACGATGCTTGGATGACTAACGCGGAGCATGCGGCGATCAGCACGATCCTAAAATCTTGCCTCTAAGCCGCACTCGGAGGTAGGCATCCTACAAAAGGATGAGGGCAATAGGTCAAAGTTGCACCAAAAGTTTTATATTCAAAGCAGACAAACTGTGGCAGAATTCTATTAGTCCAGCGTTTCGCGTATGTACTTGGGCGCGACCGATGATTTTCTACAGAAACTGGTGCACCATGAAGACACGACTGCTCGGCTCATCAATCTTGGCCGTCAGCGTCTGCGTCTTCCTGCTCGCTTTGAACATTGGGCAACGTGAAATTGCGACGACCTGCTGGGTAACGTCCTCATTGATGTTCATCGCTGCAGCAATGATCCTAGTGACCGGCACCCTTGACCGTTCAAACGTCACCGCCGGCGATCCACATCGCCAATAGGTTTAACAGACTAGATTTTCTTCACGATCGAAGACTTCAATTCCATTGATCCAAAACCATCAACTTTGGCAAAAATATCGTGGTCTCCGCTACCTGGCGTGAGTCGGATATTGCGAACCTTAGTTCCAGATTTTAGTGCACTCTGCGCGCCTTTGACCTTCATGGTCTTCACGATGGTGACCGAATCGCCGTCCTGCAAAACATTACCAACGGCATCTTTAATCTCAGCGCTTGCTTCATCGCTCGATTGATCGGCTGTGGGAGCCGCATTCCATTCGTGGGCACATTCAGGGCAAACCAACAACGTGTCCATGGCGTAGGTGTATTCGCTGGCGCATTCTGGGCACGGCGGCAAAGTTTCACTCATGAGCTGTAGTTTACCAAGGCCATCGAATCAACAGCCAACACAGCGTCCCACCGTGTGTCCGCCTAAAAATTTACCGAACGATGGACAAATTTCATAAGAAAACATCGACAGGTTCACCTTCTTGCGATAGACATGATGCATGTCACTCGCACACTACTAGGAGGACCTATGTCTGCAATCAGGCAGATAAGGAACACTGGGCTAGCATCACTAGCCACTTTGTCCCTGCTCACTACGGGCGCATTCGCCGCTCAGGCAACAACCACCGCAACACCAGCGGCGGACGAAAACGTCACCCTCAACCTGCTGGGAATCAATGATTTTCACGGCCGCATCGCGGCCGATGGCGATTCGGCAGGCGCTGCGGTACTCACCGGCGCAGTTGATGCGCAACGAGCCGAAAACCCGAACACGCTATTTGTGTCTTCCGGCGATAATATCGGCGCTTCCACTTTCGCTTCCGCCTCGCAAGAAGACAACCCGACCATCGATGCACTCGCCGCCGGCGGATTAGATGTTTCGGTCGTTGGCAACCACGAGTTTGATCGCGGGTTCGCTGACCTCACCGAACGGGTCATCCCACGTTTCGGCGATAAAGCTGGAGAAGACGGTGCTGACTTTGCCCTCGGAGCAAACGTCTACGAGAAGGGCACCAAGGAGCCTGCTTTACGCGAATATGCAATCCGTGATGTAGCTGGCATCAAGGTGGGCTTCATCGGCACGGTCACCGCAGATGTTCCATCATTGGTGAGCCCAGAAGGTATCAAAAACCTAGACTTCGGCAGCGAGCTGGAAGCCGCAAACCGTGTCGCCAAGCAACTCTCTGACGAGGATCCCGCAAACGGCGAAGCAGACGTATTGGTCTTGCTGACTCACAACGGTTCAGACAGCACCGACTGCGGCGCGATCGCCGGCGAAAAAACTGATTACGGAACACTGATCCGCGACGTAGATGACAGTGTCGACGCAATTTTCTCCGGCCACACCCACCAAGCATATAACTGCGATATTGACGGACGTCCGGTCATCCAGTCGCACCAGTACGGAACAACTCTTGGCCAGATTTCCCTCGAAATTAACCCGGCCACTTTTGAGGTCGCGAAGAGTACCAGCGCATTGATTCCACTGGCCGAAGAAGACGCCAATGGTGACTGGTCGCCGTTGTTCGAGGCCAACGCCGAGGTGCGGAGCATCGTGGATCAGGCTGTGGAAGATTCAGAGGTAGTCGGCAGTGAACCGGTCGGCCAGATTTCCGAAGACATCCTGCGTGGCGGCGAGGAGCCAGGTTCTGACCGCGGTGTCGAATCAACCCTTGGCAATACCGTGGCAGACATTCATCTATGGGCCACTTCTAATAAAGATTTTGCTGGTGAGCCAGCAGAAATTGCATTCATGAACCCTGGCGGATTGCGCGCTGACTTGCTCTATGGCGAGGACGGAACGGTGACCTACAAGGCTGCCGCGGATGTCCAGCCGTTCGCCAACACGCTCATCACCTTCGATATGACGGGTCAGCAGATCCGTGAAGCCCTGGAGCAGCAGTGGCAGCCAGAAGGCTCCGAGCGTGCCAAATTGCACCTGGGAATCTCTGACGGCTTGGAATACACCTACGTCGAAGAAGCCCCTTTTGGCAAGCACATCAAGACCATCACCTTTAACGGTGAACCACTTGATGAGAGCGCAACATTCAAGGTATCTGCCAACGCGTTCCTGGCCACCGGCGGCGACAACTTCACAGCTTTTGCCGATGGAACAGGTCATGCAGATAGCGGCCAGATCGATTTGGACGCAACGGTCAACTACTTCAAATCCCATGATGTAGTCTCGCCGGCGCCCCTAGGCCGCGCTTCACTGGCCGGCACCGACTGGGCCACCGTAGAAATTGACCCAACCAAGGTTATTGCCGGCGAAAGCGCGCAGGTATCCATTTCCGGTCTCACCGAGGGTGCAGAACTCACCGCTGCCGCATTTGATGGAGAGCTGATCGTTGACGATATTCCGGCCGCCGACGCGGATGGCAAAACAACCTTCGCGCTTGCTGTTCCTGCCGACGCGACATTGGGCGAGAACGCACTGGTAGTCTCGCAGGTTCAGCACGAGGACATCGCGGTAGAATTCACCGTCATCGAAGAAGCCGTCGCACCGTCGCCGACTGAACAACCAACCGCTGAACCAACCGAAGAGCCGTCGCAGAGCCCAACGGCCGAGCCAACACAGAGCCCTTCGCAGTCACCAAGCGTTTCCCCATCAAAGGACACCAACGAGTCCCCAAGCAAACAGCCCCGGGACAATGATTCCTTGGCCGACACCGGTTTCTCAGCGAGCTGGATCGGTATTGCAGCTGGCGTAGTAATCGTGGCCGGAATCATCTTGTTGCTAGTTCGTAGCCGCAAGAAGAACTCCCACTAAGAAAATTCACTAAAATATGGCACCTCGGAATTATTCCGGGGTGCCATATTTCATTGGATCATTGAGTTTTTACTCAAAGCTTCCTAAGACGTCATTGAGCGCTTCGGTAGAAGATGGATGGGTAAAGATCGAATCGCGCAAAGTGCTCGAACTGATCCCCGCACGCATGGCCACCGCAACTAGGTTAATCACCTCTTGCGAATCTACGTGCATGAGCGCGGCATCAAGGATTTGGTCCGTCTTACGGTCCGCCACAAATTTGATGATTCCCCGTGGATCACCCACGATCTTGGGGCGCGGCATCGCCGCCTGTTTCGTGCCACGGTTTGTGATTGAAAAACTCAATAGGTTGATGACCTGGTTATTTGTTTTCACGACCAGGCCGAAATACTTACTAATAAATAGGTTCCCGGTACTCTGAAGCCATGGGTTCACGCTTCATCCGCAAGGTCCGCACCGCATCCGGCGCTGTTGCCGTGCAAATCGTTGATCAGTCTGGACGCGCCACCACCTCCGTGGAGCACATTGGCTCAGCAAATACCGACGCTGAACTCGCCTTACTCCTGCAAACGGCCAAGCAGCGCCTTCATCCAGGACAACTTGCCTTTGACTTCGGAGACTTGGAACAAGAGCCCGCAGCCTTAGAGGAAGTCTCCGACTGGACCAAAAACGCCGAGCTACCCGTTGAGAACACTGGCCGAGGAAGGCCAAAGACCGGCACCGTCGGAGCGGCCAAAGTTGTCGCGTCCCCAGCCGTGGAACTCTGGGAAATTCTCACGGCAGCCTACGCACGGCTTGGCTTCGAAGTCCTAGCTGACGAGGGGTTTCGCGCCATGGTTCTCGCACGGTTGATCGAACCAACGTCCAAGGCCGACGCGATCAGAGTGCTGGATGACATCGCGGCCCCGCACCCATCATTGCGGACCCTGTTCCGTAGCTTGCACCGTTGCCACGACTTGGATTACAAAGATGCGTTGGCCAAAGCCATGGTCGCCTACCGAACCCAGTCCGTGGGACTCGGCGCGATGATCATGTATGACGTTACAACTTTGCATTTTGAATCCAAAGACGAGGATGACCTGCGAAAAGTCGGCATGAGCAAGGAGCGCCGAGTCGACCCTCAAATCCAGGTCGGACTCCTGGTTGATCCGGCCGGATTCCCCTTGGAAATGCATATGTTTGCCGGAAACAAAGCCGAAACCACCACCATCGTTCCGGTCGTCCAAGCTTTCCAGCAACGTCACGGAATCACCGACATGGTGGTCGTCGCTGACGCCGGCATGCTCTCCGCTGCGAATCTGACCGCGTTGGAAGATGCCGGGTTCAAATTCATTGTTGGCTCACGCATGGCCAAAGCGCCCTATGACTTGCAAGAACACTTCGATACGAAAGGAAGCCGTTTCGCCAACGGGCAGATTCTGGAATCGAAGCGAGTCATGGGCACCGGGGCTAAAGGCAGAGAACGACGAGTGATTTACCAGTGGTCTGCGAAGCGTTTCGTCCGGGATAACCGGAACATCAATCTCATGGAACGCCGCGCCATGGATATCGCCGAAGATACCAGCCAGATGCGTAAAGCCCGATTCGTGAAAACAACTGGCAACAAGCCCGTGGTGGATGAGGGCAGAATTGAGCGAGCACGAATGCTGGCAGGGTTGAAAGGCTACGTCACGAACATCGAGCAGTCCGTGATGAAAGGGCAGCAAGTCCTTGATCCATACCATGACCTCTGGCAAGTCGAGGCGTCGTTCCGGATGACGAAGAGCGATTTGTCTGCGCGGCCGGTGTTTCACCGGGACGAGGATGCCATTGATGCTCATTTGACCGTGGTGTTCGCTGCGTTGGCTATTGGTCGGCATTTGCAGGAGCGCGCTGGGATGAGTTTGAAGCGGATTATTACTGAGCTGAAGTCTATTCGTTCAGCGAAGATCCAAGTCAAAGATGATTACGTCATTATCCCGGCTGAAGTTTCTGACGAGGGGCGGGCGCTGCTAGCGACGCTCAAACGGGACTGAAAGTACTTACTAAGCGTTTGGCACGAAACAGGTCAAAGCTTCCTAAGACGTCATTGAGCGCTTCGGTAGAAGATGGATGGGTAAAGATCGAATCGCGCAAAGTGCTCGAACTGATCCCCGCACGCATGGCCACCGCAACTAGGTTAATCACCTCTTGCGAATCTACGTGCATGAGCGCGGCACCAAGGATTTGGTCCGTCTTACGGTCCGCCACAAATTTGATGATTCCCCGTGGATCACCCACGATCTTGGGGCGCGGCATCGCCGCGATATCTGCAACCCTTTTCGTCGCCACTTTGATGTCCAGCCCTTGCGCGCGTGCTTGTTCTTCACTCAACCCCACACGGGCCAGTGGTGGGGTGGTGAATATGGTGTTCGGTACCCCGACGCGGTCTTCAAGGTTTCGTTTACCCTCACCTAAAAATTGGTCCTTGAGTATGCGGTGGTCATCCAACGACGTATAGGTAAACTGGGCTCCTCCGATGACATCGCCCAGTGCGAAGATCCCCTCGGCATGCGTAGCTAGGTATTTGTCCACCTTGATTTCACCGTTGTCACCCAACTGCACCGCGGTGTTCTCTAATTTTAACGACTGCGTAGCGGGGCTCCGGCCCAGTGCAAGCAAGGCAGCATCCGCCTGCAACCGGCGCTCTTGCCCATCTAGCTCGTAGGACACCGTGACACCCGCAGAGTCTTGGCTCAGGGCGGTGACGCTGGCGGAGGAAATGATCGTTGCTCCCGCGTCAGAAAGCGCAGAAACTACCTCACCGGCGACATCTTCGTCTTCACGTTTCAACGGTCGTGCGCCGCGGTCCAAGACGCTGACCTTCGAACCGAACTGTGCGAACATCGAAGCGAACTCGAGGCCCACATATCCGCCACCAATGACGGTGAGTTTTTTCGGCAGTTCTGCGTGTTGCAGGGTCGTCGAATCGTGGATTCGACCACCGACCTCGGCGCCCTTGATCGGTGGAATGGACGGCGTTGCACCGGTATTGATGATAATTTTAGTTGCGCTCAGCTCGACAACTTCATCGCCACCTTCCACCTTGATGCTGTGTGCTCCGGTGAAGCTGGCCCGTCCGGTAAGCACCAAGACGGAATCCAGGTCGTCAAGCATGGAGAAGTTCTTTTGGCGCATTTTGGCGGTGAGCTCATCGCGGCGTTCAACCGCGGTATTAAAGTAGTCGGCATCTGCGCCATTGCCGCGGTGCTGTTCGGCGTCGTGAATTAAGATCTTCGTTGGCACGCAGGCAATATTGATGCACGTTCCCCCGTACATCTTTTCCGACTGTTCCACGATAGCTACGCGCCAACCTGCACGTGCCAGCGTTCCGGCCAACGTTTTGCCGCCTTTGCCCCAGCCAATAACGATGACATCAAGTTCTCTAGCCACAGTCGCGTCCTCACAGTTGTTTGGTTGCTTTCCTTGCCGAGTCTTCACCGCGTAGTGCACTAATGCAACCTACTTTTATCAGTGCAACAACAAAAACGCGGCCCGTGAGTGGAGATTTCTCCATTCACGGGCCGCGCCGATATTTGGTCTTGGGGACTAGCCGATCTGCAGCTCGCCCATTTCTTCCCAATCTTCGCCATCAATCTTGCGAGAGATGATCTTCGGGGTCTGGACAAGCAATGGACGCATGGATTCAAGTCCAGCAGCGAAGTGCTCAGAGTTAACGTGAGCCGAAGCAGCTTCGTCATCGCGGAATGCTTCGACTAGAACGTACTCATTTGCATCTTCAACACTGCGTGACCAGTCAAACCACATGTTGCCTGCTTCGGCGCGGGTGGCCTCAGTGAACTGTGCAACGTGGGACATGAAGCTCTCGGAAAATTCCGGCTTTACCTGATATTTAACGACAATGAAGTACATATACGTCAGTCTAACGATTCACCCGAGATTTTGGTTTGAAACCGAACGAATTCTTGGTCACGCCTGGGCATGCCTTCGATCACCAGATCATATGAGTCTTCAATCAGTTCTCTCATGTGCTCGGTTTCCAGCCCAGGGAGCAGAGAATTCCAGTGCTTTTTGCTCATATGATATCCGGGGATAATCTGCTCATATTCGTTCCGCAACTGATCTGCAATCGCTGGTTCGCATTTCAAGTTCAGTAACAGCTGACCGTCGCGTTCCATCAGCAATCCGAACATCTTGGCTTTTGCGCGATCACGACCGGCAATTTTGAACACGGCGCTGCCTTCACCGAAGGGAAAATCTTCAAAAGCTCCGGGCAACTCCAGACAGAGAGCACGCCACCGCTCATGAAGTACTCCGAGCGAATCATCTGGCATCAAATATCCTTCAGAGGTAAGACAGAGCTGGTTCTTTTACCGTATCAATATGGTTTGACTAGCATCCGCTAGTTCAATGGTTCAGAGCAGCGGATACTCAATTTTTGGGCAGGTATCCATGACCACTTCAAGGCCCGCATCCTTGGCGCGCGCAGCGGCGGCCTCATCGATAACCCCCAGCTGCATCCAGATAGCTTTTGCACCGACCTCGATTGCCTGGTCCACAATATCGCCGACCTTTTGCGAATTGACGAAACAGTTCACCACTTCGATCTGCCCAGGAATCTCATCGAGTCTCGCATAGCCTTTTTCACCAAGCGCATCTTCGGCACGTAGCGAGACAGGAATGATTTCCATGCCTAGGTCATCGCGGAGATACCTAGCAATGGAGGGCGCCACCCGATGCGGATTCGCGCTCAGTCCTACGACCGCCCACCGCGCAGGTGTCGTCAATAATCTCCGGACTATTGCCTGATCGTTGACATGTTGCTTACTCATGCTCGTCACCCTACCGTGCGCGGCCAAACGACCAAAGCTTCGCAGAGAATTCTCGCGAGATCACCAAGGGACAATAATTCGCGGTCCTCGATTTCACTGCAAATCACCGCCCAACGCTCTGGGTTCGGGCTAGCGGGCCCGCTGTAGATCCTTCTCCAGATGAGCGGCAGACAGCGCACCGAAAGCGCCACGATACTGAGCCGCTGGGTGGTTTTCTGGCAGCCTGTCTCCCCTACCGAAAACCTTCTGACGCAGGCTGCCCGGAGCGTATTCAGTCTGCGCCAATCCGCGACGTTGTAATTCGGGAAGTAGCCCCTCGATGAAGTTGTCATAGGATCCAGGCAAGATGTGGTTGATGACGTTCAATCCGTCGATACCTGCATCCTGCCATTCGAGCAGCTTCTCGGTGATCTGTTCTGGGGTTCCCACGATCTGCTGCGCCTTCGCCCGGTAATGTGCGAGGTCCCGCAAAGTTGGGTTACGTCCCGGGGTAGAAGCCAACGCGGCCTCCAACACGCCCTGAGCACCCTCCGTTTTAACTTCGCCGAGCGGCGTATCCAAGTCCAGTCCGCCCAGATCCACGCCAATGCCACCCCCGATATGCGCAATGATTGCGTGTGGATCAAGATACTGATCGTATTCGGCTTCCAAGGCCTTTGCCTCAGTCTCGGTAGAACCCACCACGAAGGACAGGCCCGCGAAGACTTTAAGGTCTTCACGGCTTCGACCGGCAGCCTGCAGATTCTGCGTCAGGCCGGCAACTTTCTTCGCCACATACTGTGGGTGCGGCGCAAAGAGGAAGGTGGCTTCGGCATGGGTTGCCGCGAACTGGCTTCCGCGCGGTGAAGAGCCCGCTTGGAAAAGGAACGGTGTGCGCTGAGCGCTCGGAAGCGCCTGGTGCGGACCGTCAATTGAATAGATTTCACCACGGTGATTGATCTTGTTAATGCGAGCCGGGTCGGCGTAGATCCCGGTTTTTTTATCAGCCTTCAACGCGTCGTCTTCCCAGGATCCTTCCCAGAGCTTGTAGGCGGCGTCCACATATTCCTCGGCCCATCCATATCGGTCATCATGTGCCATGAGGCTTTTCGCACCAAAATTTCGGTGCGTATTTTCAAGAACACTGGTCACGATATTCCAGGCCACTCGCCCTTGAGAGAGGTGGTCCAGGGTAGAAATCTGCCGCGCAAATTGGAACGGGTGGGATTGCACCACAGAACTAGTCATGGCCAGACCAATATCCTTGGTCGTAGCGGACAAAGCCGAAAGCAAAACCATCGGATCATGGCTAGGAATCTGCAGCCCCTTACGCGCCAGTGAGGCCCAACCACCTTCATGATCCCCATAAAGCCCAGCCACGTCAGCAAAAAAGAGGTTGTCGAATTTAGCGTCTTCCAGCTTCTTGGCCAGATCTACCCAAAGCCCAAGTTCGTGGAAGCGGTCTTGTTGCGCGTCTGGATGACGCCACATTCCGCCAAGAATATGGCTGGAGGTGTTCATCAGGAACGCTGAAAGGATGAAACGAGGACGTGTGTCGAAAGTACCCAATTTATTTTGCTCCCGTGGCGTCGCCAATTGAATTAAGACCTGTAGGGATGGTGCCGTTGATAAAGTAGTCGCCCACCGAGCGTGCTTTGAATGCAACTGGGTTGTGCGTGGCAACAGTGCGTGCGTTACGCCAGAAGCGGTCCAGCGATTTGCTGGTGGAAACCGCCGAGGCTCCGGTAACGTCAAAGAGTTCGCTGGTTGCATCCAATACAAGCTTGGGTGCCGCAACGTGTGCTTGCTGCACCGCAAGTTCCGCACGCAGATAGGCTGTCTCGTGATCAAGGTTCAATGATGGATCATAGGCCGCGTCAAGTGCACGCGCGGCCGTGACCACGATGGATTCGGCGGCATAAACGTTGGCCGCGAGCCGTCCTACCAACTCTTGTATCTGTGGGTCGTTGCGGAACAGTTCACCCGATCCGGTGTTGAAAGTTCGGGTGCGTGTTGCCACGATACCTGCGGCTTCGTCACGTGCAGCTTTTCCGATGCCAACTAAGACTGCAAGCAAGCAGAGCTGAAAGAAGGCAGGCTCCAGGGTGGACGCCACCTTACGCTGCAGGATATTCGCATCCTCTACCGGAACATTGATGAAAATACCCGTCCCGGTACCGGTTAACGGCTGGCCGAAACCGTCCCAGTCATCCAGGATCTCCACACCCTTGCTATGGCGATCAACAATTGCATATTGACGTCCTTCGACTCCGTCGGTGGAGGCCATGACCACCACCCAGTCGGCAAAAATCGAACCGGTCGTGTAGTACTTTTCGCCGTTCAGCACCCAGCCTGCGGAGGTCTCCTGCAACCGCGTATTGGTAGTTCCTAGCGCGTTACCGCCACGCTCGGTGGCAGCGTTGCCGAAGATCTGACCTGCAAGTACTCGAGGGAACCAGCGATCCTGAAATTCTTGGGGCTGTAAGGCGATAGTTTCAACAAAAGAGAAGTGGCTACGCAGCAGATGGGCAACGTTCGAATCAGCGGCGGCAAGTTCAATCAACAAGCGGAAAAGTTGTTCGTGACTGACCGGATCACCACCATGGCTGTGTGGCACACGCAGCGTAGTGAAGCCTGAATCTTTGAGCCACCCAACCTGTTCAAAGGGAAGTACACGCTGCTGCTCACGTTGTGTGGCGCCCTCAGCAATACGCTCAAAAACCGGGTTAAACCGGTCAATCAGGCGTTGATAAGTAGCTTCGGGGCTTAAGGTTTCGGTGAAGTTAATACTCATGGGCTTCTCTTCTCTAATTTTGTATCGGCGCAGCGATGTTCTGATCTCTAGGCGCGGCGCAGGTGTTCAAGCTCGCGCAACTTCTCTCCGGGATTCGCTGCCAGCAAGGTACGCGTGTATTCGTGGGTCGGATTGGAAAATACCTGATCAACGGTTCCTGTTTCCACCAGTTCTCCTTGGCGCATTACCCCAACGTGGTGGCTGATGCGTTCGACCACGTGTAGGTCATGAGAGATAAATAAATAGGTCAATTGTTGTTCGTGCTGGAGCCGATCAAGAAGGGTGAGGATCTGTTCTTGGGTCAGCACATCCAGCGCGCTGAGCGCTTCATCAAGCACGAGAATCTTTGCCCCGCTCGCCAGCGCACGAGCAATGGCCACACGTTGGCGTTGACCGCCCGATAGTTCCGGCGAGCGCTTTTCGGCAAGTTGTGGTGCGAGATTTACTTGCCCCAGCAACTCGTTGACACGCGCTTCGCGCCAAGGGGCATCGCCAAGCTTGTAATTGCGCATCGGCTCGTCGATGATCGCGCGGACCGTTTGGCGTGGGTCCAACGCGGAGTCGGGGTTTTGATAAACCAGCTGTGCCTGACGCCAGAGCTCGTAACGTCGTTTACCGCTGATCGATGAGACATCTTCGCCGTTTACCTCGACGCTGCCCTGGCTTGATGCGAGTAGTCCCATGATGATTTTTGCGGTAGTGGATTTGCCCGATCCAGATTCTCCTACGAGTGAGAAGGTAGTTCCGCGAGCTACTTCAAAGCTGACGTGGTTCACCGCCTTATGAGCATTTGAACCACGGCCGAATTCTTTTCCGAGGTCCTTAACCCGGATGACCACGTCGTGGTTTTCGCTGAGCTCACGGCGCTGATTGTTTGCGTAGGCCTGGTCTAGCAGAGCCTTGGTGTAATCATTGGTGCTAGCCGAGATCAGCTCACTTACCGACCGGTCTTCGAGCACCTTGCCGCCGTTCATCACCAGGATTCGGTCGGCAATATCTGTGGCTACCGCGAGGTCATGGGTAACAAAAAGGACGGTAGTTCCCTTCTGCCTCGCAAGGGAGACAAACACTTCAAGTACAGTGCGTTGCACCGTGACATCCAGTGCGCTGGTTGGCTCATCGGCGATGAGCAACTGCGGATTCAGGGCGAAGGCGATAGCGATCAGCACTCGTTGCTTAAGTCCCCCGGATAGTTCGTGCGGGTATTGGCCCAGTCGCTGCTCTGCCCTGTCGACTCCTACGCTTGCCAGCAATTCGATGGCCTTGTCACGCCACTGTTTTTTGGGTACCGAACGTTTCGGATGCAGGCGGAACACTTCAATCAGCTGCGATCCGATGGTCTGCACCGGGTCGAGAGAGGCCCCCGGATCCTGTGGGACCAAGCCGATGCCGGCTCCACGAATCTCACGCCACTGGCCAAGATCTAGCGTGGTGACCTCGGTTCCTCCGAAGCGGATGCTGCCTGAGGTGTTGGCGTTATCTGGAAGCAGGCCAATGAGGGCCTTGGTAAGTGTGGATTTTCCGGAACCAGATTCACCAACAATCGCGACAATTTGTCCTGCGGGAATTTCTAAGTTGATACCTTGCACCGCGTGGGTTCCCTGCGCATAGCGAACAGCTAGGTCTTCGATGCGCACTACCGGGTGAGCGTGCTGCGTGGCAGTCATAGTCTGCCCCCTTTACAAGTTTATGGATACCCTCACGGGTTAGAAGCGGAAGGTTTTGCTGATGGCCCGGCCAAGCGTTGCGGTGAGCATGACGGCAGCAACAATAACAAGTCCTGGAAGGGTGGTCAGCCACCAGGCCACGGTAAGGTATTGGCGCCCTTCGGATATCAGCAGCCCCCATTCGGGAGTAGGCGGTGGCGAACCGAAACCCAGAAAGCCCAGCCCGGAAATCGCTAGAATCGCCGCGCCGAGGTCTACCGCCAGGAGGGCGAGGATCGGACCGATCACGTGCGGAAGGATGTGGCGGCGCAATACGCTGAAGTAGCCACCCCCGCTCATCAAGGCCGCCTGGACAAAGTCACGTGCGCGCACCCGCAGCACCTCGGTGCGTACTAGTCGTGCGAAGGCAGCGATCGAGGCAATACCCACGCCGAGACCCAACGAGAAGGGGCCGGGTTCGGTTGCGGTAACAAGAATCAGTGCAATCAAAAACGCCGGAATCGCCAGCACGACGTCGACAAAGCGCATCGCCACCGAGTCTGCAAAACGTCCGGCGGTGGCCGCCAACAGGCCAAGTAAGCTACCGACCACACTACCGATGAGACAGGCAAGGCCGGCCGTCATCAGTGTTTGGCTGGTTCCGTGAACCACACGGGCGTAAACGTCACGTCCCAGATGATCGGTACCGAACGGGTGTGCCGTCGAGGGCGCCGAGAGTTTCTCCTGTGGAACACCGGTAATCGGGTCCGCGCCGGTGAACAGGCCAGGCAGCAACGCCCACGCCACGAGGACCGCAAGTGGAATGAGCACCCACCAAGCGCCCAACCACGCGCGCACCTTGCTCCGGGTTGTCGGTGTTGGCTCTGGGCGTTGTGGCGCCGTGGCTGTGGAACTCACGGTCACATCGTTGTTAGTGCGTTCGGTCAATAGACTCATGATCGTTTCCTCATCCCTTAGACAACTAGTGCGCGGGGCGAACCCGCGTGGGCGGTAATGATGCGTGGATCAAGCTTCGGATGAATCAGGTCAACGAGCAGGTTCACCACGGTGAATGCCGCAGCCGTGAGCAAGACCAGCCCTTGCACCAACGGAATATCTTGTACGGTGACCGCTTGCAACACCAACTGCCCCAAACCGGCACGGGCGAAGACGGTCTCGGTGATAACCGATCCAGCCAGCAGCGTGCCGACCGTAATACCCGCAATGGATAGAGCCGAAGGTGCCGCATTTTTCAGGGTGTGGCGGTAGAAGATCCAGGATTCACTGGCTCCCTTAGCTCGCAGCACATCAACGAATGGCTGCCGGTTCACTTCCTGCACGCTTTTGATCAGCACCTGCGCTATGGGTGCGCTGAGGTGAATTGCTAAGACGATGATCGGCACCGCCAACGCGAGCAATGAGCCGTCGGGGAATAAGGACATCACACCGAGCTGAACAGCGAGGATCTGCAACAGCACCAACCCAAGCCAGAACACGGGAATCGAAATCATCAACGGTGGCAAGTTGAGCAACGCTTTGCGCACTGTGTTGTTGCGCGACAGGCTAGCTGCCGCGGTCAAGAGCACCGCGAGCACAATGGCCAATGCGAAGGCGCTACCGGCGAGGATCAACGTAGAGCCGATGACCTCACCGATGCGGGTGGATACCGCCGACCCCGAGGACAACGAATACCCCAAGTCCCCGGTGAATAGCCCGCCAAGCTGATTGAGATACTGAACGATCAGCGGCTGGTCATATCCGTAGTAGGCCTTCATCTGTGCGATGGTGGCCGGATCGGCAGAGGAGTCTGCGGAAAGGAAGATTGTCACCGGGTCGTTCGGCAATGCCTGCACCGCCAGAAATACTGCGGTGTAGGCCAACAAAATCACCAGTAGTGCCTGCCCTATGCGTTTAGCAATGTATCCACCCATGATGTGTTTCCTTAACCGTTGCTCTTCCAAGCACCCTGGAAGATTGGTGCGGTGCCGGAAGTGAAGTCGATATGTGCGTCCTTATTGGCGCCGTATACCTGCACTTCATCCCACAGCACGAGGGTCAGCGCCTTGTCGAGTACCAGCTCACGCTGTTCTTCTTCCACGAGTTTCAGGTGTTCTTCCTCGGTGGTCGCCGCCTGCTCACGGGTGAACAGGTCGTTCAGTTCTTTGTCTGCATTGAGGGTCTGGTTGTTAGTGGCCGGTGCATAAACCGGGCCCAGGCCTCCGTAGGCAAACTGCCTGGTTCCGAAGAATTCGATCTGGTCATCGACCATGGCGTTAGTGAGGAAAGAATTATCTGCAGCACGGTTCACCAGCTGAACACCGATCTGGCGCCACTGCTGCTCAATCAGTTCAAAAGCAGGCTTAATGACCACAGAGTTATTCGAGCTGGCTACTGTGATTTCAAGTTTCTTGCCGTCCTTTTCACGGATCCCATCCGTACCCACCTTCCAGCCAGCCTCCTCGAGCAACAACTTGGATTTTTCCGGGTCATAGCCAAGCTCTGCGGAAAGGTCCACAAAACCTGGAGCCTGATGGTTGAGGATCGAACCGGCGAGGACATAGCTGTCAGAAAGCACCGTGTCCTTCAACGCCTGCCGGTCGATACCTACCTGCAATGCCTGGCGCACCTTCGGGTCATCCAGCTTGCCTGAGCCGATGCGTATCGCTGCGTGATTAGTTGTCAGATCGACGCCCTGCGCGGCCAATACCTGGCCACCGCCAGCGCTGAGCACATCCTCGTCTACCGGTTGCAGCCCGCGGACCAGATCAACCTGGCCTGATTGCGCGGCACCAGCACGGTGGGCCACCTCGGGCAGGTATTTGATCACCAACTTTTCCAGGTAGGCATCTGCCTGGTTTGCTGCGGTTTCTGGCGCCCAGGCGTAATCATCCCGGCTGGTAAAAACAACTTCTTCATCGGCTTTTTCGGATTCAAAGACAAACGGGCCGGAACCAACAATTTTCGCGATCGCTGTTTGTCCTGCGTTATCCAGCTTCAGGGTCTCCGGGGAGACTAGCCCGGCAGTGACCGAAGACGTCGCACGGAGGAAGTTAGCATCCGGGCGCTTCAGCGTCACCTTGACCTTGTTCTTGTCTACAACTTCGGAGCTTTTGTAAGCGGCGAAATCTACGTTGGGCTGAATCTGTGCCGATTTAATGCCTAAGCCCAGGGCATCTAGGTTCTTTTGCACTGCTTTGGCGTCTAGGTCCGTGCCGTCCGAAAAAGTTACACCGTCGCGGATAGTAAAGGTGAATTCCGTTTGCGTCTTATTCGCGGTGAAGTCCGAGGCAATCCAGCCCACAACTTTCCCGGATTCAACGTCAAAGTAGGTCAACCGGTCCAGTACCGAGTTGAGCACATTGGCCTTCTCATAGAATCGTGCGGCCTGGGTCTGCCAGTTATTGATCGGGGTGACTTCCGCGAAGGTAAAGGTTCCGCCTTCCACCGGCGTTCCGCTACCTGCGGCCGTCGTAGGATCGGAGCTTTGACCCGTTGCGTTGCTTCCGTCACAGGCTGTCAACGTTAATCCAACTGCTGCCAGCAACGCCACGGTCTTAAGACCAAGGTTCTTATTGCGCATTTTCTGGTGTTCCTCTCGGTAAGTTCCCGAGGATTACGCCTAGATCCTGGCCCTACCGCAAGGTTGCGGGAAGGGAAAAGACAGACTTCTCCCCTGTGTGGACCGTTGCGAAATCTAGCAATCTCCATCGGTCCTGGCCTTAGCACCGCTCCTGCTAAAGGACGGTTGCTGCGACGTCAACGAGCCAGGTCTCTCAGTCGCTCTGGATGGTTAGCATTCGGTGTGTTTTCCGAATAATTCAAGTCTGTGCCCGGGGCTATGGTGTGACCAACCATGACGTCATATACGCGTCACGAAGCCATCTGCGAGCTGCTCGACACGGAAAAACGCGTCACATTCTTCTCAAGATCTCGTCATAAGTCACTTCGTGACGCTGTTACAAATTATTCCTTGACGGTACTCCAAAACTGCGCGTTAATTTCAGCTGAAAAATCTTAAAAGTTAAGGTCAGTTCGAACCGAGATAGTTCGAACTGACCTTTCAGTTCGGCTTGGTTGCCAGATACGCTACTTCGCCGATACCGGAGTCAGTACACCGTGCACTAAGGGATCTTCCGTGCTTTCCAGATACTCCTGCAACCGCGGGTCGGAGAAGACCTCAATCAGTTTTGCAGCGTCAGGGGTCTTGGAGAATTTGGTACCAAAAATTAGCTTTGAGGCGAAAGTCCTCGGTGGTTCAGGGAACAGGAGTCCTTTATCTCGACCCACTTTTCCGGCATCAAACTGTGAGACATAACCAATCGCGACATCCACGTCGTCAAGCATGCGTGGCATGGTCATCAGCTCCGCTTCCTTCAGCTTGAATTCATGCGGATTGTCTACCACGTCAGCCATTTTGGCAGTGCGTGGTTCGATGTCTGGGTTCAGGCCGAGCAGACCTTCGCGTTCGAGCAGCCAGAGCGCCTGGCCCTGGTTCGCGACGTCATTGGGAAGTAGCAGTGTCGCCCCCTTGGGCAGTTCCTCGACCGAGCCATACCGGCTGGAGTACAACCCGAAGCCCCACTGATAGAGCTCTACGGTTGCGGTGAGATCAACACCGGCGGCCTCTGCAGACTGTTTCATGTACCACTCGTGTTCAAAAATGGTCGCATCGAATTGCCCCTCGGCCACGGCGCGGTTGGCCTGGATCGAATCCTGCAACCCAACGGCTTCAATTTCAATTCCGTAGTCCGGTGCAATGTTCTCGGCGACGTATTTCAGTATCTGCTCTTCCCCGGCCATCGCTGGTTCGTAGTGGACCTTGAACTTTGTCTTGCTTGGCTGATTGGCTGCGAGTGCGGGCGTAGATCGTTGCTGTACTAAAAGTGCGCCAAGTACGAGTGCCACGATGGTCGCGCAAGCGGCGATGGTCCAGGGCAACTTGGCGGTGTTTTTGCGAAGGGTGAAGCCGTGAACGTGGCCATTGGGTGAAGTTGTCATGATCTTCTCGTTTGTTTGAGGGCGCTTAGGGGCGTGCCAGCGCACGGGCGATACGGTCGCCGAGGAATTGGACTATTTGCACGGTCACGATCAGTGCGAGGATGGTCGCAATCATGACGTTCATATCAAAACGCTGGTATCCGTAGGTCACCGCAAGATATCCGATACCACCGGCTCCGATAGTTCCGGCGATCGCCGAGTACTCGACCATGGAGATGGTGTTCAGTGTGATCGCTGAGGCAAGTGCTGGCAACGCCTCGCGTACTTGAGTGGAGCCAATGATTTGCAACGGGGATCCACCGGTCACCAAACCGACTGCAAGGTTTTCCTTGGGCAGGTCGTTCAACGCGTTTTGTACTAAACGGGCGAAGAATGGAATACCCGCAATAGTCATGGGTACAATGGCAGCCCAGATGCCGATGGTAGTTCCCGTGATCCATTTGGTGAAAGGAATAATGGCAGCCATCAAGACTAGGAAGGGCAGCGAGCGGCCCATATTCACGATCCAGCTCAATGTGGCATGGCTCTGCGTGTGCGGGAAGAGGCCTCGCCTGTCGGTGTTGAACAGAGCCAGTCCCATGATGCCGCCAAAAATGATCACTAAGACCATCACGATTCCTACCATGGCCCAGGTCTCTGCGTAGGCAGGGAGCATCAGGGAACCCAGCTCACTCCACGGGGTATCTGTACCCACAGTGACGCTTTCGGTTGGAAGACTCATACCGTCACCTCGATTCGTGTTTCACCATTGATCTTGTCTGTGCGCAACGCCTGCGAATGGGCGGTGGCGTGTAGTCCCCAACCGTCGAGTACCTCGATGGCTCGTGCTTCGCCGATACCAGATAGCCCTATTTCAACGCGGCCCAGCGTGCCTTCTTGGTGGGCTTCTACGGATCCGCCAAGCAGTGCCACCGTGGCACCATATTCGCTGCCTAATTTGGAAATCCATGAAGGATCAATCTGCGTCCCGCGGTAAGCGACGGTCAAGGCAAAGTCGTAACCGGCTGGCACCAGGTCTGGGTGCAAGGGCAAAAGCTTGGAACCAGTTACCGATTCCGGGTTTGCCACCAGTGCGCGCAGTTCGCCGTATTCGGCGATTCGGCCACCATCTAGCTGTGCCACGCGGTCGGCGATATGACGTACCACATCCATCTCGTGGGTAATCAAGATGATTGCCAGCCCGAGGTCGGTACGTAAGGAAGCGAGCAGTTCGAGGATCTGCGCAGTTGCTTCCGGGTCGAGGCCCGAGGTTGCCTCGTCGGAGAGCAGCAGTCGCGGGCGCAGGGCCAGAGCCCTAGCTATACCCACGCGTTGGCGCTGCCCACCGGAGAGTTCGCCCGGATAGGAATTGGCGCGGTCGGCCAACCCGACTCGTTCTAAAAGCTCGGCAACTCGATGTTCCATCTCATGATGGACTACTCCGAGGTTGCGCAGCGGCAACGCCACATTTTCGGCGACTGTCATGCGGCGCAGCAGAGCCGAATTCTGGAAGATCGTGCCAATGGCACGGCGTTCGGCACGCAAGGCCTTGCCTGAGAGGATCGAAAGGTCTTTGCCATCGACCAAGATCTGCCCACTGCTGGGCTTCTCCAAGAGGGAGATGCAGTGGGACAGCGTGGATTTCCCTGCGCCCGAGGGACCAACCACGGCGGTGATGCTGCCCGCTTGGACCTCCAGATCAATTCCTTTGAGGACCTGTACCCGACCCTGGGCCGTGTCGTAGTGCTTGTGTAGCTGACGGATCTCAATCATTTGAGGGCCCGAAGAAAGTTGTTTGCATTTGTTCTCCCTGGTGCTGGCGCCGCGCAGAGCCCGAGTCAAGTTTGAGCTGCAGACTCGCAATGTAGCGGCGTGAGGCAGCTACGGAATCTTGCAGAACAGTGTTGTATCTACGGACCGCTCCATCGGTCCTGGCGGTAGCACCGGCCCCTCTCGGGGTGGTTGCTGCGACGTCTACGAGCCAGGTCTCTCAGTCGCTCTGGATGGTTACCATTCGATGTCTGAATCGAACAGTTTCAGTCTGTCCTCGAGCAGCTTCCATGAACAACCATGACGTTATAAATGCGTCATGTAGTCACCATCGGTGCTCAGCTAGCAGTAAAACGGGCCATAAATGCGGTACTCACTCGTCATATTTCGCTGAGTGACGGCGCAAGGCGTACATCTTGACTTAAGAACTTAATTCAAACGCCATGATGATCCCCTTCAAGGGCGCAAGGCAAAAATCCTGAACAGCAAGGTAGAGAAAATTATGAGCCTTAAATCTGCTTGCGCGGCCAGACTACCTCGAAGCTTTCGCATACGATGCGTTCACCGGGGATGCTGGTGATTGCCGGTTCCCACTGCTTGGCAAAATCTGCTTGCTGCGTCCGCTTCCAGAACTTCTCGTGCTCCCGGCGCCAGCTAGCCAAGCTACGGTCGTCCTCGCCCTCGGCATAGGCGAATTCGGCATCCACCTGGTCGAATGATCTCAGCGTCACCTCGCTGGTCCGCAGGATAACTTGTGGCGTCCCGGTGCCGTCGCAAGCAATCCAGTGCGAGCCGACCTGCGGGAGGGGTTCGTTCTCGGCAAGGTACTCGTTTTCGAGGCTTGAGGTGGCATGTTTCTGCCCGTGGGTTACTTCTCGCAATAACGAGTCGGCCAGCGCAGGGCTGTCTCCGAAGTATTCCACCACGTAGTCACCCGGGTCGCTGGCGCAGCTTTGCCGGTAGTCATCCCACATCTGTGCGGCTGAGGCGAGATCTAGCGGTGGCATCTCGGCGGCGTGTTCGTTGCTCATGCTCTTAGCCTAAGCGCAGTCCGGCCACCGCAGTTGTTGACCTCGGCGATTGTTTGAATGTTCCCGTGTTGGCGTGAGCTTGGGTAGCCAGTCTCATGGCGATCGCGGGGTGATCCGTTGGCCTCTTCGGCCATGCAAACGCAACGCGCCCTCAGCTTGGAAAGCGCAAAGCCCTCGCCGGCTAGAAAGGTTTCCGATAGTGGCAGTAACCGACGAATCAGATGAACTTGATGACTACGCATTCGCGCCGAGAGCGCCCGGCCGTGTTGGCGAAACCTAAGTTAAAGTATGTCCCGACCTGCGCGAAATTGCGGACAAGCTTGCACAGTGACGCGTGTCACGGAACTCGTCTCGGGGGTTTCTCCCGTAAATTGGCGCATACTTCATCCCCACCTTTTCAGGAGATCAAAGAATGTCACGAGCATGTACGAGAGCTATTGCCAGCGTCGCGGCACTCGCACTGGGACTGGGTACTTTCACCGCCCTTCCGGCCAACGCCGATCCCAGGGCAACCGACAAAACTCCAACAGCCAAAGGCAGCGGCGGCGCTGTCTCATCCGTGGACCCCGAAGCGACCGCCGCCGGCATTGAAATCCTACGCAAAGGCGGCAACGCAGTTGATGCGGCTGTCGCAACCGCGGCAGCGCTGGGCGTGACCGAACCTTATAGCGCGGGTATCGGTGGCGGCGGCTATTTCATGTACTACGACTCAAAAACCGGAAAGATCAGCACCATTGACGGCCGCGAGACAGCACCGGCAGCAATACCCCACGATGCCTTTGTCGACCCGGAAACCGGCAAACCCTACAATTTCACGCCCGAACTGGTGACTAGCGGCGTGGCGGTAGGAGTACCGGGAACTCTAGCCACCTGGCAGCGTGCATTGGATAATTGGGGTTCCCAAAGCTTGAAGAAAGTTTTGCGCCCGGCCACCCAGGTGGCCTCACGCGGTTTTGTCGTCGATGAAAACTTCCGTGAACAGACCCTTGATAACAAGGAACGCTTCGCTGCCTTCAGCTCGACGAGCGAACTTTTCCTGCCCGATGGCGATGCACCCCAGGTTGGCAGCATCTTCAAGAACCCGGATCTTGCCCAAACCTACCGGTTACTTGCCAAGCAGGGCCCCTCAGCGTTCTACCAGGGCGAGATGGCCGAGGAAATATCCCAGACGGTGCAAGCTCCACCCAAGGTTGAAGACACCGAGCTCCCGGTTCCAGCCGGGTATGTGAGCACCGCCGACCTGGCAGACTACGAGGTTGCGGAGCAGCAGCCAACCAAGGTGACCTACCGTGGACTGGATGTCTTTGGCATGGCACCATCGTCCAGCGGAGGAACCACCATCGGAGAATCGCTGAACATTCTTGGCGAATTCGACCTCACAGGCATGGAGCGGCCCTCCGCGCTTCACCACTACTTTGAAGCGACGGCCTTGGCTTATGCCGATCGTGGCAAGTTTGTGGGCGACCCGGCATTTGTGGATGTTCCCACCGCAACCCTGACCGACAAGCTGTTCGGCGTCGACCGGGCGTGCGCGATAAACCCCGAACGGGCCGCGGTGAAGCCGGTAGCGCCGGGCGACATTGAGGGCTACGACGGAACGTGCCCGGCGGCAACCAGCGAACCGGTGATTGAGCAGGATACCGAGAATATTTCCACCACCCATCTTTCGGTGGTGGACCGCTGGGGCAACGTCGTTTCCTACACACTAACCATTGAGCAGACCGGCGGTTCGGGAATGGTGGTGCCGGAGCGCGGCTTCCTGCTGAATAACGAGCTGACCGACTTCTCCACGGCGTATGACCCGCAAGACCCAAACCGTATCGAACCTGGCAAGCGTCCGCGCTCGTCGATGGCGCCAACGATTGTGCTGCGCGACGGCGAACCGATGCTCGCCATCGGCTCCCCTGGCGGCTCCACCATCATCACAACGGTGCTGCAGACCTTGGTGAACCGCATCGATTTGGGCATGGACCTCAGCCAGGCAATCGCGGCGCCTCGCGCCTCGCAGCGCAATACCGCGGCAGTGACGGCAGAACCCGAATTCATCGAGGCCTACGGCTCAGCGCTTGAGGCTTTCGGCCACAAGCTCACCGCCGCTGGTGATTCCTTCACTCCACAGGCCGAGATCGGCGCGGTTGAGGCGGTGGAAATCGCCGCTGATGGGTCTCTGATCGCGGCGGCCGAACCAAGCCGCCGCGGCGGTGGTTCGGCCATGGTGGTCACGCCGGCTAAATAGCCGCTAAAACCAGCAAGTCCCCGCGAAATTCAACGTTTCGCGGGGACTTGCTGGTTTTGCGCCACTACTTGATTTTTAAGACCTTAGGCCTTGGCGACCAAGCGGTTGGAGATCTTGTACTGTGCGGCGCGGTGGGTATCCTTCACCCGGTCGCCCTCGCCGAACAGCTTGTGGCGCAGCGAACCTTCGGTGTATTCGGTCTTGTATGCGCCGCGTGTCTGCAACTCTGGGACCACGTACTCGACGATGTCTTCAAAAGTTGCCGGAGTAACCGCGTAGGCCAGGTTGAAGCCGTCTACGTCGGTGTAGTCCACCCAGTCGATGAGCTTCTCGGCAACTTCAGCACCGGAACCGACGGTGATTGGACCGAACCCGCCAACGCCGACCCACTCGGCCAACTGGCGGATGGTCCATGGCTTGCCGGAATCGCCGCTGGCCTTCTGGAAGGTCTCCACGGTGGACTGGATGGCGTTGGACTTTACGTTCTCGCCAATGACGTCATCTGGACCGTATTCGGAGAGGTCAATGCCCATCCAGCCAGACATCAGCACCTGAGCGCCTTCGATATCCGCGTAAGACTTGTAGTCCTGGTACTTGGCTTCCGCCAGCTCGGCGGTCTCATCGGTGATGATGGTCTGCATTGCGAAGATCTTCACGTCGTAGCGGTCACGACCGGCTGCCTGGACCGCATCGCGGATCTTGGCTACGGCAACTTTGAGGGTCTCACGGGTTGGGCAGGTGACGAAGACCGATTCGGCGTTTCCGGCGGCAAATTTGATGCCGCGGCTAGAAGCACCGGCCTGGTAGATCACCGGGGTACGCTGCGTGCTTGGCTCGGTGATGGCGATGCCCGGAACCTTGAAGTACTTTCCTTCATGGTTGATCGAGTGCACCTTAGCCGGGTCGGCATAAACGCCGGTTTCCTTGTTGGCCTGTACTGCGTCGTCTTCCCACGAACCTTCAAGAAGCTTGTAAACAACCTCTAGGTACTCGTCTGCGTGATTGTAACGCTCATCGTGTTCCATCTGGTCTTCCTGGCCCATGTTCCGGGCAGCGGACGGCAGATAACCGGTGACTACGTTCCAGCCCACACGGCCTTCGGTCAGGTGGTCCAGGGTGGCCAAACGGCGGGCGAAAGCATATGGGTGCTCATAGGCGGTGCCAGCGGTGACACCAAAACCGAGGTTCTCGGTGACTGCGGCCATCGCTGAAACCAGCATCATCGGATCGTTGACCGGAGCCTGCGCGCCGGTGCGTAGTGGGCTTTCGTTGGAGCCCTTGTACACGTCGTAGGTGCCCAGCACATCGGCGAGGAACAGTCCGTCGAACTTGCCCTTTTCCAGCACCTTGGCCAGGTGTGTCCAGTAACCCAGGGTCTTGTAGGTCGAGGCCTTGTCAGCCGGGTGACGCCACAGTCCTGGTGACTGGTGAGCCACGCAGTTCATGTCGAAGGCGTTAAAAAGGATTTCGCGCTTGTTCTCGCTCATTGGTGTACCCCTATCCATGGAAATGAAATCTTGTAAATCTAACGGTGCGTTCAAAAAACTTGTTTAGCTTCCAGAAAATTGTGGTGTTCCAGAAACCGTTCCGGTGACCGAGAGCCGTTGGGGTTGCACCCCATTGATCTCGTAGTCCCCTACGATGCGTGCCTTATAAATTGCCGGGTTATGCGTTGCGATGGTGCGTGCGTTGCGCCAATGCCGGTCCATGTTGCAGCTGTTGCGTGTAGCCGATGCCCCGAGCCCGTCAAAGAGTTTGCTCGTCGCCCCGATCACCAAGGGCTGCACAATGGTCTGGGCGCGGTTTGCCGCCAGCTCGCACACGGCGAAGCGTTCCTCGGAGTTCAGGTTCGCATCGGCCATCGCCGATTCGACTTCCAGCACCGCCCCCATGACCACGGAGTCGGCGGCAAAAACTTCGGCGGATACCTCACCGACCAGCTGCAGTACCTGTGGTTCGCGGTGTACCGGAACCCCTGTTCCGGTACTGAAGCTGCGGGTACGTGCCTGAACCGAAGATCGCAGGTCGTTTAGTGCGGCCCGACCAATTCCGGCTTGCACCGCCATGAGTACCAGCTGGAAGATTGCGGCCTCCGGGTCGGTGGGATCTTCGGGCATGAAGGTATCCACCGGAACATTGTGGAATTCGGTACTGCCGGTACCGGTCAGCTGCTGACCAAACCCGTCCCAGTCATCAAGGATCTTCACACCACTGTGTTGCGTTGAAACCACGGCGATCTGGCGACCAGGGATCTCTGGGTGGGCTACCGCAACGGTGGTCCAGTCCGCAAAAATGGTACCGGTGCAATAAAATTTGCGGCCGTTGACCAACCACCGCGAGTCTTGCTCAGTTACCTTCGTGTTCAGTACGCCCAGCGCGTTTCCGCCCTCTTCGGTATAAGCATTGCCAACGATCTGGCCGGCGCTGATTCGCGTAGTCCACTTGCTGCGTAGCACTTGGTCTTCTAAGCGCACCACATTTTCTACGAAGGCAATATGGGCTCTCCAGAGTTGTGCCACGTGCGAATCAGCTTCGGCTAGCTCAATAAGCAACCGAAACACATCGCTTAGCCGTGCGCCATGACCACCTTCGGCAATGGATAGTCGCAACGCGCCGAAGCGTTCACGATTAAGCAGCCCGACCTGTTCGAAGGGGAGTATCCGTTGCCGGTCACGCTCACTAGACCCGGCGGCAATCTGTGCGAAGACGGGACGGAAGATATCTGCAAGTCGTTCATACTGTTCATCTGCGCCAGAACCTGGAGTTATTTTGAGCAATTGTCGTGTGGGTAGCTCTACAGGCAGCTCATCAAGCTCCGCAGCGTTACCGGCCACAGACGGATCGCTAAGCGCATTAAAGTCGCCAGCTAAATCGCCAAATGACATCAAAAGTCCTCTATTCTTTCCATCGGTTCTGGCTGTAGCACCGTCCCGGGCCAAAAAATGGTGGGTGGTTGCTGCGACGTCTTCGAGCCAAATCTCTCGGTCGCTCTGGATGGTTCGTAATCATTTGTAGCCTGAGAATTACGTTGCCTTCAACCCGGCAAGTCATATTTCTTCGTGCTGGCATGACCCTTGAATTGCATCAAGGACTCCACTTATCCGGCATAGTCGAACGCCACACCCAGCGTTTCGCGATTTTTCAGCCAAATACGTTGTTGATGAAATAAAAATCGAAACATCTTGATGATGTGACGTAGTTATCGAATATTTTTCATATTACGACGGATTTGCATTGAATTCGTTCGAAAGCCTGTAATGGTCATATAACCATCCCGAGCGGCCAAGAGATCTGGCTCTGTGACGCCGCAGCAACCACCACACACGATTTGTAAATAGATGTGTGGCCGGTGCTACCGCCAGGAACGATGGAGATGAATCATGGTTTTCATATTGCCCTGCCCCAGCTGGCTTACTCGAAGAAGTTGCTCGATGATGTGCCAGCAACTGGACACCCGCTAGCTAAACAACGCGCACGTAAGCACCGCAGGAACAGCAGCCCCAAACTTTTCAAGGAAACGCAATGACTATCACCAAGTTGCCCACTACAACCTCACCTGCTGGCACCGAGAACCGTCAGGAGTTCTGGGACGAAGCAGCAAACTTGCTCGACTGGGACACCAAATGGCACACCACTAGCCAGATCATTGCCGCGGACCCACAAGCAAAGCGTGGACCACAGATCTCTTGGTACCTCGGTGGCAAGCTCAACGCCGCCGTGAACTGCGCGGACCGCCACGTGGAATCCGGAAATGGCGACAAGGTCGCGCTCTACTTTGAGGGCGAGCCTGGCGATCGCATTGCGGTGACCTACCAAAACCTGCAAGATCGCGTTAGCCAAGCGGCCAACGCGCTATTGGAACTCGGTATTACCAAGGGTGACCGCGTGGTCATCTACCTACCGGTGCTCATCGAAACAATTGTGATCACCCTGGCCTGCGCCCGTATCGGCGCGATCCATTCACTGGTCTTCGGAGGTTTCTCCGCGGAGGCACTCAAATTTCGTGTGGAAGACACCAAAGCGAAGCTGCTGGTGACCACCGACGGTCAATTCCGTCGTGGGATCTCGGTTCCCGTCAAAACCAATGCCGATATTGCGGTCTCCGGAGAAAATGACATTGAAAAGGTGCTGGTTATTCAGCGCACCGGGGACGACATTCCTTGGACCGAAGGACGCGACCTGTGGTGGCACGAAACGGTAGAGAACCAGCCCACGCACCACAAAGCCGAAGCCTTCGACTCTGAGACGCCGCTGTTCATCATGTACACCTCGGGAACTACCGGACAGCCTAAGGGGCTGGTGCACACCACCGGCGGTTACCTCACTCAGGCTGCTTATAGCCACAATCTTTTGTTCGGCAATCCTGATGAGTCTCAGCGCTCCGATGACGTGCACTGGTGCACCGCGGATTTGGCTTGGGTTACCGCACATACTTATGAAATTTATGGGCCACTAGCCAACGGTGTCACCCAGGTGATCTACGAGGGTGTGCCTAACGCACCGCATCCCGGACGCCACTTTGAAATTATCGAGCGCTACAAGGTCACCAGTTACTACACTGCACCCACACTGGTCCGCTCGCTGATGGGTTGGTTCCCCGACGGCATTCCGGACAATTACGATTTGTCCTCACTTCGTGTGGGCGGCACCGTGGGCGAAGCGGTCAATCCCGAAGCGTGGCGTTGGCTACGCGCCCAGGTGGGACGAGACACCGAGCACGGGATCCCGATGGTTGACACCTGGTGGCAGTCCGAGTCAGGAGCTACAGTACTTTCGCCGTTGCCTACCGATGCGCACTTCAAGCCAGGCTGTGCCTCGCGCGCCCTACCGGGTGTATCGGTGGACATTGTTGATGCTGCGGGAAATACCGTGGCTGCAAACGAACAAGGAAATATCGTAATTACCCAGACCGGCCCATCGATGGCCCGGACGGTCTGGGGAAATCCGGAACGTTATTACACCAGCTACTGGGAGCAATATGTTGCTCAGGGTTGGTTCCTTGCCGGTGATGGTGCCCGCTTTGATGAGGACGGGGATATCTATATCCTGGGCCGCACCGATGACGTAATCAATATTTCCGGGCACCGGCTGTCAACCATTGAGATTGAGTCGGCTTTAGTGACCCATGCAGGTGTCGTCGAGGCCGGAGTCTGCCCCACCCCGGATGCGAAGACCGGCCACGCGGCCACCGCCTTTGTGGTTCCGCTGGATAAGACACTGATCTCAGCAAACCCTGATGCGCAAACGCTTGCACGTCAGCAAGAGTTCATCACCATCCTGCGCGCAACGGTCACCGAGCAGATCGGCCCAATCGCTAAACCACGCGATATCGTATTGGTCCCAGATGTTCCTAAGACCCGTTCGGGCAAGATCATGCGCCGCCTGCTGACCCAGCTCTTCGAAGGAACCAAGCTCGGCGACACCACCAGCTTGCAAAATGAGCCGTGCATCGCCGAGCTAGAGGAGATTTGCCGGGCACGGAGCTAAACAGTTTCAGCTACAAATCTGCCCCGCAGTTCGTTGAACTGCGGGGCAGATTTGTAGCGTTTTACATCATTACTCGTCGATACGCTCAGGCTTGGCCGACCCAGTTGAGCCGGAGTCTTCCGTCGCGGAGGACGAATCGGCTGCCTTCGTCTTGAGCACAAATTCTTTGCCCTCTATCAACGGGATTTCCGTGGTCATCAAGCTGAACTGGCTTCCATCGTGGCGTTCTACGCCCTCGGTGACCGATTGCTCCAAGACCTGACGAGCTACCTTGTCGCTTAGCACCAGAGGGTCCTTACTCAGATCCTTCCAGATGGCCACGCAGAGCAGGAGCATCACTAGGACAAACGGCAGCGCGGAAACGATTGTAATATTCTTCAGACCGTTCAACGCTTCGGCTGGCTTGTCGCCACCGGCAAGTAGCATCACCGCAGCTACCGCGCCTACGGCAACGCCCCAGAAGATAATGGACTTCTTTGATGGTTCCGCGGCTCCGCGTTCGCTGAGCGCACCCATCACGATGGATGCAGAGTCAGCGCCGGTGACGAAGAAGATCGCAATCAGCAACACAGTCACGATCATGAGCAGCACCGCAATCCAACCCGGCAATGGTAGCGCTTCAAGCAGATCAAAGAGGATCAAGTCAAAGTTGAGGTCCGGGACTCCGTCCACCATGTTCACCAGGGCAGCACCGGTATCCCCAGATTGTTCGGCACGTTCCTGCAAGCCTATGGCGCCGCCGCCAAAGATCGAGAACCAGATGAGGGTAACGCTCGAAGGTACCAGCAGGACACCGGTCACGAACTGACGAATGGTGCGACCACGCGAAATTCGGGCGATAAACAAGCCAACGAATGGGGCCCATGAAACCCACCAAGCCCAGTAGAACACGGTCCAGGAGGACAGCCAAGCAGACATTGCTTCGCCGCCGGAACCGGCGGTACGCGATGCCATCTGCGGAAGGTCACCAATGAAGGCACCCACGGCATTTGGAATTACGTTAAGAATGAACAGCGTTGGTCCGCCGATGAAGACGATCAATGCAATGACGAGAGCCAAGACCATGTTGATATTTGAAAGCCACTGAATTCCGCGTTCAATGCCGGATACGGCCGAAGCGACGAACAGCGCAGTCAAAATGGCAATGATAACAACCAAGACACCGGACCCAACCTTGGCCATTACACCGCTGGCCTGTATGCCGCCACCGATCTGCAGCGCACCAAGACCCAAAGAACACGCGGAGCCGAACAGCGTGGCCAAAATGGCCAAGATGTTAATGGTGCGGCCACCCCAACTATGGGTGACCCGTTCGCCGAAGATTGAGGAGAACATCGCGGAGAACAGCTGTGGGCGTCCGAGCCGGAAGCTACCGTAAGCCATTCCTAGACCAACAATTGCGTACATGGCCCATGGGAACAAGGTCCAGTGGAAGAGCGTCGTGCCCATCGCGGTGCTCAATGCAGCAGGAGTTTGCCCGTCTACGGTTCCTGGTGGAGGTGACATGTAGAAGTACAGCGGCTCGCCGACACCGTAGAACACCAACCCGATGCCCATACCGGTAGCAAACATCATGGAGATCCAAGAGACGGTGCTAAATTGTGGCTTCTCACCGTCTTTCCCGAGTGGGATGCGACCGAAATTTTTGGCAGCAACAACGAGGACAAATACGGTAAATACCGAGGCTGCGATCACAAATAGCCAGCCGGTATTCGTTATCACCCAGTTGAGTGCGGCATCAGAAGCGACGCCTAGCCCTTTGGGAGTAACGAATCCCCACACGATAAACGCCAAGGCCAAGCATCCGGCAATGCCGAACACCCAGTAATCCATTCCGGACTTGTCATATTTTTTAGGTCGTCGTTGACGAGCCGTATGCAGCTCGCCGACTAAATCTTCGAATGATTGTTCATTCTGCGTCATTTGTTCTTCCTTCACCAGCGGAATTCATTTCGCCTAAACGTCATGAGTTCCGGCGGCAACCATCCCGGTGAAGGGTCGGTTGCCAGATCGTGGACTCGGTTGAGCATTGCTTTGAGGGCATCGTGCACTGGCTTCTTTTTCAACAGCGGAAGGCGCTGAAATAATAGCCCTCGGGTGCCAGCTTCTGCGGAGGTTGACTAAATCAACTCAGTAGAGCGGGGAAACATATTTGCTCCTTGACCTCTTCAAAGGCCTTATCCATCATGGTCCCACCCCGAATAAGGGTCAAACCTAGCAGGATTTGACCTGCTGTTTTAAGTGCCGCCTCGGGGCTTACGTCCCTTGTGAGACACAGTTAACGGTGGGCTCATGTGAATTTCCTCGCCAAGCAAGATTTTCTGCATTAGTCAGCAAAACCGACCAGATCAGAGGTTCTTTTCCCAGTTCAAAAAAATTTGAGCAGAAAAATTTAGGACAAACCTCGCGCTTTATCTTGACCGATTCAAAATAAATAGGGCAAGCTAGTGTTATGACAACATCCGGGGGAATCGAGAAGGTGCTACGCGAAGCATCCATGCGGGTCACTCGTCCGCGCGTTGCGGTGCTTGCAGCGGTCACCGCTCACCCCCATGCGGATACCGAGACAATTATTGACGCGGTCCGCCAAGAACACCCTACGATTTCCCATCAAGCGGTGTACGACTCATTAAAACTCCTCACCAGCCTGGGGCTGCTCCGTCAGATTCAACCCCACGGACATATCGCCCGCTACGAGGCCCGCGTGGGAGATAACCATCACCACGTGGTCTGTCGTAGCTGCGGAGCATTGGCCGATGTTGACTGCGCTATTGGAGCCTCACCGTGTCTACACGCCTCCGATGATCACGGTTTCAGCATCGATGAGGCCGAAGTTATCTACTGGGGGCTCTGCCCAGAGTGCCAGTCAGCCAAAACAGCCTAACCAGCTAAACATTTTATTTAAAAAGAAGTACCGCAAGGAACTAACCTTCATCTTCGCGGGCCATTGCCCTGCGGACGTGAAAAATCACGCCCAATTCAGTACCAGAAGGAAAACTATATGTCAGAAACGACTGCAGGCCAGTGCCCAGTAGTAGGAGCCGGACGCGTTCACCCTACCCGGGGCAATGCGAACACCGAATGGTGGCCAAATAAGCTCAATCTGAAGGTTCTATCCAAGAACCAGGAAGCCACCAACCCGCTTGATGCCGACTTCGACTACCCAGCAGCATTCGAAGCACTGGATTTCGCAGCCGTTAAGGCCGATATCGCCGAGCTGATGACCAAGTCCTACGACTGGTGGCCGGCAGACTTCGGTCACTACGGTCCATTCTTCATCCGCATGGCCTGGCACGCGGCAGGCACCTACCGCTCCCACGACGGTCGCGGTGGCGCAGGCGCCGGTCAGCAGCGTTTTGCACCGCTGAACTCCTGGCCGGATAACGTGAACCTGGATAAGGCACGTCGTCTGCTCTGGCCAGTAAAGAAGAAGTACGGCCAGTCGCTGTCCTGGGCCGACCTCATCATCTTGGCCGGTAACGTTTCCCTCGAAGACATGGGATTCGAAACCTTCGGTTACGGTGGCGGCCGCAAGGACGTCTGGGAAGCGGATGATGACGTGTACTGGGGCCCGGAAAAGGTCTGGCTGGAAAGCGAACGCTATACCGGCGCACGCAACCTCGAAGCTCCGCTGGCAGCCGTCCAGATGGGCCTGATCTACGTGAACCCTGAGGGTCCAGATGGTGTTGCAGATCCTTTGGCCTCGGCCATCGACATCCGCGAAACCTTCCGCCGCATGGGCATGAACGACGAAGAAACCGTCGCACTGATCGCCGGTGGCCACACCTTCGGCAAGACCCACGGCGCCAGCGCCGAAACCCACAAGGGCGAAGACCCGGAGTCCGCTCCGCTGGAAATGCAGGGACTGGGCTGGAAGTCCGGCCACGGTACCGGCCACGGCGATGACACCATCGGCTCAGGTCTGGAAGTGACCTGGACCTACCACCCAACCCGTTGGGACAACGAGTTCTTCCACATCCTCTTCGCGTACGAGTGGGAACTGTTCCACTCCGAGGCCGGAGCACAGCAGTGGCGTCCAAAGAACGGCGCCGGCGCCGATATGGTGCCGATGGCTCATGACCCAGCCGTGCGTCGCGAACCACGCATGCTGACCAGTGACCTGGCCCTGCGTTTTGACCCGGTTTACGGTCCAATCTCGGAGGACTTCAAGAACAACCCAGAGAAGTTCGCGGACGCTTTCGGGCGTGCGTGGTTCAAACTGACCCACCGCGACATGGGCCCGAAGTCCCGTTACTTCGGACCAGAAATCCCGGCAGAAGACCTAGCTTGGCAAGATCCCCTACCGGCAGCCCCTGCAGTAACCTTGGGCGCTACCGAGGTTGCGGCATTGAAGGCTCTCATCGCGCAGTCCGGCCTTTCGGTACAGCAGTTGGTTTCTACCGCATGGAAGGCAGCTGCAAGCTTCCGTTCCTCTGATAAGCGTGGTGGCGTTAACGGTGGCCGTATCCGTTTGGAACCACAGGTCTCCTGGAGTGTGAACCAGCCTGAACAGCTCAAGGTAGTAATCACAGTTCTTGAGCAGATCGTGGAAGAGTTTAACGCTACTTCTGCCATCAAGGCTTCCTTCGCAGACGTTGTAGTTTTGGCTGGCAACGTCGGTGTTGAGCAGGCAGCATTGGCTGCTGGCCAGCAGATTGAGGTTCCATTCACTCCGGGTCGCGTTGACGCTACCCAGGAACAGACCGACGTGGAGCAGTTCGCTTGGTTGGAGCCAGTGTCCGACGGTTTCCGCAACTACGATTCCGAGTTCTTGAATTTGCCTCCGGAATACCTGCTCATTGACCGCGCTAACCTATTGGGCCTCAACGCACCGGAGATGACCGTATTGCTCGGTGGTCTACGTGTATTAGGCAACAACTGGGATGGTTCGAACCACGGTGTCTTCACCGACACCCCGGGCGCATTGACCAATGACTTCTTCGCGAACCTGATGGAATTGGGCCTTGAGTGGACCCCTGACGCCGAAGAGAAGACCTATGCAACCACCGACGGCCGCTGGGTTGGTAGCCGTGTGGACTTGGTCTTCGGCTCAAACTCCGAGCTACGTGCATTGGCCGAGGTTTACGCCGCGGATGATGCGAAGGAGACATTTGCTACGGACTTCGCCGCAGCCTGGGCCAAGCTCATGGATGCTGACCGGTTCGACCTGCTTAAGTAAGTAGTTTCTTCGCTCATAGTTGTGGCTGTCACCCCCATGGGGTGACAGCCACATCTATGTGTTTCTACAACTTAAAACAGCACTGGGTCCGACTGCGTCTGTCGTTGCGGGTTTTCAAGTTCTAGTAGCTGCAGCTTGGTGGGTAATCCGCCAAGGTATCCGCCGAGCGCACCATCGGTGCGCAGGACTCTGTGGCATGGCAAGACAATCGGTAGTGGATTGGTCGCGCAGGCGGTGCCCACCGCGCGTACTGCTTTTGGTTTACCAATCTTCGCTGCCACCTGTGCGTAGCTCAGGGTCTGCCCGTAGCCGATCTGTCCCAGTTCTAATTGCACGGTTCGGCGAAATTCTGTAGATAGTCTTAGATCCAGCGGGAGCTGGAATTCGTGCCGTGTGCCAGCAAAGTATTCATCGAGCTGACGCGCTACCCCATCGAGTTTCGCAGGTGCTTGAAGGATTCGTGGGCTCACCTTAGTCGCAAGACTTTCAAGGATATGGTCATAGCCTTCGCTTTCAAAAGCAACTCTGACCAGTCCGGCCTCGGTGCTCGCCAGCAGCAGTTTTCCAATCGGCGTATCAAACACACGGTAGGAAATGTCGGTCAGCTGTGACTTATCAGCTTCTGTTTCCAGACGCGAATGCAGTTGGGCCAGCATTGTTGTTTCCTCGGTGGTGGGGCCGGAATTCACCTTGTCAATATTCATCTTTTGGCTCCCGGGGTTTGTGCCTCATTCAGCTTGCTTCGTAAGTTTTTGATGCCGTCGGCCGCAGCTCTCCGGGCGGCTTCCGGCGTACCCGACAGCACCTCGGCAATTTGCGCATAACTTAATCCGCCAAGATACCTGTAGGCGATTACTAGCCGTTGTTTTTCTGGCAGCGTTTTGACCACTTGCCAAAGTTCCAGATTTTCAAGGTTCTGTGCCGGAGTTGAAGCATGGACGCCGTCGCCATTTTCGACCTCGGCTTGCACGGTTTCGGGGCGATGCTTGCGCAGTTCGTCGATTGCTTTGCGGTGGGCAATGCGTACCAGCCAGGCCTGCACATTGGCTTCCTGGTCTAACTGCGGATAGGCCTTGAGCGCCGAGAGGAAGGTTTCGGACCAAGCATCTTGAGCGCGATGCTCATCGAGTAGCGCGCGGCACACTCGCAGGACACTGAGCCCATGGGTCTGCACGACCCGTTCGAATGGTTGCTTCATGTGGCTCCTCGTTGGCGGCTGTCACTAGGTAAACGTACCGTGTGGCCATTATGTGAGGTGCGTGAGCTAACTATTTCAAAAACTTTTTACGTCGTTGCATTTTAGTGAGCGGTGACGAGGCCTAGTTCTTCGCGCAGTTCATGCATCCGCTCAAGATCAATTTTCAGTAGCTCCCCGTTAGTCACGCCGTCGTGGATACGTACCCCGGCGAGCGCGTCACGCACAATCCGCATGGCAGCTCCATGACTAATGACCAAGATCTTTCGTCCAGGGTTTTCCTGCACTAAAACAGACAAGGCACCAAGCATGCGGTGTAAGACGGTTTCTCTGTCTTCAGTCTCAGCAGCAAGCGTCGCTGCTTCGGCTTCGCTGACTTCAGCCATAATCCGGCCTTCAAGTGGGCCAAAACCTCGCTCAATCACGTCCGCCACCGGCGCTGCATGTTCAACGTCAAGTTCTGCTGCGATCAGCAAGGCTGTTTCTTGAGCCCGCGACAGCGGAGAAGCGACAACCAGATCCCAATTCTGGCCGTTCAGTTCCCTACCAAGCTCCCGCGCTTGCGCTCGACCGGTGTCATTCAAATCGATATCGGTACGTCCTTGCATGCGCCCGGCAAGGTTCCAATCGGTCTGCCCATGCCTGACCAAAGCTAACGCTGTATCCATAGCTCGAGCATAAGCTAACCCCTGAACCACGCCCGAATCGGATTCCTCCTTCAAGAACCGAAACTTTAGGACTCATAGTTGGGTCATTCAAGGACATATTGACAGACTGTTACTAACCATCCCGAGCGGCCGAGAGATCTGGTTTGATGACGCCGCAGCAACCTGCCACAGCCGGTGGACTAGGTGCTACCGCCAGAACCGATGGAGCTGCTTTCCACTGAATTCCAGGGGTTAAGCGACATTGATCCGGGATTCCTGCCGAAGCATCAATCGACAAGGAGTCGTACGCCACCATGGCTGACCACAAGTTTGGATTTCGCACCCGCGCTCTACACGCCGGCGGCACACCCGACGCGGAGCACGGCGCACGCGCCGTGCCGATCTACCAGAGCACTTCATTTGTTTTTAAAGACACCGATGACGCGGCTAATCTCTTCGCACTGCAAAAGTACGGGAACATTTATTCGCGCATTGGTAACCCCACGGTGGCAGCTTTCGAGGAGCGCATGGCGTCACTCGAAGGCGGCATCGGTGCGGTAGCTACCGCCTCAGGCATGGCAGCTGAGTTCGTCACCTTCGCGGCACTGGCTCAGGCCGGGGACCACATTGTTGCTTCCTCCAAACTCTATGGAGGCACCATCACCCAGCTGGACGTGTCCTTGCGCCGTTTCGGGATCGAGACTACCTTCATCGATTCTAATGACGCCGCAGATTTTGAAGCAGCAATCCAAGAGAACACCAAGGCCGTTTACACCGAGATCGTGGCAAACCCTTCGGGCGACATCGCTGACCTCAAGGGTCTGGCAGAGGTCGCCCACCGCCACAACATCCCGCTGGTGGTTGACTCGACGCTGACCCCGCCGTATCTGTTGCGCCCCATTGAACATGGCGCGGACATCGTGATCCACTCAGCCACCAAGTTCATCGGAGGGCACGGCACCACCTTGGGCGGTGTAGTCATCGAGGCTGGCACGTTCAACTGGGGCAACGGCAAGTTCCCCACCATGACTGAACCCGTACCAAGCTACGGCAACGTGTCTTGGTGGGATAACTTCGGCGAATACGGATTCCTGACCAAATTGCGTAGCGAACAGCTACGAGACTTTGGCCCCTCCCTGCCTGCGCAGTCTGCATTCCAGTTGTTGCAGGGCTTGGAAACCCTGCCACAGCGCATGGATAACCACCTGACCAATGCGAAGCAGGTCGCCGCGTGGCTCGAAGCCGATGACCGCGTCACCTACGTCAATTACGCGGGTCTCGAATCCCACCCACAATATGCCCGTGCCGCCGAGTTACTGCCAATGGGCGTTGGTTCGGTCTTCAGTTTCGGAGTAAAGGGTGGACGCGAGGCTGGCACCAAGTTCATCGAAGCTTTGCAGCTGGCAAGCCACTTGGCCAATATTGGTGATGCTCGCACCTTGGTACTACATCCTGGGTCTACCACCCACCAGCAACTGAACGCCGAACAGATGGTTGCCGCAGGAGTTCCTGAAGATCTGATCCGTCTCTCCGTCGGTTTGGAAGATGTTGAAGATATTCTCTGGGATCTAGATCAGGCACTGACTGCTTCCCAGAAAATCGCAGCCAAGCTGGATGAGGCTCCCACCTATGACGGCGCTGCCTGCGCCGTGCCAGCAGCTTCGAAGGGAGCAAACTAATGAGCACTCAGCAACGTACTTGGCAGGGCCCTGGCGCCGCAGAGCGCCTGAATATTCTGCATGAAACAAAGTCTATTGCTATCGTTGGTGCCTCAAATAAGCCATCCCGCGCCAGCTACTTTGTTGCCACTTATCTCTTGTCTTCCTCGAAGTACAAGGTATATTTCATCAACCCCGTGCTGGACGAGATTCTCGGGCAGCCGGTCTACAAGTCATTGGCTGATCTGCCGGAGACCCCTGATCTGGTCGAGGTTTTCCGTAAACATGATGACCTTCCCACCGTGCTAGATGAAGCGCTGGCCGTGGGCGCGAAAACCCTATGGTTGCAGCTTGGTTCGTGGCACGAGGAGGTTGCCGCGCGCGCCGAGGCTGCCGGGATGAATGTGGTCATGGACCGCTGCGTCAAGATTGAGCATGCCCGCTTCCATGGTGGATTGCGTCTTGCCGGGTTCAACACCGGAGTGATCTCCTCTAAGCGCCAGCTACTGGCATAAAGTTCTGCATCTTTTCATTCTCGCCGGAGCCTATGGTGACCTCACCACAGGCTCCGGCCATTTGAGCTTGCATCCTCACCATTCCAATCCCCCGGCCTGAAACATCACATGATGCTAGGGTGTGAAATCACGTTTTACATAACGATTCAGCCGATTTTTCCTGCCTATCGGATGGTCGAATTGATTTCAGCCGGTGAAGGCGAAATGGTAAATACATGCCTTCCCGTTCCCGCGTCAACGCGGTTATTTCCGTACTTTGCTGTGTCCTTTTCCTCACCAGCTGCGGTTCTCCAATAACCCAACAGGCCTCCCGGGCGGGCCATGCAGTTGCAGGTTTCTTTGCCAATACATCCTCTACCCGAAGCGAAGGCTCTATGCAGGTCGCACGGGTTGCTGATTACGGTGCAGTTCCTGCAGTCCAGGCTCCTGTCACCGCGATGGTGCTCAAACCACAACCTCGCGTTAATTGCGAAAAGACCAAATGCGTAGCCTTGACCTTTGATGATGGTCCAGGGAAGTACACCGCATCATTACTGGACATGTTGGCCAGGGAAAACGTCCCCGCAACTTTCTACATGCTCGGGCAGAACGTTGCCAATTTTCATGGCGCGGTAAATCGCATGGCGTACGAGGGACACCAGCTGGGCAATCATACTTTTGACCACCGAAGTCTGACCGGTTTGTCCGCAGAAGAAATCAAGAATGAAATCTCCGCAACCGAATCGGCCATCCGCAAGGCGACCGGATTGACGCCGGATACTTTACGCCCGCCGTATGGGGCTCATAATTCTGCCGTTGACCAACTGGTGAATACACCGATGGTGCTCTGGGATGTTGACACCTTAGATTGGCAGCATCATGATCCGAAGAAAACCGTAGATCTTGCGTTGGCGCAGGCACACCCCGGGTCGATCATCTTGATGCACGACATCCATGACAGCTCGGTCAAAGCAGTGCCGGAACTGGTCAAGCGGCTCAAACATGAAAACTACACCTTGGTGACGGTCAATGAACTATTCGAGGGAACGAATTTTGGCGGCAAAACCGCCTACACTCGGCGCTAGCGTTTTACACATTCAGCGCCATCTTACGTAAAAAAACCCACTCAAAAACAGATAAACCCAAAAGTTCTTCACAAATTCGCTTGACGACCCCACACAATCGGACATAAAGTCATGGAAACACAGATTCGTGTGTTGCATGTCATGACTTTATGGAGGCGTAGATGTTTGCCGAGGAAAGACATCGGCTAATCACCGATCAGCTTGCCGCCGAGGGGAAAGTAACCGTCGCGCAACTGGCTGAACGCTTTGAGATTACTGCGGAGACCGTTCGCCGTGATCTAGCCCAGCTAGAGTCTGAAAATCTCTTGCGTCGTGTACATGGTGGAGCGGTCTCCATCAGTGAGGCAAGCACCCGCGAAGAAAGCTATATGGCACGCACCGCCATCCATGCCGAAGCCAAGGCGCGTATCGCGCAACGTGCACTCAGCCTGCTACCGGTCTCCGACGCTTCGGTCATCTTAGATGCCGGAACCACCACAGAATTCCTCGCCGAACGCATGGTCAAAACCAATGCAGGGTCCGGACTCGTGGTGATCACCCACGCACTGCCCATCGCCACGGCACTGGTGCAAAGCCCAGAGATTGCCTTGGAACTGATTGGCGGACGAGTTCGCGGAATTACCGGTGCCACCAGTGGTGCACGCACTGCGCAGGAATACTCCAACTATCGCGCCGACATTGCTTTTATAGGAACCAATGCCCTGCATGCCGATTTTGCCTTGAGCACGCCTGACCCCTTGGAAGCCGCCGTTAAAACTGCCTTGATCGCGAGCGCACGCCGTGTTGTGCTCCTCGCCGACAGCTCAAAATTTGACCAAGAAACCCTGGTTCGCTTCGCCCGCCTGGATGCCATAGACACCCTAGTGACCGACAGTGCACCGCAAGACGATCTCGCTGCTGCCTTGGAACTGGCCGAAGTGGAGGTAGTTGTCGCATGATCATCACACTGACCTGCAACCCGGCCTTGGATAAGACCATTGAATTACAAGAGCCTCTGGCTCACGGAGCTGTCCAACGCGCCGCAACCAGTCATACTCAGGCCGCCGGCAAAGGAGTAAACGTGAGCCGGGCGCTTTCCGTGGCTGGAGCCAAGACTCACGCGCTGCTACCCGGCGGAACTAATGATCCGCTCATCGCCGCGCTACGTGGTGACGGACTGAATTTCACTTCACTGCCCATCGATGAATCGTTGCGCACCAACATCACCTTGACCGACCCGGATGGCACCACCACCAAAATCAACGAGTTAGGCCCGACGTTGAGCGCCGAGGCAGTGTCTGCATTGAGTGCGTTAGTACTTGAGGCAAGCGCCGAAGCCACTTGGCTGGTGATGGCCGGATCCCTGCCCCCAGGAGTACCTGCAGACTTCTATGCGCAGCTCACCGCCACGCTTCGCGATTCGCTGGGCACCAAATGTCCGAAGATCGCAGTGGACACCTCCGGAGAACCGTTGCGCCAGCTTTACGCCCACACCGCACACCACATCCCAGACCTCATCAAGCCAAACGCCGAGGAGTTGGCAGATCTTGTCGGTGCCAGACTCAGCGAAAAACAGCTTGAAACTTCCGCGCAGCTGACCGCAGAGACCTGCCAAGCTCTGCTTGAGCGCGGGACCGGTGCCGTGTTGGCAACGCTCGGAGCCCACGGTGCGGTGCTGGCCACAAGCCAAGGGGCATGGCATGGCTGGCATGAACCCATCGCCGCCCGGAGCACCGTGGGAGCTGGAGATTCTTCGCTGGCAGGATTCCTGTTGGCAGCCATTTCTCAGGGCTCATCAGAACAATGTCTTAAGTCAGCCATCGCCTACGGGGCGGCGGCAACTTCGCTCCCCGGTTCGACTATCCCCTCACCATCTGACCTCACCGCGGACGCCGTCACCGTCGTCTCACTCAACCCAAGGCAAGGATCATAGCAATGAGCGACCTGATCACCACCCAGCTCGTCACCCTCGACGCACACTTGGGCACCTCAACCACCGAGGTGATCAATCACCTGGCGAACCTGGTGGCCAAGGCCTCCCGCGCTACCGATGCATCGGCCCTCGCCGAACACGCATTGGCCCGTGAAGCAAAAACCGCCACGGGAGTACCCGGCGGCATCGCGATTCCGCACTGTCGCTCGGCCGCCGTCACCACCCCCACCCTGGCCATGGCACGACTGGCTACCCCGGTAGATTTCGGGGCCAAAGATGGTCCAGCAGATCTGATCTTCTTTATCGCTGCCCCAGAGGGCGCCGATAAAGAGCATTTGAAGCTGCTCTCCAAATTGGCTCGCGCGTTGGTGAAGAAGACCTTCACCGCAGCACTTCGCGAGGCAACCAGCGCCAGTGAAATCGTCGCGTTAGTCTCCGCGGTTATCTCCGATAATCCAACGGTTCCTGCCGCCGCCCCGGTAGCCGCGCCGGCACCAACCACCGACCCCTCACGCGCAAGGGTCTCCAAGATCGTGGCGGTCACCGCCTGCCCCACCGGCATTGCCCACACCTATATGGCAGCCGACTCGTTGGCACAAACCGCCGAAGAGCTTGGCATTGATTTTGCGGTGGAAACTCAGGGCTCTTCCGGTTCCACCGCGTTGGATCCTGCAATTATTGAAGCTGCCGACGCGGTGATCTTCGCCGTCGACGTTGATGTGCGTGACCGTGCACGTTTTGCCGGCAAGCCGTTGATTCAGGTTCCGGTTAAACGCGGTATCGACGAGCCTGAGAAACTTCTCAAGGATGCCATCGCGGCAGCGAGCGATCCGCAAGCGCGCCGGGTGCCTTCCGCTACGGCATCGGCCGAATCGGAACAGACCAGTGACAAGCAAGGCTTCGGCGCACAGCTCAAGCGCGCGCTGCTGACCGGTGTTTCCTACATGATTCCGTTCGTGGCCGGCGGCGGCTTGCTGATTGCATTGGGCTTCCTGCTCGGCGGTTACGCGATCACCGACGTGGCAGACAAGTATTTGACCGATAACACGCTGTTCAACCTGCCAGATGCAGGACTCATGGCCTACCTTGGAGCCGTCGCATATAAGATCGGTGGCCTCTCCATGGGCTTCCTGGTTCCCGCTTTGGCCGGTTACATCGCTTATGCGTACGCAGACCGCCCAGGTATTGCCCCGGGCTTCACCGCAGGTGCGGTGGCGGGCTTCATGGGTGCCGGGTTCCTTGGCGGTATCGTCGGTGGTTTGATTGCCGGTTTGGCCGCTCGCTGGGTCAGCTCCTGGAAGGTTCCACGCTGGTTGCGTGGTCTGATGCCAGTGGTGATCGTGCCGCTGCTCGCGTCCATCATCGCCTCGGGTCTGATGATCCTCTTCTTGGGCGGACCGATTGCGAAACTCACCGAAGCACTCAATTCATGGCTCTCGGGTATGTCTGGTACCGCTGCTGCGATTCTTGGTTTGATCCTTGGACTCATGATGGCCATCGACTTGGGCGGTCCGGTTAATAAGGTCGCCTACGCATTCGCGGTGGCAGGACTGGGCGCAGGTTCACTTACGGAAAACCCTGCCCCACTGATGATCATGGCAGCTGTCATGGCCGCGGGCATGGTGCCACCATTGGCTATGGCCTTGGCTACGACGGTTTCCCCGAAGCTATTCACCGGAGCCGAACGCGAAAACGGCAAGGCTGCCTGGTTGCTCGGTGCCGCGTTCATCTCCGAAGGTGCTATCCCCTTCGCCGCGGCGGACCCACTGCGTGTCATCCCTGCCTCGATGGTGGGCGCCGGAGTGACCGGTTCGTTGATTATGACCTTTGATGTGGTCAGTCAGGCACCGCACGGCGGAGCTTTTGTCTTCTTCGCGATGAATAACACCTGGCCAATGTTCCTGTTAGCCACCGTCATTGGTACGCTCATCTCCGCTGCACTGGTGATTATTCTGAAGAAGTTTGTTCGTAAGGCTGCAGCGCCAAACGTTGAAAGCGTCAAGGTTGCAGCATGAGTACGCACAAGGTAGAAAAGTTTTCCGGGGTAGGCGTCAGTGCAGGCCGGGTCATCGGTACCGTACGTCGCATGCCCGATGCGATCCAAGCCCCCGCCGACGGTGCGCCGCTTCCTGCCGGTGCCACTATCGACAGTGAAACCGCCCGTTTGGCCGAGGCCACCCAAGCGGTTGCCGCGCAGCTCAAGGCACGCGCCGCACTGGCTACCGGAGACGCGCAAGCGGTGCTCAAGGCCACCGCACTCATGGCCAGCGACAAAAGCTTACTGAAGTCGGCGACGAAGCTGGTGTCCTCGGGCACCTGTGCGGAGTCGGCTCTCTGGGAAGCCGCCGATGCGGTAGCCACCCAGCTGTCCGCACTCGGTGGCTACATGGCCGAACGCGCGGGAGACGTACTTGATGTTCGCGCCCGTATCGTGGCCGAGCTACGTGGGGTTCCTGCCCCGGGTATCCCCGATTCGGAAACCCCCTTTGTACTCGTGGCCGTTGACCTGGCCCCGGCAGATACCGCTACCCTGGATCCGGCGAAGGTCTTGGCCCTGGTAACCAGCGATGGCGGGCCACAGTCCCACACCGCGATTATTGCCCGCTCCTTGGGATTGCCTGCCATCGTGGCGGCCAGTGATACCACCGCCCTAGCTGATGGCGACGTAGTCTACGTGGACGGAATCGACGGCCTCGTGGTGCGCAACCCAACCGAGGTTGAGTCCGCGACCGCACGTACCTACGCAAATCGTGAGCAGCTTCCGGAATTTGATGGCCGTGGAGTACTGGCTGATGGTCACCGCGTTCCTCTGCTAGCCAATGTGGGTAGCGGCACCGACGCGCAGGCTGCGGCCAAGGCAGGCGCCGAAGGTGTAGGCCTATTGCGCACCGAGTTCTGTTTCTTAGGACGAGAGAAGGAACCGTCCCATGAGGAACAGGTAGCCGCCTATGGTGCGGTCTTTGAGGCCTTCGCGCAGAAGAAGGTCGTGGTCCGCACGCTGGATGCCGGGGCTGACAAGCCGTTGCCGTTCCTCAGTGATTCGACGGAGCCGAATCCGGCGCTCGGTGTTCGCGGCTACCGCACGGACACCACTAGCCCCGGAGTCCTCGCCCGTCAGCTCACGGCGATCTCCGAGGCCGCCGCTGACCACCAGGCCGAGGTCTGGACCATGGCACCAATGATCTCTACGCCTGCTGAGGCCCAAGATTTTGCGGCACTGGTCAGCACGGCGAACCTCGCAACCGCTGGAGTGATGATTGAGGTTCCCTCGGCCGCACTGATGGCCGAGCGGATCTTGGAACGCTGCGATTTTGTGTCTATTGGAACCAACGATCTCACGCAATACACGATGGCCGCGGATAGGCAGCTGGGGTCATTGGCTGAACTGAATGACCCTTGGCAGCCGGCCGTGTTGCACATGATCGCGGCCACCAGTGCCGGGGCACAGGGCGCCGGCGCTAAACCGGTGGGAGTATGCGGTGAAGCCGCGGCAGATCCTGCGCTCGCGGTGGTGCTGGTAGGACTGGGTGTCAATACCTTGTCCATGAATAAGCGCGCGCTTTCACCGGTCGCCGCGGTGCTGCGCACCGTGGACTTGGCTACCGCTCAAAAATTGGCGCAGCTTGCCTTGCGGGCAGCATCAGCAGAGGAAGCCCGAAGCTTGGTGCGCGCCCAGCTGCCCGAATTGGATCGCTTCGGACTCTAACAACTCCAAGGTCATCTGCCTTAGGATTTTGAATTACCACCTATGTTAAAAGGAGCCGTCATGGCAGAACGTACAGCAATCATTGGAAGTCGAGTTGGCCTTCACGCCCGTCCGGCTGCAATCTTCGCCGAAGCCGCCGGCGAGCTTCCGGTTGAGGTCACCATCGCGTTGGAAACAGAACCCGCCGAGGACGCATTGGATGCTTCAAGCATTCTGTCGCTCATGGGCTTGGGTGCCGAATACGGCACCAAGGTTGTGTTGCGCGCCGAGGGCGAAGGCGCCGAAGAGGCGCTGGATCAACTGGTGAAAATTCTGGAGATTGACCACGACTCCGAGTAAACAATGTGTTCCATGCTGCCCCGCGCTTGACCCTTAAGGGTGAAGCGCGGGTTTTGCATTAAATCCCGAATTACTGATTGACAAAATTCAATCAGTAGATGGATGATTGATTCTACGCGCAAGTTGTAGGAGCTTCTCATGAGTAGGTTGCAGGACTCAATGCTGCGCCTCGTTAAGCCATTCACCCACAGGGACTATGCGCTACTAGCGAGCGCATTAATTATTTCTACCTTCGCCGCAGGCATGTGGGCGGTGGCAATGGTTTATCAGGTACGTCGCTTAGGCGGCGGGCCCTTAGAGCTATCCATGGTGGCCACCTCAAACGCCGTGGGGCTACTTGCCCTAGTGTTGCTCGGCGGCATCATGGCCGACAGGTACTCCTGTCGAAAAATAGTCATCTTGGTACAGCTGCTATCGGTGCTCATCATGAGCGCCACGGCCATACTCGCGCTGACTGGTGCCATCACGCTGTGGCATCTCATCCTCACCAGTTTCCTTGCAGGTGCCGGATCAGCATTCTTCTTCCCCGCATATTCCGCACTGCTGCCTCGCATCTTGCCGCCGAAGGATCTACTAGCCGCCAACGGGCTGGAAGGCACGGTCCGGCCGGTAGTGCACACTGCACTGGGACCGATGGTGGCAGGTTTTCTTGTCGCCGCGATTTCCCCGGCACACGCAATTGCCGCAATCGCACTGTGCCATTTCATCGCCATTTTTGTCCTGCGCCGCATAACGCACCGCAAAGAATACGACGCACCAGGACATGATGACTCGGCGACTGTTGCGCCGAGCGTACTGCGCCAATTACGTGAAGGCGTGGGCTATACGATGCGTACCAGCTGGTTGCGTTGGACGTTGTTCTTTTCGGTGATTTCCGTATTCACCTTTATCGGACCTTTTGAGGTATTGCTGCCATTTATCGTCAGCGATCATTTGGGCGGGGATGCAAAGCTCTTTGGCTACACGCTAGCCTTCTTCGGAGCCGGCTCGGCGATCGGTTCGCTGCTGATCGCCTCGGCGAAATTCCCACGTCGATATTTGACTCTCATGACCGCTTGCTGGTGTTTAGGCACGTTGCCGCTGGCAATGGTGGGATACGTGGATGCCGCGTGGATGTTGTTCGCGATTCTCTTACTTTTCGGGATCACCGATTCAGCGGGAATGGTCATCTGGGGAACGTTGTTACAGCGCCGGGTGCCGAAACATTTATTAGGTCGTATCTCCAGCCTTGATTTCTTCGTTTCCTTGGCATTGATGCCCTTGTCCATGGCTGTCGCCGGGCCGCTAAGCCAGGTGTTGAGCCTGCAGAGTATTTTTATAATCGCAGGAACCGCCTCGCCAATATTCGGGCTTCTGGCTTGGTGGGCTGGACGCTTTGCTCGTGATGAAATTGAGCATCCGTTGCACTCACCATCGGAAACCCCAGCTAGTTTATAGCCAGCCCATTGGCTCTCACCGCGCTCCCTATGCACTGGCTACGAAATCACTGAGCGAAGGCGTGGCAGTTTTGCGCTGCCACCGAATGGGCGAGAAGCTGAAGAGATGAGAATGTCTTTCCGCCTCACCCCTCGGCTAAGCGCACTGCTTCTTGGCATTCTCTTGCTCGGAGGTTGCGCCTCCCAGACCACCGAACCGCAGCCAGAGACCGTTGCGACACCACCAGCAGTGGACTGCGCAACAACCAAATGTGTTGCGCTAACCTTCGACGATGGTCCCGGAGAATACACAAATCGATTACTCGATGAATTGTCTAAGCAGCGGGCGCCTGCCACATTTTTTGTACTGGGTAAGAACGTGAAGAAATACCCCCAGACGCTACAGCGCATGGTCGCCGAGGGGCACCAGATCGGCAGTCACACCTTTGATCACAAAGACATCACTAAGTTAACCGCGGAGGGTATCCAACACGAAGTGCAGTGGACCGACGAGGCGATTGAGGAAGCCTCCGGCGTTCGACCGCAGATTCTTCGGCCACCCTATGGTTCCCATGGTGCGGTGTACGACCGGCTTATTCCGTACCCACTGGTGCTGTGGAACGTTGACACGCTGGATTGGAAACACCACGACCCTCAAAAGACCGTGAAGATCGCCTTAGAAGAAGCCAAGCCCGGCTCGATCATTTTGATGCATGACATCCATGAAAGCTCGGTCAAGGCGGTACCCCAACTGGTGAGCAAACTTCACGACGCCGGATACACCTTGGTGACCGTGGATCAGCTATTTGCCGGAACAGATTTCAAGGCGTCCAAGGCCTACGCTCATCGGAGCCAATCTTCGACGAACTAAGACGATCCCCTAGGGGGCCTGCTCGGCATAAAACCTAAGTTGATCAAGCATGTCCCCTTCGGCTTCACGCACCGAATTCGCGAGCTGTTCGCACTCTCGAACGCTTAAATCAGGGTTGATCACCGCGACTTGAAGCACCACTTCGGTGTACCCTGCATCGTCTTTGAGATCAAAACGATAAGACAATCCATCCGGGTTTTCGGAGGTGTGTGCAATTAGCAAACGATTCTCGATCAGATCATGGATTTCATAACGTCGCTCGTGTCCACCCACCCGATAGATCAGGTTTGTCCCCACGCGCAGCTGCACGTCATCCGAATGCATGGTGGCGATACCCGGCATCCACAAGGGGGTCGCGGTCCAATCGGTCAACAACTCCCAGACACGGTGCACCGGCAGGTGAATCACCGCGGTGCTTTCAAAAACACTGAACTGGCTCATATTCGAATCGTCCCACTCCCGTGGAAATAAAGGAATAGCAAGGCCTATTTAGCTTCGACTTCGCCCCTTCAAAAACCAAAAACCGACCCTCCCACGGTTTCGCGGATAGGTCGGTTTTGCAGGTGGGAGGCTGGGTTTACCAGTCTTCTTCGTCGTCGGCCTCGGAGGTACCCAATTCGGGTTCCTGCTCCTGATCGAAGTTGTACCAAGCTTCGGTGAAGCCAACCATCTCATCCAGTGCTTCTTGCTGATCTTCGTCGAGGGCTTCTAGCGCCTCGGCATTGTTCAGGATTGCGCTGATTGCCACAAAAGGGTGACGTTCAAAGTAGTCCAGTGGAGTCGCTTCACGAGTGAAGGTCAGGTTTTCACTTTGCGCAAAGAGATCAATGTATTGCGCAACGGCAGCCGGCATACGGGTCAGACTAATACCGGAAAGGGACTCGTTGTAAATTTCGGCAGTGGCATCAGCCCACTGCTCAATGAGCTCTTCGCTCATTTGTGCCATCAGATTCTCCGCCTTGGTGCGTAGGTTTGGGAATGCTCACATCTTGGGTAAGAATTCAGCTTAAACCTTCAGAACGAGCATGCCAAGACGATCAAGGTGTGATTTATCCTTGGTCGGCCTACTACCATCGGCGAACAGCGAGTCGCTACTGGCCGACGGTAGTACGACGCAGCAGGCCTTAGTAGGCTTTCACTCCTTGCTCAACGATCAGGTGGATCAGGGCAAAGGTCTTGTCATTGTCGATTGCGGCGAGCGCCGCGTCCACGGCGGCAGGAACATCAGCATCGTTCTCCACGCGCACTCCGTAGCCACCAAAGGACTGTGCCATCAAAGCGAAGTCCGGGTTTTTCAGCTGGGTACCGGAGACGCGATCCGGGTACTGGCGTTCCTGGTGGGTACGGATAGTGCCGTACTGCTGATTATCCATGACAACCACCAGCGGGGTGGCACCGTACTGGGCTGCGGTAGCTAGCTCTTGGCCGTTCATCATGAACTCACCATCACCGGCAATACTCACCACGCGGCGCTGTGGGTAGGACAATGACGCGGCCACCGCCGAAGGGATCGAGTAACCCATCGAGCCGTTACGTGCCGAAAGCATCGAGGCGTAGCCATTGGTTGGGAAATAGCGGTGCGCCCAGTTGGTGTGTTCGCCGGCGCCGAAGGTGACCATGGCATCTTCGGGAAGCGCGGTAACCAGATTCGCCATCAAGGTATCCATCTTTGCTTGGCCTGTTGTAGGCGTTGCTGGAGGCAACTGGGCAAACTTTTCTTGTTCGCCGCGCATGCGCCCGGTCCATTCACGCCATGAATCTTTCACCGGCAGGTCCATCAGCAACAGGTCACGAACGAAGACGTCAGGTTTAGCCACGATCTGATGAGAGACCGGACCGGAACGGCCCCGTAGTGAAGGGTCGATGGTGACCAGGAAGTTCTTCTTGTCCCAGTTTTGACGGACGTTAAATCCATCGGTGATCACGTCTCCCGGCACGGTACCGACGAAGATCAATAGGTCTGTTTCTTCCAGCAGGTCGTAGGTTGGCTTGGGCCGGCCGTACCCAATTGGCCCAACATAGGACGGGGAGTTAAACGGTACGGTGCCTTCGCAACGCCACTCGGCTGCCGCCGGCAGGTCATGCTCTTCGAGCCAGCGGGTAAAGTCAGCGGCACCTTCGTGGGTCCAGTCATTACCGCCGAAGATAAACAGTGGCTTATCCGCTTCCTGCAGTGCGCCGTGCAGCGCCTTCCAATCGGTGACGGTCATGCCACCGGTGGCCACCGGAATTTCCGGGTGCACCGCGGCAGAAACCTCGCGGGTGATGATGTCTTCGGGCAGACCAACAACTACCGGACCAGGACGGCCGGACATCGCAGCGAACATTGCTTCGGCGACGACTTCGGAGGCTCGATCTGGGTGATCCAAAACCATCACACGTTTAGCCCCGGTACCGAACCAGGCCCGCGGATCAAATTCCTGGAAGGCTTCCTTGCCTCGGTGCTCAAAAGGAATCAGACCTACAAACAGCACCAACGGAGTGGAGTCCTGCCATGCGGTGTGCAATCCTACGTGGGCATTGGCGGCGCCTGGACCACGGGTGACCATCGCAATGCCCGGGCGCTGGTGCATTTTTCCTTCAGCCTCGGCCATATAGGTGGCTCCGCCTTCGTGGCGGCAAACAACTGTGTCAATAGTCGAATTATGCAGCCCATCAAGGACGTCCAGGTAGCTTTCCCCTGGGACAACGTAGGCGCGCTCCACGCCATGGGCTACAAGGGTGTCAACAATGACGTGCCCGGCCGACTTCTTTGTCGACGGCTGACCATTTTCACTCATCTTTTTGGCGTCTTTCTATCGAATAAAAGTCTTGGTTCACAGATACGAAAAAAGGTGCCACAAGGCACCAGATGCAACGTTGCGTCGTCGTGAAACAGTACTAGAGGCCGGTGAGCAATGCACGAAGTTACGCATTTACTACGTAAATATGACATCTTGCCTAGAAACAATGCATATCGTCAGGCAAATTGTCCATGAATTTCCCACAAGCAAGTCAGTGTGTTGCATCACAGGAAAAATCGCGGTCAGCTCTGGCACGAAACGTTCCGCGTTGCGTTGGGGTCGCGCGACACCGGATCCCTTCATGAAAGCGGCAATGTGCGTTACGTGTTTGACGACACATCTACCCAGCTAATAGCCTATTGAACAACTAAAGTTTCCTTCCGGTAATCTTCGGCTTTCCGACCTCATAGAACACGGGCCCAATTCATGGAATACATCAACGGAGTAATCGTTGCAGCGTATCTGGCGGCAATGCTGCTGTTCGGCTGGTGGGGCAAGTCCCGCACCAAAAACAGTAGTGACTACCTCGTCGCCGGACGCCGGCTCGGCCCGTTCCTCTACACCGGCACCATGGCGGCAGTAGTATTGGGCGGCGCTTCGACAGTGGGTGGCGTAGGGCTGGGATATAAATGGGGCATCTCAGGCATGTGGCTAGTAGTTGCCATCGGGGCCGGAGTGATCTTATTGTCCCTGGCTTTTGCCCCTACCTTGCAGCGGCTCAAGGTCTTCACCGTTTCGCAAATGCTCACGCTACGCTATGGCAGCAAGTCCGCCACCAACACTTCGGGCATTGTCATGCTCGCTTACACCTTGATGCTCTGCGCGACATCAACCAGCGCGTATGCGACGATCTTTGTGGTTCTCTTCGGCTGGGAGAAGTGGCTTGCCATCGCTATTGGCGGCGCCATTGTGGTGGTCTATTCCACCATCGGCGGCATGTGGTCCATTACCCTGGCAGATCAGGTGCAGTTCGTCATTAAAACGGTAGGCATCTTCTGCCTCATGCTGCCTTTTGCATTAAACGCCGCAGGTGGCATGGACGGCATCCGTGAGCGCGTGGATGCCGAGTTCTTCAGCTTCACCGGCATCGGACTGCAATCCATCATCACGTACTTTGTCGTTTACACTCTGGGCCTGCTGATCGGTCAGGATATCTGGCAGCGCGTATTCACTGCGAAGAGCCCCAAGGTCGCCCGCTGGGGCGGAACTACCGCCGGGTTTTACTGCATCATCTATGGTGCTGCGGGAGCCGTTATCGGTATGGCCGCCAAGGTCGCACTGCCAGACATTATCGGGGCAGATATGAATAAGGACGTCGTCTACGCGGAGGTCGCCACCGAGCTGCTACCCGTAGCCGTCGGTGGCTTGGTGATGGCTGCGGCGGTGGCCGCAATGATGTCCACCGCCTCCGGAGCATTGATCGCTGCGGCCACGGTGGCTCGCACCGATGTCACTCCATTTGTTGCCAGCTGGTTTGGCAAGTCCATCAGCGTCAATTCCGATGAGAACCCAGAACATGATGTGCGGGCGAACCGCATCTGGGTACTGGTACTTGGAATCGTGACCGTATCACTGGCAATCCTTGTTGATGATGTGGTCGCCGCGCTCACGATCGCCTATGACATCTTGGTCGGTGGCCTGCTGGTGGCCATCATTGGCGGATTGCTGTGGAAGCGTGGCAATGGCATTGGCGCAGCAGCGTCAATGGCCGCCGGTACGCTCGTCACATTGGGCACCATGATCATTCTAGAGATCCAGGCCGAACAAAAGTTCGACGGCGTGTACGCCAACGAACCGATTTACTTTGGTCTCATTGCCTCCGCGGTCACCTTCATTGTCATTTCATCGCTCACCAGGCCCACCCCCACGCAGGTCATTGAACATTGGAATCAACGTGTCGCAGGTACCGCCGCAGTTGAAGGCGTCGAAGCAGGCGTCAAGTAATAACTAGTCTCGACCCGTAGGTGAGAAGACAATGCAGGCCCGGCGAAATATTCCGCCGGGCCTGCATTGTTCTTCCCAGAAATTCTCTGGGACGAAAGAGTTAGTCGTTGATCAGATCGTGGCGCACAATGGTCTGATCGCGGTCTGGACCTACGCCAATGGCGGAGATCCGGGTGCCGCTAATCTTCTCGAGAGCCAGAATGTAGTTACGTGCATTTTCTGGCAAATCTTCCATGGTCCGCGCCGCGGAGATATCCTCGGTCCAGCCCGGGAAGTACTCGAAGATCGGCTTCGCGTGGTGGAACTCGGTCTGCGTCATCGGCATCTCGTCGTGGCGCACACCGTCAACGTCGTAGGCCACGCACACTGGGATCTGCTCAATGTTGGTCAACACATCGAGCTTGGTTACGAAGTAATCGGTGAAACCGTTCACGCGCGAGGCGTGGCGGGCCAGCACCGCGTCGTACCAACCACAACGACGTGGGCGTCCGGTGTTCACACCGAATTCTCCGCCGGTGGTCTGCAGGTAGATACCCATATCGTCGAACAGTTCGGTAGGGAACGGTCCGGCACCCACACGGGTGGTGTAAGCCTTGATGATACCGATCGAACGGCTGATCCGGGTCGGGCCAATGCCAGAACCGACCGAGGCGCCGCCGGCGGTAGGGTTCGAGGAAGTCACAAACGGGTAAGTGCCGTGATCAACGTCCAGGAAGGTTGCTTGGCCGCCCTCCATGAGGACCACCTTGCCCTCATCCAAGGCGTTGTTCAGTTCGAAGGTGGAATCAATCATCAACGGGCGCAACCGGTCCGCATAGGACAGGAAGTACTGCACAATGTCCTCGACGATTACGGTGCGACGGTTGTAGATCTTCACCAGTAGTTCGTTCTTCTGGCGCAGTGCACCTTCAACCTTCTGGCGCAGGATTGATTCGTCAAAGACGTCCTGTACGCGGATGCCTAGGCGTCCCACCTTGTCCATGTAGGCCGGGCCGATGCCGCGTCCGGTGGTGCCAATGGCACGCTTACCCAAGAAACGTTCGGTGACCTTGTCCATGGTCTGGTGGTACGGAGCTACCAGGTGAGCGTTAGCCGAGACGCGCAGTTTCGAGGTGTCGGCGCCGCGAGCTTCCAACCCTTCGATTTCTTCGAAGAGGGCCTCAAGGTTCACCACACAACCGTTACCGATAATCGGAATGGCGTTGGGCGACAGAATGCCGGCCGGAAGGAGCTTTAGCTCGTACTTCTCACCGCCGACAACCACGGTGTGCCCGGCGTTGTTACCGCCGTTTGGCTTGACTACATAGTCGACCTGCCCACCGAGTAGATCGGTAGCCTTGCCTTTACCTTCATCGCCCCACTGGGCTCCGACGATCACGATTGCTGGCATGGGATCCTCCCCCTTGCATAAAGCAGCGGTTGCGGCGCTCTTCACGCCGTCCCGGCACGGTGCCGGGCAAAAAATATGCCCCTGTACTTCTCACTTGGCCCAAAGGGCGCAATGTAAGAGTTAGGGGCTCTTACGACCAAAGTTTACCGAAACGATTAGTGAATCTCGAGTTGCACGTCACGGTGTCGCCCACGCAGGCCATAAGCGACAACCAGAAACGCTATTCCGGCGAAGACCACGGCAATGGAAACAACGTACAGGGCAATGACTCGGTATCCCTGATCCGGATTGAGGAACGGGTACGGAACCCATCCATCGGACGCTCCGCGAACCAGCACGACTCCGGTCCAGAGCATTGGATAAATCAGCAGCAGCGGCACCGCCCGGTAAGACAAAAAAGTACGGTCCCTGGCCAAGAGCCAATCGGCCAGAACTAGCAGTGGCCCAAAAATATGCATAACCCAGTTCGCCCATGGAAGGGGCACCCCTCCTGCAGCGCCTAAGGGGGCCAGCAAGGTGATGTAGATCAGTCCGACGACAACCATGCATACGCTCGCCAAAGCACGCAGGCCCACAACCCAGCGAGGCGTCGAAGCACCTTTGGCAAGGCCCAGCAACCCTGCGATGAGCCCGACAATGACCACCACCAGATTCGACTGGATGGTGAAGTAGCCAAAGAAATTCAGCGGTAGCACCGGGCCCCGTGAGGCAGTGTCGGCGTAGGTCGCCACGATAGCGCTTAGGGTGACCAGTGCCCACAGTATTCGAGCCAGGTTGAGATAGCGCATGGTGATTTGAGGGGTCTTCACCCTCAAAGACTATAACCAGCGGCTACCGCATCCAATGGTTTATTCGTAGCGGCCCGGAGATTCCTGAACATTGCCGGTCATCAAAAACCGCCCAGGAGAACCCTCACAATGCAATAATTGTCCCAAAATCAGTCAAGAACTTGACTCTGACACAGTGTGAGAGCGGAGAACTAAAGCATGTTATCCATCGGGGCGTTTGCACAGATCGGTCAGGTAACCCACCGCATGCTGCGGCATTGGGACACCGCCGGCCTGCTCAGACCCGCCCATGTAGACCCGTTCAGCAACTACCGCTCCTATGACCCCTCCCAGCTTCAGCGCTTGCATCAGATTGTTGCGCTGCGTGATTTGGGATTCGGGCTCGAAGAAATTTCTTTGATCTTGGATCAGGGAGCAAGCGCAGGAAAAATAGCCGAACTTCTACACATTCGCCAGGCTCAGGTTGAGGCCGAGCACCATCTAGCCACGCAGCGCTTGGCCGATGTGCAGCGGCGTCTGCAACTGATCTCCAAGGAGAAGCTCATGTCACGCATTGAAATCATCCACAAGCCACTGCCCGCGGTGCGCTTGGCAGCAGGCCGCTTCACGGTGGCCGAGCAACCTGAAATCGCCGGTCGAGTCGGCCCGCTCTTCGACAAAATCGCGCAATCCCTTCACGGCCAAAGCCTTTCCACGCCGATTGCGCAGTACAACGGAACCGAGGATGGAGTAGAGGTCATTGCTGGATACGCCACGAGCGCTCCGAGCCTGACCGGTGTCGAGATCGTCGAGCTTCCTGCTGTGCCCGAGGCCATCTGCGGGGTGCACCTCGGAGCCATGGACAGCATCCATGAAAGCTGGCAGGCCGTGCACGAAGAAGTCTTGGCCCGCGGCTTGGTTCCGACCGGTCCGTGCCGCGAAGTCTACGTGCGTGCTGTGTCCGAAGACCAAGGCGATTGGGTGACCGAACTGCAGCAGCCGGTCAGCGTAGCTTAGCCAACCAGCTGGTGCGGTGATTCTAGTAAATCACCCACCACGCTGTGCGCGGCACCGATCAGGGCCCCGGTCTGCCCCAGCGGAGAAAATCTCAGCTTTGCTTGGCCGGCAATGCTTGGTGCATAGGTTCTGAGGCTGCTCGTCGTAGCCGGCAGTAGCCACCGCTCTAGCGCGGCGAAATGCCCGCCGAAGACCACGGTGGATACGTTGAATAGGCGCATCGCCGATGCCACGGCAACCCCCAGTGACTTACCGGCGTCTGCCACGGCAATGTTGGCCGGCTCCTGCCCGGATTCCAACGCTTGGTAGAGACGCTCAATGCGCTGCTGACGCGAGACGCCACGGGCAGCCACCCCAAGGTTTGCCGCGGTCAGGATGGCTTCCTGTCCGGCAACCGTTTCTAGGCATCCGCGGCCACCGCAGCTGCATGACTTGCCTTCTGGTTGGACCACCACGTGTCCCAGCTCGCCGGCATGGCCCTGCGGGCCGGCAAAGAGTTCGGCATCGATAATCAGACCGCCGCCAATGCCCACCTCGCCGGAGACGAAGAGGAAATCGCGTTCGGCTGGTTCCATCAGCTGTTGCTGGGCCAGCGCCGAGGCGTTGGCCTCGTTAAAGAGGCGGAAGCGGGTCTTCGTTTCGCTCAGTAGTTTTCGGACGTCCAAGGTTTGAGCTTCCCAGCCAAGGTTTGGCGCCTGGAGCACAGTGTAGCTCTTCTCATCGACCAGACCTGGCACTGCGAGCCCACCGCCAAGGATCTTCAGATCCTGGGCCTCGGCCGCCTGCTGCATTTGGCTGCTTAGCTCACTCAGTGCATCGATGACTTGTTCAGCGTTAACCGCACGGTTCAAGCGCGGAACAATCTGGTGTGTCAGCAGTTTTCCAGATAAATCTACTAGCCCGGCGGAGATGTAGTCGACGTTGATTTCCATGCCGATCACACAGCGTGCGGGGTTTAATATCAGGCCCACCGAGGGCCGTCCACGTTCTCCGTCTCGGTGCACTCCGATTTCAATGATCAATCCGCTTTCCAGCAGGTCAGCGACCAGACTGGAGACTGAGGCCTTGGTGAGTTTACTGCGCGTTGCAATGTCCGCACGAGAGAGTCGATGCTCGCTGTGGGCACCGGCAATGACCGCTAAAACCCTTGCCAGGTTCGCCTTGCGCACATCCCCCACATTTCCGGGCGCATTCGAAGGTGCAGGCTGGGCTTCAGCCGTTGTTCTGCGCATGCCTGCTCCTTAGAAAATCTTGGCCGGCTTGTTGCCGTTTCCTATTGACTCTAACTCATCGCTAACCATATAGTTCAGGATATAAACTAAATAGTGAAAGCCACACTCTCTCGATCCAAGGATGTATCTAATGACTCTCCAACCAACCGCCGCCGACCGCTTCACTTTTGGTCTGTGGACCGTGGGATGGACCGGCGCCGATCCATTCGGTGTCGCCACCCGCAAGAACCTGGATCCAATCGAAGCCGTCCACCGGCTCGCCGAATTCGGCGCCTACGGCGTCACCTTCCACGACAATGACCTGATTCCTTTTGACGCCACCGCTTCCCAGCGCGAGCAAATCTTGACCGACTTCCGTGCAGCGCTAAAGGAAACCGGCCTGAAGGTCCCCATGGTGACCACCAACCTGTTCAGCCACCCGGTATTCAAGGACGGCGGATTCACCTCGAACGACCGCTCGATCCGCCGTTTCGCGCTGGCCAAGGTGTTGCACAACATTGATCTGGCTGCAGAGATGGGCGCCGAGACCTTCGTCATGTGGGGCGGCCGTGAAGGTTCCGAGTACGACGGTTCCAAGGACCTGGCTGCGGCACTGGATCGTATGCGCGAAGGCGTAGACACCACTGCTAGCTACATCAAGGAAAAGGGCTACAACATGCGTCTCGCGTTGGAGCCAAAGCCAAACGAACCACGCGGCGACATCTTCTTGCCAACCGTCGGTCACGGCCTGGCCTTCATCGAAAAGCTGGAACACGGCGACATCGTTGGGCTTAACCCTGAGACCGGCCACGAGCAGATGGCTGGCCTGAACTTCACCCACGGCATCGCTCAGGCACTCTGGGCAGGCAAACTGTTCCACATTGACCTCAACGGCCAGCGTGGCATCAAGTACGACCAGGACCTGGTCTTCGGTCACGGCGATCTGACCAGCGCATTCTTCACCGTTGACCTGCTGGAAAATGGCTTCCCAACCGGTGGCCCGAAGTACGACGGCCCGCGCCACTTCGACTACAAGCCATCACGCACCGACGGCTACGACGGCGTGTGGGACTCGGCGAAGGCCAATATGTCCATGTACCTGATGCTCAAGGAACGTACCCAGGCCTTCCGCGCAGACCCAGAAGTCCAGGAAGCTATGAAGCTCTCCGGCGTCTTCGAGTTGGGCGAGAGCACCCTGAACGCTGGCGAAACCGCGGCGCAGCTGATGAGCGACGCAGCAAGCTTCGCTGACTTCGACGCCAATGCGGCCGCGCAGCGTAACTTCGCGTTCATCCGCCTGAACCAGCTGGCTATCGAGCACCTGCTCAACGCCCGCTAAATCACTCACCCCACCCACCGCAGAAAGCAGCCGAAAATAATGACGCTCGTTGCCGGCATCGACTCGTCCACTCAATCATGCAAGGTGGTCATTCGCGACGCCGCAACGGGCGCTCTAATCCGCTCTGGACGCGCCTCACACCCCGAGGGCACCGAAATTGACCCGGAGTTCTGGTTCAGCGCACTGCAAGAAGCGATCGCTCAGGCCGGTGGCCTGGACGACGTGGAGGCGGTCTCGGTGGGTGGGCAACAGCATGGCATGGTGGTACTCGATGAGTCTGCCACCGTGATCCGTCCTGCGCTGCTGTGGAATGATACCCGCAGCGCGCAGGCGGCTATCAACATCATTAATGACGCGGGCCAGGGCGATGTGGAAGCGGGCGCCAAATACTGGGCGCAGCGCACCGGCACCGTTCCGGTCTCCTCCATCACGCTGACCAAGTTGCGCTGGCTGAAGGATCACGAACCAGAAAATGCGGCGAAGGTCGCCGCCGTCTGTCTGCCACATGATTGGCTGTCCTGGCGTCTGGCCGGTTACGGTCCGGGTAGCGGAGCCGAAGGTCTGGCCGCCCTGCGCACCGACCGTTCGGATGCCTCGGGCACCGGTTACTACCGTGCCGCCGAAAACACTTATGACCAACAAGCGCTAGAGCAGCATCTGGGCCACGCCCCAATCCTGCCTAGCGTTGTGGGACCACTAGATTCCATCGGCCGCACCGAGACAGGCACCCTTATCGGCCCGGGCGCTGGCGATAACGCCGCCGCTGGACTGGGCGTCGGCGCCAAGCTAGGAGACGTAGTCATGTCGCTGGGCACCTCCGGTACGGTGTTCGCCGTGACCGATGCTCCGTCGGCAGATGCCTCCGGGCTGGTGGCCGGCTTCGCCGATGCCACCGGAAACTACCTACCTTTGGTATGCACGCTCAATGCCACCCGCATCTTCGATGCCACCGCCAACCTATTGCAGGTGACTCTGGAAGAAGTCAACGACCTGGCCCTAGCCGCCAGCCCTGGGGCGGACGGGCTAACCTTGCTGCCGTACTTTGACGGCGAGCGCACCCCCAACCTGCCAGAGGCCACAGGTTCCTTGCACGGAATTACCCGCGCCAACTACACCGCGGCCAACTTGGCCCGCAGTGCCGTGGAGGCAGTGATCTGCTCACTGGCCGACGGCCTGCATGCTTTAGAAGCCCAGGGGGTGCGCGCACAGCGCATCATCCTGATCGGTGGTGGCGCGCAGTCCCGAGCCGTGCAGCAGATCGCTTCGCAGGTCCTAGGATTGCCCATCATGGTTCCGACCCCGGGCGAATATGTGGCAGATGGCGCTGCGCGCCAGGCCGCCGGTGTACTGGCCGGAGCATTCCCGAAGTGGACTCAGGACACCGTCCAGGTAGCGGCGTTAGAACCAACACCGCAGGTACTTGAACGCTACCGCGCACTGGTTTCCAGCCAGTGGCTGAATAAGTAAGGACTAACTGTGCAGTTACGTGAGAAGGAACGGAACTGGGCAGGGAATCTTGCATACGGGGCCAAGGAACTGCTCTACCCCACCAGCATCGAACAGTTGCGGGAGCACGTGCATGTAGCAAAATCTGTGAAGGTTTTGGGCTCGCGTCATTCTTTTAATGACATCGTCGATACCGGGGAGCTGATGATTTCTCTGGCCAAGATGCCAGCAGAGATCAAAATTGATCCGCAGGCAATGTCCGTGCGAGTCAGTGCCGGCATCACCTATGGCGCGCTGGCCGACGTGTTGCAGGAAGCAGGTTTCGCCCTGCATAATCTCGCCTCACTGCCACATATCTCGGTGGCTGGCGCGGTGTCTACCGGCACCCACGGTTCCGGAGAAACCCACGGTAACCTCGCGACCGCCGTCAGCGCAGTAGAACTGGTACTGGCCGATGGTTCGCTGATGACCGTGCAGCGTGGCGACGAAGATTTCAATGGCATGGTTGTCGGATTAGGTGCGCTGGGCGTATTGACCCACCTCACCTTGGATATCCTGCCAGCCTTCGAAGTGCAACAGACCGTCTTTGAGGATTTGTCATGGGACAAGGTCCTCAACGACTTCGATGCCGTCCAGGCTTCGGCCTATAGCGTCAGCCTGTTCACCGATTGGAGCGGGGACCATGTAGGACAGACCTGGCTCAAGCGACGCGTGGGTGATGCACTGGTTGACGATATTGATCAAGGCAAATTTGATGGCCTGCCGGCAATTGCTGCAGTGCACCCGCTGCCTGGAGCCGATGGGGCGATCTGCAGCATCCAGTTGGGTGAGACAGGGCCTTGGTCGGACCGACTAGCCCATTTCCGCATGGATTTTATGCCCAGTGCCGGTGATGAACTACAGAGCGAATATTTGGTTCCGCGCGAACACGCGGTGGCAGCCATACAAACAATTCGTAAGCTCTCACCGGTCATCACGCCCCTACTGCTGATCTCCGAGGTGCGTACCATTGCCGCCGATGAGCTCTGGCTCAGTGGAAACTACGACCGTGATGGCATCGCCCTGCACTTTACCTGGAAGCCGCAACAGAAAGCTGTCGAGGCGATCCTTCCGCAGATCGAAGAAGCCCTGGCGTCGTTTGCTGCTCGACCGCACTGGGGCAAGCTCTTTGCTGCCCAAGTTTCCGAGCTCGGCAGCCTGTATCCGAAGTTTAATAACTTCATTGCGCTGGCTGACCGGCTAGATCCTGCGGGCAAGTTCCGCAACGAATACCTGCGTCGTACGGTGTTCGGAACCTAAGCGCACGCTGGTCTTGCCCGGCTCTTGAAAGTGGTCATGTGGCGCTGGGCAGGCTCACCGGTTTTTGCTTTAGATCCATCCACGTTCTTCGGCGAGCAACACCGCTTGTTGGCGGGTAGCAACGTTCAACTTGGCCAGAATTGCGGAGATGTAATTGCGTACGGTTCCGGGGGCAAGGCTCAGCGAGCGAGCGATTTGGCTTGTGGATTCACCACGTCTCCCCGCGCGCAATACGTCCAGTTCCCGCTCGGTCAGCGGGCTTCGTTCATCACTGAGCGCATCGGCGGCAATCTCGGGGTCTACGTAGCGTGCCCCCGCCATGACACGGCGGATAACCTCGGCTATCTCGTTGGCGCTTCGCGACTTTGGCAAGAACCCACTAACCCCGGAAGCCAGAGCCCTGCGCAACACTCCGGGGCGGGCATGCCTGGTCACCACAACACAGCGTGTGGCGGTCAGCGTGGTGCGCAGCCGGTCGGCCACCTGAACACCGTCAAGTTCTGGCATCTCCAAATCAAGCAGACAGATATCTGGCTTTAGTTTCTCTGCCATGACAACAGCTTGCGCACCGTCGGCGCATTCGGCAACCACCTCGATGTCGTCCTCTAAAGACAACAGGGCCGCCACCGCCGAACGAATCATTACTTCGTCATCTGCGATTAAAACTCGGATCATTATTGTTCTTCCTTAGAGTTCAAAGCTGGCACCAGCACCACGATCGAGAACTCATGTTTTCCACGGTGTACCTGAACCGAACCATTAGCCTCGGCCACACGGCGGCCGATCCCTTGTAAACCGGACCCCTCAACGTTGCCTGCAGTCTCGGCGGCCCGATCATTAGTGATCTCGTAGCGCCACTGTTCTGCCTCACGTTGTAATGACAGGTGCGCGCGTTTCCCGGCGCCGTGACGCAGTACGTTAGTTGTTGTTTCGCGAATGATCGGTCCGAGAGTGGCAGCGGGCGCCAGGTTCGCCTCGGCAGACACCGTGGCGTTAACCGAGGTGCCGGCGGCGCGGAGTAGATCAACCGCATTATCAATCTCGTCGCGCAGCGGAACACCACGGAAGCGCATGGCCAGATCTCGGGTGCCCTGCTGGGCTTCGGCGACACTGGACCTGGCCAGCCGCAGCTGCTTCAGCGCCGCTTCCGGGTCACGCGCCAGCAGCCGTTCGGAGAGTTCGAGCTGTAACGCGATCACCTGAAGGTGATGTCCTTGTAAATCATGAACATCGGTGGCAACCCGCAGTCGCTCTTGGGTGGCCCCTAACCGTGATTCCGCCGCCCTGGCGCGGTCAAGCGTGGCCAGCACGTCCCACCACCATAGCGAGCTGGCGGTCATGGCAGGCAGCAAAATGGACAGGAATCCCAGGGTCCACCAACTTTCGCCGCTCCCCCCTTCAACGGAAGTCACCGCTCTCAGGTCGATGAACCACAGTCCGCCTAGCAGCACCAGCGCCACGATCACTAGACGCAGGCGCACCCCGCGAGGCCAGTTGAGCAGCATCAGAGATTGCACGAGAGGCACCGCGCCAACCACCCAGAGCCCGCTGAGCAGGCCCGCCGTGAGCGCAAAGGCCACGGAAATAATCAGCGGAAGAAGCATGGCGCGCCACTGCGCAGCGGCTCCGGCCGTTTCATCTCGACGCCGGTACTGCACCATCAGCGGCACGGTGGCGGCGCACCACACCACTCCTCCGATAGCCATGATTACGACGGAGGATGGGCTCTTACCCAGGTTGGCTTGCGCCCCGATCCATAGGGATACGACCATGAGCTGAAATACCAGCAAGCCTGCCACCGTGTACCACCAGGTGACGGTGATTCCCGTTCTCAGCCTGCGCGAACCAATCGATCCGGGGCCGAAGTTCTCCGTCGAATCGGCAGGTAAAGGAGCACTCATTTCTTCAGTATACGGGGATGACATTTGTCATTACCTAAACATGCAAAGCTCCCTGTCACAAGTGACATTTAGGCACTTACCGTGACGCTGAAAACGCGATGAAATTGTATTACACACACATCCAACAACTCACGACAGGAACAATAATGAACCTCATCGAATCCTTCCAGGACCTCATCTCCCAAGTCCCAGAACTCGCACAGCCACTGATCGTCGCCCTCGCCGGCGCAGTTCCCTTCATCGAAGGCGAAGGTGCGGCAACCATCGGCATTCTTGGCGGAATTAACCCGGTGGCCGCCGCCATAGCCGCCATCATCGGCAACTTCATCTGTGTGGCGTTGCTTGTGCTACTGGGTTCCGGTGCCCGCACCGCACTGGTCAACCGCAAACGAGCCAAAGAACCTATCGCAGTAAATGGTGCCAACCGCACCGAAGACGCACAGCTCCGCGGAAGTATTGCGCCGGTAGCCGCGGACAGCGAACGCAAAGCCAACCGCCGCATGAAATTCCAGCGCGCATTCGAACGCTACGGCGTGCCAGGGGTGAGCTTGCTCGGCCCACTGCTACTACCCACGCACTTCACCGCCACCATGCTCGCTGCCGCCGGCATCAACAAGGCACGCATCCTCATCTGGCAGGCAGTCGCAATCGTCGGCTGGACCGCCGTGCTGTCCATCTTTGTGGCCAGCGTCGTCAACGTCGCAGCCTAGGAAAACCCGGCAAGGTCAGCGCGCATGGGTAGTCGGTGACACTACGTCTAGACTAGAAGGCATGGCATTAACTCAGCTGACCGTCGTGGATACCGCGGTCGATATCCTGCAACAGTTTGGGTTAGCTGACCTCTCCATGCGGCGTTTAGCCAAAGAACTCGAAGTTCAGGTTGGCGCGCTGTACTGGCATGTAAAGAACAAACAAGAGCTACTGGCTGCCGTTGCCGCAAAATTATTGAACACCGAGCAGCTACGTGTCATCCCAGAAAATTTTGCAACACCCGCCGACGCTGTTTTGCAGCTATGCCGCAAGTTGTACTTGGCTCTGCTTCCCATCCAGGACAGCCCAGAGGTGATCGAAGTAGCCAGCGCATTGCAAGTTGAGCAGCTCAACCCGGTTCTGCAGCTACGCGACTTGCTTCACTCTGCAGGTTTGTCCACAGAGGATGCCCGTTTTGGTCAGCAGCTACTGCTCAACCACATTTTAGGTTCGGTGGCCTACCGTCAAAACCTTGTGCAGTTGGACGTTGATGCACCACAAAGTGACGGTTTTGATTGGGGACTGCAGCGCGCAGTTTCTGGTCTTTTCTCACGCGACTAACCCCACTAGAAGAACCTAGCTCAGTCGCCCGCCGGAGACCTCTAGGTAGCACGAGGCACACAGAGACTCGTACCAGACGTCTTCCCCGTCGATAGCCACCTGGTCGCCGTCAAAAACAACCTGGTCCCCCACCCGGCGTGTGTTAAACATTGCCTTGCGTCCGCAACGGCAAATGGTTTTTAGCTCTTCCAAGGAGTGCGCAAGCTCCATTAGTCGCGCGGAGCCCGGGAAAGCATGGGTTCTAAAGTCCGTGCGGATTCCGTAGGCAAGGACCGGAACATTGTCCAGCACGGCAATGCGCAGCAGGTCATCAACCTGCTCTCGGGTCAAGAACTGCGCCTCGTCGACTAGCAGGCAAGCGACCGGGGGTGAATCAACGTGGGTGAGAAGGGCTTCGGGGTCCTCGCCGGAAGCTATCGCAGCGAACTGCTGACGCACATCGCCTTGTGGGCTAATCACGAAGTCAACCTCGCGTTCAAGCCCTAACCGGGAAACTATCGAGGCCTCCCCCTTGGTGTCGACGCCGGGCTTGGCCAACAAGATCCGCTGGCCGCGTTCCTCATAGTTGAAGGCAGCCTGCAATAAGCTCGTTGATTTGCCCGAGTTCATTGCCCCGTATCGGAAATACAGCTTGGCCACCATTGCTCCTCGAAGGTTGCTGTGCCTGCTATCTAGCAAGCCCTTTATGATCTTAGTGCCCGCAACAGAATTCTCCAGTGAACTGGCTCCGCGGGCCACGACTTGCCCAGGCTAGGCCGAAGGTTGCTTCTTGCCGGCAAAGACCAGCTTGTAGAGCACCGACATGACGATGACGAACGGCACTCCGAAGATCAACGTGTACTTGAATTCCGGTACGACGAACGAGGTCACCAGCAGTCCTGCCAGTAATACCGCACCAAATAGTGAGGCGGCCGGGTATCCGGGGAGTTTGTATTCCAAGACAACCTGCTCTCTGTGCACCTTGCGGCGGAAAGCCACATGGGTCACCAAGATCATGAACCAGGTAGCCAAGGCACCAAAGGTAGCCAGTGACATCATGATGCCAAATCCACCCTCTGGAACCATGGCGTAGACCAGTGCAGCCACGGCAATTCCGCCAGCAGACATCCACACCGCGTGGATCGGGGCACCGTTGCTGCTGGTTTTATGGGCTAGGCGTGGTGCATGACCGGAGTCAGCCAATGAGTGCAACATGCGAGTAGCGGCGTAGAGCTGCGCGTTCATCGCCGACAGTGCGGCAATGATCAGCACGAAGTTCAGCACCGAGTCGGCAAAAGGAATTCCAACCTGGGACATCACGGTGACAAACGGAGAACCACCGGAAATGAGTTCACTGGTGGGCGCCACCGCGAGGATCAACGCCATGGTGAATACGTAGAAGAGCAGTAGGCGCAGGAAGGAAACTTTGAAGGCCTTGCGCACCGCAATTTTTGGGTTGCGGGCCTCGGCCGCGGCAATCGAGATAGCTTCGATGCCCATGTAGGAGAAGATCGCCACGATCACCGCACTCCACATACCGGAGAGCCCATTGGCGAAGAAGCCGCCCTCGGCGGTGTAGTTCTGGAAGCCGAACTGGTCATTAGAATCATGGAAGACCAACCACAGAGCAATGATGATGAAAGCGACCACGGCGAAGACCTTGATCGCGGAGAACCAGTATTCGGTGGTGCCGAAGGTTTTCACGCTGGCGAAGTTCACCGCAAGCAACACTACGGAAAAGAGGATCACCCAGAGCAGTCCGGGAATTTCGGGGAACCAGTACTGCATGTATTCACCCACGGCGCTGACCTCGGTACCCACCGCGAAGATTAGCGCGGACCAGTAAAGGTATTTCGTCAGGTACCCGGCGAACCGTCCCAGGTAGCGTTCGGCATAGACTCCGAAGGATCCAGCCACCGGCTGCTTAACCGTCATTTCGGCGAGAGCACCCATGACCAGCAGCGCTACGACTCCACCAATCAAGTAGCTGACGATCACCGATGGGCCGGCCATGGAGATGGCCAATTTGCTGCCGGCAAACAGTCCCGTGCCGATCGCGCTACCCAGGGCGATCATCGACATCTGGGCCGGTGTTAATGACTTCTTTAGACCCGACCCGGAATCAGTGACGTGTACCGGTTGCTTGCCCAACGATGCTCCCTTAGACCTATGCGAACAGCGCGACATTGATGGATGCCACGCTGTTATTAAGGGTACGCTGGCGTAAAATCGCTGGATTCTCGGGTCGCTGACCCAAAGGTCAGTGAATTTTGCGCTATGTCACGGCATTTCGTACGGTAAACTCCTCGCGCTGCCATGCCCCAGTGTGCAGAACTTCACGCAGGATCTCTACCGCATCCCAGATATCGGTGCGACTCAGGTAGAGCGGCGTAACCCCAAAACGCAAAACTGCAGGCTCTCGATAGTCACCGATGACCCCTCGGGAAATGAGCGCAGCGATAATTTCATAGCCGTTGGGATGGCTGAAACTGACGTGGCTCCCGCGGCGAGCATGATCCCGTGGGGTGATCAGTTCCAGCCCGTACCCGGCACAGCGGGTTTCAACAAGTTCGATAAATAAGTCCGTCAGTTCTAGCGAGTTCGCCCGGACCTTGTCCATTTCCGCTTCAACACTGATATCTAGACCAACCTCAATCATGGCCATTGAGGTCACCGGCTGGGTGCCGCACATGAAGCGACGCACGTCATTGGCTGGCGTGTAACTCTCCGCCATTGCGAATGGCGCCTGGTGGGACCACCAGCCGGACAGTGGCTGCCAAAAACGTTCGTGATGGCGCGCGTTGACCCAAATGAATGCCGGCGATCCGGGGCCACCGTTGAGGTATTTATAGGTGCAACCTACCGCGTAGTCAGCGTTTGCGGCGTTCAGCGCAACGGGCACTGCACCGGCAGCATGTGCCAGATCCCAAATCGCCAACCCGCCGGCCTGGTGAACCGCCTCGGTAATAGCAGCCATATCCCACATGGCGCCGGTTCGATAGTTCACGTGCGACAGGGACACGAGCGCGGTGTCGTCTCCTAAGGCTGCAAGCAGCTCGGTTTCGCTATCAATCAGTTTCACTTCGTAGCTGACGCCAGTTTCAGCGCCGACAGAGTTGAGCAGGTCTGCCAGTCCCTCTGCGATGTAAATGTCTGTGGGGAAGTTGTCGCGTTCGGTGATCAGCACCCGGCGGTCTGGGCCATCAACCTGCTGAATGCGAAGTGCCGAGGCTAAAGCCTTAAAGAGGTTAAGGCTGGTGGTGTCGGTAACCACGGTTTCACCCGGATTTGCGCCGAGTAGCTGGGCCAGCTTGTCGCCTAAACGCGTAGGAAGTTCAAACCAACCGGCATCGTTCCACGAGCGGATTAGGCCTTGGCCCCATTGCTGGGTGACGACTTGCGCGGCACGCTCTGCGGCTCCATGCGGTAACGCTCCGAGAGAGTTTCCATCCAGGTAGATGACGCCTTCGGGGAGTTGAAAGCGCTCATGGAACCGGATCAGCGGATCGTTGGCATCTAGCTGCGCTAGGGAAGCTCGGCTCAGTTCAGTTTGCACGGTTTCTCAGTTCTTCTAGGAATACTTCTTATCTCTTATCGTAGAATCAGTGACGAAATACTTCGATTGATTTCGAAGAATAGCCAAGAAATGAGAAATATTTTCGTGAAAAGTTCACTTTGGTCGGTCCAGGGCGAAGCCGTACCGCATCCTATTCGCGTCGATGAGATCGATTTGGCGATTCTTTCCGAACTTCGAACCGACGCCCGCATTGCCAATAATGTGCTCGCGGCCAAGATTGGTCTGGCGCCTTCGACCTGTTTGGGTCGAGTCAAGGCGTTGCACCGCGCCGGGGTCATCCGCGGATACACCGCGCTTATCGACGAAAAGCTTCTCGGTGTCACCGTCAATGCCATGATCTCTGTGGTGGTTGCTCCGGCGGCACGTGACCGGCTACTTGCCTCAGCACGGACCCTGCAAGAGCTAACGGAAGTCAAAGATGTTTTTGTGCTCGGCGGTACACCGGATCTCTTGGTGCGAGTTGCCGCCCGCAGCATTGATGACCTGCGCACCTTCGTGGCGACGCATCTTGGCGCCAACCGAGCTTTTTCTTCCACGCAGACGGCAATCATCTTTGAGCATTTAAGCTAAGCACCCACCGCGACAGGGACCGGTAGCACGCTAACGACCACCCGATCACCGGGTAAAAACTCTTCAGAAGCTTCGTGCTGTACTGCAATTTCGGATTTTGGGGCCGTGAGGCGCACCAGGGTGCGCCGAAGGGATCCAAGGAATCCTGAAGAAATCACCACACCGTCCAATGCTGGTCCGATATTTTCACCGGCACGGAGAATTCGCAAATGTTCGGGACGTACAAAGGCGGTGACCGCTTGCCCGACCTTTGCATTCCCCATCTTGGCAACCGGAATACTCTGCCCGTGGACCAGCACGTGCTGGTCATCTTCAATTAGACCCGGAAGTTTGTTTGAAATTCCCACAAAGTCAGCCACAAAGGCGGAGACGGGGTGGCGGTAAATCTCTTGAGGGGTGTCGAATTGCTCAATTCTTCCCTGATTCATCACCGCCACACGGTCCGAGATCGCGAGTGCTTCTTCCTGATCGTGAGTCACGAATACCGTGGTGATGCCCAGATCGGTGACGATTGCGCGAATTTGTTCACGAAGTCGCACCCGCACTTTAGCGTCCAACGCGGACAGCGGTTCGTCCAGCAATAGCGCGCGCGGTCGGGTAACCAGCGCACGAGCTAGAGCCACACGCTGTTGTTGACCTCCAGAAAGCTGCGCGGCAAAGCGATCGTCAAAACCGCTCAGCCCCACAAGTTCCAGGGATTCTGCCACTCGCTGTCGGCGAACGGACGCCGAAATCTTGCGCATCCGTAAACCAAACTCCACATTCTTCTGTACTGTCATGTGCGGAAATAGAGAGTAGGCCTGAAAAACCATCCCAATATCGCGTTTGTTGACCGGAATTCCCGAAACGTCCTGCCCATCAATGAGTACACTGCCCGAAGTGACGTCTTCAAGGCCAGCCAAACAGCGCAACGCAGTGGTTTTCCCACAACCCGAAGGCCCTAGGAGACAAACTAGTTCACCGGGTTTCAAGCTCAGGTCCACCGAGTGTAGAACCGTTGCCTGCCCGTAATCCTTGCGAACTTGCAACAGCGCAATACCACTGGGAGCTGCCGGCGTGGGAGTTGGACTCGGAACAGCGAAACTATGCGACATAAGATTTTTCCTTGGCTGAAGGCGTGCGTACTTTACTGTTCCGGATTCTGGAGCCGGCTCCAGAAACTGTAGCGAGCAAAACGAACATGATGATCAATGACAACAGTGAAACGAGCACGGCGATGAACGGGTTCGTTTGAGAGATCTGGAGCAACCCCGTCTGAAAGGTCATCCGGCTAAGCAACGAAGACACCGTAAATTCGCCCATCACGATCGCAATCGTCAATAGTGAGGCCGAAAGTAGACCACGGCGTAGCCCCGGAATAAGTACTCTGGTGAACACCGCAAACCAAGTTGCTCCTAAAGACCTCGCAGCCTCGCTTAGTACCCGTGCGTCCATTCCCTGCAGATCTGCCATGATCGCCCGATAGGTGAAGGGCAACACCAAAACACCATAGGCAAGAAACAGCGTCCATTCCCCAGAACCTAAACTTTTGCCTAACAGCCGATAAATCGGCGCAAAGCCCACAACTAATGCAATCGCCGGAATGGCGATGGGTAGCACCGTGAGCAGATCAAGGATTCGTTCAAACTTTGGGAAGCGAAGATGAACCCAGATAATAGTTGGGGCAAAAACTCCAAGCACTAACACCAACGTGAGCCCACTGAGCACCGCTGAATTGCTCAGCCCGTTGGCTAGCACACGATACTGACGGCTATCGCCGATTTCTCCCAACGCAAGCCAGTGCTCAAAGCTATAGCCTCCACCCGGTGAGCGCAGCGTAAATTCGGTCATGGCAAACAGCGGAATCAAAAAGATCAGGGTGACGCCCCAGAGAATCACGCGACGCAGCCATTTCTGCGGTGGAGTTGCTACACGACTCATTGTTGCCACCTTGCCGCTCGTTTCATCAACGCGCTGTAAAGCACCATCGCAACCGCCATGACGACGATCATGCCCAAAGCCAGCACACCGGCAGAATTTGCGTTCGAGGCGCCGGTTTCACCAATCAAGGCTGCCCTGATCTGCAATGGCACAATTTGTGCACCCTGGCTGATCAGCGCTGCAGCTGTGGCATACGAGGAGAAAGAATTCGCAAACAAGAGCAACAGGGCACCCAAGAACGAGGGCGCAAGCACCGGGAAGCCGATGTGCCGCCAGTATTGGAATTTATTGGCACCCAAGGTGGCGCTCGCCTCCACCCATTGCGGACGAAGCCGTTCAATAGCTGGAAAGAAGGTAATGACCATCAAAGGAATCTGGAAGTACAGGTACGGACCAATCAGGCCCGGCAGCTGATATAACCAGACACCGTTGGCATAAATATCAAAGTTCAACGTTTCCTGCATCCACAGGCGAAGAATGCTTTGCGCACCCATGGTCGCAATGAATGCGAATGCAAGCATCACACCGCCAAACTGGGCCAGTACCGAGGAAGCGGCGTCCACCATCCGGCGTACCGCACTGTCCTGATTCACCCCGGTTAGCGCCCAGCACACCAGTGCCCCGGCCACTGCGCCAACCACAGCGGTTAGTGCGCTGAGCCCGGCCGAGGCCCCGAAGGTGTCCCAGACGGCAGGGTTTGAATACACCGAGAAGTTGGCGAGCGTAAATTTTCCTTGCCCGTCTCTAAACCCGCTACCCACCGCCAAGACCGTGGGTAACCCGAGGAACGCGAGGATGTAGACGCTGAACGGGGCCAGCCCCAGCCATGCGAATTTTCGTTTCAGTGAGAACCATTGCTCCTTGGATCCATGAATTTTTCTGTTTGGCAACGACTACTTTGTCAGCGCCGACCAGCGCTCGGTCAGCAATTTATTTGCAGCGTCGGTGTCATCCACGGTTGGGGTGATCCAATCAGCGGAAGTTGTGCCGAAGGTTGCACCATCAAGCAGAGCCTGGTCAACGGCGCCCGATTCCTTCAGCGCATCCACACGCACAGGAACCGAATTGCCCTCGAGGAACAACTGCTGGGCTTCGTCCGAGAAAATCCATTCCTGCCACAGTCGCGCAGCGGCTGGATGCGGGGCATCATTGCTGATCGCCTCGTTGTAAAAGGAGACGTAAGCAGCTCCGGGGACGATAGTGGTCTTAAAATCAGACTTCCCTGAGGCAGCTGCGATGTTGTTGAAGGACCAGTCGAAGACAACCGGGGTTTCACCCGACGCGATGGTGGCCGGGGTTGGGTCAACGGTGAGGAAGTTTCCTGCATCCTTCAACTTCTGCATCCAGTCAATACCCGCTCCAAAGTCTGCAACGCTTCCACCTGAGAGTGCCGAGATATTACCCACGGCAGCGAATGCCGCGCCAGCTTGGGTAGGGTCACCGTTCAGGGCCACGGCCCCGCGGTACATTTCGCCAAGCAGGTCATCAAGCTTCTTTGGCTCTTCGATGCGTGAGGAGTCATAGCCAACGGACATAATGCCCGTGTAGTTATTCACCCAAAGCCCTTCGGTGTCTTTATTGCCTTCAGGAATCGAGTCCCAGGTTTCGACCTTGTATGGGGCAAACTTATCGGTATTCGCCAAAGCCACAGCGGCACCCAGATCAAAAACGTCCGGGGCGGTGTCTTGACCGGCCTGGTTTTCGGCTGCCTGAATTTCCTCGGCAGAAGAAGCATTCGGGTTGGCCGAGTTGACGGTGATGTCGTATTTGTCTTCAAATCCGGTGATGATTGCCCCGTAGTTCGCCCAATCTTCAGGTAGAGCGATGACGTTGAGCTCTCCTTCTTCTTGAGCTGCGGAAACAAGGGCATCGAGCCCACCAAAGTCGGCGGCACTGGTCGCGGTGCTCGCATCAACGCCGTTGCCCGCTACAGCGGTTGCCGGTGGTTCAGCAGAGCAGGCGGCGAGCGTTGCAGATAAAGAAAGCACTACCGACGCTGAAAGCAATGAACGAAACTTCATAAGAATGGATCTCCTCAAGAGACGCACTTGTTTTAGGTGCGCGATTACTAGCAAAAGTTGGACAGATTTGCCCGGAAACCTTGATACAAGTTGACCGTAGCCATCGAACCTTGCTATTCAGAGTGCCCATGTTGAACTACCTGCTACGAGAAGGTAACGAGGAGAAAAACAATCCGAATGGATGAACCTTCAAGTTCAGCGAGGCGAGTCGCTAATGCCGAACTTGCAACGCGCGCCGGTTCTCATCTTCGTCTCATTTGCCTCGGACACAATGGTGGTATGGGTTTGGAAACGTTGCGTCGTATCGCACTTCTGGTCATTGTGATCGTGGTGGTGCTCTTGGGAATTCTCGGCATCCGGCAGGTCGTCGCGGATCCTTCGGATAAAGACTTAGGAAACGGCTTCATCATCCAGGACACGCACCCCTCTCCTTCGGGCGGTGGGCCAGGTATCCCCTCACCATCACCCACCCCCTCGACAACCCGGTCGGACAAACCCTCAAAAACTTCGATACCAACTCAAAGCCCGAAAACTAGTGCGCCTCCGGTGAAAAAATCGCCTACGGCCAAGCCGAGCAAGGCCCCTACGGTCAAACCAAAACCGAGCAAAAAACCAGTCGTCCCACTGCCACCATCGGCAAACAGCTACGATGACGATGACGATGACGATGACGATGACGATGATGACCTAGAGGGCGATGATGACGACTAAACGCTCATGGTCCATCCGTGCGCGGGTGCTCACCGGAATGCTGCTGGTTGTGGGACTGGCGTTGCTCTGCGCGGGGGCCGCCAGTTTCGCGGTTCAACGTCATGAATTGAACGAGCGAATCGATGACTCGTTATCACGCACCGTGCAGGAATTTGGGGTGCTCACCGAAACCGGGGTGGATCCTCGAACGCTGAAACGCTTTGAAAAAGCCGAAGATCTGCTCTACACCGCCATGCAACGCACGTTGCCATCCCGGCATCAAGGCATGCTGGGACTAGCCGATGGTGACGTCCGCTGGACCGCACCCGAAGTAGTGGAATTACGGCTCGAAGATGACCCTGAATTTCTCCAGTGGGCGCAACAGAGCAAAACAGATAGCCATATCCACCTAGGCACCGTCACCACCGAAATCACTACCTATCGGGCGGTGGTAGTTCCCGTGCAGCTTCCGGAAGACCCCAAATCGAGCGCCTTCGTCCTCGCCTATGATTATCACGCCGAGGCACGCGCCAATGACCGTAATATCTCGATATTTACGGCCGTAGGGTTCCTCGTCATGGCGCTGGCGGCGGGCGCCTCTTGGTTGGTCGTCAACCGGACACTGGAACCGATCCGACGACTGCAAACCACCGCACACCAGATCTCGGAAAGTGACCTGTCTCGGCGTATTGAAGTCACCGGAAACGATGAATTCGCCGAGTTGACGGTGACCATCAATGAGATGCTCGACCGTTTAGAAGACTCGCTCAAGTCACAACGACAGCTACTGGACGATGTTGGACATGAGCTACGTACACCGGTAACCATCGTCAGTGGACATCTTGAACTAATGGATGAAAATGATCCAGAAGACGTCACGCAGAGCAAAGACATTGCCTTGGACGAGATGAGTCGCATGTCCCTACTCATTAACGACTTAGTAATGCTCGCTAAATCAAACCGGACTGACTTCATCCAGCCAGCACCCACGGAAGTGGGCGCTCTACTAGATGAGATTTTGGACAAAGCCCGTGGCTTAGGTGACCGGCACTGGCGCATAGATTACCGCTGCGAATCTACCGTCACCCTCGACCAGACCCGCATTACCCAGGCGATGTTACAGCTCTGCGCTAACGCCATGAAGTTTTCCTCCGCTGGCACTCGCATCGGTTTGGGCAACGAAATACTGAGAGACGGACACGGTGAGACGTTGTTGCGTTGGTGGGTCTCGGATAACGGCGTAGGAATCCAGCCCGAAGATATCGAACGAATCTTTGAGCGCTTTGGGCGTGGAAAGAACTCGGTGCGCTCGGACGGTTCCGGTCTGGGGTTAAACATTGTTTCGGCCATAGCCACGGCCCATGGCGGTAGCGTCTGGGTAGATGCTGAGCCGGGGAAGGGCTCCACCTTCTATATCGATATCCCACTGACAAAACGAGGTACCGAAGTATGAGTCGTATCCTGATCATTGAAGATGAGCCACGTATTAGTTCATTTGTTGCCAAAGGCCTGCGCGCAGCGGGACTGACTTCTGCTGTGGCCGGTACCGGCCGTGACGGATTTGATTTGGCCCTCAAAGGCGACTTTGAGCTGATCATCTTGGATCTTGGGCTACCTGATGAAGACGGTTTCTCGGTGCTCCGACGAATGCGTGCGGCACATATTGATTCCCCAGTCATTATTTTGACCGCGCGAGGCAGCGTGGAAGACACCGTCACCGGACTGCAAAATGGCGCCGATGACTATATGGCCAAGCCTTTCCATTTTGACGAATTACTAGCCCGCGTGAGGTTACGTCTGCGCACAGAAGATAATGCGAGCGAAACCTCGGTGCTCAGTCACGAGGATCTCGAAATGGATTTGTTGCGACGCCGGGTACTCGTGGCAGGAAAGGAAATTGAACTCTCAGCCCGCGAATTTGTGCTGGCCGAAGCCTTCCTGCGCAACCCAGGCCAGGTGCTCAGCCGCGAACAACTGCTCTCCAGAGTGTGGGGTTACGACTTTGATCCTGGCTCAAATGTGGTGGACGTGTATGTGCGCTACCTACGAAACAAACTTGGCGGGGAACGCTTCGAAACCGTTCGAGGTGTGGGCTACCGCCTAGCTAGCGCGCGTTAAACAAGCATTTCCCCGAGATATTCTCGGGGAAATGCTTGCCTAGGAGATCTAACTACGGACCATCGACCAGGGGCGCGTCGGGTGTGACACCGGGCCATGGCGCGTTCCGAAGCGTTGGGCCAAGAGTCGACTCCAGCGGTTGGCTGGGAGCTGAGGATGTAGCAATGCTATCCCGATACAGTACTTGGACATGCTGACCTCACGAATACCTAGTTCAGCAAGCGCCCGGTCGGAGACCCCACGGCCGTCTGCGGATTTGGTTTCCACCACTATCAGGTCCGGTCCTGCGATCTGTTTTTCATCGTTTGCGTAGTTCAATTCCACGTCGCAGGTGACTCGTTCACCGTCAATGGGATTCACGAATGTCGCTCGGGTGTAGGTGCTATCAAGGACCGCTGACAACGGTGGCGCTTCTTCGCCATATTCGCTGGCCAATACCTGGTCTAGGAATTCACGATTCTCTTCGCTGAGTTCACCGGCTTGCTCTGGCGCTTGTTCCACACGGTGTTTCACCGTTGCTCCACGGAGTCCTTTAGTTTTTATTTCAAACATCGACAGTCCGGTATCCGCGTATGTGCGGGAGCGGACCTTATAGCGTCGGCGACGCCCTTGGCGGTGGGCACGATACTGTTCAAAATCCTCGGTATCGAAGTACACAGACTCATAACGAAAGGTTCGTAGTCCGTCGATTTCCATGATTTTAAACTGATCCCCCAGCCGTTCAGACAATGCGGTGAACTCTTCTGGCGTCAGCAAAAATTTACGGTCCACACGAGTTTGCAATGCGGCTTCCGAGATCACCTCGGCTAGTCCGATTGGTGCTCGATCTACAACAGCATCTTCTAAAACCTCACGGGATAGCGAAGCCATCGCTTGCGCGGTCATTTCGACCACGACTCCTGTTTAGCCTCAGTTGCCGAAATTGGCGAGGCTTTTGCTAGCTCATAGGTACCACCGGACTCCACCGGCTGCTGCTGTGGTTTGATGTGCTTATTGGTCCGGAAGCGGACATCCACAATAGTCAGGTCACGGACCATGTCCAGTTCAACAACCACGGTGCGCAGTACCTTCGCGTTGAGCAGATCTTCTAGCGCAGCCACCAGATCTGGCTTTTGCGCATAAGCTTTCTCTAAAGTCACCGTCTGGCGTTCGGTGCGCGGTGCAAAACTTGGGTGGTCTGCCACATACATTACGAGCACCAAGGCGGCGGTAGCCGACGGCGCCAACCAGGCCGGGTCCGGATGCAGTCCATTAACCAGACCAATGGCAAGAGAGATGAAGTAGTAAGCGACTTCTTCTTGCGTCAGAGTATCGGAACGTAGTCGAATAATCGACAAAATACCGAAGAGACCCAGCCCAAGCCCCATCCCCGCTCCACTGCCTGAAAGCAACATGGTGACCGCAAAAATACCCATGCTCAGCGCAACGTAAGCCAATACCAAATCACGCCTGAAATGCCTGCGAAAATACACGAAGTAAACCAAGATGGTGATGCCGACGATGTTTGAACCTAGAGCCAGCCAGAACGAAAGCACGGTGGACTCCCTTCATTGTGATGAGGTGATGATTTGTTCTCTCAAATGAACTCTAGGTAAACAATATGAAACTAAAAGTAGAACCTCATGAGAACGCCCTCATATTTCAATCATCGGCGCTAAACGGTCCGAACACTGATGTTAATGGTTCAAAGCTCAGCGAGACACAGGTTGGTCAGATGTTTATGCTCGACCCCAAGTGGGCCCTGAACGCCGAAAAGTCATGAGGATTGGAGAGTCTTCCACGCACAGCTCTATGGGTCGCGTGCTTTTGGACAAAAAATGCGGACGAAAACTTGTAAGTTTTCGTCCGCATCTTTTGTCAGTTGTTACTCGGCTTCGATAGCTGCCTTTGCGCTGGAATCCGAATCGTTGAGGAACTTCTCAATGCGATCCACTTCTTCGCTTTCACCAATCGCTGCAGCCGCACGGCCCAGCGCGTAGAGCGAACGCAGAAAGCCGCGGTTTGGCTCATGGCGCCAAGGCACTGGGCCCTGTCCGCGCCATCCAGCCTTTCGCAGCGAATCCAGGCCACGGTGATAACCCACGCGAGCGAACGCGTAAGAATCCACGGTGCGACCCTCGGCATGAGCCTCGTTGGCGAGCAGAGCCCAGACCAGCGATGACGATGGGAACTTAGCCGCCAAGTCGATAGCTTCGTCTCCGGCGTCCAGACGCGCAAGCACGTCGGTTTCCTCCGGCAATAGTGTTTCTGGAATCCCCAGTAGGTTCTCTCCGACCATGTTTACTTCAGCGACTTTCCGGCGGAGCCTAGCTGACGCGATGCTTCGACGATGCGAGCAGCCATGGACTCTTCAGCCTTGGCGCCCCAAACGCGAGGGTCATAGGTCTTCTTGTTGCCGACTTCGCCGTCAACCTTCAGCACGCCGTCGTAGTTAGCGAACATGTGGCCGGCAACTGGGCGGGTGAACGCGTACTGGGTGTCGGTATCAATGTTCATCTTGATCACGCCGTAGGAAACAGCATCTGCGATTTCCTGCTGGGAGGAGCCCGAACCACCGTGGAAGACTAGGTCAAAGGGGTTAGCCTTGCCCAGCTTCGTACCGATCTGAGCCTGAATGTCCTTCAGGATCTCTGGACGGAGCTTCACGCCGCCTGGCTTATACACGCCGTGCACGTTACCGAAGGTCAAGGCCGTGATGTAACGACCCTTTTCGCCGGTGCCCAAGGCTTCGATGGTCGCCATGGCGTCTTCAACGGTGGTGTACAGCTTTTCGTTGATTTCGTTCTCTACGCCATCTTCTTCGCCACCTACGGTGCCGATTTCAACTTCGAGGATCTGCTTGGCAGCAGCGGTGCGTGGTAGCAATTCTGCTGCGATGCGTAGGTTTTCTTCTAGAGTCTCTGCCGAGCCGTCCCACATGTGGGAGTTGAAGAAAGGATCTCGGCCAGCGGCGACCTCTGCTTCAGACGCAGCAAGCAGTGGCAGGACAAAGCTGTCCAGCTTGTCCGCTGGGCAGTGGTCGGTGTGTAGCGCAATATTCACGCCGTAGCTCTTAGCTACCTGACGTGCAAAGGCGGCAAAGCCGAGCGAGCCGGTGACCATGTCCTTGACGGAGGCACCGGACCAGTAGGCTGCGCCACCGGTGGAAACCTGGATGATGCCATCTGACTCAGCTTCTGCGAAGCCGCGGATTGCGGCATTCAGGGTCTGCGAGCTGGTGACGTTGACCGCCGGGAAGGCGTAACCGCCAGCCTTGGCGGCATCGATCATTGCATTGTACTTATCGGGGGTTGCGATAGGCATGCTTCACTCCTTGTGATTAGCGAGGGTGGACGCGTCGCCGTTGACGGCGTTTCTCACCCCATCCTATCGGCAGCAGGCCCTGACGTGGCATAGATCTCTGAACGTGACACGAGTTGCCACCGATTTAACGAACAAACCGCGGATGTTACCCGGACCAGAAGCCGGCTAACACCCGCGGTATACGTTCACTTGCTACTTACTTTCAGACTCCGAGGTCTGAACATTGTTGCTTGCAGATCCAGACTGCTTTGGAGCCACAGGGCTCTGAGACCCACCGGAATTCGAGTCTGAAGGCGGCTGCGGAGTATTGGACTCAGGCTTCTCCGGCTGAGGTGCCGAAGGTTTTGGCTTTGGCGAAGTTGGAGGTGCTTCCGTCTCCGGTACCGAAGGCTTCGGCGACGGTGTGTCCTTACCGTCCGTTGGAGACTCCGAGCCTTCCGGCGGCGAAGGATCCTTAGTGCCATCGGTCGGTGACGGAGTTTTTGTGTCCGTCGGCGATGGCGACTTGGTATCGGTCGGTGAAGGAGTGTTCGAATCGCTCGGTGACGGAGATTTGGACTCAGTAGGCGACGGCGAGTTTGAATCACTCGGGCTTGGCTTAGGTTTTGGTTTAGGTTTCGGCACCACTGGGGTGTCGTTCTCCGGTACCACCACGTCAGGGTTCGCGCCCTGGTCACGGTTTGGAGCCTGAGACTGTGGACCGTTTGATCCGTTGCCCTTAGGCGCACTGTTCGAATTGACCGTCAGACGGGTCGAATCGATCATTGCGTTTGGCTGTCCAGAAATATTTGGAAGGTAGTTACGTGGATCGTGCCAACGGCCATCAACAATGACCTCGAAGTGCACGTGGCAGCCGGTCGAGTTCCCGGTAGTACCGGCGAGCGCGATCAGTTCACCCTGCTTGACCTCTTGGCCAATCTTGGCGACTAGCTTTGAGTTGTGACTGTAGCCGGTCTGCACGTTGTTTCCGTGATCAATGGTCACGCGCATACCCGAGTGCCCGTGCCAACCGGAGACAATAACCCGTCCGGCTTCACTGGCGTAAACAGGGGAACCGCAAGAAATTGGGTAGTCCTGACCGATGTGGATCTGATTTCCAGCACCGGTAGGGTTGCTGCGCCAGCCGTAAGGGCTGGAGATACGGCGGGTTGGGACCGGATGCATGAGTTGCAAGCCACCGGGTAGCTGACCAATGGCGCCTACGGCTCCGGCCAACAATGCCGTCTCAGTTTCGGATTCTGCTTCTTCGGAAGATTCCGCCGCTCCCTCAACCACGCCTAGCGGGCGACCATCAATGGCAAGCGCATGTCCCGATCCGCCGAAAGCGTTCAAAGGTGCATCTTGACTGACATAAACCGAATTGCTGAAATTTGCCTGTTCGGCGTTTGCGTCGATTGCAATGGGCATATTGCCCTGACGGTTATCTGCTGTCTGCGCAACGATAGGAATTGCGAGCGCTCCGGTGAGTCCTATAGCGGCCACCACAGAGGTAGCCCATACGACCAGACGTTTCCTTTTTCGGGGTAATCCGATAAGTAGTAGGTCGTGGTTTACCTGATGTCGCCGTTTCACTACAAGCCGCTCCCAGATCACGAATGCATAACCAAGGCCTAGCCTAAGCTGAATTCGGCAACTAATCCAGATGCTCGAGTAAACTTCTGCTTAAAAATCAGATGTTTAGACTTTTGTTAACTTATACGTTGCCCAAAGACGTGCCGGCGAACCCACGCGTGCATAGCTATCCCAGCTGCTGAGGCAGCATTTATCGAACGAGTTGAACCGAACTGCTCTATTGAAAGTGTGTCTTTTGCTGCCGCGTGCACCTCGGGGCTAAGCCCTGGACCTTCTTGACCGAAGACCAGAACGCAGTTTCGCGGCAGATCATAGGTTTCTAGCGGGACAGAGTCGGGGAAGATGTCAATCCCGATAATTGTCAGCCCTTCTCCCTCGGCCCAGGTTACAAATTCATCCACGGTGGCATGGTGGCGTACGTGTTGGTAACGATCGGTGACCATCGCTCCGCGGCGGTTCCAGCGTCGACGGCCAATAATATGCACTTCCTTGGCGAGGAACGCATTAGCCGAGCGCACCACGGTGCCAATGTTCATATCGTGTTGCCAGTTTTCGATAGCGATATGAAAATCGTGGCGGCGTTCGTCAAGATCTGCAATGATCGCGTCCATTGACCAGTACCGGTACTTGTCGGCAACGTTGCGCTTATCGCCCTCCGCCAATAGCTCGGGGTCGTAGTGCGTTTCGGTGGGTAGCTCTCCTTCCCAGGGGCCGACACCAATGATGTGTGCAGCTGCTGGGTCTACCATGGGTTCAACAGATTCTTCGTTCACCCTTTAAGGGTAGTTGTTCTGCGAGGTGTCCACGTTCACGGCGTTCTTGTTGTTTGCTGTGTAGGCTTTAAACATCAGGGAAGTTGATCGATGACGATACGTCCCACCATCACTGCCCAAGGAGGAATAACACCTCGTGACGACCGTAACTCGTGCCGCACGCACTATTCACGACATCAAAACCTGGCTGACCGACATGGACGGCGTATTAGTCCACGAAAATCAGGCCATCAAGGGTGCCGCCGAGCTCATGAAGTACTGGCGCGATAATGACTTGCGCTTCTTGGTGCTGACAAACAACTCCATCTACACCCCACGTGACCTGCGTGCTCGCCTACTGGCCTCCGGACTAGACGTTCCGGAGCAGAACATCTGGACCTCGGCATTAGCAACGGCAGAATTCCTTGCTCGCCAGCGTCCCGGTGGACGCGCGTTCGTTATCGGTGAAGCCGGACTGACCACCGCCTTGCACGACGCCGGGTTCATCATGACGGACCAGAAGCCGGACTACGTGGTTCTTGGTGAAACTCGCACCTACTCCTTCGAGGCCATCACCAAAGCAATTCGGTTAATCGAAGGTGGAGCGCGCTTTATCGCCACCAACCCGGATGCGACTGGCCCCTCGGCTGAGGGCCTCTTACCAGCAACAGGTGCCGTGGCCGCACTAATCACCCGCGCAACCAACCGCGAGCCATATGTGGTGGGCAAGCCAAACCCTATGATGTTCCGTTCGGCGTTGAACCGAATCGACGCACATTCGGAAACCACTGCGATGATCGGTGACCGTATGGATACCGACATTATCGCGGGCATGGAAGCAGGCCTGTTGACCGCACTGGTTCACACCGGCATTACCTCGGCCAGTGACGTTGATACCTTCCCATTCCGTCCAGACCTCCAGTTCTCATCGGTGGCGAACATTCACGCTGAACTGGTTGCCGACGGAGGCAATGGCTCAACGAAGGACGCGAAGCCTTCCAAGGACTAAGCACAAAATCTAAGCCGTATTAGAAACTGAGAATTTGGCCCTCTGTATCGAGATACCCCGATACAGAGGGTCGTCTTCTCCAGTTGACCTTGCAGAATTCGAGTCTGCGCCCTGATACAGGCCTGTCGCCGCTTCAAGGGGTGCGCCGTTTTAGTTATCTCTGCCTCGATGAAGAGCAGCAATAATCACGTCATCGATATTTTCTAACGGAATCAGACGCTCGGCCGGTGACCGTCAAATCACTTCTTATGAAGTTCAAAATCTAAGACTCCACCAGTACGACCGCGCACGGAGCTCGGCTACGGGCTACGCCGATATATACGGTCAAGATTTACTGACATTTTCTTTATACCGGCGAAAAGTTGAATTCATTTGAGACGAATTGAGCTGTCGGCAATACTCTCTTTCACCTCTGATATGGTTCCAACTTTCAAGAGAAGTCGCTACCAAATCAGACTTTGTAGTCAAAACCGTCGAACGCACCTGCGCTTCAAACGGTGCAACAGCGGGCTCAAAACATCACGCTACCTGTTATTGATCACGTTTTTCGCATCGTTCCAGACATGTTCAAGCGGGTTTTGGTCCGATGCGTACGCCACAAAACTGATCAAATAAATATCTTGCAAGGTTGGTTCTTGCGCCATCTCTGCACGAATCAGCTTGTATCTATGTCATGAAATGTAGTCCCAGACAATCTCGATCATCTTTCCCTGACTCATGCCCACCTAAGCCTGTACCGCATCCAAAATGGTGGTGCAGTTTCCTCGAACATCTCGCTGACATGCATTCCCAAGTGTCCCGGTTTAGAAAGCCGATAAATACTAGCAAGGCCACGTTCCACCCAACGCAGAGACACTGGGTGGGACGTGGCCTTCACATATGAATGGACACAGCGGAAGTGCTCTTATTTAACCCTGACCGGGGTATCCATTACTCGACCTTCGGGGACCTCGCGCAATGGCCCAGTAATTCGGAATTCTGCTGCCAACGGCAGGTCCTCACTGCTGGAACCGACGCGCACGCCGAACACTCCTGGTTCCACCACACGCTGCCCGGATACTCCGGTAAAGGATGTACGTTCCGCGTGTAGTTCAAATTCCACCCGCTTCGATTCCCCGGCAGCCACTCGGACCTTGGCGAAGCCGGCGAGCCAGAGCCGTGGGCGAACTACTTGTGACACCTTGTCATCAAGATAAAGTTGCACTACTTCGGCACCATCTCGATCACCAATGTTGGAGACTGTTGCGCTGATGAGTACTGCGGCATCCGAGGAAATTTCGGTGGTTGATAATTCCAGATCTTTGAGCTCAAAGTTCGTATATGAACTTCCATGTCCAAACGGGTAGAGCGGCCGCGGATCAAGGTTCGATACGCCGTCGTTATTCCAGCCGAGCTGTCCGGTGAGATATGTTCCGGGCTGGCCACCGAGGTGGTCCGGTATCTGCACAGGCAGCTTCCCCGACGGGTTAACCGCGCCGCTGAGTACAGATGCGAGAGCCGGGCCGCCTTCAACACCAGGCATAAATGCCTGCACGACGGCCTTAACCCGAGACTCGAACTGCCCTAAGGAATAGGGGCGGCCAGTGACCAGCACCAGTACCGTCGGTGTTCCGGTGGCAAGTACCGCTTCGACTAGCTCGACTTGTTTGCCGGGCAGAGCTAGATCCACCACGTCGCAACCTTCGCCGGAAGTTCCCCGGCCAAAGAGTCCAGCCAGATCTCCCACCGTCACTACCGCAATGTCTGCAGCGCGGGCTGCTTCTACCGCAGCGTCGATGCCGCTAACATCTGGATGCGTAAAATCGACGCCACGCTCATAGTTGAAGCGACTATCGCTGAGAGCCGGTTCGTCGCGGAGCGCTTCGAGGATAGATTGCATCGCAATTCCATGATCATCATCTGCGGCATACCGTGAGTGCACATGATTCGTAAAGGAGTAACAGCCTAGATGAGTTCGCGGTTGGCTGGCCGATGGCCCAATGACGGCTACCGATGCGTGGTTTTTCAAGGGAAGAACTCCCTCGTTTTTCAGCAGCACGATGGACTCTTCGGCCATTTTTCGTGCGTGGGCTCGATTCTCTGATGAGTCCAAGTCAACGTCGGACCCAGCCCACTGTGCTTCGGGGGACCACTCGGAGTCCAACAGTCCCAGCTGAGCTTTCTGCGTGAGTACTCGACGTACGGCTTCATCGAGGATGCTGGGCTCTAGTTTTCCTTCGGCAACTGCGCGGCCCAGATTACGGAAGGCGTTGGTTTCGGGAAGTTCCACATCCATCCCGGCAGATAGCGAAATGATTCCGGCATCATTCAAGGTTTCGGCAACCTGATGCATTCCCTGCAAGAAGCTGATCGACCAGTAATCGGAAACTACAGTACCTTCAAAACCCCACCGTTCGCGCAGGATCTGCGTCAATAAGCGATGACTCGCTGCCGGCGCTTCGCCATCAAGATCCGAGTAGGAGTTCATTACCGAATGAACTTTTCCTTCTCGGATGGCTCGTTCGAAGGGTGGAAAGACAACGTCTTCCTGTTCACGCACTCCCATGGAAACCGGTGCGTGATTGCGACCGGCTTTGGATGCTGCGTATCCGGCAAAATGTTTCAGCGTCGCATGGACGCCGCCAGACTGTAGCCCCCGCACATAGGCAGTTCCCAACTCGGCGACCAGGTGTGGGTCCTCCCCCATGGTTTCCTCCACACGGCCCCATCGGTAGTCCCTGACCACGTCTAAGACCGGAGACAGACCGAGATGAACACCCATTTTTTTCATATCTTGGCCAATAAGATGCGCCATCTTATTCACTAGAGCCGGGTCAAAGCTTGCACCCCAAGCGATCGACGCTGGGTAGCAGGTTGCCGCCATGGTGGTGAACCCGGTCAGGCATTCTTCATGCGCTAAAGCTGGAATACCGAAGCGGTTGGCTGCGGTCACCTCGCGCTGCATCTGTGCCAGCTTGTCGCGTCCTTCAGCCGGGGTCACTGGAAACGATCCGAAGGCCCTAGTGATCTGTCCCAGACCATCCTGAATTTCTTCGGTGAAACTCACCCCATCAACGAAGGTGTCTTCCATGGGTGCAACGTTTCCCTCGCCAGAGTCGTTGTCTTCTTGGGGGCGAATCCAATAGGAACCAAGTTGGCTCACTTTTTCTTCGATGGTCATTTCGCCCATCAGCGCGGCGACTCGTTCTGCGATGGACAGTGCAGCGTTACGCCACGTGCTTTCTGCGATGTTCATTTTGGTCCTTAGTACTGGGCATTAGCCCGAAAAGTGTTTCCGCGAGGCCTTAGCCTTTGACTGCTCCTTGCAGGCCGCTGACAATGCGGCGCTGCATGGCGAGGAAGAAAATCAGCGCGGGGATCATGGCCAAGGTGGTGAAGGCAAAGACTCCTGCGGTATCTGCAGAGTGCTCGGTCGAGAAGTCTGCGACGCCCAACGGGAGGGTGCGCATCTCACCTTGGAGTAGCAACAGCGGTAGCAGGTAGGCATTCCACGAGCCCACGAAGGCGAGTACGCCTACGGTGACCATGCCCGGGCCAGATAGCGGCAATAAGATGCGCCAGAAAAAACCGATGCGACTGGTTCCATCCAGCTGGGCCGCTTCTTCTAGTTCTTGAGGCAACGCGATCAAGAAGGGGCGCAGGATGACTACCGTCATCGGTAGTGCGAACGCTGCCTGCGGCAAGGCGACGCCCCACCAGGTATTGCCTAGGTTCAAATCTCGGGAGATCAGGATAAATAACGGAACGATTGCCACCGTGGCGGGAAAGAGCAGGCCCAGCACGAAGACCATGAAGATCGGTTCGCGAAGCCTGAACTGGTACCGCGCCAATGGGTAGGCCGCCATGATTCCAAAAACCACCACAATCACCGTGGTGAGCACCGCGATCATCGTAGAGTTCAGGGCATAACGCCAGAATTCTGGGTTGTTTAGTACCCCGGTGTAATTGCTCAGTACCCATGGTTCCGGTAGTGCCGCGGGCGCTTGGGCTAGCTGCGCATTGGTACGAAACCCACCAAGTACCCCATAAAGCACCGGCCCTAGGGTCAGTGCTACCACTGCTAGGGAAAGCGCGTACACAAGTACGTTTCCACCATATTTACCCTGAGATTTTTTGGTCTTCATAGCGGGTTTTATTGAGGTTGTTGCAGTGCTCATCGACGCACCTTCTTTCGCTTACGCGAAGTATCGGGCTGAGTATCGCGTTTGAGGATGAACTGCTGATAAGAGACGGCGAGAATCAGCGCAACGATAAACAAGATCACCGATGCAGCCGAAGCGACGCCGAAGTTCTGTCGTTTGGTTCCCTCAGATACGAGGAATGTGGCCATCGTTGTCGTGGAATTTGCTGGCCCGCCGCCGGTAAGAATCCAGACCATGTCAAAGAGCTGCAAGGAACCGACCATCGAGAGGAAACCCCAGGTGCGCAGGGTTGGCCCCAGCAATGGGATGGTGATTTTGCGTTGGATTTGCCACCATGAGGCTCCATCAATTTGCGCAGCCTCATAGAGTTCATCCGGCACCCCTTGCAGTCCAGCAAGGAACAGAATCACCGCGAGACCTAGATATTTCCAGGTCAACACGATGAGCACAGTCCACAGCGCCAGGTCTGGCGTACCTAGCCAACCTTGCGCAGGACCCTGAATGCCGAGTTTAGCCAATACGGTATCGATCAACCCGTACTGTGGCTGCAAGAGCTGGAACCATACGACGCCGGCGATTACTTCGGACAATACGTAAGGTACGAAGATGATGGTGCGCAGCAACCCTTGAATCTTCATCTTGCGGTTGAGCAACAACGCGATCGCCAACCCCAGCGGCAGCTGGATGATGATCGATCCGGCAATGATGACCAGGTTATGCACTAAAGCGTCGGTGAAGACCTCGTTTTGTAGCACCCTGACGTAGTTCTGCAGGCCGACGAAGTCTACAAGCGGTCCGAATCCTTTCCAGTTATAGACGGAGAACCGCACCGCTTGAATGATCGGCACCAACATAAACATCGCGATGAGCAACAACGCTGGAGTGACGAAGAACAGGATCTCCAGGTTTTTTCGCTTATCCGCCGGCGCGCGTAGTTTTCGTTTTGGCGATCGGCTCCCACGCTCGGCCGCGGTGTTCCGCGGCCGAGCTTCGGCAGCCGTGCTCTGCCTGGCCGGTACGGTGGCAGAAACGACTTTGACCCCTTCTGTCACCGAGAATCACTTCTCCATATTTGCGGCGTCTTGGCTCTTAGCGACGATGTCTGCTGGTGAGGACTGTCCGGCAAAGAGCAACGCGATTTCGTCATTCATCGCTCCACCAACGGAGGCGCCGAAAGCGGTGTCGAAGTACAGCTGAACGTAAGGGGATTCATCGCGGGCCTTGAGCAGCGAGGCGAGGGCCGGGTCTGCCACTGAGTCATTGGCCGCCGGGTTAGTAGGCAGTCCCATATCTAGCTTCGCGAAGCCTTGCTGCACGCTATCGGAGAGCAGGTACTTGACGAAGTCGACTGCTTCGTCCGGAGCGTCTTGCGAAACACCCCATGCGTCGCCGCCGCCGAGCTGTGCATCCTGCGCTCCGGCACCGCCGTCAATTGTTGGGAATGGGAACCATCCGGTGTCATCGCCCAGACCTTTACCGTCTTCGGTGAGTCCCTGCATAATGCCCGGTTCCCAGTGGCCCGCCAATTCCATGGCTACTCGTTCGGTAGCTAGCAGGCCTGAGGCTGAGGTTGGGCCGGACTGGGCCGGAGTGGAAAGGAATCCGGGATTAAATGGCTCTGCATCAATGACCTTTTTGACATCTTCGCCGGCCTTGACGAAGCACTGGTCATCAAATTCCAGGTTCTTGACCGAGGCGTTGAGTACCTCTTGGGAGCATTCACGAAGTACCGAGTAGTACCAGTAGTGGGCGGCCGGCCACTTATCTCCCGCACCGACCGATACCGGATCAATTCCCTCTGCTTTCAGCTTTTTGACCGCGTCCATCCATTCATCCATGGTCTGTGGTGGGTTAGAAATTCCCGCTTCTTTGAACAGTGCCTTGTTGTACCAGAATCCGGCCAGGCCCACCGAGTATGGCAGCGCGTAGGTTTTCCCGTCGACCTGCCAGCCGGCAATGTTTCCACCAATCATGGAAATCTCGTCCGTGGCCAGCTCGCTGAGGTCACGGGTTAGGCCTGCTTCAACGTGGCCCGCCAGCTCACCGCCGCCGCGTTCCATGTAGACGTCCGGAGCATCACCACTTTGGAATGCCGCATCGAGCTTGGTGAGCATGTCTTCGTGCTGCATCGCGCTGACCTCGACGGTTACTCCCTCATGGGCGGCTTCGAAATCGTCGGCTACCTTCTCGTAGTAGGCCTTGCCTTCACCATTATTGGAGTTGTGCCACCAGGTGATGGTCTTGTCTTCACCGGCAGCAGCGGCGTCGTTGGTTCCCCCTCCGCCCGAACAACCGCTGGCCAACAGTGCGGTGCTGGCGAGCAACGCAAGAATTCCTAATCCTCTTTTTCCAAGATCCATAGTGGACTCCTCAAGTGTGTTGGGCGACCCGCTCCATGCGGTGTCGGACGGTCTGGCTCACCCAAGAATGTCACCGTGACGCAAGTCATGTCAATCGTTTTCGATAACGTTTTCGAAAACGATGTCGAAATATAAGTTTTTATAACTCCAGACCGAGTTTCCTAGTGGGAATCGCGCCTTAGCGTGAGGTAGCGTAGGCCGAGTGATAACCCCATCGGCTGAAGTCTCCGGCATCCCTGAACAATCGCCTGGCTCTGCCCTGTCTCAAAGTACAACGAACCGCGTGACCATTAATGATGTTGCGCAGGCGGCCGGGGTCTCTGTCTCCACCGTGTCTAAAGTAGTCAACGCACGTTATGGCGTAGCACCGAGCACCATGGAGCGTGTTCTGCAGGTCATTGCCGAGCTGGGCTATGAAACTTCTCTTGTTGCTTCGTCTTTGCGCAGCAGTCGAACTAACATCATCGGGATCTTGGTCGCCGAATTTGAGCCATTCGCATTGGAATTACTCAACGGAATTTCGGCAACACTTCGCGGCACCCAGTACGACCTCATGGCCTACGCTGGCAACCTCGCTCCGGGCGGCCGAGCCGGCTGGGAACACCGCTCACTATCCCGACTCGGCGGGACGCTCATCGACGGCGCCATTATCGTCACGCCCACCGTCGAGATCCCACATAGTTCGGTTCCGGTGATCGCTATTGACCCACACGCCGGCACGAGTGGTCCGGCGGCCATCGATGTAGATAACTTCGGCGGAGCCAAAACTGCGACCGAGCATCTGATCTCCCTTGGACACCGGCGCATTGGTCATATCAAGGGACGTTCAGACCTTAAATCTGCACACTTGCGCGAGTCCGGATACCGCCAAGCACTACAGGATGCGGGAATATCCTATGACCCACAACTGGTCCATGACGGCGACTATCAACGAGATCTGGCGGCAATAGCCGCCACCGATTTATTGACGCTTCCGCAACCGCCCACCGCAATCTTTGCCGCCAATGACCTCTCGGCACTTTCGGCTATTGAAACGGCCAAAAGCCTGGGACTAAATGTTCCCAATGATTTATCGGTCATCGGTTTTGACGACATTCCCGAGGCAGCCCAATCAATGCCCACACTGAGCACGGTACGTCAGCCTATGCATGAGATGGGAGCCACCGCGGTGACCCTACTGTTGAGCATGTTGGCCGGCGAAGAAGTCACGCAACCAGCGCAGATGCCCGCATCCCTGATCCCACGCGAGTCGACGGCCACTGCGCCACAACCCTAAACTCGATATTAAACGTCTGGCCTCGTCCTAAGCTGGTGAGCTTCGGACGAGGCCAGATGATTAGTAGGCTCTAGAGCCCCAACTCGGTCTTCCCATAGGCGAACAGGTAAGGCACGCCAGCTTCGGCTTCGATACGTTCTTTCGCGCCGGTGTCACGGTCAACGATTACCGCGACGGCAATGACGTTTCCGCCGGCTTTGCGTACACCCTCAACGGCGGTCAATGCGGATCCGCCGGTGGTTGAAGTATCTTCCAGCACGATCACGTCCTGACCATCAACGCTGGGACCTTCAACCTGACGGCCCATGCCGTAGGACTTCTGTGCCTTGCGCACCACGAACGCGTCGAGTTTACGTCCCTGATTGCGTGCGGTATGCATGATGGCGGTTCCTACCGGATCCGCTCCCATGGTCAAGCCACCGACGTTGGTGAATTCAAGCTTTGCCTCGTCGAGCAGGTCTAACATCACCTCGCCAATCAGCCCGGAAGCTTCCTGTTGCAAGGAGACCCGACGCAGATCGATGTAGTAGTCCGCTTCCTTCCCGGAAGACAGAGTCACCTTGCCACGTACGATGGCAAGTTCTTGGATCAGTTCTTTTAGTCGCTCACGGGCGCTGGTTTCGCTCATGGACATAATTCTAGTCGCCTGCGCATGCCGGGCGTCGCAATCGACATCCCATGTGACGCTTCCTCCAGCACACTATCCTCAGCCGTCCCCGCGTGATGGGTCGCCGCGGCATAGCTGAGTCATCTCGGCGCTTTTTCTAACGCCAGACCTAGACACAGGCTGATTTCGGTGAACCGTAATTGAGTTGGCGTAACTGAGTAAAAATAGCCCCTAGCCCCAGCGGGAACTCCCGGATAAGGTGGGATCATGAACGCGACTCGCCCCTTGGGTTTCTGGTTGAAATTGGTAGATTCGCTGATTGACGAGCAGTTTGCAGCGACCTTAGAAGAACACGGCGTCACCCGCCGACAGTGGCAGGTGCTAAACCTGTTGGAGCAAAACCCGGCGTCTGAAGCCAAACTTATTTCTGGCCTTTCTCCGTTTTTTGCCTCGCCGGATGAGCCTCAAAACGTCACCGAGCATTTGGCAGAATTGGTTGAATCCGGCTGGATTTCACACCTAGACGGTGAATACACAATTACCGAACGCGGTCACGTTTCACTGGTGAAGCTCAGCGAACTAGTGGACCGGATCCGCTCACAGTTCGGTGAAGGACTAACCGAAGAGGAATATGCCACGACCGTGAGCTCGCTGGAGCAGATGGCGCGGAACTTTGGCTGGAGCGACGCCGAAACCGATTAATGGTGAATCGCCAAATGTTGAATACAGATTAACTTTCTGTTCCGACTCCGATTAAAAGCCCAAGCTCCTTGTTCTCTTGCCTAGGATGGTAGGCATGCGTGAACTGCAAGCAGAGATCATTGAAGAACTAGGCGTCATGCCTGAAATCATTCCTACACAGGAGATCACCCGCCGTGTGGGATTCCTGAAGGACTATCTAGCCGCGACGCGGGCCAAGGGCTTCGTACTGGGTATTTCTGGGGGAATCGATTCCACCCTGGCTGGTCGCTTGGCGCAATTAGCCGTCCAGGAAATTCGTGAGGCCGGCGGAGAAGCACGCTTTATTGCGGTTCGGTTGCCTCATGGGGTGCAAAGCGATGCCGATGATGCGATGAAAGCTATGGCTTTTGTCGCCGCGGATGAAGAATTTGAAGTCAACATCGAAAAGCCGGTCAGTGCCTTGGATGTGGCATTAGACGATGCCGGGCACCCTCGCCTGACCGATTTCAATCGGGGTAACGCCAAGGCCCGGATGCGCATGATTGTCCAGTATGCCTTAGCCGGCGACCGCCGCTTCTTGGTGCTCGGAACCGACCATGCCGCCGAATCCGTGACCGGATTTTTCACTAAATTTGGTGATGGTGGAGCAGACTTGCTGCCGCTAGCCGGGCTAAACAAACGTCAAAATCAGGCATTGTTGCGTCAGTTGGACGCTCCCGAATTGCTCTGGGCTAAGGAGCCAACGGCTGACCTATTAGGTGGGCAACCTTTACGTAGTGATGAAGACGAGCTCGGGCTGACGTACGCCAATATTGACGACTATCTTGAAGGTCGGGAGGTAGATTCCGCGGTGGCCGAAGTCATCGAGTCCCGTTTCCTGGGTTCGCGCCACAAACGCGCCGTTCCAGCTACCTACCGCGATACCTGGTGGCAGTCTTAGCCGGTTACAGTCCGCTGGTGATAGCTCGCAACGCCTGAATATGCTCGGTGAGGCTGGAACGCCCGTGCGCAGAAAGTTTAACCCAAGTGCGCGGGCGTTTACCGACAAAACCTTTGCGGACTTTGAGGTAACTTTTTTCTTCAAGGCCCGTGATATGCCGGGAAAGGACCGAGTCGGAGACTCCGAGAGTCTCCCGCAGAGTCTTAAAATCGATTTCTTCTACTCCCTGCAGTGCAGCCATCAAGGACAGTCGCACAGGGTTAGTGAAGTCATCGTTCATCTGGGTGCGTGGGTGCTCGCTCATCGTTTCATCATCCAAACACCGCCGAGAAGCAACGGCAGCGCCACCGCCAGTCCGAGCAATACGACCAGAAATGCAGCCATCGGCGTGGTGATCAGGGTAAGCGTCACTGCGTAAATACCGAGGCTGGCAAAGAGGCTTAGCAAGTATGCCTTACTCATTCCGCGAGGAAGCACACTACGGACCTTGAGATAGCCAAAGCTCAAAGCGAAGATTGCCAGTATGGCCGCTCCGACAAGTATAAAAAATGCGGTCAGGCTACGTTCCGGGTGATACACGTGAAGCAACCCGTGCAGCACGCCGAGCACTAGCCCGAGGGATACACAAAGCATTCCTAATTGCTTGGCACCTCGTTTGGCCACCGGGGTCATCTCACGTTGCGCATTTTCGAAAGCGGCTAGTTGTTCCGCCGCGCTGAGTTCTGGTTCGCGGTTCATGCCAGAGCCTTACGATTTTGCTTCTGCTGCTGAACGTAGGCGCTAATTGAAGCTCCAATGGCTGCGAACCCTGACATTCCCGCAATAACCAACGCCGGAGCTTCAGTGGCCATTCCGGACACTGCCATGAACAGGCATCCGAGGGTCATGACGGACCATAGTGCGACGAACCAAAATTTCTTTGAAACAAACATTGTCTTCTCCGTTGTTGGTGGGGCTTGTGTTCTAAGACTAACAAGTACTTTCCATATTGGAAAGTACTTTCACGAAAATCTTTCTGAAGCCCCACCAACTAGCCAAGCCAGCACCACATTTATGGGTTAGACGAAGGCGCTCACCCCGGTCAACGCTCGTCCGACAATCAATGAATTGATCTCGTAAGTTCCTTCGTAGGTATGGATAATTTCAACATCGCAGAAGACTTTAGCCATCTCATAGTCGGTCACAACGCCGTTGCCGCCCAGCAATGCCCGTCCCAGGGAAGCCGACCGTCGAGCCAGCCGCGTAGCAGTCGACTTCGCCAACGCGGCATCAACCATTTCTAGCTCACCGCGTTCTTGCTTGCGCGCAACATCCACCATCATCGACAGGCAAGCCGTAGCGTTGCCCGCTATCTCGGCCAAAGGTTCTTGCACCAGTTGAAAAGCAGCAATGGGTTGCCCGAATTGCTGACGTTCCTTCGCGTAGGCGGTACAAATATCCAAAGTTGCTAACATCGCTCCGACCGCTTGCCACCCGACCCATGCACGGGATTGCATTAGCAAGGCGTTAGCCGAGGCGAAGTCGACAGCACCAGGAAGCTTGTTTTCTAAAGGAACCCGTACGTTATCCATGACAATGTCGGCATTCTGCATAATGCGCAGGCCAATCTTGTTCTCAATTTTTGTAGCGCTATAACCGGGACGGTCACTCTCTACGAGAAATGCCCCAACCGCACCACTGTCAGGGCATTTTGCCCAGATTAACGCGAAATCGGCAAGAGTTCCCATGCCGATCCAACGCTTGGCGCCGTTGAGCACATACTCCTCACCTTCACGGGTCACCGTGGTGTGAATGCCACCGGCGATATCCGAGCCATGGTCAGGCTCGGTCAAGGCGAAGGCGCCAAAAGCTTGAAATTTGGTAAGTTTCGGGAGCCAGAGTTCACGTTGTTCGGCAGATCCGAGAGCGTCGATCATACCCACCACCAGCTCGTTGTGAATACCAACAATCGATGACAGTGAAACGTCTGCACGCGCGATTTCCGCATGAAGCAGCCCGCGCAAAAGATGCGAGGAGCCGTCTAGCTGGAGCCCGGCTAGCCCTTGACCAGCTAACCCTTGGACAAGTTCTGCAGGAAATTCCTCGCGATTCCAGAATTCAATCGACTGCCGGCGAATATGTTCCTGTAGGAATTCACGCACCTGATCTAGTCGTTTTTGATCGGCCTCGTGTAGTTGGTGTGCCACACCCAATAGGTCCATCAGTTTTCTCCTTCCAAACCCTTGGAAGTCCAAGTATATTGTTGGACTAAGACTTCTTCAGGGGGTAAATGTTGAATTCTCCGTTGCCACGCGACCCGATTGCCGAGGCCCGAGAACAGTGGGTTTCCCATGGCTGGGCTTCCGAAGCTGATGCCATGGCGGCGATCACCGCGGTAATGCGCACCGCGTCGATCTATTTGCAGCGAGCCGATGCGATCCTCAAACCGCATGGGCTCACCTTTGCGCGCTTTGAGGTTCTTGCCTTACTTGGGTTTTCCAAGCGTGGTTCGCTTCCCATGAGTCGCGCCAGCGAACTACTTCAGGTTCATGCAACTAGCCTGACCAATTCCGTAGATCGCCTTGAAGCCACCGGCTTAGTGCAACGCATTGCACATCCCACCGATGGGCGAACCCGGCTTTTAGAGCTAAACCCTCAAGGCTTAGAAGTGCTCAACGCAGCACGGGAGGACCTTAACAAGATGCTCTTCGCCCAAAGCAACTTGGCCCCTAAAGACGCGACGGAACTTTTCGAAATTCTCTCGCGCTTCCGCCGCGCCTCCTGTGATTTTTTATAATGACCCGTCGCGGATCGCATTGATAACACCCGAGAAATCCGTGCCAGCATTGCCCTCGTCACTGAATTTCCGGTAGAGGGCCGCCGCGAGGCTCCCGAGTTTGGCATCGGTCTGAGTATTATCTAAAGCGCTGGATGCTAACCCAAGATCCTTGGCCATCAAGGCTGCGGCAAACCCTGGCTGATAGTCACGATTAGCCGGCGATGTGGGGACTGGCCCCGGTACCGGGCAGTTGGTAGTTACTGCCCAGCATTGCCCCGAGGCCGAGGAGATCACGTCATACAAGGCTTGATGCTCCAGCCCCAAGCGCTCACCTAGGACAAAGGCCTCCGCGGCGCCGATCATGGAAATCCCTAAGAGCATGTTGTTGCAGACCTTGGCAGCTTGACCTGCTCCATGCCCGCCGCAGTGCACGATTTTTTTGCCCATTACTTCAAGCACCGGGTTAATCTGCGCCAAATCTGACTGATCCGCACCAAGCATGAAAGTCAGACTTCCCGCTTCGGCGCCAACAACTCCCCCGGATACCGGTGCATCCGCACTGCGGTGACCGGCGTCCACCGCGAGCTGCGCCGCTTCCCGGGCTTGGGCTACGTCGATGGTGGAGCATTCCAAGAACAGCGTATTGTCCTTGGCCGTTTCCAGCAGGTACCCCCGGTAAGCATCTAATACATGCTGACCGGTAGGGAACATGGTGAGCACTATATCTACGTCCTGCGCGGCATCGGCGCCAGCCGACACGGTTTCTATGCCAGCAGCTTGGGCTGCCTCAAGCGCGGCCGGGACAACATCAAAAGCTTTTAATCGATAGCCTGCGCGATGCAAATTGATCGCCATAGGTAGGCCCATATGGCCTAGTCCTAGAAATCCAATGACTGGCTTCTCGCTCATTTTCCGCTCTTCTCTCGTATCCCCTGCTCCAACAGTGCAAAATTCAGTTCTGCTCCCGGCAACGGAGCAAAGTGGCGAGCCGTGCGCTGCGCCGAAGTCAGATCTCCCACCTGCTCACGCCACTGTGGGTTGCGGTCCTTATCGATCACCGCCGCGCGGATTCCTTCAGCGAAGTCAGGATCATCTAGGCGGTTGACGGCTGCCCTAAATTCTCGGCGCAGGTCTTCGCGCAGGTCATCTCCGGCACTAGATAACAGCTGATCAACGAGCCGAACCGAGCTCGGACAGGCAGCACGAAGCGCCTTGGCCGCAATTTGGCTCTGCGACTGATCGCTCGCATTTAGCGCCGCGAGAATCCCGGGGATGCTCGGCTCGGCGAAGGCCTCTACCCGCTGACCATCGAGCATGCCTGGTTCTGGCTCGGACTTATATCGAGCAATAACTTCCTCGACTTCTGCGCCCTCTAGCTCCGTCAAGAGCTGGGCCAAATTTTCTTGGGGTACATAGGTGTCGGCCAGACCTAGAGCTATCGTATCCGCAGCCTGAAATTTCAATCCCGTCAGCGCTGCAAGACGCCCTGCGGCCTTGTCACCCTGAGCAAGCAGGTGGGTGCCTCCGACATCGGGGAAAAATCCGATTTCCACCTCAGGCATACCGCAACGACTTGTTTCGGTCACGATGCGGTGACTACCGTGAGCCGACACTCCGATGCCCCCACCGAGCACAATCCCGTCCATCAGCGCCACGAATGGCTTGGGATACTCATCTATGAGCACGTTGAGCTGATATTCAATACGCCAGAACTCTTCGGTGGACCCGTCGCGGTTCAAAATATCGCGGTAAATGGCCACGATGTCTCCACCGGCACACAAGCCTCGTTCCCCTGCCCCGGTGATCGCTACATGGTGCACCTGCGGGTCTTCACGCCACGCAAGCAGGGCATGAAGCATCTCCCGGCACATCTGTGTGGTCAGTGCGTTAAGCGCGGCTGGCCGGTTCAGAGTAATGAGTCCCAAATGTCCCCGGCGTTCGGTCAGAATGTCGGTCAAAATACCCACCCCTCGGTGATCGCTGTCACAGTTCAATCTCGAATATACTCGGACTTCCAAGTAAATTGAAGTGGCGCATGACAGCAAACTTGATAGGTTGAACTAGTGAAGATTGCAACCTGGAATGTGAACTCCCTGCGGGCCCGGGCTGACCGCGTCGAAGACTGGCTGCGCCGATCCGACGTTGATGTCCTGGCAATTCAGGAAACGAAATGTAAAGACGATAACTTCCCCTGGGAACTTTTCGAGAATAACGATTACGAGGTGGCGCATTTTGGCGTCAACCAGTGGAATGGCGTAGCCATTGCCTCCCGCGTTGGACTTGACGACGTGCAACGCACCTTTCCCAACCAGCCCGAGTTTGGTAAAGGTGGGAAAGATCCTATCCAGGAGCCGCGAGCCATTGCGGCCACTTGCGGCGGGGTCCGCGTTTGGAGCTTGTACGTACCCAACGGACGCGCTTTAGATGACGAACATATGGGCTATAAGCTCAACTGGCTCGAAGGCCTGAAGGAAAATTCCGCTCAGTGGCTCGACGCCGACCCGAAAGCTCAAATCGCGTTGCTCGGTGACTGGAATATTGCACCTAAGGATGAAGATGTCTGGGACATCCAATTTTTCTTGGACAACCAGCTAACCCACGTCTCTGCCCCCGAGCGAGCAGCTTTCACTACTTTTGAAAATGCTGGTTTTTCAGATGTGGTGCGACCGTATACCGAAGGTGAATACACCTACTGGGATTACACGCAGCTGCGCTTCCCGAAGGGTGAGGGCATGCGTATCGACTTCGCACTGACCTCTCCCGCGCTGACTGAGCGCGTAGTGGGCGCAACTATCGACCGCGAAGAACGCAAGGGTAAGGGCGCCAGTGACCACGCACCAGTCATTGTGGAGTTGAACGACTAACAATGACAAAAAAATTGATTGGGCCCCTCGAAGAACTTACAGCCGCCACCGCACATCTGCGCGTCTACGAGCCTTTGGATACCTTCGAAGATTGGGCCCAATCAATTATTCTTCGCAACGGACAACGCAGTGCGAGTCATTGGGATAATTACGAAAATCAGAACCTCTGGGAGCGCACGTTACGAGACGTCTCAGACCCGTTCCCGCATAACGAGATTGAGCATTTCCGTTCGCTAAAGGTTCTTGATTATGAGGGCAACGAGCACACTCGCTACTGCCCTGGACAGCTAAAGGCGCGTAGCCTTTTAGCAGCAGAACAAGCCGAGGAAGCGATCCGGTCCGAAGTCTTCGATCTTCTTGTACCGCCGGCGGCGCGCAGCGCCAATGCCGAGCGAGTGACTCCAGAGCAACTTGCAGCAGACCTGACGCATTTACATACCCGCACTTCAACGTGGGGAATCCCGCTGAGCTGGTTTGCGCTCTTCCGCGAAGATGATGAGTTCGAGCAGATCCATCAAGATGACCGCCTCATGACGGTGCGCCTCATCGTACCTTTTGAGCAGGCTGTAGAACGCCTTGCCTGGGCAGTCCAGACACTAGTGACCTATGCTCCGCAGGCTCCGCTATTTGAAGAGCTAGGGGCTCTAGGAAGCTGGCTAGAATCCTTCGATAGGCGTTCCGTCATCGAGCTAGATTATGGATTACTTGCTGAAATTGTGTGGCCAGACGAGTCGGCCAATGATTTGATGCACGGAATCCAGGCCATCGAGGATGGTGACTTCTCCACTGCGGCAGCCGCTTACCGCCGGCTGACTAATCGCTGGCTAGGCCCTCGTCACTTGGGACGGGCTAACTAAAAGCTCGATACCCAACACCGCAACACCAACCATGGCGGGTAGAGAAGATCTTTAAAGTAAAAAGCTCCGGAAAACCGGAGCTTTTTTTGTTGGCGACCCTGACGGGACTTGAACCCGCGACCTCCGCCGTGACAGGGCGGCGCGCTAACCAACTGCGCTACAGGGCCATGCATTTTGAAAAACTTTCAAATCACATAGTAAAGCCCTCGGTAAACCGAGGGCTACGTGGCTCCGACCGGCGTCGATCCGGTGACCTTTCGATTTTCAGTCGAACGCTCTACCAACTGAGCTACAGAGCCTGGTACCACTAAGTGGACACCAGATTTATTGCCTAAACAATAAACCGAGCGACCCTGACGGGACTTGAACCCGCGACCTCCGCCGTGACAGGGCGGCGCGCTAACCAACTGCGCTACAGGGCCTTGCTTTCGCAAGCCAATGAATTTCTTCATCTGACAACCAACAAGTTGGTTGTTTGTACCCCCAACGGGATTCGAACCCGTGCCGCTGCCGTGAAAGGGCAGTGTCCTAGGCCGCTAGACGATGGGGGCCTATATCTGCTTCGGTTTCTTGCGTCTCCGTAGCGGACTTCAACAACTATACGTGGCCTTTTTACCTTTTGCAAAATCGGCCTTTGCGGCAATTTTTTCAAGCTCAAAGCGACGCTGAACAGTAGGGTTGAAATATGAATTTGGAGATGAGTGACGACGAGTTTGACGACCTAGTCCAGTCGGCTGTCGACAGCATTCCGCAGAGCGCTATCGACATGATGGACAACGTCATTTTCTTTATCGAAGACGAATACGAGCCACTCCCTGGAGAACCAAAAAACACCGAGATTCTGGGCTTATACGAGGGTGTTGCACTCACTGAACGTGATCTCGGTTGGGCATCAGGCGCCCTGCCAGACCGGATTACAATTTTCAAAAACCCGACTCTAAGAGCCTGCGAAACACGAGAAGATGTCATCCGTGAAGTGCGCGTTACAGTCATGCATGAGGTGGCGCACCACTTCGGAATCGACGACGATAAATTGCACGATTTGGGCTGGGGATAGCAAAATTTCGTAAAAACTTATATTGAGATGTGCGTCACGAATTTTGCTCAAAATGGTGCAAAACTTGTCTTGCCAGCGCTTCTCATATTGTTGACCTCGGCGCCGCGGGTGGGAAAACCGACCTCTGTCGGTGTTTCAGGGCCGGCATGCCGATATTTTATTTATCTGCGACTGAAGCGAATCGCACCATGGATGCGCTGCATGCACATGCTTAGTCCGCGACGGGCAAAGCTTCGCCCTGACGAAGCCGACTTCCCGCTCAGTGATCATTACTTTCTGGTTCCATCACCTTTAGCCGTTGGGCGCGCTGAGCATCATGGCCAAACACGCTCAATTGGCACTTTCCTAAGCCAAGAACGTTTTAGCCTGCCTATACCTACATAAGGACGCAATAACAGCGCATTTCAGCCCTCATCTTGCTTAGTCGCGCGACAAAGTAACGAACGTGGACCCAGTTCCAACATTTTTGCGTTGCCGCACAGTCAAGATAACGAATCAAACGTGATCAAGCTTGGCACTTATAGGACTTTTACTTCCCGCCAAAAACCCTAAAACCATACCTTTTAATCCACCTTCGTCCATATCACTCCGTAATTAGGGGCAGAAATCCCATCGATGTAATTCTTGTGACTGGTGTGACTAGTGTTGCCAAGCACCTCTTTTTTGGCCTAGTGTGCTATTTGGGACCTTGACCAAATTGCAACATTTCGATCTCGAAAAATTACGATTGGTCCTTTTCCCAACTGTCATCACCTGAATCTAGTGAGGAACGATATGGCGAACCGCCACTCGCTCGGCGTTGCCGCGTGCACCCTGGCCCTAGCAGTCTCATGTCTTGCTGGCGCCGTCCCGGCATCTGCCGCACCGTCGGCGAAGTTTCCCACGGCTATTTCGGTCGCCGCTGCACCGTCAAACACCTCTTTGCCCTCAGCGGCAGAGGTAGCGGCTGCCAAGTCGGACAAGAACGCCACTAACAACATGATTGCCCGCCTCGAAGCATCGCTTGCCTCAAGCCGTGCTGATCTACAGCGTGTTGAGACCGCCGCTCTAGAAGCACAGGAATCGTTGCTGACTGCCGGGCAGGAACGCGATTTGCGTTCAGCCGAGGCTGACAAAGCAGTTGAGCAGGTCAAATATGCGAAGCAGTACCTAGCCCAGAGTCGCAATGACCTTGGCGCTATCGCTTCGGATATGTACCGCAACGGTGCCAGCAACTCCAGCATTGGCATCCTGCTACAGGATGATGAATCAAACGACATCTTCTACAAGGCCGCCACCATGAGCGCCTTGAGCGAGAATCGCTCCCAGACGGTCAACACGGCCTCTGAAGCCGAAGCCCTCGTCACTGCTTGGGAAGAGTACGCAGACACCGCTCAGAAGGCCGCTAAGGCTGCTGCAGCGAACTATGACGAGGCTGCGACTACCGCTACCTCCACTCTGAACACCTACGAATCGTCGATCACTCCTCAGAAGGAACTTCGCGACGAACTTATTGGTCATCTTTCGGTCCTCAAGGAAAAAGAAGAAGCAGTAGTTCGTAAGCAGATCGCCGAGCAAGAAGAAAAAGCTCAGGAAGCGGCCCTGAAGGAAGTCATCGAGACTCCGCAGGCCGATGAGCCGGTCTCGAAAGATGACTTGGCCACTGCGCAACCACTTGCTGTAGAAACTCCCCAGGAATTCGAAGCTCTTGATTCCGAAGATGGCGACAACTCAAAGCTAAGAACTTTAACTCCAAAGGTGATCGAGCTCGAGAAGAACGAGCCGAAGGAAACTGAGAAGCCAAAGGAAACCGAGGCTCCAAAGGAAACTGAAAAGCCTAAGGAAACCCAGGCCCCAAAGGAAACCCAGAAGCCAAAGGAAACCGAGAAGCCGAAGGAAACTCAGGCTCCAAAGGAAACCGAAAAGCCAAAGGAAACCCAGGCTCCAAAGGAAACTCAGAAGCCAAAGGCTAAACCCAAGCCTAAGGAAACCGAGAAGCCAAAGGTCATGCCACAGGCTCCTGAAAAGCCAAAGGTTATCGAAGCTCCGAAGCCAGAACCTAAGAAGGTTCAGCCAAAGGCCCCCGAAAAGCCCAAGGTGACTCCGAAGCCAAAGCCTGAACCTGAGGTGAAGAAAGAAGAGCCTAAGCAGGAGAGCAATAACAGCAACTATTCTGCTGCGATCTCTTGGGCCTTGAAAACCGCTGCTGATCCGAGCAAGGGTTACGTCTACGGCGCCAACGGACCAAATGTTTTTGACTGCTCCAGCTTCTCCAAGAAGGCGTTCGCCCAATCTGGCATCAACCTTCCACGTAGTTCCAGCCAGCAGTACGCGAGTGCTCCTCAGTATGTCTCGCTGAACGAGCTACGCCCGGGTGACTTGGTGTTCTCGTCCTCTAATGGTGGCGCTTCGTTCTACCACGTGGCTATCTACATCGGTAACGGCCAAGTAGTTCACGCTCGTAACCCAGGTGCCGGTATCTCGACGACCCCACTGAGCTGGGTCAACAACCTACATTCGAAGGCAGCACGCTACTAAGCCCGCTCACCTCCGAAAAAAATGCTTCCGTAGTCTGCTGACTGCGGAAGCATTTTTCTTGTCCGTTGCTAGTTAACTAGCCAACGAGCTATTGATCCATGGCAAGAAGTTGGCCTGGAAAGATTTCTCTTTCCGGGCCAACAAGGTTTTTATTCGGCGTTAGTGTCGAAATTCTTTCGGTCAGCCAAACGAGGGTCATCACTGTCTGGTACCACCATGACCGGCCCCTTCGAATGGTGCAATACTCCCTGGCTGGTAGAGCCAAGCAACATACCGGCGAAGCCACCTCGACCACGCGAGCCCGTTACGGTAAGTACCGCATGCTCAGATTCGCGGATCAATACCTCCACCGGAGGTCCTGAAATCACATCAGTTTCCACTTCAACATTCGGATAGTGCGACTTAATCCAACGCTCGCCCACGTCCATTTGGTAGCGGACATCTTCAAGTACCGCTTCTTGATCAACGGTGGCTGGCATCCAGGCCAACGCCGCGGAGACCGGAGAAACAGCGCAAACCACACGAAGTTTGAGGTTTCGTGCTTGCGCCGCATCGGCTGCGGCTAGTACGGCAGACCTGGCTCGTTCCGATCCGTCAACACCAACAACAATGGTCTGGCGTTCCGGAGCGTCTTCCTGAGCCTGTTCCTGCTCTTTAGCCATAGACAACGGCACAACAACCGTTGGGCATTTGGCGTGCGCTGGCAATGCGGACGAAACCGACCCCAATAGCCGGCCCACGAAACCGCCACGGCCACGCGTTCCAACTACTACCAGTTCGGCATCTGCACTGAGGTCCAGCAGAACACCGGACGGGTCTCCAGACTCAATGTAGGTGCGGATCGTAGCTTCGCTACCTTCAAGTTCTGCGCGTGCCTGACGCACGATGTCCTCGGCGCCTCCACGGATTAAATCATCATCCAAAGTTGAATAACCTGCGTCCATGGACGAGGCAGCAAAAACTGGAATTGTGTAGGCGGATACGATATTTAACACGCTGCCCCGGCGAACCGCTTCGCGTTCGGCCCACCGCAAAGCGCACTTGCTTTGCTGGGACCCGTCGGCACCGACGACAATACCTTCGATTTTTTCAGTTCCGACTGGTGCTTCGTCACTCATCAGACTCGCTCCTCATTGACCTGTGATGGCATTGGGTGTGACCCCTCTTACAACCAATGTACTTCCAATCTTGTCTCACAGTGTGAGTTGGGTCTAATGATTTCACGCTAAGCCTACTCAGCTGTGAGATCAGTATGATTCCATGCCCAAAACGTCATAGAATTTTTACCATGCCCTCCCCCACCAAAACTGTGACCGAGACATCCTTCCCGGCGCGCGTTGATCGATATTTCAAAATTTCGGAACGCCGCTCAACTTTTGCTACCGAAGTTCGAGGCGGCATCGCCACCTTCTTCGCGATGAGCTACATTGTTGTACTCAACCCGCTGGTGCTCTCCGGCGTCGACTCTTCCGGTGGTGAACTCGGGATCCAACGCGTAGCCGCGGTGACCGCCTTCGTTGCTGGCATCCTGACCATCCTGATGGGCATCTGGGCCAGGCACCCATTCGCCATGGCTACCGGACTGGGCGTCAACGCCTTCGTAGCGATCACGGTGACAACAAATCCGGAACTTACCTGGGCAGATGTCATGGGCCTGGTGGTAGTTGCCGGTATCGTCATGTTCTTGCTGGTCCTCACCGGCTTTAGAACGGCAGTATTCCGCGCCGTTCCTGCGGGACTAAAGACCGCCATCGTGGTCGGCATCGGTATGTTTATCGCACTCATCGGTCTGGTCAATGCGGGCTTCGTTCAGCGCATCCCAGATGCCGCAAACACCACCGTACCGGTGGGTCTAGGCTTTGATGGCAAGCTCATGGGCTGGCCAATCGTAGTCTTCGTCGTTGGTTTGCTGTTGACCATGGCGCTGGTAGTTCGCAAGGTTAAAGGTGCCATCCTCATCGGGATTGTTGCCGCCGCAGCACTAGCGAATATTTTCGAAGCGGTCTTCAACGTTGGCGACCAGGAGACGAACAGCTGGTCACTGGTTGTTCCTTCGCTTCCAAGCTGGACCCTGCCAGATCTGAGTCTCATCGGTCAGGTCCATCTCTTTGGTGCCTTCGACAAGTTGGGCGTCACCGCGGCGTCACTACTTGCCTTCGTGATCCTACTATCGATTTTCTTCGACGCCATGGGCACCATGGTGGGTCTAGCTTCCGAGGCCGGCGTAATGGACAAGGACGGCAACATCCCGAACGTCGACAAGGTTCTGCTTGTTGACGCCGCAGGCGCCATCGTCGGTGGTGGTACCTCGAGTTCTTCGGCGCAGATCTTCGTGGAGTCCGGCGCCGGTATCGGCGAAGGCGCACGTACCGGTCTAGCCTCCGTGGTGACCGGTCTGCTACTTATCGTGGCGATGTTCCTGACCCCGTTGATCCACCTTGTTCCTTTTGAAGCGGTCGCACCGGCGCTGGTAGTCGTAGGCTTCATGATGGTTTCGCAGGTCTCCAAGATTGACTGGAGCGACTGGGGCATTGCACTTCCAGCGTTCCTCACCTTCATCCTGATGCCATTCACCTTCTCTATTGCCAACGGCATTGGAGCGGGCTTCATCTCGTACGTCTTCATCCGCACAGCGCAGGGACGTGCGAAGGAGATCCACCCATTGATGTGGGCTGTCGCGGCAGCCTTCGTGCTCTTCTTTGGTATCGGACTGATCGAGAATGCCATCGGCATGTAAGTAAAAGTACGACTCATCGGCTCGGCTCGTTTCCACGAGCCGAGCCGATTTTTCTTTGCTCAAAGCATGTTCTTCGCTTACCGACCGAACCGCAAAGACTCAGCCTTCTCCCCATATTTCGAAGCCATTACCGTGAGTTGAAATTCAGCCATTTCTACGCCCGGTGAATCACACTGGGTAGCATGAGAAATATCCAGATGATCTGAACGTTGAAGGAAGAACATGTCTCAACACAACAAGTGGGTCGAAATCGCTGCGGGATTAAAGAACCAGAATATGCGCAAGGCACTGGGTTTGGTCCTAGCCGGAGAGGGAGCCAGACTCGGCAGCTCTACCCAGAGCCTCAAAGACCTACGTCGTTGGGCCAAGATTGGCTTGTTAGTTGATACAGACCAGGGTTGGACGCTCAATGAAGAGCTTTTGAATGACACCCTGGCGACTGCCTCAGCAACCAATACCCAGCGCACCGGAATACTGCGCTTTTTTACTGGCACCCGGCTAAACGCTTTACCTGCACGTCCTACAGCCCGCCATGAAGTAATGGTCCATATTCGAGACCAGGTTCTGACCGCCCAAGAATCCTTACGGGAAAATCAGCTCAATGAGCGCTTAGCGGTCATCCATGAGGATGTGGCCTTACTGCGTCGTTACATGGTGGACCATAATTTGGTTCAGCGCGACACGGACGGCACCGCTTACCGAATGCCAGTTAGTTAATTGGCGTGGCTCCCGCAGCAAATTTGGTAACCCCAGAACCGGCAACCAGTTGCGCTGGCAGCGGGGCAATTCGCAGGTTTCGTTCAAAGCTCGCGCCGAGTGTTAACGGCTCGTCGCTAGCTAGGAATACAATATTTCCGTAACGGCGGCCCTTGAGCATTGGCGCATCAGCAATCATGGCCACGTGGGAAAATACGGAAAGTAGCGTAGCAGCTTCTGCTCGCGCGCCGGCAAGGTCCGCAGAGTCACCGCAGTTCAATAAGTAAACTCCGCCTTGATCCAGTACCCGCTGAGCTTCCTGGGCGTACCCCACGGTAGTGAGCTCGCGCGGAGTAATGCTGCCTGCGAATACATCTCGGATAATGATGTCCCGACTGTCGTCACTGAGCGTGGGGAGCACCTGCCCGGCGTCACCCACACGTAGCCGGACCAAGGGTGCACGCGGGACGTCGAAACGAGTACGCACTAATTCGGCGAGTTTTGCATCTAGTTCAACAACAACCTGGCGCGCGTTCTCATAGGTCGCTGCAACCCAACGAGCCATTGAGCAGCCGCCGCCACCTAGGTGTAACACGCGAAGTTTACGCGTGCGGCCATCAAATTCTTCGGTGGGAAAACCAATGGTGAATACAGGTTCCATCCAACGCATGTATTCAAAATCCAGGTAGCCGGGGTCATCAAGATCAATATGCGAAGAAGGCACACCATTGACCTTCAGAATGTAACGGTTAGCGCCGTAAGGGTCAGGTTCAATTTCAGCAAGCCCGGTGGCGATCTCGTAGCTTCCGACCATAACATTACTTTCGGTCTTAGCCATGTTTACGTACCATCCGTTGCTCACGAAGACCTGCCCAAGATCCGACCAGCTCTTCGCTAGTGCCATCCGGAACAAAACCATGTTTGGTATAGAAGTTTATTGCTCGCGCATTTCCTTCCAGCACCCAGAGCAACGCGTCACGCCGTGACAGCACGGTGTCCATCAAATGGGCTGCCAGCCCGGTGCCGTAATACTCTTTGAGCACATAAAGTACGCCGAGTTCGATATCGACGCCGGTATCTTGGTCTTCTTCAATGGTGGGGGTTCCGCCGGCTAAGCCGACAATTTTTCCGTCCCCGGTTTCGGCAATCCAGAACTGCGCTCCCCCAGCCAAGCCACGTTCCCACCATGCAAGCTGCTGGTCCAGTTGACTTTCATGGTGAGCAAAAAATCCTTCGTCACGGAAGGACGAGTAGGCTTCACGCCAAGCTTGCAACTTCATTTCAAGAGCTGCCCGGAGATCTTGTTCCTGGGCCAGACGGATTCGATATTCGTTCAAAAGTGACACACTCCTACATTACGTCAGCATCAGGTTCTGCGTCGCGAGGCACCACTGCCCTCCTACTTAAGGACTATTGCTACGGCGGATGGAATTTGGAAAACTAAGTAGATAGTTATTTAAACGTCCGAACCGAAGGGAAGGTCACGGGTGGATCGTAACGAGAAGTTCGCGACCTTCAGCGGCAGCGTCGTGACAGGTCTAACGCTGGTCTTCTGTTTATCCCCGACTTTCTGGATCATCTGTTTCGGTTCATTGCTACTAATCGTTAGTTTTAGCCTCTTAGCAAAATTTGAAGGGCTCTGGGGGCCAACCACTGCCAAACATTGGTTCTATATTCTGCCCATGGTGCTCGCCCCAACTCTGGGAGGGCTACTTCGCGAAACGAATTATGCACTGTGGCTCGGAGCTCTCGTGGCATTAGCCGGTGGTTTTGCAACGAATTTCCTCGTGCGCCGTTACCCTCCGTTTATGTCTCCACCTCAGGAGACGGAGACAGCAGAGACCGCAAACTCTATTTCGCGTTAGAACACTTAGCCGAGCTCAAATCCATCCCAATCACTTGGAACCATTGGTTTGTGACCCCGCGAAGAATCACGATATCCAAGATAATCACCGTTTGCTGCGCGCTCCCGACCGGCAGAATGATGAATCATGCCGTTTAGTCTTCAGAATCTTCAATTGCGCGCTCTAGACGCTGAATTTTTCCGTCAAGTTCACCGGTATATCCCGGGCGAATATCGGCCTTGAGCACCAGTGAAACCCGTGAACCATAGTTACTCACAGCCATTGTGGCAGCCTTAACGACAGCCATGACTTCATCCCATTCGCCTTCAAGCTCGGTAAACATTGAACTTGTACGGTTCGGCAACCCGGAGGCTCGAACGATTCGTACCGCTTCTGCTACGGCCTCATGAACCGAGGCATCGGGGTTGTCGGTGCTTGGGGCAACTGAAAAAGCTACAATCATGATTCCACTGTGCCACCGACGCCCACGCTTGTCAGCCTTTATGTTCTGTATGCGCAATATATTGTGGCTTAACTACAATGAGTTGCATGACCTATAGCGCACTGACTAGATACTTATCGTTGGGTGCGACTGCTAACCCAACACCGCCCGCAATCCGGGCAGAGGAACAAAACAGCGACTACGAATCAGCCATAGTTCAGGTAGAGAACCAATATTGGAGAATTCGTACCGCACGCATCACCCCGACCAAACCCGGAGCGTTCCTCGCCTGTTGGACACGCGACGTTGACGGTCGAACCGTACCGTTTAGTGCGGGCGAGAAAATTGCAGGACTGTTGGTTTTTGTACAAGATGGGGAACGTTTCGGAGTCTTCAGGTTCACCCAAGAACATTTACGAGAGCTTGGAATCACTACCAGTGATTCCAGTCCCGGAAAACGTGGATTCCGGGTTTACCCAAGTTGGTGCACACAACTCAATCCGCAAGCACAACGCACTCAACGCGCCCAAAGTTCGGCCTTCAGCTCTTTAATTTAAGCGCCTCGGCGCGCCCAGCGGCGTCTACGCCGCTAATCCAGTGGCGCGTAGCGCTACCGCAGCCAGCGCTCCGACCAGCACCACGACTAAGTAGGGAGCTTTGAAGATCAAAGCAATCGTTGCTGCCGCCAACGCTCCGATCCGCGCGTCGATGATAAGTTCTTGTCCACTAGTTACCGCATTCATGGTGACCAGTGAAGCCAGCAACGCGACGGTGAGGGTTGCTGCCACATGGCTCATCAACGGGGAATCGAGTACCCGACGAGGCACAAAGTAGCCACTAATTTTCAGTGCAAAGGCCGCCGCGCAAGCGCCCAGAAGCCACCAGCTCAATTCGCTCATGTCTTCTCCTGATCTACCTGTTGCAGCTGCCCGTGTTCGGTAGCCGGCTTGGTGTGACGCCCGGTGAGCACCGCAAAAAGCACTGCGCAGCCAGCGGTGATCAGAATAGGTACGCCAGGAACCGTCAAGGGCACAGCGAACGCGGTGACAGTCGCCGCAGCACAAGCGACGACGATCGGTTGCGCGGATTTTAATCGTGGCCACAACAGTCCAAGGAACGCAGCTACCGCAGCCCCATCCAACCCCCAGGCCGCAGGATCTCCCATCCGTTCGCCAAGTAGCGCGCCCATGAGGGTAAAGAGGTTCCAGAGAACATAAACGCCAAGGCCCGCGGTCCAAAATCCACGATGGCGCTCACTGAGACTGGCTTGGCCTAAGCTCGTTGCGGTGGACTCGTCGATGGTCACCTGTGCCATGAAGGGAACCGCCCGAGGGCTAGGGCGAAGCGACTGCTTAATCTGCATTCCATAGACGGCGTTGCGCACCCCAAGCAGGGTTGCCGCGGAAAAGGCAGCCGAGGCTGCGCCGCCTCCGGAGAGCACCCCGATAAAAGCGAACTGCGAACCACCAGTGAACATTAACGCGCTCAAGGCCACCGTTTGCCACAAGTTAAGACCCGCGGCTATAGACAAAGCACCGAAGGAGATCCCGTAGAGTCCAGTCGCAAGCGCGATGGACAGACCCATTTTGGTAGCCGGCGTCAACCAATTACTCTTTGTGCTGGGCATCGTACCGCACCTTGTAAACACCACGTTTGACTCGTGCCTGGCCGATTTTTACTGCGTCTAACTGGTTCACGTGATTCACATGAGTGCCACCGCAGGCCTCGGAATTGATCCCCTCGATGGTGACCGTGCGGTGGCCATGCTCATCTATTTGAGTGCTGATTGACCCGCCGTGTGAGATCAGCTCGTCAACGCGTTGCTGTAACCAAGCTTCAGCTGCTGCCTTTTCGGTTTCATCATTAAGCGGCAAGTCGATACTGGCTGGATCAAAATCTAGGCGTGCTTGCCCGGGGAAGTGTGAGTGGCCACGGTGTTCCCATCCGCGATTTTCGCCGGCAAAGCCGATGATATGCCCGGCGGTATGTAAGGCGGCGTTGCTACGTCGCTGCGCTTCGTCGATAGCTGCGGTGACGACCTGCCCGTCGGTGAAGGTGGAAGTTGTGTAAAGAACAACCAGCCCGTCATCGGTGCGTCCAACGGTCACCGGCTGCTCATTGACCGTTCCGTGGTCTTCTTGCTGGCCTCCGCCCCGTGGGTGGAAGATATTCGGGCTCAGCGCAATCCAATAACCGGCTTCATCGTTACCTGAAGTGATGACAGTAGCTTGCGTGCTGAAGACATAGCTATCGCGCAGGTAGAGATTATCTTGGGTCGCGGTGTTCTTGGTGCTCATTCTTGGTCCAATTCTTGACGCAGTGCTGCCGGGCGGTTGCTAGTAATTTGGGTGACTCCCATGTCGATCAAATATTGTGCGTCAGCGGGGCGGTCTACGGTCCAGATTCGTGCGGTGAGTCCCTGTTCTAGCCATTGACGCACTAAGTGTTCGTTGGCGCGGACCCAGGCCACACCTGGGCCAATAATGCCGGCACCTCCGGCATTGATTAGCTCCCGTCCTTCCGCCACTGAACGGCGCATCACTTCATATACTCCGGCGCGTATAGTTTCACCCTCGCTGAGAAAGTCCGCTACCCGCCGTGGATCAATCTCGGTCATCAGCTGGCAAAGCAATGCTCGATTCACGGTCTGGGCGAGGAAACGAATTGAGTCAGGCTCAAAACTCATCAAAGTCACCTGAATCTGGCTTCGGCGACCTGCCAGTCCCGTCTGTGGATCAAAATTAAATCCAGCTAAGACCTTCAGTGTTTCTTCTTCGAGCAGGTGCCCGTACGGGCTGGGATGCTTGATTTCTATCGCTAAACCAATGTTGGTCCCACGCTCGTCGATCAATTCAAGCAGCTCCACTAGGCTAAGTAGCTGGTCGCTGATGCTTCCGTATTCTTCCGGTACAGCCACCGGCATATAAGAGGAGAAATCCATCTTCTTGAGCTCGTCGAGCGTAAATCCAGCCACTTCTCCGGTGGTATCGCTGGTACGGTCAACGGTTGGATCATGATGGCAGATCACTACACCGTCGCTACTCAGGTGCACATCACATTCAATTCCATCGGCGCCCTCATCGATGGCTTGCAGATAGGCTGCGCGAGTATTTTCGGCGAATTTTTGCGAACTACCGCGATGTGCGTAAAAGAGCGTGTCCATGTCTCCAACGCTACTGGTTTATGCGCGGTACGCGCGTCATTAATGGCGTGCCATCACAAGTAAAGTGGTGCGCATGCCAGAACTTCTTGATCAGCGCGCCGAAGGCCTTCGCAGTATGAAGCGGGTAGCTACCCTGCTGTTCTTACTAATGTGCGCGCTATTTGTCTTCAGCGTGCTGTTCCAAGAGCGAATTCCTGCTTTGAGTTATCTGAAGTCAGCCGCTGAGGGCGGGATGGTCGGCGCGGTGGCCGACTGGTTTGCGGTGACTGCGCTATTTCGACATCCTCTGGGCCTGAAAATCCCTCACACGAATTTGATTCAACGTAAAAAAGATGAACTTGGCGCCTCTTTAGGTGATTTTGTACAGCAGAATTTCCTCACCCCTCAAGTCATCACCACAAAGCTTCGTCAAGCACAATTGGGGCTTCGTGCCGGTAGCTATCTTGCTAGCGAGAAGGGTTCTACTGCCGCGGCCACCCAGATTTCGACTCTGGCCGTAGGCGCATTAAATTCCCTGGATGATGAGCAGGTACTCACCGTCTTGCAGGTATTAGCCAATGATTATGTGGTCGCCCCAGAATGGTCCACAACTCTCGGAGCACTAGGCCAGAAACTCATCGACGATAGCCATCATGAAGTCGCCGTAGAACTGATCGCACAGCGGGCCGGAACCTGGGTGTCCGAGCATCCTGAGGTGTTCTTAGATGTGGTTTCTGGTCGATCCCCTTCATGGGTCCCACAGATGGTCGATCAGCTGCTGGCGCAGAAAGTGCATCAAGAATTACGCGGATTGCTCTTCGCAGTGGCAAATAATGTTCAGCATCCATTGCGTCTGGCGCTGACCGATTGGCTGGCGGATTTCACTGTGGCCATGCAGCACGACCCGGAAACCATCAACAAGGTCGAGGCGTTTAAGCACTCACTGCTAGGCGATCAGCAGCTACGTGAGCTAGCTGTTCGTGGCTGGGATTCTTTGAAGACGGGGTTGATTCAGTCCTTGCAGGATGCCGGATCTCCACTAAATATTGCGCTTCGTTCAGCTTTGGGTACTTTTGGCGAACGTCTGCAAAATGACCATCAGCTACGTGAGAATTTGGAGGAGCGCTTAGTTTCCGGCGTTGCTTCACTGACCGAACAACATGGAGCGGCTTTGGCCGGATTGGTCAGCGATACTGTTCAGGCCTGGAATCCAGTGGAAACCAGTGAAAAGCTTGAGCTTCAGGTGGGCCGTGATCTGCAGTTCATTCGGATCAATGGCACCGTGATCGGCGCGCTAGCCGGCGTTGTGATTTTCTCCGTGGGCGAGCTCATCATGGCCATTTCTGGCTGACCTGCCAGAATACGTTTCCAGGGTTGCCTAGCAACACCTCTTCCCTGCAAGCCATCGAAAGATTAGTATTTATTCAGTCTCAATAACTATTGAATAAGTATTTCTCACTATCGAACCGGCTGACTAGAGTTGCCATGAACGTCGCTACAGCTTTAAGCGCGGGTCGACGATCGGAGCATCCATGGAAACTAGACTTTTACGTTATTTCGTCGCGGTAGCCGAAGAACGGCATTTCGGCCGCGCTGCCGAACGCCTGCATATGGCTCAGCCACCGCTCTCTCAGCAGATCAAGCAGCTCGAAGAACAGCTCGGTACGAAGCTTTTCATCCGCACTACCCGCAAAGTGGATCTCACCCCTGCCGGCGAATTGCTGTTGACACGAGCCCGCGCGCTCCTCGAAGAACACACCCAACTTGCACGCGATGTACGCACCGTCGGGGACGGTGCCAGTGGAGTGCTCCGCTTGGGTTCCACTGGCAGTGCCACCTACCGCATCATGCCCAAGGTGATCGCCGCGACCACCGAGCATATGCCGGGACTTCAACTCAACGTCCAAGGCGAAATGCTTACTCCGGAAATGGAAGAAGCGCTGGCTGAAGGCCGTCTTGATATCGCGATCTTGCGCCCGCCAGTACACAATGACGAGGTCGAATATTCGTTATTGGAGAAAGACTTGCTCGCTGTCGCGTTACCCGCCGGGCATCGTCTGGCTTCACACGAAGTTGTCGACATCCACGAGTTGCGTACCGAAAATTTCATTTGTTACCCCGCAACCTCTGCGGTAAACACGATCTTCGTTGAAACCTGTCGCAGCGCCGGATTCATTCCGCACACCGCGCAGATCGCCCGCGAAACCTCTACCTTGCTGACCTTTGTGGCCGCCGGCTTAGGTATCGGGATGGTTCCTACTTCCAATTACCTGCCACACAGTGAGCGGATCATTTTCCGTCCACTGCGCAACGCACCGTCGGTCGACCTTGCGGTCGCATGGAAGCTGGGCAATCAGTCACCGCTCGTACAAAACTTTCTAAAACTCTGCACCAACTTGGCTCCTGAGGAAGGACACTCTGAATGAAAATTGCTCGCATTGAAGCGATCCCTTACGCCATCCCGTACACGCACCCATTGCGTTTTGCCAGTGGCGAAGTGCACACGGCAGACCACGTACTGATCCGTGTACACACCGACGACGGAATCATCGGCACCGCCGACGCCCCACCACGTCCGTACACCTATGGTGAAACCCAGACCTCCATCCGCACCATAGTGCAGGACATCTTTGGTCCACAGGTGATTGGATTAGATATCTTTGACCGCGAAAAGGTTCGTCAGGTCATGGACCGCACGATTCACAACCAAGTCGCCAAGGGCGCCCTGGACATCGCCATCTGGGATGCTATCGGCCAGGCGGTGAAGACCCCGGTACACAAGCTTCTCGGCGGATTCACCGATTCCATGCGAGTTTCACACATGCTTGGCTTCCGTCCGGCCGAAGAACTTCTCGAAGAAGCACTGCGCTTTGGCGAGCAGTACGGCATCACCACCTTCAAGTTGAAGGTGGGCCGCCGACCTCTAGCGCTGGATATCGAGGCATGCCGAGTGTTGCGCGAGGGCCTAGGTGAAAACGTCGAGATTTACCTAGACGCGAACCGTGGTTGGACCGCCAACGAAGCCATGGAAGTTCTACGTCAGACCGAGGACCTTGGCCTCACGATGCTCGAAGAGCCGTGTGATGCCAAGGAAACTCTGAGCCGTAAGCGACTCGTTGAACGCTCACCAATTCCAATTGTTGCCGACGAGTCCGTCCCAACTGCTGGCGATGTCTCACGCGAACTGCTTTCCGGTGGCGCCAACGCCATCTGCATCAAGACCGCGCGTTCGGGGTTCACCGAAGCCACCGAAATTCTGGGCTTGTGCACCGGGCTGGGAGTAGACGTCACCATGGGCAACCAGATAGATACGCAGATCGGCTCGCTAGCCACCGTCACCTTCGGCGCAGCCCATCAGGCCACCACCCGAAAGGCCGGAGAACTGTCCAACTTCCTCGATATGACCGATGACCTGCTGGCGGATCCATTGGTGATCAAGGACGGGCGCATCTTCGTGCGCAACGTTCCAGGCGTTGGCGCTGGAATTGATGAAACAAAACTGGCGCATTACCGCCAAGACTAGCATTATCCCCACTTACCCTAGGAGAACCCATGTTGTTCCTTGCACGTATGGACGTATCGTTCCCAGCCCACCTCACTGCAGAGCAGGTTGCAGATTTTCAGGTCCGCGAGAAGGCCTACTCGGCTCAGCTGCAGGAAAGCGGCAAAATGCAGGGCATCTGGCGCATTGTCGGAGAGTACGCGAATCACTCGATTTATGATGTTGAATCAAATGATGAACTGCACGAAATCCTCAGTGGCTTTCCGATGTACGCGCACATGAAGATCAAGGTGACCCCGCTCGCTAAGCACCCGAATTCGATACGCTAAAAAGATTTTTAGCATCCCATCGCCAACTGTGCGCCAACCCACATGGATTGATACTCAAATCATCTCATTTGACGGTAAATAAGTATTTTACTCGTCATAGACACTGCACTACATTGAATATCAATCGCACGAGATGATGGGGATCACAATATAGATCCGCGTCAGTCACACCACACATGATTAGGGGAGTCATTATGACCATCGAAACTCCACAGGATGCAACCGCAGCAAAGTCGGGCAACGCCGCCACCGACCGTTTCCGCAGCTCCGGAAAACTTGGCTCAATTGAAACCTCAGTCGAGCGCGTGAACCTGCTAGCCAGCAAGCTGGTCAAGGCCGCAAATGACATCATCCTCGAAGAGCGCGTGAGCTATGACGAGTTCAACGCGCTGAAGGCGTGGCTGATCAAGGTTGGCGAAGATGGCGAATGGCCACTGTTCCTCGACGTCTGGCTGGAGCACTCCGTGGAAGAGGTCGCTACCGACCACCGCGAAGGCAACAAGGGCTCGATCGAGGGCCCTTACTACGTGCCGGAAGCACCTACCCAGGACTCCCCTGCCACCATCTCGATGCGCGAAGACGAGAAGGGCACCAACCTGCTCTTCCAAGGTCAGGTCCGCTCCACCGATGGCTCGGCACTGAAGAACGCCAAGATTGAGCTATGGCACGCAGATGAAGAAGGTTTCTACTCGCAGTTCGCCCCTGGCATCCCGGAGTGGAACCTGCGCGGCACCTTCATCGCTGATGAAGAAGGCAACTTCGCGATCAACACCATGCAGCCAGCTCCGTACCAGATCCCTACCGACGGCGCCTGCGGTCAGCTGATCGCCGCTGCCGGGTGGCACGCATGGCGTCCGGCCCACCTGCACCTGAAGGTCTCAGCCGAGGGCCACGAGCTGCTCACCGCGCAGCTGTACTTCCCGGGAGATGCACACAATGACGATGATATCGCCACTGCGGTAAAGCCCGAACTGCTGCTGGACATCCAGCCAGCAGAATCCGGTAACGGCAAGCAGGTCACCTACGACTTCGTACTTGACCCAGTAAAGTAAAGCAGAACTTAGAAGCACCGTCTGACGCTGTATGGGAGCGTTAGGCGGTGCTTTTTTGTCTCCAGCTCAGGGGTTTCAAACCTGTTCGGCCCGATGGTCAAAGGCCAATGGCAAGAGGTCCTGGCAAGCACCGGGCCCGCCGGTGAAATACTGGATGCCTACCCCCGCAAATACCCTGCCGTCCGCGGCCCGCACCGCGGCGCCCAGCGTATGAATACCGTCTTGGCCCACACCTGCATTGGTGGTCGAATCAATCGTTACGCGTGCAAAATTAATGAGCTCAAGGTCACTGACTGTCAACGGAAGCGCGGAGGCAGGAATGCTCAACGGCAAACTTCAGCGTAGGCGCTTGCCCCTTCCTTAGCTTCGGATACCTTCGTAGACTCAACCTTGAATTAGCAAACGTTTCCCCCCACCGGAGGTTTGACCTATGCCGCGTATTTTGAGGTTTGATCATGTTGGTATCACCGTTCAAAATCTTGAGAAAGCCACGGAGTTTTTTGTGCGTCTCGGTCTTGAAATCGAAGGGAGCACCTTCGTTGAAGGCGATTTCATTAACACCGTCACTGCGCTGCCCAACGCGCGTTCCGAAATTGTGATGTTGCGTATCCCGGGTGGTGATACCGCGGTAGAGCTTTCCAGCTTCATTCGTCCCGCGCACCTGAGCGGATCTCCGCAGAACATGGCCAACGAGCTGGGTATTCGAAGCCTGTCTTTTGAAGTTGATGATCTGCAAGGCCAGGTCGAGCGCCTAAAAGCCCAAGGTTATGGACTAGTGGGTGGCATTGGCACATATGAGGGTTCTTGGAAAATGGCTTATATCCGCGGCCCCGAGGGAATTCTTGTGGCCCTGGCGCAGCGTCTGGGCTAAAAAACTTCCCATGAATTGCTTCAGTTGCTAGGATTCGAGAAAGGCAGCAAAACACCTTGTGAGAAGTTCTTTACACAACCTTTGCCACCATCTAATTTCTAGTAAAGGCATCTACAACATGGCAGCAGATGGGTCATTTCAAAAGCGTTTGCAATCGCACAAGGCCACTCTCACCTCAGGTGCCGGGATACTTGGGCTTGCGCTCTGCGCGGGGCTTATCTCGGGCTGTACTGCCATTGACAACTATTCAGGCGACACCTGCGATGGAGAAAAACCTGTGGCCTCCCTCGAAGAAGCTGGCCGAGCATTGGTCACCGCCGTCTACGCCGGCGATCTCGACGGCGTATGTCGTGTCACTGCCGCGCCTGCCGACGGTCATCCGCCCAGCGATCAAATGGTCGCGGCAACAAAAGTCATCTTGCAGGAACAAGGGATCACCCCGGACGATCTGAAGATTACCGTGGGCGAACAACTCGGCAGTGGCATCTTGGTAATGCTCAGCGATGGGTCAGCTGATCCTGCACAATCCATAGAACTATTTGGCACGGCCGTGCGTGCCGAAGGGTTTACTATCGGCCTCCCACCGCAGGTATATCCCACGGAACCTTCCCATCCAGCTTCTCAATCGGCAAGCGTAACGGACTAGGTTTGGTGCCGTGAACGCAGCCGATGAATCGCGAATAATCTTCGAGAAAAACAACCAACGATAAGAAATAGCGGCTAGACTCAGGCAGACATCGTTGCCCCTTAGGAGGCCACATCATGTCAAAGGTCTATTACAGCGCCCCGCTCATCTTGCTGATTGCAGTCTTGATAATTTTCGCTTTCACCCAGTGGTTACCATTGCTCTTAGTGATCCCTGGCACAGCTGCGGCGATGCTCGTCGGCAGGCAACATTTCACGACCGGCCCGACGCAGAACTCCTTGAAAACAGACCGGGAATAGTCCACTTCTCGTGCGTTAGTAGTGCGCACTGTTACTCAGCGAACCCCTCACGGGTCAGTGCAGCAAGTTCGGTACGAGTTGAAACGGCCAGCTTCGCGTAGATTTTTGTCAGGTGGTACTGCACGGTTTTGGTGCTGATAAATAGTTCTTCGGCTACGCGGCGGTTGCTGGCGCCGTCACACACAAGTTTGGCAACGGTCTGTTCTTGCGCCGTGAGGGTGGACCAGTCGGTCACATTTCGGCGCGACATGCCGGTACCACTAGCTTGCAGCTCGCGGGTGCAACGCTCAATGTAGGCGGTCGCATCAAGATGCGTGAAAGTGGCCAACGCCCGAGTTAACGGGGCAACGCATTCGGCGCGTTTTCCGGCTCGGCGTAAGCACTGCCCATATGAGAGATCAATTCGCGCTCGATAATACGCGGCGCCGATGCCCTCCAAATGCCTTAAAGCCTCTTCAAAGATCTCCCGCGCACCATCAATATCTCCGCGAGCCGCTGACAGCCTTGCTTTCACACTCAGATACCGTGCGCTACTGCTGTGATGACCGGTTGCTAGGGAAACATCTAACAGCGGTCGGATAAACTCTTCGGCCTCAGCTAGCCTTTCGGCTCGAATCAAGGCACCCGCATAGGTGTCCTGCCATGTCCAGAAACCTGGCTCATCAATACCCTGGGTACGATCAAGTTTGAGTAATGGTTCCAAGGCCAAGAGGACGTCTTCATGATTTGCTTGCGCTCTGGCGACCTCCGCACGGGCAATTCGGTAAGGCAATTCCATCACCGGATAGCTACCAATTTTGGCCCATGATTTGGCTAGGTGGACCTCGACTAGTTCCCAATTTCCGCGCAACGCGTGGATCATTACCGCGGTGGCTTGGATCAGCGGTCGAAGTACCTGAATTTCAGAGCGTTCCTGAAGCGCCTGCGCCGCCCGCACGGTCTCTAGCGCTTGGTCCCAATCTCCCATTAAGAACTCCGCACGCGCTAACCACGCCTTAGCCCACAGGGCAATACGCAGTGACCCCTCGCTGAAATCGGTGGAGCTGGCAGCAGTCAGCTCATGACGAGCAAGTTCCACCCGGTCAGAGGCTAAGTACACCCACCCCAAAGACATTTCTGCGCGTTGGCGTTGAGCCCCGGTAGGCAGCTTTGCGAGCAAACCAAGAAGTACCTGTTCACCTTCGTCGCGGCGTCCCATCATTGCCAGCCCCAGGCCCTGAATAGCTGCGCTTTCAATAGCCAGTGGACTATCAACCTCCGCTAAATCCAGAGACTGCTCGGCCCAATCTAGAAGTTTTTGACCTTCCAATTGGCAGAGGGAATGTAATACCCGGCGCTGCGAGATGACAGCCATGGCATCACTAGCCTGAGCTTGAACAGCATTCTGCCAAGCGCTGGTGAGCCACCGATTAGCGGTATTCGCGCGCCCCTGCAAAATGGCGATATAGCCGGAGAGCACATCTCGTTCAGGACTGCTCGCTAAACTTGCAAGCTGGTGTGAAAAAGTTTGGGCTCGACGTAACTCACCGGCAGCAACGATGGCATCTACCGCTTTAAGTAGCAGGGAGTCACGTTCCTGCGGGTTGGGAGTTAAGTGGGTGGCGCGAAAAAAGGCAGTTGCCGCCGAAGACCATTCACCACGTTGCCCTTGGGCCACCGCATATGTGGCTAACGCACGGGAGAGACCAACGTCAGGCAAGAGGCTGGCATCAGCCCGGTGGCCGAGCATGGCACCGTGGCCTTCCACAATTTTCGCCGCGGCGGTGTGCAACCGAATCCGCGTACTCAAAGGAATCTGATGGTAGACCGCCATCCGAGTCAGCTGGCTTTCAAATCCTAGCCGCACCATGCCGCTGTGCCCGTGGGTTTGCACCAGCGAGACATCGACTAACTGTTGCAGCGGGCTTAATGGCTCGGTGACCTGCGCAAGTCTGACAATAAGATCGAGTCTGGCTTGTACGCCTAAAATCGTGGCCGCTTCCAGAATGGCACGGGCCTGTGGCTCAATTTCTTCGAGTAAGCGTTTGATATGTAACGACAGGGCCCGTGGTGCTGGTGGCCACCGATTCCATTGTTCCCAGCTTTGTTCCGGGTTCTCCTGCACTAAATCAAGGATCGTCTGAAGATTGCCTTGCGTGTACTCCACCAGCTGCTCGGCAGCCATCGCCGGCAGCTCAATACCCAAGCGGGTAAAAACAATCTCACCGATTTGTGCCGACGTTGGCAAGGCCAGTCGTATCCGCGTCAATTCACTGTCATCAAGAAATTCCCGGGCTTCGGGCGGCAACATGGCTAGGTCATTATCTCGAATTGCCAAGACGATGAGCACTCGTTCGGTGCGCAATCGCCGCCAGGCGTAGCGCACCGCCGCGAGGCTCTGAGCATCGACCCACTGCACGTTTTCAATCACCAATACCCGGGCGCGCTCTGGTTCCGCACGAAGGTAATGCAACAAGGCGGGGCCCAGATCCGCTGGTGCTCCAATACCGATAGGTTCCAGCAATGGCCCAAGTGCAGCCGCTGGTTCGTCCGCCTCCCAGCGAGAAGCGGTCACCATGCTGACGGTCGCCGCACGAGATCGAGTGTGCATCCGTCGGATGACGGTACTCTTACCGCTACCTTGTGGCCCTTGCAGCACGGCGAGGGCACTGCGTCCTTGCTCCGCGCCGCGCAAAAGGGTGGCGAGTGCGTCTTGAGCTTCCTGCTGGCTCAATTTCAAACCCACCACCCCCTTGTTAATATTTTTCACCGAATAGATGGTGCAACTACTTTTCCGTGCCAGTCACCACGAGCTCACGCGCAGGCTGCAGCGCGTTGGACCGAGACATGGGTACAAAGGTGGTGACCAATGTTCCAACGATAGCAACACCGGCAAAAACGTAGAACGCAGTTCCAGGGGTTGCTCCTGCGCTGAGCAGCATGCCCCCGGCCAGCGGGCCGAAAATACCGCCGAGGCGGCCGAACCCGGCGCACCACGCAACGCCGGCTCCACGAGCGGCACTGTGGTAATAATTCGAGACGAATCCATAGATCAGCACCTGAGTACCGATGGTTCCCACACCAGCCACCGCTACTAGTGCTAAGAGCAACAGCAGCGGCAACTTCAGTGTCATCAACACCATCGCGAGGGCAGCTAGGAAGAAGGTCACCGCGATGACCTGTTTGGGGCCGGTACGGTCTGCTGCGACCGAGGCAAGCAATCCGCCAAATACCGCTGCAAGGTTGAGTACCAAGAGGAATAACAACGAGTGGGATTTACCGTAACCGGCTTGCAACATAATTTCCGGCATCCAGGTGTTCAAACCGTAAGTGAGCAACAATCCTGCAAAACTCATCATGCCCAGCAGGGCTGTTGGCAAGGCGTAGCGTTTGGTAGCCAGGGCCGCGAAACCCACTGCTTCTGATTTAGAGCTCTCGGCTTTAGCATCGATTGGTAGCTCAAGAACAATTCCGGTGCGTGCCGACATTTCTTGTGCTTCGGCTACCCGACCACGTGACAACAGCCATTGAGGGGATTCCGGAAGCTTGAACCAGGCCAATGGCAGTAGGAAGAGCAACGGTAAAGCACCGATCATGAATAGCCCACGCCATCCGATGAGGTCGCTCAGTAGCATCGCCAGGAGCGAGGCGAGCACACCACCCATTGGCACGCCGGAATAAACGATGGCGTTGTAGTAGTTACGACGGTTTTTCGGTGCAAATTCAGCCACAATGGCACCAGCGGTGGCCACCAATGCACCCACTCCCATGCCCGTGAGGAAGCGCAAGATCCCGAACCAGAACGAGTCTGGAGCAAAAGCGGTGAGCGCCATGCCAATGGAGAACCAAATGATGCCGGTGAGCATCACCTTGCGGCGGCCTAGATAATCACCGATGGCACCCGTAGTCAGCGCACCAACCATCACGCCTAGCAAGGCGTAGCTTCCCAGAAGTCCTGCGGCAGCGGCATCAAGCTGTCCCAGCTGGCTGGGATCTGCGAGCAGGGTGGAAACGATAGTTCCGAAAACTACCAGGTCATAACCGTCAAAGATCAGTGCGATGGCGGCGATAGTGACCACCCAACGTACCGTGTTCACTTGCTTGGAACTGTTTATTGTAGGGCTGGTCATCACGTGATTTCCGTTCATTTGCGGTATCTGGGGGCACCTCGTTGTGCCCCAGAAAATACGTGCCCGGCGGGTACAGCTACTGCACCGGGATCAAGATGATTAACGAAACGGCCCGTCGCAACGGGCCGCTTCATTCGATAATCAGTCGAACTATCCGAGGTCTCCGCCGGCCACCGCGAGGGTTGCGCCGGTAATATAAGAGGCTTCATCTGAGGCTAGGAACACGATCGGAGCGGACTGCTCGTCCAGGGTTCCATACCGTTTGAGCAAAGTTGAGTCCACGGTCTGGTCAACAATTGCCTGGTACCAGGCCTGCTCCTGCTCGCCTTGTGGGGCGGGGCCGCGCTTGACCTGACGTTCTGGCGCTTCGGTACCACCTGGGGCGGTAGCCACCACACGAATTCCGTGCGGTGCTCCTTCCATGGCCAACGCCGAGGTAATTGCTTTCACCCCACCCTTCGCTGCCGCGTAGGGCACCCGGTTCATGCCACGAGTGGCCACCGAGGAGACGTTAACAATGGTGCCGCCACCGGCGGTAATCATCATTTCGAAGGCTGCACGGCACATCCACAGGGTGGGGAACAGCGAACGCTGGATCTCCTTTTGAATTTCCTGTGGTGTGTAATGCTCATATGGCTTGGCCCAGATGGTTCCGCCCACGTTATTGATCAGCACATCAATCCGGCCGAATTCATCTTTGGCGGCGGCAACCGCCGCCAAGGCGCCCTCGTAAGTTTCCAGATCCGCGGTAACACTCAACGCATGCGCCGAGTGAGCTCGCAAACCCTCTGCCACTTCATGGATCAATGGGGCTCGGTCAACCAGCACCAGGTCTCCGCCCTCGGCAGCAATACGCCGAGCTACTGACCAGCCGATTCCCTGTGCGGCACCGGTGACCATCACTACCTTGCCGGCAAAACGTCCGGCATGGAATGACTCGGGCAAGCCTGCAGCTTTGGTCAGATTGCTCGTGGTGTCGGCGCCGTTCACTTGTTCAGTTCCTTGGATGCGGCAGCCATGGTGGCCTTGGCATGCTCGTTGTGCGCGATGATCGCGGTACGTGCCGCGGTGATGTCCTGCTGTTCAAAAGCTGCCACGATGTCCAGATGGTCTTTATCCACCGCTCCATCGATCCAATGTTCTTGTCGCAAGACCTTGGCCATAATTGCCGGTACTTCGAGTCGGGTATAAGCCTGCAGCAGGTGTTCGTTGCCCACACAGGTGAACAAGAACTCGTGGAATGCGTCGTTGGTGACGGTAAATTCGTCGGCATTGACGAACTTTTCTCCATCGAGTGTCTTTCCTGCGATTTCTGCCAGGATCTTAAACTCTCCCAGCTGCTGCTCGGTCAACCTGCCCATGGTCAGTTCCACAATCGCCAGTTCCAGCGCCATCCGAGCATCAAACTGCGCCTGGAAAGTTGCGTGTTCCTCACCGATTTCATATTCGGTGACTGCCCTCGCAACCACTGCCTCGGCTTGCTCCACAGGGGCTGCAACCTCGGTAGCCGGCGCCGCATCTGGCAGTACCGCGAGCGCGAATTTCTCGAAGTAGAAGTTCTGTGGCTTGATGCCTTCGCCTTCGAGGTGGCGGCGGACGCCTTCGACCATTGGAGGTGGACCGCAGAGGTAGATATCCACGTCGCCCTCGGCCAGATGCTGTGGTTCGAAGTGGTTGGTGACGTAACCCTTCTTTGCCGCGGCACTATTTGGGTCGCCCACCACGGTGTCAAAGCTGAAGCCTTCGATACGCGCGGTGTAGTTTTCAAGCACGTCCAGCTCAACCAGGTCGGTGTCGGTGTTCACGCCATAGATCAGGTGGACCGGGTGTGCGTTGTCCATGCCGACAAGCTTTTCCAAGATGGACAGCAGTGGGGCCAGACCGGTGCCGCCGGCAAGCAGCAGCGACTGGCGCTTTGGTTCGCGCAAGAAGAAGCTGCCCATTGGGCCGGTGAAGTTTAGTCGGTCCCCGACCTGTGCCACGTCACGCATGTAGGTGGACATTAGTCCCCCATCGGTGATGCGGATCAGGAAGGACACCGTGCTCACCTCGGGGCCCGAGCTGAAGGAGTAGGAGCGCGTCTGTCCCTCGGAGCCGGGAACTTCGATGTTCACGTACTGGCCGGGCAGGAAGTTCAGCTCTTCGCGGTTGTCCACTTCGAGGCTGAAGGCGTAGGTCGTTTCGGAAATGCGGCGGATCTCGGTCAGCGTTGACTCGTAGACGCTCGCCGCGGTTTTAGCCACATCCGAGGTGGTGGGGATCTGCAGGACCAGGTCCGATTCCGGAACCATCTGGCAGGGAAGGCAGAAGCCGGCCTCGGCTTCGTCATCGGTCAGCGCCTCTTCGATGTAATCGCCACCGTCAAACTTGCCCGATTCACAGAACGACTTGCAGGTGCCGCAGGCGCCGTCACGGCAGTCCAGCGGGATGTTGATCCTTGCCTTGTAGGAGGCGTCGGCGACGGTTTCGCGGGGGCCAACTTTGATGAAGCGGGTGATCCCGTCCTCGAAGGCTAGGGCGACCTGATAAGTCATAATGGGGCTCTTTTCAAAATGATGCTGACAGCGCAGCAGGAAGTTCTTGGCCGTGATGCGCCGAGCTAAAGGCTCGACGCATCACGGGCTGACCGGGGTGTTCTCGGCCGAATTAGATGTGGTAGATATCCACTACGTGGTGGATATAGTCGTTCTTCAGCACTACCTTCTTTGCGGTGATCACAGGCTGAGTGCCGGAGTAATCAATCGTGTAGAACGAGGTTCCAAAGTAGGTGTCCACGTTCTGGTAGCGGTAGTACAGGGTGAACCAGTTGAAGCGCACCTCAACCTTGTCCCCGTCAACTGAAACGATCTCAATGTTGTTGATGTTGTGTCCGGTGCGTGGTTCAGGCAACGAGGTGGCCGAGGAACGGTCGGTCTTGATACGGAAAACACGGTCTTCCAGACCGCCACGGTTTGCGTAGTAGATCAACGAGATCTCGCGCTGCGGGTCTTCGGTGAGCTTGTCGTCATCGGCCCATGCTGGCATCCAGAAGGTGGCTTCCGGGTGGTAGCAATCAATCCAGCGATCGAAGTCACGGTCATCGAGGAAGCGGGCTTCCTGGTAGAGGAACTGTGCGACATCGGCGGTGGTGATGGTGCCGTTGGACGTCGCTGCCTCGGTTAATGCAATGGTGCTCATGTGAATTTTCCCTTCGGCCTTAGTTCTGTGCTTCGCGTTCGGCTGCCAGCGCGTTGCGCATAGCCGAAAGCCAGTAGCCGTGCTGGATGGGGTACAGTCCCTCGTCTTCGGTGCGTGCACCGGAGGCGATTGGTTCCAGGCCAATGGCTTTGGCACGTTCGTCGGCACCGGTGATCTGGTGTGCCGCGCCTCGGCTCATGTCATTCCACTTCGCCGCGGTAGCCATGTAGGTCTTCTGGCAGGAGCGGAACTCCTCCAGGTCATCCGGGGTAGCCATACCCGAGGCGTTGAAGAAGTCCTCATACTGGCGGATGCGGTTGGCACGGGCAGAGTCTGATTCGCCCTTGGGAGCGATGCAATAGATGGTGACCTCGGTCTTATCTACGGCGACCGGGCGGAACACGCGGATCTGCGAAGAGAATTGGTCCATCAGGTACACGTTCGGGTACAGGCACAGGTTGCGCGAGACACCGATCATCCAGTCGGCCTTAGCTTCGCCGTACTTGGCAACCAGCGCGTCGCGCTGTTCGGCCAAGGGACGGTTTGCGGCGTCCAGCCATTCGGTCCAGAGTAGCAGGTGGCCGTTGTCGAAGGAGTAGAAGCCGCCTTCCTGCTTGTCCCAGCCGCCGGCATCCATGGTCTTGGTGTCGTTGCTCGACTCACCGGAGGCACGGCGTGCCTGAGTGGCCGCGTAGTTCCAGTGGGTTGCCGACACGTGGTAACCATCGGCGCCGTTCTCGGCCTGTAGCTTCCAGTTACCGTCATAGGTGTAGGTCGAGGAGCCACGCAGGACTTCTAGGCCTTCTTCGGACTGGTCAACGATCATGTCGATGATCTTTGCCGCTTCGCCCAGGTGCTCTTCCAGCGATGGAACGTCGGGGTTCAGCGAGCCGAAGAGGAAGCCGCGGTAGTTCTCGAAGCGGGCAACCTTGGTCAGGTCGTGCGAACCATCTTGCTTGAACTGCTCCGGGTAACCGGCTCCGCGGGAATCCTTAACCTTGAGCAGCTTGCCCGAGTTGTTGAAGGTCCATCCGTGGAATGGGCAGGTGAAGGTGGTGCGGTTATCGGTCTTGCGACGGCACAGCATTGCGCCGCGGTGGCTACAAGCGTTGATGATGGCGTTGAGCTCATCCTGCTTGTTGCGCGAGATGATGATCGGCTGACGGCCGATGTTGGTGGTGAAGTAGTCACCAATGTTGGGGATCTGCGATTCGTGGGCCAGGTAAACCCAGTTGCCCTCCCAGATGTGCTTCATTTCCAGCTCGAAAACTTCTTCGTCGGTGAAAATGTTTCGGTTGGTGCGGTATTCGCCGGTTTCGGGGCTGTCAACAAGCGCGTTGTCGAGCACCTCGGATACGGCGTTTAGAGTCTCAGTCATGATGTGGTTTGCTCCATCCTTCATATGGGGCCCGACAGGGCGCAACCGCTGCTTGGCGGCCATTGATGGATTCAACCTTGACAGGTTGTGCGCGCCATCACACTAGGCATCTGCCTAGCCTTGGCCTAGGCATTTTTACTAGAAGTTTGCGCATATCAAACACAATTTTTAAAGTATTTGTTGTTTGCTTGGCACCTGCGTACCTTAGACGGACGAAGTGCCGATCAAGGGACGGGCACGCCCTGATTCCCCACGTATCAAAGGTCAATAACCGCGCTCCCCACTGACTCGAACGCGAGACTTTCCGCTCAGAAATTTGTGCTGGATTTACCGCCGGCAAGTTGGCAGGCGGCCTAGCACGCCGGGTCCGCTGCGCGGCTCTTAGTCCGCGCCCGGTACCGCACTGTTGTCGACGGCGCTTGATATTTGCAGTGGTGCTGAACCTTTCACTCTGCGCCATCCTAGGCATTGCGTTGCCATTGCTGGTCGCCGGCCTCTTCGAAGTCCTACGTGACGTTATATTGAAGGAATCCGTCGCAACTTTTCGTTTTTCATTGGCCTAATTCAGCCAACTATTCATACAACTTTTTACTTCGGCAACGGCCAAGCCGTTCATCTCGGTTGCCGATGGAGGCCCATGCTGGCACCGCGGGGATTCTCCTCCCCCAGCCCTAGGGTATTCTCGGCGGCCCTGCACTACTTAGTCCCGCGTTAACCGCTCCCTGCTGGCGGTACCGACCGCCGCGAGCTGATTAGTTCCAGCCGGCGGTGGCATCCCGTGTATGCACATAACGTTCATAGATTTCCGGGCGCGCTTCGCCTTCATATCTAGTGGAATCCGCAACGTTCCACGTCGGTGGCTCGCTGGCGCCGCTTAGCGCCCACGCGGCTTGCCTCGCAGCACCCAAGGCGACATATTCGGCAGTTTGTGGCACGTCTACCGCCACACCAAAGATCTGCGGCGCAATGCGGCGTACCGCCTCGGACTGCGCGCCACCGCCGATCAGCAAGATACGGCGCGTTTCAACTCCCGTCGCATCTTCCAACGCAGCCACTGCATCCCTCATGGAGCACAAGAGGCCTTCTACATAGGCTCGAGCGATCTGCTCGCGCGTTGTACTGGTGCGTAAACCATGCATCATTCCAGTGGCATCGGGCCGGTTGGGAGTGCGTTCCCCGCCAAAGTAGGGAAGCAGGACCGCGCCGCCGGAACCAGGTTCAGCAGCTAGCGCCAGGTCGGAGAATTCTTTCTGACTCACGCCTAGCATCCGTGCCCCAAAGTCAAGAACCGGTGCACCATTTAGCGTGCAAGCCAGTGGCAGGTACCTGTCGGTGGCATCAACAAATCCGCTGACCAAGCCACTCCCATCATGTACGCTGCGATCCACCACCGCAGAGGCTACCCCAGAGGTACCCATGGACACGCAGACGTCTCCGGGTTGCAGATCCAAGCCCAGAGCGGCAGCCATATTATCTCCGGTACCGGCAGCGATCTTAAGACCGGTGGAACTGCGTCCAACCATCTCGTTTGCTTCGGCCAAGCGCGGAAGAGCCACCTGCTTGCCGAGCGCCTTCGCGGCCACTTCGGGCAGGAACCGACGTTGCGCTGTCGAATAGTATCCGGTGCCCGAAGCGTCCCCGTGGTCGGTAGTCATTTCTTTGCGCCCGCCCAGATACCAGGTCAGGTAGTCGTGGGGCAAAAGGACTGCCGCCGTGCGTTCGGCATTCTCCGGCTCATTTTCACGAAGCCAACGCAGTTTCGAGGCGGTCAGCGACGCAACCATCACGCTACCGATTTGTTGCGCACAATCGTGCGCACCGCCTAACTCTGCAATTAGCTCTTCGGCCTGCTTTGCGGAGGAAATGTCATTCCACAGCATGGCGTCGCGGACGGGGATGCCCTGTGCATCGAGAGCCACCATTCCATGCTGCTGACCAGCCACCGATACCGCAGAGGCCCGCTCGAGAAGCCCCGCGACGCTTAGCTCCAATGCCTCAATCCACTGTTTTGGATCAACTTGAGTCCCGCCTGGATGCCCGGCGCGACCAGAAGCTACCACCTGCCCGGTCTCAGCGTCGACTAGCAGGGCTTTGCACGATTGAGTCGACGAGTCGATCCCTAAGACATAAGTCGGTGACATGGCTAGTCCTTCGGTGAGGTATCGGCGAGGTGAACGTTTAGCTGCAACGACTCTAGGTTCGCTAATAGCTCTGGGGCCAGTTGTTTGTCGATGACGATGTCATCGAATTCTTCCAAACCCATCACATGATAGAGCCCGGATCCCTCAAACTTACTGGAGTCAATGATCAGAATTTTTCGTCCCCCGGTTTTCAGCAGCGCCTGCTTAGTGAGCGCTGCCTCGGCGTCCGGGTGTAATAGGGACTGATTTTTGATCGCCGTGGTGGAGACAAAAACCGCATCCGCGGTTAGCCGCTGAGCCTGCTCGACGACCACGGATCCGAGGAAGGAGTCCGTTTCGGCATAGTATTGGCCACCCAGCCCCACCAGCGCGATGCCCGGATGCGTAGCCACGGAATTCATCAATGCCAACGAGTGAGTAATTACGGTCGAGGGCCGACGGCTTTCTAGGTGTGGGCCTAGTTCCCCAACGGTGGTGGAATCATCAAGCGCAATCACCGAGCCGGGTTCGATAAGTTGGGCTGCGGTGTTGGCTAGTTGCTTTTTGATGTGTGCGTTCAGGTGTCGACGTAGTCTTACATCGCGTTCGGCCAAGCGCGCGGTGATCGCCCGAGCGCCGCCACGGATGCGTTCCAGACGCCCTTCGCTAGCTAGCACGTCAAGGTCGCGATGGATGGTCATGGAACTGACACCAAAGACATCAGCCAGATCTTCGACGCGCGCAGTGTGCGAGTGGTTCACATAGCGGGTTAATTCATCCCGCCGGCTCTCCGGAGGTAGCCCATTGATTCTCATCGACACGACAATCTCCTCACTCAGCTCATCATTTCTCACATATTCGATGATAGATGCTGCGCCCACACTCTCAAAACATCACAATCCAGCAATAAATTTAACAAAAAAGATGTTGAGTTTGTTTATTTGGTGTTAGATTAGTTTCGTCACGAGCGACAGTTATGTCCCACGCAAAGGAGCGCCATGATCTCGGAACCTTCAAACCTCGATTCACCCCCGGCTGCTGGGGGTCGCTCAGGGCTGCTCGAGCGCATGGGCCTGCCTCGACCGCTACTTTGGGGTTTCATTGGACTGACCCTCTTCATGATCGGCGACGGGGTAGAAACAAACATCCTCACCCCGTATTTGACTGGCGAACACGGCTTCTCCATTCCTCTCGCCGGCACCCTCATCACCGTTTACGGCGTCGCAGTGGCAATCGCAGCTTTCCTTTCGGCATCGCTCTCAGATCTGTGGGGGCCACGCAAGGTGATGTTGATTGGCGCATCCATCTGGGTCGTCTTCGAACTTTTTTTCCTGCTTGTCGCACTGAACTCTTCAAATGTCGTGTTGGTCTTCATTGCCTACGGCCTACGCGGCTTCGGCTATCCGTTCTTCGCGTACGGATTCCTCGTATGGATCTCCGCCACTGCAAATGCTAAGCGTTTAGCGGTGGCCATTGGTTGGTTCTATGTGGCATTCAGTGCCGGACTGCCAACCTTGGGCGCGTTGACGGCCACCGCTTCACTGGAAATTTTCGGGTTGAACTACTACCAGACGCTGTGGATCTCCTTGGCCTTGGTCATACTTGGCGCAGCTGTGGCGTTACTTGGGGTCAAGGAAAAAACCGGTCGCGCGCCACTAGTGAACAATCCAGAGCAGGTCTGGAAGACCATGAGCTTTGGACTTCGCTTGCTAACAAGCAACCGCAAGGCATTGATGGTGATGCTCACTCGGACCATCAACTCTGTACCGACTTACGGTATGGCGGTATTCTTCCCCGCCTTATTTGTGGATCGTTTCAACTGGAGCGTGGGGCAGTTCCTGATTCTCACCACGGTAATTTACGCGGTGAACATCCCGTTCAACCTCTTCTTCGGAGCGTTGGGCGACAAGCTTGGATGGTCCAAGACCGTGGTCTGGTTTGGAGCGATTCTCTGCGCTATCTCCATGGCGGGCCTCTACCTGGTCCCGGCCTGGGCTATTGATCACGGCCTAAGTTATGCCTACCCACTAACGCTGCTCATCGGTGCGGTTTTCGGAATTGGCCTCGCCGGCTTTGTTCCCCTGTCGGCCATCGCAGTGTCATTGGCACCGGAGCACCCAGGAGCGGCCATGGCCTCCTACAATTTGGGCATTGGCGCCGCGGTCTTCGCCGGCCCACTGCTGGTCGCTCTGCTCTACACAACCTTGGGCGCGGCCGGAATGGTGTATCTCTTCGCCGCGCTTTATCTGGTTGCCGCATTGATGTCGCACTCACTGCGTGGAACCCAACCCGGATTTAATGGCGTCTCAGCCCCTGCCACCGAGCACGTCGGCTAAGCAGAAAGCCACCCAAAAATTTCTCATTTTACTAAGGAGACCAGGAGCTCATGAAACTTTCGAACGCAACATTGGCCCAGATCCCGTCCGAGGTAGCAGTACCAGCCTATGACCGAAGCAAGGTCACCGCCGGAATCGTTCACTTCGGCGTGGGCGGATTCCACCGCGCCCATCAAGCCATGTATTTGGACCGTCTCATGAATCAGGGTCAAGCCTTGGAATGGGGAATCTGTGGCATGGGCATTATGCCTTCCGACGCCCGCATGCGCGATACGTTGCGTGACAGCGACGGAATGTACACACTGGTCGTGAAGAACCCGGATGGTAGCCGAGAGGTGCGGGTCATTGGATCAATCATCGATTACGTGTATGCGCCAGATGATTCGCATGCCGCGGTGGAGAAACTTGCTGATCCCGCCATTCGAATTGTCTCGCTGACCGTCACCGAAGGCGGTTACAACGTCAATCCGGTCACCGGAGAATTTGACCTAGGAAACCCGGGAATCGTCGCGGATCTGAACGACCCCGCGCAACCAAAAACTACTTTTGGGCTGATCAGCGCCGGGCTGAAGCTCCGTCGCGAACGCGGGCTCGACCCCTTCACCATCATGAGCTGCGACAACATTCAGGGCAACGGCGAGGTGGCGCAAAAGATGTTTGGCGCTTTCGCAACTGCGTTGGACGAAGAATTCGGCACGTGGGTGCAAGCCAACGTTCCGTTCCCCAACTCGATGGTTGACCGCATCACCCCCGTCACCACCGAAGCCGATCGCCAAGACGTTACCGATAGTTATGGCATCGAAGACGCATGGCCCGTGGTCTGCGAAGACTTTGTGCAGTGGGTTCTGGAAGACAAATTCGTCTCCGGCCGTCCAGAATTCGAACAGGTCGGCGTCCAAATAGTTGCCGATGTAGTGCCCTATGAGCTGATGAAGCTGCGTCTGCTCAACGCTACTCATCAGGGGCTATGCTACTTTGGCCATCTGGCCGGCTACAGTGCAGTCCATGATGTGGCACGCAATGAACTATTCGCGCAGTTCCTCCTTCGCTATATGCGGACCGAGGCGGAACCAACCTTAGAAGCTCTTCCCGGAGTGGATCTGGCAGCCTATCAGGACAAACTGATCGAACGGTACAGCAACGAGTACGTTGCGGACACGATTGCACGTCTCTGCGCAGATTCGTCAGACCGCATTCCGAAGTGGCTGATGCCGGTGGTCCGCGAAAACCTTGCCGCAGATCGTGATGTGAGCCTTTCTGCCGCCATCGTAGCCAGCTGGGCTCGTTATGCCGAAGGCACCGACGAGGTCGGAGAGCCTATCCAGATCGTTGATCGTCTGGCCTCCGAGGTACGCACCGCCGCGGCGAAACATGCCGAAGATCCTTTGGCGTTCCTGCGTCAGCAGGATCTGTTTGGCGATGTCGTCAACGACGAGAGATTCACCAAACCCTACCTAGAGGCTTTGGAGTCCTTACATATCAACGGTGCAATCGCCACATTGGAACTCATCATGTCGCAGGCCTCAACTCGGTAACTTTTATTGCCGATGCCTAACGGCCGGGCGTTCCCCTGTTGCAGGGGGAACGCCCGGCCGTTTTGATATCCGGAGTCACGGCTTTCGGATGATTATTGCTAAACTAAAGTGACACTTTAGTTTTGAGGATTACCGTGAATCAGGAAATTTGGCCGGTCAGCACCCGCCCACGCAGTGTGGCAACCCATCAAAAAGTCCTGAAGGCTACAGCTGAACTACTACGCGAGGTCGGATTCCGAGGAATTTCAGTTGAACGCATCTCTGAATATTCGGGGGTCAGCTCGGCGACGTTATATAAGCATTGGCCCACCAAAAATGCGATAGTTGCCGAAGCTTTTGGACTTGTCACAAGTGAGTCGCTGCAATTCCCCACAACTGGTGACCCACTGACAAATCTCGTCAATTCCACGGTCGCATCACTCACTTTTCGCAGTGTGCAGAGCGGCCGAGTATTTTTCCAGCTTTTAGCCGCTTGTTCCTTGGAACCACAAAGCGCAGCGTACATCGATCAGTTCTATTTGGCACCCCGGCGAGAAGCCCTCAAACCACTTTTCGCTCGCGCCCTAGCCTCGGGTCAGCTGGCGCCGGGGCTGAATATAGAGATGGCCATCGACGTGGTTTATGGAGCTGCGGTCTTTCGACTGATGCGCGATGCCGACAATGTAGCTGTCGCAGACATCGAAGAAACTGTGCGTTGGTCCGTCCGCGGCCTCTTGGCTGAACAACCCTAGGCATTTGCCTCCCAGTCCCCCATCACTTCAACATAGAACGAGATCTCGTGGCACACGCCAATAACTTCGTCACCGATAAATTCGGCTTCACCACCGCACTGATCGGCCTTTGCCTCATCGCGGCACACTCCGGCACTCCCTCGCCACTCTTTCCGCTCTACTCCGAGCAATGGGGATTATCCCCGCTAGAAGTCAGTAGCGTTTTCGCCGTATACATCCTCGGCCTGCTGGTCACCTTACTGACCTGTGGCGCACTGTCGGATCATATTGGTCGGCGCCCCGTAGCTTTTTGCGCATTGCTGATCGCTGCCGCATCGATGCTGGTCATGGCGTTCGCCGATTCGCTTAACGCCCTCTTGATTGCTCGAGTTCTGCAAGGTATCGCCTCGGGTCTTGGATTTGGCACCTTGGGTGCCGCGCTTTTGGATTACTCTCCCGCATCACGCCACGGCACAGTCGCAATGCTCAACGGCGCGGTGCCACCGGCGGCTATTGGGTTCGGCGCATTACTTAGTGGAATTCTTGTCCAGTTCGCACCACACCCATTTCAGGTTCCTTACCTAGTGGTGGCCTCGCTTCTGATCCTTGCCCTCATCCCTGCGTGCTTACTTAAGGAACGCCACCCTCGCCGTCCAGGCGTACTTCGTTCGTTGGTCCCCTCGGTGCTGATCCCCAAAGAAGTACGCCGCGAATTCTTCGTTGCTGTGGGCGCACTGCTTGCCAGTTGGGCACTGGTCGGAATGAATTTGGGGCTCGGCGCGAGCATCAGCAAAACCTTGCTGAATATTCAGTCGCCCACACTTGGCGCTTTAGCCATAATGGCGGTGACCGGTACCAGTTCAATACTCGGTGTACTCACCTTCCGGTTCAATGCACTCAAGGTCATGGTCCTTGGCTGTGCGGCCTTGATCGTAGGTTCTGCTTGCCTCGTGCTCGCGGTTTATACGGAAGGTGTCGCTGTATATTTCATCGCAAGCATTATTGGTGGCATCGGCTTGGGTGGTGCCTTCCAGGGTGGCTTACGCACCATTGTGGAGCGCGTTCCAGCACTACAACGCGGAGGTACGCTTTCTTCGGTATATCTGGTTAGCTATCTAGCATTTGGGCTACCAACGCTCATCGCCGGGCTGCTGATCCCGAGCTTCGGATTGAAGAATGTCACTTACGGTTATGCCGGTTTTGTCATGCTCTTATCTCTGATTGCCTTGGCGTTAATCGCAGGGACTTCGAGGCAGAACCGTCGCACTTCAAAGGGCTAGTAGCGCAAAAACAAGCGTAAGTGTTTCATGTGAAACACTTACGCTTGTTTTTCAGCGTAAAACTATTTGCGCTTTCGCTTCTTCTCCACGATCTCGGTATCGAGACTATCTGGGTCATCTAACTCCAGTTGTCCCGCTGAGATGGTATCGATTCCTTCGAAGGCCACCGCTGCGTTTTCAATGACCTTCTTGGCAAGATAACGGTTGCCTGCTCCGCCGATTACCGCTCCGATGCCAAAGGGAACCAGACGTCCGAGCATACTCGCGCCCTGGGTACCGACCATCTTGCGGATGAATTTTTTCTGCAGGCTCTTCTGCGCCGTCGCCACCAGACTAGCGGGTTTATGAGATCCAAAAGATCGCGCCCAGCCCTGCACCGGTCCAGAGCCTCGTCCCGCCGCTTGACTTGTCAATGCGGAGATCATCGAGCTGCCTTCTTCACCCATCAGTACGCCCATGACCAGCAAACGAGACCTGTCGGGGTCATCAATGGCGATACCGTGCAGCTCTGCCAAAGACTGCGCATAGAGCGCAGAGGCTTCTAAGAACCCAAGGGTGGCAGCCAAAGAAAGCCCAAGCGCCACCGCGGTACCAACCGCTGGTACGGCAGCTGTACCGCCGACGGCAGCACCTGAACCTGTAACCACTACTAGATAGTCGCGCTCAACGGTCTTTGCCAGCTCCGCGGCTGAGGCCTGCGGATTTTTGGCGCGTAGCCGCTTGAGGTATGCCAGCACCAAGGGTCTTTGCACACCAACGCCCCGCATGATGGCGTCTTGAACGGCCGAGCGCGGTTTGCCGCTCGAATCAATAAATGTCATCGAAATGGGATCTTTGCTCATGATGTACCCAGACTAATGGCTCGAGCCTGATAGTTCCCGAGAAAATGCCGGATTTTCACCGCAAAATTATTGAATCTCTAATCCTGCAGATTTTTCCCTTGAATCGTCTGGACCGCGGTGCAAGAGTTGGTTTATGAAGAATGCACAGGCCAAACGCTACAATCAGGCACTAGATAAGGCTGGAATGGGTGAACGCCCGTTGGCCTTGCTCGATTTAGAAGCGTTTGATAATAACCTGATCGCCCTACGCGAACGGGCGCAAAACCTACCTATCCGGGTGGCTTCCAAGTCCCTCAGGGTGCGTTGTGCACTAGACCGAGTTCTGGAGCAACCTGGATTTAAAGGTATTTTATGCTTCACGCTTGCCGAGGCCCTCTGGTTAGCAAGCCACGGCTACAAGGACTTGGTTGTGGCCTACCCGCAGGCAGACCCAGCGGCCATCAGCAGATGGGCAACTAGCGAACAAGCACGACAAGAGATCACGGTAATGATCGACGATACCGACCAATTAGACTTGATCGACAAGATCGCCGTGGGGCATCAGGAATTGAAGGTAGCTCTAGAACTTGATGCTTCCTACTACCCAACAGCTACTTTCCGATTGGGCGCTGCTCGTTCGCCGTTACACGATCCCCAGGACGTGGCAGCGTTGGCTCAGCAGGTAGTTAAGCGTAAGGGTTTTAAAGTTGATGGACTCATGGGCTACGAATCGCAGATCGCTTCGGTTCCCGATGGCGGTTTGGGACTCAAAGCTCTGCTCGCTCGCAACATCCGTAAACGCAGCGCTGCTGAACTGGCCGAACGTCGAGGGGAAACGATCAGGCTGGTCAACGAGGTGACGAACCTCCGGTTCGTTAACGCCGGGGGCACCGGTTCCCTTGAAACTACCGCGCGAGAGAACGCGATTACCGAAGTGGCTGCCGGCTCTGGACTCTTCGCCCCGGCGCTGTTTGATTCCTTTAGATACTTTCGGCCCACCCCCGCCCTATATTTAGGCTTTAGTGTCGTACGTCGTCCCGAACCCGATGTCGTCACCATTCTTGGTGGCGGCTGGGTTGCTTCCGGGCCAGCGGGCAAGAGCCGGTTGCCACAGATTGCCTGGCCTAAGAAACTGAAGTATCTGCAGATGGAAGCCGCTGGCGAGGTGCAGACCCCCTTGAAGGGAGCGGCCGCCAGCAAACTCAAGATTGGCGACACGATCTGGTTACGTCACGCCAAAGCCGGGGAACCGGCCGAACGGGTCAATCGGCTAGCGGTGTATTCAAAGGGACAGATAGTCGATGACTGGCCTACCTACCGTGGCGAGGGAAAGGCTTTCTTGTGAGGCGCTTCGCCAACTTTTCACGGACCGTCACCGCGACTCCGGCCCAGTGGCATAGCATCTCAGATCCGGGGCAGCTTCCGCAGATTTTTAGCGCTGCCGCGGATCAAGGATTGACGGTGCGTACCGTCGGCGCCGGGCATTCTTTTACTCCATTGGTGCAAACCAACGGAGTACTAGTGAGTCTTGACGGTTTTCAAGGAATCGAAGAAGTCGACGCATTCACCCATGAAGTCACCTTCCGGGCTGGTACCCGTTTATGGCAGATTCCTCGGCTACTTGAACCATTTAATCTGGCTCTCGAAAACATGGGCGACATCGATCGGCAATCCGTTGCTGGTGCTATTAGCACCTCAACGCACGGGACTGGTCTTGGTTTCACTGGTTTTAGTGGTGCCGTCACCGGGATTCGTATCATGCTCGCCGATGGGACTCATCAGCGAGCATCGGCGACGGAAAACCCCGAACTTTTTCACGCCACCAGAGTAAGCCTTGGCGCGCTGGGTGTGATCACACATGTCAGGTTGCGTTGTGTCCCGCATTTCTTATTGCACGCGGTAGAGCGGGTGGAAGACATCGAGCAGATAGCACAAAACTTTATCGACCGTTCCAAACAGAACGACCACGTGGAATTTTTCTGGTTCCCCGGCACCAAGCGGGCGATTGTCAAAACTAATACACGGTTAGCAGCGGGCAGTAGCCTACCAAGAATGAATTCGTTCTCCAGATGGGTCAACGATGAGCTGGTCTCAAATGGTGCCTTGCAAGGAATTAGCACCCTCGGCGCATTACGCCCGCAGTGGATCCCGAAGCTGAACCGCCTAGCTACCTCTGTACTTTCAAATAGGGAGTACACCGACCGCTGGGACAAGGTGTTCACCTCGCCCCGACGCGTTCGTTTCACCGAAATGGAATACGCTATTCCACTGGAGAACTTCACCTCGGCTTTCGCTCAACTGCGCTCGTATTTGGATAGTGTTCCCGCTCAGGTGGTGTTTCCCGTAGAGGTTCGAACAGCGGCCGCAGACGACACCTGGTTAGGCACCGCCAGCGGACGAAACAGCGTATACATTGCAGTGCATCAATATATCCATGATGACGTTCCACAGTACTTTCCTGAGGTGGAGAAGATACTGCGCGAGTTTGACGGGCGCCCCCACTGGGGCAAAGAACATTCTCTGGGCGCAGCAGATTTATCAGCGTGCTATCCGCGTTTTGGTGATTTTCAAACTGTACGTACTGCAGTTGACCCTAGAGGTTTATTCCTCAACAAGTATCTTAGACGCCTGCTAATGCGCGAAGCCTAGAACTGAACGTCGGTCCAAATTAGTGCAGGGTCAGGATTATTAAGCTGAGGTGGGCCGTCCACGGATTGAGCCTGTGCCGGCTCCCGGTCGCCAATATGCCCCTGCCCAAGTACTTGCCAAGCAGAGCTTGGAACAAGGTAATTTCCCGAATCGCTGATGGCGTCCGGACGGTTTATCTGTTTCAGTAAACCATCACGAGCAGTCAATGAGAATGGCTGCTGACCTAGTGCTCCGGCGACAATGTACGGGGCATTCCCAACACCATCGATTTTCTTGGACTGGTCGTCGCGCAGGTACTTTTTGCCATTTAGGTAATCGTCAACCACACGCAGTTGGTCCAGTTCTCGTGATTCGGCGAATGAGTATCCAGCGAAGTTGTCGTCGGTTTGGACCGCGATCAGATGTACCTGTTTTCCACGATACTCAATGGGAATATCCCAGAGCCCGCTACTCATTACAGGAATTGATGCTGCCAACGCCCCGCTGAGCCCAGAGTCATCAAGACGACTCTCGGGCATTTGGTCCCATTTGAATTCCGAGACGCTGGTGACCTGGTCAGGGGTGATCTGATATTTGGAGAGCACTACGACGGATCCTTGGCCCTCAAAATCCGCTTGCCCCCAAGCATCCTCGGGGCCACCAACAATTCGATCCCCATTCAGGTCTGCTCCGCTGGGCTTACCCTTGGACCCCACACCTAAGTACACGTAGTCGTACTCGACATCCGCACGCGCATCATCCGGGTTATTAAGATAGCGATCTTGGAATACTTCGACGGCCTGCTCATTTGCGTCCATACCGGTCAAGACCACAACATCAGCATTGGCTGCGGTGATATTATCCGCCGCTAGCGCCGCTTGCCTATCATCGCCTTGTAAGAGGTCGGTGGCTAGTTGCCCGTCAATTTCGCGGGAAATCTGCGTATCGACGGTCGCGACGCGCAGCGATGTCTCTGAGGGTTCTTGACTCGGCGCAGGGCGCGGATCTTGCGCTTCCCAGGGGGCGGCAATTGCGCCAGCGGCGGGAAGCATTAAAAGCGCTCCCAAACCTAGGCTTACCGTTCCTGCTAAAACTTTGCGCACTCTGCCACCCTACGCCGGATCAGTACTACTTTTCCAGCATCTTAATCGGATTGTGATGACTGCGCCGCGGCGGCTTTGGCGTTAGCCTCCAGCACTTCTTCCATATAAGGTGCCCGAACGTTCGGTGAGATGCGCGCATCCACCAGACAAATGCCCTTCGATCCGTGCTGTACCCACTGCTGAACCTTTGCAAGATCAGCCACGGATTGCACCCGGATACCAGTGGCTCCTACCGCGCTAGCCAGTGCCGCAAAGTCGACGGTTGGAATGAGCATGGGGTCCTCGTGAAGACCAATTGAGCCATACTGGTGAACTTCTGCACCATAGGCGGAATCGTTGTAGATGACGATGACGCCACTGCTAATAGTGCGGACTATCGACTCCAGATCTGCCAGTCCCATCAAGAATCCCCCGTCCCCGGCGGCCAGCACTACGGTACGTCCCTCGGCCGCGACTCCGGCTCCCACCATCGAAGCAATGCCTAGACCAATTGACTGATAAGCGGTACCAACACAGGTCAACGACCTAGCGCCCGTAGTTGACCAGTACATGGGTCCCCAACCAATGAAGTGTCCCCCATCTTGCACCAGCACCCGGTTTGGGGGAAGAATTTTCTCCAGTTCACTAGCTACGCGGCGTGGATCAAGTAGGCCATCGGCGGCAAGCTCATCACCTAGAGGGCGGGCGCGCACCAAGCTAAGGTCTACCGAGGAAGCCCATGCAGATTTCTGGCCGTCGTAGCAATCAAGCAAGCCACGGATTGCTGCCCTGATATCCCCTGTGGCGAAGTAATCCACGCGGGAATTTGTTGCGGTGGCTGCTAAATCAATTTGCACCACCTTCGCCTGCGCATTAATTAGCTCTCCAAAGCGCATGGTGAATTGGTTCAGTCCCGCGCCAAGTACCAGCACGGCATCAGACTGCGCAATGATTTGCGCGTTTCGTTCCGTGGAAAAACCTCCGGTAATACCCAGATCATAGGGGTAGTCCAGCAGATCTCGGGCCAGCAAGGTTCCGGAGGTCGTAGCGCCCAGACACTTGGCAAGTTCAGTGATCTCGGCGGCAGCCTCGATGGCTCCGCGACCATAAAGAATGTGCGGACGCTGGGCTCCAGCCAAGATTTCGGTGATGGCGCTGATCTGCGAGATGTTCAGTTCTGGTGCTGGAGGGGTGCTACGCAGGGATGCAAAATCTGGCAATTCACCTTCGAGGCTTGATACCGGTGCGAGATCATACGGGATGGCAAGAACCACGGGAATTTGCTCGCGTAGTGCGTGAGCGGCGGCCTTTAGTGCGGTGGCACCCGGAGTATGGCGATCCACCACGTAGCGTACTGCTCGGACTCCTGCGTCGATGGCCGCCTGATCAATATCCCACGCGCGCAGACCCGTGGTTGGCGCATCTCCGGTGACAAGCAGCAACGGGGTGCGCGCTGCGGCGGCCTCCGCTAGCGCGGTGACGGCATTGCTGTAGCCCGCGCCGTAGGTGGTCGAAGCAATCGCCAGACGATTGGAAATTCGGAAGTAGGCGTCTGCCGCGGAAACCGTTGCAGATTCGTGGCGTACCGCGGTGTAATCAAAGCCGGCACGAACTGCGGCGTCGAGGAAGTGTGCGTTGCCGTTGCCCATGAGACCAAAAATCTGTGGCGCAATTGGCTTAAGGGCATGGGCGATGGCAGCTGAAACGCTGGACATAATGGACTCTTTTCCTAAAAAGGAGTTGAAGAAAATTCCATATATGTCTGCCGTTACCGGTTGTTATTAGCAACGGGTATCGCCCCTTTTGAGAGCGCCGGAACCTTTTTGAGGCGGTCCCTGACAGGTATAAGAATAAGGTACAAATCCTTGATCGCGCTAGCTCGAGATCATTTTGAGAGTTCCTCATCTTTAAGCCGACGTGAAATATCGGCTTCCAAATCAACAATGTTCGAACCGTTTACCCAACGTCTTAGCCGTACCAAGACCATCACGAGCAGAAAGGCGGTTAGCATTTTATCGGCTAGGGAATATAGGAAATTCGACGCAAATACGGTCACAATCAACGGCATTCCATAGGAATCCAAATTTGCCCGGGTTAATTCTGAGGCATGACCAGTTCCACCATGAAAAACAACGACCAATAGAATCGTCGCAATCACGCTGCAAGATAGTGCGACCAAAAACGTCAACAGATAGTACCGTTTCAGACTTCTTTCACGGCGCACCCACCGAATTCCGTATCCCCAAACTAGGGCACCGGTGACATTGACCAGAATGAATGCCAGCGAAGAAGAATCTGTAATCGAACTCCCCAAGAGGTTCGTGGCGATAGCCACGGCAACTCCCGCCCAAGGCCCTAAAACCATCGCGACGATCGCAGTTCCCAGCATGTCTAGGTAAAGCGGTATCCCCAGTGTTGCTACCAGCCAGAATCCTAATAAGTTGAGCGCAGTACTGCTAACAATCAGCAGCATTCTCCTTCCTAGCCGCCGAGATTTATTAGATTCATTTCTTTGTGTACTGTCCTCGATCTGCGTAATGGTCGAGTCTTCAACCATGTCTAGACTTTGAGAATTCGGATGAATTTCAGGCTCCGGCACATAAGTGACTCGGTCAGCTCTGGCCCGTAGACATCGGTTGCGCCAGTTTTCAACGTCCTCTTCCGTGCCACCTAAAGCACAGACAATTTCAGAAATAAGTTCCACGTTGAGTCGGGTACGCCCAACTCGAAAGGCATCGTACACCGTTGATCTCGCTGGTCGAGACGCCCCAGGATCAACGCCTTGCGAAATACGATGGCTAGAAATACGTCGAACGATTTCAGCGTAGGGAACGTCTCCGGCGTCAAGACGCAAACGTTGCAGATCTTCGGCAATGAGATCAAAAGCCGACAGTGTCGAGTGCGACTGTTCCTCAGATTTCGACACCGTTGCTTCCTTTTCTTATGGCGCCCGATGATGTTCCGCGCTTTGATTTAATTCTACGACGGAAGATTTAATAAACAGCACCGATTACAACTATCTATCGCCAAGTACCCACCTATGGGCAGAACAATAATTCATGCCTAGATTCGCATATACATACTTATTGCCCCTGGGGCTGTTGAGTACACAGTTATTGTTGTTCGGACTTGTATGGAGATGAGATTTTGTTCGTTTGTAGAACAATTTCATAGATAAGATTTTTGTAACTTGAGGTTTTCGACCGTGAGAGGTGTACCGCTTACGGTCCGATCTCGCACTGTGGCTAAAGTTATCATCTGCAAAAACTTGGGGGCAGATGCTGACTGGTCACGGAAACATCAGCACCCTTTAGCGCTAAAGGATAATAGTTAGGCACCTTCGAAGAATTTCGAAGGTGCCTAACTATTTAATTGCCTGTCGAGATACGCAGGGTCAACTAACGCGGGAGCCTTGGCTAGTGCGCTGCGGTTGCCTGAGCCAGCAGTTCAATTACATGACGGTAATCCTTGCCGGTAGCTCGGCTCATGCCCAACTCGCAGGTGCGGTTACACGAGGCGTGAGCGCTAGCGTCTAACTCAAGCACCTCCTCAGCTTCGCGAGCAGTGGCGGATTCGGTCAGTTCCGGGTGCAACATGCCGCGATCTCCGGCGAAGGCACAGCAACCCCAATTCATCGGGATGTTGACCTTCTGCGCCACTGCCTCGGCGACCTTCTGCAGGTCCCCATTAAGTCCCATCTGAGTCGAAGAGCAAGTGGGATGCAAAGTTAGCGAATCAATCTGCGTGACCGGCGGAAGTTTGCCCAACAGGTGACGGGAAGTGAAGGCCAAAAGGTCCACAACTTCAAAGCCGTGCTCCTCTAATGTGTGAGCAAAGCCTTCGGTGCAGCTGGTGGCGTCAGAAATGACCGGCAAGCGAAAACCTGGCTGGGCTGCATGAACTTGAGCGCGCACTCGTTCTGCCATAAGTACATGACCATCCTCATATCCTTTAGAGGTCCATGGGGTGCCACAGCACATCGATTCGATCCCTTGCGGAACCAGCACAGAGACGCCTGCCTGCTTCAGCAGTTGTTCAAAGGCTGGAGCTACGCCTTGCCCCTCAGTGCCAGGCCCAAACATCGAATTCACACAAGCGGGCAGGTAGATAGCAATTGGCTCCACGCCGGGGGCACCAAGGTTTCCCGTCAGCGGCTTACGTGCCTTACCGCCTTTAGGCAGATCTGCGTCATAACGAGGCACGGTGTCTTCCCCCACCACCTTGCGGGCAATCTCGGTAGCTCCGCGGACCAGCGGGGTAGGGAATTTATCTGCCATGCTCAGTGCCACCGAGCCAACTCGGGTTGCCGCACCCCAGCCCTTGGCAGCAGCCTTGAACCCAGCAGCCATGGCTGGCTTGGCATCCTCGCGGCGTAACCGTTTAACCAACAGTCCCGTGTTGATCTGCACTGGGCAAGCGGTGACACACATACCGTCTACCGCGCAGGTTTCCACCGCCGAGTATTCATAGTCGCGTTCGAGCTCCGCGACGAGTTCTTCATTCCCCTCGGCTTCTGCCTTCGCAATAGCCCTGCGCACGGCGATACGTTGACGAGGCGTAAGCGTCAGATCTTTGGACGGGCATACCGGCTCGCAGTAACCACATTCAACGCAGCGGTCCGCCTCAACCTCAATGGTCTCGTTGAGCTTGATGTTGCGGATGTGTGCGGCATGATCTTCATCGATAATAACGCCCGGATTGAGCATCATTCGTGGATCACAGGCGGTCTTGAGTTGGACCATCACCTCGTAGAGTTCGTCGCCGTATTGGCGACGCACAAATGGTGCCATCGCACGACCCGTGCCGTGTTCAGCCTTGAGGTTTCCGCCCTTGGAAAGTACCAGCTCAACCATCTTGTCGTTGAATGCGTTGTAGCGGTTCAGCGCAGTGTCACCCTCAAAGCGGTCAGTCAACATGAAGTGGATATTTCCGTCCTTGGCGTGACCAAAGATTACCGAGTTCTGATACTCATACTCGTCAAAGAGCTCCTGCAGGGTGCTACAGGTTTCGGCCAGCGTATCGACGGGGACTGCTACGTCTTCGAGTAGTGCGGTTGTGCCTGAGACACGCGCCCCGGCCACGGAAGCGTAGAGTCCTTTACGGAATTTCCAAGCGGCTTGACGGTTTTTAGCGTCTTGGGAAAGGATCGCTGGCGCACGCAGAGCGGCGGAATCTATCAGACGCTGACCGGCACTTTGCAGTCCGGCAAGTTCTTCGTCATGGTCTGCATGGTATTCAATGAGCAGTGCTGCTTGTTCTTTGACTTCAAACCCCATGATTGCCTCAGGAACCCCGGGTAGATTTTGGCCTACGCGAAGTGAGGTGGAATCCATGAGTTCCAGCGTTGCCGCGCCAGAATCCAGCAGGTCCGGAAGCGCCCGGGTGGCCTGATCTAAGGAATCAAATACCGCCAAGGTTGCAATTGCGAGCTTACGGATGGGAACTGTTCTGAAGATCGCTTCGGCGACAAAGGCCAAGGTGCCCTCGGAACCAATGATCAGATGGGCTAGCAACTCCGCCGGCGAATCGTGATCGAGGAATGAATTAATGCCGTAGCCCATGGTGTTCTTTAGCGCGAAATGCTTCTCGATAAGAGCTACCGAATTCTTATTTGCACGTACTCGATCACGCAGTCGGGTCAGCGTCTGCACAAGCTGCGGCTCGGCGGCGGCGAGTTTGGCATCTGCGTCGGGGGCCGCGGAATCGATCATGGTCCCGCTAGGCAGCACAAAGGTCATCGATTCCAACGTGCGGTAAGTGTTAAATTCGGTGCCGCATGCCATACCCGATGAGTTATTCGCGATCACTCCGCCAATCGTGCAGGCAGCTTCACTGGCGGGGTCAGGGCCTAGCTTGTAACCGTAGACCGAGAGCCTCGCATTGACCTGACGCACCGTCGCACCGGGCTGCACACGCACACGCTTTCCCTGATCCAGCACGGTAATGCCACGGAAGTTTCTACGCACATCGAGCATCAGCCCGTCGCCGCTGGCTTGGCCGGCCAAGGAGGTTCCACCCGAACGCAAGGTAACCGGTTGTCCGGCGCGCATGCTGGCTGACAGCAACTGCGAGACTTCCTGCGCATCCTTGGCGATCACCACGGCTTCTGGGGTGTAGAGGTAATGCGAGGCGTCCGAGGCATAGGCCACCCGGTCGATGGACGTGGTTTTGACGCGGTCGGGCTCGGCGACCAGATCAAGAATGCTTCGGGAAACCTTGGTTTCTCCGAGTGCCGGCGTGCTCAATGCCATGATGCGCTCCTGTGCGTTGGTAGGCCCAGCCTACCTAAGGTCAATATTGTCTAACAAGTACACATGCTATATTAGTGCTCTTTATGGGATAATCAATGGGTTAGCAAGTATCTTGAAGGGGAATTCATGTCCGCAAGACTAGGTGTCGTCTCGGTAGTCCAGGCGATGATCAATGATTTGCGAAGCAGAATTTTCGACGGTGAACTCCCTCCCGGCACCCCGCTAGGTGAGGTAGACGTGGCCGCACACTATGGAGTCGCGCGTCCCACGGCGAAGGCAGCATTGGAAAATCTGGTAGCCAGTGGACTGCTGACCCGAAACGCGCATCAGAGCGCGCGCGTCACCGTCCTCGATTCGGCCGATGCTCAGGATATCTACCAAACGCGCGCAATTATCGAAGCCGAGGCCGTGCGCCTACTGGCAAGCACCGGCCATGTCCCGCAGGCCGCGCATGAAGCCAACGCGCAGATCACTGCTCTGGCCGACGCTTCGCCCGCGCAGATCATCGAGCCGGACCTGAAGTTCCACGCGGCACTGGTCAACGCCCTCGATTCGGCGCGAACTAGCGCAATCTATGCACAGCTCAGTGACGAGATCCGCCTATGTATGACGCATGTCCAGGATGCCACCCTGCTCAGTACCGAAAACATTGCCGCAGAGCATCAAAGGCTGCTGGACCAGATCAATTCCCGCGACGCGCAAGGCGCCGCCAGTACCCTAGCTGACCATCTCGGACGCGCAAGCAAGAAGCTCGAAGCTCATTTAGACCTGATCCAGCAGAACGGCAAATAGTGACCGGACCGTGCCGGCCGGCGAGCGCAGGAACTCCCGGCGATTAGGCCCAGCGCGTGTTGCTTGGCCTAGCGCTTCCCGGCAAGACGAGAATAATTCTCCAGGATGAGCCGAGCTCAGCATTTGATCCTCACAGCCAGCAACTGCTTGCGGAGGCACCACCGGCATGATCGCCCATGACCGGGAAGTGGCCGCGGAGCTGGCAGACGAGATAAGCGCGGCGCAAGACGGTCGGATGGTCGCAGTCGGTGGATGCCGCTCGTGCAGTACTCATAGCTTCAACATTTGCAGGATCTGTGTCCGGCTATTGGATTTCCACGATTTCCTCGCCCCATCTGCAATTAGCAGTTCTGGCGCGCCAGCCACAGTGAACACCCAGGGCAGGGCTCTGATGGATTTCCCGGTGTCCAAGGGTTTCGGTTCACCAGTGTGGCAATTAATATAGACGCAAGGTATTCACGCTTCGGTGTGATTCTTTGGAATACTCCATAGTTGGCGCGAAGTGACCGGCGCCTTTCGCCCCTTCTTCTCCGGCACGGCTAATTGCCCGCTGCCAACTATCGACCGAGGCTCTTATGCCAGATCAAAAGGATCGTGAATCAAATGACTTCAAAAATCCGCATCGGTATTGCCGGATATGGAAACCTAGGCCGCGGCGTGCAAGCCGCAATTGCCAAAAATTCGGATATGGAACTGGTGGGCGTCTACAGCCGCCGCGATCCGGATACCCTTCAGCTGGCTCAGCCTGCACCACGCTACTCGGTGGATGTCCTGGGGGACCACGTTGACGATATCGACGTGCTGATCCTCTGCGGTGGCTCAAAATCAGACCTACCCGAACAAGGCCCCCGCATGGCTGCCCTATTCAACACCGTGGATAGCTTCGATACCCACGCGCGCATCCCGGAATATTATGAGACGGTCAACGCACCGGCGAAAGCGGCCGGCAAGACCGCGCTAATCTCCGCAGGTTGGGACCCGGGCATGTTCTCAATTAACCGCGTCTACGGTGAAGCGCTGCTTCCCGACGGGGAAACATACACCTTCTGGGGCCGCGGGCTGAGCCAAGGCCACTCCGATGCGGTACGCCGCGTGCCCGGTGTTGCCGGCGGCGTGCAGTACACCATCCCTAGCCCGGAAGCGATTGAGCAGGTACGTGCGGGACTACGCCCCACACTGAGCACTCGTGAGAAGCACCAGCGCGAATGCTACGTTGTTCTCGAAGACGGTGCGGATGAAAACACCGTGCGCGAATTGATTGTGAATATGGAACACTACTTCGACCAGTACGACACCACCGTGAACTTCATCGACGCGCAGACCCTCGCCGCCGAGCACTCGGACATGCCGCATGGCGGTTTCGTGATCCGTTCGGGCAACACCAGCGAGAGCCAGAAACAGGTCATCGAGTATTCGCTGGCCCTTGGCTCCAACCCGGAATTCACTTCCAGCGTGCTGGTAGCTTACGCCCGGGCCGCCTTCCGGATGAACCAGCGCGGCATCACCGGTGCGCAGACCGTTTACGATGTGGCCCCGGGGCTGCTCTCGCCCAAGTCCCCCGCACAGTTGCGCGCGGAGCTGCTCTAGGATTTTGCCGGGCCAGCAGCTCATCCGCTGGCGAGCGCATCCTTCTCCCAGGCCTCCACTGGCCCCGGGACCTGCACGAACAGCGGATGCAGGGCCACCTGCCCTGCCGGTTCCAAGCGGGCGATGCGCGCGGGATCCCGGACGGAGAGCTTGCGCAGCAGGTGCTCGCGCTCGAAGTGCACCTGCCCCTGGGTGACCGGGATCTTTTCCAGCTGCGCGGCGGCTGCCGGATGCAGGATCTTCGCGGCGTCGAAGCGATAGCCCCGGACAGCCGCTTCGTCCCACAAGCCCTGCAGGTAGCCGCCCATATGCACCAGCGGGGCGGGCTGCGCCTTGAACCGGAGAAGCTGCGGGTGCCCGGTATAGCCCTTGGTCTGGCCTGCGAGCACCTTCTGGGCCAGCAGTGTTTCACGCCAGCAGGCAACGAGCCCTTTGGCGTCGAGCAATGAGGGGTGCAGGGACCACAGTCGCATGGGCCAAGCCTAGTCGGGGTTCGGGCCAGCCGGGAACTCGATGATCTCGCTGCGGATCAAGAAGCGCTTGCCCTCCGGGGCTTCGACGGAGAAACCGGATCCCCGCCCGTTGACCACGTCCACGGTGAGCTTGGTGTGCTTCCAGTATTCGAATTGCTCCTTGGACATCCAGAAATCGATGTCGCCCAGAGCGGTGCCATCAGCGCCGTCCAGGGAAAGCACGCCGAGCCGGATGTCCGATCCCCCGGTGCGGAACTCGCCGGCCGGGTAGCACATCGGCGAGGACCCGTCGCAGCACCCTCCGGACTGGTGGAACATCAGCGGGCCGTGGATCCCCCACAGCTTGCGCAGCAGGTCCAGGGCTTCGGAGGTGAAGGCCACCCGCGAGAACTCTTCGCCCTCGATTGCGGCGCGCGTTTCGGTTACGGTGCTCATGTCCTGCTCCTGCCTCGTTGTCCACGTCCGGATTTATCTCGTTGTGGCCAGTGTCCTCTTTTTGGGCCGCACCGTCCATCGCTCGGCCAGGGCGGCCAGGACACCGGTACCGGATGCCGCTTCGAAAAGCCGCATCCGGTACCGTGCCATCAACCGTTGCGGATCCGGCTACGCCCTGCCGGCGTAGTCGATGACAACGCGCCCATCGATCTTGCCATGGCGCATTTCGTCGAATACGGCGTTGATGTCTTCCAGCGGGCGGGTATGGAAGGTCGGCTTGATCTTCCCTGCCGCATAGAATTCCAGCGCCTCGATCATGTCCTGCCGTGTTCCCACGATCGATCCGCGGATGGTCAGGCCCTTGAGCACGATGTCGAAAATGGGTGCGGGGAAATCACCGGCGGGCAGCCCGTTGAACACGATCGTTCCGCCGCGCCGGGTCATGCCGATCGCTTGCCCGAACGCCTTTGGATGCACCGCCGTAACCAGCACGCCGTGCGTTCCGCCAACCTTCTGCTGGATGATCTCGGCCGGGTCCTGGGCGAAGGCATTGACGGTGATTTCCGCTCCATGCTTCGAAGCCAGCGCCAGCTTGTCATCGGCCACGTCAATGGCGATCACCCGCATGCCCATGGCCACCGCGTACTGCACCGCGATATGGCCCAGTCCGCCGATACCCGAAATAGCCACCCACTGGCCGGGCTTGACCTCAGTCATCTTCAGGCCCTTGTAGACGGTCACTCCCGCGCACAGCACCGGCGCGATTTCATGGGGATCCGAGCCCTCCGGGATGTGCGCGGCATAGCGGGAATCCACCAGCATGTACTGGCCGAAGGAACCGTCCACGGAGTATCCGCCATTGGACTGGGCTTCGCACAGCGTCTCCCAGCCGGTGCGGCAGTACTGGCAGTGCCCGCAGGCGCTGGCCAGCCACGCGTTGCCGATCATGTCCCCGAGCGCGACCTCGGTGACTCCTTCGCCGAGCTTTTCCACGATGCCCACGCCTTCATGCCCGGGAATCAGCGGAAGCTTCGGCTTGACCGGCCAATCGCCCTCGGCGGCGTGCAGGTCGGTGTGGCAGACGCCCGAGGCGATCAGCTTCACCAGCACCTGGCCGGGGCCGGGCTCGGGGATCTCGGCGTCCTTCACCTGGAACTCTTCGCCGAAGCCTTCGACTATTGCAGCTTTCATCTTGCTCATGTACTTTGTCCTTTGCATGGCATTCGAAGGTGCGGGGTGCCGGCTGGCGTGCGGGGGATGAGGCCAATCGATCCCCGGACGCTGTCCCGGCTGGCCCCGCACCTTCGAGGTCTGTTGTCATCTCATGCTGCTCGTGGCAGCTACTGCTCCTAGAAGAAGCCCAGCTTGTCTTCCGAGTAGGAAACCAGCAGGTTCTTGGTCTGCTGGTAGTGGTCCAGCATCATCAGGTGGTTCTCGCGGCCGATACCCGAGGACTTGTATCCGCCGAAGGCCGAGTGCGCCGGGTAGGCGTGGTACTGGTTGACCCACACGCGTCCGGCCTGGATGGCGCGGCCGGCACGGTAGGCCACGTTGCCATTGCGGCTCCACACCCCCGAACCCAACCCGTACAGGGTGTCGTTGGCGATGGAGATCGCGTCGTCGTAGTCCTTGAACTTGGTCACCGCTACCACCGGCCCGAAGATCTCCTCCTGGAAGATGCGCATGTCGTTGGTGCCCTCGAAGATGGTCGGCTGCACGTAGTAGCCGCCGGAGAGCTCTCCGCCCAGATCCGCACGTCCCCCGCCGAGCAGCACCTTGGCGCCCTCGGACTTGCCGATGTCCATGTAGGAGAGGATCTTCTCCAGCTGGTCGTTGGATGCCTGGGCACCCATCATGGTGTCGGTATCCAGCGGGTGTCCCTGCTTGATGGCCTTGGTGCGGGCCACCACATCGCCCATGAAGCGGTCATAGATGCTTTCCTGGATCAGCGCACGCGATGGGCAGGTGCAGACTTCGCCCTGGTTCAGCGCGAACAGCGTGAATCCTTCCTGCGCCTTGTCGTAGAAGGCGTCATCCTTGGCAGCGATGTCCTCGAAGAAGATGTTCGGGGACTTGCCGCCCAGTTCCAGGGTGACCGGGATCAGGTTTTCCGACGCGTACTGCATGATCAGCCGGCCGGTAGTGGTTTCGCCGGTGAAGGCGATCTTGCGGATGCGCTTGTTGCTGGCCAGCGGCTTGCCGCACTCCACACCGAAGCCGTTGACGACATTCAGGACGCCGGCAGGCAGCAGGTCACCAATCAGTTCCATGAGTACCAGGATCGAGACAGGTGTCTGCTCTGCAGGCTTGAGCACAATGGCGTTACCGGCTGCCAAGGCGGGCGCGAGCTTCCACACGGCCATCAGGATAGGGAAATTCCAAGGGATAATTTGGCCTACTACGCCCAGTGGTTCGTGATAGTGGTACGCGGTGGTATCTTCATCCAGCTGGGAAAGGCTTCCTTCTTGGGCGCGAATAGCGCCAGCGAAGTAACGGAAGTGGTCCACTGCCAAAGGCAGATCGGCATTGATGCATTCGCGGATGGCTTTGCCGTTGTCCCAGGTTTCGGCCACTGCCATCATTTCGAGGTTTTCCTCGATGCGGTCCGCAATCTTGTTTAGGATGACTGCGCGTTCAGCCGGGCTTGTCTTGCCCCAAGCTGGAGCCGCCGCGTGGGCTGCATCCAGTGCTACCTCGATGTCTTCTGCAGTGGAGCGCGCCACTTCGCAGAAGACCTTACCGGTTACCGGGGTGACATTTTCAAAGTACATACCCTTAACCGGAGCAACCCATTCGCCACCAATGTAGTTCTCGTAACGTGGTTTAAAATTGACCAATGCCCCATCGGTGTTTGGATTTGCATAAACGCCCATTGCTGCACGACTCCTTAGTCAGTCATCCTGGCCACGATGTCTTCACCGCGGAACCTTGAATGTGACTCTAGTCACGTAAAGGTTGCAAGTAGGTTGCAGCTGAAGTCCGCTATTCGTCCAGCCCTTGAACCTCGGCAACGATCAGCGAACGAGCCGGTGAATCAGCTGGCAGTTCCCGCAAGGCCGCACGCAACAAATCCGAGTCAGCCAGCTGGCGGCCCAAGTTCAATAGCTGATGGGCGGTGCCTCGATCCAGAACCATTTCACGCAAGGCCGCCTCGGCACGGTAGCGCAGCAGTATGATTCCTGGAGCCTGCGACCGTGCGAGCATCCCTGGCGAATATATCTGCAAGGCAGCGCCGAGATCGCCTTCCTCCAAGGCCTTCCATAGCCGGCCAATTGTTGTTTGCAAACCCCATTGCAATCGATAGGGTCGCGAGGTCAATGTTCTCCCCGGGACCGTCCCAAGCACTTTGCGTAACCTGACGATTTCGGCTCGAGCGGTGCCTTCTGCCGCCGCATCAGGCCTTTCGAATAGCTCCTCGACAAGTTGAGCCGTATTCAGCCCTTCTCGATATTGTGCTAGCAACGTCAGGATTTCAGCGTGGCGCAGGGAGATCGGAACGGAACCTAGGTGAGCACCGTCGGAGCGGCCAAGATCCAGATAGTCCGGGTCTGCCACTACTCCAGCGCCAGGCAGGAGTAATTGAGTTTCCGCAGCCATCACCGCCGCTTGCAGTAGCGGCAGTGAATGCGTTGCGATGGCATCTGGCCCGCCAGTCAGATCAATTGCGCCTATTACTTGCCCGGTGCGTGGATCTCGGATGGGAACCGCGGAGCAGCTGTATTGGTGAGCTCTTTCGTAAAGATGCTCCGCACCTGAGACTTGGGATCCAGCACCGGTGGCTAGTGCCATTCCCGGTGCAGACGTTCCAACCGTCCTTTCCGCCCAGTCGGCGCCGGCCATGAAGCCTACGCCTTCCGCTTGAGTCAGGGCGCCATTGCTGCCTGCGACCCACAACAAGGTGCCGCCGGTGTCAGCCAATGCGACTAAGAGGTTGGCGTCAGTTGCTGCGGGAACCAAGAGTTTTTCAAAAACCGGCCAAATCCGCTGCAGCTCACTACGTTCGCGAGCAAGCCTCAGATGATCATCACTGAGCACTGAGGGGACTTGAACGGCAGTGAGAGATGCCAGCGAGCGCTTCCATGATTCACGCACATCACTTCGCAGTGGAAGTTCTGCCACCCCTGCCTCTCGCGTCTCCAAAAGCTCATGCGCGTGCTGGGCGCGACGCGATGCGCCGGACCAATCTATGGCGGACTCGCCCATAACTCTCCTCTATCCAGCAACCTGGATTTCTGCAGTGCTCACCAGCCTAGGCGACTACGTGGGACTTGAGAAGAGCTATCTTCTTCTCAACATACGGGTTCACTTTCAGGGGCCTTGCCCCCACAAACAGGGTCCTATCCGAGGTTGAGCCTGCTACGTCTAAACCCATTAAAACAAATAGATAAGTCACCTATAAATTGCCAACATTTAGGGATAAGTTCACCAAGGTCATTTCTTAGAATTTCATCCTTGATCCCCTTCCATTTCTTCGTCGTTGAGAGTATCGTACAACCAAATGGTTGTATATGAATTGAGCGAAGAACAGACAAACAAGGTCTTCCGCGCCTTGGCAGACGCCACACGAAGAGACATCGTGGCGCGAACCTTGCACGCCGAGGTCAGTATTTCCACACTGGCCGCCGACTACGACATGTCTTTTGCCGCAGTCCAGAAGCATGTGGCATTTTTGGAGTCCGCTGGTCTGGTCAGCAAAATCGCACGTGGCCGCGAACGTATTGTTCGAGGTCAGCCGGACACGATCCGGCACGCCCAGCAGTTACTTTCATCCCTCGAAGAAATCTGGCGCCAGCGCATCAACCGGCTCGACGATTTCCTCGCCGACGAGGCAACTTAAGGAGTAATCTCATGCCCGTCACTTCAGTTATCCAAGATGCCCAAGCCCTCACGCTCACGGTACACGCCGAGTTTGGCGTGAAGGTTTCCCGTCTCTGGGACGCCTACCTCGATCCGCGCCAGATTGAAAAGTTCTGGGGACCGGTTGAGTACCCCGCGACTTTCACCCGGCACGATGCAGTGTCAGGTGGTCGCACCAATTACCATATGACCTCTCCCGAAGGAGAAGAGTTCCACGGCTACTGGGACTGGAACGAAATCGTCGAGCAGAAGTTCTTCGAAGTCACCGACGGTTTCGCGCATTCCGATGGCTCCCCGAACACCGAGTTGCCCACCACGCGCACCACCTTTTCCTTTGACCCGCAAGATTCGGGAAGCAAGCTGACCATCACTTCAAACTTCGATTCCATGGAGGCCTTAGAACAAGTTGTAGCCATGGGCATGATCGATGGGACTCGTTCGGCTATGAGCCAGATCGAACAGGTGCTCAGCGATCTGCGTGACTACTCAAAGAATTTCACCACCGAGGCCCAGCTCCTCTCCGATACCCAGGTTCGCGTCAGCCGGATTATCCGAGGAACCCGCGAACAGGTGTGGCTGGCGCACCACGATGCACAGCTTATGAAACGCTGGCTGCTCGGCCCCGACGGCTGGAGAATGACTGAATGTGCCCTACCCGAGGCTGTTGGCGACAGCTACCGTTACCACTGGGAACCGGAATCCGGCACCGCAGAGCAGGGGTTCGGTTTCACCGGCACACTGCTAGAACAGTTGCCGCAGTCCTACGAACGGACCACCGAGCAAATGATCGATACCGATTACCCAGCAACCATCAACGAATCAACGTTCACCGAAACTACCGCGGGTACGCTGCTGTCCATCGTCATCACCTATCCGGATGCCCAGACCAGAGACATGGTGCTAGCCACCGGAATGACTAACGGGATGGAGGCCAGCTACGCACGGCTCGAATCGCTGCTCTAAGCGCGATTCGCCCCACATCCGGCACGCGGGCGCGCGCAAATATGAAACACTTGGAAGCATGACTTCCCACAATTCACGCGCAGGCCTGGATAAGCAGGCCACCCAGGTTCAGGACATGTTCGACAAGTTGGCGCCACGTTATGACTTGCTCAACACCTTGATGACCGGCGGCATTGTGAACTACTGGCGCAAGATCACTACCGAGGCGATTGCCCCGAAGCCCGGCGAGCGCATTCTTGACCTTGCCGCGGGTACCGGAACTTCCTCGGTGCCGCTGGCCAAGGCCGGCGCCAAGGTGACCGCTTGCGACATGTCCCACGGCATGCTCGCCGAGGGTCGCAAGCGCTACCCGCAGCTTGAATTCGTCTACGGCGACGGTACCGATCTGCCATTCGAGGACAACTCCTTTGACGCGGTCACCATCTCCTACGGACTGCGCAACATCTCCGACACCGAGAAGGCTCTGTCGGAGATGCACCGCGTGACCAAGCCGGGCGGTCGCATTGTGGTGGCAGAGTTCTCCACCCCCACAATGACTCCGGTCAAGCAGGCTTACAAGCAGTTCTTGCCTCGCGTGATCCCAGCCTTGGGATACATCGTTTCGCCAAACCCGACGGCCTACGCCTACCTGGCTGAGTCCATCGCTGCCTGGCCAAACCAGCAAGACCTAGGACAGAAGTTCATCAACGTCGGTTGGAAGAACGTCGAGTTCCGTAACCTGACCGGCGGCATTGTCGCCGTACACCGCGCTTGGAAGTAGCCCTTCCGCAGAATTGATCTTTCGGTTCGCATCCAACGCTGGATGCGAACCGAAAGTTTTTAACGATGTTTTTTCGTTTGTGTTGCTGGCATGCTTGGGTGCATGAGCCTGCTCGCTAGTGAAGCACCACGCACCGCCCTGAGTTGGAAACTACTGCCAGCGGCCTTACTCGCGGTATCCGGCGTGCTACTTTTCGGCGTTGAAAACGATCTGTTGGGCTATGGTCTGCTTGTGTTGAGCCTGCTTACGGCTGCCTTTATCGACCGCAGGCTCGCATGCCACCTGGCGCTCATAGCCGCAGGGCTGGCCATCATCAGCTTGGTCCCGTTAAACGCCGACTTAAGCTTGGGACATATGGCACTGATGGGCGGCGCGCTGGCACTGGCCGTAGTGGTTCCCTGGCTGGTATCGAGATTCGTATACCGCGAAAAGATCATCAAATTTCCGGTGAATACCGGACGTAAATGGCCATTAGTTGCCAAACTTTATCTACTGGGCGTCGTAGCCTTGGGCTACTTCATTCTGCCGGTGTATTTGATAAGTACCGGCGTTTACCAGAATTGGCCAGATGCCTCGGATCCAACCATCTTCTGGCGACTCTTCCTCGGCGTTAACTCCGTAGGGATCTGGGACGAGCTATTCTTCATCTGCACCACCTTCACGTTATTGCGCCAGCACTTCCCTGACTGGCTAGCGAATCTTTTGCAGGCGGTGATCTTCTCCTCGTTCTTATGGGAGATCGGCTACCAATCTTGGGGTCCTCTACTCACTTTCCCCTTTGCGCTATTGCAGGGCTACACCTTCAAACTGACCAAGTCACTGACCTACGTCATCTCGGTGCACCTAATCTTCGACTTCGTGCTGTTTCTCGCGCTGGTCCATGCCCACAATCCAGCATGGCTTCCAATTTTCTTGTACTGACTGCTCAACCGCTCACGCTGCGCTGTTAGGGGTGGCTTGTGAAAAAGTAAAATATCCGACGGTAGCGCGATTCTCCGCTATAAGTAGGACTTTTTCTGACCCGTGACCCGTTCCATTCACAGCAAGCATCTGATGTACGCGGGCGAAGGATATTCTAATGGTCAAAAACCATTACATTGGTTCGCACGTAGCAACTGACAAGGATTCTCACCCGAAGAGTTCGGGTCTTGCGGAAGCTTCGCCATCGCCTTGCGGACGCACGTTACGGACATCGAGTTCCCTAGCGTCGCATATTCAACGAATTCACAAGCCACCCCCTGTTACACTCAAATACATGGATACCCGCTAAGCTCGCCAATGACCTCGCACCGCACTTCGGTGCACATCGTTCATTTTGGCTACCGGCTTCGGTATCCCTTTTTTGTTGGTTCCCCCAGGGGTTGAGCCAACTTCGCGGTCCCCAGGTTCGGCAGCCTCTTCACACCCGTGGGAGGACCAAATATGCCTTTGACTCCACCAATAAAACTACACAACCTCAGTTTCTGCTGGCCTACCGGCGAGCGTGCCGTGACCGATCTTGAAGGTGTCTTCCCATCCGGGCGCACTGGCCTGACCGGCATCAACGGCAGTGGAAAGTCGATTCTCTTGCAGCTCATTGCTGGCCGGTTGACGCCCACTGCCGGATCCGTGGAAGTCTCTAGCGATCTCGCCTATCTGCCACAAACTCTCACCCTGCACCAGGACACCACCGTGGCCGAGCTGTTAGGAATTGATAGCACTTACCGTGCCTTGAAAGCTATCGAATCCGGAAGTATAGACCCCTCGGATTTTGACGCCGTCGGCGACAATTGGGATCTCGAAGCCCGACTGGAAGCCGAACTTAGTCCACTGGGGCTGGAAACTCTAAGCCTCGAACGTCAGATCAGCACACTTTCCGGAGGGGAAGCAATGTTGCTGGCAGTAATCGGTCTGCGCCTAGCGGCCTTACCAATAACGCTGCTCGATGAGCCAACGAATAATCTCGACGCACCGACTAGAGAATTGCTCTATGGACTCGTGCGTTCATGGAAGGGAACAATAATCGTAGTCAGTCATGACATCGAGCTTCTGGAACTTATGGACCACACGGTAGAGCTGTATGCGGGAAAACTACGTCTTTTCGGAGGACCGTACAGCGTGTACCGCGAACAGCTGGCTACCGAGCAGCACGCTGCCGAACAGGCCGCTAAAACGGCGAATGCTTCGCTGAAGGTAGAAAAGCGTCAACGGGTAGAAGCCGAAACAAAACTCGCCCGCGCCAAACGCAAGGGGCGAGCTGAACAGTTAGGTGGTGGGCTGCCGAAAATCCTGGCCAATCACCTGCGCCAAAAGTCCGAGGCGAATGCGGGAAAAATGCGTTCGAATCTGGACGGAAAGGTAGAGCAGGCGCAGAGCAAACTTGAGCAGGCTGAAATTCGTGTCAGATCGGAGGAGCACATCAATGTGGAGTTGCCAGATCCAAAACTTCCCGCCAGCAAACAAGTAGCTCAGTTTAGCTACCCTAGCGGACACCACATCATCCAAGGTCCCGAGCGGGTGGCTCTTACTGGACCCAACGGTTCGGGTAAAACCACCTTGCTAAACCAACTACTGAGCACCGAACCGTCCGAGGCTGAACTCTCGGGCAAGCTTTTCCTCGAACGCGTTGGGTACTTGCCGCAGCGTTTAGTGGGCCTCGACGAAAGCCGCAGTGCGGTCGAGAATATTGGTCAGGTAGCGCCCTCAGCCACATCGGGGCAGATTCGAAATATGCTCGCGAGGTTGTTATTGCGTGGCACTAATGCAGACCGCCCATTATCTGCATTGTCCGGCGGAGAGCGTTTCCGCGTCTATTTAGGTTCGCTACTCTTGGCTGAGCCCACGGCTCAGTTGCTGATCCTTGATGAACCAACAAATAATTTGGATATCGATAGTGTGCGTCAACTCTGTGAGGCGTTAGGGGCCTACCGTGGCGCGTTGCTGGTAGTCAGCCACGACCAAAAGTTCTTGAACCAGCTGGGACTTGATTACTTATTGGAGCTGAGGGCAGATGGATCCTTGACGAAGTCCTACCCCACAGCGGTTTGCTAACCCGATGGCGGTGTGTTGCCGGTTTACACTAGATCAAAGCACACCGCCGAGGACCCCGAAAGCAAGTTGAACATGTCCTACCCCCAGCGCACCGTCGAAGTAGTCACTACCGGCCTGGTTATCGATCAGTCTGCAACCCTGCTCTGGACCGACATTCGACGTGCCTTCATTTATGAAACAGGCTCCGGCCACGAAGCACTAACCTGCGCCGAGTTCATGCTCACCGAGGGCTACAGCGTAGAAATTAATAGCCAAATGCCCGGCTGGGATCTGGCAATCGAGCACCTGCCTCAGCGCATCGAGAATCTAGTCGACGAACGCTAGCAACTACGAGGAGTAATCCATGGCCACGATAGTTCTTTTCCACCACGTCCAGGGGCTCACCCCCGGAGTTCAAGCTATGGCCGCCGAATTACGCGCAGCTGGCCACAGCGTACACACTTTGGACCTGTTTGCAGGAAAGCTTCCTAAAGATATCGACGCCGGAATTCGCATGGCCAACAAGCTAGGCGAAGATAAAATCCAGGAGCGCGTCGACAAGTTTTTCTCGAAGCTTCCCGAGGAATTGGTTTATATCGGCAGCTCATGGGGTGCCGCTCTGGCGCAACAGTGCGCCCAGCAACGGCCAGGGGCTCTCGCAGCGGTCCTCTTAGAATCCTTCGTGGACGTAGAAGCAGACTGGAGCTTCGGCCCATGGCCCGAAAACGTCCCGGTACAAATTCATGGCATGGATGAAGACCCATTTTTCGCCAAGGAAGGCGATTTAGAAGCTGCTCAACGCTTCGTCGAAGGCGAAGGATATGAGCTCGCACAGCTGTTTACCTATCCGGGCAACAAACACCTGTTCACCGACTCCTCACTGCGTTCCCATGATCCTGAAGCGCGCGCTGTGGTCATGGAACGAGTGATCAAATTTTTGGAACCTTTCGCCTAAAGCAGGCGCATGCCGAACTGGTTATCCACATATTTTGCTAAGTGACCCCAGATTCTTTGAGGTACTCCTAGGCTGAGCTGACTAACACCACCTCTCTCAGCTCTGAGGAGCAGACCATGTCTGTCAGTAAAAAACGACATTCGCGTAGCGCGCAGCAACGTCACCGCGAAAGAGAACGACTCGAAATAAAGGATCGAGCCACTTTTCGTCAGCACCGGTTCAGTCAGGCCATCGATAAGCTCTGCGAAGCCGATGGGACCATAGAATTGGAAGCGGCTATACGCTGCGTGCAGAAGATTGTTCCGGACAAAACGGGACTGCTTTCGACTTTTCTCTACGCCACGCCTACAGACATTCTTGCCGATCGCCGGGGTTGGAAGTCCATCACCAATGCTTCTGACGATGACGACGCAGAACTGTGGATCTACACTCCATCTATTCCCAAGGATTGGGATGAGCGCTCGGTCGACCAACCCACGGAGCTAGCTTGGGACGGTGACTATTACACACTAACTCCCGCGATTCGAGGCGGTACACGGTCAAGCAGAATCGTTTACTACGACAACCCGTTTCGGCTAATTCGAGAAATAAACGATATCGAAAGCTGGTGAGGATCAATTCGCCGCAGTGCCGGGCTCAAATAAAAGAAGAATCCCATCACCCCTAGTCAATCAAGGGTAATGGGATTCTTATATGGTGCGCCCTGCGGGGTTCGAACCCGCGACCAATGGATTAAAAGTCCAGTGCTCTACCAACTGAGCTAAAGGCGCACGGCCTAAGCCAAAGTCCATAATACCCGAAGTATCGTTTCATGTTTAATCGAGTGAAATTTGGCAGTGTCGCGGCCACATCCAGTACCGCGTAAACGTCGAAATAATGAGTGCCTGAGCCCTGTGAAATATGAGTATTTTGCAACGTCATCCACTTTGTTCTAGTGCCCAGATTCACTCGCCATAGTGGAGCAGAGTGAGCTAAATGCGAGTAGTCTCGAAGCCATGAAAGGTGCACGCGCAGGTTCCACAGTTGGTCAGGTCTCCGGATTTCGCCATCACAAACCACGTCCATTCGCTCCGCAGGATTTTAATCCTTATGAGGGCGGCGCCGATCCTGCTCGCATCTCTGAAGCAGCTCACCTTTCGGCTCAGGCTTTTGTGCGTAAAGGTATTGCCAACGAGGACCCTGACATTTCAAACAGATTGGTCCAGGTCGCAGAGACCGAAGGACTAGAGGTTCTTGCAGAGCTTTGGTCCGCAGCTCCGGCACGTTCGCTTCCTGGAGCACTGTGGCGTCTTTACGCCGTACGCACGGCGACGCTTGATAACGCCGAGACCATGTCAGCACGTTTTCGTGCCGGTGCTCATCGCGCAGAAGTTGAACGTCTGGTAGCGGGCGTTGCCGAGCCGCCCACGGCCGAAGAACTTAAAAACATGGCAACTTCTATCCTCACCGGCGCCTTCGAAGGCGACTTCGCCCATGCCCTGGAGCGTACGGCCGCCTACTGCAGGGTACTGGCCCTGGGCATGACAGAGCATGCAGATGCCGCGGATCTTGCGAATGAAACTCGGGGCACGAAGCTTACCGCGCGGGCCAAATCAATGGTAAACACCGCCGAGGATCTCGAAGCCTGCGCAAGGTTGTGGCGTCAGGATTTATTGGACTGATCACGACTCGGACTACACAAGACATCTTGGGCTCTAGCGGTTAGGTTGGAACCAAACCATGTCTTAGCACTAGAGATCGGTAAGTATGCAGACTCCAGTTCCCGACTACCTTCACGAAGTTCTCGATTCCCTGCGTGAGGACAATTCCGGCGAAACCGCCCAATACATTCCGGAACTGGCCAATGCTGACCCAACACCATTTGCGCTGTCAATCACCACCGCGACGGGCAGCACCTACTGTGCCGGTGACAGCGATACGCCATTTAGCATTCAATCCATCTCCAAGCCTTTTGCCTACGCGGCGGCCATTATGGACCGGGGGCTAGACCATGTTTTGAAGACAATTAGTGTGGAAGCCTCAGGCGAAGCCTTTAACGAGCTTTCCCTGGAAGATGGCACCCACCGTCCAAAGAATCCGATGATCAATGCCGGCGCTATTGCCGCGCATTCATTGCTCGTCGGGAAAGATGCGACCGCGGCAGCTAGGAACCAACGAGTATTAGACATGTTTTCATCCCTTGCTGGACGAGAACTATCCGTAGATGAAGATGTCTATCGTTCGGAACTGACCACCGCTGACCATAATTTCGCTATGGCGCATATGCTTCGAAAATTCGGAATACTCACCGATGACGTGCACGAAGTAGTCGCTGGATACACCCGACAGTGTTCAATCTTGGTGACGGTCAATGACCTGTCCATGATGGCCGCAACATTGGCCAATGGTGGAGTTCAACCGGTGACTCGCGAGAGAATTATCGATGCCGATACTGCGCGACAGGTTATGTCGGTTATGGCGGTAGCCGGCATGTACGACGGTGCTGGAGACTGGCTCACGCGTGTGGGAATCCCCGCTAAAAGCGGGGTTTCCGGAGGACTTGTGGGCGTCTTACCTGACCAAGTGGGTGTTGCTGCGTTCTCACCACGTTTGGACTCTCATGGTAATAGTCAGAGGTCGCGCCGGATCTTTGAAAGATTGTCCTCAGATATGGACATGCACCTCTTCGCACCAAGCCACGGTCGACTTGACGTTGTCGGGGTAACTCAAGAAGGAAGTCGGGAGATTTTTTATCTCCAAGGCAACGTACGATTCCCTGCAGCCGCCGAATTACTGGATCTGCTCTCCGAATCAGACTTTGACGGTGCCGTTCATTTGGATATTTCTCGGGTGTATTCCTTCACCAAAGTTGCCCGGCGAATGGTGCTTGAAGCCCTGCGCAGGTTGCGCAATGAAGGCCGCAGGATTTTTCTCCATGATCCACTACAGTCCTTGGCCAATCCCGACTTGGGCGATGGAACCTTTCCAGAAACTCCCTAACGTACGAGTTCGCTAAACAGTTAGCCATACTCGTGCGCAAGAGGGTGCCGGTGACACTTGCTCGCTCAAGAGCACCTAAACTTGAGCTTGGATAGCAGCACCAAAAGAAAGTAGGCACAGTGGGCGCGGAAGCAAACAATTCGGCTTCCGGAACACTGCGGTGGTTACTTATTTTGATCGCTACCGCACTGTTGTCGCAAACCACGCTCAACTTGGTTCGACCGGTCACCACTTACAAACTAATTTCCTTAGACGCTGGCCCGGTAACCGTTGGTGTCACCACCGCTGCCTTCGCACTGCTACCGATGGTCACGGCTGTATGGCTTGGGCGCATTAGTTCACGAATTCCAAAGATTCGTTTTTTGATGCTCGCCGGCGCCGGGCTCATGGGACTAGGCTCCTTAGGCGTCGCGGCAGCCAACGGCTTTGTCATGGTTGCCGTTGCCAGCGCCGTACTAGGTATGGGGCACTTACTGTTCACCATTGGTGGTCAGTCATCTATCGCGCGTTATTTCCCAGATGACCAGCTCGATAAGGGTTTCGGTTGGTTCACCGCGGCGTACGCCGCAGGACAGTTCCTCGGCCCGCTGATTGCTGGAGCCATCCTTGGGACCACTTCCTCTGCTGATTCTCCCGAACGTGTTGCCGACATCTCTCTTTCCTTATGGATCGGTGCCGGCTGCGCCTTGCTAGCCATCCCCTTGCTCTTGCCAAATCTTCAGCCTCGGCTGTCTAAGAGCGCTGCGGCTACACCGGCCCCCAAATCCGAAGCGTCAATCATTTCGATTCTTCGCATCAAATCCATTCCTTCGCACATGCTCGCTTCGCTGGCGTTGCTTTCAATCATCGATATTCTCACCGCTTTCTTGCCCTTGGTTGCCGAAAAACATGGCGTTGCCCCAGCCATGGTGGGTATTTTGCTGGCCCTGCGCGGCGGCGCCTCGGTTATTTCCAGGCTCTTCCTGCCATGGATTTCGACTCACTTCTCCCGTGAGTCAATGTTGCTGACCAGCCTGTTTGCCGCCGGAGTCTCCATTGCACTTGCCCCGCTCTTCATTGACGTACTTTGGTTAGCGGCTTTAGCCCTAATCGTGGGCGGTTTCTTCCTAGGCATGGGACAGCCGGTGACGATGACCATGGTGTCAACCTCCGTGCCCGCACAGGACCGTGGAGCTGCCTTAGCCGTCCGCTTGATGGGAAACAGGCTAGGGCAGGTACTCCTGCCTATTGCGGCCAGTACGGTAGCTGTGGGGACGGGGCCAGCGGGCGCCATTTGGTTCTGTTGCGGACTGTTATGTGTAAGTGGTGTCGAGAAATCTTTGCGTAAAGAACGTGAGAATTAGCACCAGTCACCCGGTGTGGTTGACAGCAAGCGCTTAGTACGAGAAAACTAGTAGACGGTGCCGGGCCGCTGGTAACCCCGGGCTCCAATATTCTGCCGCTTCGAGCGGCCTTCCGCCGAGAGGCGTTCCCGGTCCGGCATCACTAACATTTCGTCGTTAACCTTCGCGACGTAAACTGTTCAGCGTCAGTACCAAAACGATGGCCTAAGACGAATGGTGCGCCGAACAACGTGAAGTTCCAAATTTTTCCTTCAGCCACGCGTGGCATTGAATTGCTCAGTGACCTGGCGAGCACAATCCGTATCTCGGTGGCAAGTGTCTCCGAGATGATCGGCAACCCGGATGGTCGTGCAATACAGCTCAAGGATCTTGCCAATGCGGAAGCTCAGGCCACGGACCTGCTCCACGCCTTGCTCACGCATCTGCGGACCAGCTACATCAGCCCGCTACCGCGTGAAGACATGTACACGTTTTCCCGCTTGCTCCACGAAACCATGGAGCACCTGCGCGGCATTGGCGAACTGATCAACACCTTAGGTTCCACTCCGCTCTCTGAGCGCGCTGCCGAACAACTAGAGTTAATCTCGCAGCTCGCCGAGCTCGCCGCGCACTCGGTTCGGACATTAAACAAGCTTGATGATTTGGAAGATAACTGGTTGCAGATGATGCAGTACTCAAAGCGTGCTGCGCGCACACATTTAGTCTGGATCGATGAAATTTCGAATTTCTCCAAGGCCTCCACAATTCATAAACATCAGCGTGTAGCGGACCATTTACTGCTGACCGCTAATTCCTTGCGTCAGTTCTCCGACCACCTCGGCCGCGTGCTGGTCAAGGAATCCTAGAATCCGATGGACTTACTGCCCTTATTCACCATCATTGCTATCGTCCTAACACTGGGTTACGCGGTCCTCAATGGTTTCAGGGACTCTTCCACAGCAGTTGCAGCAGCGGTGCGTACCCGTGCGTTGCGCCCCGCCGTCGCAGTAGTTGTCGCCGCACTATTCGCTTTTATCGGCACCATGGCAACCACCACCCTGAGTACCGTGCTGATCAGCCGACTGAACCTGCAATTGCCCGAGGGGGCCGTGGGGATGAAGTTGCTCATTGCCGCGTTGTTAGCCGCCGGAGCATGGCTAATACTGTGCTGGTGGCGTGGCATACCTGTTTCGTCCACTCACGCCTTGATGTCTGCATTAGTTGGTGCTGGCGCGGCTAACTCGTGGCTCGGCAATGAATCACTTGGCGGTGCAGTTCAGCTGTTCACTGGCTCGGTACTGCTGCCCTTACTCATCACTCCGGTCATCGCCTACTTCGCCTCATTCTTGCTGGTAGTTCCGGCCACGTGGTTGATGCGCCACGATACCGCGAGAGACGTGAACGCTCGTTCGCGCGCCGGACAGGCCATCGCCGCCTGTGCCGTGGCGCTTGGCCTCGGTTTGCAGGACGGCCAGCGCACCGCTGCAATGATCTCCCTGGTGCTCATCACCGGTGGGCTGATGGACCCTGGGCCGGTAGCAGTGGCCATCCAGCTGGTGGCTGCTAGCGCCTTGTCCTTCGGCGTGCTCCTGGGCGGCTGGCGAATCACGTACACACTCTCACGTCGCTTGGTGAACTTTGATCCGCTGCGCGGCATGGTCGCGCAGGGAGTAGCGGCCACCATGCTTTACGTCGGGTCGCTAGTGTTGCACCTACCGCTTTCCACCACTCAGGCGGTGACCAGTTCGATTGTGGGCGCCGGCGCTAACCAGCCCTTCGAATCGGTTGTCTGGTACCGCGTAGTCAAAGTGTTTGGACATTGGCTGCTCACTCCGGTCGTTTGCATTTTGGCCGCAGCGGTCTTAGCCCTTGCCATGGACCCGGTGGGTTAACTATCTAGCGTCGCGCCAGGTTGCTGGGTGTGCGGAACAAAACGCACGCTCATTGCCTTGAAGCCCGGAGTATTGGACTCGCGAGCCACCAAACCTCGGTGTACTAACGCGTTAGCTTCCGGGAAGTAGGCAGCAGCACAGCCCTTCGCCGTAGGGTAGGACACCAGCCTGAAACGGTTCGCCCGACGCTCGGTACCACCGAAGGTCGAAATCACATCCACCAGATCGCGGTCTGCAAAGCCCATTTCTTGCAGATCGTCAGGGTGGATGAGGATCACTCGCCGCCCGTCTTTAATGCCGCGGTAGCGGTCATCAAGCCCGTAGAACGTGGTGTTGTATTGGTCGTGACTGCGCATGGTCTGCAAGATCAGGTGACCGGCTGGGGGCTTGAGCGCTTCAAATGGTGAGACCGTGAACCGGCCCTTGCCGATATCCGTGGCGAAAGAACGTGAGTCACGTGGTGCGTTCGGCAATACAAAGCCGTTGCGTTCTCGAACCCGCCGGTTAAAGTCTTCAAAACCGGGCAAGACTCGTGCGATATGGTCACGGACCACGTCATAGTCATCGGCCATGGCACGCCAGTCGATGACATGGTCATCACCCAAGATGGCCTGGGCCATGCGTGCCACGATGACAGGTTCGGCTAGTAGGTGCTCGGAGACTGGGGTGAGCCGCCCCTGGGTCGAGTGGATCACCGACATCGAGTCCTCCACGGACAAGAACTGAGCGCCCTTAGGGTGCTTATCATCCTTGTCGGTGCGGCCAAGGGTGGGCAGAATCAATGAGGTCTGTCCGTGCACCACGTGCGAGCGGTTTGGTTTAGTGGAGATATGCACGGTCAGCTTGGCGCGCTGCATACCTGCTTCCAACAATTCTGTTTCCGAGTTCGCTAGGGCAAAGTTGCCGCCCATGGAGACGAACACGTCCACGTCATTATTTTCGAACGCATCTAAGGCTTCGGTGGAATCATAACCATGAGCACGCGGTGAATCGATACCAAACTCTGCGTCTAGGGCCTCAAGTAGTTGCTCGGTTGGTTTCTCCCAGATCCCCATGGTGCGGTCGCCCTGAACATTGGAGTGTCCGCGGACCGGGCACGCGCCGGCGCCCGGCTTACCGAAGTTGCCCTGCAGGAGCAAGAGATTGATGATCTCCTTGAGCGTGGGCACCGAGTGCGGTTGCTGGGTTAGACCCAGCGCCCAACAGAAGATGGAGGCCTTAGATTCAATGAGCAATCTAGCCACTTCGGTGATCTGCGTGCGCGTCAGTCCGGTGGCTTCCTCGGTAGCATCCCAGTCAATTTCGGCGCGAGCACTCTTGTAGGCCGCAAAACCGTCGGTGACTTCGTTGATGAACGCCTGGTCCACTACGGTTCCGGGGTTCTTCTCTTCCTCAGCTAGCAAGAGATGCCCAAATGCCTGGAATAGCGCTAAGTCTCCGCCAACCTTGATCTGCAGGAAGTGGGTGCTGATATCGCTAGACTTGCCGAGCATCCCGCCGATGGTCTGTGGGTCCTTAAAACCAAAGAATCCGGCCTCTGGCAATGGATTGACCGCCACGATCTTGGCTCCGCGCTTGCGCGCGTCGGCCAGCGCGGACAGCATCCGAGGGTGGTTGGTTCCTGGGTTTTGCCCCACGACGAAGATCAGTTCGGCATGGTCAAAGTCTTCCAGCGACACCGTGCCCTTGCCGATTCCAATGGTGGGGTTCAGCGCCGACCCCGAAGACTCATGACACATATTTGAGCAGTCTGGCAGGTTGTTGGTTCCCAGCGAGCGAGCGAGGAGCTGGTACATGAACGCAGTCTCGTTGGCGGTGCGTCCCGAGGTGTAGAAGACACACTTATCCGGGGTGCTGGCGTTAACGTGTTCCCCGATGGTGGCGAACGCCTCCGCCCAACTGATTGGTTTGTAGTGGGCATCTCCGGGACGGATGATCATTGGCGCGGTGATGCGCCCCTGGGAACCTAGCCAGTATTCGGTCTTTTCGCGCAGCACACTGATTGGGTGTTGCTCCCACCATTGCGGGGTGACGGTGCGGGCGCTGGCTTCTTCGGCCACGGCCTTGGCGCCGTTTTCGCAGAATTCTGCAGGCTTGCGGGCACCGGTAATCGATTCGGGCCAGGCGCAGCCCGGGCAGTCGAATCCACCGCGCTGGTTAATCCGCAGCATGGAGCGCAAGGTACGGCTCGGTCCGGCTTCCGAAAATCCGCGTTCCATGGAGACCATCACGGCCTTTAGCCCGGCGGCGCTATGTTTCGGTTCACCGACCTTAAGGTCATCTTCGTTGATGTCATCTTTGGGTGCTGGACGATGCATGGTGTTCCTCCGCCTGAGCTACTTGGTGCCTAATATGCGTTGTGCATGAGTGTATAAGTTGATACTTTGCCCGCGAGAGAATCCGGCCAAGGTAAGCCCACATTCATCCGCTAACTCTACGGCTAAGGAGGAAGGCGCACTGACCGCGCTAAGTACTGGTATTCCCGCCATGGCGGCCTTCTGTACCAATTCGAATGAGGCCCTGCCGGAGACCTGCAAAATGCTCTGCCGAAGAGGTAAGTCGTTTGCCCGCAGGGCGGCTCCGATGACCTTGTCCACGGCGTTATGCCGTCCCACGTCTTCGCGCAGGATCAACAGCTCCCCATCGGCATTAAACAGGCCCGCCGCGTGTACTCCACCGGTGGAATCAAAGAGTCGCTGCGCATCACGCAGTGTGTCCGGCATTTTTAGCAGTGCTTCGAGCTGAACCTGCCCATCGTCGGGGTTCAGCACGTAGTTGGACTTCTTGTGCACCTCATCGATCGAGTTGGTCCCGCAGATCCCACAGGCCGAACTTGTCACCACGTTGCGGGCGGCGGACAGATCCGGAACCTGTGCACCGAAGCCCAGCTGCGCTTCAATCACGTTATAGGTCTGGTTGCCGTCCTCGTCAGTTCCTGAGCAGTACCGCATCGAGGTCAGCTGTTCGGCGCGGGCAATGATCCCTTCGGCATGCAAGAAGCCTGCTACTAGGTCAAAATCATCTCCGGGGGTGCGCATCGAGGTAGTAAAAGCGGTGGAGCCAAAACGGATCTCCAGCGGCTCCTCGCCTGCCAGTTTTTCTTCGCGCACGAAGCTACTGCCGCCCAACGTGGCGCGAATGATGCGCCGTCGCAATATTTTGCGTCCCATTGCGAATTTCCTATTCTTGCAAGTGCTCCGAGTCACTTAACAACGTATCCCAGAATCCTAGTGCCGCGGGCACTTGTGACCTTATTAATTATTCGGCTTCAGGCTGAAAAAGGTCCTCTATTTGGCATCCAAAGAGCGCACTGAGTTTAAACGCCAGCGGCAGTGAGGGATCATAGCGTCCCTTCTCCAAGGAAATGATCGTCTGGCGCGAGACCCCCAGTGCGTCGGCGAGCGCCTGCTGGGACAGTCCCCGCGCTTTACGGTGATCAGGAAGGTTGTTTTCCACTATCCTTCAGCTCGCTTGATCAGCCAGTAGCGCACGCCGAAGTCGGCCATCGCCAACCCCACCACGCCAGCCAAGATTAAACCTATGGAGGCTTGGACTTCGATAAACGAAAGGACCGCGGCACCCAGACCGCAGACGAGCAAGACATCTTGAAAGACGCCCACCGCAGCCTTGTCATACCATTGGGATTCCACTGAGATCTCAGGATTCTTGGTAGCACCACGTAAGGTGGAGCGATCTAGCAGCAGGGCCCAGCAGCCGACCGAGAGTACCGGCAGTAGTCCGGCAGCCATGATGAGCGTTGCTAGGACAAAGTTTCCCGGAAAGTTTAACGTGGCGAAGAGCAGGCCTGCGGCTATTGAAAGCACTGCGCCGGCAAGCAGTGAAACGCTGATCAGCGTTGCCTGGCTGCCACCGAAGCGCGAGCGTCCCCAACGGGCTTTGGTTTCTTGTTCCGTGTTCACAACATCCTCCTCGTAATGTAAACCAGACTTTACAGACAAGGGAGCTTTACAGTCAAGCGACCTTTACAAAGAGGCTTAAAAACCAGCGGCGCCGTGCTTTCGCATGGCGCCGCTGGCGGTGATCCCCTCCAGGATCCCCGGAAGACCCCCCTTCCGGTCCGTCTACCGCCCCATCGCAATAGGGGCAGCATCCGAAATCTTTATCCGAAGCGTCCTGAGACGTAATCTTCGGTAGCCTTCTGCTCCGGGTTGGAGAAGATGGCTGCGGTGTCGTTGTACTCGATAAGCTTGCCTGGCTTGCCGGTGCCGGCAATGTTGAAGAACGCGGTCTTATCCGACACGCGTGCGGCTTGCTGCATATTGTGAGTCACGATCACCACGGTGTAGTCGCTCTTAAGCTCGTTGATCAAGTCTTCGATAGCCAGCGTAGAGATTGGGTCCAGGGCCGAGCACGGCTCATCCATCAAGATGACGTCCGGCTTCACCGCAATGGTTCGAGCGATGCACAGACGTTGCTGCTGCCCACCGGAAAGGCCCGAGCCTGGCTTATCCAGGCGGTCCTTGACCTCATTCCACAGGTTTGCGCCGCGCAACGACTTCTCCACCAGCGAGTCGGCATCCGAGCGGGAAATCTTTTTACCGTTGAGCTTCACACCCGCCAGCACGTTGTCCTTGATGGACATGGTGGGGAACGGGTTCGGACGCTGGAAAACCATGCCAATTTGGCTGCGCACGGTCACCGGGTCAACGCCCGGGCCATACAGGTCATCTCCGTCCAGCAATACTTCACCCTCGACGCGGCCGCCGGGGATCACCTCGTGCATACGGTTCAGCGTGCGCAGGAAGGTGGACTTGCCGCAGCCCGAGGGACCGATGAATGCGGTGACTGACTTTGGTTCGATGTTGATCGAGATATCTTCAACGGCGAGGAACTTGGAGTAGTAGACGTTCAGCGCGTTGACGTCGATGCGTTTTGCCATGGTGTATTCCTTGGAAATCTAGTGTGGATAAGCGCCGGAGCCTTGAGGCTCAACGGCCCTTCTTCGGGGCGAACAGCGAAGCGATCAAGCGGGCGCCGAGGTTCAGTGCCATCACCATCAGGATCAGCAGCAAGGCCGCAGCCCAAGCACGCTGTACCGACGGATCAATATTTGTCGGGCTGGTCGGGGTGAGGATTTGGTAGTAGATGAAGGTCGGCAGCGTGGACATCCAGTTTGCGAACACGTTCGTGTTGATCTGGCTTGCGATACCGGCCGTCACCAGAATTGGTGCGGTTTCACCGATCACACGGGCGATAGCCAAGGTGACACCGGAAGCGATACCGGAGATCGCGGTCGGGATGACCACCTTCAAGATGGTGCGCCAGCGGCGCACGCCCAAGGCGTAGGCGGCTTCACGCAATTCGTTAGGCACAATCTTGAGCATTTCCTCGGTAGAACGCACCACCGTAGGAATCATCAGTACACTCAACGCGACCGCGGCGACAATACCCATGCGGGCGTTAGGACCAAGGATCAACCCGAAGAAGGCTGCGGCAAACAAACCGGCAACGATCGATGGGATACCTGTCATCACATCAACGAAGAAGGTGATCGCCTTGGATAGCGGACCGTTCTTGCCGTATTCCACCAGGTAGATCGCGGTGAGCATGCCCACCGGAACCGAGATGACCGTAGCCCAGAGGGTGATCAGCAGCGTGCCCATCAGCGCGTGGTAAGCACCACCAAGAACCGGGGTTCCATCGGCTACCGTTTGGTTATCTACCGCACCGGTAACACCATTCATGGAAGTGAACAGGAAGTGGCTGCTCATCCCCGGAAGTCCCTTTTCCAGCACCGTGAAGAGTACCGAGGCCAGCGGGATCAGCGCCAACAAGAAGGAGCCGTAGATCAGGTAGGTCCACATCGCGTTGCGCCCTTGGCGCTTGCCCTCAACCGCCGAGGTCAGCACGGTCGCGGCGATAACAAAAAGTACCGCAGAGTAAATCGCGAAGGTTGCCACACTGAACCCGGTCAGCGTGGATAGCGCCGCACCGATGATAATCGCACCGGCAGCGGTAGCTGGCACGGCCCAACGTGGAAGCTTGCCCTTGGACAAGGAGTTGCGTTTGCGGCTTGGCGGGGTCGGCGTGGCCGAGTGCTTATTGCTAGTCATGACACTCATCAGTTAGCTCCCGAGAATTCCTTGTGGCGGGCGATGATGCCACGGGCGATCATGTTCACGATCAGCGTGATCAAGAACAGCACCAGGCCGGCGGCGATCAGTTCTGCCAGACGCAACCCGAAAGCCTCGGGGAAGTTCAACGCGATTTCCGCAGCGATCGTCTGGTTACCGGATTTGATCAGCGATGGGATCAGGTTGCCGGTGGACAACACCAGAGCCACTGCCATGGTTTCGCCCAGTGCACGGCCCAGACCCAGCATGACCGCCGAGATAATACCCGGACGCGCGAAGGGGATGACCGCGGTGGTGATCATTTCCCAGCGGGTAGCGCCCAATGCCAGCGCGGCTTCCTCATGGAGCTTAGGGGTTTGCAAGAATATTTCACGGCTCAGCGAGGTGATGATCGGCAAGACCATCACCGCGAGCACAATGCCTGCGGTAAACATGGTTTTACCGGTCTGCGAGGCAGGACCGGCGAAGATTGGGATGAAGCCCAGGTTTGCTGCCAACCATTCAAAGATTGGAACCAGCGCCGGGGCGAGCACCATATAACCCCACGCGCCGTAGATCACCGAAGGGATCGCGGCTAGCAGGTCGATGACGTAGCCCAGTGGGCCGGCGACCTTACGTGGAGCAAAGTGCGAAATAAACAGGGCCACACCGATACCTACCGGGGTGGCAATCAGGAGCGCGATCGCCGCAGCGATCACGGTACCGATAACAATCGGCCAGATGTAGGCGAAGAAGCCTTCGCCGCCGGAAATGTCGGCCGGGTCGGCGACAAACGTCGGCAGGGCCTGGATGAGCAAGAAGATCGCAACGGCGAACAGCGTGACTAGGATCAGCACGCCGGCAGCCAATGCGGTGCCGGAGAAGATCTTGTCGCCCGCTTGACCCGAGGTCGATGACTTGCTCTTCAAAGCATTAGTCGTCATGGCAGGAGCCTTTACAAGGAGGGGGTTACGACTGCGAGGTCGTGGGGGTGGAGGGGTTTTGCGTGGGCGGATCACTTTAATCCGCCCACGCGGTCATGCTTGGATACTACTTGGCTACGGTGATGCCGTCGATCGACTTGGCAGCCTTCTCGGAAATTGCGGCCGAGATTGGGGCGTTACCGGCAGATTCCTGTGCGGTCTTCTGGCCTGCGTCGGAGATGACGTAGTTGCCGAAGGCCTTGACCAGGTCAACGGTTGCCTGATCCTTGTAGGAGCTGCAGAAGATGTGGTACGAAACCAACACGATTGGGTAGGTGCCAGCCTCGGTGGTGTCACGCTCAAGGTCCAGTGCCAGATCGTTCTCGGCTGCGTCCTTGACCGGGGTTGCGGTTTCTAGAGCCTTGGCTGCAGCCTCGGCCGAAATCTTGGTGTATTCCTCGCCAACCTTGACGTTCACGGTGGACAGCTTGCCCACTGCGGAGAAGTCAGCGTAGGTGATAGCGCCGTCGGTGGAGGTGGTGGTGGAGACCACGCCGGAGGTGCCCTTAGCGTTTTCCGACTGGATGTCACTTGGCCAGTCACCGGAAACATCGTAGTCCCAGACGTCGCCAGCTGCTGCCTTCAGGTATTCAACGAAGTTCTCGGTGGTGCCGGACTCATCGTTGCGGTGTACCACGGTGATCGCGGTGTCTGGCAGTTCCACCTCTGGGTTCTGCTTGGCGATAGCCTCATCGTTCCACTTGGTGATTTCTTTCTTGAACACCTTGGCGATGGTTGCTGCGTCCATGTTGATCTCTTCGACGCCTTCAAGGTTGAAAGCGATCGCGATCGGGGAGACGTAGGCAGGAATGTTGAATGCGCCCTCTGGGCCGCAAACTTCCTTAGCCTTTGTGGCTTCTTCTGGCTTCAGGTAAGCATCCGAACCGGCGAACTGTGCGCCGCCTGCCAAGAATGCTTCGCGGCCAGCGCCGGAACCATCTGGGGAGTACTGCACATTGGCGTCCGCATTCTCGGCCTTGAAGCCGGTAATCCAGGCTTCCATTGCCGAGTTCTGGCTGGAAGCGCCGATGCCGGTTAGCGTGCCGGTCACGCCGGATGCAGCCGAGCTGCTGGCCGACTCCGAGCCGGCGGCTGCGGTTGGGTTATCTGATCCACAGGCGGTCAGTGCGAGCGCGGCGACGGAAAGAACTGCAGCAGCGCTGCCAAAACGATTGAGCTTCACGAGTATTACTCCCCATTTATAGATGATCTGAGTGTGACCAACAGCGGACATCTGCCACGCTTCGTATACGACGTTAAACGCCGTAGGTAACCAGATCACCCAGCCAAGGTGAACGGAAGGTTAACAACCCGCAGAATCTCACGTGACCTCGATCACCTGGTTTATTTCTGGAGTTTTTTGGCGCCCGCATCACAAATGGGCGCAACATCGCCGACGCGAGGCTCGCTCTTGGAGCGTGTCATGGAACACTAGTGACATGTCCCAAGCAGGAATAGCGCAGCGCGCGTGGAAGTTTCTGAGCCAACGCAACCGCTCCGGACTGGTGCGCACCCGAAACTCACTACCGCGCATCTCGCGCATGACACTGGGCGCAATAGGCGCATTCTGGATCGCTTCGGCCATCTGGGGACATACCGACCCGATCTTTGCCGCCACCAGCGCGCTGGTATCTCTAGGCTTCGGATCGGCGACCACCACCCGCCGCACCGCAGAGGTCGCACTAGGCTGCACCCTGGGCGTAGCCCTGGGCGACATGCTGATGCACTGGTGGGGGCAGGGCATTTGGCAGGCAGCCGCGGTGATGTCGCTGTCTCTGGTGGTAGCCCGCTATCTGGATTCTGGCGCAATTTTCTCGACTCAACTCGGCATGCAGTCGGCGCTTGTTGTTTTGCTGCCGATTAGTGCCGACGGACCTTTTGCCCGTTCCATTGACGCGATGACCGGCTCGCTGCTGGCGTTGCTCATCGTGATCCTGTGGCCCAGCGACCCACGGCGCACCCCGGTGGGCGGCCTCTCTGATCTACTCAAGGAGTTATCCGAGGTGATGATCGAATGCTCCTGGGCGGTCCGCGACGATGACCACCGCGCAGCATTCCACGCACTGATCAAGGCTCGCGCCACCCAACGCCATCTCGATTCCCTTCCCGGAGCCTTCCGCACGGCCCGCGAAGTCGCAACGCTCTCCCCTACCGGACGCAGACATCGCCACGAGTTAAGCCGGTTATCCTCACGCTTTGAACACTTTGATCGTGCCACCCGTAACTGCCGCGTTTTTGCACGCCGGCTGGCCTCGGTGCTGAGTAATAGCGCGCTGACCGAGCAGGGCGCGCAAAGCCTGGCACCACTGCTGCGTGACGTATCCGAAGCGGTAAATACGATGGCCCATTCGGTGCGCGAACCTACCGTGGCCGGACAAAGAAAATTTGAGAAAGCCGCCAGGCACCAGCTCGAAGCGGTAGCAGCCCAACTTGACCCGCGTGAACTTGGCGTCGAAGGGTTGCAAGGTGAAGGCCTGGTCTTGCTGCTTCGCCCGATGGTTGTCGACCTATTGCAGGCCGCCGGCCGAGATCACGAAGAAGCTGTGGGGCCACTGCCTCGCCTGAGCTGAATTGTCCGTTTAGCTAGATAACATTGAGCTATGGCCAAGACCTCCACACGCAGTAAGCCTTCCGCAAGCTACAAATGCGCCGAATGCGGCTGGACAACGGTTAAATGGGTGGGCCGTTGCGGCGAATGCCAAGCTTGGGGTTCGGTCGACGAGGTTGGCGCTGTCACCGCGCGCACCGCACCGGCCGCCAAGGTGGCACATATTGCCCAACCTATTGCGCAAATTGATGGTTCGGCAGCGGCATTCCGCACCAGCGGGGTCTCCGAGCTGGACCGCGTACTCGGTGGCGGGCTCGTCCCGGCCGCGGCGATCTTGCTAGCCGGGGAGCCCGGGGTAGGAAAATCCACCTTGCTGCTTGATGTAGCTGCAAAGGCGGCGGCAACCGGCCTGCGCGTACTTTATCTGACCGGCGAGGAATCCGCGGCGCAGGTTAAATCACGTGCCGAACGGATTAATGCGGTGGCAGATAATCTGTACCTGGCCGCGGAAACCGACCTGTCGCTCGCACTGGGTCAGATTCGCGAAATTGACCCCCAGCTGCTGGTGTTAGATTCCGTGCAGACCTTCTCTTCGGCTGAAATCGACGGGTCCGCCGGCGGCGTGTCACAGGTGCGTGAGGTCGCAGCCTCAATTATTAATGCCGCAAAAACCCGTGCGATGACCACCATTATGGTCGGTCACGTCACTAAGGAAGGCTCGGTTGCCGGCCCGCGACTCCTCGAACACCTAGTCGATGTGGTCTGCCAGTTCGACGGCGAGAAACACTCCCGACTACGCATCCTACGTGCGCTAAAAAACCGCTACGGTGCCACCGATGAGGTGGGCTGCTTTGATTTGAATGAAGATGGCATTCATTCACTGACCGACCCTTCAAAGCTTTTTGTCACCCGCACCCGCAACCCGGTGCCAGGCACTTGCATTACCGTGACGCTGGAGGGCCGTCGCCCCTTGGTCGCCGAGGTGCAAACCCTACTTTCACGCTCCAGCGCTCCGGCTCCGCGCCGCGCTACCAGTGGCTTAGACCCGGCGCGCGCGCAAATGGTGCTGGCTGTACTGCAGGCGCGAGCCCGCATGGACCTGTCCGCGATGGACTCCTACATCGCTACTGTCGGTGGGGTAAAAATTACCGAACCCGCAGCGGACCTTGCCTGCGCCCTAGCGATCGCCTCGTCAATGAACGATTTTCCGCTTCCCCAAGACTTTGTCGCATTCGGCGAGGTGGGGTTGGCCGGTGAGGTGCGCCAGGTGCCAGAAATTTCCCGACGAATTACCGAGGCTGCACGGCTGGGATTCTCTTTTGCCATGGCACCTTCTACCCCAGAACCGCTAAAAAATATCCCGGACGGTATTCGCGTCTTTCAGGTCGAGTCGATCACCGAGGCACTAGACGTCGCCTTTACCCAGCGAAAGAATCCAACAGGATAAAATGGTGGTTGCTGCCCGCTGAAAGGACGCACGGTGAAACTGCACCCCACCCCCGCACTGTTAACCACTCTGGCCCGGATCGCACCGGGAACCGAACTAGCTCAAGGGCTTGAACGCATCCAGCGTGGACGTACCGGAGCGTTGATAGTTCTAGGTCACGATCGGGTAGTTGAATCCATCTGCTCCGGCGGTTTTCGGATTAACACCGAATACACCCCCACCCGGATTCGCGAACTAGCGAAGATGGACGGCGCAATTATTCTTGATGCAACGGGAAAACAGGTATTGCAAGCAGGGGTACAGCTCATGCCTGATGCTGCAATCGAAACCCAAGAATCCGGAACCCGGCACCGCACCGCCGAGCGTGTGGCAGTACAGACCGGTTTCCCGGTCATCTCGGTCTCCCAATCGATGCATACCATCACGCTATATGCAGCCGGCGAGCGCCATGTGCTGGAAACTAGTGAGCGCCTGCTGGCGCGCGGTAACCAAGCGGTAGCCACCCTGGAGCGGTACCGGCACCGGTTGGACCAGGTCACCAGCGCCCTGTCTGCCGCGGAGATTGAAGATGTGGCCACGGTTCGTGAGGTCCTCGCGGTACTGCAACGCACCGAAATGTTGCGCCGAACCAGCGAGGAGATCTCCCGCCATGTCCTAGAACTAGGCGTAGACGGTCGCCTGCTCGCGGCCCAGCACGCGGAACTGCTCGCCGGCGTGCAGGCCGATAACCAGCTGATCCTGCGCGATTATTCAAATGCGGAGGGTGTGGAGCTGGATATTGACGCGGCGCTGAAGAAGCTCGCCGAGATCACCGACGCACAATTGGTCGAGCTGGAAGCGCTCACCAAGATCCTGTTCCCGAATTCGACCGTGAGCCAAGATGACCAACTCACCCCCAAGGGTTACCGGTTGCTCTCACAGATCCGCACGGTGCCCAAGGCTATCGGCGAGCGGCTGGTGGCAGCCTTCGATAATTTGCAGCACCTGATGGCGGCGTCCACCACCTCGCTGATGGAAATCGAAGGCGTCGGTGAACAGCGCGCGCGTTCGATCCGCGAAGGTCTGGCCCGTATGGCCGAGTCCTCACTTTTGGACCGGTACATCTAGTCCAGCTGGAAGGTCACCGGCTCCGAATTGTTTTCGCCTAAGGCTGCGGTGAATTTGTAGGTTCCCGGACGTGGTTTCACGTTGACTGACTTGCAGCCCGGGGCCGAGCGTTGCCGGGACCAGGTGAAGCGGGCAGATTCTTTTTGTCCCGGCTTCATTTTCATTGCCACATCTTCACCATCGGTCAGACAGTCGAGTGTGGAGAAGATGCGGTCGTTGCCGCTGGTGATCAAGAATTCTTGTTGGGTGGTACCCACGTTTAATTCGCACTCACGCTCTGAGCTGTTCTCAATGCCTAGGATCAGCACCGGTTGCTTATCGGTGGGGTACGAGCCGGTATCGGTGCTGGCGGTAATTTTTACCTCATCCGAAGAGCATTTGTCCCCCGTGTCCGGTGTAGCGGACTCATTAGGGCTTGGCGAAGTGCTCGGCACCGCTTGCGGTTTGTTCTCGACTGGCGTGCTGGCTCCAAGAATTCCGGCCAGCGCTACGCCGCCCCAAACCAGCAAGCCAACGATCGCTAAAGCGATCATGGCCACGGCAATGCGCCGGAGGCGATAGACGCTGGCCGCTGATTTTCCCCCCGATGCATTACTCATGGCTTAAGGCTAGTTCATCGCTGAGCCTCAGCCCGGTAATGCCAGCCGATTCCACACCGTGAATCGGCTCGCTTAGAGTGGATACGTGCAAGAAATCCACCAACAAATTAATCACTGGTACCAGCGCAATGCCCGCGACCTTCCGTGGCGTCGTCCTGGCGTCAGCGGCTGGGCCGTCATGGTCAGTGAATTCATGCTGCAGCAAACTCCGGTGGTGCGCGTGCTACCGGTCTGGGAACAGTGGATGCACCGTTGGCCACGGCCTCAAGACCTGGCCGCCGAGCCCTTGTCCGAGGCGTTAAAGGCCTGGGGCCGTTTAGGCTATCCGCGCCGCGCCATGCGCTTGCATGCGGCCGCCATTGAAATCACCACCCAGTACAACGGTGAAGTGCCGGAAACCGAACAGCAGCTGCGTGCACTTCCAGGGGTCGGCGAGTACACCGCCGCGGCCATTGCCTGTTTCGCCTACGGGCAACGCACCGTAGTCGTTGATACCAATATCCGCCGGGTGCACGCCCGGTTATTTGGTGGGATGGCGTTACCCGAACCAAATCCGCGCGCCAGCGAGTTCGCACGTGCCAAGCAGGTTCAACCCGAAGAGCACTCAAGCGCAAATCTGTGGAATATCTCGGTCATGGAGCTCGGCGCGCTGATCTGCACGGCACGCTCACCAAAATGTGATGCCTGCCCGGTCTATGAACACTGCGCGTGGATTAAAGCAGGGCAACCCGCACCGCACTACGCGCCCAAAGGACAAGCGTGGAAGGGCACCGACCGCCAGGTTCGTGGGGCGATGATGGCGATCTTGCGGGCCCACGAAGAACCCGTGCTCCGCGAAACCTTCCTGACGGATCTAGCGCTTCAAAACCACGGCGACTATATAGCCCTGCACAAGCTTGACGCGCCGCTTGAGCAACGTGAACGCGCACTGGCCGGGCTACTGAGCGACGGATTAGCGCTTGCTGAAGAAGCAGGTATCCGACTGCCAAGCTAGGCTTCGCGCGCCACTTATCGTATTTGGGGCAGTACCGCCCTATGCTATGGCTATGAATGCAAGCGCAGACGCGGCTAATGCCGCCCGCAGGGCAGCCGATCACCCTTGGTTTGAGCGATTGGCCAGGTCCGGTTACGTGGCCAATGGAATATTGCACGGAGTATTAGGCGCGTTGGCCTTGGTGCTCGCCACCGGTGGATCCGCTCAGGCAGATCAAAGCGGGGCCATCCAGGCACTTGCGTCGCAACCATTTGGTGAACTGTTGCTGTGGGTCTGTGCCGCCGGATCCCTGCTTTTGGGTTTATGGAATATTTCTCAGGCGTTGCTCCACAGCGACAAACTTCGTACGCGCATAAAATTTGTGTCCACCGGGTTAGTTTTTCTGCTCACCGGGGGCGCTTTTGGCCGTTACGCCATCGGCAGTGGTAGCGATTCCAAGAAGACCGCTACCAGCCTCAGCGGTGAGCTGATGGGACATCCGGCCGGGCAGATCACATTGATTATTATTGGCGCCGCAGTGATCTGCGTAGGTGGGTTTTTCGTCTTCCGCGGCGTGACCCGCAGGTTCTTAAAAGACCTAAAAACCACTGGTGGCACCGCGGTCTCCCCCGCCGTGAAAATCACCGGAACAATTGGCTACATCGCCAAGGGCCTGGTGCTTGGAGCTCTCGGCTTACTCTTTATTGTCGCCACAATTCAGCATGATCCCGAAGAAGCAACGGGAATTGATGGGGCGCTCAAGGCCATCCGAGACCAGAGCTTCGGTTCTGTCGCGCTAGCGGCCATCGGTGTCGGATTGCTGGCCTACGCGGTATATCTGCTTTTCCGCGCACGCTACGATTCGATGGACTAGAAGGTCAAGATCATTCGGGTATTTCCCAAGGTATTTGGCTTCACCCGAGCTAGGTCCAGGAACTCTGCCACGCCCTCATCACGCGAGTGCAGTAGTTCCTGATACACCTCTTGGTCGACCGCGGATTGATCGGCCATCACGGTGAACCCATGGCGTTCAAAAAATTCCACTTCGAAGGTCAGGCAAAAGACCCGGGACACTCCGACTTCTTTAGCCCGACGCAGTAATTCTTCAATCAGCACATGCCCAACACCCTGACCGCGGTATTTGTTGCTGGAGGCAAGCGTGCGGATCTCTGCGATATCTTCCCAGATCACGTGTAGACCACCACAGCCGACTACTTCGCCACCGCTAGCGTCTTCGGCGATGACGAACTCTTGAATGGACTCGTAGTAGGTTACCGCTTCCTTATCCAGCAAGATTCGGTCTACCGCGAGCGGGCGCACAAGGTCCCTAATTTTCGCGACATCGCTGGTACGGGCTGAACGGACGGTAAAAGTATTCACCTGCCACATACTATTCCCGTAACCAAGCCCACCCAAGCGCTGAAGTCTTTTTTGTGACATATCAGCCAAGCAATATGCAACACTAAGGACGGACAACCACAAATCAGGGAGCACGATGCAACAGCATATGGCCAAACCCGGAGCCGGCTTGCTGCTGGTGCTCCTGGCCTCAGTGGGTATCGCCCCGTTGTTTACCTACGGGCTCAGTGCCACCAGCGACCTGGTTATTTCGGACCTGCAAATCAGCGAGACGCAGTTCGGTTTACTTGCCACCGTATGTTTTGGTTGCGCGGCTATAGGTAACGCCGCCTTCAGTAAGTTTGCGGATCGGCGTACCGATGCCAGCTTATTCATCATCGTCTTTGGACTATCGGCTGCCGCACTTGCCTTGGCTGCTATTCCCAGTGGCTACGCGTTGCTTCTCGTGGCCGCGATGTTCGCTGGCTTCGCGCAGTCCTTCCCCAACGGGGTAACCAATCGAGTGTTGGTCCAACGCGTGCCAGGGGCACAACGCATCACGTGGACGGGTGTCAAACAATCTGGTGTGCAGGTAAGCCAGCTGGTGGGCAGCCTCGGATTCCCGTTGCTGGCCGCCTGGATTGGCTGGCGCGGAGCTTCACTGGTCGGAGCGCTACTTGCCGCGGTACTCGGGGTGCTGACGGTCAGGCTGATCAACGCCACCGCCCTACTTCCAGTCCCGGCGAGCAAGCCACGGAAAAATACGGCAACCACCACCGGCCCTTCCACCCGTTTTATCGTTATCACGTTGACCGCTTTTGGCTTCATTAACGGTATGGGGGTGCAGGCAACCAACGTGTACCTTCCCTTGTTTGCGGTGCGCGAGTTGCACTTTTCATTGCTTTTAGGCGGCCTGACCGCTGCCGTGGCAGGAGCCTTCGGCGTGGCCGCACGTATCGGCTGGGGAGCACTGATGTCTAAGGGAGTCTCTGCACCCAAACTGTTGCTCGCCTTAGCCCTGTTAGCCACCAGTGGTGCGTTGACCTTCTGGCAAGCCCAGGTACAGCATTCTGCGCCTCTGTTATGGCTTGCGGTGCTCTTACATGGTGCTGCGGCCCTTGGAGTTTCGGTGGTGTTGATGGCCGCGTTGTTACGCGCGGTTCCAGCAGCTTCGCTAGGTAGTTCCACCGGCATTGTCTCGGCCGGGCAGTTTGCCGGGTTTACTTTTGGACCACTAGCTATGGGTGCGTTAATCTCCTCACCTGGCGGGTTCACTACCGGCTGGCTGGCGGTAACCGGGGTGTACCTGTGCTGTGTGGGTCTCGGCCTGTACTTAGTATTGCGAAAACGCAGCTAATGGATCTGGCCACCTTGGCTCATCTGCGCCGGGCACGAGACCTCATGGATCGGCATTTTGCGGATCCGTTAGATGTTCCTGCAATGGCGGGGCGTGCACTGATGTCCCCCGCACATTTTTCTCGGGAGTTTAAGCGCGCTTACGACGAGACACCCTACTCATACCTGTTGACCCGCCGGATCGAACGAGCCATGGTGCTCTTACGCGCCGGAGTTTCGGTAACCGACGCTGCCATGGCTGTCGGGTGGAGTTCGCTTGGTTCCTTTAGCAGCCGATTCACCGAGATAGTTGGTGAATCCCCTTCGGCTTATGCGGCACGTGAGCATTTAGCGACCGAGGAGATCCCAGCGTGCATTGCCAAGGTCCTGATGCGCCCTCCACGATTTTGAGCAGTTTTGAAGAAGCTCAGAATTTTCCCTGACGCTAGGCTGAATTCATGACAAATATTAGTGTGCAATATATTCCGGTCACCGTACTTGATGTTGATGAAGCCTTAGTTTTTTACCGCGACGCGTTGGGTCTTGAGGTGGTCTCGGATGTAGCTCACGGCGGGTTCCGCTGGGTATCGCTAGCAATATCTGGGCAGCCCGGTCTGAACTTGGTACTCTCTGCGCCAGGCGCTGGACGCTCTGAGCAAGACGCGGCCGCTCTCGCGGAACTCGTTGCCAAGGGAGCGCTAGGTGGCCTGGTGCTTTCCGTCAATGATTTGGACTCGGTGTTCCAAACCATCAGCGCCAGTGGGGCAGAAGTCCTGCAGGAACCTATCGAGCAACCGTGGGGACCTCGTGATTGTGCCTTCCGCGATCCGTCGGGAAATATGATTCGCATCAATCAAAGCGCTTAGGAGTTTATGAACATGTCGGACACTCAGGGATTCAGCGCGGCAGAAAAAGCCGCAATGAAGGAACGTGCGGCCGAGCTAAAGGCTCCGAAGAAGCGCATGAGCAAGGCCGAGAAGCAGCAGGCCGCGCGAGCGGATCTGGAAGCAAAAATCGATTCCTTCGAAGGAAGCGACAAGGAACTAGCTCAGCGACTGCACCAGCTGATCACCAGCACGGCACCACAGTTGGAGCCAAAGCTCTGGTACGGGATGCCTGCTTATGCTCTTGATGGCAAGGTTTTGTGCTTCATTCAAGATGCTAAGAAGTTTGAGGCACGCTATCTAACTTTCGGCTTCAACGATGTGGCGCGGCTAGATGAGGGCACCTTGTGGCCAACTTCTTTTGCGATCACCGCGCTGGAAGAAACACATCTCAAAATGCTCACCGATTTGGTGGCCAAGGCAGTGAAAAACTAGGTTAAAAGCACCGCGGGTGAGGTAGTCGGAAGTTATCCGAATACCTCACCCGTGGTTTTTATTGCCTAAGCTTTAGCTTTCCAACGCAGCTGGTGCCGGTTCGCCTTCCAGCTCACCGGTTCCACCTTCTGCGTGGAAGACAAACTTGCGTGTCTCCGCTTCGCCTTCGACGTCAACAGTGATCTTCTGCCCTGAGACGATCTGCCCGAAGAGGATCTTCTCAGAGAGTTGATCTTCAATATCGCGCTGGATCGTGCGACGCAATGGACGAGCACCCATGGCTGGATCGTAGCCACGCTCGGCCAAAAGCTTGCGTGCGGCCGGAGTCAGTTCGATGGTCATACCGCGATCATCTAGTCGCTTGGCCAGACGTCCGACGAACAGATCAACGATCTCTTCGATCTCGTCCTGGTCCAGCTGTGGGAAGACCACGATGTCATCAACGCGGTTCAAGAATTCCGGACGGAAATGCTGACGCAGTTCTTCCTGAACCTTTGCCTGCATCCGCTCGTACCCGGTACGAGTATCGGCCGATGCCTGGAAACCTGTCATGACACCCTTGGAGATATCTCGGGTACCAAGGTTGGTGGTCATGATGATGATGGTGTTCTTGAAGTCGACCACGCGACCCTGCGAGTCGGTCAAACGACCGTCTTCCAAGATCTGCAGCAACGAGTTGAACAGGTCCGAGTGGGCCTTCTCCACCTCGTCAAAGAGCACTACGGCGAATGGACGACGGCGAACCTTCTCGGTCAGCTGTCCGCCTTCTTCGTAACCGACGTAACCCGGAGGGGCACCGAAGAGTCGCGAAACGGTGTGCTTCTCGGAGTACTCGGACATGTCCAAAGTAATCAGCGCGTCTTCTTCACCGAAGAGGAATTCGGCCAAAGCCTTTGCCAGCTCGGTTTTACCTACACCGGTTGGACCGGCGAAGATGAACGAGCCGCCTGGGCGGTTTGGATCCTTCAGACCTGCACGGGTACGGCGGATCGCCTGGCTAATCACCTTGATTGCCGAATCCTGGCCGACCACACGCTTGTGCAGCTCGTCTTCCATGTTCATCAGACGCGTGGACTCTTCCTCGGTCAGCTTCACCACTGGGATACCTGTGGAGTTAGCCAAAACTTCGGCGATGAGTTCCTCGGTGACCTCGGAGATTTCGTCGAGGTCGCCATTGCGCCAGGACTTTTCCTTCTCGTTACGGGCCTCGATGAGCTTGGATTCCTTATCGCGCAGCGATGCGGCACCTTCGAAGTCCTGCGCATCAATCGCAGCTTCCTTCTCCAGTCGCACGGTGGCGATTTCCTCGTCCATTTCCTTCAACGCCGGAGGTGCGGTCATGCGCTGAATGCGCAGTCGAGCACCGGCCTCGTCGATCAAGTCAACGGCCTTATCGGGCAGGAAACGATCCGAGATGTAACGGTGCGCCAGCGTGGCAGCTGCCTGCAGTGCACCGTCGGTGATGGTCACGCGGTGGTGCGCTTCGTAGCGGTCACGCAGGCCACGCAGAATCTGCGTGGTCAGCTCGACCGAAGGCTCCTTGACCTGAATCGGCTGGAAACGACGCTCAAGAGCCGCGTCCTTCTCGATGTTCTTGCGGTACTCATCCAAGGTGGTTGCACCGACGGTCTGCAGCTCGCCACGAGCCAGCATTGGCTTGAGGATCGAGGCAGCGTCGATAGCGCCCTCGGCGGCACCTGCACCCACGAGGGTGTGGATCTCGTCGATGAACAAGATAATGTCTCCGCGGGTACGGATTTCCTTGAGCACCTTCTTCAGGCGCTCTTCGAAGTCACCGCGGTAACGTGAGCCGGCCACCAGTGAACCGAGGTCCAGGGTGTACAGCTGCTTGTCCTTGATGGTTTCCGGGACGTCTCCACGCACGATCGCCTGGGCTAGGCCCTCAACTACCGCGGTCTTACCGACGCCTGGCTCACCAATGAGTACCGGGTTGTTCTTGGTACGACGCGAGAGGACCTGCATAACGCGTTCCATCTCGTGTTCGCGACCGATCACCGGGTCCAGCTTGCCTTCGCGGGCTGCTGCGGTGAGGTTGCGACCGAACTGGTCCAGTACTGCAGATCCCGCAGGGGTTCCCTCGGACTGTCCACCAGGGCTAACACCAGCCGAGGCGGTGTCCTTACTTCCCTGGTAGCCCGAGAGCAGCTGGATGACCTGCTGGCGCACGCGACCAAGGTCGGCACCCAGCTTCACCAGCACCTGGGCTGCGACGCCCTCGCCTTCGCGGATCAAGCCGAGCAGAATGTGCTCGGTTCCAATGTAGTTATGACCCAGCTGCAACGCTTCGCGTAGCGAAAGCTCCAAAACCTTTTTGGCGCGTGGAGTGAAGGGGATATGACCGGAAGGGGCCTGCTGGCCCTTACCGATAATCTCCTGCACCTGCTCACGCACGGCACCCAACGAAATATTCAGCGATTCGAGCGCCTTTGCGGCCACCCCATCACCTTCGTGGATAAGACCGAGCAGCAGGTGCTCGGTGCCGATGTAGTTGTGGTTGAGCATGCGCGCCTCTTCTTGGGCGAGCACGACAACTCGACGGGCACGGTCAGTAAATCTCTCAAACATCTTCGGCACACTCCTTGCTTACCAATAGTTCGATGCTACGCACCAGACGGCCACAATGCGCCCTTGTTCGCCATAGGGATAACCGGAAGACGTAGATTTCCCCATAATTGAATGGCAGGCCAATATTTGGTGCGCTAATTAGTTCATTAAATTTCAGACTTATTTCAACAAGCATGTACATTCATTGGTACACCAAACAAATGGACCGTGATGTACCCGTTATACAAGCAAGGGGCCGAAGTATCTTTCGATACTTCGGCCCCTTGTAGAGACTTATTGAACACCCAGTAAATTACTTGGCGCGACCTCGGCCACCCTTACGCATTGCTGCGTTGTAGGCATCCACAACATCAGCATTCAAACGCCCGCGAGCGTTGACCTTGATGTTGTTTTCTTTAGCCCATGCGCGAATTGCAGGGGCTTCACTCGTGCTGCTCTGCTTGGCTGAACGTGCAGCATCGATATATGGCTCTAAGGCCGCACGGAATTCGTCGGCGTGCTCCGCATTCAAATCCATTTCGAAGTGCTGACCAGCAACACTAAATGAAATGGACTCAACGGCTTCGCTACCATCAATGTCGTCAATCAGGGCAATCTGAACCTGACGTGCCATTATTCTATTTCCTCCATGCGTGGATTTGCTGAACTAAGCTCCAAAGAACTCAATGTTCATTGCAGAAATCAAGTATAGTCAAATTTCGCAATAAATCCGAACGCAACAAAGAATTAAGAGGGAATTACTAGACTTATCTTATTTCCCAGGCGTTCCAGATTCTGAATTACCACGATCGATGAATTTTGCCTCGGCTTCAGCCTGAGCCTTACGTTCATTTCTATCAGCGTTTGTAATCGCTTTCATCGCGTACCAAAAAATGAGCGCCAAAGCGATAGTCGGAACAATAGCCTCTACATATGGCATGGGCTTTAGGCCTCCGGCTTGAGCAGTGGGAACAAAATAGTTTCGCGAATACCTAGATCGGTAAAGAGCATCACAAGGCGGTCAATGCCCAGGCCGATACCACCCATTGGTGGGGCGCCATATTCCAGTGCACGCAGGAAGTCTTCATCAAGCTGCATCGCTTCGGGGTCTCCGCCGGCAGCCATCAGCGACTGTTCGGTGAGGCGTTCGCGCTGGATGACCGGGTCAATGAGCTCGGAGAAGGCGGTACCACGCTCCATGCCACCAATAATCAGGTCCCAGGCTTCGATCACTCCAGGCTTCGAGCGGTGCGGACGAGCCAGTGGCTGTGCCAGCGGCGGGTAATCACACACGAAGGTTGGATCGATCAAGTTTGGCTCGACGATCTCACCGAAGAGTTCAATAACCAGTTTCTGCGCGCTCCACGACGGATCAATCTTAACTTCGTGTTTTGCGGCGACTTCGCGTAGTACCGAGGCATCCGTCTCCGGGGTGATTTCCACACCCACGGCTTCCGAGAGTCCCGGGTAGACGCTCAACCAGCGCCACTCACCATCAAGATTGATGGTTCCCTTGGCGGTCTCCAAGGTTCGGCCAGCACCGATGGCGTCCGCCGCGTTGAGGATAATCTCCTGCATGCGCTGCGCCATTACGTACTGATCTGCATAGGCTTCATAGCATTCGAGCATGGTGAACTCTGGCGAGTGCGTGGAGTCCACGCCCTCGTTACGGAAGATTCGGCCAATTTCGAAGACTCGATCCACGCCGCCAACCACAGCGCGCTTCAGGTATAGCTCAAGCGCGATGCGCATGGTCATTTCCTGATCGAAGGCGTTCAGGTGGGTTTTGAACGGGCGGGCCGAGGCGCCACCGTGCACCAGCTGCAACATCGGGGTTTCCACCTCGACGTACTCGTGGTTCTCTAGGGTGTTACGCACGGCGCGGATGATCGCTGCACGCTTGTAAACCATCTCGCGGGCTTCGTTACGCACGATCAGATCTGCGTAACGCTGACGCACACGCGTTTCTTCGTTCAGGTCTGCGTGCAGCACTGGAAGCGGGCGTAAGGCCTTGGAAGCCATTTCGAAGCCCTCGGCCATGACCGAAAGCTCGCCACGGCGCGAGGAAATAACCTCACCGGTGATAAACACATGGTCCCCGAGGTCTACCAGGGACTTCCACTGAGCTAAGCGCTCCTCGCCGACATTGGCCAGCGAGAGCATTACCTGCAGACGTGTTCCGGCGCCCTTTGGGCCGCCTTCCTGCAAGGTGGCGAAGCAAAGCTTGCCGGTATTGCGCATGAAGACGATACGTCCTGCAACGCCGACGCTCTGACCGGTTGCTTGGTCCGGCTCCAGATCTGGGAACAGCTCACGGACCTGCTGCAAAGTATGAGTGCGTGCCACCCCAACCGGGAAGGCTTCCTCGCCGTTTGCCAGCAGGACGTTGCGCTTATCGATGCGGACCTGACGCTGGTCGTTTGGATCGGTGCTATCTACGGAATTATTTTGGGAAGTCACAATAGTCCATTCTACGTGTCATTCATTGCTCTGTGGCCTGATCATGATGCGACTTACATGGTGATCTTTATGCCTTAACGAAAACAAGGTGCCGGGATCGCTCCCTGCACCTTGTTTCGGTACTACCAGATGGTTACGCGGTCAGCCGGGTCTAGCCACATACCGTCGCCGGGCTTCGTGTCAAATGCCTCGTGGAAGGCTGCCAAGTTTTTTGGCACCTGATTACAGCGGAATTCGCCCGGAGCATGTGGGTCGGTGGTTACCCGGACAACTGCCGTTTCCGGGCGGATCAGCGTACGCCAGCATTCTGCCCAAGCGTAGAAGAAGCGCTGATCACCGGTAACACCGTCGATCACTTCATCTTCTGCGATACCCCGTGCTGTCAGCTCTAACTTATAGGCCTGGTACGCGATACCTAGCCCACCAAGGTCGCCAATGTTTTCACCGAGAGTCAGTTGGCCGTTGACCTGGTGATCTGGTGCTTCCGTAGGGCTCAGCGCGTTGTACTGCTCGATGAGCTTTCCGGTGAGCTTTTCAAAGGCAGCTCGGTCTTCTTCGGTCCACCAGTTTGTTAGCTGCCCGGTGCCGTCATACTGCGATCCCTGATCGTCAAAGCCGTGACCGATTTCGTGTCCAATGACCGCGCCGATAGCGCCGAAGTTCGAGGCGATGTCGCGATCTTTGTCGAAGAATGGCAGGCGCAGGATAGCAGCCGGGAAGGCGATCTCGTTAAGCAGTGGGTGGTAGTAAGCGTTGACGGTCTGCGGGTACATGAACCACAGCTCTCGATCCACCCCGTCATCAATCTTCTTTAGCTCACGCTTAAATTCGAATTCGTTGGCCGCTGCAAGATTAGCGATAACGTCCAACGGGTCCGTCGTGATCGATGAGTAGTCAATCCATTCATCGGGGTACCCGATCTTTGGCCGGAACATCGACAGCTTTTCCAACGCCTTCTCAATGGTTGCAGCGCCCATCCACGGCAGATTGGAGATGGAAATACGATAGGCCTCAGTGAGTCGCTCAACTAAAGCATCCATCGCGGTCTTAGCTTCTTGCGGGAAGTGCTTGGCTACGTAAAGCTGACCGATGTCTTCACCTACACCACCCTCGGTGAACGAAACGCCGCGCTTCCAACGCTCCTTGAGGGTTTCCACTCCTCCCAGCTTCGCTGAGTAGAAGGAGAAGTTTTCGTTAACAAAAGCGCTAGACAGATACGGCGCGAACGACCGCAGGACCTGCACAGTGAGCCAGTTCTTCCAGTTCTCTAGTGGCTCAGAGTTTAGTAGTTCAGACAGTGCCTTGAAGTAGCTTGGCTGCCAGAGGACTACCTCAGCGCTGTACTTCGAATCGATACCGGCGCCCTGCAACCAGGAACGCAACTCAGGGAACAGAGCAAGAACTTCGTCTTGGTTCATCAAGTTGTAGCGTGCTTGTGCGTCGCGGACCTTAACTCGGTCCCAATGGTGACTGGCAATCCTAGTTTCCAAGTCCACCACTGAGCTCGCCGCGTTCTTCGGAGATTCAATGCCACCGAGTTCCAGCAATCGGCCCAGGTGCAACTGATAGTCCTCGACCGTCTGGGAGAACTGCTCTTCACGGTAGTAAGACTCATCTGGTAGCCCAAGGCCGGCCTGTAAGAAGGTTAGAAGGTTGCGCTCTGGATTTCCTGCGTCGTTCATCGCACCGGAGGCGAGGAATCCGCTGATGCCCTTGCGGTAGAAAGATCCAGAGAGCTCAATTAGCTGATCTACGGTCGAAAGTTGTGCAATTTCGCGTAGGTACTGCGCGACAGGCTCAGCGCCACGTGCTTCAATCACTTCTTCATTCATAAAGCTGCCGTAGAGCTCTGCGATACGCTTGGTGGGACCCTCAGTCTGGGTGCCCGACTCGTAGGACTGGACCACTTCGGTGATGATCGCGTGAACCGCGTCTTCTGCGTCATCACGCAGTTCCATGAATGATCCGTAGAGCCCCTGATCGCTTGGAATCGATGCCGAGTCGAACCACTTGCCGTTCGAGTGGCGATACAGGTCATCCTGAGGGCGGATGGAATCATCGAGATATTTCAGCGCATCAGATGTCAACGAGGGGCTCCCTATATAGCAGATCTAGTAGTATCTACTATTCACTGTAGCTATTAGTTCTTTGCCCTGAACGAGCTGAGCCATATATGCGCCGACGGCTTAAACAGGTGAGGCCCCGAACACCATAAGTGTCCAGGGCCTCAAACCATCATCATTACTGACATAACTACTTCAAGTTAAGTCCGGCGGTGACCTACTCTCCCACACCCTCACGAGTGCAGTACCATCGGCGCAGTGGGCCTTAGCTTCCGGGTTCGGTATGGGACCGGGCGTTTCCCCCACGCTATGACCGCCGTAACAGTCTCGAAACAACATCAGGCATCCCAATGCTCATCCAAAAAATGTGTACCAACCCCGTCACAGGTACCAACACCAAACCACCACACCCCACAAGGTGCAACAATCCAGTATTGACCCGACAGGTCAGTGTGTTACAAGGTTGTTGTCTCGTAACCGTATAGTGAACGCGAACAATAATTGTCTCAAATAATTGCTTTACAGTGTGTTGTAAGTCATCGGCCTATTAGTACAGGTCAGCTACACAAGTCTTTAGTCCTTGCTTCCACATCCTGCCTATCAACCCAGTGGTCTAGCTGGGGGCCTCTCACACTCAAGGTGCATGGAAATCTCATCTCGAAGCAGGCTTCCCGCTTAGATGCTTTCAGCGGTTATCCCTTCCAAACGTAGCTAATCAGCGGTGCACTTGGCAGTACAACTGACACACCAGAGGTTTGTCCGTCCCGGTCCTCTCGTACTAAGGACAGCCCTTCTCAAATTTCCAACGCGCGCAGCGGATAGGGACCGAACTGTCTCACGACGTTCTAAACCCAGCTCGCGTACCGCTTTAATGGGCGAACAGCCCAACCCTTGGGACCTACTCCAGCCCCAGGATGCGACGAGCCGACATCGAGGTGCCAAACCATGCCGTCGATATGGACTCTTGGGCAAGATCAGCCTGTTATCCCCGAGGTACCTTTTATCCGTTGAGCGACGGCCCTTCCACGAGGTGCCGCCGGATCACTAGTCCCGACTTTCGTCCCTGCTCGAGCTGTCACTCTCACAGTCAAGCTCCCTTGTGCACTTACACTCGACACCTGATTGCCAACCAGGCTGAGGGAACCTTTGGGCGCCTCCGTTACATTTTAGGAGGCAACCGCCCCAGTTAAACTACCCATCAGGCACTGTCCCTGAACCAGATCATGGTCCGAAGTTAGGTGACCGGTACAGCCAGAGTGGTATTTCAACGATGACTCCACCCGAACTAGCGTCCGAGCTTCACAGTCTCCCACCTATCCTACACAAGCTGCACCGAACACCAATACCAAACTATAGTAAAGGTCTCGGGGTCTTTCCGTCCTGCTGCGCGTAACGAGCATCTTTACTCGTACTGCAATTTCGCCGAGTTCATGGTTGAGACAGCGGGGAAGTCGTTACTCCATTCGTGCAGGTCGGAACTTACCCGACAAGGAATTTCGCTACCTTAGGATGGTTATAGTTACCACCGCCGTTTACTGGGGCTTAAATTCTCAGCTTCGCAACAAGTTGCTAACCGGTCCTCTTAACCTTCCAGCACCGGGCAGGAGTCAGTCCGTATACATCGTCTTGCGACTTCGCACGGACCTGTGTTTTTAGTAAACAGTCGCTTCCCCCTGGTCTCTGCGGCCCACACCCGCAAAAGAAGAGCAAGTCTTCTCCACGGGGCAGGCCCCCCTTCTTCCGAAGTTACGGGGGCATTTTGCCGAGTTCCTTAACCATGATTCTCTCGATCGCCTTAGTATTCTCTACCTGATCACCTGTGTCGGTTTGGGGTACGGGCGACTAGAACCTCGCGCCGATGCTTTTCTAGGCAGCATAGGATCACCAAATCACCCACCAAAGTGGGCGCCTATCAGGTCTCAGGCTATATGAGTCACGGATTTGCCTATGACTCGCCCTACACCCTTGGACCAGGTCAATTCCATTGCCTGGCTCGGCTACCTTCCTGCGTCACACCTGTTAATACGCTGACCTCACAACATCGGTTCCCAACACCTCACACAACAAACAACCCGAAGGTCGCAACAGTCATGCTCAACACTGGTTAGCATCAATCGCTCAGTATGGGCGGTTCTTCGCCGGTACGGGAATATCAACCCGTTGTCCATCGACTACGCCTGTCGGCCTCGCCTTAGGTCCCGACTCACCCAGGGCAGATTAGCTTGACCCTGGAACCCTTGATCATTCGGCGGACGGGTTTCTCACCCGTCATTCGCTACTCATGCCTGCATTCTCACTCGTGTGGTCTCCACCGCTGGTTTACACCGCGACTTCACCGTCCACACGACGCTCCCCTACCCATCCAAACACCCAATCGAAACCGGGTAAATATCTGAATGACGCAACTTCGGCGGTGTGCTTGAGCCCCGCTACATTATCGGCGCGGAATCACTTGACCAGTGAGCTATTACGCACTCTTTCAAGGGTGGCTGCTTCTAAGCCAACCTCCTGGTTGTCACAGCAACTCCACATCCTTTTCCACTTAGCACACGCTTAGGGGCCTTAGTTGGCGTTCTGGGCTGTTTCCCTCTCGACTATGAAGCTTATCCCCCACAGTCTCACTGCTACGCTCTCACTTACCGGCATTCGGAGTTTGGCTAACGTCAGTAACCTTTTAGGGCCCATTAGCTATCCAGTAGCTCTACCTCCGGTAAGAAACACATAACGCTGCACCTAAATGCATTTCGGGGAGAACCAGCTATCACGAAGTTTGATTGGCCTTTCACCCCTACCCACAGCTCATCCCCTCCATTTTCAACTGAAGTGGGTTCGGTCCTCCACGCGCTCTTACACACGCTTCAACCTGGCCATGGGTAGATCACTTCGCTTCGGGTCTAGACCGTGCCACTCAAACGCCCTATTCAGACTCGCTTTCGCTACGGCTTCCCCACACGGGTTAACCTCGCGACACAGCACTAACTCGCAGGCTCATTCTTCAAAAGGCACGCCATCACACAACCACAAGGGTCATGCTCTAACGGATTGTAAGCGCACGGTTTCAGGTACTATTTCACTCCCCTCCCGGGGTACTTTTCACCATTCCCTCACGGTACTGATTCACTATCGGTCATCAGGTAGTATTCAGGCTTACCAGGTGGTCCTGGCAGATTCACACAAGATTTCTCGAGCCCCGTGCTACTCGGGTACCCACACTAGAACGGCAGACACGCATTACACCTACGGGACTATCACCCTCTCTGGTCCGGCATTCCAACCGATTCACCTATACGCCTGCACCTCATCCCGCCAACCAGATAGGGTTGGCACATGTGGGCCCCACAACCCCGGTGATGCAACGCCTATCCGCTATCACACACCAACCGGTTTAGCCCCATCCGCGTTCGCTCGCCACTACTAACGGAATCACTATTGTTTTCTCTTCCTGCGGGTACTGAGATGTTTCACTTCCCCGCGTTCCCTCCACGCAACCTATACATTCAGCTGCGGGTCATACGGCATGACACCGTACGGGGTTTCCCCATTCGGAAATCCTGGTCTCAACGTCAGGTTATCGACTCCACCAGGCTTATCGCAGATTCCCACGTCCTTCATCGGCTCCTGATGCCAAGGCATCCACCGTGCGCCCTTAAAAACTTCAACACAAAACAAGTTCTCAAGTTTGAGCTATAAAACAATCAACAAAATCACAAAACAACCACACCAAAAAACCCCAAAAGGCTCTCTAACATGGTCATCTTATAAGATGCTCGCGTTCACTATACAGTTCCCAAACAACAACCCCACACCCCCACACAAACCACCAACAACCCACCCCCTAAAGAGCGAACCATCACGATGACCGTGCAAAGACACAGGACAAACACTGAAACACCAAACCCCTCAACAAAAGGGGGCTTGTTGCCTCAAAACCCAACAGCATGCCAAACCATACAAACCACCTGGCCCCCACACCCTCATTCCAACACCCACAACCCCCAAAGGAGAAGCAAACGCGTACTAAGAAAGCATGAACACCATGCAGCCACAGCCAATACCACCAAACACAACATGAGCTGCATCTGTTTTTCCGGTATTGAGTTCATTGATATTCCACCCATGAGCAACCCGCCTGCCAACACTCGTGACAGAAACGGGCAACCAATAATTGGTTAGCTCCTTAGAAAGGAGGTGATCCAGCCGCACCTTCCGGTACGGCTACCTTGTTACGACTTAGTCCCAATCGCCAGTCCCACCTTCGACGACTCCCTCCACACAAGGTGGTTAGGCCATCGGCTTCGGGTGTTACCAACTTTCGTGACTTGACGGGCGGTGTGTACAAGGCCCGGGAACGTATTCACCGCAGCGTTGCTGATCTGCGATTACTAGCGACTCCGACTTCATGGGGTCGAGTTGCAGACCCCAATCCGAACTGAGACCGGCTTTTAGGGATTAGCTCCACCTCACAGTATCGCAACCCATTGTACCGGCCATTGTAGCATGCGTGAAGCCCAAGACATAAGGGGCATGATGATTTGACGTCATCCCCACCTTCCTCCGAGTTGACCCCGGCAGTCTCCCATGAGTCCCCACCTTTACGTGCTGGCAACATGGAACGAGGGTTGCGCTCGTTGCGGGACTTAACCCAACATCTCACGACACGAGCTGACGACAACCATGCACCACCTGTGAACCAGCCCCGAAGGGAAACCCCATCTCTGAGGCGGTCTGGAACATGTCAAGCCTTGGTAAGGTTCTTCGCGTTGCATCGAATTAATCCGCATGCTCCGCCGCTTGTGCGGGCCCCCGTCAATTCCTTTGAGTTTTAGCCTTGCGGCCGTACTCCCCAGGCGGGGCACTTAATGCGTTAGCTACGGCGCGGAAAACGTGGAATGTTCCCCACACCTAGTGCCCAACGTTTACGGCATGGACTACCAGGGTATCTAATCCTGTTCGCTCCCCATGCTTTCGCTCCTCAGCGTCAGTAGATGCCCAGAGACCTGCCTTCGCCATCGGTGTTCCTCCTGATATCTGCGCATTTCACCGCTACACCAGGAATTCCAGTCTCCCCTACATCACTCTAGTCTGCCCGTACCCACCGCAGATCCGAGGTTGAGCCTCGGACTTTCACGGCAGACGCGACAAACCGCCTACGAGCTCTTTACGCCCAATAAATCCGGATAACGCTTGCGCCCTACGTATTACCGCGGCTGCTGGCACGTAGTTAGCCGGCGCTTCTTCTGCAGGTACCGTCACTTTCGCTTCTTCCCTACTGAAAGAGGTTTACAACCCGAAGGCCGTCATCCCTCACGCGGCGTCGCTGCATCAGGCTTTCGCCCATTGTGCAATATTCCCCACTGCTGCCTCCCGTAGGAGTCTGGGCCGTGTCTCAGTCCCAGTGTGGCCGGTCACCCTCTCAGGCCGGCTACCCGTCGTCGCCTTGGTGAGCCATTACCTCACCAACAAGCTGATAGGCCGCGAGTCCATCCCCAACCGATAAATCTTTCCACCAAAAACCATGCGGTTAAAGGTCATATCCAGTATTAGACCCAGTTTCCCGGGCTTATCCCAGAGTCAGGGGCAGGTTACTCACGTGTTACTCACCCGTTCGCCACTAATCACCCGTGCAAGCACGGGGTCATCGTTCGACTTGCATGTGTTAAGCACGCCGCCAGCGTTCATCCTGAGCCAGGATCAAACTCTCCATAAAAAACAAAAAGCCACCGAAACCCCTTGGAAAATAAGGGAAGAATCGATGATAAAATCCTGGCGAATAAAAACACTTGAAACAACACACGGGGGTGCATCATTCCAAGCAAATGTTATATATCCACCAAATTAAAAATAATTCGGTATCAACAAACTTGGCACACTATTGAGTTCTCAAACAACAAACACTTACCGGTTCTTTACCAGCCTTATTCAAGCGGTAATATCGTCCAGCGTTATATTCATATTCTATAACTTTGAATTCCTGAAAGTCAAATCAATTCAATGTGATTTGAAACGGTATTCTCAGTTCCCATTGATCTTCGTTTATCCACAGTGACCTGTGTAAAACTCTTGATTTTCTGGGGATTATCCCCGAATTTTGTACCGGTTTTTGTTCCGGCCTTGTTTCGGCGACAGATAAAAACTATACACAGTTTTGGGGGATGTTTCAAATCGGTGGCCTCTTTTCCACCGTGACCGTGCACACAAAGAATTAGAGTAAATTATTACTGCCCTAATTCGGTAATTTATGCACCTTCTGCCAGGCCCCACGATTGCGGGTACATGTCGCGAGAAACTACCCGGCACCATATAGAGCTAGACGACTATGAGACGCGATGACTGTCCCGTTTATGGAGATCGCCTCTACTGGCCAACGAGAAAAACTTCGCCTAATAGTGCGACCGATCTTTCGACGGCTTACCAAGGGGCAAATGCAATTCCCCAAATGCTGGCACTGACCTAATGCTAGATGCCGGCATGAAGCCAAATCATTGAAGAAGGCTACGCCACTTCCATACGCCTAAAACGTAGTTCGCGCACTGTACCGCGTAACGGCGAACCATCGATCGGCAGTGTCTCCAACCTGGCCAAGCTAGCTGCCTTCAAAGCTAATTGATTCGCTGACAAGACCGCTCTTTCCGTCAACCCCAAGTACCGGCCGAACTCCAGCCAATGCTTACTCTTTAGGTTCTTAGTTTTGCCCGATAGAGACAGCGCCATGGTGTCATCTCCGTAAATAAGCGTGCAAGGGACGTCATACATCGGGGCCATCGTAAACTTCCCTGAAGAGTCCGCAAGTATTGAAAGATTCTTTCCGTGCAGATCTCCGTTACCTGTCAACCAAGCGAAGAGGAACTGAAGATACAAACTTCGTTTCGCTATCACCGGCGCTTGGCAATATCCAGCCAAACCGTCAGCGACTTGCTCGGCACTGACCGAGTACTTAACGGCTGGCGGTAAGTCGAGCACCTGCAGCCCGTCTTCTAATGCATACCGCGTAACTTCAGCTTGGCCTGGAACGTACTTCCGGTCAAAGCGTTCAACAAGTAGTCCAGGAACATTCTGTCCATCATGTACTACCTTGTTTTTAGCAACCGGCAGTTTCAGCGATTTGGCCGCCTGCAGGTGCAGAGCTTCGTTGGCAACGAGGTACGGGTGATCTCGCGGATCCAGCTTAAGGAGATACGCTCCTTCCCCCATTGCTAAAGGCGTCGTCAGCATGGTGGCACTAATCTTTTCCTGAACACCCGGAATCGAATGCAGATCAAGAGTTCTTGTCAGCAATGTAAAGTCCAAAGTCGCAGGATCATCGATCGTCGCGACCGCCGCTGGCATCATCAGTTTCGAACCGCTAGGCACGATACGAACGTTGCCCGGAGTATCGGAACCGACTGCCATCAATAAAGTCATTTCATCAGCGAGGCTGGTTTTAGTGGCGTTCTTCAAGACTGTGAGACGGTGACCTTCTGGTAAGAGTCCAGAAAAGAACGCAGGCACCCCACCACCAGGAGCAACTAGGGGTGCTGCGGAAGAAGGTAGGGACGTAGCAATGCCCGGCATACCTGATTGTAAAAACTCGTCGGTATAACTGAATTGGATATAACCGTCACCACGACGTTCCAAACGCCCCGCCAATATACGGTTCTGATAAACATCTGCCTTATCGACCCGCTTCAGATCTGCTAGATCCCCATTCACTTCTGAACAACAATCTTGAGCCCAAGGACGCTAGCAACGGAAAGCACAGCTCCTATAGAAGGGTTACCCGTACCGGTTTCGATGGCCCGCACGGTGCGCTCGGAGATGTTAGCTAGGTCAGCCAGCTGCTCCTGAGTCAAGGCATTCTCTTTTCGAGAAAGCTGCAGCGCAGCGCCAATTTCCAATAAAGAATTCAACGTAAACTCCGAACCGGCAATATGCCGCCGTTTATGATCCTGTATCCAGTGTAGCGCCTGATTAACTATCATCCGGCAATATACTGCCGTATTCTTTTTACCTCAGCCACCGTGAACCAAAAGCGCGTGGACCTAACCGATCAGTGCTCTCGTGGATCAGTGTCCTTAAACAGAAAAAGGGTCCCACCCTTCCAGGCAGAACCCCACACCACAACCACCCACGCAACCGGCAATCCAACCGGCAGCCGGCAACACCCCACCCAGCCGGCAACCAGCAACCAGTTACTGGTTAAACAGGTGAGGCCCCGAACACCATAAGTGTCCAGGGCCTCAAACCATCATCATTACTGACATAACTACTTCAAGTTAAGTCCGGCGGTGACCTACTCTCCCACACCCTCACGAGTGCAGTACCATCGGCGCAGTGGGCCTTAGCTTCCGGGTTCGGTATGGGACCGGGCGTTTCCCCCACGCTATGACCGCCGTAACAGTCTCGAAACAACATCAGGCATCCCAATGCTCATCCAAAAAATGTGTACCAACCCCGTCACAGGTACCAACACCAAACCACCACACCCCACAAGGTGCAACAATCCAGTATTGACCCGACAGGTCAGTGTGTTACAAGGTTGTTGTCTCGTAACCGTATAGTGAACGCGAACAATAATTGTCTCAAATAATTGCTTTACAGTGTGTTGTAAGTCATCGGCCTATTAGTACAGGTCAGCTACACAAGTCTTTAGTCCTTGCTTCCACATCCTGCCTATCAACCCAGTGGTCTAGCTGGGGGCCTCTCACACTCAAGGTGCATGGAAATCTCATCTCGAAGCAGGCTTCCCGCTTAGATGCTTTCAGCGGTTATCCCTTCCAAACGTAGCTAATCAGCGGTGCACTTGGCAGTACAACTGACACACCAGAGGTTTGTCCGTCCCGGTCCTCTCGTACTAAGGACAGCCCTTCTCAAATTTCCAACGCGCGCAGCGGATAGGGACCGAACTGTCTCACGACGTTCTAAACCCAGCTCGCGTACCGCTTTAATGGGCGAACAGCCCAACCCTTGGGACCTACTCCAGCCCCAGGATGCGACGAGCCGACATCGAGGTGCCAAACCATGCCGTCGATATGGACTCTTGGGCAAGATCAGCCTGTTATCCCCGAGGTACCTTTTATCCGTTGAGCGACGGCCCTTCCACGAGGTGCCGCCGGATCACTAGTCCCGACTTTCGTCCCTGCTCGAGCTGTCACTCTCACAGTCAAGCTCCCTTGTGCACTTACACTCGACACCTGATTGCCAACCAGGCTGAGGGAACCTTTGGGCGCCTCCGTTACATTTTAGGAGGCAACCGCCCCAGTTAAACTACCCATCAGGCACTGTCCCTGAACCAGATCATGGTCCGAAGTTAGGTGACCGGTACAGCCAGAGTGGTATTTCAACGATGACTCCACCCGAACTAGCGTCCGAGCTTCACAGTCTCCCACCTATCCTACACAAGCTGCACCGAACACCAATACCAAACTATAGTAAAGGTCTCGGGGTCTTTCCGTCCTGCTGCGCGTAACGAGCATCTTTACTCGTACTGCAATTTCGCCGAGTTCATGGTTGAGACAGCGGGGAAGTCGTTACTCCATTCGTGCAGGTCGGAACTTACCCGACAAGGAATTTCGCTACCTTAGGATGGTTATAGTTACCACCGCCGTTTACTGGGGCTTAAATTCTCAGCTTCGCAACAAGTTGCTAACCGGTCCTCTTAACCTTCCAGCACCGGGCAGGAGTCAGTCCGTATACATCGTCTTGCGACTTCGCACGGACCTGTGTTTTTAGTAAACAGTCGCTTCCCCCTGGTCTCTGCGGCCCACACCCGCAAAAGAAGAGCAAGTCTTCTCCACGGGGCAGGCCCCCCTTCTTCCGAAGTTACGGGGGCATTTTGCCGAGTTCCTTAACCATGATTCTCTCGATCGCCTTAGTATTCTCTACCTGATCACCTGTGTCGGTTTGGGGTACGGGCGACTAGAACCTCGCGCCGATGCTTTTCTAGGCAGCATAGGATCACCAAATCACCCACCAAAGTGGGCGCCTATCAGGTCTCAGGCTATATGAGTCACGGATTTGCCTATGACTCGCCCTACACCCTTGGACCAGGTCAATTCCATTGCCTGGCTCGGCTACCTTCCTGCGTCACACCTGTTAATACGCTGACCTCACAACATCGGTTCCCAACACCTCACACAACAAACAACCCGAAGGTCGCAACAGTCATGCTCAACACTGGTTAGCATCAATCGCTCAGTATGGGCGGTTCTTCGCCGGTACGGGAATATCAACCCGTTGTCCATCGACTACGCCTGTCGGCCTCGCCTTAGGTCCCGACTCACCCAGGGCAGATTAGCTTGACCCTGGAACCCTTGATCATTCGGCGGACGGGTTTCTCACCCGTCATTCGCTACTCATGCCTGCATTCTCACTCGTGTGGTCTCCACCGCTGGTTTACACCGCGACTTCACCGTCCACACGACGCTCCCCTACCCATCCAAACACCCAATCGAAACCGGGTAAATATCTGAATGACGCAACTTCGGCGGTGTGCTTGAGCCCCGCTACATTATCGGCGCGGAATCACTTGACCAGTGAGCTATTACGCACTCTTTCAAGGGTGGCTGCTTCTAAGCCAACCTCCTGGTTGTCACAGCAACTCCACATCCTTTTCCACTTAGCACACGCTTAGGGGCCTTAGTTGGCGTTCTGGGCTGTTTCCCTCTCGACTATGAAGCTTATCCCCCACAGTCTCACTGCTACGCTCTCACTTACCGGCATTCGGAGTTTGGCTAACGTCAGTAACCTTTTAGGGCCCATTAGCTATCCAGTAGCTCTACCTCCGGTAAGAAACACATAACGCTGCACCTAAATGCATTTCGGGGAGAACCAGCTATCACGAAGTTTGATTGGCCTTTCACCCCTACCCACAGCTCATCCCCTCCATTTTCAACTGAAGTGGGTTCGGTCCTCCACGCGCTCTTACACACGCTTCAACCTGGCCATGGGTAGATCACTTCGCTTCGGGTCTAGACCGTGCCACTCAAACGCCCTATTCAGACTCGCTTTCGCTACGGCTTCCCCACACGGGTTAACCTCGCGACACAGCACTAACTCGCAGGCTCATTCTTCAAAAGGCACGCCATCACACAACCACAAGGGTCATGCTCTAACGGATTGTAAGCGCACGGTTTCAGGTACTATTTCACTCCCCTCCCGGGGTACTTTTCACCATTCCCTCACGGTACTGATTCACTATCGGTCATCAGGTAGTATTCAGGCTTACCAGGTGGTCCTGGCAGATTCACACAAGATTTCTCGAGCCCCGTGCTACTCGGGTACCCACACTAGAACGGCAGACACGCATTACACCTACGGGACTATCACCCTCTCTGGTCCGGCATTCCAACCGATTCACCTATACGCCTGCACCTCATCCCGCCAACCAGATAGGGTTGGCACATGTGGGCCCCACAACCCCGGTGATGCAACGCCTATCCGCTATCACACACCAACCGGTTTAGCCCCATCCGCGTTCGCTCGCCACTACTAACGGAATCACTATTGTTTTCTCTTCCTGCGGGTACTGAGATGTTTCACTTCCCCGCGTTCCCTCCACGCAACCTATACATTCAGCTGCGGGTCATACGGCATGACACCGTACGGGGTTTCCCCATTCGGAAATCCTGGTCTCAACGTCAGGTTATCGACTCCACCAGGCTTATCGCAGATTCCCACGTCCTTCATCGGCTCCTGATGCCAAGGCATCCACCGTGCGCCCTTAAAAACTTCAACACAAAACAAGTTCTCAAGTTTGAGCTATAAAACAATCAACAAAATCACAAAACAACCACACCAAAAAACCCCAAAAGGCTCTCTAACATGGTCATCTTATAAGATGCTCGCGTTCACTATACAGTTCCCAAACAACAACCCCACACCCCCACACAAACCACCAACAACCCACCCCCTAAAGAGCGAACCATCACGATGACCGTGCAAAGACACAGGACAAACACTGAAACACCAAACCCCTCAACAAAAGGGGGCTTGTTGCCTCAAAACCCAACAGCATGCCAAACCATACAAACCACCTGGCCCCCACACCCTCATTCCAACACCCACAACCCCCAAAGGAGAAGCAAACGCGTACTAAGAAAGCATGAACACCATGCAGCCACAGCCAATACCACCAAACACAACATGAGCTGCATCTGTTTTTCCGGTATTGAGTTCATTGATATTCCACCCATGAGCAACCCGCCTGCCAACACTCGTGACAGAAACGGGCAACCAATAATTGGTTAGCTCCTTAGAAAGGAGGTGATCCAGCCGCACCTTCCGGTACGGCTACCTTGTTACGACTTAGTCCCAATCGCCAGTCCCACCTTCGACGACTCCCTCCACACAAGGTGGTTAGGCCATCGGCTTCGGGTGTTACCAACTTTCGTGACTTGACGGGCGGTGTGTACAAGGCCCGGGAACGTATTCACCGCAGCGTTGCTGATCTGCGATTACTAGCGACTCCGACTTCATGGGGTCGAGTTGCAGACCCCAATCCGAACTGAGACCGGCTTTTAGGGATTAGCTCCACCTCACAGTATCGCAACCCATTGTACCGGCCATTGTAGCATGCGTGAAGCCCAAGACATAAGGGGCATGATGATTTGACGTCATCCCCACCTTCCTCCGAGTTGACCCCGGCAGTCTCCCATGAGTCCCCACCTTTACGTGCTGGCAACATGGAACGAGGGTTGCGCTCGTTGCGGGACTTAACCCAACATCTCACGACACGAGCTGACGACAACCATGCACCACCTGTGAACCAGCCCCGAAGGGAAACCCCATCTCTGAGGCGGTCTGGAACATGTCAAGCCTTGGTAAGGTTCTTCGCGTTGCATCGAATTAATCCGCATGCTCCGCCGCTTGTGCGGGCCCCCGTCAATTCCTTTGAGTTTTAGCCTTGCGGCCGTACTCCCCAGGCGGGGCACTTAATGCGTTAGCTACGGCGCGGAAAACGTGGAATGTTCCCCACACCTAGTGCCCAACGTTTACGGCATGGACTACCAGGGTATCTAATCCTGTTCGCTCCCCATGCTTTCGCTCCTCAGCGTCAGTAGATGCCCAGAGACCTGCCTTCGCCATCGGTGTTCCTCCTGATATCTGCGCATTTCACCGCTACACCAGGAATTCCAGTCTCCCCTACATCACTCTAGTCTGCCCGTACCCACCGCAGATCCGAGGTTGAGCCTCGGACTTTCACGGCAGACGCGACAAACCGCCTACGAGCTCTTTACGCCCAATAAATCCGGATAACGCTTGCGCCCTACGTATTACCGCGGCTGCTGGCACGTAGTTAGCCGGCGCTTCTTCTGCAGGTACCGTCACTTTCGCTTCTTCCCTACTGAAAGAGGTTTACAACCCGAAGGCCGTCATCCCTCACGCGGCGTCGCTGCATCAGGCTTTCGCCCATTGTGCAATATTCCCCACTGCTGCCTCCCGTAGGAGTCTGGGCCGTGTCTCAGTCCCAGTGTGGCCGGTCACCCTCTCAGGCCGGCTACCCGTCGTCGCCTTGGTGAGCCATTACCTCACCAACAAGCTGATAGGCCGCGAGTCCATCCCCAACCGATAAATCTTTCCACCAAAAACCATGCGGTTAAAGGTCATATCCAGTATTAGACCCAGTTTCCCGGGCTTATCCCAGAGTCAGGGGCAGGTTACTCACGTGTTACTCACCCGTTCGCCACTAATCACCCGTGCAAGCACGGGGTCATCGTTCGACTTGCATGTGTTAAGCACGCCGCCAGCGTTCATCCTGAGCCAGGATCAAACTCTCCATAAAAAACAAAAAGCCACCGAAACCCCTTGGAAAATAAGGGAAGAATCGATGATAAAATCCTGGCGAATAAAAACACTTGAAACAACACACGGGGGTGCATCATTCCAAGCAAATGTTATATATCCACCAAATTAAAAATAATTCGGTATCAACAAACTTGGCACACTATTGAGTTCTCAAACAACAAACACTTACCGGTTCTTTACCAGCCTTATTCAAGCGGTAATATCGTCCAGCGTTATATTCATATTCTATAACTTTGAATTCCTGAAAGTCAAATCAATTCAATGTGATTTGAAACGGTATTCTCAGTTCCCATTGATCTTCGTTTATCCACAGTGACCTGTGTAAAACTCTTGATTTTCTGGGGATTATCTCCGAATTTTGTACCGGTTTTTGTTCCGGCCTTGTTTCGGCGACAGATAAAAACTATACACAGTTTTGGGGGATGTTTCAAATCGGTGGCCTCTTTTCCACCGTGACCGTGCACACCTATTTTTTTCTAGGGTTTAAAGTCCGAGCCCCGCACGGATTTTCCGTACGGGGCTCGGTGAATTATTTATGAATCAAGCACTGCCGGTTTGAGGTCAAGTCGCTTGGGACCATACTCGGCCAAGAACTGACCCGGCCCAGGATTGGTAGCCGCATCCATTCCTCCCAGATGCTCAACTACGCCCCACACGGCGTTCAGTCCGGTGGTAACTGCGCCTTCGGCCCAGCCCGCGGTCCACGAAACATCGTCGCCGGCAAGGAAGATGCCACGGTGCTCCGTAGCCATCTCCTGCTGGTCGAAGTGCGTGTACAAACGTTCCTGGTAACGGTAGTGACCGGGCAGGTTGGCTTTGAAGGCGCCCATGAAGTTTGGGTCCGACTCCCACGACACGGTGATCGGCTGGCCCACTATGTGGCTGCGAATATCCAAACCAGGATAAATTTTCTCCAGCGAGTGCAGCATCAACTCCATGCGACGCTCCGCAGAAAGCGACAGCCATTTGAGCGCATCGTCATTCCAGGTGTAGGACAGCAAGATCACCGCCGGCTGGTCATCGCCGTTGTCCAGCAGGTAGGTGGCCCGGTTCAAACGGTCTGTCAGCGTCATCGACATCAGATACTCGCCGGTCACCGGGTCGCGGTCTTTCCAGAACGGACGATCAACCATCACAAAAGTCTTCGACGACTGCATGTAGTGACTGCGCTCGATCGCGGTCCACAATTCGGCCGGGAATAGCGCCTCGTCGGTATCAATGCCGGTGGATAGCAGCCAGGACTGCACGGTGGAGACCACCGCACCAAATTCCGCGGTCCGGCCAAAGCGCTCGGTGACCTCGATGGTATTCGAACCGTTGAAACCAGCATTGCCGGTGCGGTACACCTTGGCCACCGCCCCACGCGGTGCGCCACCGTGCAGCGAAGCCAACGAGGTGCCTGCCGGCCAATGTGCCAGGTTTTCCGGTGCATGGTTCCACAGCGCCTTGGGAAGTTGCGCGGCGCCACCGGTGATGCCTCGGTGATGGTCGTCGGCGTCGGTGTAGACCACCCGCAGGATCTCCAGAATAGAGTTGGGGAAGTCGGTGTCCCAACCGCCAGAGCCAAAACCTACTTGGCCGAAGGCCTCGCGGTGCTCGAACCCAGCCTGCGTGAAGGCCTGAGAGTTCGAAATGAACCCATAGAAGCTTTCCTCATCGAACTCCTCAAGAATAGAGTTCCACAATTCCTTAATGGTTTTGGTATCGCGGGTCTTGATGGCCTGCTGCATCTGTTCGAAATGCGCGTCGTCGTGCAGTGCCTGCTTCCAGGCGTCTGCTACCTCACGATAGAACTCGGGCAGGTCTTCCTCTTTTTCTACGTAGATCTTCTGGCCCTTAAGCTCGATCACCGTAGAGTCGGTGGGCTCTGCCAGCGGATTCGGGAAGGCGTAGGTGTCAAGGCCCAGCAGATCGATGTAGTAGTACAGCGCCTTGCTGGAGACCGGGAAGCGCATACCGCCCAGGTCGCAGGTGATCTGCGGGACCGCGAGGAAGCTGGCGGTACGCAGCCGACCGCCGATCTGATCGGCCTCGTAGACTACTGGCTTCAGCCCCAGTTTCATCAGCTCATAGGCGGTCACCAGGCCCGAGAGTCCCGCTCCGATCACCGCCACCTCGGTGCCGTACAACTCTTCTGGGACGCTGCCCAGCCCGGCCGGGTTGGCCAGGTAGTAGTCGTAGCTGAAGGGGAAGTCCGGGTTGAGCATGTTGATGCTGTTCATTGCTAGTCCTGTAAGTCCTTTGTTTTTGTTAATGCAGCCGTGCTGTTTAGTGGTTTTCGACCACGTGGCTGGCGATGTAATCCTGTTTGCTCAGCTGACCTAAGCGCGAACGGCGTCGACCGTAGCCCAGGTAGATAACAATGCCCACCAGCATCCAGATAAGAAAGACCACCCAAGTGTGCCAGCCCAGCTGGCTCATCAGGAACAGGCAGGCGAAAATTCCAAGAATCGGGGTGATTGGGTACAGCGGCACGCGGAAGGTGCGCGGTGCCAGCGGTTGGCGTTGACGCAGGTACATCACCGAAACGCCCACCAATGCGAAGGCAAACAGGGTACCGATGCTGGTGGCGTCGGCTAGCGCACCGAGCGGGATGAACCCGGCGGTGATAGCCACCACGATGCCGGTGATCAACGTGCCTGCAACCGGAGTTCCGGTCCATTTGGAGACCTTGCCGAAAACCGCGGGCACCAAGCCATCGCGGGACATGCTCATCAAGATACGGGTCTGTCCGTAGAGCACCGTCAGCACCACCGAGGCGATGGCCAGCACGGAGGCGAGCGCGAAGATCAGCACGAAGATCGGCTGTCCGGTCAGTTCGCCGACGATCTGCACCAGTGCCGCTTCGGTGCCCACAAACCAGGTCCACTCGCGCGCACCGATGGCCGACACGGCTACCAGCACGTAGGTGATGGTCACGATCAGCATCGAAAGCATGATCGCCCGCGGCAGATCGCGCTTCGGATTTTTGGCTTCTTCACCGGCGGTTGAGGCCGCGTCGAAACCGATGTAGGAGAAGAAGACGCTGGAGGCTGCGGCAGTGACGCCAGCGGCGCCCATCGGCAGCAGCGGCTCGAAGTTTCCGGCATTAAAGGCACTGAAGGCGACGATCGAGAAGAAGACCAGGATGCCGGCCTTGATGATTACCACGACCGTGTTCACGATGGCCGATTCGCGCGCTCCACGCACCAGCAGCAAGGTAGCCAGTACGACGACGATCAGCGCCGGCAGATTCACCACGCCACCCTCGGCGGGGCCTCCGGCCAACGACACCGGAAGTTCCAGGTTAAAGGCGCGCAGCGTCTGATTAACATATTCGCCTGCGCCTACGGCCACCGCGGCTACCGAAACCACATATTCCAGCACTAGGCACCAGCCACAGATCCAGGCGATACCCTCTCCCATGGTCGCGTAAGAATAGGAGTAGCTAGAACCAGAGACCGGGACCATGCCGGCCATTTCCGCATAGGACACCGCCGAAAGCAACGCGGTGACACCGGCAATCACAAATGAGATCCAAATAGCCGGACCGGCGATCGGGACCGCGGCACCGAGAATCACCAGGATGCCGGTGCCCATCGTGGCGCCCACACTGATCATGGTCAATTGCCACATGCCCAAGGTGCGGCGCAGCTGCCCGGAGTTGCTTTCCGCTTCGCCGACCATATTCTTGATTGATTTACGGCGGCGCAACTGCGGGCCGAGTGCGGTGACGGTTCTTGAGGTCACGTCGCTGTTACTGTTCATCGCAGGTCCTTGCTGGGAAATGGTTTTGCTGCCGTGTTCCAGCCTAAATCTGTGACGGCGCTCTCAACGTGGAACTTTTGAACTAAAATATTGTTGCATGGGACATTTCGCACCGCAATTGCAACCCACCTGGGAGTCCATCACGCTGGCCCGCTTCTTGCGCCAGCTGCCACCTGCGATCGAACTCGTCCACGACGCCGGCGATCGCCCAGTGCGCTGGGTAGAACCCAGCGATATGGATGACCCAACCGACTACCTCATGGCCGATGAGCTGATCCTTACCAGCGGTTTCCCATTCCTCGAGCACGTTGCGGACCAAGAATGGATCGACCGGTTTATCGCCAAGCTGGTGCAAGCTAAGGCCAGCGCCCTTGGCTTCGGCTTGGAACCTTATTTCTCCAGCATTCCAGAGACGGTCCGTATAGCCTGTGCGCGTCACGGACTCACCCTGCTACAAATTCCCACTTCCGTCCCTTTCGCCGCGATCGGCATTGCCTTCGCCAAGCTCATGGAGGCCGACGGCGCCGCCCAGCTACGCTCCAACGCGGAAGCTAATCGCGCGCTGATGCGCTGCATTTCTCACCTGGATCCCGAACGCCAACTGGTCGCTACGCTGTCCCAACGCCTCAAAGGCTCGGTCAGGCTCACCAATGCATCGGGCCAGACACGTTTCAACACCACAATTGCCTCGATCGCTACACTGGATACCGCCACCGAGGCGCAGATGATCCAAGATGCTTTCCAGGCCACTGGTCCACAACCTTTTGCACTGCACCGACAGGACTCCCAGGTACACCTGACCTTCCCGATCCGAGCCGCCTTCTCACCCAGTGGCCAGTCCCCACTACTTGGCGCGCTCAGCGTCGGATTCTCACGCACGCCCTCCGCCTTCGACCACCACCTCATCACCTCAGCACTAGGCCTACTAGAAGTGCTTGCCCGCGAACGCGCCGCCAGTTCGGCCGCTTCTTCGCAGCTTGCCACGTCCCTGCTCTTCCGCTCGCACACAGCCCTCGACTCCGAGACGTTGAACTACTTAACCGAGAGCATCGGCAGCAATACTCATCAGGCACTGCGAGTCGCCGTCATTTCACCCCTAGGTACAGCGCGCACCACAGAAACTAACTTCCACCTCGCGCATGTTCATGCATTATTCGACACCCGCTTGGCAATGCGGCGCGACGATCACCTCATCGCACTAACAAGCGCCGAACCCGCGACAGATTTATTTGAACGCCTCAAATCCAACGGTTATTTGGCAGCGTTCAGCACCCCTGCCAAATTGGAATCCCAGCTAGGTGAAAGGCTGGGAGATCTACTCGCCCAGGCCAGCGGGTTGCTCCCCCAAATGCTAGAACGCCAACAATGCCTAGACGCCGCGTCTATCCCTCGCACCTTCGCTTCACTGCTACCAGCACAGGCCGGAAGGCAGTTGGCGGAAGAAGAGCTGGCGAAAATCCTTGAATTACCAGAGGCCCGCCGTGACCTCTACTTAGACGTGCTTCACGGATGGTTGGAAGCCAACGGCTCCTGGGATCAGGCTTCGAAAAATATCAATTTGCATCGCAACTCGGTTCGCCGACATATTGCGACTATCGCTGAGATTCTTGGCAAAGATTTAAACCAGGCGCAAGTCCGCCACGATCTGTATCTTGCGCTGAAGTTCCTAACGGCGACCTAACCCGCACTACCAAAGGTATCCACAGTTTTTTACAGTATTAGAAGACATGTTCGAACTAACGAAGTATAATTAGAATATGTCCGAAGCAATGGCGCAACGACAAGGCCAAGACGAACCGGCGCTTCATGAGGATTTCGAAGTCCAAATGAAGCAGCTGCAGAATAAGCTGGCGTGGATTGAAGAACACGGCAGTAAAGCCGACTGCGTTCAAGCAATAGAAGGACTCGAAGGGCTCGTCTCTTCTTTTCGCTATCACCAGGCAGGTCTCGCTCATCAGCTAGAGAAGCAAGTTGTACGGGAGCATGAAGACCGTGGCACATCCATCGATGATCAAACTCGTGGGGCCGCTAGTACCTTCGCTCTCGCTCGTAAACAGTCACCTCAAGGTGTACGAAACTTCTTGGTCAATTGCCGCATCCTCTTCGAAGACACCCCTAACTTTGCTGCAGCCTGCTCTCGGGGCGAATTCACCGAAGCACAGGCCCAAGCTATCCTCACCCCGTTACAGGATGTCAGGGCAGTGCGTCGCGTTGAATTTGATGAAATCTACGCGTCGACCCCCGACATGTTTGATTCCATGGGGCCAAAACAAATCAAGGAAACCGTTCAACAGTTCGTTCTGGGTTACACCTCGGATCCCGAGTCCAAAAAGCAAAAGAGCTCCGAAGAGAACCGGCACGTCCGTTTTCACGTTGATGAGGACGCGGGGTGTGTGAAGCTCAGTGGCGAGCTCCCGCTCATTGCCGGCCTTGCACTGAAAATGTACTTACGTGAAGAGGCTCGTAAGCTCAAGAAGCAAGGTGACCCCAGGACCCTCGCTCAGATCAAAGCCGATCTACTAACCAGCTATATGATCGCTGGCGAAGCGACGAATATGCGCATTGCTTTGAACGTCGGGGTGATTATGACCGACAGAGCGCTGTTCCTCGGTGAGCGAGAACCGGCATTCCTCGAAGGCTACGGTTTCATTTCAGCCCAGACCGCCCGAGAATGGATCGGTGGCCACCAAATTCCCAATCAGCAGACTTTCGAGGAAATGGAAGCAAAGCTCACACCAGAGTTTATTGAGCAGATTGAAGTGATGACTGAGCTGACCCGGTTGTATACGGCTCCGGGAAACCAAGAATTAATCTCTATGGATTCCAAAGCCCGGATCTTCCCGGAGAAGCTCAAGAAGTTCATTCGGATTCGCGACCGTCACTGCCGCACCCCGTTCTGCGATGGAATGGTCGAAGAAATAGACCACGTAGTCCAGCATGCTAGGGGTGGACCAACCAGTGTTTTCAACGGAGACGGTCGCTGCAGCCTATGCAACAAGGCTAAAGAATTAGCTGGCTGGTATGAGTACGTGACATTGAAGGGCCCGCATTCGATGGTGATCTGCCCTGGCTCCTCAATGTCATACCACTCAACTGCTCCACCAGCGGCAGGGTATGCGCATAAGCCCTTCCCACAAATGATGTGCGATTCGAATTGGATCTCACGAGTTAAAGAACAACTCAAGAACCAGCGTGGCCCTGACCTCTGAGCGAGCTGAAGCAGATCGATGGGATGTTAGGCGAATGCAAACTAGTCTTCCAGCGCGTTGGTTCGCTCGGCAGCCCATTGGGCATAAAGCTCAGGACGAGCTTCTGATAGATATGGAACTTCAGTCTTAGCCCGCTCATAGGGACCAAGGTCAGCGTATAGAACTTCAGGTTCGTGGCCCGCTTGGGCAAGAACAGATCCATCGGGTCCCGCAATTACGCTGGTGCCAGCTAGCTCAAAGCCAGCTTGGCTGCCGCTGTGGTTGGAATAGGCAATGAAAAGTTGACTCTCCATTGCCCTCGTTGGAACTAGATGCGTGCAAACCCGTTCATACCCACGTCCCATGGCCGTCGGGACCAGTAACAGTTCAACAGAACGTCGGGCAGCCTCACGAACGATCTCGGGAAATTCAACATCGAAACAGATCACCATGCCAAGCATCATTTCTTTGTACTCGAATGAGGCAGGCGGATTGACCCCGGGCACGAACACGGCTTGTTCTTCAGAACCGAAGAGCTGAACTTTTTGATAGTGGGCTAGTTCGGTTCCCTTGTGGTCAACAAAGGTCGACGTAATCAGCCAACCACTATCCGTTACTTCAGGAAGTGAGTATGCAAGAGCGATTACATGCTCCGATGCAATTTCCGAAAGACGACGGTGGACGTCTGGAATTTGTGTTGCGTCTAAAGACTCACGTAGTGCATACGGCGCATATCCCACGGCAAACAATTCTGGTGTCAGCAAGATTTCAGCCCCTTCGGAAGCGGCTTGCCGCGCGGCACGCTGAATCACTTCAATGTTGCTCTGAATATCCAAGACCTCAGCCTGGGCCTGCATCACCGCGATGCGCATGTATTTCCTTCCACGAAATCTTGTTGTCTCGGATTAACACTACGTCGAGATAACTACGGGGTAGCTAGGCGGTTTGACACCGAAGTTTCGTATTCAAGTACTTTTCGCACCACCGATAGACAAGGCCATTAGGAATGGGTTTTTAAACAGAAAAAAGGGTCCCACCCTTCCAGGCAGAACCCCACACCACAACCACCCACGCAACCGGCAATCCAACCGGCAGCCGGCAACACCCCACCCAGCCGGCAACCAGCAACCAGTTACTGGTTAAACAGGTGAGGCCCCGAACACCATAAGTGTCCAGGGCCTCAAACCATCATCATTACTGACATAACTACTTCAAGTTAAGTCCGGCGGTGACCTACTCTCCCACACCCTCACGAGTGCAGTACCATCGGCGCAGTGGGCCTTAGCTTCCGGGTTCGGTATGGGACCGGGCGTTTCCCCCACGCTATGACCGCCGTAACAGTCTCGAAACAACATCAGGCATCCCAATGCTCATCCAAAAAATATTATGTACCAACACCCCGTCAAAGCAAGCCAACCACACACCAAACCCACCAAGAGTGGATCCAATGAACAGCCAACCCCCTTCTACAAGGAATCAGTGTGTTACAAGGTTGTTGTCTCGTAACCGTATAGTGAACGCGAACAATAATTGTCTCAAATAATTGCTTTACAGTGTGTTGTAAGTCATCGGCCTATTAGTACAGGTCAGCTACACAAGTCTTTAGTCCTTGCTTCCACATCCTGCCTATCAACCCAGTGGTCTAGCTGGGGGCCTCTCACACTCAAGGTGCATGGAAATCTCATCTCGAAGCAGGCTTCCCGCTTAGATGCTTTCAGCGGTTATCCCTTCCAAACGTAGCTAATCAGCGGTGCACTTGGCAGTACAACTGACACACCAGAGGTTTGTCCGTCCCGGTCCTCTCGTACTAAGGACAGCCCTTCTCAAATTTCCAACGCGCGCAGCGGATAGGGACCGAACTGTCTCACGACGTTCTAAACCCAGCTCGCGTACCGCTTTAATGGGCGAACAGCCCAACCCTTGGGACCTACTCCAGCCCCAGGATGCGACGAGCCGACATCGAGGTGCCAAACCATGCCGTCGATATGGACTCTTGGGCAAGATCAGCCTGTTATCCCCGAGGTACCTTTTATCCGTTGAGCGACGGCCCTTCCACGAGGTGCCGCCGGATCACTAGTCCCGACTTTCGTCCCTGCTCGAGCTGTCACTCTCACAGTCAAGCTCCCTTGTGCACTTACACTCGACACCTGATTGCCAACCAGGCTGAGGGAACCTTTGGGCGCCTCCGTTACATTTTAGGAGGCAACCGCCCCAGTTAAACTACCCATCAGGCACTGTCCCTGAACCAGATCATGGTCCGAAGTTAGGTGACCGGTACAGCCAGAGTGGTATTTCAACGATGACTCCACCCGAACTAGCGTCCGAGCTTCACAGTCTCCCACCTATCCTACACAAGCTGCACCGAACACCAATACCAAACTATAGTAAAGGTCTCGGGGTCTTTCCGTCCTGCTGCGCGTAACGAGCATCTTTACTCGTACTGCAATTTCGCCGAGTTCATGGTTGAGACAGCGGGGAAGTCGTTACTCCATTCGTGCAGGTCGGAACTTACCCGACAAGGAATTTCGCTACCTTAGGATGGTTATAGTTACCACCGCCGTTTACTGGGGCTTAAATTCTCAGCTTCGCAACAAGTTGCTAACCGGTCCTCTTAACCTTCCAGCACCGGGCAGGAGTCAGTCCGTATACATCGTCTTGCGACTTCGCACGGACCTGTGTTTTTAGTAAACAGTCGCTTCCCCCTGGTCTCTGCGGCCCACACCCGCAAAAGAAGAGCAAGTCTTCTCCACGGGGCAGGCCCCCCTTCTTCCGAAGTTACGGGGGCATTTTGCCGAGTTCCTTAACCATGATTCTCTCGATCGCCTTAGTATTCTCTACCTGATCACCTGTGTCGGTTTGGGGTACGGGCGACTAGAACCTCGCGCCGATGCTTTTCTAGGCAGCATAGGATCACCAAATCACCCACCAAAGTGGGCGCCTATCAGGTCTCAGGCTATATGAGTCACGGATTTGCCTATGACTCGCCCTACACCCTTGGACCAGGTCAATTCCATTGCCTGGCTCGGCTACCTTCCTGCGTCACACCTGTTAATACGCTGACCTCACAACATCGGTTCCCAACACCTCACACAACAAACAACCCGAAGGTCGCAACAGTCATGCTCAACACTGGTTAGCATCAATCGCTCAGTATGGGCGGTTCTTCGCCGGTACGGGAATATCAACCCGTTGTCCATCGACTACGCCTGTCGGCCTCGCCTTAGGTCCCGACTCACCCAGGGCAGATTAGCTTGACCCTGGAACCCTTGATCATTCGGCGGACGGGTTTCTCACCCGTCATTCGCTACTCATGCCTGCATTCTCACTCGTGTGGTCTCCACCGCTGGTTTACACCGCGACTTCACCGTCCACACGACGCTCCCCTACCCATCCAAACACCCAATCGAAACCGGGTAAATATCTGAATGACGCAACTTCGGCGGTGTGCTTGAGCCCCGCTACATTATCGGCGCGGAATCACTTGACCAGTGAGCTATTACGCACTCTTTCAAGGGTGGCTGCTTCTAAGCCAACCTCCTGGTTGTCACAGCAACTCCACATCCTTTTCCACTTAGCACACGCTTAGGGGCCTTAGTTGGCGTTCTGGGCTGTTTCCCTCTCGACTATGAAGCTTATCCCCCACAGTCTCACTGCTACGCTCTCACTTACCGGCATTCGGAGTTTGGCTAACGTCAGTAACCTTTTAGGGCCCATTAGCTATCCAGTAGCTCTACCTCCGGTAAGAAACACATAACGCTGCACCTAAATGCATTTCGGGGAGAACCAGCTATCACGAAGTTTGATTGGCCTTTCACCCCTACCCACAGCTCATCCCCTCCATTTTCAACTGAAGTGGGTTCGGTCCTCCACGCGCTCTTACACACGCTTCAACCTGGCCATGGGTAGATCACTTCGCTTCGGGTCTAGACCGTGCCACTCAAACGCCCTATTCAGACTCGCTTTCGCTACGGCTTCCCCACACGGGTTAACCTCGCGACACAGCACTAACTCGCAGGCTCATTCTTCAAAAGGCACGCCATCACACAACCACAAGGGTCATGCTCTAACGGATTGTAAGCGCACGGTTTCAGGTACTATTTCACTCCCCTCCCGGGGTACTTTTCACCATTCCCTCACGGTACTGATTCACTATCGGTCATCAGGTAGTATTCAGGCTTACCAGGTGGTCCTGGCAGATTCACACAAGATTTCTCGAGCCCCGTGCTACTCGGGTACCCACACTAGAACGGCAGACACGCATTACACCTACGGGACTATCACCCTCTCTGGTCCGGCATTCCAACCGATTCACCTATACGCCTGCACCTCATCCCGCCAACCAGATAGGGTTGGCACATGTGGGCCCCACAACCCCGGTGATGCAACGCCTATCCGCTATCACACACCAACCGGTTTAGCCCCATCCGCGTTCGCTCGCCACTACTAACGGAATCACTATTGTTTTCTCTTCCTGCGGGTACTGAGATGTTTCACTTCCCCGCGTTCCCTCCACGCAACCTATACATTCAGCTGCGGGTCATACGGCATGACACCGTACGGGGTTTCCCCATTCGGAAATCCTGGTCTCAACGTCAGGTTATCGACTCCACCAGGCTTATCGCAGATTCCCACGTCCTTCATCGGCTCCTGATGCCAAGGCATCCACCGTGCGCCCTTAAAAACTTCAACACAAAACAAGTTCTCAAGTTTGAGCTATAAAACAATCAACAAAATCACAAAACAACCACACCAAAAAACCCCAAAAGGCTCTCTAACATGGTCATCTTATAAGATGCTCGCGTTCACTATACAGTTCCCAAACAACAACCCCACACCCCCACACAAACCACCAACAACCCACCCCCTAAAGAGCGAACCATCACGATGACCGTGCAAAGACACAGGACAAACACTGAAACACCAAACCCCTCAACAAAAGGGGGCTTGTTGCCTCAAAACCCAACAGCATGCCAAACCATACAAACCACCTGGCCCCCACACCCTCATTCCAACACCCACAACCCCCAAAGGAGAAGCAAACGCGTACTAAGAAAGCATGAACACCATGCAGCCACAGCCAATACCACCAAACACAACATGAGCTGCATCTGTTTTTCCGGTATTGAGTTCATTGATATTCCACCCATGAGCAACCCGCCTGCCAACACTCGTGACAGAAACGGGCAACCAATAATTGGTTAGCTCCTTAGAAAGGAGGTGATCCAGCCGCACCTTCCGGTACGGCTACCTTGTTACGACTTAGTCCCAATCGCCAGTCCCACCTTCGACGACTCCCTCCACACAAGGTGGTTAGGCCATCGGCTTCGGGTGTTACCAACTTTCGTGACTTGACGGGCGGTGTGTACAAGGCCCGGGAACGTATTCACCGCAGCGTTGCTGATCTGCGATTACTAGCGACTCCGACTTCATGGGGTCGAGTTGCAGACCCCAATCCGAACTGAGACCGGCTTTTAGGGATTAGCTCCACCTCACAGTATCGCAACCCATTGTACCGGCCATTGTAGCATGCGTGAAGCCCAAGACATAAGGGGCATGATGATTTGACGTCATCCCCACCTTCCTCCGAGTTGACCCCGGCAGTCTCCCATGAGTCCCCACCTTTACGTGCTGGCAACATGGAACGAGGGTTGCGCTCGTTGCGGGACTTAACCCAACATCTCACGACACGAGCTGACGACAACCATGCACCACCTGTGAACCAGCCCCGAAGGGAAACCCCATCTCTGAGGCGGTCTGGAACATGTCAAGCCTTGGTAAGGTTCTTCGCGTTGCATCGAATTAATCCGCATGCTCCGCCGCTTGTGCGGGCCCCCGTCAATTCCTTTGAGTTTTAGCCTTGCGGCCGTACTCCCCAGGCGGGGCACTTAATGCGTTAGCTACGGCGCGGAAAACGTGGAATGTTCCCCACACCTAGTGCCCAACGTTTACGGCATGGACTACCAGGGTATCTAATCCTGTTCGCTCCCCATGCTTTCGCTCCTCAGCGTCAGTAGATGCCCAGAGACCTGCCTTCGCCATCGGTGTTCCTCCTGATATCTGCGCATTTCACCGCTACACCAGGAATTCCAGTCTCCCCTACATCACTCTAGTCTGCCCGTACCCACCGCAGATCCGAGGTTGAGCCTCGGACTTTCACGGCAGACGCGACAAACCGCCTACGAGCTCTTTACGCCCAATAAATCCGGATAACGCTTGCGCCCTACGTATTACCGCGGCTGCTGGCACGTAGTTAGCCGGCGCTTCTTCTGCAGGTACCGTCACTTTCGCTTCTTCCCTACTGAAAGAGGTTTACAACCCGAAGGCCGTCATCCCTCACGCGGCGTCGCTGCATCAGGCTTTCGCCCATTGTGCAATATTCCCCACTGCTGCCTCCCGTAGGAGTCTGGGCCGTGTCTCAGTCCCAGTGTGGCCGGTCACCCTCTCAGGCCGGCTACCCGTCGTCGCCTTGGTGAGCCATTACCTCACCAACAAGCTGATAGGCCGCGAGTCCATCCCCAACCGATAAATCTTTCCACCAAAAACCATGCGGTTAAAGGTCATATCCAGTATTAGACCCAGTTTCCCGGGCTTATCCCAGAGTCAGGGGCAGGTTACTCACGTGTTACTCACCCGTTCGCCACTAATCACCCGTGCAAGCACGGGGTCATCGTTCGACTTGCATGTGTTAAGCACGCCGCCAGCGTTCATCCTGAGCCAGGATCAAACTCTCCATAAAAAACAAAAAGCCACCGAAACCCCTTGGAAAATAAGGGAAGAATCGATGATAAAATCCTGGCGAATAAAAACACTTGAAACAACACACGGGGGTGCATCATTCCAAGCAAATGTTATATATCCACCAAATTAAAAATAATTCGGTATCAACAAACTTGGCACACTATTGAGTTCTCAAACAACAAACACTCTCGACACCACAACCACCAAAACTCGGTGACTGCTTCGCTCCGGAGCAACTTTTCAACTTTAGCATGTTTCGTGAACCGGTCATAACCAGTCGAAACGCCTTGTGAAAAGCTCTTTGCTACCGAATGAATTCTTCGTGTATTCCACGTTGTTTTCGTTTCGGCAACAGAGAATAACTATACATAGGTTTTCAGGTTCGCACAAATCGGGTGGCCACGTTCTAGGTCACATTCAGATCCCTGTTCTAATCTGGGCTTATGAGCGACCTTCAAACACTCCTTGGATACCGTGAACCAATCTTTAACGCATCGATGGCCGGAGCCGCTGGCGGTAAGCTTGCCGCCTCAGTGAGCGCAGCCGGCGGGGTTGGGATGATCGGCTGCCCTGCTTCACCTACCGAAGAATGGATCTCTACTCAGGCAGCACATCTTGCCTCAACTGATTCTCCCTGGGGTGTTGGTTTCATGGCTTGGTCATTAGAAAACGATCTAAGTCCATTAGAAGCGTTCCTTAACTACGACCCCTCGTTGGTCGTGCTGAGTTTCGGAGATCCCACGAGAAGTGCCGCGCTAGCCCACGAGGCGGGGGTACTAACCGCCATGCAGGTTGGAAACGCCACGGATTTAGCTCGCGCGATGCACGATGATATCGATATTGTCATCGCCCGCGGCGGTGAGGGAGGCGGACATGGCCGAAACGAAGCAGGAACACTTTCACTACTTCAGCTAGCTACCGCGCAGAATCGTAAGCCCGTCATTGCAGCTGGTGGCATCGGCACCGCGCGGGGTGTTGCCGCTGTCCTATCGGCAGGAGCCGAGGCAGCTTGGATAGGGACACGCTTTTTGGCATGTACGGAATCCACCGGGCATCAGAACGTCAAGGCTGCGGTACTGGCAGCCGGGCTAGATGACACCGTCTACACCCGAGCATTTGATATCGCCCAGCAACTGCCTTGGGCAGAGGAATTTGGCGGTCGGGCATTAGACAACGATTTCAGTCAACGCTGGGCCGGGGATATCGCTGGGCTTCAAGCCGCTGCCGGTGATCCCCTGCGTGAACAGATGCTCACTGCCCGCGCGCAGGCGCAGGTTTCCATGGCCCCCGTGTATGCCGGCGAAGCGGTGGCGTTCGTCCACGGCGAGCAAAGCGCTGCACAGATCATAGAGGAACTAGCGCAATTCCGGCAGATCTTGGCACAGACCGCCCGGCGCTTCGGCTAATTAGATCGGCTGGTTGTCGATCAACCGCACGCCGCCAACCTTTGCCGCCACCAAGATGAGGGCTTCACCGGTAAAGGGCGTGTCTTGGCAGATGAATGCCAGCTCTTGGAGGGTATTGGGATCCACCACTACAAAGTAGTCGAGCTCTACAGACGGTTCCATTTGGAACAGGCCCAAAGCATCGTCGATATTGAGCGGTTCATGGCGTGCCGCGCGTGAAGCAATTAGTTCGATCGCGCGATGCAGTACTAATGCTGCTTCCAACTGTTCGGCGTTAAGCAATGCGTTGCGGCTAGAGAGAGCCAGACCCTTGGCGCTACGTACGATGGGCACCGAACATAATTCCACTTGGTAATCCAGGTCTGCCACCATCCGCCGAATCAGCGCCAGTTGCTGTGCGTCCTTCTGCCCAAAGTAAGCGCGATATTCGCCCTGCCGAGGGTCCGCTAGATGTAAAAGTTTTGCAACGACGGCGAGCATGCCATCAAAATGTCCGGGGCGTGAGGCACCTTCATACATTTCACCCAATATGCCGCTGTGTAACTGAATGAGCGGTTTGCCAGCATGGTAGATTTCCTCGGCCGGTGGCGCAAAGACAATATCAACCCCGGCACGCGTGGCCATGACAAGATCGGTATCCAGGTCTCGCGGATAGTTGGCGTAATCCTGCGCATCATTAAACTGCAGCTCGTTAACAAAAATCGAGATGACAACCAGCTCGTTTTCGGCACGCGCCTTGTCAAAAAGACGCTCGTGGCCTTCGTGCAACGCCCCCATCGTTGGGACAAAGCCCAAGGACTTCGGGTTGGCGTGCGCAATCGCAGACTTCAGCTCTTCGCGAGTATGAACAATCATCGGGGTCATCACGGACTCTATTCTAGAACCTGCAACAATTCTTGAAGAGTCGCCTGAGAAATTCGGCCAAGCGCCGCGGCCCGCATGGCGGTAGCCCGGGACAAACTACGGTAGCTGTCTTGGGTATCTTGTTGGTCTTTAGCCATCGACGTCAGATGCGCCTGCACGGTACCCACATCGCCTCGGGCCACAGGTCCGGTCAACGCTAAAGCCCCGGAGCGTAAGGCGTTGTCCAGGCTCGCACTCATCAGAGCACGCAAGGTGGCTGAGGGATCTTCCACGCCAATGCGGCGCAGCATATCCGCCGATTGCGCGGTAATAGTATTTAGATGATTTGCCGCATGCGCCAGCGCCGCATGGTAGCTAACGCGATCTTGCTCGGCAATCACCACCGGCTCCCCACGCATCTCCACTACCAGCGCCTGCGCGACCGGGAGCATGATTTCATCTGCGGTGACCGCAAAAACACAGTCGGTCAGTCGGTGCAGGTCCATAGACATCCCGGTGAAGGTCATCGCCGGGTGGATCGCCAGGCCGAAGGCACCGGCGGCTATTGCAGGTTCCAGAATCCCAATGCCATAGCGTCCCGCGGTGTGCGCCACCAGCTGCCCGGTGACAAAGTGGCCACCTGCGGCTAGCCCCTGGACGAGTTCGCCCAGCACGTCATCTGGGACCGCAAAGATCACCAGCTCGCTGCGTCGCAAGATTTCGGCCGGATCGAGGATTTGAACGCCCGGAAGCAGTGCATCAGCACGCTCGCGTGAGGTTTCGGAGACCGCGTGGACCCCGGTGATTCGGTGCCCAGAGGCCGCCAGTGCGGCTCCAAGAACAACTCCCACCTTCCCGGCGGAGATGATTCCAATACCTAAGCGTGGTGCGTCCATGGTGTTACCTTTCAACCTGGCGCTTCGCTTGCACCGCAAAAAATTCGCTGGCTACCGACGCGTCTAGCTGATGCAGGTATCCAATAATCGTGCCACCGGCGCTATAAAGCCTCACCCCGGCAAGATCGTGGCGACGCTCCCACGGACCCTGTTGCCAACCCATCCCTTGGATTCTGTTGTGCGGCACAAAGGCTGCACTGCGCGAAAGCCAGCCGAAGCGGGTGATGACACAATTTTGTGTTGCAAGAAATGCCTGATGTTTCCAAGCTCCCGGGGAGAGCGTTCTAGCTCGCACCGGTGAATTGATAAAACCGTGTGTGGTGCCGGTGGTGATGGCAGTCAACAGGACCTCACGCTGATTCTCCGCGCCGAGGTCCGGCAACAAGATCCCCATCACCTGGGTGACGGCGTTAAAGTCGCCGACCGGAAGCACCAAGAGGTTTGAAAATTCCTCATCACCCACGCCCAGCGCATTGACCTCTACCCGGTACCAACCAAGTAGACGCCAGAAGGCCGGCGAGCTGACCTGGATCGACTGCACGCGCCCGGCGGGCAATGACTGTTGTTTGGTATCGGCCAGCCCATGACTGATCCGCAATCCGGTATCTGTGGCGCTGGCGCTGAAATTCCAGGAGTTGTTCAGTTCTTTGTAGAACCAACCGCCGAAGCCGAGCAGAATCGGCAGCAAACCGGCAACAAATGCACCGTTGCCGGTGATGCTCACGATCCCCACGCTTAGCGCTCCGAGCAACCCGATGATCGTTGGCACGCGCAACAGCAAGGAAGCAAGCAGGCGCCCGGCCGGCACCTTGGCCATCAGCGGAACTGGTTCCGCGGCCGGAGGCTGCTCCACATCTTCGCTCGGCGCGGCTACTTCTCCCTGGGCCAAGGCCAGGATTTCGGTACGCAACTGGTGCGCGTGGGCCTTGCGTAAAAACGACAGGCGCATCACCGAGGCTGAACCGTCGGCCACATCAAAGCGCAGCTCGGCTAATCCCAGCAGGCGCGCCACCAAAGGCTGGGCGATATCGATACCCTGCACCTTGTCGATGCGTGCCTGTTTTTGACTGCGGAAGATCATTCCGGAATTCACGTAGACATGAGTTTCGCTGATCTTATAGCGGGTGAAATACCACGACAGCGCATAAAAAATGAGCACCAATAGCAGCGCTGCCGAGCCGATGGCCACGGTCCAGGTCAGCCGGCTACCAGAGAACCGGTCCGCCCAGGACAGCTCATCGGTATTTTGCCAGTACACCCACAACAACCCGACGATGGCCAGCCAGCCGTGCACGAAGGGACTTGCCGGGTGTACTCGCTGCCACTGATTCATAGCTGGTTCGCCTCGCCGGCCGCGACCAATCGTTCACGAAGCTCTTCACCGGTTTCCGCCCGCAGCCCCGGGATAACCGCGGTGGCCGCGCCGGCTGCGGTATTCAGCGTCAGCTTACACAGACCGTAACGGCGTTCCACCGGGCCAGAGGTCACTTCCACATATTGCATCCGCCCATAGGGAATGACCAGTTGTTTGCGCCACAGCACTCCGGAGCGCACCACTAGATCCTCGGTTCGTTCTTGGTAACCGAGGGCGCGAACCTGACGGCGCAGGATGCGCAAAACCAGCAGGGCAATTCCGATGACGAGTACCGGGGGCACGATCACCAGCCACCAGGGCGCTGGGAGGCCGAACAGTCGCAGGATTAGCGGCAGTAGCGCGACCAACAGGTAGCAGCTGCTCTGGATCGACCAGTTGACCAGCTTGACCTTAAAGTAGTCGGGGTCTACCGCAGTGAAATTATTCGGTAACGATTCCATCGGTGTTTTCATCGGTGTCCTCGGGCGGTAGTTTGCAAAGGTGCTGAACGATGTAGCCGATGATCACCATCAGTATCCCCGATCCGGCGAGCACCAGCGCACGAGTCAGCGTGGGGCTAGGTCCGGAAACGAATACTAAGGTAATCAGCGGGGCCAGGTGCCAGCCTGTTATTAATGCGCCGGCATAGGCTGCGGCCTGTGCGAGCACTAGGGTACGTGCGGCGGCTATCGGATCAATATGTGATCGGCCCAGCGTTGAGCGTTTGACCCGAATACCCAGAAAAAGAATGACCGCGCACACCGCCCCGAGGGAAAACAGTGCCGTGTAGTCCAGCACCGGGGAGAATCTGCCCGCGGCCGTGAGCAGGCGTAACGTTACCCAGCCCAGCACGCCGCCAAGCAGCATGCACCAGATCAGCGTGCGCAACTTAAGCCGGTTCATAGCCTGATGATGTCCTTGGTATCAGCGGCTGACTGCGCGAGCCGGGAAACCAGCTGTCCGTGCAGTACCGCATCGGCGTCCATCCAGCTCCACGGGGCCAGCACAAATCCGCGAATATGCGCCCGCGGGTGAGGTAAGGTCAAGCGCTCATCATCTAGTTCAAGCTGATCGTAGGTGATCAAGTCCAAATCCAAGGTGCGCGCTTCCCAGCGCACCTGGCGGGTACGGTGATGATTCGCTTCGATACGCTGAGCTAAATCCAGTAGTTCGTGAGGCCCCAGGGTGGTGCGCACCTTGATGACCTGATTGGTGTAATCGGGCTGATCCGGTGGTCCACCCACGGGTTTGGTGATCGCCACCGGGGAGGTTTGCAACACCTGAACATGCTCGGCAAGTTCGGCGATCGCCGCGCGCAGGGTGCCTTGGCTATCGCCGAGGTTAGCGCCCAGCGCAATAATCGCGGTGTGCAACTGCTGGTGGCGAGTCAAGGCGATGGACACGTCTGAGAAAGGCACCGGGATCGGCGCTTGTGGTTTGTGCACCACCACATCCACGGTTGCCACCGTGGGCCAGGTGCCCAAAATTGCATCTGCGATCTGCAATCCGAGCTTTTCAATGAGATCCCAGGGCCCGGCCTTAATCTGCTCGACAACCAGCTGGCTCACCGCCCCGTAGTCCACGGTGTCAACAACATTGTCGCTGAGCGCGGCGCGGGTGATGTCCACGTGGAGCACGACGTCGATGCGGAATTCTTGACCCTCGCGCTTCTCGAAGTCGAAGACTCCGTGATAGCCGGTGGCGCAAATTCCGTCGATACTAATTCGATCCATAAGCCTTCACGACTTCCAGCGCGTCGCGGCTGCCCGCCACATCGTGCACGCGCACCGCCCAGACGCCGTCGCGGGCTGCCAGTGCGGTGGTAGCCGCGGTGGCTCCATCGCGTCCTAGTGGTTCGCGCGGGGTGCCACCGTCGGCCAGCAGTTCGCCGAGGAAACGCTTGCGGCTGGTGCCCACCAGCACGCGGTGACCTAGTTCTTCGACCGCCGCCAGATTCGCCAGCAACGCCCAGTTATGCGCCGCATCCTTGGCGAAGCCCAGTCCGGGATCGATGATCAGCTGTTCTGGCTTGACGCCCTTGGCCACAAATTCGTCGCGCAGGGTACGTAGTTCGGCCACCACCTCGGTGACCACGTCGGTGTAGTTCGCCTGGCGCACCATATCCGCGGCGGTACCGCGACGGTGCATGAGTACGTAGGGGACACCGGTTTCTGCGATCAGTTCGGCCATACCCGCTTCATAGGTCAGCCCGGAAACGTCGTTAATCAGGTGTGCGCCGGCCGTAATTGCCGCGCGGGCGGTAGATACGTGCATGGTGTCCACGGAAATCACCGCACCGGCTTTGGCCAACGCCTCGATGACCGGAATGATCCGCGCCTGCTCCAGAGCTGGATCAACATCCTTGGCTCCGGGGCGGGTGGATTCACCGCCGACGTCGATAATGTCCGCTCCGGCGTAGAGCAGCTTCAGACCGTGATCCAGCGCCTTGTCGATGGCCAGATACTGCCCGCCATCGGAGAAAGAATCCTCGGTGACATTTAAGATTCCCATCACCAAGGTACGCCCGGTGGGCAGCTCGGCGAAGGTTTTGCGCTTCGACTTACGGACCACGGACAACGGGCTGGTGTTCGGGCCGGTGCCCGGGATAGCTCCAAGTGACATAGGTTTTACCTTCCGAGGATTAGGCTCATGGCTTCGGCACGCGTCGCGGTTTCACGCAGCTGGCCGCGCACCGCACTGGTGACCGTCTTCGCACCGGGCTTGCGTACCCCGCGCATCGACATGCACATATGCTCACATTCGATCACGACGATCGCGCCGGAGGGTTCCAGATGTTCTACCAGCGCGTCAACGATTTGTGTGGTCAAACGTTCTTGGACCTGTGGGCGGCGGGCGAAGACCTCGACCAGGCGCGCCAACTTACTGAGCCCGGTGACCTTGCCACCCTTGCCCGGAATGTAACCAATATGCGCGGTCCCGTAAAACGGCACCAGGTGGTGCTCGCAGGTGGAGTAGAACGCGATGTCCTTCACCAACACCATCTCATCATGTTCGATGTCAAAGGTGGTGGACAGGTGCTCGGCGGCGTCCTGATGCAAACCGGCAAAAAATTCTGCGTAGGCCTTCGCTACCCGCTTGGGGGTATCGAGCAAACCGTCACGGTCCGGATCTTCGCCAATGGCTTCAAGGATTTCGCGGACCGCGGCGGCAATACGCGGCTGGTCGATCTTCGTCTCTTCAATCACGACTTCGATACTAGTCGGTTGACTGCGCCGCGCGCTCCTTTGGGCTTAATATCGGTCCTTCTTCGTGGACCGGACGCGCATCATTGCTCAACCAAACCTCACGCTTATCGCGCTTAACCAGGTCGACGAACAGATCCGCGATTTCTTTCTGGTTCAGCGTTTCGCGCTCCAGCAAAGCCAAGGCCAAACGGTCCAGCACGTGACGGTTGGCGGTCAACGCCGCGTATGCGTCGTCGTGCGCCTGCTCGATGAGTGCACGCACCTCCTCGTCCACCAGGTGGGCCATCTCGTCGGAGAACTCGCGGGTGGCCGTACCCATGCCCTGTGCGGCCGCCGAGGAAGCCAAGCGCACCGCGCCAACCTTCTCGCTCATGCCGTACTCGGTGACCATCTTGCGGGCGGTATCGGTAGCCTTCTCGATATCGTTGGACGCACCGGTGGATGGATCGTGGAAGACGATCTCCTCGGCGACGCGGCCACCCATGGCGTAAGCCATCTGGTCCAGCAGTTCGTTACGGGTCACCGAATACTTATCGGATTCCGGAACCACCATGGTGTAACCCAGTGCGCGGCCACGCGGCAAGATGGTGATCTTGGTGACCGGCGCGGTCTGGTTCATCGCCGCGGCGACGAGCGCGTGGCCACCCTCGTGATAGGCGGTGACCTTACGTTCGTGCTCGTCCATCAGGCGGGTACGCTTCTGCGGTCCGGCCATGACGCGGTCGATCGCTTCGTCCAGCGCGCGGTCATCAATCAAGTTTGCGTTCGAACGGGCGGTCAACAGCGCCGCTTCGTTCAGTACGTTGGCCAAGTCGGCACCGGTGTAGCCCGGGGTCTTCTTCGCTACCGCATGCATGTCCACGGTCTCATCCATTGGCTTGCCCGCCGAGTGAACCTTCAGAATCTGCTCACGGCCGGCCAAGTCAGGTGCTTCCACCGGGATCTGACGGTCAAAACGTCCCGGGCGCAGCAGCGCCGGATCAAGCACGTCCGGACGGTTGGTCGCGGCGATCAGGATGACGTTGGTGGAGGCATCAAAGCCGTCCATCTCGACCAGCAGCTGGTTCAGCGTCTGTTCGCGTTCGTCGTTGCCGCCGCCGATGCCAGCACCACGGTGCCGACCCACGGCGTCGATCTCATCGACGAAGATAATTGCCGGAGAGTTGGTCTTAGCCTGTTCAAACAGGTCACGCACGCGTGAGGCGCCAACGCCGACGAACATTTCAACAAAGTCGGAACCCGAAATTGAGTAGAACGGGACCTGCGCTTCGCCGGCTACAGCCTTGGCGAGCAGGGTTTTACCGGTACCCGGAGGACCGTAGAGCAGCACGCCCTTAGGGATCTTCGCGCCCAGGGCCAGGAACTTCGCAGGCTCTTGGAGGAACTCCTTAATTTCGTGAAGTTCTTCCACCGCCTCGTCCGCGCCGGCCACGTCCACGAAGGTCACCTGTGGCATGTCCTTGGTGATGAGTTTCGCCTTGGACTTGCCGAACTGCATCACCTTCGAGCCGCCACCCTGGCTACGCGCCAGAATGAACCAGAAGATGCCTGCGATCAGGATAAAGGGGATGATAATGCCGAGCATCGACAGCAGCCAGTTGTTTTCTACCGGCTGATCGGTGAACTTGGCAAGCTTGGCTTCGTTCATCGCGTCGACCACTTGATCGGCGCGGGGAATGGAGTAGTAGAAGGAAACTTTCTTTCCCTTGTCCACCCCGTCGACGTTTAGCGCGTCGCGCAGGGTCAGGTCTACTCGCTGATCTCCGTCGAAGATCTTCGCTTCGGTGGCGTTACCGCTGGTAAGTTGGTTCAGCCCTACCGAGGTATCCACGCTTGCCGAACCGTTGCCAAATACCATCGGCAGGAACAACACCATTGCGGTCACACCGACCAGGACCCAAATGATCCAGCTGTTAAAAATCTTCTTAGTTTTCATCGATCCGAAAGGTCCCGTACCTTCCGCATCCCCCTCACGCGTTCTGCCGGCGTCCGGGCAACGCCACCTTCGATACAGTTCAACGCCCAAGTGGCGTTAAAAGTTCCCTACTCGTAGATGTGCGGAGCCAAGGTGCCCACGCAGTCAAGGTTGCGGTACTTTTCCGCGTAGTCCAGACCGTAACCAACCACAAATTCGTTCGGGATGTTCATGCCGACGTACTTCACGTCGATTTCTACCTTTGCGGCTTCCGGCTTACGAAGCAGGGTGCAAATTTCTACCGAGGCTGGGCCACGGGATTCCAGGTTCGCCTTCAACCACGACAGGGTCAGACCCGAGTCGATGATGTCTTCAACGATCAGCACGTGCTTACCCATCAGGTCGGTGTCCAGATCCTTAAGGATGCGAACTACGCCGGAGGACTGGGTGCCCGAACCGTAGGAGGAGACCGCCATCCAGTCCATGGACAGGTGGGACTTCAGCGCGCGGACGAGGTCAGCCATGACCATCACCGCACCCTTAAGCACGCCGACCACGAGGATGTCGCGTCCCTCGTAATCCGTATCAATCTGTGCTGCCAGCTCTTCGATACGAGCCTGGATTTCTTCCTTGGTATAAAGGACATGCGCCAGATCGGCCTTGACAGTGTTCGAATCCACGAGGGTTCTCCTGATTCTTGAAAGGTGGGGTACTCAACTAGAGTGCCACATTTAGTTTAGTGTTGTTCATCTGGTGGTGGTGAAAACTATCACCGACGAGCGCCGAAACGCACTAATTTTCCCGTCCAACTGCACCGGACCGGCGGAACGTGACTTATTCGTACCCACCCCGGCCAGCGCGCAGAGAGCCGAAGTTCGTTCGCTGCTCAGGTTCCGCGCCCCGGCCTCGGCAGCCGCCAGGCGCAGTACCCGCGAGCCAATAGCCGGCGGAAAACTCTGAAGAACCTGCAGGTTTATACCCTGTGTTCCGCGGGACTGTTCCCAGGCTTGATGCGCCCACGCCTCCAGCGCCTCGGCATCCGCGGCCGCCAGCCGCGCGGTGCGAGCCAGTGATTCGGTCAGCTGCCCACCAAGCTGCTCACGCAGAAATGGGAGCACTTTGTGGCGGATGTGATTACGTCGATAGGCGGTGTCTGTATTACTTGGATCTTCCCAATAATCGACTCCAGCCCGCTGACAGATCGATTCGGTGTCGGCTCGGGTCAGTTCCAGTAGCGGCCTGGCGTACCGGCCGCGGATCGGCGGAATACCGGCCAGAGTCCGAGTACCGGATCCGCGCAGAATTCCTAAGAGCACCTGTTCGGCTTGGTCGTCCTTGGTGTGTGCCAGCAGTAAGCGTTGCGCCCCGGATTCGCTCAGGGCTTGTTCGAAGGCGGCATAACGCGCGGTTCGCGCCGAGGCCTCGTCACCGCTGGTACTCACGGTTTTGATCTGTACCTGCGTAAAACCTAGTTCGGCGCATTGGCTCGCGGCATGCTGCGCTACCCGATCGCTGCCGGCTTGCAGGCCGTGATCCACGATCACCACCCCGAAGCGGGTATCGCGCAGTAGTTGACTAGCGGTAATCGCCAGGGCCATCGAGTCGGCACCACCGGAGATGCCCAGCAACGTATGCGGCGCCGCGAGTCGGATGATCTGGTTGCGGGCCAGATCGATGGGTCGACTCATCGAGTACGGGCCAGCCAGAGCGCCGGGTTATCGAGCTCCTCGGAGCTGGGGAAAAGTTCCCGGGCGCTGAAAATAGTGTTAAATTCCGCGTACCCGATCTCATCGACCAGATGGCGCACGAACTTGGCGCCGCGCTCATACTGGCGCGCCTTGGCGTCCATGCCCAGCAGCTTGCCAATCCAGGTGGCCCACGGTGAACGATTTTTACCGCGGGCGGTAAAACGATTTTGAATGGTCTTGATGCTTGCGATGCTGGAGACATCATTCATCACGACCATGGCATGGCCCTCAAGCACCGACATGATGCTGGTCAGTTCCCCGACCTCGCTACGCATGGATTTCACCCGTGCACCGATGTCATTCATTGAGTTGGTTTTCTCACCCAGGGGTTCAAAAACCTCGGCGAGGATCTGCTTCATGACTACGGGAATCCACGGGGCGTGTTCAAACTGCAGTCGGTGAGTCTGTTCGTGGGTGGCGATCCAGAGGTAAAAATCGCGTGCATTAAGGTTCAGTTCGCCGCGGATTTGTGTGATCGTTGGGGCGTTGAGCAGCAATCTCGGGCCAGCGAAAGGATCAAACTGGCCAAGCACCCGGGTGCCCAGAATTGAGAGCACCGCGCCAAGCTCGGCGCCGGCGATCAGCGGTAACGCGCTGGGGGTGTGCGGCAGCTCGGGAAGCATCGCTGCGAAGTTCTGGCTGACCGCCTTAGCCCAACCGCCACGGTCTACCACCAGGGTTTGTGAGGGCGCGGTGCTGGTCAGCTTCGAGATTTTCTCCGCCTCGCGCAACCCCTGCCCGGCTGCGATACGCAGCTCCTCGACGATGCGCGCCGCTTGCTTAGCACTGAGCGCTGGTCCGGCGGGCATCAAGGTTTTAGCCGTGCCGACCGCAAGGTCCCAATCGATGAACTGGCTCATGAATTTCTCCTACCGGCAACCGCATCCGCGCAGGGCGGTGACTGCCTGGTCGATAGTTTGCTTATGTGGTGCCAACGCTCCGTCAGGTTGCGCGGCAAAAATGCTAAAGGCGATGAGCCGCCCGTCCTCGGTGAGTGTCATTCCGGTCAGTGTGGCAACTCCAGATAGGGATCCGGTTTTGGCACGGACCAGACCTAGAGTTTGATCCGAAGCCAGCCGGGTCATCAGCGTTCCGTTGTAGCCGGCTACCGGTAAGGAGTACACCAATTCACGCAGTTCGGCCTTGCCACTGGTGGCCGCTGCACGCAATAAGGTGGTCAACGCTGCCGGTGAAATTTTGTTGCTGGCCGCTAGCCCGCTGGCATCCACCAAAGATATGCCGGTTGCGCCATATGCCTCGGCGACCTGTTGCACCGCCAAGCCGGCCTGCTTCGGGTCTAGCCCTTTTTTCACCGCAACAAGTCGGCCCATGGTTTCGGTGAGGTAATTATCCGAAACCAGCAGCATGTGCTTGATCTGATCACGTAGCGGTGCGGAGAGAACTTGCGTGATTTGCTCCCCGCCGCCATAGGCTCCCCGGCCGCCCTCGCTGACCCCAACCTCTTTGCTCAGTGCGGCGCTAAACACCTTGCGCACCTGCTGGGCAGCATCTGATTGGTACGCCGAGCGGGTACTCTCGGTGGCGCGGCCAGCATAGTGCGCGATCGGGTACACGTCACCAATATTGTTCGAGGTGAACAAGGACTTGTCCCAGGCCGGATTAACCTGCGCGTCGCCGAACAGTGAATCGTCTAACCAAAGTTTTACCTCGCTTACCCCACGCGCTTTGAGCTCCTTAGCGGTCTGCTCCGCCAAGGTTGCCAGCCCCGCATAGCCTTTGGGATGTGCCGGATTCGATTGACCATCGCCGAGCAGCACGTCGCCACCGCCGCGCAGCACCAAGGTGTCCCCGTCTAACCAGACGCTGGTCGCTAACCGATGATCCCCGCCGAAGGTATCCAAGGCCGCCACCGCGGTGGCAACCTTCAGGCTTGAGGCCGGAGTTCCGGGGGTCTGCGAATTCTTGTCGTAGAGCACCTGGCCGCTAGCAACGTCGACCACTTGTGCGTTAAACGAGGTTTTATCGGGCTTGGTAGCAAGGATCGCGTCCAGTTGCGCGGTGAGTTTGGCCTGGTCCGGCATTGGCGCTTCGGGGTTCAGATCCTTCACGGTGACCGGTGCGGCCTCGGGGGTCGTGGCACTCGCGCTCAGGTAATGTGCGGCGGGCTCACCAGTGAAGGTGCGCGGCGAGAGGAACATCGCCGTCGCCATGCCCAGCACTGCTAACAGTGCCACTCCAAGCGTCATGACGCGTCGGAAGGCAATGTTCATGTGAGCAGGTTCCTCTCGAAAGTTTAGCTACTTAATCCCTTGGGGGCGCTACGCTTATTAGCGGATATCCCTAAGACTAGTTTAGGAGTGTGCTTTTTATGCGCCACGACGTGACCATCGAGATCCCAACGGGATCACGCGTCAAGTACGAAATCGACCACGAGACCCACCGCTTGCGCCTGGATCGTGTGCTCTTTACTGCCATGCAGTACCCAACCCACTACGGTTACTTCGACGAAACCCTCGGCGAAGATGGCGATCCTTTGGATGCCATGGTCTTCATCCCGGGCGTCGATTTGATCCCTGGTGTCATCGTTGAGTCGCGCCCTATCGGCGTCTTCAACATGACCGATGATGGCGGTGGAGACGCGAAGCTGCTGTGCGTCCCGACCGACAAGCGCTTTGATCACATCAAGGAACTTGAAGACATGGATGAGTGGTTGATCAAGGAGATCGAGCACTTCTTCACCCGTTACAAGGACCTGGAACCGGGCAAGTGGGTTAAGGCTGAGGGCTGGGAAGGTCGCGAGGCCGCCGAGGCCGAGCTGGCACGCTCCATCGAGCGTTTTAAGGCTTAAGTACGATCAGAGGGCGGGGACCATTATGGTGCCCGCCCTTTGCTGTCCCCCACGAAAGGTTGCTGATGCTCGACGCACTCACATTGCCCGCACCCCTGAACGCGCTGGTGCAGCTGCGCCGCGCCGCACCGGGCGACCTGGCTCAGCTGCTGGAACTACTCAGCGATGATCCGCTCAGCGCTAGCCGGGAGGCGCCCTATTCGCGCGATGCCGGCCATGCGCGCGCACTGGCACAGATCATCGCGGATGGTGGAAATGAGCTCATTGTTGGTGTGCAAGGTACCCAAATCATCGCCATGCTTCAGCTGACTCGCATTCCCGGAATTTCTCGGGGCGGCTCCACCCGGCTCAATGTTGAGGCGGTGCGCGTGCGCGCGGAGCATCGCTCGCGCGGACTTGGCAAGGCACTGCTGCGCTGGGTCATCGATCAGGCCGCACCTGCCTGCGACGCCGACCTGATCCAACTGACCTCGGATAACTCGCGGGCCGACGCACATCGTTTTTATGAGCGGCTGGGGTTCACCGCCTCGCACGTGGGATATAAGCTACGCCGCTAGCGGCCAAGCGCGGTTTCCAGCACCGTCTCATCTGGCAAATTTTCGACTTCGCGCAGCGTCCGCTCCACCGCGCGGGTGCGCGTCCCAGCGCTTTGCACGGTATTTTGCGCCGCAGATAGCTGCTTGCCCAGCTTGTCCCACACATCTCCATACTTGCGGAATTCCGCTTTGGCCGCAGCAAGCACCTGCCATACCTCGCTGCTGCGCGCTTCGATTGCCAGGGTTCTGAAACCCATCTGCAGCGAGTTGAGCAGACTCATCAGCGTGGTGGGTCCGGTGACCAGCACCCGGTGTTCGGTCTGCAGTTTACTGGCCAGCCCCGGGCGACGCACCACCTCGGCAAAGAGCCCCTCGGTGGGCAGATACATGATCGCAAAATCTGTGCTGTACGGCGGGGCGATGTACTTGGCCGAGATCAATTTGGCCTGCTCGATAATTGCCCGATCCAGCGCCTTGCTGGCCTTTACGATGGCTTCCTTGTCACCCGATTCCTGGGCGTCCAAGAGCCGCTCATAGTCTTCTTGCGGCAGCTTCGAGTCGATCGGCAGGTACACCGGCGTTTCATCATGCCCAGGCATCTTCACCGCAAATTCGACGCTATCCCTGGTCTCGGGTTTGATCACCACGTTCTGCGCATACTGCTCCGCGGTGAGAATATCTTCGAGCTGGCGTGCCAGCTGTACCTCGCCCCAGGTGCCACGGCTCTTCACGTTGGTCAGCACCCGCTTAAGCCCGCCGACATCGGCTGCGAGGTTCTGCATTTCGCCCAGACCCTGCTGCACCATTTCGAGCCGTTTGCTCACTAGTTCGAAGCTTTCACCGAGCCGTTTCTCCAAGGTGCCCTGCAGTTTCTCGTCGACGGTTTCACGCATTTTTTCCAGCTTTGCCTCGTTGCCGACGCGCAGCAATTCCAGTTCTTCGCGCAATGCCGCCTGCAGCTGGCTGTGCATCTGCCGATTGGACTGGCTCAGCGAACTGATCTTGCCATCCACGGTGGCGCGGATCATCTCCAAGCGCGCCTCATTATCGCGGCGGACCTCGCCCAAGGATTCACGCAGTTCTCCACGCTGCGCCCCCAGATCCTGACGCAACTCACCGTGGGTGGCGCGCACGCTGGCGGCGATCGAGTCCGGATCCACGGATCCGGTGCGGCGAACCAGCAGCGCCATGGTGCAAAGCACGAGGAGGATGTTGATGAGCAAGAGGACAATATTCATGTACCCATCACTACCAGCGTCCTGGGACATAATAGGTCCATGCGCATTCTTGTCACCGGGTTTGAGCCCTTCGGCGCCGACACCAGCAATGCCAGCGAGCAAACGCTGAAGCTCTTGCCGCAGTCCTTGGGCGAACACCAGATCCACACCGGAGTTCTGCCGGTCTCTTTCCGGCGCAGCACCCGGGTACTCGATGACCTGATCGCCACGCACGTGCCCGATGCGCTGGTGCTTCTAGGTGAGGCCGGGGGCCGCCGGCAGATCAACCTGGAGCGCTTTGCGGTCAACCGGATGAGCGCGCGCATCGCCGATAACGACGGCGCCCAACCGGCCGGCGAGCGCATCGAGCCAGCCGGCCCGGCCCGGCGCGAGGCCACCATGGCGGTCCCCAGCGAGCTAGCGGCAAGTGAGGATGCCGGCGGTTTTGTCTGCAATCGAATCGCCTACCATGCCTATGGATTGCCCATCCCCGCCCAGTTCATCCACCTGCCTGCGGTACGCCCGGACCGGCAGCGGGCACTGGTCGGCGCGGAGACCGATGGCAGCGCCCCGGTGGCCAGCGAACTGAGTCTGGCGCAGCTGGCGGATTCGCTGACCCGGTATCTTCAGGACATTTTTTTCACCACAAGCCGCGCGGCTAGCTACGGTTAACCCATGAGCCTGACCAACCTGTCCCCGCGCCAGCAGTTTGCCGCCGGCCGAGTCCCGCTGCGTTTAGCAAGTTTGTTCATCGGGCTGCTGCTCTTCGCGTTGGCGATGGCGTTGATGGTGCGCGCAAATCTAGGTGTAGACCCGTGGAACGTGTTCCACCTGGGCTTGTCGCACCATCTGCCGCTGTCGCTGGGCACCATCGTGGTCATCGTCGGAATCATCATGCTGCTGACCTGGATTCCGATGAAGCAGTGGCCCGGGGTCGGCACCATCGCCAACGTCTTTGTCATCGGTGTGGCGCTGGACGTTTTCCTGCTGGTCCTGCCCGAGTTTTCCGGGCTGGGCTGGCAAATTCTGTGCCTCATCGCGGCGATCTTGATCAATGGCCTGGGCGGCGCCATGTACATCGGCAGCCACTTCGGCGCCGGCCCGCGCGACGGGCTGATGACCGGGCTGCACCTGCGCACCGGGCTGAGCATCCGGCTGGTGCGCACCAGCATCGAACTGCTGGTGCTGGGCATCGGCTGGCTGCTGGGCGGTCCAGTAGGTTTGGGCACCGTGGCCTACGCACTGCTGATCGGCCCCTCCACGCAATTCTTCTTTCGCTTCACCATCATCAAGCTGGCCGCCTAAGCACCGATCGATGGTGTTGCCGGAACCTCGTTTCCTGTTTTCTGCTTTTCGCGTGGCACGGTGACCATAATCGAAATGATCGCGATCACCACCATCAGCAGGTTGAACAGCACACCCACCGCCCCGCCGAAGCGCAAACCAACATTCTCTTGGTTGCCGATGAACAACCCCCACGAACGAATCATGTCCGGGTTTGCCGCCTGCGCGGCGACATACAACGCGGCGGAGACCGCCACACCGATGGCATTGCCCAGCGAGGAGGCCATCTTGTAGATGCCGGCGGCGGCCCCTGCCTGGTTGTCCGGCACGCTGGACAGCGCCGCGTCGGTGGACGGGGTCGCATAGAATCCCAGCCCCACGCCAAAGAGCGTAAAGCCGATCACCGCGAGCACGATGTACTGTTCGACCAGCACGAAGGTCATCGAGGTCAGCAAGATGCCCAGTCCCGCGATGGCGCTGCCCCAGATCATCGGGCGGCGCGGGCCGAAGCGCTGCAGCAATTTCTCACCCACACGGATCGTGGCGATGACCGAGATCAGGTAGCCCAGAGTCAGCAGCCCGGATTGCAGCGAGCTGAGCCCGGCGGCCACCTGCACCAGTCCCAGGGCCACGATCAGCGTGCCGGCGGCCCCGTTGAGCAGGAAGTTGGAAAGGGTCGCCCCGGTAAATGACATGTTGCCAAAGAGCCTCAGGTCCAAGAACGCATGCTCTTTGCGCGACTCGATCGAGAAGAATGCCAGCGCGGAAACTACGGAGATGGCCACCAGCCCCACACCGGTTAGCGACAGCCATCCAAGGCTCGGCCCCTGGGAGATGTACACATTGATCGCCACCAGCGCGATAATGAACGCGGCCAGCCCGCCGAAGTCGAACCGGGCGGCCGGGCCAGCGGATTCGGCTTTGGATTCCGGCGTGCCGCGCAGCAGGAAGAGCGCCAGGATCGAAAGCACGATCGAAATCCAGAAGATTGAACGCCAGCCGAAAACCGAGGTGGCCATCAGACCGCCAAAGAGTGCGCAGAATCCCGAGCCGCCCCAGGAACCGATGGACCAGAAGGACAGCGCCCGCTGCCGCTCCTTGCCCGCATAGTAGGTTTTCACCAATGCCATCGTCGAGGGCATGATGCACGCCGCGGACAGCCCCTGGACGATGCGTCCGCCCAGCAGCAGCGCGCTGGTCAGCCCGCCCAGGTTCTCCGGAGTCAGCGCAATGAGCAGCGAACCGAGAATGGACAGGTAGATGCCCGCGTACATCAGCTTCACCCGGCCCAGCCGGTCCGCCAGCCCGCCGGCAACGACGATGAAGATCCCGGAGAACAGCGAGGTGATCGACACCGCCAGGTTGCCGATGGTGCGCTCGATGCCCAGCTCCCCCTGGATGCCCGGGATCACGTTGAGCAGCGTCTGGGCGAAGAGCCAGAAGTTGATCACCGCCAGCACGATGCCGATCAGCCACTTGTCGTTCGGCTTCCAGGCGGCAGAGGTTTGGGCGTTGCTCACGCTTGCTCCAGTTCGCTCAGCGCGGCGAGCACCATCGCCTGCACGCCGCGGGACAGGGTCGGTTCAAGTACCGGGGCGAACAGCGGCGAGTGGTTTCCCACCGTGGTCCCTCCGCCCAGCAGCCAGAAGGTATACGGAATCCCGAAGGCATCCGGGATTCTGCTGAAATCCTCCGACGCGCTTTGCCGGCTGGCGGTGCCCACCTGCCCGAAGTAGTTTTTAAACGCCTCGCTGACCTGTTTGGTCACCGCGGGATCGTTGGTGGTCAGCGGGAACTGGTCATAGTATTCGAACTCGGGTTCCTTCGGCGACCCGGCGGCCGCGCATTCTCCGCGCACGATCCTTTGGACCGCGTTGATCAGCGTGTCGCGCACCGCGTTGTCATAGGTGCGCAAGTTCAGCAGCAGCGTGGCCCGGTCGGCGATGATATTGGACTTCGTGCCCGCCTGCAGCGAACCAATGGTCAGCACCGCAAAATCTCCCGGAGCCACCTCGCGGGAGACCACCGCCTGCAAGCGCATCACGATCGAGGCGGCCAGCACCACCGGGTCCACCGACAACTGCGGCGTCGACCCATGGGAGCCGGCGCCATGCACGGTAATGCGGATCGAGTCTCCGGCCGAAAGCACCGGGCCGGTGACCGTTTGCAGCTCCCCGGCCGGCAGCTGCATCACATGCTGCGCAAAAGCGACGTCGGGTGCGGGGATCTTCTGGGCCAGTGAGTCGGCAATCATCGCCGCCGAGCCCTGCGCGGTTTCCTCGGCCGGCTGGAAGAGCGCTATATATGTTCCGGACCATTCGGCGCGGTGATCGGCCATCAGTTTTGCCGCGCCGAGCAGCGCAGCCACATGCACGTCATGCCCGCAGGCGTGCATCACCGCATCATTTTGCGAGCTGTAGTCCAGCCCGGTGGCCTCAGTTACCGGCAGTCCGTCCATGTCCGCGCGGGCCAGCACGGTGCGCCCGGGACCATTGCCCAACACGCCAACCACCCCGGTACCGCCTATGCGCTGCACCTGGTAGCCAAATTCTTCGAGCTTGCCGGCCACCAGCGCGCCGGTCCTGGTTTCTTGCAGACTGAGTTCCGGATGCCGATGCAGCTGTCGATACGTTTCGTGAATCCATTCAAGTTCGGTATCGAGTTCGGCCAGGACCTTCCGCGCGGTTTCCATGCACTTCCCTTTCAGCAGACAGTTCTCAATATATGCCCGATGCCTTGTGCGCGAAAGAGAACACGGTATGTTGCGAGATTGCAAGACAAAACGAGTACCTCGGGCAATACTTAAACCATGTTTGTCCTCGCGCTCAGCCCGAAGCCGCGCTCCGTCACCGACGTGCAGGCGGCCGCCGAACTTTTGTGGGACCAGCTAGATCAGGTGCACACCCACGCGCCATTTATGGCACTCAGCGGTCAGTTACTGCTCGGAGTCCCGCACGATGCTCACGGCGCCATCGATGCGATCATGCGGTGCGCCAGGCTCAACTTCTGCCACATCGGGCTCGGCGTAGGCACGCTCTACGAGCCCGTACCGGCGCAGGCAGACCTGGTCGAGGGCAGGGCGCAACGCCGTGCTCTGGGTGCCTTAGAAGCGGCTACACACCGCGGAGAGCGCGTACCCATCTCCGTGTCCTGCGGGGATCCAGACCTCGATCTTGAGCTCGAAGGCTTACTGCGCCTGCTCGGCCAGTCCGTGCGCACGCGTAGCGCCGCCGAATGGGCCGTAGTGGATCTGCTGACCCCCGGGGTGCGCGGCCAGCAGAAGGCCATTGCGCAGGTTCTAGACGTCACTCCCCAAGCGGTCTCGGCCGCCATCGTACGCTCCGGATATCACGATGAGATCGACGCCCGTGGCGGAATCGCACGACTGCTGGAGCTAGCCGACCAGCCTTAAAGCCTCAAAAATTCGAAGACATTTTCGAACAAGAGGCGTATAATAGAGGTATGTCCGAAGCAATGGCGCCAAGACATCGCCCGCCCCAAGCAGAGTTTTACCAGGTCGCAGATGACCTGGTAACTTCAACGCGACGCGAGCCAACTCAAAGCAACGCGCAGCGTGCGGCCGCAAAACATTTCCAGAAAATTGCGAACTACGAAAAGGAAATCGCTCGCCTTCGTAGCAAACAAGCAGCGGAAAGCTATCAGGCCGAAAAAGAAATCGTGCGCGAGAACGAGTACCTTGGAACCTCCTGCAACGACCTCACCCGCGGCGCAGCAAGCGCCGTGGCATTAGCCCGGCATCAGGCACCCAACGGATTTCGAAACTACTTGGTCAACTGTCGAATCTTGGCTGAAGACACTCCTTACCTCCAACAGCAGTTTGCACAAGGTGAATTCACCGAGCAGCAAATATTGGCGATCCTCACGCCACTGCAAAAAGTCAAAGCCGAACGTCGCGCCGAATTCGATGCTATTTTCCGGGACAACCCGGAGATGTTCGAATCTCAGGGGCCAAAGCAGATTGGCGAAACCGTAAAGCGTTTCACCTTAGACTTCGCCTCCGATGAGCAATGTCTACAAATGAAACAGCAAGATTCCAAGCGCTACGTTCACCTCAAAAGGGGCAAAGACTGCGTTCTCATCAACGGTAGCCTGCCCGTTGTCTCCGGCACAGCGTTACAGATGCACCTGCAGCAGGAATCTTACCGCTTGAAGCAACTGGGAGATCCCCGCACTAGGGACCAGATCAAAGCGGACCTTCTATGCACTTACCTACTCGCAGGTCGTCCGGAAAAACTACCGATACAGTTGCATGTTGGCCTGATCATGACCGACAAAACGCTATTCCTCGGCGACCGGGAACCAGCTTATATGGAAGGTTATGGATACGTTCCGCCGCAGTACGCGCGGGAGCTCATAGCCGGAACCCCTATCGCAAACGAGCTAAGTTTCGCCCAAATGGAAGCTGGTCAGGCCGACGAACACTTGGATCGGCTGGAGACGCTACCCGATCTGATTCGGCTCTATACGGCACCCGGCGATAAAGAATTAGTCGCCATGGACTCCAAGGCTCGCATCTTCCCGGAAAAGCTTCGCCGCTTCGTAAAAATTCGCGACCGGCATTGCCGTACCCCATTTTGCGATGGCAAGATCACAGAAATTGACCACGTATTGCAGCATCATTTGGGCGGACCCACAGATGTAGACAATGCAGATGGTCGATGTTCATCGTGCAATAAGGCCAAGGAAAGTCCGGGTTGGATTGAAATCGTGGCGCTCAAAGGACCTCACACTATGCGTGTGAACCCCGGCTCGTCGATGACCTATCGCTCCACCGCACCACCGGCAACGGGATACGCACATCAACCATTTCCGCAGTTGATCTGTGATTCACAATGGATACGCGGCGTGAAGCGCAGACTGCATACCCAGCAAGATTCAAACAGCCCAGGGCCCTGGTTAGCCCTGCAAGAGTCCTTCTAGGACGATCGCCAGACCGTCCTCATCCACCGAAGCAGTCACCTCATCAGCAACAACCTTGACCTCTTCAGGAGCTTGGCCCATGGCGACACCACGCCCGGCCCACTGCAACATCTCAATATCGTTTCGTCCATCACCCACGGCAAGGGTCTGCGCCGATTCGAACTCTAATTCGGTGCGCAAACGCTCCAGTCCGCTGGCCTTGGTAATACCTTCGGCAGCAATATCCAACCATGCGGTCCAACCCACTGAGTAGGTCACCCCAGAAAGCCCCAGCCCATGCACTGCTTGACCAAAGTCTTCGGCGGTGGCATCGGTGGAGAAGACCACCACACGCACCGCCTTGCTACGCAGTAACTCGTCAAATTCGACAACCTTGGAGGTGGCGCCAAAGCTCGCATCGGTGAATACATCACTGGAGAGGAACTCGCCGCGTTCATTTTCCACTGCATATTTAGCATTAGGAAGCTGACGCATCAAGGCAGCTAGGGCCAACGAGGGATCAAAAACTTCACGATGCAAAATCTCAATATCTTCGCCGCGCATTCGGGCCAGCACGCCACCGTTACTTGCCACCACATAACCGTGGTCGATACCTAGTTCGGTCATCAGCGGCACAGCCGCACCGAGCGAGCGGCCAGTAGAAATCACTACCTCATGCCCGGCCTTCACTACCGCGCGGGCAACTTCACGCACACGTGCACTCATCAGTCCCTGATGATTGACGATCGTCCCGTCAACATCTAGGCAAATCATCAACTTTTCGTCATCTAGCCGGTCGTCGTTGCCGGCCTTAGTCAAAATTGTCATAGTTCCAGTGAACCACTGCTACGTAAATATTACGATGAGCCACAGCACAACGGCAGGTGAACGGCTGGTTAAAAGAAAATCGACCGGCCCTTGTGGGGCCGGTCGACGTTCGCTTTACTTCATGATTTTGAGTCCACCAAGATAAGGCTGCAGCGCCTTGGGCACGTTGACCGTGCCGTCCGCGTTCTGGTGGTTTTCCAGAATCGCAACGATCCAGCGGGTGGTGGCAAGCGTTCCGTTCAAGGTAGCTACCGCGCGCGTTTTGCCCGGCTTGCCGTCAACAACTTCACGTTCACGAATGTTAAGTCGACGCGACTGGAAGGTCGTGCAGTTCGAGGTCGAGGTCAGTTCGCGGAAGGTTTCCTGTGTTGGCACCCAAGCCTCGCAGTCGAACTTGCGTGCGGCACTCATGCCGAGGTCACCCGCGGCGGTATCGATGACCCGGTAAGGAAGTTCCATGCGTCCAAGCATTTCTTCTTCCATAGCCAGCAAGCGTTCGTGTTCTCCGGCGGCCTCTTCGACCGTGGTGTAGATGAACATTTCGAGCTTGTTGAACTGGTGCACGCGAATAATGCCCCGAGTATCCTTACCCGCGGAGCCAGCCTCACGGCGGTAGCAGGAGGACCACCCGGCATAGCGGATCGGGCCATCAGTTAGGTCCATGATCTCGTTGGCGTGGTAACCGGCCAACGCCACCTCGGAGGTGCCGACCAGGTAAAGGTCGTCGCGCTCCAGCTTGTAGATCTCGTCGTCGTGTTCAACGTCGAAACCGGTGCCCTGCATAGTTTCTGGTCGGACCAATGTCGGAGTGATCATCGGAATGAAGCCACGCTCGACCGCAAGATCCAGCGCCATGTTCATCATCGCTATTTCCAGGCGGGCACCGATGCCCTTGAGGAAGTAAAAGCGTGAACCGGAGACCTTTGCGCCGCGTTCCATGTCGATCGCGCCGAGTTTCTCGGCGATCTGCAGGTGGTCCAGCGGTTCAAAACCCTCGGCGGCAAAGTCGCGCGGGGTGCCGACGGTCTTCACCAGCGCGAAGTCGTCTTCACCGCCGGACGGGATGCCATCGGCGATCAGGTTCGGGATGGAGCGCTGCAACGAGGTGCACTTAGCAGCCGCTTCGTCGGAAGCTGCTTGGGCAGCCTTCACGGAAGCCGCCAGTTCCTTGACCTCCGCCAGCAGTGCTGCACGTTCCTCGCCCTTAGCGGCGCCAACCTTCTTGGAGAAGGCATTCTGCTCCGCGCGCAGGCGCTCGTAGGTGCTTATGGTCTCGCGACGCGCCGAATCAGCCTCAATAAGCTGGTCGATTAGCGCTTCGTCGGCACCGCGCGCGCGTTGCGAGGCGCGGTACATTTCCGGATTATCGGTGAGCATTTTCAGGTCGATCACATCTTAAGCGTAGCAATCTTGAGTACGATGAGAGCACTATGCAGACAAACCGCGTGATCTTAATTTCTGTAGCCGGCGCCGCGGCAGTGCTTGCGGGCGTTACTGGGTACTCCGTGCGTAAGCTTTCGCACACGAGCAAACCGATCAGCAAAGAGCCTTCGATCAAGGAGCAATCCGAGTCTAAGAAGGTCGGACTAGTCATTAATCCGTCCAAGTCAGGTGCCGACAAGGCACGTGACGCGGTCAAACACGTATGCGCAGAAGCGGGGCTGGAAGAGCCACTGGTTTTTGAAACCACCCCCGATAACGCGGGCCAAGAAGCTGCTCAAAAGGCGATCGATGCCGGATGCGACACAATTATCGCGGCCGGTGGCGACGGCACGATTCGCGCCGTCGGAGAAGTGCTCGAAGGCACCGATTGCACCCTGGGACTGCTTCCCTTAGGCACCGGCAACCTGCTGGCGCGCAATATTGAGGTGCCGCTTGATGACTTGCACACCGCCGCGTTAGTCGCCGTGCGGGGCATGGTGCGACGCATTGATGTGGGCCATATGAAACTGAACCTGCTCGATGGCACGAAGGCGGATCATGCGTTCCTGGTGATCGCCGGCGTCGGCACCGACGCGGACCTCTTTGACGATACCGATGAAGAGTTGAAATCCAAGGTGGGCTGGTTGGCATATTCGGAGGCCGGGTTGCGCCAGCTTCCCGGACAACGCAAAAAGGTCGAATTTAAGCTTTCCGACGATGAGGCCTGGCAGACTCGTAAGGTTCGCTCCGTGCTTTTCGCCAACTGTGGCAAGTTGCAGGGCGTGGACTTTGTCCCGGACGCGAAGATCGACGACGGAATTCTCGATGCGGTAGTGCTCTCCCCGCGGTCGGCGGCCGGCTGGGGTTGGATCTTGTTGAAGACCGCTTTCCGCTCGCGCAACAAGATCCCGGTGATGAGTTTCTACCAAACCACCGAGGTCTCATTGCGCTGCGCGGAACCTATGAATACACAGATCGACGGCGACCCAACAGGTCAGGTCAACGAGCTGAAAGTTACCATCAGCCCTTCGGCGTTGCGTATTCGCACCCCTTAGAGGCGCGATTTGAGCGACTGCACCCACGCCCGGGATTCGACAAACGCACTATCTGAATTGTGCGTATCGATGAACGGGCGGGTGCCCTGCGCCGCCGGGTAAGATCCCAAGAAGCGCAGTTCCGGGCACAATCTGTGTAATCCGGCGAGCGCCGCGGAGACACGTTCTTCAGCAATATGACCTTCAACGTCTACGGAGAAGAAGTAGTGCCCGAGCCCCGCGCCGGTAGGGCGTGACTCAATCCGTGAAAGGTTCACCGCACGAGCGGTGAACTGCTCCAGAAATTCCATCAACGCTCCGGGCCGGTCCTCGGACAACGGCAGGATCAGCGTTGACTTATCCACACCGCTTGGCGCCGGAATGGCTCCGGGCCGGGTGACAAGGATAAAGCGAGTTACCGCCCCGGCGTGATCTTCCACCTCGCGCACCAACACCTTGAGGTTTTTCTCCTTCGCCACCAAGGGTGAGCAAATCGCGGCGTCGTGGTGGGTCTCTGGGTCCAATAGACCCAACGCACCGGAAGCAGTGGATGAGGCCGGGGTGAAGCTGGCAGCGGGTATGTTGGTTTCCGCCCAATGCCGGCACTGTGCCCAAGCGTGTCCGTGAGTGGAAATCTCCCGGATCTGTTCGAGTGAAGTAATTCCCTCGCGCACCGCCAACACAAAACTAATCGGGACCAGCACTTCGGCGACAATCTGTAACGATTCCCCGGCAGCAATGGCATCCAATGTGGCCGAGACTCCGCCCTCTACCGAGTTTTCGATCGGGACCATCGCGGCATCTGCCTGTCCTAAGCGGACCATCTCCAGTGCGCTATTAACGCTGCTGGCAGCAATCCGCTCACAATCCCCGGCTCCGGGGACCTGCAGCAAAGCCGCCTCGGTGAAGGTGCCCGCCGGGCCTAGATAGGCATATTTCATCGAACGGTAGGTTCCGCACCGTTGTCGGCATCCATCGGAAGCTTGGCTTCCAGCCAGGCATCGGAACCACCGGCGATATTAAACGCGGTATAGCCTAGGCCGGTCAACCACGCGGCAGCCTGTGCCGAACGGCCACCGGTGCGGCAGATAACGTAGGTATCAACGTCGGGGTCCAGTTCCTCGACACGGGTAGGCAGTTCACCGAGCACGATGTGCTTGGCTCCGGTCGCGCGGCCCGCTTCCCATTCGAAGTCCTCACGGACGTCAAGAATCAATGCGTCCTTAGGTACGTCGGTGACCTGAACAGTCTCAAAGTTGCTCATGGTTGGCTTTCCTCTCTGGTTGGGTGTTTGCTTATAAGACTATCCATTCCCCGCCTCGAAAGCCGACATGAAGACAAGAAGCGCCCTGAAATTGCGTGATGAGCTGGCCAGTGGAGAACGTTCTAGCCGCGAGGTCACCGAACACTATCTGCGTCGCATCGACGAGCTGAGCTCGCTGGGCGCCTTTGTGTACGTATCCCCCGATGCGATGGATGCCGCGGCTGCGGCAGACGAGCGGCAGGTGCGCGGGCAGATCGGGCGCTTACATGGTCTTCCCACGGCATTCAAGGACCTCAATGAGGTCACCGGCATGCCCACCACCTATGGGACCGCGGCAATGAAGCATCATGTGGCGCGAGCAGATCATCCGCTGGTGGCACGCTTACGGTCCGAAGGTGTGGTGATTACCGGCAAAACGCAGGTTCCGGAATTTGGTTTGAGCAGTTATTCAGAGAACCTTGTCGCCCCACCGTCGCGCAACCCGCTTGACCCACGATTGACCTCGGGGGGTTCCTCGGGTGGACAGGCGGCGGCGATCGCCGCGGGGATGATTCCCGTTGGGCCAGGATCCGATGGGGGCGGTTCGGTGCGCATACCTGCCGCGTCTTGTGGCCTGGTGGGACTCAAGCCCTCCCTGGGTCGGATCCCCAGTGATGTGGTTGATGGTTACCTAGATAGCTTTGGTGCGCCGAAATTGACGGTTTCCGGCCCGCTGGCCCACGATTCCTTGGACGCCGCGATGTTGCTCGACGCGATGCGCGGCTCCGACCATTACCTACCACTGCTGCGTGGCAGCTATCCGGAGCGGCTCAAGGGGTTGCGGATCGGTTACAGCACGCATTCTCCTTTCGAAAGCGCCTATTCGATTTCCTTGCAGCCCGCTGCGCTGCAGGCTTTTGAGCGCGCCAAGCAGCTATTGTCTGAGCGCCACCGGGTGGAGCCAGCGGATCTGCGCTACGCCAGCGACTACCCCGAGTCCTTTCTCCGGGTGTGGAGCAATGGGCTGCGCCATATTCAGCTCGAAGACGAGGGGCTGCTCGGTGACTTGGCAAGGGATTTCCGGCAACGCTCCGCAGCGCGCAGCATGGAGGTCAGCCTGCAGGCGGCCGCTAGGCTCAAACAAATTTCGGCAGACTTTGTGCGACAATGGTCCGCTCATGACGTGATCCTCACTCCGGCAATGGCCTCGACGCCACCTGAGGTCGGCTACTTTACTGACTCGGATGCGGATACCGATTACATGCGACAGTGTCAGTACACCCCCTACACCTCGATGGTGAACGTTTCTTCGGTAGCCGCCATCACCGTTCCAATCAGCAATTCCAGCTCCGGGATGCCGATGAGCGTGCAACTCATTTCGCCACGTGCCGATGAGGGGCTGCTTTTGGCGTTGGCCAAACAATTGGGCAAGTGAACCGGGAATTTAGCCGATACCAGCGGTATATGAAACATGTGAAATAGATCGCTAAAGTAGGCACTTGCTCCTAAAAGCGCGAAAAATGTAACGTATGTCTACTGTTACTTCGAGCACCACGGGCACGGATAAAACCTTCTTCGGTCACCCGCGCGCGCTCGCAAACCTCTTTAGTGTCGAGATGTGGGAGCGTTTCTCCTTCTACGGCATGCAGGCCCTACTGGCCTATTACATGTACTACGAAGTCACCGCCGGTGGCCTCGGGATGGATCAGGGCTTAGCACTGTCACTGGTCGGCGCCTACGGCGGCGCCGTATACCTGTCCACCATTTTGGGCGCTTGGCTCTCGGACCGACTCTTCGGTTCCGAACGAGTACTCTTCTTCTCCGCGATCGGCATCATGGCCGGCCACGTCGCGCTGGCATTATTGCCGGGCTACGTTGGACTCACCATTGGTCTGATCCTGGTGGCCATCGGCTCCGGTGGCCTGAAAGCCAACGCAGTGGCCTTGGTCGGTTCGCTGTACTCCAAGGAAGACTCACGCATTGACGCGGGCTTCTCACTGTTCTACATGGGCGTGAACGTTGGCGGTCTACTCGGCCCGCTACTGACCGGCCTGTTGCACAAGCAGTTCGGCTTCCATGTGGGCTTCGGCGCCGCTGCCGTAGGTATGGCCATTGGCCTGTTGATCTACTCCAAGGGTCGCAAAAATCTTCCGGAGACCGCGGGACTAATAGCAAACCCACTGCCTGTCGGCGAACGCAAACGCTACATCGGGATCTTCGCAGCCATCGTGGTTCTGATCGTATTGGTCTTCGCGCTGAAGATCGTCACCCCGGCAAACCTTGCAAGCACCATCGCCTACGTAGTCATCGCCGCCTCGGTGGTGTACTTCGTATTGATCTTGCGCAGCAAGAAAATTGATGCCACCGAGCGGAAGCATGTCTGGGCTTTTATCCCGTTCTACATCGGCTCGGCAGCCTTCTGGGCATTGTTCCAGCAACAGTTCACCTTCATCGCGGCCTACTCCGACACCCGTTTGGATCGTCACCTCGGTGGCTGGGAAATGCCTGCCAGCTGGGTCCAGTCGATTAACCCGGTCTTCATTATCTTGTTGGCCAGTGTTTTCGCAGGATTGTGGACCAAGTTGGGCAACCGCCAGCCGCGCACCTCGGTGAAGTTCGGCTTGGCTTTGGTAGTCGTGGGTGCGGCATTCTTGTGCTTCATTCCGCTCGAATCGCTGGAAATGACACCGCTGTTGGCGCTAGTTGGCATCTTGTTGCTGTGCACCATCGCCGAGTTGCTACTTTCCCCGATCGGCCAGGCGGTGGCCACCAAGCTGGCTCCGGCGGCTTTCGGTACGCAGATGATCGCACTGTTCTTCCTGTCCGTATCGCTGGGCACCACGCTGTCTGGCGTGTTGGCCGGTTACTACGTTGCAGGCAATGAAATCCCTTACTTCATCGCGATGGGCGGTACCGCCATCGTGCTGGGTCTGGCAATGATTGCAGCTACCCCGGCTTTGAAGAAGCTCATGGGCTCCGTGCTCTAAGGGCTCAAAGCTTCAAAGGCAGGCTTCACCCTCGGGTGGGGCCTGTTTTTTTATTTAAGTACTAGTAGCTCGCCGATTTCGCAATCAAGCGCCTGGCATATGGCTACCAACGTGGAAAAGCGGATTGCCTTTGCGCGGTCATTTTTCAAGATCGAAAGATTGACCACCGAGACATCAACAAGTTCGCTTAGGTGCACTAGGGTCATGTCACGTTCGGCCAACAAATCCCCAAGCCTGCAATGTACGTGCTCCATCGCTAGACCAGTCCCTCGGTATCGGCCGTGAGTCGATTGTTTTGCTCGGTTAGTCGCAGCCCGGCGGTCACCAGCTCGGCGACCACAAAGATCCCCAAGGCGATGAACAGCGAATTAAATTCGAAGTAAATCGCGAAGGTGGGTTCGGGCCACGGAGAGGATGCCTCGAAACTCTGTGCGGTGCTGACAAAACTATCGATATGTAACGACTCCTCGCCGGCGAAGCTGGCGCCGAATCCATTGAGGATCTGTCCCAACGTGGTGCCGAAACCAAGTATTGTCGCTACGACCCGTGCGGTTTTACGCAGGCTCGCGGTGAAGGGTTTGCCTACGCGCAACTTGTTGCATAACAAGATCACCGAGAGAATCACCGCGCATACCGCCAGACCTTCGCAGAGTGCACCGGTTGCGAGCAGAACTCTGGTTCCGGCGCTGAGCGAACCGCTGGTAATCAGTACCTCGTTGATCTGCGCGGTGACATTCCCGCCATGATCTGGAGAGACGTCGGTGACGTGCGGATATTCCGGCCAGTAAGGCTCGACAGGAACTTCGAGTTGCACCTGCGGATCCGACAGCGCCGACACCACCTGAGCAATGATGGCGAAACCAACGCTCACAAGTGCAACGATCGCGATGCGACGCGTGAAGTCTACGACGGCCTGCACTCGTCCGGAGCCAAAGACTGCGTAAAGCACTAAAGCCAAAACCACGATGACAAGCACGGCGCTTATTCCAAAGGAGAAGCCAGACATCACAAACCTAACGATAGTCGTTATTAACGATAATCGTTATGTTAGTCCCAAATGTCAGGAAAAACTACACGATTACGCGAAATCGTTGAGCCCGGAATAGTCGAAGTTTTCAGCATATCCAACCGAAAACCAGATGGCCCAGATGATAAACGCATAGAACAGGACACCAATAGCTAGCCCTACCCACGAGGTAATCAAGCCCGCCAGACTCAGCCCCCGGACGGTCGGTTCGCGCCGATACCCCATATGGCCGGTAATAACGCCGGCCAAGGGAACTAAGATAAGTAGACATAGGCCGAGCATCGATAAGATGCCCAGCACAAGCGACGCCGTCGAAAGCCCTACTGGCTGACGTGGCTGCTGATACGGATTGCTCGGGTAGTAAGTCATCACTTTTGATTATTCTATGAACCCGGGCAGAAGCACAAAGATAAGAGAGAACATGGCCCACGAACGCGCCGGGACACCTGCCCGCGAAGCAGATCTCATCGACCTAGATGCTGTCCTTGAATCTTACTCATCGATCCGCCCAGCGGCCGACAACCCAGACCAGGCAGTCATTTTCGGCACCTCCGGTCACCGCGGCAGCTCGCTGAACGGAACCTTCAACGAACTTCATATCGCGGCCATTACCCAAGCCGTGGTGGATTACCGCAAGGGCGCGGGAATCACCGGGCCAATGTACGTGGGCAAGGACAGCCATGCGCTATCCGAGCCGGCCTACCGGACCGTCCTAGAGGTCTTATCCGGCAATGATGTAGCGGTGTTTGCCGACTCAGGCCTGACGCCAACTCCTGCGGTCAGCCACGCCATCTTGGTGCACAATGCGGGTGGTGGAGACCAAGCCGATGGGCTGATTATCACGCCTTCGCACAACCCTCCGGCGGACGGTGGTATCAAATACAACCCACCACACGGCGGTCCAGCAGAATCCGAAATCACCGCACCAATCGCAGCACGCGCCAATGAACTCATGGTCACCGGGGAAATTCTTCGCGGAACCGCTCATGCCCAAGATTTTGATTTCCGTGAACTGTACATCACCGATTTGGCCACGGTGATCGACTTTAAAGCGATTGCCGATTCTGGTATTTCGATTGGCGCCGATCCACTAGGTGGCGCCTCGGTACATTACTGGGCCGAGATTGGCCGGCGCTACGGGTTGAACTTGACCGTGGTCAACGAACAGGTGGATCCGCGCTTTGGATTCATGACCTTAGATAAAGATGGCAAGATCCGGATGGACTGTTCCTCGGCACATGCGATGGCTTCGCTGGTAGCCAACCGCGACAAATTCGACATCTCCACGGGCAATGATGCGGATGCCGACCGCCACGGTATTGTCACCCCGGATGCCGGGCTGATGAACCCGAACCACTTTTTGGCGGTAGCGATCGATTACCTACTGACCCACCGCCCTCAGTGGCCCGCAGATGCACAAATCGGCAAGACGCTGGTCTCCTCGGTGCTGATCGACAAGGTAGTTGCCGCACACAGCCGTGTACTGCGCGAGGTGCCAGTAGGTTTCAAATACTTCGTCGAACCGCTGGCCTCAGGCAAGGTGGCGTTCTGCGGAGAGGAATCGGCTGGAGCCAGCTTCTTGGATTTCACCGGTCAGGCATTCAGCACTGACAAGGACGGGCTGATGTTGGCGCTCCTGGCCAGCGAGATTCGTGCGGTCACGGGCCAAAGCCCAAGCCAGCGCCATGCCGAGCTAGTAGCCGAGCATGGCGCAAGCTTCTACGACCGGTTTGACGCGCCGGCTAACCGTGAACAGAAATCGGTTCTGGGCAAGCTAAACCCGCAAGCGGTCACGGCAACCGAACTCGCCGGGGACCAGATCACCACAAAGCGCACCGAGGCCTCGGGTTTTGCCATCGGCGGGCTGAAGGTCTCCAGCGAGCACGCTTGGTTTGCCGCACGCCCCTCGGGAACCGAAGATATCTACAAGATTTATGCGGAGTCCACGCGTTCTGCAGAGCACCTCGCGCAGGTTTTGCGCGAGGCGCAGGTCATCGTAAATGCTGCGCTTAGCGCAGGGTCCACGGATCGATCTTAACCTCTGGTTGTTTGCGGGTCACCCACCAGTGGCCCGCCCAGAGTAGCAGGAAGAGCGGTAGACCGATGTAGCTGGAGAGCACCTCTAGCACGCGGCCTTGAACGACTGCCTCGTAGTTCTGTCCGGCGATCACCACGATCAAGATGACAAAAGCAAGGATAGGCCCCAACGGGAATAGTGGTGCCTTATAGGGCAGTTTTGCCAGGTCCTGACCACTGGCTATGTATGCCTTGCGGAACTTGTAATGACTTACCGCAATACCCACCCAGGCGATAAACCCGGAGAGTCCGGAGACATTGAGCAACCAAGTATAGGCAGAGCCCTGGCCAATAATTGCGGTGAGGAACCCGAAAAGTCCTACCGAAGCAGTCAATAACATCGCGGGGACCGGAACACCACGACGGTTTAGGCGAGCAAAGATCTTCGGGGCCTTGCCATCAAGGGCCATCGAGTAAAGCATGCGAGCTGAGGCATATAGCCCAGAGTTGCCCGCCGAGAGAATCGCAGACAGGATCACCGCGTTCATCAACGCGGCAGCAAAGGCGATACCCGCCCGCTCGAAGACCATAGTGAACGGAGAGCTGGCAATGTCAGCTTCCCCGCTGGAAAGCAGGCTCGGATCGGCGTATGGAAGCAGCGTGCCAATAATGAAGATTGCGCCCACGTAGAAGAGCATGATGCGCCAGAAGATCGCCTTGATGGCCTTGGGAATATCGCGCTGCGGATTCTCCGCTTCACCTGCGGCCACACCAACTAGCTCGGTGCCCTGGAAGGAGAAGCCGGCGATCATGAACACCGATACCACCGAAAGCCAGCCGCCCACGAAGGGCGCGTCTCCGTTTGACCAGTTGCTGAAGCCCGGGGTGCTATCACCCATAATGCCCAAGATCATCGCGATACCGCAGGCCAGAAAGACGATGACGGTGATGACCTTGATCATCGCGAGCCAGTATTCACTTTCGCCGAAGGCCTTGGTGGACAGCGCGTTCAGCCCGGTGAGTAGCAGCAAGAAGACACCCGCCCAGATCCATCCCGGAACATCTGGCAGCCAGTAAGACATGATGATGCCTGCCGCCACCAGCTCCGCGGCTACGGTAATGGCCCAGTTGAACCAGTAGTTCCAGCCGATCGCGAAGCCAAAGTGGCGGTTGACGAAGACCGAGGCGTAGGTCTGGAAGGAACCGGAGACCGGAAGCCGTGCGCTCATTTCACCCAGTGATTGCATCAAGAGCAACACCATCGCGCCGATGAGCGCATAGGCCAGCAGCGATCCGCCGGGTCCAGCTTGAGCGATAGTGCCACCGGAGGCTACAAAGAGCCCGGTGCCGATAGACCCGCCAATGGCGATCATCTGCATATGGCGGGCTTTGAGACCGCGCTTTAAGCCATCGGTGGGGGCTGCGGGCTTGGTCATGCGAATGCTCCTGAATTAAGGTTTTTGGGCCTTAACAAGCATTCCACCTCGGACGACTCAACAGCTATGAACCGCGCTACAGTAAGCGATCGATAATCTTTCGCTTAGCCCAGGTATATGGAGGATATATTGCGCTCAGAGTGTCAATGACCGTCGTTTTGCTCAGTTCAGAACGAATTTGCGAAAGACGATCGAAACCAAACTTGCCGTGATACGAGCCCATTCCGCTAGCGCCCACCCCACCAAAGGGCAATGACGGAATAACCATTTGAGCCAGTGGCGCATTGTGCACGATGGCGCCCGCGCGCACCCGATCGGAAAAGATTGACTGCAGCCGCGGGGACTCACTCATCAGATAGGCAGCCAACGGGGAAGGGCGCGCGGCGATAAATTCGAGCGCCTCATCGAAGGAGGACACCTCGATGACCGGCAGAATGGGACCGAAGATTTCTTCTGTCATCAACGGCGAGTCCAGATCAACGTTGCGCATGATGGTCGGTGCGATGCGCAGCGTTTGCTCGTCGTAGTCACCACCGTGGGAAACATCGCCCGAGTCAAGCATGCTCACAAGTCGGTCAAAGTGGTTGCGGCTGATGATGCGCCCAAAATCCTGATGGTTGATTGGATCCTTGCCGTAAAAACTGGTGATTGCCTGGCCCAGACGGTTAATCAGTGCATCGGTATCTGCGAAGGACAGCACGTAGTCCGGAGCGACACAGGTTTGGCCTGCATTCATGAACTTCGCATAGGCCAGACGCTTGGCGGTTGGCAAGAGGTGGTTATCAACCACGGCTGGGCTCTTGCCACCTAGCTCCAGCGTGGTGGGGGTCAGATGTGTCGCCGCGGCCTGCGCCACGATGCGGGCGACCTTTTCTCCGCCGGTGTAAAAAATGTGATCCCAGCGCGCTGCAAGGAGCTCCGTGGCGGTATCCACACCGCCCTCGACTACCGCATAAACCCGGGAATCCAGATACATCGGTAGGAGTTTGGCCAACACCCCGGAGGTAACCGGGGCGAGCTCGGAGGGTTTCAGTAGCGCGGCGTTACCAGCGGCGATGGCAGCAACTAACGGGGCGAGCATCAACTGCAGTGGATAGTTCCACGGCCCAATAATTAGTACTACGCCTAACGGGCGCGGCTCGACCTTTGCGATGGCCGGTTGCAGTGCGAGCGGCACCTTTACGCTAGTGGAATCCATCCACTCTGCGAGGTGCTTCTGGGCATGGTCAATTTCCGCTCGGACCACGTCAATCTCGCTGAACTTTGCTTCCGTGGCCCCCTTCCCCAGATCCTGATTTAGCGCATCAACGAACTCCCCGGTACGTTCTGCCAGCATTTTTTCTAGGGCGCGTAGCTGCCCGGCGCGAAAACGCCGCGGGTGAGTGATGCGTGTGTCCGCGGAATGACGCAGATGTTCTAAGACCGCTGCGATTCGCGAGGGATGTTCATCGACCGGTGGCGCGGAGTCGCCGACGGGATCGGGCAAAGGATTTGAGGTGAAGAGACCCATGGGTTGATGCTACTTCATTAGCTGCCAAGACCTTCCGTTTGTATCAAGTAGTTGCTACATTAGTTTTCAGCCAACGAAGGAAATTATGGATCAGCTCTCCTCCGCCACATTCGGAATCGCAATCGGTGCCGCCTTGATCTACCTGTGGCTACGCTTAGTAGCCCAGCAAGACAATCGCCCGGCGCTCACCCGAGCACGCTCGCATTCCTTCTGGTGCGCGCTGATCGCTTTCTTCGTCTGCACTTCTGGCTCGGCCGGAGATCTCAAAAATACCGTCACAGGAACGGACATTGGTGTCGCGGAGGTTATTGACGCCATCAACCCGGGCCTCTGGTTACTGCTGATCTACCTGCTGGGACTTTATTCGTGGCCGAAGTCGGTCACCGCCGTGCGTGCCGCCTCATTGGAACCTCGCTCGGTGTTCACCCCGTTGCCCCGGGCGCTGAGCCTGATTGCAGTGCTAGTATTTTTTGGCTCCGCAACCGCACTATTCTTCATCCGTGATGTCGCAGGATATCCGGCACAATTTGCCGTGGAGACCTTCGATTCCACGGGCGGCGGCGGGACTCTGCAAAGCGCTCAGGAAGGGTTGGCTGAGGCCGCAACACTCATCCCGTTATATTCTCTGAGCCTGGCTTCGTTAGGTCTTGCGCTGCTTATCGCCACGGCCTTGATTCTGTTCCGCAAACCATTGGGATCGCTGACTCCCCACGACAATCAGGTAATCCGTGCGGTCTGGCTGAATCGACTCTTACGCACCGCAATCCTTGGCTTCGCCACCGTGGGCGTGGCGGCACTGCAGTACAAGTCTTCCTGGTTACTCAACCTGTACCCCGAGGCAGATGATTATCGGATATGGCAGAACGTCGGAAATTTTGCGATGTTGCTCATTTTCATTCTTGTGGCCGCGTGGGCACCTCCCGCAAACTTTGTTAAGAATGCGGACACCGTGCCGAGCAGCGCATTTTCGCGCATGCGCGAAAATCTCTTCTCCCTAGGCTTCATCACCACCGCACTCAGCCTGGTGGGGATGGCCCTGATGCCATGGTCCAGGCAGGCCGAAATTAGCTTCGACACACGCCCCGGGGAGGATGCCCCACAGGTGATGCTGCTACTGGCCGGCTTTGTCGCCCTGTACCTGGCGTTAAACGCCGGGTACTTGGGATATGTGCACCACAGCTCCAAATCCGTTCACCACCAGGCACGGAATATCCGGAACCTTCCACGCTATGTATATATACTTGCCGGGATCTTGATCATCGTCAGTGGCTATCTACTGATCAACCCCCCATTAAAATATTTCTGGGGGCTGGTCAAAGTCGGTCCGACTTTTGCACTGCTCATGGTTCTCGCGGTCCTTGTGCTGACCGCCGGCTACATCTGGTGGGCTCGACGGGTGTCCCTACCCTGGCAGGTCAGTGCTGAGCAAGAAATTTGGTACCGTCGGGTGCTGGAATTTCGAGCGCTGCGCACCGTGACCGCTGCCATCATAATGATGCCGGGCTGGGGCTATGCGCCAGCCCCGTACCTGTGGGCCGCTGCGGTAATCGTGTTTTGTTGCCCGGCGGTCATCTTCCTGGCTCGGCCAGCGGCGAAGGTACGTCAGCTGGTATGAGCCAACATATTTTTGTGGATCTGAATGCTGCATTGCCACCTTATGCGCAGATCCGCACGCAAATTTCTTCCCTCATTTCGCTCGGCGAGTTACCTACGGGCAGTAAGTTACCCACCGTGCGCGCGTTGGCAACCGATTTAGGGGTAGCTTCGGGGACCGTGGCACGTGCCTATAAAGAACTTGAAGCTGCCGGGCTGGTGACCTCCCGCCGGCGTGCCGGAACCGTGGTTAACTCCGTGCCCGCTACGGAAGAGATTAGCAATGAGCTGATTGAAGCGGTGGATAAAGTGTGGCGCTTAGCCCGCGAACAAGGCATCGACGAACTGACGGTCAAAGCGCTCGTGCAACGCCGGACGCGGGGATGAACTTGATGTTCGAGCACTAACCTGAGTACGCTCGACCCAGTGACACGGGGTGTCGGATTCACCGACTGAGATGAGACCCGTCGAACCTGAACTAGTTCAAACTAGCGGAGGGATGTCGCATGACTCTAGTGACCGTTGCCCAAAAGTATCGGCAACAATCACCCTTGGTGTTTTGCCTGACCAACACTGTGGTCACAAATTTCACCGCCAATGTACTACTAGCTTCCGGTGCGGCCCCGGCGATGACAAACCTTCCGGGAGAGGCCGGTCCTTTCGCAGCCGTAGCGTCCGCGGTATTGGTGAATCTAGGCACGCCGAGCACCGAACAACTACGCGCAATGGACGAAGCGGTGCGCGGTGCGACCAAAGCGGGAACACCTTGGGTATTGGATCCTGTGGCAGTGGGCGCCTTGCCGGTGCGCACCGAGTTCGCCCGAAAGATCCTTGCCCAACACCCCACGCTAATCCGCGGCAATGCCTCAGAAATCCTCGCACTGGCTGGGTATCAGTCCACCGGGCGCGGAGTAGACGCGCAGGACACCGTATCCGCAGCGATCTCCGCAGGACGCGAACTGGCCCAGAATTACGGGAGCGTGGTGGCAATTTCTGGGGCAGCCGACGCGATTATTGATGCCACGCGCACCACCTTGGTGCATAGCAATGGCATCGGCCTGACCGGGATAACCGGGGGTGGGTGCGCGCTGGGCGCGGTGTGTGCCGGCATGCTGGCGATCACCGATGACCCGTTTGAAGCAACTATTGCAGCTCACGGCATGTATGGCCTGGCCGCCGAGAATGCGTTGGCGCTCAGCCGCGGTCCGGGAAGTTTTGCCTCGGCTTTCCTCGACGAACTCTCATTATTCGCCCCGGAAGAACTGCTCAATCTGCGCCTTCAGGAGGCAAACCATGCGTGATCTCGGAATTTACCTCGTGGCCAACACCCAAAGCTGCCAGCCACGCAGCACCCTAGAAGTTATTGAGTCAGCGGTAGCCGCTGGAGTTCAATGGGTGCAGTTACGCGCCAAAGATGAAAGTGCTCGCGAATTTTTCGAACTGACTTGTGCCGCAGCACGGCTCACCGCCGGCAAGGCAGAATTACTGGTCAACGATCGGATCGACGTGTTTTTGGCAGCTCGCGCCGCCGGCGCCGCGGTCACAGGAATTCACATCGGCCAGAAGGATATTCCGGTTTCCTACGCCCGGAAGATCATTGGTGAGGGAATCATCGGTCTGAGTGCCTCCACCGATGAACAGCTTGCTCACGCCAATGACCAGGCGCAGTACCTAGATTATTTGGGGGTCGGCGCGATTCGCGCTACTCCCACGAAAAAAGACCATCCGACCCCATTAGGTTTAGCTGGTTTTGCCCGAGCCGCAGCACTGACCACACTGCCCTGCGTGGCAATCGGCTCGCTCACCGCAGCCGATGCGCCAGCATTACGAACCGGCGCGGCAGCCGGTATGGCCGTAGTGCGCGCCATCTGCTCCGCCGAGGATCCGCATTCGGCGAGCGCCGAACTGCTCAGTATTTGGGAGGCAGCCAAATGAGTCCAAACATTCTTTCCATCGCCGGGTCCGACCCATCCGGGGGTGCGGGGATCCAAGCAGATCTGAAGACCATCGGAGCCAATGGCGGATACGGCATGTGTGTGATTACCGCACTCACCGCGCAAAATACCCACGGCGTGGACGCAGTGCTGCCCATCGATGCGCAGTTCGTGGCTAAACAACTCACCTCGGTATCCCAGGACGTACACATCGATGCGGTCAAGATCGGGATGCTGGCAAATTCGCAGATTGTCGCGGCGGTTGCTGCCTGGTTAGAAACGCTCAGTGCTCCGGTGGTATTGGATCCGGTAATGATCGCCACGAGCGGGGACCGGCTGCTGGAGACTGATTCGACCTTGGACGCGTTGTTAACCCGGGCAGATGTGCTCACCCCGAATACCGCGGAACTTGCCGCGTTGCTCGGCGAGGAACAGGTCAGCAACTGGGAAGAATTGGTGGCACAGTCTGGACGTCTGGCTGCTAAATACTCGGTGCTGGTGGTGGCCAAAGGCGGGCATCTTCCCGGCGACAGGTGCCCCGATGCACTGGTTGGCCCCGAGGGGTTGATCGCCAGTTTTGATAGTCAACGGCTGTCCACAAAAAACACCCACGGTACCGGTTGTACGCTATCTAGCGCACTGGCCACACAGTATGCGCTGCTCGGCGACTGGGCCGCCGCACTGGGAGCAGCCAAAAACTACCTTCATGCGGCGATTGCCGCGGCCGATGAGCTCAAGGTGGGCAGTGGACACGGCCCGGTGAATCACTTCGCCGCGCTACTGCCGCCAGTGTCCAGCGACCCGATGGCCCAGTGGTGGCGAGACATTGGTCAGCTGCGAGAAGGCATCGATGAGCTGCAGTTTATTATCGAGCTCTCCGCGGGAACCTTGGAACGCGAGAGATTCGAATATTATCTGGCCCAAGATGCCCTCTATCTGCAGCGTTACGCGCAGGTGCTCACGCAAGCCAGCACGCTAGCCCCGCAGATCGAGGCGCAGCGGTTCTGGGCTAAGGGCGCGCAGGGGATCTTGGAAGGTGAATTGCAGCTGCACCGCAGTGAATTGCGTAATTTATCTCCCGAACCGAGCGACACCACGCTGAACTACGTCAACCATCTGAGCTCCTGCGCGGGAAACTATGCGGAACTGATCGCCGCGATCCTGCCGTGTTATTGGATCTATCAGGACATCGGCAACCGGCTGAGCGCCGCAAACCATCCCGGTCACCGTTATGAGAGCTGGCTATCCACCTATAGTTCGGTCGAATTTGATGAGGCCACCGCGCAGGCGATCAACATGGTGACCGAAGCCTGGCAGCTTGCCGACCCGGCCACCCGGAGCAGAATGTGGGATGCGTTCAGGCGTTCGGCCGAACATGAGCTGTCATTCTTCGCGCAGTCTCATGCCCAGGGCGTAGACTTCTCTACGGCCTAAACGCGGGGCTACGAATTCTGGAGGAACGCATGAAGTGGAGCATTCACGGCAACGGGAAGACCATCACCGAAGGTGAGGTTGTTGCCCCGGATGAGCGGCTGCATTGGCCGCAGACCATTTCCATCGGAGTCCAGCACATTCTGGCGATGTTTGGCGCTAGCATTCTGGTGCCAACGTTGACCGGTTTCCCGGTCACTACGACCTTGCTGTTTACCGGTGTCGCGACCATCATCTTCTTGCTGATGACCAAGAATAAGGTGCCCAGCTATTTGGGTTCCTCTTTTGCGCTCATTGCCCCGGTGACTGCCTCTACCGTCGGTGACGATTTCTCTGCGGCGCTGGGCGGCATCGTGATGACCGGCGCAGCGCTGTTTATCGTCGGGTTGATCGTGGCCAAGACCGGCACTCGCTGGATTCATGCGCTCATGCCCCCGGTGGTCATGGGTACCATCGTCGCGCTGATCGGCCTGAACCTGGCTAGCGCTACCCTCGCGCCGATGCGCGATTTCCCCGCCACTACCTTCTTGACGGTGCTCGCGGTGGTGCTGTCCACCGTTGCGTTTAAAGGTTTGCTGGGCCGCTTGTCTATTTTGGTGGGCCTGGTTATCGGGTACTTAATTGCGTTGGTTCAGGGCCAGGTGGATTTCACCCCGGTAGGTCAGGCAGCTTGGCTGGGCCTGCCCGCATTCCACACTCCGAGTTTCGACTTTAATGTGGCACTGATGTTCCTACCGGCGGTCTTCGTATTGATTGCGGAGAACATCGGTCACGTGCGCACCGTGGGTCTGATGACCGGCAAGGATTTATCGAAGTTTAACGGCCGCGCCTTGATGGCCGACGGCATCGGCACCGTGGTGGCAGGCGTTGGTGGCGGTTCCGCGACGACTACCTATGCGGAAAACATCGGCGTCATGGCTGCCTCGCGGGTATATTCCACCGCCGCTTATTGGGTGGCCGCAATTGCGGCCATGGCGTTGGCCTTCTTGCCGAAATTTGGCGCGTTGATCAATACCGTTCCGGTGGGAGTCATCGGCGGACTGGGGATCGTGCTGTACGGCATGATCGGTATCGTTGGTGCCCGCTTGTGGATCGAGGCGAAGGTTGATTTTGGTAACCCGATCAACTTGATGACCGCCGGCACCGGCCTGATCATTGCGATCGCAGTGACCCAAGACTTAGTCTTTGGCCAGTTCCAGATGGGCGGTATCGCGCTGGGTACTATCGCTACCCTGGTCGTTTTCCATCTGATGACTACCGTGGCAAAACTTCGCGGAACCGACCTGACACAGGTTGATGCGTAGCTTTTGAACCGATCAACGGACCGGCATTGTGACGATGTTCATAGTGCCGGTTTTTGTTTAATCTTCAACCCGTCACGGATCACTGCTGGCGCTTCAGAATTTCGCATGAACCCGGGGTTGGTTTGCGTCGATTCCGCGGAGCCCAAAATCAAATTGTAAGGATTCTTTCCTATTTATGACGAGCGTCGCATTCCACGGCGGCCATCTCTGATGAAAAAGCCCCAAAGGGTATTTGCGACGGACCCTAATGGCGATAGCATGAATCCTTGTGACTGCGACTACATCTGACGGAAAGATCTCCGCGCGACTCATTTTCATAGCCCTCGGTGCCGCCCTTGGCGGCTTTGTTTTCGGCTATGACTCTTCAATTGTTAACGGCACCGTGGACGCTGTCGAACACGAGTTTGGGCTCAACGCCGTGACCATTGGTTTCACCGTGTCCTGCGCCCTGCTCGGCGCGGCCATCGGTGCGTGGATCGCCGGCATGGTCTCCGAACGCGTCGGCCGCGTTCGCACCATGGTGATCGCCTCGGCGATGCTCCTGGTTTCCGCACTGGGCTGCGGACTGTGCTTCAGCGAGGTTGACCTGATCGTCTGGCGCATCGTCGGCGGCATCGGCGTCGGCTTCGCCTCGGTGATCGCCCCGGCCTACATTGCCGAGGTCTCCCCGGCACAGCACCGCGGACGCTTAGGATCCATGCAGCAGATGGCCATCGTATTGGGCATCTTTGTGGCCTTCCTGGTCAGCGCACTGCTGGTATTCGTCATGGGATCGGCGGACGCTATCGGATGGTTCGGCCTGGCCGCGTGGCGCTGGATGTACCTGTCCTTGGCAATCCCGGCAATCATTTACGGGGTACTAGCCCTGCGCCTGCCAGAATCCCCGCGCTACCTTGTCGAACGCGGACGCTACGTTGAGGCCGCTACCGTGCTGACCCGCGATATGGGCATGGTTCCCGGGGCTGCCACCGAAGCCAAAATCGAGGAAATCCGCAACACCGTGCACGTTGAACGCCGTCAGGTGTTCAAGGACCTGCTCGGCCGTTTCGGTTTCCACCCACTGGTCTGGGTAGGCATCCTGCTCTCCGTGTTCCAGCAATTTGTCGGCATCAACGTGATCTTCTACTACTCCACCACCCTGTGGAAGTCTGTCGGCTTCGCCGAATCCGACTCGTTCACCATCTCGCTGATTACCTCGATCACCAACGTGGTCGCCACGATCGTTGCGGTGCTGCTGATTGACGTACTGGGACGCAAGCTGCTGCTGATGATCGGTTCCACCATCATGACCCTGTCTCTGAGCATGATGGCAGTTTCCTTCGCCCAATCGGTCACCATCGACGGCGCCGTATCCCTGCCGGGCAACTGGGGCATCGTGGCGCTGGTCTCCGCGAACCTGTTTGTGGTTGGCTTCGGCGCGACCTGGGGTCCTGCGGTGTGGGTACTGCTTGGTGAGATCTTCCCGAATTCCATTCGCGCGCTGGCCCTCGGTGTGGCTGCCTCCGCTCAGTGGATTGCCAACTTTGCCGTTTCCACCACCTTCCCCTCGCTGGCCGAGACCGGTCTGGCGCTGGCCTACGGTATCTACGCGTTCTTCGCCTTGCTTTCGCTGATCTTCGTGATCTTCATGGTGCGCGAAACCAAGGGACGCCAGCTCGAGGAAATGACCCTGTAAAAAGTTCATAAAAAAATTGGCGGACCAAACGGTCCGCCAATTTTTTATTTCCAGGGGTTATTAGGCACCTCGGCCCCGGCGTCAAGCTGCAACGAGAGCACGTGTTCTAAGCTGGGACGCCCGGAAAGCTGCGGTCCTTGATCGGCAAGCGATACCCGCTGGCGCTGCTCAGGCTCCAGCACAATCTCTTCCCCACGCACCCAGACGCTTTGTGGTCCTTGCCCTGCGAGGTTAAATTCGATACCCGTAGCATCGAGGCGCACCCGGATCACCGAACCGTTGAAGGCCAGCTTGAACCGCATGGATCGAAAGCTCTGCGGCAGCCGCGGATCGAAGCGCAAGCACTGGTCGTCGTCGCGCAGTCCTGCGAAGCCGTTGACCAGCGCGGCCCACACTCCACCGGTAGAGGCCACATGCACTCCGTCGGCAGTATTGCCGTGAAGGTTCTCCAGATCCACATTCAGCGCGTGTTCGAAGTAGTTGAACGCAAGTTCCCGGTAGCCAACCTCGGCCGCGAGAATCGATTGGACCGTCGCGGAAAGCGTCGAGTCCCCGGTGGTCAACGGATCGTAGTAGTTGAAGTCTGCCAATTTCTGTTCGGCGGTGAAGTCGCTGGAGCGAAGCCACAGGGCAAGCACCGTGTCGGCCTGCTTGATGACCTGGAAGCGGTAGATCACCAATGGGTGGTAGTGCAGCAGCAACGGACGTTTTTCTGGCCCGCTGGCCTCCAGATCCCAGACCTCGCGATTCAGGAAATGGTCGTCCTGCAGGTGGATCCCCACCTTATCCGAATAGGGGATGTGGATCCGATCGGCCGCCAGCTGCCAGGTGTCGATCTCCGCGGATTCAAGTGCCAGTTTTTGGGCCAGCTGAGCATAGAACTTCGGGTTCCTGGAGGCCAGCTCGCGCAGCAGCTGGGCCGAGCGGCGCAGGTTAAAGCGTGCCATCACGTTCGTGTAGGTGTTGTCGTTGACCACCGCGGTGTACTCATCCGGGCCGGTCACCCCGTGAATGTGAAAGCTGCGTTGTTCTCCGGAACCACGCCAGAATCCCAAGGAGGCCCACATGCGAGCGGTGCCCACCAGAATTTCCGCCGCACCCGCCTCGAGGAATTCGTCATCGCAGGCAGCGTTGAGATAGCGGTCCAGTGAATACACTACGTCGGCGTTGATGTGATACTGCGCGGTGCCCGCCGGATAGTAGGCGCTGGCTTCCTCGCCGTTGATGGTGCGCCATGGGAAGAGCATGCCCTCTTCGTTCATGATGCGCGCGCGTCTGGTGGCTGCCGGGATCATTGAAATGCGGGCCCGGAGGGTATTACGCGCCCACTGCTGATTGGTATAGGTCAAAAACGGCAGCACGTAGATTTCGGTGTCCCAAAAGTAGTGCCCGGAATATCCGTTGCCGCTGACCCCCTTGGCGCTGATGCCCATGCCGTCGGCACGCGCCGAGGCCTGAGCCAGCTGGAAGAGATTCCAGCGGATCTTGCGCTGCAGACTCGGGTCATCGCTGTCCACCAGCACGTCGCTGCGCTGCCAGTAGGACTTCATAAAGGCGCGCTGGGTGCGGAAATGCTCATCGATGCCTCGAGGCACTAGACGATCCAGGGCACGGGTGGAACGCAGCAGCATTTCCTGGGCCGGGTGGCGGCGTGAGGAGTGGTAAACCGCGAACTTTGCCACACGCAGCCCTTGACCCGCCTCGAGGTTTGCGCTGGATACCTCGTCGGCCCGGTCCGGTTGTGCCGAACGCTCCGTATGCACTTGGGCGGTAGCACCGCCGGTGGTGTCCACCAGATGTTCCATAACCGCCGAAACCGACATCTTGGAACCTGCCACGTTGTAGGCTAGCCCGAGTCGGGCGCCGCTGGCGATATGCCCCGCGGGGTGCAAGGGATTCTCGGAAGCTTCATCGGATTTGCGCGGATCCTTGCCTGAATCCATCTCGGCCGGGGAAGAAACTTCAGGTTCGGAGCGATAGCCGATCACCGAGGATTGAACCAACACATGCCCCGGGGCATCGAGCAGGCGCACGTGCAGGTCCTGCAGCGCCAAGTGGCGATCGCTGAAGGAAATCATGGTTCGAGCGGTCACCGCCACCCGATGGCCTTCTGCGGTGCGCCAGAGGGTCTGGGATATCAGGGTACCTTCACGGAAATCGAGGCGCAGGTCATCGCGCAGCATCTCGGTACGGCCCACCTCGAGGGCCTCATCGTTGATGAACACACGCAAGGTGCGAAAATCCGGGGCGCTAATCATCGTCTGCCCGGTTTCGGCCAGCCCAAAAGCGCTTTCGGCGTGGCGGATCTGCCAGGTTTCATGCAGCCCGTTGATGAAGGTGCCGGCCACCTGTTCACCGAGTCCCACCTGCGCGGAACGGGTTCCAAGGAACCCATTGCCAAGGGAGAAAACGGTATCTTGGGCTCCCGTATGGTCACGTTCGCTGTCCCGCGTGATGGACCAGGGATCAAAATTCCAGGCCCGAATCGCCGAGGAGGACACCAGTTCGCTCAGATCCTCCACGACAAAGTCGGCGCCGGCGGCCAGGAGCTGATCTGCATTATCCTCGCGGGCCACACCGACCACCATGAAACCGCCAGCCCGGGCGGCTTTTACCCCGCTGCTGGCGTCTTCGATCACCACGCACTCTTCGGGGCGCCAGCCAAGGTCTTTGGCGGTGGCCACGAAGGTGTCCGGGTTAGGCTTGCCGGGAAGCTGGCGCGCTTCAGCCTCGCGCCCGCCCATGACGGTAGTGAAGTGCGTCGAAAGCCCGGCGGCTTGGAGTACCGCATGAGCATTACGCGAGGAGGAGACCACGGCTACGTCTAAGCCGACGTCCAAGGCTTGTTGCAGGTACTCGCTGGAGCCCGGATATGGGGCGATGCCATCTCGTTCCAGCACGGTGGTGAACACCGAATTTTTCAGATTACCCAGAGCACAGACCGAATCGGTTCCGGCGTGATCCTCCGGGTCTCCGTAAGGCAGCACAATATTTCTGGAGGCGAGCACCGCGCTGACTCCTTCATAGCGCGGTCTGCCGTCGAGCAAGTCAAAATAGTCTTGTTCCGTATAAGGCGGCACGCCCGGATGTTCTTGGGTGAAAAATTCTGTGAAGAGTTCATTCCATGCGGCGCGGTGTAGCAGCGCGGTCGGAGTGAGCACGCCATCCAAATCAAAAAGGACGGCCTTAAAGTCACGGTGCCGGTAGGTCGGACGGGTAGCGTTCACGATCGAAATCCTTCGAAAGAGGGCAATGAATGGCCGTAGTCCCCACCGTAGCAAGTGATTCCACTTGCTACGACATACTACGATTAGGAATGTGGCTCAGTGGATAGATGTATGGAATAGCGAGCAATGGCGTGAAGATGCCGCCGGCTGGATCGATGAGGCCTGTGCGGCTTACGGCATCGAGCGTGTTGCAGGACCGGATTTTTGGCCGGCTTCTCTGCATCAGATCTCGGCGTTGGTAGGAACCGACGCGGCAGATCTGGTGTTTAGCGCGAACGCGCCCGGGTTGACGGCCGAGGCCGCCATCACGATTACCGCCGGTGAATTGATTCCGGACCGTGTGGTCATGCCGTTGGCGATCGACCGCGTGGCCGGGTATATGCTCTCCCCCGATTTTGGTCATACCTTGGCCGATTTGAAGGACAGCGTCGAAAACTGGCAACTGGCGCTGGCTTCGCTCGGTTCCTTCCAGGTTGCACTGATGGGCAACGAAGAGGCCTTCTTCGACGTGGGCATGCCGGTGGTAGATCCGCAGTTCTTGGCAGAACAATTTGAGCAGGCGTTGAGCATGCATGTCTCGCTCGATGCCCAGCATCCATTACATCTGGATCCGCAGCAAGCCGACGAGCTACACCGCCATGTCTCCACACTCTCTGATGCCTGTGCGGCCTTGCATCGTGGCCCGGTCCCGTTGAGCTTGGAACACGGGGCCTTCGACTTAGCCCAGGCAGTGGTTCCCGCCGAGCAAGATCAGCAAGCCCGGATCATCAATTTTGCAGCTGCGCACTGGGCTCACCCATTCTCATCGTTGGCCGCCCCGCTGGCTGCAATGACTCAGGCTTGGAATTGCCGAACCGATGACGAACGAGTCATGCGAGTTTTAGGTGCCTACCTAGCAGAGTTTGCTGCCTACGGTAACGCCGATGAGCTTTACGATCTGATTGCGCCGGCTTGTCTGGTTGCGCCGCTATCCCAGCATGAAACCTGGCTACGGTTGCTCCTTGACGCAAGCGAGGCACAGCTCCAAGAACACGCACCGCTGGTCTTAGATACATTGTCGGTACGTTAACAAGCATTAAACAGCCTGGCGCGGAATTAAATATTCCGCGCCAGACTTATATGCAGATCAGGTTGCAATTTCTAACCTAAGACCTGCAACAGGAGTTCGGCGTCATCGCTCATAATGGCGTCAACTTTTTTCTCGATCAGCGCGCGCATGGTCGGCTCATCGTCGATAACCCAGACATGGACCTGCAAGCCAGCGCGCTGTACGGCCTTGATAAATCTGAGTGTAACCACGGGTAAAACACCGTACTTCAACGGCACTTGCACCGCCCAAAACCCTTGAGCCAGACTGTGTGGAATCCGCGCAAAAAGAGTCGCACATAGCCAAATAAGCGCCATCTGTCGCATGCCCGGGGAGCGCCGGACCGGGGCAGAAATTAGGTGCTGCACCGCGGCACTGCGCGAGCTATCAAAAGAGGCCAGCGCGATCTGCTGGTGACATCCAAGTTCCTCGATGAGCTTGGCCAGCGGGGCAATGACCCGCTCATCTTTGACATCGATATTAAGCACAGCGTTCGGGAAGCTGCGCAGTAATTCGCGGAGCGTGCACAGCGGTTGGCCTCCGGCTCGCACCGTGGCCAGTTCTTCATCGGTACGCTCATGCAATGGCCCCTGAGCATCGGTGACCCGATCTAGCGTTTCGTCGTGGAAGGCATAGACGGTTCCATCCTTGGAGGCGCGCACATCCGTCTCCAGATGAGTGATTCCCAGATCCCAGGCCCGCTGAAAGGCTATGAGCGTATTCTCTTCATCGCCGAATCGAATGCCGCGATGTGTGAATGCATAGGTCATTTCAGCAGCTTCTCAATCACCTGTGCAACACCGTCTGCCTCAATGGTGTCCGCGGTGTGTTGCGCGGTGGCTAGGGCTAAGGGATGGCCTGAGGCCATCGCATAACCATGGCCGGCGTATTCGAGCATCTCCAAGTCGTTGGGCATGTCACCGAAGGCCATCACCTCATCGGCGCTGATCCCCAATTCACGGCAGTACACATCTAAGGTGGTGGCCTTGTGGATGTCTACATGCGCCATCTCCAGTAACGAGACCCCGAAGGCCGAGTGGGTGACCGAGAGTAGTTGAGTTAATTCGGGAGCCACAGCAGCGTAGAAATCATCAATAGGCAGAGATTTGGACCTGGCCAAAAACTTGACGATACCTTCTTGATCGATGGCTTCCGAGTTCAGATCCAAGACCGATTGGCTTCCCAACGTACGATTTTGTTCGGCAAAGTTCGCCCCAAGGTGTAATCCACGCGTGGTTTCGGCGGCAAAAGCCGCGTTCGGTTCATGTTCCAAGATAATCTGCTCCGCCTGTTTGGCGGTAGCCGCGGTGAGGGTCCGCGACCAGATGACCCGGTCTTGTTCTAAATCGTAGAGCACGGCGCCGTTAGAGCAGATCACCGTGCCCATACCTCCAAAGGCTTCGACAATGGGCGTGAGCCAGCGAAACGGCCTACCGGTCACAAAAACGATGTGAATACCGGCATCTCGAGCGTCTAGAAACGCACGACGGGTACGTTCACTGATATTACCCTCACGGTCCACGATGGTGCCATCTAGATCAGAGGCGATCAGCTTAATCATGAAAGTTCCCCGCGGTGCGGCGGGTTCGCCCCGGCACGGCCTACCGTTACCGACGCCGCATGAGCGGCAAAAATCAGTGCCTGTTCCAACTGGTTAGCTTCTAGTCGAGAAAGTTTTTCACGGTTTGCGGCGCCGATCATTCCATGTTCGGCAAGCCAGCATAAGAGAGCAGCGGTAAACGTATCTCCGGCGCCGACGGTATCGGTCACCTCGACCGAGGGGGCGCTGTATTCGGCTTCACCGGCACGTACCACGCCCCAGGATCCACGTGATCCGGCGGTCGCCACAACGATTGCTGGGCCCATCGCCAACCAGGCACGAGCCGACTCATGCACCGAACGCATCGGATAGAGCCATTTCAGGTCAATTCCGGAGACACGCACCACGTCTGCTTGGCCGACAAAACGTTCAACTTCTGCGACGGTTTGCCCATGGTTTGTCACCAGCGAGGGACGCAGATTTGGATCGTAGCTGATGGTGGCATGAGAGCGAGCTGCGGCCAGCAACGGGAGCAGTTCGGCCGGGCTGAAGAGTGTAGCTATGGAGCCGGTGTGGACCAGTTCGGCGTCTTGGGCGAGTTCCGGGCCCACCGTTGGCATTTGCCAGAAGGCGTTAAATGCGAAGGTCGCGCCGCCGGCTGGATCCAAAATTCCATGGGCAATCACCGTCGGCTCATCATCGGCACCGCCAAGGTATTTGACGTTATTTGCTGACAGGAAACGCTCAATGGTCGCACCCTTATCATCATGTCCCCAACGGGTGATGAGCGTACCGGGGTACCCGAGGCGGGCCAACGCGACGGCAACGTTGAGCGGGCTTCCGCCCACAAATTCTTGCGCCGGGGCGATTCCTGAGGCCAATACGTCGACTAGTGCCTCGCCAATGACCGTCGGGTTCATCGTGCTCCTTTGTAATGCAGCGGGTACAGCTGTTTAACACATGCCTCCCACTGGTGGCTTGACGGATCGATCCAGCTGAAATGGTCGCCGTCAAAAATCCGCAGGGTGTGTTGTTGACCCAGCGCCGCGGCATGGTCTGCCGCACGCCGTGCAATTTTCACCGGGACATCCGCATCGGCCCGTCCATGAAAGATTACGACACGTGCTGGCATCGGCCATAATTCCACGGGGTTCACCGAGGATAAATCCGCGTCGCCGAGCATTTCATCTACCGCATCATTGCTCAACCGCAAGGTTTTAGCCAGCTGCAAATCCAATAGTCCCGCCTGCGAAATGACCTGCGTGACGCGCTCTTCATGCGCGGCAAGCAACGAGGCCAGATGCCCGCCGGCGGAATGCCCAATGAGCGTAATCGGGCCTTCTTCTTTGATCAGCGCCAGCGCGAGCCGGGCATCTGCCAGCATCTGTGCTGCGCTGCCCGGCCCACGCCGGTATTCAAGGTTATAGGTGGGGATACCTCGAGCGGCCAGGTCCATGGCCAGTGCTTCACCGAGCTGCGCGGTATATTTTTCGCGCCAATATCCACCATGAATGATCATCACCGCACCAAGCGCGGTAACCTGTTCAGGCGCATAAAAGCGTAACCACTGATCCTGATGCGCCCCGTAATGCATGGTTAGTTTCCGGGAAAATCTGCGGCGCGCTTTTCGACAAAGGCGGCGCGGCCTTCCACGGAGTCAGCGGTGTTAAACGCTTCGGTAAAGCTCTGCGCTTCGATCTTTAGGCCGTCGTGAACGTTCAGTGCATCCATGGTGATCATCGCACGCTTTGCGTTGGCTACGGCCATCGGGGAAACCTTGGTCAGCTCATCGATGGTTGCCACCGCCTGAGCAAGCAGTTCTTCAGGAGCCGCCACACGATTAACCAGACCAATGCGTAGCGCCTCGGCGGCCTTGATTCGGCGTCCGGTGAAGATCAACTCACGCGCCATCGCGTTACCGACTCGGCGCGGTAGCCGAACCGAACCGCCAAAGCCTGGCACCAGACCCAAGGTTACTTCGGGCTGGCCGAAGCTGGCGCGCTCCGAGGCGTAAATGAAGTCACAGGCTAAGGCGAGTTCACAGCCACCACCGAGGGCAAAACCGTTCACGGCGGCGATCACTGGAATCTGCAAAGATTCTAGACGTTCGGTGAGCACGTGCATCCGGCGTCCGTAGGCCAAAGCCGCATCGGCGTCCATGGAGTTCATCTGGACAATATTTGCGCCCGCGATAAATGCTTTCTCTCCGGCACCGGTGAACACCACACCGCGGTGCTTAAACTCGCTGGCTTCAAGGTAGTCCACCGCGCGTTCGAGGTCCGCGACAACCTCCAAGGCCAGCGCGTTCATTGAGGCGGGCTGATTGACGGTCAGGATGAGGGCTGCGCCCTGTGTGGTCATGGTGAGGGTATCAAATTGCTCCATGCTGATCACTCTCTCATGTCGCACGCTTACCTGACTAGGAAATTACCGGCGTTTGCCGGTTTTTGCTCCGCCCGAGCGAGCCTTGGCCTTGGCTTTCTTTTCCTGTTTGGCGCGCAATTTCGCTTTATCCTTCGCCGCAGCCCGCAATTTGTCGTTGCGTTCTTTGGCTACCTGTTGGGTGTTACGCACCGACGCTTGGCGCGAAGAATTTGCCCCGCGTCCGCGCACAATTCCAATAAATTCATCAACCAGCTCGGAATCTTCAAGTCCGGTTGGCCACGCGATGCCGACATGTGTGGTGTTTCCACCATCAATTTCCCGGTACACCACGTCCTTGCGCTGATAGAGCCGGGCGATGCTCTGTGGAACACGCAATACCTGCGCCCCGGAGGCGACAACTTCCATCGCAGTGGGCACCCCGCCGACTTCCTCGGGGTATTCGTTTAAGTTAAGTTGCGGAAATTTAGCGGCGTCCGCTTCGGGGATCTTCTCTTCGTAGTACTCAACATCGTGGTCCTTGGCGGCGCAGACGACCTCGAGCTCATCGTAAAGCGGAATCAAGTGACGGGTGTCGTCCTTGGGTGAGGATCCCGCATAGCGCACAAACACAGCGTCAGCCTGGTCGCTGGCCAGCAGTTCAAGGATGTCTTCACCGTCGTAGCGGGTCGCCGCCAGCGTTACCTGCGGGTAGCGTTCGGTGAACCGATCCATCCACTTACCCGGAGTGACGCCTGCTACGTAGGAAATTCGAAGTGTGTGCACGGTTAAATCCTACTGGTCTTTGAGGCGTGAACGATCCGATTAACGCGGTACGGCGGGCTCGGATTACTCCGTGCCCGCCGCAGCTAAAGATTAAACTACTTGCTACTTGCCGTCAGTCTTGACTACAAGCACATCGCATGGAGCCGAGTGGGCTACCGAGGAAGCAACCGAGCCGAGCACGCGGCCCAGACCCTTCATGCCTACGTTGCCCACGACGATCATCGAGGCACCGCGCTCGGTGGCGTCGGAGATCAACACGTCACCTGGCTTGCCGTGACCGGCAGCGGCGCTGATCTTCACGCCTGGTACGGCGTTGCGCACGTCGTTGGCCACACGCTGAGCCAGCTTGCGGGCCTGCTCTGCGTCGTCCAAGATCCAGGTGTCGCTACCAATGGAAACTACTTCGGTGTTGTCCGAAGCGTGTGCGGTGAGCACCACCAATTCGGCGTCGATCTTCACTGCGAGCTCGGCTGCACGGCGGGCCGCACGCTGTGCGGTTTCGGAACCGTCAACACCAACGAGGATGATTTCTGACATTATTTCTCCTTGAATAGGGATTGCTTCGTAAGTATTTCGAGACAGACACCAACTGTGATGCCTACCACTTTATGCGCTTAGCTGGCTTTTTGTCGCAAAAAGTCCACGGCGCGCTGCCAGGCAAGGGCGGCAAGCTGTGCGTCGTAGTTTCCCGCAGGATTCTCATCGTTGTGGAAAGCATGCTTGCCGTCGTAGTAAAAGTACTGAACTTCGGCTCCGGATTCTAAGCGAATCTGTTCTTCTTGAGCCTTGGCATCCGCGACGGGGTACAAGTCGTCAAAGTTCGCGTAGTGACCTTGAACCGCGGCGCGCACGCCACTGAAATCATTGGGCACACCCTGCCCGACACCGTAAAACGGAACCGCGGCACTAATTTTTTCACCCTGCTGGGCTGCCAACTGCAGGACAAAACCGCCACCCATGCAGAAACCAATAGTTCCCAGCTTGGTGCTGGTGACAGACTCGCTCGCCAATAGGTAGTCGACTGCTCCGGAGAGCAGTTCGGCACCCCGCTCTTCGGGCAGCTGTGACATCATCTGGCCGGCTTCTTCACCGTCATGGGTGATCGCACCGCCATAAAGGTCTGGAGCCAAGGCGACAAAACCTTGGGCGGCGAGGCGGTCTGCGATATCGCGGATATGGTCGGTCAGTCCCCACCATTCCTGGATGACGATCACGCCGGGGCCTTTACCGGATTCGGGAAGCGCAAGATATCCGTGCGCCTGCGTTCCGGACGATTCAAAAGTTACGTTCTGGTGCGGGGTTTTGACTGCCACTTCGCCTCCTGAGCTGTATTTATCTCCAGTCTATGCATGCCGTAGGTGCTTTGGCATTGACTGCCATCACAATTTAAGACATTTTGCCTAGACTACGCTGTTAGATCGACCTCACCGATGCGTTCGAGTGAATCAACCACCAGATCCCAGAAGCGTTCATGGTCCAGATCAACCGCCACCGAGGTATGGCAATCTTCGGCGGCCGGGGCACGCAAATCGGCTACGGTCATGCCTAGGGTGAGCTCCCCACGTAGTTCAACACTGACCGGGGCGCGCAGCGTGCGCACCACTGTTGGGTCAATGACATAGGCGACGGCACAAGGGTCATGTACCGGAGGAGCATCAAAGCCCTGATGATCCAAGTAGGCCTGCGCAAAGAAGTCCATCAATTCGCGAACGAATTTTGCCGGCCCCGTGCCGACCTTTTCGATGCGCTGCACCACTTCCTTGGTGGCAAGGGCCTGGTGGGTGAGGTCCAGTCCGACCATGACCACCGGCCACTTTTCGTTAAAGACGATGTGGGCGGCTTCCGGGTCGATTTTGATGTTAAATTCGGCTACCGCGCTCCAGTTACCGGTATGGTAACCGCCGCCCATCAACACCACTTCGCGTACGCGCTCAACAATTCGCGGTTCGCGGCGAACCGCCAGCGCGATATTTGTCAGCGCTCCGGTGGGAACCAAGGTGATCTCCCCCGGCTCATGAGACATGATCAATTCGATAATCAGATCTACCGCGTGACGCTCGTCAAGCACTATGCGTGAGGCCGGTTGCGCCGGACCATCCATGCCGGATTCACCGTGGACCTCCGGAGCGTTTTCTATCTCGCGAACCAACGGGCGGGCACACCCAGCAGCAAAAGGTACACCGGTAATTCCGGCAATAGTGCCCACCACTAGCGCGTTATCGGTGACTTTCTCCAGAGTTTGATTACCTACGACGGTAGTTACCGCGAGCAATTCGATCTGCGGGTTTCCGTGCGCCAATAAAATAGCGACCGCGTCGTCGTGCCCCGGATCGCAGTCAAGGATGATCTTGCGTGGTGTGCTCATGTACGCCCCTGGTCCGTCCGATAACAAAATATCGGGAGTTAGTTGGTTATTGAGCCTAATTCTTCCCGCTCAAACCCAAGCAGTCAAGCGCTTAACTAAACGGCTTGCGCACACCCGCTCGCACACTAGGATGGAGCCATGAACAATGCTGATTCGCCGAACGAACCGCGCCCTGCGCGCAAGGTCACCGCCGCTATGGTCGCAACCCACGCGGGAGTTTCCACGGCGACAGTTTCTCTCGTGGCCAATGGCAAGTCCGCCGGCCGAGTCTCCAAGCGCAATGAGGAACGTGTTCGCGAAGCAATACGCGAGCTTGGATACTACGTAGATAGCATCGGTAGTTCTCTGGCCCGTGGGGTCAGTTCGCTGGTCATCTTGGTTGCCCCGGATATTTCAAACCCGTTCTTTGCAAAGCTCATTGCGGGTGTGCGCGGAGTTCTTGGCGAGGATTACCAGCTATTACTTTCGGTCACCGACGCCGGCTTATCCCCCAGCGCTACCGAAATCAGACGGTTACTCGGGTTACGGCCCGCTGGCCTACTGGTCCATGCGCCCACGCCGTTGTTCTTATCCGAACTTTCCAGTCCGTTGCCGTTGATTGCACTGGACGCACCAGACGCACCAGAAAATATCCCGTCGGTTAACTTTGATGTACTCCAAGGTGCCCACGATGTGGCGGCGCACCTCGCCGCACAAGGGCATCGCAAAGTTGGTTATTTAGACGCAACTACCGGTACCGCCACTCTTCGCATGAGACGTGAAGCCTTCTTAAGCGCCGCCACACAGCTCGGAATGCAAGTTCCCGCAGTAGCTGTCAGCTCTTCAACCATTGAAATGGGAGATGCTGCGGCAACGTTCGCGGCCCACTGGGATGTCTGGAAAGAATCCGGGATCACCGCATTGGCCTGCGCCACCGACACCCATGCGTATGGTGTCCTTCAAGCTGCCAGCACCACAGGTGTTCGGGTTCCGCAGGATTTAGCGGTGACTGGATTTGATGACTTGCCGTTTTCTACCGCCTCGCACCCGTCATTGACCAGTGTTCGTCTCGACGCACATAGTGTCGGGGTTCAGGCCGCCCAGGCACTGCGCCAATTAATCGATGGCACGCCCTTGAAGGAGTCGAAACTTCAGCTCTCCAGCCAACTCATGGTGCGCGCATCCAGCGGCGGAACCCAGTAGCTACTGGATAAGCTTTCCACCTTTGGCAACCTCTGGATCCGTGCACGAGGACAGGTCAAAACAACACGGTCGGCGCTTTCCGTCACGAAGCTTGGAAATGCTCACCTGAACTCGACGCTCCCGGGTCGTTGGGCTTTGCGTAGATTTTACCCAGCGCGCCCACTCCCACCTAGCCATGGGCGTCAGCCCGAGCCAAGTTTCATGCAGATCATCGGCTTCCGCCAAGGCCCCGGCAAAGTCTTGCGGAAGTTTAACTTCCGGCCAAAACTCGGCGATAGTGACCGAAAGGCTCACCTTTTGCCCGGGGTGAAGATCAAGTACTTCGCCCGGGATCCAATGCCCCCTTCGGCCATCGGGCTCTACGACGACCGTCTCTGGGGAGTTGATTAATTGGACGGCAACTTGTCCGCGGCTAGGCAGGCTCTTGCTCGATTCCTCGTCCAAGCGCAGGATCAGCCTGTCGCCGATCTGGTCAACTATTCCGGTGAGCTCCACGATCTTCGGACCCTTTGACATGTCATCCCACTTTCTTTTGTCCTTGATTCTATGTCCTGCTTGGACGCTCGGTTGGCTCGGGTTTAGAACGGGACCAAATTTTCACTTTTTTTTGCAGTGAGACGCACCGCTGAGCAACCTACGAACTTTTATTTATTGACATGTCAACCATAAAAGCATATGATTGACGTGTCAATTAAAAATGAAGACTGGTAAGGGGTTCGAACATGGATGGCATCGAAAACATCGAATTTGGTATCGACACCTTCGGCGATGTGCCGCGTGGCAAGGACGGTCAGCTCGTGTCCTACGCTCAGGCAATTCGCGCCACCTTAGAGGAGGCAGTCCTCGCAGACCAGGTGGGCATAGATGTCATTGCGGTAGGTGAACACCACCGGCCAGAGTTCGCAATTACCACCCCGGAAACAGTTCTTGCAGGGATTGCAACAGCAACCAGCAATATTCACCTTGCCTCCGGCGTGACCGTCCTATCCTCAGACGATCCGGTACGCGTTTTCCAGCGCTTCGCCACAGTTGATGCGCTGTCCGGCGGCCGAGCCGAAGTGATTCTAGGTCGCGGCTCATTTACCGAATCCTTCCCGCTCTTCGGCTATGACATGGCCGATTATGACCTACTCTTCGACGAGAAGATCGACCTTTTCCACAAGCTACTCGATGAGAAGCCCGTCACCTGGCAGGGCACTACGCGCGCCTCCCTAAACGAGGCAGATGTCTTCCCGAAGACCGAGTCGGGGCGTCTGAAAACATGGGTCGGTGTCGGCGGCTCCCCACAATCTGTCATTCGAACCGCAAACTACGGTTTCCGAATGATGCTCGCCGTCATCGGCGGCGCCCCGGACCGCTTCGCTCCTTACATTGATCTCTACCACCGTGCGAACGCGCAACTAGGCCAGAGCTCGCACCCGGTCGGCCTGCACTCTCCTGGATTTATTGCGGACACCGACGAGCAGGCCAAGGAAATCATCTTCGAAGACTATAAGAAGATGCGTGATCAGATCGGCGCCGAACGTGGTTGGTCGCCGATGCGCCGCGAGGAATTTGAAGCCGAAGCCGCCCACGGTTCGCTTTACATTGGCTCGCCCGAAACCGTGGCGCGCAAAATTGCCAAGACTATCGGCACACTGGATATCGGACGTTTTGATCTGATCTACAGCGGTGGAGCGGTGCCCGCCAGCGATCGCTTGCGCGCCGTGGAACTCTACGGCACCAAGGTGATTCCGTTAGTCCGCGAAATGCTCGCCGAACAACCAGCAAGTCAGAAGGTCACACGATGAACAACTCGAGCACCACGCTTGGAATCCTCGGCGCAGGAAAGGTCGGCACAGCCCTGGCCCGGCTCGCGTTAGCCGCCGGCTATCGCGTACTCATCGCAGGCTCCGGGGATCCAGCGAAGATCGCGTTGACCGTCGAAATACTGACCCCCGGAGCGCAACCGATGTCCTCGGCCGATGCCGCGAGTAAAGCAGATATTGTCATTCTGGCGCTTCCCCTTGGTAAGTACCACACGCTGCCCGTTGCTCAGCTGGCTGACAAACTAGTTATCGACACGATGAACTACTGGTGGGAAACCGATGGCATCCGCGAGGACCTGCGTGACCCACTAACCTCCACCAGCGAAATTGTGCAAGAATTCTTGCCACGCTCCCGTGTAGTCAAGGCGCTCAATCACATGGGATACCACGACCTTGAAGAAGAGTCGAAGTCCGCTGGCAGCAGCGATCGCAAGGCTATTGCCATCGCCGGAGAGCATCAGCTTCCAAAGGTGGCCTCCTTGATCGACGCCCTTGGTTTCGACCCATTACTCATTGGCTCGCTAGCAAATGGTGCACGCCTACAGCCAGGAAACCCCGCCTTCGGAGCTAACCTTCCAAAGGCACAACTGGCGCAAAAGATCGAAGAAGCCAGCGTGAATTGGGATGGAATCCGAGAGCCGGTAAAGGAAACAAGCTAACCGTGGAAATTTTGGACAGCATTGTCATCGGTGCCGGACAGGCCGGATTATCGGCTTCCTATCACCTGAAACGCTTAGGCCTGCGACACGTTGTGCTCGATGCAAACACAGCACCCGGTGGAGCTTGGCAACACCGGTGGGACGCATTGACCATGCGAGACGTTCACGGCGTCGCCGAGCTACCAGACGCCATGCCACCAAAACTCGACCTTCGCCGGGCCAATGTGGCGGTTCCCGAATCCTTTGCAGACTACGAAAAAGAACATGAACTACCAATTATTCGGCCGGTGAACGTAACTAGCGTTACCGATGACGCCGGCACATTACTCGTTCACGCTGCACAGAACATCTGGCGCGCTCACACCCTAATTAACGCGACAGGAACCTGGACACGCCCATTCCTTCCGCACTACCCCGGGGTGGAAACATTTATCGGAGAGCAATTCCACACGGTGGCATACCCCGGTCCCGAATACTTTCGAAACAAACGAGTCCTAGTCGTGGGCGGCGGCGCGTCGGCCGTGCAATTTCTTGGTGCGCTACGTCCAATTACCGACACGTTATGGGTAACACGCACCGACCCAAATTGGCGGGAAGATACATTCGATTCCGACGAAGCACGGATTGCCGCAGTAGCTTTGGTTGAGCAACGCGTTGCTCAAGGATTGCCGCCACAAAGCGTGGTTAGCGTGACCGGACTTGCGCTACGCGCCCAAGAACAGGAAGCCAAAGACTTAGGCGCTTATGAACGCCACCCAATGTTCACTACGGTGGAAGCCGACGGAGTACGCTGGGCCGATGGTCGATTTGAACGAATTGACGCGATCCTCTGGGCCACGGGATTCAGGCCAGCCATAGCTCACCTCGCCCCACTGAAACTGCGCAGTGACCACGGTGGCATTCAGCTAGACCGTGCGGGAAAAGGTACCGGATCAGTCAAGGATCCACGGGTGCAGCTGGTGGGCTACGGACCTTCGGCAAGCACCATTGGCGCAAATCGAGCCGGACGATCCGCCGCACGCGGCGTCAAGCGGAATCTAGATAACTTTTCTCAACTCGGGGCGTGACCCAAAATATTGACGCGGTGAATAGTTAAAAACAAATGTCTCGGAACATCGATCAAACGATGTTCCGAGACATTTCTCATGTGCGCGAGGGGGGACTTGAACCCCCACGCCCTTGCGAGCACTGGCACCTGAAGCCAGCGCGTCTACCAATTCCGCCACTCGCGCATGATTCCCGCTCTCGCGGCAACAAGAAATAGCTTACACGTTGTTTTTATTGTTCACCTAATCGAATCAACCGCATGTGCCCAGCACCACATGAAACCTTTTGACCAGTTGGGACGTTGAATCAGTTGCCTGCCTTTCCTTCAAGGATATTTCCGGGAATTGCACAGCTGAAAACAGTAAGATCGAGAATGACGTTCTGTGTCGCAAGGACATTGAACTGAAATTCCGGGCCAAAAAACGCCATGGACTACAGGAAAGGAGCACACGTAATGAGCTTTCTCGATAATGTCGAACGAGGCTTAGAGAAGGTCGTCACCAGCTTCTTTCGTGGTAACAGCACCGCAGACATTAAGCCTGTCGAACTAACTACCGCGCTTCGCAATGAAATGGATCGTGGAATTCTCGCGATCAGTGAAGGTCGCAGCCTTGCTCCGAACGACTTCGTCGTGTCGTTGAGTACTAAAGATTTTGACACTGCCAAAGCGTGGGGATCCCCGGTAGTCAACGAGATGGCTAAGGTCACCGCGGAACACGCGGTCACCCAGGGATACTCGGTTCAGGGAAAGATCATGATTCATTTTGTGAATTCTCAAGAACTCAAGGCCGGCGAAGTGGAAGTTGCAGGATCCGTGAAGGATTCAAGCGCAAACCCGGTCGCTTCCGCTCCCGTTAAACCCCAGACGCCTAAGGCAGAACCAACGCCCGTTGCCGCGACGCCAACGCCGCAAACCACCGCACAACCTCGACCTACCGCAAAGCCAGCAGCCCCGGCCGCCGCGCCGCTTCCGAAACAAGCGGTAGTTGAAGTCAACGGGCAGCGTTTCGCCCTCAATCACCACTCGATCGTGCTTGGTCGTTCGGCCAGCACCGATATTCCGGTGGACGACACTGGAGTTTCCCGTCAGCATATTCGAGTAGAGCAGAAGTCTCCGGGCTCTTATGTAGTCACCGATCTCGGCTCAACCAACGGTACCTACGTCGATGGTAAGAAGATTTCCGCGCAGACGCGTATATTGGACCGTTCAATCATTACTATTGGACAGACCAAGATAGTTTTTCGCCTAATTACGCCTAGCAACGGAGGCCGTGCATGAATGATCTCGTACTCAGCCTGTTCCGCCTTGGCTTCCTCGTCCTGATTTGGTTACTCGTTTTGAGCATTGTTGGCGCCATGCGCCGCGACCTAGCAATTGGTGCTCGAGCTCGTACCGGCGCACCCAGCGCCAGGGCTTTGAAGAAGAATCCAGAACTTGCCGAACCTGAGGTCAGCACACGCAAGGCAGCTAGCACCTTACACATTGTTGAGGGCCCGCTAGCCGGACGCAGCATCCCTTTGCAGGGAGAACCTATTATGTTCGGCCGCGCGCAAGACGCCACCGTGGTTCTCGAAGACGATTATGCTTCAGGCCGTCACGCGCGCCTTTTCCCTCAGGGGTCACGGTGGTTTATCGAGGATCTGGGCTCTACCAACGGCACCTTTGTGGGAGATAGTCAGCTCACTCGTGCACAGCCAGTTGAACCGGGACAGCGAATCCGCATCGGGAAGACTGTTCTGGAATTGAAGGCCTAGCCAATGGCTTTAAAGTTTAAATTTGCGGCCATGTCCGATGTCGGACGCATACGCAAAAAGAACGACGACTCTGCCTATGCCGGCGAATACCTCGCGGTTCTGGCCGACGGCATGGGAGGTCACGTCGGTGGCGATGTGGCATCGGCTTCCACGGTGCTAGATCTGGTGCATCTGGACCGCCGCTACACGGTAGATCCACAAAATGCCCTGACCGATGAAATTCAGGCAGCAAATTTGGTGCTCAACGAACTTGTCGGTGCAAATCCGAAACTTTCAGGCATGGGCACCACCGTCACCTCGGTGCTTCTCTCCGGTGAGACCTTACATCTGGCGCATATTGGCGACTCACGCGCCTACCGCCTGAAGAATAATGAATTTGAACAGATCAGCCGCGACCACACCTTTGTTCAACGACTCGTTGAAGAGGGTCGAATCCAGCCGCACGAGGCAGAAACTCACCCACATAAAAACGTACTACTGCGTGTGCTGGGCGATTCTGACGCATCCCCCGAAGTAGATGTATTACAGCTCGAAGCGCAACCCGGAGAACGCTGGCTCTTATGCTCAGACGGTTTGACCGATGCGGTGGCAGTGCCCATCATCGAACAAATTGTGCGTGGCACTGCAGATATGAATGCGGCGGTCAACGACCTCGTAGCAACTACTCTACGTAACGGAGCGCCGGATAACGTTACCGTCGTGCTCTTTGACGTCATCGAAGTAGATGACACCGAAGATGCGGGTCCGGCCAGCTTCGAACCGGCGCCAGATACTGGTCAGCTGACCATCGCCGCCGAAGGCGATGTTGAGGCAAGCGCATCCGTGTTGCGCCACGAGATTTCGCAACGTCCACACCTTTTGGTCGGTGCCGCACAACTGGCGACGCAGACCGGCCAGATTCCTGTGGTCACCCAGCACACCGGTGAACGTCGAGCCGCCGCGTTACTTACGCACCGTTCGCCAGCTGCCGGTGAAGTTCTTGACCCATTGGATTCACGTCCCGTGCAGCATCGCTGGTTTATGCCACTGCTGTTGACCATGGCCACCTTGCTAATCATCGGACTGGGCGTCTGGGGTTACCTCTGGACACAAACCCAGTTCTATGTGGGAGCCGTTGGAGACAAGGTCGCCATCTATCGCGGTGTGCCACAAGAGCTCGGACCGATTTCGTTGTCTGAGGTCGACACCGTCAGCAGTATTCCACTTGAAGCCCTGCCCGAATATTCACGGCAGCGCGTGGAATCTGCAATTTTGGCCGACAGCCAGGAACACGCGGCCATGATGATTCAAGAACTTCTTGTCACGGCAAAACAGAATTGTCCTGTTCAGGCGCCGGGTACTAACGGCGGTAATCAGAATTCCCCACTTCCGCCAGCCTATTGTCAGGAGATCATGCGATGAGCGAACTGCACACCGCGCCGGTTCCACGACGCAATTTGGAGCTGGTTCTACTATTACTGGCGCTGAGTGTTGGTGCCGCAGCCTTCTTCCTCGTTGGAAGTAGCTCGGACGCGAACGACAACACCGACTTCTTCGTGCAAACCGGAATTCTGGCTGGGCTAGCCCTCCTTATGCACATCATGTTACGCATTTTCGCTAAATATGCTGATCCGGTAATACTTCCGATTACGGTAGCTTTGAACTCCCTTGGCTTAGCGATGATTCACCGGATTGACTTGGCAAAAACCACGGATCAATCCATGCGTCAACTTCTATGGACCACCATCGCTGTAATCATTGCAGCCGTCGTTCTCTGGGCGATCCGCGATCACCGCATGTTGCGCCGATTCACCTACATCGCATTGCTGGCATCAATAATCTTGCTGCTTTTGCCGATGATTCCCGGATTTGGCGTGACCATCAACGGTGCTCGCATTTGGGTCCGGCTAGGCCCGTTCTCTATGCAGCCCGGCGAGCTGGCCAAAATCACCTTGTCGATCTTCTTTGCTGGCTATCTTTCGTCCAACCGTGACCTCATCTTGATGGCTGGCCGCAAGCTTGGCCCACTGCAATTGCCACGACTGCGCGATATGGCACCAATGGTGGTGGCCTGGGTATTGTCCATTGGTGTACTCGTGGTGCAGCGAGATCTTGGTTCTTCGATTCTGTTCTTCGGCCTGTTTATCGTGATGATCTATGTGGCTACGGCCCGAATCTCCTGGGTGCTCATTGGTCTGCTGATGGTTGCGGCCGGAGGCGTCTTTGCCGCGATGACGATGAGTCACGTAACCCGCCGAATCGACGTTTGGCTCAATGCTTTCTCCCCGGAAATTTATCAGGCCCGCGGCGGCAGCATGCAGATCGTCGAAGGCCTGTTTGGCATGGCCGACGGTGGACTATTTGGTACCGGTCTGGGTGAAGGTTCTCCCTACCGTGTTCCGCTTGCAAACTCGGACATGATCATCGCTTCCTTTGGTGAAGAGATCGGTCTGATAGGGCTTTCGGCGATCGTGCTGCTCTATATGTTGCTGATCAGTCGAGGACTACGCGCGGCCTTGGGATCACGAGATACCTTCGGCAAGCTCCTCGCTGCTGGGTTGTCTTTCACCCTCGGATTGCAGTGCATCGTCATTATTGGTGGCGTATCGCGACTGATTCCATTGACCGGTTTGGCAACTCCTTTCATGGCGGCCGGTGGTTCATCGTTGCTCGCGAACTGGATCATCGTCGCCTTGCTCTTAATGATTTCGCATAATTCACGTCGTCCAATGCTCGGCGGCGTGGGACCCACCGACGAGGTTGCAACTCCGGGAGCTATAACTACAAAGGCGGTGAAGAACGTATGAATCAAGCCATTAAGCGCGTCTGGGTCGCTTTGACCATGATGTTCGTTGTCTGCCTTGCAGGCTTAAGCTACATCCAGTTCTTCAGTGCCGAAAAGCTTGCCGATAATTCGCTGAATAAGCGTCAGCTTTACCGCGAATTTGATCTACCGCGCGGGGCCATCTTGGTAGACGGTAAACCTATTGCCGAATCGGTACCCACCGATGACGGTCAATTCACGTACCAGCGCAAGTACAACAATCCCGAGGAATACGCTCACCTCACCGGTTATTACTCACTGGCTAATGGCAGCACCCATCTGGAATCAGATCTGAATTCTTGGCTGACCGGCAGCAGCTCCGATCTGGTCTTTGATCGCCTCACCGCGATGTTTACCGGCAAGAAGGCCGAAGGTGCTTCGGTCGAGCTCACCATTGATGGCGATCTGCAGAAGAAGGCCTACGAAATGATCCCGGATGGATTGCGGGCCACCATCGTGGTGACGGATCCAAAAACCGGTGACATTCTAGCTATGGCTTCAAAGCCGAGCTTTGACCCCAATGAGCTTGCAGTCCACTCGACGGTTAAAGCTGCCGAAAACATGAAGAAGCTGAACAACGTCAAGGGTTTGAGCCCTTACATTAATCCTGCGATCGGAAACCTCGTAGCGCCAGGCTCCTCATTCAAGATTTTGAGTACCGTGGCGGCGCTGGAATCCGGTGAATATGATTTGAATACGGTAATCGATAACCCGACCCGCATCACCTTGCCGGGTACGAATACCAAACTCGGAAACTTTGAAGCCGGCATCTGTGCCCGCCAACCGCAGGCAAAGCTCGAATTCATCTTTACCCAGAGCTGCAATACGCCATTCGTGAATATCAGCGAGAAGCTCGGCGCAAAACCATATGAGGATGTCACCGAACGCTTCGGATTTGGACAACAGCTAAACATTCCGCAGTCCGTAACTGCCAGTGTTTTCCCGACTGGCATGACTGCCTCACAGTTAGCCATGTCCACCATCGGACAGTTCGATACAAAAACGACTTCTTTGCAAATGAATATGGTCGCCATGGCTATCGCTAACGACGGGGTAATCATGCAACCAAATATGATTGATAAGGTCATCGCCCCGGATCTCCGAGTAATTGAAGATCCAAAGCCCAAGGCTTTCTCTACGGCTACTACCAAGGAAGTCGCCAACACGGTGGCCGAATTGATGAAGGGCCCCGTGCAGTCGGGCACGGCAATGAATGCCGCGGTGCCAGGTGTTGACCTACGGGTCAAGACCGGTACTGCACAAATTGGTACCACGGGGATGGTCAATTCCTGGATCACCGGCTTCGCGCCGGGTGATGATCCACAGGTCGCGATCACCGTGAACATTGAACAAGTAGATTACGATACTGGCCACAACACGGCCGGGTCACTGATGAAGAAGATGACAGAGGCGGTGTTCAACAAGTGAGGCCAGTAACCGGCACCACCTTGGGCGGTCGATACAAGCTGACTGACCGCATCGCGATCGGTGGCATGGGCGAGGTCTGGAAGGCCCGAGATCAGGTTCTTGGACGCTTAGTTGCGATCAAGATCCTCAAAGAGGAATACACGGACAACGAGAGTTTCCTGACTCGTTTCCGCGTTGAGGCGCGCCACACGGCGTTGCTAAATCACTCGGGTATCGCGGGCGTTTTCGACTACGGCGAGGAGCAGGGCTCCGCGTATCTGGTCATGGAACTCGTTCCTGGCCCACCGCTGTCGACCATTATCGAACGCGAGCGAAAGCTCGACGTAGATCGCACGCTGTCACTGATTGCACAGACCGCTCGTGCATTAGCCGCAGCGCATGAACATGGCCTCGTACACCGCGATGTGAAGCCCGGCAATATTCTGGTGATGCCTACCGGTGTTGTGAAGATTACCGACTTTGGCATTGCGCGCTTGGCCGATCAGGTTCCACTGACGGCCACCGGTCAGGTGATGGGCACCGCCCAGTACCTAGCTCCGGAGCAGGCCACCGGTCAGATCGCCACGGGCAGCTCGGATATCTATGCACTGGGCGTCATCGGTTACGAATGTCTTGCCGGACGTCGGCCATTCACCGGTGAATCACAGATCGCTATCGCGTTGGCGCAGGTCAACGACGCTCCCCCACCACTTCCCGATTCGCTGCCCGCACCCGTTCGTCAGCTGATCATTTCGATGCTCGCCAAGAACCCGGCAGACCGTCCAGCTAACGCGAATGCTTTGGCAGACGCCGCAGAGGCGCTACGCAAGGGTGACACGAACACCGCGACCATCGCCGTACCCGGCATGCTCATCACCGGTGTGCACGATGACGCTACTCAGGCACTTAATCTCGATGAAGACGCCACCCGAGCCGTCACCTCGGTCGAAGCTGCTCCGCCGATGACTAACGCCATGCCTACGGTCTCGGCGCCAGCCGCTGTAGGTGCTTCCGCAGCGAGCTACGATGACGAAGGCTTTGACGAGCATCAGGCGGACAATCAGGAAGGCTATGAGGACGAGAAACGAAACCCTTGGATCATTCCACTGGTAGTCGTCATCGTCTTGGCAGCATTGATTGCCTTGGGTGCTTGGCTCATTCCAAAATTGGGTTCCTCGAACACCGAACCAACTAGCCCTCCGGTCAGCACCAGTGCGTCGGTGGAAAGTTCTGAACCTAGTGCTGAAACTACCGAACCGAGCGACGAAACCAGCACACCAAGCGAAGAGACCACTGCCCCAACAAAAACGGTCGAGTCCGTCACCGTGCCTTCCAACTTAGTGGGCAAGGATATTGATACCGTCATCGCACAATTGCAGTCCTTGGGTCTAGAAGTCAGTGATTCTGCAACGGAAAGCTCGGAAGCTGATCCTGGCGAGGTGCTATCGGTTTCACCTACCGGAAGTGTTGAACCCGGCTCTACGGTCAAGGTGAGCTACGCGAAGGCCCCAGAAACCGTGGACGTTCCTGCGGTCACCGGCATGAGCTACGAAGCAGCCCAAAAGCTGTTGCAGGACTCTGGTCTGGCAGTATCCAAGGGTGGAGAAGAACACGATTCTTCCGTAGCAAATACCGTACTGAAGCAAACCCCTGCTGAAGGCACCAAGGTCACTCCTGGATCGCGAATCTCATTGACCATCTCACTTGGCCCGGAGCCAAAAGAAACTCCTACCGAAACCCCAACTCCAACGCCAACTGCTACCCCGACCGAATCGGCAACACCTAAAGAAACCGGCGCAAGCGAAGCACCATGAGTAATTTTGATGCATTGCCGCCCGGTTTGCCTCGGCTGATTGCCGACCGTTACGAAATTCGGTCGCTGATCGGCCGTGGCGGCATGGCCGACGTTTATTTAGCGACAGATCATACTCTTGCCCGTCAGGTAGCGATCAAAGTCCTGCGCCACGACACCGCCGATAATCCGATGGTGACCAACCGATTCCGTCGCGAGGCGAAGTCGGTCGCCGGGCTCAGTCACCCAAATATCGTTGCTGTTTACGACACTGGCGAGCTTCCTGCCACCGAATATAGCAGGAGCACCTCACCTTATATCGTCATGGAATATGTTTCTGGACGCACACTGAGGCAGGTGCTCAAAGATGAGCATGTCGATGAACAATACGCGGTAGAACTGATCCGTGGTGTGTGTGATGCGCTGGATCATTCTCATATGAAGAATGTCGTACACCGCGACATCAAACCGGCCAACATCATGTTGACCGACCAGGGTCATGTAAAACTCATGGATTTCGGTATCGCCCGAGCCATGGATACCTCATCCACCATGACCCAAACGGCGGCGGTTGTCGGCACCGCACAGTATTTTTCTCCTGAACAGGCCCGAGGAGAACTGGTCGATTACCGTTCAGATATCTATTCGGCCGGTTGCCTTTTTTATGAGCTTGTCACTCATCAGCCCCCATTTACCGGTGATTCTCCGGTATCTGTGGCGTACCAGCATGTTGGGGAGAACCCGGTTCCTCCCAGCGAGGTTAACAATTCAATTCCTGAAATCTATGACGCTGTGGTGCTCAAATCCTTAGCTAAGGAACGAGACCAGCGATTCCAATCAGCTGGAGCCTTTGCAACGGCCTTGGAGGATGCTCAAAACGGTATTCCTTACCAAGATGAGGCGGCCACGATGGTGGCTGCTACGGTGCCCTTTTATGAGCATCAGGATGAAACCGCAGCATTTCGGCATCCGCGCACCAGTGAGCATCCGGTGTTCGCTTCCCGTGCCGATGAGCGCGACGAACGTCCTCGGGAACACCGCTCGAACCGTGGCCTTATTTGGCTATTGACGATTATCGCGTTGGTAGCGGTGGGTATCGCCAGCTTCTTAGTGATTAGGTCACTGCAAGCCGAGGCCGAACAGCGGGCACCCGTCGCGGTTCCCGAGGTCAAAAACCTCTCTGAAATGGATGCCACCCGACTACTCAACGATGCGACCTTCAAGGTGGATGTTGAGCGTGAGTTTAGCGCTGATGTTGATGAAAACAAGGCGACGCGTACCGATCCGAACAACGGGACTCAGCTGTCCAAGGACTCAACGGTCAAGCTTTTTATCTCCGAGGGTACCGAAGATCGTGTTATTCCAGAATCTCTAGAAAATCAGTCCGAGGTCGCTGCCCGCGAGGCAATTCGCGCAGCGGGTCTAGAAGTTGGTGACGTCAGCAGGGAGAATCACGCGAGTATTCCTACCGATTGGGTGATCGGCACTAGTCCCGAGCTTGGTTCAAAGGTTAAGGCCGGGTCTACCGTGGATCTTATTCTTTCCACCGGAATGGTCAAGGTGCCTGATATCAGTGGAATGACTCGTGATGAAGCAGAAAAGGCTCTCACCGCAGATGACGTGGGCTTGTTGGCGAAGTTTGTAGAAGTTCCTAACGAGTCTGAACCAGGAACGTTATTCCTGCAAGATCCGGCCGCTGGGGCCGAGGTTGCCCAGGGTGCTTTTGTTACCGTATCCGTATCAGTCGAGCAGCCAGAACCCACTCCAAGCCAGAGCCCAACAGCCCCGGACACCTCGGAGAGCTCTGACGAAACAGATGAGTCAACACCACCGGAGGAAAGTAAATCCTCGGGGACCCAGAAGTCGATGCCTCCACAGTCCACCAACGGCAATGGGAATGGCAACGGCAATGGCAATGGCCGCGGCAATCGCGGCGACTAACTACTCGCCACTAAAAAGTGGGCTCAGAGTCCCAGCCTTTTCGGCTGCCCCCTGTAGTCCAATAGATTCCAGCCAGTTGCCGAGCATCTGATAGCCCTGTTCGGTGAGTACCGATTCCGGGTGATACTGCAAACCCCACAACGGAGCGGTGCGGTGAGCCAATCCCATGATGACTCCCCCAGCGGTCTCCGCGATAATTTCCAATTCCTGCGGGATACTCTCGCGAACCGCAGCGAGCGAATGATACCGAGTGGCGGTAAACGGATTTGCCACGTTCTTGAATACCGGATGTTCTTCGTGACTGACTAACGAGGTTTTGCCGTGCATCAGCTCTTCAGCATGTGTCACGACTCCCCCGAAGGCCTCTGCAAGCGCCTGGTGGCCTAGACACACACCGAGCATCGGTTTGTCGTGCGCTGCACACCACTTGATCAAGTCGACGCTCACGCCTGCTCCTGCGGGATCACCTGGTCCCGGAGAAATTAGAACACCGTCGTACGCCGCTGCAAGCTCTTGTGCCTGCTGAAGACTGATCTGATCGTTACGGTGAACCGTAGTCTGGGCACCGAGCTCTTGGAGGTAACCAACGAGGGTGTAAACGAAGCTATCGTAGTTGTCGATTACGAGGATCTTGATGGTGCTCACGGGTTGCTCTGGCCAATCGTTGAGTCGGTAAATGGGCTGAACTGCGACAGCCACGGGAAGACGTACATCATTAGTAATAGCACGACAGCGGCAAGCAATATTAATGCCTCAATAATGCGTAACCAGATTGGTCCTGGAAGATTTCGAAAAATCCATGCGTACATTATTACTCCCTAGCTTGTGGCATCGACAACGAGTTTCCGAATTTCCTTAGGCGGCCCAGCATCTAACGGCTGCCAATCGGTGAGTTCCGAATAGGCAATGATGCGCTCCCGAGTGCTAAATGGCGGGTGGCAACTTGTCATCGTGAGAATCGATTTTTTGGGTTCCACACCCCATTTGTGTGGCGTTGGAAGCAACACGTCGCCATTAGATGGTGCGACAATTTCGGTCTCAAACCAGGTGTAGGTGTAATACCCTTCCTTGGTTTGCAGATAGATGTGATCGCCATCGTCTAATTTGTCGATGTCCCAAAAAACTTGACCGTGGGTCTGTCGATGCGCCGCAACTGCAAAGTTTCCTTTTTCGCCGGGCAACTGGGTGTTCGGATAATAGCCGATCCCGAGATTGTCGATTACCGAGCTCTGCACACCGTAGCTCACCGGGTGATGCGTGCCCTTTTTGCCGAATGTTGGGAAGTACATGATGCCGAAAGTTTCACCTGGCGCGGCTTCGCTGACCGGCGCCGGACCGTAATCGATGTCTTCTTCCACTTCTTCGTGGGGAATCACCACGTCGCCTAGATCCTGAACTAGATTCTGCGTCACTTCTTTCTGCGCGTTCGCGGAATCTATATTCGTCCACCAGAGTTCCCAGACAACGTAAAGCATGAGGATAATGCCGAGGGTGATCAGCAGTTCACCGAGGAACCCGGTAATCCGGTTTCCAAATGTTTGCTTTTCACGGGCCATCCTTCGCCCGGGCGCAGACGATACACGGTTCACTTTGGTGATGCTCCTTTGGGCGGTTTGGCATTCACTACGGACTCAACTTTCGAATTTTTCATGAATCCTAAATCAACGACTAAGCACATTACCGCTAGTATGGAATCTACGCAGGAAAATGATGCGAACTTTCGTTCATTACCTGTCCTAACACTACCGGGAAGACCTGAGAGTCTCCCCCATTTACTACAACATGCGGATGAAGCCGAGGGAGAATTCTAGTGCCGGAGTCTAAGCCACGACGCAATAACAAACCACAGACCCAGCAGGTCGCGCCGGGCACACATGCCGCGGATAAGCCCATGCCAAGCTGGTACAAACCAGTGATGTTTGGATTGATGCTACTGGGTCTGGTCTGGATAATCGTTTATTACATTTCGCAGACTCTGTTCCCGATCCCAAATATTGGCGGCTGGAACATAGTCATTGGCTTTGGTATTGCCATGGTTGGTTTCTTCATGACAACTGGATGGAAATAGTCGTTATTCACTGACTGCTTTGAGGCCGATAACGCAACCAATCAGGCCCACAATGAATAGCATTTTCAGTACAGAAAACGCTTCTTGACCGGTCGCAATTGCGTAGATAACCGTGACAGAAGCACCAATCCCCACCCAGACCGCATAGGCGGTTCCGGTGGGGATTTCTTTCATTGCGTACGCAAGCCCACCCATTGAAACGACAAGTGCGGCGAAAAATATGATGCTGGGAACGAGCTTCGACAGCCCAGAACTCATGCCTAGTGCGGTAGCCCAAACTGCTTCAAAAAGACCGGAAATTACGAGAATTAGCCAATACATGCCAGATACCTTACTGGCCGTCTTAGCTGTCGTTCCGGGTACGGCTCCCTCGTCCGGGAATCGACCTACCGCCGACTCCCCCTTAGGTTAGCAAACCAATACCGCTTTCTTGCGCCGCCGTGTACAGAATATTTCCCAGACGATCAAGTGCAGGAGAGTCAACTGACCACCTCTGCCAGAACAACGGCACATCTATAAACCATTGCTCATTGAGAACCGTAAGCTCAGGTGCGCCAGCTAATTGTTGTTCGGGAACCATTCCCCATCCCATACCCGCACGAATCGCCTGTACAAAGAGCAGCGAGTCTGGGACATATGAAACGGTTCCCACAGGGCGGGGCCTCGCGGGATCAATTCGCTCAAGCATTTGATGTTGTAAAGGATCTTCTCTATCAAAAAGTACTATTGGTACCGAGGAGAGCTCGCTCTTACTTGCCTCACTGGCAATTCCCGGGGCCGCTACGGCGTAGTAACGCATACTCCCCAAACGTCGAATAGTGCACCCTTGCGCGGCTTCTTGGCTATTTGCCACCACCGCGCTGACCCTCCCCGAACGAAGCAGGCCGACCGTGAGATTCTCATCCGTGCGTAAGATCTCGCAATTTAACTGTGGCCACTTTGACAGAGCGGTGAAGACCGGGGCGAACCAGGTAGCCAAAGAGTCGGCATTAACTCCGATAGTGAGTGATATCTTGCCTTCGCGGCCTTCGTGACGCATGAGTTCTTCACTGAACTCGGTGCCCAATAGGGAAATCTGTCGCGCGTACCGTAATACTCGCGCCCCTTGCTCAGTAGGCTTCACCGGCCGACTTCGTACCAGCAAGATTGCTCCCAACCTGCTTTCAAGGGATTTAATCCGTTGACTGATAGCCGAAGGGCTGACCCCGAGATCAATGGAAGCATCATCAAAGCTCCCCGCATCGATGACCGCGAGCAGAGTTTCGAGGTGTTCAAGATCCAAGTTCACATTAGCAAGACTAATGTAGCTTCAGTATTTTAAGTTAGACGCCGGTTAGTGAGTTCTTCTACCGTTACCCTTATGATCCCCGCACCAATATTTCTTGGATTCTCCACAGGACTTTCGCTCATCATCGCCATTGGCGCCCAGAACGCTTTTCTACTGCGCCAAGGGATTAGACGAGAGCATGTACTGCTCACCGTCATTATTTGCGCGGTCTCAGACATTGTATTAATTCTGGCCGGTGTTATGGGAATCGGAGCTCTCGTTGAACACGCTCCCTGGATTCTCACTTTTGCACGGATCGGTGGCTTTATTTTCTTGTTTTGCTATGCCATCTTTGCGCTAAAGCGTGCCGTCTCCCCCAGTACCCTGAGCATTTCAAATTCTGCGGCACCAACCGCTGGATGGACGGTTGCATTGACCGCCCTATCTTTGACCTGGCTCAATCCGCATGTATACGTAGATACGGTTATTTTGCTCGGTTCCGTCGCTATCACGCAGCACGATGGTAAATGGTATTTCGCCCTCGGGGCGATTGCAGCCAGTATCTGCTGGTTCACGGCACTTGGTTATGCTTCCAGGTTCTTATCTCGCGTCTTTGCAAGCGCTACATCCTGGCGCATTTTAGACGCGATTATTTGCGTGTTCATGGCCACCTTTGCGGTGCTACTAATACGACCGCTCTTTTTGTAGGCAGTGTGAGATATCCACAGCAATAACAGGTTATCCACACGCCTTGTGGAGAACGTTCTTATTTACTTGTTCACAACTTTATCCACAGGTGGGGATAAGGTGCGTAGTGATTGGACAAATCAAGCATTAGGCCAAGTCATCAACGATTACCTCCTGTTGAATGACATGGCTGTAAGTTATTAACACTGTGGATTGTGCATGTGGACATCTTCTCTACGGTGACCCAGTCGACAGAATTCAGAGATTCGTTTAAAAATTCGAACAACTTACTGGACCGCCATAACCCCTCGGAACCCGGCTATCTACAGGGGCTGTTTAAAAGTTATCCACAATTGTGGGTAAAGCTGTGAGTATTCGATGCCGGAAGTGGAATATCCACGATATTCAGGGGATTTGCGGGGCACTCTATCGCTACCCAGAAGAGAGTTACACGGTTGTAAGTTATTAACAGTGTGGATAATACTTGTGGATAACTACGCGCGGAAGAATTCGAATTAGCTCAGTGGCCACTTCACGGCGACAGCCGAAAGATATATCGCTACTGCCACAACTATCGTCAAAGCACCCAGCAAAGAGAATTGAATCTTCGTGCGCTGTGGATTGCGTGGCACCAACACGATGCAGGCGGCGGCCAGTGCGCCAACTACAGCACCACCGAGGTGTCCCTGCCAGGAAATACCCGAGACCACAAATCCGAGCACCACATTGAGTACAAGAACGATAGCCATCTGACGTAGGACTTGCTTGTTGGTGCGGAAAACTACGAAGAGGGATAAGAAGAGCCCCGCAAGAGCACCCGAGGCACCCAGAGTCGCGCTCAGTGGGGGACTCAGTAGAAGAATGCCCAAGGATCCGCCCAAGGTGCTCAAAAGATAAAGCCAGCTAAAGCGTGCACGACCCAATCGCGGCTCGAGAAATACTCCACAGAGATAAATGCCGTACATATTCATCGCGAGATGAAAGATAGAACCTGTGGAGTGCGCGAACGCGCTGGTGATCAAACGCCATGGTTCCCAGGCGGCTAGGGCAGGGACCAACACCATATTTTGAGTGGTCACCGGGATCACCCATTGAAGAATGTAGGCGAGAACGTTTACCGCAATCAGTGAATATGTAATTATCGGGACACCTTGGCGCGCCCGTGCACCAAATTCCGTTCGCTGGGAAGGAATCTTCTTGTTTGCTTCATGGACGCATTCAACGCACTGCACTCCCACGGGAGCCGACACCTGACATTGAGGGCATACCGGACGGCCACATCGATTGCAGGACACATATGAGACCGTTCCTGGGTGTCTAAAGCAGCTAGGAGCCGATTGCCCCGCGGGAGTCACTTGACCGTAAGACATCTGTTTATACCTTGATCTCATCGTGGTGGATTAAAAAACTGCGGCTCCGGCGACTCCCCAAGGGAATCACCGGAGCCGCAGTTATTACTACTGAAAGTTACAGCGTTTCGATATCTACCGAGGTGATAACAACATCTTCCAATGGCTTGTCACGGCCATCGGTTGCAACGGCGTTCAAGGCGTCAACAACCTTGCGGGATTCTGCATCGGTTACGTCACCGAAGATGGTGTGCTTGCCCTGCAACCATGAGGTTGCGACGGTGGTGATGAAGAACTGCGAACCGTTGGTTCCACGACCCATACGGATGCCGGCATTTGCCATGGCAAGCTTGTAAGGATCGTTGAAGTTCAGTTCTGGGTGGATCTCATCGTCGAACTGGTAGCCTGGGCCACCAAAGCCCTGACCCAGTGGGTCGCCACCCTGAATCATGAAGTCAGAAATGATGCGGTGGAAGATGGTGCCGCTGTACAGCGGGGTGTTGGTCTTCTTGTCACCGGACTCTGGGTGTACCCATTCCTGCTCACCGGTCGACAAGCCAACGAAGTTCTTTACGGTCTTCGGGGCGTGGTTGCCGAAAAGATCGACGACGATGTCGCCCAAAGTAGTGTGAATCGTGGCTTTATGCGTTGCGTTTGCGGTCATGGCTTCATTCTCCCATGAGTAGGGCCAAGGCCGCCAAAGCTGAGGTACGCGCTGAGTGAAACAATTAGGTCATCAGCGGTGTCAGACTCGCGGACACTGGTCTCACATTGGCTAACTGCCTAGTCTGGAGGTATCTGGTAACAAAAATTGATTCACATGGGAGAAATCATGAGCAAGAAAAGTGCAGCAGGAAAATTTTTAGCATTCGGCGTGTTCGTAGGAATTGTGGCTCTGATCGTGGCCATGTGGAAGGCTTCCCGTCCGGTGGAAGACCCTTGGGAAAATGAACCAAAGATTTCCGAACCACAGCAGCCAGTCGAATCTCGCGAAGCGGACATTGCTGAGGTTCGAAGCTTAGTCGAGGAAGGCTAAGCCCGAAGTTTTGGTTTTGCTTGGCCTCGTACGACGAGTACGAGTCCAAGCAAAATAATTCCCAATCCTATATATGTGCCTACCGGGACCACCTGTCCTAAGAGCAACGCGGCGAGCAACGCAGCACCTGGAATTTCAAGCAGGATCAGGGTAGAAACGGTCAACGGCCCCAGCACACTAAGCAGATGATTCATCGCAGTGTGTCCGAATAATTGCGCGCAGACAGTCAGCAGGATAATTCCAGCCCAACCCCAGGCATCAAATCCCCACAGCGGTTGTCCTGTGGCTAGGCACATGATCAGCAACAGTACCGCGGTAACCGCGTAGCAGATCGAGGTATATCTAGAGGTGCTCATGGTACGTCGTGCCGCGGATCCTGCGAACGTATAGATCGCTGCGAGTACCCCGCCGGCAAGGGCTAACAAGTCACCCATAAACGCTGTCAGCCCTTGGCCCATATCAAAACCTGTAATGAGTACAACGCCGACGATAGCGGTGCTCATGCCAATTATCACGGGGGAGCGATATCGCACCCCGCGCAGTGCTTGAAACAATGCGATCCACACGCCTTGGATACAAACCAACGCGGTAGCCGCCGCAACACTGGTCATTCGAACCGCGAACATAAAACAGACGAAGTGTAATGCGAGCGCGCCACCGGCAACCAGAATGTAAAACCATTCACGCCGAGTGAAGCGTAAATACTGCCGTGGGTTTTCCTTGATCGCCGGGCCGGCAAGGATCAAGGCCGCAGCGCCATTGCGCCAGAATGCCATGGACATCACCGGGACGCCTGGGAACGCCGCAATAATTGGTCCAGAAGCTGAAATGCCGAGTATTCCCAACGCGGCTAACAAGAACGTCACCGGCTAAGTTTACAAGCTCCATATAGCTTGCCCGAACTGGGTCCATGAGTGAGCGTTTCTGAGTTGCCTAAACATATTCCATGATCAACATATAACCATGTAGATATGCTATTTAGGATGTCAACTGCATTGACTCGGTGCCTTTAAAAAACTAATAATGCCCTCTTTTGCAACCTTCGAGAACGAAATATCCGATCCCACATTCGAGTCATTCTTCGATAAATCTGGCCGTGAAGTTGTTAGAAGTTAACGAACCCAGTGTGCACAGTTAAGCTCAGTGTCACCCGCGGCGCACATCATGGAGTTGTGAAGGTTGCCATCGTTGCTGAATCGTTCCTGCCCCACGTAAATGGGGTTACAAATTCGGTCCTAAGGACCCTTGATCATCTTGAGCTGACCGGTCACAGTGCCGTGGTCATCACTCCCGCAGCCTCATTGGCCGGTGAGCTCAAGGGCCATAGCGTTCCCCGTTCGTATAAGGGATCTCAGATCATTACCGTTCCCTCTGTGGCAATGGTTAATTACCCGGAGGTCCGCTTGGCTGCCGGAGGGATTGGCCGACTTAAAAGAATCCTGGGAAGAGAGGCACCCGACGTGGTGCACCTGGCCAGCCCATTCTTATTGGGCTGGCGTGCCCTACGTGCGGCCCAAGAACTAGACATCCCGACCGTTGCCATGTACCAAACCGAAGTTCCGACCTATGCCGCGCGTTATAAAATGCCGTGGCTTACCGAAAAGCTTTGGGATCACGTGAGAGCCATTCACACGGCTGCAGACCTAACGTTGGTGCCAAGCACGTTTTCGCGCCGCCAGCTCGAATCTCTGGGAGTTACGCGCCTAGTTTTGAGCGGCAGGGGAGTGGACACCGTGCAATTCACCCCACAGCGGCGCGATGCAAAGTTTCGCGAGACCATTGCCCCCAATGGTGAACGCATTATTGGATATGTGGGCCGGCTTGCTGCCGAAAAGCAGGTCGCCGACCTGCGGGTCCTGAGCTCGCTACCAAATACAAGACTCGTGATCGTGGGTTCGGGCCCCCTGGAAGACGACCTGCGCAGCATATTACCCACCGCCCACTTCACCGGTTTCCTCTCCGGAACCCGATTGGCGGAAGTCATTGCCTCCTTTGATGTCTTTGTTCATCCCGGAGCCTCGGAAACATTCTGCCAAACCATTCAGGAAGCCATGGCTTGCGCTGTGCCGGTCGTTGCGGTTGGCAGGGGAGGACCACTGGATCTGGTGGATTCCTCGCGCACAGGCTGGCTGTATGCCCCGGGAGACCTCAACGAGCTTCGTGATCGGGTCAGTGACCTGATCTACGATGATGCCAAGCGTCTAGCCTTTGCCTCCGCGGCACATGCTCAGGTTCAAGACCGATCATGGTTTCGGATCGGCGAGGAACTACTTCAGAGCTACTGGACAGTCCGTACTGAACGCGTCCGCAGTGGCCATCAGGCTGGTGGCTGGCCCGGTGGGAATTTCTCTTCGTAGTCGGAGCGAGCTTTAAGGTCCACCGAGGTGACCTGATTAAGGACTATCTTTCCCAAAATTAGGTCACGCAGTCTCTGCGACAACAGACTTAGGATGCGATGGAGGATACCGCCGTACTCAGGTACGGTGACCTCAACTCGCGGGGCAGGCAATGACATGAGCAACAACTGGCGCGATGAGAAGCGTCGCCGCCAACTATTGGATGCCGCGCTTCAAGTTTATGGAACGACGGGCGACGGTGCAGGCAGTGTGCCGTCAGGCGCACGTCTTAACGCGGTCATTCTATGAACTGTATGCCGACAAGTCTGTGCTGTGCCAGGCGCTGTATCGCGAACTAAACGAACAGGTATTGCAGGGCTTCGCCGGCTTCTACGTTGATCCCTTGGCATCCGTCAGACAGAGTGTGCCATCGATGGTCATCACGGCTTTGGGACCAATTCAGTCTGATGAGCGCAAAATACGTGTGCTCGAGGTGTAGTCGGTCGGGGTCTGTCAGTCTTTGGAATAATGAACGCCGCGCGGAGTACCGCGCGTTTGCCGAGCCAATGGACACTATCCTCGGTGCGCTTCAGGCTGCGGGCCGGATCGAGCTGGCGCCCGGGGGATTGGTCAGCCTGATCCTCGTGGGCGGTATATCGCCGAGGCACTCGTACAACGGCTGCAGAGCCCTCAATCCGCGCAGTCGGAAGTGCAAGAATTTATTGACGACGTGACAGATCTGATCCTGCCTATTATGGGAACTACACCATACATAAAAAGAGCGGCGATCTGACTCAATGAGTCGATCACCGCTCTTAGTACTACTTAAAATGTGGAGCCTAGGAGATTCGAACTCCTGACATCCTGCTTGCAAAGCAGGCGCTCTACCAACTGAGCTAAGGCCCCGTATTCAATTGTGGAAGATTTTCACTTCCGATAATGAGCAATGCTCATCCTTTGGAAAAGAATAGACGGAAAGCTGCTGCTTTCCGCCTATCTATTCTGTGGAGCCTAGGAGATTCGAACTCCTGACATCCTGCTTGCAAAGCAGGCGCTCTACCAACTGAGCTAAGGCCCCGAAAAGCGTTAGGAAACTTTGTCGGTAACCTGTTGCCAGGTTTCCTTGATTTCCGTAGAACCCTTTACCTTCTTGATCATGACTACCGCAGCAGCCACAACAGTCCCGAGAATCAGGAGCTTTTTCATTCTACCCTCTTTCTCATCGGTAAGGATTCCGTGGGCGTACCTGGACTTGAACCAGGGACCTCTTCGTTATCAGCGAAGCGCTCTAACCGCCTGAGCTATACGCCCTTACCTTTTTTGTTCCCTTCGGAACGAAATAAAACTTTACCGGGGTTTGCAAGAAGATACAAATCGAGCCCGGGTGTCATGCATCACAGCATGAATCCCGGGCTCGACTAGCACGTTCTTAGTCGTCGGTGAGGGTCACTCCGACGCCTCCGACGAGCGAAGCGGCAATGTTATACAACACCGCTCCGAGCATCGAGAGCACCGAAATTACCACGACATTGACTACCGCAATGATTGTCGCGTACGAGGCAACCTGACCCAGCGAGAGCACATCACGCAGGTCAAAAGTGCCTTCGGCACCAATCGCGTCACGCATCAGCTGGTTGAAGGAGTCAAAGGTACCGGTCAGGTCCAGTAGCGCCCAGATAGCTACCGAAGCCACCACGGTGATGACACCGAAGGCGACCGACAGCAAGAAGGCAAGCTTCAAGACCGAGAATGGCTCTACCTTCGAAGCTAGCAGTCGAGCTTTGCGGACCTTAGCCTTAGGTGCCGGGCGAACCAGGCGATCTTGTGACTGTGGCGGCCGCTGTCCCGCGGGCCGTGGTGCACCCGCGCTAGGTCGCGCAGGACCGCCGGCGGGGCGCGGCTGTCCGGTTGGTGCCGGACGGGCACCGGTTGGGCGGTTACCGTTTGAGGTTGGCGCTGGGCGCTTTACCTGGGTAGGTCGCGGCGCTGCGCTCTTCGGGGCGCTGCCACTTGGGCGAGGCGTCGAGGGCGTGCTCATGCGTTACCTCCGTTATCGGTGTCATCGTTTTGGACGTCCGAAGCGATTTCCGGCGCAGCAGATGACTCATCTGTCATGTTTTCTGCGTCCAACGTTACGCCATCTTCCTCCGAGTTCTCTTCGAGCTCGCTCTCCGAGTTCTTGGCAACCGCAATAATGTGGTCTTTCTTATCCGGCTTTGCGAAGATGACGCCCATGGTGTCACGACCCTTGGACGGAACCTGCGAGACGGCTGAACGAACAACCTTGCCCGAGGCCATTACCACGAGTACTTCGTCAGTTTCATCAACGATCAACGCACCCACAAGTTCGCCACGTTCCTCGTTGAGCTTGGCAACCTTAATGCCCAAGCCACCACGGGATTGCACACGATATTCGTCGACCGTAGTGCGCTTTGCGTAGCCCTCATTTGTCACGGTGAAAACGAACGCTTCGGGACGTACCGCCTCGGCGGCCAACAACTCGTCACCCTCGCGGAACTTCATACCGGTCACGCCACTGGTAGCGCGACCCATCGGACGCAGTGCGGTGTCGGTCGCGGTGAAGCGTACCGATTGGCCCTTGCGCGAGACCAGCATCACATCATCGGATTCACTCACCAGCTGTGCGGAGACTAATTCATCATCCTCACGCAGGTTGATCGCGATGACTCCGGCGGTGCGGTTGGTGTCATAGTCTTCCAAGCGGGTTTTCTTGACCAAACCATTGCGGGTAGCAAGCATCAGGTACTGCGCGTCCTGGTAGGTGCGCAGATCAAGCACCTGAGCGATGTGCTCATCTGGCTGGAAAGCCATCACGTTGGCGACGTGCTGTCCCTTGGCATCGCGCCCAGCCTCGGCCAACTCATAGCACTTGGTGCGGTACACCCGTCCGTGGTTGGTGAAGAACAACAGGTAGTTGTGTGTGGAGGTGACGAAGAAGTGTTCCACCACATCGTCTCCACGCAGGTTGGCGCCCTTGATGCCCTTGCCGCCGCGCTGCTGCGAACGGTAGTTGTCGATACGGGTGCGCTTGACGTAGCCGCCACGGGTGATGGTGACGACCATTTCCTCTTCGGGAATGAGGTCTTCGACGTTCATATCGCCATCAAAGCCCATGAGGATATTGGTGCGACGGTCATCTCCATGCTTTTCCACAATCTCGGCGAGTTCTTCCGAGACGATGGTGCGCTGGCGCTGCGGGTCGGCGATGATTTCCTTAAACTCGGCAATCATCACCGCCAGTTCCGCGTGACGATCCTGAATCTTCTGACGTTCCAAGGCAGCAAGTCGACGTAGCTGCATGTCGAGAATGGCACGGGCCTGATCCTCGTCAATATCCAGCAGTTCCATCAACCCGTCGCGGGCCGCTTCGGTGGTCGAAGAACGGCGGATCAGCGCGATAACCTCGTCCAAAGCATCCAGGGCCTTGAGCAGGCCACGCAAGATGTGAGCCTCGGCTTCGGCCTTCTTCAGGCGGAACTTGGTGCGGCGAACAATTACTTCGATCTGGTGGGTCACCCAGTGCCGGATGAAACCATCCAGTGGCAGGGTGCGTGGCACTCCGTCGACGATCGCGAGCATATTCGCGGAGAAGTTGGACTGCAGTTCGGTGTGCTTGTAGAGGTTGTTCAGTACCACCTTGGCTACGGCGTCGCGCTTGAGCACGATCACCAGGCGCTGGCCGGTACGGCCCGAGGTCTCATCACGCATGTCGGCGATGCCGGCGACCTTGCCGTCGCGGACCAGCTCGGCAATCTTCACCGCGAGGTTATCCGGGTTAGCCATATATGGCAGCTCGGTGACTACCAGGCAAGAGCGGCCCTGAATTTCTTCCACATTCACTACCGCGCGCATGGTGATCGAGCCACGGCCGGTGCGGTAGGCATCGGAGATGCCCTTGGTGCCAAGAATCATGGCGCCGGAAGGGAAATCTGGGCCCTTGACGCGCTGCATCAGCGCGGCAAGCAGTTCCTCGCGACTAACTTCTGGGTTCTCCAGGTACCACTGCACACCCTCGGCGACTTCGCGCAGGTTATGTGGCGGAATGTTGGTGGCCATACCCACCGCGATGCCAGAGGAGCCGTTGACCAAAAGGTTCGGGAAACGCGCCGGCAATACGGTTGGTTCTTGGTTTTTGCCGTCGTAGTTGTCCTTAAAATCAACGGTGTCCTCGTTGATGTCACGGACCATTTCCATGGCCAGCGGGGCCATCTTGGTTTCCGTGTAACGCTGGGCGGCTGCGCCATCATTACCTGGGGAACCGAAGTTACCCTGGCCTAGCGCCAGCGGATAACGCATGACCCAGTCCTGAATCAGGCGGACCAGCGCATCATAAATCGCGGTGTCACCGTGCGGGTGGTACTGACCCATCACTTCGCCGACCACGCGGGCACACTTATTGTAGGAGCGCTCCGGGCGGTAGCCACCGTCGTACATTGCGTACAGCACGCGGCGGTGCACTGGCTTCAGTCCATCGCGCACGTCGGGTAGTGCACGGCCCACGATGACCGCCATAGCGTAGTCAAGGTAGGACCGTTGCATTTCGGTCTGCAAATCGATCTGGTCGATCTTGTCGTGTCCCTCTAGTGCGGGCACGATCTCCCCGTCCAACGGTTCGTTCCCCGGGGTTTGCTCGTCGCTCATTTCATCCCTTACAAGTCTAAAATTCGTTGCTGGTTATCGTTTCGCTGCGGTTGGCGCGTTAGATATCCAGGAAGCGCACGTCCTTGGCATTTTGCTGAATAAAGGTTCGGCGTGATTCGACGTCCTCGCCCATCAGCACGGAGAAGACCTCATCGGCTGCGGCCGCGTCATCCATGGCCACCTGGCGCAGAATGCGGTGAGCCGGATCCATGGTAGTGTCCCATAGTTCCGAATAGTCCATCTCGCCCAGACCCTTGTAGCGCTGGATGCCGTTTTCCTTAGGAATGCGCTTGTTCGACGCGGCGCCCTTGACGAGCGCGTCGTCGCGTTCCTTGTCTGAGAAGACGTATTCGTGAGCGGCATTGGACCACTTGATGCGGTACAACGGTGGGCTTGCAAGGTACACATAGCCCTGCTCGATCAGTGGACGCATGAAGCGGAAGATCAGCGTGAGCAACAGCGTGGTGATGTGCTGGCCGTCCACGTCGGCGTCGGCCATCAACACGATCTTGTGATAGCGCAACTTGGCCATGTCGAATTCTTCACCGATGCCGGTGCCGAAGGCGGTGATCATCGCCTGTACTTCGGCATTGCCCAGCGCACGGTCCAAACGCGCACGTTCCACGTTCAGGATCTTTCCGCGCAACGGCAGGATCGCCTGAGTGTGTGGGTCACGTCCGCGCTTAGCCGAGCCGCCTGCGGAGTCACCCTCGACGATGAAAACCTCACACTCGGCAGGGTTCTTCGAGGAGCAGTCCGAAAGCTTACCGGGCATGCCGAAGGATTCCATTGGCGACTTGCGGCGCGCGTTGTCACGCGCCTTGCGGGCCGCCATACGGGCCTGGGAGGCAAGCATTGCCTTGCGAATAATGTCTTTAGCGACGTTCGGGTTGCGCTCGAACCAGTCACCAAGTTCCTCGTTGACCACACCGTGCACGAAGCCACGGGCCATCGAGTTACCCAGCTTAGTTTTAGTCTGGCCTTCAAACTGTGGTTCGGAGAGCTTGACCGAAAGTACTGCGGTCAGACCCTCGCGGACGTCATCGCCGGAAAGATTGTCATCCTTTTCGCGCAGGATCTTGTTATCGCGGGCGTAGCGGTTGAGCAAGCCGGTCAAGGCTGCGCGGAAACCCTCTTCGTGGGTACCACCCTCGTGGGTGTTGATGGTGTTTGCGTAGGTGTGCACAGACTCCGAGTAGGCATTGGTCCACTGCATAGCGACTTCAACGCTGATACCGCGAGTGGTGTCCTCAGCTTCGAAGGCAATGACCTCGTCGTGTACCAATTCCACTTTTTTCGCGGAGTTCAGGTGCTTGACGTAATCGAGCAGTCCGTCTTTGTACAGGTAGTCGACCACGCGTGGTTTAACAACCTGGTTTTCACGCTCGTCTTCAACTTCGGCCTCAACCTCTTCGACCACGCGCTCGTCGGTCAGCCGGATGCGCAGGCCTTTGTTCAGGAAGGCCATCTGCTGGAAGCGCGCACGCAGGGTTTCGAAATCAAATACTGTGGTTTCAAAGATTCCGGCGTCCGGGTAGAACGTCTGGGTGGTGCCAGTTTCTTCGGTTTCTTCGCCACGGGTCAATGGGGAGGTGGTCATGCCGCCATTGCCGAAGGAGATCCGCCAGGCGTAACCCTTTTGCCGAACGATGGTGTCCACGCGGCTAGATAGCGCGTTAACTACCGAAATACCTACGCCGTGTAGTCCGCCGGAGACCGCATACCCGCCGCCGCCGAACTTACCGCCAGCGTGCAGGATAGTCATAACGACCTCTACCGCCGGCTTGCCCTCAGTAGGATGCATATCTGTGGGGATGCCACGGCCGTTGTCCTGTACTCTGACAGCGCCATCGTTCTGCAAGGTGATGTCGATAGTGTCGCAGTATCCGGCTAGAGCCTCATCGACGGAGTTATCAACAACTTCGTATACCAGGTGGTGAAGGCCACGAGGTCCGGTTGAACCGATATACATGCCCGGACGTTTGCGTACCGCTTCGAGTCCTTCGAGGACGGTAATGTCCTGGGCGCCATAGGTGTGTTCGACTTTTGAAGTCATCGATTCCGCGGGTACTTGGCTCTCGGCCGGCTCCTGCGGTGAAGCGTTTTCGGTAGACACTTGTGCTACGAACTCCTCGAATTTGGTGCGCGATTCCTTGCCGACTCTGCGTACGGGCCAACAAAAAACCATGGTCTGGCGCAACGTACGCGGGGGATGCCCGCGCGACGCGCACTCACTGCCTCTAATTCTACCGCGTTTAGCGAAATATATAGGGATCCTGAGCATCAAATCGGCTGTAGTAGGCACAGAATCATCACTTAGAGCGGTTACTGGCGGAGCAGTAAGGGGGGATCCAGCCAGCGGCTCCGTTAGAGCGCCATATGCCGTGCCAGCAATTTTATCCGTAGGTATCTCGCGGGCCGCGTCCGGCAACCGAACGCAGGCCATGGCGCCAGGAGGGAGCATTGGGGCCCAAGACCTTGATAACCGTGACAATTCCCGAACCTAATTCGGCATCAATTTTTTTCAAAATCTGATGGCTGAGTAGGCGTAATTGGGTAGCCCATGAAGTTGAATCGCAGCGTACGACCACCACGGTGTCTTCAAAAGATTCGGGCTTGCAATGTGCCGCTACGTCTTCGCCGACCAATTCTGTCCAACGACCCAATACGGATCCGACCGCAACTTGAGTATTCCACCCGCGAGATTTAGACATTCTCGATACGATTTCACCGATAGCATGTGGATCGCGCGCGGATCCTTCAACGGGTTTCCCCTGTGGCGCAGCGAATCCGCGACGCGTTGCTTGACGCTTTTTGACGCGTTCCATGCGGGCAGCGTCAACTCGAGTTTCACCACGCTCTTCGGCGAGTTTGCGCATGCGATTGAGCAGCGCCTTGGCCGAGTCGAGTTCTTCCTCAGACATCGCTGACCTGACCAGGGCTCACCATGAAAAAGTGTCCTTTCAAGGCCTCGGGCACATCGGCAGCCACCGCCGCGGTCACCAATACTTGTTCGGCGCCGGCAACAATATGCGCCAATCGGTCCCGCCGGGTAGCGTCAAGTTCTGCAAAAACATCATCGAGGATCAAAATCGGGCCAGACCCAGTTCGCGGGTCGTCATCACCAAAGACGCGGTAAGCAGCCAGGCGCAATGCGAGCGCAAAGGACCAAGTTTCCCCATGCGAGGCGTAGCCTTTTGCAGGTGTTGCCCCTAATGTCAGGGTCAAATCATCGCGGTGTGGACCAAAGAGGGAAATACCGCGATCTAATTCGCGTGCCCGGTTTGCCTCGATGGCACTCAGCAGTAGATCGCGAATTTCGTCTTGGCTCAACCCCTCAAGATTCTTCACCGGCAAGGAATTTTCGTCAATCTCGCCTTCAAGAGATGAGCGATAAACCGCATCAGCATGCTTTTTGCCATCGGCAAGATCCGCGTAGGCTGCTTCCATATAGGGCCGCAGCAGGGCAAGTACCATCAAACGGCCACGAATGAGGCGGGCACCGCAGGTGGCCAGTTGCATGTCCCATGCCTGCAAGGTGTTCTCTTGTGAGGAATTAAGTTTTGATTTGCCTCTGATCGATTTCAACAACGCATTTCGTTGTTTCACGATCCGCTCGTAGTCGTTTTTGGTACCGGCTTCGATAGGTCTTAAAGAGATCAGCATTTCATCGAGGAAACGACGTCGATTAGATGGATCTCCCCTGATCAAGGACAGATCTTCAGGAGCAAAAAGTACCGTTCGCACGAGTCCAAGAATCTCTCGTGCACGTACCGGGTTAGCCCGGTTGATCCGGGCTCTATTGATTTTTCCGCTGGTAATTTCCACCTCGAGGGAGGTGGACTGAGATCCACGATGTAACGTGCCACGGATCAGTGCCCGTTCGGAACCGAAGTGCAGCAGCGGAGCATCGTTGCTGACTCGGTGCGAGGAGAGGTTCGCCAGGTATCCGATGGCTTCAACGATGTTCGTTTTACCGACGCCGTTGGGTCCAACCAGTACGTTGATGCCCGGGGCTAGTTGTACGTCGGCCTGCACGTACGAGCGAAAGCTCGTGAGGGAAAGCTGCGAGATATACACCGAGAATCCTGAAAGCTACGAAGCGGTGGAATATTTAGCACTCCACCGCTAACTTGTTGCTAGTTCGAGTTTGGAAGTCGAACTGGCATAACGAGGTACCGGTATTGGTCCTGGTCTTCTTCATCAATTTTCTTCTGACCAGTGACCATTGCTGGCTTTGGAGCGCTGGTGAACGAAAAACGAACAAAATCAGTATTGAACGAGCTCAACCCTTCACTGAGGAAGGTTGGGTTGAATGCAACAGTAATGTCTTCCCCGCGTAGCGAAGCAACAATTGATTCTTCAGCCTGGGCGTCCTCGCCGGTTCCTGCATCAAGGGTCAGCTGTCCATCGGTGAACGCCATACGTACTGGGGTGTTTCGTTCAGCGACAACGGAAACGCGACGGACCGCTTCAATCAGATCGCTGGAACGGACAGTAGCGTGAATTGGAGTGTTATCCGGGAACAACGAACGAATCTTTGGATAGTCACCATTGATGAGTAACGAGGTTGTCCGGCGGTTAGCGCTCTCGAAACCAATCATTTCCCCGGTAGGGCTGATTGCAAGTTTCAGGTCGCCAGAACTGGAAAGTGTTTTAGCTACTTCGTTCAAGGTTTTAGCCTTGACCAAGAATGAAGTAGAAATTTCTGGCTGGTTTGGAGTCCAATTCAGTTCACGCATCGCCAGACGGTAACGGTCCGTGGCGAGGAAAGTGATTAGATCATTTTCAATCTCAACCTTGATACCAGTCAATACCGGCAGGGTGTCATCCTTCGATGCGGCGACAATAACCTGGGATACAGCTTCCGAGAAAGCTTGGCCATTGATGGTGCCGGCAACTTCTGGAAGTGCTGGCAAGGAAGGGTATTCCTCAACTGGCATGGTCGCTAAGTGGAATCGTGAACGACCGCAGGAGACGGTGATCTTTGTGCCATCAGTTTCGAGAGTCACCGTTGAATTTGGCAATGAACGTGTAATTTCCGCAAGCAACTTGCCAGAAATTAAGACCTTGCCTTGTTCTGCAATATCAGCAGGGATCTCGATGTGGGATGAAATTTCGTAATCAAATCCCTCGAGGCGAACGATGCCTTCATGGGTAGTGATCAAAATGCCAGCAAGTACTGGAGATGGTGGACGCTGCGCTAGAGACCTTGCGGTCCAAGAAACGGCATCTGCCAATACATCCTTTTCAACGCTGAACTTCACGAAAAATCCGCCTTTCGGAACCCATAAGTCTTAAGTGAGGCCAAGAAGGTTGTTTCCCGCCAAGTTCTTAAGCATAGAGCAGGTAGCTACACGATATCTCCACTTAATCTTGCCACGGGTTCTTCGAATAGCCCTCATGGAACTTTCCAAGTGGGCGTAACCGCGAACTTGTGAACAAAATGCAGTTCAAAACGGGTGTCGGTGGAGAGGTCTCGTTATTTGGATGAATAAGTGTTTAAAGGAAGTAGTGTTAATAACCCCTGTGGATACTGTGGATAAGCCCCTCGAGCCCATAGTTTGAACCAATTGTGCATGTGAACAAACTGTGACTGGCAGTGACACTGAGTTCCATGGTCCTGTTGATACTCAGTGTCACGCTTTTCTGAGTCCACACTCGAGGTGCCAGTTATGCTCAGGTTGTCTTCATGTAATCCACAGTCTTATCCACAGCTGTGTTTTAACGGTTTAGTGCTCGCGCTGACTCTGTTTAATCCGGTTTGTCAGTTCTGTCACTTGGTTGAAGATTGCGCGTCGCTCGGCCATCAACTCACGAATCTTGCGATCCGCATGGATAACAGTGGTGTGGTCTCGCCCGCCAAGTTCGGCGCCGATCTTCGGCAATGACATATCCGTCAACTCACGCAGCAGATACATCGCGATCTGACGTGCCGTGACCAGGGTTCGAGTACGAGATTTGCTGTTGAGCTCATCAATAGTCAGCCCAAAGTACTCTGCAGTCTGTTTGATGATGGTTGAAGGCGTGATTTCCTGAGCACCATCAGCACTGATCAAGTCCTTGAGAACGGTTTCTGCCAGGGCCAGATCAACGTGTTGGTTATTCAATGAAGCGAAAGCGGTTACTCGGATGAGCGCACCCTCAAGTTCACGGATATTCGTCGAGATTCTCGAGGCGATATATTCCATGACATCACCCGGAGCCGAAAGATTCTCGGCGTCAGCTTTCTTGCGCAGGATCGCAATACGGGTTTCCAATTCAGGCGGCTGAATATCGGTGAGCAAGCCCCACTCAAAGCGGGAACGCATCCGATCTTCAAATCCTTGCAGCTGTTTAGGCGGCAAGTCAGAGGTAATCACTACCTGCTTGTTGTGATTGTGCAATGCATTGAAGGTATGGAAGAACTCTTCTTGCGTTGCATCTTTATTGGCCAAGAACTGAATATCGTCGATAAGCAAAATATCGACATTGCGATAGGTCTGCTTGAAGCTGGCACCCTCGTCATCACGGATGGAGTTGATGAAGTCATTAGTGAACTCTTCGGAGTTCACGTAGCGTACTCGGATCCCCTTATAGAGGTGACGCGCGTAATGTCCAATGGCGTGAAGCAGGTGAGTTTTACCTAGCCCGGAATCTCCATAGATAAACAGCGGGTTGTAGGCTTTTGCCGGTGCTTCAGCGACCGCGACCGCGGCCGCGTGAGCAAATCGGTTCGAAGACCCAATGACAAAAGTGTCAAAAATGTACTTTGGATTAAGCCGACCGAACTCTTGCGAGTTTGATGGAGGCGTCGGCTGTGGTGCAGGCTGTGGGCGCGGTCCGGGAGTTTCTGGGACTGGAACTGGGACCGGAGCTGGCGAGGTCTTTTTTTCGGGTGGCTGTTCGACTTCCTCAGCTAAGGACAGATCGACACTGACAGCACAACGGATATCGTCTTGAAAGACCTCACGCAACGCCTGATCGAGAGGTTCGCGAAGCTGAGTTTGCAAGATATCGCGAGTGAGATCGTTAGGTACGGCAACAAGCAGGGTACTGCCAATGAGCCCCTGGGGTTTAGCAAGGGACACAAATGGACGATGACGGGCCTTCACTCGATCATCATCTTCGATCTTACGAATCACCTGACGCCAGGAGCTCCCAATACTATTGGTCTCGTCGCTGCTCAC